>NZ_AP038914.1:0-2289766 GCF_055387105.1 Caldifarcimen microaerophilum | reverse complement strand
GCAGAACCTCCCGTTGGCGGGGTGAATTGTAGGCGTTATCCCCTGAAGGATGCAACCCCCGGAAGCGGGCATGGGAAGGGAGGCTTACGAACTTTCGACAAGAACGCCGAACCCTGCAAGGTTCCGAACGGGCATCCCACCGGGACAGGGAGCCGGTCTGGAAAGAGAATCCAGGAAAAAAACGTTCATAATGAGAATGTTTCCTGAAACCGGTCGGTCAGAGAAAAAAACGAACAAAAAGGCGGGGGCATCTGCCCCCGCCCCAGAGAAGGATTCGATCGCACCGGTTATTTGAGAAGCTTCCGGAGTTCTGGATCGCTGAAACTTTTCACATAATAGGCCAGCGCCCACCGGTCTTTTTCCGGCAGATGTCCGAAGGGCGCCATGCCCGTTCCCGGAATCCCGTTCGTGATGGTCTGGAAGATCTCTTCAGGTTTTCCGCTCCCCTTGATCCACTCGCTGTCGGTGAAGTCGGCAGCAGGCGGATTGAGGGCGGCACCGGCCGGTCCTTTGCCATCTCCGTTCACCCCGTGGCAGGATGCGCACACCTGCTCATACACGGTTTTCCCCTTCGCAAGAAGTTCGGGCGTGGGCTGGGGACCCGCGGCCTGGGATGCGGGGGTCGCCTTCTCCTCCTGAGGTGGAGGGGTTTCCGGCTTTGGAGGGGCCACAGGCTGGGTGGACGCGGTGAAGACTTCCGTGCCCATGGCGAGTTCGTGGACGTAATAGCTCAACGCCCACCGGTCTTCCTCCGGAAGGTGGGCATAGGCAGCCATCCCCGTGCCCGGAATCCCCGTTTCGAGAACGTCAAACACGTGCTTGACCGACGGGCGAAGATCCCGGAAATTCGCGACGGCGGGCTTCAGCGGTGCCGCGGCGGGGCCATCGCCTAGGCCCCTGGGTCCATGACAGGTGGCACACACCTGACCGTACAGCTCTTTTCCACGGGCCAGGAGTTCCGGCGTTTTTTCAGGAGCCGAAGGCGGGAGGGCCGGCGCTCGATACAGGCTCTCCACATAATAGGCAATGGCCCACACGTCGTCATTGGTGTAGCGACGGAAGTGGGGCATGGATGAACCGGGAATGCCCAGATAGACCACCTGGTACACGTATTCCGGCAGGGGGTGGATCACGGTGAGGTCTGCAGGAGGAGGGGTGAGAAACTGTGCTGCCTCCGTGCGGGCTTTTCCGTCCGGACCGTGGCAGCCCGAGCACTCCCGCAGAAAGAGTTCCCGTCCCCGTTCCACAAGATCCTGCGTTTTCGGGGGCCGGGGCCCCACGGAGAAGTTCGCCCGATAGGTGGAATCCATGGCCTGCATGGCCGGGAGCTGATCCCGCCCCAGGCTCTGGAGATAGGCCACCAGGGCCTGCGCCTCTTTTTTCGGCACGATCTTGCCGTCTCTTTCCTCAAAATACCAGGGATACCCCGGCATCACCGACCAGGGAACCACAAACCGCGGGTTGTAAAGATGAGCATAGTGCCAGTCGTCAGACTTTTTCCCGGCTTCCCGGGCCAGATCCGGGCCAATCCGCCGGGTGCCGAAGAGCTGGGGCACATCGTAGAGGTATTCCGCGGCCGTGGACACGGGACCTTCAAAATACAGGGCTTCGTTCACCACCGGACGGACAAACTGGGTGTGGCAGTGCCAGCATCCCTCCTGGATGAAGATCTTCCGCCCGTATTCCTCCAGGTCGCTCCGGACCTGATAGCCCGGAGGAGGCTGGAGTCCTTTCAGGCTGGTCCAGGGGGCAAGGCCCATTCCGACAAAGGAGAGCAGGAAAAACCCAACGCCTGCGATGAGAAAAACCGTGGATGCCCGCATGGCTCTTCCTCCTCAGTGTCCAAAAACCTTTTCGTGAAGGGCGCTTTCCTTCGTCACCGCTTCCACCGTACCCTCTGCGATCCACTCACCCTTTTTCACCGTCATCACAAGCTGGTACGCGAAGATCAGAAGGGCGGTGTAGATGAGATATCCTCCAATCACGCGGGTGAACCAGAAGGGTTTGGCGTGGATCACGCTTTCAGCAAAGGGCGCAAGGCTCTTCCAGATGTAACCCTCCACCAGCCCCGCTGCCGTGATGGGAAGGAAATAGAACACGTAGAACCCCAGCACCAGGAGCACATAGGACGCCCAGGCCAGGCCGGGACGATAGAGCTTGCGTCCGGTCACCTTCGGCCAGATATACAGGATGGACCCGATGTTGAAAAAGGTGAAGGCGCCCAGCAGGGCCAGATGGGCGTGGGCCACCACCCAGTCGGTGAAGTGGATCACCTTCTGGACGGTGAGGAGGGTGTGGAAAGGCCCCTGGGTGCAGGTGGCCATATAGGCGAAAATCCCCGTCACGAGAAAGGCCAGGGCCGGGCTTTTCGGCACCTGGTGCCATTCGCCCTTCAGGGTCATGAGCCAGTTGTACACCACCGTGACCACCACCACAAAGAGAACCGCTGTCAGGGGTACGGCCAGGATCTGAACCCACCAGGGGATGGGGCTGAAAAAGTAGTGATGGGCCCCCCCCAGAGGATAGAAGAAGGCGAGGGTCCAGAAGCCCACGAGGGAAAGGAGATGGCTGTAGATGGGTTTGCGGAGCATCACCGGGAGCATGTAATACACGATGCCCACACCGATGGGCGTGATAAACAGCCCCACCGCGTTGTGGATCCACAGTCCCGTGATGGCCGCGCCCGCCGCACCGGGAGCCACGTACATGGGAATGGTGTTGGCCATAATGAAGTTCAGGGCGGTAAAGGTGAGACCCAGGAGGAAGTACCACTGGGACACGTACAGACTTTTTTCCCTGGAGGCGAAAATGGTTCCCAGATAGGTGGTGGCGGCAAGCACATAACCGATCACAAAGAGGAGATCGGCATACCAGGGCATCTCGGCGTATTCAATCCCCTCCATATGACCCATCAGGATTCCCAGGAGTCCCACCGCCACGCCCAGGGTCCAGAAAAACAGACCTCCCCAGGCCATTTTTTCGGAGATCAGGGGGCGGTTGGAGAGTTTGGGGATGATGTAGTTCAGAATGGCCAGGAAGGAGATTCCCAGCCATCCGTAGATCACGCCGTTGGTGTGGAACACCCGCAGACGGCCAAAGTTGAGCCAGGAGATGCCGCCGTTGAGATCCGGCCACACCAGAAGATGGGCCATGAACACCGCCACCAGCAGGGGAATGAGAACTCCCCCAAGGGAAATATAGACCGACCATCGCACAAGCTTCCCGTTCACCACAGGACGGACCTGGGTCATGGAGAACCTCCCTGGTTTGACGAGGACGTTTCGTTCGCTGGATAAATCCTTGCCTGGATATTGACAAACTGGACCGGACGATACCGGTCATTGGAGTGGATCTCCACCTGAGCCTGAACCAGCCCCTTTTCGGTGGCCCGGAGAAGAAAAGTCAGGGTATCCTGCTTGCCGGGCGGAATCCGAAGGGGCAGGGACGTTTCCAGACGAAGGCGGAAGGTGTCTTCCATCACCACCTTCCGGATCACAAGATCCCGGACCCCCTGATTGACCACCACCACCGGAACCGGTTTTTCTTCTCCCACCATGATGTGCCCGGCCCGGATCCAGCGCTTGGGAAGAAAGAGCACAGGAGAAGGTTTGGCCTTCACAAACCCCCGGAGGGTGAAGGTAACCACGGGTCGGGCACTGTCGGATGTGTGGACCCAGAGCCGGCGGATGAAGGGGCCGGGAAAGTTTTCGGTGTGAAAGACCATGACCACACGGGCGGTTTCTCCCGGGGCCAGGGCGGTGTCGGAAATCTCACCCACCGTGCATCCGCAATCGGCCTCCGCCTTCAGAATATAAAGGGTGTCCGTTCCAATGTTCCAGAGCCGAAAGGCATGTCGAACGTTTTTCCCTTCCGGGATCGTGTCCGGCACGACAAACACGGATTCCGTGAAAGCCACCACCCCGGACAGGGCCACCAGGAGACCGATCAGCATCATCACCCCTGCCGGCGCATCAGCGCCGCTTCAATTCATCCAGCCTTTTGAGCACCTCTTTCCGGAGACGGTTCACCTCCTCAAGGGAGCGCTCCGCAATCTCCTGAATGCGCTCCTGAGGGGTGGGGGGACGGTTGATCTGGTGATACACCGTGGCGACGGCGCCCCCGATCACGACACCCAGGGCAAAGGCGGCCAGCGCCACCACCTCACAATAATCGTCCTGCACCCGCATCCTGGACCTCCTGTTTCGGAACTCAACGCTGATGGGAAAGATACAGAATCCAACCGGTTCTTTCAACCTTCCGGAGGAGCAGTTTTGATTGATAGAACCGGGCTTTTTCTGTATACTCCATGCGTCAAACCCACAAGGAGTGTTCCGTGGAACGGGAAGAGCTTCTTCGGCGAATGGAGGATATTGCGGTTTATCTCCACGTGGAGGAGAAGCGGGCACGCATCCAGGAAATCGAGAAGGAAGCGGCCCGTCCGGACTTCTGGGAGGATCCCCAGCGTGCCCAGAAACTTATGGCCGAACTGTCCCTTCTCAAAAAGGTGGTGGAGGAATATGAAGCCCTTCGTCAGCGGGTGGAGGATCTGGAGGTTCTGGAGGAGATGCTCCAGGAAGATCCCACCCTGGAAGGGGAGGTGGAGCGAGAGCGGGCAGACATTCTGAAAGCCATGGAAGATCTGGAAATCCGGGCGATGCTGAACCGCCCGGAGGACCAGCACAACGCCATCCTGACCATCAACCCGGGGGCGGGGGGGACGGAATCCATGGACTGGGCCCAGATGCTCCTCCGGATGTATCTGCGCTGGGCAGAGCGGTGGGGCTACAAAACCCGGGTGCTGGACCTGATTCCCGGGGAGGAAGCGGGCATCAAGCACGCCTCGGTTCTGGTGGAAGGTCCCTACGCCTATGGCTATCTCAAGGCGGAAAAGGGGGTGCACCGTCTGGTGCGCATCTCGCCTTTTGATGCCAACCAGCGCCGCCACACCTCCTTTGCCTCGGTTTGGGTGACCCCCGAAATGCCGGATGTGGAGGTGGAAATCAATCCCAAAGACCTCCGGATTGACACCTTCCGATCCAGCGGGCCGGGCGGCCAGCACATGCAGAAAAACGAGACCGCCGTCCGGATCATTCACATCCCCACCGGGATCACGGTGGCGGTCCAGTCAGAGCGCTCCCAGCACCAGAATAAAGAGCTGGCCATGCGGATTCTCAAGGCCCGTCTGTATGAGCATTATCGCCAGCAGCGGGAGAAAGAACTCCAGGCCCTGGAGGGGGAAAAATCCGACATCGCGTGGGGGCACCAGATCCGCTCCTATGTGCTGCATCCCTATCGCCTGGTGAAAGACCACCGCACCGGCGTGGAAATCCCCCAGGCCGACCGTGTGCTGGACGGGGAGATTGACGAATTCATTCGTGCGTGGCTGCGCATGCAGGCTGAAAAGGAGGCCCATTAATGCCCGAACAGATTCTGGACAGTGTGATCGAAGAGGAACTCAAACGATCCTACATTGATTACGCCATGTCCGTCATTGTGGGCCGGGCCATTCCCGATGTTCGGGATGGCCTGAAGCCCGTTCAGCGCCGGATTCTCTATGCCATGTATGACCTGGGCCTTCTGCCGGGACGGCCCTTCCGGAAGTCCGCCACCGTGGTGGGTGAGGTGATCGGGAAATATCACCCCCACGGCGATAGCCCGGTGTATGAAGCCCTGGTCCGGATGGCCCAGGATTTTTCCCTTCGTTATCCCCTGGTGGAGGGGCAGGGGAACTTCGGGTCCATTGACGGGGACCCTCCTGCGGCCTACCGGTATACCGAGGCCCGGTTGTCCCCCATCGCCCTGGAAATGCTGGAGGGGATCGAAGAGGAGACGGTGGACTGGATCCCCAACTTTGACGGGCGCCTTCAGGAACCCGTGGTTCTGCCCGGAAAGTTTCCCAACCTGCTCTGCAATGGAACGACAGGGATTGCGGTGGGCATGGCCACGAGTCTCCCTCCCCACAACCTCTCCGAGGTGGTGGATGCCCTGGTTGCCCTGATTGACAACCCCGATCTGGAAATATCCGACATTCTCCAGCATCTGAAAGGCCCGGATTTTCCCACCGCCGGGATTCTTTATCGGGATGAGGGGTTTTTTGAGGCCTATCGCACCGGGCGGGGTCGGGTGATCGTGGAGGCCCGGGCGGAAATCGAGACCCCCAAGGGAAAAAACGCCCGGATCGTGATCCGGGAAATCCCCTATATGGTGAGCAAGTCCACCATCATTGACCGGATCGTCCAACTCGTTCGAAACAAAAAGCTGGACGGCGTGGCGGACCTTCGGGATGAATCCGACCGGGAGGGAATCCGCCTGGTGGTGGAGGTCAAACGGGGTCACGATCCGGAGATCCTTTGGAATCAGCTCCTTCTTCACACGCCCCTCCGGATTTCCTTCAGCATGATTTTCCTGGTGCTCGTGGACGGTGAACCCAAACTGCTCAACATCAAGGAGCTCCTTTCCCAGTATCTCGCCCACCGGGAAAACGTGGTCATCCGGCGAACCCAGTTCCGTTTGCGGAAAGCCGAGGAGCGGGCCCACATCCTGGAGGGCTTTCTCACCATCCTGGACGACCTGGACCGGGCCATCGCCATCATTCGGGCGTCGGAAAACAGGGAACAGGCCAGCGAACGGCTGAAAGAGGCCTTTGGCCTTTCGGACGCCCAGGTGAAGGCGGTCCTGGAGATGCGTCTCCACCAGCTGACCCGGCTGGAGCGAGAGAAGATCCAGGAGGAATATCGCAACCTCCTTTCGGACATCGAGCGGTACCGGGCCCTTCTCGCGTCCCACGAACTCCGGATGGAGGAAATCCGCAAGGAGCTCCTGGACCTCAAGGTTCGGTTCGGGGACAGCCGCCGGACGGAAATCCGGGCGGGAAGTCTGCGCAAAGATTTCGATATCACAGACCTGATTCCGGATGAGGATGTGGTGGTGACCCTGACCCATGCGGGCTACATCAAGCGCACGCCCCTCAAAGCCTTCCGGAGCCAGAGCAAGGGTGGTGTGGGCAAACAGGCCATCCGCCTCCACGGGGAGGACTGGCCGGTTCTGGTGGAGGTCGTGCGGACCCATGACCACGTGCTCTTCCTGACCCGCTCCGGCAAAGCCTACACCCTGAAGGTGTATGAACTGCCCGAGGGAAGCGTCGCGGGACGGGGCCGTCCCGTGTCCAACCTGATCCAGCTGGATGGTGATGTGGTGCGGGCAGCCCTTCCCTTCCGGGAAATCCCAAAGGATCTCCACCTTCTTTTCATCACCCGGAAGGGGATTGTGAAGCGCACGCCCTTTGCGGCGTTCCGGAACGCTCACCGGGGAGGCATCATCGCCATCCGCCTGGACGAAGATGACGAGGTGGTCACGGTCCTTCCCGTGCGGGAGGACGAAGAGGTGCTTCTTGCCACTCGCAACGGCATGGGCGTGCGCTTTGATGTGAAGGAAGCCCGGCCCATGGGGCGCACGGCCCGGGGCGTTCGGGGCGTTCTCCTGCGGGATGGGGATGTGGTGGTGGATGCCACCCCCGTTCTTCCAGACGACACCCTTCTCGTCGTGACCGAACGGGGGTTCGGGAAACGAACGCCCGTTCAGGGAATCCGGAAAATCCACCGGGGCGGACGGGGTGTGAAGATCCATGAAATCACCCGGAAAACCGGCCCGGTGGTGCGTGTGCTCCGGGTGACCTCCGGAGATCAGGTGCTCCTCATTGCTCAAAGCGGAAAATCCATCCGTATCCGGGTGGAACAAATCCGGGAGACCGGGCGGGTTTCTCAGGGCGTTCGCCTGTTCAAACTGGACCTTGAAGATCGGGTTGTGGACGTTGCACGGATTGAGGAGGATTGACAGTGAATTCAAAACCCTATCGTGTCACACTGATTCCCGGGGACGGCATCGGTCCGGAAATCACCCGGGTGGCCGTTCAGGTGGTGGAAGCCACAGGTGTTCCTGTGGAATGGGAGGAAGTCCAGGCTGGAGAAGCCGCCCTCGGATTGTACGGCGACCCCCTTCCTGAACGGGTGATTGACTCCATTCGCCGGAACGGCGTGGCCCTGAAGGGGCCCCTCACCACCCCCGTGGGCACGGGCTACCGGAGCGTGAACGTCCGGATCCGGAAGATGCTGGAACTCTATGCCAATGTCCGGCCTGTGGTCAAGTTCGAGGGGGTGGACACACCCTTCCAGCATGTGGACATGGTGATCATCCGGGAGAACACGGAAGACCTGTACTCCGGTCTGGAACACGTGGTGGTTCCGGGGGTGGTGGAAAGCCTGAAAGTGATCACGGAAAAAGCTTCCCTGCGTATTGCGCGGTTTGCCTTTGAACTCGCACGGAAGTGGGGAAGGAAAAAAGTGACCGCCATCCACAAGGCCAACATCATGAAGCTCTCCGACGGTCTCTTTCTGGAGGCCATCCGCAAGGTGGAGGTGGAATATCCGGAGATCGAATATGAGGAACTCATCGTGGACAACGCGGCCATGCAGATGGTGATCCGGCCCGAGCGCTTTGACGTGGTGCTCACCGAAAACCTGTATGGCGATATTCTTTCAGACCTGGCCGCCGGACTGGTGGGGGGGCTGGGGTTTGCGCCCAGCGGGAACATTGGGGATGAGGCCGCGGTGTTTGAGGCGGTCCACGGGAGCGCTCCCGACATCGCAGGGAAAAACATTGCCAACCCCATTGCCATGGTGCTTTCCGCAGCGCTTATGCTGGATCACCTGGGAGAACACGACGCGGCCCGGCGGATCCGGGATGCGGTGGCCGCGGTTCTGCGGGAGGGGAAGGTGCGCACCCCCGATATGGGAGGAACATCCACCACGTCCCAGATGGGTGAGGCCATTGTGGCGCACCTGACCTCCTGAAGCATCCGTCTGCATGAGACCGCTCACAATCCTGACCCTCGCCGCAGGGGCGGTGGTTTCTCTGGCCCTGCTTGTGGGGTTGAATCCATACCAGCGTGCCGCTTTTCCCCAAAAGAAACCCCTTGTTCTGGATGAATACGGGGTTCCGGGCCATCCGGCGGTTCGGGAAGGTGCGGTTCTTCCGGAACACGCCTGCGACACCCTGGTTTGGCTTGCCTACCCTGACGGATCTCTGCGGGGGGAGCACCTCCTCTGTGGTGCATGGCCTCCGAGCATGTGGCGGGTGCGCCTTGAACGCCTGAACATCCCCTTCCGGATCGACAATGTGGACGTGGACGAGCAGGGATGGCGGGTGAAACCCGGCCACGTGGAGGTTCCGACCTCTTCCCCCCGCCCGTTCTATGTCCGGATCTTCTGGCTTCTCGCTTTTGTCGCCCTGATGCTGGGCATCCGGCGTCGCACCTCTCTCCTTGCCCATCGGGAGGCCCTGGGCTGGGGTATGGTGTGGGGGACCCTCTCCATGCTCAACCGGCTTCAGATGGTGCCCGGCTTGAAGGGGCTTGCGTTTCTGGAGCGCAGAAATGCCCCACCGGATATGGAACTCTTTTTCCACGGCCCCTACTGGGCGGTTCTTCTTCTCGAAATCCTTGTGCTCTGGCTTGCCCTCGCGTGGGTGCTGGAACGTCTGAGACGGATTCAGCCGACCCTCGTGCAGGATTATTTCCTCATCTTCCGGAAACGCCCTCCCCGGTGGGTGGGGGGAAGTGTGTTCCTGGGGGTTGCGCTGGCCATGTTCTGGTCGGTTCCCACGGTGGGATTCATGCGTTTCTTGCCTCAATCGGTACGAATGTTTCCGGACCCCTTCCTCCTTGCAGGATCTCTCCCTGCCCTCCACCTTCTCCACAGGGCCTTTGAAATGTCTTTCCTCCTCACGGGATTGTGGCTGGTTCTGCTGTCTTTTTCCATCCTTCCTCGCTGGACGGTGTGGGGCTTCCTGGTTCTTCTGGGGGCGGGTCCCCTTTTCCCCCCTCCTCTGGGGTGGGGAGCCCTTCCCTTCCTGTACAGACTGGTCATCGGTGGGGTGTCTGCCCTGGCGTTCGGGCTGGTCCTTCAGCGCTACGGTGCGCTGGTGGCCCTCTCGTTTGCGCTGTTCGCCTGGATGATCCCCGGGAGTCTCTTCCTTCTTGCCCAGGGCGCACCGTTTCTCTATCAGGTGCTCCTCGTCTGGGGTTTTCCCCTCGTTCTGGCAGGTGTCTGGGTTCTTCGGGGAGAACCCACCGTTCTCGAGCCCCGCATCCCCCATCTGGAAGAACATGAACTGAACGAGCTCCTTTCCACATTGTCCGCCCGGAGTTTCGAGGCATTCCTGGAGCGAAAGGGCTGGAATCACCAGCCCCTGTGGTGGAAACTCGCCCTTCTTGCGGAAGAAGTGTATGGTGTCCCGGTGAGCATGGACGTCCAGCGGGATCGGGTGACCATACGGATCCCGTCCATCCGGATGGTCTCGGAGGGGATCCGCATGGTGCTGGGGGTGAAAGGTCGAGAGGAGGAGGGATGGACCGTTTACCGGTTTTCTCTTTCGGACGAAACGCGCGATGGATGATCCAGCCCGTCTCCGGATTTCCCGCCTTCTTCTCCTCCACGCCCTGGTCTTTTTCGGAAGCGGGTTGACCGTTCCCGCCGTTTCCATCGGTGTACGTGCCCTGGCGGGCAGCGCGGTGCTTGTGGGACTGGCGTTCTCCGGCGTTTCTCTGGCCCGCGCCATTGCCCTGTCCGGAACGGGCCATCTCCTGGACCGGGTGGCCCGGCCCCGGGCGTTCCTCGCGGGAGGACTCCTCCTGGGCGTGATTGCTGGAATCGGGATGGCCCGGGCGTCCACGCCATGGATCCTGGTGGGGGGGCGTCTCCTTCAGGGACTGGGCATGGCGCTGTATCTTCCGGCCATCTATGTCTACACGGTGTACGGAGGCCCGGAACAAACGGAAACCCGACGGCTCGCCCTTTTGAACGTTGCCTTTTTCCTCGGTTTCTCTCTGGGGCCCGGACTGGGAGGATGGTTGCTGGAACACCTGACCTGGCGTGCACCCTTCTGGGGGATGGCCGGTTTGATGGGGTGCACCCTTGTGATCTTGCTTCTGGGCATTCCGGAGATGCCGGTGACGGGAGCCCGTCGATCCCGGTCTTTCCTGGAGTCCATCCGGGTTGTTCTCAGAGACCCCTTTGTGTTTGGATTGTTTGTCCTCCGGCTGGGCATTGCCTTCGGTCGGGGCGTGGTGATGGCGTTTCTGCCCCTTCTGGGTCTCGAACGGGGGATTTCGGCCGCGGGTGTGGGCACGCTCATCACCCTCCAGCTGGTGCTGATGACCCTGTTTCAGTATCCCGTGGGAGCGCTGATTGACCGGTTCCGGAAGGAGGTGCTCTGGATTTTGTCGGGGAATGTCCTGGTGGTGGGGGGTCTTCTGATCTTCATCCTCTCCGGGGGATATCCGGGCTTTTTCCTTGCATCCCTCATCACAGGTGTGGGGGGAGGTCTGGCCGTTCCGGGCGCTCTGGCCCTGATGGCCCGTCGGGGCAGGCGTCTGGGGCTTGCGTCCACGGTGAGTGTGCTGGAAAGCGCGTTCGCCATCGGGTTTGCCTCCGGCCCCCTGGTGGGCGGTGGGGTGGCGGAGGTATCCGGCGTGGAGGGCGCGTTCACCGCCGCGCTGATCATGGGCCTTGCAGGACTCGGGGGATTCGGGCTGGCGGTTTCTCGTACCGTGAGACAGCCTTTCAGCGGATCCTGACCCACCTGCTGCAAGGGGCTGACCCCCGCATCTTGACAATCTCCGTCTCTCGCTGTATCTTCCCGGTGGCTTTTCAAACAGGAGGGTTGTCATGATTGCCTTAAGCCTCATGCTCCTCTCCTCTCCTCTCCTGATGCGTGGATCTGCGCTCAGGCCTACGACACCTCCCAGTCCCTGAACGCTGTCTCCCTCGTGGATCTCCCCGACACGATGCGCCACCTGATCGTGGTCACCGGAATTCTGGAAGATTTCAACAACGACGGATGGGGACAGGAACTTCCCCCTGCCTGGGACTCTCTTCTCATCCCCTGGCCCTTCGACACGTCCCTGCTCCACGTGGGATCGTACCGGTGGAGTCTGTCCAGTTTCTGGTTCTGGGACTCGCAGGGGAGGATGAAAATTGCCGGAGAACTGGTTTCGGATTCGGTCCTGCTCATGCCGGATCAATATGGCGACACCAGCGATTTTGACCGCGGGCGCTTTGTTCGGGATGTCCTGACACGGCTGGATTCTGTGATTGACTTCTCCCGATACGATCGGGATGGGGATGGCAAAGTGGACGAAGGGGCCATCATCGTGATTATCCCCCGTTACACGTTCGGAGGCTATGCGGCGGGACACCCCGATCTGGGGACGACCTATGTGACCCAGGATGGGGTGACCGTTGAGCTCCGAAGCGGAACCACCTTGAGTTATGCCCATCACATTGGAAGACTTTTCCATTCCTGGGGCATTGAAGGATTTCGGTATGGCATGGCCCATGAATTTGGCCACCATCTGGGCCTGCCAGACAAATACGATCCTGGTGTTCGGGACACCACCGATTCCTGTTCGGTGCCCAATCCCCACAGTTTGAGTGCTCGTGTGGGGGCCTATTCTCTGATGGTGACCCACTGGCCCCGCCCGGAGCCGGGCTTGTGGCCTCTGAGCCTCTGGGACCGGGCGCGGATTGAAGGCTATGCCACCGTCATCGACGTGGCGCCCCGAACCACCCTCACCGGTGCGGTGATTCCGGATTACTTTTCTGGTGGTCCCATCTATCGCATTCCCACAGGCACGGGTCCGGGGACCAGTTTTGCCGCCGAGCAGTATTTCCTGATGGGGGCCTATTTCAAAAACGATTCCACCTGGGCGCGGTTTCTGGCGAGTGACGGTGGACTGTTCATCCAGCACATCCTGAATGCCTTTCCCTCGTATTTTCTTGAAAAATCCAAACCCGAGGACAACGAGCTGGCCATCGGTCAGTGGGACACCATCGGGGTGGCGGTGAACAACTCCACGGAAGATCCGGTGTGGGGGTATGATCTCAACGACATCGGCATCGCCGAGTGGGGCTATCTGGCGCAGGGATACGGGGGATTTGTGGCCGATCACGTGATTGATCATGACCCGATGTACGGTTCCCGCTCCCCCTATGACCTGTTCAATCCATCGGTTCAGTTCAGCCAGCGTGTCCGAAACATCTTTTCCACCTTTTCCAATCCTTCATCAGACGGATACGGCATCGAGCGCAGCGGATCCGAAATCTCCCGGATCGACGTGTTTCCTTCGGGCACGCTGCACGATACGGCAGGGGAACGTTATTTTGGCTGCAACATCCTGACCTATCCGGAGGCTGACGAAGAGAACGTGGCCCAGCTTCTGGCCACCCACGTCGTGATTCGGAATATTCGGGTGGATCAAAGTGCTCATACAGTCACCGCCGACATCTACACGAACTTTATCCAGACGGACACGGGGAAGGCGCTGGGGACGCCGGCGGAACGGCGTCTGGTGGCGTGGGGGCCGGACTGGTCCGACCGTTTGCTGCTTCTGTACCGGGCGAAAGGGTATCTCTATGCCGCCCTTTCTTATGCCGGTCCCGATGACCTGGGATGGCTGTGGGAGGCGGCCTGGCCGGTGGACTCGGGGGTGGACTTTGCCTCCGCGGGGTATTATGAGGAAATGACGGTTCGCGGTCTGCGTCCCCGGTATTGTGTGGGCTACACCCGGGGGTCCACCCTGCGTCTGCGGTGCCGGAGGCGCGCCACCTCCACTGCGGTGCGCTGGAACTGGCAGGATCCAGTGGATCTTGCAAGTCTTTCTCCCGGATGGGGGTTTGAATCCCACGCCATGACCAACCTGGACTCTCTCTTTTTCCATGCCTATGCAGCGCGGGACTTCCAGAACCACCACGAAGTGGTGTGGCTTCTCGCCACTCCTTCCGGCACGCTTGCCCGGGAGACGGTGGACCAGTGGACGGGAACAGGCGAAACGAGGGTGGATGGGGCCGCCCGTTCGAGAGACGATGGTGTGGTGGTGTATACCCGGGACGGCAGCGTCTATGCCGCCTGGAAGACCTCAAAAGGCTGGGAGAAGACGCTTCTCGGCATCGGGACCACACCCCTGGTGGACACCCTTCCCGGTGGAGGCTATGGGGTGGTCTGGCAGGATGGGGACACCCTCCGCTACAGGACCTTCACGAACGGCAGCTGGGGTCCGGCCTATGGTCTGACGGTGGGCGAACTGCTGGCGCTGGAAGGAGGTGTGTTGCTGTACCGGCGTCTCCAGTCCTGGAACGCCCTCCCCGCTGGTGTGTTCAAACGGGTGTGGGATGCCGCGAACGGTAGGTGGGGAGCGGAGACCTTTGTGACCGATCCGGCGGACAAAGAGGGTTTCCACATCGCCCCCACCGGTGCCGGCAAACTCCGGATGGTCTTCGTGACGCCGACAGGATGGGATCCTTTGCAGGAACCCGGTGTTCCTCCCTATCGTGTGATGGATTATGCGGAGCTGGACATCAACCGGAATCCGTATGAAGGGGCGGTGAAGGTGGTGCCACATCTTGTGGTGAGGGGAATGGGACGTGCGCTGGAGGTGCAGGTGGGGAGCGGGATTCCGGCGCGGTTTGAGTTGCTGGATGCCCTGGGCCGGCGGGTTGGGGTGGTGGACAATGGATTGCGGGCGCGCTTTGAGGCACCCCGTCCGGGGTTGTATGTGATCCGTGCGGTGCTTCCGGATGGTCGGGTGGCGAAACAGAAGGTGGTGACGGTTTGGTGAGGGCAACTTGGCTGAGTCCCGGGGAAATCCGTCACCCCCACCCCTTCCCTCCCCCGTCAAGGGGGAGGGGGGGTATGCTTTCCGGTGTCCACGAAATATCCCTGCGACGCATCACGGGGGATCCGGGCAATCTCCGAAGGGAATTGGATGGGATGCATTCTCCCCTCCCCTGGTGGGAGGGGCTGGGGGAGGGGGAAAAACGCAGGTGAAACCATGTGGCTGCTTCTGCTTGCTGTGCAGATGATTCCGCCGGTGGAGGTGGCGAAGGAGGGGTGGTGGATGGTGGATCAGGGATCGCTGTCCCGACGGGCGGTGCAGACGCAAACGGGAGAGGATCTTGCGGAAATGGTGCTTTTCTGGATGGATACGGTGGGGGCTGGAGCAACAGGGTCCCCCCTGATCGGGGATGTGGATGGCGATGGTATGAACGAGGTGGTGGTTCTGAAACACAGAATGTTGCAGGTGCTGGATGTCCCGGATCGAACCATCGAATGGCAGTTTACACCTCCCGATTCCGCACGTTTTGGGGGATTTTGTTTCAGAAACACCCCTGCCCTGGGGGATGTGGATGGGGACGGGGTGGTGGAGATTGTGGCGATGGAGGACTCCCATCGTATCTGGATTCTGGACGCAGCCCGCCAGGCGGTGGACGGGATGATCCAGTTGCCGGTGTTCTTTCGGAGTCCTGGTCTCACCTGTCCCAAAACCCACATGTATGTGGTGGATCTGGAAGGGGACGGCACACCGGGCATTGTGGTGGGAGGACAGGGACCCACGTCGGACACACGTACCAATCTGTATTACCTTCTCCCCTGCTATGCCCGTACCGGAGGCCAGTGTCGGGATACTGTGATCTGGCAGAAAGAGATCTCGGTTACGGAACCTCCACCTATGCCCATTGAGGATTACGATGGGGATGGTCAACTGGAGATGAGTTTCTGGAATTTCGTTCCGAATCCGGATCTGCTTACGGTTTTGAAAGCCGATGGTTCGATTTTCTGGTCCCGCACTCCCCCCAATGGGGACAGCGTGGCCGGTCCCTTTGCGGTGCTGGACCTGGACGGTGACGGAAGCAAGGAACTGCTTGCTGCTGGCACCGGTGGGATGTTGATCAACTACACGTATATCTTAGATGGAGCCACAGGCACCCTTGAAAACCAGTATTTTCAGTGCATGGGGCACCTTCAGGCCTTTGCGGACATCAACAACGATGGGAATATGGAAATTGTGTGCGGTGTGGGTGGATTCATCGCGCGAGCCCTGACATCTCAGGGATACCTGATCTGGGAAACCGCCCTGCCCACCGCAAGTGGAGCAGGATTCCTTTTGCAGGGTCCCATTGTGGGAGATTTTTCCCCTGCGCCGGGACTGGAAAGCGTGTTCTGCACGGTATCCGAAGGGCTTTTCCTGCTATCGTCCACCGGGAAGGTTCTCTGGTCCGACACCACACTGAACACCTCGGGTTGTGCCCTTGCTGCAGGAGACGTGGACGGAGACGGTCTTTCGGAGCTTGTGGTCAACTCCATTCTTTATGGCACCTACATCCTGGACCGCCCCACCGACGTGGAGGAAACCCGCCCCGAACCCGGAAACGATCGCGGTTTTCGCCTGATTCCGGGAGGGTTTGCGCTGAGACGCTCCTCTCCCGTAACGGTCTATGACCTGACAGGCCGGAAAGTTTTTTCGGGGAAAACCCGCACGCTCCGACTTCTGCCTGGCGGGTATGTGGTGAGCCTGCCAGAGACAACCCTCAAGATGGTGGTGGGGAAGTGAGGTCACCCGGCTCACGTGAAGGACGTGAAAAAGACACTCCCACAAGCAGAGAAACAGGATGGGCAGGGATAGACAGGCCCGGGACACACCCTTTATACTATGAATGCCTGCAAAAGGGAGGATGCGCGTGCAATGGATACGCTCAGAGGCATCCTGAAGGTTCTGGCCGAACACAAGAAAGAATTGAGAGAACGGTATGGTGTCCGATCTCTGGCGGTGTTCGGATCGTTTGCGCGGGGTGAATCTACAGAGGACAGTGACATTGATCTCCTGGTGGAGTTTGAACACCCCATCGGGCTGTTCCAGTTTCTTGAACTGGAAGAATATCTGAGTCATCTTCTTGGAAGAAAGGTGGACCTTGTGACCCGAAAAGCCCTCAAACCCCACATCGGCCGGAACATCCTGAAAGAGGCCATTCCAGTATGAAACGCACCATCAGGGACTATCTTCTGGATATCGTTTCCTCGATCGAAGACATCGAAGATTTTATCGCGGGGATGGATTTTGAAGCCTTTGCAAACGACAAAAAAACGGTGAACGCGGTGATCCGCAGTCTGGAGGTGATGGGAGAAGCAGCGAAGAAGATTCCTCAGAATCTTAGGGAACGTTACCCATCCATTCCCTGGAAGTCCATGGCCGGTATGCGGGACAAATTGATTCACGAATACCACGGCGTGGATCTGGAAATCATCTGGGCCGTTATCACCCAGGAGATTCCACCCCTGCGCGATCCTTTTCAGAAAATGCTGGAAGAAATTCCTGATTGAAGTATTTGATCCCCTTCCTCGAGAAAAACGCATTATGCTGTGCTTACTCTCGCTCATAAGTCAGATGATTCCGCCGGTGGAGGTGGCGAAGGAGGGGTGGTGGATGGTGGATCAGGGATCGCTGTCCCGACGGGCGGTGCAGACGCAAACGGGAGAGGATCTTGCGGAAATGGTGCTTTTCTGGATGGATACGGTGGGGGGAGCAGCGGCTGGGCAGCCGGTGATTGGCGATGTGGATGGGGACGGGATCAATGAAGTGGTCGTGCAAAAGGCCCTGGAACTTCAGGTGCTGGATGTTCCCCATCGGAGGGTGGAGTGGCGCTTTCCCCTGCCGGATTCGGCACGTTTCTGCAGAAACACCCCTGCCCTTGGGGATGTGGATGGGGACGGGGTGGTGGAGATCGTGGCGATGGAGGATTCCCATCGTATCTGGATTCTGGACGCAGCCCGCCAGGCGGTGGACGGGATGATCCAGCTGCCGGTCTACAACACTTCCGATACGCGGTGTCCACGAACACCTGTGTATGTTGTGGACCTCGAAAAGAACGGCGTTCCCGGAATTGTCATCGGCGGTATGGCCCATTACGCGCCTTCCAATTTGTACTATTTGATTCCCTGCGCATCCCGCTCGGGTGGGCAATGCCAGGACTCGCTGGTCTGGTCGAAAATACGCCTTTCAACCTTTTACCCTTATTACTGGATTCCATTCGGGGATATCAATGGAGATGATTCTCTGGAGTTTGCGTTGTGGAGTGTGGTGGATTTGAGGCTTGTGATGTACAATGCTAAGGGAGACACGGTATGGTCCCGCACTCCCCCCAATGGGGACAGCGTGGCCGGTCCCTTTGCGGTGCTGGACCTGGACGGTGACGGGAGCAAGGAACTGCTTGCTGCTGGCACCGGTGGGATGTTGATCAACTACACGTATATCTTAGATGGAGCCACAGGAACCCTTGAAAACCAGTATTTTCAGTGCATGGGGCACCTTCAGGCCTTTGCGGACATCAACAACGATGGGAATATGGAAATTGTGTGCGGTGTGGGTGGATTCATCGCGCGAGCCCTGACATCTCAGGGATACCTGATCTGGGAAACCGCCCTGCCCACCGCAAGTGGAGCAGGATTCCTTTTGCAGGGTCCCATTGTGGGAGATTTTTCCCCTGCGCCGGGACTGGAAAGCGTGTTCTGCACGGTATCCGAAGGGCTTTTCCTGCTATCGTCCACCGGGAAGGTTCTCTGGTCCGACACCACACTGAACACCTCGGGTTGTGCCCTTGCTGCAGGAGACGTGGACGGAGACGGTCTTTCGGAGCTTGTGGTCAACTCCATTCTTTATGGCACCTATATTTTCGATCGCCCCACCGATGTGGAGGAAACCCGTCCCGAACCTGGAAACGATCACGGTTTTCGCTTGATTCCGGGAGGGTTGGCCTTCCGGCGCTCCCGTCCCGTGACGGTTTTTGATCTTGCCGGACGGAAAGTTTTTTCGGGAGATGCTCGTACGCTTTTTCTCCCCCCGGGGGGATATTTCATCACGTTGCCGGAGACGACGGTAAAGGTCCTTGTAACCAAGTAGAACAAGTCAATGCTTCTCCTCAAAGAAAAGCCTTCCCTCCTGCTTTTGCCTTTCATCATTTGCGCCATTATACCCTCCTGATGGACAGGCACGATCATCTCATGGCGGTCACGATGTTCCTCGGGTCCGTCCTCCTCGCGATCTCCTGGATGAGGGGACGGAGGCCCCGTTTGCACCTTGACATGCCCTGAAAACCATGGGTGAGGGGTGGTGGTCATTACCATGTTCCCAAAAGAGCGAAGGGAGCGATGGTCGTCCGGCATCGTAGATAACCTCGCGATATTTTAGAATAGGCTCAGATTTTCCCATTAGGTCGTGATAGATGGGAGGCCGTCAGCCTCCCACGATTGCCCCTGCAGTGGACGAGGACACGGGCGTTGCTGCAGGCGGTACTTTTGTGAGGGTATGGCGGACGTGTCCGAACGCCTGCCCGGCGTTGAGTGCGCGCGAGACCTTGAAGGTTTTTCTTCCCTCCCCGATAATCACACGCAAAGGAGGAATCAATGGTTCGCAGCCTCACCATGGGTTCGGTTCGACTGACCGTTTCTTCGGGGGGAACCTTTGCGCTGGACGGGGGGGCCATGTTCGGGGTGGTGCCCCGGGTGATCTGGAGCCGGCTTCTTCCACCGGACGAGCGCAACCGGATTCCCCTGGGAAGCAACGTTCTGCTGGTGGAAACGGACGATCACCTGGTGATGGTGGACACGGGCCTGGGGTGGATCTGGAGCGAGAAGGAACGGGATATCTATGCCATCCAGCCCCGCGACCCGCTGGACGGCACCCCCTACAGCCCCGAGGATGTGGATCTCGTGATCCTCACCCATCTCCATTTCGATCACATCGGCGGAAACGTGGTGGAGGAGGAAGGACAGATCCGGCCCCGCTATCCCAACGCCCGCTATGTGGTCCAGGCCCGGGAACTCGCCGATGCCCTCTTTCCCCATGAACGGAACCGGGCAAGCTACCTCCCCCGCTTTTTCGAGCCCCTCTATCGGGAAGGCCGTCTGGAACCCCTCTCCGGCACCACGGAGATCCTCCCGGGCATCTGGTGCCTGCCCACCGGGGGGCACACCCCGGGGCATCAGGTGGTTCTTGTGGAATCGCAAGGGCGGAAGGCGGTGTTTCTTGCGGATCTGGCACCCACCCGCCACCACCTCCCTCTTCCCTACATTATGGCCTATGACCTGGAGCCCCTGGTGAGCCTCCAGGCCCGGAAAGCCCTCTATCCCCGGATGATCCGGGAAGAATGGCTTCTTGTGTTTGAGCACGAACGCCTTCCCACCCTGGGCTTTCTCCGGGAGGGGGAACGCCATCCGGTGTTTGAAGCCCTTCCGGAGGAAACGCACCAGATCTGAAACCAGGAGGCGGCCATGATCGGCCTGTGGTTGCTGGTCACACTTCCCCCTGTGGGGACCTTTTCCATTGTGGGCCATGACCCCGAAACCCGGGAGTGGGGCATTGCGGTGGCCTCCCGCGTGCTGGATGTGGGCTATATCGTTCCCTGGCTTGAAGCCGAAGTGGGGGCGGTGGCCACCCAGGCCCTGGCCAATCCCTATTACGGTCCCTGGGGACTGGAACTCCTGAAGGAGGGTCTCCCCGCAGACAGCGTCCTCCATGTTCTCCTTTCCCGTGACACCGCACCGGAATTCCGCCAGGTGGCCGTGATGGACAGAACCGGACGGTGTGTCCATTTCACGGGCGAGGGCACCCTCCCCTGGGCGGGACACCGGTCGGGGCCTTATGTTTGTGTGCAGGGGAACATCCTGACCGGGCCGGACGTGGTGGACACCATGCTCCGGGTTTTCACGTCCACCCGGGGCCCCCTTGCCGAGCGATTGCTCCGGGCCCTGGAGGCCGGGGAGGCGGCCGGTGGAGACCGTCGGGGGAAGCAGTCCGCCGCCCTCTATGTGGTCCGGTCACGGGGTGGATATCTGGGTGTGGACGACCGCCTGGTGGACCTCAAGGTGGTGGACCAGCGCGAACCTGTGAAAGAGCTGCGCAGACTCTATGAGAAGTGGCAATACGCCTTTCTCGCACCGGCCTATCTCCGCCTCGCGAAAGAAGACTCCCTCCACCGATCAGCCCTGATCGAGCGTGCCCATGATCTCCTTGTGAAAGCCCTTCGGGACAGCGTGCGGGATCCCGAGGTGCTGAACAGCCTGGCCTGGTCCTTTGCCCTTTTGAGAATGTATCCGGAGGAGACTCTGGAAGCCGCGCGTCGGGCCCACCTTCTTGCACCGGACGATCCGAACATCATGGACACCTATGCGGAAGCCCTGTATGCTGCCGGACGATACCGGGAGGCCGTGGAAATGGAGAAAAAGGCCCTTCAGGCCGATCCAGACAACCCGTTTTTCAGAGAGCAGCTCATGAAGTTTGAAAACGCCCTTCGGAAGGGGAAATAACCATGGCGGGTCTCCGGGGAATTCACCAGGAAGCGGTGGTGGATCTGGTGCTCAAAACGCTTTACATGCACGGTTCGCTCACCCCCCAGATGATCTTTGAGCAGGTGGCCCTCCCGCCCGGCACGCTCACCGCCCTTCTCCAGCATCTCCAGCACCAGGGGTTTGTAATCCAGCGGGGTTCCACCACCACGGGTGCTGCCCTCTATTCCCTCACGGAAAAGGGGCTGGAACGGGCCTCCGACGCGCTTCGTAAAGACCCCTATGTGGGGCCGGTGCCCGTAACCCTGGAGGAGGTGGCCGAAAAGATCCAGGGCCTTCGCCCCAGTATTCGGCACGCATGGGTGGACTGGATGAACGAACACTTTGGCCTTCCCTCCCGTGACCTCGCCATCTGGCTGGAGGCGTTCCACGAGGGCGAGCCCGTCGGCATATCCGGGCCGGAGGGAAGCGGAAAAACGTTTGTCCTCAACACGCTGGAGAACTTTGTGGAAGGTGAAGTGGTTCTGCCCCACACGGCCTGGACCGATGCGGGTGCACTTCGCATGTATGCTCCGGGCCTCCATGGTCCAGGCGAGCGGGTTCAGGAAGACCCCCGGTGGATCCGAATGCGTACCCCCGTCCTTCATCTCTCCTATGCACAGGTGGTGAAGGCGTGGGAGACCCGGTATGATCCGGATCTCCGGGTGTGGGTTCCGGGGCTTCCCCTTGTGGCGGCGGGGAGCATCTTGGGGGTGGATGATGTCCCCCCGGGCGCTGCCCTGCCCCCCATGGACGATCCTGTGGTGGGCCGGATGGGGGATCGCTGGATCCGTTTCCCGTTTCGTGTGGGCATCATTCTGGCCGGGACGGAACTCACGGGAATCACCGAAGTTCTTTCTCTTCCTCCCCTTGAGGGAGAACGGGCGTTGAAGGCGGCCCGGGCGCTTGCGGATCGCCTGTCCATGGATCTCCCCGCACTGCCCGAACGCCCCTGGCGTCCTGGCGAACTGCTCCGGTTCCTCCGGTGTGTCAAAGCCTCCGGAGATCTCGAAGGATGCGCCGGCTTGCAAGACCGGGGAAAAAGCCCCACAATATAGGCGCCATGAGGATCAGGTTCCTTCTGCTTGCAGGATGGCTGGTGGCCATTCCCCTCTGGGGGGCACGTCTGGAAACCCTCGAAATCACCGTTCTTCCCCGGAGTGAGGGAAGAATCCTGGTGGATATCCGGGGAGAAGTCCAGGAGGTGACCCCCTCCCGCCCCCTCACCCTTCTCCATCTTGAGGGAATCCGCCGCCCGGTGATCAAGTTCTTTGCCCCCGACGAATGGAAATGGACGTCCGGTGTGGACGCAGTTCGGCTCGTGACGTCTATCCCGGCGGGAACCCACTCTTTCTCGGCCCAGATTGAAGGGTATCCCACGGGGGCCCTTCGGTTCCTTTCCGATCTTCCCGCTTCGGGGATTCGACTGTTTCTTCCGGAAGGCTGGGATTTTCCGGAGAAACCTGTGGATCAGGTGGATTTCCGTGGACGAAAACTCGCCGTGTATGCCCTTTCGGGGGGATTCCCCCTTGTTATCCCTCTCGGGAAAGGAAAGCCCCTGGTCTTTTTGATGGTTGCGGGGGTAATTTTTCTGCTGGCTCTCGTCGCAGGGTCTGTTTTGCTCTGGCGGCGCCGGCATCCTGCTCCTTCCCTGGAAGACATCCCGGAGGAAGAACTTCCTGGAGAGGAGACGCTGGAGGAAACCCAGGAGGTTACTCCTGAACCCGAACTCGAAGGGGAACCGGTTCCGGACGTCATCACGCCAAAAGCCGCACCTCCTTCCTCCCAGGAGCCCTCTCTCCTCACCGACCCCTTTGCCCAGCTGGGTGTGGTGGGTGAGCCTTCGGGAGAGACAGAGGTCGAGTCTGCCCCCCCGCCGGCGGAAGAAAAACCCCTCCCGGAGGGAGAAACCGACCTTCTCCACCTGGGGATGGAGGTGGGCATCCCGGCGGAAGAACCGGGGGATGTGGCGGGCCTGACCGGGAGGGAGGAGTTCCCGCCCTCACCTGACCCCGAATCTGAACCCGAATCGGATTCCCTTCTGGGAGAAAAAGGACCGGTTTCCATTGAAGAGCAACTTCTTGGCGAACGGGGCGAGGCACGGTCCATTGAGGAGGATCTTCTTGGGGAAGCGCGTCTTCCCGCCCCTGAGGCAGACCTTGAGACCCCTCCTTCTCCACCGGAGCCTTCGGAACCCGAGACCGTGCATGCCCCCGAGCCCGGGCTTGAACCAGAACCCAAATCCGAACTCCCCGCCGACGTCCCGTCGGAGCCTGAAGGAGAACCTTCTCTCCCCGCGTCTTCATCGCCGGAACCGGAAACCGATGAATCTTCCTCCCTTCTCTTTCAGCAAGCGGCTCCGGAGGGAAAAGTTGAAGCTTCTCCTCTGGACATGCTGGACGTGAAGGACATTCCGGCACAGGTGGAAGAAGAGATGCCCCATACTCCACCGGAACCCAGACCGAAGATGCAGGAGGAAGAGGAAGACCTCTATGTGGAACTGGACGAAGCCCTCCTTCCCCAGGATGATCTGGAAGTTTCCTCATCATCTCCTCCTGAACAGGAAAGGAAACCACCGGAACCTGGACGTATGACCCCGTCGGGCTCCCGGACCACCTCTTCTGATCTGGACAAGGAATCATCCGACCCCAGACATACCCCACCGATGATGTCTGGGTCGGAGCAGGAAAGCAAACCCTCTGAACCCGCGGAGCCCTCTCAGGGGACGCTTCCTCCAGAAACGGTGGAAGAAGTTCCTGAAAAACAAACGTCCGAACCACCATCTCCTCCCGTTGAACCACCCCAACCCTCACGTCCTTCCGAAACGCCGGAGCGCAAGCCCGGCCCAGCGCCATCGGCCGGGTCTCCGGAGAAAACCAGAGATCGGGAGGAGCTGATCCGACAGTGGCTTCTGAAACGCAAAAAGAGGAAAAAGTCATGAAGGTTGCGCTGGTGACCGGTGCCTCCCGGGGCATTGGACGGGCCATTGCCCTGGAGCTTGCAGAGAAAGGCTATGCCGTGGTGGTGAACTATTTCCAGAACCCGGGGAAAGCGGAAGAAGTGGTGGAGACCATCCAATCCCGGGGAGGGAAAGCCGTGGCCCTTCCCGCTGATGTGGGCCTTCCCGATGCGTGTGAACGGCTTGTGGAAGAAACCGTGCACACCCTGGGTCCTCCCCTTGTGCTCGTGAACAACGCGGGCTACTCATCGCACTACGAGATTGAGCGTCTGGATCCGGAAGAGCTCCACCGGTCCTTTGCCGTGAACCTGTTTTCCGCCTTTTATCTTTCTCGCCTTGTGGTTCCCTTCATGAAAGAAACCCGTTGGGGACGTATCGTGAACATCTCGTCCCTTCGGGCCATGACCGGGTCTCCTCACGGGCCTCACTACGCTGCGGCAAAATCCGGCATCATCGGCCTGACCAAGTCTCTGGCCCTGGCGCTGGGACCATTCGGGATCACGGTGAATGCGGTGGCTCCGGGATACACCCTCACGGACATGACCCGGAAAGCCCTGGAGGAGAAGGGGGATCAAATCCGTGCCCAGATCCCCCTCCGCCGGGAGGCCCAGCCCCACGAAATCGCGAAGGTTGTGGCTTTTCTTGCATCCGACGACGCTTCCTATGTCAACGGTGAAACCATCAACGTGAACGGCGGAATCTACGTCCGATGAGTCCACGTCGTCCATCAGGAACAGAAAAGCCCTCACGGGAACGAGAGATTCTTGTGCAGGCGGCTGAGCTGTTCAGCACGCAGGGGTATCACGCCACCCGCATGGAGGATATCGCCGAGGCCTGCGGGATCACCAAAGCCGCGCTGTATTACTATTTTCCGGGTGGGAAAACCCAGATTCTCACGGAACTGGTGGACTGGGCATGGGAGCTCCTTGTGGAAACCCCGCCGGTTCCGGAAGACCTTTCTCCCGAACAGGCCTTTGAGGCTCTCCTTCGCCATCATGCCCGGGTGTACCTTTCCCATCCCGAACTCTTCGACGTTCTGTTTCGCGAAGCCCGGGCAATTCAGGAAATCTATCAGGCTCGGCCCCGGGCTCTGGAAAAGCTCCAGAACGCACGAAGGCGGTATCTTACTCCCTATTACCGTGTGCTTGAGGGTCGGGTACCCCCGGATGAATTGCCTCATCTGATGCGGGCGATTTCGGGTCTGGTCTATGCGTTTCTTCATTTACGTCACGGAGATCCGAAGCCGGATGTGGATCATCTTGTGAAATTCGCCCGGAAGATGGCATTCGGATGAAAGGCCTCCGCGCAAGCGAACTGGCCCGGGAGCTGGATCTCACATGGAAGGGTGAAGACGTCATCCTTTCCGGGCCGCCCCGTCCCCTGGAAGAAGCCGGAGAAAACGACTGGGCGGTTCTGTTTTCCCTCCCCTACCGCGGACCGGAGAAGCGGGTCCTGGCCCTCCTGGCTCCGGACATTCCCGAATCCATCCAGGCACGGGCCTATCTCCTGTCGTCCAATCCCCGCCAGACCCTTGCGCACCTGCTTGTCCGGTGGGAGCGGCCTCCGGCTCTTCCGGAAGGCGTTCACCCCGGGGCATGGGTTCACCCCACCGCCCGGATCGGAAGAAGCGTCCGGATTGGTCCAGGGGCGTGGATCGGTCCGGGGGTGGAAATCGGGGATGGGACCTGGATCTATCCTCACGTGTTTGTGGGAGACAGCGTGCGGATCGGCCAAAACTGCCGGATCTATCCCCAGGTGACCCTCTATCCGGGCACAGTGATCGGCGACCGGGTGATCCTCCACGCCGGATGCGTGATCGGCTCGGATGGGTTTGGCTATGTTCTGGAAGAAACACCCCCCCGGAAAATCCCCCAGATCGGCCGGGTGGTGATCGAGGACGATGTGGAAATCGGCGCCAACACCACCGTGGATCGGGCAACACTGGGTGAAACCCGGATACGAAAGGGCACGAAAATCGACAACCTGGTTCAGATCGCCCATAACGTGGAAATTGGGGAAAACACCGTGATTGCCGCCCAGACGGGGATTGCGGGGAGTTCGACGGTCGGGAGTCGGGTGATCCTTGCCGGGCAGGTGGGGATCGCGGATCATGTCAGACTCGGGGATGGGGTGATTGCAACCGCCAAGACAGGGGTTTCCAAAGATGTGCCTCCCGGACAGGTGGTGTCTTCAGGATTTCACGCGCTACCTCATAAAGACCATCTCCGTTTGCAGGCGCTGTACCGTCGGCTTCCCGAACTGTGGGAGCGTCTGAAAGCCCTTGAGAAAAAGGTGAGGGGAACATGACCAGCCAGATTCTCAAGGACACTGTGGTGTTTAAAGGCACGGGACTCCATACGGGTGAACCGGCCCGGATCCGTGTCCATCCTCCTGAGCGCCTGGAAGGCATCGTGTTTCGCCGGGAGGGTGTGCGGATCCCGGCGGATCACAGGTATGTGGAGAGCACCGAGCGTTCCACCGTTCTCCAGAAAGACGGTGTGTCGGTGGCCACGGTGGAACATCTCCTGGCCGCTTTCTGGGGGATGGGCATCCATCATGCCCTGGTGGAGGTGGAAGGCCCGGAGATTCCGGCCATGGATGGAAGCGCCCTCCCCTTCGCCGAGGCCTTCCATGAAGCGCCCCGGGAAGACGTTGCCCTCCAGCCCCATACGCTGGGGGAGACGGTGGTGATTCGGGATGAGGGTCGGATGTGGATCGCCGTGCCGGACAGCACCCTCCGGCTTTCCGTCTCCATCCGTTTCCCCGGGGGATTGAATCAGTTTCTCGATGTTCCGGAAGTCACGCCGGAGGTTTTCCTCAAGGAGATTGCCCCTGCACGGACCTTTGTGTTCGCCCATGAAGTGGAAGCGATTCGGGAAGCCGGGCTTGCCCGTGGGGGCTCCCTGGAAAACACGGTGGTGCTGGAGGGGGACCGCATCCTGAATCCGGAGGGACTGCGGTTTCCAGATGAACCGGTTCGACACAAAGCCCTGGACGTTCTGGGGGATTATGCTCTTCTGGGGGTTCCGGTTCCTGCCCATCTTGTGGCCCAGCGAACGGGCCACGCTTTTCACCTTCGGGCCGTCCGGGAAATGGAGCGCTGGGTCTATACGGGGGATGGTCTTTCCATTCACGACATTCTGCGGTGGATCCCCCACCGGTTTCCCTTTCTTCTCGTGGATCGGATTCTCTCCCTCTCCGAGGACCGGGTGGTGGGGGTGAAGAACGTGACATTCAACGAGCCCTTTTTTCAGGGGCATTTTCCGGGAGACCCGGTGATGCCGGGGGTGCTGATCGTGGAAGCCCTGGCCCAGGCGGGAGGGTTTCTCCTCCTCTCCCGGGTGGAGGACAAGGAGGACAAACTGATGTATTTTGCGAGCATGGACGGGGTTCGTTTTCGTCGCCCCGTCCGTCCTGGAGACCGTCTTCTGCTGGAAGCCCGTCTGGTTGCTTTCCGGAAGCGCTTCGCCCGGATCGAAGCGGTGGCCTGGGTGGACGGAGAAAAGGCGGCGGAGGGCGTTCTTTCCGCCGTGGTGGTGGATCGCCCATGACCGACATCCATCCTTCCGCTGTTGTCCATCCCTCGGCAAAACTCGCTGAGGGGGTCCGTGTGGGTCCGGGGGTGGTGATTGAGGAAGACGTGGAGATCGGGAAAGGGACGGAGATCCTTGCCCACACGGTGATCCATGCCCATGTACGGATCGGGAAGCACAACCGCATCGGTCCGATGGCGGTGATCGGAGGACTTCCGCAGGACGTGCGTTTCCAGGGTGAAGAGAGCTTTGTGGTGATTGGGGACCACAACGTGATCCGGGAGTTTGTGACCGTTCATCGGGCGACGGGGGAAGGAGAGGCCACGCGCATTGGAAATCACAACTTTCTCATGGCCTATGCCCATGTGGCCCACAACTGCGTTCTGGAAGATCATATCGTGGTGGTGAACGGGACGCAGCTGGCCGGTCATGTGACCGTGGGGCATCACGCGGTGGTGTCCGGTCTGGTGGCCGTTCATCAGTTTGCACGCATTGGACCCTATGCCATGATCGGAGGGATGGCCCGCCTTTCCCAGGACGCACCGCCCTTCATGATCACCTCCGGCACCGACCGGGTGAGGGTGGTGGGTCCCAACTTCGTGGGGCTTCGCCGGAACGGGTTCACGAGAGAAGAGATCTCCCTTGTGAAGGCGATCTATCACCGCTTTGTGGGAGATCATCCACTGGAAGAGGCGCTGGCTTCCCTTCGGGATCTTGGCGATCACCCTCTGGTCACGGAGTTTCTGGCGTTTGTGTCGTCCTCCCGACGGGGCGTCTATCGAAAAGGAGCACAGCGATGAGTCTTCGTGTGGGTGTGGTGGGCGTTGGATCCCTGGGTCAGCATCATGCCCGGATCTTTGCCCAGATGCCGGGCGTGGAGCTTGTGGGGGTGTATGACCTGCGCAGGGATCGGGCTCGGGAAATCGCGTCCCGGTATGGCACGCGGGCCTACGAGTCCCTTGAGAACCTGTTGAACGATGTGGAGGCCGTCAGCTGTGTTGTGACCACCTCGGCACATTTTGAGGTGGGAAAGGCCGTGCTGGAGGCGGGGTGCCACCTCTTCATGGAAAAACCCATCACCCGGACCGTGGAAGAGGGAGAGGTGCTGGTCCGGATGGCCGAAGAGAAAGGGCTGGTCCTCCAGGTGGGACATGTGGAGCGATTCAACCCGGCTTTTCTTGCCGTGAAAGACCGAATCCGCAACCCCCGGTTTATGGAAATCCGGCGGCTGGCCCGCTACAATCCCCGGGGAACGGATGTGGACGTGATCCTGGATCTCATGATTCACGATCTGGATCTGGTCCTCTGGCTTGTGGAAGCTGAACCCGTCAAGGTGGAAGCCCTGGGGGTTCCCGTTTTGACGAACAAAATCGATCTGGCTAACGCCCGGATCACCTTTGACAACGGAACGCTGGTGGATGTGACCGCGAGCCGCACGTCCATGGAGCGGACCCGGAAGCTCCGGGTGTTCAAAGAAAACCTGTATGCCAGTGTCAATCTCCTGGCCCGGGATGTGGAGCTCTACATCCGGCGGGACGACGGCACGGTGTTGCCCTATTTCCCCATGGTGGACCGGTTGCAGGAGCCCCTGAAGCTGGAATTGCAGTCCTTTGTGGAGAGCGTGAAGACCGGGAAACCTCCGGAAGTGAGCGGGAGGGACGGTCTGCGGGCCCTTCGGCTTGCCCTGTGGATCCAGAGGGAGGCCAGGGCCGCCCTAGCCCGGATCGGTCTCCATCCGGAGGCCGGGGAGAAGGTATAGAAGATATGGGGAAGGGAAGGAATGAAACGGTTGCGTCGCACAACAAACACAGGAGGTGTACGATGCGGCGGTATGGACTCATGATGCTGGTCGCCCTCACCTTCGCGGCATGCAGCGGCGGGGGAAATGACGGAGGTGGCGGGAATGGAGGAGGCGGTGGAGGCGGAGGTGGAGGTGGAACCACCACCCTGGACTCGGCATCAGCAGCAAGCCTTGCGGGTTTTTATGGAGATGGGGGGATGGGAGTGGTTGATCTCGGTGCACTGGTGAGTGCCACCACCAACCCTCCCCAGAAAACCCTTCCGCAGGGATGTGATCAAGCCGGGTCCTGGAGTGGAAACACCGCGGACAACGACGGCGACGGGGTGTATGTCCAGGCCACCTTCCAGGTGAACTGTGACACCACCATGTCCGGGTCGGGTTACAGTGTTCATCTGCGGGTTCAGGGTTCGGTGACCACCACGGACAACGACGACAGCGATCCCTGGGTGGGCCGTGTGGAGTTTGCGGGCCTGAACCCTGGCGAGCCCTTTGAGTTTTTCTATGAGGGGAGCTACGGGGGACAGACGGAATCCACCACCATCCAGAACCTCGGCTACGTGGAGACCTCACGCTCCTCGGGTGCCTATGTGATCACCGGGAACTACTCTGAAACCGTCACATCCACGGCCGACAACGAAGATTATACGGCAGAGTTGAACGGCACGCTGACGTTCACGCCTTCCTCGCCCGGCTGGAACCCCGGCGACCCCGCGGATGGAACGCTTTCGGCAAACTATACGCTAAACTGGTCCACCTCCGGTATGTCCGCCCTCATCACCGGTCTCTCGGTGTCCACACCCACGCCCCTCACCCTGAGCGCGTCCTGCAACAGTGGTGAACCGGTTTCCGGGACCCTCCGGATCACAGACGGGGCCAGCAACGTGCTGGAAATCACCTGGACCGCGTGCGGGCAATACCAGGCCACCTTCAATGGCAATCCCATTCAGCCCGCCCTCTGATACGACACGCCATCCAAACGAAGAAGGGGGGCCCTCCGGGCCCCCCTTCTTCGTCCAAGCCTGTCCGGGTTTTCTCAGACTTTGACCCGCTCCCGCAATCCCTTTCCGGCACGGAAGACCACATAGTTCCGGGCCGGGATCCGGATGGGTGCACCGGTTGCCGGGTTCCGTCCGGTGCGGGCGCCCCGCCGGCGGGTGGTGAACACACCAAAACCGGGGATTCGCACAGCTTTGCCCGCATCCAGCGCCTTCGCGATGATGCCCTTGCCGGGCTCGGTTGCGAAGAGGGCGTCGATCACTTCCCGGGCCTGCTTGAGGGTGAGTCCGGTCTCTTTGGCGAGCTCCCGGACCAGATCACTTTTGGTGAGGCCTTGACGAGCCATTCTGACCCTCCTGTTAAGAAAAAACCGACCTCATCGTATAATTGTACAGGCATGACCCATGTTTGTCAAGCGTTCAGGCCCGAGGCATGGGGTTCCTGGGAGGAAGCCAGGGCCCGGGTGAGGTCATCCAGGATATCCGACACGTCTTCCAGACCCACAGAAAGGCGGAGAAATCCGGGAAGGATGCCGCTCCGGATCCGGAGATCTTCCGGAACCTTGGCATGAGTGGTGGAGGCCGGGTGGGTGATCAGGGTATCGCCGTCACCCAGAGACACCGAGAGGAGAATGAGCTCAAGGGAGCGCATCAGCCGGAAAGCCGCCTCGTCCCCACCTTTCACCACGAAGGACACCATGCCGGAAAACCCGTTCTCAAAATACTTCTGTGCCATGGGATCCCGGTCGGGATAATACACACGTTCCACGGCGGGATGCCGGCGCAAAACATCCGCCACGTGTTGCGCGTTTTCGCTGTGCCGTGCCATCCGTACATGAAGGGTCCGCATGCCCCGCAGGAGAAGATAGGCATTCCAGGGGCTCATCACCCCCCCGATGGAGATATGGAGCTCCCGAACGGGCTCCAGAAGTTCCCGGCTTCCGGCCAGAAGGCCCCCGATGAGGTCACCGTGCCCTCCGAGATATTTTGTGGCACTATGGATCACCACATCGGCTCCCCAGGCCAGGGGGCGGAAATGGTAGGGGGTTGCAAAGGTGGAGTCCACCGCCACCGGAACCCCCCGTTTGTGGGCGATCTCCACCACCCGTTCCAGATCCACCACATCCAGGGTGGGATTGGCAGGAATTTCGAGAAGAACCCAGGCCGTGCGCCCGTCCACCAGCTCAGGGAGGCGTTCCACCTCGGATGCCCGGAACGTCCGGAGTTCCAAGCCGAGGTGAGGCGAAAGTTTTTCGAGGAGGGCCCACGTTCCGCCATAGACGGGTGACTGCATCACCAGGTTGGCCCCGGGGAAGGTCCGGCTCACCACCAGGGCATGGATGGCCGCGAGCCCCGAGGCAAAGGCCATGCCCACCTCAGCCCCTTCAAGCAGGGCGATGCGCTCCTCGACCGCATCCACGGTGGGGTTGGACAGACGGGAATAGATGGGACCTTCCTCCTCGCCGGCGAAGCGCCGGGCGGCCTCTTCAGGAGAGGAAAACACAAAAGTTGAGGTTTGATACACCGGGGTCCGGTGGGCGTGATAGGCGGTGTCGATCACCCGCCCCGAACCCCGAACGGCCAGGGTGCCAAACCGCCTCTCTGAGGATCCCTCCATGATCCACAACCTCCTGGTTCAAAAAAAACAGCCCGGGATGGGGAGAATCTCCCCTCCCGGGCATCCGAACGAACAACGGCCTGCCCTCAGGCCTTCATCATCCTGCGCAGAACAAATTGCAGAATCCCTCCGTGACGATGGTATTCAACCTCCACCGGCGTATCCAGCCGGGTTTTCACCTGGAAGGTCACCACCGAGCCATCCGCTTTTTTCGCTTCCACGGTGAGCCGTTTTCCGGGGGTGAGGCCTTCGGAAATCCCGCGAATGGAATACACTTCGGTTCCATCGAGTCCCAGTTTTTCAGCGTTCTCCCCGGGAAGGAATTCAAGGGGAAGCACACCCATGCCCACCAGATTGCTCCGGTGGATCCGCTCAAAGCTTTCGGCGATGACCGCTTTCACCCCCAGAAGGGCCGTCCCCTTGGCCGCCCAGTCCCGGGAGCTTCCCGTTCCGTATTCTTTGCCGGCAATCACAATGAGGGGAATGCCGGCTTTTTTATAGGCCTCCGCAGCTTCAAAGATGGTGGTCTTTTGGCCGTTCAGGAAGTTGATGGTGTAGCCCCCTTCCACACCTGGAACCAGTTTGTTCTTGAGCCGCACGTTTCCGAAGGTTCCCCGGATCATCACCTCGTGATTCCCCCGCCGGGATCCGAAGGTGTTGAACTCATGGGGTTTCACCCCCCGTTCCATCAGGTATTTCGCAGCCGGGCTGTCGGGGGGAATGGCACCGGCGGGTGAGATGTGATCCGTCGTCACGGAATCTCCCAGAAACACCAGCACCCGTGCGTTTTCGATGTCCTTCGGATCCTCGGGTTCCAGAGGCATGTCTTTGAAATAGGGTGGCTCCTGGATATAGGTGGAATCGGGATCCCACTCGTACAGCACGCCTTCCGGTGCCTTCAGGGCCTTCCAGCGCTCGTCTCCCTCAAACACAGTGGCGTATTTTTTCCGGAAGAGTTCGGGGTCCAGAACCTTCTGCATGGTTTCCCGGATTTCCTCCATGGAGGGCCAGATGTCCCGGAGGAACACGGGTTCACCGTTGGGATCATAGCCCAGAGGTTCGGTGTCAAAGTCGATATCGATGCGACCGGCGAGGGCATAGGCCACCACCAGCATGGGAGAGGCCAGGTAGTTGGTTTTCACCAGGGGATGGATGCGGGCTTCAAAGTTCCGGTTCCCCGAAAGCACAGACGCCACCACCAGGTCTCCTTCCCGAATGGCCTCCTCGATCACCTTCGGAAGGGGACCGGAGTTCCCGATACAGGTGGTGCACCCATAGCCCACGACATGAAACCGGAGGGCCTCCAGAAACTCCAGAAGTTCTGCCCGTTCAAGATAATCGGTGACCACACGGGATCCGGGGGCCAGACTGGTTTTCACGTAGGGTTTGACCTGAAGTCCCCGTTCCACCGCTTTTTTCGCCACAAGCCCGGCCCCGATCATCACCGTGGGATTGGAGGTGTTGGTGCAGCTTGTGATGGCGGCGATCACAATGCTTCCATCCCGGAGGGTCACGATCTCGTCTCCGATCCGCACGGGAACGGCGTGGCGTGGAAGGGTGGCTGTGCCTCCTGAAGATGTCGCAGGAGATCCAGCGATGGCCCCCCCTTCGTCTTCCCACGTTTCATGATCCGGTGGTTCGTGACCGAACTCTTCTTTCAGCGTGACATAGAATCGCTGTTTGACCTCCCGGAGAGGAATGCGATCCTGCGGGCGTTTGGGGCCGGCCACGGAAGGTTCCACCGTTGAAAGGTCCAGTTCCAGAACGTCCGTATAGTCGGGATCGGGGGTTTCATCGGTGCGGAAGAGGTATTGCGTTTTGAGATACCGTTCCACCCGTTCCACCAGGTGTCCCCGGGCCGTGCCTTTCAGATAATCCAGTGTGGCCGCATCCACCGGGAAGAAACCCATGGTCGCGCCGTATTCCGGGGACATGTTGGCGATGGTGGCCCGATCGGGCACCGTGAGGTTGGAAAGCCCGGGGCCGAAGAACTCCACGAATTTCCCGACCACGCCGTATTGACGGAGCATTTCGGTCACGGTGAGCACCAGATCTGTGGCTGTGGCACCTTCCGGCAGGGCGCCCACCAGGCGAACGCCGATCACCTCGGGGAGAACCATATAGTAGGGCTGTCCCAGCATCACCGCTTCGGCTTCGATGCCCCCCACACCCCAGCCCATCACACCGATGCCGTTGATCATGGTGGTGTGGGAATCTGTTCCCAGAAGGGTATCCGGAAACGCCATGCCATCACGAACGATGACCACCTGAGCCAGATATTCCAGGTTCACCTGGTGGATGATTCCCGTGCCGGGGGGGACCACCCGAAAGTTGCGAAAGGCCTTTTGGGCCCATTTGAGGAGGGTATAGCGTTCCCGGTTCCGCTGGTACTCCAGGTCCACGTTTTTGAAAAAGGCATAGGTGGTGCCAAAGAAATCCACCTGAACGGAATGATCGATAATGAGGTCACCGGGAATCACCGGGTTGATTTTTTCGGGATTGCCACCCATCCGGGCCATGGCCGAACGCATGGCCGCAAAGTCCACCACGGCCGGAACACCTGTGAAGTCCTGGAGAACCACCCGGGCCGGCAAATAGGGGATTTCTTTGGGTTCCGGTTTCGGTTTCCATCGGGCAATGGTTTCCACGTCCTCCTCCTGGACCAGAAAACCGTCCACATTCCGCGCGGCGTTTTCCAGGAGCACCCGGATGGAAAAGGGCAGACGATCCAGAGAAATCCCCAGGGTATCGGCCAGGCGGTCCAGCCGAACAATGGTCACATCTCCTTCAGGAAGAGAAAGAACATCCCGAGCCTCTTCAAATCGACGCATCGGTCAGGGCCTCCTTTTTGCTTTAAGCATAAGGACAGCCGCCCGAACGGGCAAGGTACACACCTTCTCTGGGAAACCCACCTCGAAGCGAAATGCATATCTCAAAGCGACATGGGGATGAAAATGGCTTAGACCCCGGCTGGTTCCGGGGGAATCCTGTATCCTAACACCATGATGAAGGAAGGACCTTTTGTGTTTTCCAGACGGACCCTGCGGGTGGTGGGGGTGGACGAAAACGGATACGGTCCCCTCGCCGGTCCCCTCGTGGTCACCCGGGTGGTGCTGGAATACGAAGGAGACGATCCCCTGGAAGACCTTCAACTCCGGTATTTTCCCACCCTTCCCATCCGGGACAGCAAGGAGGTCTTTCGGCGAAGCCGGGCCTCCTATGCCCGGGGAGAAGCCGTCGCCCTGTGGCTCCTTGAGCAGGCCGGACTGCACCCTCAAAACACCCATGAACTCTGGGAGATGCTTGCACCGGCGGAAGCCCCCCTCATCCGGTCCAGTCCCTATGGGGCCAGTTTCCCTCTCCCCGTCTGGCAGAACCGACCTCTGCGGGCCCCTCGTCTCTCGGCGTTCGCCCGGGTGGTGGACATCCGGACGCGCGTGCTTCTACCCGACCACCTGCGAGGGAAAAACAAACATCAGGAAAATCTGCGCGCCTTTCTTGAACATGTGGAGGCTTCGGGTGCCCAGGTGGCCCTCCTGGGGAAACTCGGGGGCATGATCCGGTATGGGCCCCATCTCCCGGCCCCCTGCGAAGTCCTTGAAGAGCGCCGTGAGCAATCCATCTACCGGGTGGGCGACGCAACTCTCGCCTTTCTCAAAAACGCGGACAGCCGGTTTCTCCCCGTGGCCATGGCCTCCATTGTGGGAAAATATGTGCGGGAACTCCTGATGCTTGCGGTGAACCGGGCGCTGGGACATCTGGACGTCCTCCCCTGGGCGTCCGGATATCATCACGACCCCCGGACCCGCACGCTGGTGGAGGAGGCGAGAAAACGGGGGTGGGATCTCACCCGTCCGTAGGAAGCCCCAGAATCTCTCCAATCACCCTCGGATACAGCCGGTGTTCGGCCTCGTGCACCCGGGCTTCAAGCGTTTCGAGGGTGTCGTCCGGACGGATGGGGACGTCCACCTGGGCAATCACCGGACCGGTATCCACCCCCTCGTCCACCCAGTGAACCGTGACCCCCGTTTTTTGCTCTCCTGCCTCAAAAGCCCGCTGAATGGCATTCAATCCCGGATAGGCGGGGAGCAGAGACGGATGGATGTTCACGATCCTCCCCTGAAACGCCCGGACGATCTCCGGCGGAAGGATTTTCATATACCCCGCCAGCACCACAAGATCCACCGGTTCCAGGGCCTGAAGTTCCCGGAGGAGTGCCCGGTTATAGGCGTCACGGGACGGAAATGTGCGGGAAGGAAGGACCAGAACCGGCACCCCCAGACGGTTGGCCCGCCGGATCACCCGGGCCCGGGGGCGATCGGAAATCAGCTGAAACTGAACGGGCCACCCGTGCTCCCGGGCATACCGGACGATGGCCTCAAAGTTGCTTCCTGAACCGGACGCCAGAATCACAACCCTGCGGAGGGATTCCTTCATGGCTTATGCGGGAAGTTTGCGCACGAAGCGGAGGGTCATCCGTTTGCGCCACTTGTTCACCTCCACCACCTCCACCTCCACCAGGTCCCCGATCCGGATCACCTCCGGCCCCACCAGTTCGTAGTTGTCCGCATCCATCCGCCACCGTCCCTCCAGGGTTTCCACCGGCACAAGCCCTTCCACCAGAAAATCCACGAGTTCCACGAAAAATCCAAATTCGGCGATGTGGGTGACCAGACCCCGGAACACTCCCCCTATATGCTGTTTCATGTATTCCAGTTTCTTCAGGGCAAGCAGTTCCCGTTCCGCCTCATCGGCGATCTGTTCCCGTTCGTTCACGTGGAGAGCCATTTCCGTGAGCTCCTCCACCGTATAGGGGACGGGCTTCCCCTCCAGCGCTGCCCACAGGGTGCGGTGCACCACAAGATCCGGATAGCGCCGGATGGGGGATGTGAAGTGAAGATACGAAGGGGATGCAAGCCCAAAATGCCCCCGGGGCTCCGGTGCATAGCCCGCCCGCTTCATGGACCGCAGGAGAAGATAGTTCAGAAGGGGCTCCTGGGGCTTGCCTTCGGCGGCTTTCAGAATACGCTGGAGATCCTTCGATTCGGCCTCCTCCGGAAGCACCGCCCGGGCAATCCGGAAAAAGTTTTCCAGTTTGGCAGGATCGGGAGCTTCGTGAACCCGATAGAGGGTGGGGATCTTACGGGAGGCGAGGAACCGCCCCACCGCTTCGTTGGCCGCGATCATGAATTCCTCAATGATCCGGTGAGACCAGAGCCGCTCTTTGGGACGCACCGCCAGGACCGTTCCTTCCGGAAGCACCTCCACGTAGGACTCGGGAAGGTCAAAGTCCAGACTCCCCCGCTGGGAGCGCCGTTCGTGGAGGAGATGGGCAAGGTCGCTGGCCCACCCCATCCGCCGCTCCAGTTCCGGGAGGGTGTGGGCGGGAGAAGCCACAACGCTCACCTCGTCTTCAGGCTTCCCGCCCTCCAGAATCCGCTGGGCATCCTCATAGGTGAGGCGGGCACGGGAATGGATGAGGGTGCGCTCGAACGAGGCGCGAACGGGCCGGCCTTCCTCATCGAACGTGATCCACACGGAGAAGGCCAGACGATCTTCCGCCGGCCGGAGAGAACACAGATCGTTGGAGAGGATCTCGGGAAGCATGGGGATCACGCGGTCCAGGAGATACACCGAAAGACCCCGCTGGAAGGCCTCGCTGTCCAGGGGGGTGCCTGTTCGGACATAGTGGGATACGTCGGCGATGTGAACGCCCAGAAGATAACCGGAATCCAGCCGTTCCACCGAAATGGCGTCGTCAAAATCTTTGGCCGTATAAGGGTCAATGGTCCAGATGAACACGTCCCTCCGGTCCTTCCGCCTGCCCGGTTTTTTGGGAACTTCCGTAAGGAACCGCTCCACCTTCTTGGGAAACGTTTCCGAGAGGCCGAACCGGGCGATGACCACGTCGGTATCAATGGAGGGATCGTCCTTGTGCCCAAACACTTCAAGGAGTTCGGCATGGCCCTTTCGGATCCGGAACAGGACCTTGAAGTCATGCTGGAGTTTGTCCCGAAAGGCTTTGAGCGAGGAAGACGCAAGGGGGAGGAATTCCCCGTGCACGGGATCGTCCGGGATCACCCCCCACCGGTTTCGCTCTCTGGCCAGGGTACCCACAAACTTCCGGGGCCCCGCTTTCAGAATTTTGACCACCCTTCCTTCCGGGTTCCGTCCCGGTCGTTCCCGGGTGATTTCGGCCAGCACCAGGTCACCGTGCTGGGCGCGTCCCACGAGGGGAGGGGGCACGAAGAGATCCGGACCGTCTTTGCGGAGCACAAAGGCAAAGCCCGCAGGATGGCGGTGGAGCTTACCTTCCACCATGCGGTCTTCCCGGATCAGGGCATACCGGTTGCGTCCCACATACCGGAGTTTCCCCTGCCGGACCAGGGCTTCCAGCTTTGCCTTCAGGGCATCCCGGTGGGCTTTCTGAAGTCCCAACGCGGACATCACGGACCGGAGGGACAGATAGGGCCGGGGTGTGGACGCAAAGAGATCAAGAAGGGCCTGCTCGGACAGGCTTCGACTGGATGTTCTTTTCCGTTTTCCTCTTTTCTTCTTCATCCTCTCTCCTCATGCATGGGCGTGGGATCCTGAGCCGTCTGGAGACGAAAGAGGGCGGCAAACACGCTGTCCCGGGCAAGAAGATCCCCGGGAGCCCCTGATTCCCGGATCACTCCATCGGAGAGCACCACCACCCGGTCTGCCTCCAGGAGCTGAGACACCCGATGGGCCACCCAGAACACTGTCGCCTTCTCCTCCCGGAGGCGGGGAAGAAGTTTTTGAAGGATTTCCTGCTCCTTTTCTGCGTCCACATGGGAAAGGGGATCGTCCATGAGGTAGATCCGGGGCCGTTTCAGAAGGGCCCGGGCAATGGAGAGACGCTGTTTCTGACCTCCCGAAAGGGTCACACCCTTCTCCCCGATCACCGTATCCAGGTCCACTTCTCCGGCAATCCCCGCAATCTTCAGCACGTCCTGGAGTTCTTCTTCCGTGGCATCCGGTCGGGCGAGAAGAAGATTTTCCCTGACCGTGGCGGAGAAGAGCAGGGGTTCCTGGGGCACGTATCCGATCTGGCGCCGCAGTGCGGTGAGGTCCCATTGCCGAATGTCAATTCCGTCCATCCGGATGGTCCCCGGAGGAGGATCCAGGAACCGGAAAAGCAGACGGAGCAGGGTGGTCTTCCCTCCGCTTGTGGGACCGGTGATGCCCAGGAAGGTTCCGGCGGGCACGGCAAGGTCCACCTCCCACAGGGCGTATTCGTCTTCCGGTGCGTCCGGATACCGGAAGGAAAGGTTTTGAATGCTCACGTCCCCTATCATCCTTCCCGCGTGGGCATCGGGAGGGGACTGGATGCGGGGTTTCTCTTCAAGGAGGGTGAGCACCCGCCGCAGGGACGCGTTGGCCCGCTGATACAGGTTAACGGTGAAGCCCAGCGCCATCATGGGCCAGACCATCATGCCAAGATAGCTGAAAAAGGCCACAAAGGACCCCAGACTGAGTTCGCCCTGCGCCACCAGCCTCCCGCCATAGACGAGAACGAGCAGGGCACCCAGTGAAGAAAGGGTCCGGATGGTGGGTTCAAACAGGGCGGACAGGCGGGCAAGCACCAGGTTGAGACGGACAAACCGCTCGTTGTGACCGGCGTAATACCGGACCACTCCCTGTTCCTGCCGGTAGGCTTTGAGCATCCGGATGTTGGACAGAATTTTTCGTGTTTCTTCTGTGAGATCCCCGAAGGCAGCCTGGACCCTGCGAAACACCCGGTGGATCTGACGTCCCAGCACCAGGACGTGGAAGGTGAGGGGAAGGAGAGGAAGCATGGCCACCACCATGAGCTTCACCGAAAGGAGGCTCATGGCACCGATGGAGAAGAGGGTATAGAGCAGGAAATCCACAAAGGCGATGAGGCCAAACGCCAGGGCCATACGGATGGCTTCCATGTCGTTGGTGAGGTGGGCCATCACCTCTCCGAGGGACGTGCGCTGGAAAAAGGTGGCATCCAGGGTGAGGATGTGGGCATACAGCCGGTCCCTGAGCCAGGCTTCCACCCGCCGGGACGCCACAAGCAGGGTCCGCCGCCAGAGCACCCGGAGGAGAACCACCCCCAGCCCGAGCCCCAGGATCACCAGGCCCCACCGCAGAAGACCCAGGAAGGTGGCCTCCCCCCGCTCCAGTTCGTCCACCCCCACCTTCAGCACATAGGGAATACCGTATTGCAGGATGTCCACCAGGAGGAGGGTGAACACCCCGAGGATCACCCGCCTGCGCTCCAGGAAGAGGAGGCCCCAGAGGCTCCGGGGGACCTGCCTCACCCGGTATTGCAGGATTTCACCTTTTGGGATGGTCTGAAGCTTCTGCATGGTTGTTCCGGTAACGTTGACATGGCAATTGTACACGTCCCGGGGGGGACGTTCAAAAGGACACATGGCTGCACCGGCCTTGCGCAAAGGCCGCAGGATGTGCTTGTTTCATTCCGATGTGTGCTGTATCCTTTCCATACGATGCCTGAGCGCCGCAGCAGGGTGTGGATCCTTTCGCTTCTGTTGCTTTTGTTTGTGGCCTGCACTCAGGCATTTCACGGCCTTTCTCCCGAACAAAGGGTCCAGCGGATCGGACGGATCCGGTTTCCCTCGGGCTTCATCGGACTTCTCGAAGACATCATCCTTTATATGAGCCACCCTGAGGCATCCCGGTACGTCGATCGCCTCGTGGTGCTGGACAAAACGCTGAACCCTCTCCGCTCCATCGAACTGGACCAGCCCCTCGCTTTCCTTGCATCCAGGAGGGGTGTGCTCTTTTTGACTCTTTATAAGCCCCGTGTGGGATATGAACTGGTGACCTTCAACCCCCGAACGGGGGACACGGCACGGCTCTTCTTTGTGGAGGAAAAAATTCCCTTCAAGAGACATTTTTTCCTTCCCCTGAGCGATGACAGAGTCATGAGCATTTCGAATCCCGTGGAAGAATGCAAACTTCTCACTGATGACGATGTGTGCGTCTTCTGGATTTCTTCAAACGGACTTGCCGAAGTCATCCAGTTTCCCGAAGGTCGAGTGATTCGGAGGCTCACGCTCCCCGCCCGAGCTTCCCTTTATCCCATGGAAGGAGGTTTTGTCTTCTGCGTTGAGCAAAGGCAACAGTGCTTCTGGGTTGACGACTCCCTGGAGCCACAGCCTCTGGGCCTCTATGGACACGCGGACGATTGCGAAGGGTATCCCTGCAAATTCCTGTTCCTTCGCAGCCCCCGGAGAGAGTGGTTTGTGGTGTTCCCCGGAGGAACCTGGAGAAGGATTCCTGAACATTGTCGCGTCCGCTGGGAGGATGTTTACCATTTCCGCCACTACGGAGGGACCTTTTTGTGCCGAGCCTCTCCCGGAGAGGCGGAACTCCGGGACCTCAGGACCTGGGATCTTCTGGGAAAAACAAGCGGGGTCCAGGAACCGGATGATGTGTACGATGGAATTGCCCTCAAACGTGATCTGAATCAGCTTCAGATCATTCAGGGCGGAAAGGTCGTGGAAAGCCATCGGCTTGACTGCGCGGGACTCTTACCACGGGATTTCCTTTTTAACCGGGACACGGTGTATGTCCTGTACGAGGGCGCCAAAACGCTGTGTATGGACATGTACAGAATCCATGCACATTCTCGCCCATAGATCGCACGCTGGGAAAACATCGCATTCAGTACAATCATCTGGAACCGTTTCATTCTCACACGGTCGGTAGAAAGGTTGCATAGGAAAAAGGCGGGCCCTGCCTCTGGCAGGGCCCGCCCGGTTTTTCAATCCCGCAAACGTTCAGCTTTCTTCGCCTTCCTTCACCTGCTCCAGCACGAGCCCTTCGGGTCCGACGTCCACCCGGACCTTCCCTTCGGTGATCTCGCCTTTGAGAATGGCCTCGGACAGGCGGTTCTCCAGTTCCCGCTGGATCACCCTCCGGAGCGGCCGGGCACCCATCATCGGGTCAAACCCTTTCCGGGCAAGCCACTCCTTGGCCGCCTGCGTGAGTTCCAGCTCAATCCCCTGATCCTTCAGACGCTCGTTCACCCGGCGGATCAGGATGTCCACGATGGCCAGGATATGGTCAAACCGGAGGGGATGGAACACCACGATCTCGTCAATCCGGTTGAGGAATTCCGGCCGGAAATAGGCATGGACCCGCTCCAGCACCCGTTCTTTGGCCTGCTCGAAGGCTTCCTCGAACTCCCGGTTCAGCCGCTCATACTCCAGATCCAGCTCTTCTTTTTCTTTACGATAGGTTTCCTCGTCCACCTCGCCCTTCCGGAATTTCTGCTCCAGCTCCATATACCGCTTGTGGATGGCTTCAAACCGCGGGTTGAACTGCTCCATCAGGCGGACCAGGTGCTCGCTCCCAAGGTTGGAGGTCATGATGATCACGGTGTTCCGGAAGCTCACGGTGCGTCCTTGGGAGTCGGTGAGCCGGCCGTCATCCAGCACCTGAAGGAAGAGGTCAAACACCCGGGGGTGGGCCTTTTCGATCTCGTCGAGAAGAATCACCGAATAGGGTTTGCGGCGAACCGCCTCGGTGAGTTTCCCGCCTTCTTCATAGCCCACATAGCCCGGAGGCGCTCCGATGAGCTTGGCGACGGAGTGCTCCTCTTTGAACTCGGACATGTCCAGGCGGATCAGGGCATCCTCGTCCCCGAAGAGAAACTCCGCCAGGGTTTTGGCCAGCTCCGTTTTTCCCACACCCGTGGGTCCCAGGAACAGGAAGGATCCGAGGGGACGCCGCGGGTCGGACACGCCGGCCCGTGCCCGGCGAATGGCCTCCGCCACCGCCCGGATGGCGTGATCCTGGCCAATCACCCGTTTGTGGAGATGCTCTTCCATGGAGAGGAGCCGCTCCCGCTCTTCCTGAAGCATGCGGGACACCGGGATTCCGGTGAGTTCCGACACCACCTCCGCCACATCCTCGGCCGTAACCTCCACCAGGGACTCTTCTCCTTCCACGGCTTTTTTCTTCTCCAGATACTCTTTCTTCGCCGCCTTGAGCTGGTCGGAAAGTTTCTCCCACCGGGAGATGTCCCCTTCCTCCTCAGCTTCCTTCACCTGTTTCTCCAGCATCTCCACCCGCTGACGAAGGGCGGCCAGGCGGGCATCTTCCGATTCAGCCGTGAGTTCGGAAATCCGGCGTTCAAGTTCGGATTTTTCTTTCTGGAGTTTCTTGCGCGCCTCCTCATCTTTCACCCGCTCCGCCCGTTCCAGTTCTTCCTCCACCCGGCGCAGACGCTCCCGGAGCTTGAACAGCTCGTCGGAATACTGCGTCTGGATCCGCTTCCGGGCCGCCGCCTGATCCAGCACATCAATGGCCTTGTCCGGGAGTTTGCGGTTCTGGATATACCGGTGGGTGAGTTTCACCGCCGCTTCCAGGGCGTCGTCCGTGATCTTCACCCCGTGGTGCTTTTCCATCTTGGGGCGAAGCCCCCGGAGGATTTCCAGGGTGTCTTCCGGAGAAGGCTCGTCCACCCACACCGGCTGGAACCGCCGCTCCAGCGCGGCATCCTTTTCGATGTATTTGCGGTATTCGTCCGGCGTGGTGGCCCCGATCACCTGGAATTCCCCACGGGCCAGGGCGGGTTTGAGCATGTTGGCCGCGTCCACCGCGGTGCCCTCGGCTTTTCCGGCGCCCACAACGGTGTGGATCTCGTCGATGAACAGGATCACGTCACCGGCCTTCTTCACCTCTTCCAGGATGGCTTTCAGGCGCTCCTCAAACTCCCCACGATATTTGGTTCCCGCAAGGAGTCCGCCCATATCCAGTTGAAGGATCCGTTTGTTCTTGAGGTGGTCCGGCACATCTCCCGCGGCGATCCGCTGGGCGAGACCCTCCACGATGGCCGTTTTTCCAACGCCAGCATCACCCACCAGCACCGGATTGTTTTTCTGCCTCCGGGAAAGGACCTCAATCACCTGAGCGATTTCCCGGTCCCGTCCGATCACGGGATCCAGCTTCCCTTCCCGGGCCAACTGGGTGAGATCCACCGTGAAACGTTCGAGAGCAGATTTTTCCTCTTCCTGGAGCTCCTGAGAAATGCGTTTGTTGTCCATGGTTTCCCCCCTTGCACGATCCATGGCCTGAATGACCTGCGAAAGAATCTGACCGCCCACCGTCCGGGGCATCTCCAGAAGGGCGTCCACCATCTGGCTCACGCCGATGGCCTTGCCGTCCCCCCGTCCCCGGGCTTTGCGAAGCATCTCCTGAAGAAAGGCCGATGCCTCGGGCTCGGTTTTGCGGGAAGGTTCATAATGAACCAGCAGCTTCCGGATGATCCGTCGGGGATCCAGCCCGTTGTCCGCCACCTGGATAAAGGCTTCCCGGAATTTCTCCTCCACGTCGGCCATCTGATAGAGGAGCTGGTCGGTGTCTTCCGACGACAGCCCTTCTTCTGCGGCAAGCTTCCGGATGCGTTCCACGAAGGCACGGGGCACCTCCACCACGTCTTCCCGAAAGGTCCATTCCCGGGTGGACCGCTCAAATTCTTCAAACAGCGCACCGAATTCCGGGAACAGGCTCTCGATCAGGCTTCGGGGACGGCTGGTGACCGGCACCCACCGGCGGACGTGCACCCGCTCGAAATCCGTGATTCGCCGTCCGGCCAGGTGATCCCCCAGCACCTGATCCAGGTGCTCCAGCAGGGCCACGAGAGTCTTTTCCGCCAGACGAACTCCATAGGATCCGGCGAGCTGCGTGCCCACCTGATCCAGCGCCTCCCGGTAGCTCCGGGTTGCGCGATCCATCTGATCCCGGAGCTGAGACAGCGCCTTGGCAATTTCCCCTTCAAGGGCTTCGGGGGCAATCCCCCGGTTGCGCAGCCACTTCACAAAGGGGTTGTCTTCTTTCTCCCGGAAAAGGGCCCCCACAAAATGATCCGTGTCCACCACAGGGGACTCTTCTTCCCGGGCGACCTCTTCTGCCCGGTGAAGGAGCTTCCTGGCCTGTTCTGAAAGGGAAAATCCCTGAAGTCCTTTCATCGTCCACCTCCTTGCACGATGTTGTTTCGCCCGGAAGGATAAAGGACAGGGCGGGCATTGTCAAGTAATCTTATATTAAGGATTGAAGAAAATGTTTTGCGCTTGCCCATGCTCTCCGCCGGTGACTGATGCGGTTTTTCCAGGTGAGGGGGATTTCGGCGAAGGATAAGCCCCAGGGAGGATAGATGAACACCGGATCATAACCGAATCCCCCTTCTCCCCGTTCCTCCCGGGCGATCCAGCCTTCCACCTTCCCTTCGAAGAGGGCTTCCCGCCTGCCGTCCACAAAGGCCACCACCGAGACGAAAGCCGCCCGGCGATCGCTCACCCCTTCCATGAGGGCCAGGAGTTTCCGGCGGTTGTCGGCATAGGTGGCCTGTTCTCCGGCGAACCGGGAGGAAAACACGCCGGGCATCCCGTGAAGGGCGGGGACCACGAGACCCGTGTCTTCGGCCAGGGTGGGAAGTCCTGTGCGTTCAAATCCGTTGCGGGCCTTGATCAGGGCGTTTTCCACAAGGGTGAGTCCCGTTTCTTCCGGGCTTTCAAACCCGAGATCCCCCAGGCTTTTGAGTTCCACGGGAAGGTCCTTCAGGATCTCCCGGATCTCCCGGAGTTTGTCCGGGTTGCCCGTGGCGATGAGGAGGGTTTTCATGGAACCAGGTCCTTCGGGTGACGGAGGAGGGGAAGGGGTTCTTCTTCAAGATCGTGGTCTTGCCAGCGCACCCGATAGGCCCGGGCATCGGGGTGGGCCTGGATGACGCCTACGGGCTGTTCGTTTTCAAAGAGCACGGCGGCACCGTCGTCGATGGCGATTCCTTCCCGGATCACGCCTTCCTGAAGGAACCGGCGGGTTGCGGGTTTGCGGTCTTTCTCCAGGCGGTAGTGGGGGATCCCGCACCCGGGAAGCCAGGAAAGTCCCGGAATCACCCGGAGTTCTTCCTCCCAGGAATCGGTGAGGGCCTGTTCAAACCAGCCGATGGCGCCGGCGCTCACACCGCCGAGAAGGATACCCTCTTCATACCGCATGCGCAAAATGGTGTCCAGCCCCCATGCTTTCCACACGGCCAGCATGCTGAAGGTGTTGCCTCCGCCGACATAGACGGCGTCCACTTCGGCGAACGTCTTTTCCAGGTCGGGGGTGCGCTGAAACAGGGGAACCACCCGGGGAACCGCCCCCATCCGCACGCACCGCCACACGAAGAGTTCCACCCCTCCCATGCGGTCTCCGCTTGCCGTGCCGAGATAGGCCACCACGGGAGAGGGTTTGCCCACAAGGTCCAGAAACGCCCGGAACAGGCGATCCCCGGTCTCCCGGTCCCCCATGCCTCCGATGGCCAGAATTCGCCGTTTCACCTTTTTATCCATTGTTCCAGAAAAGCCATGACGGTTGCCCGGGTTCGTCTTTTCCGTCGTTCTGTCATGAGAAGCGCGTTGCTGACGCATCCAGCACGAAGGTCGCTCGGGCCTTCACATCCGGCCTTCCTCCACGAGCTCCTTGATGTTCAATCCCTGAAGTCTTTGTCCTTTGCGCAATTTCCGGATGGCCTGAATCGTTTCTTTTACGTTTTGACGGCGGGGCGACAGGCCTTCCAGGACCGCGATGGGGACGCCATGACGGGTGATGACAAATCGTTCTCCCTTCTCGACCCGCCGAAGGAGTTCGGCGAATCTCGCTCTTGCCTCACAGGCTCCAATTTCAGGCATTTCGCCCATCTCCTTTTGACTCGTCTGCGACCAGTCTGAACATACGGGTTTGCCATCGTTCCGTCAATTGTACACTTCATCCAGCGTGACCCTAACCTCCAGAGGTCCGGGAGAAGTTCTGTGCAACCCCGAAGAAAATCCTCCAGAGATTGCGGAAACCAGAGCGGTCCCCCACCGTTTCATGGTAGCACCACCTCCTGCCCCCCACTGATGATGCGGTAATAAAGCCCCGCATACGGTCCTGTACATCCAGACTTAAAGACCAGAGACGATCCATCCATGCCGTAATCCACTCCAACCCCAATCACCAGCGTGTCGTTGGTAAGCACAAAGGGGCGCCACCAGGGATAATTCGCACGGTCGTTCAGCCAGATATACAAGAGACTATCGTTAGGACCCGCCTCCGGGAAAACAGGGTCGTACCCTGTGTCTCCAGACGTCGTATACACCTCGATAATCGGACCATACACGGCCAAGCAAAACCACCTCAGGTCCATCGTATCCGGTAAATCCTCCGGAATATGCCAGCCCACGGGTCCGAAGGGGGCTGGAGCAAACCCCGCAAACAGGGTATCACTCCCCTCGCTCCCAACATAACCGATCTCCCGGCTGATCCACCCGTACTGCGTGTCCGCTGCACCCACCCCCACAAACGCATTGGCCATTGTCCAGTCCTGCGACCGGTCAAACGCCTGGTCAAACACCCTGGATTCCCCTGGCCCATACCGGTACCTCCTCGACCACAGGGTGTAGCCTGTGATCGAGTCCGGAAGACGAATCGAATCCAGGAGAATGATCACCCAGACACTGTCAATGGGACCTGTCGTTCCCGTATCACCGTTCCCCCCTGTATCGTCGTTCCCGGGCTTCGTGAGGATGTTACATGCGGGGAGCACGAGCATCCCCACCGCCATGAGAAGAGCAAACAGACGGCGCATACCTCATTCCTCCTGTTTTGAGAAAACCGGGGTGTTACCCCTCCCTCACCTCCTCCAGGGCAGCGCCGTATCCCACCCGTTCCACCGCCTGGATGAAGGTGGCGGGATCTCCGTCGGCTTTGAACACAGCCCGTCCCTCGTCCAGACTCACCTGCACCTCCTGAGCGCCGGCCTTCTCCAGCACCTTCGTCACTGTCCGCACACATCCCTGACACGTCATGCCATCCACCTTGAGGACAAAGGTTTTCATCCCGTCACCTCCTGTTCGTGTGAACAAATGATCCAGCGCCCGGACGGGATCTTCAACGATCCCATGCAGAACTCCGGACATGGGTTCGGACACCCCCACAGAGTGCACCCCACGCGGTTTTCTTTGGAAAACCACGTGGGGACCCCGAATATAGAGAGTTTTTCCGTGAACGTTGACGGGGTCACCATGCAATTCCCCAAAAGAATTGCATGGGGTGTTTTCTCCCCTCCCATAGCGGGAGGGGTTGGGGGACGGGGAGGATTCAGGACAACGGAAACACGCATACGCTCGTTCATCCCGAAAAAATGGACCACGGAGGGGAATGTCCGATCTTCGGTTCTGTACGCCCCCCTTTTCATTCCTCCCCCTCACAGTATGGGCGCAACAGCCTCCGCATGCACCCCACCATGCGTCGTACCGCATCACACGCGCTGTAATTTCGATCCTTGCGAAACTTCATTCCTTCCGTTCGCAAAACGTCCTGAACCATCCGCCAGTTCACCCAGAGCGCACTCCCAATGGACGATACGGACACCACCCGCGCTCCCCGACGAAGCAGCAAACGCACCCCTTCCGGACATATCCCCGTCATCGCAGCATCAAGAAGGGTGGACCCGTGATGCGTGACGTTCAGCGACGCCCCGCGACGGATCAGGGCGTCCACCGCATCGAGATGACACCGCATCACCGCACCATACAGGACAGGCATCCCGGACCGTGGATGCCGGGTTTGGGAAGACCAGCCCAGATCCAGCAAAACGTCCATCACCCCGGGATGGGGATTGCCAAGTGCCATAAACAGAACTTCAGGTCTTTTCTCCCTCACGACCTCTGGAAACCACCGGGCCACTTCCCGTATCGTCTCCGGTTTTCCATGAGAAACCGCTTTCTTCCACACGGATGCCGCGTCACAATCCCCCTCAAGGAGCAGCGCAAGCACGTTGAGATCCCCGGAATATACGGCATACGGGATCGCCCTGCACCATGCATCCGGAGGAAGTTGGGGGCGAACCCTGCGAACTCCCTCCGCATCTCCCACAAAGGCATAGGCCTGAAGAAGCGCTTCTCTCTCCTTCGGAAGGGATTTCAAAACCTCAGGCGACACGCGCGCAAGAAGCTCGCGGATCACGTTTTTTGCAAAAGCGTCAGCCGCGTCACGGGAAGCGAGCACCCGCAGACCAAGGCGTTTCAGAGGTTCAGGGGCACCGTAAATCCACTCGAGGCGCAAAAGCTCCTTGAGGAATTGTTCCGTCCACACCGAAAGGGGTTTCAGGGGGTCTGCCTGCAGGGAGTCGAGATAGAAGAACACCACGTCTTTTCGAAAGTTCCTGACGGCAACGTCATACGGGGTTTCGCCATTCCGCCCCGGCATGAAGGGATCCAGCCCCCTGCGGAGGAAAAAGCGCACACCTTCCAGCCACCCTTCCCCCGCAGCAACATGCAGGGCGGAATTCCCCAGAAACGTTTTTGATTCCAGCGCACCGTTCCATCGCCTGAGAACCCATTGCACCACCGCTTCCTTCTGGCTCCGAACCGCTGCATGGATGGCGGTGAATCCGTCACATGCGCGGTTGACCACCGGGGGACTCCAGGAAGCGCCATGGCGCAAAAGAACCCCGGCTGCGTCCAGGTGCCCCTGTGCCAGGGCATAAAGGAAAGGTGTTCCGTTGCATAGATACGTGCTGTAAACGACCGGATCCGGTGTGGAGGCATAGGCAAGCAAATGCTCAAGAATCTCGGCCCAGCCCCGGGATGCCGCGACATGAAGGGCTGTCCAGCCCGAATCTTCCACCGGAAGCCTTCCCCACACCTTTTCCAGGAAACGCACCGCTTCCAGGTTCCCCGAACGCACCGCCGCGTGAAGAAGGTCCTGCGCGATCTGTTCGTCGGGAGGAGGAAGCATCCATCTTCTTGAAAGAAGAAGGTTCACGATCGAAGGATTTCCTCCCTCCAGCGCCCACCGGAGAGCCTCCGGATCTTTTTCCTTTACCCCCGCTTCGTGAATGCCCATCACCATGATGGAATCGCCCACATAGGCTGCGCCCCACATCACCTCAGGCAAAGCCTGAAGCGCCCGATCCATATAGACCTCTGTCCAGAACCGGACCATGTCCCGGTCCCGCCTTTGAAGGGCGAAATAGAGGGGGGTTCCATCCTGGCCTCCGAAATCGTGGAACCATACACGGTTTCTGTGCCGGAACAGCCAGTGGAGCAGGTCTGTCTGACCTGTGGCTGTAGCCACATGGGCGATCCCCCGACATTGCGCGTCCCGAACCGTATCGAGATCGCCTCCACGGGCGAGAAATTCCGCAAGGACGTGGGTGTCGCCCCGCGCTGTAGCCATGAAAAGGGCGACCACACCAGAATCGGGGAGTTGATCGGCACGGATGTATTCAAGTCCCCACGGTGTCCCGATTTGCGCGATCATAAAAAGAAACCAGCCCGACATGGCGATTTCTCCTCCCGGCTAACGGATACCCTTATTTTGTTGCTTGACGACGATGCTTCAGAATCACAGCGCTCAGGTTATAAAGACCGTGGGCGAAAAACACGCCCCAGAAGGCTCCGGTGATCCAGTAGATTCCCCCAAGGATGAGGCCGCCCACCAAGGCGTACACGAAGTATTGGAAGCTCGCACCGATGTGATGCAGCCCGAAGGAGAGGGTGGAGATGAGGTATCCCGGGACCCCTCCAAAGGCGTTCTGCACATATGCCCTGAAAATCACTTCTTCAAACGCACCCACAACGCTCAAAAGACCCAGGGGAAAATCGAAGCGGACGGAACCTGGAATTTCGAAACGGAACAGGCGAAAGACTTGCCTCTGAAGATGAAGGCCAAGGAACGCCACGAGAAAAGTGAACAACTCGGTTGTTCCTTTCCACACAAAGGGATCGAAAGCCAGATCCTTCTCGATTCTCCAGAGGGCAATCAGGGTCCATATCATGATGTTGAGGGTGATCAGCACAACCCCCCACCGGGCGAGGATCTCCTTGATTCTGGACTCCGGGACTCTCGCTGAATACAGCAAGATGTAGGCCAGGGTGAAGAGGAGCAAAATCCCGAAGGGCGTTCCAGCGGCGACAAACCAGGGCCAGACGTTGTTCATGGGCCACACCCCCTGGTCGCTTTTGGGGATCATCCGTATGATCCGGGGCAGGGTGTGGAATTTCAAGGTGGAGATTGAAAGTCTTGACAATCTCTCCTCCACCCTGTATCTTCCCGGTGATTGGTCCAAACAGGAGGGTTGTCATGATTGCCTTAAGCCTCATGCTCCTCTCCTCTCCTCTCCTCTCCTCTCCTCCTCATCACCCAGACCCAGCCATACACGGATGACGAATGGCTGTGCGCCGAAGTCTTTGACACCACCCAGCAGATAAATGCCCCTTCCCTCACCAACATCAGCGATGCCCATCGTCATCTCATTGTGGTGGCCGGCATTGATGTGGATTTTGATACCAGTGGCTTTTCCACCGCCCTTCCCCCTGCCTGGGACTCTCTTCTCATCCCCTGGCCCTTCGACACGTCCCTGCTCCATGTGGGATCGTACCGGTGGAGTCTGTCCAGTTTCTGGTACTGGGCATCCCAGGGGCGGTGGAAAATCGCGGGGGAACTGGCCGTGGACACGGTGATCCTCCTTCCCGATGTCTACGGTGATGGAAACACCTTTGACCGGGGCCGGTTCGTCCGGGATGTGTTTGGGCTTCTGGATCCCTGGATTGACTTTTCCCGGTACGATCGAGATGGAGATGGCACGGTGGACGAGGGGGCCATCACCGTGGTGATCCCCCGGTACCGGCATCGAGGCTATGTGGCCGGTCATCCCAACCTGGGAACGACCTATGTGACCCAGGACGGGGTGACCGTTGGGTTCCGGAGCGGGAGCACGCTGAGTTATGCCCGCAATTTGCGGAAGTTGTTCGACCCGGAGGGCATCCAGAACCTCAAATACGGAGCAGCCCATGAATACGGCCATCATCTGGGCCTGCCAGATCGCTATGACTTCGGCGAAGGACGGAATCTGGCCCAGTGCCGGGTGGAACATCCCCACAGCAAGAGCAGCCGGGAAGGGATCTATTCCCTCATGGTCACCCTGAAGCCCCGACCGTTTCCGAAACTCGTCCCCTTGAGTCCCTGGGACCACTGGCGGTTGCAGGAGGTGTTTGGCGGATCGTCCCCTTTTGTGCCCGTGGTGGACCTTCCTGGAGAAAACGCGTTGCAGAACCTGGTTCTTCCGGACCTCTATGCTTCCGGAGGTGTGGTGTATCGCATTCCCATCCCGGTCCCGGCGGAGTTCAACGTGCCGGAGCAGTCGTTGCTGCTGGCGGCCTATTTTCAGGATACCACCGCCTTTACCCGGCCCCTGATGGACGAAGGCGGCCTCCTGGTCCAGCTGACGCGAGGGCAACCCGAATATATCAGTGAATGGCCTGGGGAGAAATACCCTCCGGCAGACAATTTGCTGGCGGTGGGGTTGTGGGACACGACGGGGGTGGCCCTGCCGGGTTCCTTTGAGGATCCGGTGTGGGGCTATGATCTTCACGATGTGGGCATTGCGGAATGGGGCTATCTCCCGGAAGGTTTCGGCAATTTCGTGGCCGATCACGTGATTGACCACAATCCCGATTACAGCGCCTCCTCTCCCTATGACCTCTTTCCCACGGAGATCAACACGGAATTTGGGAACATCATCCGCACAGCGCTGACGGACTTCACGAACCCCTCCTCAAGGGGCTATGCCGTGGCCGAATACACCTGGCCTTCCCGCCTGGACACCCTGATGTATCATGGCTATGTTCGGAGGGATTCCTTCCCCGGAGGGGTGCTGTATGACAGCACAGCACGGGACACCTGTGGCCACACCTACACCTATCTCCCCTACAAGGAACGCAACATCGCCCGTCTCCTGGCCACCCACGTCGTGATCCGGAACGTCAGAGTGGATGAGCAGAATCGCCAGGTCATGCTGGACCTGTACACAAACTTCATCCAGACGGATCGGGACAGTGCCTTGGGTCATCCCCAGGAGCGCCGTCTGTTGGCCGGCGGGCCTTCCTGGGGCGACACCCTGTTCATGCTTTATCAATCCGGAAATGTGATCTATCTCGCCCGGGCCACCGGAGCCCCGGACGACCTGGGATGGACCTGGGAGGCGGGCTGGCCCATGGACACCCTGGGCCACCATCCCGCCCTGGCCCGCTTCACGGAATGGATTTCCACCGACCCCACCGCCTCCCTCATTCCCGTCCGGCGGCTGTGTGCGGTGTATGTCCGGGAAACCCATCTGTTCCGCTCCTGCTGGTGGGAAGACACCACCGGCAGCAGCACGGTGTGGCGCTGGGTGCCCCGGGAAACCCTCCGCACCTTCACCCTGCCCATCGTCTTCCACACCCTCACCACCACGGACACCTTCCTCCATCATGTTGTGCTTCTTCAGGAAGGCACGGCCATCGGTGTGTACTGGCTGCAGAGCGGGCCCCAGGAGGTGCACCACCAGGTGCTGGTGGACCGGTTTGAAGGCAGTCCGGGCGAGGCCGACGTGGCGGCGCTGGACAGCGGGCGGGTGGCCCTGGTGTATGCCAAAGGACCGGAGATCTGGGCGGCCTTCCGTTCCGGTGGCACCTGGAATCGTCTCCTCCTTTCCACCTCCGGCACCACGCCCCTGGTGGACACCCTGGCGGGAGGTTATCTCTTTGCTTGGCAGGAAGGGGACTCCATCCGGGTGGTCTGGCGGGATGATCGGGGCAAGGGGGGAAGCCCCTATGGACTCACGAACGGAACCCTGCTGGCCCTGGAAGGCGGGGTGGTGCTGTATCGGCGTTCGCCTCTCCAGCCGCCTGCGTCAGGCCTGTTCAAACGGGTGTATGACGGGACATCCTGGGGTCCAGAGGACTATCTCATGGACCCGGGCAACCTCACCGGCTTCCACATCGCCCCCACCGGAGATGGCCAGATCCGCATGGTCGCCGTCCAGCCCACGGGGTGGGACCCTTCCAATTTCCCCGGGTCGCCTCCTTATCGTGTGATCGACTTTGCGGAAACGGGGGTAGGCGGATCCCAGGCCGGGGAGGTGCGGGTGCATCCCGTGCTGGTGGTGCGGCCTCTTCCGGGGGGTCTGGCGGTGCAGGTGGGGAGCGGATGGCCAGGGGTGCGGTATGCCCTGTTTGACGTGGCGGGTCGTCGGGTTGCCGACGTTCGGGTGGAAGGAATCCGGGCGGTTCTGCCGGTGCCCCGTTCGGGAGTGTATGTCCTCCGGGCCACGCTGCCGGATGGGCGCGCCCTTCAGAAGAAGGTGGTGTTTGCACGATGAACGGGTGGGGGAGGGACCTCCCCTCCCCCGGAAGGAGCGTGCCATGCTGCTTGTGCTGTTTCTGGCCCAGCCTCTGCTTCCCCCGGTGGATGCGGCCCACAACGGATGGTGGATGACCCACCGGGGGAGTCTGGGGTTGACGGGGGTTCAAACGGCACCCGGGGAGGACCTCCGTCAGGTGGCCGTGGCCTTTCGGGATACGTTTGGAACTGGAGAGGGACTGGTGGAGGCTCTGGTGGGGGACATCAACGGAGATGGTCAAAATGAGCTGGTGGTGATGCATCATGAAGAGATCTACGCGGTGAATGTGCCTGCGAACACCCTTCTCTGGCGCTTTTCTCCGCCGGACTCTGCGCGCTTTGGTGGATATTGCCACTACAACACTCCTACCCTGGGGGACATGGACGGGGATGGGGTGCTGGAGGTGGTGGCGGGAGAAGACTCCAGCCGGGTGTGGATTCTGGACGGGCGGGATGGGCGGGTGGACCACATGATCCGGCTGCCGGTGTTTGACCCCATTCCCGAGGCCTGCCCCCGGAGTCCGCTGTATGCGGTGGATCTGGAAGGCGATGGCACGCCCGGTGTTGTGGTGACGGGTCAGGATTCCCTGGATCCGGGATACCGAACGCGCATCTATTATTTTCGCATCACCTGCTCCGGTGGCGCCTGTGAGGACAGCCTGGTGTGGAAACTGGCGCCCTCTCCCCATCCGTTGTTCATTCCCATGGGGGATCTGGATGGAAACGATTCGCTTGAACTGGCCGTCTGGCGGGGATGGTACGTTCCCCTCATCGTGTTCACCGCCACCGGGGACACACTCTGGAGTCAGATGCCGTTCGGAGACGACAGCATCCTGACCCCCGCTGCCATCGTCGACTGGGATGGGGACAGCGTTCCTGATGTGATCGCAGGGGGAAGCGCCGGGTTTCTTATCGGTCACACCTATGTGCTGGATGGTCCCACAGGAAACCTCAAGGAGGATTTTGTTCTGTGTGCAAGTGCGGCCTATGCGGATGTCAATCAGGATGGCCGTCTGGAGATGCCCTGCTGGGTGGGGTTCAAAACCGTCCGGCTGGTGGATGACACGGGTGGGCTCATCTGGGAGCGAACGCTGCCGGCATCGGAATACATCGTGGGCCGGTTGTTGGTGGGCGATTTTTCACCGGATTCGGGCCTGGAGATCTTTGTCTGCACCACGAACAACCAGTATCTTTTGAGCGCTTGGGGGGACATTCTGTGGGGTCTTCCATACAGTGGAGCGGGGTCGTGCCATGCCAGCGCCGGGGATGTGGACAACGACGGAAAATCGGAGATCGTGATGAGCAGTTCAGCGGGGGTGTGGGTTCTGGACCGCCCCACCGACGTGGAAGAAACCCGTCCCGAACCCGGAAGTGATCATGGTTTTCGCCTGATTCCGGGAGGGTTCGCGTTGCGTCAACCCTATCCCGTAGTGGTCTATGACCTGACAGGCCGGAAAGTTTTTTCGGGGAAAACCCGCACGCTCCGACTTCTGCCTGGCGGGTATGTGGTGAGCCTGCCAGAGACAACCATCAAGATGGTGGTGGGAAAGTGAACCCCGAAAAAGAAGCAGGAGGTGAACCATGCCCGAACTCCGCACCTACCATGTGTTCATCAGCCATGCCTGGAAATACGACGAAGACTATGAGCGCCTTGAGGGAATGCTCGATGAAGCCCCGAACTTCAAATGGAAAAACTTCAGTGTGCCGGAACACGAACCGCTGGACGCTGACGATGCCGAAGAACTTGAGAAAGAACTCCGGGAACAGATCCGGCCTGTCCACGTCGTGATTGTTCTCTCGGGTATGTATGCCGCATACCGCGAGTGGATCCAGAAAGAGATCGAGATGGCTCAAGAGATGGGTAAGCCCATCATTGGGGTGAAACCCTGGGGGCAGGAACGAATTCCTGAAGTGGTTCAAAATACCGCAAAGGAAATTGTAGGATGGAATACCCACAGCATTGTAAAAGCCATCCGGGAACATGCCCTTTAAAGGAGGCGAAACATGGAAAAGGATCCACGTGAAAAGCAACCGGGGGAGGATATCCAGCACCGGGAAATGATGGCGGCGATTTATCGCATGTATGTGGAGACCGCGGAAAATGTCTCCACCCGACGTATCCAGACCAACGGTTTTTTTCTCACACTGTTGACCGGGTTGTTTGTTCTGGCCTGGAGTCCATGGCTTCCCCAGGTCGTGGAGAGTTTCGGCCGTCCCGTATCCCTTGCACGAAGGATTCTCTTTGCGGGAGGCTTTTTCCTGTCCATCCTGTGGTGGGCCCAAATCTTGCAATTCCAAAATCTTAACCGAATAAAGTTCCAGGAGATCCTCAACATGGAGCGCTTGCTCCCCATGGCACCTTTCACCCGGGAAAATGAGGCACTTCGCAAATCCAGGGGATACATCGGGTTCTCCAGGGTAGAAGGACTTATTCCCCTTGTTTTTGCCATGGGGTTCGCTCTCTCCATCGCCCCTTTTGACACGTTGCTTGGATCCGCTCTTCTTCTCGCCGCAGGAATTGGTATTCTGGGCATGCTGCTTCCAACACAGAAAAAAGAATAGCGTAGTATTTCAGCAGATCTTGCCCCCCTCCGTTTCGGGGAGGAACTCCGTGGTATACAGCACAGCCAGGTCATCCAGAAGAACCACAGGGAAGAAGGGATCGACCCCGAACACGCCATAAATCTCTTGTGTAATGCTACAAGATAGCGATTGAAAGTCTCTCGGATCTTCCATACACTACCTCCGGCGCAGGAACGCGGGGCGATCCCCCGAAACATGAGGTGAGCGATGCGGTTTTCCCTGATCACCCTGGGATGTCCGAAAAACGAGGTGGACAGCGAACACATTCTGGGCCGCCTCCTGGAGGCGGGATTTGAGTTCGTGGAAGACCCGGACGGAGCGGATGTCCTCATCCTCAACACCTGCGGATTTATCGGACCCGCCGTGGACGAGTCCCGGGACACGATTGAAGAGGCCCTGGAACGCAAACGCTCCGGTTCGGTTCAGACGGTGGCGGTGGGGGGATGTCTCGTGGGACGGATGGGACCGGTTCTGGTGAAGCAATATCCCGATGTGGACGTGTTCTTCACCATGCAGGATCTGGATGCCCTTCCCGCCCTTCTGGAACGCAAAACCCACGGGCACCTGTCCCGAAACCGCTTCGTCCTCCGCCACGACTTCAGCCGCACCCTGACCACGGGCGTGTTCGCCTATCTCAAAATCGCGGAAGGGTGCGATCGCACCTGCAGTTTCTGCATCATCCCCGCCATCCGGGGAAAACAGGTGTCCTATCCGGTGGAACGTCTCCTGGAGGAAGCCCGGGCCATGGCTGCCCTGGGCGTGCGGGAGGTGAACCTGGTGGCCCAGGACACCGTGCGCTTTGGTCACGACCGGGGCGAACCCGATGCCCTCTTCCGGCTTCTTGACGGCCTGGAGGATATCGAAGGGATCCGGTGGGTGCGCCTGTTTTATCTCCATCCCTCCGGGATCACGGAAGCCTTCGTGGATCGTCTCCGCGCCTACACAAAGGTCGTTCCTTACGCTGAACTCCCCATCCAGCACGCCTCTCCTCGAGTTCTCCACCGGATGCGCCGGACGGGGGGACGGAAGGCGGTGGAAGAAGCGGTGGCAGCGTTCCGGACGCGGTGGCTCGAAGCCTTTTTGCGCACCGAGGTGATCGTGGGCTTTCCTGGAGAGACGGACGAAGACTTTGAAGAACTCCTGGATTTTCTGGAGGAAGCGCGGTTTGAGCGCATCGGCATCTTCTCCTATCACGATGAGCCGGAAAGCCTGAGCCATACGTATGCCGACAAAATCCCGCCCGATGTGGTGGAAGCCCGGATGGAGGAACTCCGGACCCTTGCGGAGCACCTGATGCGGGAAGCCCAGGAGCGCCTGGTGGGAAGAACGCTGGAGGTTCTGGTGGATCGAAAAGGCGAGGGGCGCACCCCTTATGATGCACCGGACGTGGACTTTTCGGTGAGCCTCCCGGACTCTGCCCCTCTCGGCGAAATCGTGTCCGTCCGGATCTCCGAGCTTGCTCCATCCCTGGATCTTGAAGGAACGGTTGTGCCGGTGCGGGAAGGTGTGTCGTGATGCTATTTTTGGTTGCCTGGATTCTGATCCCCATGGATGAAGCCCAGACGGATCATCTCCGGGCGTATGGGGTGGCCTATCATGCGGTGTCCGAGGGGGTGGAAGCCTACTGGCTTCTCAACTACCGGGGAGGAAGTTTTCTCCTTGCCGATGCTGGAAGCGTTCGGCGCCGGTGTGCCCTGATGGGGGTGACCTGCGAGACGATTTCGGACGGGGAACGCCTTCAGATCGAGGCGCTGATTGAACAGCGCAACATGGACAAGGTGAAACTGGAGAAAGCGCCCCGGGTGGCGGTGTATGTTCCCCCCTATTTTGAGCCCTGGGACGATGCGGTGACCATTGCCCTGGAATACGCGGACATCCCCTATGACCGCATCTATGACGAGGAAATCCTCAACGGCGCCCTCAAAAACTATGACTGGCTCCATCTTCACCACGTGGATTTCACCGGACAGTTTGGCAAATTCGGGATGTATGCGGCGGAGGCCTGGTATCAGGAACACAAGAAGATTGACGAGACGCTTGCGGCGAAACTGGGGTTCCGGCGGGTTGCGGACATGAAGGGGGCGGTGGCCCGGAAAATCAAGGAGTTCGTGCGAAAGGGCGGATTTCTCTTCGCCATGTGTTCGGCACCCGTGACCCTGGACATTGCCCTGGCTGCGGAAGGGGTGGACATCGTGGACGCCTTCTATGACGGGACGCCCGTGGATCCGGACTACCAGCAAAAACTGGACTACAGCCAGACCCTGGCTTTCACGGATTTTCAGGTGTTTCCGCAGCCGTTTCTGTATGAGCACTCGGACATTGACGTGACCCGGCAGGCAGCCCTGCGGGGACCCAACACCTACTTTGTTCTCCACGAATTCTCAGCCAAACTGGATCAGGTTCCCACCATCCTCACCCAGAACCACACCCGGGCGGTGAAAGAGTTCCTCGGACAGGACACGGGATTCCGACGGAACCGGCTCAAAAAAGGTGTGGTGATCCTGGGCGAGGTCCCGGGGACGGAGGAGGTGAAATACATCTACGGCTCCTTCGGTGAAGGGTTTTTCAGTTATCTTGGAGGGCATGATCCGGAAGATTATCAGCACTTTGTGGGGGACCCTCCCACCGATCTCTCCAAACACCCCCATTCCCCGGGCTATCGCCTGATTTTGAACAACATCCTCTTCCCCGCGGCCCAGCGCAAAGACCTCAAGACCTGATCGGGTCGCGTCCCCGAACCCTGCGATAGATCACGAGAAGGCCGGGGTCCGAGAGGGTGGCCCCGAACACGGCGGAAAGGAGGGGAGGAAGCCAGGACAGCGCCGGCGCGTGCCGGGGGATGACGAAGGAAAGTGCGAAAATGGGAAGGGCCGGAAGGGCCAGCACAAGATCGAGGAGGAGGGAATACCCGATCCACCGCCAGGGAGAGCGAAGGCTCACGAGAAATCCCCGGGGGCCGAACTGCAATCCGTCCAGGACGAAAAGGGGAAACAGGATTCCGTGCACGAAGGCCGCCAGTGTGGGGAGGCCCAGCAACATGAACATGGGCCAGTAAATTGCGTCTTTTGCAAAGACCTTCCATCGCCACCAGGCGATGCCCCCGAGGATGCCTCCGCCGACAAGATAGACGCCCAGAAGCAGGATCAATCCCCCGAGGATGCCCGACACGGCAGCGTGATTCCACTCCTTTCGGTCCAGTTTCAGCCGTTCCCGGTGGGCTCCATTCCAGAAAAGGGTGAGAACGAGGGATCGGAGGGGTCCATCGAAAAGGAACAGCAAGACGAAGGGAAAGAAGAAGCTGACGATCAAAAGAGGTGTTTCGACGCGAAGATAGAGATCCCGGGGAAGGGAGGCCAGGAATTCGGGAGACCCCAAGACCTTCAGTCCTCGCACCACCAGGTTCAGGATCACGGACAGAGCCGCCGGAACAAGGAGCCTGCGCCACCGGGTGCGCCAGAGATCCAGGAGATCCCGGAGGAGGGAAACCACCAGCATGTCCGGAGTGTATGGAATCGTGCCGGAACCTGCAAGTTTGGCACCGAGAAAGCTGGGGATGTTACGGGGAGCGCATGAACGTGCGCTCGGCCATTTATCTCGATTCCCAAACCGCCCGGGAAGATCGTGGACGAACCTTACCCCCCTTGACAAACCGTCAGGGGGGGGCTATCATGAAGGCCGGATAAAACAGGAGGGTTTTTGATGGCGCATGCTCTCTTGTTCTTTGTCACGCTGATCCCCGTGTCCCCTTCCCTTCTCCCCGATTCGCTCCCCGTCCAGACCCGGGAAATTCCCCTTGCAGTGGCTCCGAAGGGAAAACCCATGAAGGCGGTGGTGAGTCGCCAGGGATTTCGGACACTGGTCCACCTTGTTCCACGGGAGGTGAGCGTTCGCACATTCTGGGTCCGTACCCGGGAAACCGACGTCCTTCCCTTCTCTTCCGGCTCCTCAGCCCCGCCTGTTCACCCCGAAGTGATCGGCCTTCCGGGTGCCCTTCGCTTTTCTTTTCCGGAACCGATATCGGTCCATCTTGAGGTGTTCAACGTTCTCGGACGAAGGGTGCTTTCCCGGGACATTCACGTTCCTGCAGGGCGGCATCTTCTTCGGTTTCAGGGATTGCCTGCCGGGATCTATCTCTTTCGGGTCCAGAGTCCCCTGGGTTCCTTTAAGGGAAGATTCCTCGCAGGAGCAAGGCGATGAAGAAGATCGGGTTGCTGTGTTTGGTGTTTTCTCTTCCGCTCTGGGCGCAAAGTGAGGAAGTGTTTGAACTCCAGGATCTTCAGTGGGGCACGCTGGTCCCTGTGGATACGCTGGATGGGATCGTGATTGAAGATACGGTTCATCTGGATACAGTGCGGGTGACAGACACCCTCACAGCCTATGCCTTTTTGACGGCGAAGAATTTCCGGATTGGGGATACGGTTCATGTCCGGTGGGTGTGTGAGGCGAGAGATTCGACGGGGGCGGTGGTGGATTCGCTGGAATGTTTCGTTTCGTCGCTTGTTTTGCACAGTGTGGACACGGCGGCCCTGACGGCTGTGTGGAAGTGGATCTGGGAGGTCAACCTTCCCGAGGCGGGGGACGCCTGTGTCACCGGTGGGGTGATCTGGGACACCTTGCGATACACGATCTGGCAAACGATAAGCGATCTGAACGACTGGGGACCCGGGGGCCTGGGATTTGCCTCTTCCGTGTGGATCGGGGGTCACCGGTATCTGGATTGCATCACGGTATATCCGGGCAGGGTGCAGGCGGAAGCCTGGTATGCTCCTGTGGTGGTTCCGGCAAAGCGGAGGGGTGGGAAGGAGGATCTTCAAACCCAGCCTCCTGTGGTGGTGGACGATCTGTGGTTACAGGATGACTTTCTGGAACTGGAACTGGTGTCCGGAACGGGGGCGGACGTGGATACGGTGTTTGGGGTGGACACGGTGAATCTCCGGATCCGGGAGAATTCCTGGGCGGATGTGGGGATTCGTGTGGTGGGTGTGGATTCCCTCGGAAACACGGTGGGTCCGGTGGTCAAGGATACGGTTTTCCGTGTGTTTGCCTGGACGGGGTTGAACGACATAGCGCAGATTCCGGTGGATTTCGGGATGGAAATCGGGAAGCGATACCGGGTGATGGCGTGGTCTCATGATCTTTTCTCCAACTATCTTGCGGACACCATGGAGGTGATTGTGATGCCGCGGGTCACAATTACCCTGAGTCCTAATCCCGTACGGCCCTACGTGCCGGAGAGATACAATCCTCTTCGTCCCTATCCAGACGCCGAAACCGTGCACGTGGAACTACGTATCACCCATCCACGCAGTGGGGAGCCGATCCCAAACGTACCCGTAAAATTGGAATCGAGGGGTGTACGTGCTACAGGTGGTCATACGCATGATAACGCACCCCTTGTAGGCGAATGGGTTGTGACTCAGGTACGAGGGATAGTCGATTCTACCTTCCAAGACGGTTATGGTACATATCAGGCGGACACAACGGAGATTCTCCGCCTTGATACCGTTGCGATCGTGTGGGGGCATACGGATTCACTGGGGATTTTTCATATTCCTTACAGACCCGCAGAAGCGTCGGGGAAGAAAACGATCAAAGTTTCTATTGGGAGAGAATTTCGATGGACCACGGTGGAAACATTGATGGTGGGATACCAGGATTTCTGGGAGCTGGTCGGACCAGGCATCGGTTACGAACTTGTGGGAGAAACGACCATCCATCCGTCCAATCACTGGGGAAGGTATTACCTGCACAACTTTATTCGAACCCTGGCTTTACTGGCTCACGACTCTATCCCCGGAGAACTATTGCGCATCAACGACATGAGCCTTCCATGGGGTGGGATGTTTGACATCTGTGGGAATTACCATCCCACCGAGCCCTGTGCAACAGGTGTGGGACACGAATGGCATCGCACGGGCGAACAGGTGGACCTCCAGGGACAGCGAAGTGATGGGTTAAGTCTGAACCCGGAGCGATTTACATATCTGACCTTGAGAGTAGTCCGTTTGCTGAGGTTGAACTTTGCACGCAGGATTCATCGAACGGCAAATCAGGCAAGGTATCATTATCACTTCACGGTGGTTCCCTGAAAAGGAGGGAACTGATGCGATGGGTTTCTCTGTTTCTCGTTCTTGTTATCCGCAAGGTTGTGGTGCTTCCCTCGGGGGACACAGCCATTGTGGAGATCCCGGAAACCGATCGTTTCGAAGCACAGGTTGTGGTGGAAGTCAAAGAAACCCTGTGGATGGATTCGTCCCGGTTCCTGTATCGGTATACTGTTATCAATTCCCCTCAAAGTGCGCAGGCGATTGCCACTTTTGGTATACCTGCAACCGCTATCCCGGCTTCGGGAATTCATGTTTATTCTTATGCCGATGGAGACACTTCCTACGGTGAACATTTCTCCTTTTTCCCTTCAGGATGGTCAGATGTTTACTCTCGAATCCCCTTTTGGGTTTCTTACATCCCTCCTGGTGACACGGCCCGGTACGTGTTCATTACCTCTGAGCTCCCGGATATCAGTTACTGGAACGCAGAAGGATATGATACCCTTTCTGCACCCACGTACATTGCCCCCACGGAGGGCGTGGTGGAGGAACTGGATCAAAAATACGGTATGCCGTTATTCCATGCCCTCACCCCCTTTGGACCCGGCAAATACGGGCGGACGGTAGGTCCGGGACCCCTGCCACCGCAGTCCCTGGACTCCATGGTGATCCACCTCCAGATCCGGAACGACACGGCTTTCGCCATCGGGTGGATGAGTGAACGGGCGCATGACCGTCTTGCCCGGCTTCTTCAGCAGGCCCTCCGCTGGTCACGGGAAGAACGCCTGGATCGCTATCGCGCCACGCTGGAGCGGTTTCTCAGCACCCTGGAGCGTTTTCACAACCAGGGGCACGTTCAGGACGAGGCGTTTTATGTCCTGTATTACCGCGCCCGGTATATCCTGAACCGCATCCCCTTCCCGGAGGGACGACCAGGACGGTGAGGAGACGATGGCCAAAACCCGGTCAGGGAAAAAGATTGTGCCTGTGAAGCCGCAACAAAAGGCGCAAGCCTGGAAGGAAGCGAAAAACCATGCCCGTTCGGCCTCACCGCCGGTCCACGCCGAACCGAAAGAAAGGGTGAGGCGTGCTTTTCTGCCAGGTGCGGCCCATCGCCACGCGGTTCTGTACGATCATCGCGGAAGGAAAAACCCTTTCAGGGAAGAAGGGTGAACGTGATCTTTTTTCGCTGGCCTGCCCGATCCAGAACCCGCAGGACATATTCCCCCGGTTCGAGATCCATCCACCGCCCTTCTCCCGACCAGGTCTTCCCGAGTGCCCTTCCGTTCAGCCTCCAGAACACCGGTGGATGACCTGTGCGGGCCAGAAAGAGCACCTTTCCTTCGTGCTGAAGAGATCGGACATACACGCCCCCATTTTCGGGACTTTCCACCACAAGGGGGAGGTCGTCCGTGCAGGAAGGATAGGAAGGAGGGAGATCGGGCCGGAAACGGCGGACCTCCGGAGGGGCATCCAGCGAAATCACCCGGACCACCGGGTCGGTTGTTCTTCCGCACACCACCGTGGAATCCTTCACCCGGACCCACACGGCCCGGTGATAGGGACACAGCGGGGGCACCCGGTCACCCAGCACCTCCACCGTGTCCCGGAGGGGGCAGATGTCCCGGGCGGGATAGCCCGTGTGGCCACACACTTCCACGGGAAGGAGTTCGGGTGTCGCAGTGGGGATGCTGTCTCCGCCGAGGGCCTCAAGAAGGTCAAACATCAGAGGCGCAGCGGCCACCGCACCCACCAGGCGCTCCGCCGAGCGCGGCGTGAAGTTCCCGGCCCACACGCCCACGGTGTAACGATCGGTGAACCCCACACTCCAGGCATCTCGCCGGCCCCAGGAGGTTCCCGTTTTCCAGTAAATCACAGGCATTTCACGCAGCACCCGCTGTCCCGGAAAGTCCGGTCGCTCCCGTTCCCGGAGGATCCGGAGAACCAGGGCCACCGACCCTTCCCGGAGAACCCGCCGGGAAGACACCGCGGATTCCTGATGGATCCGAAGGGGAGCGTGGAGCCCTCCCCGTGCTATCATGGCATAGAGGGCGGTCATTTCCAGAAGGGTGGCTTCCAGCCCACCCGTGATGCTTGCAAGGCCATAGGTTGAAACCCGATCGCCCGCAAACCCCACCTCTTCAAGCCACTGAACCCATCGCCCCCACCCCACCCGCAGAAGAAGGTCCACGAAGGGAACGTTGCGCGACTCCCGGAGGGCATCGGAAAGGGAAATCCAGCCCGAAAACGTGTTGTCAAAGTTGGACGGGCTGAACCGGCCAAAGCGCATGGGAATGTCCAGAAGCACGCTTTTCGGGGTGACCACGCCCTCCTGAAAGGCAAGGGCCACCAGGAACGGTTTGAGGAGCGACCCCACCGGCCTTCGCACGTCAAACCCCGGAATCTGTCCTCCCTCCGGGTCAAAATAGTCCCCACTTCCCACAGCTGCACGGATCTCGCCCGTGGCGTTGTCCACCACCACCACGGCCAGATGACGCCCCCCGATCTCCCGAAGACGAACCCGTTCCCGGGCCACCAGTCGTTCCACCATATCCTGAATTCCGGGGTCAAGGGTGGTGTGGATCACCCTCCGGGGGTCCCGCTGATGAAGCCAGTCCGTCACGTGGAGGGCTCTCTGAGGGAAGGGCCGGATATCCACCGGAACCGGTCGTTCCCTGCCCCGCGCGTAAGCCTCCTGAGAAAGGAGTCCGCACCGGAACATCCGCTTCAGCACCCGATCTCGCGCACGCCGGAGGGCCTGTTCCCGCGAAAGATGGGGAAACCGGAAGGTGGGCTGCTGCGGAAGGCTCACGAGAAACGCGATCTCCGCAGGATCCAGGTCCCGAAGGGGCTTTTCAAAATACATCCACGCGGCCGCCCGGACCCCTTCGATGTTCCCTCCATAAGGCGCCGTGTTGAAATACACTTCCAGCACCTTCCTCCGGCCCCACACCCCCGTCAGTTTCACCGCCTGCAGGGCTTCGAGCATCTTGCTCCAGATGGTGCGGGGACGGGGATGGAGGATCCGGACCACCTGCATGGGAAGGGTGGACGCCCCGGAGACCACACGCCGGGCCCGAACGTTCTGCCATAGCGCCCGGGCAACGGCCAGCACGTCCACCCCCGGGTGGTGAAAGAACCGCCGGTCCTCATAGCAGAGGGTGGCCTGAACGAGAAGAGGAGGCACGGAATCCAGGGGCGCATAGAGCCGCCAGGTTCCCCGTTCGGAAAGGAACACCCGGAGCCACCGGCCGTTTTGATCCAGGATCTCCTGACTGTACGCCTGCGGCGCCTCGGGAAGGGGAATCCACAGCATGCCCACCACCGCCGCGCCAAGGCCAAGAAGAACCACCCCTGTCCAGAGCCGGTGCGGGTGTTTAACGGATGACAATCTGTCCGTCGGGTGCATGTCCCTGTCGGGTGGGAAGGTACATCCGCATCACGGAAGCGCGGGGGAAATAATAGGTCCCGGGTATCACCGCCCGCACCGGAACCCGAAAGAGGTTTTTCCCCTGCCTCAACGTGCCGAAGGCTCGAACCGTGTGGCCTCGCACATCCAGATAGGCCGCCGCAAAGGGATGCACATCCGCGGGAACGCCCAGCGAGGGCACGAGCAGATTGAAAAGGCGGGGACTTTCTGCCCGGAGCCCTGCGGGGAGTCCCACATCCACCACGGCATCCGGCGCAGGGTCCGGAACTTTTGCCCACACCTCCAGGATATACCATTCCCCGGCCTGAAACTCCCGCACTTCACGCCCGTCCAGGGAGAGAAGGCGAACCTCAACCGCATAGGTGGTGGGAAGACGTTCCGGTTCGGTGGGGAATCCGTAGTTCTCCACGAGCACATACACCGGTCCCTTCCGGACGTTCAGACGAAGGGAGGTGGGATGTTCCGGAATCCGGGCCAGCTTCATGGCGCGCTGAACGCTCACGAACGGCCAGGACTTCCCATCCACCGTGAGGGCCACGTCCAGTTCCGGAGGCGGCGGCACGTGCCGGAGGCGAAGGGCAAGGGCAAGGAGGGCCCAGCCCAGTTCCTGCGTGGAATAATAAAAGGACGGCCGCCGGGAGAGGGCCTGAGCGAGATCGAGGAAATCTTCCGCCTGCGCCGGATGCCCGGGATACAGGTATTCCCGCACCCACAGGTACATGCCTTTGTCCCGCAGATCGCTTTCATACCACTCCCGGACCTTTCGGGGCCAGGGAGGAGGGGGAAGGGTGGAGAAGTGCTGAAGGGCCAGGGTGCGGTTGCCGAGGGCATACAGGGCAGCGGTTGCCCACAGCCGGTCTTCAGGGGCCTGGTTTCTGTCCTGAAGGATGTTGAGGAGATGGGTGGCGTAGGTGGAGCGCAACACGCCTTCCCGGGCCAGGACAAACGCACCGAAAGACGACTGATCCACATAGCCGAGAAGGCGCTGAGCGGCCTGTTCGGCAAGACCACGGGGGACGGAAAACCCGGCTTCGCGGGCTTCCTGGAGGAGGAACAGGGTGTAAAACTGGAGTTCGGGGGGCGCTTCCTGATCCCCGCCGGGCCAGAAGGCGAAACTCCCGTCGTAACGCTGGAAGGCGAGCAGCCGGGCAATCCCACCCTCGGCAAAATTCCGGATCTGGACAGCTGAAAAGGAGGAATCCAGGGCGGGAAGAAGATCGTAAAAGGCCACCAGGGGAACCAGCCGGGACGTGGTTTGCTCCAGGCACCCGTAAGGATACCCCACGAGATAGGCCAGGTGCTGAAGTCCGCCCACGAGGGGATGAGGCGCCACCATCACCCGAACCCGGTGGAAGGCGGGAGAAAAGGCCTGGACGTGGGGGGTGAGATCGTGGGTCCCCTCCCGGAGTTCAAGAAGCGTCCCCTTGCGCACAAAGGTGGTTCGGGGGAACACCTGGATGCGAAGCGTATCCCGGAGGGTTGCGCGTCCTGCAAGCTCCAGGGTATACACCGCCTCCCCGGGTTCTTTCGGAGCCCGAAAGTCCAGGCGCAGGAGGGTGTCTTTGCGCGGAGAAAGCGTGATGGAGCGTGTTTTTCGCAGCCCTGGTCCCTGAAACTTCAGTTGGACCTTCTGTGTTCGATCCCGTTCATTCCAGACACGAATCGCCACCTGGCTGTGATCTCCAGGATACAGGTAATCCGGCCCCACCACGTTCCAGCTGAGGGCGGAACGTACCGGGAGACGCCGGGTGAGGGTCTTCATCCGATCCTTCGAGACCACGTGGACAGCAAGGCGCGCTTCTCCGGTATAGAAGGACGGCACCTTCAGAGGAATCCGCAATCTCCCCTTTCCCTCAAAGGGTTTCCATTGGGCGAACAGGCGCTGGCTCTGGACCACGGGAAGGGCTTCGGCACCTCCTGCTTCCCCTCCGCCCGGGAGAGACACGCGCATCAGGGCATACAGGTTGTCCGCCCCTTCAAACTGCGGTGGATAGGGCCGGAGAATGTGGCGAACCACGTCGGGGGGATCAAATCCGGTGAGGCTCAGAATCCCTTCGTCCACAAGGGCAACCGCCCCCTCCACCGGTTCGTCACTCTGGATCACCAGTTCCGCGGTGGTCCCCGGCCGGAGGGTATCGGGAAGTTTGAGGGACACCGGAGCCATGAGGCGGGAAGGGATCACCTGGATCCGGGCCATTCCCGCTTTCCGAAGGACCCCCATGGAGGTAGGACGAAAGAGGAACACGCTCACATAGGCCACGGGTTCGCCGGAAACGCCCGGAAGGTCCACCCGGGTGGTTCCCGCCGACACATCCACCCACCGGAAGGCTTCCATTCGCTGTGTTTCCAGCGTCACAAGTGCCTTCCCCGGATAGGGCGAGGCCAGGCTCACCGGAATCGTCTCCCCCTCATCCACTTCCTTCGGAACGTTGAGGGGGATGCGTTCCGGGGCAAGATAAGGCTGTTCCTTTTCCCACCACCAGCCGGCATGGATCACGAGCAGCGAAGGGATCGCATCATCGGCTGTGGCCACAATTTCATACTTGCCCCAGAACCACGTCTTCGGAGGGGTCCAGGTCCAGGATGCATGCCCATCCACCGTCTGAAGGGTCACCACCTTGAGGGTATCGGTCCAGGTGATTTTTCGCCAGTTAAAGTTCACATATTCCCATTCAAAGCGTGTGCGGCGTAGGGTCAGGGTGACCGTTCGATCCTGTGGACGGCCTTCGGGACTCCAGAGATGGAGGGCGATGGGAACCGGGGATTCGGAAGCATACCGGATTGGCGAATAGAGCCCGATGAGCACCGGTTTTTCCATCAGCACGGTGGATTTTGTTGCCCGGGTGGCTTCACCGGTTGGATCGGACACCTCCACCTGGACCCGGACCTGGAGGAGGGGGCCCCGGCGGGGAAGGGTGCACGTCACGTTCGCTTTGCCGTCTTCGTCCAGATGACCCGGAACGGTGCGGTATTCGGGAGCATGGAATTCGATCCCCGTGAACACCTTATACCGCGGGTCATCGGGAAGGGAAAAGTGAGAGAGGACCTTTCCTTCACATCGCACGTGGAAAGAAAGTCCGGAGGCGGGACGGCCAAAGAGATACCTTGCCCGGAGGATCACGGGCAGGGCGTCCCCCACCACAAAGGGAGGCACGTCCACATCCAGATGCATCCGGCTCGGGCGAAACACCTCCACAAAGATTTTTCGTTGATCCACCACCTCATCCCCGAAACGGGCCTGGAGGGTGTAGGTCCCCGTGCTCATGGTTGCGGGGAGATCAAAGTCGGCCTCTCCCCATCCTGCGCCGGAAAGTTCCAGCGTGCGTTCCCTGAACACCCTTCCCTTCGGGGTGCGGAGCGACAGGAGGAGTTTGAGGGGCGCGCCGGTCCAGGTTCCCCAGTTCCGGGCCACAACGGCGACGTGGAGGGTTTCTCCTGGACGGTAGAGATCCCGTTCGGGGAGCAGGGCCACCCGGAACGGACCGGGCGGGGTTCCACCTGGCCAGTTTGTGGAAAGCGACATACGTTCGGAAAGAAGGTCCAGAAAGGTCACATGCGTTCCCTTTCGTGCAAGAATGGTGGCCGGTCGAAACCGCCCCGCTGAAGTTTGGCAGTGACCGTTTGCATCCGTGACACACCGGCCAATGAGGACATTGCGTGCGCTCCGGACTTCCATGTCCACGCCCTGAAGAGGGGCATATTGCGAGGCATCCACCGCCCACACGTCCACCTCTCGGGAAGAGGTTCGGGCATAGAGCAGGATGGGGGAAATCAGGAGGGTTGCCCGATCCTGCGCCCATTCCCGCTCTCTCCAGGAAAGCCTGCGGTTGCGGGGCATCACGAGCTCCCCTTCGAGGACATAGACCCCCGGGCTGTCCAGAACCAGTTCCGGGAGGGAAAGCCAGACGGCACCTTTTTCGGGGTGGGCTTCCATCACCGTGTCCCGGATGAGTTCGGCATACTGATTCCAGGAATACCACCAGTCTCTCCGCGATCGTGCCCACAGGGCGAGGTTGTCCGGGGGAATCCAGCGAATCCGCAGGCGGAAGCGGTCACTCCCGTGAACCTGGACGGGAAGCCGTCCGTTCTGGAACCCCGGTGGAAAGATCATGCCCTGGATGGGGAAGCGGAAGCGGACGGGTTCTTCCGGAATCTGCACCGTCCGGGTCACCTCGGAAGGAAGAGCCGCGTCTTCCACCGAGAATCCCTTGGGGAACGTAAGAACGTATAGATGTCCGGGCTGAAAGTCGCCGTGGAGGACGACGCTCCCGTCGGAAAGGCTGGTGGCGGTGAGGTTGCCCACGCGGGGGAGCATGCGGACGGTGCGAAGCACATAATCCGGATCGAGTTTGCATCGCGATTCGTGGGTCAGGGCGCAGGTGATCACAATCACAGGTTCCCCGGATTTCCAGGTCCCTTCCACCCGCTGGATGGAGACGTTGCGCTTCGGGATCTTGAGGGTGAGGATGACGTCTTTTTCGAGTTGAAAGTTTTCTTCCCGGGTGCGCCATCCCTTGCGGATGACGAGCTTGACGGCGGGTTTCTCGGGATGGGAAAAACGAAGGAAAATGGCTGAATCCCGGACCACGAGCGTGTCCGGGGGGATTTCTTGATGCCGTGTGCGGAGGGCGATCTGGCGCAGGAGGGTGGTGCGGGTGGTGTCCATGGGGTAGATGGGTTCCAGGCGGATCCAGAGTTTTGCGGCGTTCACCCGATGGACCACGGCGCTGATGGCGTCCAGGGGAGGGGTGATGAACTCTGCGGAGACAGGTTCCGGAAGGGGATAGACGGTGTCGGCGTCGGGAAGGCAGGAGAGGGTGTACTGATAGCGTGTTTTGGGGGTGGGGAGTCGGAGGAGACGGATTTTCAGGTGGTTTTCCTGGACCCACACGGCCTCGATGGGAAGGCCGGGATGGATGTCGAAGCATTGAGAGAGGAGGTCATCCCGTACGGGGCCGATTCGGGCGGGTGTGGGGCGTTTCCACTGAACGTGGATTTCCCGGGGAGGAAAGCCAAGGCGTCCAGAGGGATGGACTTCGACGGGGAGGGTGGGGGGTGTGACCTCACCGCGCTTGTTCGCAACGTCGGGTGTTTTGGGCACGTGGCGTTCGGAGGGTTTTCGGGAAGGGCAGGCGAGGAAGATGAAGAGAAAAACGCTCCCGAGGGCATAGATCCAGAACCGCATCACTCCCTCCTTGCTGGATGGACCATAGCCTACTATATAACCCCTGCGGCAGAATATCAAGGGTGCGCGTGCTGACCTCCGGACATACGTTCGAACACCCTCACCGACTGCACCCCACGAACATAGAGGATTTTTCCCGAACGTTGCCGGAGGTGGATGGGGTTCTTCTCACCTCCCCTGGCGGGAGGGACTGGGGGGACCATGGACGCCGGACGTTGACCCGGAGGTGAAGGTTCGTCCGGTTCTGCGTATCTTTCCCGGGATGTCCTTGCCCATCGTGATCGTGACCGCGGGCACCCGGGGGGACGTTCAGCCCTATGTGGCCCTGGGTGAGGGGTTGCGGGAGGCAGGCCTTCCCGTCCGGCTGGTGACCCATCCCGACTTTGCGGACATGGCCCGGCAAGCGGATCTGGATTTCGCCTCCCTGGGCATCCCCATCCGGTCCTTCGTGGAAGACGAGGAAGGGAAGGCGTTCATGGCCCGTGCTCGCCGGGGTGATCGGCTCATCCGGGGGATCATGGAACGCTTCCTGGAGCACGCCGATACGGTGATGGATCATCTGGTCCGGGCATGTTCGGACGCCCGTCTCATCGTGTTTTCCAGTCTGGGATTTCCGGCCTTTCACATCGCCCAGGCCCGGGGGATTCCGGGGGTGGCCGCCTATCTCCAGCCTCTCACCCCCACCCGCGCCTTTCCGGCTCCTGTGGGACACTTCCCCCGGTGGCTCCGCACGCCCTTCACCAACCGCCTGACCTACGCCTTCGCCTCGTTGTTGTCCTGGTGGCTTGTGCGCAAACCTTCCAACCACCTCCGGAAACGTCTGGGGCTTTCTCCCCTGGGGCTGCGGGGTCCCTTTCCCCTCCTCAGGCAACTCCGAATCCCTCACCTCTACGCCTTCAGCGAGCACGTCGTGCCGCGACCTCCGGACTGGCCGGACTGGGTCCACATCACCGGATACTGGTTCCGGAAAACACCACCCTTCACGCCCCCGCCGGATCTGGAGATCTTTCTTTCCACCCATCGCCCGGTGGTGTATATCGGCTTCGGAAGCATGCCCCTCCCCGACCCCGTCCGAGCGGTTCAGATTCTTCTTCAGACCCTGGAATCTCTGGATGTGTATGCGGTGATGGGCACGGGGTGGAGTGGCGTGGAGGTCCCCCGACATCCCCGCCTGTATCCGGTTCGGGAGATTCCCCACGAGTGGCTCTTTCCCCGGATGGATGCAGTGATCCATCACGGAGGGGCGGGAACCACGGCGATGGGGCTGCGTTTCGGCCGTCCCACCGTGATCGTGCCCTTCCTGGCGGATCAGTTCTTCTGGGGAGAACGGGTGGAGGCCATCGGTGCCGGTGTGAGTCTGGGCCACTTCCGGAACCTCACGCCGGACCGTCTGAAAGGGGCCCTCCGGGAGGTGCTTGAAAACCGGGAGACTCAGTGTCGAGCCCGGGCTGTGGGGGAGGCCATCCGGAGGGAAAAGGGGGTGACCCGGGCGGTGGAGATCATCGGCTCTCTCTTGGCCCGAGAGCCTTTTTGAATCTTACTGTTTCACCCGAAACGAGGAAGCCCTGTCGAGATCATCGCCAGGTCCAGTTCCTCAACCCATTCGATCAGGATGCTCCACGGGAACTTCGTACCTGGTGGAGGGAGAAAGCCGTGTTTGTGTCTCTCTGGAGAGTGTGGGGGACGGAGGGAAAGGCGTACACGTTTGGATGAGGCCATGCGTTGTAGTATTTCAACAGATCTTGACCCACCCCCTCCATTTCGGGGAGGAACTGCGTGGTGTACAGCACAGCCAGGTCATCCAGAAGGACCACCGGGAAGAAGGGATCAACACCAGAGACGCCGTAAATCTCCTGAAAAGCCTCCCACGGTGTCCTCCCTTCCATCCCGTACCCGAGATGCACCCGCTCCATGTTGTAAAACCACGACCACTCCGACGCCGCCCGGAGAAACTCTTTCACATCCCTCACCTCCAGAATCTTTGGACGGTAGAATTCCTCATCATCCGTCCGGTGGCTCCGCTCCACACGGCCATTGTACTGCTTCCGACCCATCGGATATCTCACCATCTGCGCTCCCACCGGCAACAGATCCCTCAAATTGATCTGGGCCAGACGATCCGGATTCGTCCCCCCAAATTCCTCCCCATGATCCGTCTGGAGCACCATCCATCCCTCAAGACCCAGCATGCGCAGCACCATCACCGCCAGAACCATCCCCAGACGACTGTTCTCCCGCGTCAGACGATAGGCAAAGAAGATCAGACGTAGACGGCTCCGCGCTTCCAGAACGGTAAACTGGAATCGGGGGAGTTTCCGTTTTCGGATATGGTCATACCGCTTTGTTCCCAGCGCTTTCTTGTCCAGGATGTATTTCCAGTCCACCTGGAGCAGGATCACGCCCTCCCGGTCTTCGTACCGTTCCCACGTCCATACAGCAGGCGCAGCGCCGCCCGAATTCTTCTTGCGTTTCCGGGAGATCTTCACACCCGTGCGTTTCAGGATACGCCAGACGGTGACCGGAGAGATTTGAATTCCCTCGTCGTGGGCGATCTGTTTGGCGATCCGCTGGACGCCCCAGGAGGAATGGGCGGATTTCCATTCGAGGACCTTTTTCTCAATGTGTTCAGGGGTTTTGCGGGGGGATCGGTGAGGGCGACGGGATTGGGGAAGAAGGGAGGCTTCGCCGTGCTGTTTGTACTCCCGGATGATGGCGCGAACGGTGTTTCGGGACATGGAGAAGATTCGGGCGGTCTCCCGTATACTTCCTGTGCGCTGGTAGACTTCGATCACCTTGCGTTTGGGGAAGGTTGGATCTTTACTCATGGCGACCAACTCCCTGTAGGTGACGGCGCTTACGATCATCATCTTCACCCCCTGAGTTTGGTTCATACCGGCTCAGGGGGTGAATGTCCAGCTTCTCGGCTGTCCTTTCAACCCACATCCACACGTTCCTGCTGTATTCGGAAACTTCAGGGGGTGGGTCAGTATGTATTGTAATGCTACACGTTTCGTTGACACGTCAGGGCGCCCGGCGTACAATTAGCCCATGCGGATTCTGTGGGTGGATGACGAAATCGAGGGGTTTCGTGCACACATCCGTTTTCTGGAACAGCGAGGCATCCAGGTTCTGACCGCCAACCATCCGGCAAAAGCCCTGGACCTCCTGGCGCAGGAGCCGGTGGACCTTGTGCTTCTGGATTACCGTATGCCGGGCATGAACGGAGAACAGCTGTTTGGCGAGCTGCGGTCTCATCACCCCAACCTTCCCGTGGCGTTCATCACCATGGTGGAAGACCCTGACGTCATGAGCCTTGCGGGCGAACCGGGTGTCGTGGGCTATGTGGTCAAGCCTTTCCGTCCCTCCCAGCTTCTGGCTCTGATGGAACAGGTTCGCCCCCAGGAAGCACGCCGGCTCCGGAAGTTTTCCCGGGAACTCGCATCCCTGGGGCAGGAGCCTTCGGACTGGCTGGAGCGGGCCCGGATTCTCGCCGAATGGGCGGAAACCCCGGACGAACTCTTCCATCACGAGCGCCGCTCCCAGAACAGCGCCTTTGCTCGCTGGATCGAGCGCACGTACCCCGACTTGCTGGATTCCTCCCTGCTTCTCCATCGCGCCCTCCCCGAACATGTCTTTCCTTTGCTTCGGGAAGGCCAGCGTGTGGTGCTTGTGGTGATGGACGGTCTCCGGCTGGAGCAGTTTCATCGGATCCTCCGGTTTCTGAAAACACCTGTACGGATGGAACGCACCCTTCTCTTCACCCTTCTTCCTTCCGCCACGCCTTTCGCCCGGAACGCCCTGTTTGCGGGCATGCTTCCCAGGGACATCCACCGCCGGTATCCAGGAGCCCTGGAAAACAACAAGGAAGAAGCGCAACTTCTCGAACATCATCTGGTCCGGGAGGGCCTGGACCTTGCCTTCCGGTTCCGGAAGTGGCTCCGCCCGGAACATTTTGAAGGGGACTGGAAAGCCCCCTTTGAAGTGGTGGTGGTGAGCTTTTTCGACTGGCTTGGACACCTCTGGCAGCGAATGCCCTTTATCCGGGATGTGGATTTCCGGAAGTTCGTGGAGTTCCTGATGCAGGAAACACCCCTGGGTCCTGCGCTGGATCAGGCGCTGGAGCAGGGCTACACGGTGGTGCTCACAAGCGACCACGGATGGGTGGAAGCCCGGGAACCGGTGGTCATCCGGGCGGGACGGGAGGTTTCAGGAGGACTTCGTTACAAAATCGGACAGAGCATGAAAGTCCTCCGGGGCAAGGCCCTGGACATTCGGGATCTGGAAGGGTGGGGGCTTCCCCGGTCCATGGGAGATCGGCTGCTTCTTGCGATGGAAGAGGGCTATTTCGTCTATGAATCCGATCCCCGGAAATTTGCCGACACCTACCGGCACTGGCTCTTCCATGGGGGCGTATCCCTGGAAGAGATGGTGGTGCCCCTCATTCGTCTGGAACGCCTGTCCTGAACGTTGAAAAGGAGTGGAAACCATGCAACCCTGGGCGGTGATTGTGCACACGGGCGCGGGCAAAAAACCCGAGAAGAAGCGGGACGAGGTGGAGAAGGCCGCGCGAGAGGCGGTTCGGGCTGCACTCGAGGTGAAACAGCAGGGTGGAAGCGCGGTGGACATGTGCGTGGCGGCGGTGAAAGTGCTGGAAGACAGCCCCGTGCTGAACGCGGGGACCGGATCGGTGCTCACCGTGGACGGACGGTGTGAAATGGACGCCGCGCTGATGGTGGGATCCACCCAGCGGATGGGGGCGGTGGCCAACGTGGAACGCATCAAAAACCCCATCGAACTCGCCCGTGCCGTGATGGAGCGCACGGATCATGTCCTGCTTTCCGGGGAGGGTGCCGAGCGCTTTGCCCGTTATCTCGGATTCCCGGAATACGACCCCATCACCGAAGAGCGGCGGCGGCAATGGAGAGAGCTGATCGAGCGGCTGGAACGAGGGGAAGCGCCCCGGTGGGCGCGGAAACTCCCGGAATTCCTGAAAGCCTATCCCGAGCTTCTCCACGGCACGGTGGGATGTGTGGTGTTGGGACCGGAAGGAGAAATTGTGGCAGGAACGTCCACAGGGGGGATTTTTCTCAAACTCTTCGGCCGGATTGGTGACACCCCTCTTCCGGGTGCCGGCACCTACGCATCCTCCGGGGGCGGTGCATCGGCCACCGGCATCGGAGAGGGCATCATGCGAAGCCTCCTGACCTTCCGGGCGGTGGACGTCATGGAGGGCGGCGTGGACGCCATGGAGGCGGCCCGGTCTGCCCTCAAAGAGGCTGAACAGCGGATTCCAGACCTGGAGGCCGGGCTCATCACCGTGGACCCGGCGGGACGGGTGGGATTTGCCCACAACACGGAGGCCATGCCCGTCGCCTTTGCAACCCATGAACATCCAGACATCCGGTTTGTGGAGCGTTCGAACTGAGCCAGGAGGGATGTATGTGGTGGGCACTGCTCATCGCCCAAACAGCTCTAAATTTTGCCGCGGGCTGGGGCGCCTTTGAAATGGATGCAGATCAAGACGGTCTGGCGGATGGATGGCGCTTCCTCCCTGGAAAGACCCTTGTTTCCAGTGGTGTTCAGGTGGAACGTTCCCTGGACAGCCGGGTGGTGTATCGAGGGGGGGCCAGCCAGTCCTTCGAGGTCACACGGAAGGGCGCAGGGTTGTCCACGGAATTCTTTGTGCTTTCTCCGGGCATTTATCCCCTCTCGTCCGCCTATCCCCAGCCCGGTGACACCCTGAATGTCCGGTTCTGGATTCAGGATTCCGGTCGGGTGGGCATGACCTATGCCGCCTATCTCATCCTCCGGCGATCCGGGGGGGACACGGCTCTCACCCTGTATGAAAGTCCCCACTTCCCGCAAAAGGGCTGGCAGAAAGTGGAGAAGAAAATCCTTCTTCCCCAGGGTTTTCGTGCCCTTCAGATCGCCCTTCATGTGCGCACGGGCGACGGGCCCGTGGCCGGGCATCTGTGGCTGGACCATCTGGTCCTCACCGCCGGGAAAAACCTTCCACCTCCCGTCCTCCGTCCCTTCCGGCTCGTTCGCTTCATGCCGTCTTCCTTCACCACGGACTGGATCCGGGATCTGGTGACCTTTGACCTCTTCGTGGTGCAGGATCCCCTGACGGCGGCCCGGATCAAAGCCATCAACCCCTCGCTGCCCGTGTATCTGTATGCCACCCCCTGGGTGAGTGTGGTGAGCCGGAAGGAGGGGCCCAACAACGTGCTGGGGCGTTTTGGGGACTTTTTCCCCTTTGACTGGGCCAATCAGAAACGTCCGGAGTGTTTTCTGACATCCTCCACCGGCCAGCGGATGGTGCGTGTGGACGGCGGCCTGGAATATTACGCCATGAACCTTTCGGATCCGGTGTGTCGGGATCGGGTGGTGATCAATCTCTCCCGCTATATCGAGGATGCCTTCCGGCGGAACACCTCGTGGACCGTGGACGGAATCATGGCCGATCATCTGGGCTGGTATGCCACTGAAACACCCGGGGGCGGGGAAGCCATACGAAAAACCCTGCAGGATCTGGCGAAACGTAACATCAACGTGATTGGAGCCCTGAACGCTTCCCTTATAGCCCGTCCGGGCCTGGAAGATCTCGTCCGAAAAACTCACCTGCCCCTGCTCAAGCATTTCGTTCATCAGGACGGTGCCATTCCGGCCCCCCGTGCGCTGGAAAAAGAGCTCAAACTGGCCACCAAACCGGTCATCCTTCAGATTCAGTGGCCCGAGGGAGAACGCCTTGCCCGTTACGTGCTGGATGCCCTGTATCTTGTGGCCCATCCGGACCTGTATGTGTCTTTGTCCAGTTTTGACGAACGCCCCGCGGAATACGGTTTGCTCAGCCAACTCCGACGGGACTATGGAGAACCCCGTGGAACCTTCAAGGTGTATAAACGGAAAAAAGATGAGGGGTCCCTTCTTTTCCGGGAATTCTCCCGGGGGATCCTCCTTTTCAACACATCCGGTGTTCACACGTTCCCCTACCGGTTGAAAAAAACCATGATCCACCCTGAACAGGGACGCCTGGAGGCCAAATCCGAGGTGAACGTGCCTCCCCATGCCTCCCTGTTCCTGAAATTTGCGGAGTAAAAGCGTGAAAGTGGCGAAATACCTGGCCCTGGCCGTGCTCGTCGGCCCTCTCCATGCCCAGACCGGCGTCCTGATGGATTGGACGAAAAATGAGACCGCCGGGAATGCGGACTGGGTGGCGGATCACAACGCACCTCTCCCCACGCCCTCTTCCCCTTCTTCTCCCACAGACTGGGACGGGGCCTATTCCACCTGGGCCTTCAACATCCTGACCCGAACGGGGCGGCGCATCCGGACTCTCCCTCCCGGTCAATCCATCCGGTATGGAAACGGTGCGGACAGTCTGGACCTCTCCCACTTTGAACTGTTCATCCTCCCTGAACCCCAGAACCCCCTGTCTTCTCAGGAAGTCCAGGCTGTTCTCGATTTTCTCAAGGCGGGGAGATCGGTGATCCTGATTGCAAACCACAATGGATCGGATCGGGACAACGACGGATGGGATTCTCCCCATGTTCTGAACGCGGCCTTTGAAGACAGCCTGGGGATCCATTTCCACGTCACGGGCGATTCCTACAATTCCTTCTCGGATAGTTCTTCTGTGGTGGACACCAACCACCCGGTCATCACGGGACCTGCGGGGAGGGTGTACGCCATTGCCTTTCACGGCGGGACGCTCATCTCCCTGACGGGAGGGTCTTCTTCCGTGGAGGGCGTGGTGTGGCACCCCTCCGTTTCGGTGGGGAGCTCCACCCGCCTGATGGTGGCCTGCGGGACCTATGGCCTGGGGAAGTTCTGCGCCATGGGGGATTCATCCCCCCCGGATGACGGAACCGGTGATCCCGGGGACAACCTGTATGACAACTGGAACGAACTGGACAACGCCGTCCTCCTCATCAACATGGTGGCCTGGCTCCTGGATCTCACTACATCGGTGAACGAGAACCACCTCCAGCGAACGGCGATTGTGTTCGGCCCCCGTCCGTCGAACGGCCGGGAGATCGTGTTGGACCCTTCTGGACGGAAGGTGAACAGAATCCAGAAGGGGAGGATGTATCGCCTGGTCACACCGGAGGGAACGCTGTGGTGGTTGCCCTGATTCTGGCCCTGTCCCCCTTTCAGGCGGCCCTGCGCTCCCTGATCCTGCCCGGATGGGGGCAGGTCAGCCTGGGGGCTTCGCCCCGGGTGTTCGTGATCACGGAAGGCGTGCTGGGGGCGGGCACGTTTCTCGCCTGGCAGGAAAGCCGCCGGGCTGCAACCAACGCGGAACTCTATGCCCTCCGTCACGCCCGGCCGGACGGAAATCTCACCGCCCGGTTTTTTGATCTGGCCGAAGGCTATGAAACGTTTGAGGACTACCGGGACGACCTGTATCGCCAGGCCCGGGAGCTCTATCCCGGCGACCTCGACGCCCAGAACCGGTATGTCCAGGAACGGCTTCCCTCCGTAACCTGGGCGTGGGAAAGCCGGGATGCCTGGTTTGCCTATGCGGATCTCCGGGGCACGGCCCGATCCTGGGGGAACCGCACACGGGTGCTGGTGGGACTTCTTGTGGCCCACCACGTGGTGAGCGCCCTGGACGCCTATTTTCGGGCCCGTGATGCCGGCGTGAACATCTCCCTGCACCCGACGCCCCATGGGGGTGCGGGGGTTTTGCTGACCACCCGTTTCTGAACCATCCAGAACGGTGATGCCCTCAACCGTCCGTGTACGGATTGGAAAGGTTCTGTTTCGCCACCGGGGTTGGCTGCCCGTCCCCTTTTTCGTCATTGCGGTGGCGGCCTCATGTCCCACGGGATGGAGCGTGGGGATCGGGCTTGCGGGACTGGTTCTCGGCGAACTCCTCCGGATCTGGTCCGTGGCCCACGCGGGGCTCACCACCCGGGCCCGGCACATCACCGCGTCCCGTCTTGCCCGGGGGGGACCCTACGCGTGGGTGCGCCATCCCATCTATGGGGGAAATTTCCTGGTGGGGCTGGGGTTTGTGGGACTTCTGACCGCCAATCTGTGGATCTGGGGGGCCTATGCCCTGCTCTTCTGGCTGGAATATACCCTCATCACGGATGCCGAAGAGGACTTTCTCATGTCCCGGTTTCCCGAATATCGGGTTTACCGGGCCCGCGTCCCCCGCTTCCTTCCCCTTCGGGGACGGGCCTGGCATGAAGACGAGCGGGGAGACGTCCGGATGGCCCTCCACAGCGAACGAAGCACCTTCTGGCTTCTTGCGGGCATGGTGGTGCTTGCCGCCCTCAAGCACCAATTCCTCTGCCCATGACGGCGTCCATTCTGTCCGGCGTGCTCCAGATCGGTTTCATGGCTCTGGTGGGCGCCCTGTTCGTCCACAAAAAGTGGTTTCCTGAAGAGGCTCTTCCGGCGCTGGCCCGGCTGGTGATTGACCTCACCCTGCCAGCACTGATCCTGATTCGCTTCATGGATGCCCTCTCTTTTGAAGCCCTCCGAACCCACGCCCTCATTCCCCTGTTTCCCTTTCTGCTTGCCTTTTTGGCCCTCGTTGGGCTTCTCCCCTGGTGGCTCTGGAAAGAGGTGCGGGCGTTCTGGCGAGAGGTTCTTGGGCTTTCTCTGTTCCAGAATGCGGGATACCTGCCCCTGACCCTTGCGGTGGCGCTCTTCCCACCCGAAAAGGCCGCGGCCTTTCAGGTGGCCGTGTTTTTCTTCGTCTTCACTGCGAGCCCTTTCCTCTGGAGCGTGGGGGTTATGCTTCTCTCCGGAAAACGGGAATTTCCCATCACCCCCCCCTTTGTTGCGGTGATTGTGGGCGTTCTCCTGACTTTTCTTCACGTGGATCTGCCTTCCTGGATCCGTTTACCCCTTGCGGCATTTGGCGAGGCCACCATCCCCCTCGGCATGTTTCTCGTGGGGGGGTATCTGGCCGGAATGGTGGGTGGGGTCTCCCGGGAAGAAATGCCGGCTCTCCTCGCGGTGGGAGCCACCAAGGCCCTGACCCTGCCCCTTCTCACCCTGGCCTTCCTGCACTGGATTTCCCTGCCAACCCCCGCCCGGGAACTCCTGTGGATGGAAGCCCTGATGCCCTCGGCGGTCAACACGGTGGTGATCGCCGCTCGCTATGGGGGGAACGTCCATCTCACGGCCCGGGGCGTGTTCCTGACCCATCTCCTGAGCTTGATCGTGATTCCGGTGTTTCTCCCACTCCATTTTTGAGGAGGCAGGCATGGATCTCAAGGCATGGCAGGAGATCATCGCACGGACCTATGGAGAACGGGACCGCCGGCGGGGGCTTTTCCCCACCTACGCCTGGTTTGTGGAGGAAGTTGGGGAGCTGGCGGGCGCCCTGCTTTCCGGAGATTCCGAGGAGCTGTCGCTGGAGTTCTCCGATGTCCTTGCCTGGTTGCTGTCGGTGGCCAATCTGGTGGGGGTTGACCTGGATGAGGCCATGGCACGCTACCAGAACGGCTGTCCCAAATGCGGCACATCGCCCTGCACCTGTCCCTATCAGGATCCCGTCCGCTCCTGAACCAGCGGATCGTTGACGGTTCAGTGCGGAATGCGTACACTCAAGCCCGACGGGGCGTAGCGCAGCCTGGTTAGCGCGCCTGCCTTGGGAGCAGGAGGTCCCCGGTTCGAATCCGGGCGCCCCGAGTTTTGCCCTTCGGATAAACATTCTGGAGAAGCCATGACCATGTCTGCAGGTTCCCCTGCCGTCCTGTATAATCCCCTTCGCTCATGAAAAGCCTGCGCGTTTCATTTCTTCTGGGTTTTCTTGTTCCGGCAACCCTTGGAAGCGGGGGGTGGGTCCGGATTCCACCTTCCGCCCGCTTTGAGGTGGTCCGCCCTCCCCTTGAACGGGACCGCGCCATCCGGACCCGCCTGCGCATGTTCCAGGCTGTCCACACCCCCGAGCTCGTGAAGCCCCGTCTCCAGAGAGCTGTCCTGGACTCGCCGGTCGTGATGCGCATCCTGGCCATCCGGGTCCAGTTCCCCGAAGAGATCCCGGACGATCCCCTCACCACCGGAAACGGCCGGTTCATCCTGGAACCCACCGGCGATCCCATTGACACCGTCACCCCCTGTGGAGACACCTTCTATAACCCGTATTACGAACCTCCCCATGATAAGACCTATTTTGAACGCCAGCTGGAGGCCCTGGCCCACTACGTCAACCTCTGGACCTATGGCCGGGTAAAGATCGAATGGCGGGTGGTGCCGGATGAGCCCGACAGCGCCTATGTGCTTCCCCATCCCATGCGCTATTACGGGGATGAAACCCATTTTGAACAGGGCCTTGTGAACCTGGCCCGGGATGCGTTCCTTATCGCCGACCAGGACCCCCGGGTGTCCTTTGAGGACATTGATCAGAACGGCACACGGGACTATGATGAGGGAGTCCTGCCCCGGTATGTCATCTTCCACGCGGGAAGCGCCTGGCAGACAGACCTCAACTTCGACACCCCCTATGACATCGCCGCCGTCACCCTCCCGCCCGGAATTTTTGACTATTATCTCGGTGTGCCCTATCTGGTCTTGAACGAGGGTCAGGACACGGTGTATGACGTGGCCATTCTCCCCGAAACCATGTCCCAGGACGGCGCCACCTTCATGCTCCAGGGGACCCTGATCCACGAAGCCGGTCATTTCCTTTTCTTCCAGCCCGATCTCTACGATGTTTATGGCCAGGGGGCCGGCATCGGCGCCTGGGGCATCATGGGGTCCGGGAGTTATCTCTCCGTTCCCGGGGCCATTCCCCCCGGACTCCTTCCTCCCCTCCCCAACGCCTGGGAGCGCTATTGGACCGACAGCATCGTCCACCTTCTGTGGGATGAGCCCTACGATGTTCGCCAGGGCCTGTTCGGGCCCAGTCTTTCGGTGATCTCCCCTCCGGACAGCCCCACGACGTTTTCCCTGTATCCCGGCATGATCCTGACGGATTCGGCAGGAGTGCTCCAGGAGAGTCCGGGCGCTCACCCCCGGTACCTCGCTGTTCGTCTCACACCGGAGGAGTGGTATTTCCTGGAATACAAGAAGGACAACCTGGGTGCCAACGATTCGGTGTACGTGTGCAACGGAGACACCCTGGAAACGGCGGTGTATGGCCGGTGGAAGGACGGAGTGGTGGTGCACTTCTACGGGGAGAACGACTATCTTCTCCCCGGTTCGGGCCTTCTCGTCTGGCACATTGACGACGGCATCATCCGCCGGGAATACGCCTACAACACCGTGAACGCAGTTCGCCCCATGGGCGTGGATCTGGTGGAGGCAGATGGGGTTCAGGACCTGGAAACCTTTGCGGTTGGGGGTGTGGAAGAAATTTTCGGAAGCTCTTACGATCCTTTCCGGGCAGGCCACAACGCCACCCTGGCTCCCTGGACGTTCCCACCTGCCCGCCTGAACTCCGGGGCTGATGCGCCCCTTGTGATCGAAAGCGTTTCAGATACAGGCGACTCCATGACCTTCACCCTCCGTCCTCCGGATCTCCTCCCCCCCTTCCCCATCCCCTTTGAGGGCACCACCGGTCGGTGGGTGACCCTTGCGAACTCCCGCCAGATCGTCCTTGTGGACCTCGGGGATCCCCTTTCGGATTCCACCCGTCCCGCCCGGGTGTTTATGTACCAGGGAAACACCTTCAGCCTGATCGTCCAGGCCCTATCCCCACGGGTGGACCTGGTGCCCTCGCCGGTTCTCTCCGGAGACACGCTGCTTCTGGTGTGGACGGATGGAACGGCGGAAGCGCTGGATCTGGTCCAGGGCATCACCCTGTGGCAAACCCGGCTACCGGTGCAACTTGCCCTCAGTCCCCCTCAGGTGGATTCCGGGAAACTGTGGATCGGGAGCGAAAGCGGGGAGGTGGTGGGGCTACGCCTGCAGGACGGGCAGATCGTTTTCCGTGCCTTTGTGGGCGAACCCGTGAGGGGGCGCTTTGCCCGGGTGGGGGACACCCTGATCGTCCAGTCCGTGTCCGGACAGTTTCATCTGCTTTCCATCTCAGGCCAGGAACGTCTTGCATCTTTTGGGATCACGTCCGGTGCCCTCACCACGGGAGGCCCCCTGGTGTTTCGTCGGGGACAGAATCTGGAAATTGCGGGATGGGTGAGCGACCGGGGTTTCGTCCGGTATGCTTCGGACGGCACCCTCCTCCACCATACGCCCTCATCGGGCACGAACACCGCTCCCTCGGTCGTGTATCGCGAAGGGAACATCCCGCGGGTGGCGGTGGTGCTGGATGCTCTCGTCCGGATCTATACCCCTGAGGGAGGGCTTGTGGACGTGGCTTCTCTCCCCGTGGATTCCGCCCACCCGGTTGTGGGCGCTGCAGGACTTGAGGGTGGACTTCTCCTTCAGATTTCCGGCATGGGAGCATACCTGGGCAACCGGGTGGTGGCCGAGGATTTTGCAGGGGGGGATCTCCCCTCTCTCGTGGACCTCAACGGGGATGGACGCCTGGAGGTCGTGGGTTTCACGGGAAGCCTTGTGTATGCCCGGAGTCTCACCGCTTCCGGAGTGGTGTCCTCTTCCCGGGATGTGCTTCAGCCCCTTGCGGTGTCGCCTTCTGCTTCGTCCTTCCGGGTCCGGGTGTTCCCCAACCCGGCATACCGGACGGGAAGGGTCTTCCTTCGGGTCACCAGCCCCGCTTCGGGAACACTGCGGTATGAAATCTTTTCCTTTGGTGGAGAGCGCCTGGAAGTCCGTCGTGTGCCTGTTTCTTCGGGACTCCAGGACATCCCCCTTCCGGTGGAGGGCCTTGCGGCCGGACCGTATTTTGTGGTGGTGGAACTGTCCACGCCTTCCGGAACCCATCGGGATCGGGTAAAATTCCTCCTGTCTCCCCGGGGGCTCCGTCCTTGAAAGTTCTTTTCTCATGCCCGAAACTTAAGGCCAAAAAAGGAGGTCCTGAATGAACGGCCGGGTCAAGATCCTTTATGCGGTGAACACCCTTCTGGCTCTTGTTCTGCTGTATATCCTCGTTGCCCCGCAGATCCGGGAGCGGGGAAAGGTGGAGGGGAAGATCCTCGTGGCACGCTCCCTCGGGGCCCTTCCCGTGTGGGTGGCCGAGGAGAAAGGTTTTTTTGATTCCACCGGCGTCCAGGTCACGGTGGACGTTTCTGCCCGCCGGGCGGAGGAGGTGGATGCCGTGGCGAACGGAAACGCCCAGTTCGGAGCGGGAACCATCTGGCTTTCCTTCGTTCCCGCCACCCTCCGCCGTCCTCTGGCCTACCGCTTCTTTGCCTTCACCTCCAGTTCGGTGGATCGCCCCATGACCGCCCTGATGGTGGCCACCAACCGCCGGGGACGCCCCCGTTACCGGTCCCTGAAAGCCCTGGAAGGGAAACGCATTGGCTACTGGAGACTCACGAAAGACGGCGACCTCCTGCGCACCATTCTGGAAAAGGAGGGGCTGGAAGTCCGCTCCTTTGTGTTTCTGCCCTTCAGTCTGAAGGACCTGATTCGGGCGTTTGAAGAAGGGAAGGTGGATGCGGCGGTGGTGTATGAGCCTGTGCGGACCTATCTTCTTTCCACCCGGAAGGCAGCCATTCTGGAAGACGGTTTCCTTGAGAACCGGGTGGGCTCGCCCTTTTTCCTGGACCTCATCTACACTTCCCAGTTGAACCTCACCCTGGGTGAGAAACGCCGGGCCACCATCCGGATGGGTCAGGCCATCCAGAAAGCCATCCAGTATATCCGCCAGCACCCCGAGGAGGCCCGGGCTATCGCCTGGAATCACCTGTTTGAAGGAGACACCACCCTCACCCCTCCGGACTCTTTCCCCCTTCCCGCCATCGTGACCCTGGAAGAGCTGTCTCCGGCGCAGCTTCGCACGTCCATCGAGCAGATGAAGGCCATGAACCTGATCTTTGTGGATTATCCGGTGGATTCCCTCTTCCCGCCTGCCGAACTCTTCCGTGCGCGCTGAGTTCACCCTCCCGCCACGGGAGGCGTTGAAGGACCTGGGTTCAGGACTTCTCATGGGGGGGATGGCCCTCCTGGCCTTCCCTCCCTTTTTGATTCCAGGCACGATTTTTGCTTTCGCCGCCCTTTTTTTTCTCCTCTCGGAGACCGCTGCGTCTCCCGGCCGGGCCTGGCTTCGCGGATTTGTGGCCGGCCTTCCCTTCTGGGCGCTCCACGCGGGCTGGATGCGGAATGTGCCCGTTCCATCCGGTGTGACCGTTCTGCTCTACGTGGGGGTGATCCTGGTGGTTCTTGTCCACAGCGCGCTGTGGGGACTTCTCGCCTGGGGGTTCCGCCGTGTTCGACCGGCCTGGCCCCTTTCGGCCTTCTTTGCCGCCGGACTGTGGGTGGGTTTTGAGCTCTTCCGGGCCCATCTTCCCCTCCTCGCTTTCCCCTGGTCCCCCCTGTGGGAAGGTGCCCTAGCCATGCCTTCCTTTCTCCAGGTCGTGTCCATCGTGGGACCCTACGGATGGACGTTTCTTGTGGTGGCCCTGTCTTTCGGCGTGGCACGCGCCCTCCGGGACGGACGGGGCATCGCCCTGTTCCTGTTTGCCGCCCTTCTGTATGGCGTCTGGACCCTGGGCCGGTATCTTCTGAATCACCCGCCGGAACCCGCCGGAGAGCTCCGGGTGGTGGTGGTCCAGCCGGCCGTGCTCCCTTCCGTGATCGGAGATCCCACCGAGTGGCCCCGGATGCAGGCCTCGTACACCCGTCTTCTCTCGGATCTCCCCGGGGATGTGGACCTGATGCTTTTTTCGGAATCGGCCTTTTACGGCGTGTATCCCTATCACCGATCCACCCGGGATTTCGTGGACAGTCTCCTTGTTGAAACGGGGGTTCCCATGCTGTTCGGGGATGTGTGGTTTGACGGGAAAACGCCGCACAACGCCGCACTCCTGCTCACCTCTCCCCGGAAGGTGGAAGGGGTGTACCGCAAGCGCCAGCTGGTCCCTTTCGGGGAATTTATCCCCGGGGAGCAGTGGATTCCTTTGCTTGGGAAGATCAACCTGGGTGGGGGACACTATCGGCCCGGCACGTCCGCAGATCCCATTTCCTTTGTCACACGTGAAGGAGATACGGTTCGGATCGGTGTGCTCATCTGCTATGAAGGGATCTTTCCCGACCTTGCCCGATCCACGGTGCGGGCAGGTGCGCAGGTTCTGGTGAATCTCACCAACGACGGGTGGTTTGGAAAGAGTCTGGGACCCCGGGAGCACTTCCACCTTCACCGAATCCGGGCGGTGGAGACGGGAAGGGCCTTTGTGCGGGCGGCCCGCACGGGAATCTCCGGACTGATTCTCCCCACCGGAGAGATGGCGGACACGCTGGGGCTCATGGAGGAAGGGCGTCTCGTGCTGTCCGTGCCCCTTTATGATCACAAAACCTTCTATGTTCTCGTGGGCGATGCTCCCTGGATCGTTCTTGCCCTGGTGGGCGTGCTCCTTCCCCTGCTCCGGAAAAGAAAAGAGGAGGACGGATCATGACGGGCTTTCTGATGGCACTGGTGGCGGTGTTTCCCCCGGATCAGGCCGTGTATGACTGGGTCCAGGCCCATCGCACCCCCACCCTGGACGTGGTGATGGAGGGCCTCACTCATTCCGGAGATGCGGACATGGTGGTGCTCGGGATGTTTCACGGCGCCCTTCTGGCCGATGCCCTCCACGACTCCCTGGCCTTTCATCATCTCAAAGCCGCCTATCTGGGGATGGCGGCCTTTGCCCCTGTCATCACCCTGCTGAAAGGCACGTTCAACCGGCCCCGACCCGAACCCCCCAGTCCCCGCTGGAACGCCTCCTTTCCGTCCGGCCACGCGGCCCTATCGTTTTATGTGGCTGGCTATTACACGGCTGCCTATCCCCGCTGGGAGATTCAGGTCCCCCTCCTTCTCTGGGCATCAGGGGTGGCGGTGTCGCGTGTATACCTTCGGCGCCACTGGCCCACGGATGTGCTGGTGGGAGGGGTCCTGGGATGGGTGGCGGGTCGGCTGGTGTATCGTTACCGGGAGAAACTCTGGAGTCTTCGGTTCTGATGGAGCCACCGGGCGGACTCGAACCGCCGACCTGCGGTTTACGAAACCGCTGCTCTGCCGACTGAGCTACGGTGGCTCGTGGGGGTTTTGATTATACACATCTTCTCCAGAAACTTCAATCCCCCGGCGAACGCTTGCGGCCCGTGTCCGGAAAGTTCAGGAATCCCTTGCTGTCCTGGATGATCACCTCCACCTTGTCCGAAAGTTTTTCGATATAGAGATACCGAAGGTATTCCGGATTTTGCTTCAGAGCACGGGAAACGATCTCAATGGCCCGGGCTTTTCCTTCGGCCTCCACCCGGGCGCGCTCAGCCGCTTTTCGGGCCCGCTCCAGCTCCAGATCCTCCTGGGCGAGGCGGGATCGGGCCAGAGCTTCCTGTTCAAACACTTTCTGAAACGCCACGGGAATCATCACATCCTGGAGGATCACCCGCTCCACCCGCATCCCCTCTTCCCCCAGAACCCGCGAAATGCGATCCCGGATCACGGTGGCGAGACTTTCCCGGGAAGCTCCGGCAAGCTCCCGGAGGGAAAGGCCGGCGAGAACATTCCGAACCGATCCCTCCACCAGGGTGTGGAGGGCACGGGTAAGGTCCTCCGGCTTCCACCGGGTGGCCACGTCATGGATCTGGCTGGTGTCCAGGGCATACCAGAGGGCCACCCGCACACCCGCCGACACCCCATCCCGGGTGGGGGCCCAGAGCCCCTCCTCCCCTTTTTCCGGCAGAAGCAACACCTGACGGGTCACGGGATAGGCTTGAACCCTTTCGGTGGGCCAGGGGGTCCAGAACCATCCCCGGACAACCGTTCCGTCGGGACGAACGGCCACCGAGCCGGGAGGAACAAGGCGGAATCCCCAGACAAACAGGGAGAGAACCCCAATTCCCACAAGCCAGACCACGTCCAGATTCCGCACCTTCCAGCGGGGGACCGAGACGAGTTCCCCGCCCCGCTCCACCAGGACCATGGTGAAATTCCGACGGACGAAAAGGAAAACACCCGCCGCAAGCAAGAGCAAAGCCAGGAGCGCCTGAATCATCTTTCCCCCTCCAGCAACGATGCCAGGGTGTGCAGAATCTGAAGATGGACTTCCTGAATCAGGGGGGTGGAGGCCGACGGCACCGCAATCACCCGGTCTGCAGGGAGATCCCGTCCCCTTTCCCCCGTGAGGACAAAGGTATGGACATCCCGTTCCCTGGCCACCTCAAGCAAACGGAGAATATTCGGGGATGTCCCGGACGTGGTGAGCGCCAGGAGCCCGTCTCCCGGCGTGCTCAACGCTTCGAGTTCGAAGGCCAGGGCTCCTTCATATCCGAAGTCGTTGGACAGGGCCGTGAGCGTGGCCAGGCTCCCGCCCAGAAGGACGGCGGGATAAGCATTCCGTTTGCGATGAAATCGGCCCACCAGTTCAGCCACAAGGTGATCGGCCTGGGCGGCACTTCCGCCGTTTCCTGCCACAAAAAGACGCCGGCCTTGCTGAAAAAGGCCCCGGATGTCCCGGGCAAGATCCTCCACCGCCTCCCCATACGTTTCCCAGAACGTTTGGTACAGCTGAATCCGTAGTTCAGGACGGAGTTCCCGCACGATGAATCCTCCGGATGCCCTGAGCGAGCCCCTCTCCATAATCCCAGGCTTCTTTCTCCACCTCCTCCCAGGAAATGGGAGTCGCCCCCAGATGCATCACCTCCCTTCCAGCCAGAAGAGTGGCAAACAGGGCGGACTCCTCGGGAGAAGCACCGCACATGAGGGCAAAGGCCATGCCGGCCAGGACCGCATCCCCCGCCCCCGTGACGTCAAACACCTCATGGCGGGTGGAAGGCAGGGCCATCTGTTCCTGCTCCATGACGAGCACCATCCCCTCGGGGCCCAGGGTGACGAGAAGATACTCCACACCGAGCGTTTCCCGTGCACGGAAGAGCCCCTCACCGGTGAGGGGAAACCGACCCCATGCGCCGTATTCCGCCCGGTTGGGTTTCAACAGGGTGACGCCCCGGAAGGCGTCCATGTGGACGGGCTTGGGGTCCACCAGGATGGGGCGATCACCGCAGGCCTCCAGAAGATGAGGAATGCGTTCCGGGCTGAACACGCCCTTGGCATAGTCCTGAAACACCACCCCGTCCACCTCCGGGATAACGGATCGAATCCGATCCAGAAGAACCAGGAAATCCCTCTCCGAAAGAGGGGAGGGATCTTCCCAGTCCAGACGGGCAAGTTGCTGGTTCCGGGCGATCACCCGGATCTTGCGCACCGTGGGGCGATCCGTCGGAACAAGCCCTTCGGCCGAAAGGCCCACCTCCCGGAGAAGGGAACGAAGGGTGGAGGCTTCCTCATCCCGCCCCGTTGCACCGATCAACACCACGTCCGCCCCCAGGTTTGCCAGGATGGCCGCCACATTGGCCGCCCCACCCGGACGGTATTCCTCCCGTTCCACCGCCACCACGGGAACCGGCGCCTCGGGACTGATCCGTTCGGCGTCCCCAAACCAGTAGCCATCCAGCATCACGTCTCCCACCACCAGGATCCGGGGACGCGCCCCGCGAAGCCGGGCGAGAAGTTCGTCCACCTTCATGTCGCTTCCATCTGATACACGCTGTGGGTGTTGTGCCATAGGATCTCGGCAAGGGACTCCGGTGGGGTTCCGCGCAGCTGGGCAAGAAACTGGAACGTGTGGACGAGATACGCAGGTTCGTTCCGCTTTCCCCGGTGAGGAACAGGCGTGAGGAAGGGGGCATCGGTTTCGATCAGAATCCGGTTTTCCGGAAAGGTCGCCGCCACCTCCTGCAGGGGTTGTTCCTTTTTGAACGTGAGGATCCCCGAAAAGGAAACCACAAAGTTCGGAAAATCCACCCGGATATGATCGGCTTCGTCCGGTCCCCCGGTGAAACAGTGGAACACTCCGCCGGGCAGGTCATCCTTATACTCTTCCAGGATCCGGAACGCATCGTCCCAGGCATCCCGAAGGTGGAGGATCACGGGTTTCTGAAACTCGATGGCCAGTTCCAGGTGGTGACGGAACACCGCCTGCTGGACATGGCGGGGGGCGTAGTCCTTGAAATAGTCCAGGCCCGTTTCCCCCACGGCCACCGCCTGCGGGTGGCGGAGGGCTTCCCGGATCTGGGCCTCACGGTCTTTTGAAAACTTCGCCGCTTCATGGGGATGGGTGGCTGCAGAAAACACGAAAATATCCGGGCGGGCTTCCACCATCTCCATCGCCTTCCGGATGGTCCGGGGATTATACCCCACCAGATTCATCCGGACCACACCTGCCTCCAGCGCCCGCTCGATCACCTGCTCGCGGTCTTTGTTGAAGGCGTCGTCGTTGATGTGCGTGTGGGTATCAAACAGCTTCAGCGTGTTCACTTCTTCTCCTGCCCTTCCGGTTTTTTCCCGGTCATGGTACAGGTCCCGTCGAACAGAACCCCGTCGTGGACCACCAGGCGTTTGCACTCCAGGTCCCCGTGAAACCGGGCTCCGGCCTCAAACTCCGCCCGCTCCTGCACCACCAGTTTCCCCTTGACGGTTCCCGCCACCAGCGCCGAGTGGGCCCGGATCTCTCCATCCACCACACCGGTTTTCCCCACCACCAGGTGACCTTCCACCCGCAGCGTACCCTTGAGCCTTCCATCCACCCGGGCACCGCCCTTGATGACCAGGTCTCCCTGGAGATTGGCCCCTCCTCCCAGAATGGTGTCCAGTTCCTGCTGTTTGGCCATGCCTTGCCTCCCGTTCAGGGGATGATCAGAATCCCCGTGGTTTTTCGATCCTGTCGGGTTCCGCTGTTCCAGGTGAGCACGGCAAAATACACCCCGCCTCCCAGTCGCCACCCCGTGGTGCTCTGCCCCTGCCAGGTCCAGCGATGAAAGCCGGCGGGGAGAAAGGTTTCCGGAACGCGATACACTTCCTTTCCTGCGATGCTGAAGACCTTGAGGGAAACGTACCCGGCTTCCCCAAGAAGGAAGGTGAAGAAAAGGGGTGTGGCCCCCCGTTTCCATGGATTGGGGTAAGGCAGGAAGGATACGATGCCCTGACCCGTGGCCTGAAGGACGCCCACGGGAAAGCGCCGGATGGTGGTCTGTCCCACATTGTCCCGGGCCTCCACCACCAGGTCAAAAGAATCGCTGGCCGGGAGGGTGAGTTGGGCTTCCACCACCGCCTGCCGGAAGTCTCCCGGAGGAAAAGCGAGTTCGGAAGAAAGGTCCCAGGAAGATGAAAGGGCCGTCACCCGCACCCCCCCCTGGAGGGCAATCCCCTCGGGATCCTGAAGAACCAGGCGAAGCCGGGATTGTTCTGGAACCACCACCTTTTTCCCCTCCTCCAGGGGCGTTTCTTCAAGCCACGCCTGCACCTCCGGTCCTCCGCCGATGGGAACCGTGCCCGAAAGGACATAGGGCCTTGCGAGAGCCAGAGATCCCGCGCGGCCTTTCGCCTCCACCAGCACGAACTCAAGGCTGTCCACCCCCTGGAGGACCGGAACGAACACCTCACCCGCCACCTGCGGTCCCGTCACGGGACCCGTGAAGAGGGGGACGGATGGACGGGTGTAGGTGATGGTCACCCCGCCCACATAAGTGGTGTCCCGGGGGGGGATCCGCAGGGACGTCATATAGAGGGAATCTTCGGCCGAGGCCGTGTAGGTAACGGCTTCACCGCTTCGGAACGTGTCCGGAAGCGCAACGTTCCAGGTGGTGGCTGGTTCCGGAAACCGGAAGATCACAGCGGGGTCTCCCAGGAGGAGATAATAGGGCTGGTTCTTTCCATACAGATACAGTTCGCCGAGGGGAAGGGAATAAGACAGGGCGGACTGGATCATGGTGATCACATACACCTCGTTGGCAAAGGCAAAGGAAAGGGCCGAGGAAGAAACCGTCCCGATGGCAATTCCCTTCTTCAGAAACAGTTCCCCCAGCACCGCTTCGGGTTCAACACGGTCAAAGGCGCCCACCTTGCAGGAAGCAAACACCGCCAGGGTGGGACGCTGAGAGGCCTGAAGGCGGGAATACGCCGAAGGGGGAAGGATGTTTTCGTGGGTCAGGGTCACGGGATTGCCGTGTCCGAAAAAGTTCAGAAGGAGGCTCCCCCGGTTGAAGGCGTCCACCAGGGCATCCTGGCCCCGGATGGACCGCTCGCTCCGGGGATACTGAATGAGATACACGGGTGTGGTCTCCATGAAGGAAGGAAGGGCCTGATACACCCGCTGGGTGGACTGCATGTGGAACGCTTCGGAGGAGCGGCCTTCGGCGTATTCGTCGTCCGAGACCAGGACCACCCGGTTGCGCCACATGCCCGTCACCTCACCCCGCTCATACCGTTTCATCATCTCAAGATAAGCGAAGGCTTCATCTGGAGACCGCACGGGCAGCCGCCCGATAAAGAGTTCGCCCGCCACCGCACCCCCGCTGGCGTCCAGGTCCACAAAAAATTCATCCCAGGCTCCCCGGATGGCAAACTCGTTCACGTCAATGGCTTCAAAAGGTTCATAGGGGGGAATCAGGTTGCCCCCTGTGCCGGTGTAATTTTTGTAATCATAGGTTCCATCTCCCAGAAGCAGCACAAAGGTGCTTCCAGGCTGGACCAGATTTTCCTGGGCAAGATACACGAAAAAGTTTCGGAGGGCCACCGGATCCCGGACGCCGAATCCAAAGGCTTCAAAAATGTCCTCGATGGCAAAAGCTGTCACGCCTCCGGTTGAGTAGACCCATTGCGTTCCGTCATACCGGGGGATGCGAGTTCTCCTCCAGTCCAGATAAGGGCCCACCACCGCCCCCAGGGCACGGGGATAAATAAGCACGAAGTCCGCGGGCGTGGAGACACTCCAGAGGGCGTTGAGATCCACCGCACGGAGATCAGAAGGCTGAAGAGGAGAGGCCACAAGAAGCAACCGCGTGCTGTCCACGACGCGCCAGGAAAATTCCGTCTGGCCACTGGCGGCCTGAAGCCCCCCAACCCGCACAGGCCTCAGTGGATCCGTCACGTCCAGCACCCATCGGGGATTCCCCTGGACCTGAAGCCTGCGAAGGCCCGTGTCCTGCGGAGAGAAATGCACCAGACGCTGATCGGTCACCGCAAGCCGGGCACGGTAGGCGAGTTCCACCCAGTCCAGATAGAGGAGGTCATCTTCCGGCCGGTACCACCGGAAGGTAAACCGGATGGATCCCGAAGGAGGGAGGGCTTCCACACTGTCCCGACACCCCCCCACGCAAGCGTCGGTGATGTAGGGACGCAGGCTGTCCGTGCCGGAAGAGGAGCCCATCTGCCAGCGGATTTCCCGGTAATCGGCATATTCCCGACCGGACACAAAGGCAAACCGGAGTTCGCCTGGTCCGGACGGGAGGGGATCCAGACGGTACGCGACGCTGGTATCCAGAGAGCTCACACCGGCAGGACGGAAGATTTCTTCCCCCTCCCACCGGAGACCCTTGCGAGCCAGGTTGACGAGATTCCGTTCGTGCCGAAAGAAAAAAAGTCCCTCGTTGAGCACGGTCCCGCCGGTGAGGGCAGATTCGGGCATAGTCGGAGAGGGGGTGGTGCCCACGCCCAGATAGCAGAAAACCCTGTCCGTGTAGGGGTGTTCAAACCACCGCCACTCCCCCGAAGAAAACCGGTATCGCCGGGGACCTTCGGCATAGAAGAAAAGGGTGTCCCCCACCTCCAGCACCCCCGGCGTCCCACCGTCCTGAAGGAGAACCGGAACCCGCTGGAGGGCGGCGAATACATCCGTCACGTTCTGGCCGTCCAGCGTATCCCCATCCGTGCAGAACACCGCCACGGCGTCCGTGCGCACGCCTTCCAGACCCAGGGAAGCAAGATCCTTTCCCGTGAGGGCATACAGTCCGGAACGGGGAATCCCCATCCGGAACCATAAATTCGCCAGAGGGGGGGCGCTTTTTTTCAGTGTGCGCTGCGGAAGGGAAACCAGATGCTCCGGATTGATCACGAGATGGGAAAGGAATCCCGGAGGTGTTCGCTTGTTCCCCGTGCGCCGGTGGATGGGAATCCGAACCGTCAGGGCGCGGAGGGCTTCCACCCGACCCTGCCCATACCGGAGGAGGGGAACCCGCACCGTGGCATAGGGAAAGCCCTGGACCCGGTGAACCTGTACGGCGGGCTCAATCCGGGAGTCAGGAACAGAAGTTTCACGAAAAACCACACGGATGTCCAGTCCATCCCGGTCCACCTGGAGCTCCGGAACCCCCGGCAGGACAATCCCCTGCCAGGAGGGCTGGAAAGAGGCCTCACCGGATGGAAGACCGGGAAGGGCCACGTGAACGTCCACGTAGGGAATGTAGGGACGCCGGGAAAGGGCGGGAAGGGTGGCGTTCCGAATCTCGTTCTGGAGTTCTACCATGTCTACAGAGATCACGATGTCCAGGACCGTCGAACGATCCACCACCTCGGTGCGCACCAGGGTGCCGAGAAAAACCAGTGTAAGAAAGGTCATCACCACCTGCCGGGTTCAGTCCTCCAGGGGTTCGGCATCTTCCAGAAGAAAGTCCGGAATCCCGTCAATCACGGGGAATTTGAGTTTGCAATGCCGGCAGAGAAAGACGTTGTCTTCCTTGCGATATTCCACCGGCTGCTTGCACTTTGGGCAGGCCAGGATTTCCAGGAGTTCATCCAGGTGTTCCGGCGGAATGGTGCGGTCCCCCTTCACCGGCATCTCATTCCTCCCACGTGTCGATCTGGGCTTTCTGGAGTTTGCCGGAGAAGTCAATGTACACCGTCTTCCACTCGGTGAAGATGTCAAACACCGTCCAGCCCCCTTCCCGGGCACCGTTCCCGGTATCCTTCACGCCGCCGAAAGGCAAATGGGATTCCGCCCCGATGGTGGGGGCGTTCACATAGGTGATCCCGGCTTCCAGCTCCTGAACGGCCCGCATGGCCTCCACGGTGTCCCGGGTATAGATAGACGACGAAAGGCCATAGCGCACGGCGTTGGCCACCTGGATGGCCTCTTCAAAGGACTTCACCCGGATCACGGAAAGCACGGGACCAAAGATCTCTTCCTTGAAGATGCGCATCTGGGGGGTCACGTCCTCAAAAATGGTGGGTTCCATGAACCACCCTTCGGCATAGGGGCCGTCGGTGAGCTGCTTCCCGCCATAGGTGAGACGCGCCCCCTCCTCCTGACCGATCTTCACATACATGAGATCTTTCTCAAGCTGGGTTTTGTTGATCACGGGCCCCATCTCCACCTCGGGATCCAGCCCGTCCCCGATTTTGATGCGGGCAACCCGATCTTTGAACTTCTCCATGAAGGCGTCATAGATGGCCTCGTGGAGGATAAGACGGCTGGTGGACGTGCATCGCTGGCCTGTGGTGCCATACGCGCCCCACACCGCGCCCTCCACCGCAAGATCCAGGTCGGCGCTGGGCATCACGATCTGAGGGTTTTTCCCGCCGAGTTCCAGTGAAACCCGTTTCAGACGACGGCCCGCCGCCTCATAGATCTTCTTTCCGGTTTCCGTTCCACCGGTGAAGGCGATGATCTTGATGTCCGGATGTTCCACGATGGCCCTTCCGGCAATGCCTGCGCCAAACACCAGGTTGAACACGCCGGCCGGAAGCCCCGCTTCTTCAAACACTTCCACAAAATAGCTGGCGGTGAGAGAGGCATCAGGGGCGGGTTTGAAGATCACGGTGTTCCCGGCAGCCAGGGCAGGGAAGATCTTCCAGGCGGGGACGGCGATGGGGAAGTTCCAGGCGGTGATGATGCCGGCGATCCCCACCGGGGTGCGGAAGGTCAGGGCGTATTTGTTGGGGAGTTCCGAGGGAGTGGTGTAGCCGAACATCCGGCGGGTCTCGCCTGCGGAGTAGAACGCGGTGTCGATGGCTTCCTGCACGTCACCTTCGGCTTCTTTCAAAACCTTCCCGATTTCCCGGGTCATCACCTGGGCAATCTCCTTCTTCCGGGCCAGGAGGATTTCGCCAGCTTTCCGGAGGATTTCTCCACGTTTCGGGGCCGGCATGCGGGACCAGATCCGGAACGCCTCTTTCGCAGCGTCCACCGCCTTCTGAACGTCCTCTTCCGTGCTGTCCGGGAACACGCCCAGAACCTCGTCCCAGTGCGCGGGATTCCGGCTTTCAAAGGTTCGGGACGACGTGGAAGGGACCCATTTTCCGCCAATGTAGTTCTTGAAGACCTCCATGATACGCCTCCTGTGTTTTGCCGTGTGGGCTTATGATAAAGCATGCCGCACGCACGATTCGGCGGGACCGGTTCGGATGCCGTCCCGGAGAACGTGGATGTTGACCTTCGGACAAACGTTTGGACACCCCCACCCCAACCCTCCCCCGTCGAGGGGGAGGGAGTACCAATCCATCCACGGTTTCACAGTGTCTTCTCCCCTCCCCTGGTGGGAGGGGCAGGGGGAGGGGGCTATGGGCGTCCTCGATTGCGTCACCTGGAGCGAGAACGTGATGTCCGAACCTATGAGTGATCTTCAGTGGAGGGCATTGAGGGTTTCCGGAACGGTTCGTATAATTGGGACACAGGCTGGAGGTCTCCATGCCCATCTCTGCAGCACAGCGACTCGTCTTCCCCAAACGGGTGGTTCGGGCTTTCCACGCCGGAGAAAGCGAGGGCCAGTGGGTCGCCGAAGGAGTGATCCTGGACACGGTTAATTTCACCGGCTGGACCCGGGACCTGGAAGCGCGCCACGGGGTGGAAGGACTGGAACGGCTGGTGGCCCTCCTCCAGCACAGGCTGGACCCCCTGCTCTCTTCCCTGAACCGGTGGGCCGGAGAGGTGATCCAGTTCACCGGAGACGGGATGGTGGTGGTTTTCCCAGGACAGGCGGAACGGAAGGGATGGATCCGGGATGTCCAGCAGCATCTGGATCCCCAGCGTTATCACCTCTATGAAGCTTCCGGAGAGGTCCGCTGGTTCCTCCTTCGGTCCCCCGTCCAGACCCTGTTCGTCCCCTGGGGGCCTCTGCTGAACCCTCGCCTGTGGCGGCCTCTCATGCTCCCAGGAGACGCCTCCTTCCCGCCACCCGAAGAGCCCGCGATGGGCCACAGTCCCACAGATTCACTCCGGCCGATTCCCGGAGGATTCCCGTGGGACCATGCGGAGGAGCAATACCGGTGGGTGGGGGTGCTGTATCTCCTTTTTAACTGCAGGGCGGACGAATCTCCCCGGGAGATTGCGGAAATTCTTCTGGACGTGATCGGACACCACGGAGGATGGGTGGCCCGTCTTGGCTACGCGGACAAAGGGCTGGCGGGTCTTGTGCTCTTTGGCGCGCCCCGGGCGGTGGAAGGCGTGGAACGCCGGAGCCGCCTTGCCGCCCGGTCCCTCCAGGAGTTGCTGGGCCGGAGCGTTCGGGGAGGCTTCCGGTGGGGGCGGGTGTTTGCAGGCTGGGTTGGGACTAAGCGGTCGGAATATACCGTGATGGGCAACACGGTGAACATGGCTGCCCGTCTGGCCCAGGCTGCAGACTGGGGGACCATCATCGAGATTGCCCCTCCTCATGAAAAACATCCCACGCTCACCTTGCGGGGTTTCCCCGGTGTGTGGGCCGTTCGACCCCTTCACCCCCCGGTCGACACGTCAGGGAAAACTGTGGATGCCTTCATCGGACGGAAGCAGGAGCTCCAGCGGCTCCGGGAGTCCCTGGAGTCTTCTCCCCGGTGGGTGGTGATTCAGGGCCCAGGAGGCGTGGGAAAAACCCGCCTTGTGGAAGAGGCCCTGCGTGCCCATCCGCACCTCCGGGTCGCCCGGATGGCGGGCGAAGAGGGTCTGTCCGTTTCCTCTGCCCTCATCCGGTGGCTGGAACACCAGCTGGGCGTTCCGATTTCCGTACCGGAGTTCTGGGTCCGCGTCCGGGAACGGCTTTTCCCCGAGGATTCATCCGAACCGGCCCCAGAAGATCCTTCCCCCCATACACCGGACCAGCTCATTCAACTGGCGCTTGGCCTTTTGCTGGACTCGATCCGTCCCGATCTCCTGGTTGTGGAGGATGCCCACACCCTGGACCCCCTCACCCGTACCTTCCTGACCCGGCTTCAGCAGCGCAAGCTTTCCTTTCCGGTCTGGGTTCTCCAGCGTGACCGGGAAGGGCAACCTCTTTTGTTGAAACAGGCGCTCACCCTCCATCTTCGTCCTTTCCGGAAGAGGGAAGTCCGGACGTATCTTCGCACCCAGCTTGATGGACGGATTCCCCGTGGTCTTTGGGGATGGATGGAGAGGCAGGGTGCCCTCACCCCCCTGGTGCTGGAAGAACTCTTTCGCCATCTTCGTCAAACCGGTGCCCTGGTCCGCGAAAAGGGGACATGGAGATTCCGGGCACCGGATGAAGCTCTCCCCCCCCGGGTGTATGAACTGGTGACCGCCATGCTGGATCGCATGGATCCCGGGGTCCGGGAGATCCTCCTCCTGGCCGCAACGGCCGGCGTCCATTTCCGGATCCGGTGGCTGGAAAAGGCAAGCCAAACTACGGTTCCGGTGAACCGGCTGATCCAGGAGGGCTGGTGGGAACCGGCTGGGGATCGCATCCGGTTTCGCCATGCCCTTCTCCAGGAAACCCTGTATGCCCTGCAAACCCGGCGAGATCGTGGGCACCGCCATCAACGGTTCGCCCGGGTGCTGGAAAACGAAGATCTCGTCCATGCAGCCATTCACCTTTTCCGGGCGTGGAAAAACGGGGTGGGGGATGAAGAAAAGGTTCAGCACGCGCTGGAACGGGCACTTTCGTCCATACGTCCGGGAGAGGATCCCCACAGCCGACTGGAACTCCTGGATGCTCTCGGCCAGCTGGACGTGGATCCCATCAGGCGGGTGGACATTGCCGTGGAAAAGGGAAGCCTGCTCCGGCAAATGGGGATGTGGGAGAAGGGGGCGGAGGAACTTCGATCCGCTGCACTGATGGCCCGCACGCTGGGGCTCTATGAAAAGGAACGCCAGGCCTGTGTGGATCTTGCCTGGATCTATATGAACCGGCGAGAGATGGACAAAAGCCGGGCCTGGATGGAACACGTGGCCCGGATCAGTGAGGACCGACAGGATCGGGAAGGGCAGGCTATTGTGCACATCTATCACGGAATTGCCCTGTGGCGGGAGGGGCGGGCTTCAGAGGCCTTCCAGGCCCTGAAACAGGCCGAGGCCCTGATTCCCAATATTCCTCCTGAGCGCAGAACCTATATCCGTGCCCTGGTTCTCAATAACCTGGGAAACGTGCTGGATGACCTGGGACGGTATGAAGAGGCGGTACGGTGTTATCGGGAATATCTTGAACTTGCTCGGAAGATGAATGATCCTGTCCGCGTTGCACGGGCCTGGCTGAATTACGGAGCCAACTGCATCTATCGGGAAGCCTATTCGGAGGCCGTGGAGGCATTTCAGAAAAGTTACCGGATGCTGCAACGCCTGGCGGTGTTCCAGAGTGCCGAAGGTGCACGGCTGAACCTGGCCTTCGTGCTTGCCCAGGTTGGACGCTGGAAAGAGGCCTATCGTCTGGCATGGGAAAGCCTTCAGCAGGCCCGACAGCGAAAATTCCTTCTGGGCATGGAGTTCGCATTCCAGATCCTGGCCAACGTGTTTTTCCTGGCCGGTCAACCTCACCGTGCCCTGCGGATGGTGCAACATGCCCTGCGGTATGCAAAACAGGGCAATCTAGTCCGAAAAGAACTGGACATGCGCATGTTCCGGGCGGAAATCCTTTTTGAAGCAGGTGAGACGGAAAAAGCTGGACGGGAGGTCCGGCGTCTGCTGTCGGATCCCCGGCTCCGGAAATCTCCGGCCATGCGGTTCCGGACCCATGCCCTGATGGCGGAGTTCTCCATCGAGAAGGGAGCACGGGAACGCGCACGCCGGCACCTCAGGGTGCTGGAGCGCCTCGCTGACACACCGGGAGATCGGGCAAGGGTGCTTGAGATTCGATATCGCCTTTCCGGTCATCCGGCGGATCGGCGCCGGGCCATGGAGGCCTATCGGGAGGCTTTCCAGCGAACGGGCAAAGTCCTCTATCGCCAGCGCATTCAGAAACTTTCGCGGATGTGAAAGGACGGCAGGGATATGAGCGAAGAAAGCATGGCCGGGCAACTTCTCATCGGGTATTGATTCTATCAACTTCCCGGGAGAAGGAGAGGTGCGTTCAACGTGGATGGCACAAGCAAGAAAGATACCCTGAGATCCGGACACGACTTCGGACACGCCCAATTGGAGGGTCCTTTTTCAAAATCCCATGAGGTGAAGGCCCTCCCTCAATGCACCCGCAAAATGGAGGTTTTCCCTGAACGCTGACGGGTTTCCCAGGCAATTCCCGAGAGGAATTGCCTGGAGGTGTCTTTTTCCCTCCCCTGGCGGGAGGGGGAAATGTCCGATTTCAGGATGCAGGATGGAAAATGCAGTTATGATTTGGCTCGATGGACGCTGAAATCTAAAGGAGCTACGTTCTACATCTCCTCTTCTTCGACAAACACCACCTCCACCCGGGAGAGGTAGTCCTCCAGCCGGTCCAGGAGATCCCGGATCCTTTCGAGATCCTGGTCCCGGGCGGCCTGTTCCAGGGCCGCGCCGATCTCGGTGATGCCGTCAAAGCCGTAGCCCCCGCCGATTCCCTTCATCGTATGCCCCAGAGACCGAATCTCATCCCAGTCCTTCTGATCAAGAAGTTCCCGAAGCCTATGAAGGTCCTTCCACCGGTTTTCGAGAAATGCGGGGATCAGATCCTCCAGATCGGCATCCACCCGCACGATGATCTTTTCGCTCATGGGTGCCCTCCCGGTTCAGACAACTCAAGATCGGACACCAGGACAACGCGGTTGCGCCCGCTCTCTTTGGCCTCATACAGGGCCTGGTCCGCCCGGGCCACCAAGGCCTCGGGGGTCTCAGGAAAATCCCGGACGAACGCTGCAACTCCGATGCTCACCGTCACCAGCCCCCACGGAAGGCCGGCATGGGGAATGGCCAGCGCACGAACACCTTCCTGCACTTTTCTCGCCACGTGCAGCGCGCCCTGGGGGTCCGTTTCGGGAAGAATGCCGGCGAACTCTTCACCTCCGTAACGGGCAGCGAGATCCGACGGGCGGCCCAGCGCCTTCCGAAAAACGCTGGCAACGCTTTGAAGACACGCATCGCCGGCGGGATGGCCATAGGTGTCGTTGAAGACCTTGAACCGGTCCACATCCATCATAAGGAGCGCAAGGGGTCGGCCATACCGTCGAGCACGGGCAAATTCTTTGTGGAGGACCTCGTCAAACACCCGGCGGTTGGCGAGACCCGTGAGGGGGTCAGTTCGGGAGAGTTCTCGGAGTTTTTCGTTCGCCTGTTCCAGCTCGCGGGTGAGGGCTTCCAGCTCTTTCTCCCGCTGTTTCCGGAGATCCATCTCTTCCTTGAGACGCAGGGCCGAGCGAACCCGGGTCAGGAGTTCTTCTTTCCGGAAGGGTTTGCGGACATAGTCCATGGCGCCCGATTGAAAGGCCTCTTTCAGGGTGGTCATGTCTTCCCGGGCGGTCACCATGATGATAGGGACATCGAGAAGTCCGGTATGTTCCCGGATGGCCCGACAGGTGGAAAGCCCGTCCATCCCTTCCATTTCCACATCCAGCAGGATAAGGTCCACCTCCCCCCGTTGCAGCTTCTCCAGGGCTTCTTCACCGCTTGCGGCTTCCAGGACCTCTCCATAGCCCGCTTTCCGGAGGATCCGCCGAAGGATCGCGCGGATCTCCGGGGAATCATCCACGATCAGGATCCGCCGCGCCATATTCCCGGATGGCCGCAAGAAGGGTCTTCTTCCGTATGGGTTTGGTGAGATGGGCCGTGCACCCTGCTTCCAGGCTGCGCTCCTGCTCTTCCTTCAGCGCATGGGCCGTCAGGGCCAAAATGGGCACGGGTTTCCGGCCCTGCTGCTTTTCCCATTCACGGATCTTCCGGGTGGCGGTGAGCCCGTCCATCACCGGCATCTGAACATCCATCAGCACCAGATCGTATGGATTCTGTTTGAACTTTTCCACCGCCTCGGCGCCGTTCTCCGCAATGTCAACCTGGTGGGGCGTTTTCTTGAGATAGGTCTTCACAAGCATCCGGTTGTCCGGAGAGTCGTCCACCAGAAGGATGCGGAGGGGACGTTCTTGTCCAGTTTCCTCCCGCTTGGTTTCCGGACGCCGCTCTTTAACGCGTCCTCCAAATGCCTGAGCAAGGAAATGCTGGAGTTCCTGTTTGCGAACGGGCTTCATGAGATAAAAGGGGATGCCCACCTGTTTTGCCCTCTCGGCATATTCAGCCCGGCTGTCCGATGTGAGCATCATGAGCACGGTTCCGTTCACGAGCCCTTCCCGCTGCATCACTTCGGCCACGTCAAATCCATCCATCTCCGGCATGCGACAGTCCAGGACCACAAGATCATACGCAACCCCTTCGCGTCGGGCTTTCCTCAGGGCCTCAAGCGCGGTGGGACCATCGGCGGCTTCGGTGACGCGGGCTCCCCATTCCGAAAGCATTTTCCGGAGAATCATCCGGTTCGTGGCGTTGTCATCCACCACCAGAACGCGTTTATTCCGCACAACATCTACCACCGGAACGGGAGACACGGACTCCGGAGGGCTGGTTACAATGGGGAGATGGACCGTAAAATGGAAGATGGTTCCTTCGTTCACTTCGCTTTCCACCCACATCCGCCCTCCCATCATCTCCACCAGGCTTTTCGAGATGGGAAGACCCAGGCCGGTTCCTCCGTATTTCCGGGTGGTGGAGGCATCCGCCTGGGTGAACTTTTCAAAGATATGTCCCAGTTTTTCTTCCGGGATGCCGATCCCCGTATCCCGAACGGAGAAGTAGATTTCAGCCACACCGTTTTCTTCCCGTTGTCTTTGTACGGTGAGCACGATTTCACCCGCCTCGGTGAATTTCACGGCATTCCCCAGAATGTTGATGAGGACCTGTTTGAGCCGGAGGGCGTCGCCCACCACGTATCGGGGCAGGTCGGGGGCGATATCCAGAATCAGCTCCAGCCCCTTTTCATGAGCCCGCACGGCCATCACCTCTCCCACGGATTCGATGGCCTCCACGAGATCGAAGGGGGCCGATTCCAGCGTCATGCGCCCGGCCTCGATTTTGGAAATATCCAGGATATCGTTGATGATGCCCAGAAGGGTTTCCCCCGCCGAACGGAGGGTTTGTACATATTGACGCTGTTCGGGAGACAGGTCCGTTTCCCACAGGAGGTCGGCCATACCGATGATGGCGTTCATGGGCGTCCGGATTTCGTGACTCATCATGGCGAGGAACTCGCTTTTGGCCTGGTTTGCCGCATCCGCAGCTTCTTTAGCCTCCCGCAGAAGCGCATTGGAACGTTCCAGTTCGGCGGTTCGCTCCCGTACCTTTTCCTCAAGGTTCTCCTGCGCCTCTTGCAGACGGTCCATCATCCGGTTGAAGATGATGGCCAGGTCCCGGATCTCCCTGGGTCCCTTCACAGGTGCTCGGCGGTGGAGTTCTCCCTTTTCGTGAATCTCTTGCATCACCTGAACCAGGTGGGCGAGAGGCGAAGTGAACCGACGGGTGAGGCCTGTGGCGGCCACGAGGGCAACCACAGTAACGAGGAGAAAAGCCAGGATGATTCGCCGTGCCACCGACCGGGCCGGGGCAAAGATCTCGTCTTCATACACCGTTGAAGCGATATACCAGTCCAGCGGCTCAAAATGCCGGACATAGGAGTGCTTGGGATAACGGTAATGTTCCAGATCGTCGGGACGGTTCCACAGATATCGGAACGGTTTGTCCGGATGGGCGGCGGCTTCGATCAGCTCCTGCATGATGGGGCGCCCCGTGACCGGGTTTTTCAGGTTGCGGATGTCCTTTCCAGCCAGATTGGGGTGGACAAGCATCTTCCCATCGCCGGTGAAGATAAAGATATAGCCCGTTTTACCGACCCGAATACTTTCCAGAACCTTCTGGAGATGCTCAACGATGTTCTGGATTTTCCGATCCACTTCTTCCTGAACGTCCGGGATATACACCCCGGTTCCGAGCACCCACTTCCACTCGGGAAAGTGTTTGAAATATGCCAGTTTGGGAACCGGTTCTTCCGAGCCCAGACGCCGCCACCAGTAAGTGTAATACCCTTCGCCTTTTTCCCGGGCCATGACCACCATGGGCGGGACGATGAGATTTCCCTTCACGTCTTTGAGGTCGGACACATCTTTATTGTGGAGACGGGGATCGGGATGGGAGATCAGGACCGACTGGTAGTTGGAGACCCAGATGTAATCGTTGTGGCCGAACCGAACGTGCCGAAGGTTCTCAAGGAACTGACGCTTTGCCTGGCTTTCCGGGATTTCTCCCCGTTGAACCTGCTCGTAGAGGTGGCGGAGTTCACTCTCAACGACGGACACCACGTCTTTGAGACGATCTTTGTGCTTCTGAAGCAAGGTATTCCGGAAATACTCCAGATCGTTGTATTCGCTTTCCACCTGGAGATAGACCATGTCCAGTACGTTTCGGGCGGCCTGTTCTTCGGCCCGCGCCATGGCCCGACGCACCACCTCCACCCCGATGAAAGCGAACAGGAGAGAAAGGGCGGTAAGGGAGAGAAAGGTGAAGACCAAACTCTGTGAACGAATGCTGTCCATTCGCCACTTCATCACGATGCTCCCTAAAAAGTGACAACGCTGTCTAAATCATACAGGATAAACGTGAACAGTTCAATATGGCGCATTGCCTCATTTAAAATCTACACGAAAAGACATGGTTGCCTCACGAAAGAATCTACATGAAATCTCCCGTACCCTTCTTTCACCCCCTGCGTTTCCGCACGGAAACGCAGGGGGACCCCGTAAAAATCAATCTTTGCCTGCTTTTCGGGGGTATAGAATCCTTGATCCTGCCCGTCCGGGAAAACATCTCAAACACCAGATCCCCATCCGAACCTTCGCCGACTGGAACGAAGCCGAGCCCGGCTTCATCGAAATCGACCTGGTGGGGCATTTCCGGTATGACACGCCCCAGGCACTGGAGGTGCTTGAGGAGGTGGAGCGGTTGGATTCCATTTTCGTCAACTTTTTCAAACCGACAATGAAGGTGGTGGAGAAGACTTGGACTTGCTAAAATCGTGTCGCGAATTTTACGGGGTCCCCACGGAATTCCAAAGGAATTCCGTGGGGTGAAAGGAATCCGAGGGTACCGGAGGAGGTGAAGGCGAAACTTCGGGAGCGATTTGCTCAGCTCAATGTGGTTCAATTGAGGAAACGGATTCTCTCGCTACAGGAGCGTCTTTTCTCCCTTGCGACCCCTCCAGAGCCTGCGGAGGAAGATCTCCATGTATTGAAGAGCCTTCATGAGGCAACGACTACGGTTCGAATAGATTTTCTCGTGAGGCAATACGTGGAGCGTTGCCTCGGTTTCAGGTTGCCGGTCGGACATGCAGGGTGTATAATTTTGCCCAGCCACGCAGGACTTTCTCCAGGTGAAGGATGTCCATCCAACAGGAGGTTGGTGATGAAACGTGTGGTGTGGATGCTTCTGCTTCCCGGTTTTCTGGGAGCAGGGCTGTCGTACAACGCACAGGAAGGGGTGATTCGGGTTCAGAGCGCTGAGATTTTCGCGCCGGGACAGCTGGCCCTCCTTCTTCCCGGAATCCACGCATGGTATCGGGGTGTGAAAGCCACGGACGGATCCGATGTGCCCACCCTCGCAGTCAACGGCTATTTCGGCCTGGGCTACGCCTTGACCCGGTACGTGGCCTTTTCCGTGACCGGACAGTTTCTGGCCGATTATGAAAAAGACCGTTCCAAAACCACCCGGTATTCGTACGGTCTGGGTGACACCCGGGTGGACCTGAAAATGTCCTATCCCCTGCCCGAGAGCCCCTGGACCCTCGGTGCCGGGGTGTTTGGCGTGATCCCCACGGGTGTGAAACGGGATCCGGCCGTTGCGCCGGAAATCACATCCTCCGGAATTCAGTTCCGGGGGGGATACCTGCGCCGGTTCACCATGGAGGATCTGGCCCTGGGGGCGCAGGTGATGGCCACCTTCCGGGGGGCATCCCGCTGGGGTGTCCATCTGAACGCGGGGGGCTACTCCTACATCGCCGACACCCTTCCTTCTCTGGTGTTTGGGGGTCTCGGGGTGGACATCTCCCCCGCCGTGTTCTCTCCCCTCCTTGAAATCTGGACCCTGCAGTATACCAAGAAAGACTATCGGGACCTGTACGGCAACGGTCCCACCTGGCTGAGCCTCGGCTTTCGCCTGGGTCAGCGGCAGGGGGCGAACATCCAGGTGGCCGGGAGCATTCCTCTCTTCTCCCGCCATAACAGCTATCCCAGAGAGGGGCTCCTTCCCGGATTCCGCCCGGACATCGGTGTGGATGTGGCCGCCTATGTGTTGATTGCTCCCCCGCAGAAAAAAGCGCCCGAAAAACCCAAACCGGCCTATCTTGCCGGTGTGGTTCTGGACGAAAACGAACTCCCGGTGGAAGGGGCGGATGTCCGCCTCTATCGGGGAGATAGTCTGATCGCCCAGGCCACCTCCACCGACGCGGGAGCCTTTGAGCTCGTTGCGGATCCCGGCGTGTATACCCTGAATCTTGAGCACACCGACTTCCTCCCCGCATCCAAACCACTGGTGCTCAAACCGGGGGACACCCTCTCCCTCACCTTCACCCTCAAGCGGAAAGCCAAACCCAAGCCAAAACTCGGCACCCTCAAGATCACCGTCGTGGATGTGGAGAAAGGCACGCCCGTGGTGAACGCCACCATTCAGGTGGAAGGAGGCGAACAGGTCCAGGGCTCTTCGGCTTCCTTCACCCTCACGCCCGGAACGTATACGGTGAAGATCTCCGCCCCTGGCTATATCCCGGTCTCCAAAACCTATGAAATCGAAGCCGACAAGACGGTGGAATCCGAGGTGGCGCTGGTTCGGAAAAAACTCAAAGTTCGCCTTCCGAAAATCCACTTCGATGTGGGGAAAGCCACCATCCGTCCGGAATCTTATCCCATTCTGGACCGCGCGGCGGAACTCATCAAGCGGATTCTGGCCGACAACCCCAACGTGAAGATCGAGATCCAGGGGCACACAGACAGCCAGGGTTCCTTTGCCTTCAACATGCGTCTGTCCCAGGCCCGAGCCGAAGCGGTGAAAAACTATCTCGTGACGGTGCATCAAATTCCCGAAGATCGTCTCATCGCAAGGGGGTACGGCCCCACCCGTCCCATCGCGGACAACAGCACGCCCTTCGGGCGGGAGCAGAACCGTCGGGTGGAACTGGTGGTGATCGCACCGGGCGAGGGACCGTGAGGGTTGAACGCCAGGTTCTGGAGCCTTTTGCGAGCAACCTGTATGTGGTGATGGAGGAGGCGTCCCGGGAGGTCCTGGTGATCGACCCGGGGCGTTTCCTCCCCCAGGTTGCGGAGTCCCTGGTGGAAGGGCAATTCAACATCAAAGCCCTGGTGGCCACCCACGGCCACTTTGATCATGTGCTTGAAGCCGGGGAATACACCACGCTGTTCCGCCAGGGGCTGTGGCTCCACCAGAGCGACTGGCCCTTTGTGGAAAACATGCGGGAGCAACTTGCCCTCTTCGGAATGTCCCACCTGGAGCCGGTGGTGTATCCCAATCTGAACGCCCTGACGGAAAACCACAAGTTTCGACTGGGAGGGGTGGAGTTTCTGGTGATCCACACGCCCGGGCACTCTCCGGGGAGTGTGGTGCTGTGGAGCCCGAAGGAAAAGGTGGCCTTCACCGGCGACCTGATCTTCCGGGAGTCCATCGGACGCACCGACCTTCCCGGAAGCGATCCTGCAGCCATGCGGTCTTCCCTTGAAGTGCTCTTCTCTTTGCTCCCGGACGATACGCGTCTTTTCCCCGGTCATGGCCCCGAGACCACGGTGGCCCATGAAAAACAGCATAACCCCTTTTTGAATGACCTTTTGATCCCGGGAGGAGGTTGATGGAGACGGCAACGGGTTTGTATTTCGTGGAACAGCATTCCCCGTCGCTGCGGTTTGCCTATCGGGTTCGCCGCCCCATCTTTTCGGGGAAAACCCGCTTCCAGAAGGTGGACATCGTCGAACTGGACGTGTTCGGAAAAACGGTGTTTCTGGACGAAAAGATCCAGTCGGCAGAGGTGGACGAATACATCTATCACGAATCCCTGGTCCATCCGGTTCTCGTGGCCCATCCTCACCCCCGGCGGGTGTTCATCGCAGGAGGCGGGGAGGGTGCCACCCTGCGGGAGGTCCTCCGGCATCGCACCGTGGAGCGGGCGGTGATGGTGGACATTGACGGCGAGTTCGTGGATCTGTGCAAGGTCCACCTTCCCGAATGGCACCGGGGAGCCTTTGAAGACTCCCGGTCGGAGGTCCTGATTGACGACGCCCGGAAATTCGTGTTTGAGACGGACGAAACCTTTGACGTGGTGATTTCTGATCTCACGGAACCTCTGGAAGAAGGGCCCTCCCAGCTCCTCTTCACACGGGAATTCTATGTGAAGGTCCTGGAACGCCTTTCAGATGACGGCATGCTGGTGGTTCAGGCCGCCAGCGCCGATCCCGTGTATGCGGATTTTGTGGCGTCGGTGGCCCGAACCCTGGAGGATCTCTTCCCGGTGGTGCGTGTCTACTGGGCCTTTGTGTTCTCCTTCCAGATGCCCTGGGCCTTCGTGGTGGCCTCCCGGAAGGTGGATCCTGCACTCCTGGTGGAGCAGGAGATCCGGGAACGCCTTGCAGCACGGGGGGTGGAAGGCCTCCGGTATTACAGCCCGGAACTCCATCCCGCCATGTTCCGTCTTCCCGTATATTTGAGAAAACTCCTTCAAAAGGGCCGGGTGCTCACGGACCGTGAACCCTACGTGTATCCGGACTAACGCGAGGGGAATCCATGGTTCAGGTTCGTTTTCCGTCGCACTTTCAGGGGTTTATGCTGGTCTCCGGGGTGGGGAAGGCGTCCACCCCGCTCAACGCCTTTGACAGCGCCCTTCACCATGCGGGCATCAGCCAGTTCAATCTCGTGAAGGTCTCCAGCATCCTTCCGCCCGGAACGCCCAGGGTGGAGCATATCCACCTTGCTCCGGGATCCCTGCTCCCCATTGCCTATGGTGCCGAGGTGAGCTCCACCCGGAACGAGCGCATCACGGCTGCCGTCTCCGTGGCCATCCCGGAGGATCCCGCATCCATCGGCGTGATCATGGAATATTCCGGAGAACTTTCCCCGGACGACGCCCGCCGGCTGGTGGAGGCCATGGCCCGGGAAGCCATGGCCATGCGGGCGATCCCCGTTCGGGAGATTCTTGTGGAGGTGGCGAGCACCGTGGTGGAGGATGGTCCCACCGCGGTTTTTGCCGGCGTGGCCCTCATCCCGGGAGGCGAAGCATGATCCGGGTGGAGGAAATCCACGGAAAGGACGCCGGGATCGTGTTCCTTCCGGAGCGGGTGCTGTATCACCGGCGTTCAAGCGTTCAGGACATCCTGGTGATCGAAACCCGGGATTACGGGCGGGTGCTCCTTCTGGACGGGCTGGTGATGACCACGGAACGGGACGGGTTTTTCTATCACGAAGCCCTGGTTCACCCGGTCATGCAGCACCACCCGGATCCCCGCAAGGTCCTGATTCTGGGCGGCGGAGATGGAGGAACGGCCCGGGAGGTGCTGCGATATCCGGACGTGGAACGGGTGGTGATGGTGGAGATCGATCCCGAGGTGGTGGAGGTCTCCAAAACCTTTTTCCCGGAATATGCCGAGGCCTTTCATCATCCCCGCCTGGAACTTGTCACCCAGGATGCAGCGGAGTTTGTCCGTTCTGCCGGGGAAACCTTTGATGTGGTCCTTCTGGACACGAGCGACCCCGTGGGACCGGCCACCGTGTTTTACACGCCGGCATTTTATGAAAACCTTCTGAAGGTGATGGAACCCGTGTCGGTCGTGGGTATTCAGGCTGAATCTCCCATTTTTCACCGCGACCGTCTGAAGGAACTCCATGAAATCCTGAAGAACGTTTTCCGGACGGTTCGACCCTATGTGGCACCCGTGCCCACCTATCCAGGGGGACTCTGGGCCTTTCTTCTCGCCTCACCGCAGCCTTCTCTCCCGGCCTTTCGGCGGATGATTCCGGAGGGACTCCAGTTCTATCATGAAGGTCTTCACCGGGCCCTGTTCAGCCTTCCCCTGTTCCTGAAAAACCTGCTGGAAGTTGAAGAACCCGCCTGACTCCATGCCGGTGCGTGTGCTGGGGATCCCCACAGAGGGAAAAGAAAACTTTCTGAAGGGTGTGGCCCTCGCGCCTGCCTTCATCCGGTGGGGCTTTGTGGGGATTGAGGATGCAAGCCCCTATCAGGACGGGAAGGTCCTCCAGCCCTTCGAAGATCTGGGGGATCTTCCCTTTGTTCTTGAAGAAAGTGACGGGCGGAACCGTCTGGATCGTCTCCTGGAGCTCTGGCCTGACAACCTGACACCGCCTTTCCTCCTCCTGGGAGGCGATCACCTCATCACCCTTGCCGGTGTGGAACACGCCCTGCGCACCCATCCCGACCTTCACATCGTCCATCTGGACGCCCATCTGGATGCCCGAAAGCAATATCTGGGGGATGCCTTCACCCATGCCACGGTGATGCACCATGTCGCCCGGCGTGTCCAGAACCGCGTCCTCTCCATCGGCATCCGCTCCCGGGCCCCCGAAGAAGAACCCGCCTGGGAGGTCCGGTTGGCCGGTGAAACCGATCTGACCCGGATCCCGCTTCCGGAGGGTCCCGTGTATCTCACGGTGGATATGGACGTGTTTGGAGATTTCCCCTGCGTGTCCAACTTTGAGCCAGGCGGGCTCTCCTTTCGTGAATTCGTGCATCTCCTGAAGGGCATTCCCCGCCTCGTGGCCGCCGATCTCGTGGAATACAACCCCCTTGCCGGCCCTCCGGCCTGCGCGTCCTTTGCCGCCGTGGTGTTCCGGGAACTTCTCCTCGCCCTTCAGTGAAGATACCGGCGGGCAAAACGCCTGCGGGGGACGGAGAGGAGAAACTGACGCAATTCCTGCGGATTTTTCGCTTCCAGAAAACGGTCCATAAATTCGGGGTGGTGGGCAATCTGGGCGATGGACGCGAGGATCCGCAGGTGGAGAAGGCGATAGTCCAGGGTGGAAACAAAGGCGAAAATGGCGTGGACCTTTCGGTCCGGTGACCCCCAGGGAATTCCCTGTTCACTTCTTGTAATCACCAGCGCAAACTTCCGGTTTCCGGGAATCACAACGTGGGGAATGGCCAGACCGGGAGCAACCCAGGTGGAGAGTTCCGCTTCCCGGTTCTTGAAGCGGACCCGAAGGTCTTCGGGCGAGATATCCAGAAGTTCGGAAAACGCCCTGGCAAGAATTTCAAAAACGGTCTCCTGATCCACCTGCCCTTCAAGATCCAGGACCCGCGCCTTCTCAATAAGGAGATCCAGATCATCACGCGCCGCATAGGCGGGTTCGGAAAGCTTGAGCACCCTCACCCGGTCGCTGGCGTGGAGGCCTTCCAGGGCATAGAAGAACACGGGGACGCCATCCCGGATCACAGAGAGGGGGAGCACCACGTCGTGCTGATACACGGTTTCTAGAAACAGTTCCGGGTGAATCTCCCGGGTCACTCCCACCTCATCCGGCTGGACCCGCCCTTCCCCAACCCACCGGATCCACTCGTTGAGGGTGAATGCGCCGAAGTTGAAAGGAAGAAGTCCCTCCTCCTGCACCGGTTCCCACAGGGCATCCTTGTGGTCTGCCTCCACCAGCACATACACTTCGGGGACCAGGAAGATCTCCCGGGCGTATCGGCCCACCAGGACGTTGGTTTCCGTGTTGGGGGTCATCACGATGAGGGTGCGCACCTTTTCTGCTCCAGCCGTTTCAAGCACCTCTTCTTTGAGCGCATTCCCCTGGACGCACGCGTATCCCTGCCGTTCAGCCTCTTCGCAAAAATCGGGGTTGGCGTCCACCAGCACGACACCGGCTTCTTCCAGCGCACGAGCCAGATGCCGCCCCACCGGGTTAGCCCCCACAAGGAGGACCCCCTTCCGGGTTCGGGAAGCTTCCAGTTCGCCCCTTCGACGGAGCCAGGCCACCCCGGCCTTGAGGAGCAGGGGGACGCTCAGGGTGGTGAAAAAGGCCATGAGAACCAGGGCCGAAAAGGTGGAAGGCTGAAGCACACCGGATTCAAGGCCAATCTGTGCCACGATGATGCCGACCGCACCACGGCCGTTGAGAGCGCTTCCCAGCACCAGTCCCTCCCGCCAGGGATAGCCACCCCCTGCATAAAACAGCATGGTCCCCAGGATCTTGGAAAGGGTGGCTCCGAAGAGGACCAGGAGGAAAAAAGGGAGGGCGTGCATCACACTGCCCAGATCCACATCAAACCCGGCATACACAAAGAACACCGGAGCAAGGAATCCCACCGAAAGGTCGTGGACCATCTCCCGGAGTTCGTGGGAGAGTTTGCGCCGAATCATCCCTTCCCGCATAAACAACCCCGCAATGAACGCCCCCAGGATGGCGTGCATCCCGGCCCATTCCGCCATGGCCGCATACACCAGGGCCACGATGAGCAGAAGGGTGAAGTTCACCGTTCGCCCCTGAAAGCCCACCCGGCTCACAAGGCGTGCAAGGAGGGGAAGGCCATAGTGGCCGATCACCACGGCTGCGGTGAAAAAGGCGCCCACGTGAAGAAGGGTGGAGATCAGGGTGTGGAATGCGAAACTCCCGGTGTGGATGAGGCCATACACCAGGGCCAGAAGCACCAGGGCGAGGATGTCCGTGGTGAGGGCGGTGGCGATCAGGACACTTGCAAGACGTGTCCCGAGGAGGTTCAGGTCCACCAGAATCCGGGATTTGGTGGCCAGGGCGGTGACCGCAAACGTGGTGGCGATGATCAGGTTTTCCTGGAGGGAAAGCCCGGCGAAATAGCCGATCCCGAAACCGGTAACGAAGGGGATCAGCACCCCTCCGAAGGTGGCCCAGAAGCCTGGCCGGGCTTCCCGCAGGATGTCGGTGTAATCCATCTCCATGCCGATGTAGAGCATGAGCAGGAACACCCCCACCTCGGCCAGGGCCGCAAGCCCTTCGGAAGGCTGGATCCATCCGAGGAGGGCCGGCCCGAACACGATCCCCGCCGCCAGTTCTCCCAGCACCGCGGGATAGCCCATGCGTGCCACCACTTCTCCCGAAATCCACGCGAGAGAAAGGGCGAGAAGAAGGTGGATCAGGCTGAACCCACCGGCTCCCGAAGTGGCGCTCTGGATCAGGTGAATCAGCCCTTCCACATGAACGCCTCTCTGTGCTGTCGCAGATAGGCGAGAACGGATTCCATGTCTTCCGGGAGGGGTGCTTCAAAGGTCACCCAGGCGCCGGTGGCCGGGTGTTCAAAGGAAAGTCTCCAGGCGTGAAGGGCCTGGCGATCAATCCGGGAAAGGATCTCCCGAACGTGGGGAAGCAAGGTGCTCGGGACCACCTGAAAGATCTTCCGGGTATCCCGTCCGGAATAGGTGGGGTCCCCGATCACGGGATGGCCGTAATGTTCCATATGAACCCGAATCTGGTGGGTTCTGCCCGTTCCCAGGGTGATTTCAAGAAGGGTGGCAAGCTTCCCGAAACGCTCCCTGACCCGGAACCGGGTGAGGGCCGGCCGGGAATGGAGGGGGGTGACGGCCATGCGGGTCCGATGGATGGGATGCCGGCCGATGGGCGCGTGGATCTCCCCTTCGTGGACCGGAACGCTTCCCCACACCAGCGCAAGGTACATACGGGAGGCCGTGCGATCCTCAATCTGTCGGGAAAGACTCCGCACCCCCCGTTCGGAACGGGCCACCACCATCACGCCGGAGGTATCCTTGTCCAGCCGGTGGACGATGCCCGGGCGAACCCGTTCAGACGTTTCGGGGAGATCATGATATCGTCCCATCAACGCGTTCACCAGAGTGTTCATAAAGTTGCCCCGGGCGGGATGGACCACCACCCCCACCGGCTTGTTGATCACCACGAGATCCTGGTCCTCATACAGGATGGGGATCTCCATTTCGGGTTGAGGGATGATCTCGTGGTTCACCCGGATTTCGTATTCCACATGGATTTCGTCCCCTTCCTTCACCCGGTATCCGGCCTTCGTCACGGGTTTTCCGTTCACCAGGACGTGGCCGGACTGGATAAGTTTCTCCACCTGGCTCCTGGAAAGGCCAATACCCGATTGCGTAATGTAGTGATCCAGCCGGGTGCCCGCCATCCGGGCGGCCACCCGACGGTGAAAGGTTTTTTGAACCACGGGGAACTTTCCGCTCATGGCGGGGGGATTGTACGATACGGAAAGGGAAAGGTCAAGAATCCGGGGCGTCGGAATCCAGGAGGACCTCAAAGGTTTCCAGCACGTTGGGGGCCCGAAAAGCCTCCCGGGGAAGGGAACCGCTGCGGGCATGACCTTCCCGGAATTCAGGGGAATTCACCCAGGCCTCAAAATGGGCCCGGCTCTCCCAGAAGGTCATCACGATATAGGGTTCTTTTGCCGGGTCCTCCGGTCGGAGGACCACGTTCCGGATGAACCCCGGCATCCGATCCACAAGACGCGCCCGGTTGCGGAACACCTCTTCAAAGTCCCGGGCATAGTCCGGATGGACAAAGATGCGGTTCATGGTCACGAACATGTCCGAAGGATAGAGGTTTGGGACCGGAGCATCAACGCTGGAGCCAATGCGTGTGGTTGACAGTTGCACGGAGGGGGTGTAGGATATAGCCCAACGCCGGAAAGGAGGATACCGACGGTGGAACGGGTTCTTTCGGGTATGCGCCCGACGGGGCGTTTGCATCTCGGACATCTTTTTGGTGTTCTGGAGAACTGGAAGGATCTGCAGAACCGGTATGCATGCTATTTCTTTGTGGCGGACTGGCATGCCCTGACGGAAGATCCCCGAAAATCCCTGGAGTTCCGGACCAACATCGAAGAAATGGTGATGGACTGGCTGGCTTCCGGCGTGGACCCCGAAAAGGCCGTTCTCTTCGTGCAGTCCTGGATTCCCGAGCATGTGGAACTCCACATGGTCCTTTCCATGCTCACCACGGTCTCCCGTCTCACCCGGATGCCCACGCTGAAAGAATACGTGGCGCAGCTCAAAGCAGAAGAACTCCGGACCCAGCAGAAGAACCTTCTCGAAGAGGCAAGCCAGAGAACCGCCGATACCCTTTTCGCCCGCCTGTCGGAGCTTCAGAATCACCCGGATCGGGAAGCCATCCTGAAAGCGGAGATGAAGAAGACCTTTCTGGACAGCCTGAAGGCTGCCGGACAGGAGGTGGAGGAAGAACTGTCCTACGGTCACCTCGTGAGCTACGGGCGGCTGGGGTATCCGGTCCTCCAGTCGGCCGATGTGCTCCTCTATCGTCCGGCCTTTGTGCCCATCGGGGAAGATCAGGCAGCCCACCTGGAACTCACCCGGGAGCTGGCCCGGCGTTTCAACCGGACCTACCGGAAAGAGGTGTTCCCCATCCCCCGTCCCCTGTTCACCGAACACAAAAAAGTCCTGGGCACGGACGGTCGGAAGATGTCCAAGTCCTACAACAACACCATCGTCATCGGAGAAGATCGGGAAAGCCTTGCGAAGAAAGTGCGGGGCATGTTCACCGACCCCCAGAAGGTGCGCAAGAACGATCCGGGCCGGCCCGAGATCTGCCCGGTGTTCCACCTCCACCGCATCGTCACCCCTGCCCAGGAAGTGGAAGCCATTGAACGGGACTGCCGGTCCGGTGCGCTGGGATGCGTGGCGTGCAAAGCGCGTCTGCTTGAACATCTGGAACCCAAAATGGACGAACTCCGGGAAGCCCGGTCTCGTTTTGAAAAGCGTCGTCAGGACGTCTGGGATATTCTGGAAGAGGGAACGCGAAAGGCGCGGGAAATGGCGCGATCCACCATGGAACAGGTGTATGAGGCCATGGGCATGCCCCGGCCGGGAGGCGCTTCCTGATGTTCACCGGTCTCATCCGTCATCTGGGGGTGGTGGAGGATCCCACACCGACGGAGGAAGGCCTTCGTTTCTGGATCCGATCAGAACTCGCCCGGGATCTCCGGGTGGGGGATTCGGTAGCCGTAGACGGAGCGTGTTTGACCGCGGAACAGGTGAAAGACGAGCGGTTCCGGGTCTTCCTTTCTCCGGAAACCCTTGAGAAAACCCACTTCGGCATGGGGGTTCGCCCCGGTCAGAAGGTTCATCTGGAACGACCTCTCCGGATGGGGGATCCGCTGGACGGACACCTGGTCCTGGGCCACGTGGATACGGTGGGGGTGATCCGGGCCCTGGTTCAAACCCGGGAAGGAGCCCGCATGACCGTGGACGTGCTCCGGGAGGAGTTTGCCCCACTTCTTGTGGAGAAGGGGTCCATTGCCGTGGACGGGGTGTCCCTCACCGTCAACGGGATCCAGGACACCCGCGTGGAGATCCAGCTCATCCCCCACACCCTGGAACGAACCCATTTTCTGGAAAAAGGGGCAGGAGCCCCCGTGAATGTGGAATTTGACGTGATCGGAAAATACGTGCTCCGGCTGGGAACGGCCTATGTCACAACCCGCTGAAAACAAACGTCCCGTTGTGTTTTCCACGGGTTTTCTCTGGAAGACCCCCCTTCTTCCTTATCTGGACCTCTTTCGTGAAGCGGGATTTCATCATCTCGAGGCGGTGTTCGTGGATGCCCCCTGGAAGGAAGCCGATGCCCGGGCTGTTCGGAAGAAGGCAGATGAACATGGGCTTGTCTTTTATTCTCTCCACGCGCCGTTTGTGGACGTGGACCTCACTTCCGAGAACCAGGACTTGTGGAGCCGGTCCGTGGACAAGATCCGGGTGTCCTTTCAGGTGGGCCAGGTGCTGGGGGTGAAGGTGGTGGTCATCCATCCGGGAGGAATCTATTCCGACGACCGCAATCCCCGTCGTCTGATCCGGGTCCGGGAAGCCCTGGAACGCCTCCTGCCGGAGGCCCGGGAGCACGGTATCCGGATTGCGGTGGAAAACATGATGCCCAAGTTCTGGGGACGGCGTCTGGATGATCTCGTGGCCCTGATGTCGGACCTCCCTGACGAGATCGGGGTGTGCATGGACACATCTCATCTCGTGATGAGCAACACCCAGGTCTCCGAATTCTGGGAACGCCTGGGTCACCGGGTGATCCACACCCACCTTTCAGACAACTGGGGCGAGGGGATGGATGATCACATCCTCCCGGACGAGAAGGGAAGGGTTCCCTGGGATCAGGTGATGGGGGTGCTCCGAAAGGCGTCCGTTCCCTTCACATTTGAAATTTACAACACCTATGGAGACGTCCCCTTCTCCGAGTTTCTCCGAATGGCCCGGGAGCGGATTGATGCCTTTCTCCGAACCTACATTCCGGAGGATGCCCCATGAAGTTTCAGCGTCTGCGTGGATTTGAGGATCTTCTGCCTGAGGAGATGCGCTGGAGACATGCGTTTCTGGACCGCGTTCGGAACATCTTTCTTGCCCACGACGTGCACTGGATCACCACGCCCACCCTGGAGCGAACCGAACTTTTTGAGCGCAGCATTGGCGAGGCCACCGACATCGTGGAAAAGGAGATGTTCACCTTTCAGGATCGGGGAGGGCGCCGGGTAACCCTCCGACCCGAAGGCACGGCCCCGGTGGTGCGGGCCTTTCTGGAGCACCGCATGCAGCCTCCCCTTCGTCTGGGATACCATATCAACAACTTCCGGGCCGAGCGTCCTCAAAAAGGGCGCCTGCGGGAATTCTGGCAGGTGGGCGTGGAGTTTCTGGGCTATGCCCATCCCGCTTCGGATGTTCTTCTCATCCAGATCGCCACAGAAATTCTTGAGGCCGCGGGCGTTTCTTCCTGGCGGTTGGAACTGCACACCCTCGGAACACCCGATGAGCGCGCACGCTACCGGGAAGAACTCCGGAAATACCTTGAAGACAAACCGCTGTGTCAGGACTGCGAGAAGCGGAAAGAGCGCAATCCCCTCCGGGTGCTGGACTGCAAGATTGACGGCCCCCACCTGGAGGATGCACCCCGGCTGGTGGAGTTTCTTGGGGCAGAAAGCCGCGCCTTTTACGAATCCGTGAAAGAGGGCCTTGCCCGGGCGGGCATTCCCTTTGTGGAAAATCCCCGGCTGGTTCGGGGACTGGATTATTACACCCACACCGTGTTTGAGTTCAAAGCGGAAGGGCTCGGTGCCCAGGATGCGGTGGGGGGAGGGGGGCGCTATGACGGTCTCGTGGCCTATCTTGGGGGACCCGACACCCCGGCTTCAGGATTCGCCATGGGCGTGGAACGTCTCCATCTTGCCTCCCGCATGGAGGCGCCTTCCCTTCCACCCCTCGTGGTGGTCCTGGGGGTGGACGAACCCGATCTCCCCGACGCCATGGCGCTGGGGGAGGCCATCACCGGAAAAGGACCCTGGCGGGTGCATGTGTACCCGGAGCGGCGAAGCCTCAAAGCCCGCATGCGCCTGGCCAACCGCCTCCAGGCCCGGCTCGTCCTCTTCGTGGGCGAAGAGGAACGCCGGATGGGGAAGGTTCGGGTCCGGGACATGGCTTCCGGCGAAGACGCGGTGGTGCCCCGGGAGGGCATCCTGGCTTTCCTTCACAAGACGCTGAAAGAGTCATGACCACAGACTGGATCCGGGTGCTGGAAGAGCGCGGAGCCGTACTCCGCGGCCACTTTCTCCTCACCTCCGGCCTCCACGCCGCGGTGTATGTGGAAAAATTCCGCATCTTAGAAGATCCGGAGCTTCTCTCTTCCCTCGTGTCCGACGCCCTCCCACTCGTCTCTCAACGCTCCCCCCATGTGATCGTGGGACCCACCACGGGCGGCGTGCTCGTGGCCTATGAACTGGCCCGGCAGCTGCGGGTCCGCGCCTATTACGCGGAACGTCAGGGAGACCGGCGGGTGTTCCGGCGGGGGTTTGTGTTCACGCGAGGCATGCGGGTGTTTCTTGCCGACGACGTTCTCACCACAGGCTCCTCGCTCCGCGCCACCCTGGATGCCCTTCCCCCTTCGGTGGAGGTCGTAGGCGCCTTTGTGCTCATTGACCGGCGGAAAGAAGGCGCGCAGGGTTTTCCCTTCCCCGTGATTTCAGCCATCCGTATGCCCCTGGATGCCTATCCGCCGGAGGCCTGCCCTCTGTGCCGCCAGGGCGTTCCCCTCGCGGTTCGGGGAAAGGGAACAGCATGAAGGTCCTCCTGCGTGTTCTGATCGCTTTCGCCCTCCTTGCCTGGCTCCTTTCCCGAATGGATGTTCAGGCCGTTCTGGCGCTCGTGGGACAGTCCTCTCCTGTGGATCTCCTTCTCGCCTTTCTGTCCGTTCACGTGGCGTATGTTCTCCTCACCTTCCGGTGGAAGATCCTGCTGGATGGAAGTTCGGTCCGTGTCCCTTTCCGGGATCTCCTGAAGCTCACCTACATCTCTCACTTTGCCGGATATCTTCTTCCCGGTGGTTTCTCCATTGATGCGGTTCGGGGTGTCTATCTGTGGCGGGATCTTCCCGGAAAGCGGGGGGAAGGTCTTGCTTCCATTCTGGTGGATCGGGTGGTGGGGTTCTGGGCCATTCTCTTCCTTGCCTTCCTGGGGGCTGTGGGTTTGAAAGAGAAGGCCCTGGTGTATCCCCTGGGGCTTGCGCTTCTGTCCATGACAGCGGGGTGGATTGTGGTGTTTCTCGAGCCTGTGGGAAAGATTCTCCGCCGGGTGGCTGAACCCATTCGTGGAGGGCACTACATACTCCGTCTTTACGAAGCCACCCGGCGTTTTGCCCGGGCGCCCGGACGCCTTCTCCTTTCGGCAGGCATTTCCCTGGCCTTCCAGTTTTTCTATGTGCTGGCCGCGCATCTGACATTGCGTGCCGTGACGTCCTCTCCCCCTTCCCTTCCGGCCACCCTGGCGTATGTGAGCCTGATCAACGCCCTGACCATGATTCCCGTTACGGTGGGTGGACTCGGGATCCGGGAAGGGGGGTTCGTGGCGGCCTTTTCCCGGTTCATGAGCCGGGAGGCGGCTTTCGCTTCAAGCCTCCTGTATTACGCGGTGAGCGTGCTTGCAGCCCTTCCGGGAGCTTTCCTGTGGCTTCTGGAACGGGATCGGATCCAGGCCGTTCTTCATGAGGAACCCTGAAGGGCGTTTATCCTTCCCGGTTTCCCCTGACCGGTTTTTGACGGGCGCCCCCCTTTTCGGTGCGGGGATCGTGCTCTGGAGTCTCCTGGTTCTTCCGTTATGGATGAAGGGCATTCTCCTTCTAATGCTGGGCATTCTGGCGCTGGTTTCCCTTCGATTTCGCTTCCTGTTCCTGGTGGGGCTGCTGGGTGTTTTTCTCGGAACCAGGGAGGCTTCCCGGGAGTGGGTGGGGGTTTTCCGGGTGGAGGAGGATCAGGTGGTGGCCTGGAGAGCCCCCGGCTCTTCCGATTTTGCGCCCATACGGATTTCACTGAGCACACCCCTCACGCCCCCGGGATCTGTCCGGACGGTGGCCGGGCGTCTGACGGTCCAGGGTGCTGTGACGAGTTTTCGGGGCGATACGCTGGAAGCCCAACCGGCGCCGGGTGTCCGGGCCCGGATCCGGCGGTGGGTGGCTGAACGTCTGGACGTCTATCCGCCTGAAACCCGGGGGGTGTTCATGGCCATGCTTCTGGGGAACCGTCTGGGACTCTCTCGATCCGTGCGGGAGGCGTTGAAACGGGCCGGGCTCTTCCACATCCTGGCCCTGTCCGGTTTGCACGTGGGGTTCTGGCTGGGGATGGTGTGGCTTCTGGGCGTCATGCTGGGCCTTCCCTTCCGGTGGCGTTATGTGCTCCTTCTCTCTGGTCTTGTGCTGTATCTCTGGGGGGTGGGGGTGCGACCTTCGGTCCTCCGGGCGTCGGTCATGGCGGGGTTGTGGGTTGCGGGGAGACTTCTGGGCCGTCCCCTTCGCTTAGCCCAGGTCTGGGGAGGCGCCCTCTTCCTGTCCCTTCTGGTTGCGCCCCACCAGGCTTCATCCCCCGGACTGATCCTCTCCTTTCTTGCAACGGGCGGGATTTTTCTTGTCCTTCCTGAAGCACGGGGCCTGCCCGGCTTCATTCAGGGCCTGATGGTTTCTCTGGGAGCCAGTCTCGCCACCTGGCCCTATCTTGCCTGGACTTTTGGCGGTGTGAACCTGCTCGCACCTCTGTGGAACGCTCTGGCCCTTCCCCTGGTGGGGCTTGCCTACAGCGAGGCCATGCTTTCGCTCGCGGGCGGCCATCCCTTTGCCTGGATCGCCCATCACCTGATGGGCTTTCTTCTCAACGTTGCCGAAAGGTTGCCGGGATTCCTGGACGTCCGGCTTTCGGAATGGGAGATGGTGGGACTGTACGGGGGAATGCTGGGGCTTTATGGGCTCCAGAGGCGGCGCAGAGAAACCACCTGAAATTCCCGCTCCACCCGCAGGGTGCGGTGAAAGGCCTCCTGGGGTGTTTCCCCCAGCGTCACAAGACCGTGATCGCGAAGGATGATGGCTTTGGCCCCCTCACGGACGACCGAGACAATGCGCTCGGCCAGTGTTTGGGTTCCGGTGGGCCCCTCCACCACGGGCACAGCGCCTTCAAACAGGCGAACCTCTTCGAGAATGGGGTGATACACACCGGGAAGGGCATGGCTTGCCGCCACCGAGAAGGGGGGATGGGTGTGATACACGGTCCGTGTGGGGACCGCCTGATAGATGGCCCGGTGAAATCGCCATTCGGAAGACGCTTCCGGCGGGACGTTGCCCTCAAAGGGAACCCAGACGAAATCGTCAGGGGTGAGATGGCGTTTCTCTTTGCCTCCGGGGGTGATCCAGAAGCCCTCTTCGCCTCTCAGGCTGAAATTCCCTTCGGTGGCCCAGAGAAACCCCTGCTCCGAAAGAAACCGAACATGCTCCAGGATTTCTTCCAGCCGGGCGGTGGGAAGGGGCGGATGGGTCATGCGGAGGTGTCGTGGTTTTCGTGCGTATCGCTGGCGTCGTTGCCGGACTTCTGGGCCTCAGGGGTCTCTTTTCGGGCCCGGATCACGTCATAAAAGGCGCGCAGACGTTCCAGCACACGGGCGTGGAAGGATCCTTCTTCAAACGTCCCGTCGGGAAGACGCTTCCCCGCCGGAAGTCCAGTCATGATGGGGATCACCTCATCCAGATGGCGCACCGCCCAGATGTGGAACCGGCCTGCCTGGACCGCCTCCCGTACCTCCCGATCCAGCATGAGATTCCGAACGTTCTGGACAGGGAGGATCACCCCCTGAGTTCCGGTGAGCCCCTTTGCCTTGCATGCCCGGAAAAAGCCCTCCACCTTTTCGTTCACACCACCCACGGGCTGAACCTCTCCCAGCTGATTGAGAGAGCCTGTGATGGCCACGTCCTGGCGAACCGGGATGTCTCCAATGGCCGAAAGAAGGGCCAGGAGCTCGGCGACTGTGGCGGAATCTCCCTCCAGCATCCCGTAACTCTGTTCAAAGGCGATCTGAGCGCTGAAAGAGAGGGGAAAGAGCCCGCCGTACTGGGATTTGAAATAGCCACCCAGGATCAGCACGGCCTTGTTGTGGATTTTGCCGGAAAGACCGGCTTCTTTTTCGATGTTCAGGAGCCCTTCGGCCCGGGAGGGGACGGCGCGGGCGGTGATCCGGTAGGGGCGGGCAAAGCGATAATCGCCGAGGTCGAACACGGCGAGGCCGTTGACCGCCCCCACCCGTTCGCCTTCTGTGTCCACGAGGATGGTTCCCCGGGCGATGTGTTCCAGCGTTTTTTCCTCATACAGATTCAGCCGGAACCGGCGCTTTTCCAGGGCGGTTTCCACGTGCTCCCGCTTCACCACCTCGCTTCCGGACTGCTGGGCAAAGAAGTGGGCTTCCTCCACCAGGTCCGCAATCTCCGAAAACCGGAGAGTGAGCTTCTCCTTGTCATCGGAAAGGCGGGAGGCATATTCCACCACCGCGGCCACCCCCGATGCATCAAAGGGAAGAAGATTTTCCTGTTCGCACAAACCCGCCACAAACCGTCCGATCAGACGGGAGGACTCGGACGTCCGGGGCATGGTGGTGTCAAAGGGCGACTTCACCTTGAAGAGTTCCGGAAAATCGGGGTCCATCTGATAGAGGAGGTGATAGATCCAGGTTTCGCCAATCAAAATCACTTTCCCGGTAAAAGGAACGGGTTCAGGTTCCACGCCTTTCGTCGGGATCACGCCCAGGCGTTCTCCCGGATCCTGAATCTGAATGTTGCCGGTTTTCAGAATCTGTTTCAGAACGTCATAGGCCCAGGGATATTTGAACAGTTCCAGGGCTTCAATCACCAGAAATCCCCCGTTGGCCCGGTGAAAACTTCCCGGACGGATCAGGGTGAAATCCGCCTGAAGCACCCCCATCACGGCTTCCCGCTCCACCCGCCCCGCCAGGTTGGTGAAGGAGGGATGGTATTCAAACACCACAGGCGCACCCTCGGTTTCAGAATGATCCACCAGGACGTTCACCTGATAGCGCCGCAGGGGGTTCTGAGGTCCCTGAGGAAGTTCTCCCTGAAGAAAGATCTGGAAGTTCCGGAGCATGTCTTCCTGAACGGCGGAAAGATAGTCCGGAATTTCGTCCACGTCCCGATAGCGGGCTTTCAGTTCGTCAATCAGCGGCGTGATGGCGTTCTGGGCCGTTTGCTTCTCCAGCTCCTGGACCCTTTCCTGGGTTTCCCGATCGATTTTCCGGAAGGTCTGAAGGGTGCGCTGCACGTCCTCTTCCAGAAGCTGGCGCTGATGTTCCAGGTTGGCCCGCACGTCTGGAGAGAGACGGGCAAAATCCTGAGGAGAAAGGGGCTTCCCTTCCCAGATGGGGATGAGAATGATGCCGAAGGGGGTCATCTGAACCTGGAACCCCAGGGCGCTGGCTTTCTTCTGGAGGTCTGAGAGAATTTCCTGTTTCCGCTGTTCGTTTTCCCGGAGGATCTGCTGGCGAGCCTGGGCAAAGGTTTCGGACTCAAAGGCGGTGCGGATGGCGCGCTGAACGTTCTGGATGAGTTCTTCCATGTCTTTCCGGAGTGTCCGCCCCATCCCCGCAGGAAGGGTGACCGCGTTGGGCTTGGTGGGATCCTCAAAATTGAAGAGATAGACAAGATCTGGCGGTGTGGGGAGGGTTTTCGCCACCCGTTTCAGCTCTTCTTCCACCAGGGTCCGCTTGCCCGTTCCCGGTGGCCCGGCCACATAGACGTTGTAACCTTTCCGGGAAAAGGCAAGTCCGAGGGAAAGGGCTTCCACCGCCCTGGGCTGACCGACGATCTCCTTCAGGGGTTCCAGTTCCCGGGTGGAGGAAAACCCGAGTTCCTCTTCATGACAGGGTCGGAACAGATCTTCCAGAGCAAGAGGGGAAGGCTTGAATTCGGCCATGGTATGCTCCTTGAGAGAAAAAGAACGTGGAGCCGGTGGGATTCGAACCCACGACCTCCAGACTGCCAGCCTGGCGCTCTCCCAGCTGAGCTACGGCCCCACGTGAAAGCCTCATAAGTATAGGGGAGGGGGGAGAGATTTTCAACATCTCGCATGCTGAAGTTCACCCATGAGTTCGGACACCCGGGAAGAGGGATTGGATGAACGTGTGGTGCACACGTTGAATCAAGGATCTCCATTCTTTGAGCGGCAATCGCCATTTCTTCTCAAGCAGGATAAAAGGCCCGGAAAAGCGTTTCCATCTTGCAGAGCCTGTACGACGGAAAAGTTCCTGGCGTACCTCTCCTCCAAGAAGCAGCACAATACCGTAGACCAGGAGCAAAAATCCTACCAGCTTTTGTCCCGGAACGATTCCCCCATCTCCTCTCCATCCGCCTCCGGCACAACCGCAGCGCTTCTTCAGGTTCCGGTGTGGTCATCAGCCATCAAGGTCACCCGCCCCCACGCCCACGTTGACTAACGAATACTTTCCGGGGTCCCCATGGCGTTTCCTGAAGGAAACGCCATGGGGTGAGAGATGGCGCAGGAGAGTCGTATAGCTGAATTCCCGGTCCATCACAAGGGGACGATTTCCAGAGAACCTTCCAGGAAAGAAGCGTCTGGATGTGGACGGCATTTCGTGAGCTTCCCGTATCTTTGAGGGTTTCTGAGGAGAAGCCGGAAAAAGAAATTGCATGAACGACTTCAGGGGTATACGCTTGTCCGGAGATCAGGCCCCCGATCTTGACGGGGTGGAAGGGGTTCTGTATACTCACTACCGTCATGAGCGGTGTGGCGATCACCCTGATCCTCCGTGGCTGGTGGTGGACGAGCCGCCAGGGGGTCGGGGTATCGCCGCCCTGAACGTGAGGCTTGTGCGATATCCTGACCCCCGGCGAAAGCCGGGGGTTTTTTATTTTGAAGGGTTTTCACCAACAAGGAGGTGTCCGATGCGCGACGTGGTGGTCCTGGATCAGCAGGACATGCCCCGGAGATGGTATAACATCCTGGCGGATCTTCCTTTTCCTCCGGATCCGCCCCGTCATCCTCAAACCGGTGAGCCCCTTCCCCCGGAGGCCCTGGAGGGACTGTTCCCGCGGGCCCTCATCGAACAGGAGGGTACCACCGAACGGGAAATCGAGATCCCCGAACCCGTCCTGGAGGCCTATCGCCTCTGGAGGCCCACCCCCCTCATCCGGGCCCGCCGGTGGGAAAAGGTCCTGGACACCCCCGCCCGCATTTACTTCAAATACGAGGGAACCAGCCCAGTGGGCAGCCACAAGCCCAACACCGCCGTTCCCCAGGCCTTCTATAACCGGGAAGAGGGGATCCGCCGCCTCACCACCGAAACCGGAGCCGGGCAGTGGGGGAGCGCCCTCTCCTTCGCCTCCTCCCTGTTTGGTCTTGCCTGCGAGGTCTACATGGTACGGGTGAGTTACGAACAGAAGCCCTACCGGCGGATCCTGATGGAAACCTTCGGCGCCCGGGTGATCCCCAGCCCCAGTCCCCACACGGAAGCCGGAAAACGATTCCTTGAGGAGGATCCCGATCATCCCGGCAGTCTCGGGATCGCCATCAGCGAGGCGGTGGAGGTGGCCCTGCAAGATCCCCAAACCCATTACAGCCTGGGAAGTGTCCTCAATCACGTGCTCCTTCACCAGACCATCCTGGGTCTTGAGACGCAAAAGCAACTGGAAATCCTGGGCGAACAGCCCGACATCCTGATCGGCGCCGTGGGAGGAGGGTCCAATTTCGCGGGCCTTGTTTTTCCCTTCCTTGGAGAGATGCTTCGTTCCGGAGATCGCCGTCGGTATCGGGTGATTGCGGTGGAACCTGCGGCCGCACCCTCCCTGACCCGCGGGGTGTATGCTTATGACTTTGGGGACACGGCCGGGATGACGCCTCTATTGCCCATGTATACCCTGGGACACCGGTTCGTCCCGCCTCCTATCCACGCAGGGGGGCTGCGGTATCACGGGATGGCGCCGGTGGTGTCCGCGCTGTATAAGGAAGGCTACATCCAAGCGGTGGCGGTGGATCAGGTAAGCGTCTTTGAGGCGGCGACGGAGTTCGTGCGGGCCCAGGGAATCATCCCCGCTCCGGAATCGGCCCATGCCGTAAAGGTGGCGCGAGATGAGGCCCTTCGGGCACGGGAGGAAGGAACGCCCCGGGTGATCGTGTTCAACCTCTCCGGGCACGGACACTTTGATCTTGCCGCCTATGATCAGTTCCTGAAAGGGGAGCTCTCTCCCAGCGTGATGCCTGCAGAGGAACTCGAAAAGCATCTCCAGGCGGTGCCCCGGAGGGCCTCCTGATTCGTGCGCGGCCGGGACAATGTCCCGGCCGCGCGGTAAAACCGCAAGTCTTTCCTTTCGCAACATCATGACACTTCCGGATCTGGTGATGCTTCATTTCCGGGAATTCCGCTTCGGCGAAAGTTTCACAGCTGAAACACCCCGCCCTGATATGTCTCGTGCGGTACTCATGGGGAAGTTCGGAACTCTATCGCTCTCCTTCTTCTGGCAATGGTTTTTCAATCATCCTGCGAACCGAACAGGCGGTCACCCATGACACTGGCCGAAAGGATTGACGAATACTTTCGGAAACTGGAACGGGATGTGCCCGACGTGAGGCTTTCCTCATTTCGGAGGATGGTGAGCCCGATCCCGCGGATCCTCCCGATATTGTTGCGGCGTTTCTCAGGCAAGGCCACTGGGGAATTTGACGTGGTATCCCGGGACGAGACCGGGTTCACCCTGAAAGCACCCTCCGCCCTTTTTTCTGAAGCCACCTCTGCAAAGAAACCCGCGTGTCATCCCATTGCTTCGTCCACCCAGGGCTTTGTGAAAGCCGTCACGGGGAAGAAGTCCAGGTCAAAGAGGTGACCTGCCGGGCCAGAGGATACGACGCCTGCGCGTTTGAGGTGCGGATGTCCTGACGCCGTGGCCCCGTTTCGCCCACCGCCCCGGGGACAAACTCCGGGGCGCTTGCCATTCACGTATTCTTAACGCTGGTTTCATACGCTTTTAACCCATTCCCGGTATCCTACAGACACATCCGCTGCAGTCCATCAAACCGGGAGGTGAACATATGCGACACACAGCAGCGATCCTGGCCCTCACCGCCCTGACCCTGGGGGCAACCCTCACGGGAGCAGGCTCCACCTTCATCTATCCCCTGCTCTCGTCCTGGGCCTATCAGTATGAGAAAGAAACGGGGAACCGGCTCAATTACCAGTCCATTGGCTCCGGCGGAGGGGTTCGGCAGATCGTGAACCGCACGGTGGACTTCGGGGCAAGCGATGCCCCCATGACGCCGGAAGAACTTGAGAAACACAATCTCTTCCAGTTTCCCGTGGCCATCGGAGGGGTGGTGGTGGCCTTCAACCTTCCCAAAGTCACCGAACTGAACCTGACCACGGAAGCCCTCTGCGGCGTGTTTCTGGGCAAAGTCACCCGGTGGAACGATCCCCTCATCCAGAAGGCCAATCCAGGGGTCAACCTTCCGGATCTCCCCATCCGGGTGGTGCACCGCTCGGATGGTTCCGGAACCACCTGGATCTTCACCCACTTCCTTTCCCAGGCCTGTCCGGAGTGGAAGGAAAAAGTAGGTTATGGCAAAGCCGTGGACTGGCCCACCGGAATCGGTGGCAAAGGCAATGAGGGCGTGGCCAACTATCTCCGGCGTCTCAAGGGAAGCATTGGATATGTGGAATACGCCTATGCCCTCCAGAACCGCCTGTCCACCGCCCGGGTGGAAAACCGGGATGGAAAGTTCGTGGAACCATCGGAGGAGGCCTTCCAGGAAGCCGCCCGCCACGCCAGCTGGAAGCCGGAAAATCACTTCTATGAGGTGCTCACCTGGGAACCGGGAGAGCGCGCCTATCCCGTCACCGGAGCCACCTTCATTCTCCTGGCCCGGGAGAAAAAAGAGAACAACCGGCGGGTGGTGGCGTTTTTCCAGTGGGCCTTTGAGAAGGGGGATGCCACGGCGGAAAAACTTCACTACATTCCCCTCCCGCAGAATGCAAAGGAAGCCATTCAGGCTTACTGGAAAGCCAATGGCCTGATGGAATGATCCGGAAACGCCTTGCCGATTATGGGGTGGGGGCCTTTCTCGGGGCCCTCGCCCTGTTTGTTGGTGCGATTTTCCCCCTGCTCACCCTTCTGGGGCTTTTGAAAGACGCCTGGCCCGCCATCGAAAAGTTCGGACTCCGGTTTTTCGTTTCAACCACCTGGGACCCCGTGCGGGAAGTGTTTGGGGCGCTTCCCGCCATCACGGGAACCCTCCTCACCACCGCCCTTTCCGCCCTGATCGCCTTTCCGGTGAGCGTCGGGATCGCCATTTTCATCACCGAGCTCTCCCCCCGTGTCCTCAAACCCTTCTGGACCACCGCGGTGGAACTCCTGGGCACCATTCCAAGCATCATCTATGGAATGTGGGGACTGTTTGTGATCGCTCCCCTCATGGCCAACCACGTGGAGCCTTTTCTCCAGACCACGCTGGGGAAGGTTCCCCTGATCGGTCCCCTCTTTTCCGGGGCCCCTCTGGGGATCGATGCCCTCACGGCGAGTTTCATCCTCTCCATCATGATCATTCCCTACATGGCCACCGTCATCAAGGACGCCTTTGAGATGGTGCCAGACCACATCAAGGAAGCGTCTTACGGTCTGGGAGCCACCCAGTGGGAAACCGTGTGGGGTGCGGTGATTCCCACCGCCTTTCCCGGAATTGTAGCGGGCTTTATTCTGGGCGTGGGACGGGCGCTGGGGGAAACCATGGCAGTCGCGTTCCTCACAGGAAACGTCCATCAGATTCCCCGTTCTCTTCTGGATCCTCTCACCACCATCACGGTGGCCATCGCCAACGAATTCACCGAGGCGGACACGGACATCTATCTGGGGGCTCTCTTTTATCTCGCCCTGGTTTTGTTTCTGGTGAGTTTTCTGCTGATGTACGTGGCCAAGGAGATCGTGTTTCTTCGGATTCGCAGGCGGTTTGAGGGGGCATGAAAAACAGGCGCAGGCTTGTGAACGTCACCATGCTGGGGCTTTCGGCCCTGGCCGCGCTGTATGGCCTGGTCTTTCTGCTCTGGATCCTGGCGGACGTCACCATCCGCGGCTTCCAGGCCCTTCACCTGGACCTCTTTCTGCATGACCCCGTGCCTCCGGGCATGGAAGGGGGCGGGCTGAAACACGCCTTCATCGGTCACGCCATCATCACCGGGCTTGCGGCTCTGATGGGCATTCCCATCGGCATCGGTGCCGGCATCTTTTTTGCCGAATACGGGCGCGCACACGCCTGGGCGCGGGTGTTGCGGAGCATCGTGGATGTGATGACCAGCATCCCGTCCATCGTGGTGGGGACGCTGGTGTATGCACTGATGGTTCAGCCCGTGGGGCATTTCATGGGGATTGCGGGGTCCGTGGCTCTCGCGCTTCTCATGCTCCCCATCATCGCCATCACCACCGACGAAGTCCTCCGGATGGTCCCGGATCATCTCCGGGAAGCGGCTTTCGCCCTGGGCGCCCGCAAGGTGGACGTGTTGAAGGTCACCCTCCAGGCGGGCCGGCGGGGCATCCTCACGGGGGTGATCCTGGGTATTGCCCGGATTTCCGGGGAAACCGCGCCCCTCCTGTTCACGTCCTTCAACAACGCCTTCACCGAACTGGATCCCACCAAGCCCATGGCCTCCCTCACCGTGACCATTTTCCAGTATGCCACGGGTCCGTATGACACGTGGCACGCCCAGGCCTGGGCGGCCTCTTTTATCTTAACCTTCACCACGCTCCTCTTTTTCATCCTGGCCAAGTGGGGGATTCGGCGGAACGGGCCGGGAGCATAATGCACGAAATCTGACCCGTCACCGCGGATACCCTCTCCATTTCACCCGCCCCACCGACACCACCAGAGACCTCCGGTATGCCACATTTTCCCCCTCCCCCAACCCCTCCCACCAGGGGAGGGGAGATAGCACTCTGTCCCGTCCGGCTATATGTTTACATCCGGAAGGGGGGAGTCGGTTCATGATGGCCTCCCGGATGCTTTGATGGCTTCAAAAGCTGGAATGACAACCTCTCCTCTGTACACCTCCTCCGGTGTCGCATACCCCAACGCCTCGTGAGGACGATCCGTGTTGTACAGCCTGATCGCCTCTTCCACCGCCCGACGCAACGACCCCTCGTCCGGAAATCCCTCCCCAAGCCCATACTCCCCCTTCAACGTCCCAATCGCCCGCTGGGCCCCCACGGCGTTTCCTTCAGGAAACGCCGTGGGGTACTCTACGCATTCCCCTTCCGACCCATGCTCGCCTGAATTCCCTGCCTTTCCAGATACTCCACGTACCGCCGGTTCGTGGACTCAACCCCATGGAAAAATCAGAGATTTTTCCATGGGGACCCCAAAATATCCTGCTGCTCCCTGAAAGAAAGCGGGGTCCCCACGAAATTTCTCTGAAATTTCGTGGGGTGTAAAGCGGAAATCCCCGCCCACCGGCAAAAACGTGATATCTGCCACCCACACCTGGTCCGGACCCGTGACCCAGAAACCCTTCAGACGATTGGGAAAAGTCTGATCTCCGGATCTTGTGGTCCGAACCCGGGATCGCGGGGATGGCACCGTCAGATCCGTCTCTCGAAGAAGGGCATACAGCCTGTCCCGTCCCATCCGGATCCCTTCTCGTTCCAGAAAGGGCTTCAACTTCACAAGAAGTTTTCGCCCGCCCATCCGGGGGTGCTTCCTCCGGATCATCTCACCCCACGGAGTTTCCATATGGAAACTCCGTGGGGACCCCTGCGTAGAGTTTTTCCGTCGCCCCGGGCGATGGGATCCCCAAGCGATTTCTTTGGAAATCGCTTGGGGTGTTTTTCGGGGTCCCCATGGCGTTTTCTTCAGAAAACGCCATGGGGTGTGAATCACCCCCGGTCCTCCTTTTTCTCTCGCCCGTTCGATGATCTCCGTCCGTTTTTTTTCGCGAGGTCCTTTCCATACGTCTCCTGATAGATCTCCAGCGTACCTTCCAGAACGGCCTTTTCCACGGCCAGACGGGCGATGGTTTTCTCCATCCAGGCAATCCGGCGACGGAGTTTCCGGATCTCGGCTTCGGCGTCGTTTTCCGTTCCCGAAGTTACAGGTGGATGCACGCTGTATTGCTCAATCCACCGCTTGATCGTCATGGTGCCTCCAATGCCATACTTCCTCCGGAGGGATGATAGCGAAGCCCCTTCCTCATATTCCCGGACCACCTGAAGTTTGAAGGCTTCCGTGTACCGTTTTTTCTTGCTTTTTCCAGACATTTCTTCTCCTCCCCCGACCCCCCTATGATACACCCAAAAATGTAAACGTTTTTCCGGACGGGTCAAAGTGCGAGCACCGGGACGAAGCGTTTCATCTACTTTCCTCCCTCCTCCCGCATACCGAGAGAAAGAACCACCAGGACCAACCATCCCCGCCGTTCGGTCATGACAGGAAAGTATAGAAAAGTTTTCAAAAATTCAAACCCCCGCGCTCCCGCCCTTTTCATGACCATCCTCCTGTTTCAGAAAACCACAACCTTCCGAATCCAGGTGTTGCCGATGCGAAGGCGATACACTCCCGGTCTCAACGGCCCCACCTCCAGCACCCTTCCCCGCACCGTTCCCGAAACCACCCTGCGCCCCAGCATGTCCTGAAGCCAGAAGGACGCCCCCTCCCACGTTTCGGGCATGTGTTCCACCCGAACCCGTCGGGGGAGCACCACCAGCCGGACAGGACGTTCCACCTCACCCCATCCCGGTGGCGGTTGACTCTGCCCCCGCAACACAAACCGCCCCATCCGGTTGGCATGAATGACAAGGTCTTTATAGAACAGCGGATAGAAAAACGAGGTGGGCACGGCATATTGCCAGTCATCCCAGTTTCCAGGCATCTCTCCCAAGCGTTCCACCGTGAATCTCTGCGGGTCCACCACATATCCGTATTGCGCGACGACCCACAGTGCACCGCTGGAATCCCCCAAACCGCTGAGCGCAGGCAGTCCTCCTCCTCCCGCTCCCAAGTGCATATACACCTTTCTGCCGAGCCTCCATCCCTCCCCCTCTGGAACCCACACCTTCAGGGTGCTCCCCAGGACGTGACTGTTCCATTCCCAGAACGCTTCCATCACCAGCAACGTATCTCGCCATCCCACCGTGGCCACCGCAACTTCAGGAGATGTAGGGATTTCCAGAATCTGGCGGCTCGCCGGCACAAGGCCGAACAACGGCTCATTGTATTCCATCACCCATAGGATATCTGGATAGGAAGGCAGCACCCGAAGCCACCCACCTCCAATGTTGAGATTCACCACCCACAGCGTATCCTCCGTGGGCCACCGGTAAAACACCAGATTCCCCCCCTCCCCCTCCCCCCACCCCACCAGCACCGTGTCCGACACCAGCACTGGAACCTGAATCCATCCAAACAACGGCCAGCGCTGAATGATCCGCCCGTCCACCGTGATCGCCCTCACCCCTCCTGCTCCTCCCGTCACAATCGTGTCCCCCACCACCATCACCGACTGCACCGCTTTCAACCCCGTCATCCCCCACACCAGCTCCAGATCCGGCAAACGAAACAGCTTCAGCGTCGTGTCCTTCTCCGGCTCCAGCGTCCCAAACGTGCTCGCCACCACCAGCAACGAATCCCCAATCAACACCGCTGCATTCACATTCGACACCATCTCCACCGAATCCACCACCTCACCCGTCTCCACATCCATCACCTCCAGCACCTCCCCTCCATTCGCCATATACAGCCTTCCATCACTCACCGCCGATTTCACTTCGGTCACAAACATATGTCCCCATGTCCAGAATTTGAACCACTGCACGTTCACATCGGGATACACGCCCCATGGATAGGTGTAACTTTGCCCCGGATCATACCCCGCAAAAGGCCAGCGGAAGGTGTCCCCCACCACCTGCAAGCCCACCCCTTCCTTCAACCACCCCACCTCCACGTTCCCATCCACTCCCCGAACCCACAACCCCACCTCTCCCGCCCCGCGCTTCCACCCATCCCGCATCACCCACATCACCGTATCCTGAAGCCTCGCCGGAGGGAGAGGGAAACGCTTCACCCTCACCGTGTGGGCGCGGGCACAGATGGGAGAGGTTTTCCCCGAAAGGGTGCACACCTTCCGGGCCAGAGGATCGCCAGAGGATTTCCCCCGTGAGAGAAGGAACAGAAGTCCCACTTCCTGGATGCCTGCGGGCTCGAAGGCGTCGAAGACAAGCATCACCCCCTTCTTCCCGGCCACGCCCTGAACCTGCAGGGCCGAAAGAAGGAGGAGAGACACAAATCCCGTCATCATCACGAAATCCTACATCGACCTCTTCGAAATTTCAAGTTGCGCTATATCGGCGGAATGCATCGAGTCAACCGACAGCACATTCTGCGCATGGTTCAGGTCATTATACAGCCCGCCCTTCTGAAGGAGGGTTTTGATCCGAGACGAGTCCAGAAATTAGCCCGTATCTTCACGAGAAACAAAGAATGTGGTCAGGTAGAGTGTTTCAAACGGTGTCACGGTGTCACGATGGGCCGGCAAAATCAACCAGCCCACGCGATACACACCCGGTTGATGGATCCGCAGGGTCATCTGGACGGAATCCCGATCCCCGGGTGAAAGTGCAAGGGTTTTCAGGGTGTCTCCACCAAGGAACTCCAGGCCTGAGGGCACCTTTGGACCAATGACGAAGGGGGCAGTTTAATCATCAGAAGCCTGGACGCGCAAGCGCAAGTGCAGAACGGTTCCCGTCTTGGGTTGGTTCCCTCCCTGGACGCTTCCCGAAAAATCGAAATGCAGGGCCTCCTGACCCATCAGCCATACGGGGATGAAGAACCACAGATACCGGATTTCCATCGGTAACCTCCTGTAAATGCCTGCTCAGATTCCGGATGAGCCATGCATCAAATTGAAGCACGTGATTTGGACTTTTCTGTTTTTGTGTGAACAGCAAAAAGCTATCCCGAAGACCAATCCACATCGAATGAGGAAGCATGTCACCCTCAATTTCTCCTTCCACATTACGATCCAGTTCATACCATTCCCCTGTTTGATAGTGCCTGAAATGATTCCCGAAAAGGAGTAAGCCAGTGGGTGGATGGAAGCGTGTGTGACCCGTCCGGAAAAACGTTTACATTTTTGGGTGTATCATAGGGGGGTCGGGGGAGGAGAAGAAATGTCTGGAAAAAGCAAGAAAAAACGGTACACGGAAGCCTTCAAACTTCAGGTGGTCCGGGAATATGAGGAAGGGGCTTCGCTATCATCCCTCCGGAGGAAGTATGGCATTGGAGGCACCATGACGATCAAGCGGTGGATTGAGCAATACAGCGTGCATCCACCTGTAACTTCGGGAACGGAAAACGACGCCGAAGCCGAGATCCGGAAACTCCGTCGCCGGATCGCCTGGATGGAGAAAACCATCGCCCGTCTGGCCGTGGAAAAGGCCGTTCTGGAAGGTACGCTGGAGATCTATCAGGAGACGTATGGAAAGGACCTCGCGAAAAAAAACGGACGGAGATCATCGAACGGGCGAGAGAAAAAGGAGGACCGGGGGTGACGGTGGAAGCCGTATGCAGAGCCATGGGGATCACCCGCCAGGCGTACTATCAGAAGAAGCGTCGGGAGAAACGAAGGCGAGAAGAGGAGGAGAAGGTTATCTTCATGGTCCAGATGATCCGGAGGAAGCACCCCCGGATGGGCGGGCGAAAACTTCTTGTGAAGTTGAAGCCCTTTCTGGAACGAGAAGGGATCCGGATGGGACGGGACAGGCTGTATGCCCTTCTTCGAGAGACGGATCTGACGGTGCCATCCCCGCGATCCCGGGTTCGGACCACAAGATCCGGAGATCAGACTTTTCCCAATCGTCTGAAGGGTTTCTGGGTCACGGGTCCGGACCAGGTGTGGGTGGCAGATATCACGTTTTTGCCGGTGGGCGGGGATTTCCGGTATCTGTTTGTTGTAATGGACCTGTACAGCCGGAAGATCGTGGGATGGAGGGTGGGTCGGAGCCTGGAGGGGACCTATGCGCTGGAGGCACTGCAGATGGCGGTGGAAGGCGCGTTGTGGAAGCGGGAGGGGATGGTGCATCACAGCGACCATGGGGTGCAGTACACGAACCGGCGGTACGTGGAGTATCTGGAAAGGCAGGGAATTCAGGCGAGCATGGGTCGGAAGGGGAATGCGTAGAGTACCCCACGGCGTTTCCTGAAGGAAACGCCGTGGGGGCCCAGCGGGCGATTGGGACGTTGAAGGGGGAGTATGGGCTTGGGGAGGGATTTCCGGACGAGGGGTCGTTGCGTCGGGCGGTGGAAGAGGCGATCAGGCTGTACAACACGGATCGTCCTCACGAAGCGTTGGGGTATGCGACACCGGAGGAGGTGTACAGAGGAGAGGTTGTCATTCCAGCTTTTGAAGCCATCAAAGCATCCGGGAGGCCATCATGAACCGACTCCCCCCTTCCGGATGTAAACATATAGCCGGACGGGACAAGGTCCCCTGTGTGTGGATCCAACTTCCAGAATCCCCGACATTCCCAGTGACGTCCATAATCGAAAATAACCCAGACACACCCATACATCTGGCCGGTGGAGGGAACCAGGATGCCGTAGAAGTTGGTTGCAAGATGGATGACGTCCGGACCTTCCTCTTGTTGCCGGTCATTCAGAGGCCAGAAGGGAAGATACTGGCAGGAACCGAAGATCAGCGAAAGTGCGAGCACCGGGACGAAGCGTTTCATCTACTTTCCTCCCTCCTCCCGCATGTCAGGGGAGAGAACCATCCGAACCAGGATCAGAGCCCCCCACCGTTTTGCCATGTTGGAATGGTAAAGAAAGATCCTCATAAATTCAAACCCCCGCGCTCTGACCGCGGAACGAACACCGAGATGGCGTTCGTCCCGGTGCCGAACGGAATGTGATTCCACGTGCTGTCTGTCCAGGCGATGAACCCGCTCGTGCCGTTGGTATCCGCAATCTTTTCGTCCCACATAATGGTATCCCCATCCCACGTCCTCAACCAGAAGGCCACCGAATACACCCCACGCGGTTTTCTCTGGAAAACCACGTGGGGACCCCCGAAAAACCACCCAAAATGAGGGGTTTTCCCTAAACTGACGAGGTATTATCTCCCCACCCCTGGCGGGGGGGCTGGGGGGCCATGGACGGTCTCCAATCGCGTAATCTCATGGAGGCTTAGTCCGTGGAAAACCCGGATCGAAAGCATGGTGTCTGACTCATGGGTAAACCGCGATTTTTTGGTGGACGGTTCTCTGCCGTTCCTGTATGGTTAAACCATGGCGCACAAATTCCCCCACGAGAACTGGGAACGTCTCGTGTCCCCGGAACGCAGGGAATGGCAGGACCCGGATCGGCTGCTGGACGCGCTGAGGGTGAAGCCTTCGGAGGTGTGGGCCGATGTGGGGTGCGGTCCCGGGTTTTTCACCCTTCCCCTGGCCCGGCGGGTGGCGAAGGTGTATGCGGTGGACATTCAGGCGCCCATGCTGGGCATCCTCCGGAACCGTCTGCGGGAAGCGGGGGTGGACAATGTGGAGATGGTGCTTTCCGGTGAAAACCACATTCCCCTGCCCGAAAAAGCCGTGGACGGAACCCTGCTGGTGAACGTGTTCCACGAGGTGCAGGATGGGGAAGCCTTTTTCCGGGAACTGGTCCGGATCACCCGCCGGCGCATCGTGATCGTGGACTGGAAACGGGAAGAAACCCCCGCCGGACCGCCGCTGGAGGAACGGCTCTCGGAGTTTGCGGTCCACAATTTTCTGGTGGGTCGGGGCGAGGTGCAGGCGGTGAAACCCCACGACATCTATCCCTATCACTACGTTCTGGAAGCCATTCTGGCTCCAAACCGGGAGAACGGACAGGGATGAACCCGGTGATCCGTCTGGAGAACGTCACGAAGGTGTTTGGTTCGGGCGAGGCCCGGACCGTGGCGGTGAAGGGGGTGACCCTGGAGATCGGCTCCGGGGAACGGGTGGTGCTTTCCGGGCCCTCCGGAAGCGGCAAAACCACCCTCCTCAACCTGATGAGCGGTCTGGAAGCCCCCACCGAGGGCCGGGTGTTTTTTGAGGACCGGGATCTCACCCGGATGGACGAGGACACCCTCTCGGAACTTCGACTGCGCCGGATGGGGTTTGTGTTTCAGGCCTTCAACCTGATTCCCGTTCTCACCGCGCAGGAAAACGCCGAACTGGTGCTCCTGATGCTGGGCGTGGACCGGGCAGAGCGGGAGCGAAGGATCCGGTCCTATTTTGAAAAACTGGGCATTGCAGGACTGGAGAAACGCCGGCCTGCTCAGATGAGCGGGGGCCAGCAGCAGCGGGTGGCCGTGGTTCGTGCCCTGGCTCACGAGCCCCGTGTGGTGTTTCTGGACGAACCCACCGCCAACCTGGATACGGACAACGCCCGGAACCTCATGGACCTCCTGGTCCGGCTCAACGAGGAAGAGGGCGTGACGCTGATCTTCTCCTCCCACGATCCCCTGGTGATTTCCTATGCCCGACGGGTGATCCGTTTGCGGGACGGTCGCGTCCTGGAAGATGTGCTCCAGGAAGCCCTCCCGTCCTCCTGAGTTGCAGCGGTCGTGATCCCTTCTGCATGGCTCTGGGCGGGGCTTGCGCTGGGTGGGGCGGCCTGCGGTGTGGAATTCCGGGAACTTGCAGGGGCGTGGTTTGCTCCGAAGGCTCTGGTCCGGCTCCTGCCGGATCTGGAAGGCGTGGGTTTCCACGCAAGCGCCCTCCGGCTGGAATGTTCAGGAGAAGGACGCCACATCCGCCTCTCCGGTGCGCTGGAAGGGCGGTCGTCCTGGGCCACCACACCCTTTCTCTTTCTCTGGACCGTTCCGGGACCTGAACCTCTCCGGTGGTCCGGGCTGGCTGACATCCGGAGGGACACGGTGGGGCGCATTGTCCTTGAAGGCGAAATCCTCCGTGGGGAGGCCATGGTGCAGGGGCCCTTTTTTGCCTTCGGGGTGGGGAGGATGCCCGTCCATCCCGGGGTGAGCCGGGTGGCCGGTGTGCTGGATGTGGTCACCCCCCGCCCACCCACCACCCTGGATCCGGGACTGGAGCCCACCGGGGACTTTGTCCGGCTCTGGCTTTTTCGGAACGCCCTGGGGGGTGGGGTTCTGGTGCATGATGATTCCTCCTGGCTGGGACTTGCCCGGCTGGACCAGGGGTTGACCACCCTGGGAGGGCTGGGGGGCGTGCTCCGGGGAGAAACCTTCCTGGGTGCCTATGGGGAACGGCTGGAGGAGCCTTTCATTCTGTGGGTGGAGGGGCGATGGCATCCTGGGAAAGATTCATCGGATCGGCGAAGGGAGTGGGCTGTGGAGACGGGCTTCACCTATCTATCCGGGAACCGCGAGTTTTCCCTGGCAATGGTGCGCTATGCCGATCTCTCCCCCTCGGCAAGAAGCCGTCTCATGGCCAGAGGGTTCCGGTGGCTGGGAGGAGGGGCGTATGCGATCCCGAAGATGTCCTGGTCTTTCCAGACCGTGAACCGGCTGGAGGGACTGGCCATCCTGAACCTGGAGGACCGATCGGTCCTGCTCCAGGCGTACCTCTACCGGGATCTCTCCGATCGCCAGGACCTCGCCCTCTGGCTTTTCCGGGGATGGGGAGACCTCGATCAGGAATTCGGTCCCCTGGGATGGGGGATCGGTCTCTACTGGCGATACGTGGAATAACGCGTGCCGTTCAGAGTTCCTCCAGGGAGCTTTCCAGGGCCCGGAGAAGCCGCATGCGGGTGAAGGATTTGATGGCGTCCTGAAGCTCTTTCCGGGTCATCTCCTTCAGGGTTTTGCGAAGTTCGGGGACGTTCTGGATCTTCTTCCGGGATGTCTCCACCAGTTCCCGAATGGTGATGCGCTCCCCTTTGCGTTCCTCCAGTTCTCTCCAGGTTTCTTCCAGCAGGTTCAGGATGTGAACCCGGCGGAACAGGGATTCAAACACCCGCCAGTCCTCGTTGTCCAGCTGTTCCAGCCGCTCCCGGAGTGCCGCGATGAGTTCGTCTTTCTTTCGGGGGCGGCGTTTGCGGTTTTCCCGCACGATTCGACGGGCTTCCACCCGCTCCAGGAGCTGCCACAGCCCCTGAAGTTCTTCCATCTTCATGCCTTCGAGCTGCGTGAGGATCGTTTTTCGAAATTCCATACCCACCTCCCTGGCGTTAGGATCCAACCGATGCCTGAATATCCCGGGCCAGCGCCCGGAGGTTTTCTTTCACCGCCTCTTCGTCCAGACCCTGAATCTCGCCCGCGAGGAGCAGGGCCTTCCCCCGGACCCAGACGGAGTCCACGTCGGTGGACTTTGCCGAATAGGCGATCCAGGAATAGGGATCGTAGTGGGGTGCGGCGTGGATGGCGTCTGTGCGGAGGACCACCACATCTGCCTCTTTGCCAGGCTCCAGACTCCCGATGCGATTGTCCAGATGGAGGGCCCGGGCCCCTCCCAGGGTGGCCATTTCCACGACGGTTCGGGCGTCCATCACCGTGGGGTCCAGACGCACACCTTTCTGGATGAGTGCCGCTGTGCGCATCTCTCCGATCATGTCCAGGTCGTTGTTGGACGCGTTTCCATCCGTGGCCAGTCCCACCCGGATCCCGAACCGAAGGTAATCCGGAATGGGCGCCACGCCCGAGGCGAGTTTCAGATTGGACTCCGGACAGTGGGCCACCGCCACATCCCGATCCCGATAGATGGTCTTCTCCTCATCGTCCACCCACACGCTGTGGGCCCCCACCACCCGGTCGTCCAGAAAACCCAGGTGGTCCAGGTGACGAACGGGCGTGGTCCCATAGCGTTCCCGGATGATCTCCACTTCGTTCCGGGTTTCGGCGATGTGGGTGAGGATCAGAACGCCATAACGATCCGCCAGCGCGCGGCTTTTCTTGAGAAGTTCGGGGGAGCAGGAATAGGGGGCATGGGGCGCCACGGCGGGAAAGATCAGTTCATCCCCCTGGAACTTCAGGATCAGGGCTTCGGTGCGGCGAAGCTGTTCCTCCGGTGTGGGTGCCGCGGGGGTGGGAAAGTCGATCACCCCTTCCCCCAGAACGGCCCGCATGCCGAACTCCCGGACAATTTCACCCGCCAGGTCCTGGAAGAAATACATGTCGGCAAAGGTGGTGGTTCCGCTCCGGACCATCTCAATGAGGGCACCGGGCAGGGCTGTCCGGATGAAGGTTTCATTCACGAACCGGCTTTCCGAAGGCCAGATGTACTTCTCCAGCCACTCCATGAGAGGGAGGTCGTCGGCAAGCCCCCGGAAGGGGATCATGGCCGCGTGGGTGTGGGTGTTGACGATGCCGGGCATCACAATGGCCGGCCGGCGATCCACCACCGTGGCGTCCGGATGACGCCGGAGGAGCTCTTCAGCCGAACCCACCTCCACGATGTGTGTTCCTTCAAACACCACCGCACCCTCCTGGATGGGTGGAGAAGTGATGGGAAGCACCCAGTCTCCCCGAACCAGCGTTTTCATGCAGAGCCTCCTTCTCGTTCAAAGAGCACCGCAGCACCCAGAATGCCGGCTTCTTCAACGAACTTTGTTCGCGTGACCGAAACATTCCGGATGTCTTTCGCCAGAAGAACGTCGTCAAGCGTTTCGAAAAGATAAGGAGAAAACCGGCCCCACGCATGGGCGATGCCCCCGCCCACAAGCACCCGCTCCACATCCAGCAGGTGAACCACGGACACCACCGTGTGTCCCAGGATCGTTCCGTACGTCCGGAAAAACGCCTCCACCCGGGGATGATCCGACCGGGCCAGGTCTTCCATGGTGTGGAGGCCCTCTGGAATGCGCTGCTGGGCGCGGTTGTTCTGGATCCATGCTTCCACCGCCCATCCGCCGAGATAGGCTTCCACACATCCCCGGTTTCCGCACCGGCACACCGGACCGGAAAGGGGAGCGAGAGACATGTGGCCGATTTCCCCGGCAAGCCCACCGCCCCGCATCAGCTGGCCGTCCATCCAGACCCCTCCGCCCACTCCCGTGCCCAGGGCGATCAGCACCGCACTGCGGGCCCCTCTGCCGTTTCCATACGCAACCTCTCCCAGCAGGGCGACATTCACGTCGTTGTCCATCCGGATGGGAAAGTCAAAGAGCTCTTCGAGTTGAGGCCGGCTCACCCACCAGACGGGCGGGAGGTTGGGGGCCTGGACCACCTGTTCGTTTTTCACAAGCCCCGCCAGGCCCACCCCCACACCCCGGATGTCTCTCCAGCGAAATTCGAAGCGTTTTTTGAGCGCCGGAACAAGGTCCCGGGGATGCCCCGGTGTGGGGAAGACCGCCTGGTCCAGCACCTGTCCTTCTTTCACCAGTCCCGCTTTCACCCGGGTGCCCCCGATATCCAGGGCCAGGATCATCGTCCCACCACCTCGGGGAAGTTCCGTTCCAGAAGTCCCTGCACCAGGTTACGAACGGCCGATTCCACCGCAGTTCGGGTGTCCTGCACGCGCTGACTTCCCCGTGCCCGGATCTGTCCCTCCCCTCCTTCCCGGAGATCCAGGAAGATAACCGTCATCTGCACCTGGCCGTTGTTCCACTCCACCTCGCCATAGACCACCACCTGGGCGTTGACCTGCATTCCGATTTCACGGGCGAGATCCAGGGTCATGTTGTCCCGCCGGGCGTTGAGACGGTCCGCCACCTGCGCGACATCTCCCCGCAGCACGAGATCAATCCTGGAATACGCCCGGAGAGCCTTGTGGGCTTCTTCTTCCACAATTTCTGCCCAGCCCCGCTGTCGGGTTTCCGGTGTGCGGGCCAGGAAGGGGGCAACCGCGATCCGGAGGCGCTGGGTGGTGGCGGACACCGCTGTTCGGTTCAGTTCGTCGAGGACCATGGAGGTTAGATCCAGGGCAGGGTCCCAGAACACTGCGCCGGCTTCTTTGACGTCGATCACCAGGGCGAGTCCCTGCTCGGTGGCAAGCCGCTGGATCACCTCATGGATGCGGTCCATGTAGGGCTGGAGGATGTCCTGGCTTCGCCGGGCGTATTCCCCACCCGGACCCCAGATGCGCTGAACAAAGCTCTGCAGGTCCTTCTCCAGTGCGTCAATCTGGTCCAGCATTTCCAGACGCTGTTCTTCGGTCATGGCGGGGCTCTGGGTCCGGAACCGGGCTTTGAGTTCGTTGATCTGCTGCTGGAGGCTGTCTCGCTGGCGGATCCATTCCCGGTTCAGGCGGTCAATTTCGTTGCGGGCGGCCTGGAAATCCACGTATTCCCGTTCAATGCGCCCCATATCCACCAGTCCCACCTGCAGGGCCGAAACCAGCAGCAAACCCAGCATCACCATGGAAAGCCTCCTGCGTGCGTTTTCCAGAGATTCGGTCGGCGGGCTTCCAGCAGACGCTCCTCTTCTCCGTTCCAGCCTGCACCTGTGGTGAGTCGAACCCCATAACGGGTCGCCATGGCTTCAAGTTGGCCCCACCAGCGGTCCCTCCGGGTATCCCGCAGGGGATGGTGATCCACCACCAGCACCTCCAGTGAGGGGAGGGCATGAAGAAGTTTCTCCATATGCGTGAAAAAGGCGTCAGGCATCTTCCCACCGGGTGCCATGGGGGGATCAAGAAAGAGCACCTGGGGGGCAAAGGACAGAATACCCTCCAGGTGATCTTCCCGAACCGGTCCCTGAATATCGGAAGTGTAAAGTACCCGATGCCCACCGAATTCCACGCCCACCATCATCACCGTCCCCAGGCGGGGGGTCATCCCGTGAAATAGAGAAGGAGAAAACCAGAAAGATACGTCTGAAGCGGGCGAAAGGGTTTTGCCTTGAGGAATGCTCCAGGGAATGTTCCGCTCATCAAGTGCACGGATCAAAAGCTCTGCCCGTGCTTTCTGGCTCCGGTTCGTGTCCTCAGGGGATTTGAGAAAAACGTGAGGTGGAGGCTCCGGGAAGGTGAGGGGGAGATAGGGAACCTGGTGGTCGTGATGGTAGTGGGTGATGGCCACCCATCTCGCCGAGGCGAGGGCCTCTCGGATTCGCTCCCACGCGGCAAAAAAGGCCTGAAGTTCCTCCGGTGCAGGAGGCAGCCCCTGCACCCGGGGCGCCAGGGCCACGCACGGATCCACGAGCAACACCCCCTTCCCCGTCTCCACCTGCAGGGCAAAGGCCCGCACGCCCAGACTTTCCGAGGCCAGGACCTTCACCTCCGGTGCCCGGCCTCCTTCAGACCGCATGGGCCAGGTCCCGGAATTCCTCAAGGGTTTCGAAAATGAGTTCCAGTTCGAAGAGGATGAGTTCCAGGGTGATGTGGATGTCCAGGAGCACGGCGTCCTCTTCCGGATCTTCCACCCACTCCGGAAACATCTGGAGAAGTTCCTGCACCTCCCGGGCCAGGATGCGCACCCGCTCCCCGAGATCCCGGTAGGTGTGCTGAAGGAGCGCGTCGGTCACGCGGTGAGCACCTGTTCGATCCGTTCCAGCGCCCAGTCGATCTCTTCTTTCGTGATCACGAGGGGTGGGGCGAAACGGATGACCTGGTGGTGGGTTTCTTTGGCCAGAATTCCCAGATCCATGAGCCGCTCGCAGAAGGGCCGTGCGGTTCCATGTTCCTCTTTGATCTCCACGCCGATCAGGAGTCCCTTGCCCCGGACTTCTTTAACGTAGGGGCTCGGAATGGCCCGGAGACGCTCCATGAAATAGTTTCCAAGCTCAAAGGCCCGTTCGGGGAGACGCTCTTCCACGATGACGTCCAGGGAGGCCATGCCCACCACGGCGGCGAGGGGGTTGCCGCCAAAGGTGGAACCGTGATCGCCCGGAGTGAAGACATCCATCACCTCGTCGTCGGCCAGGATGCCCGACACGGGATACACCCCGCCTCCCAGGGCCTTGCCCACGATGAGCACGTCAGGACGGGCGTTCTCGTATTCATAGGCAAACAGTTTCCCCGTCCGTCCCAGGCCGGTCTGGATTTCATCCAGCATGAGGAGGACGTTGTGTTGGCGGGTGATGTCCCGGACTTTCGCCAGATAGCCTTCTGGCGGCACGATCACCCCGCCCTCCCCCTGGATGGGCTCAAGGAGGACCGCTACGGTGTTCGGCGTGATGGCCTTTTCGATGGCTTCGGCGTCCCCATAGGGCACGATTTTGAAACCGGGGGTAAAGGGCCCGAAGCCGTACCGGTACTGGGCTTCGGTGGAAAAGCTGATGATGGTGATGGTGCGGCCGTGGAAGTTGTTTTCGGCCACGATGATTTCCGCCTGATTGTCCGGCACGCCCTTTTTGAGGTATCCCCATTTCCGGGCGGCTTTCAGGGCGGTTTCCACCGCCTCCGCACCGGTGTTCATGGGAAGAAACTTGTCATATCCCGTGAGGCGGGTGATCTTTTCCATGAAGGGGCCGAGCTGGTCGTTGTGAAAGGCACGGGAAGTCAGGGTGATGCGTTCCAGCTGGGCTTTCACCGCCTGGAGGATCCGGGGGTGCCGGTGGCCCTGGTTGAGGGCGGAATAGGCGGAGAGCATGTCCAGGTATTTCTTCCCCTCCACGTCCCACACCCACACGCCTTCGCCCTTCGTGAGCACCACGGGAAGGGGGTGATAGTTGTGGGCGCCGTAGGTCTCGGCAAGATCGATCAATTCCTGCGTCCGGGTCATCTGGCTCATGGCCCGCTCCTTGTTTGGAAAAACACCCCCAAAGATACGCCTTTTCCGGGGAACCATCAAATGCGTGGGGGAAACGTGAACTTACCGCGGGGTGTTGAGCAGGTGGAGGACCAGGCTCAGGAGTTCAGCCATCTCCCGGAAACGGTGGTAGCGTCCGGGGGGGCCGAAGTGGCCTCCCCGCATCTCCATCCGGAGAAGGATCTGCCCCTGTCCCCGATTGTGGTCCCGCAGACGGGCCACCCACTTGGCCGGTTCCCAGAAGCGCACCCGGGGGTCGTGAAGCCCACCCACGGCGAGGATGTGGGGATGGCGCGCATCCCGGATGTTGTCATAGGGGGAATAGGACCGGATATAACCGTAAAACCTTTCCTGGTTGGGGTTGCCCCATTCGTCGTATTCGGTGACGGTGAGGGGAAGAGAAGGGTCCAGCATGGTGTTGAGCACGTCCACAAAGGGAACCTCGGCCAGGGCTACCTGAAAGAGATCCGGCCGGAGGTTCACCACCGCCCCGATCAGGAGCCCTCCCGCACTTCCACCCCGGATGGCAATGCGCTCCCGGTCCACCCAGGGCTGATGGCCCAGGTGTTCGGCCACGTGAATGAAGTCCAGGAAGGTGTTTTTCTTTTTGAGGAGCTTCCCCTCTTCGTGCCATCGCTCTCCCAGTTCCCCTCCGCCCCGAACGTGGGCGGCACCCCACGCCACCCCCTGCTCCAGAAGGGCCACGGCGCTGGGGCGATAGGAGAGGGGAAAGGGAATCCCGTACGCTCCGTAGCCTTCCAGGAACAGGGGCATGGGGTCCTGGAGGTCCCGGGGACGGACCACGGTGGCCGGGACCTTCACACCGTCGTGGGAGGGAATCCACACCCGCGTCACCTCATACCGCTCGGGATCGTGATCGGGGGCAGACAGGGCGTGACGGGTCTCCAGCCGCCGGGCTGCCATATCGTACACCAGTGTCCTTCGAGGGGTTACCGGGGTGGAATAGGTCAGGCGCAGTTCGGTTGTGTCCGCCCGGGTGTGAAGGTCAAAGGCCACCTCATAGGCCGGATGGGGAAAAGTGACCGGGTGACGTTCGCCAGAAGCGATGTCCAGGATGTCCACCACAGGAAGGCCGTCCCGGCGCTCCAGAAGGGCCACGTGGTGGTCGAACACCAGAAAATCCATGAGCCCCACATCGGGGTGCTCGGGGACCACCTCCTCCGCCCGATCCAGATCCGGGCGGTGGAGGGACGTTCTGACCAGGCGGAACTGGGGGGCATCCCGGTTGGTCCGCACCCAGAGTTCGTCCCGACGGGGCTCCCCCCAGGCCTCCACGCCTTTTTCCCGGGGGAGAAGGAGGCGGGGGCGTTCGTCGTCCGGGGCATGGAGCCAGAGTTCGGTGGTGTCCATGCTGTGGAGTTCGATCATCCCGAACCGCCGGTCCAGGGACCGCCGGACGCTCACAAAGAAGGCCTCGTCGGGCTCTTCCAGCAGCACCACCGGTTCCCGGTCCAGGTCCCAGCGCCACACCCGGAAGGGTCGCCGGGTGCGGGAGGTTTTCTCCACGAAGAGAAGAACCCTGGGCGTGAGCCAGGCGGCCCAGGACACATCGCGTTCGATGCGGTGGAGTTCCCGCCGCGTGGCGCTTTCCACCAGATGGAGATGGTAGGTTTCGTCCCCCGTGGTGTCCAGAAGATAAAAGAAAAACGTGCCGTCCGGAGAAGGGAACACCTGAGCCACGTCCACATAGGCGTATTGTTCTTCCAGGGGGTTGGGATCCAGCAGGAGCTCTTCGTCCCCCTGGGGGGTGATGCGCCAGAACTGGCGATGGTTCATCCCTTTCCGGATCCGGAAGAAATACCGGAACGGACCTTCCTCAAAGGGGTAGGTGTCCTGATCCTCCAGCGCGAGGGTGGCGAGGCGCTCAAACAGGCGTTCCACCTCTTGGTGAAGCCCGGCCAGGGCCCCGGCAAAGCACCGGTTTTCAGCCTCAAGGTGGGGGAGGACCCGGGGATCGTCCAGATGACGGAAATACGCATAGGGGTCCACCCGCCGGTCCCCGAACCGCTCCAGGACCACGGGTTCGGGTTCCGGTCGGGGCGGACAGGGAAAGGGTTTCATGGTCCGGAAGGATGAAGGAAAAGGCCTGGCCGATCAACCTGGCGGGCGGGCTTGACTTTCCTTCCTTCGAGGTGAATGCTTTAGCCATAGAAAACGCGCTGCGGAGAAAAGAACGTCCGGGTGTGGGCCAAAAGGGTGGAAGGGATGACGTTGTCGGACATGCTTGTTGTTGAGTTTTTCCGGAGAGACGGGGATTATGTAACCCGTCTCACGTTCCGGGGATGGCAGGTCGGAGATGACAAGTGGTTTCCGCCCGTTCAGCAACCGACGCTGAAAGAAGAAATCGAAAACCGGCGACGATTTCCGGCCCACCTCCTCCTCAACACCCGTGAACGCCGCGAAGCTTTCCTTTCGTGGGTTGAACAAGGGGGCGAACATTTCCTCGTGGTTCGGGGGCCGGAGGAAATTCTGCGCCTCCCGCTGGAGTGGTTCTACGTGGAAGGGTGGGACGAGCACTCCCGTCTGGGCTATATCTTTCGGCGCCGGGGATTCCACCTCATTCGACAGCATCTCCCCTTGCCGGATCGTGCCCTCCTGGAAGGATGGACACCTGTGCAGGCTCCTCCCCTCCGGATCCTTTTCTTCGTTGCGCTTTCGCGGGAAATGTATGAAAAGGCGCCGATCAATCCACTTGCAGAGTTTGATCGGGTGAGCCGCGCCCTGAAGCCTCTCCTGCACAAAAATCGGGTGAAACTGGATCTGGTGCTGGGGGGCACGCTGGAGGACTTTCGGCAGCACCTGGACCGTCGGAACTACCACGTCCTTCATTTTGCGGGACATGCGATCCGTGGGGGTCGTCTTGTTTTTGAAGGAGAGGATGGGAGAGAAGATCTCCGGGAGGTGGAAGAAGTGGTGGAATCGCTGGCTCTGGCGCAACGCGACCTTCGCCTCGTGGTGCTCAACGCATGCGAAACCGCAATGGGGGAGGAAAACCTTCCTTCCCTGGCGCTCACCCTCCATCGTCTCCTCCCGCAGGCCACAGTGGTCGCCCATGGAAACGTCGTGCCGGATCATGTGGCCGTTCTCATGGCGGAAAACCTGTATGCTGCACTTGCGCAGGGAGTTCCTGCGGGGGCCCTCCTTGGGGAGTTCCGGTTGCTGGATCGCTCGGGTGAGGCGTGGAGCCTTCCCCGGCTGTTCTCCTATACACCAGACCAGCCTGTTTATCGGTTCAGGGAAGCACCGCAGGATCAGGTCTCCCCTCCTGCAATCCACATTCTTCCAGGTGAAGAAGACCTCCCCGAAACCATGGTCTATCGCTATCGGGAGGTCCGGCAGGCGGTGGAACTTCTTCAGGAACACAAGATCGTGCAGTTCCATGGACTGGGAGGCGTGGGAAAAACCGTTCTGGCCCGATATCTCGCCCGGTTTCTCACCGGTCTTTTCCCTTCCGTCGTGTATGTGGACATGGCGGAAAGAGGCGGGAGAAGTCCGGAAGAACTTGCCCGGTGGATAACCGGGGAGATCAACAGGCAGACCGGAATCTCCCTCACGCCCGACGATCTCACCACGGGGAGCGGTCTTGAAGGAGTCGGGGTTCCCATCATCCTGATTCTGGACAATTTCGAACAGGTGTTGAACAGCCCCGAAGCCTGGAAGGGAAACCGTCGCAATTTCCCCTGGGTGCTTCCCCCGGCGTGGAAAACCTGGCTTCAGGGTCTGGTGGCCACCGATCAGTGGCAGGTCCTCCTTCTTTCCCGGCTTCGCCTTCACATGGATCCGCGCACACCGCTGCGGGGCGTGAAGCTGGGAGAATTTGCCCCGATGGAAACCGCCCTGTATGTCCGTGCTGCTGTTGAAACGCGTCGCCGGGAAAAGAACTGTCTTCCCCCGAACCGTTTTGTGCTGGTTGAGGCCCTTCGGGAATTTCACAGGTGGTTTGGCCATCATCCACTGGCCCTGCGGATTTTTGCAGAGAGCTGTTTCCGGGACGAATGGCTCCCGGAACAGATCGTGGAGCATCCGGAGTTCATCCAGGTGATGGAAGATTATGTGGCCTATTTCTGTCAGTTTTCTGGAGATCTTCCGATTCTTCCCGCGCTGGGACCGGGAATCCCGCGCCCGGCCTGGCTCAAACTCACATCGGCAGCGTTCCGCCGTCTCCTGGAAGAAGGGCTCGCACTTGTGGACCCTTCTGATCCGGAAGCCCGCCTGCCCCGTGCGCTCTGGTCCTATCTGATCACCAGAGAGGTTCCGGATGGGCCGGAAGATGAATGGAAGGCTTTCCGGGAACGCTTGAGAAACCTGAAGGAGATTCCTCCTTCTCTTCGCATCGCCCTGATCCTCCGGTATCCGGAAAAAGCGAGAGACCTCGGCATTGTCCCTGACGATGAGCAGGAAAAGGGGATGCTCTTCATGGAGGGGCTCCGGCTCTGGCTGAACCGCGGGCTTCCTCTTTCCCTCCTCCGCCTTCCCGGCAGGGTTCTTGTGGGGGAGGTAAACCTTGCCGATGTTTTGCAGAATCTGGCAGAAGATCTCCTGCACCGGGGTGAGGTGCCCATGGCGGAAAGACTGCTTCAGATGGCGATTGGAGCGTATGAAGAGGCGCTGAAGCGGGGGAAAGATGATGTGGGGGTGTGGAACAATCTGGGGATTGCGTATGTGAGGCTTGGGGAGTTGAAAATGAGGGTGGGTGAGGTGGAGGGAGGGGAGGGGTTTTTGAGGAAGGCGGTGGAGGCGTATGAAGAGGCGCTGAAGCGGGGGAAAGATGATGTGAGGGTGTGGAACAATCTGGGGATTGCATATGTGAGGCTTGGGGAGTTGAAGGTGATGGTGGGTGAGGTGGAGGGAGGGGAGGGGTTTTTGAGGAAGGCGGTGGAGGCGTATGAAGAGGCGCTGAAGCGGGGGAAAGATGATGTGGGGGTGTGGAACAATCTGGGGAATGCGTATCGGCATCTTGGGGAGTTGAAGGTGATGGTGGGTGAGGTGAAGGGAGGGGAGGGGTTTTTGAGGAAGGCGGTGGAGGCGTATGAAGAGGCGCTGAAGCGGAGGAAAGATGATGTGGGGGTGTGGAACAATCTGGGGATTGCGTATGTGAGGCTTGGGGAGTTGAAGGTGATGGTGGGTGAGGTGAAGGGAGGGGAGGGGTTTTTGAGGAAGGCGGTGGAGGCGTATGAAGAGGCGCTGAAGCGGAGAAAAGATGATGTGGATGTGTGGAACAATCTGGGGATTGCGTATGCAAATCTTGGGGAGTTGAAGGTGATGGTGGGTGAGGTGGAGGGAGGGGAGGGGTTTTTGAGGAAGGCGGTGGAGGCGTATGAAGAGGCGCTGAAGCGGGGGAAAGATGATGTGAGGGTGTGGAACAATCTGGGGAATGCGTATCGGCATCTTGGGGAGTTGAAGGTGATGGTGGGGCAGGTGGAGGAAGGGGAGGGGTGGTGGGTTCGGGCGCTGGAGGCCTGGTGGCGTGGGAAAAAGGGGGAAAGAATCCCTGTATTTCTGGAGAGGCTCACCCGACAGGATGTGGATCGGGAGATTGTTTCGCGTCTCCAGCATGTGGCGGGGTTCTTCTTGCTGCTGGACCTTGCATCCCGCCTCGTGTGCCTTCCGACGGCCCTTTCACCGGACATGCGGAAAGACCTGACAAGGACGCTTGGAGCCTTACGCCGGTTCTTCCCGGCAGATGTGCGAACATGGCTTGTTCGTTTGATGGAAAGGGCCCGTGATCCGGGGGATCTTTATGGGGAGTTCTTTCAGGGGAAGGTCTCAGAGGAACTTTTCAGGCAACATCTCCAGCCTTATCTTCTCCACCTCCGTGGGTGGGTGGGCCATCCGCATTTGGAACTCCTCCAGGAAGTGCTGGCTTCCGATCCGGAAGATGAGATCTGATCGGGGGATGTTGGCCAAATCCCCGGATCGTTCCCCTCTTTCCGGGGGTTTTCGCGCAGTGATGTGGAAAGCGACGGAGGGTTTGTCAAACGGTGCGGTGAGCCCCGTGATTTTCCGGAGAAGGTTTCCCGGGAGGCCCTTCCATTCGGGAGAAGCCTGGCGAAAGGCGTTCAGAACCGTTTCGGTCCATTGCTGGAGGGCGATCCGTTCGTCCATCTCCGGCACTTCATGCCACCACCACCAGCGAAGCAGGGCCTCAGCGGGAGAAGTCCCGGGAAGGCCCGCCAGCTCCCTCTGGAGCATCTGAATGCCTTCATAGAGGTCCCATTTCGAAGACGATCCGTGTTTTTGCACTTCTGAAACCAGGGAATCAAAGGCATTCCGGTGTGCCGAGGCCAGGACAAAATCGTCCAGGCTCAGGGTGTGTTTCTGCAGAGATTTCAGCGGAAGGCCCATCCGGAAAAGGGCGCGCAGTGCAAGATATGTCGTCCTTTGCACATCTTCATCATCCTGATCCTGGAATGAAAGGTGATACAGCACCATCAACATCCAGAAGGCGAGCCGGGCTGTCCAGTCCGCACGTTCGCTCCGGGAGCGTTGCGCAAGAAGCGCATTTCGCAGGAACAGCACACCTGTGGGAAGTTGAGCCCTCCACATCTTCGGCCGGTCCAGGAAAGTGAGGGCCTCCAGAACCTGGGGCATCCTGTCTGCGGCCCAGGCGCGACGCTCCTCCTCCGTCCCCTCGGGAAAACCGTGGCGTAACTGAGCAAACAGATAATCGAGTGCAGAATGGATGCGCACGGGATCCCCCGTTCTCAAGGCCTCTTCCAGGCGCTTTTCCAGGAAGGCCTTCACCTCCTCCCGCCCTTCACGCTGGCGCACCAGACGATGCCATCCCCGCCGGAGGTCTTCTTCTCGAATCATACATTCTCCTCCCGTGTTTCTCCTTGAAGCCAGGAAATCACTTTCTCATTTGTTGTCTTGTCAAGAAAAGGGGATTTTTGACCTTTCACAAAGGAAAAAACGTCTCCCACAGACCCCATCACGGGTGAAAGAGGATAACCCATGTGTCGTGCATAGGCATCAGGATAAAATGTCTGACAGACGGCAAGGCGGAAGGCGTGGGGAAGATCTTGTTCAACGTTGTTCGAATCCCATTGCTTCATGAAGGTCGCCGTCCGGTTCCAGAGCCGGATCCAGACACGTGGGGGGAAACGTGAGTCCTTGAGAGGAGAGTCGTTGAGGGTTGTGGTGAATTTTTCTTGGAATTCTTGGACTTCTTGGAATTCGTTCTGACGCTTGAGAGTCTCGAGGACCTCATCGGATGTCCTGGGGACCATTGGATATTCCCAGTGGACCACCTTCTCCAGGAACCGGTGAGCGTTGGCTCTGCGGGCGGTGTCATCCTCACCGGCCACGAGATTGTGCCGGAGGAGGTGATCCACCAGGGGACGGGGATTGATGGCCACCACCACAAGGATGTCGTCCACGTCAAAATAAAACCGGAGCACCTCAATGAGGGCGTATGCGCGGTCTGGTGCAAGCCGATCCAGATCGTCGATCAGGAGCGCCAGGGCAAGGTGAGGGTATTTTGAACTCCCTTGGTGGGATTTGATTGACTGGAATAACTTACGAAGCCGATGCTGCAGGGTGAACGAAGGGGAGGGGTTTTTCAAAAAGCCGGCAACGATGGCTCCAGCCGGCTGGATGACACTCGGAGCCAGAAGAGATGCTGTCTGAAGGATCTCTCCCCAGTCGAGGCCGGAGAAGATAGACTGAAACTTTTTCGCTCCAGTGAGCTGGTCCTGGAGGGTGCGAAGAAGGGAAGGAAGAGGGTGGGGATCTTCGGAAAAGCGCCAGGCTTCATAAAAAACCACTGGAACGTGATGGGAAGAAAGATGCTCTTCCAGCGCTTTCAGCAAAGAGGTTTTGCCAATCCCCCATTCTCCCGTGATGGCCATCACCACACCGCTCTGGGTGAGGCCACTCATCTCGTTGGCGACGGTAGCGATCTTCTCCACCTCCTCTGTGTATGCATCTGGTCGAGGTCTTTCGGGCAGAATAGAGAGCACCGCTTCCGCTCCTTTTCGGGCGGCAGAAGACAAATACAATATACAGCGCTACCGGGGGGCTGTCAAGAAGGTTTGACAGTCCCCATGCGGAAAAGTATACTTTCCGCCAACGGTTTCACGAGGATGAGGAGGATTTTCCATGAAAACTGTGGGTGAACTTGCCTGGCGCATTGGAGGCCCCCAGGGAAGCGGTGTGGACACCGCAGCCCGCCTGTTTTCCCTCGCCGCGAGCCTGGGGGGCCTGAACGTTCTGGGGCGCAGAGAATATTACTCCAACATCATCGGACGCCACAGCTATTACGACGTGCGGCTCTCTGCAACCCACCAGCCCCGTTCCCACCGCATCCGGGTGGATCTGCTCACCAGCTTCGAAGCGGAAACCCTGGCCCGGCACGCCCTTTCCGTGGTCCCGGGAGGCGGGGTCATCTATAACCAGAAAGACGAAGACACGCCTTTTCTCCGGATCACCTTTCTGGATGATCGAGTTCGCCAGGATCTCGCCCGGATCCTGGAAAGGGAAGGGGTGGAGCCCACCACGTCCCTCAAAGGGCTGCTGGAGCTTGCACGGAAACGGGGGGTACAGCTGTATCCCGTGCCTTACGACGAGCTCTTCCAGACCCTTTCCGAGCGGTTTGAGGTTCCCCTGGGCATCGCCCAGCGCACCCGCAACACCCTGGCGGTGGCCCTTTCCTTTGCACTCCTGGAATTTCCCCGCGAATACCTCAAAGACGCCCTGGCCCGTGTGTTCGCCGGCAAAGAAAAGGTGATCGAGCTCAACCAGGCCGCGGTGGACGTGATTTACGACTACATGGCCTCTTCCCACAGCAACCTCGCCTTTGATTTCCGGCTGGAAGGGGTGGCGGATCAGGAACCCCGCATCATGCTCAATGCCAATCAGGCGGTCGCCATCGGAAAACTGGCTGGAGGTCTCACCTTCCAGACCTACTATCCCATCAGCCCGGCCACGGATGAGAGCGTGTTTCTTGAGGCCCACACCACCTACCGGACCCGGGAAGGGGACGAGCAGAGCATCGTGGTGGTCCAGACGGAGGACGAGATTTCGGCCATTGCCATGGCGAGTGGGGCGGCCCTCACCGGCGCACGGGCGGCCACGGCCACGTCCGGTCCCGGGTTTTCCCTGATGGTGGAGCAGCTGGGCTGGGCCAGCATGACGGAAACGCCCCTGGTGATCACCCTGTATATGCGGGGCGGCCCCTCCACCGGGATGCCCACCCGAACCGATCAGGGAGACCTGTTCTTCGCCCTGTTTGCCGGCCACGGGGAAGCCCCCCGGATCGTGTATGCCTCCGGGGATGTGGAAGAGGCTTTCTATGACGCTATCCGCACCCTGAACTATGCCGAGATGTTCCAGATGCCCGTGATCCACCTGGTGGACAAGGCCCTTTCGAGCACCACCATGACCCTTCCCGTGCCCGATCCCACCCGTGTTCCCATCCAGCGAGGGGAGATCTTTGTCCCGGAGGAGACCGAAGGTCATCGGATTGTGAAGCGGTTTTCTCTGGATACCGAAACCGGCATCTCTCCGCGGGTGCTTCTCGGCACGCCCCATGTCCACCACTGGATGACGGGGGGAGAACACACGGAAGAAGGCCGGGTGACGGAAGACCCGGTGATTCGGGTCCGGATGCACGATAAGCGCCTGTCGAAGCTGGACTATGCGGCGAACACCATTCCGGTGGAAGAGAAATTCCAGGTGTACGGTCCGGACGATGCCGACTTTACCGTGATCTCCTGGGGATCCACCAAGGGCGCCATCCTGGAAGCCCTGGAGGTCCTTGAGAAAGAGGGGCTCCGGGCGCGGTTTGTGCAGGTCAAACTCCTGATGCCTTTCCCGAAGGAGATCGCATCCTTTTTGAGCCGGAAACCCCTCATTCTGGTGGAGCTCACCCGGACCGCCCAGCTTGCGAAACTCCTGCGCATGGAACTCGGGGTGGAGGTGGATCACCGGATCCTGAAATACACCGGTCGCCCCTTCTCCTATGAAGAACTTGTGGACGCTTTGAAGGAAGTGCTGGAGCAGCACAAAGAAGAGCTCACCGTGCTCCAGCCGTTTGAATGAGGAGGATCATCATGGCGGTGGAAACCAAACCCCGCTGGAGTGTGAAGGATTTTAAAGCCCCCTACGACATTGACTGGTGCCCAGGTTGCGGGGACTTTGGAATCCTCAACGCCCTGTATCAGGCGCTGGCCCAGATGGGGGTGAGTCCGTATGAAACGGTGGTGGTGGGTGGCATCGGGTGTTCGGGGAAAGCCCAGTATTACGTGAACGGGTATGGTGTGCACACCCTGCACGGCCGGCCCCTTCCGGTGGCCACCGGGATCAAACTGGCCAATCCCAACCTGAAGGTGTTCGTGGTGAGCGGAGACGGGGACAGCATGGCCATCGGGGCGGCGCACTTTGTGAACGGCGGACGCCGGAACGTGGACATCACCTATATCATGTTCAACAACGAGGTGTACGGGTTGACCAAGGGCCAGGCCTCCCCCACCCTGCCCCTGGGGCTCCAGACCAAGAGCCTTCCCGAACCCAACATCCAGGGGAACATCAATGCGTTGATGCTCGCCTTCACCACCGGCTACACCTGGATCGGCCGGGGGTATGCCTACAACATCAAGCAGCTGGTGCGTCTCATCCGGGAGGCCACGGAGCATCCCGGGCTTTCTTTCCTGGAGGTGCTTCAGCCCTGCCCCACCTACAACAACCTCCACACCAAGGACTGGTATCAGGGGCGCCTGTACGATCTCAACGAAGAAGGGTATGACCCGGTGATTCCCGAGGACGCGGACGACGGCATCCGGGCTGAAAAGATCGCCCGGTTTGCAGAGAAAGCCTTTGAATGGGGGGACCGCATCCCCACGGGGGTGTTTCTGGTGAACCGGAACGTACCCACCTATGAGGAGCGGATTGCCGAGCGAAATCCCCGTTATCGGGTCCATCCACCGGCGCTGGTGCGCATCCGGGATGAGGAGAGCCGCTCCCTTCTCGACATCACCCCCTTTTATGAAGAACTCCGTGCGCGCTGATGCCCCGGTTGCTGGCCGCCGTTCGGGAACCCGTCCTGGGGGAGCAGATCCGGACGGCGGCTGCTCACGCCGGGATCGAGGCCGAAATCGTCCAGGAATTCAAGACCTTTGAGGAACAGGCAGCGGGAGGGTGGGATTACTGGGTCCTGGATCTCCACCTCCCGGATCTCCCGGAACCGGACTGGCTCCAGACGCACACCTTCGTTCCTCCCTTTGTGGTCCTGGCGGGCTATGCCCAGAGCAAGAAAATCGCCCGGTGGCTCCGGGCCGGCGCTCATGCCTTCTGTCCCAAGCCCCTCCAGGAAGACCTTTTCCTGGTGAGCCTGGAGATGGCCCGTCGAACCCAGCAGGTGCAGACCCTCTATCGCCAGATGGCCATCACCTTGGCCCATCACGTGAACAACCTCCTTACCCTTCCCCTCGGCATGGGACGCTCCTTCTGGAAACGGTGGGAAGCGGGAGAAGAGATCCCTGAAAAGGAGTGGGAAGGCTATTTTGTGCGGGTGATGAAAAACCTTGAGAAAATCCATGCGGTGATCCGGGCCCTTCTGGAGGTGGAGGAGATGGAGCCCACCACCTACTGGGGTCGGGAGCAGATGCTGAACCTGGAGCGGCGCCTGGAGAAAACCTTTGAAAAGATCGACGCCCGGTGGAAGCGATATGAATCGGACTGAGCCTGGGGAGGGTGTCCTGTTTGTGGTGGCCACGCCCATCGGCAACCTGGAGGACGTCACCCTCCGGGCCCTCCGGGTGCTGAGGGAGGCGGACTGCATCCTGGCCGAGGACACCCGGAGAATCCGGAAACTTCTCTCCGCCCACGACATCCCCGCCCCCATGGTGTGGAGTTTTTTTGAAGCCAACGAGGAGCGAAAGATCCCTGCGGTGCTTGGACTGCTTGAGGAAGGCAAACGGGTGGCGCTTGCAAGCGATGCGGGCACACCAACCATTTCCGACCCCGGGTACAGGCTGGTGCGCGCCGCCCGGCAGGCCGGGTTTCCCGTGATCCCCGTCCCCGGACCTTCCTCGGTGGTGACTGCCCTCTCGGTCTCGGGCCTTCCCACGGACCGGTTCGTGTTTGAGGGGTTTCTCCCCCGAACGGCAGGCAAGCGGAGAAAACGCCTGGAGGCCCTGCGGGAGGAGCCCCGGACCCTGATCTTTTTCGTGTCCGTTCACCGGATCGAGAAAGAACTGGCCGAAATGCTCGAAGTCTTCGGGGACCGGGAGGTGTTTCTCGCCCGGGAGATGACCAAGGTGCATGAGGAGCACTTTTTCGGCAGGCTCACGGAGGCCCTGGCCTGGGTCTCCGGGAAAAAAGGAGAGTTTGTCCTTGTCGTCCACGGTGCGGGATGAGCTGAGGCGACCCCTGAACCCGGTGGTGCGGCTGCTTGCCCGGATGGGGGTGTCCCCCCACCTCCTCACCGTGCTGGGAACGTTGTTCACGGTGGGGGTGTCCTGGCTGTATGCCCGGGGGCTGTTCCGGGAAGCCGGCCTTGCCCTGTTTGCCGTGGGCCTGTTTGACACCCTGGACGGACAGCTCGCCCGGGCCACGGGGAAAGAAAGCCGGTTTGGTGCCCTTCTGGATTCTTCTCTGGATCGTCTGGCCGAGGGCCTCCTGTTCGCCGCCTGGATCTATGCCTTTCGGGAGAACACCGCGGTGGCGGCCTGGTTGTTTGGGGGATGGGTGGGGGCGTTCATGGTCTCCTATCTCCGGGCACGGGGAGAAGGCCTCGGGTATTCCACCCGGAAGGGGCCCATGGACCGGGTGCTCCGCTATGTGTTCTGGGTGGGAGGAAGTCTCCTGGGGATGGAAGGGTTTGCCCGACTTGTCCCCGTCTGGGTGGTGCTCATCTGGATCACCGTGATCCGGCGGATGCTGGATCTCAGGAGAGCCCTGTCGTGATCGGCTTTCTTTTCGTTCTCCTCGCATCTCCCCAGGATGTGGACCGGCTGCTTGCCCAGGGGGAGGTGGAGCGCGCCCTCTCGGTTCTCCAGTCGGATCTTCCCCGGATGAATCAGGTGCAGGGACGCCTGGTCCTTCAGAGTTTTCTGGCCCACAAAGCCTACGACGGCTTCTGGGACGCCCTTTCCCTGCTCCGCGCGCATTTTTCCTGCCCCACCTGCTATGCGGATCTGGGCTGGACGGCGGCGGTGAGAGAGCGGAATGCGGACCGGGCGCTGGAAGAGGTCCTGCGCCGGATCCAGGGGGTGCGGGATCCCCGGCTTGTGAAAACTTTTGTTGATCAGTATTTGCGGGTGTTTCACACCATCTGGGATCAGATCCGTCCCCGGGCAGAAGCGTGGGCATCCCGGGAAAAGCGCGTGGAGGCCTGGAAAGTCCTGGCGGCTGTGGCCCGGCTGTATGACCCGATCCATGCCGTTTGCTATGCCCTTCTCGGAAAGGATACGAAGACGGCGCGGGAACTTCTTCTGGAGATTCCACCTTCGGACAGCCTGTTTCGCCTCCTTCCAGAAAGTCTGGAACGGGATGGGGTGGCCCTTCGTCTGGGAAAGATCACGTTTCGGGATTTTCTGAAGAAACACGCCGGGACGTTGCGTCCGGAGGACTGGGCGTTTGTGATGGAGTATCTCCCCCCGGATCAGGCCTGGAGTGAGAAACTTGCCCGGTTGGGGGAACAACTGGGACTGAAAGAGGCGTTGCCCCATGGGGTTTTTGCGGGGACGGTCCCACCAGCCCGGCTGGACACGCTGTGCGGCGGGAAGGATCTTTCTGAAGGCCTGGCCCGTTCCTGCGGGGCGGCCTATCTCCGGGCAAACAGGCCGGACAAAGCCCTGAAGAGTCTTCGACGGGTGATCATGGCCCACGCGGGCGAAGAGGAGGCCCTGCTGTGGCTCTGGGTGCTGGAATCTGCCCTGGGGAACCGGGATGGCGTTTCTGCCCTGCTTCGCCTTCTGGAGAAACCCCGGGCGGTCCGCTGTGAGGATGCGGTGTGCACGATCCTTCAGGGGACCCTCCTTCTCCCGAACTCGCCGGAGGAGGGGAGAAAAACCCTTGAGGCCCTGGTGCTTTCCGATGCACCGGAGCCGCTGAAGATGCTGGCCCGGCATTATCTGGAATACGGTCCCCCTTCTCCGGAGGTGTTTCGCGCCCTCCGGGCGTTTCTGGAGGCGCTCGCCCTCCCCGGTTCTTGAAAGGACCGGAATGGTTGTGTATAATCCTTCCAAAACTCGAGAAAGGAGGATGGCGCGTGGTTAAGATCCGGTTGATGCGGGTTGGAAAGCGGAATCGCCCTTATTACCGCGTTGTGGTCACCGATTCCCGGGCGCCGCGCAACGGCCGTGTGCTGGCCGTCATCGGGCACTTTGACCCCCTTCACAAAGACGTCCACGGGCTGGATTTTGAGGCGTATGACGCCTGGATCCAGAAAGGTGCCCAGCCCACGCCCCGGGTGGCAAGCCTTGTGAAGAAACTCAGGAAGGAGATGGCGCAGAGCCAGCAGGCATAAGTTTCCGAACAGGAGGAATCGCCATGTCGGACACCCTGAACCTGAGAGATCTGGTGGAATACCTCGCCAAGGCCCTGGTGGACAATCCCGAACAGGTGTCGGTCAAAGAGATTCCCGGCGAGAAGACCGTGATCTTCGAGCTGAAGGTGGCGGAGGGCGACCTCGGAAAGATTATCGGCCGGGAGGGTCGCACGGCCAAAGCCATCCGTGCCATCATCTCTGCCGCCGCCATGAAGCAGGGCAAGCGCGCGGTTCTGGAGATCCTTGAATAAGGCACCTCATCGGCTTCTCCTGGGGCGGGTCCTCCGCCCCAGGGGGCTTGAGGGAGAGGTCTACCTCTATCTCTACGCGGATCCCCCGGACGTTCCTGAAGATCTGACCGTTTTCGTTGCCCTTTCTCCTCACCTCCATCGTCCCCTCACCCTGGAACGCATCCATCCCCATGGGGGGCGGGTGTTCCGTGCGCGATTCCGGGAGGTGCTGGATCGGACGGCAGCGGCCGCCCTCACGGGCGTGGAGGTGTGGGTGGAAGCCGACGCCTTGTCCCGGGAGGAAAATGCCCTGTATGCCCATGAACTTGTGGGCATGGAGGTGGTGGATGAGCGGGGCAACCGGGTGGGGGTGGTGGAAGAGGTGTATCTCTATCCCGCCCAGGACGTTCTCGAGATCCGGAGGGAGTCCGGAACGTTTCTTCTACCCATGGTGAAAGCCTTTGTCCGTAACGTGCTGCGAAATGAACGAAGAATCGTGGTCCATCTCCCTGAAGGGCTTGTGGAGGAGGAAGATACGTGATCTTTCGCCGTCTGGTGGGCCAGGCGGTGGCCCGGCGGATTCTCAGCCGGATGGTGGAAACCGGTCAAATCCCCACCACCCTGATGTTCGAAGGACCGCCAGGGGTGGGCAAGGCCCTGGCCCTGTGGGAATGGACCCAGGCCCTCTTCTGCACTGCGGAAGACCGTCCGTGTGGAACCTGCCGGGCGTGCGAACAGGTGGCCCGGCTCACCCACCCGGATTTCGTTCTCCTGACACCGGAAAATCTGGAACGATTTCCCGGTGAGACATCCCTGCGACCTTTCCCCTATAACCCTTCCCGGGAGAAGATCCCGGTGGAGGCCATCCGGGAAATCCGTACCCTCCAGGGGCCGGTGAACGCACCCTTCAAGGTGGTGGGGATTGTGAATGCGGAGGAGATGACCCTGGAGGCCCAGAACGCCTTTCTCAAAACGCTGGAAGAACCTCCCTCCCGGACGGTGTTTGTGCTCGTGGCCTCTCAGCCGGAGAAGGTCCTTCCCACCATCCGATCCCGGGCTTTTCCCGTTCGGTTCGGACCGCTCTCGCGGGAGGAGTTTGACCGGGTGATGAAAGCGCAGGGATATGCGGGTCGGGAGGTGCTGTATCGTGCAAGCGGGGGCAGTCCAGGTCTGGCCCGGGAGCTCTCGGGTCAGGGCATTCTCCAGGCCCGAACGAAGTTTCTGGAACTTCTCCTGGGCAAAGTCCCGGAATTTCTGGGATGGGTGCTGGATGAGATTCCCCGGTGGAAACCACGGGATACCGAACTCCGGATTCTGGTGTGGGGCCAGATGATTCTGGATGCATGGATCGTGGTTTCGGGGGGAGAACCCCTCTATCATCCCGACGTTTTTCAGAAGGTGCGTCCGGAGGCGTTCGCGGTGGGACCGCACCATCTCATGCAGGCGGTGGAACGCCTCCCCTTTCTGGAACGGGCCATCATCCGGAACCTGGGGGCGCTGGACCTGGTGATCACCCTGGTGGAAGCCCTTCTCCCCACGGATTTCCGGGACGCGCTGGTGGGCCTCCGGCGAAGGCCTGTTCCGGATGACGGTCTGGGCGTGGTGAGTCTTCTGGAAGGATAACGTTCACAGGAGTGCGGTCATGACCCTGCAGGAACTTGCGCAAACCATGGATCACACCCTGCTCTCTCCCCAGGCGACCTCCAAGGATCTGGATCGCCTGGTGGAGGAAGCCCTCACCTGGAAGGTATGGGCGGTGTGCGTGCAGCCGACCTGGGTGGGGTATGTCCGGAAAAAACTGGAAGGTTCGGGCGTTCATGTGGCCACCGTGATCGGTTTTCCCCACGGCGTGACCTATCCGGAAGTGAAGGCCATGGAAGCCCGGAAGGCGGTGGACGAAGGGGCGGATGAACTGGATATGGTGATCCACGTGGGATGGGTGAAGGAAGGCCGAATGGACCGGGTGGAGGAGGACATCCGGGGGGTGGTGGATGCCGCCCAGGGGAACGTTGTCAAGGTGATCCTGGAGACGGGGGCCCTGACGGAAGAGGAAAAGAAAGCGGCGGCCCTTGCCGCCATGCGGGCTGGGGCCCACTTTGTCAAAACCTCCACGGGCTTCGGTCCAGGGGGAGCCACGGTGGAGGATGTGCGCCTTCTTGCCTCCGTTGTTCACCCCCTCGGTGGGAGGGTGAAGGCGTCCGGCGGGATCCGTTCGGCCCGGCAGGCCCTGGACCTGCTGCAGGCGGGAGCCGATCGGCTGGGCCTTTCCCGGACGGTTCAGGTTCTGGAAGAATACCGTTCCATGCTGGAGGGAAAGGGATGAGATTGCAGGGGAAAAAGGCGCTGGTCACGGGGGCCTCCCGGGGAATCGGTGAGGCCATCGTCCGGAAGCTTGCGGCGGAAGGAGCGGAGGTGGCTCTGGTGGCCCGGAACCGGGAAACGCTGGAGCGGCTTGCCGGGGAGCTTCCGACGTCTTCGCTGGTGATTCCCGAGGATCTCTCGGATCTGGAGGCACCGGCCCGGATTGCCAGGGCGGTCCAGGAGGCCTGGGGAGGGGTGGACATCCTGATCCACAATGCGGGCATCACCCGGGACAAGTTCCTTCTGCGCCTGAAGGATGAGGATTTTGACACGGTGATGAACGTGAACGTCCGTTCCGGGCTGTTCCTTGCCAAAGAACTTCTCCGGGGGATGCTCAAAAAGCGGGGAGGAGTGATTCTGTTTGTTTCTTCGGTGGTGGGTCTGGTGGGGAATCCTGGACAGAGTGTGTATGCGGCAAGCAAAGCCGCCCTCAACGCCATCACCAAGTCCCTGGCCAAGGAGGTGGGAAGCCGGGGCATCCGGGTGCTTGCCCTGGCACCCGGCTTCATCCAGACCGCCATGACGGAAAGTCTTCCAGAGGAGGTGAAGAATGCGTATTTCGAGCAGATTGCCCTGCGCCGGTTCGGCTCACCCGAGGAGGTGGCGTCCGTGGCGGCCTTCCTTGTTTCAGACGAGGCCTCCTATATGAGCGGTCAGGTGGTGGTGGTGGACGGGGGCATGATCTGATGTATCCCGAACTCTTCCGGATTGGGAATTTCGTGGTTTCCTCCTACGGTGTGATGGTGGCCCTGGCTTTTCTGGTGGGCTATGGGGTGGCCGAGCGGGAGTTCAAACGGCTGGGCCTTCCCCTGCGCCTTCTGGAAGAGCTGGGGGTGGCCATCCCCATCGCTGCCATCGTGGGCGCTAAACTGTTGTATATCCTTGAAAACGTACCCCTGTCGGAGTTTCTCTCAAACCCCTGGCCCCACCTGTTCAGCCGGGGAGGATTGACGTTTTACGGAGGGTTTTTCGGGGGAGTTTTCGCCGCACTGCTGGTCCTCCGGCGTCATCCCGTGCCCTGGAAACGGCTTCTGGGAGCCCTTGCTCCCTCCCTCGCCCTGGGCTATGCCATCGGGCGGGTGGGGTGTTTTCTGGTGGGAGATGATTACGGAAAGCGCTCGGACCTCCCCTGGGCCATGGCCTTTCCCCGGGGGGCACCGCCCACCATTGATCCGGTGACCGGCGAAGTCTTTCGGGTCCACCCCACCCAGCTCTATGAGATTGTCCTTTCCCTCGTGATCTTTGTCGTGCTCTGGCGGATCCGGAAGACATGGACGCCGGAGAGGCTGGGGGGACTGTATCTGGTCCTTGCGGGGAGTGAGCGGTTTCTCGTGGAGTTTCTCCGGGTGACCACACCGAGTTTCATCCCCGGGCTCTCGGTGGCCCAGCTCATGGCCCTGGGCCTTGTGGGCCTGGGGATCTGGATCCTGCGGACCGTCCCCCGCGGTGCTTGAAAAACTCTGGCGAGGGCTGTACACTTCCCAGGGATTCCTCAGGCCCCCGGGCCTGAGGTGGAGAACAGGAGGTGCAGAATGGGCGTGATGCTCTGGTTGACCGTCGCGGCGGCGGGCATGCATCCGGCCTTTGCCGCCCGTCTGGCGGAGGCCTCGCCCGATGAGGTGCTCGAGGTCTTCGTTCTGATGAATCCCCAGCCGGACTGGAACTATGTCCGGACGCTTCCCACCTACAAGGCACGGGTGGACTACCTCCGGGATCTTGCCCGGGTGTCCCAGGAAGCCCTGAAACGGGATCTCGTGCGCGGGAAGATCCAGGCGCAGGAGGCAGAGTCCTACTGGTCTTTCAACGGGTTCCGGATGAAGGTCACCAAGGCGGAACTGGAAAAGATTGCGGCCCGTTCGGATGTGTTCTGGGTGGAACCGGTTCCCCGGTATGTCCTCTTCCGGGGGGTGCCGTCCGACGATGGGGCTCCTGAAGTAAATAAAGTGGCTCCCTGGAATATCCGGAAAATCAACGCCGATGATGTGTGGAATCTCGGGTACACAGGCCAGGGCATCGTGCTGGGTGTGCTGGACTCCGGGTTTGACACCACTCACCCCGCTCTCTCGGGAGGCAAGTTCCTTCGTCTTCGGGATTTTACGGCGGATAACAACCCAGTGAACGATGGGGTGGGGCACGGGACCCATGTGAGCGGGACGATGGTGGGGGGTGACGGTCCGGCCAATGGGCTCACCTCCACCGATATCGGCGTGGCTCCTGGGGCCCAGATCGTGGGAGCCAAAGTGTTCGATGCCCAGGGGAATGCTTCCAACAACTTCTCCGGGGCTTTCCAGTGGATCGCTTCCCTCAAAGCGGACTCGGGGATCGACATCCGGGCGGTGAACAACTCGTGGGGGATCTGCCATGACTACGGGTTTTCTCTTTCTCACTGGAATGACGTTCTCCTGTGGTGGAACCTGGACATTCTCCCCGTGTTCTCCATCGGAAACGCGGATATCACCTGCTCCGGCCCGGCACCGGGAAGTGCAAGCTCTCCTGGAAACTATCCTACCGTGGTGGGTGTGGGTGCGACGGCGTCCAACGACTACCTTGCCAGTTTCAGCCAGTGGGGACCCGCCCCCAACGTGAACCCGGTGAACGATCCGCAGTACTGGTTTGAACCCGGATGGAACTTTCTCAAACCCGATATCTCCGCTCCAGGGGCCGGAGTGAATTCCTCGGTGCCGGGAGGCGGGTATCAATCCTGGGACGGAACGTCCATGGCGTCGCCCCACGTGGCGGGTGCGGTGGCCCTGATTCTCCAGGCCAACCCGAGTCTCAACAAATACGACCTGTATATGGTTTTAACGCGAAGCGCGGCCCATACGGTAACATGTGATTCCTGCGGGACCTTCCCCAACAACCAGGCCGGGTGGGGACGTCTGGATGTACTGGCGGCCATCCAGATGCTCCAGGCCCCCTTCCTTGCGGCGGACAGTCTGGTCTTCACCTATCCGGGTGGGGATCGCTGGGATCCGGGTGAGCAGCTTTCCATTGACATCCGGCTTGCCAACACAGGGGGAGATACGGCCAAGTCCATCACGGGAACCCTTGTCGTGTCCCATCCGGGGGTGACGGTGACAGACAACAGTGCCGCCTGGGCGGATATCGCTCCGGGCAGCGGAGCCTTCACCTCAGACGGAGGTTTCACCGTTCAGGCGTCCACCTCCGCCCAGGAAGGGGATGTCTCCTTCACGCTGTACCTTTCCTTCACGGATTCCCAGGGGAACAGCATGGCCGACACCCTGACCTTCACCTTCCCCCTGGGTCGGCCCCGGTTTGACGTGTATGATGTGAACGCCGGCGACCTGGCTGTAAACTTCACGAGTGTCGGCGCCTTCCCCAGCCCCGTGGAAATGGGCAGTGCCCCCGGTGCGGGCGTGGGCTTCGAATATCTCGGGAACAACCTGCTCTATTACGGATCTTTTGCCACTGGAACCGGATTCACCTATGTGGTGGACCGATGGTATGGCGCAACGGCCGGAGGGGCCATGAACCAGGACTTCAACGTGAAATCCGGTGGGAAGATCCTGGAGATCTCGCCGACCGTTCTGGGTGACTTCCAGATTGCCAACCAGATGACGGACTCCGGCCATGCCTCGCCAAAGGGTCTGGAGGTGATCCAGTCCGCCTACACCTTCTCCGGCGCAAACTACGGCAACATCGTGTTTGTTCAGTATGCCCTGTTCAACACGGGGGCCACGGACATCGCCAACGCCTATGCGGGGCTCTTCATGGATATGGACATCGACAGCTTCAGCCTGAACACGGGCGGGGTGGACGCCTCCCGGAATCTCGTGTATATGAAGAACGCCATCCTGACCAACCTTTCCGACACGGCCTATGCCGGCATCCGGGTCCTGGGTGCTTCCTTGGGTTCGGCCGGTGCAAGTCCGGTGGGCGTGGCCAACCTCTCCCTTCTGCACAACCCCACCTATGTGTACAACGGTACGAGTGAGCAGACCAAAATCAATTTTCTGGACGGAACGTACAGCATGACCACACCGGACAGCGGGGATGCGGACTACTCCATGGTCGCCTCGGTGGGACCCTTCTCCCTCACGGCGGGTGCGGCGGATACCTTGTATGTCACCTTTGCCTTCCTGGCGTCCAACACCCTTGCCGGACTCCAGGCCGCTGCGGACACGGCAGACACCATCTTCACCGGGTTTGAACCGGTGGTGGAGGTGAAAGAACTCCCGGTGCGGCCGGGTGGCTTTGCCCTGGCACCGAAGTTCTCCGGGAGCGGGGTGCTTCTGGAGGTGAACCTGCCGGCTGCCCGCGACGTGCGGATGGAAATCGTGGATCCTGCCGGACGGCGGGTGAAGACCGTGTTTGCCGGACGTCTCGGTCCCGGGGTTCACCGGTTTCCCGTGACCGGGCTCACCCGGGGGGTGTATTTCGTCCGGCTCTCCGGCGACGTGCAGGCGGTTCGCCGGTTTGTGGTACTTCGCTGATGCAGGTGCGGGGTGGGGCGCAGCCCCACCCCGCGGGCTTTGACAGGCTGAAGGTTGTTCTTTACAATCATGTCCTGCATGCCGGGGTGGCGGAATTGGCAGACGCGCTGGGTTCAGGACCCAGTGGGAGCAATCCCGTGCGGGTTCGAGTCCCGCCCCCGGCATGGTTCTTTTTCCTGACATCAACTTCGTTCAACGTCCCCGGTCGTTCTGCCCGGAGGACCGGGTGGCAAACAAGGAGGGAAGGATGAGCCGCGATGAAATCCTCGCCAAACTCAAAAAAATCGTGAGCGAGCAGCTGGATGTCCCCGAAGAAAAGGTCACCGAAGATGCCAAGTTCCAGGAGGATCTCGGTGCGGATTCCCTGGACGTGGTGGAGCTCGTGATGAAGCTTGAGGACACGTTCGGCGTCGAAATTCCCGAAGAGGATGCGGAGAAGATCACGACGGTGAAAGACGCGGTGGAGTATATCGCCGCGAAACTTGGATAAGTTTCCATGCGACGGGTGGTGATCACCGGGCTGGGTCTCGTGACCCCCGTGGGGGTGGGTGTGAATGAGGTGTGGCCCCGGCTTCTTGCGGGGGAAAACGGGATCCGCCCCATCACCCGCTTTGACGCGTCGGGCCTTCGAACCCGGATTGCCGGGGAAATCGTGAACTTTGATCCCACCGACCGCCTGGTGCCCAAGGAATTCCGTCGGTGGGATCGCTATGCCATTTATGCCGTGCACGCCGCTGACCAGGCCCTGGAAGACGCGGGTCTTCTGGGCCACCCTTCCCTGGAGCACGGGGCTGTTCTCTTCTCCTCGGGCATCGGAGGGCTGGAATCCCTGGAAGGGGAGATTGTCAAGGCGGTGGAACGAGGGGACCTCCGGGTGAGTCCTTTCCTGGTGCCCATGATGATCCCCGATATGGCCGCGGGATTGATCTCCATTCGGTATGGGATGAAGGGGCCGAACTTCTGTGTGGTTTCGGCCTGCGCCTCATCCCTCCATGCGGTGGGCGAGGCTTTTCGAAAAATCCAGTACGGTGAGGTGGATGTGGCGGTGGTGGGGGGCGCGGAAGCGCCCATCACCCCCATCGGCGTGGCAGGTTTTGCCTCCATGCGGGCCCTCTCCACCCGCAACGACGAGCCGGAGAAAGCCTCCCGCCCCTTTGATCGGGAGCGGGATGGCTTTGTGATGGGCGAGGGTGCCGGCGCCCTTGTCCTGGAATCGCTGGAGCACGCGGCGAAGCGGGAGGCCCGGATCTATGCGGAGGTGGCCGGTTACGGGGCCTCGGCGGATGCCTACCACATCACCGCCCCCTGCGCCGACGGCGAAGGAGCGGTCCGGGCTATGGAAGCGGCCATCCGGGATGCGGGGGCGCCCAAAGAGGCCATCACCTATGTCAACGCCCACGGAACCTCCACACCTCTGAACGACAAATCCGAAACCCTTGCCCTCAAGCGCGTTTTTGGGGACCACGCCGATCGCCTGGCGGTTTCGTCCACCAAATCCATGATCGGACACCTTCTGGGTGCGGCCGGTGCCGTGGAACTCGCGGTCACCGCCCTTTCCGTGTTCCACCAGGAAGTGCACCCCACACGGAACTACGAACACCCCGATCCCGAATGCGACCTGGATTATGTGCCGGAAGGCGCCCGAAAGATGGACATCCCCTATGCCCTGAAAGCATCCTACGGGTTTGGGGGACACAACGCCGTGATCCTTCTCAAACGTTTTGACGGATAACCTATGAGGGATGTTCCTTTTGAGCCTCAGGTGGAGACGGTCCATGTGGAGGGGATGCAGTTTGTCTCGAACGGTCCTTCCCGGGTGGCGGTGGTGATGGACGCATCGGAGGAGGCGGGAGGCAAGGGAAGTGGGGTCCGGCCCATGGAACTCGTCCTCCACGCTCTTGCCGGGTGCACCGCCATGGACGTGGTGAGTATCCTGGCCAAAATGCGCCAGACGTGGGACGATTTCCGGATCGTGCTTCGGGCAGAACGGGCACCGGACCACCCCCGGGTCTACACCCGGATCCAGATGGCCTATGTGTTTCGCGGAGACCTGGATCCTGCCCGGGTGAAGAAAGCCATCACCCTTTCCAAAGAGCGCTATTGTTCCGTTACCGCCATGCTCGGCAAAACGGCGGAGGTAGAGGTCTGGATGGTCCTTCAGGATCGGGACGGAAACCCAACGGTGAAGGAAAAGCTATGAAAGGCGAATTTCCCAAGACCTATCCTTTCAGGGAAGTGGAAGAACGCTGGTACCGCTTCTGGAAGGAAAAGGGGTTTTTCCGGGCGGATCCGAACCGGGTGCTTTCGGGCGAGCGCGAACCTTTTGTGGTGATGATGCCACCTCCGAACGTGACGGGCATCATCCACATGGGACACGTGCTGGACAACACCCTTCAGGATCTTTTTGTGCGGTTTGCCCGGATGCGGGGCTATGAGGTGCTCTGGCAGCCGGGACTGGATCATGCCGGAATTGCCACCCAGAACGTGGTGGAACGTCAGCTGGCGAAAGAAGGCAAAACCCGGAAAGACCTGGGTCGGGAGGCCTTTCTGAAACGGGTGTGGGAGTGGAAGGAACAGTATGGGGGGCGGATTCTCGAACAGCTGGAACGTCTGGGGGTGTCCCCCGACTGGGATCGTCTGGTGTTCACGATGGATCCCCGCTACAGCCGGGCGGTCCGGAAAGCCTTTGTGGAGCTGTATCGCAGGGGTCTGATTTATCGGGGTTTTCGTCTCATTCACTGGTGTCCCCGGTGCGGCACGGCCCTGGCGGACGATGAGGTGGAGCGAGAGGAGCGCCAGGGCAAACTGTATATTCTCCGTTATCCCCTTGCGGACGGGAGCGGAGAGCTTCGGGTGGCCACCACCCGTCCGGAGACCTATCTGGGTGACACGGCGGTGGCCATCCATCCCGATGATGAGCGCTATCGCCACCTGGTGGGCAAACGGGTGCGTCTTCCCCTTGTGGACTGGGAACGCACCACCCCCGATGGACAACCTGTTCCTCCGGAGATTCCCATCATTGCGGATCCCCGGGTGGATCCGGAGTTTGGAACCGGTGCGGTGAAGGTCACCCCGGCCCACGATTACACCGACGATGAGATCGCCCGGGACCATCATCTGCCCTATGTGGTGATCCTGGATTTCGCTGCCCGGACCACGGAAAACGCCGGGCCTTTTCAGGGGCTGGATCGGTTTGAAGCGCGGGCCCGGGTGGTGGAGGCGCTGAAAGAGGCCGGATACCTGGTGGGCGAAGAGCCCCACACCCTTCAGATCGGCGTGTGCTACCGGTGCAAGACGGTGGTGGAGCCCATGCTCTCCCACCAGTGGTTTGTGCGGATGAAGCCCCTCGCTGAGCCCGCCCTGAAGGCGGTGGTGGAGGAAGGTGCCATCCGCCTCATTCCGGAAAACTTTGTGAATCTCTATCGCCACTGGCTGGAAAACGTCCGGGACTGGTGCATCAGCCGCCAGATCTGGTGGGGCCACCGGATTCCGGCCTATTACTGCGATGAGGGCCACATCACCGTGAGTGAAGAACCTCCCGTGCGGTGTGAAACGTGCGGAAGTCGGAACCTCCGGCAGGATGAGGACGTGCTGGACACCTGGTTCTCCTCCTGGCTCTGGCCCTTTGCCACCCTGGGATGGCCGGAAGACACCCCTGAACTTCAGGCGTTCTACCCCACCACCCTCCTGGTCACCGGGTGGGACATCCTCTTTTTCTGGGTGGCCCGCATGATCATGGCGGGCTACGCCTTCACCGGCAAACCGCCGTTCCGGAACGTGTATCTCCATGGGCTGGTGCGGGACGAGAAGCGGCGCAAGCTCTCCAAAAGCCTGGGCAACTCCCCCGACCCCATCGACCTCTTTGACCGGTTCTCCGCGGACGGCGTGCGGGCGGGGATCGCCATGATCGCTCCGGAGGGACAGGATGTCCTGTTCAGCGAGAAGCGGATGGAACAGGGGCGGAACTTCGCCAACAAGGTGTGGAACGCTTCCCGTCTTCTCCTCACGCAGACACCCGACGGGTTCTCCCCCCGTCCGCTGGATGAGATTTCCCTTGCGCTGGAAGACCGCTGGATGCTCACCCGTCTTTCCCGGAGCCTGGCGAGGATTACACAGGATCTGGAAACCTTTGATTACGTCCACGCAGTGGAGGAGATGTATCACCTTTTCTGGAGTGAATTCTGCGACTGGTACCTGGAGGCCATCAAAGAGCGCCTGCGGAACGACGAGACCCGGGAGGATGCCCTTTCGGTGAGTCTCTTCATCCTGGACCACCTCCTCCGGATGCTCCATCCCCTCATGCCTTTCGTCACGGAGGAGCTGTGGCAGCGCCTTCCGGAAGCCTTTCGGGCCGCGCCCTCCATCATGGTGGCGCCCTGGCCGGAATGGTCCTTTGAAGATGGGGAGGCGTTTGAACAGTTTGAGTTTCTGAAGGACTGGGTGGTGCGGATTCGGGAGGTCCGGAGCACCTTCCGTGTTCCCAAAAACCGGACGGTGCAGGTGTATCTCAAACTTCCGGAAGGTGCCCCTTATGAGAAACTCCTCCGGACCACCGAATCTCTGTGGGGACGCCTGGCCTTTGGCGCCATGTTCCACACCACCGAAACACCGGTGCCCGGATCGGCGGTCCAGTTGGTCCGGAGCATTCCCGTGTATGTGGAACTGGGGGATGTGGTGGATCTTGAACAAGAGCGGGCCCGTCTGGAGAAAGAGCTCCGGGAGCTGGAGCGCGTGGTGGAGGGGTTTCAGAAGCGCCTCTCCAGCGAAGCCTTCCTCAAACAGGCGCCACCGGACGTGGTGGCCCGTCAGCGCGAGACGTTCCGTGAACTTCAGACCCGCCTGGAGTCCCTTCGGGCGGTCCTGGAAAGCCTCGCGCTCCATCAGGAGGAAAAACCGTGACCTGGCGGTATGGTCTGGTGGTGGTGTATCTCCTGCTGGTGGTGTGGTTCACCCTTCTCAACTGGGAATGGATGACCACACCCTTTCTCGTGCAGGTGTTTCCGGGGGTCAAGGTCCAGGTGGCTCTGCTCCCCGTGATCCTTCTGTTTCACGTGATGTTCATTCTGGTCCTGGACACGGCCTACCGGATCTACACCGGGATGCTCCAGCGGGAAAACACAAGCCTTCGCATCAAGCTCCAGGACGCGGAAAAGCGGGATATGAACCAGTTCGCCCGGGAGGTGCTGGAACGCCTGTCCCGGATTGAAGAAAAACTTTCTGGCGGGGCATAGTGCAGCGACTCGTGATCCTTTTCGCGGGGCTTCTGTTTTCCTGTTCGGGTGGCCCCGCGTTTTTTCTCTCCACCTCCTTTGAAGCACCCCAAACCTGGTCCATGGTGGATGAGGCGGGGCGTCCGGTGGAGGTCAGCCTGGTTTCTTCCGGATCGGGGGTGACCTTCCAGGCCGGTGTAATCCGGGAAGGCTGGGTTGCGGTGGCCGACGGCTATGCCCACGCCGATACGGTGGAACTTCTCCATAATGGGACGGTGCGTTCCTATGTCTTTGCCCCTTTTCTGGTCTATCCCCTCCCTCCCCTTCCGGGATTTCGCCGGGAGGGTTCTCGATCCGGGCGGGTGATCTGGGGGCGGGACACCCTCGAGACCCAAGAACACCAGATTCTTGAGATTCAGGAAGGTCCTGTCCTTCATCTTTCCCGTGTGTTGCGGCTTTCCGGGCAAACCGTTGTGCGGGAGGATCGCAGGCTGGAATTTGACGGGGAGGATCTTCGTGCGTTCAATCTGATTCGGGTGATCCAGGGGGACACCCTGTCCCTTCACTACACGCAACGATAAGAGGAGGCAGGAGGGATGAAGCGTCTGGATCTGGGGGCTCTCAGCGTTCTCATCCTGCTGGCCGTGCGCTTCCTTTCGGCTGGCGTGGTGCTCTTTGACTGGACGAAAAACGAAACGGCAGGGAACGCAGACTGGGTGGTGGACCACACGGCACCGGTCCCCGACCCTCCGAACCCCACGAGTCCCACGTCCTGGGATGGCGCCATTTCCTCCTGGGGCTATGAACTCTGGGAGCGGGGGCACACGATCCGGACCCTGCCTCCCGGCCATTCCCTGACCTACGGCACGTCGGACTCGCTGGATCTCTCCCGGGTGGATCTCCTGATTCTCCCCGAGCCGCAGAATCCCTTCAGCGCCTCCGAAGTTCAGGCCATCCTCACCTATCTCCAGAACGGAGGAGGGCTGATTTTCCTGGCGGATCACTATGCGTCCGACCGGGATCGGGACGGGTGGGATTCCCCCCGGATCTGGAATGCGGCCTTTGAACAGGCTCTGGGCATTCATGCCCACGTCCGTGGAGACCGGTACAACTCCTTTTCCGCTCAGAGCTCCAACTTCAACGCGAGCGCCACACCCATCATCCACGGGCCGGCCGGTCAGGTCAACCGGATCGCTTTCCATGCGGGGACCGTGTTTTCCTTCCGTCGAGATTCTCACCTCTGGGGTGTGGTCTGGATTGAAGGCAAGCCGCAAAGTAACACCCTGGCCATGGTGGTGTGCGGAACCTACGGTCAGGGGCGGTTCTGTGTGGTGGGGGACTCGTCCCCCGCCGATGACGGTTCCGGGGATCCCCGCGACCGGCTGTATGACGGGTGGAACGAACTGGATAACGGTGTGCTCCTCATGAACATGAGCCTGTGGGCGATGGGATCCTCCTCCACGCCACCTCCACCACCTCCCAATCCCGGCAACCACAAGGGCGGTCCGGACAAGTTTGGGTACACCTGGATTGATTCCCACACGTCGGGTGGGCCGCAGTTCACCTGGTACACGGTGAGCACCCGGTCGTCGCTGAACGGGGATGATGCCGAGGTGACCCTGAACCTGCCCTTTGCCTTTCCTTTTTATGGGCAGACCTTCACCCAGGTGATCGTGGGGTCGAACGGTGTGCTGCAGTTTGGGAATCCGTCGTCGGTGAACCCGTACAGCAATTCGAAGCTTCCCATGAGCTCGGCGGGCCGGATGATTGCGGCCTTCTGGGATGACCTCACCGTGTTCAACAGTCAGGGGAGCTATGTGTACTATGGCTCGGTGGGATCGGACAAGTTTGTGATTGAGTGGCGGAATGCCCGTCGGTACGGGGATTCGACGGTGAGCTACACCTTCCAGGTGATTCTGGTGAAGAACGGGGACGTGTACATTTCGTACAAGACGCTTTCGGGGACGGTGACGAGTTCGACGGTGGGGATTCAGGACGGATCGATTGCGCTGCAGGTGACATACAATGGATCGAACGGTGGGCATCCGGATGCGGGAAGCACGATTTACTTCAAGGCGCCGAAGAGTTCGTCGGGGCACCAGGGTGGTCCGGATGCGGGGGGCTACACGTGGATCGACTCGCACATTCCGGGAGGTCCGGGCTATCTGTGGTACAACCGGGACAACACGTGGACGGATCTGGGGATCAACGGGGACGATGTGGGCAAGTGGGTGAGTTTGCCCTTCAGCGTGAACTTTTACGGTCAGAGTTTCAACCGGGTGTACGTGTCGTCGAACGGGGTGATGTTTTTCACGACGGCGGCGGATCCGTACAGCAACGGTCCGATTCCGAACGGGTCGTACAGCTATTTTCTTGCGCCGTTCTGGGATGATCTGACGGCGTACAATTCGAGAGGGAGCCGGGTGTATGCGAAGGCGGTGAGTTCGAGCCGTGTGGTGTTTCTGTTTGAGAATCTGCACCGGTACCGGGACGATGTGGCGAGTTACACGTTTGAAGTGATTCTGGATGCGAACGGGACGGTGCATTTTTCGTATGGACGGATGAGCGGGACGGTGACGAGTGCGACGGTGGGGATTCAGGGGGGAAGCGGAACGGGATTGCAGGTGACGTATAACGGTTCGTACAGTGGGCATCCGGAGCAGGGGTTGACGATTCGGTTCAGCCCGGGTGCGGTGAAGGGAGGTGTTGCGGGGATGACGATGGAGGGAGAGGGTGTGTATCTTGCGCGGAAGGTGGTGGATGATGTGGCGCAGGTGCGTCTGGTGCTTGGGCGTGCGGTGCCGGTGCGTGTGAAGGTGATGAATGCGCTGGGACGTGTGGTGGTGAGGGAGGATTACGGTGTGCTGGGTGCGGGTGTGCATCCGCTGCGGCTCGTTCTTGCGGGCGCGCCGTCGGGGGTGTATTTCCTGAGGGTGGAGGCAGGGTCCCGGACCTACCGGGAGAAGATCCTGGTGCGGTGACCGAGCGGGTCTGAGACCTGTGAGGGGATTCCGGTTCGCCGATGGTTTTTCACGTTGTGCAGATAGCGGGAGGGGAACGGCGATACCTTGACAGTCCTGTGTGGGTTCCATAAGGTATAGCCCAAAACGAGGGAGGTTCTTATGGCCTCAAAGGGGCTTGTGGAAAAATACGTTCTCATGGATGAAGAAGCCATTCGTCGCAGCCTCACCCGGGTGGCCTATCAGATCCTGGAAGACCTGGGTGATCTCTCCGACGTGCTTTTCGTAGGGATCCGGACGCGGGGTGAACCTCTGGCCCGCCGGGTTGCCTCAAAACTGGAGGACATGTCCGGCAAACACATCCCCGTGGGCGGACTGGACATCACCTTTTATCGGGACGACCTTTCCATGGTGGCGGAGAAACCCGTGGTGAAGGGCACCGATCTGCCTGTGGAAATCCAGGACCGGCGGGTGATTCTGGTGGACGATGTGCTCTATACGGGACGGACCGTGCGCGCGGCACTGGACGCCCTCATCCACTTTGGACGTCCCCGGGCGGTGTATCTTTTCTGCCTGATCGATCGGGGGTGGCGGGAACTTCCCATCTGCGCCAACTGGGTGGGGCGCACCATCACCACCACCGCCAGCGAGGTGGTGAAGGTCAAGCTCAAAGAAACCGACGGCGAGGATGCCGTGGTGATCGCGGAACGGACCGGATCCTGAGGAGATGGACGAAACCGCGAAGAAACCTTTCACCGTCACCTTTTCTGAAAAACCCCTTTCCGAACACGTGGTGGTGTGGGGGAATCCCTGGGTTTTCCTGTATTGGGTGGAGGGCGAACACACCCAGGTTCTTGTGGACTCCGGATACACGGCCAATGCGGAGCCCCTGATCGCATGGGTCCGCACCCGGCGTGATCCCGCCAAAACCTTTCTTCACCTCTTAACCCACTCTCACTTTGACCATATCGGGAGCACGCCCTTTCTGAAACGCGCCTTTCCGGACATCCGGATCCTCGCCCACCCGAAGGTGGAAAAAGTCCTGCAGAGCGAACGGGCGGTGGACCTGATCCGTCGTCTCTCAGAGGAGGCCGCACAGACCGTGGGCGTGGAGGCGCCGGCTTTCGAGCCCTTTTCTCTGGACGACACCCTCCAGGATGGTGCGGTTCTGGATCTTGGGGGAGGGGTGGTCATCGAGGTTCTGGAGACACCGGGACACACCCGGGACTCCCTCACCTTTCGGGTCCGGCCCGATGGCGTGGCCATTCCCGGCGAAGCCGCAGGGGTTCCCGACCTCCGGGGTGTGGTGCGCCCGCAATTTTTGGCTTCGTATCACCTCTATCACCAAAGCCTTCAACGCATCGCGGGGCTTCAACCCCTGCGCGCCCTGGGCCTTCCTCACCGATCCTACGTGGTGGGAAAAGAGAAGGTGCGGGCCTTTCTGGAGCAGTCCCTTGAAAACACCCGGGAACTCGGGCGTTTCATCGCGGAAACCTACCGGAACCACCCGGATGTGGAGGGGGTTCTGGAGGCCGTGCGCAACCATCCCATCTTCGGAGCGTCCACCGGCCAGACCCGGGAGGCCTTCCTCCTGAACCTCCGGGCCATGGTGGTGGCCGCCGCCCGGGAACTTGCACGGAGCGAACCATCATGAGGGTGTATGCTGCAGTTCTGGAGGCTTTTCGACAACCCTTTGTGCTTAAAGAAGTGGATCTCCCTGACGGAGACGGAGTGTGGTTGGAGGTCCGGGCCACGGGCATCTGTGGTCGGGACCGCGTGGTCTGGAAAGGGGGCTTCAAGGGATTTCCTCTCCCCGCCATCCTGGGTCACGAATTTGTCGGTGTCCTGGACGAAAAACCCGTCGCGGCGTATCCCGTGATCACGTGCGGGACCTGCCCTGCCTGCCGGAGTGGAAGGGAAAACTTCTGCCCGCAGGCCCAGATCATCGGGGAAGGGCGCCCGGGAGGCTATGCCACCCATGTTCAGGTGCCCTCCCATCGGGTGTTTCCCCTTCCGAACGACCGGTTTGAGATCTACGCCGCAGGTCTTTGTCCCACGGCCACGGCCATTCATGCCACCTCTCTCGTGGACCTCCGGCCCGGGATGAAGGCCCTGGTGACTGGCGCGGGGGGCGGCGTGGGCTATGTGCTTGTTCAGGCTCTTCGCAACATGGGTCTCGAGGTCTTCGGCGCGACGTCGCCACCCAAGGCCGAACGCCTGGAACAGATGGGCGTTACGCCGGTGACCACGCCGCGCTATCGGAAGGTGGTGGACCACGTGGACGTGGTGTTTGAAAACGTGGGAAGCCTCACCATCAACGAATCCCTGCGGGTCCTCCGTCCCCAGGGGACGCTGGTGCTCATCGGAAACATCAGCGGGGAACCCATCACCCTCATGCGTCCCGCCCTTTCCATCATGCGGGAACATCACATCGTGGGGTCCGCGGCGTTCACCCAGAAAGAATACGAGGAAGCGGCCCGGTGGCTGGGAGAGGGGAAGGTTCAGGTGGAATACACCCCTTTCCCCCTGGACGAGATCAACCGGGCCTACGAGCTGCTGGAAGAACGAAAAATCCAGGGGCGAGCGGTGCTTCTCCCGCCCCACGGATGACGCGGTGGGAGACTTGACAGTGGCAGAGCCGGGCAATACAATAAAGCTAAACACGTTCGCGTCAGAAAATCTTATAACAAAGGGGGCTGGAGCCATGAGCGGACGGGTGATGAAACCGTGGGAATGGCAGGTTCCGGAGGATGAGCCCCTGTTTATCATCAGCGTGGCTGCCCGGCTCGTGGGTCTCCATGAGCAGACCCTTCGGCTGTATGAGAAGAAGGGTCTGGTGGTCCCCCACCGCACCGATCGTCAAACCCGGCTGTATTCTGCCCGGGACATCCGCAAACTCTGGCTCATCAAATATCTGGTTCATGAAAAGGGATTCAACCTTGCGAGCGTGAAATTTTACCTGGAACATGTGGGGGACCTGGACGAAGCCTTTCGAGATCTCCAGGAGGAGTGACCTGCGAGCCGGGTGAATGTGGAGAGAAGCGGAAGAGAAAGCTCTTGAAATCTATTTACGGCAGGCGCGGGAGCGACACGCAGGGATCCCCTCGGAAGAAGAGGAGTTAGAGCTCGTTCAGAAAGCTCAGCGGGGGGATCGGGAGGCGCTCAGCCGTCTGGTGGAGGCGTATCTGGGTTACGTGTTTCAGGTCGCCCTGCAGTATCGGGGACGGGGTGTTCCCCTGGCCGACCTTGTGGAGGAAGGGAATCTCGGGCTCCTGGAGGCCATTCAGCGGTTTGATCCCTCCCGGGGAACCCGCCTCATGACCTATGCCCGCTGGTGGATCATGAACCGCATCATCCACGCTCTCCGGACCCATCACCTCATCCCCCTCCGGGCCACCGACACCCGGATCCAGAAAGTGCTGCGTGAGATCCTGGAGCAGTATGATCAGGAGGGAACGCCGCCCCCCACCCTCAAGGAACTGGAAGAATCCCTTCCCTATTCCCGGGATCTCCTCCTTGCCAATTTGCTTCCCATCCAGGTGGATTCCCTGGATGAGCCGTCGCCCCGGGTGGAGGGGCGGAAAATGGAGGAGGTGCTGGAAGACCTCCGGTATCCCACCCCGGAGAACCTGGTCCTGCGGGAAGAGGTCTTCTCCACGCTGGAAAGGGCCGTGGATGAGCTCACACCCCGGCAGCGGGAGGTGGTCATTCTCTATTACGGCTTGAGGGGGTCCCCCACCCATACCATGGAGCAGATCGCCCAGATCATGGGGATCACCCGTCAGCGGGTAAACATTCTCCACAAGCGCGCCCTCAAAAACCTGGCATCCCTCCTGGGAGCCCGTTTCCGGAAGATTTTCCATGAGTGGGAACACGACCAGCCCTGATCTCGTGATTGTGGACGGACCGGCGGTGGTCTATCGGGCCCACTACGCCGTGTCCAAACAGAATCTCCGCACCTCCTATGGAGAGGATGTGGGCGCCACCTTTGTGGCCACCCGGATGATGTGGAACCTGATCAAGGAGCACCGTCCCCGGTTCATGATCGCCGTGTGGGACCGCGGGTTCTCCGGTCGGGAACAGATCCAGAAGGCCTACAAAACCCACCGCCCCCCCACCCCCAAACCCATTGTCCGGCAGAAACCCTATATCCGTGCCATCTGGGAGGCCATGGGCATCGTTCATGCAGAAAAAGAGGGATATGAAGCCGACGATCTTGCCGCCACCCTGGCCCGGCAGGCCTGCGAACGGGGATTTCGGGTCTGGATCGTGACGTCAGACAAAGACCTTCTGCAGCTTGTGAACGAATGCATCCAGGTGTATGACCCGGCCACCCGCCCACCCACCCTGTTCACGCCGGAAAAGGTGGAGGAAAAGCACGGCGTTCCTCCCGAGCGAATGCGGGAATACCTGGCCCTTGTGGGGGACAACGTGGACAACATCCCCGGAATTCCGGGGATCGGGAAGAAAACCGCCCGGGAAATCCTGTCCCTTATCCGGCTGGACGCCCTCCCGGAAGCCCTCTTTGAACTTCCCCAGAAATACCGGAAACTCCTTCATCCCCATGAAGCCCTGGTTCGCCAGAACCTGGAGATGGTCACCCTCCAGACGGTGGATGTGGACCTGGACGATTTTTTGAAGCCCCGAAAAGAGGATCGGCAGGCCCTGAGGGAATGGTTCCGGCGGATGGAGTTCTTCTCCCTCCTGGAAGAGGTGTCCGAGCCCCTGAGCCCCTATCCCCTTGTCCAGGAAGCCCCTCCCCGGGAAGGGGCGGTGGTGCGGGAGGGCGAGGCTTTCGTGATCGCGTCAGAGGGGCGGTGTTTTCGCACGCCCCAGCTGCCTGAGGGCGGTTCATGGATCGCTTTTGACAGCAAAGATCTCTTCCGGGCTGGTGTGGATGCAGTGCAGGGAGATCTGAGTCTGGGGGTGTACGTGCTGGAGCCGGATCTCGGGCGATACAGCGCCCAGGAAATCGCCCTGGCCTTTGGCGGTGTGAAACTCCCGGAAAGCGCAGAGGCCGTGGCCACCCTCACCCACGAACTCTATCCGGACATCCGCGGGAGGCTGGAGCGGGAAGGCCTCCTTTCCCTTCTTCACGACCTTGAAATCCCCGTGGCCCGGGTGCTTGCCCGGATGGAAACCCGGGGGATTCCGGTCAATCCGTCCCGGCTTGAAGAGGCGCGCGCCGAGATCATGGCCCGGCTGAACGCCCTGGAAGCGGAAATCTACGAGATGGCCGGGGAACGCTTTAATCTCCGCTCCTCCCGCCAGCTTGCCCGAATCCTGTTTGAGAAAATCGGCCTCAAGCCTCTCAAGAAAACCAAAACGGGCTATTCCACCGATGCGTCGGTGCTGGAAAAACTCGCCCAGATCCATCCCCTTCCGGCCAAAATTCTGGAATACCGGGAGGTGGAAAAAATCCGGTCCAGCTATCTGGACAACCTGTTTCAGCACGTGAATCCCGAAACCGGACGGATTTATCCCACCTTTGAGCAGAAAGCGGCTGCCACCGGGCGGATCGTGACCCGGGAACCCAACCTGCAGACCCTGCCTGTCCGGGGGGACTGGGCGGTGCTCATCCGGAAGGCCTTTGAAGCCTCAGCCGGGCGGGTGTTTCTTTCAGCCGACTATTCCCAGATTGAGCTCCGGATCCTGGCCCATCTTTCGGGAGATGAAAACCTGAAACGGGCGTTCCTGGAAGGGCACGACATCCATGCAGAAACGGCAAGCCGGATTTTTGGGAAACCGCCTGAAGCCATCACACCGGACGAACGGCGCATGGCCAAGGTGGTGAACTTCGGGATCATGTATGGCATCAGCCCCTATGGGCTGGCGGAGTCCCTGGGCATTTCTCAGGATGAGGCGAAAGAGCTGATTGATCGGACCCTGGCAAGTTACCCCGGTGTGAAGGCGTGGATCGAGCATACGGAAAAAGAAGCCAAACGGACCGGAGAGGTGCGCACCCTCCTGGGACGGCGACGCCGGGTCCCCCTCTCGGATGAACTGTCCGGAAACGAGTATGGGGCCCTCAAACGCATTGCCATCAACACGCCCGTGCAGGGATCGGCGGCCGACGTGATCAAACTCGCCATGATCCGGATCGAAGATCTCGCAGAGCGGCGGGGCCTTCAGGGAGGCATGATTCTCCAGATCCACGACGAACTCGTGCTGGAGATTCCGGAGGAAGAGATGGAGGCCTGGAAAGAGGTGCTCCGGGAAGGGATGGAACGCATGGACCTTCTGAGCGTTCCCCTGGAGGTCTCCTTCCACACCGGAACCACCCTGGCGGATTTGCTGAAATGATCATTTTTCTCCTCCTTTTCCCCGTTCTGGGGATGGACTCCCTCCGTGTGGTGTCGGATTTCGGGGAATATCGGCCTTTGCTGCGTTTTCATATGGGATGGGACCTGTCCACACAGGGAAAGATCGGCTGGCCCCTCGTTCTTTCGGATTCCTTCCGGGTGGTCCGGGTTCGGGACGGCCACTGGGGCTATGGCCGGGCGGTGTATGGCGTGGACACCCGGGGACATCGCTGGGTGTTTGCCCATCTGGACCGCCTTCATCCCCGCCTGGAACGGATCCTGCGCCAGAAGCAGGAAGCCGCCCGGCGGGTTGCCGTCCAGGTGAACCTGTCCCCTTCCCTTCTCCTGCGTCCCGGGGATACGCTGGCTTTTTCGGGATGGACGGGGAGTGTGGACCCCCACATCCACGTGGAACTCCGGGATCCCGCATGGCGCCCCGTGCATCCGGCCGAGCTTCTCCCCTACCCCCGGCGTCCCCGGGCGTGGATCCAGATCCAGGGATTTCGGGTCGTCCCCCTTTCGCCCAAAACGCTGATTGAGGGGGAACCCTTCACCCGGGTTTTCCCCGGTGTTCCTGAAACCCTCCACGTGACGGGACCCTTTGGGGTGTGGGTTAAGGCACTCGTGCACCTGAACGGCTATGCCACCACGCCCCGGGAAGTTCTCCTCCTTTCGCCCCATGACACCCTGTTTCACGTGCGGATGGACACGCTGGATTATGCCCACCAGCAGGAAGCCGCCTTTCTCTATGCCCATGACGGCCGATTCTTCTCAGACCTGTGGATCCGCATGTACGGGTTCCCTCCACCCCCCCATCGTGCCTATCGCCGGAGCACCGAAGCCCTGCAAGCCGGTTTTCCGGCCACCTATACCGTGGTTCTCCGCCACCCTCTGGCCGAAGCCCGACGGCCCTTCACCGTGGTTCCCTCCTTCCCGGACGGAGATCCCCGGGGACACATCGTGTGGGACACCCTGGGGATGTGGGAACTCCAGGCCCATCCCTGGGGGGTGGCCCTCCGCCACAGGAACGATCAGGACGTTTTCTGGGTCCGGGAACCCATCACGCTCACCACGCCGGAGGACACCCTTCATGTGGTCCGTCTTTCGCCTCAGGAAAGCGAGACGTTTTCCCTGGGTTCGATCCAGATTGTCCTTCGCCGAAATGGTGTGTTCCGGTCGATTTTCGCGGTATACAACGCGAAAGCCCTCCGTCCCCGCCGGCTTCCCCTTGCCCTGCCCCTCGAGGTCCATGTCCCCGCGCCGCAGGTTCTGGGCCGGTGGAAAAGGGATCGTTTTGTCCCTCTCGGGAAGGTGGACTTCATCCCGGACTGGGAGATCCGGGTGGACACCGGTGCGCCCCGGATTCGCACGTGCACCGTGCTCCCGGATCGTCTCCGGATTCAGGTGGAGGACGACGTGGCGGGGTGGGATCCCGATTCAACCACGGTTCGGGTGAACGGGACCTGGCGTCCCTTCCTCTCCAACGCCAATCGGGGGATTCTGGACCTTCTGGATGTTCGTGACCCTCAGGGGGTGGAGGTGCTCCTGGGGGATGGGGTGGGGAACCGCCGCCGGGCTCACTGCCCTCAGCCGTAGTCAGGCAGATTCCGGGCAAGAAGGGGAAAGTCCAGCGTCAGTTCGTCTTTGAATGTCCCGTTTCCGGGCCACCATGTGGGTGGGTCGGCAAGCCTCTCCACCACGTCGCCCATCATCCCCAGGACCAGCGCATAGGGCAGGACCTCTTCCGGCTTTCCCGGAAGTTCGGGGTTCCGAAACATCCGCTGGAGGGCCTGGAGCATTTCCACGGCCTGTGACCCCCGGGCGGTTTTGCGGGGCATATGTTCGCCCACGACACGAACGATCAGACCCGCCGGAACAAGCCCCAGGCTGAATCCGAGCCACACCGGGACCATTCCGTACAGCACCCCCACCAGCGTTCCCAGGATGCCGGCCAGGGCGAGAATGTTCCCGAGATCCCGGTAAAGCCTTCGAACCCGCCAGGGGTTGTGAAGGAAAAAGCCCTTCCGGGTGAGATCCTCATACACCACCTGCGCAACGGGCAGAAGCTCCCCTTCGGGAAGGGGTCGGTCCAGAGGAAGGGGAGAGCGTTCGCAGACAAACCGGTACAGCGCCCTCTCTGCCGGTTCCTCCGGCGCCTGGTCCGGCACGCACACCACCTGGAGGGTGTCCCCCGTGCGTTCCAGTCGGAGGGCTCCTTGCTGGACCAGGTGCAGGATCATGGCCAGCCAGTCCACCCCATCCAGGTGTTCGTCCACCAGAACACCGGCAGCCCAGGCGGGAAAAGGAGGAGGGAAAGTGGGCTGGACTTCCCCTTCAGGAAGGTCGTCCCGGCCGAAGAAAAACCAGGCGAGCCCCATCACCACGGAAGCCCCCACCACGGCCGACAGAAATCCAAGCAGCATGGGGAGAGTATAGCCCGGGGCTGAGGACCTGTCAACCCGTTCCGGATTCCCCGGGAGGTGGATAGGGTGTGGGCGGCGTCACATAAAAGGTGGGATCCTCCAGCCCTGCCCGGAGAAAGGCGGTGTGGCGCTCCCGGCACTTGTCACAGGCGCCGCAGTGCTCCCCCCGCACCGGGCTCATGCAGGAAAACGTCCGCTCCCAGGGCACTTTGCCCGCATACACCTGAAGGATCTCCTCTTTGGGACGGCCCATGAAGGGGGTGAGAAGCCGGAAAGAGGGCCTGCGGAGCCCCTCCGCAAGAAGGCGCTCCAGACGGTCCAGATAGTCCCGGTTGTTGTCCGGAAAGGGCGCGTTCCCCAGCGTCCCCATGGCCACCCCCATCCCCTCCACCTCATGGGCCACCAGCGCTCCAACCCCTGCAAGGATCAGGTTCCTCAGGGGAATCTCCACGTCCTCCTCCCGGGCAAGCACGGCCGGGAGACGGAGGGCGAGACCGGACAGCCGGACCTCCCGCAGGGCGTCAAGCCCCGGGTCCTGGAACACCTCAAGAAGTTTCCGGATGTTCCGGGCTTCGGCGTCCTCATAGGGGAATCCCACCCGCACATACACGGGGACCACCTCCCCCCGATCCAGCATGAAACGAATCAGGGCCGCGCTCTCAATGCCACCACTGGCCAGAACCACCCACCGTTCCATGACTCTCACGATAGGGTTCCACAAGCCACACAGGGAGACGGACGGTGTCCCCCACCCCCACACCCCGCCGTTCAAAATATCCCCGGTTCACCTCCAGGGCGAAGGGAACCGGGCGGGACGATGTGACGGGACGTTCGTCCAGGGGCCGGAGGGGATGGATTTCGGTGATCACGCCGGATGCGTCCAGAAAGGCAAGGTCCAGCGGGATGTACGTGTTTTTCATCCAGAAGGAAAGCCGCTCGGACCGGGGAAACACAAAGAGCGCCCCGTGATTCTCGGGAAGATCTGTTCGAAACATGAGCCCCAGCGCCCGCTCTTCTTCGGTGGTGAGGATCTCCACAAACAGGGTGTCCCCGGCCACGAAAAGGGTTCCAGGCAAAACCGAGGGGACTAGGAGCATCAGCCCAAACGGCATAGGATACGAGCCACCACCGCCCGCCACACGATCATGGCAAAGCCATAGGATACGAAGGTCACGAACGCAAAGAGAAGGGGAACCTCATCCCCCATCAGAAGACGGAGGGAAAGCCCCAGGGGGAAGGCCACAACCCAGGCCCGGAGAATCCCTGAGAGTCGGGTGGAGGTGCGCTGGAAACCGATGATCCATACAACGAGCACCCAGGAGAGCACAAAGGGCGTGCACACGTCCAGGACACGTTCCAGTGTGAGGGGATATCCATGGTATGCCAGGCCCAGGCTCGCCATGGCCATGAGCACGAGCACGTCACCCAGGAAAAGCCCAACCCTTCGGAGCATAGTACAAGGATACACCCCCCGGGAGAAATCATCCACCCCGGATTTCCCGGAAGGGAAGCTCTGTGCCATACGGTAGCCTGCGCCCGTCTTTTGGACAGAGCGTCCTCCTGCCCACGCCGGAGGCGATGATCATCCCTCCCCGGCATGCCGGTGAAACACCATCCGTACCGATGAGGGACCTGTTGTTCCATTAGATACCTGCAAACGGCCTCTCTGAAGGGGACGCGGACTTTCTGACCTCCGGACAGGTGTTCGGACCCCCACCCCCAAATACATTTCACGGCGTTCCTTCAGAACACCGTAGGGAGCCCGAAAATATTTCTCCTTTGGTCCTGTGGAGACCGGGAAGGGGATGCGAGAAATTTTCCGCGGGGAGATGTCAGAGATGGGATGCATGCGACTCGGAATGGGGTCGTGGGGAGAAGGAAAAACAGCGAAAGCTGGCATCTGCCACGTATGTCGAGGGTGGCAGGTGTGGATTCAATACTCAAAACTCACCTTGAGATTGTCTCCACAATATTGCATGACAAATTTGGGAAACGCGCTCTTCACCGCCTGATGTCCCTTCAGGGGATCACCACCTTCCGGACCCTATATGCGCCGCTTTGCCCCCAGAGCCTCAAAACATACACCCCACGGGGGAGGGAGACCGCGTCCTCTCTTTTTAGAGGCTCGACCACCCGTACCCGCCTCCCGTTCACATCCCACACTTCCATCCGATGCCAATCATCTGCGAGAAGAAGCCGTACGCCTCCCGGAATCACCCGAATCTCAGGAGCGTAGGGTTGGTCTGGAGACGTTTTCTGTGAAGAACCTGTCGCCAGAATGATCTGATCCGCACCAGACAAACATGCTCGGGAAGGATAGGCGTAGATCCAGAGGGATGCTGTGGGAACAGGTTGTCCCGAAAACCATACGGTGGCCTGGACCTGATAGCGTCCTGTTTTGGGAATGCTAATCCATTGCCTTTGAAACACGCACCCGTCCGGATTGCCCGACCAGGTCTGGACCATGTTTCCGAGGGAATCTCGAACCTCCAGGACCACGCTGTCCATGTCACAGCTTGAAGGGGGGACATATGCGCAGCCCCCGACCTGAAAGATCGGACAGGTGACGGCTTCTTTTTCCTCTTTCACTTCTTGTCTGCCGGTGCCCAATACCCGGAGACCTGCCTGTCCGGGTTCAGGGGGTGTGTAGGTATCCGGAGGTCCGTATTTGCAATACACGGCATCCCGAACCACGTTGTCGATGGGGCGGTATTCTCCAGGTGGAAGGACAGGTTTCATCAGGAGGCTTCCCAGGTCATCCCGGTCGTGCCCGAGTCCCACGGCATGGGCGATTTCGTGACGGACGATGGTGGGACCATGCCATTTCCCGGAAACAGGAGAAGGGTTCCAGGAAATGTGGGTGCTGTCGTAATAGGGCATATAAATCACCGCCCATTCAATCTTGTCCGTGGGGAAAATTCCGAGAATACGCTTTATCTTGTAGCAAGTCCGCGCAAGACGAGGATCGTCACCATCGTTGGGGTATTTATCACAGATAGAGGTTGGATCGTCCTGAAGGTGTGTCAGACAGATGTTTCCGGGTGTGGTGTCACAATCTGAGGCATGTATGTCCATTTGGAGTGCATAGGGGTAATCATAAAACACATTGTAGTTCCAGTCCATCACAACCTGGTTGTAGATTGCCGATTCAATGACCGAGTTCTGCAGGCGGGAATTGATCATCAGATAAGAACCCCATGGAATCTCCTCAAAATAGAGAGGGCTCACATAAGGGTATCCGAGGATAAAGACCAGCCATACCATAGCGCCCCCCCCTGTTCAGTACCGCATCTCTTTGGGCCATGGAACGATCACCGGGTCGAGTTTTTCACCGCGGCGGACCTTTTCAACCCACTGCTGAATTTCGGCCACCATGGCACGGACCACACTCATCCGGGTGGTGTCGGATTCGAACCGGATCACCCGTATGCCCAGATCCGTTTCGATCTCCCATGGTCTTAAATATTCACACCATCGAATAACAAGCGTGTCTTCTCCTGCAGGCTCGAGCCCATAGGCCACCGTCGTCCGGATGGCACCGGGAAGGCCAGGGAGATCCTTGTGGGGATAGGCGGGAAAGGGGATATAGGCAAACAGCATCAGCGGTTTTGCAGGCGGAACTTTGCAGGCAATTTCCTCGTCCAGTCCCATGATCGTTCCCCCTTCAAACGGTCCCAGCACGCTCCACAGCCGCACCCTCCCCTTTTTGTCCAGACGGCCCAGGAAAGTGTCCGGTGGCAGGATGTTCTCAACGATTTCACCGATGAACACCGAGCGATAGCCAGCCTTCCACGCCTTCTCCCACGGCATCACCCACCGACGCTTTACGTTTCTTAGAATGATAAGCCCGAAACCGCCTGCAACGTTTGTCCACAACGTGCTCAGAAGGACGGATCGCTTTACATCCTTATCCAGCGGGATAAACTCCCGACCATGCCGCAAATAGGGGATCAAATCTTCTGGGATCAAGCCGCATACGGTCAGTACCCGGCCAGGCAGGAAATAGGATCTCCATAAAATGTGGAGGTTGTAGGCCTGTTGTTCATAGGACATGGTTTTAGGGAAGACGGGCCGACCGTTTTTCAAGGTAAAGCCCAGGCATTGCTGGATCTGAGGGTGGTGGAGGAAGGGGTTAGGGCGGTGCCAGGGGATGATGCGCATGTAATAGTCCACCTGCCAGGCGAAGTGGATGGAATCTTGCCGATGAAGGGCCGGTGGTGAGAAGTCTGGAGGTTGAACCTCCGGAGGTTTTGCGAGGGCAAAAAGCATCAGCCAGCTCATCGCTTCCCTCCTGCATGAACTTTCTCATAGTGTAAAAAAAAAAGTGGCGCTTTGTCAAGCGCCGCCCATCTCTCCCACGAATCTCCCGCCCCCTCAACTCATCAACCCCTTTCCCCGTCACCACGTTCGCATCCCCTCGAAATTCCTCCGCACACCACTCCCCACTCCTCTCCACCACCTTCTCAACCAGCTTTTCTTCCCTACCTCCACATCCACCAACGCCCAGTGCCCGGGTCCACCAAATCCTCTCCTATACCTCGGGGTAAATCAGGAATCCTCGTCACCTGCGCATGCAAATTCTGAAACGTCTCGTCCCCTTGATGCACCTTCAGCGGGTGTGTACAATTCCCCGAAACAGGAGTGCGCCGATGGGATGGTGGTTGCTCGCAACGCTGCCTTTTGCCGTTCATGACACCTTTTCCCTCACCTTCCATGAGGTGGTGACCTATCCGGCTTTTGGGGAATCGGACACCTTCCAGGGAACCCTCGCCTTCGTGGCTCCCGATCGGGTGTTTCTTCAGGTGGTCGTTCCCGAATCCCAGCGGGTGTGGATCGTGGGGGACACGGCCTGGGTGGAAGCCGGCGGTGACGTGATTCGGGAGACCACCCCCCTCAAACCGGGTCTCTTTCTCCTGGAAGCCCGGGATACGCTGATCGCACATCCCGATGGTTTCGAAGCCGTTTTCGGCCCTTCCCTCCACCCCGAAATCGTGGAGGCCCGCCTGTGGTTCTCCCGGGCCGGTGTTCCGGAAAGTCTCCGGGTGATCACGCGGGACGCGGAGCTTCATTTTCGCTTTCGCAGCTTCCGCCCCCGGGCCAGCATCCCTCCCCTTCCCCGTCCCCCGGGAACCTCATCGGGGTCTTCCTCGTCTAATTCATCGGAAGACGGGGCTCCTCGCGAGGACGGGAATGAAGGCTTTTGAAGAGGTGGTGGCTCGACATTACCAGGAGATTCTGAACTATGTGGCCTGGCAGGTGGGCAGCCTGGAAGACGCCAAGGATCTCACCCAGACCATCTTCACCAAGGCCTTTCGTGCCTGGGGGTCCTTTCGGGGTGATGCGAGCGTCCGCACCTGGCTCTTCACCATCGCCCGCAATGCGGTCCGGGATTTTTTCCGGCGGAAAAACCCCACCACCTCCCTGGAACTCCACATGGAGTCTCACGGGGAGCCCGCCGCCCCTCATCAGGAACTCCCGGCCCGAACGGTTCGCCTTCGTCGGGCACTCCAGGCCCTGCCGGAGGAATTTCGGGAGGTGATCATGATGTTTTATTTTGAAGGTCTGTCGGTTGCCGAAATTGCCGAGGCACTGGACGTTCCGGTGGGGACGGTGAAGTCCCGCCTGAACCGGGCCCGCAGAAAGTTGCGGGACCTGATCCTGGAGATGGAACATGAGCTGCCGTGAAGAAGCCATGCTTGAGGCCTATCTGAACGGGGAGGTGGAGGAGCTTTCCCCGGAGGTGTGGGCCCATGTGGCCGCATGTCCGTCCTGCCGGAGACTCCTTCAGGTCCACCTGGACCTGCTGGAAGCGGCCCGAACGCCCATCGTCCCCGATGCCCTGCAAGAAGAAACTCGCATGCTCAAAACCTTCCGCCGGCGCCGGTTCCTTCGCCGTGCCGGACAGGCGCTGGTCGCCGGCCTGGCGGTGGCTGCTCTCCTGGTGTTTGCCCTGCTGGCCGGGCGAACGCGGATCCCCACCCGCACACCCCTCACAGCCACCACGGCAGGATCGCAGGTTTTCGTGTTCCCCGAAGACGGGACGGTTCTCAAGAACGGCCGCCTCACCCTGATCGTGAAATCGGCCTTTCCCGGCGCGAAACTCCTGCAGGCCGAGGTGGACGGTCAGCCTCTGGAAGCCTGGATGGAGCGCCTGGACGACGCCTGGGTGCTGGAGGACTTCTATCTTCCCGAAGAGGGGCCCCACGACATCCGGATCACCCTGCAAGCAGGACGGGATACCCTGGAGATCCAGCGAATCGTCTTCACCGGAGGGTTTGAGCTTTGATGATGCTTCTTCTTTTCGCCCTGGCCGGCCTTCAACTTGAAGTGGGCAAGCCCCACCCCCTGCCTCCCGACGTCCGGGTGGTGCGGGTGTTCCCGGAAGACCTGGTTCGCGTGGAGGGGGATCGGGTGGTTCCCCTCCGGGGCGGTGCCGGCGTGCTCCTTGTGAAATCCCGTCGGGGGATCCGTCCTTTCCCGGTGGAGGTTCGCCCCTTTCACGAAACGCCCCTTCGGCGGATTCCTCCCCGGGTGGTTATCCCGCCCGGAGAAACCCTCACCGTGATCCCCCCGGGGACTTACGCCATACGCACCCTGGCCCTGCCCGAAGACCGGTTGCATCTTGATGAAACCGATGGGGGCGTGGTGGCCACGTGCACATCCCCCGGCCGGAGCGTGGTGTTCTATGAACTCCGCAAGGACAATGCCATCCAGTTTGGCCGAACCCTGGTGGTCTGCCTGCCGGGAACAGGCGACCTGTCCTGGTGGAAACCCCTGTATCTCAAAAAGGGAGAAATCCGGGAGGTGGAGGGGCTTCGAAAGGTGGAAGCCTGGGCTCAGGGCGGCGTGGTGGTCCGAAAAGAGGAAAAGGGGTTCCGGATCGAAGGGGTGGAGCCGGGGCGAGGCGCGCTGGTGGTGGCTCGTCCGGGGAAAGGACGGGTGCGGATCCCCGTGTATGTGGACATTCCGCCCCTTTTCCCCCCTCAGGTGTTGACCCTCCCCGTGGACCGTCTGGATCTTCCACCGGATGTGGACAGCGTGAAGGTCTTTCCAGAACGGGCCCTTCGGGTCTATCTGGACGGAACGGTGGAGGTACTCCACCCGGTTCCCCTGGCCCAGGTGGAGGTGTGGAAAGACGGCCGGGTGGGGGTGATCACCCTGATCGGGCACCGGCCTCCCCAAGCACCCGATCGTAGATTTCGTCCACGAAGGCAAGAAAGTCCGTTTCGAAGACCTCGCTGATTTCCTCCCTGGAGAGACGTTCCCGGATCCGGGGGTGCTCACCGAGAGTCTGCTCAAAGGGGATGCCCTCCTGGAGGGATCGGTGGGCGGCTTCCTTCACCCAGCCATAGGCGACCTGGCGGGCCACCCCCTTCGCCACAAGACGGAGCAGAATCCCCTGACTGTAATAAAAGTTTCCGAACCGGCCCAGGTTTTCCCGAATCCGGTCGTGATGGACCACAAGGCCGTCCACCACCTTTCGGGCGAGGTGGAGCATGTAATAGAGGGCATGGAAGGCGTCCGGAAGGATCACCCGCTCCACCGAGGAATGGGAAATGTCCCGTTCGTGCCACAGCGCCTGGTTTTCCATGGCTGGAAGGGCATAGCCCCGCAGAAGGCGGGCAAGTCCTGTGAGGCGTTCGCTCCGGATGGGATTGCGTTTGTGGGGCATGGCGGATGAGCCCCGCTGCCTGGTGGTGAAGGGCTCTTCCAGTTCCCCCACCTCTGTCCGCTGGAGAAGACGGATCTCCACCGCCAGGCGCTCCACCCCTCCTCCGGCAAGGGCCATGGCGGAGAGAAGCCGGGCGTGGCGGTCCCGGGGAAGGATCTGGGTGGACACGGGTTCTACCTCCAGGCCGAGTTTCTGGAGGGCCCGCCGTTCCACCTCCGGATGGGTGAAAGCATAAGTCCCCACCGCACCCGAGAGTTTCCCCACCCGCAGGCCTTCAAGGGCCTCTGCCAGCGCATGACGGTGGCGAAGTCCTTCGGCATAAAAGGACAGAAACTTCAGGCCCAGGCTGGTGGGTTCCGCGAACATCCCGTGGGTGCGCCCCATGATGAGGGTGCGTTTCTCCTCAAGCGCCCGGCGTTTGAGGGCGTCAAGATAACCGTCCATCGCCTCGAGGAGCAGGGCTCCCGCCTGCTGGATCCGAAGAGAAAGAGCCGTATCCACCACATCCGACGAGGTGAGCCCGAAGTGGATCCAGCGCCCCGAAGGCCCCAGCTGTTCTTCCAGCGCCCACAGAAAGGCGATCACATCGTGGTTCACGTCCCGCTCGATTTCCTGGGCCCGTTTTGCAAGAAGGGCAACGTCGATCTGATCTTTTCGGGCAAGGACGTCCCGGGCTTCCGGGGGCACCACGCCCAGCTCAATCTGGGCTTCCAGCACGGCGAACTCCACGGCGACCCAGGTGCGGTACTGGTTTTCTTCGGACCAGACGGCCTCCATTTCGGGAAGGGTGTAACGGGGGATCATCCTGGTCACCTCCTCCAGAAAACACTCCGGGGGGCAGAGCCCCCCGGAGCAACAGGTTGCGTGCGGGTCACGTCAGCGCAGACGGACAAAGCGGAAGGTCTCGCCATCGGCTCTCAGGAAATACACTCCGCCCGCAAGGCGCAGACCCGTAATCCGGGCGAGTCCGTTCACCACCGGCACCTGGAGGCGGTTCACCCTCCGGCCCAGCACGTCCAGAATCTGGATGTCCAGGGCGTTCCGGCCGGGTGCGGCAAGCACCACCTGGCCATCCCGCACGATGGGCGTGAGGAGCCGGAGACCGGCTCCCACCGGTGCCACACCCTCTTCCACCGGCACGTCGTTCACCGAACGGACATAGATCACATAATTGCCGCCCGTATACCGCACCACGCCCGTCACCTGCGCCACTCCCCCCACAAACATGTTCTGGGTGATGGTGGTGTCGGCGTTTACCTGAACGGGCCCCGTGCCGTCATCCAGAATAAACTGGGATCCCGTGATGGACTGCACGGTTCCGGACACGCTCACCAGCGCCCCTTCCCACATCTCCCCCACATCGCCGGTCTGGACGTTGTCCACCGTCACCGCCGCGTTCTGGCCCAGAAGTTCCCAGTACAGGATGTTGACGATTTCGGTCATGCCGTTGTATTCCGTAATTTCCCCCACCACCAGAAGAGAATCCCCCACGGTCCAGTTCGGGGCCACACCCGGGGCATAGGTCATCATTCCGCTCCAGGGGCCTGCCCCCGGATCCTGGAAGAAAGCCCATGCGGAGGAGGTGAAGGAGATGGCCGTGGGATCCGCGGTGACAATCACCTGGACACTCACCACCTTCCCGTCCCACTGGGTGGGGAAGGTCCCCGACGTATCCCCGGGAACGGTGTCGCTTTGAATCTGGGCCAGGGTGAGGAGGCCATAGAAGCTGGTGGTCTCGGCCGGATTCGGGATGGTGGACACCAGGTAATACAGTTCGCCCGGGTTCAGGGACTGTCCAAGTGTGAGCGTCACCCGCTTCAGGTTGTTCTGATCCTGGGTGGCGGTGGTGATGGGGATGGTGTTCGTCATGGTGGAGTCATAGATGGTGTAGTTCGTCACGTCCTCGGCGCTTGCCTGGCCGATCTCGGTGCTGAAGAGCACGTCCACCTGATCCGCGCCCCGGGCATAGGCATAGGACACGTGCACCGCCTGCACAATCACGTCCGCATCCGACCGGGGCTGAATCCGGTAGAGGCTGAAATACGTGTGGACGATCCCCCGCACGGTCACGGGGTCACCGGGCATGGGGTTGTAGGCGTAATTCCCGTTCAGGCGGACATAGGCAAATCCCGTCCCGTCGGTGAGGGTCCAGTCGCCCTGGGATTGCCCGGTGTCCGCCACGAACCCGGCCACTTCCACCAGCACCCCTTCGTACATCTCCGCCGTGTCAGGCTGGGAACCCGCATAGCTGGACGTGGCAGTGGTATCCAGCACACCGGCCGCGATCACGGTGGGGTTGGGCTCCCCCACGTTGCCGTGCACCGTGATGTTGGCCACATCTGACACAATCAGCTCGGTGTTCCCGAAGTATTCGTCCACCGATGCCACGACGGTCACGCTGTCCCCGAGCGAAAGGGTGGGGTCACCGGCGCTGCTGGGCACATACACCATCGCGCCGCTGCAGGGACCGCCCGCAGGATCCTGGATGAAGAAGGTCCGGGACGAAGCCACCGACCCGAAGGGTGAGGACACCACGCCGGAAACTTCCACCGTCTGCCCCACGTACGTGGAGGCATAGGTGGAGTCCCAGTTACACTGGAGTTCCTGGATGGTGACCACTGTCTGGGCGGAAAGGCTCCCTGCCCAGAGCAGGATCCCCAGACCCAGCACACGTTTCATCATCTCTCCTCCTGTTTGAACCGTTTTCGCAACCCTATTGCAACAGCACCGCCAGGACCTGGGGCGCATTCCCCAGGCCGTTGGTTTTCACCAGTTCAAAACTGAACAGGGCAAAGCTTCCCTTCTGCACCGCCGCCGTCATCGCAGAATCCTGCCCGTTCACCAGAAAGTGCGCCCGATACAGGGGCGTGAACGTCCCGGTGAGGAACCCATCTGGCTGGGTCAGGATGGAGACTCCCGGACTGAACTCCAGGGAATCAGGAAGACCGGCGGGTGCACCGGATTCCCGGAGAATGGGACCGTAGAATTTCAGAACGGAGCGGTTGGCCACCACCTGGGTGGTGTCATAGGGATCCACCCCGATCTGGCTCTGCACAAAATCCGAAGCCATATCCTGAAGGGCACTCTGGCCTGAGACCAGAATTTTCCCTCCTCGATTGAGGAATTCCTCAAACAGGCGTCGGCCCCGAGCATCCGGATAGGTGAAGTGTTCCAGGGACGTGGAGTCGGGCTGATACCGATCGCTGGCCCACAGGATCCGGGTGAAACGGGGGTCCAGGGCGATAGCCTCAAAACTCTCCCGCACTTCCGGAAAGTCTTGCACGCTCCGGGATTCGTGTTTTGGGAATTCCCAGACCGTGTAGGAACCGGGGGCAAATCCCGCCCCCTCTACCAGACCGATCCAGGCATCCCGGCTGTCCACGTGATCCAGGATCACCAGCAGACTTCCGGCAAGCGGTTCCACGAACCAGGAGAAGGCGATGCTGTCGGAGAGGGCACCGGTGAAATCCGCCACCCGGAAAAACACCGTGCGGTTTCCGGGCGGGATGTTCGTGAGGGTGACGTGGGGGGCATAGGGCATGGACGTCCAGGCGGTGTCGACATCCAGGCGATAGAGGAGATCGGTGATGGTGGTGTCCCCGTCCACATCATGGGCCTCAAAGAAAAAGGTCACGGCCGGAAGGGTGGTCTCCGGGGGGAGGCTCCGGAAGGCGAAAGCCACCTCGGGTGGCGTGTTCACCATGGGGATGGAAACCTCCGCGGGTGTGGGGTCCCATGCTCCTGCGTTGTCTTCTGCCCAGATGCGGAAGGTGTAGGTGCGGACGGAATCAAACACCGGAAGGACAAAGGTGTCGGAGGTGGCAGTGGTGAAGGTGGTGCCCGTCACAAGGGAATCCCCGTAAAGCCAGAGGTAATGATAGCCCACCACCTCCCCGTCCGGATCGTTGCCATACCAGGCGAGGCCGACTTTCGCGGAAACCGTGTCCGTCTGTGCGCTGCGGATGGAAAGATAAGTCTCCGGCGGACGGTTTTCAGGAGGCGTGAAGGAGGTTTTCCGGCATGAAGCCATCCCCAGCACCGCAGTGGTCAGGAAGAAGAAGACGTCCCTCTGTGCTTTCATCGGAGCCATCCCGTTCGTATGGGCGTGAACAAAGGATACATGACCGATGTTAAATCCCCTTTAAGAGCATGGTTTCCGCTTTGGATGCGTCTTCCGGCGTGTCCACAGCCTGGAGGCGCAGGCCCGGGAGATGAACCACCCGGAGGGTTCGCCCTGTCTCCAGAATTCGAAGCTGTTCCAGTTTTTCCAGTTCCTCCAGGGGTGTGGGCGGCGTTTTCACCACCGAGAGAAGGCATTCCCGGGTATAGAGATACACGCCGATGTGTTTGCAGAAGACCTCCACCGGAGGCGTCTCCCGACCCCGCACGTGGGGGATGGGACTGCGGGAGAAATAGAGGGCGCGCCCCGAACGGTCCGTCACCACCTTGACCGTGTGGGGGGATTGGATCTCCTCCAGCGAGGCAAACGTTGTGGTGAGGGTGGCGACATCCCAGTCCCTGTGCCGGAAGGCCTCCTGGAGAAAGTTCAGGAGGATGCTGTCGGTCAGGAGGGGCTCGTCGCCCTGGACGTTCAGAACGAAGTTTCCCGGGAGGTCAAAGTGCTCAACGGCCCAGGCGATACGATCGGTGCCGGAGGGAAGGTCCGGAGGCGTGAGGAGGGCTTCGCCCCCCCAGGATTCCACGGCTTCTTTGATGCGGGGGGCGTCCGTGGCCACCCAGACCCCCCGAACAGGAAGGCGCCGGACGTGCTCAAACACCCACTGGAGAAGGGGTTTTCCGGCGATGGGATGGAGGATTTTTCCGGGGAACCGGGACGAGGCCCAGCGAGCGGGGATGACCACGATGGTGGAGCCGAGGGGATTCGAACCCCTGACCTCCAGAGTGCGATTCTGGCGCTCTCCCAACTGAGCTACGGCCCCACCTATGGCGGAGGGGAAGGGATTCGAACCCTTGAGCCCCCTTTCGGGGGCTGTGCGATTTCCAGTCGCACCCCTTCGTCCACTCGGGCACCCCTCCGCGTCCCCTTTCGGGGTGATGGTGATTGTAAGGTTGCCGCACGGGATTGTCAAACTTTCTCTTGATCCTTCGCCGATTGTACCTTAAAAACTCCCCGCACTCAAAAGCACAACAACAGGAGGTAACCGATGGTGTGGATGAGTCTCATTGTGTTCCTCCCGGGATCTCCGCGGGATGGGTGGAAGCTGGACCGCCCCGACCCACCTGTCCGGCTCTTCCAGGACTCGTTGAATGTCCGTCGGGTGGGTGCATGGCCTTTTGGACGAGCATATGCGGTTGCGGTGGATAGTGCTCGGCATCTGGCATTTGTGGGTATTGAGGGTGGACTATACATTCTGGATATTTTGGATTCATCCCGGCCGGTCATGATCAAAGGCTTGACACTGCCCGAGATTGTGAGAAGTCTCTACTATGTCTCAGCAACACGGAAACTTTATGTTGCAGAAGATTGGGCGGGGCTCCGCGTGTTGGACGTATCGGACCCATCGAATCCCGTGGAGGTGGGATCTTATATTCCACCGGGCTGGGTCAATGACGTTGTGGTTTCGGGAAATTATGCCTATGTGGCAGCTGGGTTCTCAGGCCTTCGTGTGGTGGACGTGTCTGACCCCACAAACCCGTTGGAGGTCGGGTTTTATAACACACCAGGGAGTGCCAATAGTCTGGTGGTTTCCGGAAATTACACCTATGTATCTGGAGATTCAGGCCTTCATGTGGTGGATGTGTCCGATCCCACAAGTCCTGTTGAAATGGGAGCATATCATACGCCTATGAGTGCATGGGATGTTGCGATTGCGGGGAATCACGCCTATGTGGCAGAGGGGTACTCTGGCCTTCGTGTGGTGGATGTGTCCGATCCCACGAATCCCGTGGAAGTGGGATCATACAGTACGCCGGGAAGTGCTTCGGGTGTGGCGATTTCGGGGAATTATGCCTATGTGGCAGTTGGATTTGGGGGCCTTAGCGTGGTGGATGTCTCTAATCCCACAGATCCTGTAGAGGTTGGGCGCTATGACATGCCAGGGTGGGCAAACGATGTGGTGTCTCAAGGGATCTATACTTATGTCGCGGCGGGCTGGGCAGGACTTCGTTTAATTGTCGTGTCTGACCCAGCGAATCCTGTAGAAGTGGGATATTACTATATGCCGGACTGGTCTAACGCCGTAGCAGTTTCGGCAAATTACGCCTACATTGCGGCCGAGTACGGAGGACTCCGCGTAATTGATGTAACTGATCCGGCGAGACCTCTTGAAGTGGGGTACTATCTTTCACAGCAATATGCGGAGGGCGTGGCGGTGTCCGGACGCTACGCTTACGTGGCCGATTATGATTCTGGCTTCAGAGTGGTGGATGTTTCGACGCCGGCAACCCCTGTGGAGGTGGGAGCATACAATACGCCGGGGAGTGCCTTATCCGTTGCAATTTCGGGTAATCTCGCCTATGTGGCGGATGCGGGCTCAGGCCTTCGTGTGGTGGACGTGTCTGACCCCACAAACCCGTTGGAGGTCGGGTTTTATAACACACCAGGGAGTGCCCGTGACATTGTGATCGCGGGCAACTATGCCTACGTAGCAGATGGAGATTCAGGCCTTCGTGTGGTGGATGTGTCTGATCCCACAAACCCCGCAGAAGTGGGAGCGCACAATACGCCAGGGTATGCTGTGAGCGTGACAGCGTCGGGGAATTACGTCTACGTGGCAACCGGAGATTCAGGCCTTCGCGTGATTGACGTGTCCGATCCAACAAACCCCAGGGAGGTGGGGGAATATGACACGCCGGGAAGTGCTTCGGATGTGGCGGCTGCAGGACATCTTGTCTATGTCGCAGATGGGTACGAAGGTTTTCGCTTGATAGACATGCTCGATCCCGCAAATCCAGTGGAGGTGGGATATTACGGAACATCGGGATTTGCAAGGTCTGTGGCCGTTATAGAGAACCACATCTATGTAGCGACCAGCGCTGGTCTCCAGATTCTGGAGTTTTTGGGCACGGACGTTTCGGAGGATCATGGCGAGGTTTCGCCGAACCGGGTGCGTCTTGTCGCGGCAGGGCCGGGGGCTTTCCGTCTGGTCTTGACCATGCCACTTTCTGAACCGGTCTCTCTCGCCCTTTATGCTCCAGACGGTCGCCGCGTCCGGAAATATGCCCTGGCAGCAGGTGTAAAGGAAGTGCTTCTCTGGCTTCATGGTCTTCCGGCGGGGATGTATCTTCTCCGAACGCCCTTTGCTCCCACACCTTTCCGGATTGTGGTGACGAAATAACCTTCTTTCGGTGCCGCCTTCTGGCGGCGCCGGGGGATTTTCGGAATTTCCCGCACATCCGGAAGCCGAAGGGAATTTCTCCTTTCCGTAGGCTTTTTTAGAGATTTTCTCGCGGGGTGGTTTCGCGTAGGTTGATGAGTAAGGCGTTTTCTTTTCCTTCCGCTTCCGGGCGTTTATAATATGCATATGCAACCGCGTCCGGTGATTGGTGTCATCGGTCCGAGCGTTCCCCAGCCAGAGTGGTATGCGGCGGCAGAAGCGCTGGGTGAGGCCATCGCGCGGGAAGGGTGGGTCCTTCTTTCGGGCGGGTATGGCGGGGTGATGGAGGCGGCGAGCCGCGGAGCCCGGCGGGCTGGAGGACTCGTGATCGGGATGCTCATGGGGACGGATCCCTTTGAAGGCAATCCCCATCTCACCGTGGCGCTTCCCACGGGGCTGGGGCATGTCCGGAATGCGCTGGTGGTGCAGACCTCCTGGGCCCTGGTGGCGGTGGGATGGAGCCTGGGGACGCTCAACGAACTGTCGCTCGCGTTGCGCATCGGGAAACCCGTGGTGGGCCTTTTCCAGCCGGGCTGGCCCTTTGAGATGCCCACCGCCGGTTCGGTGGAGGAGGCCGTCGGGTTTCTCCGTCGCACGGTCCAGTCCATACAGAATTCCGGGGGTTCCCCGTGACCCCCCTCAACCTGGAGGGTGCAGATGGATCCTCAAAGCCCGCTTTATAAGGAAGCCTTGAAATATCACCGGGAGCCCGTTCCGGGCAAACTGGGGGTGGTGCCCCTCAAATCCACCCGGACCCAGTGGGACCTTTCCCTGGCCTATTCCCCCGGGGTGGCTGCCCCTGTGCTGGAAATCGACCGGGAACCGGATCTGGCCTATGAATACACCAACAAGGCCAATCTTGTGGCCGTGGTTTCCAACGGGAGTGCCATTCTGGGCCTCGGCAACCGGGGTGCCCTGGCGTCCAAGCCCGTGATGGAAGGGAAAGGCGTTCTCTTCAAGCGGTTCGGTGACATTGATGTGTATGACCTGGAGGTGAACACAAGCGACCCGGATGTTTTTATCCAGGTGGTGAAAGCCCTGGAGCCCACCTTCGGCGGGATCAACCTGGAGGACATCAAGGCGCCAGAATGCTTCTATATCGAGGAAAAGCTCATCGAACTCATGGACATCCCCGTGTTCCACGACGACCAGCATGGCACGGCCATCATCGCCGGCGCCGGCCTCATTAACGCCCTGGAACTCCAGAACAAGCGGGCCGAAGATGTGAGGGTGGTGATCGTGGGTGCGGGGGCGGCCGGTATCGCCATCGGCAAGTTCCTGCTCCTCCTGGGCGTGCGCAAGGAAAACATTCTTCTGCTGGATTCCAAAGGGGTGATCCACACGGGTCGGACGGATCTCAACCCCTACAAAGCCCAGTTTGCCCAGGAGACCGATGCCCGCACCCTTGAAGACGCCATCCGGGGCGCGGACGTGTTCATTGGCGTGGCGGTGGCCAACCTCCTCACCGAGGAGATGCTTCGTTCCATGGCGGACCGGCCCATCATCTTTGCCCTGGCCAACCCTGATCCGGAAGTGCCCTATGACGTGGCCCGGGCGATTCGACCGGACGCCATCGTGGCCACCGGCCGCTCCGATTATCCCAACCAGGTGAACAACGTCCTGGGATTCCCCTACATCTTCCGGGGTGCGCTGGACGTTCGGGCCCGCAAGATCAACGATGAGATGAAACTCGCCGCGGCTCAGGCCCTTGCGAAACTTGCCCGGGAAGACGTTCCGGACAGCGTGCTCCGGGCCTATAACCTGGACTACCTGGCCTTCGGTCCGGAATACATCCTCCCCAAACCCCTGGATCCCCGGGTGCTCCTGTGGGAGGCACCGGCGGTGGCGAAAGCGGCCATGGAAACCGGAGTGGCCCGCCGGATGCTGGATCTGGACCACTATCGGGAGGAACTGGAAAACCGCCTGGGCAAGGTGTGGGAGGTCCGCCGGTTCTTCATCCAGACCGCGCACAAAGCGCCATCCCACCGGGTGGTATTTGCGGAAGGAGAAGAGGTGTCCATCCTTCGGGCTGCCCACGCCCTGTGGCACCAGAAGATCGCCCGGCCCATTGTCCTGGGACGGAAAGACGTCATCCAGACCCGGATGGAGGGACTGGGCCTCACCGAGGGGATCGAAATTGTGGAGCCCGAGAAGGACGTTCGGCTGGAGAGGTATGCGCAGCACCTGTTTGAGCGCCGGGCCCGCAAAGGCATCACGCTGGAAGAGGCGCGGCGTCTTTTGAGGCTTCCCAACTATTTCGGTGCCATGATGGTGGCCGAAGGGGATGCCGACGCCTTTCTCACCGGTATCACCTATCATTATCCCGATGCCGTCCGTCCCATCCTCCAGGTGATCGGCAAGGCCCCGAACGTACGGCGGGTGGTGGGGGTGTATCTCGTGATCCACGACGGTGAAGTGTTTCTCTTTGCAGACACCACCATGATCATCCACCCCACCCCGGAAGAACTGGTGGACATCACGGTGCAGACCGCGTCCTTTGCCCGGTCCATGGGGCTGGAGCCCCGGGTGGCCCTCCTTTCCTATTCTAACTTCGGAAGCGTGGATGCCGAGGAGACCCGGCGAATCCAGGAGGCCGTTCGGATCCTTCACGAGCGGTATCCCGATCTGGAAGTGGACGGGGAAGTCCAGGCCGACGTGGCCCTTTCCCCCGACCGGCTTCAGAAAGTCTATCCCTTCTCCCACCTGAAACACCGGGCGAACGTTCTTGTCTTCCCGTGCCTGTCTTCTGCCAACATCGCATACAAACTTCTCGCGAAACTCTCCAATGCCGATCTGATCGGTCCCATCCTCCTCGGTACGGCCCGACCGGCCCATGCCCTCCAGCGGGGTGACAGCGTGGATCAGATCGTGACCATGGCCACCGTCGCCCTCTCCCAGGCGGTGTTCGAGAACAAACGCGCGGAAACGGTGGGATGAACCTGAAAATCTGGCTCGCCGAGCACCTTCAGAGGATCCTCCGGGCGCGGTGGGAGGTGGAGGTGGATCTCCCCGTCAGCTATCCCCCGCGCCCGGATCTTGGGGACTACGCATCCAATGCCGGTTTCCTTCTGGCTCCCCACCTTCGCCGTCCACCTCAGGAGATCAGTCGAGAGGTGGCCGAAGCCCTGGAGGGGGTGGAAGGCATCGCCCGGGCGGTGCCCGCGGGCGGGTTTGTGAACGTGTTTCTGGACGATGCCTGGCTTCGGGAGCGCTTCCGGGAAGCGGTTCAGAGAGACTTTCCTCCCTTACCGTCCAGAGACGAACGGGTCCTCCTCGAATTCGTGTCGGCCAACCCCACCGGTCCCCTCAACGTGGTGAGCGCCCGGGCGGCCGCGGTGGGGGACACGTGGAAAAGGATGCTGCGGTTTACCGGTGTTCAGGCAGACGGGGAATATTATGTGAACGATGCCGGCGGCCAGATTCAGGCCCTCCAGGCGTCCCTGGAGTATTTTGCCGGCCTCCGGGATACCTTTCCCGAAGACGGATACCGGGGCGACTATGTGGAGGCCTTTGCCCGTCGCCTCCTGGAAGAAAAGATTCCCCGGGAGCGGTGGGCCCAGCAGGTGGTGGAGTGGATTCTGGAGGACCAGATGGGGGTTCTCCGGGACTACCGGGTGGAATACGATGCGGTGGTCCGGGAATCCTGGATCCGGGCCTCGGACTATCCCCGGAAGGTCCGGAAAAAACTGGCTCCCTATTTGTATGAACAGGACGGTGCGGTGGTGTTCCGGTCCACCGCCTTTCCGCAATTCGGGGACGACAAGGACCGGGTGGTGGTCCGCAGAAACGGTGAACCCACCTATTTCTTCTGGGACCTCGCCTATCACCTCTACAAGGCCGAACGGGGCTACGACCGGCTGGTGGACCTCCTGGGCCCGGATCATCAGGGGTATGTTCCCCGGATGAAAGCGGGGCTGGAAGCGCTGGGCGTGGGGGGCGATCGGCTGGAGGTGCTCATCGTTCAGCAGGTGAATCTCTTCCGGGAAGGCAAACGGGTGCGGATGTCCAAACGGAAGGGCGAATTCTATGAGATGAAAACCCTCCTCGAGGAGGTGGGCGTGGACGCTGCGCGGTTCTTCATGCTCCTTCGGGCGCCGTCCACCCCCCTGGACTTTGATCTCACCCTTGCCCGGAAACTTTCGCAGGACAATCCGGTGTATTATGTGCAGTACACCCACGCACGGACGGTGAACCTTCTCCGATTCGGGGAGGAAAAAGGTCTGGGCCCCACATGGGACCGCCTGGACCTCCTTTCCCTTCCCGAAGAGCGCGCCCTGATCCTTTCGACCCTCCGGATCTACGAAACGGTGGTCGATGCAGCCCGGACGGGCGAGGTCCACCGGCTTCCGCAGTTCCTTCTGGACCTGTCCCGCACCTTCCACGCCTATTACCAGAAGGTCCGGATCGTGACGGAAGACGAGGATCTCTCCCGTGCCCGCCTTGCGCTGGTGGACGGTATCCGGAAAGCGGTGGCCCGGGGGCTTGAGCTGGCCGGTGTGAGCGCGCCGGAGAGCATGTGAGCTCCAGACCGTGACCTTCCTCCAGCCTTTTGTTCTGTGGCTTGCCCCCCTGGTGCTGGCCCCCCTCGTGTTTTTCCTCCTCGGCCCCCGAATCTCCCGGGAGGTGCGTTTCTCCTGGGTGGCCCTTCTCCTGGGGGATCTTCAGGAGGGCCGCAGAGGCCGGCGGATGCGGGACTGGCTCCTGGTGATTCTCCGGATGCTCATCCTGGCGTCTCTGCTTCTGGCCATGGCCCGTCCGGTGTGGATGGGTCGCACGCCCCCTTCCCGCATTGTGGTGGATGCATCCTGGAGCATGCAGCCCCACTGGGACGCCCTCCGGGCCGATCTCCAGGAACTTGCGGGAGCGATCCCGGTGGAAGGTCTCACCGAGGGCAAAATCCAGCCCCTCCCTTCCCGTCCCTACGGGACCCTGGACGCCTTCCCACCGCCGGGTGTCCTCTGGGTGACGGACGGGCAGCACGGAGAGGGATCCGGTCCCGTTGTGATCCTCCCCCGCCCCTGCAACCGGGGGGTTCGGCTTCTCTCCTGGCCCTACGCGGTCCTCCCCGACCGCCCCTTTGAGGTCCAGGTCCTTGCCTACAGCACCTGTGAGGACACCCTGAACCTCCGGCTTCCCGAAGGGCGGATTCAGGCCCGGGACGGGGACACCCTGACCCTTTCCTTTGAGGGCTGCGTGGACGTGGTGGTGACCGAAGGAGATGCCTATCCCGAAGACAACCGTCTCCGGGTGTGTCCTCCCCCCAGGCCCCCGGTCCGGGTGGCCCTTCTCTCGGCCACCGCCGACACCGTGCTCCTTTCTCGCCTCCTTGCTGTCTTCCCTGACCTCTTTCTCCCTTCTTCCCGGGATGGGGCGGATGCCTGGGTGGTGGTGGGGAACCTGGTGCTGGATTACGATGAGGTCCGCAGACGGCGGGGGGTGTGGTTTGCCCCTCCGGAGGGCATGGATCCCGGTCCGGGCTGGAAAGTTTTCCCCTTTCTCCCGGATGAAGCCGGTGGTCTCCAGCTTCTGGAGAATCCGGAACGGCTGCGAGCCTTTTATGACGCCCTGCTGGGAGGATCGGGGGTGTGGCTTTTTGAGGAGGGGGACACGTTGAAACTTCCGAAGGACGCTCTTCTTTCCCCTTCTCCGGGGGACATCCGCCTGGTCCGGGACAGTCTGGAGGTGGTGTTCACAAAAACCGGCGTGTTCCGGGTGGAAGGTCCCGGATCCCTTCTCATCGTGGTCCAGCCCCCGGAGGAGGAGGTGAGGGTGGAGCTGTCCGGTGTTCACAGGGGCCGTCTTCCCCTTCCCCTCACCCGTCCCCTTCTCCTCCTGGCGGTGGTCCTTCTCCTCCTTGAGATCCTGATGGTCCGGCGGAGTTCCTGACCTCGCCGTTTACCGGAGCAGCGTCACCTTCCCCACCATGCCGGTGTGTCCCTGAAGAATGTACACCCCCTTCGGCAGTCCCTCCAGGGTGATCACCCGTTCCCGGGTCCCCCGAGCCACCCGAAAGGCGCGGATGCGCTGACCCACGGGGGTGAAAAGACCCAGCGTCAGATCCTCCGGAGCGCCGCCGGTAAAGCGCAGAATGAGGACCCGTTCTGCGGGATGAACGATGAGGAAGAGACGTTCCCTGACGGGTTGTTCGGCCACGTCGGTTCCCGGGAAGGCGTAGATCTGCAAACCGGTATTCCCGTCGGCCACAAAGGCATCATGGCCTTCGATAACAAACACCCCGCTGGCGGTCCCGGGCGTGTTCCAGAACCCCACTTCCTGAGGAGAAGCCGGAGAGGAGATGTCCACCACCCGGAGACCTGCAGATCCAAAGGCCACAAAGGCATGGCTATCCGCGACGAACACGCTCCGGGCATCCCCTGAAGACAGGTCATAGAACCCCACTTCCTGCGGAGAGGAAGGAGGGGACACGTTCACCACCCGAAGGCCCGCATACCGGTCGGCAACAAAGGCCAGATTTCCGACGACATACACGCCAGAAGCGTAGTCTGGCGTGTCAAAAAGCCCGACTTCCTGAGGAGAGGAAGGACTGGAGATGTCGAAAATTCGCAAACCGGCGCCCCCATCGGCCACAAAGGCGTAGGAACCCGACACAAAGACATCTTCGGCGTATCCCGACGTGGGAACCCATGCCACTTCCTGCGGAGATGTGGGGATGGAAACATCAAGGACCCGCAGTCCGGCGCCTCGATCCACCACATACGCATAGGAGCCAGCTACACGGACCCGGCTCGCCCATCCAATCCCTGCATAAGCCCCCACTTCCTGGGGAGCGGAAGGTGTGGTGATGTCCACCACACGAAGGCCCGAACCCCCATCCGCCACAAGGGCGAGGTTCCCCGACAGGGCGACACCGCTCGCGTTCCCCGGGGTGTCGTATGCGCCCATTTCCTGTGGCCTGCTGAGGGTGGAGAGGTCAAGGATGCGAAGCCCTGCAAGACCATCGGCAACAAAAGCGAGATTGCCGGAAACCACCACGTCGACCGCCAGATCCGGCACGGAGAATCTGCCCGTCTCCTGTGGCGCGGAGGGCGAGGAGATATCCAGAACGAACAGCCCCTGAACATAGTCCACCGCATAGGCCTGATTCCCTGACGCGATCACGCGCCGCACATCTCCCAGGGTGGAAAACGTGCCCACTTCCTGCGGAGAGGAGGGGACTGACACATCCAGGATTCGCACCAGTCCCGATGTTCCATCCGCCTCATAGGCATAATTTCCGGACACGTGAATGCTTCGAACCCACCCTGTGGAGTTGAAAAACCCCACCTCCTGAGGAGAGGAAGGGGTGGACACATCGAGAATGCGCATGCTGCTTCCGTCCGCGACATACGCGTAATTCCCCTGAACATACACGCTCCATGCCTGACCGGGTGTGTCGTAGGTGCCGACGAGGGCAGGCGATGTGGGCGCGGACACATCGAAGATGCGAAGACCATAGGTCCCGTTGGCCACGAACGCGAGATTGCCGGACACAAAAATCCCGTAGGTGGGCGAGGGAAGGGAAAAGGACCCCACTTCCTGGAGGGTTCCGGGGGAGGAAACGTCCACCACGTGCACGCCGTTCCACTCGTCCGTCACAAACGCGTGAGTCCCGGAGACGGCCACGTCCCATGCGTTGCCTAGGCCTGCAAGCCTGCCCAGGCGGACCGGATGAAGGGAGTCCTGCACGTCCCAGATTTCCAGGCCTTCCTCCCCGTCGGCAATGTACAGCCGCTGGGTGGTCGGGTCGTAAAACAGCCCGTTCACGAGCCCCCGTGTGCGGATCTCTGTGGTGATCAGGTGGGGCATGGAAGATGTGCCCACATCCAGGACATAGACCCCTCCGCCAGACCCCAGGAACGCGAGCCCCCGGGAAGGATCCAGAGCAACGGCCTGGGCGCTGGAAAAGGGCCAGTTTCCCACAAAGGCGACGTTCATGGAGTCCAGCTTCGTCCAGGTTTCGGCATGTCCGGAGAGCGAGGGTTTTCCTGCCCATGCTGTGGAACCCAGCGATGAGGCAAGCACAGCCACCAGAAGACCACGGGCATACATGATGGAACCTCCTGTTGTTGGAAACCCGTTCCCCCAAGCCTACAGGACCCGTTCAAGACCATCAACGCAAAATCTCATATATGAGACGGCTTTTCCGCAAAATGGGGGGTCCGGACAGGTTGACGCTCCGGTTTTTCGCCCGTATGGTAAGGCCGACACGGGATTCCCGGGGATGAACCGTCGGACCTTCTTCTGGGCGGCTTTTGATTTCGGGGAGACCATCTTCTCCCTCATGGTGTTCACCTATGCCTTCCCCCTCTTTCTGGACCACATCGGCGGTTCCCACCTCCACCTCACCTCCGGTCGGGCCCTGGCCGTGCTGGCGTTTCTCCTCCTGGGTCCCCTCTGGGCCCGGCACGTGGACCATCGGGGTGGACATGCCCCCCGGCGTCACTTTTTCACCGCCGCCCTGCTCACCGCCCTGTTCACCGTGCTGCTGGGTGTGGGGCACCTCCCTCTGGTGGTGACGGCCTTCATCGTGGCGGGTTTTTTCTATCAGGTCACCCTGGCCTTTTACAACAACCTTCTCCCGGAAGCGGGCGAAGAGCAGGCCGGGCTTGCCTCCGGACTGGGGGTGGCCCTGGGTTATGTGGGTTCGGCCGTGGCCCTTTCCTTCACCCGGCTGTTCCATCCCTCCTATCCCGCCATCTTCCTGGGGACCGCCCTCCTGTTCGGCCTCCTCGGTGCCCTCACCGCCCTTTCCACCCCGCCCCGGGACCAGCGCATATCCGCCCCCACCCTCCGGGACGTCTTCGGCGTGGTGTTCCGGGACCGGGCCTTCGGGGTGTTTCTTCTCGTGGCCTTCACCCTCACCGAACCCGCCCACACCGGGATTCTCCTCCTGTCCCTCTACTTCAAGAAAGTCTTTGCCATGCCGGATAGCCAGATCGCCCTGCTCCTTGCCGGAGGGGCGGTGAGCGCCGCCCTGGGCGCCCTGATGTGGGGAGGCCTCGCCCAGCGGTTCACCGCCCGGAAGGTGTTTGTCTGGCTTTTTCCCCTCTGGACGACGGGCCTCCTTCTCGTGGCCCTCACCCCCCGCTGGGGCGTGTTTCCCCTGGCCCTTCTGCTGGGGGCCCTCCTTGCGGGCATCTGGGTGCTCCTGCGGCTCGTGCTCCTGGAGGGCTTTTCGGATCGCCCCCTCACCCTCTATTTCACCTATCTCGCCCTGATCGAACGGGCGGCCAGCATGGTGGGGCCTCTCCTCTGGAGCGGGGTGGTCCGGGCCCTTCACGACACCCCGGTGGCCTTCCGGACCGGCACGGGGGTGCTCGCCCTCTTCCCCCTGGTGGGGTGGTGGCTGTACCGGCGAACCCGCGGTTCCTGACCCCCCCTGCGTTGATGTTTCCACGCATGGGGCGTATAATCCGTGGGTGATTGTTGGGGTTGGGATTGATATCATCGAAGTGCCCCGGATTGCCCGTGCGCTGGAACGCCACGGGGATCGTTTTTTGAAGCGAATCTACGATCCCCGGGAGGTGGAATACGCGCGGCGGGGTGAGGACATGATCCGGGAACTTGCAGCGCGGTTTGCCGCCAAGGAAGCCGTGGCCAAGGCGCTGGGCACCGGATTTCGTCGCGGCGTTCGCCCGAAAGACATCGTGATCCTGAACCGGCCCAGCGGACAGCCCTACGTGGAACTCGCCGGAAAGGTGGCCCACCTCGCCGAAGGGCTTGTGGCCCATGTATCGCTGAGCCACCTGAAAGAACTCGCCACAGCCATTTGCGTGCTGGAGAGACCGTGATGGAACGGAAACCCCTCTGGATTGTCGCACTGGGAGGCAATGCCCTCCTTCGACCCAACGATCCCTGGACGGTGGACGTGCAGAAGAAACGGGTGCGGGAGACCGTGGCGGATCTGGTCCCGCTCCTGGAACGGGCCTCCATTGTGGTCACCCACGGGAACGGTCCCCAGGTGGGGGCGGCCTTTCTCCGCCACACCGTCACCCGGGAGCTTTATCCTCCCTATCCCCTGGACGTTCTCAATGCGGAAACCGAAGGATGGATCGGCTATCTCATCGCCCAGGCTTTCCGGAACCAAGGCATTGCCGCCGCAACCGTGGTCACCCAGGTGGTGGTGGACCCGAAGGACCCGGCTTTTGAGAACCCCACCAAGTATGTGGGACCCTTCATGACCCGGGAAGAGGCTCAGGAACTTGCGAACCGTTTTGGCTGGACGGTGCGGGAGGATGCCGGCCGGGGCTGGCGGGTGGTGGTGCCTTCCCCTCAACCGCTGGATATCGTGGAAAAAGACGCCATCCGTGCGCTGGTGGAGTCGGGCATCACCCCCATCGCCTGCGGCGGCGGAGGCGTGCCCGTGGTCCGGAAAGGCGACACGCTTGAAGGCGTGGCGGCGGTGATTGACAAGGATCGGGCCTCGGCCCTTCTTGCTCACGAACTCGATGCGGAAATGCTCATTATCCTCACCGGTGTGGAACAGGTGTACCTCAACTTCGGCCGTTACAACGCTACCCCCCTGCACACCGTGCGCCTGAACGAACTCAAAACCTATGCCCGGGATGGCCATTTTCCACCGGGCAACATGGGACCCAAGGTGGAGGCGGTCATCCGGTTCCTGGAGGGGAACGGCCACCGGAAAGCCCTCATCACCTCTCTGGAAGCCCTGCCGGAAGCCCTGGAAGGGAAAACGGGCACCTGGGTGGAGCCATGAAACGAACCCTGCAGGAGGCGTGGAGGGGCTACCGGGTCCGCACCCTCACCGCCTGGATCGCCATGGGGGTGACGGCCCTTTTGCTCCTCATTTTTGGAAGCGCTGTTGCCACCGGCACGGGGTTCTATCTCTTCCTCCAGAACGTCCGCAAAGAGTTCGTGGTGGACGTGTATCTCGAACGGGGCCAGACCTCCCGAACCCGCCAGGACATCCAGACCACCCTGGCGTCCCTGGGAGGGGTGGAACGGGTGGAGTTTGTGGACCGAAAGGAGGCCACCCGGGATTTTCTGTCCCGCTATCCACAGTATCAGCGATTTTTCCGGTTCTTTGTGGATGTTCCTTTCCCCGACCACTTCCGGGTGATCCCCAAGCCCCACTGGCGAACCAGCCGGTTTCTCACCTATCTGGAGGAGGTGGCCCGGAGCCTTCCGGGGGTGGAGGATGCCTATGCCGGGGGGCGCTGGTTGGGACGGCTGGAGCGCTTCACCTTCCTCCTCACCCTGATTTCAGGAAGCTTTCTCCTGGTGGTGTTTCTCGCCCTGTCCATCGTGGTTGCTCAGACCATCCGCCTCACCGTGCTGGCCCGCCACGAGGTGGTCCATCTCCTTCTTCTTCAGGGGGCCCCCCTCTCCATGGTTCGGGCGCCCTTTGAACTCCTGGGCTCCGTGTATGCGGGGGTGGGTGGACTTCTCGCCACCTTCGGGGTCTGGGTGCTCCTGCGGGTGTTCAACCGGGTGCTTCTTCCCTATCCCCGGGAGGTGGAAGCCGGGATCCTTGCGGGTGTGGTGCTGTTTGCCCTCCTCATGGGATATGCCTCTGCCCGGAGCACCCTGGACGACCTCCTGGACCAGGAACTCCCGGTCTGACCATGCGCGTTCTGTGGACGTTCCTCCTTCTGTCCCTGGTTCCTCCGGCCCTCCACGCCCAGGACCGGCTTGAGGAAACCCGGAAGCGGATTGAGCAGATGGAGCGGGAACTGCGGGAATCCCGGGTCCGCCTGTCCAGACTGAAAAAAGAGAAAGCGGCCCTCCTGGCCCAGGTCCAGACCCTGGAAGAGCAGGAGCGCATTCTGGAACAGATCCTCCAGGATCTTTCCGTGCAGGAAAAACTGCTGGACGTCCGCATCGCCCGGATCAACCGGGAGATTGTGCGTCTTGACTCCACGCTGGAAGCCGCGGTGGACCGGATGATTGACGGACTGGTGTTCCTCTACAAGTGGCCCAACCCCCATCCTCTGGCCATCCTGCTGGAGGCCCGCAACCTGTATGACGGGGTGCTGGCCCTCAAGGCGGCGGATCTGGTCCTCACCTACAACGAACGGCTGTATGAGCGGGCGGTGGAGGTCCAGGACAGCCTGGAATATTTCCGGAGCCTCCGGGAAGCCCGGCGGAAGGACCTCCGGGAAGTCCGCAAAACCTTTGAGGCCCGTCGGGCGGAACTCGCCCGAACCCGAAAGGAAAAACGTGCACTTCAAGAACGCCTTTCCCGACAGGAACGACAGGAACTCTCCCGGATCGAAAACCTCCAGAAAACCCTCCGGGAGCTGGAGGCGCTGGTCCAGAAAATCCTCAAAGAGCGGGAAGAAGCCCGGCGTCAGGCAAAAATCGTGGAGGGGATGGGCAAACCCCTGGCCGGTCGCAAACTCATCTGGCCGGTGCCCTCTCGCCGGGTGGTGGCCACCTTTGGGGTGAACGTCCACCCCAAATACAAAACCCGCACAAGGAACAAGGGCATCGACATCGACGCCGGGGCAGGAACGGTGGTTCAGGCGGTGGATCGGGGCGAGGTGGTGTATTCCGACGAGTTTCTGGAATACGGCGGGCTGGTGATCGTGGACCACGGAAGTTTCTATTCCCTGTATGCCAACCTGGGTACCCGGAAGGTCCGCAAAGGGGATCGGGTGAAGCAGGGAGATCCCGTGGGCACGGTGGACAGCCGGGGAATCCTGCATTTTGAACTCCGGGTGGGGGGCCGGGCCGTGAACCCCCTGAGATACCTCCCATGATGTTCTGGTTTTTCCCTGCACTCACCTTTTCCGTCGTGGCACCGGTGGCCTCCACGCCGGAGGTGGAGGAGGTGGGCCTCACCCACCGTCAGGGGGCCTGGGTGGGGGACACCCTGGTGGTGGCCTATCACGCCGTGACGAACGGGGTGTATCAGATCTTCCTGAGAAGATACGCCGGTGGCCTCTGGGAGGATGCCTTCCGCCTGACCCACACCGGCGCAGATACCAAATGGCCCTCCCTGGTCCGGGACGCGCAGGACTCCCTTCACATCGCCTGGCACGATTACCGGGTGGACGGAATTCGGAACGTGGAGATCTTCGCCACCACCTGCACACCCGACCTTGCCTGTCTTCCAGAAACCCGGATCACCTGGACCTCGAGCGGTGGACCGGGCGACAACTCCTATGTGCCCGTTCTTTTTCGGGGACCGGGAGACACCCTCCATCTCGTGTGGTACGATTACCGGGACGATCCTCAGTCCGCCCGGGCCCGGGTGTATCACACCTTCCGTCCGCCGGACGGGGACTGGACCACGCCGCAGATCCCTCTCTCCGACTCCGGTGCCAACGCCCGGTTTCCCTTCATCACCGGCCGGGGAGACACCCTGTTCGTGGTGTGGTCGGACAACGCCCTGGGGGGCTACCGCATCCGGACCCGCCGCCGGACCGCCGCCTGGGAGGCGATGGCCTCCCCTGTTCCTTTCCAGGGCTATGCGCAGGATTATGCCCATGCGGTCTGGTTCGCCGGGGACTGGGTCGTCGCCTTGGAAGAGAACGGCACAGTTCGCCTGTTCCACCCGAACTGGGGACTCCTCACGGTGGGAACAGGGCAAAAACCCCATTTGCTGGCGGCCTGGAACCGCCTGTGGGTGGTGGCCCGGACGGACTCGGCCGTGTGGGGGGTGGCTCTGGATTCGGCCGGCGTACGGCAGGACAGTTTCCGGCTGGTTCGTTCGGGTTCGCTGGCCCACGTGTATGCCGGTGTGTGGGCCACCCTCACGCCGGGTGGAAGGTTGCTTCTTCTCTGGAGCGAGTCCACCGGAACGGGGCGGGATCTGATGTTTGCCCTTTCCTCCGCCACCGCCATTGCGGAACGAGCCCACCCGGTGGTCCAGCCCCGGGACGTTTCGGGACCGCTGGACCTCCTGGGCCGGAAAGCCCGCGGAGTCCGGCGCGGGTTTCTCTTTCATGGACAGGGACGAAAAGAGGTGGTGATCCGGTGAAACGCGTGATTCTGCTCTTCGGGTTGGTGTTCCTTGCCGGTTGTGTGTACACGTTTTCCATGAGTGCGCCCGGCGGCGCCCGGACCATTGCGGTCCCGGTGTTTCTGAACCAGAGCCCCCGGCCGGGGGTGGAGCTGGATCTCACCTCCTCGGTGATCCGGGCGCTGGATGAAGACGGACGGCTGCGGGTGGTGAGCGACACGGCCCGGGCGGACCTTCTTCTCCTGGGGGTGGTGAAGGCGTACACCTGGGAGCCCTACACCTACGACGAAACCGGGAAAGTCCTGACCTATCGGGTGCGTCTGGATGTGGATGTCACGGTGGAGAACCGGCGGGACACCACCGCCTCCTTTACGATGCAGATCTCACCCTGGGGGAGTTATGATGCGGAAACGGAAAGGGAACAGGACGGCCTCGCCCGGGCGGCCGAAGACCTCGCCCGGCAGGTCCTCCAGAAGATCTTCGCCACCTCCTTCTGAACACCCGCCTCTCCTCGGTCCGGTCGTGGTGGAAAAACTCGTGGAAGGAGGGGACGGGCTGGGCCACTGGGATGGAAAGGCGGTGTTTGTGCCCTACGGCGCCCCCGGCGATCGCGTTCTGGGCGTGGTGGTGAAGGAAACCCCGGACTGGATGACGCTGGAGGTCCGGAAACTTCTGGAGGCCTCCCCGGACCGGGTGGAGCCGAGCTGTGAGGTGTTTGGGCTGTGCGGGGGGTGTCAGTGGCAGCATCTTTCCTATGGGGCGCAGCTCCGGTGGAAGAAAGCCATCGTCCGGGAAGCCTTTGCCCGGATCGCCGGCATTCACGAACTCCCCCTGGAGGACACCCGTCCCTCCCCCACACCCTTTCCCTTTGTGTACCGGAACAAGGCCATCATCCCCCTCGCCTGGGATCGGGGACGGATCCGGATGGGCTTTTATCGCCGGGGCACCCATGAGGTGGTGGACGCCCCGGAATGCCCGGTGCTGGCCGGTCCCCTGAACTTCCTGTGGCACGGAATCCGGGACCTTCTGTCCCGGGAGCCCATCACGGTGTATGACGAGCAGCGTCACCACGGGAAACTCCGCCATCTCGTTCTCCGGATGGGGATGAACACGGGGGAGATCCTGGTGGGTTTTGTGGTGAAAGAGCCCGCCATTGCCCGGAAGTTTGCCGAAAAGGTGCGCGCGCTTTCTCCACGGGTGGTGGGGGTGTTCGAGAACCGCAACCCCCGGAAAACCAACATGATCTTTGGCGACGACACCCGTGTGATCGCCGGACAGGGGTATTTCCGGGAACGGGTGCTCCACCACACCTACCGGGTGAGCGCCCTGTCCTTCTTTCAGGTGAACACCCACGCGGTGGAAGCCCTGATCCGGGAATGGTTGCCCCATCTGGACGAGATGGACGTGGCGGTGGACGCCTATGCCGGGGTGGGCCTGTTCGCCCTGTTCCTTGCCGAGCGGGCCCGGCGGGTGATCGCGGTGGAGGTGGCGCCCTCGTCCGTGGTGGACCTGGAAGCCAACGTGCGGGCGGAGGACCTTCTGAACGTGGAGGTTCGGGTGGGGGCGGTGGAGGATCACGCGCCGTCCTGGCCCGAGCGGATGGATCTTCTCTTTGTGGACCCGCCCCGTCAGGGCCTCCATCCCAGGGTGCTCCAGGAGATCCTGAAGCGGAACATCCCGGAGATCCACTATCTTTCCTGCAAAGCCTCCACCCTTGCCCGGGATGCCCGGGTGCTTCTCGAAAACGGATACGAACTGGTCCAGCTCATCCCGTACGACTTCTTCCCTCAGACCCACCACGTGGAGACCTTCGCCCGGTTCCGGAGGAAGGCGTGACCATCCAGGAAATCCTTGCCATACCCCATCTTCCCGTTCGGGCGCGGGTGGTGGTGGAAGGCTTTCTGGCGGGAATGCACCGATCGCCCTACCACGGCTTTTCTGTCCAGTTTTCAGAGCACCGTCCCTACACCCCCGGGGACGACCTCCGGTTTCTGGACTGGAAGGTGTATGCCCGGCGGGAACGGCTCTATGTCAAACGCTTTGAAGAGGAGACCAACCTCCGGGCCTATCTCCTTCTGGACGTCTCCGGTTCCATGGCCTTCGGGTCCAAGTGGGAGGTCGCCCGCACCCTGGCGGCGGCCCTGGCCTATCTCCTTTATCTCCAGCGGGATGCGGTGGGGCTGTGGACCTTCCCGGAACGGGACGCGCTTCCCCCCCGAACCGGTCGGCTCCATCTCCAGCGACTGTTCGGCCTGCTGGAAGGCCTGGTCCCGTCGGGTCCGCCAGACATGGACGCCTTCCGGAACACCCTCCAGACGATGCGGGGCCGGAGTCTGGTGGTGTGGATCACGGACGGTCTGATGCCCTTAGAGGGTTTTCTGGAAAGCCTTCGCCTCACCCGAACCGCCCGGCGGGACGTGCTGGTGTTTCAGGTTCTGGATCGGGACGAATTACGTTTTCCCTTTCGGGGGGGGCTCCGGTTCGTGGATCTGGAGACGAGGGAGGCGGTGGAGGCGGATGCCGAAGCCATCCGGGACCTCTATGAACGGCGTCTTCAAGAACATCTCCATCGTTTTCGGGATGGGGTGCTCTCCCTGGATGTGGAGCACACCCTGATCTCCACGGAAGGATCCTTCCTTCCTGCCCTCCTCACTCTCCTTCACCACCGAAAGCGCTGGTTCTGACCGTATCGGAGGGCGTGCAGAGAAGGGGGAAAAGGTCGTTCAGAAGGTTGGCGGGATAGCGGATCACCCGCGGCCGGTCCCCGTGGATCACCACCCGGGTGAGGGAGGCGTCCACCCAGGGTTCCAGCGTGTCGGGAAGGTGGATCACCCGGTCCATCCAGGAAGCGAGAGCGGTATCGGGAATCCACCCTTCGCTGTGGTCACAGGGGCAGTCGTTCCGGTACACCAGACGGGGAGTGCAGACAAACCGGAAAGCGTAGCCGTTTGCCTGCGGTTTCATGGAGAGGAAGGCCTCATAGTGGGTGCCCACAACCGTTCGCTCCCACACCCGGAGAGAAAGGCCCACAGGACGCGAAGACGGTGGAGCCGTCCGGCATGTTCCGAGGGCTGCAACCATGAACCACCCGACCCAGCGTTTCATGAGGCGCGTTTCACCAGGTCCTTGAGGGGGGTTTCCGGGCACAGGGCGGCCAGGCGGGCCAGGCGTTCGGAAAGGGACAGGCGGGTGCGCACCACATCCATCCGGACGGGGACGAGTTTGCCCCCCCGGAAGGGATGGAGGGACAGGGGCTCCACCAGCGTGAACCCCGGTTCCACCACCCCCACCGGGACCACCCGTTCCGCCACGGGCTTCCGGCGATAGGTCACCTGGATCCGGATTTCCCGGATCCGCGCCGGAGGCATGAAGTGGGCCATGAACCGCCGGACGATGCGGTCCCACATCCGCTCCAGTTCCCTGAGATCCACCCTCCGGGCAAAAAGCTCGGCAAGATCCGGGGGAAGAAGGGGCGCAACCGGCACAAGTTCACCGGGGGCAGGCTCCAGAGGCCTTTCCCGGAAAAGGTCGTCCTTTCCCAGGAACCGCCGGAGCATTCGCCGGGCGATCCCGGAGAAGGGGACCTCCCCGTGAACCTCCCGCGTGAGGGGATCCAGCAGGAGTCCCGCCCCCACCAGCACCTCCACGAGATAGGGCAGGCGGGGAAGGCGATCTTCCGGGGTCCCGCGCACCAGGTCGGCCACCGTGAGGGGACCGGGGGGAAAAACCTCCCGATCCGGATGATCCTCCACGTGAACGCGGAAACGCTCCACCTCCCCGAGGGGCGGAAGATCCTCCAGGTCTTCCCCCAGCGTGAGCGTGAACCCGTTCACCCGGAGCACCCGTTCCTCGTGCTCCTCGGGAGGAGGGAGGGGATGACCGCAGGAAGACACCGTCCGCACCCCCGGGACGGGATGGCGTCCCCGGATCACCGGAATCACCGGAGGTTGCTCTGAATCCGCAAGCCACACCTCCGGCACCCAGGCCCATCCCCCGGAGAACCGGACCCAGGGTTCCGAAGAAGGCGAGCGCGTCCACCCCCGGGGTGCGGGGGGCCAGGGAGGTGGACGGTCCTGGAAGAGATCCCGGGGGCGATACCGGGCCATACGGGCAAGAAACACCGGGAGGTGTTCGGGGAGGAGGGCCACCTCCACCTGAACCCACGGGGGGAGACGATCCAGCCACCGCACATACCGGGGAACGTCCGGGACCTCCCAGACCCATCCATCCGAAGAGATCTCAAAGGACACCGGGAAAGACCCCTGGAGGGCACGCACGTGCTGAGGATCCCGGAAAAACCGCTCCAGATATTCGGTGGCCTCTTCTTCAAACCGCTGGGGCCGGGTTGAATAGTGGGCGAGCCACTCCACCACCAGGGTCTCTGGAAGGCGGCCCCGGAGGAGGATCACCAGGGCATACAGGTCTTCCCTTCGTGCAGGGGGCCAGGAGATCCGCCGGAGAGGGAGCTTTCCCCGGACCACCCGGATGCCGGATGTCCAGATCTCCTCCGGTTCTGGAAGATCCAGGGTTTCGGGGGTGAGGGGGACGGGACGGTGGACCCGGGGGCCTTCCCAGGGAACCCACCAGGAACGGACGGGCTTCCCTTCCCGGGTTCGGGCGGGTTGACGGAGGGGGAGTTCCCGGATATGCTCTCCCAAACGGATCCGGGCTTTCTCCAGGAGATCATCCCACGGCACCCACACCCACACCTCCTCTCCCTCGTCCACCCGTCGGGTCCAGAGGGAAAGGAGGAAGGCGTGAAGGTCGTTCACCCGTCAGGATGAGGCCGGAGAGGCTTCCTCGTCCTCCACGAGGCCGGCTTTCTTCCGGATGGCCTGCTCAATTTCCGCAGCGAGTTCCGGGTTCTCTGCAAGAAGCTGACGCACGTTGTCCCGTCCCTGACCGAGCTGCTTGTCGCCATAAGAGAACCAGGATCCGCTTTTCTTGATGACGCCGTATTCCACCCCGAGATCCACCAGCTCACCGAGCCTGGAAATCCCCTGGCCATAGAGGATATCAAAGCGAGCAACCCGGTAAGGCGGGGCCAGTTTGTTTTTCACCACTTTGGCGGTGACTTCGATGCCGACCGCCTCGCCCTTATCCTTGATGGGGCTGGATTTGGCGTGGACGGAGATCCGGACGCTGGCCGCAAACTTCAGGGCGAGACCGCCGGGGGTGGTCTCCGGATTGCCGTACGCCTGGATTTTGTGGCGGATCTGGTTGATGAAGATCACGATGGCGTTGGACCGGGAGACCACACCGGTGAGACGGCGAATGGCCCGGGACATGAGGCGGGCCTGGACACCCACGCCCTGATCGTCAATGGTTCCTTCGATCTCCGCCCGGGGAACCAGGGCTGCCACCGAGTCCACCACCACCAGGTCCACCGCGCCGCTGGAGACGAGTTTCTCCACAATGTCCAGGGCCTGTTCTCCCGTATCGGGCTGAGAGATATACAGGCTTTCCAGGTCCACGCCCAGCCGGGCGGCATAGGTGGGGTCCAGGGCGTGTTCCGCATCAATGAAGGCCGCGATCCCCCCGTGCTTCTGCGCCTCGGCGATGGCGTGAAGGGCGACGGTGGTTTTCCCGGAAGCCTCCGCCCCATAGATCTCCACGATCCGGCCCCGGGGATAGCCGCCAATGCCCAGGGCGATGTCCAGGGAGAGGGATCCGGTGGGGATCACGTCCACCTTTTTCCCCACCATCTCTCCCAGGCGCATGATGGTGCCTTCACCGTGAGATTTCTGGATCTGTTTGATGGCGGCCTCCAGGGCTTTGAGCCGCTCCTTGAGTTCCGGGTTGTTTTTCCTGCTCATTCTCTCCCTCCTCAGGATCAAGATTCCACACGGGGCAGGGTCACCCCGATCTGTTTCTGATATTTTCCTTTGCGATCGGCATAGGACACCTCGCACACCTCATCCGCCTCAAAGAACACGAGCTGGGCGATGCCCTCGCCCGCATAGATTTTGGCCGGAAGGGGTGTGGTGTTGGAAATCTCAATGGTGAGATACCCTTCCCATTCGGGCTCCAGGGGCGTGATGTTCACAATGATCCCGCACCGGGCATAGGTGGATTTGCCCACCACCAGCCCGAACACGCTCCGGGGGATCCGGAAATATTCCACGCTCCGTGCCAGGGCAAAGGAGTTGGGCGGGATGATGCACTCTTCCCCTTTCACGTCCACGAAGGTGGAAGTGTCAAAGGCTTTGGGATCCACCACCAGGGATCGGGTGGGCAGACGTTCCAGAAGATGGGCAGCCTGTTCCTTCTGCGCAAACAGGAAGGGAAGGAGCTGAGAAAGGAGCATGGCCAGGTCTCCCGGTCGCTGGAGGACGAACACCCCACCGTGGACATCCCCCCCGCCCAGGAGGGTCTGGATGCGTTTCAGGAGTTCCTCCGACGGCAGGCGAAGACGGAGGAGGGGTGGGTCGCTGGAGATCTCGCCATAAAGATCCACCAGGGCCGCGATGTAGCCCTTTTCGGAGTCCGAAAGCATCCGCACCGAAAACTCGGGCTGGAAGATCTTGAACTCGTCGGCCACCCGAATGTCATAGCCGTAGGAAGAAAGGCCATAGGAGATCTTCCCTTTCCGAACCAGCCGTTCCTCAAAGGGTTCGATCATCCGGTGTTTGAGGGCATATTCCCGAATCCACCGGTCGTTCTTGAGTCCCATGGATGCGCACCTCTCCGGTTTGATCTGGACGTTCCGGGGATATTATAGCCGCCCCCCAGAGACCTGTCAAACCATCAACATTCAAATCTCCCCCGATGTTCAAATCTACTCTGTTTACGGAATGATAAGCTTTTCATGGACGTTTTCGCCCACGAGAAACAGCACCCCCTTTTGTATACCGTGGAGAACCACCGTTTTTCTCCGCGTTCCACGAGGGATGAAAAAGGTGTGCACCTTTTGGCCCAGTGTGTTCAGCAAGGCAAGGCGCAGATTGGAGGGCGCGCCTTCAGGGAAAGAGAACACCAGACGGCCTTTTGACAGACGATAAACCACAACTTTTCCAGGAGCAGAAAAGTCCTCCCTGGTTGCTGTTCTGAGGAATTCGTAAACTTGCAAGCCGTTGATTCCATCGATCACAAAGGCCTGATAGTTAAACACGTCGACTTTCCGTGCCTGTCCAGGCGTGTCGTAGTATCCTACCTCCTGAGGGGAAGAGGGATTCGATATGTCGATCACGCGAAGCCCTGAATCTTCGTCCGCCACGAATGCATAAGAACCCATGATGGCTACATCTGTGGCATTCCCCGGCGTGTCATCGTACCCTGCCCCCTGAGGATTTGCAGGATCTGAGACATCGATCACCCGAAGTCCTCCCACTCGATCGGCAACATAGGCGTAAGAGCCGGAGACCTTAACTCCCCAAGCCGAACCGGGTGTGTCATAAAATCCTATCTCTCGCGGTTGAGCGGGGTCAGAGATATCAATGATTCGAAGGCCCGCGCTTGCGTCCGCCACATAGGCGTAGGGTCCTTGGACGTCCACGCTCATGGCCATCCCTGGCGTATCGAATGCTCCAACCATCTGAGGAGAGGCGGGATCAGAAAGGTTTATGACCAGGAGCCCTCCGAAGGAAGCAGCAAGGTAGGCATACGATCCCGACACCTCAACATCTTGAACGTATCCAGTGGTATCGAAGGAACCCATAATCTGTGGGGAAAAGGGATCAGAAATATCAATGGTGACAAGTTCAATTCGATCCAGTACCCAGATCTCGCCGACCACGAATGCGTAGGGCCAGACCACATAGACGTCCTTCATCACGAGGGGTACATAAACGTTCCCAACTTCATAAGGCTGCTCCGGTTGAGAGATGTCGAGAATCCTGAGTCTTGACGCGGGATCCGTGACATAGGCAAAAGAATCATGGACAAACACAGAAGCAACACCTTCTGGAAGCGGATAAAAATCGATCTCCTGCGGATGGGTGGGATCGGAAAGATCAACGGTACGAATGCCTGCGATGATCAGCATATCCGCAAATTGATCGGCGACATAGGCATAAGTTCCGGCAAAGTGAACGCATCGCGTGAACCCTACCCCTGTATACGTGCCCACGGTTTGGGGAGCGGAGACGTCAGCAATATCCAGGACCTGCAGGCCGATCGGCGTACCCACGTAAGCGTACGTTCCCGAAACGTGGACATTTACAATATCTTCTCCCGTGTAGACCCCAATTTCCTGGGGTGCGTCGGGATTGGAAACATCCAGGATCCTCAATCCTCCTGAACCGTCCGCGACAAATGCGAGGGTGCCTGAAAGATCCACGTCCATCGCATTGCCGGGCGTATCCAGAAATCCTGCTTCGAAGGGCGTGCCCGACAGTTGGATGATACGGAGCCCCGCATCTCCATCCGCAACGAGGGCATACGCTCCCATAACTTTCACGGCATGAGCATATCCAGGCGTATTGAAAGCGAGGACCTCCAGAGGTGAGGAGGGATTTGAGACGTCAATCACGCGGAAACCAACCGGTCCTTCGGCAACATAGGCAAAATCTCCCGAAACGAAAACATCTTCCACGCTATCTGAGGTCGGCATCTGGCCCAGAAGGATGGGGTTTGCGGGATCCTGTACATCCCAGATCTCTAACCCTTCCATTCTTACGGCAATGTACAACCGGTGACGGGCGGCTTCATAGAACAATCCCCTGACCCCGCCTCGTGTATGGATGGCTTCTGAGATTTTTTGTGGATTGGCTGGATCAGAAACATCAAGTATATAGACTCCGCCGCCTGATCCCACAAAGAGCAGGTTCCGAAAAGAGTCAGAAGCCATAGCAAAACAGGGGCCAAAGGGCCAGTTTCCCACAAATCGTACGTTGAGGGAATCCCGTTTCTGGATGGTCAAGTTTTCCATCTCACGCATTGCTCTTCCATCTCCCGAACCGATCTGTGCCATGAGCAGCGTAGGAACGGTGATGATCCTCATCCACGTCCGTCCACTCATGACGTTCCTCCTGTGGTGGATGTGTCATTGGTAAATCTACATCGTTGAAAAGGGAAATTCAACCCGGATCTGGGTCTCACACATCCCCCCGCTCCCCCGCCACGTGGAGGGCAAGGCCGGCGAGAATCAGGCCCATGCCGGCAAGGGAGAGGGGAGGGGGAACTTCGTGGAGGAGGAGCCAGGCCCAGAGGCTGGAGAGGACCGGTTCCCCTAGGATGAGCAGGCTCACACCGGTGGCCGTGGTGCGGCCCAGCCCCCAGTTGATCAGGGTGTGGCCCACCCCCTGAGGGATGAGGGCGAGATAGAGAAGCCATCCCCCGGCCCGGAGGTTCGGGATCTCAAGGGGTGTCCGGGAAAGGAGGGCGAGCCCCAGGAGAACCAGGGCGGCCACGGCGTAGACCGGCCCCACATACAGGGTGGCCGGAACGTGGGGGCGAACCCGCCTTCCCGAAAGCAGATAGCCCGCCGCGCACACCGCACCCGCGAGGGCAAGACCATCGCCCAGAAGGGCTTTTCCCCCCAGTGCCAGGTCTCCGCCTGCGAGGAGAACCATCCCGGTGAACACGATCAGGATCACGCCCAGCGTCCACAGAGGCCGGGCGAGTTCTCCCCGAACCCACTCCACCAGAGCGGTGAAGAGGGGCGTGGTGGTCACCAGCACCACGGAACTCGCCACCGTGGTGAAGAAGAGGGAGGAGATCCATAGGGCGAAATGCAGGCCCAGGAAAACACCGGCCAGGAGAGCCTCCCGGGGGAATCGGGTCACCCACCGGGCCCGGGGAAGTGTCCAGGAAAACACCAGGGCACCCAGGATCATGCGCCAGGTGGCGATGGCCAGGGCCGGCATGTCCGGCGCCACGAACCGAATGGCGATGGCGGCCGTGGAAATGGCCAGAACCCCGATCAAAACCGGGATCATTGCCTTTCCTCTCTCTGAGTTTGAGGGTACGCCATTGTACAGAACCCCTCTGGACGGTTCAACCGGGGGAGGACGAATTTAGGTTGCGTGCTCAAGGAGGGCATCCCCGGTGAAATTCTTCCACCGGGGGTGCTCCAGCAGGGCAGGGCGGAGAGACGCCGGCGTGTGTGCACACACAAAGCGAAGAATGTTCCGAACCTTCCATTCAAGGCGTGGAGCCAGCCGGGGTTCTCTCTGAAGGATCTCCACCAGAATGTCCAGCCATGCATCCCAGGCAAGGTGAGGTGGACAGGCCCGGAGCACGTCTTCGGCCCTTACATCCGCGAGATTCCACCTCCACAGGAAAAAGATCCGCCGGTGAGGAGGCCAGCGATCCCACGTCCACCGGGCAAGCTGAATCCCGGCTCTTCGACCGTTCTCCATGAGAAAATGGGCAAACACGTCCATGATTTCCGCCCGGAGCCCCGGACTTCGAAGCCTCCATGCCCACCGCAGGGCTTCCCGGAAGGCGCGCAGGGCCTCTTCTTCTCGGCCCATGCCCATAGCAATTCGGCCCTGGATTTCATACAAGAAAACATATCCCATCGGGTTTTGAACCCTGCGGGCAAGCTCCGGAAACCCTTCCATACGCTTCTGCGCAAGGTCAAAGGCCCCCACCGAAACCAGGACGCTGACAAGGTTATAGGTCGCCACCGACTCCGCAAGGAAGTCTCCTCGCTCTCTCGCCAGAGCAACGGCTTTTTCGAGATGCTCCAGGGTTTTACCGATGTATCCCCGACTCGCAAGGATCACCAGATTGCTGTGGATATTCTGCACCATGGAAACCATGCCGGAGGCTTCCGCGATTTCCAGGGCCTTCTTGTAGGTCCGGATCTTCAGGCGGAGATCGTGAGGGGGCAGGGTGTTGGCCTTGAGGTTGAGCATGCGGGCATGGAGGTGGGGATCTTCTGGATCGGGGAGGTTTTCCATTTTTTCCCAGAGGGTTTTGACTTCATCCCATTTTCCCCTGCGATAGGCAACCCACACCTTCATCATGAGCCATTCCCACTCCTCATCGGGCGAGCGGGGTTTCGCCTGCTGAAGAATGTCTTCCGCCCGCTGGAGTTCCCCTTTCCAGACCAGGGCTTCGGCCAGCAGGAGGGTTGCCTCCAGGGAAGGCGGCGTTTCCTCCAGACGTTCCAGCAGGGGGATCGCCTTCTGAATTCGCCCGGTGCGGATGAGGGCGCGGGCATGGGCAAGATCCATCTGGAGGTCCACCTCTTCGGACAGGTGGGAACGATAGGGTTCGATTTCACGAACAAGGTTCAGAATCGCCTGCCATGCTTCCATCTGGGTGAGTTCCTGCAGGACCGGGGGGATGAGTCTCTCTGCCGTTGAGAACTCTTCCGCCTGGAGGGCGAGGCGAATGACGAAATGATTCCGGGAAAGCCCCGGAAACTCCGCATGGAGGAAAAACTCCAGAAGACCGCGGGCATAGGTGATTTTTCGGTCTCTGGGAAGGCTGTTCAGCACCGCCTGCTGGAAAAGAGGCGTAGGGAAAGCGTATTTTTCCCAGGGAGGATCCGCAAGGGAAGGAAAGAGGGAGCGTTTTTCCAGAAGGTTCGCCCGAATTAGGGGAGCAAAACGGACCTCAAAGGCTTCTTCTCCAAGGTTCAGGGCATGCCGGACGGCTTCGGGAATCACGAAGGGTCCCATGACGGATGCACAGTCCAGGATTTCGCGGCTTTCCGGCGGAAGGGCGGTCAGCCGGGACAGCAACACCTCTTCCACCCGGGGTGGAACGTTTTGAAGTTCCAGACCTTCTTCCCGGACAAAATACATGAGTTCTCTGGCAAAGAGGGGCACCCCCCGGGTGCGATGATGGATTTCTTCAATCACGCCCGGGTCAGGCGTTTCCTGCCACGTCCGCTGCCACCATTCCCGGAGTTCCTCCCGGGTCAACGGTCCCAGCCGGATGGTGGTCGCTGGAATTTCCCGTTCAAGCCTGGAAAGTTCTTCCCTCCAGTGGGGGGTATCCTCCGAGGGCGTCCGACCGCTCACGACCAGAAAAACCGGGAATTCCTTCTGGAAAAACTTCCGGAGAACCTGAAACGTCCCGGGATCTGTCCACTGGGCATCATCCAGAATCATCACCCGGGGTTCCCGCAGAAACTGGGAAAACGTTTGGACGAGAACCCTTTCGGCCTCTTCAGGATCCCGGGGGAGAAACTTCAGGGCATCTTCTTCCAGGGCGGCCAGGATATCCGGAACGGACCGGTACAGGGACGTGTGGGCATCGGACCGCCTATCCACCAGGAGGTGCCACAGGGCATAGAGCAGGGGCCCATAGGGGGGCATTCCATAGGGAAGGGCGCGGGCGATGATCACCTGGTCCAGAGGAATCCACGAAAGGAACTCCGCAATGAACCGGGTTTTCCCTATCCCTGGTTCTCCAAGGATCCGGACCATGGTGGGACGGGGGTGAGCGCGAAATTGCTCCCAGGCGTTGTAGAGATCCAGAAGCTCCTGCGCCCGTCCCACAAAGACACTTCCTCCCCCGCCCGGGAGGTCCTGGCGCTCCAGGATACCCCGCAGGAGATAGGCCTCCTGGACACCCAGTCCGGGGAGATCCAGACGCTTCAGAAAGCGAAATTCAAAGGCATCCCGGGAACGCTCCCATGTCCGGCGATCCACCAGAAATTCGCCGGCGCGGGAGTGCTCCTCCAGCCGGGCTGCGAGGTTCATGGGCTCGCCGACGAACCGCACACCCCCTTCGGGAAGAACAAGCACCCGTCCGGAAGCCACGCCGCCGTGAACATCCAGTCCAGGCAGTTCTTCCGGAACACGCCGTTTCAGGCGTTCGCACATCAACAGGGCACGGTCTGTTGCCCCCTCCATCACCTTTGGATATCCGAATAAACACAGCGCACCGTCTCCGAGCTTCTGATACAGGATCCCTCCTGCGCGCTGGACTTCCTCTTCAACGATCGAAAAAAACCGATCGGTGATCTCGGCCACCTCTTCGGGGGTACGGGAACGCACCAGGCGCGTGTATCCGGCGAGGTCCACAAAAACAACCGTGACGGGATAGAATGCGGGACGTTCCGATCGAACACGAGCCCCGCACTGCGGGCAGAATCGGGCTCCCTCCGGAAGGTCAGCTCCGCAGGTTAAACAGGTGGTTTGCATGTCGCGAATATTTATACATCCCCATGAAAGGTCTTTCAACCCGCCGGCATCCCGCCTTGAAGTTTCTCCCCTCGCAGCGTACAATATGCCCGGTTGGGAAACGGGTTGCCTCAAAGGGAGGAGAAGGAAAGGCCCATGAAGCGAAGGTTTTTCATCAAGACGTTCGGCTGTCAGATGAACGAATACGACTCGGCCCGCATCCAGGCCCAGCTGGAAAGCTTGGGGTTTGTCCCCTCGTCATCGCCGGATCAGGCGGATGTCGTACTGGTGAACACCTGCACGGTGCGGGAGAAAGCCGCCGAAAAGGCCCTTCACCTGGTCCACCACGCCGCCAAACGGGGGAAAAAGGTGGTGGTGCTGGGCTGTCTTGCCCAGCAAATGAAAGAACAACTCCTGGATCACGGGGCCCATGCTGTCGTGGGACCGCGGAGTTACGCCGTCCTGCCCCAGCTTTTGCTGGATGAAGGCTTTTCTGGGGGTGTGTATTGTGAGGATATGGTGGATCATGACCACAACCGGGAACTCCACATCGAACCCGGACAGATTTCAGCTTTCCTGACCATCATGATCGGGTGCGATCACTTCTGCACCTTCTGCATTGTGCCCTACACCCGGGGGCGGGAGATCTCCCGCCCGGTTCCGGAGGTGGTGGAAGACGCCCTCACGCTGGAACGCAAAGGCATTCTTGAACTCACCCTTCTGGGACAGAACGTGAATGCATACGTGGATGGCCCCCACGATTTCGCCGATCTCCTTTCCATCCTGGATCGGCGCACCCGGTTTTTGTGGATCAAGTTCACCAGTCCCCATCCCTCCGACATCACCGTGAAAGTGCTGGACACCCTGGCCCAATCCACCCGCCTTTCCCACTGGATCCACCTCCCCCTTCAGGCGGGATCTACCCGCATCCTGAAGGACATGCGCCGGGGCTACACCAAAGAAGAATACCTCGAACTGGCCCGCGCCATCCGGAAGATTTTGCCCGATGCCATCATCACCACGGATGTGATGGTGGGCTATCCCGGAGAGACCGAGGAGGACTTTGAAGACACGCTGGATGTGGTGCGTGAGGTCCGGTTTGACGGGGCCTACATGTTCATCTATTCCCCTCGCCCCGGAACCCCGGCGGCCAAACGCAAAGATCAGGTGCCTGAAGAGGAAAAGGGCCGGCGTCTGAGGGTGTTGATTGAAGAGGTGAACCGCGGGATCTATCTCCAGCGCCAGAAACTCCTTGATCGGGAGGTGGACGTGCTGGTGGAGGGGCCGTCCAAGAAAGACCCCTCCTTCAGTGCCGGGAAAACCCGCAACCACCTGACCGTGATCGCACCGGGGCGATATGAGCCCGGAACCCTTCTCCGGGGCCGGATCCGGACCATCCGGGGCCTCACCCCCGTGATGGAGGTGGAGGAGGTGATCCCCCGGGAGGAACTGTATGCCCGGCTCGGATATCCTGTGCTCCGGGAGGTTGGATCATGAACCACACCCCCACCGAACTTCTCATCGTGGTGGCGGCGAGGATGATGGAGGACGGTAAAACGGCGTTCATCGGAACAGGCATTCCCATGCTGGCGGCCATGCTGGCCCAGCGCCTCCACGCCCCCAACCTGATCCCCATCTTTGAATTCGGAGGCGTGGGAGCACGACTACGCAAACTTCCCCGTGCGGTGGGCGAAAGCCGGACCTTCCACCAGGCCGTGGCTGCCACGGGCATCACGGACATCATGGAAACGGCCGCCCGCGGCTTTGTGGATTATGGCTTTCTCGGAGGTGCCCAGATCGATCCCTACGGCAACCTGAACACCTCTGTGATCGGCCCCTATGAACGTCCGAAAGTGCGTTTGCCCGGCCCCGGTGGGGGGAACGAGGTGGGGAGCCTGTGCTGGAAAACCATCATCCTGATGAAGCACGAACCCCGCCGTTTCGTGGAAAAGGTGGATTTCATTACGACGCCGGGCTATCTCACCGGTCCCGGTGCCCGGGAAGCCGCAGGGCTTCCAGAGGGAACCGGTCCCTATCGGGTGATCACCGACCTCGCCGTGATGGGGTTTGATGAAGAAACCCGGCGGATGAAGGTGCTGTCCCTCCATCCCGGTGTGTCCCGAAAAACCGTGGAAGAGCGAACGGGGTTTGAACTCCTCTGGAGCGACAACCTCACCGAAACCCCGCCGCCCACACCGGACGAACTGGAAATCCTCCGGGAAGAGATTGATCCGGAGGGGCTGTATCGGTAGGCCCTCGCCGAATTCCGCCCTATAACGGGAGGCTGGGGTGAACGCTGTGTTTCCCCTTTTGCATAACCTGGCCCGGGCTTTTCTCGACGCTCTGATTCCCCCTCTCTGCTGGGGGTGTGAGGAAGCGTGGACCGAAGGCGCAGGATTCTGCCCTGCTTGCGCGGATAGGCTTGAAAAGCATCGCCTCCCCCTTGAGGTGTGCCGGATCTGCGGGATGCCCATGGAAGGGCGATCCTGCTTCCGGTGCTTTCAGTTTGGAAAACCCTTCGCCTTCCGCCGGGCGCGGGCGAGCTTTTATTATGCCGGCATGGCCAAAACCCTGATGCGCAAAGGCAAATACGGGGGATATCCCGCTCTCCTCCTTCACCTTGCCGAACACACCCTCCTGGACTGGCCACTGGGGGCGGAGGCCGTCACCTTTGTTCCGGGAAACCCCGAACGCACCCGGGAACGGGGCTATGAGCCTTCCCGCATCCTGGCCCGTTTTGTGGCCGAGACCCTGGAACTCCCTTTCCTGGACGTTCTGGCTTCCCGAAAGGGTCCTTCGCAGGCCGCCCAGTCTTCCCATGAAGCACGGATCCAGAACGCCCGGGGACGATTAACCCTTCGGGGAGAGCCATCCCTTCCCTCACGCGTCCTTCTCGTGGATGATATCATCACCACCGGAGCCACCCTCCATGAAGCCTCCCGGGTTCTCCGAACCGGTGGGGTTCAGGAGGTGGAGGTGTGGACGCTGGCGTCGGAGGTCCCGTCCTCTTTTCTGCCCGAAGGGCTATCCGTCTGAGGGTCTGTGGGGGACGGGAAGCACCACGGTGACCCGGGTCCCTTTCTCTTCCTCGCTCTCCAAACGAACGGTCCCTCCCCACCGTTCCACCGCAACCCGGACAAGGCTCAGCCCCAGCCCTGTGCCTCCCTGAAACTGCACAAAGGGGTTAAACACCTGCTCCCGCATGGGCGCGGGAATTCCCCGTCCCGTGTCCTCCACCACGATTTCGACCTCTCCCGGGCGATGGACCACCCGCACGGCGATGCGCCCTCCGGGCCGGTTGTAACGCACGGCGTTATCCAGCAGGGGGAACAGGATGGTGGAGAGAAGAAAGCGGTCCAGGGGAAGGGGAGAAGGCACCTCACACCGGAAATCCAGCGCAAGGCTTTCGCTCTGAACTCTTCCCTCAAAGGCTTTGAGGATGGTCCTGATTTCCGCGCACCAGTCACCGGGCGCCAGAATCGGGTCCCACGCTTCCAGTTTGTGCTGGCGGGAGAGCATTTCCACCAGGACTTCCATCCGTTCCAGGTTCCTTCCCACCGTCTCCAGAAAGGCTTCTCGTTCCATGGAACCGCTCTCGAAGAGGTCAAAGGCCATCCGGATGTTGGACAGGGGGGTGCGAAGTTCATGGGAAATCTGGGAAAAAAGATGAAGCTGGTTTTCCCGAAGCGCGACATCGGGACGGGGCAGGACAAAGACCCACCGCAGAGGACCGTCCCGGATTCCCCGGAACTCCAGCACACCCGAGGGACGGCGGAGCAGGATGGACACGGTTTCATGCTTCTCCAGTGCCTGGAGGAATCCGAAGATTTCGTGCCGGCGCACCCGTTCCCACAAATAGGCTCCGCCCCGTGAGAACAGCGCGTGGGCCCGGGCGTTTTCGGCCAGAATTCGCCCGTCTGCGTCAATTAGCAGAACGCCTTCCTGGAGAAAGTCCGCCCAGGGAGGGAGCGGGTTCTGCATGGGGGGTCAGTCCAGGGGGGCGAACCCGAGACGATGGGTCAACTCATCCCGGTGGGCGTCCACAAACTCCATCCACGCCACCCACAGGTCCCGGAAGGCCAGGAATTTTTCAAAGGGATCCTCGGTGAGAAAAGGTTTTTCCAGGGCAAGGGTGATGTTGTCCAGGGCTTCCCGAGCGCTTTCCACATCGCCCCGGGTGAGATATTCCACCGCCAGCACCTCACTTGCCCGCAGCACCCGGTCTTCCAGGTCGTCCCTCAGGTAGATCCCGGGATAGGGGTCCAGTTCTTCCACCCGCACTCGCCGCATGCCCGGACGGGCGCGCTGTTTGCGGAGCTTCTCCCGTTCCACGATGAACCGGACGATGTCCTCCCGCATCTGACGCCATACGGGATGGGTTTTCGGAGGGGGGAGGTGGAGAATGCGGAGGGTGTTGTCCAGGAAAAAGTCAAAATAAAACATCCGGGCGTTCAGGAGATAGTCAATGTCTTCCCCGCGGGGGACCTGAGGGTCGAAGGGCACCATCCGGAACATCTCCCGGTGGATAATCATGGCCCCACCAAACACAAACGGCGTTTCCTTGAACCGGGGAGGTGAAGCGATCACATCCTCAAAGGCCTGATTCATGGCCTCCACCTTCCCCCAGATTTTGGCCCAGGGGTGGTGGGAAGGCCGAAGCAAAAACTCCCCTTCCGCATTCACATAATAGCCGGCCACGCCATACACCATTCGTCCCCCCAGGGGCTTTCCGATCAGGGACGTGGCCCGTTCCACCCAGTCCTCATCCAGAAACACCTCGTCGTCATCCACAAAAAGCACCACATCACCACCGGCAAGGAAGGCCCCCCACAGGCCGGCGTTCCGGATATTGCTGTAGCCGTGAAAGGTCGTGAAGGGGAGAAACTGGGAGGCTTCTTTTTCTTCCAGGAATTCCCGCAGGGCACGGCTCGCCTGGGGCCCCAGAATCCGGGTGGGGATTTCTTCCGGAACATGGCGCCTCACCAGGCGCTCCACCCGGGGCTCCACCGCGTCCCCGATCTCGTCGGAGACGGCCACCACCACGATCAGGAGTTCAAAATCCCGCGCCGCGAGACGAGAAAGGCTTTCCAGAGTCCGTCCGAGGGTCCCCTCCCGGTCGAGTGGCGTGGGATGATCATACACATCGTCTCCTTCCACCCATCCTTCCCGGGTGGTTCGGCTCCAGTAGGTGGGAATGACCATGATTTTTTTCATGCGAGCACCTCTCCTGCATGACGAAGACCCGCGGGGACGCCCTGGATGGCGTGGGCTGCCCGCAGGGCCAGGTTTGCCGTCACCTCGTCTCCGGGAAAACCTCCGTCCACCACCATCCGGAGAGGAGGACTCCCCTCCACGCGCACCTCGTCCCTCGGGTGATCCACCCCCACGGCCATCTCCAGGTGGAGGAGGATGCGTTCATGCAGCCCCTCATACCCCCGTACCCTGTGACGAATCCCCCGGACCTGACCTGGACGGATGGTGACAAACTCCGTGCATTCAAACCGTTCGGCCACCAGGGGGGTGAGCTCTTCCTCCACCCGGGTGAGGCGGAACCCGAGAAGGTGGGCCAGAAGATAGGCGGACTCCACAAGCCCCACATGGCCCAGGTGTTCCCTCCGGGCTTCAAAGGCCTCCACGGATAAGCCTGCGCCGATCTTTTGCTGGAGGGGTTTTCTCCGGTACCGGACTTCCTGGACCCGGGTCACTTCCACCCGCTGGACGTTCAGGCTGGCTTTCGCCACCAACGCCGGGAACACGTCCATGGCGAACCCCGGGTTCACGCCCACCCCGACCACGGCCACCCCCTTTCGCCGGGCAAGCCCATCCAGACGCCCGGACTCATCTGGATACCGCACCCAGGGGAAGGCAAGCTCCTCTGTGGTGGACACCACGTTCATCCCCCGTTCCACAAGAAGGAGAAGATCAGGCAGAACCTCAGGAAGATGGGAGCGGGTGTGGTGGAGGGCAATCCGGGCCCGGGGAGCTCGGGCAATGTCCCCATACACCGGAATGCCCAGGGGCTCTGTTCCCAGGATCTCACCCACGTCCTTCCCGATCCAGTCGGGACGGAGATCCACCGCACCGACAAGTTCAAGGTGGGGATCTTCCAGCACCCGCCGGGCCACGGCCTGACCGATGGGACCGAGGCCTATGAGGAGGACTGAAGCCACGGCTCCGCCTCCGGGCGAACATAGGTGGGCAGGACCCGATAAACCTCCTGCACGTCCCTGCGGATGGCTTCCTTGAGCTCCTCGAGAGAAGCGAACTTCTTCTCATCCCGGAGGTAACACACGAAGTCCAGCGTCATACGCTCTCCGTAGAGATCCCCCTCAAACCCGAGAATATGGGCCTCCACCACCGGTTCCGGTGCCGGTGCGGTGTCCACCGTGGGACGAAAACCCACGGAGATGGCGGCCGGACGGGTCATCCCCTGAAAGCGGGCCCACCCCGCGTAAATCCCCACCCTGGGAAGGAGTTTCCAGGGATGGACCTCCAGGTTGGCGGTGGGATAGCCCAGCTTTCGGCCCAGCCCCTTCCCCCGAACCACCACGCCGGGGACGGAATAGGGCGATCCCAGCATCTCGTTGGCTTTCTGGAGCTCGCCTTCCCGGAGAAGGGAACGGATGCGTTCGCTGTTCACAATCTCTCCCTTCACCCGGACGGGAGGCACCACCAGAAGGGAAAGGTCCAGGTCCTCCACCCGGGAGGCAAGCCACGCGGCATCTCCTTCCCGCCGGTGTCCAAATCGGTGATTGTAGCCCATCACCACCGCCCGGGCCCCCAGCCGATCCCGGAGATCCCGGAGAAAAGCGTCTGCGGGAATCTTCAGGGTCTCCTCAAGGGGGAGTTCAGATGCGATGTCCACCCCCGCGAGTTCAAAGGCCTCTTTCTTTTCCTCCGGCGTGAAGAGCTGGGTGCGATGGGGCTCGGGAAGAAACCGGGGAGAGAAGGGGAAATACAGAACCACCGAAGGCACGCGGAAGCGGGATGCAAGCCACCGCACCCATCCCACAAGTTCCCGATGGGCCCGGTGGAGACCGTCAAAGGTGCCCACCGCCACCACCGATCCGTCCAGACGTAGCTCTTTGAACGGAACAAACCGGATCATGTTCGATGCTCCTCCAGAGGCAGCAGTCGCTCAGGATACAGCCCTTCCCAGGTGAGCATGCCGACACCCAGGAAATTCCCTTCGGGATCATACACCCGGACATGCTGAAACATGCCCGTCCCCCGCTGGGCCACGGCCTGGAGGGACACCCGATTCCCGTTCACAAAACGGGCCACTCCACGGGGTTTGAGCACCACCCGGTCCAGGTGACGCAATCCCTCATCCAGCCCCAGAATCCGGTCCCGGATCCCCTCCTCATCCTCCAGGGGGACCGCCTCTTCCACCCGGAAAGGACCGATGGCGATCCGGCGGAGTTCTTCCACCACCCCCACCGTGCCCAGTGCTTCTGCAATGTCCCGGGCAAGGGAACGAATATACGTTCCCTTGGACACCCGTGTCCGGAGGAACAGCCGGGCAGGCTCGAAATCCAGGAGCTCCAGTTCATAGATGGTGACCCGCTTTTTGCCCGGACTCACCAGAACCCCCTCCCGGGCAAGTTCATACAGGCGCTTGCCCCGGATTTTTTTGGCGGAAAAAGCCGGAGGGACCTGGTCGATCTCCCCCCGGAACGTGCGAAGGACCTGCTCAATGCCCTCCCGTGTGAGGGGAGGGACTTCCCGTTCGAGCAGGATCTCACCCGTGATGTCCAGGGTGTCGGTGAGAATCCCCAGGCGAAAAGTGGCGAGATAGGTTTTGGGCAAATCCATCAAAAAGGGAAGAAACCGGGTGGCCCTGCCGATGCCCAGGATCAGAAGGCCTGTGGCATGGGGATCCAGGCTTCCCGAATGGCCCACCTTCCGGATGCCCAGGATCCTGCGGACCCGATCCACCACCCCGTGGGAGGTGATGCCCTTGGGTTTGTCAATCAGAAGGAATCCATCCATTCGGTCTCCTCCACATACACGAAGTGAAACACCGGTGCTTTCCGGATATAGAGCTCTTTCCCCACCCGGCGACGGATCTCTCCCTGCAGGGCTTCCAGTCGCTCCTGCGCCCGTGCTCGATCCTCTTCGTTCCCGAAAAGAAGGGAATAATACACCTTTGCCTCTTCGAGATCGTCCCGGACGTCAATCCGGTGAAGACTGATCCGTCGCAACAGGGGGTCGTCCATCTCAAGGAACAGATCCGCCAGCACTTTCCGCAGTTCCTCGCCCAGCCGCTCGCCTCGCCGGAAGGGACGCATCACTCCGTCACCACAAGTTCACGGGACGCTTTGGCCTCGTTGAGGCGGCGAACCGGTGTGGTGTGGGGAGCCTCTTTCACAAGTTCTGGAGTTTCATGGGCTTCCTGCACCACCGTTCGGAGGATGTCCGCATACCGCTCCAGGGTCTCGGGGGTCTCGGTTTCGGTGGGTTCCACCATGAAGGCTTCGGAGACGATGAGGGGGAAATACACGGTGGGAGCATACACGCCGTAATCCAGCAACCGCTTGGCCACGTCCATCGCCCGTACACCGGTTTCCTTCTTGAGTTTGGCAAGACTCACCACGAATTCGTGCATGGGTGGCAGGGGGGAGGCCGGCTCAAAGAGGTCTTTCAAAAGATGAAAGAGATAACGGGCGTTGAGCACGGCGTTCTCGGCCACTTCCCGCAGACCTTCCGCCCCCAGCCTCCGGATATAGGTGTAGGCCCGAACCATCACCAGAAAATGCCCCCAGAACCCCAGCACCTTGCCGATGGAATGGGGGGCGTCAAAGGAAAATTTCAGGCGGCCCTCTTCTTCCACGATGCGGGGTACCGGAAGATAGGGTTCCAGATGGGCCTTCACCACCACCGGCCCCGAACCGGGGCCACCGCCTCCGTGAGGGGTGGAGAAGGTCTTGTGGAGGTTGATGTGCATGGCATCCACCCCCACGTCGCCCGGCCGGACGTATCCGAGAAGGGCGTTGAGGTTGGCACCGTCCATATACACCAGTCCTCCCACGCTGTGCACCGCCTCCACGATTTCCCGGATCTGGACTTCAAACAGCCCCAGCGTGTTGGGGTTGGTGATCATGAGGGCAGCCACATCCTCCGAGAGATGCGCTTTCAGCGCCTCAAGATCCACCAGCCCTTCGGGAGTGGACGGGATGGTCACGCTCTCGTAGCCTGCAAGGGTGGTAGATGCCGGGTTGGTTCCGTGGGCCGAGTCCGGGACCAGGACGATCTTCCGGGGATTCCCCTGGGCGGTGTGGTAGGCCCGAATCATGAGAAGGGCCGTGAGTTCGCCCTGAGCACCGGCGGCAGGCTGGAGGGTGGCGGCATCCATTCCCGTGATGGCGGTGAGGGCATCTTCCAGCGCTTTCATCAGTTTCAGCGCTCCCTGGGCGGTCTCTTCCGGCTGGAGGGGATGAATGTGGAGAAACCCCGGAAGGCGAGCCATTTGTTCGTTTACCCGGGGATTGTGCTTCATCGTGCAGGATCCCAGGGGATAGATGCCGAGGTCCAGGTGATAGTTGGCCCGGGAGAGCCGCACAAAATGGCGGATCACCTCGGGTTCGGAAACTTCCGGAAGTTCCAGATCCAGATGGCGCTGAAGGGCGGTGGGAATCTCCTTGGGGGCGTCGGGAAAGGCTCCGTCATCCAGTTCCAGGCCCCGCCGTCCGGGACGGGACAGCTCAAAAATGGTGGGCTCAAAAGCCTTGCTCATGGTTTCCCTCCCCTGAACAGGCGGATTTCCAGGCTGTCTGTGCTGCTCGATGAAAAGGAAAGGAGAAGTTTGTCCCGGGGAAAGCCTGCGGCAAGGATCTTTTCACCCAGCGTGGCGGCCCGCCGGGCAGCGAGATTATAGCCCGGATCCTTCCCCCGGCGATAGGCCGGAATCCACACTTCCGCCCGGGTGAGGCTGGTGTCGGACAGGGCGGAAAGAAAGTCCCGCAGCGCCTGATCCGCACCCCGTGCAAGGCGCGGGCTGTTCCGCCGAAAGATCTGGTTGATCTGGAAGGCGAACCGCTGGGGAAGGAGGGCTTCTCGTTCCTCCTCCAGCACCTTCCGGGTGCTTTCGGGAAGGGCCACTTCCAGCGGTTGGCCCGAAGGCCGGAGTTCCTGGAGTTTTCGGGCCAGGAGGAGGTTATCTTCCTCAAGGTCCGAGACAGCCTGCACCAGGGGGCGCCACCGCTCCACATAGAAATAGGCCCCAAAGCCCAGAAGCACCAGCGTGGTCAGAAAGAAAAAGAGCGAAGAGAGTTTCATTCCTTTTTCCGGCGACTTTCGAGGAAACGATCCAGGGCCTCGGGCGTGAGATGGGTGTGCTGTTCCCCATCCAGAATTCCCGCGGGTGCGCCATCGCACAGCCCGATGCATTCCACCTGTTCAAAGGAGAACAGCCCGTCTTCCGTGACTTCCCCCTCCTCCACCCCGAGGCGGACTTTCAGGTGCTCCACCAGATCCATCGCACCGTTCAGAAGGCAGGACAGGTTGGTGCATAGATAGAGGCGATGGCGACCTTTGAATTCGAAATCGATGAAATGGTAATAACTTCCGGTTTGCACCAGGATGCCCTCGGGAATCCCGAGCACCTCACTGATCAGGGCAAGGCTTTCCGGTGTGACATAGCCAAAGGTCTCCTGCGCCGCAAGGAGTGATGGCAAAATGGCCGTGTGACCTTTGGGGAACTTCCGTTTGATCTCCTCAATCCGCTCACGGAAGGTGTCAAGGGTCCGCACACTCATCGGTCCACCTCCCCGAACACGGGATCAAAACTCCCGATGATGGCCACCACGTCCGCCACCAGATGACCCGGAAGGATATGTTCCAGCACCTGAAGGTTCACGAAGGAGGGGGGACGGACGCGGAAGCGATAGGGCCGGGGGGAACCGTCGGAAACGATGTAATAGCCGAGTTCCCCTTTGGGGGCCTCCACGCCGACATAGACCTCCCCCGGCGGGGGAGAAAACCCTTCGGAGACAAGCTTGAAATGGTGGATGAGTTCCTCCATTCCGCGGTACACCTCCGACTTGGGAGGTGGAACGATCTTGAAATCGTCCAGAAGGACCGGCCCGTCGGGAATTTCCTTCACAAGCTGGTTCAGAATCCGGACGGATTCTCGCATCTCCTCCATCCGGACCATGTACCGGGCGAACACATCCCCTTCATCCCGCACGGGGACCTCAAACGCCACCTGATCATACACGAGATAGGGTTCCAGTTTCCGAAGGTCCCGGTTCACGCCGGAAGCCCGGAGGGCGGGTCCCGTCACCCCCAGGGAAACCGCATCTTCCGCCCGGAGGACCCCCACACCTTTCGTCCGGGCAAGGAAGATGTCGTTCCCCGTGACCAGGGCGTGCCATTCGGCGAGTTCTTTTTCGAAATTGGAAAGGAAAGCCTGGAGTTCGTCCAGCCACCCCGGCGGGAGATCCCCCATCACACCGCCGATCCGCATATAGGCGTTGTTCATCCGCTGACCGGAAGCCATCTCCAGAAGATCCAGGATCTTTTCCCGTTCCCGGAAGGCATAGAAGAAGGGTGTGAGGGCGCCCAGGTCCAGGAGGGAGGTTCCGAACCAGACCAGGTGGGATTCCAGACGGGAGAGTTCGGACATGATGGTGCGGATATACTGCGCCCGTTCCGGTGCCTCCACCCCCAGGAGCTTTTCCACTGCCAGGACATACCCCAGGTTGTTGATGAGGGGAGAGAGATAATCCATCCGGTCCGTCCAGGGGAGAACCTGGAAATAACTGCGATGTTCCGCGATCTTTTCCGTTCCCCGGTGGAGATAGCCGATGATCACCTCGGCCTTCTGGATCACCTCTCCATCCAGGTAAAGGCGAATCCGCATCACCCCGTGGGTGGCGGGGTGCTGCGGGCCCATGTTGAGCTCAAGGATCTCCGTGTTGATTCCGGTTTTCTGCCTGAAGGCAATGTCCAGCATGGCAGGCTCCTCAGATGGGTTCGGGGAGGGGCGGCCGCTTCCGGAGAGGATAGTCCTTCCGGAGCGGGTGACCGGGAAAGCCCTCCCAGAGAAGGATGCGTTTCAGGTTCGGATGGCCGGTGAACACAATGCCGAAAAGGTCATACACTTCACGTTCCAGCCACAGGGCGCTCTTGAAAAGATCCCCCACACTCTCCACCGTGGGGTCCGATCCAGGAACCTGGGTTTTCACCCGGATACGCACCGGCTCGAGGGAGCGGGCCAGGTGATACACCACCTCAAACCGTGCCTCCCGCACGCCCAGCCAGTCCACAGCGGTGAGATCCACCAAGAGATCCATGCCCCATCGTTCCTGAAGATGGCGAAGCACCTCGCGGATGCGGGTGCGGGGGACCTCCACGGTGGGCATGCCGTCCCGGGCCGGGGTGACAGTGGCCTCAAAGCGTTCCTGAAGGTCCTGAAGGATGTTCTCCATCAGAAGAGCCTCCCGGACTGCTGGATCTTTTTCTGGAGGGTCATGATGGCATAGATGAGGGATTCCGGTCGGGGCGGGCAGCCGGGAACGTACACATCCACGGGAACCACCTGATCCACGCCCTGGAGCACGGCATAGGAGTTGTAGGGACCTCCCACGGAGGAACAGCTCCCCATGGAGATCACCCATTTGGGTTCGGGCATCTGTTCATACAGCCGGCGAAGGACCGGGGCCATTTTCAGGGTGACGGTGCCGGCCACGATCATGAGATCCGCCTGACGGGGAGACGCCCGGAACACCTCGGCGCCGAAACGGGCCAGGTCGTGCCGGGGGTCGGTGGTGGCCATCATCTCAATGGCGCAGCAGGCAAGGCCAAAGGTGAGGGGCCAGATGGAATTTTTCCGGGCCCAGTTGACCATTTTCTCCACCGTCGTGAGAAGAAGGGTGGAGCGAAGCAGTTTCTCGACAACCTTGTCTTCATCCACAGTGGAAATGCGATATTCCGCTACTCCCATTGGAGGCCTCCCCGTTTCCAGTAATACAGGTAGGCGACAAACAGCATACCGACGAAAAGGGCGATCTCCACTGCGCCGGTGACGCCGAGTTCCTTCGCCTGAACCGCCCAGGGATAGAGGAAGGCGATCTCCACGTCAAAGATCAGGAACAGGAGAGCCACGCGGTAAAAGCGAATCGGGAGCCGGGCATCGGCGGGCATTCGGGGGATCACGCCGGATTCATAGGGCTCGCCTTTGGCTTCCCCTCCCCGGCTCCTGGGGGAAAGGATCAGGGAGAGGAGAATCACGAGCCCCACATAACCCACCGCAAGCACAAACACCAGTCCAAGAAGGGCAAATGGATTCATCGCAGACTCCTGTTCGGCGCTAATTATACGCTCCTCCGGAAAAACCATCAAACAGCGCGTCTGGAGAGTTTCTATTTCTCTCGTGGAGGAAACAGGTATCTGTCATGCAAAAAACAAACCGGGGCGGGATTCATCCCACCCCGGTAAGGTTTTTCGCAATCCAGGTTATGGGAGAACCAGTTTCCCTTTGACGTCTCCGCCCACCTTCAGGAAGAACACGCCGGAGGGGAGGTGGCGAAGGGAGATCGTTGTTCTCCGCGTTCCGCGGGAGACGGGAAGGGCAAGGATTTTCTGTCCGAGGGCGTTGTACAGCGCCACACTCACATCCGCCGGCGCCCCGCCGGGGAAAGAAAGGAGCAACTGGCGGTTTTGAAGCGTGAACGTAACCGTGCGTGGAGTTTCCGGACTGTTCTCCGCAACGTCAGTCCCGAGAAATTCGTAGATCTGGAGGCCACTAAACCAATCCGCCACATAGGCATAGGAACCGGAGACATAGACACCTCGAGTATAATATCCCGGTACTCTGTAAAATCCTACTTCCTGAGGGGAAGAGGGATTGGAGATGTCGATCACACGGAGACCTGCATACCTATCCGCCACATAGGCATAGGAGCCAGAGACATAGACACCTGAAGCCCAATCCGGTGTATTGTAAAATCCTACTTCCTGAGGGGAAGAGGGATTGGAGATGTCGATCACTTGAAGACCACTATCCCCATCTGCCACATAGGCATAGGAGCCAGAGACATAGACACCTACAGCAGATCCCGGTGTATCGTAAAATCCCATTTCCTGAGGGGAAGAGGGATTGGAGATGTCGATCACTTGAAGACCACTATCCCCATCTGCCACATAGGCATAGGAACCAGAGACATAGACACCTACAGCAGATCCCGGTGTATCGTAAAATCCTACCTCCTGAGGGGAAGAGGGATCGGAGATGTCGATCACACGGAGACCTGCACCCCCATCTGCCACATAGGCATAGGAACCAGAGACATAGACATCTTGAGCATCTCCTGGTGTATTGTAAAATCCCATTTCCTGAGGGGAAGAGGGATTGGAGATGTCGATCACACGGAGACCGCCACTCGAAAGCCTATCCGTCACAAAGGCATAGGAACCGGAGACGTAGACATCCCATACCCATCCCGGTGTATCGTAAAAACCCACTTCCCGAGGAGACGAGGGATTAGAGATGTCAATCACATAAAAATCATACTGATCCACCAAATAGGCATAGGGACCGGAGACGTAGACATCTTCAGCATATCTCGGTGTACCGTAAAAACCCACCCTCTGAGGGGAAGAGGGGTTGGAGATGTCGATCACATGAAGACCATTATAACTTTCCACCAAATAGGCATAGGGACCGAAGACGTAGACATCAAGTGCAGATCCCGGTGTACCGTAAAAACCCATCCACTGAGGGGAAGAGGGATTGGAGATGTCGATCACATGAAGACCAGCCCCATCCCGATCCACCAAATAGGCATAGGAACCGGAGACGTAGACATCATATGCAACTCCCATTATTTCGAAAAATCCCACCTCTTGAGGGGAAGAGGGATCGGAGATGCCGATCACACGAAGACGATCCCCATCCGCCAAATAGGCATAGGAACCGGAGACGTAGACACCCAATGCATATCCCGGTGTATCGTAAAATCCTACCTCCTGAGGGGAAGAGGGATCGGAGATGTCGATCACACGAAGACCCGCACTCCCATCCGCCACATAGGCATAGGAACCAGAGACATAGACACCTACAGCAGATCCCGGTGTATCGTAAAATCCTACCTCCTGAGGGGAAGAGGGATCGGAGATGTCGATCACACGGAGACCCGCATAATTCGCCACATAGGCATAGGAACCAGAGACATAGACATCTGAAGCCCATTCATCCCATCCCGATGTTTCATAAAATCCTAGCTTCACAGGGCTGGATGGATTTTGAACGCTCCAGATTCCGAGTCCCGCTGGACCCGCCGCGACATACAGCCGCTGGTTCACCCCATCATAAAACAATTCCTCCACAAAACCCCGCGTGTGAATGGCTTCCGAAACCTTTTGTGGGCTGGCTGGATTGGAAACGTCGAGAACATACACGCCTCCTCCTGAGCCGAGAAAAACAAGATTTCTCGCAGAGTCCACCGCCACCGCAGAGGAAGGTCCAAAGGGCCAGTTCCCCACAAACCGCACATTCATGGAGTCCAGGGCATGAAGCCGGGGATCGGGGGAGAGATCGCCTCTCCTGATGGGGAAGGCTCCAAGGACCACGGGGATCAGCACACCCCCCATCCATGCTCTGTGCATGATCCACCTCCTTGACCGTTCCTCGGGGAAAGTCTAAAGTTCCGCGGGGGAAGAATCAAGGAGGAATAACCCCATGCGTTGATGGACCGTGCGGAGGTGTGTATCCTAAACGCGTCATGAAATGCAAAATCTGCAAAGCCCGGGCTCAGGTGCATCTGCGCCAGCACAACCTGGCGCTGTGCCGGGATCATTTTGTGGAACGCTTTGAACGGGAGGTTCTGAAAACCATCCGGAAATACCGGATGTTCACCCCCGAGGATCCCGTTCTTGTGGCTGTGTCCGGCGGAAAAGATTCCCTGGCCGTGCTCTATCTCCTCGCCAAACACGGTTACAACGTCCATGGCTTCTATATTGACCTGGGCATTGACGGGGGCATCGGGTATTCCTCCGTATCCCGACAGAAGGTGGAGACGTTCAGCGAGAAGTTCGGGATCCCGGTGGAGATCTATCCCCTGCGTGAGCGGCATCACCTCGCCATTCCCGACCTTGTGAAACACCGGCGCCATCAGGTCCCCTGCTCCATGTGTGGCACCGTGAAGCGCTATCTCATGAACTGGAAGGCGGCAACCGGGGGATACCGGGTGGTGGTCACCGGCCACAACCTGGACGACGAGGTGGCCACCCTGTTCGGGAACACCCTGCGGTGGGATGTCCGGTATCTCGCCCGTCAGGGACCCTTCCTTCCCTCCACCCACCCCGCCATGGCTGCCAAAGCCAAACCCTTTGCCTTCATGAGCGAAAAGGAAGTGGCCCTGTATGCGATTTTCAATGGCATTGACTATATCCGGGACGAATGTCCCTTCGCGGAGGGGGCGAAAAGCATTCTCTATAAGGAAATCCTCAACACCCTGGAGGAGCGCTCGCCCGGGACCAAACTCCGGTTCTATCGGGAGTTTCTTGCCTTCCGGGACCGGGTGCTTTCCGGCATCCAGGAAGAAGATATGCCGGAACTGCGCTCCTGCCAGGTGTGCGGCATGCCCACCACCCTGGACGTGTGCGCCTTCTGCCGTCTGGTGGGTCGAACCACCCCCACCGAAATCCGCTCCTGATTCCCTATCCCGGCGTATGGGGAGCAACACACGATGACCGTGGTGGCCCTTCTGGTTCGGGGCAGGATCCTCTGGGGTTTTCTCGAGGATCGGGAGCGGGTGTGGACGCCAGAGAAGGTGCTGAAAAACCGTTCCCGGGACATCATCCTCCAGCTGGACGTGCCGGGTGACCTTCCCCGAAGCGATGCGGAGCGCAGAGGAAGGCTCCAGGACGTGCTGGATCGCCTTCCCCGGCCTTCGGTTGAAGATCTGCTGGATCTTGTGGAAGGGGAGCGCATGCCCCTTCCGGATTTTCTCTCCCTGGCAGGTTCTCCCGAGGAACGTGGGGGACTGCTTCTCCTGATTTCCCGTCACCGCGCCTTTGAACTCCTCCGGTCGGGGGAGGTGGTGGTCCGGAGCCGGGAAGAACTGAAAGCCCTGGAAGAAAAGGAAAAACGGGAACGCCTGGAACAGGACGTTCAGGAAGCGGTGGCCTCCTGGCTTCAACAGCCGGACCCATCCCTGGACGCCCTGCAACAGACCTTTTCCGACCCTGAAGCGCAGGATCTCCTGATGCGCGTTCTGGAGCAGATGCGGACGGCCGCCCTCAAAGGGGAGTCCCTGCCCGGCCTGCCTCCGCCGGATATCCTTCTGGAACGCCTGGAAAAGGCCGGCGTGGTGGAGGCCGGCATCAACGAGATCCCCTATCGCCTGGGTGTGGTCCGGGCCTTTCGGGAAACGCCGGAGCTGGCACTCTCTGAGCGTCCGGCGTATGAGGATAGTTTCACCGAAACCCGGGGAGACGGGATCGCGGTGGACCATCCGTCCACGGTGGAGGTGGACGACGCCTTCGCGTTTGAAATCACCCCCCGGGGCTTGCGGTTCTCCCTGTATATTGCAGCCCCTGCGGCGTGGCTGAACCCCGGGCATCCCCTGCTGGACCTTGCAGAAAGCCGGATGCTCACCCTGTATTTCCCCGAAGAAACCCTGTTCATGATGCCACCCCTGTGGGTGGAGCAGCGCTTCACCCTCACAACGGAGGAAGCCCGTCCCGCCCTGATCCTGGATCTTGAGGGGGAGGGGACAGCCGTCCGCTCGTTTGCCTTTCGGTGGGGGTGGGTGCGCCTCCGGGATCGATGGACTCCGGATGAACTTCGCACGTATCTTCTGGAACATCCGGAAGGCCGGATCCTTCACGAGATCACCCGGGCCTGGACCCGGGAACGGGAAGAACGGGGGGCGTTTTCCCTTCTCCTTCCGGACATCAAGGTCCGGGTGGAGGGGGAACACATCGAGGTGGAGCGAGAGATCCCCCATGAGGGACATCTCGCGGTGATGGAGTGGATGGTCCGGATCAACCATCTCGCCGCGGTGGAGGCTCTTCGGCGGGGTGTCCCCATCGCCTTCCGGGCCTCCGACCCTCCGGCTGAACGGCCCACGCCGAAAGATCTGGACGATCCCCTTCTCCCCACCTATGTGGGCCGTTTTTTCGCCCCGGCCATCTGGACGTCCACCCCCCGGCCCCACCACGGTCTGGGCGTGGACGTCTACACCCAGATTTCCTCCCCCATCCGCCGGTTTCTGGACCTGGTCATCCAGCTCCAGCTTCTCCACCACGAGGCCACGGGCGAGCCGGCGTTCGGTGAGGAAGCCATGATCACGTGGGCCCAGGCGTATGAAACCTTTTCCACCCGGGCCCGTCAGGGGATGCGCGCACGACGGGTGTTCTGGATTCTCACCCTTCTGGACCGGGAACGCCCGGAACTTGAGGGATACTGGATGTCACCGGAACGGGTGTATTTTCCCCAGTTTCACTATCAGGGTATTCTCCAGCCGCCGCGGGAAGGAAGGCGGGGGGAGCCCATCCGGGTGAAGGTCAAGCGGGCCTATCCCCGCCGCGGGCTTCTCTACGTTCGCCCTCTCTGAGATCCCGTTCGATCACCTGGTCCAGATTGGAGCGGGTGGTGAGCACTCCATAAAGACGGGAGGGAATGGGGCGGGAGATGTGGGGGCGGATCAGGTCCACGGCCTGTTTTACAGCCGAAAGGGACACGGAGACGGGAGCCCCGCTCATTTTGAGGGCATACACGATGTCCTCGGTAGCCACGTTGCCCGTTGCTCCCGGTGCAAAGGGACAGCCCCCCAGCCCTCCGGCGGAGCTGTCGAACCGGGTGATGCCCAGTTCTTCATAAGCGGTGAGGACGTTGGCAACCCCGGTCCCGTACGTATCGTGCACGTGAAGGACGATGCGCTCTGGGGGAAGAAGCCGGAGGACCTCTTTCAGGAGGGCGCGGATGTCCCGGGGAACGGCCCGGCCAATGGTGTCGGCGAGGTCCACCTCCTCCACCTCGAGATCCAGGAGCTGCTCCACCACGGGCAGAACCTGTCGGGGGGCGATCTTCCCCTCAAAGGGGCAATAGAAGGCGGTGGAAATGTAGCCCCGCACGGGGATCCCTGCCTCCCGGGCACGGGCGACCACGTCCCGGAAACGGGCAATGGATTCGGCAATGGAAGCGTTGGTGTTTTTCCGGTTGAAGGTTTCAGAGGCCGCCGTGAACACCGCAATTTTGTCCACTCCCACCTGAAGAGCCCGTTCCAGACCCTTCATGTTGGGGACCAGGGCGGAATACACCACACCGGAGACTCGTTCGATCCGGGCAAACACCTCCTCCGCATCGGCAAGCTGGGGAACCCACCGGGGGGACACAAAGGAGGACACTTCCACTTCCTGAACGCCTGTCCGGGACAGGGCGTTCACAAAGGCGATCTTCACGTCGGTGGGGACAGGCTGTGCCTCGTTCTGAAGGCCATCCCTTGGAGCCACTTCCGTGATCCACAGCATGGCTTAAGGATAGAGCACGGATCCGGAAGTGTCATCGCCCGGGAAGGTGCCTTTGATGATCTGTGTCCGGGTTCGTATAATATCCCCGCAAGGCCGAAAACACGGAGGAGGATCATGGAGTTTCTGACCTTTGAACGGCGTGATGCTATCGGGATTCTTTCCTTCAACCGCCCGGACAAACTCAACGCCCTGAGCCTTGAAGTGCTGGATGAACTGGAGGCCTTTCTCCGGGACGTGGAACAGGATGCTTCCCTGCGGGTCCTGATTCTCCGGGGAGAGGGCCGGGCCTTTGTGGCCGGTGCCGATATCCGGACCATGAGCAACTTCGACGCGGAGGCCGGGGTGGCCTTTGCCCGAAAGGGACAGCGGGTGTTCGGGATGCTGGAAGAACTCCCTCAGGTGGTGATCGCCGCTGTGCACGGCTATGCTCTGGGGGGTGGGATGGAACTTGCCATGGCCTGCGACATCCGTGTGGCCGAACGTTCGGCCCAGTTTGGCCAGCCGGAGGTCCATCTGGGCATTATTCCGGGCTTTGCGGGCACCCAGCGTCTTCCCCGTCTGGTGGGCACCGGATGGGCCCGGTATCTCATCCTGACCGGCCGAAGGATCTCCGGCGAAGAAGCCCATCGTATTGGCCTGGTCGAAGTTCTCGCGGAAGACGGCAAGGCGCTGGAGACCGCCCTGGAGGTGGCTCAGGATGTGCTGAAAGGTGGGCCCCACGCCATTCCCCTTGCGAAACGGATGATCCTGCGGGGGATGGACATGCCCTTCCCGGTGGCCCAGGCCTTTGAGGCGGAAACCTTTTCCTATCTTTTCACCACCGGGGAACCTCAGGAAGGCATGAAAGCCTTTCTGGAAAAACGGAGACCCGCATGGACCGAAAGATCGTCCTGATCGCCGGTCTGCTTGCCCTCGGTGGGCTCTCCTGCCGGCGGCTGGTGGAGACCCTCTTTCCGGGCACCCTCACCGTCCACCATCTGGTGTATTACCCCTCTTTGGGCGAGGTGGAGGCAAAGATCAGCGTGGACGGTGAGGCGGAGCTCACCCAGCTGGCCCTGATCTTTCCCTCCGACACCCTTGTGTTTGACACGTCCCTTGCCCTCACGCCGGAAGGGTCCCCCTACCGCATTGCCTTCCCGAGCTCTGCCCCTCCGGACACCACCGTGGAGGCTGTGTTCACCTATGTCTCCGCGGGCGAAACGTCCACCCAGACCTGGGATGGGGTGCTCGCGTGGGTGAACGCCCAAGCGGCGGTGATCGGCCGGATGGTGCTCCCGGAGTCCACGTATGTGTATGTGATCTGGCCCCGGGCGTTCGCCTCGGGAAGACTTGCCGGGGACGTGCGCCTTGTCCGGGGGAGCGGGATCCGGGTGCTCTGGACGGACACCCAGGGCCTTTCGGAATACCGGAACGGCCAGACCCTCTCCCGGGTGTTCCTGGACACCACGGTGACCTTCCTCCTGGATCTGGATCGTGCCCTTCCTGCCGGAGCGGACACCTTTGTGACCCTCTTTGAGTTCACCGCGCCGGACACGGCCTATGTGGATGCCCGGCTTCTCCAGTTCCCGCAATAAGGAGGAACGCCATGCTGAAGGAAGGGATGCCTGCCCCGGACTTCTGCCTCCCGGATGAGGAGGGAACCGAACGCTGCCTCCGGGATTTTCGGGGGCGATGGGTGGTGCTCTATTTCTATCCCAAAGACATGACCCCCGGCTGCACCCGGGAGGCCGAAGACTTCCGGGATCTTGCGGAGAAATTTGCTGAATTGGGAGCGGTGATCCTGGGGGTGAGCGTGGATCCCCCGGAATCCCACCGGAAATTCAAAGAAAAACTGGGCCTTCCCTTCCACCTCCTTGCCGACACGGACAAAACCGTGGTCCAGGCGTATGGGGTGTGGCAGGAGAAGAAACGCTTCGGGCGCACCTATTTCGGAACGGTTCGCACCACGTTTGTGATTGATCCCGAGGGCAACATCGCGAAAGTCTATCCCAACGTCCGGGTGGCGGGCCATGCCCGAAAGGTGCTGGAAGACCTGAAGGACCTCATGGGCCATGGATCTTGAAATCCGGATCGGGCCGGCGCGCTTTCAAAATCCGGTGTTCACCGCATCGGGCACGTTTGGATATGGAACCGAACTTCTCGGAACCTTTCCGGTTTCCCGTCTGGGAGGGGTGGTGTCCAAAGGGCTGACCCTGGAGCCCCGGGAAGGCAATCCCCCTCCCCGGATCGTGGAAACCCCCTGCGGGCTTCTGAACAGCATCGGCCTTGAGAATATGGGTATCCGGCGTTACGTCGCCGAGGTCCTCCCCCTTCTTCAGGAGGAGGGGGTGGAGGTGGTGCTCAACGTGGAAGGACGAACGGAGGAGGAGTTTGAAGCCATGGTGGACCTTGCGGATGAGGCGCCGGTGCAGGCCATCGAGGTGAACGTGAGCTGTCCCAATGTGGAAAGTGGGCTGCTGTTTGGACAGGACCCCCTGGCCCTGGAACGCCTTGTGGCCCGTCTTCGCAGACGCACGGAGAAATCCCTCTGGGTGAAACTCACGCCGAGTTTTGTGGACATCCGGGAAGAAGCGCGGGCTGCGGAAGCCGGAGGCGCAGATGCGGTGGTGATCGCCAACACCTACCCGGGCACGGCGGTGGATGTGGAGCGACGGATGTTTCGTCTCCCCCGGGGCATGGGAGGGCTCTCCGGACCGGCCATTCACCCCCTGACCCTGTATCTCGTGTGGCGGGCCTATCAGGTGGTCTCCATTCCCATTGTGGCGGTGGGGGGGATCTCCCGGGTGGAAGACGCCCTGGCCTATTTCCTGGTTGGGGCGGTGGCGGTCCAGGTGGGTTCGGCCCTGTTTCAGGATCCCGAACTTCCCTTCCGGATTCTGGATACCCTGCCGGACTATCTGGAACGGCAGGGCCTTGAACGCTTTCAGGACCTGGTGGGAAGCGTTCAATTCCCGGAAGTTCCTTCAGAGCCCTGATCCGGATAGGGTCCCCGCAAGCCAGTCCAGGGCCTCCAGAACCGCCCGGCTCACAAGAATTTGATCCGTGTGCACGGGTGCAAGGAGCAGGCGGTGATCCCGGTAGGGGTGAAGGTGGAACAGCACCGTCTGGCGGAGTCCCCACCGGTGATCCACCACCAGGGCCAGAATCACACCCTCTTCCTCGTCCCGATAGGCACGGAGAACCTTGAGAAGACCACCGTCCAGGTGCACCACCGTTTCCGGCGCGAGGCGCGAAAGGCCTTCCAGGGCTCCTTGTTCCAGCACCCGATGATCCATGATTTGTTCCTCCTCCGGCACCGGGGGGCCATCCACAGGATGGATCAGGCGAAGCCGGGCTTTTCGGATGGTCCGCCCTTCCCGGAGCCATTTCTGTTCATATTTGGTCCGGGGACCTTCCCGGACGGGAACGTCTCTGAAAAAGGGAAGTTCCTTGAGCTCTTCCATCCCCTCCCAGATGGCCGGGTGATCCGAGGCAACCTGGAGTTCCCCGCCCGGTGCCATCCGTGAGGCAAGCAGGCGGGCGAAGTCCTCCCGCACCAGACGTCGTTCACTGTGGCGCTTTTTGGGCCAGGGGTCGGGAAAGTTGATATAAGCCTCCACCACCGAACCCGGAGCAAAACGGAGTTCCAGCAACGTCCGGGCATCCCCCTTGAGGAGCATCACGTTGAACAGGTTTTCTCGCTGGATCCGTCGTGCCGCTTTGAGGATGGCATGGCCGGAAACTTCGATCCCCACCCACAGGAGATCCGGACGCTCCCGGGCCAGGGCTGCCAGGAATCGTCCGTCCCCGAAACCAATCTCCAGCCCAACCGGTCCCCGAAGGACGGAAAGGTGTTTCCACGGGCGGAAGGGAGCCGGCCGAACTTCGGGCCAGGGAGGAAGGTCTACGAGGATGGGGCCTGGATGGATCATGCGTTGTAGACGATCCGCAAGAGCCGGTGAAACCGGATGCGCTCCCACACCTTCCACCAGGGACCGTGGGGGTCCCAGGAAAAATAGATGATCAGGGGTCTTCCCTTCACATGGGTGAGGGGGAGGGGCCCGAAGAACCGGGAATCCAGGGAGTTATCCCGGTTGTCCCCCATGACGAAGATGGTCCCGGGGGGAACCACCACCGGACCGAAGTTATCCCGGACCCGGGGATCCCGGGCAAACCGCCGCTGTTCCCAGGCTTTCTGATATTCCTTCCGGGCTTCGGGTGTGAGGAGGGAATCCGGGAGGAGGGGGGGGTATTCCGTGGTGTCTTTGTAGATCACATAGGGTTCGTCCACGGCTTTTCCATTCACGAAAAGAACCTTGTGGCGGATCACCACCGTGTCCCCCGCCACCGCCACGCACCGCTTCACAAAGTCCCTCCGGAGGTCCAGCGGAAAGTTGAACACCACCACTTCCCCTCGATCCGGTTTGTTGAACTCCAGGACCTTCAGGGTGGTGTAGGGGATCTGGATTCCATACACGAACTTGGCCACGAGCAGAAAATCGCCGGGCAGAAAGGTGTTGAGCATGGATTCCGAAGGGATGACATACGCCTGGACCACGAACGCCCGCAGGAAAAAGAGAACCACGAGCGTCCAGAGGATGGAACGAAGACGCCCCCCCTTTTGCCTTTCGGAATGGGTGTGTTTCCGGGTTGTGGCAACCTGACTCATGCGGTGGAGAGGCGCTGGAGGTGGGAAGGCAGCAGCCGATCCCCGTATTTGCGCAGGAACGCCTGGGCCACCCAGCTTGCAGCGGTTCCATGGGGACAGAAGGTGGTTCCGTCCATATACCGGGTGAGATCCATCACCACCTGCACATCCACCGGCTCCACCAGACGCTCTTCAATCCTCCGGAAGGTCCGCACCAGCCAGGTGGTCCCTTCCCGACAGGGGGTGCATTTGGAGCAGGATTCGTGGGCGAAAAACTCCATGGCGCGCCGGAACACGATCTCAAGGGGCACGGAATCGTCAATCACGATCACGGACCCCGCCCCCAGGAAGGTTCCCTTTTCCCGCATGGATTCATAATCCAGGGGCGTGTCCCACTCATCCGGTGCCAGGATGGGGGTGGAAATCCCTCCGGGGATGATGCCCACGATCTCCCGACCGTCCCGGGGTCCTCCGGCCAGGTCAAACACCAGTTCCCGGAGGGTGATGGATCCCAGGGGAATCTCCCAGGTTCCAGGGCGTTTCACCCCGCCGGACACGTTGAACAGCTTGGTGCCGGGGCTTTTTTCGGTGCCGAAGGAGCGATACCATTCCCCACCGTTTTTGACAATGGCCGTGACCGAGGCCAGGGTCTCCACGTTGTTCACCAGGGTGGGCTGGCCATAGAGTCCGGCCTGTGCCGGATAAGGGGGTTTGAGACGGGGCTCCCCCCGCTTGCCTTCCAGGGAGTTCAGGAGGGCGGTTTCCTCTCCACAGATGTAGCTTCCCGCTCCCCGGAAGAGATACATGTCCACAGAAAAGCCGGTCCCCAGGATGTTTTCTCCGAGGAACCCCGCATCATAGGCTTCCTGAATGGCCTGTTCCATGATCCGGTATTGCGCGGGGTATTCCCACCGCAGGTAATAATAAATTTCCCGGGCACCCACCGCATAGGCGGCCAGGATGGACCCCTCGATGACCATGTGGGGTTTGTGGTCCATCAGGACCCGGTCTTTGAAGGTGCCGGGCTCGCCTTCGTCGGCGTTCACAGCCACGTATTTGGGTTCTCCCTTCGCCTTTGCCACGAACTCCCACTTGATCCCGGTGGGAAACCCGGCACCGCCCCGTCCCCGGAGACCGGAGGTTTTCACCTCTTCGATGACCTCCTCCGGCTTCATGGAGGTCAGGGCTTTGCGAAGAGCCTCATACCCCCCGATTTTGCGATACCCTTCCAGGGTGCGGACGTCGGGGTTTTCGATGCCCTCAAGCAAGATCCGCGGAAAATCCGGCGTTTTGCCCATGGCCAACCTCCTCTTGTGGGGGGAATGATACGGTCCCGCGTGCGGAAATTCAAAGGTTCGTGAAACAAATCTTGAAAATTTTGCTCCCATCGCGTATACTATTTCACGGGCAGCTGTGGGGGCGACAGGATTCGACAGGGGGATGCAGGTGCGTGGAGGAGCGTGCCGAGGTGCCGCACCTCGTAAAAAAGCGGCAACCAACAGCTGCCGACTACAACTACGCGCTGGCTGCCTAAAGACAGAGCAGCCCGTCCTCTCCCACCGTGCTCCGGGGTGGGAGAAGGGCGCCATAGACCGGAGCTTGCTCTCAGGGCCTTCCCCCGGTCCTGAGGGGACATCCATGGGGGAACCCGGTTCCATGAGCCTCCCGCCCGCCGGAGGCGGAACCGGGATCTGAAGGCGGGCTGCGCACGGAGAGCCTCCACCACCTCCCTCCTGGACGGGGGTTCGATTCCCCCCGCCTCCACCTGTTTTGATGCAGGGAGTTCTGGATGATACCGTTACGGGTGGCCCGGATTCCGGTTCTTCTTTCGGCGATCTGGCTTGTATCCTGTGCATCGGTCCCCTTCCTCCATCGGGGGAATCCCTCCCCGGAGGTGGAGGATTTTCCCCATCTCTGGGAGGAAGCGGTGGACGAAGCCTTTTTCCCTCCTGACCCGGGAGACCCTCTGGATTCTCTCTTTGCCGAACTCACCTGGGAAGAGATTTACGAGGAGGCCCTTGCCGGGCCGGGAGAGGTGAGCGAGAAGGGCTGGATTTCCCTGAATTTTCTGGACGTTCCCCCGAAGGAACGAGCAAAGATCCAGCGTCTTGTGCAATACACCCTCCGGAAGCGGACACGGTATCTCAAGCGGATTGTGGAGCGTGGACGACCGTATTACGGATATATCGTGGACCGCCTTCTGGAGGAAGGGCTCCCGGTGGAACTCGTCTATCTCCCCATCGTCGAAAGCGCCTACAATCCCCGGGCCCGTTCCCGCGCAGGAGCCGTGGGCCTCTGGCAGTTCATCGCCTCCACCGGCCGAAAATTCGGGTTGCGGGTGGACTGGTGGGTGGACGAACGGCTGGATCCCTACCGCTCCACCGATGCGGCCATCCGCTATCTCAAAGCCCTGTATGAGGAGTTTGGCCGGTGGGATCTTGCCATCGCCGCCTATAATGTGGGGGAGGGGAAGATCCGTCGGGCGCTGAAGCGGACCGGGGGGACGACCTTCTGGGACATCGACCACCGACTTCCCCGGGAGACCCGGATGTACGTGCCCCTTTTCATCACCATGTACGAAATTTTCCGCCTGCACCGGGACGAACTGGGGCTGGAAGATCCACTTGTCCTGGGGCTGAAAGATGGGCCACCCCGGTTTGATTATGTGGAACTCCGGAAGCCCACCACCCTATCCCGCCTTGCCCGGTGGGCGGGACTTTCGGAGCGGGAATTTCTGAAACTCAACCCCTGGATGCGCCGGAAAGCCCTTCCTCCCCATCCCCAGGGGCTCCGGATTCGCCTGCCCGAGGGGACGAAGGGCGCGTTTCTTGCCGCCATTGAGCGGGATCAGGATCCCCGGAAATGGCAGACGTTTTCCCGGCACCGGATCCGGCGGGGAGAGACGCTGTCCCATATCGCCCGGCGGTATGGCACCACCGTTTCCGTGCTCATGCGGATGAACGGCATCCGCAATCCCCGGCGGCTCCGGCCAGGCCAGGTTCTTCTGGTTCCCCCTCCACCGGTTCGGGGGGCGTATGCATCCCGTCCCCGGCGCACCCGGAAGCCTCCCAAACTCCCCGAAGGGAGCTATTTCCTTTATGAAGTGCGCAGGGGAGACACCCTCTATGATCTCGCCCGGACCTTCGGGGTTTCGGTGCGGGAGCTCATGCGCATCAACGCCATTTCTTCCCCCCGGCGGCTCCGGCCGGGCATGAAGATCCGGATTCCCGTGTCCCGGAGTTCCTGAACCGACGCCTTCGTACGCAGACTCCCGTTGAGAACATGAGCCCGATGGAATGTCGTGTTTCGTCACAGGAGGAATGGGGTGCACGCCACAGCCGAGAAACATCGCACCGAAAGTGTGAGTTGGCAAGATGTCGGGGAAACAAGACCACCCCACCCTGAAGGAGAACAGGAAGGTGCCGGGGCGCGGAATCGAACCGCGGACACCGGGATTTTCAGTCCCGTGCTCTACCGACTGAGCTACCCCGGCAGAAGCATGGATATTATACAGATCCGTTCGGGGTTCATCAACATTTGCAGGTTTTTCCCCGGGGGTGTATACTTGAACACACCGTCAGGGACGGGAGGTTCACCATGCAGGATTGCATCTTTTGCAAAATCGCTGCGAAGGAAATCCCATCCACAATTGTGGCGGAGACGGACATGTGGGTCGCTTTCCGGGACATCAACCCTCAGGCACCCACCCACATCCTGATCATTCCCCGCAAACACATCGAGCGCCTCGCGGACGCCACACCGGATGATCGGGAGCTTCTGGGTGAACTCCTCCTGGCTGCCCGGGCGGTGGCCGAAAAAGAAGGCCTTGAAAGAGAAGGCTATCGGGTGGTGATCAACAACGGTCCCTTCGCGGGGCAATCGGTCTATCATCTTCACGTTCACCTTCTGGGCGGCCGTCCTCTGGGGTGGCCCCCGGGATAAACCGGGAGGTGTGAGATGAATCTGGGCATGCCTGAGGTCCTTCTGATTTTCGGGCTGGCCCTTCTCCTCTTTGGACCCAAAAAGCTCCCCGAACTTGCCCGGGGACTGGGCAAGGCGCTCCGCGAGTTCCGCAAGAGTGTGAACGAGGTGACGGCGGACGTGGAAAGCGCCCTGGAGGAGCCTGAAGAGAAGAAGAGCACCCCATGAGCGTGGTTCCCATCCGGCTTCTGGGCGATGAGGTCCTCCGCCGGAGAGCGGAGGCCGTGGAGGGTGTGGATCCGGGACTCCTCAAACTGGTGGAGGATCTCACGGACACCGTGCGTGCAGCCGAAGGGCTGGGCCTGGCTGCCCCGCAAATTGGCGTGCTCCGGCGGGTGTTCGTTCTGGACCTGGAGGCCCTCGGCATCGGGGAGGGTGTGAAGGCCTTCATCAATCCTGAAATCACGGGCAAAGAGGGCTGGCAGATGGGGGAGGAGGGGTGTCTCTCCATCCCGGGACTGTATGCGGAGGTGGGGCGATACGCCCGCATCCACTACCGTGCCCAGGTCCTCTCAGGCAACGAACTCGTGGAGGAGACGGGAACGCTGGAAGGGCTCGCAGCCCGGGCTTTCCAGCACGAACTGGATCACCTGAACGGCATCCTCTTCATTGACCATCTCCCCCTCGGGGAGCGGATGCGCCTCCTTGCAGAATGGAAGCAATCCTACGCCTCCGGGACGACATCCTCCGACTGAAACGCCTCCGCCGGGCGGGCTACCTCCATTATGGCCTTGAGGATGGCGAGCACATCGCGGATCATGTGTTTGGTGTCGTGTTCTGGGCCCTGCTGGTTGCGGATCACCTGCGATCCCAGGGCCATTCGCTCTCCAGGGAACGGGTTCTCCTCATGGCCCTCCTCCACGAACTGGGCGAGGCACGCCTGGGCGATCTTCATTATGAAGCCCGGGATCTTCTGGGTCACGACCGGGTCCAGGAGGCCGAAGCCCGGGCCATGGCCCGCGTGCTCTCCCCCCTCCCGGAATCTCTCCAGAAAGAATACCAGGCACTCTGGGAAGCGTTTGAAAAGGGAGACACGCTGGAAGCCCGGGTGGTCCGCCTGGCCGACCGTCTGGACCTCCTTTCCCAGAGTCTCCATTATGAGCGTCAGGGCCATCCTCTTCCGGCCATTTTTGATCACCCCCGAACCCGGAAGGTCTTTGAAGAAGTCCCCGGTGGACAGGAACTGCTTGAGGCCCTATTGAAGGAGCGAAACCATGGGTAAGCGTCTTCGCAAGGCCATTGAAGAACTCCAGAAACGCAGGGAACAGGCCCTTCTGGGCGGAGGAGAGGAGCGGATTCGACGTCAGCACGAAAAGGGGAAGCTGACCGCACGGGAGCGGCTGGAACTTCTCCTGGATCCCGGAACGTTTGAAGAATTCGACATGTTCGTGACCCATCGCATCCACGATTTCGGTCTGGAAAAAAAGAAAATCTATGGAGATGGCGTGGTCACGGGTTTTGGCGAGATTGAGGGGCGGAAAGTGGCGGTGTTTTCGCAGGATTTCACCGTGTTCGGCGGAACGCTCTCCCTGGCCCACGCGGAGAAAATCGTCAAACTTCAGGATATGGCCATGAAACTGGGGATTCCCCTCGTGGGCCTCAACGACAGCGGAGGCGCCCGGATCCAGGAAGGGGTGGGGTCGCTGGCGGGCTATGCCGAGATTTTCTGGCGGAACGTGCAGGCGAGCGGTGTGATCCCCCAGATTTCCGCCATCATGGGACCCAGTGCGGGGGGCGCCGTATATTCGCCTGCGCTCACCGACTTCATCTTCATGGTCCGGCACACGAGTTACATGTTCATCACCGGTCCCGAAGTGGTCCGTCAGGTCACCCACGAAGAGGTGACCTTTGAGGATCTGGGAGGAGCCGACATCCACGCTTCCCGGAGCGGGGTGGCCCACTTTGTGTATGACAGCGAACCCGAGACCCTTCAGGGGATCCGGAAACTCCTGTCATATCTGCCCTCCAACAACCTGGACGATCCCCCCTTTGTGGATACGGGAGACCCTGTGGACCGGGATATTTCCGTGGTGGAGGATCTTTTCCCTGATGACCCCAATGCCCCCTATGACATGCGGAAGATCATCGAGACGGTGGTGGATCGGGACACGTTCTTTGAAGTCCACCGGGACTTTGCCCCCAACATCCTGGTGGGGTTTGCCCGTCTTGCGGGACAGGTGGTGGGGATCGTGGCCCAGCAGCCCATGCATCTCGCGGGTGCCCTGGACATTGACGCGTCTGTGAAAGCGGCCCGTTTTGTCCGGTTCTGCGATGCTTTCAACATCCCCATCATCACCTTTGAGGATGTGCCGGGCTTTCTCCCCGGCACGGCCCAGGAGCACGGAGGGATCATCCGGCATGGCGCCAAACTCCTCTATGCCTATGCCGAAGCCACAGTGCCGAAAATCACGGTGATCACCCGGAAATCCTATGGCGGGGCCTATTGCGTGCTTTCCTCCAAACAGGTTCGGGGAGATATGAATTTTGCCTGGCCCACGGCGGAAATTGCGGTGATGGGGCCGGAAGGAGCCATTGCCATTCTCTACAGGAAGGAACTTGCCGAGTCGGACGATCCGGAGGCCCTGCGGGCGCGTCTTGTGGAGGAATATCGGGCGAAATTTGCCAATCCCTATTACGCGGCGTCCCTGGGTTATATTGATGAGATCATCGAGCCCAGAGAAACCCGCAAGAAACTGATCTGGGCTCTTGAGCTTCTCCGCACCAAGCGGGATCGCCTTCCGCCCAAAAAGCACGGGAATATTCCCCTGTGAGTTGAGCGGGATAAAGGATTGAAAAAAGGCGGGCGGGGCCAGAGGCCCCGCCCGCCAGGGTTTTCTCCCCACCTCTTCAGCGCACCACCACAACCTTCTTTTGATACACCGTATCCCCGATCTTCGTCCGGACGAAATACAGCCCCGGTTTGCTCACGTTCGCCTTCACCGAATGCTCTCCGGCGGCCACCACGCCACGGAACAGGGTTCGGACCTTCCGCCCGGCGGCATCAAAGAGATCCACCGAAACCCGGGAGGGGGTCGTGAGGTGGAGCATCACCTCAAGGGCACGGGTGTGGGCCACCACCGGACTCGCCAGCCGGAAGGGCGGAAGGGTGGCTGTTTGAACCGGCTGATCCCCCACGGCAAGGGCGAGATCTGCCGTGATCCCCACTCCTTTGATCTCGTCGATGTACCACCCCGAGTAATTGTTGATGCTGGCGTCCGAAGCGAACTGGATCCGGATGCGCATGGAGTCACCGGGGGACGACAGGAGCTCCACCGGGATGCGGCGCCCGTCTTTGGACAGGACCCATGCCGTGAGATCAAAGGTGTCCGTCACCCAGCCACCACCGGGTGAGGTCCCCGTGAAGGCCTGTTCACCTGCAATGGGGCTGTTGTAGCTTGTGGAGATGGTCTTATCATACCCCCGCCGGGGGGTAAGAAGGTTCCAGGTGGTTCCCCCGTCGAGGGAGTATTTCACGTTTCCGCCGTCATACCCCACAGACGTTCCGGTTTCCATGTCATACCAGTGGGTCATGATGAGCATGGGCGTGCCGCAGTAGTAACCCCGGTAGACGGTCATTTCCAGCCGCCAGTCGGCAAGATCGGTGGCGTAATTTCCACCCAGCGTGGTCGCCCAGACGCTGGTGCCCGTCGGCGAGGTCGGATCGGATCCGGTTGGGGTTCCCCACTGCCATCCGGTCCCGTTTCCGCTTGCGTTCACCGCCGTCCATCCACCCCCATCGGTTGCGAAGGTGGAGGCGTAGTCCTGACCGGGATCATACGGATACGGGTGGTAAATTTTCACAATGGCACTGTCGTCCGGGTCAGGCGTGGGGTCGTTGGAGTGGAAATACAGGGTGCCCCACAGGGGGAGGTATCCCCGCATCATCCCGGCGGTATCCACCTGAAACCGGACATATTCGGTCGCGGTGGAGAGGACGGTGAGAGGGGATGAAGTCTGAATCAAGATGCGGGGGTTGTTGGTGGTAACGTTGTTGACCACGAGGTCCGGTGTGCCCAGATTGGTCACACCTACACTGTCCACGACACCTTTGCACTCCGTGTTCACCACGACGGTATCGGGACTCACGGAAATTTTCGGGTCGGCGGAAAGCGCAAGCTCTTTATAGGTGGCCACCAGGCCAAAGGGCTGGCCGCTGTAGGGCGCGGATGCCGGTGTGGGCACGTTGGTACCCTTGACTCGGATGGTCCAGGTCCCCGGGGTGGGGTTCTGGATGCGGACGGCTTCCACCGTGTTCAGGTTGTCGGCCGTTCCCCCCGTCGTGGACCAGCCGTTCGCAAACACGTTACCTTTATAGACCGTGCCGTTTGGGGCCACCACCTCCAGGTCCAGGTCGTTCACCAGGTTGGACCCGGGCGCGTCATACCAGGCCAGGGCCACCTTCAGGGGATATCCCTGGTCCACGTTGATGGTGTAGGTCAGGGTCTGCCCCGTGGTGGGCCCCGACGTGGCGTTCACCACAAAGAGTTCGAAATTGCTATCCGAAAACTTTAGAACGTTGGAGAGGTTCACCCGTCCCCACCCGATTTCGCTGTTGGGAATATCGGGCTCGTTGGCCATGGGATCGGTGGACGCAACCAGCATGGCTTTGATGAGAGACCCCAGGGGAGTGAACGCGTCAGACGGATTGGGGGATCCGGAAGGATAGAATCCGTCTGTGAAGTATTGCCGGACCAGGATGGCGGCCCCCGCCACCGCCGGTGTGGCCATGGATGTCCCGAGCATGGTGGTGGTTCCACATCCTCCCGATGCGTAGGAAGCCGCGGAGATGACCTGATCTGTCCCCCCACTGCACGAACAACCACTGATGGAACAGGTCAGGTCGGCACAGGCTCCCCCCGGTGCCATGACATCGGGTTTCGTTCGCCCGTCGTACGTGGGGCCCTGGCTGGAGTAATCTGCCCGGGAATCCTGTGTCTGGGCCCCGAAGGTGGGCTCACCGGCTGCACCCACAGAGATGGTGTTCTTGGCCGTGGCCGGATAACCGATGGTTCCGTCTTCAATGTTCTCTCCATCCGAGTCGTTCCCCATGGCAAAGAGAATGGTGAACGTCTGATTGTCAAAGGTGAACTGATCCACATCCTGCGAATAACTGTCGTAGCTGTTGGAAGAACCACCCCAGGAGTTGGTGTGGACATAAGCCCCGTTGTTGAGAGCATCCTGAAAGGCCGGAACCAGGGAAGCCAGGGCGTTCAACCCCACAAGGTTTTCGTTGTTGTCCCCGATGTCCTGAAAATACACGCGTGCCTCATAAGCGAGTCCGTTGTAAGGATCATTGCCATTTTTCCCGAGTGCGGTTCCGGCGACATGGGTCCCGTGGGCGTCCTGGGGTCCTCCCGTGGTGGCCGTGCCGTAGACATCGATGGCCACCACCTTCCCCGGCGTGTTAAAATAGCAGGAATTCGGGTCCAGTTCGGAGTCCATGATGGCAAGGATTTGATTCTCACCGTGCAATCCTTTCTGCCAGATCAGGGTGTCAGGATTGGCGTTGTCCACCTGGTTGGTTTGGAGGACCCAGCGATTTCGGTCGTTCCAAAGGCGGTACTCTCCCTTTTCCCAGATTTTCCATACCTCAGGCAGGGCCGCGATCCGGGACAAAATCTGCCGGTCCCTGGGGATTTTGATCTGAACCCGTTTCACCACGGTTTTTCCCTGAGAAAAATCAACCCATGTATCGACGGAAGCACCGAGTTTTTCCAGTGTCTCAACCACGTCCACGAGACGTACGTCGGGGAACACCTCAACCACCAGCCACCACTCGTTGCTCTGCTTGCGTTCCGGGGATGTGAAGGTCCGCTTCCCGAGGTCCGGCTCAATCTTCCACGCGGGTTGATAGGGAAAGTTCCCCACCACCGGAAGACCCTGCAGGAGTTCCGGACCCGCATCCTTCGGCAGGCGCACCAGATAGGCGTTCTCCTTCACATAGCCATAGATGGTGATACCCCGGGACAGCAGGGCTTCCCGCCAGACATCCTGAATGGGTCGCGGAAACTGGATCACCCGGTAGGGTGTTTCCGGTGCGGCCTGGAGTTCCGGGGGCGGTGCTTTCGCCGGATCCACCGGTTTTCCCCAGAACCACAGGGATGCGCCCACGACAAACCACGTCCACATCCTCACACCTCCTCGTTTGAGGTTGATATCTCGGGTCCCAACATAAAACCCATTTTGATATATATAGGTATGCGGGGGCCGTTTGTCAACCCCTCGTTTGATGGTTCCCGGCGTGCTCTGTATGCTTTGGCCGTGCAACCCGTTGTGTTTGTGGACGGTGCGTCCTCCGGCAATCCTGGCCGGGCGGCGGCGGCGTGGGTGGTGAACGGAGAAACGCCCCGGGGCGTGGTGCTGGGCGATGCCCTCACCAACAATGAGGCGGAATACTGGGCCCTGATCTTTGCCCTGACCGATCTTCTGGAGCGGGGACTCCGGGGTGCCGAGATCCGCATGGATTCCCGGCTGGTGGTGGAACAACTCCGGGGGACGTGGAAGGTGAAGGAACCCCGCCTTCAGGTCCTTCACCGGTATGCCCGGACCCTTCTTGAGAAGACCGGCGCGCGGGTGGTGTGGATTCCCCGGGAGGAAAACCGGGCCAACGCCCTGGCCCAGAAACTGGCCCGCAGGGGAGCGGCATCGTGAAGAAAGCCGGCCTCAAAGTGCTGTTGAACCTTTTTTCCTTTTCCCGCCTGCCCGTTGCAGGGTGGATGGTGACCCGCATGTCGTTGTCCGAAGGGTTTTCCCCTTCCCTGTGGATGGGTCTTGCCTGGCTCGTGATCTCCGACGGCCTGGACGGTTTCCTGGCTCGCCATTTCAGGGTGGAAGGTATCCTGGGTCGGGCGGTGGACCACGTCACGGATAAGGCGGTGATCCTGCTGCTTGCCTGGGGACTGGCGGACCACCGGGACCTGCCCCGGTGGGTGGTGTGGCTTCTGGGGGTTCGGGAAAGCGTTTCGACCCTGGTGGGTCTCGCCCTCTGGAAGCTCCGCCGGTTCATGCCCACAAGCCGCTTCTGGGGGCGGATCACCGGGATCATTGGTGTGCTGGGACTTCTCGCCTATCTCGGGCAATGGCCCTTCCGGGAAGCCATCCTCTGGCTCTATCTTGCGAGCGCCCTGATGGCAAGCCTTCTGTATGCCTGGACGTATGGGGTTCACGCCTTTCGAAAAGAACAGGCCCCGGTCACCGTCTGATCTGTGGCTTCCGGAAATTTTTCAGCCCCCCGCGGTATAAGGGTGATGAATGCACGTGCGCGGGAACAGGAGTTTATGGGACGATGAAAGAACGACTGGTGCCTTCGGCGCTTCTCGCTCGCTACCACACCCTCCAGGCCCTCCTTTCGGCCGTGGGGGAAAGGGGTGTGGTGGCCGGGGGGGCGATGCCCCGATTCGTCACACCGGAGGTCAAAGCCCAGGAGATGCTCCGGAAAGCCGGTGTGCAGCGGGTGTTCGTGGAAGACGTCCACGCGGCTCTCTGGTATGCTTCGCGCTTCCCCGACCTTCCCCTGGAACGCGCCCTGGAAGAGATTGACTTCATTCAGAAGTGGCGCATGGTCCAGCCGGAGGTGGATCCGGCGTGGGACGAAATCCAGCGCGTGTTTGAAACGCGTCCCACGGTGTTCACACGGTTTCAGGAACTCCGGGAACGCCGACGGGCCTTTGAACAGTGGCTGGGTGAGGAGCGAATGGATCGGGCCGGCCTGTTTCTGACCGCATCTCGCGTTCATTTTCCTGCCGATGCGGTGAAGCAGGACTTCGCCCACCGGTATCTTCCCGAAGCCCTCGCCCGTTTCCTCGAATGGTTTCCTTTTGCCCCCCTTCCCGAAGAAAAGCCCTTCCGGGTGATCCAGGCCCGCATCTATCCCCGAACGGAAGCAGAAGCCCATGCGGTGGCCCGCCATCTCCGGGACCATCCCCCCAAACATCCTCACCGGACGGTGGTGGCCCTGGGAAGCCCGGGACTGTTTCCCCTGATGGAACGGGTGCTGACCGACTACGGCATTCCCTTCATCCGACCGGGGGGCCCCTTTCTCGTCCAGTTTCCCGTGTTCCACCTGCTGGATGCGGGTCTCGCCTTTGTGGAATACGCTTCGCCGGATAGCCCGGACGACGTTCCGCAGAACATCCTTCAGCGCATCCAGGAAGAACCGGCTCTGAAGTCCCCGAAACTGGAAGAAGCCCGGAAGAACCTTGTCAAGCGCTATGCAAACGGCGCGGATCCTGAGGGACGTCTGCCGGTTTCGGGGTGGATCAGTCTCATGGAAGCCTGGTTGGGAGAGGCCCTCCGGTGGGTGGACCATCCCCGATACCGGGAAGCCCGGGAACGCCTTCACCGCCTCCTGGAGGAACTCCGGTTTGCCGTGGAAACGGGTGGGGACCCCCGTCTGGCCCCCCGCTCCTTCCGCCTCCTTCTCCACCGGTTCGCCCGGAAGTTCCGCGTGCCGGAAGAAGACGCAGGAGGCGGGGTGTGGCTTGCCTCCTTCCCGGACGACGTGCCCTTCGAGGGAGAACGGCTTTATGGGGTGGGCCTTTCCGAACACGCCCTGCCGTCCTACCCCTATCATCCCTGGGTTCCCCTCCGTCACGTCCACCGTTTTGGCTGGCTTCCGCCTCAGGAGCTGTATGAGCGTCAGAAACGGCAATTTGAGCGGATCCTGAAGGGATACGACGATGTGTGGCTTTCCTCCAGTCGTCTGGACGACGAGGATCGCCAGGTGGCCCCGAGTCCCGTTCTGCTCCCCTTTCTCCAGGAAGCGCCGGCCGAACGGGAGGTCCACGTGTCTCTCGCCTATTTTCCGTGGGATGAAGCCGGCGAAACCCTCCCGGAACTTCCGGAAGGAGGCGTGGAACTTTCGCCCTCTGAACGAGATGATTTAAGAAAACGTTTTCAGAGCGAGGGGCTTCGGGCGACGGACCTTGTAGAGTACGGGAAGTGCCCATTCCGATTTTATCTCCTGGTGGTACAAAGAGTTCCCAAAATCGAACTCCCCGAAGCCCTTCCCTCCCGTCTGGATGTGGGGGATCTATTTCACCGGGCCTACGAAACCGCCCTCAAACCCTGGGAGGGCAAAGACCTCCCTTCGCCTTCCGTCCTTCTGGAGCGTGTGAAGTCTGCCATTCCGCAGATGCTGGCTGGTTTATCCCCCATGGATCAGGCCCTGTTTGGGGAAGAACTGCGGGCCCTGGCCGATCGGATGGTGGACCTGGAAGCACGACTTGAGGAGATGGGATACCGCCGGCTTGTGAGCCTGGAAGGATCCGGTGTGACGGAGGTGGCGGGTGTTCCCCTCCGGGGCCGGTGGGACCGGGTGGTGGCTTCCCCCGAAGGGGAGGAACTCGTGCTGGACTACAAAACGGGCAGCGTGCCCTATGGGCGGAGAAAGTCGGCGGCCATGCTTCAGCTGGAAGCCTATGTGGCCATGCGGGAACGGGCCGAAAGCGCGGTGTTTCTCTATCCCCGGGAAGGCCAGATGGTGTTTCTCGAGCCCAACCGGGAGTTGTTTCTGGAAGATGTGGTAAGGGACATTCTCGAGGGCCGGTTCCCCACCACCGACGCCGCGGACGAGGTGTGCCGGAGCTGCCCCTTCAACCGGATCTGTCCGGTGGGACGGGAACACATGCCCTCCTGGAGCTGAAGCCATGGAGAAGAACCTTCTGGATCCGCGGACCAGTCTGATCCTTCAGGCGCCGGCCGGGTCAGGGAAAACCCATCGCCTGACCCGCCGGTTTGTGGCCCTTCTGGAAGATCTCGTTCGCGAGGACCCCTGGAAGGCTTTCCGTGTCCAGGCCATCACCTTCACCCGGAACGCCGCTGCGGAGATGAAAACCCGGGTGATGGAATCTCTCCACCGTGAACACCCGGAACTCTTTGAGCAGATGGCCTGGGCTTTCCCCTTCCTCCGGATTTCGGATTTTCACGGGGCCTATCTTCGGCTTGTGGAGCGGGCCTCTTTCCTGGATCCGGACCGGCACCCACCCCGCGACATCCTTCAGGGGGGGGATCTGGAGATTCTCAAGGAAGAAGCCTATCGGGAGTGGCGCCGCCGGGCAACGGATCCGGATCTCCAGGCTCTTCGGCGTCTTGTGGCGCTGGAACGGAGGGGCAGAAAGGCTCCATCAGGAACAGACCTTCTCAAACGGGTGGAGCAATTCTGGGGAGAGCGCCCCCACACCGATTTGGCTGGGGAGGTAAACGTGCCGGGAGATGCCCTCCTTTCCGAAGACGTCCGGGAAGCGTATGAGGAGGAGCTGAAAGGGCTGAAAGGAGCGCGGAAGCCCGAGAAAAAAGCGCGCAAGGAAGAACTGGAGCGTCTTCTGGGAACCCACCGGGCGTGGGATCGGTTCCTCACCCTCCATGAGCCCCTCCACACCCTCTACGCTTCCTTTCGGGACACCCTTCAGCACGTGAAACGCCGGCACCAGTTCATGGACTTTGCCGATATGGAGGCGGAGGCTCTGCGTCTTCTTGAAGATCATGAGCGGGCCTTTGAACTTCTCGAACTCTATGATGAGGCCACCCAGCACCTCCTGGTGGATGAGTTTCAGGACACCAACCTGCTGAACTGGCTGTTTGTGTGGCGTCTGGTGGAGGACTGGTTCAGTGGAGAGACCCGGAAGACCGAAAAGGGCGAGGCGTTTTCCGTCTTTGCGGTGGGTGACCCCCGCCAGTCTATCTATATTTTCCGGGGTGCCAACCCCGAAATCTTTGAAAAGGCCCGGAGGGTGCTGGAGGAACAGACCCGGAACAACCCCCACGTCCGGTTTGAAACCCGGTCCCTTGTGAAAAATTACCGGAGCGCCCCCCTCATTGTTCACACCGTCAACACCGTGTTCCGGAAGGTGTATGAAGACCTCCGGGCGGACTTTCCCTGGCTTCGCTTTGAAGAGGCCGAAGCCCAGCGGACGGACGAGGGACGGGTAGTGTTCCACCTCCTTCCCCGGGAGGAAGGGGAAAAAATCGCCCAGGATCGGGAGAAGACGGCACGGCTCGTGGCTGCGGAAGTTCTCAGGGAACACCGTGCAGGCCGGGCGTTTCGGGAGATGGCCGTGCTCTTCCCCAACCGGACCGTTTTGCCCCATCTCCTGAAAGCCTTTCAGGAGCGGAATATTCCCTATGTTCAGGCTGGAGGCCGGGGCTTTTTCCAGACCCCTGAAGTGACCACCCTCCTGAGCGTGGTGGATGCCCTTCTCCATCCGGAGGGGCAGGGGGTCTGGCATCTGCGGGCTGTGCGTCCAGAGTGGCTGGAAGCCCTGGAGTCGTGGCGGGAGGCGCTCCCGGCCACGCCCCTTTCGGAGGTTCTGGCGGGGTGGGTGCGGGAGGCGGCCTATCCCGCGTATCTGGATGAGGTGGGCCGGGCGAACCTGGCCAAGTTCCTGGGGCTTGTGGAAGCCTGGGAGGCGCGGGGGCTTTCGGCGGTGGAGATCTGGCAGCGTCTTTTCCGGTTCGCGAAAAGCCGGGAAGAAGGCCAGGCAGATGTGGTGGATGTGGACGCGGTGCAAGTCATGACCGTCCACGCGGCGAAGGGGCTGGAGTTTCCCGTGGTGTTTGTGGTGGGACTGGAAAGCCGTATGGTGAGCTCCCGGAACAACGAGGTTCTGGTGGAAGAAGACCTTGCGGCGGATCAGATCCGGGTGTATGTGAACCCGGGAGATGCCCGGCATCACTTTGCCCCCTGGGTGCACCACCAGGCCCGCCAGCGGCTTCAGGGCGTCAATCTCCTTTATGTGGCCTTCACCCGTGCCCGGGATGTCCTTCATGTGGTGCTTCCCTACGCCCTCACGAAAAAAGGAGCGCTTCAGGGATCGGACACGTATGCGGGAACCCTCCTCCGGGCGATGGCGCTGGATCCGGAATGTCAGACCTTTGGCCTTCTTCTTCCAGAGGGCGTGGAGGTGCGGGTGGGAGCAGAAGATCCTGCGGGCGAGGTGGCCCATACGGTGACAGAACGCCGGAGGGTCCCGCCCTTCCCGGTGGACCGGGTCGTGGTGCAGCAGCCCGCCGGGGAGGAGGTGGAGCACTTTCTGGAAAGCGTTCCCCACACGCCCAGTGACCGGACGTTTGGGGAGATGTTTCACGCCCTCCTCCAGGCCGTTTCGCTGGGAGACGTGTCTCCGGAAGATCCGGAAGAATTTCTCCGGGCGTGGCTTGCCACCTCCCGGCTTTCGCAGGCGGTTCGGGAGGCGCTTCTTTTGCGGGGACTTGAAGCCTTTGCCCGGATGAAGGACCATCCGAAGTTTTCGGAATGGGTTCTCCCCCGGGACAACGCCTATGCCGAATGGCCCTTTGCGTTGCGGGTGGGGGATACGCTGGTCACGGGCCGGGTGGACCGTCTTCTCGTGGGGCCCGACCGGGTGGTGGTGGTGGACTACAAGACCTTTGACGTTCCGGAATCTGCATGGGACAGGTTGAGAGAGGCGTTTCGGGAGGTGCTGTCCTTTTATGCCGAAGCCGCCCGCCGGGCCTTTGACAGAACCCGCGCGGAAGCCTATCTCTGGCTGGTCCCCTCCGGCGCGCTGGTGGAAGTGCCGGTGGAAGAGGGATAAGAGGTCCGGCAATTCACAGACTATTCGCCATCGGCCAGCATGAGCCGGATCACCTCGTCCCAGTCCACCTCTTTCACACCCTTCCGATCTTCCGTTACAAGCGTTTCGGCCAGGGCTTTTTTGCGTTCCTGCAGGACCTGGATTTTCTCCTCCACCGTATTGCGGGTCAGAAGGCGGAAGACGAAAACCGTTTTCGTCTGACCAATCCGGTGGGCGCGATCCATGGCCTGGGCTTCCACCTGCGGATTCCACCAGGGATCCACAAGAATCACCGTATCCGCAGCGGTCAGATTGAGTCCCACGCCTCCCGCTTTCAGACTGAGCAAAAAGAAGTGTATGTCGGGGTTTTCCTGGAAACGGCGAACCGCCTTTTCACGGTTACGGGTGCGTCCCGTGAGGGTGACATAAGGCCATCCTCGCTGATCCAGTTCTTTCGCGAGCCGGTCCAGGAATTTGACGAACTGTGAGTAGATCAGAACCTTGCGTTTCTCGTCGGCAAGCGTCTCCAGCATCTCCATCAGGACGTCCACCTTTCCGGAAGTGCCCTCGTAGTCGTCGAGCACGAGGGCGGGGTGGAGGGCCATCTGGCGGAGATAATTGAGGGCGCGAAGGATTTCGAGAGGCCGGTGTTTGCCTTTCGTGAGCGTCCGGTACCATCGGGCACGGGCGTCGTGATATACGGCTTCCTGCTCCGGTGTCATCGTACACCACATCGTTTCTTCCACCCGCGGTGGAAGCTCCGGTGCCACCTGCTCTTTCGTCCGGCGGAGAATAAAGGGATGGACGATTCGACGAAGGGTTCTGGCCGTCTCCTCATCTCCCGCGACGACAGGCACGGCAAACGTTTCCTTGAACTCTGTGTGCGTTCCGAGCAGACCGGGAAGGAGAAAATCCATATGGGCCCACAGATCGAACGGCGTGTTTTCCACCGGTGTACCCGTGAGACACAGGCGATGCTCGGAGGGAATGGTCCGAAGGCTTCGGGCCGTGCGGCTCAGAGGATTCTTCACCACCTGCGCTTCATCGAGCACAATGAAATGGAAACGGTGACGGGCAAATTTCTTTCGATCCCGAAGGACCATACCGTATGTGGTCAGGATAAGATCCCGGTCCATCAGGGAAGCGAGATCCGGCCGGTCCGGGCCGTGGTACACCGCAATGCGGAGGGAGGGGGTGAACCGACGGATTTCCTGTTCCCAGTTGAAAAGAAGAGATGTGGGGACCACAATAAGATCGGGGGTGTCAGGGTGGTTTCGTTCCCGGAGGGAGAGAAGAAAAGCGAGAACCTGAACCGTTTTGCCCAGGCCCATATCGTCCGCCAGGATACCGCCAAGCCCCCATGCGTGGAGTTGGTGAAGCCACCGGTATCCTGCAACCTGATAGGGACGAAGTTTGCCCTGAAAGGATTGAGGGAGTTTCGGATCCAGTCCTTCAGGATCGTGGAGTTTGGGTTTGAGAGGGGGACGATCGATTTCGAGGGGTAAATCGTCTTCCACGTTGAGGTTTTGCTGGAGAAGGCGCATGCCCATTTCGGCATCCATACGGGAGAGGCGCTGGATCCACCGGAGAAACTTTTCCACACGTTCGGGAATCACGCCGATTTCTTCGTCTGACAGCCGGATGACGCGGGAAGCGTCGGAACCTTCGAAAAGGCGCAGGAAATCTTCAAGGCTATACCGGTACGATCCGATTTCAACTTCTCCATCCAGCCACCGGATACCGGACCCGGTGAAAAGACGAAGACGGGGGGTGCTCTGAATAAGGCGGAGGGGAAGGTTTTCCACCCCCACCACCTCCACTTTTCGACGAACGAGATAGGGAAGACCGCGGGTGAGAAAGTCTTCCAGGGTTACGCCTTTCCGGAGGCGAACCTGTCCATCCCGGGATACCTTCAGTCCTGTTTCTCTGGAGCGAATCCGGTTTTTCCAGGCTTCAAGGGTTTCCTTAAAGGCATTCACCCATGCATAGCGCCACAGTCGTCGGGTGGGGACGAACGCGCGGAACCCCCGGATGTCGAGCTCGGAAGTGCTCACCTCCACGTCCACATCGTTCCACACCCATCGAATTTCGCCCACCAGCCCCTCTTCGGAATCCCAGCCCAGAACCAGACGAGGGCGGGGAGGGCGATCGGTTTCAACGATTTCAATGGGAAGGCTTTTGAACAGTTCCGGTTCTTTCAAAAGTTCACCGGTGTACAGATGTCCCAGTACGTGGGGGATCACGTATTGATGCAGGTATTGATCGGGATGGGGTTCTTCCTCAAGCCGGGGTTGAACCTCCTCTCTGAGCCGGACGAGATAGTTGTAAAATCCCTTTTCTTCAGACGTGAGGAGGACAAAGTGGGCATTCGCAAGGATGAGGGCGACCCATCGATCGTAAAGAACCTCGTCGGTGTCTACATCCAGGAAGAAGGAACGGATGACGTCGTCGGGTTCAAAGAGGATATCATCAACCTTGATGCCGACGAGGAAACGGGGCACAGAAAGGTCGACATCGGCAACAATCCGTGGGTTCGAAGCTGGCCAGACCAGACCGGAATAGGAGGGTCGGGATTTGCGGTGGATCCATATGGGAAGATCGGGATACCGGTGGAGGACCTCGAAGAGCGTTCCTTTCCGTGCATGTCTAAGGATATCCTGAACGGCAGGGGGTGGGAGGTTGAGGCAGGGAGGAGGTTTTTTTGCTTTCCTCTGTGAGATCCACAGGGAGGGATCGGGCAGCAGAAATGGGATCTGCTCTTTCCATGGAATCTCAGGCGTCGCGGGAAGAAAGGCCAGGCCCCACTCGTCTTCCAGGAATTGAAGAGCCAGGATGGACGGCTGTTCGGAGGGGTTGGGCGAGGCAAAGAGGGCCCGGGGCAGGGTGAGAGCGGTGGCAACGAGGTGTTTGCAGAAATATCCCTTTTCGTGATGAGGGCAGGTGCAGGCGAGGTGGAGGGGTTGAAGCCCTTGCCGAAAAAGCAGGAAGACCGTTCGGTAGCCTCGACGGTGTTGACCTCTCACCCGGGCCTCGACCGAGAGGACGAGACCCCCGCCCATTTCCTCGAGGGTCAGGTGGTCCACCCGACCTTCCAGGACATACGCCTGACCCCGGGCAAACACCTCCTCCCCGGCCCGTCTCCTGCACTGCGCAATCAACCGCTCCAGGGATTCTTTTGGCCTCGGCATGGATCATAATGGTACGGGAAAGATGATAAATGGAGAAGAGGAGTTGTACTGACCTTCGGACAAGCGTTCGGGCACCCCCACCGAATGCACCCCACGCGGTTTTCTTTGGAAAACCGCGTGGGGACCCCGAACAAGAAACCCCGGGCGATTTCTTCGGAAATCGCCCGGGGGCCCTGGAGATCTGTCACGCAAGGTGGAGGCGAAGAACCCCCGGAAAAGAAAAGGAGCCTCCCGCCCCCCCTTCCGGATGTCAACATATAGCCGGACGGGACAGTGTTTTGTTCCGCTCACGGCACCACGATCCGTCCCCGATCCACACGGTCCCCCCACCGCACCTCCACCACGTGCACACCGCCTTTCAGCACTTTCCCGAGGTCCCGCTCCACATACCCCCCTTCCCGCATCTCCACACGCTCCTCAAACCGCTTCCGACCCACCACATCCCACACACGAATCAACACCTCCCCACCTCCAGGCACACCCACCCGCAGCACACCGGACCTCATCAACCGACTCCGATCCCACCCGAACCGGATCACCGGACGAACGTCTTCATCCATCACCCCGCTCCGTTCTTCTCCACGCCCCACCGACGCCAGAACCTCACCACTCCCGAACAGGGCAATCCGACGAAGGCCCACCGCCTTCCCCTCCTCACCCCACAACCGGAGCCTCAGCGTGTCCCCCGCGCCTGCACACACCGGCAGCCGTACGCCCTTCCAGACACCCGATTCCACCGGGATCGCCTCCACCCCACACCCCGAAACTTCCGCCCACACCGTGTCGCTCTCCACCTTCATCATCAAAAGATCCACCACGCCCTCAAAGCCCGAAACCGGAATGGCATACACCAGCGTATCCCCCACGTCCTGTCCAAACGCCTCTCCTCCCGTCGTTCCGTCCCGGGCCACAAGCCACGAAGAAGGGGTTTCTCCACCGAGCACTTCATACGCCACCCGGTCGGTCCGGAAACCTTCAAGGGGAACAGGGAGATCGCCCCACACCATCGACCCCTTCACCCCGCCGAAGCCCGCGTGGATCACCAGACCCGAATCGTCCGGAAGCACCGTCCCGATCTGAATCCTGGGGGCCACAGCCACCACAAACCCGCCTTTCCCGGCTTCCTCCACCACCAGACGGGTGTTTTCCCCGTCGTTCAGCGTATACACCCGCCACAGTCCAATCCAGGACGTATCGGGACGTCCGCCGAAAAGGGAAGGAGGCCCTTCCTGGCGAGACGCTGGAGCGGGGGAGGTGCTCCAGACATAGCCGAGGCTGGTGCTGTCGATGGCGACACCGCCATACAGGCCCGGACGGCGGCGGGCGGTGAAAAGGTCCAGGCGATACCGGGTCCGTCCGGTCCGGAAGTCCATCCCCGCATACACCGGCTGGATTTCAGCATGGGCCAGGCCCGGAAGGCCCAGGTCCACGGTTCGATACACCCGGTTGTTGGCCACGTCGATCACAAAGGCCTGGACATTGGCCGTGGAATCTTCCGGCGAGCACACGACCACCGCATACCCCACCGCCTCCTCAAGATCACAGGCACGGAAAGAGCCAGGAAGAAGAAGGGGGGTCTGTCCCACGGTCTGATAGTGCCAGCCGTTCGTTGAGGAGCCATACACCACCCCGATCCCGGGAGAAAGGCCCACCACGTCGGTGTAGTGGTACCGGGGTTCTCCCGCATACCCTCCCTGGTCCACCACGGTGGTCCTCCCTCCTCCGACCTCCACCACGACCACCCGTGTGATTTTGGTGTCACTGACCTTATACACCGGCACGCTCACCAGGACGTGCCCGCCCCGGCTCCACACGCCCACCGCCCCGCTGATCTCCCATGCGGAAGATGGCACGATATACAACGTGGACGACCCCACCGTGCTTCCATCCCACACGATGCCGACCACCCTGGTGGAGGTGCTCACCACCGCCCACACCCGGCCCTGTCCATCCACACCCAGTCCCAGATCACGAACACCGGAAAGCCCCGTCAGGGGCAGGGACGTATCGGCCACCCCCGTCCACGTGTTCCCGTTCCGCTCGTACCGGCGGATATAGAGGTTCCCGTTCCTCATGAGCTGGGCTGCCCACACGGTGTTCCCCTGTTCGGCCACCACGGGTGGAATGGGGACCCAGGGGGAATCCACCCGGGTGGCCACGCCTGCCGAGACCCACACCGGCCAGTTGAAACACCGGGGACGGCTGTTTTTGAAACTCATGAGATAGCCGAAATACGAATAGGCCGGTGCGTTCTGGTTGATCCAGGCAAAGGCCAGGGCGTTTCTTGTGAACCGTTCGGCACTGGGCAGGCCTATCTCCCCGTCCAGCGCGTGTTCCGCATACCCCACGTTCCGGAAATTGTAGCCTGAAAGCGCAAGCCGCTGTGCGGTATCCGGCCCGAGCGCCCGGAAACTCCGGACACGGTATTCAAAGGCCTGGCCCGGCGAAAGGATGTCCTGAACCAGTGTTGCCGTGGAACTCCACACCGTGTCGATCACGCTCCAGGAACTCCCGCCCGGTGTTGTCCGTTCGATCACGAATCCGCTTCCTTTGGCAACGTTGGGGTAATAGGCAAGCCGGATGTTGATCCTTGTGGAGTCGCTGCAGTTGCTCCAGAGGGGAACATGGCCGGGTGGGTCGAGAATCCGGAGGGTTTCGCGGGAAGGAGGTGGCGGGGAAGTGAGGGCGCGGTTTCCGTTAGGACCGAGGGGTCGGCGGGAATAGAGGTAGAGGATGACGGTATCGTCCAGGGTGGGGAAGGCGTTCCAGAGGGGGATGTTCCAGGGGATGGTGCCGGTTCCGGAAGAGGAGGTGCCCAGGATATAGCCCCGGCCGGAGCCGGCCATCTGGATGCTTGCGGCCACGTGAACGGCCCAGGAAGGTTTGTTGTTCCAGGAGATCTGGATGCCGGAGTCGGTGATGGTGGCGGCGTCGAGGGTGGGGTTGGGGACGATGAGAGTATCGATCCACACCACGTCGGAGAAGAAGGTGTCGGCAGCTTCATCCCGTGCAGCGTACAGGCCAATGCGGATGGCATTTGTTCCGGTGCCGGGTGGGATGTGATTCCATGTGCTGTCCGTCCAGGCGATGAACCCGCTTGTGCCGTTGGCATCGGCAATTTTTTGACCCCACGTAATCGTGTCCCCATCCCACGTCCTCAACCAGAAGGCCACTGAATACCGCGTTTCATACGACGAACGATCAATCCACGAAAACGCCAGTCCCGAATCGGTGATGGTGAGAGAGGGGTTGCCGGGAGGGGCAAGGCGGTTGATGACGAACGTGTCTCTTACCCACGGGGACGTATCGGCCAGCGTGTAACGAACCCACACTTCCACCGAGTCCCCAACGGCAAACACCGGAACCGTCACACCCGTGGACTCGCCTGAAACATACAGTGTATGCCAGATCCCATAAGGAAGCCTCCGGTAGGACACCGTATACATCCCCGCGCCTTCCACCCGGTTCCAGTTCACCCGCACGCCTTCAGATTCTTCTCCTCCGCCCCAGATCGAGGGCGCTGTCAGGGGATACCGCGCCGTATCCTGAAAAGGATGCACCACCACATTATAAAGCGTCGTGGTGTTCAACCCCGTCACCCGTGCCTGCAGCGAATCCCGAAACGCCTGGATATAGTTCGTCGAACCGTCGGAAAGAAAATACCCTCGCGCTTTAATCTTGAAATGCACATCACCCAGAACGGGAACAGACACCGTGGTATCCACCACATTGAATGCGCCATGTCCTCCCGTCATCGCGGTTCCCACCCGGTGCATCGCATGGAGAATATCCGAAAGCGTCACATGATAGCCGTCGTCGTCCAGATGAATGGAAGGCGTGGGCAAACTGTCCTGCTCCTGACCTGTGTCCAGAAGATCCCATAAATACTGCGCCACCGAACCCTCCACCTTACGTCCATCGGAGTTGGGAGTACGAGGATCGTTTCCTATATAAAACGGACGGTTGCGATTGCTGTAAAATGCTTCCATTACCCTCGGAAAGGTGTTCGCCAGGTTGTCATGCCACACCGCATGCGCCCAGAATTCGGCAAAACCCTCCCGAAACGCATGACCAGGATTGGAAACTGTAGGTAAGTCATGGTCTCGAATCAAATCCCCGTAGGGCATTTTGCCGAGAAGCTGATATTGCACAATGTGGCCGAATTCATGAGAAATCGTTCGGCTCCCTCCCGGTTCCCACACGTCCATGCTGTCGTCAATCACCGCAATATACCGGAACTTTCTCCGAATGTCCGCTCCAAGGTGAAACACCCAGAGATATCGAATGTCAAACTGTGCCAGCGCGTTCACATCCACCGCAAATCCTATAAAGTCTTCCACCCAGCAAGTCTGCGGTGTCCGAATGATCACACAAATCATCGCTCCCCCGGGTGAGTTCGCCTGAAACCGCTCAAAGGGCAAACCCGCCGAAAGCACTTTCTGCCTCGTCCGCTTCATCAAATCCAGAATCTTCGCCACCCGACGCCCACGTCCTCTTCTTATCACTTGATTCACAGTGTAGGTATGGCCCGATTCGTAGTCAACGTCTTGCGCTGCCATAACATGCAGACCAGGAGAAAGATTCACATAACCGTGGATCACAGGATAACACACCACCCAAAAACATTTAAATTTCACCGAAATCGTGGGTTTCCACATATCGTGTACAGCGCCTGCCGGTCCCTCGCTCTCCACCTGAAGGCGAATGCGCATATCTCGACCTTCCGGTAAATCAATATCAAAATAGCCATTCGCATCTGTGTTTCCACACCATGCCTGTCCCGACGGTATCTCGACGGCACACACTCTGGCTTCCACAGGCTTTTCGCTCCTATCGCTATCTGTAAATCGAATGTACCCCTGGATTCTCCCGTCTCCCGTGACCACGCTGTTGATCGTTGTCTCCACACCTTCCGTATACGGTGGATTCTGTAGATCGGCAAGAAAGGCCAGACTGTCCTCGTTCATCGTGGTATCGGCAAAAATCACCGTATCTGAATCTGCATACACAAACGTCTCGAAAAACAGCGGAAGAAGAAAGAACACCGTATCCTGTGGAGGCGCCGCCACCCATGCAATGCGGTGCCATCCTGACTTGACCGGTTTGAAATCCAGCACAAATTCCACACTGTCCCCTGCGTTTATCCCGTTCACCGTTCCACCCACCAAGGGGCTCAAGATTTGTACGCCGCTGTCCACCTGAACGCCGATCTGGAAGGGAGGAAGGGTGGTGTCAGCGTGAAGTACGAGTCGCCAGCGAATCCCTTCGCCCACCTTCATCTGACCGGAAGGAACGGAGATTTCTCCGCCCACCTGAAGACCTGCATACAAGGGCATCACCAGGGCCAGAAGCCCGGGAATAGACCAGAACCCCCTCATGGCGACACCTCCTGTAAATGTTTCGTCACGTTCTTGATCAACCAGAGATCAATTTGTTTAGGATGCATATACCATGTGTCCTTGAACGTACAAATCAACAACGAATCCCGATCATGAACCCACCAGTCCCTGTCTGCAAACCAGTACATTTCCCGTGGAGGCACAGCCACCAGACGATACATCTTTCCCGTCTCATAATTTCTCAACAAAAACGAACCAGGAAGCCATCCATCCATTACCAGCAACTTCAATCTGTGATTCGCCGTTTGAATTCCCCCCCATCCTTCCACGCTCACTACACTGTCCCCCTTCCCGGGAAGGACATGATATCCTGTTTGAAGCCCCCCTCGCTTCAACAATGTCATCTCATGGGTGCGAAAATCCAGTCTCCACAATACCGAAGTGTTCCCCCAATTTTCATAAGAAATGAAATAGAAAACCTCCGAGGTGTAGGGAGAAATCTCATAAATGGGACCTGCAGGAGCAAAAACGGGATGAACCGAATCCACGATCTCCATCGTTTCAAGGTCCAGAAGAAAGATCACATTCTGGTCTGTTGGGGTTGAAGCAACAAACATCAGATAGCGAAAATCTCTGGAAACCTGGTATCCCATCACGTTGAAACTCGTATCTCCCCACACCTCTCGCATCTCTCCGGTCTCCACATCCCGTTCCCATATGCCAAGGCAGCGGGTGAAACGGTTATCAAAGGTTGAATCTCGAAACCATTTGCAACCGTACAGTTTTCCTCGATCGGGGACGAGCACGCCACAGAAGTTGCTTGCAAGATGCACCACATCCTCCGAGGGCTTTTCCTCCTCCCGACCAAAGGGCCAGAAGGGAAGATACTGGCAGGAACCGAAGATCATTGAAAGAAAGAGAATCAGAACCGAAACCAAACGTTTTCTCTTCACACGCGGGAAAAGAATCATCAGAACCGATCCCCCTCCTTTCCCTCTCATCATGTCGTGATTGTGGAATAAGAATTTCGGAACTTCAAGCTCTCGCTGTCTGTCCAGGCGATGAACCCGCTTGTGCCGTTCGTATCTGCAATCTTCTGACCCCACGCAATCGTGTCCCCATCCCACGTCCTCAACCAGAAGGCCACCGAATACCGCGTCTCATACGACGAACGATCGATCCACGAAAACGCCAGCCCCGAATCGGTGATGGTGAGTTGAGGATTGCCAGGGGCGTTGAGTTTGGGTTCGACGGGAAGAACGTAGGGCCAGTAGTGTTTCGGATCCTGAAGGGGATTCTCTCCTGGACGACGCACAGGGTCACCGTTCTTGAAATACGTCTGATAAAACACGTTGTTGTGGATCTCCGGACGCGTCTCGTACGGCTCCCGATAATCTGATTTCAGCATGGGATGAAAAGCGTAAGCGTTGCCTCTTTCCGCCGTTTTCACTTCCCAGAACAACGTATCCCTTCTTGCAGGCGGTCCCTGAGGCGCAAGCCAGCCCGAAAGATCCATCACCAGTTCTCCTCGATATCTCTGAGGATCTCGCAAGAGGGTATCTGCAAGCGTGTCACCGGAATACGTGACCGCGTAAAGCTTGGTTCGACCAAACGTGATCAGATCATAATTCAAGGTGATTCATCAATCTATTCCACCCTCAGGAGCTCCAGAAATAACTCATAAAGATCCTCATCACGATGATTGTATCGATACTCCAGTTCTTTCAAATAATACGGAAACCACCGAGATGATAACCCATGAAACTGCATCAGCCGTTCCTTCGCATAACTCCAGAAACCCTCAATCCCGTTGATATACACCTTCCCGTTCTTAAAACGCTTCCCATGGTCGATTCGCTCATGACGAAATCCGTACATCACCAGGCTGTCATAGCCTTTGAACTGATCCGTGTACACCAGACTTCCCCTTTTCACCTTCCGAATCGCCTCCCTTAACAACGTTTCTGCCTTCACATCCTTCACCACCTCCACTTTCACCTTCCCACCACGCTCCAGAATCCCAAACACCGGAATCTTCCCTTCCGCCCCCCTCCCTCTCTTGCCCTTCCTCCGACCTCCAAAGTAACTCTCATCCATCTCAATCTCCCCCCACAAAAGATCGTCTTTCGTCGCCTCTTCCACAATCTTCTTGCGAAAAAGCATGTACAAACGCCTCACCGTGTTGTACGCAAGCCCCAACTCTTTCGACGCACGCAAGACAGGAATCTCCAGCTCAAACATTTTCAACGCCAGCAAAAACTGGCCATATTTCACACCGGATCGCTCCAGCACACTCCCCTTCCTCACCCCCCATTCCCGCTTACATCCATAGCACTTATACGATTTCCTCCGCGCACGCTTCACCTTGTCGCTCCCGCAGTACGGACACGTGCGAAACGTCTTGAGAATTCCTTTCTCCCGTAAAAACGCTTCCGCCTTCTTTTCGTCCGATGCAATCTTGCTTAATTGAACCAGGTCCATCGTTTCCCTCTTCTGTTGCCTTTTAGTATACACTAATGGACCCGTTTAATCAATCACCTAATTCAATCTAACTTCCTTCCGCCAGTTCTGTGTGTCTTCCACATAGACAGGGGTGTTCGTGTATCTCAACTTCGCCCGACCCGACGATGGATCATACCTTCGAAAATCCAGACGAAAAACCCCCGGTTGAGGAAACACATTCCCCTGCACATCCCACATCCCTCCAAGCACCCCCGCTTTCCGTGAAAACACCCACCTCCCATTATAGTCAAAATACCTTTCCGATGACGGCCCCGACGCAAAACGATCCATATACACCGCCTTCCACCCCGGAGAAAGAAGAAGCCGATATTGCCCCTGGTAACTCGATCGCTGATTGGGAGGCAACACCGTGCTGTAACGCTGCCACGCTGCAATATGTCGTCGATACCGCTGGTATTCCTCCTGATCCAGATCCACCGCACACGACGCAAGCTGGTCAAATTTGGTCGTGTCCGACAAATAACTCATCCACCCTCCAGGAAGATCATCAATACAGTCAAAATTCAACGCAAAAGGCTGAATCGGAAGGGTCATGTTCCGTAGACCATATTCGATCACCTCATCGTGCAGAAGCTTGTCCACAAGATACGCCACCATACCCAAGGTAGCCAAAGCTCCTGAATACGGCGGAGGCAAAAATCTCGAGACCCATCCCACCAGAGCACCCCAACACAGATCACTGGTACCCACATAAGGAGCCAAACGATTGGCTTCGTGTTCTTTCACATCCCAAAAACTCCACTCCGGATGCAGCATCGCCCATCCCACGTTCGTCACATCTGTTGCATTCGTTTTCTCGTAACCCATGACAAGAAATGCCAGAATCGCTGAACCTTCAAGAAGAGCTGACAACCGCTCCGCTGTCATCCCGCTCGCACGATATCCCACCCCATGAAATGCTTCCACAAAACCCTGCACCCATGGAAGAATCGTATCCTGATACATGGACATCCAGTGCCGACCATCGCGCCTGTACACTTCCATCGGCCCGTATTCCCCGGGAACAATGGATCCATTGGTAATCAGATTGATCCACATCAGCTTCAATGGCGTTGCCACTTCCGAAGGAGGAATAAAACTTGGCGACATCGTCTCAAAAAAGATCTCGTAGATCTCAAGGAAACTGTTCCCGTCTTCCGGAACAAACCCAAGAAGGTTATACCCATAACCTGCATGAGCAGGCTGATACACCATATGCACAAACAAATCCTGAATCACGTGAGCATAGGCGCCATAAATCAGGGCCTTCTTCTTGGGGGACCAGTCCGTGCGTGACCGCGCATACTGCACCATCTGCCATAACCTGGCTACGTTGGCATTCGGCGGCGGATCATTGGGGTCATTGAAACGAATCAGCCGCAGCCGATTGGTGTTTTGCCTGTCGACCAGGGTGGAATAGGTGTTCTCTTTGATCCGAAGAGGAGCCTCCACATCCACACACGGAGCCTGAATCTCATACAAATTCTTCACGATCTTCGCAGCTCCCCGTTGACTCGCTTCATCCAGAAGATCGGGCAACATCGCCCCCCACAGATAGGCGTGCCACGTCATGACCGCATTAAATCGAGTCCAGTAGTCTCCACTCCACAGGTCCATCAAGGCCTGGTAGAACTCAGGATCAACACTTTGCCATACCTCGGGCGTCTTCCATGTAAGATAAACGTGTTCGGGAAGACTCCATGCATTCAGAATCGATATCCCTCCAAGGAGCATACCGACAGACACACCCCATGACCTCATGGTGTACCTCCCGGTTCCACAAACGTCAACAACACATCCCATTGCCCAAACCGTTCCGCCTCATCGTACAGATTTTCTGTCCACACCACCGCAAATCGCCTCCCCACGCTATCCCACGCCGGTTGAAACACCACCGGCGGTCTTCCCTGATCAAACTTCCGGATGACCCGCGCAGGGCTCCAGCCTGATCCATCAAAAAATCGCACCGCCATGTTGAGCGTATCCCCATCGGCCCCTTCCACATGACCCCAGTACACCACAACGGCCTCTCTTTCTCCTCCCACGGTCGCCACGTCATAAGCCCCGTAATTCGCCGGTCTCGGCACCTCGATCCAATCTCCCTTTTGCCCCCAGTAACACACCACTTCCACATCCCTCGGCGTGGGATCTGTACCCCGGAGCAGGCCACAAACCCACACCCGTCCCTGAAACAGGCTGATCCCGTGAGGTGCCGCATCCATTCTCCCCACCGGATAGGTTTCCCATGTTCCTGATGGTGTGCGAACCGAATATTGAAGCACATCCCCCAACCCCGAGGCTCCCCACACCACATGCACCCCGCCCGTTGAGTCCACGGTCATGAAGGGATTCAGTCCGATGGGAACGTTTTCTTCATACACATCCCACACCCCATCGGGCGACCTTGAGGCATAATGCCCTCCCCAGATCACATGCACCCGCCCCGTCGGATCCACACCCACGCGAACCTGCTTCTCATCGTTGCTCCATTCTGAAAGCCGATACGGACTGCTCCACACGCCCGTTTCATCCCTCATACGATACATCGCGGCGGAAACATTCTCAGCCAGATTATCCTCCTCCCACACCACATGCACCCGTCCCCACCGGTCCACGGCGACCACCGGTGCCCAATGATCGTGGGTCGTGTCTACGGACAATGTCTCAACTTCACTTAGCACCCTTCGTTCCGGATCAAACCAGCGATAGTACAAAAGTGACCGCTCATATCTCGTCTCCCCTCCATCCATCCACACAACATGCAAAACACCACGGGGATCAACTCCAATCCATGGAGAAAAAGATTGAGTTGAATTGCACGAAAGATTTATCATATCTCCCTCTTCACACATTTTCCCTGAAGGTTCCTCCTTCGTCGGCGCAGAACACCGCATACCGAGAGAAAGAACCGTCACAATCAGGACCAGCCATCCCCGCCTTTTCGTCATGTCTGGAAGGTAAAGAAAAACTTCCGAAAATTCAAGCCCTCGCGCTCTGACCGCGGAACGAACACCGAGATGGCATTCGTTCCGGTGTTCGGTGGTATATGATTCCATGTGCTGTCCGTCCAGGCGATGAAGCCATTTGTTCCGTTGGCATCTGCAATCTTCTGACCCCACGTAATCGTGTCCCCATCCCACGTCCTCAACCAGAAAGCCACTGAATACCGCGTTTCATATGCCGAACGGTCAATCCACGAAAACGCCAGGCCCGAATCGGTGATGGTGAGTTGAGGATTGCCGGGTTTTCGGAGCTTGTATCCGACGTCGTAATCGCTCGTGTCGGAACCCACCTTCCCTCCCACCGATATCGCATCCACCTTCACACGAATTCGCTTCGACGGCGGAAAATCAATCACCCACCGAAGAGAATCGTTCTGAACGGAGTCTTGAGGATAGTAATACCCCCGCGTTCCAATCGTATCCACAAACGTTTGGCCTCCATCGAGGGAAAGCCAGCCCGCAACGGAATCCACACCTTCGGGGGTGTAGGCCGAATAGCGAATCCAGTATGTGTTTCCCTCTTCCACCTTGATCCCACGCCCGTTCGGCCAGTGGATCTCAACCACAGGATTGGGAGCAGGCGCCATCACAAAAGGACCCACCACTGTGTCTCTCGTCGTCCCGTCGTTATCCACTACATCCAGCTTCATGTAACAGGAATCACACGGACTCAACGATGAAACCTCCAGGCTTATCTCCCCCTGCCAGGGGTTGGCTCCGCCGGTGTTCCGCGCACCTCCCGTGACCGCTCCTCCTCCCGGCCGGAACACCCGAACCCACACCGAGTCCACCACCCCATCTCCATCTCGAACCCACCACCGCACACGCTCCGGCCCAGCCCCTGTATACAGCGTGTCTCCTCCTCCCGGCCAAACGCTGTCAATCACCGGCGGACGACGGAAATAGATCCATAACTCCGGGGAAGAAAAATTGCCGTACCAGTCCCCTTCTTCTGTACGATATTCCACCGATTCTCGAACACCAATCATAAGAAGGTTAATCCGGTTTTGTTGAAGGTCTGTGAAATCTGCCAGTGCAAAGGACAGATCCAGACTGTCTCGTGAAGAAGAGTAGATGGTGTACGTTCTCGTTACCCGCGTGGTAAACCCACCCAGCGCGTTCCACAAGTCGACCGGTGTCGAAGAGGTCGGTGGATTACGTAACACGCCGAAAAAGAAGGTAAGATCTGATCCGTCAGTGGACCAGATGGATACCGAATATTTGAGAATGACCGAGTCAATGATTGCATCTCTCGGAACAACACTCTGGAAGTTCGATGCTGTAATGGCCCAGCCAAAGCGAAAGATTTCCGGTGTGCCGAAAGGGTTCTGGTACCCTGCATAGGGCAACACGCTCGAGAGAAAGGACGTGTCTCTTTTGATCACCCCTTCCACACTTAGATACGATCCAGCGTTTCCTGTATCCGCCGTGATGATAGCACGATAGACCCCTCCTCCAAGACTTTCCACCCGGGTCTGTGCCCGAAGGGACACGGCGCTGAGGAGAATGAGCATGACCGTCCATCCCACCCTTTTCACGACCATCCTCCTGTTTCAGAAAACCACGACTTTTCGATTCCAGGTGTTGCCGATGCGAAGGCGATACACCCCCGGCTTCAACGGTCCCACCTCCAGCACCCTTCCTCGCACCGTTCCCGAAACCACCACCCGACCCAGCACGTCCTGAAGCCAGAAGGGCGCCCCCTCCCACGTTTCGGGCATGTGCTCCACCCGAACCCGTCGGGGGAGCACCACCATCCGGACGGGATGTTCCACTTCACCCCATCCCGGTGGCGGTTGACTCTGCCCCCGCAACACAAACCGCCCCATCCGGTTGGCATGAAGGACAAGGTCTTTATAGAACAGCGGATAGAAAAACGAGGTGGGCACGGCATATTGCCAGTCATCCCAATTTCCAGGCATCTCTCCCAAACGTTTCACCGTGAACCTCTGCGGGTCCACCACATATCCGTATTGCGCGACGACCCACAGTGCACCGCTGGAATCCCCCAAACCGCTGAGCGCAGGCAGTCCTCCTCCTCCCGCTCCCAAGTGCATATACACCTTTCTGCCGAGCCTCCATCCCTCCCCCTCTGGAACCCACACCTTCAGGGTGCTCCCCAGGACGTGACTGTTCCATTCCCAGAACGCTTCCATCACCAGCAACGTATCTCGCCATCCCACCGTGGCCACCGCAACTTCAGGAGATGTAGGGATTTCCAGAATCTGGCGGCTCGCCGGCACAAGGCCGAACAACGGCTCATTGTATTCCATCACCCATAGGATATCTGGATAGGAAGGCAGCACCCGAAGCCACCCACCTCCAATGTTGAGATTCACCACCCACAGCGTATCCTCCGTGGGCCACCGGTAAAACACCAGATTCCCCCCCTCCCCCCATCCCACCAGCACCGTGTCCGACACCAGCACCGGAACCTGAATCCATCCAAACAACGGCCAGCGCTGAATAATCCGCCCGTCCACCGTGATCGCCCTCACCCCTCCTGCTCCTCCCGTCACAATCGTGTCTCCCACCACCGTCACCGACTGCACCGCTTTCAGCCCCGTGATCCCCCACACCAGCTCCAGATCCGGCAAACGAAACAATTTCAGCGTCGTGTCTTTCTCCGGTTCCAGCGTCCCAAACGTGCTCGCCACCACCAGCAACGAATCCCCAATCAACACCGCTGCATTCACATTCGACACCATCTCCACCGAATCCACCACCTCACCCGTCTCCACATCCATCACCTCCAGCACCTCCCCTCCATTCGCCATATACAACCGGCCATCACTCACCGCCGATTTCACTTCGGTCACAAACAAATGTCCCCATGTCCAGAATTTGAACCACTGCACGTTCACATCGGGATACACGCCCCATGGATAGGTGTAACTCTGACCAGGATCATACCCCGCAAAAGGCCAGCGGAAGGTGTCCCCCACCACCTGCAAGCTCGCCCCTTCCTTCAACCACCCCACCTCTACTGTCCCATCCACCCCTCGAACCCACAGCCCCACCTCTCCCGCCCCGCGCTTCCACCCATCCCGCATCACCCACATCACCGTATCCTGAAGCCTCGCCGGAGGGAGAGGGAAACGCTTCACCCTCACCGTGTGGGCGCGGGCACAGATGGAAGGGGCTTTCCCCGAAAGGGTGCACACCTTCCGGGCCAGGGGATCGCCGGAGGATTTCCCCCGGGAGGGGAGGAACAGAAGTCCCACTTCCTGGATGCCTGCGGGCTCGAAGGCGTCAAAAACGAGCATCACCCCCTTCTTCCCGGCCACGCCCTGAACCTGGAGGGCCGAGAGGAGAAGGAGAGGCACAAATCCCGTCATCATCACGAAATCCTACATCGACCTCTTCGAAATTTCAAGTCGTGCATTCACGTTCCCCGTAATTATCCCCGTAATCATGTTGCTCTATAACTTCACCGCATATCGCGTTTCATACGACGAACGATCAGTCCACGAAAACGCCAGTCCCGAATCGGTGATGGTGAGTTGAGGATTGCCGGGGGCGTTGAGGCGATCGACAAGAAAAGGAGCCGCCATCCACACGGTGTCATTCAGCCACTGTTCAGCCCACACCGTGTCCTCCGATCCCACAGGGTTGAGTATGCCTTGCAACGTATCCCCGTTTTCTCCCCACGGATGGATTCGAAGAAGCCCGGTGGAAAGTTTCACCCCCACGCGTCCCACCTGAGAACCAAGAACAGGATTGTCCCACCAGACCCGTACGCGCTCTTCATCCAGCGCCTCCGCATGGACCACCGGCCGCGCAATCGGATGGCCATATAACGTCACTTCCGCCATCTTTCGAACAGGATGCTCTGGATGCAGAACTTCCCATCCATTCAGAAAAGAAACGATATCTTCGGGTTGATAGGTGCTCAGGACCGCCTTGATTTTCAGCCCTGGCTGTTGTTGTCCTGGAAGCCGCCCATATCCCTCATCGTCCAGGATCACACCGTCCAGGTCCGGGGTGGTGTCGTGATCCCATATATCCCAGAAAACCTGCATCACAGCGCCTTCCACAATCGTTCCATCCGTGTTGTTCAGATCGCATCCTAATCCTTTGCATAGTAGAAATTGCCTTTCCCCATTCAGGCGGTCCTACTTGGAAAATTACAGTGTCTCCTGGTGAAGCTGTAATTCTTCGATTCAAAAAAAACTGCCGCTCCACCCCACGGTAGGCCATCATTTTTGATGTATGCTGCGTCGTTCTCCGTGGAGATTGCAACCGTGAAGATATAAATCGTTCCAATAGGAGTGAACTTCACAACGGGAAATACGCCTTCGTTGTCCGTATGCACAGTTGCACAGTGCCCACTCTCATCACAAACGTTAACCTGTAGTTGTGACAGAGGCTCAAGCACGGGAGGATCGTAATCGTGATTGGCGAACACTACTTTCCCGTATACCAGATTCCCGGTCCCTTCGATCACTTCAACTGTTGAAAACATCTGGCCCTGCAACGTATCAGAAACTTGATCCAGGAACCACAAAGAGTCACTGTGGATCAACAGGTGGCGAGTGTAGACGCCGTAGGCAAGAGTATCCAGTCCCACGCTGTCTGTAGAAAACATGCGGAACATCAGCGTAACGCGGAAGGTGTCTGTGGAATCTGGGGTCCCGGTGTACTGGAAAGAAAAAGTCACAGGTTGTGTTGAAGGCGCCACATTCAGGGTTTTCATTGTTGGAGAAACTGCGTCCCATATCAGGGTTTGGGAAACGGGTGAGGTAAAAAGTATCCCTCTTACAGATGCTTGAACATTCCTTTGAGCATGAATCCAGAGGGTCCAGTTAAGTTTTTGGCCGTCCCACTCTACATTCGACGAATCGACCTGGAAAAGCGGCTCGATGGAAGGGACCGTTCCAAGAAGCATCCACATGATCACCATACTCATGGAACCTCCTCCTTTGTAATATAACGATCCCAATGTTTCACGAACCAAATGCCATGAGAAGCATAAATCCCTCCCTCTCCACCTGGATCATAGAAAAGGTTGAGCAAAATTCCTCTTCCTTCACCGGGTATCTCAACCCACTGAGGGTAATATTCGGCAAATTCTTGAAAACTTCCCGGACCTGGCCAGGGTACGTCCAGTGTATACAGCACCCTTCCCACCTGATCCCACACGACGAGACCACCGGGGGCCCATCGGGAGGGTCCATAATACTTTTGCATCACTACGAAACGGCCTTCCCACGGATCAAGATCCGGAAGCACGTTCATATCCACCGGATCTCCCTGCACAATCCACGCCGAATCCCCTTCCAGAATATATCCCGTGTAAATCGACCAGCCCCCGTAGCGCGGTCCACCTGTGAACGTCAAAACGGAATCCACCTGGCCTGTTTCCCGGTCGTACCGCCACAACGTACCCCGACATCGTGGAGACGGACCCGAGGTGGCCACAAAAATATACCGGCCAGAGGCTGAGAACCTCGGATCAATATAGGAGGCACATCCCCAGTGGAGGGTGTCCAGACCTCCGGTTCTGAAGTCATAGAGCATGAGTTTGTGGAAGGGATACAGGGTCGTATCGCTGGGTGGGACGGCGTAGGGGACACCGGTTGTGAAGACCAAGAGGCTTTCGGTGTCCGCAAACCAGAGGTCATAGAAATTCACGCAGTTGTCGGGAAAGGAGTCGATCAGTGTGGTGAAATCCAGAATTTCAAGGGCAGGCCCATCGGGAAGCTCTTTCGTCCATAGGTGGTCTCCGCAAAGAAACTCCGCTGCAATTTGACCTTTCAAGAAAAAAAGCACATTTCCCTTGATTTTTGGAACGATGGGTTCGTAGGGATAGGGGTAAGGAAATGTATCGACCGGAACAAGGCGAACCAGATCCGGATTGGGAGACGGTCTGGTCTCTTTGGGCCAGAAGGGAAGATATTGGCAGGAACCGAAGATCAGCGAAAGAAAAAGAATCGGAACGAGAACAAGGCGCGTTTTCATATTCTCCCCTCCCTGCACCGTCCCTGTGGCGAAAGACTGGTTCGTGTCCGCCGCCCGATCATATCAGAAAGGTAACGAAAAATTTCCGAAAATTCAAGCTCCCGCGCTCTAACCGCGGAAAGAACACCGAGATGGCATTCGTTCCGGTGCCGGGTGGAATGTGGTTCCATGTGCTGTCGGACCAGGCGATGAACCCGCTCGTTCCGCTGGCATCGGCAATCTTCTGACCCCACTGAACCGTGTCCCCATCCCACGTTCTCAACCAGAAGGCCACTGAATACCGTGTCTCATATGCCGAACGATCGAGCCGGGTGAAGGACTGGTCCGAATCCATCATGGCCAGTTGAATTTTCCCGGAGCCGGATTGACGGGTTATGCGTGGCGGGAGTGTGGAGCCGGATCTATGTTGGCCGAAGGGAGATGATCGTTTTCTTCTGACCTTAGAGCAAAAGTTCGGATACCTCCACCGAATGCACCCCACGCGGTTTTCCAAAGAAAACCGCGTGGGGGCCCCGAATAGGAGAGAATTTTCCTGTGAACGCTGACGGGGTCCCCAGGCAATTCCCGAGAGGAATTGCCTGGGTGTGTTTTCTCCTCCCCTGGTGGAGGGGGTTGGGGGAGGGAGCCTTGGACGATTTCCATCTGCGCCATCTGAAGAGAGAACATGATGTCCGAACTTTTTGGTGAACCTCATGTTTTAAAGTTGACAGCACGGGTCAGGTTTTGTATACTTTCGACATGCACACGCATGGAAAACCGTCGACAAAACTCGCGCAGTCTTCCGTGGTGCTGGTGGGTCCTCCGAATGTGGGGAAGAGCCTCATTTTCAAACATCTCACGGGCCGGTATGTCACGGTCTCCAACTACACGGGGACCACGGTGGAGATCACCACCGGACAGTTGCCCGATGGCCGGGTGCTGGTGGATGCTCCCGGTGTGCGCAGTCTCATCCCAGCCTCCGAAGATGAACGGGTAACCCTCGAGATCCTTCTCTCCCCCGAGATCGAGCAGGCCGTGCTGGTGGTGGATGCCAAGAACCTGGACCGGGGGCTTGTGCTTCTCTCCCAGCTCGCCCTTCTTGAAATCCCCGTTGTGATGGTGCTCAACATGTGGGACGAGGCGCGGGATCGCCAGATCCGGATCGACGTCGAGAAACTGGAAGAGATGCTGGGCATCCCGGTGATTCCCACGGTTGCGCTGGACGGAACGGGCATTCGCGATCTGCGCGCTCGCCTGAAAGAAGCCCGGATCCCTCGCTGGAAGCCCGCTCTGCCTGATCGCATCCGCCAGAAAATGACCGCGCTTCGATCTCGGGCAACGTTTCACGGGACGCCTCTGCGAGATCTTCGAGGAGGAGACTTTCTGGTCCTCCTGGCTCTTCTTCGAGGGGAGGAGGGGGTCCCGGGCCTTGAGATCCCGAAAGGATTCATCCATCCTGTTCAATCAAGCGAGGTTTTTCAATCGCTCTATGAACAGGCGAGAGAAATCAGCCGTCAGGTGATGGAAAGCCCTCCCGCGGCTCCCCCATCCCGCTGGGTTGCTCTTCTGGATGGGTGGATGACCCACCCGATTCTGGGGTTTGTCTTTCTGGCCCTGGTGCTCTGGGCGCTGTATGAGTTTGTCGGTGTGCTGGGAGCAGGCGTGCTTGTGGATTTCTTTGAAAACCAGGTGTTTGGAGAGTGGCTCAATCCTCGTCTGGTCCGCCTCTTTGCTTCCCTCCCCCTCCCTCAGGTGGTGAAGGATTTCTTCGTCGGTGAATTCGGTCTGTTCACCATGGCCTTGACCTATGGGTTTGCCATCATCTTCCCCATCGTCCTCACCTTCTTCATCGCTTTCGGCTTGCTTGAAGATTCGGGCTATCTCCCCCGCCTGGCCTATCTCCTGGATCAGTTTTTCCGCCGGATCGGGCTCACGGGCAAGGCAGTTCTGCCCATGGTTCTGGGCCTGGGGTGTGTGACCATGGCCACCGTAACCACCCGCACGCTGGAAACCCGGAGAGAAAGGCTGCTCGTCACCCTTCTCCTTGCTCTCGGTGTACCCTGTTCCGCCCAGCTGGGTGTGGTGATGGCCATGATGGCGGGGCTTTCTCCGTGGGCGTATATCCTCTGGGGGGGGATGGTGACCCTGCATCTGCTGTTTGTGGGTTTTCTCGCCTCCCGGGTCATTCCGGGAAAGCGCACGCCCTTCATTATGGAACTCCCCCCTCTGCGTCGCCCCAGCCTCTCCAACATCTTTTTCAAAACCTGGGCTCGGCTGGAGTGGTATCTCACCGAAGTGATTCCCATTTTTATTCTCGGGACGGCCATTCTGTTTTTCATGGATCTCACAGGACTTCTCGGGGTTCTGGAGCGTCTGCTCGCCCCCATTACGGTTCACATTCTTGGACTTCCGGCCGAAAGTGCCCGGGGCTTTGTCATGGGATTTCTGCGTCGTGATTACGGAGCTGCGGGCTTTTATATGCTCAAAGAGGCGGGATTGCTCAATTTTCAGCAGGTCATCGTGAGCGTGGTGACCATCACCCTGTTCGTCCCCTGCATCGCCAACTTTCTTGTGATGATCCGGGAGCAGGGGAAAAAGGCTTTCGCCATCGTGGCCTTCATCATCCCCTATGCCGTGTTTGCGGGCTGGCTCACCCGGTGGATCCTGACATGGATGTTCGGTTGAGCAGCGAGACCCTCCTCCAGTGCCCTCTGTGCGGAACCCGGTTCCGGCTGGATGAGGCTTATGGGTCCGGGTGCCGGGGCTGTCCCCTGGAAGCCCTGAAAGGGGAGTGCGGGTTTGCCCGGTGTCCCCACTGCGGATATGACGTGATGATCTCTCCCCGATCCCGTACACTATCTCTGTTCACCCGGATGTTTCGAAAATCACCGGAAGGAGAGAAGCCATGAGTGTGGCGACGAGGGTGGATGAGGTGCTGAAGTATCTCTGGCTCAAAGAAGAGGGCTGGCAGACGGAGGAGCTCCGGCCTGTCCTGGCCTATAACCTCCGGCGGGAGGATTTTGAAGAGGCCGCCCGGCGGGGATGGCTTGAGGAGCAAAACGGTGAGTGGGTGTTCACGCCGGAGGGAAGGCAGGAGGCATCCACCCTGATCCGCAGAATGCGTCTTGCGGAGTGGTTGTTCACGGAGGTGGTGAAGGATCCCCGAAGTGCGGAGGTGGCCGCCTGCCGGCTGGAGCACGTCCTCACGGATGAGGCGGCGGATCAGATCTGCACCCTTCTGGGGCATCCCCGGACCTGCCCCCACGGGCGTCCCATTCCTCAGGGGGCCTGCTGTGTGGAGCACCGGATGGTGGTCCGTCCCCTCTTTCTCCCGGTGACCCATCTGGAAACAGGGGAATGGGGGAAGATCGTGTCCATCCATGTGAAGTCCCCCCGGGTCCGGCACATCCTGGACACCTATGGTCTTCATCCCGGAAAGGCCGTCCGTCTTGTGAGGAAGAAGCCCGAAATCGTGGTTCAGGTGGATCACACCACCCTGGTGGTGGACCGGGATGTGGCGGAAGAGATCTTTGTGCGTCCGGTTCCCCTGGAAGGCCTGTGTCGCCTTCCTTTCCGGGGGCGCTGAGCGTATCGTGGCCGAACCCGCCGGATGAAGGGCCCTTTCGCGGAAGGGTGGGGGTATCTTTCGGCAATGGAGGGATGACCTTTCCCATCGTTGAAATTCCCGCACCGGATGCATATAATCTCAACCATCCAGACCATTCCAGCCGAAGACCACACAAAGGAGGACAGAGCCGATGGAGTGGACGACGGTGGTAAACTATGCATGGGTCCTGGGTGCACTGGGCGTGCTGGTGGCCGTTGGCACCTACTTTTCCATCTTTCGCCTGCCTGCCGGGGATGAGCGGATGCAGCGGTTTGCCCGCGCCATCCACGACGGGGCGATGGTATTTCTGCGCCGGGAATACTCTGCCATTGCGATTTTCGTGATCATTGTGGCCGCGGTGCTCTTTCGCTTCTTCGGCTGGCAGACCGCCCTCGCTTATATCTCGGGCTCGGCAAGTTCCATGCTGGCCGGGTTCATCGGGATGAAAGCCGCCACGCGGGCGGCGGTGCGAACCACAGAGGCGGCCCGCACGGGAGGGGCACCGCAGGCCCTGGCCGTGGCCTTCAAGGGTGGTTCGGTGATGGGGGTGGCGGTGGCCGCCCTGGGCCTTCTGGGTGTGGGTCTCTTTTTCGCCTGGATCGGAGATCCCCAGGTTCTCTCGGGCTTTGCCATGGGCGCCTCTTCGGTGGCTCTGTTCGCCCGTGTGGGAGGGGGGATCTACACCAAAAGCGCCGACGTGGGCGCGGACCTGGTGGGGAAGGTGGAGGCTGGAATCCCTGAGGACGATCCCCGCAACCCTGCGGTGATCGCCGACAACGTGGGAGACAACGTGGGCGACACCGCCGGGATGGGGGCGGACCTGTTTGAATCCTATGTGGGCTCGGTGGTGGCCACCATTGCCATCGCTGCCACCTCCGCGACCCTTGTTCCCAAATCCCTGTATATGGGCTATCCTGTCCTCATGATCGCTCTGGGGCTTGTGGCTTCCCTTATCGGGATCTATTCCATTGAAATCTTCAAGCGGATGGATCCCGCCACAGCCCTCCGGAACGCCACCTATGTGGCGGCGGCCATCTTTCTGATCGCTGGCTACTTCATCACCCGCACCTTTCTGGCCGGAGACCTTGCGCCCTACTGGGCCATGGTGGCCGGGATGATCGCGGGTCTTCTCATTGGGCTGGAGAGTGAGTTTTACACCTCCGGCAAGCCCATCCTCCGGATTGCCCACTCCGCGCCTTTTGGGCCAGCCAACGTGATCATCGTGGGCATCGCCGTGGGCTTTGAAAGCGTGGTGCTTCCCCTTCTCACCATCGTTGCGGCTATCTATGTTGCCTTTCTCCAGGCCGGCCTGTATGGGATTGCCATTGCGGCGGTGGGTATGCTCTCCACCATCGCCATCGTGATGTCCACGGACTCCTATGGTCCCATCGCCGACAACGCGGGTGGGATCGCCGAAATGTCCCAGCTGGGCGAAGAGGTGCGGTCCATCACGGACCGGCTGGATGCCCTGGGCAACACCACAGCCGCCATCGGGAAGGGTTTTGCCATTGGTTCCGCCGCCCTCACCGCCCTGGCCCTGTTCTCTGCCTATCAGCAGGCGGCCGGGATTGAGGCCATTGACCTCACGGATGTGCACACCGTGATGGGTCTTTTCCTGGGCGGTGCCCTGCCCACGCTGATCGCCGCCCTCACCCTTCAGGCGGTGGGCCGGGCGGCCAACCGGATGGTGGATGAGGTCCGCCGGCAGTTCCGGGAAATCAAGGGGCTCATGGAAGGCAAGGCCGAGCCGGATTACAACACCTGCATTGACATCGTGACCCGTGCGGCTCTTCGGGAGATGATCATTCCCGGGGTGGTGGCGGTGGTGAGCCCCGTTCTGGTGGGCTATTTCCTCGGGAAAGAAGCCCTGGGTGGTTTTCTTGCCGGGGCCACGCTGATGGGGGTGGTGATCGGTCTCATGATGGCAAACGGAGGCGGAGCCTGGGACAACGCCAAAAAGTGGATTGAGGCCGGGAACCTCGGAGGTAAGGGCTCGGATGCCCACAAGGCGGCCGTGGTCGGCGATACGGTGGGCGATCCCTTCAAGGACACCACCGGCCCGTCCATGAACATCCTGATCAAGCTCATGTCCATTGTGTCCCTGGTGTTTGCCCCCATCTTTCCCAAGTGATCCAGAGGCTCTGTCGGATCGGTCGCTGGGGAGGGCTCGCTCTGGGCGGGCTCTCCCTTTTTCTTTCCGGAGCCCTGCCCCATCGGCCCGGCATGCTTTCGTTCCCTGAACACCTGATGTTCCGCTTCCTGGTCTTTGGAGTTTTTCTTCTCATCCTTTCCCTTTTTCGCCTGGCTGTGTGGTTTTTCCCCCGGTGGGTTGGGTGGCTTGCGTTTCTGGGGCCTTTCTGGTTCCCCGCGGGGCTTCTCCTCTATCGCGGATCGGGAGACCCCACCGATGTCGCTCTCACCGGGGTGATCCAGATTTTTTGGGGGGCGCGGGTGCCATGTCGTTTCGCCTGAGCCGTCCTTTCCTGGAGGGTGCCCTTGCCGGCGTGGTCGTGTTCGCCGGGGTGGGGCTGGTGGGGCTCCTGGTTCTCTGGCGCCTTTCGGCGGGGCTTCCTCCTCTGGGGCAGATTTTGCGCTACAAAATTCCGGCGCCCACTGTGGTGTATGATCGGAACGGTGTGCCGGTGTTTCGCTTCTTTGAAGAGCGCCGGGAAATCGTGACCTTTCCGGAGATCCCCTCCCGGGTCTGGAAGGCCTTCGTCGCGGTGGAGGATCGCCGCTTCTTCCGTCACTGGGGTGTGGAGCCGGTGTCCATCCTCCGGGCGGTTGTGGTGAACCTCCGGGCCGGACGGGTGGTCCAGGGTGCCTCCACCATCACCCAGCAACTCGCACGGAATCTTTTCCTCACCCAGGAACGCACCCTCCGGAGAAAACTTCAGGAGGCTCTGCTGGCTCTCGAGCTGGAACGGCACTTCTCCAAAGAAGAAATCCTGGAGCGGTATCTCAACCTGATCTATTTCGGCCACGGGGTGTATGGGGTGAAGGCCGCCGCGAAATTTTATTTTGGCAAAACCCTTGAAGAACTTACGCCCCTCGAAATTGCAGTGCTGGTGGGCCTTCCCAAGTCTCCATTGGGGTATTCCCCCCTCCGCCATCCGGATCGGGCCCTGCGTCGGGCGCGGGTGGTTCTTGAGGTCATGCGACGGGAAGGGGTCCTCAACGACATCCTGTATCAGGCCGCCCTTACAGAAACCCTCCAGGTCCAGACGCCGGACACCCTGAAGGCCGTGCGAGGTGTGGGGCGCTATGCCCTGGAGATGATCCGGCAGTACGTCACGGATCGTTATGGCGAGGACTTTCTCTATCGCGGAGGCGGAGCCATCCACACCACCCTGGACTGGACGGTTCAGCAGGTGGTGGATTCCGTGGTGGATACCCTTCTCCCCCGGCTGGAAGAGCGGTTCCTCATCCACCCCACCCGGACGGAGTGGCTGGAAGACTCCGCCCTTCAGGCACAGTATCCGGAACCCCCCTATCTCCAGACGGCGGTGATGGTGATGATCCCGCAGACCGGGGAGGTTCTGGCGGTGCTGGGAGGGCGAAACTTCGGCGAATCCCAGTTCAACCGCACTGTTCAGATGAAGCGCCAGCCCGGATCGGCCTTCAAGCCCTTTGTGTTTCTCGCCGCGCTGGACAACGGCTACCAGCCGGCGGATTCCATTGACGACGAGCCCATCGCCCTGAAACCCGACCCCCGCGAGCCGCCGTGGGTCCCGGAGAACTACGACGGGCGCTATCTCGGACGCATCACCCTTCGCCAGGCTCTGGCCCTATCCCGGAACCTGGCCACCATCCGGCTGGGTCTCGCCGTGGGACCTTCCACCGTGGCGCAATATGCCCGGATCGCCGGGATCCAGAGCCCCATCCCTCCGTATCCCTCTTCCCTCATCGGGGCCGCTGACGTGACCCTGTGGGAACTGATGCGGGCCTATGCCACCCTGGCCAACTACGGCGTGCGGGTGCGGCCTTTCTTCATCCGCCGGATCGTCTCCCGGGATGGGCGGGTGCTGGAGGAGCAGGAACCCCTTGCCCTTCCGGTTCTGGACTCCTCCGTGGTGTATCTCCTCCTCTCCATGATGGAGAGTGTGATCAACGAGGGGACCGGCATTTCGGCACGCCTCCGATATCGTTTCCACTGGCCTGCCGCGGGCAAGACCGGAACCACCGACGCTTATCGGGATGCCTGGTTCATGGGCTTCACCCGCCGGTATCTCGCCGGCGTGTGGGTGGGATTTGACAGCCTGCGGACCATTGCCCGGGGCGCCACGGGGGCGTCCATGGCCCTTCCCATCTGGGCCTCCATCATGAAGGTGCTCCATGGAGATACCCTGCCGGACAGTTTGATCGGTCCCCTTGCGGCACAGGATGCCTTTCCCGTCCCGTCCGGTGTGGTGCGCCTGCCCATCTGTCAGGTCACCGGACTCCTGCCCACGCCCTTCTGCCCGGTTCGGGAAGAAGTCTTCCTTCGCAGTCTCGCTCCCCAGGATACCTGCCCCATTCACCAGGCGCCCACGCGCATCTCTACCACCCGGCCGGAAGATGTGTGGTGGCGGGAGGAGCGGGCCTATCTTCAGGAGAACCGCCCGTGATGGGCCTGGGCTATTCCCCCTTTCAGTCCTTCTGGCCGCTTTTTCTTCACCATACCCTCCTTTCCGGAACTGGTTTTTCCGTCTATCCCCATGCTTTCACGGCCCCCTGGGTGGAGGTGACCACGGCGGCCGGAGAGGCTTTGGGCATGCCGGAACTTCAGCATCTGGGGGTGATGGTCCGGACGCCGGCGGGAGGGGGTTTCCTGACACGATACGGTCCTGACTTTTTCCAGATCGTGCATCTCCGGGCGGGCCTTCGTCCGGGTGTTCCCGTGGGGGTGGGGCTGGATCTCCGGCTGGTGGAAGTGGAAGGGGAAACACCATCGTATTCAGGATCTCTCGTGATTTCGGGGGAGTTCCCCCTGAATCGAGGTGTGTTCTTCTGGGCGCTTGAGACCGACGGTGTTGAAGCCCAGGCATGGGGAACCTTCTGGGTCACGGAGGGTCCGGGCCGACTGGCCCTGGACGGCGAATGGCGGAAAGGGGAATTCTTGGGAAGCGTGGCGTTCCTCCTTGCGCTTCACGAACGGGTGGACATGGGGGTGGCCTTCCACTCCTCCCGCGCCACAGGGTTTCTTATCCGTCTTGTCCCTGGAGAAGGTTTGCTTCTCTCCATCCAGTCCAAAACCCATCCGGACCTTCCTCTGTCCACGGGCATCGGGCTGTCCTTTGTGCCAGGCGTTTGAAGTTTCCGGAGGAACTGCGTATAATAAGACCAATGGAGCCAAGAGACCTCAAACTCAAAGAAGGTTCCGTTCTCCTCGGGGATCCTCTGTGGAAGGTGGGCGATGTCCAGTTCTTCTCGGCCACCTGCCTCACGGAACAGGATATGACCGAGGGTCTGGTGGCCTTTGCAGAAAGCGACGCGTCGTGGGGGCGCGTGCTGAAAGAGCTGGAGCAGGTTCGGGAGATTCCGGGATTCCCGGAGATTTTTGCGGTGAGCGACGAATCCCGCGCCGTGGCCTATCGTTTGCCGGAGGGTGCGCCCCTCACCCATGTGGTGGGGGAATACCGGCACCCGGTCCGGGCTCTCCCCCTTCTCCTGGATCTCATTCGCACCCTGCGGGAGCTCCACACCCGGGGGCATGTCCTTCTGGGCCTGCGCCCCGAGCAGGTGTGGATCACGGAAAAAGGCCGTGCCCTCCTTCTTCGCCTCCCGCCCTGGCCCCGCCCGGGTGAACCGGATTATCTGGATTATGCCGATGGCTATGTCGCACCGGAAGTGATGTTTGGCGGTGAGGTGGGGCCTTCTTCGGATGTGTATGTGATGGGTGCCCTCCTCTATCGGCTGGTGTTCGGCAAAGACCCCGCGGACTTTTTTGCCCCCCAGGTGCGCAGTCCTCTGAGGGAAATCTACCGTGCCCCCTGGCCCGGTGTGGTCCAGATCCTGGTCCAGACCCTGGCCCTTCAGCGGGAACGCCTGCCCGATTGTGAGGCGCTGGAGGATTATGTGGAGCGCATCTTTCGCCTGGAATACGCCCCCCGGATCTATCTGGACGTAGGCGCATTTTCCAGCATTGGGCGCAACCCTTCCCGCCTCCACAACGAAGACGCCTTTTCTTATGCCGTTCGCTATGCCCAGACCCACGAAGAGGGGCTCCAGATTGAGGGGCTGTTTCTGGTGGCCGACGGAATGGGTGGGGCTGCTCGGGGAGAAGAGGCCGCCCGCCTGGCCATGGAGGTTCTCCACCGGCGTCTGGCCCTGGCTCCCTTTGAGACCCTTTCCGTCCGGGAAGCGCTGCAGGAAGCCAACACGGCCGTGTTTTCCCGGGCCAAGGAACTGTATGGGGACGCCTGGGATGCCTATATGGGCACGACGGTCGCCGGTGCATGGGTTCGGTGGCCCTGGGTTCTCGCCTTCAACGTGGGGGATACCCGGATTTACCGGATTTCCGGAGAAACCATGGAACAGCTCTCCGTGGATCACTCGGCCCTGGCCCAGACGGGGGGTGAGGTGGATCCCCGCGGGAATCCATCGCGTCATGAACTTGTCTATGCCGTCGGGCCCTGGAAGGAGATCCCTGAGGAGGGTATCCATGTGGTCAGAGAGCAGATTGCACGGGGCGATGTTCTCCTCCTCCTCACTGACGGGGTGTGGGAATCCCTCACGGACGAGGAGATGGTCCGGTTCACCGCCGAAAGCGTGCACCCCCAGGATCTTGCCCGAAGGCTGGTGAGGGTCGCCGTGGAACGGGGCGGAAAGGACAACGCAACGGCCATGGTGATCCGCGTTTCAGGAGGTGGAGAATGATCTGCCCCACGTGTGGCGTGGCCCTGCCCGATCCTGCGCACGTATGCATGCACTGTGCCCACGCACTCCCTCAGAAGGGAAGCGTGCCTGAAAAAGTGGGGGTGCTGATCTGTGTGGACAACCCGGAGGTGCGCTTTTTCGTCCAGGATCGGGCGATCATCGGGCGTTCGTCCCGGGGAACGGGTCCGGTGGACATCGATCTCAAGGGAATCCCTGGCGCGGAATACGTCTCCCGTCACCACGCCGAGATCTACCGGGAAGGCGACGCCTTCTGGATCCGGGATCTGGAGTCCACCAACGGGACGTTCGTGAACGGTGAGGGGCCCATCCAGAAACCTCGCAGACTGGAAGATGGAACGAGGATCCGGGTGGGGTCCATTGCCTTCGAGTTTCATGTTGAGGAGTCATCCTGATGGATGTCCGGATCTGCATGAGCTGTGGTCACACCAATCCCCCTGACGCCGAGGTGTGCGAGGTCTGCTCGGCACCTCTGGAACGGCGGGTGGAAAAAACGGTGGCCCTTCCGGAAGGGACCATTCTCCGGAACAAATATGCCATCGTGAAACTCCTGGGGCACGGCGGGTTCGGACTCACCTATCTGGTTCAGGATACGGTGCTTCTCGCTCGCCGGGTGCTGAAAGAACTGTTCCCGGACGGAAGTCGCCGGGATGGGTTTCGGGTGGTTCTTCCCCGGGATCTCCGGGACGAGCGGTTTGAGGAGCTCAAAAATCGCTTTCTCCGGGAAGCCCGGGTCCTCGCCCGGTTCACCCATCCCTACATCCCGGCTGTGTTTGAATATTTTGAAGACAACGGCACCGTGTATTACGTGATGGAGTTTGTGGAAGGGGATTCCCTTGCCAAGATGTTCCAGAAACACACGGTGTTCAACGTCCAGCGGGCACTGCGGCTCACGCTGGAAATTCTGGACATTCTGGAGGTCCTCCACGACGAGGGTCTCCTTCACATGGACATCAAACCGGACAACATCCTCCTGCCTCCCAAAGTCAACCACGCTGTCCTGATTGATTTCGGATCCGCGGTGGAGTATGAAAAGGGCGAGCGGCCCGGAACGGTCACGCCGGGCTATTCGCCTCCCGAACAGGCCGGGGTTCTGGATGCGCCTCTGGGACCCTGGAGTGACCTCTATGCGGTGGGCGCCACCCTCTATCAGATGCTCACAGGTCAGATTCCGCCTTCGGCGACAGACCGGAAAATGGGGGTGGAGGTCCTTGCCCCCCGGGAAGTCAACCCCCGGGTGCCCGAAGAGGTGAGCGACCTGGTGATGCACTTTCTGGAGATGGATCCGGAGAAACGGTTCCGTCATGTGGATGAGGCACGGGAGGCCATCGAATCCCTCGGACTCCTGGAAGGGGAATCCCGGAGCACCACCGGCACGACGGGGCGGCGTCGGGGGCCGTCGGTGCTGGAACGTATTCGGGCCCGCCGGGAAGCCCGCAAGTCAAAAAAGGAGAGGCGCTCAGTCCGATCCCGAAAGGAGAAACAGGAGGCGCCCACCACCGGAGAGAAAGAACAGGAAGGAAAGAAGAAAGCAATTGCGCCCTCGAACGTTTCCCCAAACACCTACAAATTCGCTGTCACCGAACGTGTGGAACGCCCCCGGGTGATGCCCACGGCTTCTGCGCGGGTGGGGGATCACGTGTTCGTGCTCTGGAGTGACCACACGGGTCGTCTGTATCGAGCGGACACCCTCCGGGAAGAGCGTTTTGTCCATCTGGCCCACAAAACCCTCCCCACAGCTGTGACGTTTTCCCAGAAGGGCTGGTTTGCCACGGGGGAGGCGTCCGGTGTGATCCGGGTGTGGTCCACCGCTACCTTTCAGCATCGGTTCACCCTCAAAGGTCACCCCGGGTGGATTTCCACCCTCCGGGTCGGACTGGAACCTCACCATCTGATCTCCGGCGATTCCCGGGGCCATGTGATCCTGTGGGATCTGGGAGAAAAGAAGGTGCGGTTTACCGACCATTCCGGAAGTTCCTGGGTTCTTGCGGCCGAAACCCTTTCTCCCCGGATTCTCCTCTATGCCGATGCCCGGGGGGTGGTGGCCCTGCACGATATTCGCCGGAAAGAAAAGGTTCACGAACTCCGGTTGCAGGGCTCGTTTGTGTCGGCGGGGGTGCACCGGGTGGCCATGAAAATGTATCTCGGGACCGCCCGGGGAGAGATCGTCATCGTGGACCTTCACGATCTCAAGGAAGAAGGACGGTTCAAAGCGCATGTTTCGTCGGTCCGGGCCATTGTGGCCTTCCCGGATGTTCCGGTGTGGTGCAGTTTTGACGATGAGGGGACCTGCAAGGTGTGGCAGGGGAAGGAAGAGGTCGGGGTGATCCACCGGGCGGTGGAACAACCCCTCCTCGCCGCCCCCCTGGAAGGGGGAGGTCTCATCGTGCTGACCACATTCGGACAGGTGGTCCACGGTGTGCTGAAAGGTCCCCACTTTCAGAAAGCCGAAGAGGTGGTCTGGGCTCCCTGAGGAAGGAGGGTAAGATGCCCTTTGTCCGGTTTGTGGTACGTCCTCACCGTACCGCGCTTCTTGCGGGGGAACAGCGACCCCAGAAGGTTTTTCTGATGCTGAAGTTTCTCCTGCGCCGTGACCTGGCTGATCATCGCCCGCCCGTGGCCTTTGTCTTCGTGATCGATACCAGCGATTCCATGCGACAGCAGAACCGGATTGAAGGGGCCATCCGGGCGCTGGAAGAGTTTTTGAACTATTCGGAACTCGCCCCCGATGACCGTGTGGCCATCGTGAAGTTTGACGACCGGGCCGAAGTCCTCCTTCCCATGACCCCCCTCTCAGAACGGGGAGAAATTCTGGCGGTGATGGATGCCCTCCGTTCCCTGGGCGGAGGAACGGAGATTGGAGAAGGGCTGCGGAAGGCTTATTCCGAACTTCTCCCCCTGCCCGGCAACGTGCTCCGGAAGGTGTTTCTCCTCACCGATGGTTACACATATGAGGAGGAAGAAGCTCTGAAGGCCGCCGAGGCCCTTTCAGAACTCCGGGTGCCCGTGGTGGCGCTGGGCCTGGGGACGGAATATCACGAAGAATTTTTGATGGAAATTGCCGATCGAACCCACGGGCGGGTCTATCACCTGGACGACGCTTTCCTCCTCCCCGCCATCTTTTATCAGGAGGTGGGCCTGGTGGTTCGGGAGGCAGTGACCGACGTGCAGATGGACCTGAAACTGGAGCCCCGTGTCACCCTGGACGCCATCACCAAAGTGTATCCCAACATTCAGCCCATCCCGGTTGCCAGGCGTCCCTATCCCCTGGGCAACCTGATCACCGGGGATTTCACCGTGTTTGTGCTGGAACTCACCCTGAACCCGCCCTTTGAGGGCGAGCGCTACCCCCTGGGAAATCTTCGATTTTCCTATTACGTTCCGGCCTTTGATGAGCATGAGGATATCGGGGGACAGCCCCTCACCCTCCCGGTGACCCACGATCCCGAAATCGCCCGGGAGGTGGATGACGAGGTGCTGGGCTATGTGGAACAGCGGAACATCGAGAACCTCATCCGTCGTGCCCTCACCGAAGCCAAGACCGATCCCGTCCGGGCCCAGCAAACCCTGCAGATGATCAAATCCATGACCCAGCGGATGGGGAACCCCAACGTGACGGCCATTCTGGATCGGGCCATTCAGGAACTTTCCACCACCCAGCGCCTGTCGCCGTCGGTCACCAAGACGCTGGTGGTGGGAACCCGAACCCAGACCCGCCGGGTGGCCACCAAGGTGGTGGACCCTGAACTCCTTGAAGAGCTGGAAGAACTTGAAGAAGAGGAGTGATCCCCCGATCTCCCTTCCAGGCCTGAAGGGCGCGCACCGTGTGGAAAAGGGGCTTTATCTTCGCATGGCATTCCACGAGCCGGTTCTCTTCGCCTTTGAGGGTTTCCTGGAAGCGGGGGCCATCCATCTCGGCATTGGACCCAATGGAATTGGAAAATCCTCGTTCTTGCGGGCCCTTGTGGGGCTGCTTCCCGTGGAATCGGAGAGTTCGGCGGTGCTGGAAGGACAGGACCTGTTGTCTATTCCACCACGGGAGCGTGCCCGCTGGGTGGGCCTTCTCCCCCAGGTGGAGGGACCCGGCATGGATCTCGCGGTGGAGGAAATGGTCCTTCTCGGGAGCTACCCGCGATGGCAGGGAGGGGTGCCGGGCCCTGAGGATCGCAAACGGGTGAGGAAGGTGCTGGACGATCTGGGGCTCTTGAGGCTCCGGCATCGCCTGTATTCCACCCTTTCGGGAGGGGAGCGTCAGTGGGTGCGGGTGGCCCGCCTGGTGGTTCAGGATCCCCGGGTGGTGTTGCTGGACGAACCCGACCAGCACCTGGACGACGAACGCAAGCAGGCTCTCATGGATCTCATGCGGCGGTGGCGGAACGAAGGGAAGGTGGTCTTCTGGGTCACCCACAATCCCTGCGGACTGGAAAAGCATGCCGACCAGATCTGGCGATTCCGGGAAGGGCATCTTGTCCCCGAAACTGACCCCCGTGTATGATTTTCCCCGGCTTTCACCGGACCTTTCCCGGTTTGCCCGGGAACTGGTGCGGTGGAACGCCCGGGTGAATCTTTTTTCACGGAGCATGTCCCCCCGGGATCTGGAGGAGGAACTGCTGGCCTCGCTGGATCTTGCGAATCTCCTTCCTCCGGAAGGTTGCTGGGCGGAGGTGGGGGCGGGCGGGGGCCTGATGGCGGTCCCCCTCGCCCTTGCCCGGAAGGACCTCCCGGCCGTGTGGCTGGAGCCCCGCATGCGCCGCCGGGCCTTTCTTCTCCACGTTCTGCGGGAACTGAACCTTGCGCACGTCGAGGTTCTGGACACGCCGGTGGAAACGTGGAATCCTTCCCCTCGTCCCGTGCAAATCTGGGTGCGGGCACTCCCCCGGGGGCCCTTCCGGAAACTCCTCCGGCGCCGGAATCACCTTCTTGCGGAGGGAGGAGTGATCATGCACGTTCGTCGCAGTCCGGACGGGCTGGATGAGGCGGACCGGGTGATCCGTCAGGGGGCATTCTGGATCGGGTTCTATGGGCGCTGATCGACTCCTCTGGCTGAACGTTCTCATGGCCGTGCTGGTCCTCGCCGCCAAGTGGGCCGTGTTCCGGTGGACCGGCTCAACGGCGGTTTTTTCGGACGCCCTGGAATCCTTTGTCAATGTGGGCACGGCCTTTATGGTGCTCTGGCTTCGCTCCATCGCCCGGCGTCCTCCGGATCGGACCCATCCTTACGGGCACGAAAAAGCCGAGTCCTTTGCCGCCATGATGGAAGGCGGACTGGTGGTGTTTGCCGGAGGCGCAATTGTCAAGGAAGTGATGGACGCCTGGGCACAGGGGGAAGGCCCCCGGCACCTGATGGAAGGGATGACCGTCCTTGCCGTCCTGGCGGGGGCCTATGCCCTGTGGGGATGGTGGCTTTTGCGGGAAGGGAGGCGAAGGCATTCCCCGGCCATTCGGGCAGAGGCCCAGCATATCCTGTCGGACGTGAAGACCACCCTGGCGGTGGTGGTGGGGGGATGGCTCACCGTGGCCACGGGGTTCCGGTGGCTGGACGGTCTGGTGGCGCTGGGGGTTGCCGTGCACATTGTGTGGATCGGAATCCGGTTGATCCGGGAATCGGTGATGGTTCTCATGGACCAGGCGGTGGAAGAAGAAGTGGAGGCACGGATCTGGGAGGTCCTGCGAACGTTTGAGGGAAGGATTGAAGGGGCCCATCATCTTCGCACCCGGTTCACGGGAAGCCGGCTGTTTCTGGACTTTGACCTGGTGGTGGATCCGGAGATGACCGTCCAGGAAGCCCACGACCTTGCCCATCAGGTGGAAGCCGCCCTCCGACAGGCCTTCCCCAGCGTGCAGACGCACATCCATATTGAACCTGCGGAGCCCCACCGGAAGGGGTTTTTCCCGGATCCGGAGAACCGCAGATCCCGGGAGGACCATGGATAAGCCGGGTCGCCCTTTCCGTTCATGCCGAATGTCAACCGGTTCCGGTTGACATCCCGCGACAAAGCGTGTATCCTTAAAATCGGACCCAAAAATCCAGAATTGAGCCAACCATGACCTTCACAAAAGAAACGGGTTATCTGCTTCGCATGCTGGTCTTCCTGAAAGAAGTGGGAGGCCCGGTGCCGGTGCGGAGGGTTGCAGGGCAGATGGGAATTCCCTATCCCTTCCTGGCCAAACTCGTTCAGCGGGCCAGCCGCCTTGGATGGATTCAATCCAAAAAGGGGCCGGGTGGGGGAATCCAGCTCCGGGTGGATCCCGCTCACCTCCGGGTCCTGGACGTGGTGGAGGCCATTGAAGGTAACGTGTTTGATCGGTGCGTGCTGGGGCTTCCCGAATGTGGAGAGGACCACCCCTGTCCTCTCCATCCCTATGTGGAGCCTCAGAAACGCATGCTGGCGCAGCTGTTTTCGCGCCTGACCCTTGAAGACCTTGAACCTGAAACGGATTTTGAAATCCTTTCACAAGGAGGTGCAGGATGAACAGAGGGTGGATGATCCCGCTGGGGATGCTCCTGGCCCTGTCCACTGTATATGCGGGCGAAACGCTGAACCCGGACGAGTTCTATGACGGCAAGGGCATCGGCCCGGTGGACACGGTGGCTCTTGCCGACACCGTTGACGAAGCCCTGGCCAAGAAGGGCGAGGAGATCTTCAAGCTCAAATGCAGCGCATGCCACGCGATGGACAAGCGGGTGGTGGGCCCGCCTCTCTCCGGCGTGACCAGGCGCCGTCGTCCCGAATGGATCATGAACATGATCCTCAACCCCATGGAGATGATTCAGAAGGATCCGATGGCCAAAACCCTGCTGGGCATGTATTACACCCCCATGACACCCCAGAACCTCACGGAAGAGGACGCCCGGGCGGTGCTGGAGTTTTTCCGCAAGCACGACCAGACCCTCGATGAGACGGCCGAAGAGTGAAGCGAAAACCGTGGGGAGGGACGGAAGTCCCTCCCCACATCTTCTCCCACAAACGGGGCACTGCGGGTTGTGGCTTTCTGTCAAAGTTCACAGGAGCAGCTTCCCGTTCGACCCGTTTGTCTTAAACCTGACACCCTCAGCAAAAAATTTTGTCTCAAATTTGAGACAAACGGGTCCTCAGTTCTTGATTTTCTCTGGCAACGTTTTTGCTGTCAAATGCATGTGGGTTTCGTGATCCTACAAAACCCTTAAAAAGGAGGTGCAGGATGAGCCGATGGTCCTGGAAATGGGGCATCCTGATGGGGGTGGCGGCCCTCATGATGGTGGGCGCCACCAAGGTCCGCAAGCTCGCCCGGGATGCGGCTAAAAAGGTCTATGTGGCGCCGGGTGAGTACGATGAGTTCTACGCGTTCCTCTCCGGAGGGTTCAATGGTCAGATCGGGGTGTATGGGCTCCCATCCGGTCGTCTTCTCCGCATCGTTCCCGTCTTCTCGGTGAATCCGGAGAACGGGTATGGCTATTCGGAAGAGACCAAACCCATGCTCATGACGTCCAAAGGCTTTGTGCCCTGGGATGACACCCATCACCCGGAACTTTCCCAGACCAACGGGGTGCCCGACGGACGGTGGCTGTTCATCAACGCCAACAACACCCCCCGGATCGCTCGGATTGACCTGGCCACCTTCCACACTGTGGACATCATCGAGATCCCCAACTCCGGCGGAAACCATCCTTCCCCCTTCATCACCCAGAACTCGGAATACGTGGTGGCGGGGACCCGCTTCTCCGTGCCCATTCCCCAGAAAGACATGCCCATTGCCAATTACAAGGGGAACTTCAAAGGAACCCTCACCTTCGTGAAGATTCATCCCAAAACGGGCATGATGGACATCGGCTTCCAGATCCTGGTGCCCGGCTTTGACTATGACCTGGCTCACTGCGGGAAGGGACCGTCCCACGGCTGGTGCTTCTTCACCTCCTATAACTCCGAAGAGGCCCACACCTTCCTGGAGAGGAATGCGTCCCAGAAAGACAAGGACTACATCGCCGCGGTGAACTGGAAGCGTGCGGAAGCCTGCCTCAAGGAGGGGAAGGGCGAGAAGATGCGCACGGTCTATTACCACAACTACTGGGATGAAGAAAAGCAGATGGCGGTTTCCGAAAAGAAGACGTCCGTCACCATTCTCCGTCCGGAAAAGTGCCCCGGTGTGATCTACTATATCCCCACGCCCAAATCCCCCCACGGTGTGGACGTGGATCCCTCGGGCGAATACATTATCCCCGGCGGCAAGCTCTCCTCCACCATCTCCGTGTTCTCCTTCAGCAAGATGATGAACGCCATCAAGAACAAACAGTTTGCGGGAGAAGATTACGGCATCCCCGTGCTCAAATACGAGGCCGTGCTCCACAAAGAGGTCCCCAACCTCTGCCTTGGGCCCCTCCACAACGAGTTTGACACCCGGGGCAACGTGTACACCTCCTGCTTCATCTCCTCCGAGGTGGTGAAATGGCGCTATAAAGAAGGAAAGATCGTGGACCGGATCCCGGTGTATTACTCCATCGGTCACCTGATGATCCCCGGCGGTGACTCCCGCAAGCCCTGGGACAAATATCTGGTGGCCCTGAACAAAATCACGAAGGACCGGTATCTCCCCACCGGTCCCGAACTGGCCCATGCCGCCCAGCTCATTGACATCACCGGTGACAAGATGGAGATGCTTCTGGACTTCCCCACCATGGGCGAGCCTCACTATGCCCAGGGCATTCCCGCGGATCTTGTGATGAAGCGGCAGGTGAAGATCTATCCCCTCGAGAAGAACCACCATCCCTATGCGACGAAATCCAAGGCTGCGGCGAAGGTGGTGCGGAAGGGCCGTCGCGTGGATGTGTACATGACCGCCATTCGAAGCCACTTCGCCCCGGACAACATCGAAGGGATCAAGGTGGGCGACACCGTGTATTTCCATGTGACCAACCTGGAGCAGGACTGGGATATCCCCCACGGATTCGCCATGTACGGTGCCCACAACACCAACATTCTGGTCATGCCCGGTCAGACCCTCACGCTCAAGTGGATTGCGGATAAGCCCGGCGTGTATCCCTTCTACTGCACCGACTTCTGCTCCGCGCTGCACCAGGAAATGCAGGGGTATGTCCGGGTTTCGCCCAGGAACGCCAACGTGAAGCTCTCCTGGGTCATTCCCGAATAAGTCGTCACCGTTTTGAGGTGAACGGGGAGGGGAGGGTGGGCCATCCACCCTCCCCTATTTTTAACACGACATATCAAAGGAGGAGGAAAGCCATGAAAGTACCGAAACCTGTCAGGATCCTCATGATCGTGGCGGCCGTGGGGATTCTCCTGGCCTATGTGTTTCCCCTCTGGATCTACAAACTGGATGCCCCGCAGTATCCCGAAGGGCTTGCCATGTACATCCACGCCTGGAAGCTCTCCGGTGATGTGGACAAGATCAATCTGGTGAATCACTACATCGGCATGCACCCGGTGGAGGCCAACCAGTTCATCGAATTCAAGACCTTCCCCATCGCGTTTGCCCTGTTCGCTCTGTGGGCATTCTGGATCGCCTTCCGTGGAAGTCTGGCTCTCCTGTGGGGCTGGGTGGGGGTGTACACGCTGTTTGCCCTTCTCTCCCTTGCAGATTTCTACCGGTGGCTCTATCATTACGGCCACGATCTGGATCCTCATGCCGCCATTCAGATGGAGCCTTTCACGCCGCCGCTACTGGGGGCGAAGGATTTGATGAACTTCCACGTGGAGGCCTGGCCCCACATTGGAGGTGTGGGGCTCATCGTGGCCGCGCTGGCGGGATGGGCGAGCGTGCTGGTGTGGAAGAAGAAAAACCGTTCGGAGGGATAAGGATGAAAATCCTCTCCCGAGCCACCGCATGGTGGGTGATGGGAGCGGTTGTTGCTCTTGTGGCCTGTTCTGGAAAGCCTGAAGAGATTGCCTATGGACGGGATGTGTGCGCCTTCTGCAACATGGCCATTGCTGACCCCCGGTTCGCTGCAGAAATCGTGACAAAAAAAGGACGGGTCTACAAGTTCGACTCCATCGAGTGCATGATTGCGGCAGTGGTGAGTGGAGAGATCCCGGCGGATCAGGTGAAAGCCTACTGGGTCAAAGATTTCACAACCCAGAAGTGGATCCCGGCCGAAAAGGCCTATTTCCTTCAGACGGTGCGCCTGCGCAGCCCCATGGGACTGAACCTCGCCGCTTTCGAAACACGAGCCGAGATGGAGAAGGCCAAACAGGAGTATGACGGTCTGGAACTGACCTTCGATGATCTTCCCAACGTGATCCGGGAATCCCGCTTTATCTCCCGAGTTCAGGAGCACATGCGCCAGATGCATGGCATGGGAGAACAGCTGGTACCATGACAGGCTGGATTCTTCTTTCGGTTTTGGTGACCGTCCCTCGTCCTGACACGGAGGTGATCGAAATTGATCTGTCTCAAACGACGTCCCCACCCCCCTCCCTCACCGTGTGCCCTTCCTGCGAAATCAAAAGCCTTCGCACGGCGCTGGAACTTGCGCCGCCGGGGGCGACGGTGTATGTGCTGGGAGGGGTGTATCGGGAAAGCACGCTGGTGGTCAACAAGCCCCTCACCCTGATTGGGGAGGATGCCCCCGTTCTGGATGGTGAGGGGAAACACGAAATTCTGGTGGTGGACAGCGTGGATGGGTTCCGCATCCGGGGGTTCACCTTTCGTGGGTCCGGCGTCAGCTTCACCCGGGACCAGGCAGCCCTGCGCCTGCGGCACACCCGAAACTGCATTGTGGAGGACAACACCTTCCTTGACAATTTCTTTGCCATCTATCTGGAAGCGAGCAACACCTGTGTGATCAAAAACAACACCGTCCGGGGCCCCGGACGCTCGGAGGTCTTTTCGGGAAATGCCATTCATCTGTGGAACTCCTATAACGTTTTGATCCAGGGCAATCACCTGAGCCGGCACAGGGATGGCATCTATCTGGAGTTTGTCCGGGACAGCCATATCTATGACAACGTGAGCGAGGATCACGCCCGGTATGGAATGCATTTTATGTTCTCGGAAAGCAACGATTTCGCCCGGAACGTGTTCCGACGGTGCGGTGCCGGGGTGGCCGTGATGTATTCCAAGCACACCCGGTTGCGAGACAACCGGTTTGAATTCAACTGGGGAGGAGCATCCTACGGGCTGATGCTCAAGGAGATTGACGACACCGAGATCGAGCACAACGTGTTTTACAAGAACACCGTGGGGCTCTATGCCGAGGGGTCCAACCGGGTGCTGGTTCGGGGCAACACCTTTGAGAAAAATGGCTGGGCTCTCCGGGTGCTGGGCAACTCCATGGCCATGAGTTTCATGTACAACAACATCCTGGACAACACCTTTGAGGCGTCCACCAACGCATCACGGAATTACAATTCCTATCTGTACAATTACTGGTCGGCCTACACGGGCTACGATCTCAACCGGGATGGCTATGGCGACATCCCCCATCGTCCCATGACGTTTTTCGCCCGTATGGTGGAGCAGTATCCCGCTGCCCTGGTCCTGCTCCACAGCCCTCTGGAATACCTTTTCCATTATGCTGAAAAACTCCTGCCTGTCCTTCTGCCTTCTGTGATCGAAGACGACAGGCCGCTCATGGGGAGGATCGTATGGTCGAAGTCCGAAACGTCACCAAGCGATTCGGCAAACTCGAAGCGCTGAAAGGCGTTTCTGCACAGTTCCCACCGGGGATCACGGCCCTGGTGGGCCCCAACGCGTCCGGAAAAACCACGCTGCTCAAGAGTGTTCTGGGCCTCGTGATTCCTCAGGAAGGGGAAATCCGGGTGATGGGTGAACGGGTGACCGGCCATCCGGAAATTCGCCGGCACATCGGCTACATGCCCCAGATGGTCCAGTTCCCAGAAAACCTCTCGGTTTTCGAAATTTTCACATGGGTGCAGGACTTGCGGGGCGTGCGGGTGAACCTGGATCCATGGATTCGCTGGCTGGGACTTGAATCTTTCCTGGACAAGCCCTTCGGGACCCTTTCGGGCGGGACCCGTCAGAAGGTGGGCATGGTGGTGGCTCTGATGTTCGATCCTCCCATTCTGATCCTGGACGAACCCACAGCGGGTTTGGACCCCCTTTCCAACCAGATGTTCAAGGAGCGGATTCTCGCTGAGAAAGAAAAGGGAAAAACGGTGATCCTGACATCCCATATCCTGAGCGAACTGGAGCATCTGGCCGACCGGGTGGTGTTTCTGCTGGAAGGACGGATGGTGTTTGAAGGCTCCCGGGATGCTCTCCTCCGGCACACGGGAGAAGGAACCATGGAGCAGGCGGTGGCCCGATTGATGGCGATGGTGAACGGGGAGGAGACGCCATGACCTGGAAAATCATGCGGTGGGTGGGACGGGATGTGTTGCGGAGTGCCTGGATCATCTTTTACTCTGGGTTCTTTCTGGCCCTTTCGGTTTCGTTTTTCACCTTTTTTGAAGAACCTTCCCGCATCCTCCTGTCCCTGCTGAATCTGGTGCTCATGGTGGTCCCCCTGGTGAGTTTGATTTTTGCCCTGACCTATCTCTTCAACAACCGGAACTTTGTCCTTCTGACCCTCACCCAGCCCGTGTCCCGTTCGTCGGTGTTCTGGGGGTTCTGGGGAGGCCTGGGGGGACCCCTGGCCCTGGCGTTGCTGGTGGGGATGGGATTGCCCATGGGGTTTTATCTCGTGGAACACCCCTCGTATGTTTGGCTTGCTCTCATGATGCTGGCCGGAGCGGTGCTCCTCAGCCAGATTTTTCTGGGGATTGCCCTGTGGCTTGCCTTCGCTTTTGAAGATCGGCTCAAAGCCCTGGCCGTGGGGCTTCTCATGTGGCTCGCCCTGACCTTTTTCTACGACGGACTCGTCCTCACCGTGATCGTGCTGGCCTCGGCCTATCCGGTGGAGAAAATTGCCGTGGGGCTTTCCTTTCTGAATCCCCTGGATCTGGTCCGTCTGCTCGTGATCATGCAGATGGACGTGGCGGCACTCATGGGTTTCACGGCCGCCGTGTTCAAGAAATTTCTGGGTTCGGTCTGGGGTTCGGTGAGCGCGGTTCTTGCCCTTGCACTCTGGATGATCCTTCCCACCCTGCGGGCTTTCGCCCGATTCCAGCGGAGGGATTTTTGATGCTCTGGAGGTGTCGGGGATGAAATGGGTCCCGCTATTTTTGACGATCTTCTGGTTTTCCTGCTCCTCACAGGAGCCCCCGAAACCCCCTTCACAGGAAGTGAAACGGATGTTCCGGACGATGGGTTGCACCAACTGCCACGACATCCGGAACACCATCGGCGGACCTTCCTTTGAAGCCATCGCCGAACGGTATCCTCCCCATCCGGACTCGATTCGGGCACTGGTCCGCCGGGTGATGAAGGGAACCCGGGGGCGCTGGTCCGGACTTCCTCTGGAGAAGTGCCCGGACAAGGTGGGGGAGGGCTTCAAGGACTATGAGATTCGATGGATGGTGGAGTGGATCCTGAACAGAGAATGGCAACCCTGAAAGGAGGATGAGCTATGAAGGGGATGGTGTTAGGGGTGGTGGCACTCGCAGGGGTCACCCGCCCGCCGGCCACCTTTGAGGATTCCCTCAAGGCCGGGGCGCCGGTGATGCTTCCCACCGTGGAAGTCACGGCGCCGGCGCTTTCCTGGAGCGTGCATCTCCCACCGGTGAGGGAGGCGGTTCCCCGTGCGCTGGAAATGCAGGGCCTGGATCTCATTCGCAGGGGTCCGGCCTTTGCCGCCGATCTCTTTGTGGACGGCTTCAAGCGGAGCGATATCGCCATCGTGGTGGATGGAGAACACACGCACAACGCCTGCCCCAACCGGATGGACGTGCCGGTGGTTCGGGCCAATCCCCTGGAAATGGCTTCGGCGGAAGTGGTGCTGGCGAGTGCGGACCTCTCGGCAGGTCTGGGCGGGGTGCTGAAGGTGCGCCGGCGCACACCGGCCCAGACGTTCACGCCCATGGGATACGTTCAGGGCATGGGCGGTTCTGAAGAGGGCCTGGATGCGGGCCTCGCGATGGAAGGCATGGGACAGGGCTTCTATGCCCGATACACCCGTGCCCGGCCTTACACCGACGCTCAGGGACGGACGTTCCAGGACCTGTATGGGTACAAAACGGACGTCCGCACCGCCTATGAGGTGATGGAGGGAAGTGTTCACGGGGTCCGGGGCGACTGGACCTATGGGGGATCGGTGGCCCGATACCGGGACGTGCTTTTCCCCTATCTCCTGATGGATGAACGGGACAATCTGGGGTTTTCGGTGTTCGGGGCCTACCGGGGACACCGGGTGTATGCGAACGGCTTTCACCATCTTATGGACAACGGTCTTCGTGCGTCCAGCGGGATGATGTTCATGGAGACGGATGCCCGAACCTGGGTGGCGGGGATCACCCGGGAAGGCCTGTATGATGTGAGCGTTCAGCGCTGGATCGCGGACAACACCCAGCGGATGACCATGAACAACATGCCCATGGAGACCGTTCAGCGGATGCTGGACATTCTCCGGGTGCGGGCGTCGGTGGCCTTCCAGATGGAACGGGCCGCGTGGAGACTCCAGGGGCGCGTGGGAGCGGCGTATGCCTCCCGGGAAGATGGTCGGAGGGACCTGTTCGCCCTTCTCGGTTCCTCCACCCTGCGTCGGGTTTTCCCGGTCCTTGCCCTGGGGGTGGGTCGTTCTCTGGGCCGGGCGCAGGCCTATGGAGAGGTGGCGCTTGAGGAACTGGATCCGGAATACCTCTTCATCACCCTGAAACGCGGGAAGATGAACAACATGCAGAAGCCCTACTGGATCGGGAATCCGGACCTCCGGCAACCGGTGAAGGGCGCCCTGCGCGTGCGCGTTCCCTTCTCCCACCGTGGACTCGCGCTGTCTGTGGAGGTGTTCGGATCCGGCGTGAAAAACTATGTGGAACCGGGGAAAACCATGGCGGACACCCTTCCGGTGGAGACGTTCCGGAACGTGGACGCGGTGATGGCCGGATTCCGTCTGATGGGACAATACCGGTTTGTCCGTCTGGAGAGCCACTACACCTGGGCGCACAATCTCACCGATGACCTTCCCCTTTCGGAGATCCCGCCCCTTCACCTTCGTCTGGAGGTTCGTCCCCGGATCCATCGGGGAGCGGCGGCGTTCACCCCTCTGGCGGCCGTCACGTATGAGGCCTCTCAGAACCGGGTGAATCCGGACCTGAACGAAAGCCCCACCCCTGCGTGGACACGCCTGGACCTTGGCTTCACGGTGGAGTGGAAGGGTCTCCGGATGGAAGCGCGGGTGGACAACGTGACCAACGAACTGTATTACCGGCATCTTTCCTATCGCCGGAATCCCTTTGCAAGCGGTGTGAAGGTGTTTGAACCGGGCCGGAGGTTCACCCTCTCGGTCTGGACGGGGCAGTAAGGGGCAACGCTTCCCCTCCGGGACAGACACGCAGTGGTCCCGCCTGGATGGCGGGACCACTGCGGTCTTTTCGCATCGGATAAGCCGTTGAGGAACCGGGGGACATTTGGATCGTGTCTCGGGCCGTGGTGCTGGTCCGGGGAGGTTTCTGACATGGTTCGCCCTCTCTGGCGCATGGGTCTGATACTTCTCGTCTTTCTGGGGCTTGTTGTGGGTGTGCTGGCGGGACTTGCCCGGATGGGCTGGTTCTCCGTTTCTCCTTCCTGGCCTGTTCTTCACGGACCTCTCATGGTGGGCGGATTTCTCGGGGCCCTGATCAGCCTGGAGCGGGCGGTGGCCCTTCGCTCTCCTTTCGCCTACTTCCCACCGGTGTTGAGTGCCATGGCAACATTGATGTTCATCCTGGGAGGATCGCTGAAAACCGGGGCGGTGCTTCTCGTTCTTGCCGCGGCCGGTATGGTTCTGCAGTCGGTTGCCCTCTACCGGCGCCAGCCCGCCGCGTTCACCGTGGTGATGAGCATGGGGGCTCTCGCCTGGTTTGTGGGAAACCTCCTCTGGGCTTCCGGGAAGTCTTTCCCGGAGGTTGTTCCCTGGTGGGAAGGATTTCTCGTGCTCATCATCGTGGCGGAGCGCCTGGAACTCACGCAGAATCTCCGTCCGCGGAACGCAGGAAAGGGGGCTTTTCTTCTGTCTGTGGCTCTCTATGTTGCCGGGCTTCTCCTCTCCCTGGTTTATCCGGCGGGCATCCGGCTTGCCGGACTGGGAAGCCTGTCGCTTGCCCTGTGGCTTTTGCGGTATGATATCGCCCGTCATACGGTGAGGATGCCGGGCCTTTCCCGGTTCATGGCGGTGTCTCTGCTGCTTGGGTACGCCTGGCTTGGGGTGGGGGGTGTGGGGATGTTTGCGGGCTGGTTTTTCGGGTTCGGGTATGATGCCGTCCTTCACGCCGTTTTCCTGGGGTTTGTGTTCAGCATGATCTTTGCCCATGCCCCCACCGTCCTTCCCGCCGTCACGGGTTTCCGGGTGGGGTTTTTCCCCATCTTCTATGCCTATCTCCTCCTTCTCCACCTCTCCCTGGTGGTTCGGATTCTGGGCGATGCCGTGGGAGATGTGGCGTTGCGTCGCGTTGGAGGGATGGGCAACGGACTGGCCATCGCTCTGTTTCTCCTGAGCACCGTGGGGGCCGTTATCCGCTCCCGGCATGAGCGGGGTTAACGATCAATCCTCCATACGCCCACGCGGTTCATAGACATTGCTCCCCCGGCGATGGGCTGTTCAGGGAAAAGGCCATACACTTTGGATGTAACGGAGGCGCGTGATGATGCTGTGGCTCTGGATCGCAGAGATCACCCTGGTCCCGGTGGCGGCGGGGCTTCACGAGCCCACCGAGTTTGCCCCTCACCCGCAGGATTCCTCGCTCGCCTGGGTCACCGGCCGGCGGGGAAAGATCTGGGAAGTGCATCTCAAAACGGGTCAAATCCGCACGATCGCGGACCTCGGGCGCTGGATCACCACGCGGGGCATGGAGCAGGGTCTTCTCGGTCTCGCCTTTTCCCCCCACGCCCCGGAGATTTTCGTGAACTTCACCGACACGGCGGGCAACACGGTGGTCGCCCGCATCCCCCTCACCTCCGAAGGACGCCCGGACCTCACCCGGATGAAACAGGTCCTGTATGTGGAACAGCCCGCATCCAACCACAACGGGGGATGCATCCGGTTCGGTCCGGACGGAATGCTCTATGTGGGTCTGGGGGACGGGGGACGGGCCCATGACCCCTGGAATAACGCCCAGAACACCCACACTCTCCTGGGAAAGATCCTTCGTCTGGATGTGCGAACCCACCCGTACGCCATCCCTCCGGACAACCCCTTTGCCCGCACGCCCCGGAAAGGCCGTCCGGAGATCTGGCTGTGGGGCCTGCGCAACCCCTGGAAATTCAGCTTTGACCGGGCAACGGGAGATCTCTGGATCGCGGATGTGGGGCAGAACCGGTTTGAAGAGGTGGACCGAATCCCGGCAGGGAAAGGGGGGCTGAACCTGGGATGGAACCTGCGGGAAGGCCGACACCTGCACCGCTCCAGCCGAAAACTCCCCGAAAATCTCGTGGACCCGGTCTGGGAATATTCCCACCGGGAAGGCTGTTCCATCACGGGCGGATATGTCTATCGGGGCAGGGCCATCCCTGAACTGGTGGGTCAGTACATTTTCGGGGACTTCTGCTCCGGGAAGATCTGGGCTTTTGACCCCGAGACCGGGAAGGCCCGTCTTCTTCTGGACTCCGGCCTCTCCATCAGCAGTTTCGGGGAGGATGCTTCCGGGGAAATCTATGTGCTGGATTACGGTTCGGGCCGGCTGTTCCGGCTGGATGGAGGGAACAGCCATTCCCCGCGTTGAAGGTTCCCCAAGCCCCTCATATGATTAGGGCATGTTGAGTCTGACCCTGCGCGGGTTTGCCTTCTTCGGGGACATCACCTGGGAGGTGCCGCCGGGATTCCTTGCCATCACGGGGGAGACGGGCGCGGGGAAATCCCTCCTGGCCGGAGGCCTGCGGTTTGTGCTGGGGGGCGAACTTCCCGTGGAGGGCCCACTGGATGCCACCCTGGTGGTGGAAGACCCGCCGGAGGCGGTGAGAGAGATCCTTCGCCAGCATGAACTTCCCGAGGAAACACCCCTGATCCTGCGCCGCGTCTGGGATGAAACCCGCCGCAGGGGGAAGGTGTTTGTTCAGGATACGCCGGCCACCCTCCGGCTCCTGCGCCGGATCGGTGAGGCGCTGGTTCTCTTCCATGAGCAGCAGGAACATCTCGTGGAGGACCCCGCGAAACTCCTGGACCTCGTGGATGCGTATGCAGGCCTCTCGGAGAACCGGCAAACCCTCCGCAATCTCTGGCAGGACCTGGTGACATCCCGCAGGGACCTCCAGGAACTCCGGGAGAAACTTGCGGAAAAGCGCCTCCGGGAGGAGGTGCTGCGCCACGAACGGACGCTGTTTGAAGAACTGCCCGACCCCGAAACCTGGGAAGAGATCTCCCGGGACCTCTCCCGGATGGAGCATATGGAGGCGCTGCGCGGCCTGCTGGAGGAAGCGGGGGAGGGTCTTCAATCCGGTGTGGATGCGCTGGCGGACGTGCTCCGGAAGGTGGACGAAGCGGCCCGTCTGGATGAACGTCTGGGGGCGATCCGGGATGAACTCGCCCGGATGGTGGATCTTCTCGAAGAGCAGGGGCGGGACCTGGGACGGTATGCGGAAGGGCTGGGCATGGACGAGGAGGAGCGCATGCGTCTGGAAGCGCTCCGGGAGCGGGTGCGAGGCCTCATGCTCCGGTATCACACGGACTATGAAGGCCTTCTTGGGGTTCGGGAACGCCTGGAACGGGAGTGGGCGAAGCTTGAAGGGCTTGAAGAGCGCCTTCAGGAGGTGGAGGCACGGGTCCAGAGGCTGGAAGAGGCGTATGACCGGGAAGCCTCCTCCCTTTCCCGCGCAAGAGAAGCCGTTCTCCCGGAAATTGGATCTCAGATGATGGATATCCTCCGCCGCCTGCGTCTTCCCAGAGCCGTCGTTCAGTTTGTCCGGGAGGAAACCTCTCCGGGTCCACTGGGCCGGGACCGGATCCGCCTTCTGTTCAGCGCCCATGGGAGCAATCCTGTGGATGCGTCCCGGGCGTCGGGGGGAGAGCGGGCCCGACTGGCCCTGGCCCTTCTTGTCGTTTTCTCCCGTGCGCTCTCCGTTCCCGTGGTGGTGCTGGACGAAATCGACGCGGCGGTGGGAGGGGACACCGCCCATGCGGTGGGTGAACTCCTCCGGGATCTCGGGAGGGATCACACGGTGGTGGCCATCACCCACTGGCCTCAGGTGGCGGCCCGGGCCCGGGTTCATGACCGGGTGGTGAAAGTGGAAGATCAGCCTGTGCGCATGGGGCTCCTGCGCCTTCAGGGGGAAGACCGGGTGAAGGAGATTGCCCGGATGCTCGGGAACGCGGACGATCCCACCCTCCTTCAGGCCGCAAGGGATCTCCTTGCGCAGGGGGAGGTCAGGGCGGGATGATCCTCCTTGTTGTGGGTCTTCTGTCCGCCTGGCAGACCGTGGCGCTGGAAGAACTCAATCGCCTCCGGATGGAAAACGGATCCCCACCCGTCCGGCTCCTCATCACCGGACTCGCCGAGCGCAAGGCCCGGAATCTCCTTTCGTGGGGTGTGTTCTCCCACTACTCCCCGGAAGGGTACAGCCCCCTCCTGGACTGGACCCGGGTGTGGGGGAAAGACGCCTTCGAGGAAAACCTGTACGTCCTGTGGAGTGAAGGAACCCCCGGTGTGATTTTGCTGGATGGAGGCGTGGAACGGTATGTCCGGGAAGGCGTCCGGATGATGGTGGAACGGGACGCCCTTTCCTTCTGGCGCCACCGCCGGAGTCTTCTGGATCCCTGCCACACCCACGTGGATGTGGGCATGGCCACGGGAAGGGACACGTTTTTCCTGGCGGTGTATATGATTACGTCCCGGGTCCGGTGGACCCTTCGTCCCTCCTGGCGGTTTCCCGAGTTTTCCATGGCCGGACGGCTGGACGATGCCCTCCATCCCGACTCCCTTCGGATGATCATCCTGAGGGATCGTCCGGATCCCCGCAACACGAAGCGCGCAAGTTACAACCCCGGCCAGCCCTATGCCGGCGTTGTCCCCGCCGGTTCGGGATTGCGTTACCCGGGGATTCCCTCTCTGGAAGCCAGCCGGTGGCGGGTGAAGGGCCAGGATGTGGACATTCGCTTCAACTGGGATCCGGAGGAACCCGGGGTGTATACGGTTCAGGTGGATGCGGCCCTGAAAACGCCCCTTCCGTACAGTCCCCGTCCAGGAGAACAGGAGATCAAACGCCGGTGCACGATTCTCCTCTATAGCGTGGAAAAGGGAGGCTACCGATGAGGCAGCAAAACCGCTATCCGGTGATGGCAGCGGTGAGCGTGTCCCCCGTGGGGGAGGGGGTGAGTGTGAGCCGGTTTGTCCGCAAAGCCCTGGAGGTGCTGAAACGGGACTTCCCCGATCTGGAGTGGGAGGTCGGCCCCATGTTCACCACGCTGGTGGGGGACAAACAGCGGGTCTTTGAGGCCATTGCGGCCATGCAGGAGGCGGTTTTCAGGGAAGGCGCCCTCCGGGTGTCCACGGTGATCAAGATGGATGAGCGCCGGGACAAACCCCTGTCCATTCAGGGAAAACTCCGATCCTTACAGGAGGAGGGTCATGACACGGTTTGAGCGAGCGCAAAAGGTGGGAGAGTTGCTCCTCTCCCGCAAACTGTGGCTGGCCACGGCGGAGTCCTGCACGGCGGGCCTTCTCGCGGGGGCCATCACGGACGTTCCGGGGAGTTCCCGGTATTTCCTGGGAGGGGTGGTGGCCTATGACAACCGGGTGAAAGAGGAGCTTCTCCGTGTTCCCCGGGCGATCCTTGAGCACTTCGGGGCGGTTTCGGAGCCCACGGCCCTTCTGATGGCGCGGGGGGTGGTGGATCTCCTGGGCGCCGATGTGGGGGTGGGGATCACGGGGATTGCCGGTCCCACGGGGGGAACACCGGAAAAACCGGTGGGACTGGTCTATATCGGCGTGGTGGTTCCGGGACGCACCCGGGTGTTTGAGCACCGGTTTGACGGGGACCGGGCAGCCGTACGCAACCAGACGGTGGACGCCGCCCTTGAACATCTTCAGGCGATGCTGGAGGATGTGCTGCGGTGAAGCGTCTGGTCTGGTTCGGCCTCTCGATCGGCTTACCCCTGTATGCCGACCTCCCGGGAGAGGTTTTGATTACGCCACCGGAAAGCGTGAACCTTCAGGTCCGGAAAGACGCCATCGGGGTGTGGATGATGCCATGCCCTCTCGATGATCGGTATCCAGGCCCCTATTCGGCGGGGTCTTATGCAAAGATTGCAGAAACGCTGTCCATCCCCATTTTCCAGCCTAAAGGGGATACATTTATCCCCGCCGGTCGCTTTCTGGTGGATAGCATCCGAACTCCCACCCTCTTCGGATTTGGTGTTCACCCTTATTGTATAGACTACGCTATTTTCCGGATCATCGTTACAAAGCGTCGCGGTGGATGGATGGAAGTGGTGCTGGATGCAGTCAGAGATCAACGGTCATGGGTTCCTGTTCCCCCTGACACAGGGGATGAGTTCACCAAAGATTTCTGGCCGGGATACGTGGTTTGGCTGGATCAACTGGGGAGACAAAACGCCCATGATTACATCATCCCCGGATTTTTCGACCGAAAGCCCGTCGCGTACCGTTCCCCGCAATGGGATTCCCGTATCGTTCCATTCTTGCTTAGTCATGGGGATCTTTGGAAAGGCTTTGTGCCTTTTTTGCTACTGGTTCCGGATGGGCGGAAGGGCAACTTTATCCGCGTCACCCGGGGGTACATCGTTCTCGGAGAGACAGCGCCTCTTCGGCGAATTGTGCGGAAGGGCGCAAGGAACACACAGGAAACATGGCTTCATTACGACATGTACCCGTTTGATCAAATACGTGACTCGACCTACGCTTACGACGAAAAAAGCGGACAAATCAGGTTTATGGGCCTCTTTCACAGGAATTTTATGTGGGATCCCGATACCACCCCCGACACGGTGTGGATTCCCATCCGGGATCGGGAGGGGGCGTTGCTCATCTGGTTTGGAGATATCACCGATTAGGAGGGGCCATGGATCGTCCAAAGGAGAACCGGGATCGCCGGCCTGTGCCGGGCAGGGAGTGGGGCATCACCCGGTGGGCGGTGGACCTCCTGGTGGCGCTGCGGGTCACCCCCAACGGGGCATCGGTTCTGGGCATGCTCTTCGGGCTTGCCGGGGGTGTGTGTTTCGCCCTGACCCGCACCCGGGAAGGAGCCCTGTTCTGGCTTCTCGGGGCTCTCTTCGTCTTTCTTCGTTCCGCCTTCAACGTGTTTGACGGGATGATCGCCCACCGGACCGGCATGGCCTCCCGCTGGGGCGCCTTCGTCAACGACTTCACCGATCGGATCGCGGACGTGGGGATGCTCATCGGGTTCGGGTATGCCCGGTATGCCACACCGGAACTCGGATATGGAGCCACCGTGGCCGCCCTGCTCACCGCCACGGTGCGCACCACGGGCCGGGCAGTGGGGGCCTCCATGCACTACGGAGGGGTGATGTCCAAGCCCGTCCGGATGTACACCCTGATCCTTGCCGCTCTGATCATGGCCGTGGCGCCCCATCCCGCCATCCCGGACACGGCCCTCTGGCTCATTCTTGCCGGTTCCACCCTCACGGTCCTCCAGCGGACCGTTCGGATCTATCGCGAACTCCAGGAGGGGTGAGATGGATACCCTGCAGGTGGAATGGTATCTCCCCAATCCCCAGGGCATGCCCCCGGCTGCCCTGTGGTTCATCTCCATCATCTTCGGGCTCCTGGTCGTTGCCACCCTCATCACCCGGATGCTCCGGCCCCGGGTCTCTCCGGAATTTGCGGAAGAACTCACCAACCGGGTGAAGGCCTGGTGGTGGATCGTCGGCGTTCAGGTGGTGCTCACCCTCATCCATCCCCGATCCAGCATTCTCCTGTTTGCCTTTGTGAGTTTCTGGGCGCTCAAGGAATATTTCACCGCGCTGCGCACCCGCCCCGAGGACCATGTGGCCCTCTTCATGGCGTTTTTCGTGATCCTCCCCCTGCAGTATCTCTGGATCTGGCAGCAGTGGTATGTGATGTTTCTCATCTTCGTGCCCGTGTATGGTTTTCTCTCCATCCCCTTCTTTCTCCTCCTTTCCCGCAACCCCCGGGGCTTCACCCATTCGGCCTCCCAGATCCACTGGGGGCTCATGGCCTTCGTGTATGGTGTGGGGCATATGGCCTATCTCGTGAATCTCCACAACTTCGTCAATCCGGACGCACCCTACAACGGGGTGACGCTTCTCATGTATCTCCTGTTTGTGGTGGAGATGAGCGACGTGTTCCAGTATGTGTTCGGTAAGGCCCTGGGCCGCCACAGGGTGTGGCCCTCCATCAGCCCCGGAAAGACCTGGGAAGGCCTGGTGGGCGGGATCGCGGTGGCGGTGCTCCTGGGCTATCTCTTCCGCTTTCTCACCCCCTTCTCCGGGATGGAGTCGGTGGGGGTGAGTTTGCTCGTGACGGTGGTGGGCTTCATCGGAGGCGGGGTGATGTCCGCCATCAAGCGGGACCTCGGAAAGAAGGACTGGGGTTATCTCCTTCCGGGTCATGGCGGGATTGTGGACCGGATTGACGCGCTGTGCTGGGCGGCGCCCATCTATTTCCATTACATCGCCTATTTCCACGGGCACTATCTCCTGGTGACGGGAACCCGGAGCTGACATGAGGTTCCTTCGCAAACTGTTCTTTGCCCTTCTGGTCAAGCCCTTCATGAAACTGATCATGGGCGTCCACGTGGTGGGGCGGGAAAACCTCCCGGAGGGGCAGTTCGTGCTCGTGGCGAACCACAGCAGTCATCTGGACACGCTGGTGCTTCTCTCCCTTTTCCCCCTGGACACCCTTCTCCGGATCCGGCCGGTCGCCGCCGCCGACTACTGGACGAAAAACCCGGTGGTGTTTGCCCTCACCCGGTTTCTTTTCCACATCCTCCCCATTCCCCGGAAGCACATCACGCCGGAAAACAACCCCCTGCGGCTCATGGAACAGGCCCTGGAGGCGGGATATTCCCTCCTCATCTATCCGGAAGGGACCCGAAACTACGGGGAGGACATCGGGCCCTTCAAGCCCGGCGTGGCTCACCTCCTCAAGCGGCATCCCGAACTCCCGTGTGTTCCGGTGTATATCCGCAACACCGCCCGCATTCTCCCCAAGGGCACGTTCCTCTTCGTTCCCCTCTTTGTGGACGTGGTGGTGGGCAAACCCCTCACCTTTTCCCCGGAGACGACGAAAGAGGACATCCGGCGTCAACTGGAAGAGGCGGTTCGGGGCCTTGCCCGGCAGCTGGAGGAGCCATGAGGAGCGAGCGTTTCTCCCGTCGGGAGGACCTTCTGGCTCTTCTGTGGGGATTCGCGGAGGCCACGCTGTTTTTCATCGTTCCCGACGTGCTCATCACCTTTCTTGCCCTGAAAGATCCCCGCCGGGCGGTCCGGGCGTCCCTCGCGGCGGGTCTGGGGGCAGTGGTCGGCGGCCTTCTCATGTATGGGTGGGGCCGCATCAGCCCGGAGACGGCCATGCGGACGCTGGACCTCGTCCCCGCCATTTCCTCCGGGATGATCCAGACCGTGCTCCAGCAGGTTCGGGAGATTGGGTTCGGGGCCATGTTTGTGGGGGCCTTCACCGGCAGGCCTTACAAGATCTATGCCGTGGCCGCCGGGATCGCCCACCTTTCTCCCCTTTTCTTCGCCCTGGCGAGTTTCCCCGCGCGGATTGTGCGTTTCCTTCTCCTTGGACTTGTGGTGGGTGGTCTGTCCCGCCGGGTGGATCCCTGGATCCCTCTTCGCTTTCGCCGGATCCTCCACGTTGCGGGATGGACGGCCTTTTATGCCTGGTACGGGTGGGTGATGGACGGGTGATTCAGGGCACCACAACCTTCACCGCTTTGCGCTGCTCCGGAAGGTAAAGCTGGTACGTTCCTGGAGCAAGACGAAGGGTTCCCTCCCGTGCCCGGCCTTTTCGGACAAGCCGACCGGCGGGATCCAGAAGAAGGAACGTTCGTTCCTGGGGGAAGAGGAAAACCAGACGACCAGGCAGGAGCCGGATACGAATTCCGGACAATGTCGTCGCCCCTGAAGGTTCCGTCACCGGTGTGGTGAACCGGAGTTCCCTCACGAAAATCCTGTGAAATCGGCGCAGGGTGTCGGCCTGCCACATCAAAACCGTGTAATCCAGCGAATCCCGGACTTTTCCCGTGTCGGGAACCCACCACTCCGCCTGGATATACGTTGCCTTCACGCTGTCCTCTTCCGGGAGTTGAGAATCTGCACTGAAAACCATGCGATACTGAACCTCGGTGAGAACGCGGAAAGTCCGAACGGGTCCGAGGGAGGTGTGCAGGGTTTCGGAAGCCACCACCCGGACCGTATCCCGGAAAAGGGTCAGGGTATCGACATCCCCGTCCCCATCCATATCCATCGGAACAGGCGTGGAAAGGGGGAGGAAGGGATACATTCGCCAGACGGATCCCACGTTGAAAGGAAGAACGTACCGCCGGGCAACGGTATCCTGAAAAACCGTGTCACCTGAAAAGGACAAGAGAAGGGTGTCCCGAGAACCGTCGAAACTCACTTCTTCCATCTGAACGTGCACGGTATCCGGTACGGAAAGGATGGAAAGAACCCGGGTCGTCCCCGCATCGGCGAGGGAAGTGTCCAGATCTGCAATCACGAAGGTATCTGCTGGGGAAATGACGAGAAAAGTGTCGCGGAGATCGGGGGATTGCCAGGCCCAGAGATCGCCCGCCCGGCTCATGCCCAGATAGGCGTTCATCTGGCTGATGAGCATGAGGCTCCAGACCATATCCTCCCTCCTTTTTCACTTCTTCACGTCTGAACGCGCCTTTTTCCCGTGGCGCGCGCCCCTACCCTCTTGCCCACAGGACATAGGATACGTTTCGGAAGGTGGAATGTCATCACCCGGCAGCTGACCTCCGGGCAAGAGTCTGGGGACCCCACCGACTGCACCCCACGACGTTTCCCTTCGAAAACGCCGTAGGAGTCCCGAAAAATAAGGTTGTTCCTGAACGCTGGCGGGATGAATCTTCCGGGGTATTGTCTTCCTGGAGTTCTGGCGGGATGTCTGTTTCCGCGAAACCCCATATACTTCTCTGCGTACCGGCATCAAGCACGGAGGAGGTGTGCCATGGGGAAGACGATGGGGTTCATCCTTGGTGCCCTGCTCCTTGCGGGCCCCGCAGCCGGGGAGGTGTGGCGGCTCGGCGTGGCCCTGGAAGGCCAGATGTTGCCCTTCGGACTCACCGTTTTTGCGGAGCGCCAGGAGGGAGATTTCGGTGTGCAGGGGCGGATCGGCTGGGACCTCCTGGGGAGCGGTGTGTTCCTGGGGGGCGAAGGGTTCTGGCAGCCTTCGGTCCACAACCGGTATGCGCTGGGTCTCGTTCTGTATCCCGGTGTGGGCCAGGTTGCGAAGGACCTGAACTTCACGGGATTCATGCTTTTCCCCTCCGTGGGAATGCGGCGGGAGAACAGCGGGTGGGGACATCTGGGGGCGGGCCTTCCCCTCCGGTTATCCTTCTATGACCGGACCGGAGGGGACTGGGGCTTTCTCGCCCTTCTCCGCACACGGCTGGAGGTCGTCCGGGCGAAAAATCCCTGATCCTTCCCGGGGCCCCTGCCCCGAAGAGCATTCCTTCGTGTCGTCACCGCCCATTGATGGTCCTGTCCCCGGGGCTTATCCTAATCAATGGAAAACGAAAGGAGGTTTTCATGCTGGCTGTGGGTCTTGAAAGGCATGGGGGTCCCGAGGTTCTGGAAGTTCTGGACCTTCCGGTTCCTGAACCCGGACCGGGGGAGGTTCGCATCCGCCTGAAAGCGGCGGCCCTGAACCATCTGGACATTTTCGTCCGGGAGGGCATCCCCGGCATCCGTCTTTCCTATCCCCACATCCTGGGCTCCGACGGTGCGGGTGTGGTGGACGCCCTGGGGGACAGGGTGGAAGGCGTGTTTGATCTCAAACCAGGCGATCCGGTGGTGATCAACCCGAGCCTCTCCTGTGGCCGGTGCCGGTTCTGCAAGGCCGGGGAACACTCCCTGTGTGAACATTATCGCATTATCGGTGAACACGTGTCAGGGACCTATGCTCAGTATATTGTGGTTCCGGCCCTGAACGTCAAGAAGTTCCCCGCTGACCGGATGAGTTTTGAGGAGGCGGCCGCCGGGATCCTCACCTATCTCACCGCCTGGCGGATGCTCGCCAGACGGGGACGCCTTGCCCCCGGGGAACGGGTGCTCATCCAGGGGATCGGCGGGGGCGTTGCCCTGGCCTGTCTGGAGATCGCCCGCCTCATGGGCGCCGAAGCGTGGGTGACCTCGGGAAGTCCGGAAAAACTTGAGGAAGCCCTCGAACGGGGGGCGTCCTGGGGCGTGCTCTATACCGACCCCGACTGGCCGAAGCAGGTCTGGCAGCGAACCGGTAAGAAAGGCGTGGACGTGGTGGTGGACTGTTCCGGAACGGCCACCTTTGCCGAAAGTCTTCGCCTTCTTCGGCCGGGGGGACGGCTCGTCACCTGCGGCGCCACCACGGGCCCCAAGGCGGAGGTGGACATCCGGTATATCTTCTGGCGACAGCTGGAAATCATCGGGTCCACCATGAGCAACATGGCCGAATTTGAAGAAGTCACGGATCTTCTCTTTTCCGGGAAACTCCGGGTCTGGGTGGATCGGGTGTTTTCGCTGGAGGACGCGCGGGAAGCCCACCGGTATCTTGAAGAAAAGAAACATTTCGGGAAGGTGGTGTTGCGGATTCCCTGAAACAGGAGGTGAGCCATGGTGATCCTGGGTGCGGAAGAGGTTCGGGAAGTGAACCCCGATCCGATGGCCATCCGGGTGTTTCTCAAAGCCCTGGAGCTCATCGGAGGTCCCCGGAAGGTGATCGAATACCGGAATCTGACCTGGATCCCCAGTTTGCTTCAGGCATCCTATGCCGTGGTCCTGGTGAACGAGTTTGGCAGGACGGCCGAAGGGGTGGCTGTGGAACTGGGCCTCACCGTCCAGACCGTTCGGAACATGCTCCGGGCCGATCCCCAGCTTGTGAAGGAGAAGCTCTCAGACGAACTGAAGGCCAAAGAGATCAAGGTCCACACGGCGGGAGGGCTTGCCCTGTGGGCGTATGAGGAGATCAAAAAGGGGAATGACAGCATTTCGTTCCTGGAGAGCGCCTTTGAGCGGGTGTCGGATGTCCTGGACATCGCCTGGCCTGTGGAGGTTCTGCGCCGGATCCGGGGAACCCAGTTCCCCGTGTATCGGGAAGACCTTGTCATGCTCCTCCGGGGTGTGAAGGTGGAAGGCAAACCGGTGGAGGCGCTTCAGGAGCATCTTCCCCCCTCCTTTTCTTCCCCGGCCGAGCTTCTGCGGGCCCTGAAAGAAGCGGCCATGAAAGAGGAGGCGTCCTCGTGAACTATGAGCTGGCTCATGGCCCCGCCTACAGCCTTCTGAAAGTCACGCTCAACCAGGGCGAAGAACTCCACAGCGAACCCGGTGCCCTGGTGCTGATGCAGGGGGTGGAGGTGAAAACCTCCATGCAGGGTGGGGTGGTGAAATCCCTTTTGCGGTCCTTTCTGGGTGGAGAAAGCCCCTGGATCAACACCTATCGGGCGAAGGAAGATCAGGCCCGGGTGTGGCTTGCCCCTTCCACTCCCGGTGATATTGCCTATCTCCCCCTGAACGGCGAAACCGTCCTGCTTCAGGATCGGGCCTATCTGGCCCACCATGGAGAGGTGACGATCGGTGTGGGGTTCCGGGGCTTCAAAGGATTTCTTTCGGAAGGGCAGTTCGTCTGGCTCAAAGCAGAAGGGACCGGAGGTCTGTGGATGGCGGCCTTCGGCGCCCTGGAGGTTCTCGAACTGGGCCCCGGGGAAACCCTCACGCTGGATAACTTTCACGCGGTGGCCATGGACGGCACGGTGGACTATAAACTCCGCACCTTTGGAGGACTCAAGAGCGCGATTCTTGGAGGGGAAGGGCTGGTGATGGACGTGAAGGGACCGGGCCGGGTGGTGATTCAGACCCGGACAGAGGCGAGCTTCGTTCGCTCTCTTCTCCCCTTCCTTCCGAAAAACAACGGATCATAACACTGGAGGGACCCCATGGATGCGTTTGGCATGATTTTCTGGTTGTTCCTTCTCTGGAGCTTTCTGTGGCCTCAAATCCGGTTCCAGATGCTCCAGAGCGCCAGGGAAAGCCTGATCCGGCGCCTGGAAAAGCTCCGGGGAAGCCGGGTGATCCTCCTGGTGCACCGCCAGGAGCAGATCGGGCTGTTCGGTATCCCTTTTGTGCGGTTCATCAACATCGAGGATTCCGAAGCGGTGCTCCGGGCCATTCGCAACACCCCGAAAGACCAGCCCATTGACCTGATTGTGCATACCCCTGGCGGGCTGGTGCTGGCGGCGGTCCAGATCGCCCGGGCGTTGAAAGATCACCCCGCCCGGACCACGGTGATCGTGCCCCACTACGCCATGAGCGGGGGAACCCTGATCGCCCTGGCGGCCGACGAAATTCTGATGGATCCCCATGCCGTGCTGGGACCGGTGGATCCCCAGCTCTCCATCCCCCAGATGGGCACCCTCCCGGCAGCCAGCATCGTCCGGGTTGCCGAAGAAAAGAAGAAAGAAGCTTCCGACCAGATTCTTCTTTATGCAGACGTCTCCCGGAAAGCCATCCAGCAGGTGGAAACGTTTGTGTTTGAACTTCTGAAAGACCGGATGGACGAATCCCGGGCCCGGGAGGTGGCCCACACCCTGGCCACCGGCAGGTGGACCCACGATTACCCCATCACGCCCGGAGAGGCGAAAGAGATGGGACTGGACGTTCGCACGGAGATCCCGTCCGAGGTGTATGAGCTCATGAATCTTTATCCCCAGCCCCAGCATATGGCACCGTCGGTGGAATATTTGCCAAGAGGAGGAAATCTCGATGACCGAACCCGAAAGGCCCTTTGAGGAAGGAAAGCCGGAGGTGGTGGAGGAAGGGATTGTCCGTTTTGCGGAAGCAGCAGAAAAGGCACCGGACCTGGAAGGTGTCCCCACCGGCATTGAAGGGCTGGATGACCTCTTTTTCACCGTGGAGTGGCGAAAAGGAAAGGCCGTTCGCAAATCCCTGGGCGGGATTCCCCGGTACAGCGTGATGAACCTCACCGGGGTGGCCGACACTGGAAAGAGCCTGATGGTGGAGCAATACGCCCTCACCCAGGCGGGTCGGGGGGAGCGGGTGGCCTTCATCACCGTGGAGTCTCCCGCGCCTTTTGTGGCGATGGGCATGAAGGGGAAGGCGAAGGCGCTGGGCGTGGTTCCGGAGGTGGTGGAAGAAAACATCGTGTTTCTGGATGCGGCGAGCGTCCACCGCCTGCGGGAGGATCTTCCGAGTTTGCTCGCCACCCTGGCCCACGTGATCAAAACCTACAAGGTGAAACACACCGTGATCGATTCGGTGACAGGGCTCTATGAGCACCGGGAAATGCTTGCCCGTCAGGTGGTGCGCCGGATTTTCAATTTCCTGAAAAAGTGGTATCAGACCGCTTTGCTCGTCTCGCAGAAACGGTCGGGGCATGAGGAGTTCTCGGCCGAAGCGGCTGGCGGCTATGCGGTGGCCCACATCGTGGACGGCACGATGGTGCTCTCCAAGGAAACCATTGATTCCCAATACAAAGAACGCCTGTATGGCCTTCCTCTGGGGGAAATGGTCCGGCTCTTCCGGATTGACGGGTGCCGTCTCACCGGCCATGACACCCACGTCCATCTGCTGGAGATCACCGAAGCGGGGCTTGTGAAGATCGGGCCCAGCCTGACGAAACTGCGGCAGGCTGCGAAAAAGGGTGGACCCCATGCCTCGTCCTAAACGTTCTGATGTCATCCGGCCGTTAGGGGTGTGCTTCCTGTGCGGCATGCGGAAAAAATACAAGCCCTCCGGTGCGCACGCCCATGTGTGGGGGGATCTGCATCGCGCAGGCTGGGAAGAGCCCTTCATCTGGATCAGTCTCCGCTCCGATCCGGAATACTCCGTCGTCCCCGTTCTGTACTGGATGGAGATCGGCGTACACCTGGCAGCCCCTTTGATGGTACTGGACCTTTTCCTGCGGGAAGTGTGGGTGGAGTGCTGTGGCCATCTGTCGGAATTCAAGGTGGGGAGAAAGCGGTATCTCCGGGAGCCTGAGGAGCGGGGCGAATATCCCATGGACCTTCCCATATTCGAAGTCTTCAAACCCGGCATCACCTTCACGTACACCTATGATTTTGGATCCCCCACGGTGATTCACGGGAAAGTCCGGGATATTTTCCAGGGCCCTGCCGTGGACCAGAACTTGTGGAAGGGAGTGGTCCTGCTTGCCATGCGAAATTTGAAGCCCCGGTTGACCTGCAGCCAGTGTGATCAGCCGGCCCGGTATCTTTACGCCGAAGAAGAGGATGGACCGGTGGAGCTTCGCTGCAAGCGGCATACGCCGTATGGCGAAGGACTCCCCTATGTGAACTCCCCCCGGACCGGGATCTGCGCTTATTACGGTCCGCCCCCCGGGATCGTTCTGGAACATGGTGAGGAGGAACCATGGGAAAACATCCGGCTCCTCTGAACTCTGCCGTTGTGGACCTCTGGCTCACAGGCTTTCTTCGGGAGGATCTCGCGGGCGGAGACCCCACCACCCGGATCCTGTTTGAAAGAGAGGGGATCTCCGGCAAAGGGGTGATTGTGGTGCAGGAAGAGGGGGTGCTTGCCGGACTTCCCTTTGCCCTCCGGGTGTTTGAACTACTGGGCGCTACCCGGACCCTGGTGCAGGCCCCCGAGGGAGCAGCCCTTCACGACGGAATGGTGGTGGCCGAGGTGGAAGGGCCGGCCGATGCCCTGCTGGGGGCAGAACGAACCGCCCTCAATCTCCTCATGCACCTTTCGGGCATCGCCACCTTGACCCGGAGGTTCGTGGACCGGGCCCGGCCCCATGGTGTGGAGATCCTGGACACCCGGAAAACCCTTCCAGGCCTCCGTTTCTTTGAGAAATACGCCACCCGGATCGGCGGTGCCCGCAACCACCGGTTTGACCTCTCGGGAGGTATTCTGCTTAAAGACAACCACATGGCGCTGTATCGGGGGAGTTTGAAAGACGCTGTGAAAAAGCTGAAACAGCGCGCTCCGTCCACCCTGAAGGTGGAAGTGGAGGTGGAGACCCTTCAGGATGCCCTGGATGCAGCCGAGGCCGGTGCGGACATTCTGCTTCTGGACAACATGACCCCGGAGGAAGTCCAGCGGGTGGTGGAAGCCCTGAAGGGGAAGGTGCTTCTGGAAGTCTCCGGTGGGGTGACCCTGGACACGGTGGAAGCCTATGCCCGGACCGGTGTGGACTTCATCTCCGTGGGACGGATCACCCACTCGGCTCCGGCCCTGAATTTCTCCATGGAGGTGGTGTGAACGTGATGCAACCGCCTGCACGAGAAAGACTCGTTACGTATCTTCAAAACACAGCGCGTGTGACCCCCGGGAAAATCCGATCCCATACGACGGATCCTCTGCGAGGAACGTTTCCCAAGCGGCACGTTTTTGTTCTTCTTAAAAGCCTGGCACGACGCTTTTTTCGTCAGGGGCTCTTACCCCGGGTTGTGGCTCTCTCGGGACTCCGGGGCACAGGAAAAACCGTGCTGTTGTGGCAGACCCTGGATTACATTTACCGAAACCATGCCCGCACCATCTGGGCTCTGGAGGGCGAAATGCTCCAGGGCATGGGAGTTCGTCTGCTTGATGTGATCGAAGTTCTGGAGCAAGAGATCATCAAGAAACCTCTGTGGAAGCTTTCAGACCCGATGACGCTTATGGTGGATGAAGTTCATTTTGTGGACCAGTGGGCCCGGGATCTCAAAATTATTCACGATCGGTATCCCCGACTTTTCACCCTGGTTGGGGGGAGCTCCGCCCTGCATCTTGCAACCAGTGTGGACCTGGCTGCACGGTGGACACGCATCCACGTGTTCCCTTTGAAGTTTGCGGAGTTTTTGATGCTGAATCAATGGTATCAGGGCAAACGCTTGTACCCTCCTAAAGGCCTGGCGGAAAAGCTGCGAAATTCGCTGTTCTATGCAGAACACTTCTCCAAACTCATCCAGGGCATATCACGAGAACAAGAAGATGTGATGGCCTGGCTGGAGGGAGTTCGGTTGGAAACAGAAACGTCCCTGTGGGACCTTGCGCAACGATACATGATGTTTCATAACCTTCCACGGTTCCTTTTGTTTTCACCCCCACAGCTTCGGGAAACCGTAATGGACCTCATCTGGCGAACCACTGCAGAAGATGTCAGCCGATGGACAGGAGAAAGCCCAACGGTTCTCATGCAACTTCTCGTTACGCTCGTGGATGGAGATACCATTCACCTGAATAACCTTTCTCGGGAAATGGGGGTTTCCCGAGACCGGATAGAGAAAGCGGTGCAGGCATACGAGCACGCGGAAATGCTGGGCATTCTTCAACCGTACGGGGGACCTCAAAAAAAACGAGACTTTCGAAAGGTTATTTTTCTATCACCCACATTTCGGTGGGCACTCCACACCCTGGTTTATGGTGAGCGGAACGACCGTCTCCAGGCGCTGGTGCTGGAAGATCTGGTAGGTATGACGTTGATGCGCGTTGTGGGTAAAGAGATGGTTTCCTTCCCGGATGGAAAGGCAGAGGTCAAACCCGATTTCGTTGTCGAAACGGGGAACCGCCCCGTGTTGATCGAGGTGGGAACGGGGAAGAAAACCGCCCGGCAGATTGTGGACTATGCACGGAAAACCGGGATGTCTTATCGATACGGGGTTGTCGTTTCTCCGAGATTTCAGCATCCCGATTGGAACGAGAAGCACCGCATTCTCTATCTCCCCCTCTCCTGGTTGTTGCTACTGTGAAATGGATGATTGGATTGGATACTTCGTGCAAACCTGCACATTCTTTCACGGGTTTCTCTAAACGGGAGCAGGTGTGATGCCGCTCTTTTCGGTTTCGGGGCTCCGGGGTGTGGTGGGCGAGGACCTCACACCGGATGTGATCCTGCGTTACACCCATGCCTATCTCTCCTGGCTGGAAGATCAGGGGGTGCGCGAGCTTCTCGTGGGCAGGGATACCCGCCTTCACGGTCCCATGGTTCAGGCCTTCGTGACCGGGGCTGCCCTCGCCCGGGGATTCAGGGTGCTGGATGCCGGCGTTGTTCCCACACCGGTGATGGTCTGGGGTGTCCGGAAATACGGCGTGGGCGGGATGGTGATCACGGCAAGCCACAATCCCCCGGAGTGGAACGCCCTGAAATTTCTGCATCCGGCGGGCCGCTTTCCCCGAAGAGACGAGGTGGACGCCATCGGATTGCATCTGGACAACTCTCCCCGGAGCACCGCGTGGGACGCGGTGGGTCAGGTGAAAAAAGTGGACCTTGCCCGGGAGTATGAGCAGGCGTTGCACGCTTTCCTCAACGCGTTCCTTCCCCCCTCCATCCCCGGGGATCTCCGGGTGGTGGTGGACGCAGGTGGAGGGGCCACCTTTGACCTTCTCCCTCGCCTCCTGATGGAACGGGGGGCACGGGTGATTCCTATCCACACCACACCGCAGGGGAGGTTTCCCCGTCCACCCGAACCCACTCCGAAAGCCCTTGCGCTGATGGATCGAATCCTGCGGGAGAAAGAAGCCGATTTCGGCGTGGCGAGCGACCCGGACGGGGACCGGATGGTGCTGGGCCTCGGGGGGCAGGGCGTGCTTTCGGAAGAAACCACGCTGCCCGCGGTGCTCCGGTTCCTGGGCGAACAGGGGCAGATCCGGGGTCCCGTGGTGGTGAACTATTCCACCTCCCGCTGGGTGGACGAAGTGGCCTCCTCCATGGGAATCCAGGTCATCCGTGCACCGGTGGGAGAAGCCAACGTCCTGGCCCGCATGGAAGAAACGGGGGCGGATGCCGGCGGAGAGGGAAACGGAGGCGTGATCTGGCCTGCGTGGAACGCGTGCAGAGACGGGCTTCTCGCTGCCGTTCTCGGACTCCATGCCCTGGCCCTCCGTGGACCGGAGGTCTTTCAATTCTCCCCCCGCTTCCGGGTGAAGAAAAAAATCCCGGGGCGGGTACTTCCTGAGGGGCTTGCCGGCCATCTCCAGGCCGAAGAGATCCAGACGGAGGACGGGGTGTATGTCCGGTGGGGCGAAACCTGGATCCATATCCGGCCTTCCAACACGGAGCCGGTGGTCCGGATGGTGGGAGAAAGCCCTGTGAGGGAAGCACTTGCGTCACAGATTCAGAAACTTGAAGCATGGTTCCAAACCGGGAGGGACGCATGATCCGCAAGTCCGTGACGTCCTCCAAAGCACCCAGGGCCATCGGACCCTATAGCCCTGCCGTTCAGGTGGGACCCTGGCTGTTCATCTCCGGCCAGCTGGGAATGACCCCGGAGGGGGAACTCCTGGAAGGGGTGGAGAATCAAACCCGCCAGGCACTGGAAAATGCCCGCGCCCTGCTGGAAGCCGCCGGGATGGATCTTTCCCATGTGGTGAAGGTCACAGTGTATCTGGCGGATATGGACGATTTTCCCGCCATGAACGCGGTGTATGAAGGCTTCTTTGACCCTCCCTATCCCGCACGGGCCGCGGTGGAGGTGGCCCGCCTGCCGAAAGACGCACGGGTGGAAATCGAAATGATCGCCCTGAAATCAGCCTGAGGGCGATCCCTGGGCGGCGAAAAGCTGGGAAAGGCGGGTTTTCAGGCTTGCGAGATCCTGAAAGGCGGTGAGGTCCAGTCCTTCCGGCGCCTTACCGAAATGGAGATAGGGCATTTTGAGCAGTTTGGCCACGTTCAGGTTGTGATAGGCGGAAGAACCAATGAAAACCGCCTCCTGAGGGCCGGTTCGAGAATAGAGGAGGGCATATTCCACCATCAGGGGATTGGGCATCCCCACACCGAACTGGCTGGCCGCAAGGGAAAGGGCGATCAGATGTTCCGCAGCCGCCTTGGCCATCAGACGGTCCAGAATTTCCTTGTCCATGTTGGCCACCACCACCACCTGAACCCCGTTGTTCCGGACCCACTCCAGAAAACTCAGGGCTTCCTGGGAGAGACTGGCATGTTCAACGAGTTTGTCCTTGTAGAATTCCAGGAGCTCTTTCAGGTGCTGACCCGTGATGGACAGTTTTTCCCGCTGACCGAAATCCCGGATGGTGAGGGCTACCAGTTCCATGATGGGGGGCCAGCGAACGTGGGGAGATTCCAGCTGGACCCGGATCCTGGAATCCAGGAGTTTCTCAAGGGAGTCTTCCTTGCCGAACACGAAAAACCGGCGGCACACTTCGGTGGAGAGGTCCTTCAGGGCTCGGGCCTTGTAGTCGCCAGGGAACAGGATCCCGAGGGGATCGATAACGAGGGTGCGTATGGCGCTCATTCCCCCATCACCTTGACCAGGACCCGTTTGGGTCGCTGACCGTCAAATTCGGCATAGAAAATCCGTTGCCAGGTGCCGAGATCCAGATCCCCGCGGGTGACCGGCACCACCACCTGATGGTGGATGAGAAGGGCTTTGAGGTGAGCGTCAGCGTTGTCTTCCCCCGTGGCGTGATGCCGGTAGTCCGGACGGGTGGGTGCGAGCTTCTCGAGCCATTCCATGATGTCCATGATGATGCCGGGTTCGTTGTCGTTCACATATACCCCCGCGGTCACGTGCATGGAGCTCACCAGCACCAGACCTTCCTGAATGCCACTTTTGCGGACGACCTCCCGAACCCGGTCCGTGATGTGGATGATTTCTTTCCGCTTTTTCGTGTGAAACGTCCAGTATTCGGTGTAGGATTTCATGGCCCAAAGCATACAGGACACATCCGGAATTTTCCAGAGGAGAAGACTCCCTGACGGAACCGGCCCAGGCCGGGACGGGGTCTCATGATGGGACGGGACTTGACGGGTCGGGGTTTTCCGGCTATGCTTCAGGCAAACGGGAGGCGCAGCATGATCCGGGCCGTGATCTTCGATCTCGACAACACACTGGTGGATTTTGTGCGGATGAAGGAAGCGGCGGTTCGCCGGGCCATTGCCGAGATGATGGACGCGGGCCTGCCGCTGGATGAGGAGACGGCATACCGGAAGATCTTTGAGATCTATGAAAAAGAAGGCTGGGAATATCAGAAGGTGTTTGACCGGTTTTTGCAGGACGTGCTGGGTGAGGTGGACTACAGAATCCTGGCGGCGGGCATTGTGGGGTACCGGCGGGCGAAAGAGGGAGCCCTGGCCCTTTTCCCTCACGTGACCTCCACCCTGATCGCCCTTCTCCACCGGGGGCTCCTCCTGGGCGTGGTGACCGATGCCCCCCGCCTGCAGGCGTGGACTCGCCTGGTGGAACTCAACCTCCACCACCTCTTTCACGTGGTGGTCACCCTGGACGACTCCGGTGTGCCCAAACCCGATCCCCGACCGTTCCGCCTTGCACTGGAGAAACTGGGGGTGCGTCCAGAGGAGGCCATCATGGTGGGAGACTGGGCCCAGAAGGATATGGTGGGCGGCCGGCAGCTGGGGATGGTCACGGTGTTCGCCCGGTATGGCGACATCTTTGGCACGGAGGATCCCGGGGCGGACTTTGAAATCCAGGACATCCGGGAACTCCTGGACATCGTGGACCGGTTGAACACAGCGGGATAAGATGGAACGGTTTGTCGGGTGTTCGGGGTATTTTTACTGGCACTGGAAGGGTGTGTTCTATCCTCCGGATCTTCCACCCCACCGGTGGTTTGGCCACTATGCCCGGGAATTCAACACGGTGGAGATCAACGCGAGCTTTTATCGCTTCCCTGACGAGAAGCGGGTGAGAGGGTGGAAAAAACAGGCACCACCGGGGTTTGTGTATGCCGTGAAGGCCCACCGGTCCCTCACCCACCAGCGGGTTCTGGAGGACGTGGAGGGGCTTTTCCGCTTTGCCAGGATCGTTCAGGAACTTGGGGACCATCTGGGGATGGTGCTTTTTCAGCTCCCCCCGCGGTTCAAATTTAGCCCCGCTAACCTGGAAAGGGTGTGCACCAGGCTTTCGTCTCTATCCGTTCCGGTGGCAGTGGAGTTCCGCCACGCCTCCTGGTGGAGAGAGGAAACCCGGGATGCCCTGAAGCATGCCGGGATTGTGGGGGTGACGGTGGTGGCGCCCCGGTTGCCCGCGGATCTGGTTCAGACAACGGATGTGGTGTATCTCCGGTTTCACGGGAAGAACAGGTGGTATCGGGATTTCTTTGAGGAAGAGGATCTGCGCCCCTATGCGGAGGCCCTGAAAGAGAGGCGGCCCCGAAAGGTGTTTGCCTATTTCAACAACGATGTGGGAGGGCATGCCCCCCGGAATGCCCGGATGTTCCGGGAGATGCTGGAGCAGATCCTGGGAACATAAAAACCCCGGGCCGCAGCCCGGGGTTGAGGCGTTTCCAGATCCTCTCTCAGTGCTTTTTCGTCTTCTTCGCCGTCCGGGTTTCGGCAGGGCGGGGATAGTGCATCACATACCCCACGGTGGACCCGGTCACCGTGAAGGCCATCACCGTGACGCCAGATCCGGCTCCTCCGCCATCCGACGTGCCCGGAGCAAACGAGCCGGAATAGGGATTGCTCCCCGAATCCGCCGCAACCAGGCTGCCGTTCAGACGGGCCGAAACCGTGTAATGGGTGGTGTCGGTCACGTTGCAGTCAGACCAGAAATCCACCCGGACAATATACTGCCCTGCAGGCAGGGTCACGCTGTCGGGATAGGTGATGTTTTCGTTGTTCACGCCGTCAATGGAGCACCCGGCATTGGAGTCCAGATCCAGCTGCCCGCCCGCCGAGGAAGCGGGATTGCCATAGTAGATTTCCTCACCCGTGGGCTCCACCAGATGGAGATCCACGTCGTTGGGCTGGTCCCAAGAGAGGGAGACCTGAAGGATTCCCGTTCCCACCTGGGTCCGGACCATGGTCCATCCAACGAAGGGGCCGATGTTTCCGGCAGCATCTCCTCCACCCACAAGGAGGCGTACGGTGTCGTTGATGATGCCCTGGCTGATGAGGAGCACCACGTTCTGCGCTTTGTTCTGGCTCACATCCACCGTGAAATACCCGTCCATCCCCTCCACGCCGATATACAGGGTGGTGAGATCACCCTGGGGATCCTGGGCGTCCACGGTGAGGGTGACACTTCCCCCCGGAATCACCACGCTGTTTCCGGTGATTCCGTTGATCTGGGGCTGCGCCTGGGGATCTCCGGTGGGCTGGGGGAGGTTCCCTTCGTGAAAAGTTCCGCCCTGGACGGAGAGGATATCCTGAATGGACGAACTCTGGTTGTTATCCGGACCGGTCTGGTCCGTTTTCTGGCAGGCCCCCAGAACCAGAAGGAGTCCCAGGGCTCCTGCCCACATTCCCGTGCGGTACACCCATGACCGCATTGTCAACCTCCTGTTCGTGCCGCACCTCGCGGCGACCATCCTCTCGTCCCGGGGGAACACACGAAACGGGAGGATATAGAGATATCTTACACCTCGGTGGAGGGTTTATCAATGGTGACCCCATGGGTCAGGTTTCACCGGGCTCGGTGGGGTCATCGGGGGGTCCGAAGGCAGAAGGTCAGTTGAAGGGTCATCTCCAAGGACGTATCCTTGAATCATGCCTCTTTCCCGTGCGCTCACCATTGCAGGGAGTGACTCTGGAGGCGGTGCAGGCATCCAGGCGGATCTCAAAACCTTCGCCGCCTTCGGGGTGTATGGCATGTCCGCCATCACGGCCATCACCGCCCAGAACACCCTGGAGGTGGGAGCGGTTCAGGTGGTGGACCCCGACGTGGTGGAACGTCAGATCCGGATGGTGGTGGAGGACATCGGTGTGGATGCCGTGAAAACGGGCATGCTCGCCACACCGGAGATTATCCGGACTGTGGCACGTCTTGCCCGGGAAGGTCTTTTCCCCGTTCTGGTGGTGGATCCCGTGATGCGGGCCAAGGGCGGAGATCCCCTCCTCGAACCTGACGCAGAAAAGTTCCTGATCCAGGAACTCCTTCCCCATGCCGATGTGGTCACCCCCAACATTCCCGAAGCCGAGCGACTGGTGGGGTTTCCCATCCGGAATGTGGAGGACCAGATCCGGGCTGCAGAAGTCCTTCAAAACCTGGGACCCCGGTGTGTGGTGGTGAAGGGCGGGCACGGAACAGGGGACACCGTGGTGGATGTGGTGGCCCTGGAGGGGGAGATCCGGTTTCTCCGGTATCCCCGGATTTCCACCCGAAACACCCACGGAACGGGGTGTACCTTTGCTTCCGCCATCGCGGCGGGACTGGCCCGGGGCTTTTCTCTCTGGACGGCCGTATCCCGCGCCCGGGCGTATGTTCAGAAGGCCATTGAGCACGCCCTGCCTCTGGGACAGGGGCACGGACCCCTGAACCATTTTTATTTCCGCACGGATCCGCCCGAACTGCGTGATCGTGGAGAAAACGAGGAGGCATGAGATGGACATCCGCAGCATGCTGGAGCAATTGATCCGGATTCCTTCCACCCACGAAAACCCCGACGCCCTCAAAGAAGTTGTGGACCTTGTGGAAGGATGGTTTGAGTCCACCCCTCTGCTTCGGAAGCGGTATGAGCGCAACGGCAAGCACAGCCTGTATCTCTCCTTCACGGACGACACCCCACGGGTGCTTTTTGCCGGCCATCTGGATGTGGTACCGGCCCAGGATCCTTCCCAGTTTGAACCCCGCGTGGAGGGCAACCGGCTGTACGGCCGGGGGGCACTGGATATGAAAGGGCCCTCTGTCGCCATGATCAGGCTCTTTCTGGACCTTGCTCAGCAGTCTTCGCCTCCTCCGGTGGCCCTCCTTCTCACCACGGATGAGGAGGTGGGCAGCGAGGATGGCGTGGCCTGGCTGGTTCGGGAGAAAGGGATCGGAGGCGAGTTTGTGGTGGTTCCGGACGGTGGGGTGAATTTCCGCCTGATCTATGAAGAAAAAGGTGCCCTCCATCTCCGGGTTCGTGCCCGAGGGAAGGGCGGGCACGGTTCCACACCCTGGGTGGGGGAAAACGCCATTGATCACCTGATCCGTGCTTATCTCGCTCTCCGGGGGTGGATCGCCACACAGGAAACCGACGATCCCGAACACTGGCACCCCACCCTCAACCTGGGCAAGATTGAGGGGGGAAGAAAAGCCAACGTGATTCCGGACGAGGCCTGGATGGATCTGGATTTTCGTTTCCCCGGACCCACAACGGTGGAAGCCTTTGAACAGACCGTGCGAGGCATGCTGAAGGATCTTGGAACCTATGAGGTGGAGGTTCTCACCCGGGCGGCACCCGTGAAAACCGATCCGGAACACCCCCTCTTCGTCCGGTTCCGGGAAACGGTGGAAGAGGTGCTGGGACGCCCGGCTGAACTGGCCCGGGAACATGGGGCCACGGATGCCCGGTATTTTGCGGAGGAAGGAATGCCCGTGGTGATTCTCTATCCCATCGGTGGAAACATCCACGAAGCGGGGGAGTGGGTGGACCTGGGAAGCCTGGATACCCTGCATCGCATCTTCCTGAACTTCACCCAGCGTCTTTGACAGAACGAAAACCGAAAGGTATAATTGAGGCAAAGAGCGGAGGTTCTGACCATGAAAACGCAGACGATTATGCATGGAACCTGGCGGTTGAAGGTCGGGCTTGCCGAGATGCTCAAAGGGGGGGTGATCATGGACGTCACCACCCCGGAACAAGCCCGGATTGCGGAAGAAGCGGGGGCGGTGGCAGTGATGGCCCTGGAACGGGTCCCTGCCGACATCCGGAAGGAAGGCGGGGTCGCCCGGATGGCCGATCCGGAGATCATTCTTCGCATCATGGACGCCGTGTCCATCCCGGTGATGGCCAAAGTCCGGATCGGCCATTTCGTGGAAGCCCAGATCCTGGAAGCCCTCGGGGTGGACTACATTGATGAGAGTGAGGTGCTCACCCCCGCGGATGAGGAGCATCACATCGACAAGCACCCCTTCACGGTGCCTTTTGTGTGCGGGGCCAGGAACCTCGGTGAAGCCCTCCGGCGGATCGCGGAAGGCGCGGCCATGATTCGCACGAAAGGCGAGGCCGGGACGGGCAACGTCGTGGAGGCGGTCCGCCACATGCGTCTTATCCAGCGGGAGATTCGGGAGCTCACCACCAGACGCCCTGAAGAACTGTATGCCGAGGCCAAACGCCTCCAGGCGCCCTATGAGCTCGTGAAATGGGTGGCGGAGCACGGGAAACTTCCGGTGCCGAACTTTGCGGCCGGTGGCATCGCCACACCCGCGGATGCCGCGCTCATGATGCAGCTGGGAGCGGAAGCCGTGTTTGTGGGGAGCGGGATTTTCAAGTCGGAGAATCCCCGGAAACGGGCGGCGGCCATCGTGGAGGCCGTGGCCTATTATGACAATCCTTCCGTCCTGGCACGCATCTCCCGGAATCTGGGCGAGCCCATGAAAGGGTTGGACATCCGGGAAATTCCCGAGGAAGCCCTGCTTCAGGACAGGGGGTGGTGAGATGAAGGTGGGTGTGCTGGCCCTTCAGGGAGATTTTAACAAACACCGGGACATGTTCCATTCCCTCGGGGTGGACACCCTCCCCGTCAAATATGCCGGGGATCTGGACCAGGTGGACGGCCTGGTGATCCCGGGAGGAGAATCCACCGCCATCCGGCGTCTTCTCGTGCGGTCCAGCATGTGGGAGCAACTCCAGTATCGTATCGAAGAAGGACTTCCTGTGTTCGGCACCTGCGCCGGCCTGATCCTCCTGTCGCGGAACGTGGTTCCGGAAGAGGAAGGCTATGGCCTGGGAGTGCTGCCCATCACGGTGGAACGGAACGCCTATGGACGTCAGCGGGAAAGTTTTGAGGCGCCGGTCACCCTCTCCTTCGACCCCGACCCCATCACCGGGGTGTTCATCCGGGCCCCCCGGATCCTGGATGCGGGGGAGGCGGAGGTGATCGGGCGGATTGACGGTGATGAGCCCGTGCTCGTGCGTTTTCGCAACGTGCTGGGTGCGACCTTCCACCCGGAACTCACGGAGGATCCACGGATTCACCGGTATTTCCTGACCATGGTGGAGGAAGCCCTTGCGTCCCAAAAATCTTAAGGTTGCCCTGACAGGCCTGGTGTTTTTCCTGTTCGCCGGGTTTGTGGTGGTGCAGGGGGTGCGCAAAACCTGGGTGTATTACTACACCCCCGCTGAATTGATGTTCCGTGCGTCGCAGGTGGACGGGCGGGTGGTGAAAACCTCCGGAACGGTGGTGCCCGGAACGGTGGAACGGGAAGGCCTGGAGGTCCGGTTTGCCATGGCCGAAGAGGGTGAGACCCTGCGGGTGACCTATCGGGGTCCTCTGCCCGATGCTTTCACCGACGAAGTTCCTGTGGTAGTGGAAGGCACCTTTCACGCATCAGACCGCCGGGTGGACGCCACTTCGCTCATGACCAAGTGTCCGTCCCGGTATCAGGAGGCCGAAGCCCCTGGGGGGTGACAGTTCGGGGGATCGGGGCTATATATAACATGAAAGCGGGAAAAACTTCTTTTCAAACGGGGAGGTGGCTATGCGTGTTCTGCTGGGTATGTTTCTGATGGCCTCTCTGGGCCATGCCCAGGAGGTTCAGGAAGGGATGGACCTGGAGGCCCTTCTCTATGGAACAGAACTCGTGGTGGAGGCGGCCACCAAGCGGGTGGAGCGCGCGGTGGAGGCACCGTCCAACGTGACGGTGTTCACCTATGAGGACCTCCAGCGCCTGGGTGCCCTCACCATCCTGGATCTCGTTCGCCTCATCCCCGGTGGCGATATGCATCTGGAGAGCCTCCTGCCCATGGCCACCATCCGTGGCCTCACCACCCCCTATGCCAACAAGATCCTCTTCCTGATCGATGGACGTCCCATGAACACCGCCGCCCTGGGCTATGGCTATTACGACTTTCAGCAACCCATCGGCCCCTGGGTGGAACGGGTGGAGATCATCAAGGGACCGGGATCCGCTCTGTACGGTGCAAACGCATATGCCGGCGTGATCAACATCGTAACCCGGAAGGCGGACACCGCCTCCGTTTCCGCCTTTGAAGTGGGGACCGGTGAGCAGGGAACCGGTTATATCGCCGGCTTCGCCACAGGGGCCCTTCCCGGCGAGGGTGCGATGATGCTGGGGGGGCGAATGTTTTTCACGGAAGGGTTTGATCCCGTGTTGAAGAGCTCTCCGAACCGGGACACCTCTGTGGGACCCAATGCGGAGCACGAGGACGAGTTTCTCCGGGCCAAATTTACCTGGGGACGGCATGAGCTTTCCCTCTGGGGATTGCGGAACCAGCAGGGGCGGTATGGAAATTACCGTTATCCCACACCTTTCGATCGTTCCTTTGAACAGCGAGTAATGGCCGACTTTCGGACTTCTTTCGATCTTTCGCCCAACGTCCGCCTGTCGGCACGGCTGTGGGGAGACTATCTGGACGCGGACTACAGGCTTTCCAGCACGGTGGTGCCCGTTCGCGGGGATATCACCGATCAGATGCTTCAGGACTCGCTGTTCACGCCCCGCGGATCCTTCCCCGTACCCGTCCACGCCATCGTGTTTGAAGGCCCGGGGGATGGTGCGGACGACACCCTCTGGGTGTTCAACCCCCTTCCGGCCCCTGTCGGCTGCGGGGATGACCAGTATCACAGCAGCCTGATCAACGTCTGGGCGGTTCTTTCGGGTGCGGTTCCGGCTGACACGGTGATTGCCCACCAGTGTGACGATGTGGTGGGCACGATGGACACCACCACCATGCGCCAGCGCCTCACGGCCGGTAAGTTCATGGTGATCACGGATCCCATATATACCACCTTCACCCGCCGGCAGGCTTTTGAGACTCAGGTGGGCGGAGAAGTCCAGACGGACTTTGCCCTGGGGGATGCCCACTATGTGATTGCGGGTGTGCAGGCTCTCTATCAGCGGGTGTATCACGAAGCCATCAAACAGGGGGAGGTGTTCACCGGAACCAACGTGGCCGCCTATCTCCAGTGGCAGTGGCAGGCTGCGGACTGGGCCAAATCCCTGGTGGGTGTGCGATATGACTACAACACGATTTACAAGGCTTCTGTGGTGCCACGGGTGGCGCTGGTGCTCACGCCCCTTCCCCGCCTGGTGGCCAAGGTGATGTACGGATGGGCGTTCCGGGCGCCCAACTATGTGGAGCTCTATGTGGATCAGCTCTTTGCCACCGCGAAAGCCGAAGGGAATTCCAGCCTCGGGCTTGAAAAGATCCAGACGGCGGAGTTCTTTCTGAGCTACACCCCCAGCCGATTTCTGAAGGCCGAGGCCTCGGTGTATTACAACATCCTGAACGACGTGATCTGGTCCACACCGACGCTGCAACCCCTCTTCGTGTATTTTCCCGCGGTGGACCCCACCAGTTTCCCCATTCCCGGGATGATGCTCCCGCAGGATCTCCGGTCGGTTCCCACCCACATCACCTATGAAAACTATCCCGAAGTCAAGCAATACGGTGTGGAGGCACGTGTGGAAAGCCGTCCAGCTCCTTTCCTTCATCTGTTTGCCGATGTGACGTACATGAAGTTCGATCCCTCCGATCCAGTCGCCCTCTATTTCCTGGACTATTTCACCAGTAATGCCAATGCAGGGTTTACTCTTTCCCATTCGGTGGGAGACTGGTCGGGTGACGTCTCCTTCGTTCGGCACTTTTCGGGGGGGCGCAACGTTCATTTCTTTGACTGGAAGGACGCGGGGCTTGCAGGGCACGGTTTTCTCAACATGTCCGCAGCCCTGCGGTATCGTTTCCTGGAGTTCCGGGTGCTGGGATACAACATCTGGGAAGAAAAGTCTATCTTCAACCCCTATCCGTGGGAAGAATACAAGCAGGGGCTTCGCCCCGCACCCACGGAGGATGAGCAGTGGTATCCCGACGCCCGGCGCCTGGTGTTTCAGGTGCGGCTCAACTTTAACCTGTAAGGGGGTGAGAGTGTGCTTCTGTGGACGCTGGTCAGTTTGAAGGTGCTGGTTGTGCAGTCCCCTCGTCTTCCTCTCTATCAGGAGGTGGTGGAGGGGATTGTGTCCGGGCTTCCACCCCAGGCAAGCGTGGAGGTGTTCCCCCTGCCTGAGGACCCTGCCCAGCTTGCCTCCAAGCTCCAGACGGTGGACATGGTCATTCCGGTGGGCTCGCCGGCCCTCCGGGCTGTGCTCCAACTCAACCCGGACAAACCGGTGGTCTACACAGCCGTGTTCAACAGTGCCCAGTTCCAGATCAACCGGGTGAACTTCACCGGGGTGAGCCTGGAGATCTCGCCCGAGCGGCAGATCCGTACCCTCAAGGAGGTGTTCCCCAACATCAGGCGGGTGGGGGTGCCCTATGGGGAGCAGTCCAAAGCCCAGGCGGAGAAACTCTTTCTGATGGCCGGGGATCTGGGGGTGCAGATCTTCATCTATGCGGTCTCTAGTCGGGAGGACATCCCGCAGATGATGAAGGTGATGAAGGCAAGCCAGGTGGACTTTGTGTGGCTCCCGGTGGACACCCTGTTTGCCAACCTGGAATCCTACAAAAAGCTCCTGGCCGAAAGCCGGAAACACAAACTCCCTCTCTGGGGCTACGCGGCGGCTCACGTGAAAGCCGGCGCCACCTTCGGGATGGAACCGGACTTCAAAGAGGTCGGGAAGGCCACGGCGGACATTCTGTGGCTCCTTTCCCAGAACGCGGAAGGCACCGCAGAGGTGAAACCCGGCGAACTCGTGACGATGGAGGCGCCGTCCTTCCGCAGTTTCCTGAACCTCAAGTCAGTGTATCACCTCCAAGTTGCGGAGGACGCCCTGGCGAAGGTGAGCCAGGTCTTCGGGAAGTAACGCCCGGATCAAAGGCATCGTGTGGTGCGCCCCCTCTTGAGGGAGGGGGTGGGTGTGTATGTACATTGTGTGAAAAGATCGGATGGAGGAACAGCCCATGGAATGGACGGGTGATCGGGTACGGCGGACGTTTCTCTCCTTCTTTGAGGAAAAGGGACACACGGTGGTGCCATCGTCTTCCCTTCTCCCACCGGATCCTACCCTTCTCTTTACCAACGCCGGGATGAACCAGTTCAAGCCGTATTTCTTGGGGGAGGTCACCCCCCCCTACACCCGGGCGGCGAGCGTGCAGAAATGCCTTCGGGCCGGAGGGAAGCACAATGACCTGGACAACGTGGGATTCACCCGGCGCCACCACACCTTCTTTGAAATGCTCGGCAATTTCTCCTTCGGAGATTATTTCAAGCGGGAGGCCATCCTGTTTGCATGGGAACTCCTCACCGAGCGGTTCGGGCTGGAGGCGGACCGGTTGATCGCAACCGTGTATGAAGAAGATGACGAAGCCTTCGAGATCTGGGTGAAGGAGGTGGGATTGCCGGAGGATCGGGTGCTCCGGTTTGGTGCCAAGGACAACTTCTGGGAGATGGGAGACACCGGTCCCTGCGGTCCGAGTTCGGAGATCCTGTATGACCTGGGAGAGGAAGCCGATCCCAACCAGAAAACACCGTATGAAGAAGGAGAACGGTTTCTGGAGCTCTGGAACCTGGTCTTCATGCAGTTCAATCGTCGTGCGGACGGGACACTGGAGCCCCTGCCCAAGAAAAACATCGACACCGGCATGGGGCTTGAGCGCATTCTGGCCGTTCTGCAGGGAGAGCTTTCCAACTATCACACGGATCTCTTCCTTCCCATCATTGAAGAAGTGGCGCGTATCACCGGGGTTCCCTATGATCGTGGGGAGGCCGGTGCGCCTCACCGGGTGATCGCCGATCACGTGCGGGCCCTCACCTTTGCCATCGCGGACGGCATTTTCCCCTCCAACTTCGGTCGGGGCTATGTCCTCCGGCGCATCCTGCGCCGGGCCTACCGGTTCGGCCAGCGAATCGGCGTGAAGGACGAACCCATCCTCTATCGCCTGGTTCCCGTCGTGGTGGACATCATGAAAAACGCCTATCCGGAACTGATGGAAGCCCAGGTCACGGTCCAGCAGGTGATCAAACATGAGGAAGAGCGGTTTATCCAGACCATCGCCCGTCGGTTTGACGACCTGGTTCAGGCGGTGGAGGAGGCGCGATCCCGGGGGGTGCTGGACGGGGAAACGTTTTTCCGGTTTTACGACACCTACGGTCTCCCGCTGGACCTCATTGAAGAGGTGGCGAAAGACGCGGGGGTGGCGCTGGACTGGGATGGGTTTGAGGAGGCCATGGCCCGGCAGCGGGAGCGCGCCCGTGCCCACGCGGCCTTCAAGATGGAACTCCCGGAATGGAAGGTTCTGGATCCGTCCTACACCGGTTCCCGGTTTGTGGGCTATGAGACGCTGGAGCACCGCAGCCGTCTGGTGAAGTGGGGTGTCCTGCGGGATCAGGTGGCCCTGGTGCTGGATGAAACACCTTTCTATCCGGAAGGCGGCGGTCAGGTGGGCGATCGGGGCTGGATTGAAGGTGAGGGATTCCTGGTGGATGTGGAAGACACCCGCCGGGTGGGATCGGACATCGTGCACTTTGGACGCCTCCGGCAGGGCGAGCTTCCGGAGGAGCCGGTGGTGGTTCAGGCCCGGGTGTCCCGGGAGCACCGGGAGGGAGCCCAGCGAGCCCACACCGGTACCCATCTGCTCCATGCCGCCCTCCGGGAGATCCTGGGAGGCCATGCCCGCCAGCAGGGGTCGCTGGTGGCGCCAGACCGCATCCGGTTTGACTTTGCCCATCCCCAGGCCGTTCGAAAGGAAGAGCTGGAGGCGATTGAAGATCTCGTGAACGAAAAAATTCGTGAAAATATCCCGGTGGAGGTGAGCTGGAAATCCTATCGGGAAGCCCTTCAGGAAGGGGCCATGGCCCTCTTTGAGGAGAAGTACGGTCAGGAGGTCCGGGTGATCACCATCGGCGGATTTTCCAAAGAACTGTGCGGTGGAACCCACGCCCGCCGGACGGGGGATCTCGGGTATTTCAAAATCGTGAAGGAGGAGGCGGTGGCTTCCGGGGTACGCCGGATCGAAGCCCTGGTGGGTGCGAGGGCCGTGCGGGAAGCCCGAAAGGAACGGTATCTCCTTGAAGAAGCGGGGAAGGTCCTGCGGGTGGATCCCCGTCACCTTCCGGAACGCCTGCACAAACTTCTTCAGGAAAAAGACGCAACGGAAAAGGCCTACAGGCGGCTTGAAGAGCGCTTTCTTGTCCTCCTCCGTGATCAGGTTCTGGGCCAGGCAGTGGAACAGGACGGCGTGCGTTTCCTGGTGACTCAAGTGGAGGACCTCCGGCCGGAAGCCCTGCGCCGGCTTGCAGATCTCATCTTCTCCACAGGATACGAAGGGGTTCTGGTGCTTGCATCCCGTGGCGAACGGGTGTTTTTCCATGCCCGCGTGAGCCCCTCCCTGACCGACCGCTTCTCCGCTGTGGACCTGGTCCGGAACCTCGGGAAAGAACTGGGTGGAGGCGGTGGAGGAACCCGGGAGAAGGCGGAAGGCGGTGCGTCTTCGGGAGAACGCCTGAAAGAAGCCCTGGAAAGTCTCCGGGCCCGTCTCCTGGAAACCTTCTCCTCATCCCGATGGAACGAATGATGGAAGCGCGAATTCAGAACGCCGTGCAGGGCGTGGACGGTGTGGTGGTGGGGGTGCGTGGGGAGGATCCCGGCGTGGAGGAGCTCGCCCGGATCCTTGTTCCTCATGTGATGTTTCAGAAAGAACCTGGCGATTCTCCCTGCGGTCCGGTGGAGCTTTCGTTTCTGGACGGTCGTATCCGCTTTCGGGGGCGTGTGGCGGGATTTGAGGTGGGACTCGTCCTGGAGATCCTGAAGCGGGTGGGCGGCTTCTCCACCCTCCCGGATCGACTCCGGGAGCATCTTACGTATGTGGATCGTCCCCTGCACCTGCGGGCGTGGATCCGGGAAGGGTGTGGCTACTGCGTGCCCACCGCAACCCTCGCCGCCGAGATCGTGACGGCTTCTCCTCACTTAACCCTTGAAATCCTGGATGCCGATCACTGTGGCGAAGAAGCCCGGAAGGACGGGGTGTTTGCCGTCCCCACCCTGAAGGTGGGAAGCGAGGTTCTCGTGGGTTTGCCCTCCGCCTCCGAGATCGTCGGGGCGATCCTGTCGGTCTATCGAAAAGGGGGAGATGGCGCGTCCGGCATGGCTTGAACGCCTGAAAGAGGCGCCGGACCAGCCCGGGGTGTATTTCTTCCGGGATATCACGGGCCGGTATCTCTACATCGGCAAAGCCCGTTCCCTCCAGAAGCGTCTTGAAGCCTATCGCCGTCCTGCAGACCGCAAGACCCGGACCCTTCACCGGGAAGCGGTTCTTCTGGACTGGGTGGTGACCGCGTCGGAATCGGACGCCCTTCTCCTCGAAGCCCAGCTCATCCGCAACCACCAGCCCCTTCTCAACGTCCGTCTCAAAACGAGCAACACCTACACGTATATCTTTCTGGACACACGGGAGGCCTTCCCGCGGATTGAAATCCTGCGCAAACCCCGGGAGGGCCTGCTCTTTGGCCCTTATCCGTCCTGGAAAGCCCTCCGGGAAACCCTGTATCTCCTTCGCCAGGCCTTTCCCATTCGCACCTGCACCCTGAAACTTCCCTCGCGAAAACCCTATGCGCCCTGTCTGGACTACCATCTCGGTCTGTGCAGTGCCCCGTGCGCCGGTCTGGTGAGCCGGGAAACCTATGGGGAAATGGTTCGGGGATTTGTGGATGTTCTTCAGGGGCGGACCCGGGAACTGGAAGAGCACTTTGAACGGGAAATCGAAAAGGCCAAGGAGAAACTCGCCTTTGAATATGCCGCCCGGCTCCGGGATCGCCTCATGGCGCTCCGGAAGATCATGCGGTTTCAGGAAGGGGGGATGATCCCTCATGCCCGGGTGGACCACGTGGTGGTGGCCGAGGTGGAAGGCCACTGGGGCGCCATGCTGTTCAAATATGCCGAAGGCCGGATGGACAAGGAGGGGATTTTCCTGTTTGATCACCTGAAAGAAGACAGCCTTGAGACCTCGGTGGGCACCATCCTGGAGCAGATCTACGCGGGACGGCTGGACCTTCCCCAGGAGGTGGTGATCCGGCCCCTTCCCTCCCCCGATGAGCGGCATCTTCTGGAACAGGCCTTCGGTTTCACCCTCCGGGAACCCGGGAAAGAGGAGGTTTCCCTGTACCGTGTGGGGATGGAGACCCTGCTGTTTGAGTTCCGCCTGTTTTTGGAGAAGCGAAAACGGCCTCCCCGGAGTGTGCGGGAACTCCAGAAGGTGCTGGATCTCCCCCGCCCGCCCTACCGGATGGAGGCGGTGGACCTTTCCCATATTTTTGGCCGGGAAGCGGTGGGGAGCGTGGTGGTGTTTGAGCGGGGGTTCCCGAAAAAATCGGAATACCGCCGCTACCGGATCAAACAGGCCCCCGGAGGGGACGATTTCCGGGGGATGTTTGAGGTGGTCCACCGGCGGCTCCGGCGGCTTCTTGAAGAGGGAAAGGCTCTGCCCGACCTACTTCTTGTTGACGGCGGTGTCCCCCAGGTCCGGGCCGCACGGCAGGCCGCACGGAATCTGGGGATCCCGGACGAGGATCTCCCCATCGTGGGTCTTGCGAAACGACTGGAACGCCTGATGTTCGAAACCGGCGAGGTGGTGGTCCTTCCCCCCACAAGTCCCGCCCTCCAGCTCCTCCAGCGGATTCGGAACGAAGCCCACCGGTTTGCCCGGACCTACCATATCTCCCGCCGGGACCGGTGGGTGAAGGAAAGCGTGCTGGACAGCATCCCCGGCGTGGGCGAGAAGCGCAAACAGCTTCTTTTGCGTTATTTTGGCTCCGTGGAGGCCCTCCGGGGTGCCAGTGTGGACGACCTCCAGCGGGTGCCCGGCATCGGGCCCGAACTTGCCCGAACCATCCACGCCGCCCTCCACGAAGGAGAATAGCACGACACCCCCTTGCCCTGCCGGCCGGAAAGGTGTATCTTTGGTTCGTCACAACGGGAGGTGGTTGTGAGGGACCCGCTCACGGGACTCCTATCCCGCCGGGCCCTGCGGGAAGGGCTTGAACACCTTGCCCGGGAGGCCGAGCGGAGGGGGACGCCCTTCGCGGTCCTGATCCTGGACCTGGATCAGTTCAAGGAGATCAACGACACGTATGGCCACGAAACCGGCGATGCGGTGATCGTTGCCTGGTCCCGGTTTCTCCAGTCTTTTTTCCGCCCCAGTGATCGGGTGATCCGGTTTGGAGGGGACGAGTTTGTGATTCTGCTTGCCCACACCCCCCGGGACACGGCCCGGTCCCTGGCCCACCGCCTTCTGGAAGAGGCGTCCAGAAGAGATTTTGCGGGCTTCTCCATGGGCGCAAGCATCGGGCTCGCCGCCTTTCCCGTTGACTCCACCGATCCTTATGAACTCCTGGCCCTGGCCGATCAGGCGCTCTTTGAGGCGAAGCGAAGGGGACGGGGGAGGGTGGAAACCCCCGAACGGCAGGATCCCCGCTTCGTGTGGCCTCCCCCCTATGTATCCCGGATTCAGGAAGAGCGGGCTTTCCTCCGGGCGCTGGAGGGGAAGGAGCCCCTCATCCTGGTTCGGGGACCGGCGGGGTCCGGAAAATCGGCCCTTGTGAACCGTCTGATCCAGAGGGACTCCGGGTCGTGGATTCGGGTGAATGCCTATGCCCGGGGCGCGCTCCTCCATCCCTTTCGCCATCTGAATCCCGAAGTATCCACGTCCCTGGAAGCCTTTTCCGCCCTTCGCACGCGCCTCGGGGGAGGGGGCCTGGTTGTGGAGAATCTCCAGTGGCTGGATGAGGCCAGCTGGCAGGTCCTGTTTCTGCTGATCACAGAAGGATACCGGGTGATCGCCACGATCCGGGATGAGGAGCTGGAGGAGGTGGTGGCCGCACATCTCCATCAGGCCTACCGGATGGGTTGGGTGCAGGAGGTGCAGGTGGGCCCGATGGGACCAGCCCAGATGGAGTTTCTTCTCCGGGGGGCTCTCCAGGCCCAGCCTCCCGAGAACCTCCTCCGGGACGTGCAGGATCTTTCGGGTGGACTTCCCCGCCTCGCCGGAGAAATCCTCCGGGAGCTTTATGAGCAGGGCTGGCTGGCGGTCCGCCGGACCTGGCGGTATGCCGGGTATCCTCCCGATTTTCGGCCCGCGCAGCTCGAACCTCTCTGGACCTATCGCACCAGCCGTCTCACCTCCCGCGGCATCCAGGCCCTGGGGCTTCTCGGGCTTGCGGGGGGCAGAATGTCGCGCGATCTCCTGGAGAAGGCTTTTGCCGATTGGATGCCGGAAATCAGGGACGAACTGGTGGAGCAAAATCTGGTGGAGATGGGTCCGGTGGTCTGTCTTCGGGAAGGGATCTGGGGAATGTTCGCCGTCCACGAACTGGACCCATCCACCCGCGCATCCCTTGCCCGCCGGGTTCTGGAGGTGCTTCCGGAGTCCGGGGAGGAGATCCGGAGGGTGTGGCTTGCCCACCTCGCCAGCGCACAGGATCTCTGGCTGAGGGTGGAAGACGCGCTGGACACAATGTTTCGGCGCTCCGATGCCCCTGCCATTCGCCTATTGCTCCGTCTGGTGGAGGGATTCGGTCGTCCGCCCCGGGACGTGGAACGAAGGCTCCTGGAGGCCCGCGCTCTGGTGCTCCGCCAGACGGGAGATCCCGAACTTGAAGGGTTTCTCGAACAGCACAAGCACATGTCTCCAAGAATTGCCCGGATTGCCCTGGATCACCGGATTGCCCGGGGGGATTACCGGGGGGCCCTGGAGGAGGCCGAGGGACTCCTTAAGCGGTTCCGTGATCCGGATGCCCGGATCGGATTCGCCCTGGAGCAGGTCTGGGCTCTCATCAACATGGGTGAGGTGGATCAGGCCATGGAAAGGCTCCAGCCGCTTCTGCGGAAAATCCCCCGGGATCACCCCGATCGTGGACGTGCCCTGAATTTCCTTGGACAGATTCGCCGGTTTCAGGGTTCCTACCGGGGAGCCCACCGGGCCTTCCGGGAAGCCCTGGAGGTGTATCGCCGGCTGGGGGACCGGCGGGGGGAGGCGGCCATCCTCACCAACTGGAGTCTGGTTCTCATCGATCAGGACCGCTTTGGAGAGGCTGAGGAATACCTCACCCAGGCGCTCCAGCTCTATGCCACGATGGACGATCCGGAAGGTCTGGTCGCCGCACAGGGGAATCTGGCGCTGGTGTATGCGAACATGGGACACGCGGAACCGGGCATCGAACTCCTTCAGGAAGCCATGAGTCTTGCGGAACAGATGGAGTTCCGCCGTCCTCTTCCCTTTTTCTATCGCCTTATGAGCATCTTCCACCGTTTTCGGGGAGACCTGGACCGGGCGATGGGCTATGCCCGGCGCTCCCTGGAAGAGGCTCGACGCCAGGGGATCGTGCGGTATGAACTCCAGGCCCTGGTGCAGATGGCCCGGATTCATGCGGCCCGGGGAGATCTGGAGAACACCCGGAAGGTCCTCCGGCTGGGTGAACGGGTGGCCGAACGGAAGGGTGTGTCCCTTCGGGATACCTTCTGGTGGGTCTATGAGCAGCTTGAGCTGGCGCTGGCCCAGCGGGACTGGAAAGAACTGCGTCGGCTGTTTCAGAAAGTCCGGGGAATTGCGGAAGAACTCAACCCCTCCTATCGCCTCTATGCCTATCTTTCCGGGGCACGGCTTGCGGCGGTGGAAGGACAGTGGGAAGAGGCTTATGCGTGGCTGGAAAAAGCCCGGAGGATTCTGAGCCGGCTGGGAAGCCCCATGCTCAACGGTGTGTATGCCCTCCACCGGGGCGAGGTGGAACTGGAACTGGGCGAGTTGGACCGGGGACGATCCTACCTGCATCGCGCCCGGGAGATCTTCTCCAACCTGGGACTGTCCCTGTGGGTTCATCAGGTGGACGAAACCCTTCAGGAAGTGGGAGAAAGACGATAAATCATGGGGCGGGCGAGGGGACTCGAACCCCCAACCACCAGAGCCACAGTCTGGCGCTCTGCCGGTTGAGCTACGCCCGCCATGGGCAGCGGAAATTATACCCGATGCGCAGGGACCCGTCAAGCCTTGATGCTTCGCTCGATGCCATGTATCATAAACTTGACCAGGTAAGTCAAATAAACAAGGAGGTGAACGATGGCACTCAAACTTCCCGGAGAGCTCCCGAAGCTCCCCTACGCGTATGATGCCCTGGAGCCCTACATTGACGCCCGGACGATGGAGATCCATCACACGAAGCATCATGGGGGTTATGTGAACAAGCTGAATGCGGCGCTGGAGAAACATCCCCATCTCCAGGCCTACACCCTGGAGGATCTGCTTCGGAATCTGGAAAGCGTCCCGGAGGACATCCGGACGGCGGTGCGCAACAACGGCGGCGGTCACGCCAATCACAGCCTGTTCTGGACCGTGATGGGACCGAACAAGGGTGGGGAACCCGCCGGCGAGCTCCGCTCCGCCATCGAAAAGACCTTCGGAAGCTTCGAGACCTTCAAAGAGACCTTCAGCAACGCCGCCGCCACCCGATTCGGAAGCGGATGGGCCTGGCTGGTCGTGACCCCCTTCAAAGAGCTCAAAGTGTATTCCCTGCCCAACCAGGATTCCCCCTACATGCTTGGCCACATCCCCATCCTGGGCCTGGACGTGTGGGAGCACGCGTATTATCTGAAATATCAGAACCGCCGGGCGGAGTATATCCAGAACTGGTGGAATGTGGTGGACTGGGAGGCCGTGGCCGCCCGGTATGCCGAGGCCCTTCAGAGCCTGATGTAAGCCCGGAAACCATCGTGGAGAACCACGGGGCGGTTCCACCCGCCCCGTGGTTTTTTGTTTTGGGTTCCACGCTCCGGAGGGTTCTCACCCTCCTGTGTTCCGGAGGAAGGGGATCGCATCTGAGGGATCGATCACCGCACGTTTCAGGGACGGATCCCAGGTATGGTCTGCTCCCGGGAGGGCGTGCCCGGGGGACCCCAAAACATGAAACATAATCACTCTTATGTCATGCCAAAGGGGTCTGGCCGGAAAAGTGGGGGTCAGGAAAAGGGGGGTGGTTCCAGAATAGGAACAAGTGCTCCCACTCTCCGTGCCCAACATTCCGGGTGAATGCAATATGTGCATGATGCACTATTCCCCATCCAGGATCCGGAAGAGATGGCCATCCACCTCCTCCAGCATTTTGCGGGCTGTTGGGGCGTCGCAGTTTTTGCGGGCCATCACCAGCGCAACCTTCAGCGAGCCCCCCGCGGCCTGAAGGAGATCCCATCCTTTCTCCGGGGGCACACCGGTGAGTTCCTCCAGGATCCGGAGGGCCCGCGCCCCCAGTTTGCCTGAGGTTGCCACCAGGTCCACCATCCGGTTGCCATACACCTTGCCCAGCCGGACCATGGCCGCCGTGGAGAGCATGGTGAGCACCATCTTCTGGGCAAGGGCGGCCTTCATCCGGGTGGACCCGGCCACCACCTCCGGTCCCACCGGCAGGTGGATCCAGAGTTCGGCCAGATCCCGGTCCACCGGCACCTTTTCCTCCTCCACCGCCACCACGAAAATCCTTCCCGCCCCCACCTCCCGGGCATACCGGAGAGCCCCCACGCAATAGGGCGTCCGGGCACTTGCCGCCAGGGCGATGACCAGGTCCTCTGGGGAGAGCCCCACCGCCCGCAGATCCCGTGCCGCCTCTTCCTCCCGATCCTCCGCTCCCTCCTGAGCCCGGACCAGCGCTCCGATGCCGCCGGCCACCAGCCCCTGAACCCGATCCCAGGGAAGGCGATAGGTGGGCCAGAGCTCGGCCGCATCCAGGACCCCCAGCCGACCTGACGTTCCCGCACCGACATAAAACACCCGTCCCCCTTTCCGCAGGGTTTCCACAAAGCGCTCCACCGCCCGGGCCATTTCAGGAAGAGCCCGCCCCACCGCTTCATAGGCCCGATGGTCTTCCCGGTGGATGAGCTCAAGGATTTCCTGCACCGACATCCGGTCCAGATGGGCCGCTTCGGCAAGGAGGGCTTCGGTGGTGAGGCCCCGGGTTTCTCGGAGCGCCCGCTCCACTTCAGGCGGGAGGTTGTCCATCGCTCCCCGCCTCACGAAAGGCGTCCAGAATGGTCAGGTAGTTTTCCGCCGCAAGGTCCAGAAGGTCCCGGTCCAGCCGGGCCTCCCGTCCGAAGAAGGCCGCAAGGTTTTTCACCTGGATGACCAGATCCCGTGGATGGGATCCCCGGAAAGGCCGGCCGTAGGGACGGTAATGGGTCTGGATCAGGTAATCCACCGCGGCCTCATCGTAGGGGACGCCGTAATGAGCGCACACGATTTTGAAAATGGCCTTGAACTCCGGTTCGCCGGGTGGTCCCACAAAAACCCGGTAGGGAATGCGCCGGAGAAAGGCCTCATCCACAAGGTCCCGTGGATCCAGGTTGGTGCTGAAGATGATCTGAACCTTGAAGGGGATCCGGATCTGCTCACCCGTTCGCAGCGAAAAGAAATCCTCCTTCTTCTCGAGGGGCACGATCCAGCGGTTCAGGAGATCCCGGGGCGCCACCCGCTGACGTCCGAAGTCGTCCATCAGGAACACACCGCCGTTGGCCTTCATGTGAAGGGGGGCCACGTAGGTCCGGGAATGCTGTTCATACTGGAGTTCCAGCTGATCCAGGGTGAGTTCCCCGCCCACCATCACGAAAGGCCGTCGGGTCTCCACCCAGCGCTCGTCCACCTTCTCTTCCTCATTCCGGGGTGTGGGATCCGCCACGTGGTGCATGGGATCAAACAGGCGGATCACCTGGCCGTGGACCAGCAGGGCATGGGGGATCCACACCTTTCCCGGCCGGATGGAGGCAATACGTTCGGCGATGGAAGTTTTTCCCGTCCCGGGCGGACCGTATAGAAAGGTGGGCAACCCCGAGAAAATGGCGGGTCCCAGATGGTGATAGAGGGAAGGTTTGAACACAAGGCCCTGGAGGGCTTGCTTCAGACTTTCTGCGGTGAGACCGCCCCTGGGCTCCGGGAGCACATCCCGAACATACGTATAATACTGCTCAAAGGGCACGGGTGCCGGACCCACATACCCCAGGCGGTCCATGAGCATCCGGGCCCGCTCCAGCCCTTTCTGGGTAAGGAGGAACTCCCAGTGGAGCTCCATGATGGTGATGCCCCGGCGCACTTCCACAAACGCCTCATCCCGAAGATATTTCATGGGGTGCTCCAGCACGCCCATATAGGGGAGTTTCAGGGCATCTTCCAGTTCTTCCCCCGTGAGGGTCCCCCGCATATAGAGGGTCCGCAAAATCATTTCGGCCAGAAAGTCAAACTTCAGACCGGTCTCTTCCACACTTTCAGGACGACGGGGAAACCACACCTTCAAGCCTCCTTGTTGCCGCGATCACCACGTTGTCCATGAGTTCGGCCACCGTCATGGGTCCCACCCCGCCGGGGACAGGCGAAAGCCAGGCCACCCGGTCTTTCACCCGCTCTGCGTTCACATCCCCGGTGAGTTTGCCCTCTTCTGTCCGGTGGATCCCCACATCCACCACCACCGCCCCTTCCTTCACCCACCGCTCGTCCACCAGATGACGTTTTCCGGCTGCAACAATCAGGATCTCCGCCTCCCGGGCCACGGCCTCCGGATCCGGTGTCCGGCTGTGCACGACGGTCACGGTGGCGTGGCGAAGGAGGAGAAGGGCGGCCATGGGACGTCCCACAATCAGGCTGCGACCCACCACCACCGCCCGTCGCCCCTGGATGTCGATCCCGTGGTGGTCCAGAAGGCGAAGAATCCCCTTGGGCGTGCAGGCCACCAGGGCCGGGCGTCCGCTGTAGAGAAGACCCAGGTTGAGCGGGTGGAACCCGTCCACATCTTTGGAGGGATGGATGGCCTCAATCACCCGGTCCTGACGGATATGAGAGGGGAGGGGAAGCTGGACCAGGATCCCGTCCACCTTCGGATCCCGGTTCAGACGTTCAATCTCCTGAAGAAGGGCCTCCTCAGAGAGGTCGTTCGGGAACCTGAGCACGGCGGCATCAATCCCCACCTCCTCTGCCCTGCGGGACTTGTGCCGCACATACACCTGGGAGGCCGGATCGTCCCCCACCAGGATCACCCGCAGGACCGGTGGGCGGCCTGCCTGTTTCCGGAAGTCCTCCACCTTCTCCCTGACCTGGGCCAGCACGGCGCTGGCGGTGGCTTTTCCATCCAGGATCTTCATGATGAAAGGGCCTCCTCCAGCTCCTGAAGGGCCCGCAGGGGATCGGGGGCATGGGTGAGGGGACGTCCCACCACGATATACTCCACTCCGAGCCGGGACACCTCCTTCGGCGTGAGGGTTCGCTTCTGATCGGAACCGTCCTCCTCCCACCGGATTCCCGGGACCACCAGCTGGAGTTCGGGGAACAGGTCACGGATCCGGGCCACCGCATCCCCGGACGCCACCACGGCCGGGAGTTTGAGATCCACGGCCATCCGGGCCAGGTGGACGCTCCACTCCTGAACCGAAACGGGCTGGGGGAGCATCCGGGCAATGGATGAAGCGTCCTGGCTGCTCAGCACCGTGACCCCCACCACCATCACCTCCGGAGGCGCGGTCTCCCGGACCCGCTGCACCGCCTCCGGTCCTGCCACCAGACTCACTGTGACCATCTCCACGGGGAGATCTGCCAGGGCACGGGTGGTCTCCTCCAGCACCGAGGGGATATCCATCATCTTGAGGTCCAGGAAGATCCGCTCGGCTCCTTTCTCCCGGAGGGAAAACAGCAACTCTGGACCATACCGCACGAACAAGGGAAGTCCCACCTTGAACCACCGGATCTTCCCCGCAAACAGCCGGACCCATTCCATCGCCCGGGAGGCCTCCCGGGTATTGAGGGCCAGAATGATCTCCGGTTGCCGTGTGGAACGTTCATCCATGTCTTCTGCTCCCGTGCAGTTCAGGGGCGCGGATTCGTTCAACCCGGTCAAACCCAAACACGTCCCGAAACGCTTGAATGGCTTCCTCTTCCAGGTCCACAGGACGGAGGGCTTTGCCTGTCTCCGCCTCCATGGAGGTCACGCCATAGTCGGCAAGCCCGCAGGGGATGATCCACCGGAAATCCTCAAGGGGCGGATTCACATACAGGGCAAAGCCATGAAAGCTTACCCACCGCCGGATGGCCACCCCCACCGCTCCGATTTTCTTCTTTCCCAGGAACACCCCCCGGTTCTTCGGGTCCCGATGGGCCTCGATTCCGTGCGCCTTCAGGATCCGGAGCATCACCTCCTCCAGGTTGTGGACAAAGGCCCGCACACCCGCAAGTTTTTCCTTCACGAGAAAAATGGGATAGGCAATGAGCTGGCCGGGTCCGTGATAGGTGACATCTCCGCCCCGTTCCACCTCCACCACGTCAAATCCCCGTTCTCTCAAAAACACCGGCGAAGCGAGAAGATGCTCGCTGTGGGCCCCCCGCCCCAGGGTGATCACCCGCTCGTGTTCGAGAAGAAGGAGGGTGTCGGGGATGTCTCCCGCCACCCTGCGGGCCCAGAGGTCTTTCTGGAGATCCCACAGGGGACGGTAGGGTTGCGGGCCTTCCCCCAGGAGGGACATCACCACCAGGCGATCCATGGATCCCCTCCCCTGTAGCGGTCAAAAAACCGGGTTCGTGCCAGAAGGTAGCCTGTGACAAAACCGCCCAGATGGGCAAACCAGGCCACGCCTCCCAGGTGGGCATAGGGAAGGGTAGCCACCCCCTGGAAGAACTGGATCACCACCCAGAATCCCAGCACCAGCGCGGCAGGAAGAACCATCAGACGATAAAAGAAAAACAGATCGGGTACCAGGGTGATCACCCCTGCCCGGGGATAAAACACGAAATAGGCGCCCAGCACGCCCGAAATGGCACCACTTGCCCCGATGAGGGGAAGGGTGGACGTGGGAGTGATGAGAATCTGAGCCCAGGCCGCCGCAATGCCGGTGAGCAGGTAAAAGAGAAGAAATCGCCCGTGCCCCATCCGATCTTCCACGTTGTCCCCGAAGATCCAAAGATAGAGCATGTTTCCGAGAAGATGTCCCCAGGAACCGTGAAGAAACATGGAGGTGATGAGGGTGGTTCCGTAGGGCGGGGAAGGAGGCGGAATGTCCACGCCGCGGGTGTATTCCACCGGGATCACGCCCCAGGTCCGCAGAAACGCTTCCAGCATGGGCCCCTGGGCAATCTCCACCAGAAAGAACACCACGTTCAGGACAATCAGGGTGTAGGTCACCCATGGACGGGTGCGGGAGGGAATGGTGTCCTTAAGCGGCAGCATGCCCTGATTGTACGCACTCCCGGGGGAACCTTCAAAGTACAGTGAGTCTCTTGACATCGCTGAACGGACCCCGTATTGTATGTTCGGGTCCCGAACAAGGAGGGATGTCATGAAAGGAGCCACCCGCGCAGCCGCCCTGCTCGGTGCAGGGCTCGTGGTCCTCGTGGGGATTGGCGCCCTGCGGGGAGAACCGGAGGTCCACTTCAAAATGACCTTCCGGGCTTACGACACCTCCATCCCCGAAGCCACCATTGAGGGCGTCACCATCAGGAACGTGCGGCAGTTCAACGTCCTCAACGAACCCGCCGACTTCGTCACACGCGTGGGTACGAAGATCCACTTCACCCTGGTGAACGAGTCTCCCATCAGCGAAAACTTCTCGGTGGACGGTTATGAGGTGGACGAAACCCTGAAAGCCGGCGAAACACGAACGTTCTCCTTCAAGGCCACCCGCCCGGGCTCCTTCACCATCTGGTGCAAACTCCATCCCAAAAACGTCCACCTGCCCGGATCCTTTATGGTGATGCCATGAACCTCCGGAGCTTCATCTGGGGGAGCCTCCTTCTTCTCGGGGGATGCTCCCCCTCCTACCACGGATTTCTCCTGGAGGACGTCTCGTCCGTTCCGGAACTTCCCGTGAAGAAGGACGTGGTGCTGCTCTATTTTGGCTACACCCATTGTCCCGACGTGTGCCCTGTGGTGCTTTCCAAATTCCGGGAAACCTACCGGAGTCTTTCCGAACACGTGCGCGCCCGGACCGGGGTGGTCATGATCTCCATGGATCCCATGGACACCCCCCAATCCGTCGGGAACTACGCCCGATCCTTTCATCCCGATTTCGTGGGGCTTGCGCCGGATTCGGCCTTTCTGGAACGCATGAAAGCCTCCCTCGGGGTGATGCATTTTTCTGGAGAAGGAGGACTTCAGGAGCACCTGGCCATGGTGTTTTTGCTCCACAAAAACCGTCCTTTCCTGGTTTATCCGGTGGAGTTTTCACCGGACAGCCTCGCACGGGACGTCGAGGTGGCGTTATCCTTGCAATCGAAAATCTATACGATGTTCAAAGCCCTTCCGGGTGTATAAACAGGCTTGAGAATTGCGCGGGACGCATTTCTTCAGGCAAAAGGGGAGAACCACGCGAATCTTTGTCATTCCATAGCGTTTGCAGGAGGGGGATGGGTGGGGGATAAGCTTCTTCGGCCCTTTATCCAACGAGGACGTTCCTGTATCATCAGAACATGAAACCGCTGGATCTGCGTCTTGTGATGGCCCTGGAGCGCCTTTCCATGGCGCTGCGGGGGGATCTTGCCCGCAGAGGACGGGAACACGATCTCTTCCCCCTCCAGGGCCAGGTTCTCTCCTACCTCTTCGCGCTTCCAAAGCCTCCGGGTGTGCGGGATCTGGCCCGTCTTCTCGGTCTTTCGCCCGGGACGGTGAGCGAAACCGTGTCCTCCCTGGAAGGACGGGGACTCCTTCAAAAGGTCCCCCATCCCGGAAACCGGCGAAAAATCTTGATCCAGCTTACCGAAGAAGGAAGGACGATCGCCCGGGACCTTGCCGCATGGGTTCACCCCCTACGGGAAAGCCTGTCCCATCTTCCGGACGAGACCAAAGCCCAGACGCTGTGGACCCTTCTAGAGGTGATGCTGGCCTTGCTTCAGGAAGACCGGATCCCCTATGTCCGGATGTGTCTCTCCTGCGCCTTTTTTGATCCTTCCCGGAGATACTGCACCTTCCTCAACGAACCCCTCCGCCCGGAAGACCTCCGGGTGGACTGTCCGGATCACCGGCTGAAGGAAGCGCACACCCGAACATAGGGCGTTCCCCTCCCCCGAAAGTCTGAACAACTCCGAACCTTCAGACTCCCGACCGCGGAATCCGGGGTCCGTTATCCCTCCGGCACGGGATGGGCGATCTTTTCTTTGTATTCCTCAAAGACGAAATCTTTTTCGAAGGGATCTCCCTTGCCCTTTCCGTGGCACTTCAGACAAACCTCTTCCGTCGGAAGCACCATCCCCACCTCTTCAGGTTTGATCTCTCCCCGGGCAAGAGCCTGCATGATCTTCTTCTTCCGGTAGGCTGAACCGGGACCGTGACAGGCTTCGCACTGAACCCCCTCAAATTTTGCGTTTTCTTCAGGGCTCTTGGAGAGGTCATAGCCACCCTCGCCAAATCCGGTGGTGTGGCACTTCAAACACTTCTCGGACTTCGTGGGATCGTCAATGCCGAGCTTCGCGGCCGCTTCTCGGGCCTTGTCCGTTTTCAGGGACTCCAGGGCCTTGGCGTGCGGACCCTCCTTCCACTTCCCATACTGGTTCCCGATCTTTTCTTTCTTGTGGCAGGTTTTGCACTTCTTCACGCCGACATACTCAAATTGCCCTTCGGCGTGAAGGGCCGGTGCCACCAGGAGGATCATGCCCATCACCATCAGGATACGTTTCATCGTGCACCTCCTGTTTGTTGCCTGAGAATCATGGTTTTCCTTCAGCTCACATGTCCCCTTGAAGGGGTACGCCGGGGAGATCCTCCGGGTCATGACATTCCTCACAGCGATTCCATTGTATCGCATTGGCCTGAATGTCGTGACAATCCTTGCAGGGGATGTCTTCGCCCTCGGGATCGTAATGTTCCTCATGGGGAAACTCCAGATCTTCTCCAATCACGAGATCCTCTGGCAGGGGTGTATGGCAGTTCTGGCAACGATCTGCGGCCGGGCGGGTGTGGTGACATGTGTTGCAGGTAAAACCGGGTTTCAGGACCTCTCCCCGGGGTTTCTGGTCATGGGAACGATGACAGTCCATACAGTCAAGTCCAAGGGCCGGCTGGATATGGCCGCTGTGATCAAAGGGCCGAACCCATTCTCCGGCTTTCCATAGGCGCTCCACCGTTACATGGCAGGCGCCGCAGGGGTCTTCCAGTTCCCCGGGGAAAACCCGCCAGGGTGGGAGGCCCTTCTCCCGTCGGATGCGGTCATACGCCATGTGCATCTCGCGAAGGGCAAGACGGATGTTGTGAAGACCGGCCGTCCCGGAGATCATCCACGCAGGAACCGTTCCTTTTGGGCCGGTTTGCACCAGCGCTTTGCGGATCCGGCGCTGGGCTTCCCGGAGGGCCTTTTTCCAGTTGTCCAGGATACTCCTGAACCGGGCATTGTGACAGGCCATACAGGACAGTCCCCGGACCTGATTCTCCAGGGTGTGGCAGGCCTCACACCCGACACCCACCTGAGCCATGGGATCCGGCACGGCGTCCCGGGACCCGGTCACCGCTGTTCCGGTGTAGATCCGTGGAATTTCCCGGTGGGGTGATGCGTGACAGGCGTCACACCCCTTCCCGACCGGAGGGTTGAGGTCGTCCATTCCTGAGGCGTGGACCTCCAGCGCCTTCTGAGGCGTGTGGTCCACAGGTGTGTGGCAGGCGATGCAATCCACTTTGGTTTTGCGGGTGTGGATCTCGTGGAGGCGGGGAACCTCGGAAAACGAGGCAAGGACCTCCGAACGGTTGTGGCAGGCAAGGCATCGGAAGGAACGTGCCCGTCCATCTCCCTCACCCCCTTCCCCGTGGCACCAGGTGCAGGCCATCCCGTTTTTCCGGACTCTCCCGTGACGGAACGACACGGTGATCTTGTGAGACACCGTGTCTGGCGGGACATGGCAGGTCTCACAGGCCCGCATCGCGGGGGAAGCCTCTTCACGGAGATGACACAGAAAACACACCCGGGGATCCACCCACATGTGCTCGTCCCGGAGCACCTGCGCATGGCAGCTGGTGCACCGGAGTTTCAGTCCGGCGTCCTCATACAGCAGATGGGGGGTGTGATCGAACCGGACCTGCCGGAACAGCATATCGCCTGTGAGCCTGGCCTTGCTGTGACACCGCAAACACGCCGCGTCCTCCACCACCGCCCAGGGATTATCGCTCCAGGCCCGGGTGAGATACCCCACCACCATGTTGAGGGCCTCGATCTTCTTGTGGATCTCGGTTTCCACACCGGGAGGAATGTGACACTGGATGCAGGCAATTCCGTTGTGGGCGGAATGCTTCCAGGTCTCATAATAGGGAACCATCACATGGCAGGATCGGCAGAAAGTCGGGGTGGACGTGAGTTCAATCAGCCCCACCCCTGCGGTGAAGGCCACCATGAGGCCCACGCCAGTCAGGAGGGCCAGGATGGTCACCTGCTCCCCAAAGGGACGGGCGCGGAAAAGGCGCCAGAGTTCCTGAACCCGCCGGATCATGATGACGGTGGGGATTTTCGGGAGAGGGCCCGGATCCTCCACCGGGCCACGCCCACAGTCACCAGAACAAACAGCCAGAACACTCCGAGGAAGAGCTTGCGCTCGGCGTGATGAGCCTCACGTTCCCGAAGGGCTTCCTCCAGATCACGACGAAGGGCTTCCGACCGCGCCAGCACATTCTGGAGGGAATCCCGATTCAGGGTGTGAACCGCGGCATAAGCCTGCGCAAGCAGAAGATCCCGTTCGGCGAACCGGCTCCGGAGGGGCGACACCTCCACCCCCCTGCGTGCAGCCTGAACCAGGATCTCATCCAGTTCTCTCCAGGCCTCTTCCTCCCGGTGAATGGTTTCGGTCCACCACCGGGCCTCCTGGAGAATCTCTTCTTCTTTGTGGCATTGCGAGCAGACCTCATCGGGTTCCCGCCGGATTTCTTTCCCATGAGCCTCGTGACAGCCTGTGCAAGCATTCATACGCCGAAGAACGCGGTGCTGCCCATGAGGGCTCGCGAGGAGAAGGGATTTTTCCCGCACATGGCACTGCCCACACAGGGCCAGCGGTGCCCATCCCTGAGGACGGACCACGCCATGATCCTGATGGCAGGTGGCACACACCGGAGCCCGGGCATGACCTTCTTGAAGAGCACGGTAGTGTTGGGAATGAAGATAGTTCTGCACGCCGGGGGTGTCGTGGCACCGCATGCAGGTCTCGGGCTGGTTTCGGAGGGCGACCGGACTCCGGGGATCCTTTGTTGAGCGTACCTCATGGGCGGTATGACAATCCGTGCAGATGGGAGCCTGGGGATCTCCTTTCTTCCACGCTTTTCCATGAGCGGAATAGTTCCAGTATGCGAGGATATCCAGCCGGAGGCGATGGGGGCCCATGGCCTCTGGACGGGTGTGACAATCTGCGCACAGTGCGAGGACCTTCGGGCGTGTGAGACGAACCAGCCCCCGGTGGGCATCCGGAAGTTTCAGGGTGCCGGCCTTTCCCCCATGACACGTGACACAGGTCACACCGGCCGGGGTGTGGACACTCTCCTCGAAGGCCTGCCGGTAGGGTGCATGACACCCAAGGCAGGTGGAATCCGGTGTAAGGGCAACAAAGACAAGCCAGAGCATCATCATCCGACCCCCCGTCCAGCAAAGAGAAACACCAGCATGGACAAAATCCACAGTGTCCAGAGCGGACGTCGGATGCCCTCCCGGATCCGGGGCAGCACCAGGGCCACCAGAACCAGGGCAAAGATCAGCAGGCGATGCACGCTTCCCGCGGGTCCTTCAAAAGGTGACACAAAAGGAACAAAGGGAAGGAGCACCTGCCCGGAAGGGTGGAAGAAGTCAATAGGCTGCTCCACCTGGGGAGGAAGAACCACGCCCACCGTGCCCAGCACCGCCGCAATCACGAGCACGATCACCAGGGAATGCCAGAACGCCGCTTCCCCCTTGAGGGAAAGAACGGGCAGCCATCGTTTCAGGTGCATCCATGCGAGCACGCCCCCCACGGCCCAGAAGGCGCTCACGTGAAAGGCGAGACTACGGCCGAACACCACGTCGTTCACCCCACCTTCCCAACCCAGCACGGTGTGAAGAAACCAGGCCATACTTGGAAATTCCCGTATATGTTCCAGGGTCATCTGAAAGGCCCAGTATCCCGTATGGGTGCCGGAGAGAAGGTGGCCGGTGAGATAGGAAATCAGGGCCATTCCTCCCAGAGCAAGCCCCGCAATCCAGGGAATCCAGGGAAGATCCGATCGAAACCCGGCTTCCACCACGTGAAGCGCAAGGAGGATCAGGAGGAGCCGTGCTCCCCAGAAGTGGAGGGCGTGGACCGCGCCTCCCAGGAAAACCCGAGTGTGAAGGAAGGAAAGGGACGCCCGTGCACCGTCCAGAGAGGGATGGTAATAGGACAGGAGGAACAGACCGCTCACCGCGGTGATAAGGAGGGTGGCAAGCGTGAGCTTGCTCAGGAGCCGGGAGAAGCGCCAGATCCGCCCCGGCTCATCAGAAGAACGATCATGAGATCCCGTTTTCCGGAGGGTCTCCATGATCTTTCCCCCAGAGTAGAAACACATGGCCCTCATAGACCTTCACTGGAATCTGCCGGAGAGGTCGCGAGGCCCGGCCGGAAAGCACGGTTCCATTGGGGAGAAAACGGTCACCGTGACAGGGACACACCAGTTCCCGGGCAAAGGGGTCCCAGGTGAGTTCACAGGGATGAAAGGTGCAGGTGGCCTCCAGCGCCACCACTTCTTCTCCTCCCAGACGAATGAGCATCACCGGCGCTTCCCCCACGTGGACCATCCGGGCCAGGCCCACCTGGATCCTGTCCAGCGGCCCAACATCCACCACGGCGCCGGGCGTCAGGGTTTCCGGAGGCACGGTCAGGAATTTTTCCCACACCCAGATTCCGAACAAAATCCATATGCCCAGCACAATCCGGGATAACCACCAGGAAAGATCCCGGTGAAATCGGCTCATGCCCTCACTCCTTTTCCAGAAAAACGAAGGGTCCATCCAGCGGCGATGGGTTGAAAGAGCCAGCCCCTCAACACGACAGGCATGTTCGAGACGGAGGGGGGGAATGCATTCTGTGCCCCATCCCCCCGGGCAACCTCACGGGTCTTCCAATGCCTGTGCACCGCCATAGCATGGGTCATCTTGCAAAATTGTTGCCAGGGCGGATTTGTTGAGGTGGGGTTTTGGGTCACGATGGATGCGGTTTTTCCCGGACATCCCGGGACGGCGGTGTCTCAGAAATGCGACAACTCGTAGGGGCAATATTTCAGAAAGGATATTGGGCCGATCAGGGCGACAGGAGGGCGTTCAGGATCTCTGCCCTCCTCCACCGGAACCCCTCCGTCTGGAGGCGTTCCGGGACACACCGCTGGCTTGCAAGCATCTCCCGGAGAAACTCCGGGACCCAGGGAGGGCGGGGAAGGCAGAAGGTGGACCGGTGAACGGACCGGCCCAGAAGTTTCAGAAACTCACACCACCGTACCGGTTGCGGGGCCACACCCAGGACGGGTCCGGAAAGATCCGGTGAAGCAAGGGTGAAACGGAAGACCTCCACCGCGTCTGGAAGAGCGATCCAGGAAAGCCAGTGTCCCCGGAAAGCCATGCCCCCTCCCCACCGAACCATCTTTAGAAGACGGGGCAGGGCCCCGCCTTCGGGGGTGATCACCACACCCAGTCGCACCCACACCACCCTTCCCGGCGCCTTCCGGTATTCCCCTTCCCATGCCTGGACTACCTGCGAAAGAAAACCCTTCCCCGGGGGACTTTCTTCCGTGAGGATCTCGTCTCCCCGGTGGCCAAAGAATCCTGTGGCCGATGCCCCCACCAGCACGCCCGAAAAGTCGTGGCGCTTGAGGGCCTCCACCAGCCGTCGGGTCCCCCGCACCCGGGAATCCCGAATTCTCTGCTTTTTTCCCGGCGTCCAGAGGCCGGCGATGGGTTCACCCGCCAGGTGGACCACTCCGTCCACCCCTTCCAGCGCCTCGTCGGGGAAATCCTCCCGGAGGGCGTCCCAGCGAAAAATTCCCACATCCGGGGCGTGGCGGGTGCGGGAGGTTCCCACCACCTCGTGGCCCTCTTTCCGGAGGGCCCGGGCGAGATGACGCCCCAGAAGACCGGTGATCCCCGTGATCAGGACCTTCATCGCCGGAACACCAGCACCCGATAGGTGGGGAACCCGAGAAGGAGGGTTTTGAGGGCGAGACGGGCTTTCATGCCCTCTTCCGGAAAGGCTCGTTCATACATCTCCAGCACCTCATGGGTCCCGATCCGGAAAAGAAAGCGCTCCTGCGTGAGAAGCGGCTCCACCTCAAGCCCTTCGGATGCCAGAATCCGTCGCACCTCCGAAAAGTTCACAAAGGCAGTGATGTCCGTTTCTCCCGGTGCCTCCAGGGGATCCACCACCCGGTGGTTCCGGTAGCCCTGCAGGGTCCCCGCGGGATACCGTTTGAAAAGAACGTCCTCCTCCTCCCCGTAATCCACAAACACGCCCATCCCCTTCACAAGGGAGGCCGCCACCTTTCGCACAAAGGCCTCCATCCCCACCGGAATCTCCACCTGTTCCACCCCTTCCGGCACACGGGAGAGTGCTTCTGGCGGGTCCTCCACGGGCCGGAGGACCTCCCGGGGCGGGTCCCCGTCCACATACATTTCCCACCATTCTTTCTCCACCCGGCGAAACACCCGGACGGGAAAGGCATCCAGCATCTCGTTCGCCCAGAACACACCGGAAAACCTGTCCAGTTCCTCCACAAACACCACGCGGGGATGGTCCCGGAGGCGTTCTTCCTGGCGCCTGCGCAGGTTGCGGCTTCGTTCCAGGATGCGGTATTCCAGCCGGGCATATAGATCGGGATGAAAGCGCTTCCAGAACCCCAGGGCGTGAAGGGCGAGATCGCCCAGACCCGCGCCCGCCTCCACCACCACCGGATGGGCGAACGCCTCCAGGACGGGGGTCACCAACCGGGCCAGGCTCCAGGCGAAGAGAGGGTGAAAGGAAGGGGCTGTGTAGAAGTCACCGGTTTTTCCGAAGGACGCCACCCGCTCATAATACCCCCGTTCGGGGTGATAGAGGGCGTCCTCCATGAACCGGTCAAACCGACGCATGGCCGCTCTCCGGCGGCCGGGGAAAACCCAGAAGAACCCAGAGCACCAGAAGCACCAGGTTCACCCCCACCGCCGCCCGGAGGTGGTGTCCGGCAAGCCATCCCGCCACCATGCCTCCGGCCGAGGAGGCAAGGAAAGAGGTGAGGTTATAGAGCCCGGTGGCGGTTCCCCGTTCCCGTGCCCCCACCGCCCGGGTGAGAAAGGCGGGCAGAAGGGGCTGGAAGATGGTGTAGCCTGCAAAAAAGAAGAGACCCGCGGTGAAGAGCAGGATCACACGGGGTGGAAAGGCCAGGGCGATCCAGGAAAGGAGAAGAAGTCCCCAGCCCGAACGCATCACCGGACCATAGCGGCCGTGGACCTCCGCCCGGCGGATCACGGGATAGAGCAGGATCATGGGGGTGACCACGCCGAGATACACCTTCCACAGGGCGGCCTTCTCCCATCCCAGTTCGGTCCAGAGGAGGGGATACAGAAAGAAGAAGGTGTTGGTCAGGAAGGCGAGCACGCCCACGGCCAGAAAGATGGGACGGAGCACCGTCCAGGGAAGGGCCCGGAACCCGCCCTGGGGCCTTTCCGCGTGGTGAATCTCCCGGGGTTCAGGCAGCAGGACCACCATCACCAGGAGGGCGAGGAGGGTGAGGCCGGCCAGAATCCAGAACACCCCGGAGAGCCCCCAGAAGGAGGCGAAAATGGGGCCCAGCACGCTCCCCACCACAAAACTCCCGCCCACGCCAATGCCGGCGAGGAGAAAGGCCCGTGCCCGGACCTCATCCCGGGTGAGGTCTCCCAGGGTGGCCATGGCCACGGCCGAGATGGCTCCCATGCCCTGCAGGGCTCGTCCGGCCACCAGTCCCCAGATGGAATGACTTGCTGCGGCCACCACACTCCCCAGGAAGAAGAAGGCAAGGCCCATGCCCAGCACGGGTTTGCGACCCACCCGGTCGCTCAGCATTCCGAAGGGCATCTGGAAGACGCTCTGCACCAGGGGATAGATCCCGAAGGCGAGGCCTGCCAGAAACGGCGTGGCGTCTTGGTAGTGCAGGGCATAGACGCTGAAAATGGGGAGCACCATGAAGATGCCCAGAAGACGAAGGGAAAGAACGGATGTGAGGAGGAGAACCGCGCGGATTTCCTGTCGGGTCATGGTGGACTCCTGTCAGCGGGTTTTGAAAAAGGAACGCGCGCCCGGAGGGACTTGAACCCCCAACCTCCGGCTCCGGAGGCCGGCGCTCTATCCTGTTGAGCTACGGGCGCGCAACCCCTATAAGTATAGGGCGCCGCCCAAAGACCTTCAATACCCCCATTGCCCCTTGACATATCCCCACGCGAAATTCGGGGTTTGTGGTATGGGGCCGGAACAAGTTCCCTACGAAGGTTTTTTCGCGTGCCCATACGGTACACGGCAGCATACCGCTGTTGATGGTTCTTTTCGGGCCGTGTATCCTTTTTCCCATCAAACCTTCGGAGGTATCCACTTGAAATCCGGTTTTGTCGCCCTGGTCGGAAGACCGAATGTGGGGAAATCAACGCTTTTGAACCAGCTTCTGGGGACCAAGGTTTCCATCGTTACACCCAAGCCCCAGACGACCCGGAAGCGCATTCTCGGTGTGCTCACCCTGGAAGACGCGCAGATTGTTTTTCTCGACACACCGGGGCTCCTTTCCCGGACCAAATACGAACTCCATCGCCGGATGATGGACCAGGCCCGCTACGCCCTTCAGGACGCCGACCTCGTGCTCTTTATGGTGGAGCCCGTGCTTCCCACGGAAGAAGACGAGAAGTTTCTGGACCTCCTCCGGCAGGCGGAGAAACCGGCCATCCTGGTGGTGAACAAGATTGATCGGGTGTATAAGCCGGAAATCCTGCCGGTGATGGATGCCTACACCCGCCTGTATCCCTTCAAAGAGGCCGTTCCCATCAGCGCCCTCAAACGGGACGGTCTGGACATCCTTCTCGACGTGATTCTCAAGTATCTCCCGGAAGGTCCGCCGTTCTATGATCCCGAGACCGTGACGCCCGAAGATCTTCGCACCTGGGCGGCGGAGATCATCCGGGAGAAAATCTTTGAACTCTTCGGTGAGGAGGTCCCCTACAGCACGGCGGTGGAGGTGGAGGAGTTCGTGAACGACGACCCGGAACACGGGGGGAAAACCTATGTCCGGGCGGTGATCTATGTGGAGCGGGAATCCCAGAAACCCATTCTCATCGGTCGGGGTGGGGAAAAGATCAAAAAGGTGGGAATTCGAGCGCGGAAAGAAATGGAGTCCTTTCTGGGACGGGGGGTTCACCTGGAGCTGTGGGTCAAGGTGCGACCCCGGTGGCGCAAGGATCCGGCCTTTTTGAAGCGATTGGGCCTTTAGGAGGTGAACCATGCGCTATGCTCTCCTTTCGGTGTATGACAAACACGGCATCACGGAATTTGCCAGAGCCCTGAACGAGCTGGGGTTTTCCCTTCTCTCCACCGGAGGAACCGCCCGCACCCTTGAGGAAGCGGGGCTCACCGTGATCCCCGTATCCAACCTCACATCCTTTCCGGAAATTCTGGACGGTCGGGTGAAGACCCTGCATCCCCTCATTTTCGGGGGAATTCTGGCCCGGCGGTGGAAGGCGGAAGACCGGGAGGTGATGAAGGAGCACGATCTCCCGGATATTCAGGTGGTGACGGTGAATCTCTACCCCTTCGCCCGGAAGGCGAAGGAGAACCTTGAGGAGCAGGACCTTCTGGAGTTCATTGACATCGGGGGACCCAGTTTGATCCGGGCTGCCGCCAAGAACTATCGGGACGTCTTCGTGGTGGTGGATCCCCGTGACTATCCCCGGGTGGTGGATGCCCTCCGGAGCGGGGAGGATGCCCTGGAACTTCGGCGGGAACTGGCGTTGAAAGCCTTTGTGCACACGGCGGTGTATGACGCCACCATCTATACCGAACTCTACCGCCGGAAACACGGAGATCCCCCGGAGTACCTGTTCCCCGTTTACCGGCGGATGAACACCCTGCGGTATGGTGAAAATCCCCATCAGCGGGGCTGGGCGTATGAATCCCTGTCCCGCGGGTTCTTCTCCACCCTCCAGCCCCTCTGGGGGAAAGCCCTGTCTTTCAACAACTTCGTGGATCTTTATGCCGCCCTTGCCCTGCTCCAGGACCTCGGGGAAGATCGGCCCGCCTGTGTGATCGTGAAGCACACCAACCCCTGTGGAACGGCCCGGGGAGAAACCGTTCTGGAGGCCTATGAGCGAGCCCTGGCCGGTGATCCCGTGTCGGCCTTTGGGGGGATCGTGGCACTGAACCGCCCGGTGGATGAGGCCCTGGCCCGTCGCCTGAACGAACATTTTCTTGAGATCGTGGCGGCGCCGGAATTTCCGGACCCCTCCTGGGAGATCCTCACGAAAAAGAAAAACCGGAGGCTCGTCCGGTTCCAGTTTCCCCTCCCCAATGGATATGACGCCCGCCTCCTGGGTGGGGACCTTCTCCTTCAGGAGCCGGACCTGGGAATCTGGGAGGAAGACAGACTCCAGGTGGTCTCAGGGGAGATCCCGGAAGAACTCTGGGAGGACCTCCGGTTTGCCTTCACGGTGGTGAAGCACGTCAAATCCAACGCCATCGTGGTGGCCCGGAACGAACAGGTTCTGGGGGTGGGTGCCGGCCAGATGAACCGGGTGCAGGCGGTGCGGATCGCCCTCGCCCAGGCGGGTGAAAAGGCACAGGGCGCCGTCCTTGCTTCGGATGCCTTTTTCCCCTTCCCCGATTCGGTGGAGGAGGCCGCTCGTGCGGGAATCCGGGCCATTGTGCAGCCGGGAGGATCGGTCCGGGATGAGGAGGTGATCGCCCGGGCCCGGGAACTCGGCGTGGCCATGGTGTTCACCGGGATCCGTCATTTCCGGCATGCCTGAGCGGGACTGGTGGATCCGTCCCCTCCGGGAAGAGGACATTCCCCGGGTTGCGACCTTCCATCGGGCCCTGATGCCTCCGGGGGAAGGGTGGGGGAAAGAGCAGTGGCGATTTGAACAGGAGCACCCTCTGCGGTTTCCCTTCGTTGCGGAGACATTTCAGGAACTGATCGGTGTGGCGAGTTTCTGGGACGAGGGGGATGGGCTGTATCTTGCTACCCTTCTCGTGGTTCCGGAACATCGCCGGAAGGGGATCGGACGGGCGCTGATCCGGGAAGGAGAAGCCCTGGCTCAACGGCTGGGCCGATCCCGGATCACCCTTCATGTCCGCTCGGACAACACCCCCGCCCACCGGTTTTACACGGCCCTGGGATTCTCCCTCACCGTCCCGTCGGAGATCCGGTATCCCGACGGCACCCCCGGGGATCGGTGGGAAAAAGACGTGGTGGCCGAGGGGTAAAGAACACCCGGACCTGATCATGCGTGCCGGTGTTTTCGACCACACTCATTGCTGCGCGAAGACGTGCCGTGCCGGGTGGTTCTGGCCCCGTGAAGAGAAGAAATCCTGCGGAGATGAGGCTATCCAGCATGCTGCACGCCCACGGACTGGATCGGCGCGGTCTGTCCTCTCGCCTCACGGCGTGTTCGGCATCCACAGCATCATTCGCAGGATGTCCAGACAGGCCTGCTGGAGCACCGGAACCTCTTTCGGATTTTTGAGGGTGCTCACCACCCAGAACCCTTGCCCCTGAGGGACCACGGCCAGGGCGGGGGGATCCGTGAGGGGGATGCCCCCCCGCAACGTGGCCTCTGTCACCGGATGCTGCGGGGCGTTTCGCCATATCGTCCCGGACGACCCATACGACGCAAGGTGTTCCCGGAGGATCCAGCGGGCCAGGGGATGATCCGACCGTTGGACGGTGGTTTCCGCCGGGGTTATCTCAAGGCCAAGGAAACGGGCTTCTTCCTCTGTGGGGCGTTCCACCCACACCCGTCCCCCGCGGCGAACATAGGGCACAAGCTCTTTGATTTTCTGAAGGCGCCGGGGATGGGGGCGGAGCCACCAGGCGGTGCGCCCCGGATAGGGAACGGCGATCACACCCCGGAGATCCCCGAGATCGGGCCAGACGGTGAGCCCTTCCGGAAGGTGCAGTGTATCCAGGGCCTCCCGCATCCGGGCAAGCCAGATCCTTCCCTCCGGTGTGGTGTCGTTGAGGGTGTGCCAGACGACCGCGCCATCCCGGCGGGCTTCAAGCAACACCACGGCTTTCATCCCCCGGAGCAACCCCGCGCCCCACAGTGGAAGTACATAGGGAGAAGGGGGTGGATCCACCATGCCCCGGGCAGAAACCCCTTCTTTCCCCCACAGACTCATGAAGTCCTTTGGGAACAGGTTCAACAGGGGATGAGGAGACCAGGGATGGAGGAGGGCGGCGGGGCGGTCATAAAACGTGCCCCACGGGGAAGTTCGGTCGATTCGCAGGATACGGGGTCTGTCATTGTCCTGACCCTCACTCGAAGGGACAGAAAACACATCCACGGGGAGGGTGCGAACGTCCACCCTATCTTGTTCGTCATACAGGATCACGCGCAACGTTTCCCGTCGAAGGATCCTGCCCGGGGGAAGGAAAAGGCGCAGGGGAAGGTCCCGATGGGAAAAGGACGGAAGGTCCAGCGTGGTGTCCAGAAACGTCCGGTTGTTTCCCGAAATCACGAGCCGGAAGGTTTGGCCCGCAAAATCGTCATGGAAAATTTCCAGGGTATCATCAAGAAAGCCTTCGGGTGCGCTTCGCCGGAATCGCCGGAAGGCCGTCCGGGTGGGTTTGCAGGCGTCCTGCTGGGCGCGATAAAGAGGCGTGTCGTCCAGAATGGACAGGCCCCGGTCCTGGACGCTCCAGGGGGTGAATCCGGACACCCGGAAGTGCCGGTAAGCCAGAATCTGCCAGGTCCATGCCCTTGCTTTGGCTTCCGCCCATCCGAGAGGTTGGAAGGCATCGTCACCCACAATGGGCACATAGGGATGGGGTGTGGGAGAAGGCATCCAGAGAAACTCCCCGATATAGAGGGGTTTCGTTCGGTCCCAGAAAAATGTGCGGTTTGGCCAGAACCAGTGTCTCACCGGAAGGGACCGGTCCAGGAAAAACACGGCAAAGGGCCAGATCTGATATCGTCGGAACCGCAGGGGATAGTGAATCCCGATCACGTCGCTTTTGCCTGCTGGATCACCGTCTGCCTCAAAAAAGACCGGACGGGTGGGGTCCACCCTTCGGGCGTGATCCAGCCAGCTGCCGAGAAGACGTTCATACTTCGGAGCCTTGGAACGCTCACCCCACAGTTCGTTGCCCAGACTCCATATCACCACGGAGGGGTGATGCCCCAGCGTTCGGATCATGGCTTCGTGATGGCGGCGAACCGCCTTGTCAAGCCGGGGATCATCCAGCCGGTAAAGTTCGTCGTCGTTGAACAGCGCCCCTTCCGGCATCATGAGCACGCCCAGGGAATCGGCCAGGGCATACCAGAGGGTGTCCCAGGGCTGGGTGTGGGTCCGGAACATCCGGGCGTTGAGGTTCCGGATTCTGAGAAGGGTTTTGCGGATATACGCCGGGTCGTGGTATTTCGGAGGCCATGGGGGCCAGAAACTCGTGCCGCAGAGGAACACCTTCTGCCCGTTCAGCCAGAAAGCCCCGTCCCGGGCTTCAAAACCCCGCCATCCCACCGCCACCCGGGCGGTTTCTCCGGGGGCAAGAATCTCCAGGGTATACAGTCGCGGCGTATCAGGCCACCAGCGTTCCAGGTCCGGGGGGATCCACGTCCACCGTAGATGTTTTCCCTTTCCCCGAAACGTCCAGAAACTCCGAACCGAATCCCGGATCCGTCCCCGGACAGGGGCGGGATCGGAGAGTTCCACTTCCACCACAAGGGAATTCGGAAAAAAGGTCCACACCTCCACGTCCTGCACATAGGGCCCGGGATAACCCGCCAGATAGGCTTTCCCATACAGTCCAAACTGATGAAACCGGCCCCCGATGGGCGCCAGGGCCTGATCCTTCACCCGCCAGCGGACCCGGATCCAGTCTTTTTCTTTCTTGAGCCAGGCGGGGGGATCCAGGAGACGGGAGGTCCAGCTGTGGAGGGTGAGTTCCAGGGTGTTTTCACCGGCATGGACATACGGGGTAATCTCCACCTTCCGGGGGAGGAAATCATCGCCGGAAAGGGGAACGGTCTGGCCGTTCACCCGGAGAATGGGATCAAACCGGGCAGCGGGAAGATGGAGCACCCACCGCAGGGACGTGTCGGGAAGGACAACCCGGGCATGGAGCGTCAGGCTGTCCGGTCCGAGGGCGTGTTGGATTCTCGAGCCCCAGGGAAGGGACAGGGGCAGGGCACCCAGCAGGAGGGGGAAAAGGATCATCGGCATGCTCCTTGTCCATGCATAGGTCTATCATACGGGACAACGGATGCGTCGGCAAGGCCATCTTGCTCATTCGCCACGGGTCCTCTACGATATGCACCGTGGATCTCCGATCGCTGTGGCGGGCATCCCGGGCACCCCATCGCCGATGGATGTGGTGGGGCGCGGGATTTGCCCTGTTCGCCCTCCTCCTCGCCTGGCCCCTGCCCCTGGAAGACCGCGCCCATCGTGCGTTTGCGGTGTTCGTGCTGGCCGCCTATCTGTGGGGAACCCACGCCTTTCCCCTCCCCGTGACGGGGCTTGTGGTTCTGTTGCTCCTTCCCACCACAGGCGCGCTGTCCCACACCGAAACGTACATGCACTTTGCAAGCCCTGCCGTGATGTTTATTCTGGGTGCGCTCATCCTTGCATCTCCCGTGATGCGTTCCGGTCTGTCCAGCCGTGTGGCCCTTCACACCGTCTCTCGTTTTGCCCGGACCCCCCGTCGCCTTGTGGCGGTGATCTTCACCCTGGCCACGGTGTTTTCCTTCTTTATCAACGAACATGCCGTGGCGGCCATGATGTTTCCCATCGTGTTTGAACTCGCCTCTGGTGTTCGGGAACATGCGCCGCGTCTCGCCCCCCGGCTGTTTCTGGCCATGGCGTGGGGGTGCATTGTGGGAGGAACGGGAACCCTGCTCGGGGGCGCACGGGCACCCCTCGCCATCGGGTTTCTGGAGTCCACGCGGGGAGAGAGCCTGGGGTTTCTGGAGTGGATGGCAGCGGCCTTTCCCGCCGTCATGGCCCTCTATGGGGTGGGGCTTCTGTTTCTCCTCCGGGATCTCCCGGACCGCCTCCCGCCGTTGCTCCTGAAGAGCCTGACGGATCGCGTGGCCGCGCTGGGTGATTTCACCGGACGGGAAGCCCGAACGGCCGGGATTCTGCTCCTCACGGTGTTCCTCTGGATCACCATGGGAGACCGGTGGGGGCTGGACAGCATTGCCCTCTTCGGTGTGATGCTCACCTTCATGCTCCGGGTGGTCTCCTGGCGGGAGATTGAGGAGGACGTGAACTGGGGCATCATCATCATGTATGGAAGTGCCATGGCGCTGGGCGCGTCTCTGGAGATGACGGGCGTAACGGATCATTTCGCCCGGACGCTTCTCTCGGAGGTCAGCCTTCATCCCGGGCTCTTTCTGCTGGGACTTGCCTTTCTTTCCCTCGTTCTGACGGAAGCGGTGAGCAACGTGGCCACGGTGGCCATTCTGATGCCTCTGGGGCTTGCCCTTGCGGGTCCCCTGGGGGTGCCGGGAAGGCTGGTGGCGCTGGCGGTGGCCTATCCGGCAGGACTTGCCTTTCTTCTGCCCATCAGCACCCCCGTCCTGGCCATCGCCACCGGAGGCAATCTCCTGTATCCCCGCCAGATTCTCCTGTCGGGGCTTGTGATGAAAATGGTCAGTTTTTTCGTGGTGTGCGGGCTGGTGGCCCTGTGGTGGCCCCGGATTCTGGGAGGTGGATGATGCGTGTCCTGGCGATGACCCGTTTCCCGGAAGATCTTTCCCCTCTCAGGGGGACGGTCCCCTGTGAGGATCTTCTCCTTCTCTATGTGGTGGACCCCCGAACCACCCGGAAACTTCTGGACACCCTTGCCTCTCAGGGATGGCTGGGCCCGGGGATGCTGGAGTGGATGGAGGACGTTCTGCGCAAGGACCTCCACCGGCTGGCTGAGCAAACCCTCACCCAGGTGGCCCAGGCCCTCGGATGTCCGGATGCGGAACGGAAGGTGATGGAAGGGACCCGGGAAGACGCGGAGCGAACCTATCCGGATCTCAAATGGCTTGCGTGACCGCTTCCGGGATTTTCCAGATAGGCCTGAAGCATCTGGATCATCTCTTCATGGTGTTCTTTCGCATGTTGCGGGGTCCATTCGTCATAACGCATATACACCAGCAACATCTTGAGACTTTCCAGCGTTCCTCTTTTCAGTTGTTTGATGAGGTCATGCCTTTTATCTTCAAACAATTGGGCGCCAAGGGTCATGTTCATGTGAAAGCTGATGAGCGCAAGATTCCCGAAATCATCCAGTCCGCATCCTTCTCCGTTACCCCCCATATTTTTCCATGCTTCCGCTCCGGACTTCGGCCAGATGTGTTCCACAGAATCCAGGTTGCGGAATCGAAAATCGCTGATCATATTCTCGAGTTCTTGCTTTTGTCCATCCTGTTCGAACATCTGTTTTAGCTCATTTTTCTTCTCCTTTTTTCGCTCCTGCTCATCACTCTCTTTCTCTTTTTTATTCTCTTTCGTCCATGGATTCTCTTTGTCTTGTTTACGTGTTTTCCACTTTCTCCAGAGCAGGTAATCGGTGAGGTAAAACCAGTAATGTTCTGTGCGGGTCCCATTCCCTTCAAGCGCCTCACGGAGCTTTTGGGAATAGTCCTGACCTGCGTGATCCGATGTGGATGAATGTTGTGAAGGCTTCAGGAACTCCCAGAAAACGTTGCCCATGAAATCACGATTTTTTCTTTCTTTGAGCCTTTCCGTCGCCATGGCGTGGTTCATGCGCTGCAGGAATGCAAGAAGACCCTGATCCAGGTCCTGGAAGGTTTTCCCCTTCTGAAGTTCGCCGTCAAGGGCGTCGTGTTTTGCCCGTTCTGTGACCGTATGTTCCGTTTTCCCTTTCTGAAGTTCGCCGTAAAGGTCGTAAAGAAAGTTCAGCGTGGGGAGAAGCCATGCCTGTTCTGTGTAATCGGGTGCGGTCAGATAGAAAAGATGCTGGAGATTGACCAGGTGTTTGATGTTGTCAGACTGACGATTTCTCTCCTGAACGCTTTCGAGAACGGCTCCTTCCCTGCTCTGGATACCGCGTTTGGGAACACGAATCACAAACAGGTCCAGAATGATGCGTAGCTGCAGGAGAAAAAGAAGGAACTTTCTTGCGATGTCCGCCCGATTCTCTGAACCAGCGAACCACAATCCGTCGCTGGATCCTCCCTGAAACGTTTGAAGCAGTTCGCTGTCTGCGAGCGAGATTTCGTCCTTCTTGAGCTTTTCCTGTTGAACACCATGCTGCTGAACACCATAACGGAACAGCCACATGGCATGAAGCAGGAAGGTGCTGAAGCGGACAGGTGCCTGATGGGTGGTCTCCACATCCCGCCTCTTCCCAACTTCTTCACCAGAAGGCTTTTTCTGGATTTTCTCCATCAACTCGGTGAGGCTGATTTTTCCTCCCTCTCCATGGTCAGCGCCCTTTTGGGCCAGAATTTTCTTAAGCTCTTCCTCGATTGCCTGGATATCTTCGATTCGTCTCCGGGGCAACGTAAGAAGTCTTTTCTTTTTCTTTTCCCGTTCCTGATCTCCCTGCTCCCCCGCTTTCAGCAGGGTGTTCCAGATGGGGATGTCCATCACACTGCAGGCATCCCACAGGGCGGCATAAACCCCCCTGTCCTGCTCCGGAAGAAGGTTCAGAAAACGCGCTTTCAGGACGCTGGGGGGTTCAAGCTGTTTCCCCCGGCTGTTCATCACCTCAAAAAACCGGGCGACGTCAATGGATTTCGGAACAAACGACAGCACAAACACGATGCCCCTGTCTGAATTCAGAAAGCGGCAAACCTTCTCACATGCATCGGGATGCTCCGATGCCCATCGGTGGATGGCCAGGACGGCCTGGACCAGCGCGGAGGCCTCCTCTGCCTCTTTCCTTTCCGAAAGCTCAGCGATCCACGACAAAAACTCATTGCGGTCTTTTTCCTTCAGCTCTTCAAGAAATTCTTTTGCCTTTTCCCGGATTCGATATTCGAGGACGAGATCTTTCATCGTCTGGATTTCACAGGAAGGACAGCGCCTGGAAAGGACGTGCTGGATCAGAAAAAGGGTGGAGAGACGCTGCTGTCCATCAATCACTTCAAGAACGTCTTTTCCATCTTTTTTCTTTCCCGCTGGGGCGACCACCAGTGTGCCAAGGAAATATTCCGTTTCTTCTTTACGCTGTGCCCGATCAAGATCGTTCAGGAGGGTTGCGATTTCTTCATACCCCCATGAAAAGGGGCGCTGATACAGAGGAATCAAAAAGGCATACGTGCGGCTCAATTCCCCCAGATGCACCGGTTTCACAGGTGAAGGACGCTGACGATCAGGTTCCATGAGGAAACTCCCAGGATTTTCCGAGCTCCTTAAGGCGTTGCGCCACCCGATCTCTCAGGGCTGACCACGCGTCCACCCAGGCCCTAACCGTGGGCGAGTCGGGCTGTGATTGTACTTGAGAAACCGGAACGTGATAATGAATGAATCTCCCGAGTTTTCGTGAAACCACCTCCGGTGCATAGGAAAGGAAAAGCAGTTTAAAGAGGTTCAGACACCAGTCCAGGTTTTTGCAGTCATGCTGGTCATTTGCAAGGGCACGCACAACGGTTTCACGACGAAGGCTCTTCTTTGAAAGCCTGAGATGGGTGAGGAGGATGATCAGATCAACCACAAAGGTCTGGATTCCTTCTTTGCCGAACATATCGTAATAGAGAAGAAGGGCGGAGCGATAAAGCAAATCCAGATAAAAATTCCCTTTCGATCTCCATGTGCCCTCGAACAGTTCAAAAAACCTGATGGATCCTTCCTCTGTCTGGATTTCGAGCGCTTTCAGCTCCTCCAAAAGGCGAATGTACTTGTGAAGAAAATAAAAAAACCGCTCTCCGCCTTCCACCGATTTGGGGATTTCAAAGGGAAGAAACCTCCACCCTTCGGGAAGGGTGAAGGCGGGAAATTGATAGACCAGCGGGACCGTCTGGAAGGCAATCTCGTCTTTCTCCATATCGTAGGTGTAGTGGGAAAAGAAAGGGGGCTGGTTGTAGGTGTAGAGTTTCTGTGGCCCGGCTTCCGCCTGAAATTCCTGGAAAAGATCCGGGTCAATCAGGTCTTTTCCCGCGATCTCGCCCCGGATACTCCTCCGGATGATATAGAGCGCATCCAGAACGCTTCGAAGAACGGAGCCTCTCTCAGGATCCGGGCGCTCCCATCCCTCCCATGCACGTGCCATAAATTCTGCTTTTTTCTCCTCCGTCTCCTGCATCACCCTTCGGAGGTGGTGAACCTTGAGAAGATCGGTGGGTTCAAGGGGTTTGCCCCGGGTGTTATGGGAATCGAAGAGAAAGAAAGCAAACTCCAGATCGTCTGTGATCAGCACCGTCATCGAAAGATGATTTTTGAGGAAGGTGAGAAAATCTTCTTTTTCCTCCGCAGATCGGAATCTCTCGAGGAAGTTATCAATGAGGCGCAGGTTCTCACGGACATGACGCCGGCTCACCGGGTGGTCGCGCACCTCGAGCTCCATCCCGTTTTCGCCCAGCCGGGAAAGAAGCATCCCGATGGTGATCAAACGCTGCTGGCCGTCGATGATTTCTACATCGCGCGGGTGATCCTTGTTGTCGGGTTCATAGAAGATCACATTCCCCAGGAGATACTCATGGCCTTCGTTTTCTCCTTTGAAGCGCTGAAAAGCCTCATACGCCCCCTGAAGGTCTTCGAGCAGGCGCTCCACGTGCTCAGTTTCCCACTCATATGGGCGCTGGAATTCGGGAAGACGGAGGCGAAACGCCTCAAGGATCTCCCGAAGCCGATAGCGTTTCGCCTCCTTCAGAGAGACCATGAAAACCGGGTCACCTGAAGCTTTCCGGGAGGAAGCCCTCCTTCACCAGGTATTCCAGGATTTTCCGGGCGCTTTCCTCCGGAGACATCTCCATCGTCGGAATACGAATTTCGGGATTTTTCGGAGGTTCGTAGGGGTCGTCCACGCCCGTGAAGTTCTGGATGAGCCCCATGCGGGCTTTCTGATAGAGCCCCTTCACATCCCGGCGGGCGCATTCCTCCACCGGCGTGTCCACGAAAATCTCAATGAACCGCCCTTCCGGCATCATGTTCCGCACCTGGTTCCGGGCGCTTTCATAGGGACTCACCAGGGCGCAGATGGCCACACCGTTGTGCCGCACGATTTCGGAGGCCACAAATCCCACCCGGAGCACGTTCGTGATCCGGTCTTCTTTGGAAAATCCCAGCCCCTTGGACAGGTGGGTGCGGACCACATCCCCGTCCAGCACGGTCACGGTTTTGCCCCGGGCCTGAAGCATCGTGGCCACGATCTCGGCGATGGTGGACTTCCCGGCGCTGGGTAAGCCGGTAAACCACAGGCAGAAGCCCTGACGGGTTTTGGGAGGATGGGCCTCAAAGAGGATTTCCGCCACTTCCGGACGGGTGAACCAGGCGGGAAGCCTTTCCCCTTTGCGGAGACTCTCACGCACCTGGGTTCCGGAAATCTGGACAAAAGTCTTGCCGGAGGCCTCCGCCACGGACTTTTCCTCATACCGGTCCTCATCCGGAAGATACACCATCTCCTCAAAGGAAACCATCTCCACGCCGATTTCGTCGGAATGCTTCTGGAAGAGTTCCTGAGCCTCATAGGGGCCATAGAAGGGGCGACCCTGACTGTCTTTTCCGGGACCTGCGTGGTCCCGCCCCACGATGAAGTGGGTGGCGCCGTAGTTTCTCCGGATGATTCCGTGCCAGAGGGCTTCCCGGGGTCCCGCCATCCGCATGGCGAGAGGAAGGAAGGAGAGCACGGTGGAGGTGTGGTCGTAATAGTTCTCATACAGCACGTGATAGATCCGCATCCGGACAAAGTGATCCACATCACCCGGACGGGTCACCCCCACCACGGGCTGAAGAAGAAGGGCTCCTCCCACCTTTTCCTGGGCGCGCTTGGTGATCTCCTCATGCACCCGGTGCATGGGGTTGCGGGTCTGAAAGGCCACCACCCGATCAAAGCCCAGACGGGCGAGTTCTTCCCGGACCTGAGCCGGCGTTTTGCGGTATTGCGGGAAATCGTAATGCCGGGGAAGCTGGATCACCCGGAGTTCACCCGCAATGTAATACGGTCCCCACGTGTGCATTTCGGCCACCAGGGGATGCCGGGGATCGGTGGTGCCCAGCACCTTTTTTGCTTCTTCTTCCAGATCCCAGGCGAACACTTCCTCCACCCGCATCACGGCCAGGGGAACGTTGCGGGGGTCCCGCAGGACGATCTCTTCGCCTTCCTCCAGCGACTCGGCAAACTCTTTCTCCACGGGAAGGGTGATGGGAATGGGGAAAAGGGTCCCGTCGCTCAGGCGCATTTCCTCCAGCACGCGTTCGTAGTCCCGTTTTCCCATGAAGGACCGGAGAGGGGAGAAGCCGCCGGTTGCAAGCATCTCCAGATCACACAGGGAACGAAGGGAGAGCTGGACAGACTTCATGAAACTCGTGCGGGCCAGGAGTTCTTCCCGTTCGTCTTCACCCACCAGGAGATCCACCAGTTCACCCCCGTAGGGGGGAATCAGAGACCGCGTTTTCTCTTCCATGCTCCTCTCTCCTCCTCAAGGTTTTTGCCACAGATTACGGGGTTGAAGGGGCACCTTCAAGCCCCACCAGCCGACCCTCCCGGAGAAAGAGGGCCCGGTCAAAATACTTCTGGTGTTCCAGGTTGTGGGTCACCATCACCACGGTGAGGGACGTCTCATTCCGGAACTCCCGGAGGAGTTCCAGGAACTGCCGGGCGTTCTCCGCATCCAGGTTGCCCGTGGGCTCATCGGCAAGGAGCAGGGGTGGGCGGTGGACCACCGCACGGGCCAGGGCCACGCGCTGCTGTTCACCTCCCGACAAACGCTCCGGAAGATGGACAAGACGATCCCCGAGCCCCAGACGATGAAGGATCTTCTTCGCTTCCTCCCGGGCCCGATCCAGGGCCATCCCCTGAAGGAGAAGGGGAAGCACCACGTTGTCCAGGGCCGAAAGGTCCGGCATCAGGTGGTGAAACTGGAACACAAACCCCAGCATTTTTCGCCGCAGACGCGCCCGATCTGTGCGGCTCATGGAAACCAGCGAGCGGCCGGCGATCCGAACATCTCCCCGGTCCGGCTGATCCAGCCCAGCGGCAAGGTGAAGGAGGGTGCTCTTGCCCGATCCGGAAGGGCCCAGAATCCCCACCCACTCCCCTTCCTTCACCTGGAGATGCACGTCCTGCAGGACGGTGAGACGCCCTTCTCCTGAGGGATAGGATTTCCAGACAGCGTCGAGTTCAAGGATCCAGTTCATCCGGACGCAAGATCGGGAAAGCGCGCGAGGCTGAGCCGTCGAAGGGCCTTCACTTCCTGGGCTTCCTGAAGGGGGACCGTCACCGCAACCCCGCCGCTCTGAATGAGCGCCTGATCCCTCAACCCCCGTGCAGCCACCACACCGTCTTCCACCCAGACCAGGGAACGGTGACAATCCTGAAGCACTGCCTGTCCCACCACCGCGTTGCCGTGTTCGTCCTTCGGAAGGATCCGCCAGAGGGAAAGGAAGGATCCCACATCTTCCCAGGCAAACCGCCCTTCCGCCACCACCCCCCGATCCGTTTTCTCCATCACCGCATAGTCCACCGAGGTGGCCGGAAGCGCCTCATACAGGGCATCCACCTCCTCTTCCGAAAAGCCTGTGAGCCGCTCCCGGAGATCCGGGAAGAGGCGGATCACTTCCTGAAGAAACGCATCACTCCGGAAGAAAAACATGCCCGAATTCCAGAGAAACCCCTCCCGAACATACCGTTCAGCCGTATCCCGGTCGGGTTTTTCGTGAAACCGTGCAAGCCGGAACACCCGGGGTGTATCCTGTCGCAGCACCTCCCCGGGCTGGATGTATCCATAACCCGTTTCCGGACGATCGGGGAGAATCCCGATCGTTCCGATATATCCGTCCATGACAAAGGGAAACAGGGCTTCCAGCGTCTGGCGGAAGACATCCAGTTCCCGGACCACGTGATCCGCCGGGGCGACGAAGAGAGGGGAACCGGGAGACCGGCGTTCCACAGCGAGGGCAGCAAAGACCAGGGCAGGGAAGGTGTTTTTTCCTTCAGGTTCGGCAAGCACCGAAAGCTCAGGGGTATAGCGTTCAAACAGGGGGCGTTGTTCCCGGGGAGCCACCACGAACACCCGCTCATCCGGCACGAAGGCGAAGCGCTCCCGGGTGGTCTGGATGAGGGGTTTGCCTTCCAGAAGGGGGAGAAACTGTTTGGGCCTGCCGGCTCGGGAGAGGGGCCACAGGCGTTCGCCTTTGCCCCCTGCAAGCAGAACGACGTGAAGGGTGTCCATCACAGGCGGAACACGAGATAGGCGTAGATCCGGGTGAGGCTGCTTGCGATCCGTTCGGTGCCCGCCTCCCGTCGGGGGAAGATGCGGGCGTCCGCACCCACCACCACCGAAAGGTCACCGTAGAAGGATTGCTGATATCCGGTGATGACGGAGAGCACCGGCGTCCAGGTGTTGTCGTGAACACCGGAAGCGGCAAGACCCAGGAGATACCGGTCCAGGATGGCCTGGCGGGTGGCCAGACGGATTGCTTCCGTGCGGGACCCGGCAACCCGTTCCTGACGATAGGAGATCCGGAGATGGGTGGGAAAAGCCTGGGCACCCAGCGCCTCCATCCCTGCTTCCATCACCAGGGGAAGTTCTCCCCCTTCTTCGGAGAGGGGGGCCATGAGATACCCGTCCACCCGCACGGGGTGCCGGAGATAGGCCGCGCCCACCGCCAGGTCATAGCCCCGGTAGCCCGAACGGGTTTCAGCGCGGGTGGAAGAAAGGTGGTCCACCCTTTCGGTCACGGTCACGCCTTCCCGGACGGCCATTTCCAGCCCTGCCCGGAACGCCCCCCACGTGCCCCCTCCGGAGAGGACATACCGGTGGATCAGGGTCCGGGTGCGCTGTTCCAGGTCCTGGATGAGGGTGTAGTCCGGAGCATAGACCTTCTCCCGATCGCCGGAGAAGGAGAAAACTTCAGGCTGAACCTGGACGGCGATGCCCCGGCCTTCGGATTCATAGGCCACGCCAATCCAGGGCTGGGGGCCTTCCCACAAGCGGATGCGGGAGACCGGAATCCATCCGGTGAAGTTGCCGAAGTTGTCATAGAGAACGGCTTCCCGGGTCTGTTCATACACACCGGAGAACCCGCCGACCACGATCCGGGTGCCCGGACGCTGTCCGAGGTCTGCAGGATTCACGAATCCCGCGGCGTAATCCACACCAAACGCAGAACTCACCGGCAAAAGAGCAAGAACGAATCCAAACATTCCCGTTCCTCCTTGCTGATGAGGGGAATATACAGCACACCACACGGAACGTCAGCCGGGCGGGTCAGGAGGCTTCGCCGTCGGATTTCTTCTGGGCCAGGAGGTCTGTCCCCACCCCCAGGGCGGTGGCCAGCGCGGACAGTTCCACCGGGATGAAAACCTTGTTCGCCTCACCCTGGGCGATGGCTTTCAGGGCTTCGTAATATTGCAGGGCCAGGACTTCCGGCGTGGGCTGGACCTCTTTGATAATCTCCAGAACGAGTTTGAGGGCCTCACGTTGCCCTTCGGCTTCGGCGATTTTGCGGTATTTTTCGGCGTCCGCCACCAGCTGGATGGACCGGGCCTGCCCTTCCGCCTCCAGGATTTTGGCCTGCTTTTCCCCTTCCGCCCGTTTGATCTGGGACTCCCGGTATCCCTCGGCTTCCAGGATCATGGCCCGCTTTTCGCGCTCCGCCTTCATCTGCTTGTGCATGGCGTCCATCACGTCCCGGGGCGGATCGATGCGTTTGAGCTCCACCCGGGTGATTTTGACGCCCCAGGCATCCGTCACTTCATCCAGCACCGTGCGGAGACGGGTGTTGATGATTTCCCGGCTGGTGAGGGTCTCGTCCAGGGTGAGTTCGCCGATGATGTTTCGCAGGTTGGTCTGGGCGAGGGCCACGGCGGCGATTGCAAAATCCTGCACCTTGTAAACCACGTCTTCCGGTTTGATCACCCGGTAATAGATGATCCCGTCCACCGTGACCACCACGTTGTCCTTGGTGATCACCTCCTGGGGCGGCACATCCACCACGCTCTCCCGAAGATCCACCCGGATCACCCGCTCCATCATGGGGATCACAAGGTGAAGGCCGGCGGGGAGGGTCCGGCGGTATTTCCCCAGAAACTCCACCACCCCTGCCTCGTAGGGCCGGAGGATCACCACCGCGTTGAGGAGAAAGGCGATGATCACCATCACCAGAAACACCAGAACCACGAGCATGGCAACCGAATTCATGCCCCACCTCCTGGATTCTGTTCTTCAAGGGGTACGACGAACAGCCTGTTTCCTTCCTGTCTCACCACCCGGATCCTGTCGCCGGGCTGGAGGGGCGCGTTGCTTTCGGCAAGCCAGTCTTCCCCCGCCACCCGGACCACCATCCGGTCACCTTCCGAGAGAAGGACCTTCCCCTCCTGGCCCACCACGCTTTCTGGCGTGAAGGCCCGTTCAGTGGGAAGCCGGCGAAGGAGACGGCGGGAGGCCAGCACGATGGCAAAAGCCAGGAGGAGGCCCGTCCCCACGCTCACGGGAAAAGGTGCGCCGAGGAGAAGCAGAAATCCCGCGGCGAAGGTTCCAGCCCCGAGGGCAAAAAGATCAAACTGGGTGGGAACCCCGAACTCCAGGAGCATCAAAAGGGTACCCAGGCCCAGGAAAACGTAGGCAAGCACCCGTTCCTGCATGCTCAAAAGATACAGCCTCTCCTGGAACCCTGCAAGGGTTTCAGGGGTCCAGACGGGGTGTTCAGGGTTTCACAAGACGAAAAGACCGAAGGTTCCCCCCTTCCATCCGAAGGATATACATCCCGGAAGGGAGATGCCGGATTTCTGGTGAGGTCAGCACCACCCGGTCGGCAGGGGGAACACGGGTTTGAAACACTTGCCGTCCCTGAAGATCGTACAGGGCAAAACGCACAGGCGTGGGGGGTGTCTTTTGAAAGGTCACCACGATTCGATCCCTGACCATTGGCGAGACGGTGACCCCGGGGAAGTCCCGTGCTCCCTCCGCAATATCGGTAAGAAGCAGGCGATAAATCTGCACGCCCATCGTTCCGTCGGCAACAAACACAAAGGGTTCCGCGACGAAAACGCCCACAGCGATCCCCGGGGTGTCGTAGAAACCGATCTCCACCGGACTGGTGGAGTCCGAGACATCCAGAACCCGGAGGCCTCCCACTCCGTCCGCCACCAGGGCAAGGGATCCCGAAATCCAGAGATCGTATACGGTGCCCGGTGTGTCAAACGTCCCCACCGCCACGGGATTGGAGGGGTCAGAGATATCGAGGATCTGGATGCCGGCGCTGCCGTCTGCCACAAAGGCGAGGGTTCCGGCAATTCTCACGGATCGCGAGGTTCCGGGGGTGTCATAAGCCCCCGCTTCCACCGGATTGGAGGGGTCGGAGATGTCGATCACCCGCACACCTGAGTCATAAGCGGCCACATAGGCATGGTTGCCCCCAACGGTGACGCCATAGGCATTGCCCGGTGTGGCGAAAGATCCGGATTCCACAGGGTTCTGAGGATCGGTGATGTTCATCACCCGCAGTCCAAACTGGTAGTCCGCCACATAAGCGTATGAACCGGTGACCACCACATCGCTGGCATACATGGGGGTTGTGGTGGCGCCGATTTCCATCGGGCTGGTGGGGTCCGAGATCTGGATCACCCGCAGTCCCCAGAACCCATCCGCCACATAGGCAAGGGTGTCCACAAGATCCAGCCCTTCTGCGCTCCCCGGCGTGCTCAGAAAACCGGTTTCCACGGGATTTGTGGTGTCCGCGAGGTCCAGGATGCGCAGGCCGGAGCCATCCGCAAGGATCACGTGATTCCCGAAAAGGGAAAGGTCATGAACATAGGCAGGCACATCAAACCGACCCACTTCCACCGGACTGGTGGAGTCCGAGACATCCAGAATCCGAAGCCCCCGGGCAAAACTCGCGGCCATGACATAGTTCCCAAAACCGTCCACGTTCCACACGGTGCTTCCCGGGAGATAAAAGCCGGTTTCCGCCGGGCTGGTGGGATCCGAGACATCAAGGATTCGAAGACCCATATAAAGGTCGGCCACATAGGCGCGGTTGCCGGATACAAACACTCCCGATGCGGATCCAGGCGTGTCCAGAAATCCAATCTCCACCGGGTTTGTGGGGTCGGACAGATCCACCACCCGGAGTCCGGCGTATCCCGCTGCGACAAACGCCAGCGTTCCCACCACCTGAACATCGTAAGCCGGTCCTGTGGCCAGAGAGCCTGCTTGCACGGGGCTGGTGGGGTCGGAGGTGTCCAGAATTCGCAGCCCGCTTCCATCCAGGAGCAGTGCATAGTTTCCCCAAACGGAGACAGCAAGAGCAAGGTCCGGTGTGACGAACGAACCCACCTCCACGGGATGGGCTGGATCAGAGATATCCACCACCCGCAGGCCCTGATCCCAGCTTGCCAGATACGCGTATGAACCCGCCACAGCAACATCAAAAACTTTCCCGGGTGGACAGAACCGGGAAATCCTGATGGGGCTGGTCGGATTGACCACATCCCAGGTTTCCAGTCCTCCGTCCGCGGATGCGATCAGCAACCGCCCCGTTCCCGGGTTGTAGGAGAAGTTCACCACGCTTCCACGGGTTCGGATCTCGGAGAGTTTCACCGGGCTGGCAAGATTCTGCAGATCCAGCAGCACGACACCTCCTCCCGAGCTCAGGAACGCGAGGGAGCGTGCTGAATCCACAGCGACCGCCCTGGAAGGGCCAAAGGGCCAGTTTCCCACGAAACTCACATTCAGGGAGTCAAATCCGCTCAGGGAATTCGCACCGGGAACAACCCCCGCCAGAAGCAATACCCATGCATGGATCATCCTACCCCCTCCTGTTCAGTTGAACCGATATCCAACCATACACCCCTCCCGGTGAAGGGTCAAATCGGAGTCCCCCCCGGGACCTTGATGTTTCGCCCGTTCGCCCCTACACTTCACATATCCCTGTGCCCCCGTAGCTCAACGGGATAGAGCAGCGGATTTCTAATCCGCAGGTTGGGGGTTCGAGTCCCTCCGGGGGCGCCTGAACAAGGAGTGCAGGATGCGCTGGCTGGTCCAGGGTGTGGTGGGTGCTTCGGTGATGTTGCTTCCGGGGGTTGCCTCCGCCTGTCCCTTTTGCAACGTGGACGGGCCGGTGATTCGCTGGTTCGTGGTGTTTGTGGTGGGACCCTATCTCCTCGGGGCGGTGATGATGCTCTTCTGGTCGGTTTCGGCCGGCCATTACGAAGACACGGAAGATCCTAAATTCCGGATGCTTGTGCTGGATGAAGAAACCGGTGTGCGGTCGGACACCCTGACACAGGGAGATGGGTGATGGACATTGCGGGCGATCTCGCCCAGTACTGGGTTGCCTTTCTCTTCGGTGTTGCCGCGCTGGGTGGCGTGGGCGGTCTCTTCCTCTGGGCCTTTTTCTCCGGGCAGTTTGAGGACGTGGAGGAGCCATCCCGGCGGATGCTGGATCTGGAAGACGAAACGGGGGTGAAACCATGACCGAAAAGGCCAGAAAAGACGGTGGCATGCCTGCCTGGCTGATTCTCCTGTGGGTCGGGTTCCTGGTGTGGATCGTGGGCTATATCGTGATCAACCTTCTGGGCCCCAGTCCCTGGACACCGGCCACCCCGGCGGGATGACGCCTGAAGAGCGGTACGGCGAAAAGGCCATTCGGGAGGCCCGGCTGGAGGCCTGGCCCAACCCCAATCCCGAGCGGGATTATCTGATCGAAATCACCTTTCCGGAGTTCACCTGCCTGTGCCCCCGGTCGGGCTATCCGGACTTCGCCACCATCCACATCCGCTATGTTCCCGACGAACACATCGTGGAACTTCGGTCCCTCAAACTCTGGCTGAACAAGTTTCGGAATCGATATATTTCCCACGAAGCGGCCACCAACGAAATCTATGGGGCCCTGCACGATCTCCTGAAACCCCGTTTCCTTGAAGTGGTGGGGGACTGGAATCCCCGGGGGAACGTCAAGACGGTGATCCGGATTCGCTCCGACGGGCGATATGAAGGGCCCGGTGAAGCAGGGCCGTCATCCGGGTCACATGGGTCCCCGGCCAGGTGATCCGGCCACACCGGGGACACCGGTGGAAAACCCTCTGGGTGAGATAAACATAGAGCGGGACCTGGCCCCGCGCCTCAGAGGGTGAGATGCGCTCAAGGAGGGCGTTGCATTCCATGCACCGCAGCCCCGGGCGGACCTCCTGCGGGAAGGCACGCAAAACCTGAACAAGCTGATCCTCCAGGTTTTCGGATTCCAGAACCACCACATCGGAGCGGTGTCCGAAGCGGCGCCGGTTTCGGGTGAGAAGGAGGCGGTTCTCCCGGAGGGCCGTGCGATAGGCTTGCAGGGAATCCGGGAGCACCTGAACATCATAGCCGGCGAAGCGAAGCATCCGGGCCAGACGCACCACGGTTCCATCCGCCACAAAACGAAACCTCGGGGTCATGGTTATTCCACGTTGCGGGACTGCTCCTTGAGCTGGTCCACGATCTCCCGCATCTCAATGGTGAGGTGGACAAGTTCGGGCAGGCTGGATTTGTGGGCCAGGGTGGTCCACTCCCGGTGAAGCTCCTGAAGAAGAAACTCCACTTTCCGGCCTTTCGGACCCGGTTCCCGAAGGGCCTGGTCCAGTGCCTGGATGTGGGATTCCAGACGGGTGAGCTCTTCCTCCCCTTCGATTTCCTTCCGGATCCGTAAATAGAGGTCCGCCACCTCGGGAGGCGTTTCGTCCTCTTTCTGGAGTTCCGGGAGCTTTTCCTTCAGCCGTCGGATTTCCCGCTCTTTGAGGGTCCGGGCTTTTCGCAGGCCCCGTTTGAGTTGCTCCAGGGCCTCGATGAAGAAACGCCGCAGGCGTTCCCCTTCCGCCTTCCGACTCTGGACGAGTTCTTTCAGGGCGGTGTCCACCAGTTTCAACACCGGTTTTTGAGGGGGTGCTTCCCGCATCCGGCTCTGCTGAACCAGCTGAAGGAGATGCGGGATATCGGCCACAGGCTGAACCCCCCGACGCTGGAGCTCCTCCACCAGGCTGGAGATCTGGTCCCAGGGGAAGGCTTCCCGGGGTAGGGTGAGGGGGGTGGCGTAGATCCGGATCCAGACCTTCCCCCGGTGGAGGTGCTGGTTCACCCGCTCCCGGATGGGAATTTCCAGGAGATCCCAGCCCGGAGGAAGGGAAAACCCGAAATCCACCGAGCGGTGGTTGAGGGATTTGGCTTCCACCCGGACCCACAGATCCCCCACCCGACCCTCCGCCTGTCCAAACCCCGTCATGCTGGTGACACGGATAGGGGAGCGGCGTTTTCGTCGTTTTCGGCTCACTCCACCGTCACGCTTTTGGCAAGGTTCCGGGGCTTGTCCACATCGCAGCCCCGGAGGACGGCCACGTGATAGGCGAGAAGCTGGAGGGGGACAATGGCCAGGATGGGCGTGAGATAATCTTCTGTGGGCGGGATCCAGAACACCTCGTCGGAGACCTCTTTCCCCCGCTGGTCACCCTGGGTGAGGACGGAGAGAACTTTCCCACCCCGTGCCCGGATCTCCATGGTGTTGGACAGGGTTTTTTCCCAGACGGCGGTGCGGGGGTTCACCACCACCACCGGCCAGGTGTCGTCAATGAGCGCCAGGGGACCGTGCTTCATCTCCCCTGCCGCATATCCGGCGGCGTGGATATAGGAGATCTCTTTGAGCTTCAGGGCGCCTTCCAGGGCGGTGGGATAGTGGAGGTCCCGTCCGAGGAACATGAAGTTGTTGGCCGATGCGTATTTCTCCGCCACCGCCCGGATGAAGGGTTCCTGAGCCAGGATCTCCCGGATCTGATCCGGGAGGTTGAAAAGGGCCTCAACATACCGTGCATACACGTCTTCTTCCAGGAAACCCTTGAGGCGGCCGAGCTCCAGGGAAAGGAGGGTGAGGGTGAGGATCTGCGCGGTGTAGGCCTTGGTGGATGCCACACCGATTTCGGGTCCGGCGTGGAGATAAATCACGTAGTCGGACTCCCGGGCAATGGAGCTGTCCACTACATTGACCAGGGAAAGAACTTCCAGCCCCTTTTCCCGGGCCATCCGCACACCGGCAAGGGTGTCCGCGGTTTCCCCGGACTGGCTGATGGCCACCACCAGGGTGTCCGGATCCAGCACGGGTTCTCTGTAGCGGAATTCGGAGGAAAACTCCACGGAGGTCTGGATACGGGCAAGGCGTTCCAGGAGATATTGCCCCACCATGCCAGCATGGAGGGACGTCCCCGCAGCCTGGATCACCACCCGACGTTTGGAGAGGAGAAGTCTCCGGAGGTTGTTGTCTTTGAGGAGCTGAACCTCTCCGTGGCGGATATACTGGGAAAGAATGCGCTCCACCACCCGGGGCTGTTCGTGGATCTCCTTGAGCATAAAATGGGGATAGGGCCCCTTCTCAGCATCCTCCATATTCCAGGGAATCTCCCGGACTTCTTTTTCGATGGGGATCCCGTCGAAGTTGAAGATCTGGTAGTCGTCCCGGGTGATGACCGCGATTTCCTCATCTCCCAGGATGATCACCCGGCGGGTGTGGGAGAGAATGGCCGGGATATCCGAAGCCAGAAACATCTCCCTGTCCCCCACGCCCACAACCAGGGGGCTGTCTTTCCGGACGCCGATGAGTTTGTCCGGTTCCTGCTCGGCAAGGATCACCAGCGCAAACGATCCCTTGAGACGCTGCACCGTGGCCAGCACGGCTTCAAAGAGGGTTTTTCCCTCCCGTAGGTAATCCTCGATCAGATGGGGGATCACTTCGGAATCCGTTTCGGAACGGAACGTGTGCCCTCGGGCCAGGAGTTCTTCCCGGAGTTCCTGGAAGTTTTCGATGATGCCGTTGTGGGCCACGGCGATCTTGCCCTCGCAGTCTGTGTGAGGATGGGCGTTGATGTCGGTGGGGGCTCCGTGGGTGGCCCACCGGGTGTGCCCCAGGCCCACCCGGGCGGTGGAGGGCCGGCCGTTCACCAGGGTATACAGGTGTTTGAGCCGTCCGCTTCGTTTGGCAATCCGGAGACCCTCCTGCTCCAGGGTGGCCACCCCGGCGGAATCATAGCCCCGGTATTCAAGCTTCTCAAGCCCCACCAGGATCACGGAAGTCACATCTTTTTTCCCAACGTATCCAACAATCCCGCACATGGCCGCATCTCCTGTCTGGTGCCGGAGGTGGGACTCGAACCCACACGGGGAAACCCCAGCGGATTTTGAATCCGCCGCGTCTGCCAGTTCCGCCACTCCGGCACACCCGGACATCGTAAATTGTACAGGATAGAGCGGTCAAGGTTCAACTGTGGGGATCTGACCTCCGGACAAGAGTTCGGACAGGGGTGAAAGGGAGGTGGGGATCCTCCGGGGGAAAGCTGTATACTTTCCCCTCGGATACGCTTTCCTGGAAGCCCGATCACTGCGGATCTCTTCCATGGCTCGCAAGATGAAAGGCGTTTCTGAAGGTGCCGCGTATAAGCGTATCCAGCGCTTCCTCGAACATTTTGATCCCCATGAAACCCTCTGGAGGCTTTTCCCTGAAACCGCTCCTTTCGTGATCGCCGACGTCACCGAAATCGAAAGACCCCAGGCCCGCAAGACAGAATACGTCGGAACCCTGAAAGATGGCAAAACCCGCGGCTTCTGGCTCCTCGTTGCGCTCTCCTGCGAGGACGCGCCATCCCCTTTGCCATGACCACCTTCTCTTCAAGAACCCTCAAAGATACGGGAAACTCACGAAATGCCGTCCACATCCAGACGCTTCTTTCCTGGAAGGTTCTCTGGAAATCGTCCCCTTGTGATGGACCGGGAATTCAGCTATACGACTCTCCTGCGCCATCTCTCACCCCATGGCGTTTCCTGAAGGAAACGCCATGGGGACCCCGGAAAGTATTCGTTAGTCAACGTGGGCGTGGGGGCGGGTGACCTTGATGGCTGATGACCACACCGGAACCTGAAGAAGCGCTGCGGTTGTGTCGGAGGCGGATGGAGAGGAGATGGGGGAATCGTTCCGGGACAAAAGCTGGTAGGATTTTTGCTCCTGGTCTACGGTATTGTGCTGCTTCTTGGAGGAGAGGTACGCCAGGAACTTTTCCGTCGTACAGGCTCTGCAAGATGGAAACGCTTTTCCGGACCTTTTATCCTGCTTGAGAAGAAATGGCGATTGCCACCCAAAGAATGGAGATCCTTGATTCAACGTGTGCACCACACGTTCATCCAATCCCTCTTCCCCGGTGTCCGAACTCATGGGTGAACTTCAGTGGGGATCGTTTCTGTTCTTGACGCCATGATGGGCAAGGTGTACAATACACGGCGAACGGCTTGCCTGAACGGGATCGGTCAAATCGGGGAGGTGCGATCATGATGGATGTGTTGTTGTTTGTCCTGTTCATCCTCCTTCCCACCCTGATCATGGTGCTGGATGTTTACCGCTTCATGAAAGGAGGCGAAACATGAAGCGGGTGGCGCTCGTCCTTTTGCTTCCCTCTCTTCTTCATGCCGGCGACATTCACGCGGGAGCGGTCTGGGTCACCTTCGCCGTATATCTCGTCCTCCTCTTGGGAATAGGGCTGTACGGAGAGCTGCGTTTTTCCCGTGGGTATAAAGATTTTGTCGCAGCCGGGAAAAGTCTGGGCGCGTGGGTGACGGCCATTTCAGCGGCGGCGAGTGCGGAAAGCGCGTGGCTGATCCTCGGACTTTCCGGCATGGGCTACACCCAGGGGTTCGCCGCGTACTGGATTGCCCTCGGGGGGATCCTGGGCTACTGGTTCAACGCACGGTTTATCATGCTTCCTCTGAAGCGGGAAGGTGATCGGCTGGGAAGTCTCACCCTGTCCGATTATATCGAGCACAAACTCCAGGACCCGAAGCATCTTCTTCGGGTGTTATCCGCCCTGATCATCACCATTTTCATGACCGCCTATGTGGTGGCGCAGTTCACCGGAGCTGGCAAACAGCTTGAGGGGATGGGCCTCACGTCGTATACCACCGGGGTGTGGGTGGGCGCGGTGGTGATCGCCCTGTATGTCCTGATGGGGGGCTATGCGGCCGTCTCCTACACGGACCTGATCCAGGGGCTTCTCATGGCCACCGTTCTGGTCCTCTTTCCCCTCTGGGGGGTGGTGATGGCCGGTGGACCGGTGGAGCTCTGGCGGGTGGCAACTGAACTGGAACTCACCCACATCTGGGGTCCCCATGCCTTTGCCCTGGGGGCACTGGGGGTGATTCTCGCGGAAGCCCTGGGCATCGCCTTCGGTTATCCGGGCATGCCTCATGTCGTGATCCGGTATTTCACGGTGAGAAATGAGACGGAGGCCCGTCGGGCTGCCTGGATTGCCATCGTGTGGAGCGTGCTCGCCTATTTCGGCGCGGTCACCCTGGGGATTGTTGCCCGGGTGCTGGTGGCCCAGGCGAAAATGCCCCAGCCTGCCGATCCCGAAAAAGCCCTCGCCGTGTTCACCGCCACCTTCCTCCATCCCGTCCTGGCGGGTGTGGTTCTTGCCGCTGTGACGGCCGCCATCATGTCCACGGCGGACTCCCAGCTCATCTATGCCTCCACCACCCTGGTGAACGACCTGTATCTTGCCATGACCGGCCGGCGCCTGGAGTCCCGGAAGCTCGTCTGGACCACCCGGGCCGTCATTGCTGTGCTTGCGGCTGTGGCGCTCGGGCTGGCCCTCATGAATGTGCGGTTCATATACCGTTTCGTGCTCTATGCCTGGAGTGCCCTGGGAGCTGCCTTTTCGCCCATCGTCATCCTGTCTCTCTATGACCGGAAGTTCAACCGATTCGGGGCCCTGACCGCCCTCCTTGCCGGTCCCATCGTGACCATTCTGTGGCGGGATGGTCTGGGACGCCCCGGAGGGCTGTATGAACTCTTCGTGGCCTTCCCCGTGAGTTTCGCCCTGGCCTGGCTTGCAAGCCGCCTGGTGAAAACGTCATGACCACCGATCCCCGCGCGCTTGCCCGCAGGATCATCACCGAAGGGGTGGAGCGGGAGGGCTATCGGGTTCTCCGGATTATTCTGTTCGGGAGCCGGGCACGGGGCGATGCACGCCCGGACAGCGACTGGGACTTTCTCGTTGTGGTGGACCGGGAAATTCCACGCCCTCTTGAACGATACATCCGCCTGCGCATCCGCAGGACGTTTGTGAAACACGGATTCTGGGGAGACATCGTTTTTGAAACCCCTGAACGCCTGGAAAAGCAAAGAAACAACCCCGGGTTCTTAACCTACTACGTGTTGAGGGAAGGCGTGGAACTATGAACGAGGATGCGGTCAGGATCTGGATGCGCAGGGCCGAAAACGATCTGAAAACCGCCATGGACGAACTGCAGACACGGGAACCCGCCACCGATACCGTGTGTTTTCACGCCCAGCAATGTGCGGAAAAATATCTGAAAGCGTTTCTCGTGTTCCACGGTCAGGAAATTCCCCGAACCCATGATCTCTCCCTTCTTCTCCACCGCTGTATGGAAATCGATGAAGCATTTCGTGTCCTTCTTGATCAGAACGTGGATCTCCTGACCGATTATGCCGTTCAGGTTCGATACGATTCCCCTGTTTTCCCTTCCGTGGATGAAGCCCGGGAGGCGGTTCGCCTTGCCCGGATGGTGCGGGATTTTGTCAGGGAAAAACTGGCATCCAGGGGATTTTCCCTGTCATGAATTGCGAACGCCAGCAATGCTCAAACAAGGAGGTTGCAGTATGAAGCGATGGTGGTGGCTTGCGCTCCCCGGCATAACCTATGGGGGCGGATTCGCCCTGTCGGGGACAGGCGTGGTGCCCCAGGGTATGGCCGGTGCGGCCTCGGCCTGGGTCTCGGATCACTCTGCGATTTTCTGGAACCCGGCCGGACTGGCTGCCGCGCCCCGGGAAGTGGCCCTGTCCGGTGTGGGGATCCGTCCCGTGATCTCCTATGAACCAAAAACGGGGCTGTATTACTATGATGGAGGCTTTGCCTGGCGCACCCGGGTGGCCAACAAGCAGGGCTGGATCCCCGTGCCCTCGGGCGGTGTGACCTTCCCGATGGAAGACAAAGATCTTGCCCTCGGCCTTTCCCTCTTTGTACCTTTCGGTCTGGGGGGAAGCTTTGATCTCTTTGACCTTCCCCTGGGCTACTATGCCTACGATACCCTCTACACCCTCCAGGACGCCCCCACCTATCCCCGGTATGACTGGGAGAGCAACCTTCAGGATGTGGTGGTTGCACTGGGCGCGGCCAAAACGTTCGGACAGATTCAGGCCGGTCTTTCTGTGGGAGGGGCGTACACGAAAATCTATCTCCGGCGTCCTGTTGCGGTTTTCACCGGTGAGACCGAACTCCCGGTGCAATACAGCCACTTCTTTGTGGACCAGAAAATGGAGGCGTCGGGTATTCACGCCTTTTTCTCCGCCGGACTGCGCTATCAGCCGGTGGAGAACGTCTCGGTGGGCGCGTCCGTGCGTGGAGGAACCAACCCGAATCTCTCCGGAACCGCCGATCTCACCCTGTATCTTCCGTATAACCGCTATATTGCCAGCCAGCTTGCCCAGGATCCGGATCGGGCAGCCGATTCTGTCCTCTTCCTCGGGGGCACCCGGAGTTCCACGGCGGATGTGAAGGCGACGTTGCCCCTGCCCTGGACCTACACGGTTGGCCTGGCCTGGCGACCTGTCCCCAGCGTGCTGGTGGCTTATGACCTTTCCTACACCACCTGGGGGGATCTCCAGACCGTGAAGGCTCAACTGGATGGAAACGATCCCCTTGGGCAACCTCTGGAGGATGAGGAGCTTGCCTTTTTCTGGAAGAGTACCCTTCGGCACAGCCTGGGAGTAATGTACAGCCTGGAGACCGTGAGTTTCCGGGGCGGGGTGTATTACGATCCCACCCCCATTCCCCATGCCACCCTCACGCCTCTCATCCCGGACATTGGGGCAAAGTGGGGGCTGAACCTGGGCTTCTCCTATCAGGCCACCCCCCGGATTCGCATTGACGGACACTATGAATTCCTGTATGTCCCCGAACTGGACTTCACCGGCCTTGAAGACCCCGATGCGGACAACACGGCGGACAACATGCCCGGAAAATACTCCATGGACCTTCAGGCCCTTGAATTCGGCGTGGCCTACACGTTTTGAGGAGGTGAACCATGAAACGCATGATTTTCCCGGTTCTTGCCCTGGCCCTGTTTCTCGGGGGGTGCTCCAGTGTGAAAGAGGTGGAGGGCCCGGAGATCACCCGGAAGGGGACGGTGGAGGTGCTGGATGTCCCTTATGCGGGTCTCCTGCCCTATGATCCGGCCACCGATACCAGAGTGTACGTGTATCTTCCCCCCGGATACGATCCCAACCGTACCGACCCGTATCCGGTGCTCCTCCTCCTTCACGGTTTTGGAGCCAATGGGGCCTCCTGGCTGGAGGTATTCACCGTTGACCAGATGATGGACTATCTGATCAACGCCGGAGAGGTGGAGCCCTTCGTGATCGTGATGCCCACGGGGCGGAACGCCCTGGGCGGAGGCTGGTATACGGACGGGGCCTTCGGGCAGTATGAGACCTATGTGACCCAGGTGGTGCGGGACACGGTGCTGGCCCTCTACAACGTCTCGGACACCAACTGGGTGATCGCCGGGCAGTCCATGGGAGGCTATGGCACCGCCCGTCTGTTCTCCCGTCACCACGACATGTTCCGGGGCGCGGCCATGATGGAGGGAATGCTCAGCCTGGAAGCGGTGATTGAAACCGACCTGGACGGAAACGGCCGTCCGGACATCCTGGATCAAATTTTCATGGAGAACAACGGACCCGTTCCCACGGACGTGCCCCTGGCGGCCCTGCTGGGACCGGACCGGGTGGTGACCACCTTCATGACGGCCATGGCTGCCCAGTGGTCCTTCGCCGGGGTCAAGTCGCCCGACGCCCTGGATCCGTCCCAGGGGGAGTTCTGCCTCCAGCCGCAGGGTTCGTATTGCCTTGTGGTGCGTCTGCCTTTCCTGAACGACACGTCCCTTTATGACACGAGCCAGATCCTGATCCCCTCTGTGTGGCAACAGTGGCTCACCCAGGATGCCAAAACCATGCTGGTGGATTCGGTGCAGGCGGGCGTGATTGCGGGCAAACCCATTCTGATCCTCGCGGCGGCTCAGGACGACTATCTCCTCCAGTTCCACGCCCGGAAACTCCACAGTGAACTCCAGCAGGCGGGCTATCCGGATTCGCTCCTCCACTTTGCGGAATACGAAGGGTACGGGGTCTATCCCCCCAACCTGGTGCCGCCCGGCCACACCCAGTATATCTATCTGGACCTGAGGCAGGTCCTGGTGTTTGCGGACCGGGTGTTCCGGGATCTTTCCTTCTCCCTTGACCTCCCGTGAACTGAAAACCGCCGGGACCCCAGGAAGGGTCCCGGCGGTGGTTCTTGCCTTTATCTGTGTCTGGTGGATCCTTCAGTTCTGGCTTTATCCTGTCACGGTGGCACGCTATTTTCCCCTGCTTTTGGACCATCTGGACCAGCCCACCCAGATCTTCTCGCCGGCGTATGTGTTCCCCGTGGAAAATTACCTGCTCTGGGCGCTTCTCCGGGTTTTCAGGGTGCGCACCCTTTCCACGTTGATCCTGTTTCACTTCGTGGTTCTCACCCTGCTGGTGAGCGCCTACTTCCTCACGCTGCACCGATCCCTTTCCCTATCTCAACGCTTGCGCGGCATGACCCTCTTTTTCCTTTCCCCTTTTGCGTTCACGGCAGGCGTCCTGCATCTTCCAAACAACGAGGGGCTGCTGTTCCTTCTCATGGTGCTTGCCTGGGGTATCCGCCTGCCTTTGGGACGGGCAGCCCTGGGATTTCTTCTCGGCTGGACTCACTATCCCACGGCGTTTCTGGGATGGATAGCCTGGATGATCTCACGGCGAAAACGCCCGGGCATCTCAGAAAGTGCCCTTCTGGCCGGGATCATTCTCGGCTGGATCACCCTGCGGTTGTATCTCATCCGGCTCGGGGTTCCCCCGGATTCCCGGCTGCAGTTTTTTGCCCTGTGGACGGACAAGATTTTCCTGTGGGGAGGTGCCACCCTGCCCCTCTGGATCTGGAGCATGCTGGGCCCCCTCTGGGTGCTTCTCGCTCGCCTTCCCCGCGAAAGGAGAAAGGGGTGGATGGGGGCGCTGGGGATTGCATGGCTGGGCAGCGCGCTGGCCATGGACCGAACCCGGATTGCCAACGCCATCCTGCTCTGGCCCATGCTGGACGGAATGATGGCCAATCCGGACATGCTGGATCGGGTGGATGACCGCGCTCTATGGGCCCTGGTGGGGTTCTGGGTTTTCTGGCCCTTCACCTATGTATGGGAAAATCATGTCCTTCTCCCTTATCTGGGGTTCCGGACCCTCCCGTTCTGAGTCAGACCACGATGTCCCCAAATTCCCCGGCGAGCTGGTCCATCACCCGGGCGATCCACCGCATGAAGGACCGAACATCATCAATGTGGAGAGCATCCCGGAAAGTTAGGTAGGTGGTGAGACCCACCACCTCCAGATCTTCATCCATCCAGAAGCTCCCCACGTTATACCGGCGGTTCATGTCCATCAGACGGTGGAGGATCTCCTCACCCGACAGGGAGGGGTTGGGCCGGAAGAAGAGGTGGACCACCACCCGATCAATGGAATCCGTTTGAAGACGGGGCTGGAAGAGATAGGTGAGGCCTTCATATCGCACCCGGAAATCCCCGTCGTCGTCCACCTCCCCCACATCAAAGCCGTGTTCCCCCAGGAAAGCCTGGAGTTTCTGGCCTGCCACCGTGTCGTCTTCCCCCTTCAGGATCAGAATCTCGGCCATGATCAACCTCCTTTTGTGTTTTTACCCTGGCGCAAGGCTGAAAGCACTTCCTGAGCCATCGTATCCCGGTTTTGCCGGGTGAGCCGAAAGACGGTCTCCCCTTCCAGGCAACCCCAGGACCGTAAGGTGCCTTCCAGTTTCATCTGAAAGGTCCCGAGAAAAACGGGTGGAAAGGAGGCGTTCTGGACCCAGGTTCGAAAGGGAGTATACCGGAGCTCCATGGGTCCCACCTCATCCACCACCACCAGCGTGGAATTCGACGCTGACTGGAGGCGGGGAAGAGCGGCCTGGAGTCCGCCAAAGGTGAGATAATACCGTCCCAGACGTTCTCGTCCGATGGGGCGCACGTGGGCAAGAAGGAAACGGAGCCCTTCCGGAAGAAGGATAAGTTCAAAACCCACCCGTCTCCCCTCCTCCCGGATCTCCCGGGTGAAGAATCCCTGGACCGGTCGGCCCGCCTCTCTCCAGGTGTCCACCACCCGCTCCACCAGCGTGGTCTTGCCCACGCCGGGAGGCCCGGTGATCCAGACGCGAAGGGATTGCTTCATGTTCCGGGAAGAAGGATCTCAAACTCGGTGTGGCCGGGGCGAGAGGTGACCAGGCGAACCTGGCCCCCGTGCCACTCTTCGACGATTTTTTTCACCACCCAGAGTCCCATGCCCCATCCCCGGGGTTTGGTGGACACCCGCATGGAAAAGAGATGGCGGCGGACATCCTCGGGAACCCCTATCCCCTGATCCACCACCCGGAGGCGGACGTGCCGGGTGGGGAGTTCATCCACAATCACGCGGATGGACCCGCCGTTCTGACTTGCTTCCATGGCGTTTTTCACCAGGTTTTCCACGGCCCACCGGAGGAGGATTTCATCCCCCCGGACCCGGGCCGGGCGAAGGTCGAGCACCAGATCCACCCCCCGGAGCCACCGGCGTTTCCAGCGATACCCCCAGCGCTGGAGGGCCTCCGAAAGGTCAAAGATCTGAAACGCCGGCGGCTGACCGATGCGAGAAAACCGGAGAGAAATATCCCGCAGGTCTTCCAGGTCCTGTTCCATCTCGTCCAGGATGTCCGGGAGTTCCTCCGGAGAAGATTTCAGGTGCTCCACCCACCCGAACAGACTGGACAGGGGCGTGCCCATCTGATGGGCGAGCCCCTTGGCAAACAGGGCCCAGAGTTCCCGGGCATAGGCTTCACTCAGGGTGTGGGCCGACCAGATCATACCCACAAGGCTCAAAAGTCCCACCACGAGCAGAATCCATGGGAGGGTTCGGGCAAGCCGAAGGAGCGGTGGAGGTGTGAAAAAGAGCCGTCCCAGGTCAAACCCCTCATAGGAAAGGGGGACTTCCAGACCGGACTGACGGGCGGTTTCCACAATGGAAAGGACCTTTCTCTGATCTCCTGGAGAAAGGGAGTCAAACGGAACAGCCACCGGTTCGTCGGGAAGGCCGGGGATGTTGCGCCAGGCCTGCGGTTTGCCTGTGGGGTCCGTGATCACGATGGGAAAATCCAGGCGGGAAAGGACATCGTCAATGAGGTTGGCGGGGATTTCCTGATTGCCCGGAAGGGTGAGGAGCGCCGAATACAGCCGGGCTGTGAGATCCACCTGACTCCGGATCCGTCCTTCCAGGGCGCGGACGAGATAAAAGGCTGCCCCCACCGAAAGGAGGAGGAGGATTCCGGTGAACACCAGGAGGCGGGGGACAATGGTCCGCGGCAACAGGGTCACCCCCATTCCACCACCACCGCCCCCCAGGTGAACCCTGCCCCGAAAGCCACCATCAGCACCCGGTCACCGGGCCTGAGGAGACCCCGGGCATCCATTTCGGAAAGGGCGATGGGGATGCTTGCAGCCGACGTGTTGCCGTATCGGTCCAGATTGACATACACCCGTTCCGGCGGCACGCCCAGGCGCTCCCGGGTGGCCTCAATGATCCGCAGGTTGGCCTGATGGGGCACCACCCAGGTGATGTCATCCGGGGAAAGCCCCGCTTTTTCAAGGGCCTGGAGGGAAGCCTGCTGCATGGCGATCACGGCGTGCTTGAACACCTCCCGGCCCACCATTTTCACCACGTGCTGCTTGTTCCGAACAGTTTCCTCCGACGCAGGAAGCCGGCTCCCTCCGGCTTCCTGGATCAGGAGATCACCCAGGAAACCGTCCCCTCCCAGCACGGCCGAGAGAAGGGTGTCGTTGTCCGATTTTTCCAGCACCGCCGCGCCGGCCCCGTCGCCGAACAGAACGCAGGTGTTCCGGTCCGTCCAGTCCACAATCCGGGACAGGGTTTCCGCACCCACCACCAGCGCATAACGCCAGTCCGGCATAACCTCCAGAAGCCCTTTCGCCTGAACGAGGCCATACACAAAGCCCGGACAGGCCGCTTCCATATCGTAGCACGCCCGACCCCGGATGCCCAGTTTGGCCTGAACCAGGCAGGCCGTGGCGGGAAACATGTGGTCCGGCGTGGCCGTGGCCACCAGGATGAGATCCAGATCCTCAGGCGCGATCCCCGCCCGTTCCAGGGCATTTCGGGCGGCCTTCACCGCAAGGTCTGACGTGGCCTCCTCCGGGGAGGCGATCCGACGTTCCCGGATCCCCGTCCGGGTCCGGATCCATTCGTCGGAGGTGTCCACCATCTTTTCCAGATCAAAGTTGGTCAGAACCTTTTCCGGAACGTAGTGACCCATCCCTCGAATGCGCACACCCACGGTGATCCTCCTATGCAAGGGGCATGCCCAGATAAAGCATGCCGGCAAACCGCATCCAGGGCACCAACCACCACCCGATCACATCCAGCCCCAGGCGAGGCAAAAGAAGGAGCACAGCAAGGAGCAGAAGCCCGCCCCACCGTTCCATCTGGATCACCCAGGGCCGGGGGCCCACCAGACTGGAGAGAATTCGCCATCCGTCCAGTGGGGGCACAGGGAAGAGATTGAAGAAAGCGAGCACCAGCGAAATAAAGACGAAGGCAAACAGCATGGCTTCCAGGCCTCCCGCCGGACCCGGGAGCCCCTGAAGGAGGCCAGAACGCAGAAGGAGGGCCGCAGGGAGGGCCGAAAGCAGGTTGGACAGGGGTCCCGCAAAGGCCACAAGGGCCATATCCCGCCGGGGATGACGAAAATAGGCGGGATTCACCGGAACGGGTTTGGCCCATCCAATGTGGATCAGGACAAGAAGCACAAGCCCAACCGGATCGATGTGGCGCAGGGGATCCAGTGTGAGACGTCCCAGGAGTCTGGGCGTGGGGTCGCCCAGACGAACGGCCGTCCACGCATGGGCAAACTCGTGCACGCTCAGGGCCAGGAGAATTCCGGGCAGCCACATGGCCAGTTCATACAGAAATCGCTCCATCGTTATCCTCCGAACAGCACGCCCACCACCACGCCCAGAAGGGCGCCCGCCAGGACCTCCATGGGTGTGTGTCCCAGAAGTTCCATCAGCCGTTCCTGAGGCACCGCATGGGTCCTTGAGAGCTCATCCACGATCCGGTTCAGGATGGCGGCCTGTTTGCCTGCCGCCCGGCGCAATCCGGCAGCATCGTACATCACGATCACGCTGAAATAGAGGGTCACCCCGAACAGGGGAGAACCCCATCCCTCCTGGAGCCCCACCAGCGTGGACAGGGCCATGACCGAAGCGGAGTGGCTGCTGGGCATTCCCCCCGTGGTGATGAGCCACCGGAAGTCAAACCGGCGTCGCTGAATGGCAAAGAGCAGAGCTTTCAGAAGCTGGGCAAAAAAGCCCGTGAGCAGGGGAACCCAGAAATAGCGATTGGTGAGAAACGCCTCCATCACGAAACCCGCTCAAGAATGAACTTTCCAAGGTCCCGGAGGAACCACGCTCCTTCTCCATACGCCTCAAGGAGGTTCCAGGCTTTTTCCACCTCTTTGCGCGCGTCCTCCAGGGCACCCTCCACCCCCCGGACGGCGGGATAGGTGAGCTTTCCCTGGGCCCGGTCTTTTCCGGGTGTTTTCCCCAGGGTCGCCGCATCCCCCACCTCGTCCAGCACATCGTCCACAATCTGAAAGGCGAGTCCCAGGTGATAGCCCACCTGTTCCATGCGCCGGATCATTGCCTCTTCTGCTCCCGCGGCCACCGCTCCCATCATGAGGGGCGCCTGGATAAGGGCCGCCGTTTTCCGCTCGTGGATTTGAAGCACCTTCTCCAGATTGGGTTCTGTTCCCTCTCCCTCCAGGTCATACACCTGCCCCCCGATCACCCCCTCAAGGCCCGATTTCTCCGTGAGGATCTCCAGGACGCGAACCATGCGCTCCGGAGGAAGGTCGGCCCGCAGGGTGGTCACAAAGGCCTGGTTGAACAGGGCATCGCCTGCCAGAATGGCCATCGCCTCCCCGAACACCCGGTGATTGGTGGGACGCCCTCTCCGGAAATCGTCGTTGTCCATGGCCGGGAGATCATCATGGACCAGGGTGAAGGTGTGGATCATCTCGAGGGCACAGGCGAGGGGCAGGGCCTCCTCCTCCATGCGTACACCTCTGTGGAGCTCATAGGACGCAAGAAGCAGCACGGGACGAAGACGCTTCCCGCCTGCAAACAGAGAATACCGCATGGCCTCCCGAAGACGGGGAGGACCTTCCCCTGTCTCCGGGAGGAAACGCTCAAGACCCTGTTCTACAATCCCGCGTAATGCCTCGTATCGCGCTTTGAAACGGTCCATTCAGGATTCTGGAACCGTGCGGGGTGGTGGTGCGGGAATCCCTTTCCGGGGGGCGGGTTTGGGCGGGGGCGCAATGGGAGCGGTTTTCCGTTTGGGCCAGAAGGGCAGGCGATCCAGCCCCAGCCCGTGCACCACGGCTTCCCGTTTCAGATACTGGATCGCCAGCGCGGGGTCCACACCCTTCGGGCACACCTCCGTGCACGCGCCCGCGAAGTGGCAGTTCCACACCCCGTGAGGACGATCCACAATTTCCAGACGATACACCTGGCCTCCGTCCCGGGTGTCCCGGTTATACCGTGTCACCGTCATGAGGGCCTGAGGACCCAGGAAATCCGGATCACTTGCAACGGTGGGACAGGCGGAAACGCACAGACCGCACTTGATACAATAGCTGAACTGAAGGTATTCTTCCAGCTCTTCCGGTGTCTGGAGGAATTCCCGGGTGGGTCGCTCGATCTCCGCCCGCATCTCGGGGTTGATGATATAGGGTTTCACTTCCCGGTGGTGGGTGAAGAATTCGGTCATGTCTGTCATGAGATCCTTGACCACCGGATAGTTGGGCATGGGTTCGACCTTGATCTTCCCGGAAGGGAATTCGGCCAGGCGGGTGTGGCACGCAAGAACACCTTTTCCGTTCACATACATGCCGCAGGAGCCGCACACCGCCATCCGGCAGGAATAGCGAACCGCCAGGGTCGGGTCCAGGTTCTCCTTGATATAGATCAAAGCCTCCAGCACCGTCATCCCGGGATGCTGCACGGCGACTTCAAATGTGTCCACGCGAGGCTTTTTGTCTCCAGGTGCATAGCGAAACACCTGAACCGTGTAGGTGTCGGGAATGGCTTGGGTTTTCGCGGCCATCGCTTGCCTCCTCAGGGAAGGCCCGGCATGGGGCTCGGGGTGGCCAGGGTGGTGTAAAATCCATAGGCGAACAGGATCACACCCAGGGCGGAGATCAGAATGGTCACCTCATTCACCCGCTTCCGGAGAAAGGAGATTTCGATGAGCACGTTGCGGAGGCCAAAGAACCCGTGATAGAGGGCTGCCGAGAGAAAGATGAGATACAGGATCTTCCATCCCCGGGTGCCGGCCCGTGCCACGACATTCGCCCATTCCAGAGCGGCTTCACCCCATCCGGGGAAAATGGCCACGTGCATCTGGGTCACGTGGAAGAGAAGGAGGAAAAACAGCACCACACCGGCAAAAAGATGCAGAATCCAGGCCACTCCCTCTCGCATGGCATGTCCTCCTTAGTGATGGGCAAAGAAGAAATAGGCGGCCACCAGAAGATACACGGTGGCGAGGCCTTCAAGGACGAGGATCCACTTCCGGGGTTTGCGGATGCTCTCTTTGGGATAGGGATAAACCGGGCGCCGGGGGCGGCCAATGCCAATCCCCAGTTCCCCAAAGACCAGCCGGATACCGTTGGTTGCATGGAAAGCCACGATCACCACGAGCAGGTATTCCAGGAAGCGAACCACGGGATTCCCGGATCCCACCATGCGCATGGCGGTCTCCCAGGCGCCTTCTCCAAACGCCCGGGATCCCACAACCAGAATGTGGGCCATCAGGTAAAGAACCAGGAGGACGCCGGTGATCCGGTGCAGCGTATAGAGAAAGCGCTCAACGTTGTGACGCCCTCCAAACACCCATCCCCACAGACCAAGCCGTCCTTTCCGGGCCATGATGACCTCCTCAGTATTTCCGTTCCACGGGCTTCCAGTAGGTGATGGTCACCGGGATATAAGAAAATTCTGGACCTTCGGGTGTCCAGGTGGCCAGGGTGTGTTTGAGCCAGTTTTCATCGTCCCGTTCGGGATAGTCCCTCCGGGAATGAGCCCCCCGGGATTCGGTTCGACGAAGGGCCCCTTCGGCCACCACCAGGCCAAGGTCCAGAAGGAATCCGGTTTCAATGGCCGTCTGAAGATCCTGGTTATAGACCAGGGACGTGTCCACCACCCGGATGTTCTCATACCGTTTCTGGAGATCCCGGATGACGCGCACGGCTTCTTCCAGCTCATCGCCTGAGCGGAAAACCCCCACGAAGCGGTCCATGGTTCGCTGGAGTTCGTGCTTGATGGCGTAGGGGCTTTCGTTGCCCTTTTTGTCCAGCATGCTCTGGAGATAGGCCTGGGCGGCTTTCATGGCCTCTTTATCCAGCGTCTCGTGGCGGGCGCTGGCCGCAAATCGAGCGGCCTGCTCTCCGGTGATCCGTCCCCAGACCAGGCACTCTGCCGTGGAGTTAGAGCCGAGCCGGTTGGCCCCGTGGATGGACACGCAGGCTGCTTCCCCGGCCGCCCACAGCCCCTCCACGGAGGGGACTTTCCCGTCGATATCCACGTGGATACCGCCCATGGTGTAGTGCTGAACGGGGCGAACCGGGATGGGGGCTTCGATGGGATCCACACCCGCGAACTTGATGGACACCTCCCGCACAAGTCCCAGGCGTTCGTTGATCCGATCCGCACCGAGGTGGCGGAGATCCAGATGGACATAGTCCAGGCCGTTGGGGCCCTTGAACCCGCGACCTTCCAGAATTTCGGTCATTTCGGCGCGGGAAACCACGTCCCGGGGAGCGAGTTCCATGCGCTCCGGCGCATACCGATCCATGAAACGCTCCCCTTTGCTGTTCAGGAGATACCCCCCTTCTCCCCGGGCGCCTTCGGTGACCAGGATCCCCGAAGGAACGATCCCCGTGGGGTGAAACTGCATGAACTCCATGTCCTTGAGGGGAAGCCCCTCCCGATAGGCCATGGCGATGCCGTCGCCCGTGACGATGTGGGAAAAGGTGGTGAAGGCATAGAGGCGTCCGGCACCGCCGGTGGCGATGATGCCGGCTTTGGCATGGATGGTGAAGAGCTTGCCGGTGGGGAGTTCCCAGGCCACCACGCCCTGAAAGCGCCCGTCCCGGATCAGGAGTTTGAACACGAACCACTCGTTGAAGATGTCCACGTGATCGTATTGGAGGAGGGTGTCATACAGGGTCTGCATCTCGAAGAACCCGGTCTTGTCCGAGGCGAAAACCGCGCGGGGGAAAGAGTGACCGCCAAAGGGGCGCTGGTTGATCTTTCCATCCGGACGCCGGCTCCAGGGAATGCCCCAGTGGTCCAGCTGGAGGATTTCCTGAGGCATCATCTCCACGAACCGGAACACGGCATCCTGATCCGCCAGGAAATCGCTTCCTTTGACCGTGTCCCACGCGTGAAGGAGGGGCGAGTCGCCTTCTTCCGGTCGGAGGGCCGCGCCGGTACCGCCTTCGGCGCACACGGAGTGTGACCGCATCACCTGGACCTTGGACACCAGGGCGATGCGGATGTCCGTTCGGGTCCGGGCCGCTTCCACCGCTGCCCGGAGCCCGGCCAGTCCCGAACCCAGAATGACCACGTCATACTGAAGGACGTCCATGATCACTCCCCGGTTTTTGAAGGAAAAAACGGTTGGTGTAATCATACAGGAGCCGCCTGGTCCTTTCAAATTGCGTGGTTCGTGGATGTAGTGACACGGGGATTTTGACAATCCGTCGTGGTTCGTGTACACTAACGCCCGCAGTGGGGCCCCCACCCGAGCGGTGGGTCCAGGGACAAACAAGGAGGGAGCGATGAACAACGGTGAAGTCCGGCCCTACGAGATGGTCGCCCTCCTGGATCCGGGTTTGTCTTCGCCCGAAATGGAGGAAACCCTGAACCGGATCCGGGAGACGCTGGAGAAGCACGGGGCGAAGATCGAAGAGGTAAAGGAATGGGGTCGCAGGACCCTGGCGTATCCCATCCGGAAAAAGCGGGAAGCCTTCTATATGATCTTCCATTTCCAGGCGCCCCCGCCCTTGCCGGTGGACGTGCGCTGGCCCCTCTCCCGCATCCAGGGGCTCATGCGGTATCTCATCGTGCGCCGGGAGGAGGATTGATGGCGGATCTCCGGATGCCCAACCTGAATGTGGTGTTTCTTGCGGGGCGCCTTGTCCAGGATCCCGATTTTCGCTACACGCCTTCGGGTGTTCCGGTGGTCCGGATCCGCATTGCTTCGGACCGTCCCTACCGGGACCAGACCGGGGAGTGGCAGCGGGAAACCCTCTTCATTGACGTGATTGCCTGGAGGGCCCTGGCCGAGCGGATGCAGAACCAGGTTCGCAAGGGTTCTCCCGTGCTGGTGGAGGGGTATCTCCGGTCCCGCTCCTGGGAAACGGAAGAGGGCCTTCGCCGTTCCACGGTGGAGGTGGTGGCCCGCAAAATCCAGGTCCTGGAAAAGATGGGTGAAGGGACATCGGATGCAACGGTCGATGTCCTGGATGAAGAAGAACCGGATGAGGAACTGCCCTTTTAAGGAGGATCACGATGCGGAGGTTTATGCGTCGCAAGGGATGTGAATTTTGCCGGGAAGGTATTGACGTGATTGATTACAAGGACGTGGATCGTCTCCGGAAATACCTTTCCATGCGGGGGAAAATCCTTCCCCGTCGCCAGACCGGTACCTGCGCCTATCACCAGCGTAAACTTGCCAAAGCCATCAAGCGTGCCCGGCAGATTGCCCTTCTTCCCTTTGAAGAGCGCTATGTGCTGTGAGGAGGTGAACGCATGAAAGTGCTGCTCCTTCAGGATGTGGAAAATCTCGGTCTGAAGGGTGAAATTGTGCGGGTCAAGGACGGGTATGCCCGCAACTATCTGATCCCCCGGGGTCTTGCCAAAGCGGTGACGCCATCCGTCCTGAAGGCGTGGGAAGAAGAACGCCGCCAGAAACGGCGCAAGCTCGAGCGGGAGCGGAAGCAGGCCGAGGCCCTTGCCCGGGAAATTGACGGAACGGCCATTTCCTTCACCCTCAAGGTGGGCCCGGAGGGCAAGCCCTTTGGTTCGGTGACCACGGCAGATATCCTGAAAGCGCTTGAAGAAAAGGGGTTTCAGGGGCTTTCCCGGGGAATGGTGCGCCTCCGGTCTCCTCTCCGGACTGTGGGACGTCACGAGGTCACCCTTCGTCTCTATCCCGAGGTGACCGCTGTGGTGGTGGTGGAGATCCAGCCGGAGGTGGAGGCCCAGAAGGCTGAGGAGACACCCGGTGAAACCGGTGAATCCCCGGTCGAGGAGATCCAGGGCGAAGGCAAACCACCGGAGGAGAACATCCCGGCATCTGAGGAAGAGGCATGAACCTGGAAGGCCTGGTCCCTGTGGAGGTGGGACGCATCCTCCTGGACGAGACCTCCCAGAGTTATGTGGTTTTGCTGCGGGAGTCCTCCGGGGACCGGGTCCTTCCTATCTGGATTGGCCAGAATGAGGCCTATGCCATCCTGTTCGCCATCGAAAGAGAGTCCCCACCCCGTCCCCTCACCCACGACCTTCTCAAACTGCTTCTCGATGCCTCGTCCATGAAGTCGGAGCTGGTGGTGATCAACCGCCTGGAGGACAGCACCTTTTTTGCCCGCATTGTTCTCCGGGAGCCTTCCGATCCTCCCCGCATTGTGAGCATTGACGCACGTCCTTCCGATTCCATCGCCCTGGCCCTTCGCACCCAGACCCCCATCATGGTGTCCAACGATGTCATGGAAAAAGCAGGCATCACACCGGAAGAGGGGCCATGAGAGGCGGATATCTCAAGTGGATCCCTGAAGGAGGTACGGGAGGGAAAGAACTCCGGGTGCGTCCCTGGATGGTGGCCCTGGTCCTGGGACTTGGGGTCCTGGCCGGAGGTGTTGCGGTCCTGGGATGGGCAAGCCTCGCACGCTACGGTGCCGTTCGGGCTCGCCTGGTCACACTGGAACGGGAAAACGCCCGTCTTCACGCTTCCCTTCAGGATCTCTCGGCACGGGTGCGTGCCCTGGACCTTGCGCTGGACACCCTTTATCAAAAAGATCTTGCCGTCCGAACCCTCCTCGGGGAGCAGTATCCCCGTCTCACGTCGGAGGTGCTGGGTATCGGGGGCGCCATTCGCCTGCCCCGGGAGGCTTCCGCGAAGGAGCGCGACCTGTATCTCCTTTCCCGCCGGGTGGAACGTCTTGAGAAGTTTGTTGAACTGGAAAAACGAAGTTACGACAGCCTTCAAAATGTGGCGTCCAGACGCCTGGAAGAACTCCAGTACACCCCTTCCATCTGGCCGGTTCGTGGCTATATTGCATCCACCTTCGGCGTTCGTCGGGATCCGTTCACCGGGACGCGCAAAATGCACAAAGGGGTGGATATTTCAGCACCGGTGGGAACGCCGGTGATGGCCACGGCTGACGGCGTGGTGGACCGCATCTGGTTTGACCGGGACGGGTACGGACTGGTGGTGGAAATCGCCCATCGCAACGGGATCAAGACCATCTATGCCCACAATTCCAAGGTCCTGGTGAAAGTGGGGCAGAAAGTGCGCCGGGGCGATGTGATTGCGCTGGTGGGGAACTCTGGACGTTCCACCGGACCCCATGTGCACTATGAGGTGCATGTGCGGGGCAAGGCGGTGGACCCCCTCCAGTTCATGATCCCCGATCACCTCTTTTACGACTGAAATGCCCTTTGCCCTTCTGGTTCTTTTGGCCTTCGGGCAGAACAAAATCCAGCATAAGCCGTATCACTTTCAGTATGTCAAGACACCCCATTTCACCATCTATTTCTACGATGGCGGTGAGTTCCCTTCGCGATTCGCCGCCACCGTCCTGGAGGAGGCGTTTGAAGAATACCAGGAACTCTTCAACATCCGGTTTGATGGACGCATTCCGGTCATCCTGTACAACGCGCCGAAAGATTTTCAGGAAACCAACGTGACCCCCCAGCTGTTGCCCGAGGGGGTGGGAGGCTTTACCGAGCTTTTCAAACTCCGGATGGTCATCCCCTTTACCGGATCCTATACGGAATTTCGCCATGTGCTTCGCCACGAACTCGTCCACGCCTTCCAGTATCAGGTGATGCGGAAGGGCCTCCGGACCCTCACCAACATCATGGGGTTTTCTCCCCCCCTCTGGGTGATGGAGGGGATGGCAGAATACCTGGCCCGGCCCTGGGATCCCGATGGTGAGGCCTTTCTCCGGGATCAGGTGTTCCATGACAACCTCCTTCCTATTTCCGTGCTGAATCAGATGGGGGGCTATGTGGTCTATAAGGAAGGGCAGGCCCTGTATCGCTTTCTGGATCAGGAATTTGGGCGCAAAAGCATCGCATCCTTCCTGTATAACCTGGTGCGAACCCGGAGCTTTGATCGGGCGGTGCGCAGGACGTTTGGCCTGTCGGTGGACAAACTCAACGATCTCTTTGTTCTGGATGTCAAAACCCGGTATTACCCGCGCACCGCCCACTACGTTTTCCCCCGTCCCCCCCTGTTTCGCAGACTCACCGATCACCGAAAAGGGGAGGGGTTTCTCAACCTGGGTCCGACCCTCAGCCCGGCTGGGGATTATCTCGCCGTGATCTCGGACCGGGATCTCACCGCCAGCATCTATCTTCTCTCCGGGGTGGACGGCTCGGTGATCCGGAAACTGGTGGCCGGTGAGCGCACGCCGGATCTTGAAAACCTCCATCTTCTCCGCCCCTCCCTCGCCTTTTCGCCCACGGGCCAGGAACTTGCCTTTGTTTCCCAGGCTCAGAACGGAGATCTCCTCCATATCCTGGACATCCAGACCGGGAAACGGCAGAGGTATCCCGCCCCTCCGGACGTGGATGCCCTGGCCACGCCGGCCTGGCACCCGGACGGGGAACGGATTGTCCTGGTGGGCATTCACCATGGACGATCGGATCTGTATCTCTTTGATCGGGTGAGCCGGAGATGGGAAGCCCTGACCGATGACCTTGCGGACGATCGGGATCCGGTGTTCAGCGCGGATGGGGTCTGGCTGTATTACGTCACCGACGGTGCCACGTTGTCTGACAACGCTTTCGCTTTCGGGGGCTATCGTCTGGTGCGCCGGAACCTGGAGACGGGAGCCGTGGACACCCTGACGCCCCCCCTGTATGAGATCGCCCACCCCATCCCCGGGGATTCGGTGGTGTTTTTTGTGTACACGCCGGGACCGGAGGAGGTTCCGCAGCTTGTGGTCTATGATCCGGAGACGAAACAATATGCCCCTCTTGTGAAGTTCTGGAGCGGGGTTCGGGAGGTGAGCGCCACCCTGGACCGCAAACGATGGGCCTTTTCCAGCCTCTATCAGGGAGGATACAACGTTTTCCTGTTCCTCCCCGACTCCATCCCCCAACCCTCCCTTCCCCTTGCCTCCTGGTCCCCTCCGGTGGCGCTTCTGGACACCCTGGGTCCGGCGGTGGCCTATCGCCCCCTTTCCGGGTTCTCCCTGGACTGGGCGGTCACCCAGGTGTCCTATACCGATCCCTACACCTCAGCGGGCGGGGTGGTGTATCTCGGTGCGTCGGATGTTCTGGGCAACCACCAGATCCTGGTGGGCCTCCAGGCGTATTATTCCTTCAATCAGTCCCTTCGGGACATCTATCTCCACCTCCAGTATGACTATCTCGCCCGTCTGGAGGACTACACCTTCCTCTACACCCAGTATCCGGAACTCCTGTTTCAGGGGTATGCCCTTGTGGACGGTGTCCTGGTTCCCTATGTTGCCCTGGCCCAGGAGCGGGTGTTCTTTGCGGGTGTGCGCTTTCCCCTGTCCCGTTTTCAGCGTATTGAACTGGGGGGCGGTCTGGAGTGGCCCACCTACTATGGCGTGGTGGAAATTCCCTTCAACCATCCCACCCTCGCTCCCGGCTTTTACCTTGTGGACCAGACGGAATACTGGAACCTGTATGGGCTTGCTGGCTGGGTGATGGACAACGTGGTGTACAGCTACGAAACCCTCGGTCCCCTTTCGGGCATGCGGGCGCGGATCCACGGCGTGGGTACATCCATTCCGGGCCTGGAGCGATCGGGGGGCTACCGGAGTTACTGGGCGGCCCTGGGGGACCTCCGGTTCTACTGGAAACTTTCCCCCCGGGTGCTGGTGGCCTTTCGAGGCGTGGGGGCCACGTCGGGAGGTCGGGATGCCTGGCCCTATGCCCTGGGCGGTCCGTCCAACCTTCGGGGATTTGACTATGCCAGCATCGTGGGGAAGACCGCCGGATTTGTCAATCTGGAGTTTCGCTTCCCCTTTATCCGGCGCCTTCAGATGGATGTCCTGCCTCTCTTTTTGTCCAACGTGCGGGGGGTTCTGTTTGCCGATGCAGGGACAGCCAGGCAGAGCATTCAGAACGTTCAGATGGAGGATCTGTACGCCGATGTGGGCGCGGGGTTGCGCCTGAATCTGGGGGGACTTGTGCTCCTGAAGGTGGATGCGGCCAGGGGATATCGGGGAGACGGGACCACGTATCCCTGGCGGTGGGTGTTTTCCATTGGTCCTGACTTCTGAGATTTCAAAAGGGAGGAAGAGATGATCCAGATGCTCCTCACACAAACGGCACAGCAGCCCAGTTTGTTCCAGATGCTTCTGCCTTTCATCATCATTCTGGGGATCTTTTATCTCCTGGTGATCCTTCCCCAGTCCCGGGCGGAAAAGCGGCACCGGGAGATGCTGGCAAGCCTCAAGAAAGGCGATCGAGTGGTGACGGTGGGCGGCCTGATCGGAGAGGTCACACGGGTGGAAGAAAAAACCGTCAATCTCCGGGTGGCCCGGGACGTTGTGGTGAAGGTGGAAAAGACGGCTGTGAAGGCAAAACTTGGGGAATCGTCCGGGAACGGATGACCCTTCATCGTCTCCCTCCGGAAGTGGTGCGACGCATCGCGGCCGGGGAGGTGGTGGACTCCCCGGCGTCGGTGGTGCGGGAACTTGTGGAAAACGCCCTGGACGCCGGAGCCCGTCGGATCCGGGTGATCCTTCGGGAGGGGGGGAGGGACCTCATCGTGGTGGACGACGACGGATCCGGGATTCCCGGTGAGGACCTTCCCCATGTGGTGGAGCGCTACACCACGAGCAAAATCGCCTCGGTGGACGATCTTTTCCGGATCCGCACCCTCGGGTTCCGGGGGGAGGCCCTCCATGCCATTGCGTCCGTGGCCCGGATGGTGATCCACACCCACCACGAGGGAGAGGAGACGGGATGGATCGCCCGGTTTGAACAGGCCCGGATGGTGGAGATGAAACCGGCGCCGGTGCGCCGGGGGACCCGGGTGGAGGTGCAGGATCTCTTCTGGGATTTTCCCGCCCGCCGAAATTTCCTGAAATCCCCTGCAACCGAGCGGAGACGGGTGGTGGACGGGGTGATCGCCTATGCCCTGTGTCACCCGGAAGTGGCTTTTGAAGTGAGGGAAGGCGATCGGGTTTTGCTGGATCTTGGGGCCAGGGATACGCTGGAAGCAAGGCTTGCGGATCTTCTCGGCCACGACGTCCTGGAGACGCTTGAACGGATCGAAATCTCCGCCGACTGGGGCCGGGTGCTGGCCTGGATCTCTCCACCGGAACTTGCGGTTCAGGGACGGCCCGAGCAGTGGATTTTTCTGAACGGACGGCCCATCCGCCACGACGAGATCCGAACGGCCATCTACCAGGCCCTCCGCCTTCCCCCGGGACGCCACCCCCGCTTCCTGGTGTATCTTACCGTGGATCCTGCACGGGTGGATTTCCATGTCCATCCTCAGAAGCGGGAGGTCCGGTTTGATCGCGCCCTGAATCTCCGGGGTCTCCTTTTCCGGGAACTCCAGTCTTTCCGGGCGGGTCCGCCTGAACACCTGGACGAGGAGGCGCCCCCCGCCCATCTCCCCTGGGACATGCCATCGGAACGTTCTTCCTCCTCTTCCTCGTCCCCTGAAGTTCGAGAACCCGCGCCTCTTCTGGGTGTTCCGAAGGAGGCGTTCCGGTTTCTCCAGGTGTTCGGGACCTATCTGGTGTTTGAGCGGGAGGGGGAGCTCTGGCTGGTGGACCAGCACGCAGCCCATGAACGCATTCTGTATGAACGGCTCCAGCGTGAGCCGGTGGGGTCAAAGTCCCTGCTTTTTCCCATGATCCTTCACCTTCCCCCGGATCTGGCTGCCCGGATGGAAGAGCACCGGGAGGTGCTGGAAGAGCGGGGATTCCGGTTCCGTTCCTTTGGCCCGGGCAAAATTGTGGTGGATGCCGTACCCGACTTTCTGGAACGGGTGGACCGGGAAACCCTCCGGGCCATGCTGGAGGAGGTGGAGCAGGAGGGGGGATGGACCCGGACGGATCGGCTTCTCAAAACCCTGGCGTGCAAGGCCGCCATCAAGGCGGGGGATCCCATCCATCCCGAGGAGGCCCGCAGGCTTCTTTCGGATCTCCTTGCCTGTGACGTTCCCTATTTCTGCCCCCATGGGCGACCGGTGATCTGGAAACTGTCGCGAGAGGAACTGGACCGCCGGTTCGGGAGGACATCATGAAAAAACTGAACCTGGAAAACCTCACCCTTCTGGGCATCGTGGCCGGGATTCTTGCCGGGTGGTGGATGCCCGCGCTTTCGATGAAACTGGCGATGCTCGGGGAGATTTTCCTCCGTCTTCTCAAAATGGTGGTGGTTCCTCTGGTCTTTGCCGCCGTCTTTGTGGCCGTTGCCACACCGGAGGACCGGGGTGATCTGAAGCGTCTGGGAGGACTCACGTTTCTCTATTATCTCACCACCACCGCCCTGGCTGTGATCACCGGGCTGGTGCTTGTCTCCATCTTTCGTCCGGGTGTCTCGTCCAGCGTACACGGCCCGGCTCCCCAGCTCCCCCAGCAGACCGTTTCCGGGATTCTCCTTTCCCTTGTTCCCACCAACATTTTCCGGAGTCTGACTGAAGGAAACGCCCTTCAGATCATCGTGTTTGCCCTGCTTCTCGGTGCGGTGAGCCGGAGGCTTTCGAACCGTCACCGGGAGAATCTGGTTGCCCCGATGGAGAGCTTTTACGAAGTTCTCATCGAGCTCACCCGTCTTGTGGTGAAGCTCACGCCGGTGGGCGTGTTTGCCCTGGTGGCCTCCCTGGTGGCACGGGAGGGGCTCGGTGTGTTCAAGGAGCTGGTCGGGTATGCCCTCACTGTGGTTCTGGGGCTTCTCGTCCATGGAGGCCTGACCCTTCCCCTTCTGGGGTGGGTTCTGGGGCGATACAATCCCATCACGTTTTTCCTGAAGGTGAGGGAGGCGCTGCTCCTTGCCTTTTCCACGGCCTCCAGTGCAGCCACCCTTCCGGTGAGCCTGTCGGTGGCCGAAGATGCGGGCGTGTCTCCCCGCGTGGCCCGGTTTGTCCTCCCCCTCGGTGCCACCATCAACATGGACGGAACGGCCCTGTACGAAGCCGTGGCTGCCGTGTTCATTGCCCATGCGTATGGCATCGCGCTGTCTTTTCCCCAGCTTCTCGTGATTTTCCTCACGGCGACCCTCGCTTCCATCGGCGCGGCGGCCGTTCCTTCGGCGGGCCTGGTGATGATGACACTGGTCCTTTCCTCCGTGGGCCTTCCCCTGGAGGGCATTGCACTCATTGTGAGTGTGGACCGGTTTCTGGATATGCTGCGAACGTCGGTCAACGTGTGGGGAGACCTCAACGGGGCCCGAATCCTTTCCTCTCTTCAGGCGATTTCTGGAAAGGGAACAAAGGGATAGGGGGAACGCTCCGGGCGTTCCCGGAGGAGATCGGCGATCCGGAGGGCGGCTTCCCGGGAAGCCTGTTTATCCGGACGAAGAATTTCCCGCAAATGACCGAGCCGGGCTTCGATCTTCTTTCGCCTTTCCGGAGCGAGCCGGTGTTCGATCTCCTGGGCCACCCGTTCCACCGGCCAGTGCTGGATGTATTCCGGATAGACCGGTTCATCCAGGAGGAGGTTCACCAGGCTTGCATACCGGACGCGGGAGAGGCGACGGGCCAGGTGCCAGCTGAGTTCGGAGAGCATATAGATCACCGTTGCCGGTTTGCCCAGAAGCCCGGCTTCCAGACTTGCGGTCCCGGAGGCCACGATCACATAATCGGCGCTCTGGATGCATCGCTTGGCCTCACCTTCCACCGTCACGGTCTCTCCAGGGAGGTCCTGAAGCATGGAACGCCAGCGCGGATCCAGCAGGGAATAGACGAACACCGCGCCGGGAAAACGCCGGTGGAGGGACCGGTGGAGGGCCGTCATCCGGGGGAGATGTCGCCGGATCTCCTGGGAGCGGGAACCGGGCAGAAAGGCAAAGACCGGTGCACCCTCCGGGAGATCCAGAGGGGGAATCTGTTCATCCAGCTGTTCGAGCAGGGGGTGTCCGACATAATGGGCGCGAACCCCGAAGCGACGAAGGAGGGCCTCTTCAAAAGGGAGAATGACCAGCACGGACTCGAAGTATTTGCGCAGAAGGTGAACCCGCCAGAACCCCCACGCCCACACCTGCGGAGCGATGTAGTCCACCACCCGGATGCCCTGGGCCTGAAGATAACGGGCAAAACGAAGGTGAAATCCGGGGTAGTCCACCAGGATGGCGAGATCGGTGTTTTGAGCGGAGGCTTCCTGGAGAAGACGGCGCACCATGTGGGCAAAGCGGGGAAGGGTGCGCAGGGCTTCCTGAACGCCCACAACGCTCAGCTCTTCGTGACGGAAGAGGAGGTCCACCCCCTCCCGGGCGAGATGTTCTCCGCCGAATCCAAAGAACCGGGCATCCGGGAACTTTTCCCGGAGGGCACGCACGAGATGGGCGGCGTGAACATCACCGGAGGGCTCGCCCGCGGAAATCAGAATGCGGGGGGGCATGAATTACCCGAGAAGATTCCGGAAGCTCTGGAGGGCCTCCACCTCTTTATGCTCGGCCAGAATCCGCTCCACTGCCTGGCGATCCGTGGAAGAGAGTTCACTCTTTAGATCGGGAAACCGTTCCAGCATGGCCACCACGGCAAGCGCCGCCTCCTTTCTCACCGCCTGATTCCGTTCGGAAAGGTGCTGAAGGAGGAGAGAAACGTGCTCGGCATGCCCCACCTTCCCCAGCACGCGGAGGGCCATGGCCCGGGTATACCAGTAGCCTTCATCAAGGAGGGGAACCACTTTCTCCGCCACCGGTTCCCCCAGGCCGATCAGGGCTTCGGCTGCTTTCTCCCGGGTATACCAGCTCTCGTGGTGAAGGACATCCAGAAGAGCCTCGACCATGCCCTGGCGGGCGAGTTCCTCGATGGCTTCAAATCGTTCCCGGAGGTCCCGGGACTTCAGGCGATCGATGAGTTCGTCCGCGGCCTTTGGGGTGGCTTCCCGGGACTTTCGGGACGTTCCGGTTTTTCGTTTTCTTGTAGCCATTGATGCAGCGCCTCCTTGAGGGTTTCCACACCCTGATGGAACCGGGCCGACACCACAAACACCGGAAGCCCCAGGTTTTCCATCTGGGCCCGGTGCTGATCCACCGATTCGGGTGAAACCAGGTCCGCCTTGTTGAGAACGATCCAGCGGGGATGTTGGAGAAGCTCAGGAGAATATTGACGGAGTTCCTCCTCCAGGGTGAGGAAATCCACCGCCGGATCGCCGGTGAGATCCAGAACGTACAGGTGGAGACGGGTCCGTTCGATGTGCCTCAAAAACGCCAGTCCCATGCCCCGTCCTGCATGGGCTCCCCGGATGAGACCCGGAACGTCCACCACCGTGAGGCGAAGCCCCCAGTCCAGCCGGGTCTCTCCCAGGTTGGGAATGCGGGTGGTGAAGGGATAATCAGCCACCCGGGCTTCGCTCCCGGTGAGGGCCCGGAGCAGGGTGGTTTTGCCGGCGTTGGGGAGCCCCAGCAGGGCAACATCGGCGATCAGTTTGAGCTCCAGGCGGAGGATCCGTTCTTCTCCGGGCTCTCCGGGTTCGGCGATGCGGGGGGCCTGTCGGGTGGAGGTGGCGAACCGGGCATTCCCCCGTCCGCCCCGCCCACCCCGGGCCACCAGGAGCCGCTCCCCGGGTTCCAGCACTTCTCCGATCTTTTCTCCGGTCACCTCGTCATACACCACCGTCCCCAGGGGCACCCGGATCTCCAGGTCTTTGCCGGAACGGCCTTTCCTGCGGTTGGTTCCTCCGGGTCGGCCGTCCTCGGCGTGAAACTCCCGTTTGTACCGGAAGTCCAGAAGGGTTTTGAGTCCGGGATCTCCCACAAGATAGACGTTTCCGCCATCTCCCCCATCTCCCCCGTCCGGACCTCCCCGGGGACGGTATTTCTCCCGGAGGAAATGAACCATACCTTTTCCTCCGTCCCCGGCCCGGACCCGGATGGTGACCACATCCACAAAGGTGTTCTTTTTCATCCCTTCACCAGGCTGGTCAGGATGAGCATCAGGTTGGAGGGTTTTTCCGCAAGTCGGCGCATCAGATAGGGGTACCAGTGGGTGCCGAAGGGGACATAAAGCCGCACAGGTTCTCCCCGGGAGAGAAGGCGGTCCTGGAGTTCCCTGCGAACGCCGTAGAGGAACTGGAATTCATAGGAAGTCGAGGGAATGCTCTCTTCCTGGATGCGGGTGAGGGCATGCTGAACCAGGGTTTCGTCGTGGGTGGCAATGGCGGTGCGAACGCCTTTCGAGACGGCTTCTCTGGAGAGCAGGCGATCCAGAAGTCGTTTGAAGGCTTCCTGGATGTCTTTTCGCCGGGTGTAGGCGATTTCCGGGGGCTCCTTGTAGGCGCCTTTCACCAGACGGATTTTGGGGGCCAGGTCCATCAGGCGTTCCACGTCGGCGGGGGTGCGGTGGAGATACGCCTGGAGGGCGATGCCGACATTGTGGAACCGGGACTGGAGGGTTTGGTAGATGCTCAGGGTGTCTTCCACATACGGACTGGCCTCCATGTCAATTTCCACCTCATTCCCCTTTCGGTGGGCGGTTTCCACCAGGGGAAGGACGTTGTTCAGGGCGACATCCGCTCCCAGATCCAGGCCCAGCTGGGTGAGTTTGATGGAGATGTTGGCGTTCAGGTCGTTTTCTTCAATGAAGTCCAGGAGACGCAGGTATTCCTGCTGGGCACGTCGGGCCTCTTCCAGGCTGGTGGTGTTTTCGCCGAGGAAGTCCAGGGTCACCGCGAATCCGCGTTCGTTGAGGGCGCGAACCACCGCCAGGGCCTCCTCTTCGTCCTCCCCGGCCACGAACCGACGCGCAAGACGGGCAAACACACCCCCCCGGCTGACCATATCCCGAAGTTTGCCATTCTGGGATGCCCAGAGAAGGATATCTCGGACTGGATTCATGGCTAAATTATACGCCCTGCACGATAATCCGGCAACCTGTGCGGGCTTGACAGCGTCCCCCGGAGCCCGCATAATGTTGAGTGCGGAGGTCAGGTATCATTTCGATCTCCCCCATCCCGTGAGGCGAGTCCCTTCCCATCGGCCTTTCCTCACCTGAACGGAGGAGGATGTATGGCGGTGCGAAGTGTGGTGTGGCTGTTGTTGTCTCTGGTGATTCCCCTCAACACGGCTCTGGCCCAGGTTCTGACCCGATGGCAGACCACCGTGAGCCGGATTGATTACACAGACATCGTGCAGCACCCTTCCGGAGCCCTTTTCCTGACGCCGCGCGACGGCACGGGCAACGGCTATGTCTCCCGGCTCGATCCGAACACAGGGGCCACAATCTGGGCAACCAATCTGACCACCCAGGGGGGGATTCCCGTGCTCGCTCCGGCACCGGAGGGGGTGCTGGTGGGGAACGGATTTGCTTACGGGAACAGCGTCAAAATCTTTCTCGTGGACACCGCGGGCAGCGTTCTTCACGCCTCCTACAAGAATGTGGATGCAAACGTGGAAAGGATCGTGTATACCTCAGGGAAAGCCGTGGTTTCCGGTGGACGGCGCACCGGGGCATCCACCTATGATTTCTGGGTCATGGCCGTGGATCTCACGACCGGACAGACGCTGTGGACCCACCAGGAGGCAGGAAGCGGGACGTACGGGGCTCGCCAGCTGGCCGTGTTGCCCTCCGGGGATGTGGTGGCCGCCGGTGTCGTGAACAACGGTGATGTGGTGGTGCTCCGTCTCACGCCGGATTCCGGACAGGTGGTCTGGCGAACCGTGATTTCCCCGGGCGCATGGCCGTCCAGCCTGTACAACGTTCCGGGCATGGCTCTCCTGCCGGGTGGAGAGGTCCTTGTGACCGCATCAGTCGGCAACCAGGCGCTGGTGGCCCTTCTGGATACCACCGGGACGGTGGGATGGAGTTCACTTGCCTCAGGTACGGCCCGTGGCCTTGCGGTTCAGGACACCCTCCTGTACACGATCCGGGGCGGTGGAGGGAGTGTGCTGGTGGCCCGTCGTGACATCTCCACGGGCACCCTTCTGTGGGAACAAAGCGTCTCCATGGATCTCATGATATACGATGCCGGTGTGGACAGCGCCGGAAACCTGCTCGCGGGTGGGGCTCTCCCCTATCCCCATGGGGAAGCCCTCCTGTCATTCACTCGCGACGGGATTCTCCGGTACGCCGGGCCCCTTTTCGGCGGGACCCGCATCTATGGCCTCACCTGGATTGGAACCGATGTAATTGTTGCCGGAGATGCTGCGCAGGCCACGGCGGGACGCTATACCATCCTGCCCTATCTCTCTCTGCTGACCTTTGTCTGGGATGATGGGAACGACGGCATCCCGAACACCGAGGGAGATCCCCTCGCCGGCGACTCCCTGCGGCTTGCCTACCGGATGCAGTCCCATGGCGACACCATGCAACCCCAGCTTTTGCTTCGCTGTGGCGGTTGCGGGACGCTCGCCCTTCAGGACAGTTTGCAGATGCTCCCCGGGCTGGTGGAGGGGGATACGCTCACCGTGTTCTTCCCGGCCGCCCTTGCTCCGGGTGGTGCCGCCCTCCATCTTCAGTTGCTGCAGGTTCTGGGAACTGACACGCTCTCCGTGGCGGACAGCATCCTTCAGGTGGTTCCCGAATCCACCCTCACCGAACTCTACACCGTCCTGGATGAAGCCGATGTCCACCACCCGGAACGCAGGCTTTACAGCTGGATTGAAACCACCTCCACCAGCGCCCTTCCGGCCGGAGATACCGCCATCCACCTGCCCCTTCCGGCCCCCTTTGTGTATGGGGGTGTGGCCTATGATTCCGTGTGGGTGGGCACCAGCGGCTGGCTGATGTTTGGGGATACCCTGGCAGGGTTCGGGGGAACGCTTCCTGATCCCGGTCTTCCCCTGAGCCACGGGATGGTGTTTGTGGCACGTAAGCCTCGCCTGGATGCCACGCTGGATACGGTGCAGGCGGGCAGCCTCTGGACCGTCATCTGGGACGGTGTGGAAGCCCGGGCGGAACTCACGCTGGACTATGGACTATCCACCCGGAGCGATGACGACCTTCTGCTGATCCAGTATCAGACGCTCACGGACACCACCGTGAGCGTGGGGCTTCAGTTCCCCTACAACAACGGATACACCGGCCGGATGCTGTGGGATGGGGCAACGTCTCCGCCTTCATTTCCTCCTCCTGCCCCCCAACGTGCCTATACCCTGATCCCGGACCTGTCGCCCTTCCACGCGCTGGTCCCGCAGGGTGTGGCCTGGGCGGACAGCAATGACAACCGGCCCGGATCGTGGGGGGACACCGCACAGGTGAGTTTTGAGTGGCAAAATTCGTCCCGCTCCACCGGACCCGTTCAGTTCGATCTGTCGTGTGAGGAGACAGGGAACGGCCTGTGCAGTGCGGTCCATTTCCCCCAGCCCACCGACACCCTCCAGACGTATTCTTTCGTTTACAAATCCCGCACCGTTACCCCAACACTTTCCCTGATTCTGGATTCCACCGGTCGGGTGGGCGATACGCTCACCCTCCGGACGGTGATCACCACCCCCATCCGGGAGGACACCTTCCGAACGCGATTTGTGCTTGTGCAGGACACCGTGGTCATTCCCTTCCCGGAAAGCGTGATGGTGGGGATGGACTATGTGGGGCTGGAGCCAGGGGATTCCACCGATCTCCCCGTCCCCAGCCTCTCCTGGGTTGAGCTGAATCCCGACTCGGGCGGAACAGGCAGCCTGCTGCCGGTGAGTGATGGGGACGATGGCCGGGGGCATACGGTGCTGCCGGTGCCGTTTGTGTACGACAGCCTGGGTCTGGACACCCTGTGGGTGTGTACCAACGGCTGGGCGGTTTTTGGAAGCGATCCGGGGACGGACACCTATTCTGCGGACTCTCTTCCGGGTCCCACCGTGCCCGGGATCCTTGCGCCTTTCTGGACCGACCTGATTTTTGAAAATTACGGCACAGGACAGGGGATTTACGTGGATCTTCAGGACTCTCTGATGGTGATTCAGTGGGCCAACGTGCAGCGCTACGACAACACGGCCGACACCCTGAACTTCCAGATCCAGTTCCGTCAAGGAGACTCGTCCGTGGCCTTTGTGTATCGCAACGCTCTTCCCGACAGCATCCTCCCATCCAGCAGCGTGGGCATTCAAAACTGGTCAAGCAGCGATGCCATCTCCGTGGAGTATGGAGGCACGTATCACGGCTATGCCTATCCCCTCACCGCCGGACACTTCGTCTTCTTCCGTCCCCGTCCGGCGAGCGTGCCCGTGGAGGAAGACCTTGCCGATGTCCGGACATTTTCGGTCCGGCTTGCACCCCGGGGAAGAACCCTCCGTCTTGTCCTTCCCTCAGCCATGAACCTCCGGATCCGGATTGTGGATGGGGTGGGTCGTCTTCGTTTTCACCGGAAGGAAACCTTTTCAGCCGGGGTCCACACCCTCCCCGTGCCCCATCTTCCCCGCGGGATCTATTTCCTTCGGGTGGAGAGTCCCGTGACGACGGAAACGCGCAAGGTGCTCCTGCTTCCGTAAGGATCGGGTGAGGAAGCGAATCATTTTTCCGCCGGGGACCACGGGTCCCCGGCGTTTTTTTGCCCCCGAATTCCGGCACACAGGGCCGCAAAATTGTCGAACGTTTCCCGGGACCAACCGGGTGCTCTCCTTATGGGGACGGCGAACGCTGTGGCGACCCAGGCGCGAAGAACCGCGCGATCCCTTGACAAAACTTACCCCGGCCTCCAAAATATTGATGAATTTAAAAATATCAAAATATTGGAGAGGGGACATGCGGATTCAGGAGGTGATCCGGGCGTTGGCAGATCCCACCCGGAGGGCAATCCTGGAGGCTCTCCGGGAGGAAGACCTCACCCCTTCGGAACTTCTTGAGCGGGTGACGGTGTCCCAGCCCACGCTGTCCCATCACCTGGCCCGGCTCCAGCAGGCCGGTCTGGTCCGGGCACGCAAACATGGGCGTTACATCCGCTATTCTCTGGACATGAGTGCCCTGGACCTTCTGATCGCCTATCTCATGGCGTTGAGAAACAACCCCAAGGAGGAGAAACCATGAACTGGATACGGCGGGACTGGAAGGGTTTGCTTGCCCTGGGATTTTCCGGGCTGTTCACGGCTGTTGCATGGCCCCACCTGGGAGAAGAACTCCCCATTCACTTCAACATTCACGGTGTGGCGGATGGGTTCGCCTCCACGCCCCGGGCGGTGGCCCTGTGGCTGGGCATTCTCGTGGGGATCTATGTCCTGATGACCTTTCTTCCCCGGATCGATCCTTTCTGGCAGCGCATCCGGGAGCGGTATGACGTGATCCTTGCCCTGCGGGATGTGATGCTTGCGATCCTGGGGGTGTTCTATGGGCTCACCCTTCTTGCCGGTGTGCAGGGTGTCTGGGACCCCCACTGGATTTTGTTTGTGTACGGAGCGCTCCTCATCGGTCTGGGGAACCTCCTTCCCCGCCTCCCCCGCAATTTCTTCGTGGGCATCCGGACCCCATGGACCCTTGCGTCCGAACGGATCTGGCGAAAGACGCACCAGGTGGGGGGCGTGTGGATGATGGGCACCGGCGCCGTGCTCATTCTGATGGGATTCCTGAAGGCTCCCCCTCTCTGGGGATTCGTGTTGCTTCTTGCCGTGGTGATCGGCGTCGGGATCCTGTATCCCCTGGTCCTGTATCTTCGCCGAAAAGAAGTGCCCGACCTCTAATCCGAAAGCCGGATGGCAAAGAGCACCCCGTCCCGAACGGGATAGATGGTGGCAAGCCATCCGGGGTCGTGGAACACATCGGAAAGGAACCGCCGCATGGCGGACACCCGCTCGTCCCCTTCGTCGTCGAAAAGGTGCCCCCCCAGAAACACGTTGTCGGCCAGGAGCACCCCTCCGGGGCGGATCCGGGTGCGGGCGTGCTGAAACGCCTGGGGATAACGGGCTTTTTCGTGATCGAAGAACACGAGATCCAGGCTTTCGTCCGGCTGAGTCTCCAGGATCTCCACCGCGTCTCCCCGGACAAAGGTGAACCGGACCGGGAATCCCCCCCGTTCCAGATAATACCGGGCCCGCTGCAGGTGGTCCGTGTCGTAGTCCGTGAGGAGAATTTCCCCCTCCTGCATGCCCTTGGCCATCCAGTAGGCCGAATAGCCGAACCCGCTTCCGAGTTCCATCACCTTCTGGGGAGAAAGGAGACGGGTGATCTGCATGAGGAAATGCCCCACCACCGGCCCCACAATGGGGAAACGTTCCTGGCGGGCCACCTCCTCCATCTCCGCAAGAACATCGTCGCTGTGGGGAGAAATCTCGAGGAGGCGGGACAGAAACCGCCCCACAGGATCAACGAGAGGGCCGAAATCTCCGGGAAAATCGGGCATAGGTCTCCTCCGTGTGTTCCAGATGGGCCACCACCCGGGAAAGGACGAAAAACCAGTCCGACAGACGGTTGACATAAGCCATCAGTTGGGGGTTGATATCCTCTTCCCCCGCGAGGCGGGTCACCACCCGCTCCAGCCTCCGGCACACCGTGCGACACACATGAAGAAAGGCAACTGGCGGGGTCCCCGCAGGAAGAATGAACTCACGAAGAGGGGGAAGTCCCTCATTCCAGCGATCCATTTCCTGCTCCAGACGCTCCACATGCCCGGAGGCCACCCGTGGGCCTTCCCCCGGGAGGGGAATGGCCAGGTCCGCCCCCACCGTGAAGAGCTCGTGCTGGAGTTCTTCCAGCCGGTGGTTCAGGTCCGGATCTCGAAGAAAACTCCGGACCACCCCCACAAAGGCGTTGAGTTCGTCCACCGTCCCCATCGCCTCCACCCGGAGCGATCCCTTGGACACCACCTTCCCTCCCCCGATCTGGGTGTTTCCCGCATCGCCGAAACGGGTGTAGACCCGGGTGATTCTCATGGTTCTTCCCCTCTGCAGGGCACTTCCTCGAAGGCCACCTCCCCTTCAAAGCGGGGGATGCGCACCACCTGATAGGGCTGGCTGAAGGCGGGAAGGACGATGGACCCTTCAGGCGGCTCACAGATTTCCACAAACACGGTGAGGGTGTTGCCCTTCGCAACGATTTTCTGCACCCGGACAGACCGATTCATCACACCGCGGGACCCGCTTGCCACCAGGATGAGCATGGAGTTTTCAAAGGACACGGCGGGTTGTTCGGGAGGAGGCGTTTTCCCTTCCGTAATCAGGGTCCACACCGAATCCCACGTGGCCGGATCGTCAATCACCTGGAATTGCTTTTCCCTGAGACCCGAGACCTTCCCTTCCGCAATCACCTCAAAGGGGATCTCCCGGACAGGGGTTCCGAAGGCGAGCAAAAAGAGCATCATCATGGGGTCCTCCTCAGGGTGTGCGTTTGGGCAGGAGCCCTTCTTCGTCATACACATACCGCTCCAGCCCCGGCGTCACCGGGATCTGGGGCTCGGTGGAATAGGCAAGCTGATAAACGCCCGACCGGCTGATGTCGATGAACACAAAGGCCATGGCGGGTTGATAATAGATCCAGTGTTCCTGGGGCGGGTAATTCCGGAGCTCGGAATAAAACAGCCGACGGTCCGGCGGTCCGAACACGAGATAAACCCGGCCCCGATCGGTGAGATAGGGAGGTTTCCCGGGTTCCCGGAAATGCTCGTTCACATAAGCCAGGCGCTCCTGGAAGGTGGCGAACACCTCGGGGGAGAGAAAGGAAAGGTGCCGGCGGAGGAAAAACACCTTCTGGGTCCGGTCCAGGGTGCGGAAGGTTTTCCGCAGGTCTTCGGGGAGAAAATAGGCCAGGGCTTCCATCAGGGTATCCGAAAGGGGCGGCGCCTCATACCGGAAGAGGGCACGCAGTGTTCGCCGGGTGGAGGCCCCCTGGAGGATCACCTGGAGGGCATACAGCCCCGACCGGGTCAGGTCGTGCAGGGGGACGCGGCCCGTGATGGGCGTGCGGAAGGCCTGAAGGGGAACCCGGAGGGGACGGAGTTCTTTCACCAGCGCACCGGTGGAGTCCATCACAAACGTGAACAAGAGGACGGTGTCCGGAGGCCGGGCATAGAGTTCCAGGTAATAGTGCAGGGTGTCGTGGGTCCAGTTCACCCGGTGGAGGGGGTTGGGTTTCCCGTCCGGCTGAAGGATGAGGAGACTGGAGGGTGTGAGGTCACCTGAAAAGGAGGGGCACCGGGCGGAAAAGAGCAGGGAATCCCCGCCGCGAGAAGACCGCACCCTGAGGAGAAGCGGATGCATGCCCGTGGGCAGGGTCAGCTGGACCGGTTCGATGAAAAACTCGTGCTGGGAAGCCAGCGCGCGGGTCCAGGTGTGGGAGCGTTCCCCCATCTGGACGTCGAAGCGATAGGTGTCCGGTTCACCGGGGACCACCAGCGTGAGCTGGAAACGGCAGGTGTCGGGTGCCGTGTAAAACCGGGCGGGTTCCACATAGAAAAGCCTGGCCGCAGAGGTTTGAAGCCCCACGTGTTCAGGGGAAAAGGCCAGGAGGATCAGTGTCCACAAGGGTATACACTCCTGTTCCCTGTCGGTCCACAAACACGAAGATCATCCGGCGGGGGGTGTCCTCATAGATCCACACTTCACTGGGCCGTGCGTTGAGTTCAAAGGGCCGGCGTTCCACCCAGTCGGGAGGGCCGTATTTGAGATACACCAGCCCCTGATGGGTCCGGTATCCCGGAAGATTCCCGACGCCAAACCGCCGGTTGACCTCCCGGATCTTTCGCCGGAACAGATCGTAGTGTTCGAGCACAGGCGTGGACGGATTGGGATCGGTGGAACGCCAGGCCTGCCAGAAACGTTCCCGGCGCCCCTCCGGGGAGAGATCCAGGAATCCGCTGAAACCGCTGTCGGGGAAGGCCATCTGGAGGAGAAACACGATCTCTTTCCAGGTCCGATCTGGAAGGCCCCGGAGCCCCCAGACCGCAAAGGTCTGCCGGCTTTCCAGACTGTCCATCCGGGCCTCCAGAACGTATTCTCCGTCCCGCAATCCGGATGCGGGGAGAGCAAAGAAGGTCAAGGAGTCCACCACTATGGAGTCCTGAAGGACCGGCGTTTTCTCGTCGTTCAGGACCGAAAGGGACACGGGACCGGGCTTGGGAACCCGGATACCGAAGCGAAAGGTGTCCTCCGTGGTGAACACGGGAAGGCGGAGGTTGCCCGCTCCATCCACAGCAAAGACCGCGAGGGGGCTCGTGGGGAAGGTTCGATCCAGGCGAAGGAGGGTGCGGTTGCGGGTGCGGTCATAGAGGGTGACGGAAAGATCCACGGTTCGCTCCTGGGGTTTCACGGGGAGAACCAGGTCCCGGTTCAGCCTGCCTTCCGAGGATGGCGTGAGGGTTTCGTCGAGAAACCCTGCGGAGGGACGGGCTCCTTTGGCCTGAAAAGCGATCTCAAGGGTGAGGGGCCGACCACGCATGCCGGCGACGAGATTTTCGGTGAAGGACAGGAGGAGATGGACCGATTGTCCATCCCACACCACCGCCACCCCTTCCGGCACCTCCGGCGGAAGGAGTTCGTGCTTCGGCAGTACGGCGAAAAGAAGCAGCAGCATCGTCATGGCATCTGAATTGTACATCCTGACCGTGGAAGGGTCAAACGGTCGCACTCCTCATGCAAAATCTACATGAAAAAGCATGGGTGCCTAACTTACCCCACGGAAATCGAGATTTTCCCGTGGGGTTCCTGAAAACACACCCTGAACGGGAAAAAACTTTTCCCAAGATTTCTTTGAAAACGTGAGCTTCGGGGTCCACGGAGAAAGCCCCGTGCAGAGGAAACGCTGTGTGTGAAGTGGAGGGACGGTGCACTCCCGGCCCGAAACGTTGACATTTCTCACCGGACTCGCTATAATAGCCACCGCCTGTGGCCCCATCGTCTAAGGGATAGGACACCGCTCTTTCAAGGCGGAAGTGGGGGTTCGAGTCCCCCTGGGGCCACAGCGAATCTGAACCCTGGACTTCCCTTCACCCATGTCCGACCTTCGTCTACCCGTTCTGCTTGCCCCCACAGCATCCGGCAAGAAAGACCTGGTGCTGCGCCTTCTGGAGGAATTCCCCGATCTCCGGGTGATCTTCTGCGACTCCCGAAAACTCTACCGGGAACTGGAGATCGGAACGGCGAAACCCCCGAAATCCATCCGGGGGGTCAACGCCTTCATGGTGGACCTCCTGAATCTCTCCGAGCAGTGGGATGCTCACCGGTTTGCCCGGGAAGCATGGAACCTGGTCGAGCGCTTTCTCGAACAGGGGGATCCGGTCCTTATCACGGCGGGAACGCCGCTTTATCTCATCGCCCTCCACCGGGGGCTTTTCCCCGCTCCCCCGCCCGATCCTGCGCTGCGCCAGCACCTTGAGCGACGGGCCCGGGAACATCCGAACCTTCCCCACCGGATGCTCCAGATGGTGGATCCCCCGCGCGCCCGCAAACTCCATCCCCACGATCACGTCCGGATTCTCCGTGCTCTGGAGGTGTTCTATCAGACCGGCGTGCCCATGAGTCTGCTCCAGAAACGGTTCCCTCTCCAGCCCCGATTCCAGCCCGTGGTGGTGGGGATTCACCGCCCCTATCCTGAATTGCGCAAAAGGATTGAGGATCGGGTGGACGACATGGTGCGGGACGGACTGTTTGAAGAAACCCAAGTCCTCTTGAAGCGCTATCCTCCCGATGCCCCGGGCTTCCGGACCACAGGGTATCGGGAACTCCTGCCCTATTTTGAAGGAAAAATCTCACGAGAGGAAGCCATCCGCCGGGTCAAACGCCGGACCTGGGAATACGCCCGTCAGCAACTCCGGTTTTTCCGGGGCTGGATGGGAGATGTTCCCTTTTTGCCGTTTGAAGAGGCCCTGAAGGAGATCCGGCAGGCGATCCGGGAAATTTACGGGCTGTCCTGAAAATCCCCGGCGTTGTTCAGGATCTCCAGCGCCTCCTCCACCTGATCTTCCGGGACCAGAACTTCGACTCCAGAAAGTTGAAGGCCCACCACCCGCTCCCACGCTTCATAGCCGAGCTGCGCCGGGATCCCCTCCGATTTCAGGAGCCCGAGAACAATGGATGCCTCCTCAAAACTCCCACAGCGATAAACCGGAACCCACTTCATGACGACGCTCGAAGGGGTGCAAGCAGACGCAGGCCGTTCAGGATCACAACCACTGTCGAACCTTCATGGGCCACCACCCCCAGCGTGAGGGGGACATTCATGAACACATTCACCACCACCATGGTGAAGATAATCCCGAAAGCAAAGGCAAAGTTCTGGAAGATGATCCTCCGGGCCTTTGCGGAGAGGCGAAGGGCGTAGGGAAGATATTCAAGTCCTTCCTTCATCAGCACCACATCTGCCACCTCCAGGGCCACATCCGTGGACGCGCCCCCAATGGCAAGCCCCACATCCGCCGCAGCCAGCACGGGACCGTCGTTCACCCCGTCCCCCACCATGGCCACCCGGCGCCCTTCCGACTGGAGTTTTCGCACCACCCTCACCTTGTCTTCCGGAAGAAGTTCCGCATACACCTCATCCACGCCCAGCTCTTTTGCCACCCGCTCTCCCACACTCCGGTGATCCCCGGTGAGGATCACGACCTTCCGATTCATGGCCTTGAGGGCCTCCACGACCCGCGGGGCTTCAGGGCGAAGGGTGTCCCGGAAGGAAAGGAGGGCCGCAGGCTTTCCGTCAATCCGGACCTCCACCACCGTGAACCCTTCGTGATCTCCGGGGGCGCGATCCGGTTTCCCCACAAAGATCTCATGCCCCTGAACGTTTCCGATCACACCCCGTCCCACCTCATACCGGAAAGACTCGGGGGGCCGGATGTCCACCCCCCGGTTTCGGGCGAACTGGACCACCGCCCGGGCAAGGGGATGTTCCGACCGGCTCTCCAGAGACGCTGCCAGAGAAAGCACCTCTTCTTCCGAAAAGCCGTTGAGGGTGGTGATTCCTTCCAGAACCACTTCCCCCCGGGTCAGGGTGCCGGTTTTGTCAAACGCCACCGTGTCTGACGCACCCAGGGTTTCCACATAGATCCCTCCCTTGAAGAGGATCCCCTTCCGGGCTGCATGGGCAATGGCGGAGAGGACGGCGGTGGGAGCCGAAAGGGCCACGGCGCAGGGAGACGCCACCACCAGAAAAACCAGACTTCGGTACAGCGCCTGGGCATGGGGCAATCCGAGAACCTTCAGAAAGAAAAGGTAAAACAGAACGGCTCCAACCACCACGCCCCAGGTGTACACCCGCTCAAACGTGTCCGCAATCCGCTGGGCCCGGGCTTTCTGCGCGCGGGCTTCCTGGATGAGGGTCAGGGTTCGGGTCAGGGTGGACTCCCGGCTCAGACGCAGTACCTCGGCCTCAAAACTCCCGTCCACCACGACCACGCCGGCCGGAATTCGATCCCCGGCCCGGTGAAATCGGGGGACCGACTCGCCCGTAATATCCGCTTCGTTGAAATGCCCTTCTCCTTTCAGGAGTTTCACATCCGTGGGTACCCTTGCTCCCGGGCGAAGAAGGATTCGATCTCCCACCTGGAGCACCTCGGGGACCACTTCCACCGAGGATCCGTCTGGAAGAAGGAGTTCGGCACGATCCGGTGTCCGTTCAAGCAGGCTCCGGATGGCCCGGCGACTCCGATCCGTGGCAAAGGTTTCCAGAGTGCTGGAAAGGGTGAACAGGAAGAGGAGAATGGCGCCTTCCTGCGGATGGCCCAGATAGGCGGCCCCCAGTGCAGCGATCACCATCAGGAAGTCCACGTTGAGCACGAGGGAACGCAGGGAACGAAGGGCTTCCACGAGGGGAAAATAGCCCCCGGCCACATACGCAAGACCGTACAGCACCCATGCAGCCTCTGGACGAAACCGCTGGGCAAGAGCCCCCAGGAGGGTAAAGAGGAGGGTGGCGAGGGTGAGCAGGGACATCTGGAGGCGGGTTTTTCTGCCCTCAGCGTCCTCGAGGGCTACCCAGAATTCGGGCAGGACGAAGGAAAGGACAAACCCCTCGGCAGGGGACGAAAGGCGTTCCACCCGGATGTGGCGTCCTTCCCGGATCAACACCCAGTGCGTGTTGGTGTATTTGCCTTCAGCAAGCGCATCCAGTTCCGGTGCAAGGTCCTGGAGCACCTTCTTGGCGTTTTCCACGAGTTCGGAACGGGACCGGGGATCCAGGACAGGATCCACGAGAAGTTCGCACGCCGGGGGCGCGCTTTCGAGATCCAGAACAAGGCGATACAGGCCTGGATGCTGCTGAAACAGCTCCAGGAGTGGTGCCAGACGTTCAGGAAGACGCTTCATCTCCGTTCCTCCCGGCACAGGAAAAACACACCCCTTCCACCACCCCATGCACCGTCTCCACCGTGCCCACCTCCCGGGCAAATTCGGCAAGGGGTGTGAGATTCACGGGAAGATCCACCACCTTCCCACACACCCGGCACTGAAAATGAAGGTGAGGGGGAAGATTTCGACGCTCCCACAGAGCCTCCTCGCCCAGCATGATCCTTCGCACAAGTCCGGCCTTTTCCAGGGCATCCAGATTTCGATACACGGTCACGAGGGACAGGGCCGGCAACTCTCTGTGAAGGATCTCAAAGATCTCCTTGGCGGTCCGGTGCTGCCCGTCCTGCAGCATCTCCAGAATCTTTTCCCGATACAGGCTCCGTTTCATGTGCAACTCCTTTGCAAGTGCAAATAATTTACAGTTTGGGGCCGGGATCATCAACCCATGGTTTCTGAAGTTCACCCATGAGTTCGGACACATGGGTAAAGGGCCTGTAGATACGTGTCGAGAACACGTTGGAACACATGCCTTAGATCTGGCGGAGGTAACGGTCTTTCGATTTTGAGCAGAATGAAAAGTCCCGAATACCTTTTCCATCTTGAAGATCCCTTCCGGCGGAAAAGTTCCTGGCGAAGTTCCTCTTTCCACCCCACGAAATTCCTGCGGAATTTCGTGGGGACCCCGGATTTGTGAAAGATCAAAGAAACGAAGGACAAAATTCATTCCCGCAGCCTTCAGATGACGAAGGAGCGTAGAGTAGCGGACGCTCCCCAATAAGATCCTTGAAAGCAAGAAGAGCTTCGGCGTGAACATCATTCCGCGATATCCCTGTATCCTCAAGCGTCTTGGACCAAAGACTTTTTGGGGTGGATTCACGACCCTGGAAGGGCGTGGCAAGGAGGGAGCCTTTATCCACGAGTCTTCCCATCCTTGAGTGTTCCGACATATTCTGTCCTGCGTGCCTGGGGTCTCTTGATTTCCGTGAAGAAATCCGGGGAAAACGTTCCTCCGAGTGAATCAGCACATAGGCAATATCTGTAGCCCGTTCAGCATCCGCAGCGTTGGGAAAGATGTTTTTGAACAGTTTTTTAAAATCGGTCGAGGGACACGATGGAGTCTCGCCATTTCCTCACCTCCTTTTTTCCTTCCTGTTCGCTAAAAATCCATACCGTATCCACCTCGAACGATCATCCGCCCCCCCTGTCCGAACTCATGTCCGAAGGTCAGATGGTTTGAAGGCGAGCCCATCCGCCGGGATGATTTTGCCATGACCCCCTGGGGAACAATCGGAGATTTTCCTGCAGACGTTCCCGCGCCAGGATTACTCGGTGCCTCATTCCCCACGAGAGGGGAAAACGCACACAGAGAAGCCTTCGGCGATGGAGGTATGCCAGCGTTCCACAGGGGAAATACGCCGGTCTCCTCCGCTCCATCTCGGGAGGAAACCCTTGCCGGGGAACGGGGCAAGCAGGAGATTTGGAGAAACAACGTGGTCAGGGGGCTTCCCGATGGAGGACGGTGGCTTATTCCGCCGGGTGGTTCCCCCCGGATGGAACGCCGTGAGCCTGGAGGGCACGGGCGAGACGGGCAAGCCCTTCCAGATCCAGGGTTTCTCCCCGCAGACGGGGGTTCATCCCTGTGGCGTCCAGAAATTCGTCCACATCCAGGTCCGGAAACGCCGCCTGCAGCACCCTCCGGATGGTCTTGCGCCGGGCCTGGAAAATCGCCCGGACCAGACGGAAAAAGATCCGTTCATCCCCCACATCCACGGGGAGTTCGGTGCGGGGGACGAGTTCCACCAGCGCCGAATCCACCCGGGGCACCGGGCGGAAAAACCGGCGGGGAATGGTGAACCGGAAGGTGGGCTCAAAGTACATCTGAATGAACACCGAAAGGGCTCCCCACGCTGAGGTCCCCGGCCGGGCGGTGGCCCGCTCGGCCACCTCCTTCTGCATCGTGAGGGCGATCCGGGAAAAAAGCCGGCGGTGTTCCACCAGTTTTTCCAGAATGGGGGTGGTGATGTAATAGGGGATGTTGGCCACGAGTTTCACCGGACCTTCCACCCCCAGTTCACGGAAAAGGCCGGGAAGATCCGTTTTGAGAAAATCGTTCTCAACCAGGAACAGGGCATAGTTCATGTGGAGGGGATAGCGCTCTTTCAGAAATCCGGCAAGCTCGGGATCCACCTCCACCGCGATCACCCGGGCCCCCCGTTCCAGCAGGGCCTGGGTGAGGTGCCCCAGACCGGGGCCCACCTCCATCACCCACTCGCCGGGCTGAACGTCCGCCGTGTCGGCGATCCGCTCCTGAATGGAGCGATCCACAAGGAAAACCTGCCCGAGACGACGCTTTCTCCGGGCCATCAGACGGAGGCCTTCTCTTTCCGAAGGGCCTTTCTCCGGGCCGGGGCCCGAAACCAGCGCCAGAACCGAAGACGCCACACCATGAACAGGGCTTCCCAGATGATGCGTTTGGACATCTTGGACACGCCTGCCCGACGTTCCACAAACACGATGGGGATCTCCACCACCGAAAACCCCAGACTATAGGCTTTCACGTTCATTTCAATCTGAAAGGCATAGCCATCCGAAACGATTTCGTCAAGTCCGATGGCGGCGAGGACCTCCCGGCGCCACCCCTTGAAACCACCGGTGAGATCCCGAACGGGCACCCCGGTGATCCACCGGGCATAAATGTTGGCAAAATACGAGAGAAGCAGACGCTTCATGGGCCAGTTCACCACGTTAATCCCTTCCGTATAGCGCGAGCCGATCACCACATCATGGGTCTGGAGCATCTGGAGGAGCCGGGGGATGTCCTGGGGATTGTGGGAGAAGTCCGCATCCATCTGAATCACATAGTCATAGCCCTGCTCAAGGGCCCATCGGAAACCCGTCACATACGCGGTCCCCAGGCCCATTTTCCCGGGACGCTCCAGGAGGTGAATCCGGGGATCTTTCTCCATCCGGCGCCGGACGATCCGGGCCGTTCCATCCGGAGAATTGTCGTCCACGATCAGAACTTCCACGTCCGGATGGACGGACAGAACCGCATCCAGGATGGCCTCGATGTTTTCGGCTTCGTTATAGGTGGGAATGACCACGAGCACCTTCGCCAATCAGCACCTCCCGGATTCGTTCTTTCAGTTCATCCAGACCCCAGCCCAGCAGGGCCGAAACAAACACCGATTGACCGGCATACCGTTCCTGCAACCGCTCCAGAACGCGGGGTTCCAGCACCATGTCGATCTTGTTGAACACCCGAAGGATGGGGGTCTTCCTGTGATCAAGGATTTCCTCCAGCACCTGTTCCACCACCTGAATCTTCTCCTCGAGATAGGGGTCTGCCGTGTCGATCACGTGGAGGATCAGGTCCGCCTCTTTCAGGATGCTCAACGTCGCATGGAAGGAGGCCACCAGTTCCGGCGGGAGATCCCGGATGAAACCCACCGTATCGGAGAGCACCACAGGGCGCGGGGTGTCAGGAAGATAAAGCAAACGGGTGGTGGTGTCCAGGGTGGAAAAGAGCTGCGGGGAGACCTCCACCTCGGCACGGGTGAGCTCCCGCATCAGGGTGGATTTCCCGGAACCTGTGTAGCCGGCAAGGCTCACCTGAAAGACCCTGCCCCTGCGGGCCCGGGCATGAATGGATTTGGTTCGTTCGATGTTCTCCAGTTTCTTCTTGAGAAACCGTATCCGCTCCACAATCCTTCGCCGATCCACTTCCAGTTTCTTTTCCCCGGGTCCCCGGGTTCCAATGCCTCCGCCCAGACGGGACAGGGCTTCTCCCCGCCCCTTGAGATGGGCCAGCCTGTGCTGAAGTTGAGCCAGTTCCACCTGGATTTTGGCATCGGCAGACCGGGCGTGGAGGGCAAAAATGTCCAGAATCAATTCGGTTCGATCCAGCACCTTCACCCCCAGGACCTGCTCGAGATTGCGCCGCTGAACGGTGGAGAGGGGACCCTCAAAGATCACCGTGTCAATCTGCAGAAGTTCCACATAGCCTCGAATTTCCCGCACTTTGCCTTCCCCAATATAGAAGGCGGGGTCCGGGGTTTCCCGGATCTGGAGAATCTTTTCCACCACCTCTCCGCCGGCCGTCTCCACGAGCTGCGCCAGTTCGTCCAGAAACTCGGCCTTGAACGTCCGTTCCCGCGAGGAACGCGCAAGGCCGACAAGAAGCACCCGTTCCGGTTGCCGGGTCAGGCCCTGATCGTCCATGGAACCTCAAGCTGCTGAAACAGGCGATCTCCGAAAAGATCGCGGAGGACCTCGCTCACATCCCGCACAAAGCCGATGTCCAAGCCTTCTTTCACCGCGTCGGGGACTTCGTCCAGCCAGGGACGGTTCGCCTCTGGAAGGAATACCCTTTGAATCCGCTGCCGTCGGGCGGCCACCAGCTTCTCCGGGAGCCCACCCACGGGAAGAACCTTCCCGGTGAGGGTGATCTCTCCGGTGAACGCCACCGTTCCCGGAACCCGCCGCCCCGAGAGGGCAGAAACCAGCGCAACAAAGATGGGGAGCCCGGCGGACGGTCCGTCTTTGGGAATGGCTCCTTCGGGAACGTGGATGTGGATGTCCACGCCGTCCAGCGCGGTTCCTGGTTTTTCCCGGTTCATGAGGGTCCGGGCAAGGGAAAGGGCAATCTGGGCGGATTCCTTCATCACATCCCCCAGGCTCCCGGTCAGGATCAGGGCGCCTTTGCCAGGATAGAGACTCACCTCAATCCGCAGGAGTGCCCCCCCGGTTTCCGACCAGGCCATGGCATACGCCACCCCCGGAGGAAGGGAGGTGTCGGCTTTGAGCTCCTCATACCGGGGCACCCCCAGCCACGCCGGGAGGTTTCGCTGGCTGATGCGCACGGGTTCAGGATTTTCCACGTATTTCCGGGCCACTTTAAGCAGAAGTCGGCGAATCTGGCGCTCCAGTTCCCGCACGCCCGCCTCCCGCGTGTAGGCGCGGATCATCCGCCGGATGGCGCCGTCCGTGATGTGAATGGCCCCTTCCGGAAGCCCCACCTCCTGGAGTTTTCTGGGGATGAGATGCCGGCGGGCAATGAAGAATTTTTCGGTCTCCAGATATCCCCGGATGGGAATGACTTCCATACGGTCGTAGAGGGGCCGGGGAATGGCAAAAGGATTGTTGGCCGTCGTGATGAAAAACACCTCGGAAAGATCAAAGTCCACTTCAAGATAATGATCCTGAAACTGGCTGTTGAGCTCGGGGTCCAGGACCTCCATGAGGGCAGCGTAAGGATCCCCCCGCCAGTCCCGCCCGAGTTTGTCAATTTCATCCAGAAGCATCAGGGGGTTTTTCACACCTGCCCGCCGGATCATCTGAATGATGCGTCCGGGGAGAGCGCCGATGTACGTCCTCCGGTGTCCCCGGATTTCGGCTTCGTCCCGCACACCTCCGAGGGACATGCGCACAAACGGCCTTCCCAGAGCACGGGCAATGGAGCGAGCGAGGGAGGTCTTGCCCACCCCTGGCGGTCCCACAAAGCAGATCACCTGACCCCGAACCTCCCCTTTGAGTTTCAGTGAGGCGAGATATTCCAGAATCCGCTCTTTGGGCTCTTCCAGACCATAGTGGTCTTCATCCAGTACCTGTCGTACGTGTTTCAAATCCAGCCGATCCGGGCTTCGCCGGTTCCAGGGCAGGGCAATGAGCCATTCCAGATAGGACCGGATCACCCCGGACTCTGGACTCATGGGGGGGATACGGCGAAGGCGGTTGAGTTCCTGCAGGGCTTTGGCCTGAACCTCTTCGGGCATGCCGGCAGCCCGGATCTGTTCCTCAAGGCGGGCGTATTCTGCCTCCTCCGTGAGCCCCAGCTCCCGCTGGATCTCCTGAAGCTGCTGCTGAAGGAAAAATTCTTTCTGCTGGCGCTCCATCCGTTCATGAACACGTTCGGAGATCCGCACCCGGAGCTCCATCCGGCCCAGGTCTTCCTCCAGCCACCGCAGAAGGAGCCCCAGGGCTTCTTCAAGGGTGGGAGCCGAAAGAAGGCGCATCCGCTGGGGCACATCCCATTCGGGATAAAAGGTCCCGAGCAGATACAGGGCCTCAAAGGGATCGTCAGGAGGGATTTCCCGAAGGTCCTCCGCCAGGGTGGCCAGACGGTCATCCAGTTCGCCCATCCGGGTGACGATTTCCAGCAACTGGCGAAAGAGGGCCTCAATCCGGTTCCTGCGGGCCCCAAGGGGATAGGGCTTCAGAGACCCCGACGCCCGGAGCACGCCCTCTTCATCCATCCAGATCCGGCGGATGCGCACCCGCTCGGATGCATGAACCACCGCCTCGTCGCCCGGGGCAGCCCGCTCCACCACGGCCGCCATCACACCCCACGGATAGAAATCGTCGGTGCCCGAGGGGTGATCGTTTTCCGGGTCCCGCTGGACGGCAAGCACCACCAGGTTCAGCCCTTCCTCATCGGGCATGGACGCCTGGAGGGCCCGCCGGGCCATATCCCGGAAGAAGCGAACGGGGATGATTTGCTTGGGAAAAACCACACCTCCCCGCACCGGGATCACCGGGGTTCCATCAAAACGCATGGTTCGGCTCACTGGGCTTCGCGCTTTTTGCGCACGATGAGGTGAGGAGGAATTCCTTCCTCCACACAGGCTTCGTCCACGATGACCTCTTCCACATCCGGCCGTGAGGGAAGGAGAAACATGGTGTCCAGAAGGATTTCCTCCAGAATGGACTTGAGGGCACGGGCACCGGTGCCGCGGGCACGCGCCTTGCGGGCAACGGCACGGAGAGCCTCGTCGGTGAACACGAGACGGGCACCTTCCAGCAGGAAATACTGCTCATACTGGCGCAGAAGCGAGTTCTTGGGTTCGGTGAGCACCCGGACCAGATCCTCTTCCGTGAGGGGATGCAGGGGGGCGATCAATCCGATCCGCCCCACGAGTTCCGGAATCAGACCATAACTCACGAGATCTTCCGGACGCACATGCCGGAGGAGAAATTCCCGCTCCTTCTCCTCCCGGGCGTGCTCTTTCAGAAACCCGATCCCCTGCCGACCCAGCCGCCGCTGGATGATCTCCTCGACCCCCTCAAAAGCACCCCCGAGGATAAAGAGGATGTTGGTGGTGTCCACCTGAATGAAGGGCTGTTCGGGGTGCTTCCGCCCTCCCTGAGGGGGAACGTTGGCCACCGTCCCCTCCAGAATCTTGAGGAGAGCCTGCTGCACCCCTTCCCCGGAGACATCCCGGGTGATGGAGGGAGAATCGCCCTTTCGGGCGAGTTTGTCCACCTCGTCCAGATACACAATCCCCACCTGCGCCCGTTCCACATCATAGTCCGCGACCTGAAGGAGGCGAACCAGGATATTTTCCACGTCCTCGCCCACATATCCGGCTTCGGTCAGGGGGGTGGCGTCGTAGATGGCAAAGGGCACCCTCAGAAGACGGGCCAGTGTCCGGGCCAGGAGGGTCTTCCCCACCCCGGTGGGTCCGAGCAGGAGCACGTTGGTTTTTTCAAAGGGCTCCCCGCTCTGGATACGGCGGTAGTGGGCATACACCGCCACGGACAGGACTTTCTTGGCGTATTCCTGACCCACCACATATTCGTCCAGAAAGGCTTTGATCTCACGGGGAGGAGGGAGATGGATTTTGAGGGGCTCGGTGGACGCCTCGCTCACCCGCATGATCTCCAGCGCCATCTCCGCGCAATTCCGGCAAATATACGCACCGGTTCCACCCACCAGCATCCCGGCCTCCCGCTCCGTCCGTCCGCAGAAGGAACAGCGGGGGAGACGGGGGCGATCATTCCGAAGACGACTCATGAGCCTTCCCGTTCCTGACGCTCCAGCACCTTGTCCACAAGGCCATATTCCACCGCTTCTTCGGCCGTCATGAAGAAATCCCGGTCCGTGTCCTGCTCGATTTTCTCAAGCGGCTGGCCGGTGTGTTTGGCCAGAATCCGGTTCAGGGTGTCCCGGGTGCGGGCGATCTCCTTGGCGTGAATCACAATGTCCTTGGCCTGCCCCTGCACCCCACCCCAGGGCTGGTGGATCATCATTTTGGCGTGAGGCAGGGCATAGCGCTTCCCGGGGGCACCGCCGGCCAGCAGAACCGCCCCCATGGACGCCGCAAGACCCACACACACCGTGACCACGTCGGGCTTGATATACTGCATCGTGTCATAGATGGCCAGGCCTGCTGTCACGGACCCTCCCGGAGAGTTGATGTAGAGAAAGATGTCCTTGTTGGGATCCTCGGCCTCAAGGAACAGGAGCTGGGCCACCACAAGGTTGGCCACATGATCGTCAATGGGTGCGCCCAGGAACACGATCCGGTCTTTGAGGAGCCGGGAATAGATGTCATACGCCCGTTCTCCCCGGCCGGTTTGTTCAATGACAATGGGCACATACTGGTTGCGTAGTTCTTTCATGGTCTCACCCCAGAATCACCTGGACGTTCACCTGTTGTTTGAGATAGTCCAGGGCTTTCCGCTGACGGATGCGTTCCACAAAGTCTCCCCAGTGCTCGGAGGCCTTGAGACGGGGAAGGAGGTTTTCCGGGCGATAGCCCAGTTCCCTCGCAAGGATCTCCACCTCTTTCTGGATCTCTTCCTCCGTGGGCTCCAGGCCCAGGTGGTCGGCCACCCGGGTCAGGATGATGGCCTGCTTCACCCGGTGCTCCGCGATCCGGCGAAGTTCCGAGCGGATGTCGTCCGAAATTTCGTCCAGACCGTAGTCTTCCCGAAAGCGCTCCTCCAGCTCGTCCAGCTCGTCCTGCACCATGGACTCGGGAAGATCGAACTGGACCTGGTTGTAAATCTCCTCGATCATCGCATGCACCACCTGATCGTCCGCCTCCTCCTCATGAACTTTCCGGAGGCGCTCCCGGACGGCTTCTTTGAGGGCCTCCAGGGATTCATACCCCAGCGTCCGGGCAAAATCGTCGTTGATTTCAGGGATAACCTGGGCAAACACCTGGTGGATCACAATCCGGTATTTTCCACGCTCCACATCCACTTCCACCGTATCCCCCGCCTTTTTCCCGATGAGGGCCTCTTTCACGGCAGGGGGCTGGGAATTGTCCACAAAGAGGAGGGCATTTTTGTTCTTTTTGAGGGTGCGCCGTCCGGAAGGGGTTTTGAGCACGATGTCCGCACGAATGGCGTCCCCTTCCTGGATCTCCCGGTCCACGGCCTCCAGGGTGGCGTGGCGGATGGCCTCCCGCTGAAGAACCTCCTCCACCTCCTGGTCCTGAACCGGGGGGATCCGCTTTTCCACCGTGATACTGGAAAAGTCGGGCATTTCAAAATCCGGAAGAACGTCAAAGGAAAGGCGAACCCGCTGACCACCTTCTTCCTCGTTTTTCTCTTCGATCTTCAATCGGGAGATGGGCTCAAGGCCCCGCTCGTCCAGTTCCTGTTTCACCACCTCTTTGAGAGCCTTTTCAAAGGCTTCCTGGTCCAGTTCATCCCCCAGGACATCGGCCACCACCTCGGGGGGCACGTGGCCCTTCCGGTATCCCGGAAGTTTCAGGTGTTTCTGATAAAGCCGGATCAGTTTCCGGCGCTCTTCGTCAATGCGCTCGCCAGGAACAAACACCGTCACCTCCCGGCGGGCCTTTTTGGCATCCGGATGCACGGGTCGACTGAGCACGATCTCACCTCCTCGTTTGCTTGCGGGGTGATTATACGATACCCGGGAAAGACTTACAACCGGACAGGGTTTTTGACAGGATGGGCGCCGGACCGTATGATGAAGGCAACCTGAGAGAAACCATGAAAACCTGCCGTAGTTGCGGAGGGGAACTTCCGAAAGGGGCGTTGTTTTGCCCCTATTGCGGTGAGCGGGTGGAGCGGATCCGCGATGTTTATCATCCCGTCTCGGTGATGTTTGTGGACATCGTGGGCTACACCCGGCTGGTGCAGACCCGATCCCCTGAAGACGTGGCCGCCATCACCACCGCCTTTTTTGAACTTCTCGACGATGTGGTTCGTGCATCCGGGGGAATGGTCTATCAAAAACTGGGAGACGGGGCCCTCTGCGTGTTTGGCTATCCCCGGGTGATGGAAAACTCTGCTCTTCAGGCCCTCCAGACCTGCCTCTCTCTCCAGGATCGTCTCGGTGAGGTGGATCCGGACCTTCAGGTTCACGGAGGTGTGGCCACAGGGAAAGTCCTGGTGGTCCCCGGGAAAGAACTTCGCTTTGTGGGGGAGGTGATGAATCTCGCCGCACGCCTGGAGGGACTTTCCGGACCGGGAGAGTTTTTCACCGATGTCACCACATTTGAGCGTGCCCGGCACGCCTTCCATTTTGATCCCCTCGGCTCCGTTGAGGTTCCAGGCTTCGGCCATCATAACGTGTTCGCGCTCAAAGGGGCCAACACCCTGAATCCCACCTGGAGAAACACACCGGGAAGGGTGTTTGTGGGCAGGGAACGGGAGCTTCTGGTGCTCGAAAAAACCTGGGCCCGGTTTGAAGCCGGGGATCACCACCCGGTGATGATGCGGATCCAGGGTGAACCCGGCGTGGGCAAGACCCGTCTCATGCTGGAGTTTCTTTCCCGTGTCCCTCCCAACCGTGTGCTGGTGGCCCGTGCCCTTCCCTACGGGATGCCCGCTTCCGGACCCATCCTCCATGCCCTCCGGAGAGCCCTCTCCACCCAGTCCGAGGACCTTGCCACATCGTTGTTTGGGGAAAACCCGAACATCGCGAGCCGGATCCAGGCCTATGCTCGGGATCTTCTCCCGGAAGATGCGGATGAGGCGGTGCAGGTCCTGGTGGGCATTTTTACTTCTCTTCTCATGGAACCCCGGATTCTCGTCCTGGACGATATCCAGTGGGCGGACAAACGCACATTCGACGTGATCCGGGAGCTGTTTCACCGGAGACTCCCCCTCTTTTTCCTGGTGGGGGCCCGTCCACCGGACCCCGGTCAAACCGTCTGGCAAAATGCCCTTGAGGAAATGGAACGGGAAATTCCCTCCACCGTGATCCGCCTTCAGCCTTTCACCCGGGAAGAATCCTGGCTGTTCTGGGAAGTCCTGTCGGACATGGCTCCCGACGAACAGGCGTTTGAGGAGGCGTTGCAGCGGAGCGGGGGCATTCCGCTCTTCCTTGAGGAAATCCATCGGCTGCTGACAAACGGAAACTTTTCCTCCCAGGACCTGCCGGACCGCGTGGGAGACATTTTCCGAGCGAGGCTCAATGACTTCCCCGCCTCCGCCCAGCGTTTTCTGGAGTGCGCATCCCTGATGGGTCCGGTGTTTCCCCCTCGACTCGTGATCCGGGCCCTGGGATACTCCGATCGGGAAGGGCAGGATGTTCTGGACCTCCTGAAACGTCATCATATGCTGGACCCCGGCAATCGCCTCGCCGAGCCGTCGGACGAACTCGCGTTCCGACACGTGCTCCTTCAGGAAGCCGTGCTGTCCAGTCTTCCCCGGGATCGCCTGAGGCACTATGCGCAAACCCTGATGTATCTTGTGGAGGAGGAACCCTCTCTGCCGGGCTTTTCCAGGTCCCAGCTCTGCGCGCGCCTTGCATGGCTGGCGGGGGAAAAAGAAAAGGCCGCCCGACATCTCCTTGAGGCTCTTGAGGATCTCACCCGGATCGGTGACTGGGGTCAGGCCTCCCGTTTCATCGCCATGTTCAACGGAATTGAGAACGATGTGGAGGAAGATACGGCCCGGGAGCTCGTGAAGACCCAGATCCGCATTCGTCTCAAAACCGGTTCGGGCGGGAAGGCCCTGAACATGATGGAGGCCTTCCTGAATGACCATCCGGATGACCTGGATGCATACCTGCTCGAAGCCGAAATCCTTGAAGAACTCGGAGACTTCAGGGAAGCCCATAAACGTCTCTCGCGTATTCAGAGCGAAGACCCTGGGTTCAGGCGCAGGCAGGCCCTGACCCTCCTCCGCCTTTCTTCCGTTTCGGGACGAACAGAGGATGTGAAGGCTCTCTGGTCAGAACTTGCCCATCTCACCCGATCGGAAGATCCCCTGACCCGGGTGGAAGCCCTCCTTCTTCGCCTCGACACCCTCCCCTACACCCAGGTGAAGGAACGGATCCGTTTGTGCCGGGAAGCCCTGAGCATCGCGGAAGCCCACAACCTGAACAGCCACGCTCAGCAGGCACGAAACGCCCTGATCGTTCATCTCATGGACCGGGGGTTTGTGTCTGAAGCTTTTGACCACCTCAACCAGGTGCTTGAGAGCGCTCGAGACCTGGGGAACCGGAAGGAGGAGGCTCTGGCCATCTATAACCGGGCATGGCTTCTTGCCCAGGTGGGGGCCTTTCGGCAAGCCCGGAGGGATCTGGAACACTACAGGACCATGAGTGCAGAAGCAGGCTATCGCCGGGATCAAATGTATGGACACTGGCTCCAGGCTTTCATCGCCAAAGGGGAAGGAAACACGGACGAAATGCTCCGGGCGATGAGCGAAGCAAGCACCCTGGCCTGGCGTCTTGGACTTCATGCCTCCCGGGCATATCTGATGGACGACTTCGCCCATCTTCTCATGGAAGTCGGCCGTCCGGCCGGCCTTGCGCTGGCCCGCCGGTCCTGGGATGCCTGGCCACACTACCGGAAGCTGTTCTTTCTCTGGCGATGGGACCTGGAAGAGGTGGATCCTGAAGACATCTTGCGGCATCTGCCTCACCACCTTCCCTGGAGTGAATGGCTGGATCTCCTGAACAAGATGATGGACAAGAACCCCCGAATGCGCGCCCGCCTCGAATGGAAGGCCCGGAAAATCTATGCCTTTGTGCTCTCCTGGACGCCGGAACGCCTGAAGCCTTCCCTCCTGAACCATCCCTGGTACGGGTATCTGGCGGAAGCGGCCTGACTCATCGGTCCCGTAGGGGTTTGAATCCCCCTTCCCGAACCACGTCCTGATCCCGGTAGGGATACCGGGTTCCCCGGATCTCCTGATAATCCTCGTGGCCTTTCCCGGCAATCAGAACGCATCCACCGGGAGGGACTTCCCGAAGGGCATGGAGCACGGCCGTTTGCCGATCCGGGATCACCGTGGCATTCCCCTCCATCCCCGAAAGGATGTCCCGAAAAATCTGCTCCGGATCTTCCCCGCGGGGGTTGTCCAGGGTGAGGACCACCCGATGGGCCAGGCGTTCCGCGATCCGCCCCATCCGGGGGCGTTTCCCCCGGTCTTTTTCTCCGCCCGCACCGAACACGATCCACACGGTGGAAAAGTGCTTTCGCAGGCTTTCAAGTGCCTTGCGAATGCCGTCGGGGGTGTGGGCATAGTCCACCACCGCCACCCGATCCCCTGGCCCCAGGAACATCTCCATCCGGCCGGGAACCCCGGGAAAGGTGGCAACCGCCTCCTGAATGACCTCCCAGGCAACCCCCAGTTCCCGGACAGAGGCCACGGCTGCAAGGAGATTGTCCCGGTTGTAATCCCCGATGAGGGGAAGGAACACCCGGTGGCCGTTCACCGAAATTTCGAGTCCGCGTGGGGTTCGTTTCAGGATGCGGGCGTGGTAATCCCCTCCCCTGCCCAGGCGCACCACCCGGCCCCGGGCGTGCCGGATCATGAAATCGCTCCACGGCCCCAGCCGGACCAGGCTGGTTTCGCTTTGTGCAAAGAGTTTTGCCTTGGCTTCCGCATAGTTGCGCATGGTCCGGTGATAGTCCAGATGGTCCCGGGTCAGGTTGAGGAAAATCCCCTGAGCAAACAGAAGCCCCTGGGTGCGCCCCTGATCCAGGGCGTGGGAGGAAACCTCCATCACGGCAAAGGACCCTTCCTGCCGGAGGGTTCGGACAAGGAGCCGGGCAAGACGAAGGGGAGGGGGGGTGGTGTGGGAAGCCCGGAGCGCCTCGTCCGGAAGACGGTATTCCAGCGTGCCAAGACGGGCACCCTTCCAGCCGGCAGAGCTCAGGATGTGGTGGATGAGATAGGTGGTGGTGGTTTTGCCGTTGGTGCCCGTGACGCCGATGAGGGTGAGGCGGGAGATCTCTGGATAGAAGAGATTCCGGAGGGTGAGGAGGTCCTCAGGGGTGAGAGGGCGGTGGGCATGGGGCACGGGCACGTCCAGCGCCTCTTCGCTGAGGATGGCGGAAACACCCCGACGGACGGCTTCATGCGCGATGTCGCGGGCGGAATGTCGCACCCCCCGCCGGATCACGAGGAGCACACCCGGACCGGCATCGTCCGCCCAGTCTGTGACCTCCTGAAGTTCCGCGTCTTGATCCGGACGGGGAAGCCCCAGGGCCCTCAGTACGTCAGACCATCGCGGCATGGGGGAATGATACGGAATCCGGGACGAAACGTCCGCTTATTTCTGCCACAGACCGTGCTGAATCCCATCCAGGATCGGAATGGCCCAGGTTCCGGTCTTCCCCTGCCGGGTGGGAGGATAGGCGACCACAGCACCAGCCGATTCAGCCGTTTTGGGCCTCCTTCTCGATTTTGTCTCCGCAATACACCCGCACGATGGACTGCTCGTGTTCGACAAGGGGCGCCCGCATTCCGAATCTTCCCACACGATTTCCACATATCGAACGCGCATCCCTGTTCTCGTTCGGACTTCGGAGGGTCTCACCCTTTGATGGTGAGGGGTTCGGGACCCTCTCGCACCCCAAAAACCTGCCAGGCGTGTACCTTGCGCCACGGTGGATCGCGTTTCTGCAGGGTCGGCGCAACGATGGAATGAATGGACCCTTCACCGCCCAGGGTGTATCCTTAAACCATGCGCGTTCTTGCTGCCATCCCCGTTCGAAATGAAGAGGCCACGCTGGAGGCGGTGCTTCAAGGATGCCGGAAAACCGGCTGTGAAATCCTGGTGGTGGACGACGCCTCCACCGACGCCTCCCCGAAGATCGCCCGTCGCTTCGCCCGGGTGATCCGCCATCCCGAACCCCGGGGATACGGTGCTGCTCTCAAAACCGCCTTCCAGTATGCCCTGGCAACCGGTGTGGATGTCCTCATCACCCTGGATGCCGACGGTCAGCACCCTCCGGACTGGATTCCCCGATTCCTCCAGGTTCTGGAAGAAACCGGTGCGGACGTGGTTTCCGGAAGCCGGTATCACCCCCTGTCCCTGCGTCTCGACGCCCCACCTCCCGAACGCCGGCGGGTGAACCGGTGGATGACCTTTTATCTTCGTCGTTTCTGGGGCCTTCCCATCACGGACGCCTTCTGCGGCTACAAGGCCTATACCCCCCGGGCCCTCGCCCTCCTTCAGGACATCCAGGAGCCGGGGTATGCCATGCCCCTGGAAGCCTGGCTCCGCCTTGCCCGGGGAGGTGCCCGGATCGTGGAAATTCCGGTCCCCCTTCTCTATCCTGCCCCTCAGCGCCAGTTCCCCGGCGAAATCCGGGAAATGTGGCGCCGCTGGCACTATTATGCGGAGGTCATCCGGAAAACCCGGGATCGTTTTGAGGGGGCGGACAAAAACGTCCTGTGTGTCCTGGAGGAGCACGGATGAACCTTTTTCTTGTGTTCGTCGCCGTGCAAAATCCCGCCGATATCGTGGCGCGGATTGAAAACCTCTATCGGGGCCAGACCGCCCATGCCATCGCCCGGATGGAAATCCAGACCGAAGCCTGGCACCGTACCCTGAAACTTGAGATGTGGTCCCGGGGACGGGACACCGCACGGATCGTGGTTCTGGAACCGCCCAAAGAACGGGGTGTGACCACCCTCCAGATCGGCCACGTGATCTGGAATTCCATTCCCCGTCTGCGTCGCCGAATCAAAATCACGGAAGGGATGCTTGCCGAGTCCTGGATGGGAAGCCATTTCACCTATGACGACATGGTGAAGGAGACCCGCATCGAGTCCCTGTATGTGTTCCGTGTTCTGAAGGAAAGTGGGGACACACTGGTTCTGGAAGGCATCCCCCGGGAAAACGCACCAGTGGTGTGGGGGAAAATCGTCTATACCCTCCTCCAGGACCGGCTCATCCCCCTCCGGGTGGAGTATTACGATGAGGAGGGAAACCTGGCCCGGGTGATGACCTTTTCCGACGTTCGCCGGGTGAAAAACCGGTGGATTCCCTTCCGGATGCGCCTTGAGCCGGCAGGACGGGACGAATACACGGAAGTGGTGTATGAACGTCTGGAGCTGGACGTGCCCATTCCTTCCCGCATGTTCTCCCCCCAGACCCTGGGGGATTGAGGATGCTGGGCTTTCTTGCCCGACTTGCCTGGCGAAATCTCTGGCGGAACCGCCGCCGCACCCTGCTCACCCTCTCGGCCATGGTGTTTTCCGTGGGGTTCCTGATCCTCATGCTTTCCGCGTGGGAAGGGATGATGGACGACACCCTGACCTCCGTCACCCGGACCTACTATGGCCACCTTCAGGTGGCGCAGAAGGGCTTTTTCTCTCACCCCGTTGTCTGGAAAACCCTTCCGGAGCGTCTTGCCGACTCCCTCAGGGCCCTTCCGGACGTGGAAGGGGTGGCTCCCCGGCTGGAAACCTGGGTACTGCTCCTTGGAAAAGAAACCTCCTCTGCAGGACGCCTTCTGGGGCTGGATCCTGAACGTGAGGGGAAGGTCTCCCTGCTTCCCACCCTGATCCAGGACGGATCCTTCCCGAACGCTGGAGAGATCGCGCTGGGGGTGGATCTCGCCCGGGGTCTGGACGTGGGGGTGGGCGACACGGTGGGGATTCTGGGCCAGGCGGCGGACGGATCCCTCCTTGCCGAAAACCTGGTGGTCACGGCTGTGTTCCGTTCGGGCAACCCCCTGCTGGATCGTCAGGCGTCCATTCTTCACATCCGGGAACTCCAGCGGCTGCTGGTGCTCCCGGGGAAGGCGCACACCCTTGTGCTCCGGGTCCGGGATCCCATGGCGGTGGGCACCTGGAAGGCCCTCCACAGCCTGGAACTGGAAAAACTCCATCTGGAGGTGAAAAGCTGGATGGATTTTCTCCCGGCCATTGCTCACATCGTTCAGATCTGGCGGGCCAGCGAAACTTTCTTCGGGATGCTGTTCTATTTTGCCGTGGTGCTCGTTTCCCTCAATACCCTCTATATGATGTTCTTTGAGCGGGTGTATGAGTTTGCGGTGTGGATGGCCATGGGGCTCCGGCGGCGGAACCTTTTCTGGATGATCCTTCTGGAGGGCGTGTGGCTTGCCGGTCTTGCGTCCCTCCTCGGGGGTGTTCTGGGCTATCTCCTGGCCCTGGTGCTCCACCTCCATCCCGTGGATCTGTCCCGGTGGCTGGATCCGGTGCGATATGCCGGCGCGGTGATCCCCCCGCGCATCTTCGCCATCCCCAACGCCTACAGCGTGGGAATTCCGGTGCTCCTCCTTTTTGCGGAAGCCGTGCTCCTTGTTCTGTTCCCCGCACGAAGACTCCGGAAGATCAACGTTCCTCAGGTGATCCGGGAGGTGCGTCTCTGATGAGGGCGATGTGGCTTCTGGCGTGGAGAAACCTGTGGCGGAACCGCCGACGGACGCTGCTCCAGGTTCTGGCCATCTCGGGGGCGGTGTATCTTTCCACCTGTTTTGAGAATCTGGCCATGGGCGAATACGAGGACATCATCCGGATGGGTGTGCGAACCGGAAGTGGCCATGTCGCCATATACCGGAAAGGATATCTGAAAGAACGGAAATTCAAACTCCATTTCGCCCTCGGACCCTGGCTGGATTCCCTGAAAGCCCTGCCGGAGGTGGAAGGCGTTTTTCCCCGGCTCTATGCCCCGGGCCTCGCCCGTTCCTTTCGGACCAACCGGGCTGCCATGATCATCGCCCTGGAGAAGGAAGACATGGCCACCCACCCCTTCCTCCAGAAGGGCCTGCGCGGTTCTCTGCCGGGAGCCCGGGAAGCGGTGGTCGGCACGGACCTTGCAGAGGCGCTCGGCCTTCAAAAAGGCCGAAAATTTGTGGTGGTGCTCCAGGATTTTGAGGGAGAACTCACAAGCCTTCTCTTCCGGGTGTCCGGCGTGGTTCACACCGGCGTCCCGGAACTGGATGGAGGCGCCGTGTTTGTGGACCGGACCTTCCTGGCTTCTCTCCTGGGAGATGCGCGCCAGGTGCACGAGGTGGCCATCATGGCCCGGAAAGGCGTGCGGGTGCCCCGGCTTCTCGCGAAGGTGCAGGCGGTTCTCCCGGAGGCCGACCTGGAGGCGGTTCGATGGGAGGAGGCCATGCCTGAACTCAAAAGCGGCATCGCCATGGACCACGCCAACCTGATCCTCATGAACGTTTTGATTTTTCTGATCGTCGCTGTGGGCATGCTGAACGTGATGTTTATGAGCGCGCTGGAACGGGTTCGGGAATGGGGGATTCTGCGTGCCCTCGGCCTGCGACGGGCAACCGTTCTCCGTCTGGTCCTTGCGGAAGGGATCCTTCTCGGTGCCGTGGGCATGCTCGTGGGGAGCGCCCTCACCGTCCTGACCGCGGCCATCACCGGCCACACGGGCGTGGATTTCCGGTGGCTCATGGGCGAAACCTCATCGGTGTCTTTCGCGGGAATCGCCTGGGAGCCCGTGGTGTATCCCCGGATGAACTGGACGATTCTTGCCCTGTATTGCGGTGCGGTGGTTCTCCTCTCTCTCCTGGGGGGACTTTTCCCCGCACGGTGGGCCGCATCCCTCAAACCCGCCGAGGCTCTCCGGCGATGAGGCTTAACCGGGGCTTAAAGTCCTTCGCGTATCCTCTTGTCCACACGGGAGTTCTGCGAGAGCCATGATCTGGATTGTCCTGCTTGTCGCTCAGACCACTGCAAAAGGGATCATTGCAGGCTACGTGTATGACGCCGTCTCGGGGGAACCCCTGGTGGGCGCCAACGTCCTGATTGATTCCCTGCGGATCGGCACGGCGACAGATCTGGACGGTGCGTATGTCCTCCGGGTCCCCCCCGGCCGGCACACCCTGCAGGTCTCCATGGTGGGCTACCAGACCAAACGCCAGATTGTGGAGGTGGAAGGGGGAGAGACCCGACGGGTGGACTTCTATCTTCCTCAGGAAGTGATTGAGGTGGAGAAGGTGGAGGTCACCGCCCAGCCCCTCGTGGCGCAGGAAGAAGTGACCACGGTTCGGAGTCTTTCCCTCAACGAAATTCAGAGCCTTCCTTCCACGGAGACCCCTCAGGACGTGCTGGAAAAATTCTCCGGTGTGCAGGTGGAAGGACGGGCCATCCACATCCGCGGGGGACGGGGGAACGAGGTGGCCCTGGTGGTGGACGGTATTCCCGTCCGGGACCCTCTGTCGGGTTCGGCCCTCACCCTGGATCTTCCCACCACAGCCCTGGAGGAACTGGAAGCCCTGATCAGCGGGTATCAGGCGGAATACGGCAACGCCATGTCCGGCGTGATCCGGCTCAACATCCGGGAGGGAAGCGACCGTTTCGCGGGACGCCTGCGCCTGCGCACCGATTCCCCTCTCCTCTGGACGTTTAAACGCCACCATCTGGTGGATTTCTCCCTGGAAGGTCCCTTCCCCGTTCGCAACCTGTCTTTCTTTTCTGCCTTCCGGTTTGAGGGAAACAACACCTATCTCCCTTCCCGGGATCGCCTGAAGAGCAGCGTGTTTGGCACCACCTTCCCCTTCGCCGAAAACACCTTTTCCGTCGTGGGCAAACTCACCTGGCATCCCGTTCCCCGCTGGAAGTTTACCCTCACCCACACCTTCACCGGGGACGTCTCGCAGGGATATGAGTATTCCCGCTACGACTATCCCTTTGCCTACCGGTTTCCCTATCGCTATATGTACCATCTGGAAGGCTATCCGGTTTTCAGCCGGGAGGGCATCTCCACCATCCTGGGCATCTTCCGGATCACGAGCAAGTCCCTCACGGAACTCCGCCTGTCCCGCTTTTTCTCCCACCTCCGGCTGGATGTGAACGGCAAGCACTGGACAGAATATCAGCCCTTTGACGATGTGGTGGACAACATTCGCGGAGGGGAAGGGGGGGACGGATGGTTCTGGGACACGGGCGATGCGCCCTTCTGGCATGACCACTTTGCCGAAACCTTCACCGGCAAGCTGGACTGGACCTGGTTCTTTTCCACCATCCACCAGATCAAAGCCGGTCTCCAGCTGGACTGGATGAATCTCCAGTGGCTGGACATTCAGTATCCCTGGTATTACGATCCCGAGGGGCTGGGGCTCAACCATGACCTGTTCAACGTCCACACCTACACGGGGGCCGCCTATGTCCAGGACCGCATCCACTTTGCCGGGATGGTGGCCCACCTGGGCCTGAGACTGGATGGCTGGGCGCCGGGCCGCTATCTGGAGGACGCGGTGCGGTCGCGACTCCAGGACCCCGAACTCCACCCCTTCGTTCGGGACCAGTTTGAGCAATTTCTGAACGAGGTCCCCACCCTCGCAGGTCAGCGTGTCCGCCTCTACCTCTCCCCCCGGTTCGGGGTGTCCTTCCCCATCAGCGACCGGGACAAGTTTTTCTTCTCCTACGGACGGTTTTCTCAGCTTCCGGACCTGAAATACGTCTACACCCATCTCGGTGACCGTACCACGTCTTCCTATGAACTGTTTGGCAACCCGGCTCTTCGGCCCACGCTGACCGTGGCCTATGAGGCGGGCTTCCAGCACGCCTTCGACGCCTATACGGTGATGGAAGTCAACGCCTATGCCAAGGACATTTTCAACTATCCCACCGCCATTCGGGTGCCGGGGATTCCGCCGAACCCCTCCTTCTGGATGTATGTGAACAGCGACTATGCCCGGTCCCTGGGCCTGGAATTCGCCCTGTCCCGCCGGTTTGATCCCCACCTTTCCTATCGGCTGGAGGCCACCCTGTCTCAGGCCAAAGGGCGCTCGTCCTCTGCCGAAGATGCGCTGTTCCGACCTCAGGAGCGGACCCTCCGGGAGGAGTTCCTCCGGTGGGATCGGCCCTGGAAACTCTATGCCCATGTGGCCTACCGCACACAGGAAGGTGAGCGTATCGGGTTCCTGCCGGATCGCTTGTATGCCGCGGTGTCCATGTCCCTCATGGCCGGTCGGCGCTACACCCCGGTGGATGATCAGGGCAATCGAGGTGAGCGGTACAGCAAACTCGGGCCGCCCTGGAAACGGGTGGATCTCACCCTGTCCCGGGACTTCGTCCTCTGGGGGCAGGACCTTCGTCTCCGGCTGGAAATCCGGAACGTGTTCAACTGGCGCAACGCGTATTATGTGAACCCGCTGACCGGGAAACCCTATGAGCCGGGCGATCCGCTTCCTCCCCGGAGCTTTGAGATCGCCTATCTCAACCCGGCCCGATACACGGAAGGGAGAAGCGTGTATGTGGAAGCGTCCCTCCGGTTCTGAGTTCGCCTGGATCCTGCTGGGCCTGCTGGTTCTCCCCGGGACCGGAAGGGTTCAGCTTCTTGAAAATCTCGGGAACATCAAGGTGGGAACCACGGTGTTTTCCTTCCTGAAAATCGATGTGGGGGCCCGTTCGGCGGGCCTGGGAGGGGCGTATGTGGCCTTGGGTCAGGACGCCCCGGGTGCCGCCCTCAACGCCGCGTCCATGGCCTTTGTGGATGGACTTCAGTTCGGGACCACCGTGGCGCGTTATCTGGTGGATTTCACCCTGAGTTATGCCGCCTTTTCCTTCCCCCTTTCCCCCTATGCCCGGGCGGGGGTCTTTGCCGAAGCCCTCACGATGCCGGACTTTGAACGCACGGATGAATACCATCCCGATGGAACGGGGGAGGCGGTGTCCTTCCGGGACATCGCCGTGGGTGCCTTTTACGCCCGCAAACTTTCCAGCCGCTATGCGGTTTCTGTCACCCTGAAACTCCTTCAGGAAGTGCTGGATCGGGATGAGATGATGGGGGTGGCCCTGGATCTTGCGTCCTATTACTGGGTGGGGTTCCGGGATATCCGGATCGGCATGGGGATCTTCAACATCGGTCCGGACGCGGGGGTGCGGGGAGGGGGGCGGTTTCCCCTTCCTGTCACCTTCCGGGCGGGGGTGGCCGGACGGGCATCGGAAGGCCTCCTCCTCTCCGCCCAGGTGGAGAAACCCGTGGACCAGGCGGAAACCTTCCGGGTTGGGGGTGAGTGGGCCGTTCACCCCTATCTCACGGTGCGGGCCGGTCTCCCCCTGAACAACCGTCCGGTGGGGAGCGGACTCACGGGATGGGCTGGCGGGTTTTCCCTGACCCTCAAACCCCTTCGCCTTGACTATGCCTTCACGGACATGGGGATTCTGGGCGGCGTTCACCGGATGGGGCTGGAGGTGAATCCGTGAATCGCTGGATGGGTGTGGTGCTCACTGTGTCGTTTGCCCTCGGGTGCGGGACGAAAATGCCCCTCCCTCCCCGGAGTGAGGGTCTCCTGCTCACCGATTCGTCCTTCGTCCGGGTGCAGGTGGTGGACTTTCCCGGTGAAACCCTGGTGGACGTTGTCTTCGGCGATGGGCTGTTCGTTCTGACCCCGGATTCCCTGTATAAGCTCCGGTTTGACGGATCCTTCAGCGATGCGGTGTTCGGCGGGATCGTGCGGGGACGCGCCCTCACCCAGCGGCGTAGCGACGGAAAAGTGTTTGTGGTGGACGAGGCTCTCCGGGCGGTGCTGTCCTATCCGTCCGACGGGAGCTCCACCCCCGAAACCGTGCTGGTGGACACGGACTGGGTGGCTCCCCGGGGGATTGAAGCAACCGATGATGCCATTTTTGTGGCGGACTCGGCGCTGGACATGGTGTTCCGCTATACCCTGGACAGCACGGGCGTTCACCGGGACACGTTTCTTTCCCCCGGTGAGGGCTTTCTGAACGCCCGGGGTCCGGCCGGGATGTTTCTGGATTATCAGAACACCCTGTGGGTGGTTTCGTCAGAAAAACACTGGGCCAACCGGGTGAGCGTGAGTCCGCCCCCGGCCCTCCTCGGTCATGTGGGAGACTCCCTGGGAGAAGGTGGGAGCGATACGGGCCGGCTGTGGTTTCCCCGGGATGGGGCAGGGGACCTGTTCGGCCGGCTGGTGGTGGCGGATTTCGGCAACCGGCGGATGCAGATCTTTTCTTCGCAGGACGGACGTTTTCTCCAGACCTTTGCTTCTCCGGACAGTCTTGAACCCTGGTGTGTGACCATGTCCGCGGATGGCAAGCGGATCTGGGCGGGCTATGCGGGGCGGCTGGAGCGCTATGAAACCCCGCAGATCCCCCAGTTTCCCGAATACGATCCGGGGTATGAAGGACCATGATCGTACTTTTTGAAGCACGCGGTTATAAGAGTCTTCGCCGTGTCACTGTCCATCTCCAGCCTTTTCATATTCTCATCGGCCCGAACGCCAGTGGAAAGTCAAATGTTCTCGAGGCTCTCAGCTTTTTGAGCGACACGCTCCGCCATGATCTGGATCATGCCATTGCCCTCCGCGGATCTTCCCTTCGAGATCTGATATTTCAAAGGAAAGGTGATGGCTTTGAGCTGGCGTGGGTTTTTAAGATTCCGTCGGATGTTCGTGAGAAGCACAACATCCCCCATGCTTATCTTCGATATGCCCTTGCCGTGGGCATGGACGCTGAAGGGGTTCGCTCCGTGAGAGCCGAACACCTCTACGGTTTGTCGGAGACATCGTTCCACCGATCCCAATGGGGCAGGAGAAAATCCCTTCTCAGGACAGATCGGGGGTGGCGCCGTATCCTTCGCAGGAAAGGAGAACGAGCCTATTTCTATGGAGAGATGTCTTCGTGGACCATGCCTTTTGCCCTCCCGAACGATCAGCTTGCCCTTCAGAATGTCCCGGAAGATATGCGAAAGTTCCCTTCTCTTGTATGGATGAGATCGCTTGTGCGTCGTGGCCTCCATTGGGTCCATCTCCAGCCCGAGGTTCTACGAACACCGAGTCGTCCTGATGCCCCACCTGTTATGGGAAGACGGGGCGAGCATTTCCACGTTCTGGTTAAGCGGCTGCTCCAGTCGGATCGGGCGGTGGAATGGAAACATCATCTGCAGACACTCCTTCCGGATCTTGAAGCGGTGGAAGTCAAGCCAAGAGAGGTCGACAATTACCTTTTCACGCGTCTTCAATTTCGAGGGAGGAAGGAGTTCCCGGCGTGGCTTCTTTCTGACGGCACCCTGCGGTTTCTTGCTCTGACAGCCCTTGCCTTTTATCCAGAGAAAGAGGGCATCTACCTGATTGAAGAACCGGAAAACGGGGTTCATCCGCGGGTTATTCAGCACCTGTACGATGCGCTTTCTTCCGTTTATGACGGTCAGGTTCTGGTGACCACCCACTCGCCTTTCTTCCTTCAATATGCCCGTCCTGAAGAAATTCTGCTCGTTCGTTTGCATGAAGGGGAAACGCAAATCCTGGAAGGGAAAGATCTTCCCATTCTTCAGCGATGGAAAAACAATCTGGCTGACCTTATGGTATCGGGGCTTCTTGATCTTCAGGAGCTGGCCCGTTCATGATTCCCTCTGACAAGAAGCTTTTGTTGTTCGCGGCAGACCATGATATCGAACGTGTGATGATGGGCTTGATACACGCCATGACTCGTAAAAAACTCCTTGCTCATCTCAAAAACGTTGAGGATCAGGTCCGGAGTGTAACCGCCGGTGGGGTTTTTGACACACTGCTCTTTCGGCTGGAAAACACCGTGGAAGAATTGATACGCATCAGGAAACGATTTCCATGGACCCACTGCCTGGTGATCACGGATCGAAAAGTTAGCGGTCAGCAGGTTAAGGAAGTAGATCGGATGAAAGAGGACTTCCAAACCCTCCTTCGCGTTCGTGCTCCCGATGTCGTGGGAAAGCTCATCATCATTGATCCTGAAGTGGAGTCCTGGTTATGGGGAGTGGGTCGTGGACACTGGATAGAAGCGTTGAAAGAACATACCGGGAAAAGTTTTTCTGTTCAACAAATCCGCGAGGCCTTTCAACACACAGGAGACCCCTCAAAACCCGAAGATCCCAAAGCCTCAATCCGTGATGTGCTTCGCTTGCTCCAGGTGAGAAAATCGTCCATGCTGTATGAAAAGGTGGCCATGCGTTCCTCCCGTCGGGACTGGCAAAGGTGCCAGTCTTCTTCGTTTCAGGAAGTCTATACGACACTTCAGGAGTGGTTCACATGAAAACGTGGAAGGCGATCTGGCTGATGGCTTTGCCCCTGAGCGCCCAGAGTGTGACCTATCGCACGGTGAACATCGGGAACAGTTTGCTCACCGTGTCCAACTTCGGCATGATCGGGACGAGTTTTGACGTGCCCGGCCAGGTGTCCTGGGAATATCCCCGGGGGAGCCACACCGAGCGCCTGGACAAAGCGGGTCTGTGGATTGCGGCCAAGGTGAACGACACGGACTCCGTCCGGATGACCACCGCCGTGTACAACAGTCCGTCCTTCACACCGGCCGGTCAGGGGTTTGAGTTCTCCCCCATGGACACCATCACCGAGCGGTCCATCCTTCCCACGTCTTCCCATTACGATCCCGCCAACGCCATCTCCGAGCAGGATTTTGTGATCCGGTTCAACGACTTCGTGTGGCCCACGGGTCCGCCCCCTGAGCACCGGCCTCTTGGGGCGTATGTGGAGATGAAAACCCTGGCCTGGAGCTATTCCTACATTGACGACATCGTGATCGCCGACATCACCATCGTGAACCTGGGAACGGCCGGCGCCTGGCGGGAGGTGTATGTGGGGATGTACGCCGAACTGGTTTCGGGCAACCGGGATTTCTGGGGGGACGACTTCGCCCGCACCCCCTTCTTCCAGCACAAACGCATTTTTTATCACGATTCCCTCAAACTGGTCTATGAGCGAAATGACGGAACGGACGTGCTGGCCACCGGTTTTGGGGGCGTCCAGTTTCTGGGGGCGATTTCGGGGGACCGGTATATCCCCGCCGATTCCTTTGATGTGGTCTTCATCTGGTGGCCATGGGAGACGGGGCAACGCCCCGCGCCTCTCCCGGATTCCTGGTGGTGGGACAACTACATGACCCTCCAGGATACGGTGTTTCCCAACGTGGACGATGCGTATCTCCAGAACAATCCCTATCCCGATCCGGTTGCGTTTTTGAAGGTGGGGCCTTTTGACTTCGTGGGGGTGGGCGAGACCCTCCACGTGGTGTTTGCCTTTGTGGGAGGGACGGAGGGAACCGCCTTCCCTGAAGAGAACCTGTTCGCCAATGCGGAATGGGCGAAGCGGGCGTTTCTTTCCCGGTATGTCCTCCCTGCGCCGCCGCCCTCCCCCCATCTCGTGGTCCGCACGGACCGCAACCGGGCGGAACTTTTCTTTGATCCCTCGCCGGAGGATGCGGTGGATCCCAACACGGGCGAAAAGGACTTTGAGGGGTACCGCATCTGGCGCCGCCGCGGCGAAGTGAGCGCCGAGGATTCCGGGTGGGTCCTGCTTGCGGAATTCGATGTGGTGGACGACATGGGCTTCAACACGGGACTCCCGCCAAAGGTGGGGAGCGGGGAGTTTGCGGGGTGGTATCGCTTTGTGGACGAAGGGGTGAAGGACGGGTTCACCTATACGTATGCGGTGACCTCCTTTGACCGGGGCAATCCTGAACTGGGGCTTTCGAGCCTGGAGAGTTCGCGGCTCCAGAACGCCACCACGGTGGTGATTGCCCCTGCGCCCGTGTCCCGAAGGCAACTCCACATCCGGGTGTATCCCAATCCCTACCGGTTTTCTTCCATCTTTGACGGAAGCACGGTGTTCGACCGGGTGGTGGTGTTCGACAACCTTCCGCCGCGGGCACGGATCCAGCTCTTCACCCTCTCAGGGGAGCGGGTGTGGCGGTATGAGCACAACGATCCCACCACGTCCCGTGCCACCTGGAACCTCCTCACCGAGCACGGTCTGGAAGCGGCACCGGGGCTGTATATCTGGGTGGTGGAGGATCTCACCACGGGTGCCCGCGCCCGGGGCCGGTTGATGGTGGTGAAGTGAGGAAAACGGATGGATTCATCCATGGATTCCCGTGAAATCGTGGTGTGTCGTCCGGGTTCGAGCGCCTCAAAACACCTCAAAAGCTCCGTGCATGAACTCCGGAACGTTGTGGAGCATATTCCCGTTAAAGTCATTGCAACAAGGGATATGACCATTACGTTCTGAAAAAAGATCTCCAAAATACGCCCGTGAAGGAAGACAGATCCCTCAAATCCCTTGTTCGTGAGAACCCAACCCTTTTAAAACCCATTTCTCCGTCACGGCTGATTGCATCATCCACCCCTCTTCGTGAAGTGGTACGCTGGATGGCTCAACGCTTTTCGGATAGCGGAGAGATATGGCCGTTCCTTTTCGTTCTGGAAACCCATCAGGTTATCGGAATTGTCACACCCGGGGACTTTCAAAAAGTTGCGGCGCGGATGTACTTTTTTGGACTTCTTTCCCTCCTGGAGATGGAAATCACACGGTGGATCGAGATGGCTTGCGCAGAAAACCCTGACAGAGTTAACGCAGAGTGCGGAGCGAAAATCCGTGCAGTTTATCAAAACAAGAATCGATATGAAAGATGGGCCCAAGACGCCGGAAGCTATATCCAGCCTCTCAACCTCATAGAGAAGATCGAACTGTTTCGGTGTGTATTCCCTGAGAGGGCTTTTACGGATGAACGATGGAATCTGAAACTAAAAGATCTGCGCGACAAACTCGCTCATCCAAAAAGTCTGATTCACAGAAGCAATACAGGGCAAAATCACGAAACACGTAACCAACAACGCAATGGCGAAATTGAACGTTGGGGAGACCTGTTTTCTCTGGTCGAGCAAGTTGAGGGTATTCTGGATCAACTGGACAGAAATTCCATTGGGGGCTGATGCCCCTCACCCCCTTCCCGGCAAAACGGGCACCACTTCATAAAAAATCTCCTCAAACAGCCGGGCGTCGAAGCGATCGCCCAGCCAGATCCGGCCGGCTTCCAGGGCCTGTCCCAGGAGCATGAGGGCCCCATCCACCACCGGTCCCCGGTCCTTCATGATCTCCAGAAAGGGCGTCCAGCGCCCATAGGCCATCTCATACCCTGCCACACCCCGGGGCACCCGCTCCCAGGGCACAGGAGGCGCCTTGCCTTCCCAGGATAAGGGCGTGGCCTGGACGATGAGATCCAGACCTTCCCAGATCCGAACGTCATCCAGATCCTGATAGGCCACCACAGGCCAGGGAAGGTTCTTGCTCTCCGGGTTCCGGCTCACCAGCATCACCTCACGGAATCCCGCCCGCTCCAGCGCCACCGCGGCGGCCCGGGCAGCCCCGCCCGTTCCCAGAACAAGGGCTTTTCCCGGCACAACCGAAAGGGCGCGCAACCCCAGCAGAAACCCCTCCACGTCGGTGTTGTGCGCCCGCCAGATTCCACGACGAACATCATACGCCAGCACGTTGGCCGCCCGAATCTTCCGGACCACCGGGTCCATCTCTTCCACCCTTTCCAGAACCCGCTCCTTCCAGGGCGACGTCACGTTCAATCCCCGATAGGGTGAGAGATCCGGCAGAGGGGCATCCGCTGGAACTTCCAGCACGTCATAGCGATACAGACGATGGCGGAGGGCGAAATACCGCCCCCAGAAACGAGGGGACAGGCTGTGCTTCAGCGGATATCCAAGGATGCCAAAGCGCGAACGCATGTCTCAAGATTCCGAACAAACCAGGGGTCCGAGATCCTGGCAGGGGAAAGGAGACGCGGGTCCACGCTCCCTCCTGACACGGCATGGATCACCGCCTGGAGCATGACCATCCGGTGATCCCGGGTCGGGATCCAGTGCGAGGGTCTCCGGATCTTCTGCGGACCGGGAACCTCCCATCCATCCGGAAGCTCACGGATCTCCAGTCCGGCTGCCCGCAGAATCCGGAGGGTGGAGCGAAAGCGATCGCTCTCCTTCACCCGGAGTTCCGAAAGGCCCGTGAAGCGACTGGTTCCCTCCGCCTGACTTGCAAGGAGAGCCAGGAAAAACACCTCATCCACCACCCGGGGGACATCCTCCGGAAGGACCTCCACGGGGCGGAGGCGTGCTCCCGGCGAAACCTCCAGCTGGCCCATGGGCTCCGGATCGTGAAATTCCTGCTCCCTGCGTACGTCGTGCCCCATCCGGGCAAGAAACGCAAAAAACCGGGTGCGACGGGGATTCAGGAGGAGATGTTCAAACCGGATGGGCACGCCCGCAAGAAGGGCGAGGGTGACAAACACGGCGGCGGACGAAGGATCTCCTGGCACGGTGAGATCCAGGGGAGGGAGTTCCCCCACCGGTTTCAGTTCCACGGTGGTCTCGTTCTTGATGGTGATGGGAAGACCCGCGTGCTGGAACAACCGTTCGGTATGGTCCCGGGAGGGGGCGGGTTCTTCCACCCGGGTGGGACCTTCCGCAAACAGGCCGGAAAAGAGAAGGGCGGACTTCACCTGAGCACTCGCCACCGGAAGCCTCCCGGCGAAAGGCGCCGGACGCCCCCCTCGCAACGCCAGGGGGAGGAAACGGTCCTCCCGGGCCAGGACCACAGCCCCGCGCTCCACGAGCGGCCGAATCACCCGGTCCATGGGCCTTCGGTGCAGGGAGGCGTCCCCATACCACACGGTGGTCCCGGGAAGAAGGGCCGCCACCCCCAGTCCGATGCGGACGGTGGTTCCGGAATTGCCTGCATACAGAGGCCGGCCCGGTTCCCGAAGGTTTCCACCGGTCCCTTCCACGTGCAGGGTTTCGCCTTTCCAGCGGAGGCGGGCTCCCAGCGCACGGACCACCCGGAGGGTGCGCTGCACGTCCAGGGCAGGTGAGAGTTCGCGAATCCGGGACGTTCCCCGGGCGAGGAGGGCATAATACAGCACACGGTGGGAAATGGATTTGTCGGGCACCACCCGGAGGGTGAGCATCTCAATCGGTGGAAAGACCTTCAGGGGAAGGTTCCAGGACGCTCTGAAGGGTTTCCAGACGGGCCTGGAGTTCCACAAAATCCTCCGGTGTCAGGGCCTGCGGACCATCGGAAAGGGCTTCTTCCGGATGGGGGTGCACTTCCACGATCACCCCCTGCGCTCCGGCGGCCACCCCGGCAAGGGCGAGGGGAATCACGTATTCCCTTCGGCCGGCCGCGTGGGAGGGGTCCACAAACACGGGCAGATGGGAAGCCCTCCGGGCAAAGGCAATGGCCCCCACGTCCAGCGTGAAACGCAGGGACGTCTCAAAGGTTCGGATGCCCCGCTCACACAGGATCACCCGGTGATTTCCCCGGCGAAGGATATACTCGGCTGCTAGAAGCCACTCCTCCACCGTGTTTCCCATCCCCCGTTTGAGAAGAACGGGCCTGTCCAGCTCTCCCAGGCGCTCCAGAAGGGGAAAATTCTGCATGTTCCGGGCGCCCACCTGGAGGATGTCCGCATAGGCGGCCACAAGATCCACATGAGCCGCGTCGGGGACCTCACTCACCACCTTCATACCATACCGGTCGGCCACGTCCCGGAGAATTCGCAGTCCTTCTTCGCCCAGTCCCTGAAAGGCATAGGGAGAGGTGCGGGGTTTGAACGCCCCGCCCCGGAGGAACCGGACACCCCGGGAGGAAAGAAACCGGGCGATCTCCTCCACCTGGTCATAGGATTCCACCGCGCAGGGCCCTGCCATCAGCGTGAGACCGGCGCCGATCCGCTCCCGGTCCACCTCGATCACCGTGTCCGGGCGTTCGCCCCGGGCGGCCAGGGGATAGGGCGTGGAAAGGGGGAGCAGATTCACAACACCGGGAAGCCCCCGTAGACGGTCCCGGGGAAAGGTGCCTCCCTCCCGGAGGCGAAGGAGAGGAGGCGTCGTGCTCACCCGTTCCGCCTCCAGACCCCAGGAATGCAAAACCTTCCAGGCGTGTTCCAGGTGCGCCTCGCTATCAAACAGGATCAGCATGACGGCGATATGATAAAGCCCCCGCTCCGGCACAGCAAGGGAAGGTTCTGCCTTCCAAACATACGTTCGAACACTCCCCAATCCAGGTCCACCACATATCGAAAATCGTGTCCGGCGCCGAGCATCAACCTGTCGTGAGGGCACAACGGGATCCCCGGTGAGGACGGTTCAGCGCTCGGGGTGTATGATTAAACCCGCTTCTTCAAAAACGGGAGCCTGAATCATGGCACACTGGATGGAAATCCACCCGGTGTGGGGTGGTTTTCTGGGTGGTCTGTTCATCACCTTCCTGAACCTGGTGGGGGCGGTGATCGTCCTGCTCTGGCCCCGGCCCAGCCAGAAGGTGATGGATGCCTCCCTGGGGTTTGCAGCGGGCGTGATGCTCACGGCAAGCTTCACAAGCCTCATCCTTCCGGGCATTGAACGGGGAGGCGTGATCCCCGTGATCCTGGGTATCCTCCTGGGGGCGGGGGTGATGGACCTCGCCGACCACCTTCTCCCCCACGAACACGCCATCCGGGGGAAGGAAGGACGGGAACTGAAGCGCATCCGCGGGATCTGGCTCTTCATCATCGCCATCACCCTCCACAATTTCCCCGAAGGCCTTGCGGTCGGTGTGGGCTTCGGTTCCGGACACTTTAAGGAAGGTCTCACCCTGGCGCTGGCCATCGGCATTCAGAACATCCCCGAAGGGCTTTCCGTGGCCCTCTCGGCCCTCAGTCTGGGGTATGGACGGAAGTTTTACGCCGTGTGGACCGGGATTCGTTCGGGCGCAGTGGAGATCCCCGCCGCTTTTCTCGGGGCGGTCGCTGTACACTTTATGAAGCCCCTTCTTCCCTACGCCATGGGGTTTGCCGCCGGTGCCATGATTTATGTGGTGAGCGACGAAATCGTGCCGGAGACCCACCGGGCAGGTCATGAGCGCCTGGCCACTTTCGGGACCGTCATCGGGGCGGTGGTGATGCTCTATCTGGACGTGGTGCTGGGATGACTCTGCTTCTTTTCGCACTGCTTCGGCTTACCTTTCTGGGCGACGTGATGCTCGCCTTCCACCCCGCATCCTTTGCAGACCGGTATGGAGCAGGTGCTCCATGGACCTGCTTGCGGACTTTCCTGGATTCCTCCATCGTGGTCGCGAACCTGGAAGCCCCCTTCACCCGCACGTCCACCCCCATGATTCCGGACAAAACCTTCCTCTTTCGGGTGGATCCCTGGTATGTCCGAATCCTGAAAGCAGGAAATATCCGGCTCGTGACCACGGCCAACAACCACATCATGGACTTCGGGGTTCTGGGACTTGAGGAAACCCACCGAACCCTCCGGAGTACCGGGATCGGCTATGTGGGCACAGGCTTGGACGTGAAGGAGGCTCGAAGAGCGTTTATCCTGGACACGCTGGGAGAGCGGGTGGCATTTCTCGCGTATTCCCTGACCTATCCGGAAGCCTACTGGGCCACGCTCAACCGCCCCGGCACTGCCTTTGGCCACGCCGCCTGGATCCGGAAGGACGTCTCCGAAGCACGAAAGCAGGCAACGTTCGTCGTGGTGCTCTTTCACTGGGGACGGGAACGCTGGCCCGCACCCCGCCCCTATCAGATTGCCCTCGCCCACGAGGCCGTGGATGCAGGTGCCGACCTGGTCATCGGACACCATCCCCATGTGATCCAGCCGGTGGAGATCTACAGGGGTCAGGCCATTTTTTATTCCCTGGGAAACGGCCTGTTCGGAAGCCGTTCGGTCAAACCTCAGGGGGCCCTTGTGCAGGTCACGGTTTTTCCGGATTCTCTTCGCTTTCAGGTCGTTCCCCTGGAAGTACGCCCTCCCTTCGGGGGGCTTCCTCCCCGTCCCCTGCCTGAACCCTATCGCACCCATGACCTTGAGTTTATGCTTGAGGGGATCCCCTGGGAGCCGACCGAACACGGTGGGGCGTTCACCCTGAGGAGAAGGGCACCGTGAGTCGCCCCTATCAGGAGATGCTGGACCTCTTTGACCGGATGGTGAACCTGGAGCGTTCCGGTCAGGGGCCGTCCACCCTGAGAAATCTCAGAGAAGCCCTGCGCCTCCTCGGGAATCCCCATCTGATGCTCCCGGTTGTGGTGAATGTGGTGGGGACCAAAGGCAAAGGCTCCACCGCCTTCCACCTTGCCGCCCTCCTTCAGGAGGCAGGAACAAGGGTGGGGCTTTTTGTTTCCCCTCATCTCCGCGGCTATCATGAGCGGGTCCGGATCAACCAGGAACCCGTGGAACCGGATATTCTCGCATCCTATGTGCTGGATCTTCACCGGTTCCTCTCTTCCCGGGGCGGTTTCCGCAGCGTGTTTGAACTCCTCACCCTTGCCGCCATCCAGATCTTTCTGGATGCAGGGGTGGATGTGGCGGTGTTGGAGGCGGGCCTGGGCGGACGGCTGGATGCCACCGCGGTGTTCCGCCAGGACCTGACCGTGCTCACACCCATCGGCTATGATCACGCCGACATCCTCGGACACGCCCTTCCCATGATCCTCCGGGAAAAACTTGGGATCCTCAAACCCCGACAGGGGGAACTGATTTCGGGGCCCCAGCGGCCCTTCCTTATCTCCCTGCTGCGGGACATGGCGGCGTTTTATGAGGTGCCCCTTTATGCGGTGGGTCGGGACCTGCACATCCGTGACGTCACCCCGTCCCTTCAGGGGACAGAGGTCGTGCTTGAAGGGATGGTGGAGGGCAGGTTCAGGACGAACCAGATCGGGGGGCATCAGGGGGAAAATTTCGCCATAGCACTGCTTGCATCCTACCTTCTCACCGGGTGTCTACCTCCTTCCCGGGTGACGACGCTTCAGGAAGGCCGGTTTCAGGTCATTTCCTTCGCCGGACGACCGGTGGTGCTGGACGGGGCGCACAACGCCCTCTCATTGCAAACGTTACGCCGAACGCTCGCCCGCATTTTCCCGCCTCCCTGGGAGGTGGTTCTGGGGATGCAGCGGGACAAACTCACCCCACCGGTGCGAAAAGAACTCGAAACCTGGCCTGCCCGCTTCTGGGCCACCTCACCGGGTCCTCCCCGGGGCCTTCCGCCGGACGCGTTGATGACGCGCCTTCCCGGCCTGCGATGGGGAGGAAAAGGCACACCGGAAGACATGCTGAACCAGGCACTCCAGGCCTCCCCTTCCGAACGTGTGGTGGTGGTGACAGGCTCCCTTCATCTCATCGGCCAGATTCTCCAGAACGAGATGGTCTCACGCGTCGGGAGCACCCGTCCCACCGGGTGAATCCGGTTCCACGCTGTGACCCGGGCTCCGGACGCCCAAACGTCGTGGGGGGTTATGACGGGAGCGTCTCTCTCTGTCCCGTCCTTTCCCATTCGAGGCACAGGGCGTATAATCAAAGCGATGCCTTTCCGGGAGGTGGACCACACGGCAGATCTGGCCTTTGAAATTGAAGGGCGGACGCTGGAGGAGGTGTTTCATGACGCCCTCACCGCCCTGGTGGGGGTGCTTGTGCGCAACCCGGATGCCATCCGCCCGGAGCAAACCCGGACCTTTCGGTGTGAAGAAAGCACGCTGGAGGACGCCCTGCACTGCGCGCTATCGGAGATCATTTTTCTCCTGGATGCCTATGGCGAAATCTACAGGCCCCGGCATCTTTCGGTGCAGGTCGGAGAAGAAGGCGTGGTGGTGGAGGGCCAGCTGGAAGGAGAACCTTTTGATCCGGAGCGGCATGGAATGAACCACCATGTCAAAAGCGTGACCTATCACGAACTTTCCGTGAACAAAACCCCCGAAGGCTATCGTGCCTTTGTGATCCTGGATGTCTAACATGCACTACACCCTGATCCACCGCTTCACCTTTGAGGCCATCCATGCCGTCACCCTGGGCGGTGTGGAGGAGGAGCCCCATGCCCACCGGTTCACCCTGAATGTGCGAATCCGGGGACCTCTCCGGGAGGATGGGGTGGTGTGGGATTTCGTGGACATGAAACGCCGGATCCAGCCCATCCTTGAACGACTGGAGGGCCGGGATCTGCGGGAGATCGCCGATCCCCCCACGGTGGAACGGGTGGGGGCTGTCCTCCTTGCACAGATTCAGGAAATCCTTCCCCCGGATCTGGTGGTTGAACGCCTGGAACTCTGGGAAACCCCCGAACAGGGAGTTGAGATCACACCATGAAACAGGGACCCTTTTATCTTTTCGTCACGGGTGGCGTGGTGTCCTCCCTCGGCAAGGGCATCACCACCGCCTCCATCGGCCTCCTTCTCAAACACCGCGGGCTCCGGGTGGTTCCCCTGAAGTTTGATCCGTATCTCAACGTGGACGCGGGGACCATGAACCCCTATCAGCACGGCGAGGTCTATGTCACCGAAGACGGTGCGGAGACGGATCTGGACCTGGGACATTACGAGCGTTTCCTGGATATCAACCTTTCGGCCCGTTCCAACGTCACGTCCGGTCAGGTGTATCGCGCGGTGATCGAAAAGGAGCGCCGCGGGGACTATCTCGGCCAGACCGTCCAGGTCATTCCCCACCTCACCCGGGAGATTCAGGATCGGATCCACCTCCTGGAAAAAGACGCCGATGTGATCCTGGTGGAGGTGGGGGGAACGGTGGGGGACATCGAGAGCCTCCCCTTCCTTGAAGCCATCCGTCAGCTTTCCCTGGATGCGCCGGATCGGAGTTTCTTTCTCCATGTGACCCTGGTTCCTTACGTCCCCTCGGCAGGGGAACTCAAAACCAAACCCACCCAGCACAGCGTCCAGAAACTCCGGGAGATCGGGATCCAGCCCCATGCGGTGCTGTGCAGGACGGACCGTCCCCTTCCTCCCGAAACCCGTCGCAAAATCGCCCTGTTCTCCAACCTTCCCATTCGGGCGGTGTTCACCGCCCCGGATGTGTCCACCATCTATGAAGTCCCCCTGCTCCTTCACGAAGAAGGGCTGGACCGGTTCATTCTGGAGTCCTGGGGGCTTACCGCGCCTGAACCGGACATGGAGGAGTGGAGCGCTTTTGTTCACCGCCTCAAGCACCCTGAACGGAGTCTTCGGGTGGCTGTGGTGGGCAAATACGTCCACCTCCGGGATGCTTACAAGAGCATTGCCGAAGCCCTGACCCATGCCGCCACCCATCACGGGGTTCGGCTGGAACTGGACTGGGTGGATTCGGAAGAACTCGAGAAAACCCCTCCGGAAGAACGGCTTTCGGAGGCGGACGGCGTCCTGATTCCTGGAGGGTTCGGCAAACGCGGCATTGAGGGGAAAATCGCCGCCATCCGGTATGCCCGGGAACACCGCATCCCCTTCTTCGGCATCTGTCTGGGCATGCAGCTTGTCGTGATCGAATATGCCCGTCATGTCCTGAACCTTCCGGAAGCCCATTCCACAGAGTTCAGGAAAGACACGCCCCATCCGGTGGTGGATCTCCTTCCCGAACACGGAGCCGAGGATCGGGGATTTGGCGGAACCCTTCGTCTGGGTGCGTCTCCGGTTCAGCTCTTTCCCGGAACCCTTGCCCGAACCCTGTATGGGCAGGAGGTGGTGCTGGAGCGCCATCGCCACCGGTATGAACTGAATCCGCTATACCGTGAAAAACTGGAGAGGGCCGGACTTGTGATCTCCGGCGTGGAGCCCGTCCGGGATCTTGCCGAGATCGTGGAACTTCCACCGGACCGTCACCCCTTCTTCGTGGCCACCCAGTTCCATCCCGAGTTCAAATCCCGGCCCCTGGCCCCCCATCCCGTGTTTGCGGGCTTCATTGGAAGCATCTTGAAGGTGAAAACCCAGGAGGAGGCTCCATCCCGGTGATCCCTGCCGACCGGTTTTTCCTGGTGGCCCACGGGGTGGACTTTCCCGCACCCACCGAAGCCCGTTTCCGGAAGGACCTTGCTCTGGAAATCCGGGACGGAGTGATCACCGCGGTGGTTCCGGCCCATGATCTTCCCGAGGGGGTGCCGGTGGTGGACCTCCGTCCGGCCTGGGTGATGCCCGGGCTGGTGGATCTTCACACCCATCCCGTTCAGCATCGCATCCGGGGACGGGCGGGGCTGGCCCTTCTCCCCTGGCTGGAACGATATGTTTTTCCGGAGGAAGCCCGGTTCCAGGATCCCCTGTATGCCGAGACGGTGCTCCGGGAGGCCTTTTCGGAGATGGTTCGCCAGGGAACGACGCTGGTGGCCGGACTTCTCTCCGCCCATCCTGAAATTCTGGATGTGGCCTTTGAGGCGGCAAAGGATGCCGGCATCCGGGCCATCCTGGGCTGGGTGTGGATGGAAGAACCCGCAACCTTTGCCCGACCCGTGGAGGAATATGAGGCCCAGGCCCGCCGACAGATCGCCTTCTGGCACGAGAGAGAAAACCGGACGTTCTTTGCCGTCGCCCCCCGGTTCGCCCTCTCCTGTTCGGAAGAATGCCTGAAGCAGGCCGGAAAACTCCATCGGGAATTCGGTGTGTATGCCCACACGCATCTTTCCGAAAACCCCGACGAGGTTCGGGAAGTTCTGCGCCGGTTTGATGCCTCGTCCTATACCGAAGTGTATGACCGTGCCGGTCTCCTCTCGGATCGGACGTTTCTGGCCCACGGCGTGTATCTCTGGGGGCGGGAACTGGAGACGATCCGGGAGCGTCAGAGCGTGGTGGTTCACTGTCCCACCGCCAACGATTTTCTCCACAGCGGGCGCCTTCCCCGAAAGGCCCTGCGAGCCCACGGTGTTCGCACCGCACTGGGGAGTGACGTGGGGGCCGGCTGGACCTACAACATGTTTTCCGTGATCCGCCATGCCTATCTTGTGGAAGCCGAAAGCCTTCCCCGGATCCTGTATGACGCAACCCGGGGTGGTGCGCTCGCGGCGTCCATGGATCGTTTGGGGCTTCTGGAACCGGGATTCTGGGCCGATCTGGTTGTGCTCCGGAGCCGGCCCCTGGATGGAGAGGATCTCCTGTCGTCCTGGGTGTTTGACGAACAGTCACCCGTTGTGGGGGTGACGGTGAACGGGAGGTGGGTTTTCCATGAAGCGACAGTCTGAAGCCCTGGTTCAGCTTCGAAAGGGGCTTCTGGAGATGGCGTCCCTGGTGGAATCTCAGCTTGCGGAATCGGTGGAAAGCCTGGTTCAGCGTGACGGCGACCTGGCCCGGAAAGTGCTGGATCGAGAGGTACAGGTGAACGAACGAGAAGTCCAGATCGAAGAGGAAGTCGTGCGGTTCCTTGCCCTGTTCCATCCGGAAGCGGAAGACCTCCGAACGGCCATCATGATTCTCAAAATCAACAACGATCTGGAGCGGGTGGGGGATCACGCCGAAAACATCGCCTATGCCTCTCTGGACCTGCTTGCCTATCCACCGGTGAAACCGCTTATTGACATCCCCCGTATGGCCCGGATCGCCCAGGGCATGCTCCACGATGCACTGGACGCCTTTGTGGAGCGGGATTCTGCCAAGGCCAAAGCCGTGCTGGAACGGGACGATGAGGTGGATGCCCTCCGGGACCAGATCGTTCGGGAGCTCATCACCTATATTGCGGCCCGCCCTCAGGTGGTGGAACCGGCCCTGAAACTTATTCAGATTGCGAAAGATCTTGAACGGGTGGGCGATCTTGCCACCAACGTGGCCGAAGACGTGATCTTCATGGTGGAGGGCAAGATCATCAAGCACGGGCATGACGAGTCTTGAACGCCGGGCCTGGATCGTGATCCTCCTGTCTGTGATGGTGGGGAGTGTGGGTCAGCACCTGTTCCCCCTGCCCCACCCCCGACCGGAAACGTTCCGGCCCCTCCGGATTGATCTCAACCGTGCTCCGTTTGAAGACCTCCTTCTCCTGCCCGGTGTGGGTCCAAAACGGGCGCAGGCCATTCTTGCCCACCGTCCCTATCGCAGCGTTGACGATCTTCTCCGTGTTCCGGGCATCGGTCGGAAAACCCTGGAGAGGCTCCGTGCGTATGTCGTGGTGGACACGGCTCACCGCACGCCATGAATCCTGGCTGAGAGCGTTCTGGAAAACCCGGTCGTCCCCCGGACCCTGGGTGGGGCTGGCCGACGCGCTCTACAAACTCGTCTGGCTTGCGCTCCTTGTGGCTCTGGCCCGCCGGGGCCTTCCGGAAAGTCTGGGGGCGTCCGCTGCCCTTCTCCTTCTTCATCCCGTGCTTCCCTGGCGATGGAAGATCCTCACCCTTTTCGTGGCGGGGGGACTGTTTTTTCTGCACCCCCTCGCTGCGCTGGGGTGGGTCCTCCTCGCCCTGGTAACCACAGAGGTTCTGCTCTATCAGACCTATGAGATGCTTCTGTTTGTGCCGCTCTGGCTTCTCTGGAGCGGGGCCGATTTTGCGGGTCATCCCCTCGCCGATCGGCTCTACTGGCTTCCCTGGGCGATTCTGGCCTATGGATGGGCCCAGAAACTCGCCGAACCCCCCCTTTTCCTGCTTCTGGAGGACCCGGACTTTCGTTCATGGCTTGAACAACCGGAGGAGGAAGGATCATGAAACTTGTGGAATGTGTGCCCAACATTTCCGAAGGGCGGGATCCGGAAAAAATCCAGGCCATCGTTCGTGAGGTGGAACAGGTTCCGGGCGTGGTGCTTCTGGATGTGGAGAGCGACCCGGACCACCATCGCTCCGTGATCACCTTTGTGGGGCCGCCGGATGCAGTGGTGGAAGCGGCCTTCCGGCTCACGGTGAAAGCCGCCGAACTCATTGATCTCCGCAAGCACAAGGGGGAACACCCCCGCATCGGTGCCACCGACGTCATCCCCTTCGTGCCCATCTCCGGCGTGACCATGGAGGACTGTGTGGCCCTGGCCGAACGTCTGGGCGAACGAATCGCCCGGGAACTCCAGATTCCGGTGTATCTTTATGGCGAGGCGGCACGCCTTCCCGAACGAAAAGACCTCGCCAATATCCGGCGAGGGGAGTTTGAAGCCCTGCGAGAAGAAATCGAGAAGGACCCAGCCCGCAAACCCGATTTCGGCCCATCCCGGGTGCATCCCACTGCCGGTGCGGTGGCGGTGGGAGCCCGCAAATTCCTGATCGCCTACAACGTGAACCTGGGCACCTCCGATGTCAAGATCGCCAAAGCCATTGCCCGGCGGGTCCGGGCACGGGGTGGAGGGCTCTCCGCCGTCAAGGCCCTCGGGTTTGAGATCAAGGAGCGCAACCTGGTCCAGGTGTCCATGAACCTGGTGGACTATGAGAAAAGCCCCATCTATGCGGCCTTTGAACTCGTGAAACTCTATGCCCGTCGCTTCGGGGTCCCTGTGGTGGGCTCGGAAATCGTGGGACTGGTTCCCCAGAAGGCACTCCAGGACGTGGCGGACTTTTATCTCCAGCTCGAGGGATTTCAGCCCAACCAGACCGTGGAAGCCCGCATTCAGGAGAAGATGCCTCCGGAGATGGGCTATCTCCTTTCGGTGGCGGAGGATACGCCCGCACCCGGGGGAGGCTCGGTGAGCGCCTTTTCCCTCGCCCAGGGATTTGCCCTTCTCTCCATGGTGACGGGGATTTCCCTTCGCTCCTCCCGGCTTTCCTCCCATCATGAAACCCTCCAGAAAGACCGGTCCTGGTGCCTTGAGCGCCTTGCCGAAGCCCACCGGCTGGTGAGGGAAGACGCCGAGGCCTTTGAGGCCCTCCGGCAGGCCTATCGTTCCAAAGATCGGGAGGCCATCCAGCAGGCAGCCGTCGGTGCGATGGAGGTGCCTCTCCGGGTGATGGAACGCGCCCGGGACGGCGTGTCCCGCGCCCTCGAGCTCCTGGACCGGACATCCCCCCGGGTGATCACGGATCTGGGTGTGGCCGGAGAGCAGTTTTTCGCGGCGACCCGGGGGGCCTGGCTGAACGTGCGGATCAACGCACCGGATGCCGGAAAGGAGGGTGAGGCCCTTCTGGAGGCGGGCGAACAGATCCTGAACGACGTACGGAAGGGTCATGAGGCCCTGATGAAAAAGGTGGAACAGGCCCTGTAACGAGCCATGACCCTTCTGGACTGGGGCGTGGTGGCGCTCTATCTTGCGGGGATGGTGGGGATGGGGGCGTTCCTTGCCCGGCGCCAGAAGAACACCCAGGACTACTTTCTGGCAGGTCGCCGGATGGGGAGTCTTCCCGTGGCCCTGTCCCTCGTGGCCACCCAGGTGAGTGCGGTGAGTCTGGTGGGGGCTCCGGCCTTCATTGCCCTGAAGTCCGGCGGGGGGTTGCGGTGGTGGCAATACGAATTTGCCGTGCCCCTCGCCATGATCGCCCTCATGGTTACCCTCATCCCCGTGTTTCACCGCACCGGTGCCGTGACCATCTATCACTATCTGGAAGGGCGATTCGGTCCCGTTCTACGCACCCTTGTGAGCGGGGTGTTTCTTCTGTCCCGGGGTCTGGCTTCCGGCGTGATCCTCTTCACCACCGGCGTGGTGCTGGCCGGACTTCTGTCCTGGCCTGTGCAGGACACCCTCCTTCTGGTGGCTCTCGTGACCATCCTCTACACCACCCTGGGCGGCATCGCGGCCGACATCTATTCCGACATCCTGCAGCTCGGCGTGCTCTTCTTCACCGCCCTCCTGATGGTGGGACTTCTCTGGGTGGACACCGGCGGCACCCTTCCCCGCGATCCGGAACGGTTCCGGGTGTTCTTCCCTGAACACTGGGGTTTTTCGGGCGACACGTATGGCCTCTGGCCCATGCTGCTCGGCGGCTTTTTCCTGTATCTGTCCTATTACGGAACCGACCAGAGCGAGGCCCAGCGGCTCCTCACCACCTCCTCTGCCCGGGAAGCCCAGCAGGCCCTTCTGCTGAACGGTCTGCTCCGGTTCCCCCTGGTGTTCACCTACAGCCTGGTGGGAATTCTCCTTGCGGGGTATCTCCACGCTCACCCTTCGGTGGTGGAGATGCTTTCCCGACCGGACGACCTTGTCCCCTTTTTCGTCCGGGAGCACTTTCCCGTGGGGCTGCGTGGGCTCTTTCTGGCGGGTGTGTTCGCCGCCACGATGTCCAGCATTGACAGCGCGATGAACGCCCTGTCTGCCGCCACCCTGGAGGATGTGCTCAAGCGCCTCCCCCGTTTTCCGTCCCTCTCCCCCCGAACGGAGCTCGTGCTGTCCCGGATTTTTACGGTTTTCTGGGGCCTTTTCGCCACGGGATTTGCCCTTTCTCTTCTCTCCACGGGAGAAACGGTGATTGAGATCATCAACCGGCTGGGTTCGCTCTTTTATGGACCGGTGTTCGGGGTGTTTTTCCTTGGACTTGTCACCCGCACCGGGGAACGGGGCGCCGTTGTTGGACTTCTTGCCGGTGTGGGCCTGAATTTCCTGATCTCCTCCACGGCACCGGGCGTGTCCTGGCTGTGGTGGAACCTGACGGGGTTTGCGGCGTGTGTGGGGGCAGGGATGCTTGCAGGGCGGTTTCTGGACGATGGCGTGGTTCAGGAAGGCTTCACCACCGGACCGGGCGCCATCCTCGCCGAACTTCGCGCCCGCCGGGGAAGTGCGCTGCTCCTTCTCGGGATGTTTGGCCTGATCCTCCTTGTGTCCTTCCTCACCGAACGCGTCCTGGCCGGCTGACAGCCACCGGAAAACGCTTTCTTCAGCAGCATCGGGGGTGCAGTTTCGAGGCATCGGGGGGCATGGTGACATGATGAGAAGGGTGGGGATTGCGCTCTTTCTCCTTTTCTCTGGAAGCCTCTGCCGGAAGCCCACCGAAGAGGAGATCATCACCGAACTTCCGGGTGTGAAACGAGTGGCTTACAGGTGTGGGCTTGTTGACAGTCTTTTGCCTCCATGGGTTCCACCGGACTTTGGAAGGTGTGATCGACCGGTGTGGCGTCCACCCCATTTGTATGTTTTGCTAAGCGATGTGGGGGAGCCTTTCCCGGAGGCGGGGTATGGAGGGGCCATTTACCGGTACACTGTGTCAGGAGACACGATCACGCAGGAAGAGCGGGTTTATCCCGTTACGCTGCCCGATTCAGGAAGAGTGTACGTCAATCTTTTCGACATTTCTCCCGACGAGCGGTGGCTTGCGGTAACCCTTGGACGGCTGGAAATGTGGGGAGATTACTGGAGAACCGAGTCCCTCAAAGTCGTCCTGGTGGACCTTCAAACCGGAAGAGAAGACACCCTTCCCTCTCTCTGTTCCCACATGCTGGACCCTCAATTTTCGGAAGACGGGAAGAGGTTGTATGTGTATGGGCGATACAGTGATTATGAACTCATGCCCTGTCAGGATGGGAGCATGGAAGGTGTGTGGGTGTGGGACCTTTCGGGAGGGGGATGGATGGGAAAGCCACCGTTGATGAAAGGGGACTGGCAGGGTTCAGCTTACGGGAGTTATATGGTGGAGCGGGACACAGCGTGGTCCAGCTGGGGGTGCTGGGAGGGGTTTGTTTTCCCTGCTGTGAATCCCTGGGATCGAGATCGTGTGGCGATGACGAGTTATTTTGGGGCCACAATAGGAGGGAGGCTCCTGGTCTGGGAGCGCGGGGAGGGGAAGATTTATGAGGTGGACATCCCGAAATCGGTGTTTTTCCCGTATAACCTGGACAAGTGGGGGAGTCTTTTCTTTTGGTGATTCATCAATCTATTCCACCCTCAGGAGCTCCAGAAATAACTCATAAAGATCCTCATCACGATGATTGTATCGATACTCCAGTTCTTTCAAATAATACGGAAACCACCGAGATGATAACCCATGAAACTGCATCAGCCGTTCCTTCGCATAACTCCAGAAACCCTCAATCCCGTTGATATACACCTTCCCGTTCTTAAAACGCTTCCCATGGTCGATTCGCTCATGACGAAATCCGTACATCACCAGGCTGTCATAGCCTTTGAACTGATCCGTGTACACCAGACTTCCCCTTTTCACCTTCCGAATCGCCTCCCTTAACAACGTTTCTGCCTTCACATCCTTCACCACCTCCACTTTCACCTTCCCACCACGCTCCAGAATCCCAAACACCGGAATCTTCCCTTCCGCCCCCCTCCCTCTCTTGCCCTTCCTCCGACCTCCAAAGTAACTCTCATCCATCTCAATCTCCCCCCACAAAAGATCGTCTTTCGTCGCCTCTTCCACAATCTTCTTGCGAAAAAGCATGTACAAACGCCTCACCGTGTTGTACGCAAGCCCCAACTCTTTCGACGCACGCAAGACAGGAATCTCCAGCTCAAACATTTTCAACGCCAGCAAAAACTGGCCATATTTCACACCGGATCGCTCCAGCACACTCCCCTTCCTCACCCCCCATTCCCGCTTACATCCATAGCACTTATACGATTTCCTCCGCGCACGCTTCACCTTGTCGCTCCCGCAGTACGGACACGTGCGAAACGTCTTGAGAATTCCTTTCTCCCGTAAAAACGCTTCCGCCTTCTTTTCGTCCGATGCAATCTTGCTTAATTGAACCAGGTCCATCGTTTCCCTCTTCTGTTGCCTTTTAGTATACACTAATGGACCCGTTTAATCAATCACCTTTTCTTTTTCTCGTTTGTTTCGGGGTCCCCACGGGATTTTCTTCGAAAATCCCGTGGGGTGTTGCTTGAGCCGGTGTGAATTTCGAACGCCGTGCCATGGTTCACCTCCTTGTTTGTTCCTTTACCGTACAGCATCCTTCGCGTTCCCTCACCCCTGCCCTCCCTCACATTTCCACTGTACAGATTTCGGGGAGCATTACCCGGGGTCCCCAACCCTGGCGGAAGGGGCTGGGGGAGGGGGGCATCTCAGAACTTCGGACGCATCACTCAAACATGGCCTATGGCAAAGAGTCGATCGCCGACAACAGAGACCCGCTTTTCACCCGACCCTGCGCAGGGAAGACGGTTCATTCTCCAGAGTGTATCATCACGGCATGATGGACCCCTGGAAGACCTTTCGCGAACGGCTTCTGTTTGTGGTTTCCGCGCCGTCCGGTGCGGGGAAGACCACCCTGTGCCGGGAAGCCCGCGACCGGGTTCCGGACCTCTTCTATTCCGTGTCCGCCACCACCCGGGCCCGGCGGTCCTGGGAGGTGGACGGGGTGGATTATCACTTCGTGCCCCGGGAAACCTTTGAAGCCTGGATCCGGGACAACGCCCTGCTGGAATGGGCGGAGATTTACGGCGAATATTACGGAACCCCGGCCGACCCGGTGCGGAGGGCCTTTGAACAGGGTCAGGACGTGATCCTGGACCTGGACGTGGTGGGCAAGCGCAAGCTGGAAGCCCTGTTTCCCCGGCAGGTGGTGAGCATCTTCGTGTTTCCCCCAAGCCTCCAGACTCTGCGGGAGCGCCTGATTCAGCGGGGGGTGGAGCCCGGAAAACTCCAGACCCGCCTGGACCGGGCGCTGGACGAACTCTCCCACGCCCGGGAATACACCTACTGGATTCTGAACGACGATCTGAAACACGCGGTGGAAGCGCTGGTGAGCATCATCCACGCCGCCCGTCATCAGGCCTCCCTCCTGCTCCGGGACCCCACCACCGTGATTCCCACGGAGGCGATGCCATGAACTTTCGGAGGGTGCTGGTCGCCAACCGTGGAGAGATCGCCGTCCGGGTGATCCGCGCCCTCAAGGAACTGGGTCTTGAGGCGGTGGCCGTGTATTCCGAGGCGGATCGGGACAGCCTTCACGTCCAGCTTGCGGACTACGCCATCTGCATCGGGCCACCTCCGGCAACCCAGAGTTACCTCAACATCCCCAACCTGATCAGCGCCGCGCTGGTGAGCGGTGCCCAGGCCATTCATCCTGGCTACGGTTTTCTGGCTGAAAACCCCGATTTCGCCACCATCGCCCGGGACCACAACCTGACCTTCATCGGCCCCCATCCGGAGGCCATCGCCCTGATGGGGGACAAGATCGCCGCCAAAAAACGCATGCAGGAGGTGGGGGTCCCCGTGGTTCCCGGCTCCCTGGACGCCCTGGACTCCCTTGACGAAGTGGCGGCCCTGGCACGGGAGATCGGCTATCCTATCCTGCTCAAAGCCGCCGCAGGGGGAGGCGGCCGGGGCATGCGACGGGTGGACACACCGGCCGAACTCCCCAAAGCTTATGATATGGCCCGATCGGAAGCCCAGTCCGCCTTCGGGGACAGCCGGCTGTATGTGGAGAAATACATTGACCGTCCCCGTCACATCGAAATCCAGGTCCTGGGCGACCGGCACGGCAACGTGATCCACCTGTTCGAACGGGAATGCTCCATCCAGCGGCGGCACCAGAAGCTGGTGGAGGAAGCGCCCTCCCCCGCCCTCACCCCTGAACTCCGGGAAGCCATGGGCGAGGCCGCCGTGAAGGCCGCCCGGGCCATCCAGTATGACTCCGCCGGCACCGTGGAATTCCTGTTTGACGACAAAACCCGGAAGTTCTATTTCATCGAGATGAACACCCGGATCCAGGTGGAGCACCCCGTCACCGAGATGATCACGGGGCTGGATCTTCTCAAATGGCAGATCCGCATCGCCCGGGGGGAGGCCCTTCCCTTCCGCCAGGAGGATCTCACCTTCCGGGGCCATGCCATTGAGATCCGGATCAACGCCGAAGACCCCTTTCAGGACTTTTCCCCCACCCCCGGGAAAATCGAAGCCCTCCACCTTCCGGGGGGACCCGGCATCCGGGTGGACACCCACATCTACGCCGGCTACACCGTTCCGGCTTTTTATGATTCCCTCATCGCCAAGGTGATCGCCTGGGGAGAAACCCGGGAAGAAGCCATCCGCCGGATGATCCGGGCGCTGGATGAATGGTATCTCATCGGATTTCCCACCACTGCGGCCATCCACCGCAAGATCATGGAGCACCCGGGGTTCCAGAGCGGGGCCATCCACACCCATTTCCTGGACGAAATCCTCTCCGGACCATGAACCTCCTCACCCCCTGGATCGTCAAACTGGGCCAGCTCACCCACCTGTTTTATGAGGCCCTCCTTGCCCTGCCCGAAATCCACAAAACCCCCCGCCTGGCCATCCAGGAAATGGAGAAAATCGGGGTCAATTCCCTGCCCGTGGTGATCCTGACATCCCTCTTTATCGGGATGGTGTCCGCCGTCCAGACCGCCTATCAGGTGAAGGATTTTGTGCCCCTGGAGTATCTCGGTGTGGGGATTGCGAAAGCGGTTCTCATCGAGCTGGGTCCGGTGATCACCGCCCTGGTGGTGGCGGGGCGAAGCGGGGCAGGGATTGCCGCGGAGATTGGAAGCATGCGGGTGACCGAGCAGATTGATGCCCTGACCGTGATGGGGATCAATCCGGTGCGGTATCTCGTCCTTCCCCGCCTGATGGCCGGGGTGGTCTCCCTTCCCCTCCTCACCGTGTTTGCGGAGTTTTCTGCCATCATGGCCGCCGCGGTGGTGAGCAAATACCTGCTGTTTGTGCCCATGTCCCTTTATTTCTCCGGCATCCGGATGTTCTTCGCACCGGTGGATCTGTGGGGCGGCCTCCTGAAAAGCGTGGTGTTCGGAGGGATCATCGCCCTGATGGGTTCCTTCCACGGCTACTATGCCGAAGGAGGAGCCACGGGTGTGGGCCGGGCCACCACCGAAGCCGTGGTGAGCTCCTCCGTGCTGATTCTGGCGGCAGATTATATCCTGGGCACCCTGATCTACGGATGATCCGGTTTGACAACGTGTGGAAATCTTTTGAGGACCGGGTGGTCCTGCGGGGGATCTCCTTCACCATCCACCCGGGGGAGATGGTGGCCATCCTGGGCAAAAGCGGCACGGGCAAAACCGTGACCATCAAGCATATCCTGGGGCTTCTCAAACCGGACCGGGGTCGGGTGATGGTGGAGGATGTGGATGTCACCCGTGCTCCCCGGAAGGTCCTCAACGCCCTTCGCCGGAAATTCGGCTATGTGTTTCAGGGAGCGGCCCTGTTCGATTCCCTGACCGTGTATGAAAACCTGGCCCTTCCTCTTCGTGAACGGGGCTGGGACCGCCAGGCGATGGACGAAGCCATCCGGTGGGCTCTGGAGATGGTGGAGCTGTCCGGAACGGAAGACCTGTATCCCGCAGAGATGTCCGGGGGAATGCGCAAACGGGCTGGCATCGCCCGTGCCATCGTGGGACGTCCGGACTATCTCATCTACGACGAACCCACCTCCGGCCTGGACCCCGTCACCGCCGACCGGATCAACGATCTGATGCTCTATCTCAAAGAGCAGCTCGATGTGACCGGCGTGATGGTGACCCATGATCTGGTGAGTGCGCTGCGGGTGGCCGACCGGATCATCCTCCTGGAGGAAGGGGAAATTGCGGTGGACATCCCGGTGGACCAGGCGTTTTCGGAAACCCATCCGGCTTTCCGGGCCTTTCTGAAAGCCGCGGGGCTTTTCGAGCGCACCGTCTGAGGGGTGGAGCCATGCTGTGGAAACCGTGGGATCCCGTGAGGGATGCACCGCCTCTCGAGGCAATCCTGCGCCTCACCGTCCTTTTCGTGCTCCTGGGACTGGGATGGATGGCGTATGGCTGGTATGAATCCTGGAGCCTTCAGCGGGTCAAATCCTGGCGAACCACCACCGGCCGGGTGGTGAAGGTGGAGGTTCGGGATCCTGTCGGACGACGTTCCTCCCGTGGAAGCGTCCGGATCACCTACACCTATCGGGTCTGGGGGAAAACCTACACGTCTGACCGCTACAGTCCCCTCTCCCACACCGCCCCCCTGGAGGCCCGAAACCGCTATCGGGCCGGTCAGCTCGTGCGGGTGTATTTTGACCCCAACCATCCTCAACGTTCTGTACTGGTTCCCCATGATCCCTTCGCTGTGCCCGCGCCGGTCTGGCGATCCCTGGGCCTTTTCTTCGTTCTTATGGCACCCATTTTCGCCGTGATCACCTGGGTTTCTTCCCGGCTCTTCCCCTATTCCTTCGGACGCTGGCGGTTCTGAACCGCTCCGGTTTGCAGAAAAATTGAAAATCCCTTTGCCAGGACGTATAATGATAGCCGGTTGCGCAGGTAACCCAAACAGGAGGACGCATATGCGCAAGGCACTGCTTGCAGGTCTGATCCTCGTCGCGCCCCTCATGGCGACGGAAAGCCGGATCGCCGGCCTGGGAGGCCAGGTGGATCTGTTGTTTGATGACGATGCGCTCGTGGAGCGCTACCCCTCGCTCCTCTTCCAGTTCGGCCAGATCGGCGTGCTGGAACTCCGCACCCTCGGGGATCTCACGAGCGGTGCGCCCACCGGCTATGCCAAGCTCTTCAAGGCGAAAGAGGGCTACGCCTATGGTCTTTACGCCAACTTCCCGGTGCTGGACTTCATGGGCACCACCGCTTACGGGTTCCGGTATGCCGGTGCCTTCGGCGGCGACACGAAGTTTGGCTATGCCCTGGATCTGGGCCTTTCCAGCACCAAGACCGAGGACGACGCCAACCCCGCCAACACGGCCACCACAAACCTCTATGCCTTCGGCCTCACCCTGGGTGCCTCCGGTTCGGCCTTTGACGCTGCCCTGAACATCGCCTTCCCCATGTATAAAGACCGGGTGGACGCTGGCAACAACTATCAGGAGGTTTCCTCCTCCAAGCCCCAGATCGCGGCCAACTTCCGTTATTTCATGGAGCGCTCCGAGGCTTCCCGGATGATCTTCGCCCTGAACTTCGGCATGACCGACCAGAGCTACACCCAGGACAACAACGGAACCAAGACCGACGTGGACAACCAGAAGGCCATGACCTTTGGGTTTCTTGGAGGCCTGAACACGATGCCGGCTGAGAACATCCTGTTCGTGGGAGGCTTTGGCCTGGGCTTCGGGTCCTACACCGCCCACACCGCCTGCATCGCCTTTGACCCTGCTGCTAACAAGTGCTCCATCCTTAACCTGGACGGGATTGTGGGCGTGGAAGGTCGCCTCACCGGCGCCCTCACCGGCCGGGTGGCCTTCGTGAAGAACCTCCTGACCTTCGCCTCCACCGAGCAGCCCGACAACAACAATAACAACACCCCCGATCTGAAAGGCACGTTCATCTCCCAGTTCCCCATCTCCTATGTGCTGGGCCTGTCCTATGCGGTGCGGAACGTCCGGTTCGACGCGACCATCGCGCCCCACATTCTCTACAACGGCCCCTACTTCCTTTTCGGGAACATGTCGCCCTTCGTGAACACCCTCTCCGTCCACGTGAGCTTCTGACGGGGAAGGCACTTCGGTATGGAGAGGGGGAGGCTTCGGCCTCCCCCTTTTTGTTGCTCAGCCTTCCGGAAGACCCCGCAGTCGCAGCAGAAAACTCCCCTCCAGAGAATGGATGGGCACCACCGATGGCTGAAAGCCTTTCTCCTTTGCCCGTCTCACCCACCAGTCCGGAGCGTGAAGCAGGATCTCCCCCCCTCCCGTGAGGCGATAGAAGGACCGGTGAAGGCGGGTAAAAAGCGTGGGGGAGGTGAGCACCAGAAAGGCCTGCCCTCCGGGGGCAAGCAGGCGGGCAAGAGGCGAGAGATCCCCTCCGGGAAGCAGCATCCACACATAGAAGGCCACCACCAGATCAAACGTCCCCTCCATCGTCCGGACATCCCCCACCTCAAAACGCACGTTGGGAAACCGTGAAGCGGTTCGGGCCAGCCGGATCATGGATGGGGAAAGGTCCACGCCCAGCACGGAGGCCCGGGGGAACCGACGGGCCAGTCGACGGGTGGTGAACCCCGTGCCACACCCCACATCCAGAACCGTCCGGGGGGCGGGGGGAAGCCGCTCCTCCATCACCCGGAGGGCGGCTTCCCGGAAAAACAGAAGGGGCGGAAGGACAAAAGCGAGCTCCCGGAGAACGGGAAATCCGTAATAGTCCATCAGGGACGGATCCCTTCCACCGTGGTTCGAAAGAGATAGGGTTCTGCAAACAGTTCCCACCGGGAGGACAGGGCACTCATCCCGCTCCCGGGGAGAAGAGACGACCGTTCCACGGGGAAGACCTCCACACGATAACGGGAAAGTCCCGCAAGGTGTGCGGCTTCCCGTATGGCATCCATCACGCCGCCTAGCCGATCCACCAGGCCCACCTCCTTCGCGCTTTTGCCGCTCCAGATCCGTCCCTGCGCCAGGGTGTGGACCGCTTCTTCCGACATGTGCCGGTTGTCAGCCACCCGTCGCAGAAAGGTCCGGTATCCCTCTTCCAGGATTTTGTGGAGGGCCGCCCGTTCCTCCTCCGTGTAGCCCCGGAAGGGGGAGAGGGCATCAGCGTGCTCCCCGATCCGCACCGCATCCCGGGTGATGCCGATCTTTTCAAAAAACCCGGCCACCACGGGTTTGACCCACAGAATCCCGATGGAGCCCGTGAGGGTGGTGGCGTCCGCAAACACCTTCTGGCCCCCCATCGCGATGTAGTATCCACCGGAAGCCGCGATGTTCCCCATGCTCACCACCACGGGTTTTTCCTTTGCCGTGCGACTCACTTCCCGCCAGATGTCCTCGCTTGCCTGGGATGAACCGCCCGGGGAGTCAATTCGGAACACCACCGCCTTCACCCGGCGATCTTTCCGGAGTTTTTCCCACAGGGCTTTCTGTGACCAGGACCCCACGGTTCGAGAAGAGAAAAAGGGAAGGGGGAGGGGAGAAGGCGGCGCGCTCCGGCCCACCACGATGTCCCCCTGGGCCACCACCACCGCCACCACCGGCCGGTCATCCCGCCACCGGTCCGGCTGGGTTCGGGGTTCAAAGGTGAGGGGCCGGATGTTTCCAAACGTTTTCCGGAAGAGGGAGTCCACCTGGTCCTCATACCGCACCCCGTCCACCAGTCCCGCCGCCAGGGCTTCCTGGGCGGTGAACACGCCCCGCTCCAGAAGCAGGGTGCCCAGTTCATCCGGGTCCTGGTTCCGGCCCTCGGCCACCGCTTCCACCACCGTTCCCCACACGTCTTCCAGAAACTCCGCATGCTGGAGGCTGTCTTCAGGCGACATGGAGGTCCGGGTGAGGAGCTCCACCGCCGATTTGTATTTGCCGATCCGGTCCGCCTCCACCTGGATGTTCAGTTTGTCCAGCATGCCTTTGAGATAGAAACGCTGGGCATAGATGCCCGGTGCGATCACCATCCCTTCCGGATTCAGGAAGACCTGGTCGGCGGCGGAGGCAAAGAACAGCTCCCGCACCCCCACGTTTTCCGCATACACCCAGACCCTTTTTCCCTGGGCCCGGAGTCGGAGAAGGGCCTCCCGGAGTTCCTCCGTCTGGGCGTATCCCCAGGGGAAATTCCGGAGTTTCACGAGCAGGGCAGGGGTATGGGGGTCTTCTCCCAGGGCCTCCAGACGCTGAACCACTTCGGCAAATGACGGCCGCCGGGAACCGAACAGGGGCTTTTCCGGAATTTCGCCGACCCCCCTTTCCACCGTCCAGACCACCGGGCGGGCGGGGGTATAGACGGGCGGTGCACCCGGCATCAAGAAGGAAACCCCGACGTTCAGGGAATCCCGATCCCCCACCGCCTGAACCACCACCGATCCCAGACTCAGGGCCAGACCTCCTCGGAGGTTTTCCCCATCCGATACCCCGCCAATCCACAACCCCTCCACGGGGCGAAGGCTCAGGCCGAACCGGTATCCCAGCGTGTCCGAACCGTAGGCATGGATCACATCGCCGAAGGCGACCAGCCAGGAGAAAGGGCGAAGACCGAGCCCGGCTTTCAGGCTGTCCAGTCCTCCCCGGGCGTATTCGGCCACCCCTCCCAGGGAAAGCCACCCCCGGGGCCTGAGAAGCACGCCCAGCTCGTGCTGAGAGCCGTAGAGCGTGTGGAGGTAGCGGTAGCCCACCGCTGCATCCTCCCGTCCAAACGCGGTGGGAAGCCACCAGGATATCTTGCGGGTCAGGGTGTCATAGGAAAGCCCCACCCCCTGGCCCCAGAGGGAGAGATCCGTCCAGATCCGGCTCCCCTGAAATCCCAGGGTGACCTGGGTTTTCCCCGTTCCATAGGCCGCGGGATTCAGAGCCCCCCCCAGGCCCCACTGTCCCAGAGCCACACCGGATTGGGTGTACCACACCGCAAGCAGGATCAGAATCATGCTCCCCTCCTTGTCTCGTTCCACACCTCATCTTCCCGGGCTTTGAGGGTCTCCAGCATGAAGAGCACGTGTTCCTGAAAATCCACACCCAGGGCCTCCACCGCATGCTCCACCTCCTCCCGGTCCACGCCCCGGGCAAAGGCCCTGTCCTTCCACTTCTTGCGGATGGACTTCCACTTCGTGATCTCCTGAAAGGATTTGCCCGGCTGAACCAGGGCCACCGCAATGAGAAAGCCCGTCAGTTCATCCACGGCCACCAGGGTGCGGGCCAGCAGGGTGTTTTTGGGTCGGTCTGGCCTGGCATGAGCCCAAATGGCCTCCACCGCCTCATCCGGAAGTCGTCCCTTCAGAAACGAAACCGCCCGGTCCGGATGTTCCTCGGGGTATTTTTCGTAATCCAGATCGTGGAGCAGACCGGTGACATACCAGAGCTCCGGATCTTCGCCGAATTTTCGGGCATAGGCTTCCATGCACACCGCCACCGCCCGCATATGGCGTTTGAGGGTGTCGCTCTCCACCCATTCGTCCAGAAGTTTTCGGGCTTCTTCCCGGGTCATGAGCCACCTCCCGTTCGGGCATACCGGATCAAAAGCATGACAAAGACCGGCGTTCCCATCAGGGCCGTGAGGGCTCCGACGGGAATCTCCCGGGGTCCCAGATGGGCCAGAAAATCCGCAACGAGAAGCATCAAGCCTCCGAGCAAACCTGAACGGATGAGGAGGCTTCCCGCATCCCGGGTCCCGGCCAGGCGGACCAGATGGGGGGTCACAAGCCCCACGAAGCCAATGGGCCCCACCCGGGCCACAGAAAGGGCAAGGAGTACCCCCGTGACCATCACCATCCGGCGCATCCAGGATACCCAGTCCAGGCCCAGCGCCTGCGCGGATTCCTCCCCAAGGGATGCAAGCATGAGGACAAACCGGGATCGGTACACCCAGGCCCACCAGATCAGGGTGAGAACAAGGGCCCCCAGGGGCAAGGCCCATCCCACGGTGGAAAGACTCCCCATGCTCCAGCGGACCATGGCATACACCCGAAAGGGTTCCACCAGACTCTGGAGCACCACCAGGAGGGCTCCCGCGAAAAAGTTCAGGGCCACACCGGCCAGGATGAGTTCCAGGGACGATCGGGCAAGGCGGAGAAGGACGAACATGCCCCCGATGCCCGAAAGGACCCCCACCAGGACACTCATCGGAAGCGGTGCCCCCAGCGCCATACTCACCAGCACCCCCATGGCCGTGGATGCGGAAAACCCCAGGGTGTACGGTTCGGCCAGAGGATTTCGGAGGGTGCTCTGGAACACCGCCCCGGAGGCCCCGAGGAGGACCCCCACCCACAGGGCGTTCAGCACCCGGGGCAGGCGCAGGAGAAAAAGGATGTCCCGAGAGGGTGAAGGGACCAGCAACTCCAGGAGAGACAGCAACACCACGCCCGTAAGGAGCAGGCGGGTCATTCAGGCCTTCTGGATCAGAAGATATACCACAGGAGCGATATACCGGGAGAGCATCCGGAGAAACCGGACGTGCTGAGGCGTGAAGGAGCGGGGATCCTGGTTCTCGGCCGCCAGCACCCCCACGAGTTCATCCCGGAGGAGGAGGGGGACCATCAGGGCCGATCCCATGGGCCTCCCGGCCGGAGGGATGTATTCCGGGTCCCGGGAGGTATCCTCCACCAGAACGGGTTCGCCGGTCCGGACCGCCCGGCCCACCAGACCCTGGTCTTCGGGGATCTCCTGGCCCAGCACGTCTTTCGGGAAACCCCAAGCGGCCAGAACCCTCAAAACGCCATCCTGGCGGGCCAGAAGGAACAGGCTGTCCGCGCCCGTTGCCCGCCCCACGCTCTCCAGAACCTTCTCAGCAAAGGAAGCCGCATCCGTAATGTCCTCCAGGTGTGCACCAATTTCATAGAGCACCGAAATTTCCTGGAGAAAGGCATACAGGTCCTCATACACCGTCTGCCGGGCCTCCTCCGGCAGTTTCGTGAAACGGGCCAGACCTTCCCTGAAGTCCTGAGCGAGCCGCAGGGGAATGCGGTCACCCGCTTCCCGCTCCACGGCTTCGACACGCTCTCCTGCCCGCCGGAACACCCGCAGAAGATACAGAATTTTGGCCTCCACCGTGAGGGGTTCCCCATCATACACCGATCGCAGCACTTCCTTCCAGTCCTCCGGAAGATGGAGCCGCTCCACAACCTTTCGGGCTTCCTCCTGAAGACGGGAAAGAAAGGCCTTTTCATCCTCCGAAAGGGGCACACCCTGGAGGACCTTGATCCGCAGGAGATCCGGAGCCAGGATATTTTCAAGGTCCACAAAGGCCAGGAGATGCTCCAGTGCCCGGATCCGTGGGCGGGGCAATCCCGCCCGTTCCCCCAGAAACCGCACGAGGCCTGCAAGATCCACCCGGCCCCGGTTCCGGCTGGCCCGGAGGATATCCAGAACTTCCAGGAGAGTCCGCTGATAGAGTTCCTCCCGCTCCTCCCGTTCCCGATAATCCAGGAGAAGCCCCAGATGCCGGCCAATCTGGGAAAGGAGCTTGATCTGCTCCGGGGGAACTTCCCGGACTTCCCGGTTAAAAAAGGACAGATATCCGTGAATCCGTTCTTTCCGGTGCCGAGCATAGAGGGGAATGACCAGGAGAGAGACCACCCCCTCCTCCACCAGCCCCCGGAAAAACCGCCGCAGGATGGGCGACTCACCCACGTTTTCAAAAAAGAGATGCCCTTCCTGAAGGCCCCGCTCAATCCACCCCTGGAAGGGAGCCACCGGCACGCGAAGATGCTCCTGCACATAACGTTCCGAAATGCCACGTGCAATATGGATCACAAACTCATCGTTTTCCACGGCCCGGAAAAATCCCCCGTCAAAATGGAAAATCCGTATGGTGGTGTCCAGCACATCCGAGAGGATCTCCTCCAGGGGCTCCTCCCCCCAGAACCGGAGCACCGCGTTCATGAGAACACCGGTCTCGGCAAAAGACAAAGCCGAGTCTTTCCGGACCCGGTCCAGATAGAGATACAGGAGGGGCGTGGGCTTTTCCGGGGAACGGGAAGGCGTTGCCTTCAGAACTTCCACCGCCACCGGCACCAGCTCCGGATCAAAGGCCTTCCCCGCTTCCTCCTGCAGGATTTTGAGGGCTTCTTCGCGGGTGTAGGCCCGGCGGTAGGGCCGGGTGGATGTCAGGGCATCAAACACGTCGGCAAGGGCAAGGATCTGGGCCTCCGGGGGGATTTCCTTCCCCTTCAGACCCCGGGGATAGCCGGTGCCGTCCCATCGCTCGTGGTGGGCCCGGACCCACTCCGCCACATCGGTGAAAGCTCGGAGGTGACGGAGGATTTCATAGCCCAGGTTGACGTGGGACCGGATGATCTCCATCTCGTGTTCCTGGAGGGCAGTGGGCTTGAGGAGAAGAATATCCGGGATGGCCACCTTTCCGATGTCATGCAGAAGGGCTGCAAAATAGAGCTTTTCGATTTTTTGCGGGGGATACCCCAGTCTCCGTGCGATCTCGGTGGCATACCGGGCCACCCGCTCCGAATGCCCCCGCGTGTAGGGATCCCGCATCTCCTCCAGTGCCACCATGGAGAGCACCACGCTCGCCAGGGTGGACCGGGTGATGCGGGCCCACCGCCTGCGGTCCAGCCCGAGAAGAAGAAAGTTTTTCCATCCTTCGAGAAGTTCAGAATGAGCCAGGGGAAGGGATCGTTCGGAGAGAAGAAGCAGGGCTCCAAGAGGGTTTTGTTCCGGATCCCGCAGGGGGAAAACCCAGGCCCGCCGGAAAGAGGTGAACCGCAGAAGCAGTGTCTCGGGGGGGAGTTCCACCAGATCACCAGGGGCCTCCCGGGCCCGGAGCACCGCATCCTCCACCAGCTCTTCCTGGGGAGGCCAGGTGCCCGTCCAGGCCTGGACCCGAACCCGGTCCTCCACCACCTCACACAAAACCAGCGCATCCACGTCCAGACGCACCCGGAGAAGATCCAGAAACCGGGAAAGGTCCTCCCCCTCTCCCGTCAGAAAGGAAAGGGAGGTGTCCTGGGCGGTGTGGATCACCTCCTCCTGCTCCCGGGTATAGAACAGCCAGCCCAGAAGTTGCGCGGCAAAGTGGAGGGATTCGGCCGCTTCCATCGCCTTTTCACCGGGCCGGGCCTCCAGATAGCCCCGGGTCTGACCGGAGGGATCCTCCACAGGGAAGAGGACACCGTCTCCGTCCGACTGATCCACCACCCTGAGATCCAGTCCCAGATGGCGGGAAAACACGTCCAGCACGGGAGCCCAATCCCCCTCCTTCAGGGCCAAACGAAAGGCCCGACTCACCTCTTTGAGGAGTTCAGTCTGTTCCACCTTTGCCCATCTCCATCCGAAAGGCCTGAATGGCTTTTGCCTTTCCGGTTTTCACATCCAGGTCCACCACCACACCCTCCACCCCTTTCCCCCGGGTCTCCACCTCCATCCCTCCCCGCAGATTATACAGGAAATTCTGGAGCGCAACCTCCCTCCGGACGCCAATCACCCCACCCAGCCCCCCGCACATGCCCGCATCGGTGATATAGGCCGTTCCCTCTCCAAGAATCCGGGCATCCGATGTCTGAACATGGGTATGGGTGCCCACCACCGCCGAAACGCCTCGCTCGGCCGCAAAATATCCAAAGGCGAGTTTTTCCGATGTGGTTTCCGCGTGGAAGTCCACGAACACCAGCCGGGTGCGGGCGTGGATCTCCGGGAGAAGTCGCTCCAGCGTGCGGAACGGGCAATCCAGGAACGCGCCGGTGAACAGCCGCCCGTGGAGGTTGAGGACGGCAAGCGAGACCCCCTTTCGCTCCAGGAAAAGCAAACGCTGTCCCGGGACACCCGGAGGCCAGTTCGCGGGGATCACCATCCGATCCGCCCGCTCGATAAATTTGAAGATCTCCCGGTTGTCGAAGGTGTGGTTGCCCATGGTCAGGGCGTCCACCCCGGCTTCGAGCAAGGCCCGGTAGGACTTCTCCGTGATTCCCTTGCCGCCCGCTGCGTTTTCCCCGTTGGCCAGCACCACATCCGGGGTAAAGCGCGCACGGAGTTCGGGAAGAAGCTCCCGAACCGCATGGCGGCCTGGACGGCCCACCACGTCTCCGAGAAACAGAATACGTAAGGTATCGGCCTCAGCGGGCATATTCCACCGCGCGGGTTTCCCGGATCACCAGCACCTTGATCTGTCCGGGATATTCCATCTCTTCTTCAATACGCTGGGCAATGGATCGGGCAAGTTCAAAGGCCTCTGTGTCGTTCACCTCCTCCGCCTGGACCATCACCCGGAGTTCCCGTCCGGCATGGATGGCAAAAGCCCGCTCCACGCCCTTGTGGGCATAGGCGATCTCCTCCAGCTTCTCGATCCGGCGGATATAGTGCTCTATGCTCTCCCGACGGGCACCGGGACGGGAACCGCTGATGGCGTCCGCCGCCGCCACCACAAAGGCGATGGGGCTCTGCATGGGCACGTCTCCATGGTGGGCGGCCACCGCATTGGTGACGATATCGTTTTCACCGTAGCGTTTCACAAGCTGGCCTCCCACCAGGGCATGGGGTCCCCCGAGTTCATCCGGTGCCACCTTTCCGATGTCATGGAGAAGCCCCGCCCGCTTGGCATATTCCACATTCAACCCAAGTTCCGCCGCCATCACGCCGGCCAGCCGCGCCACCTCGATGGAATGCTGCAGCAGGTTCTGGCCAAAACTCGTCCGGAATTTCATCCGGCCCACATATTTCGTGAGTTCGGGGTGAAGGGCCGCAATCCCGAGCTCGGCCACCGTCTCCTCGCCGATCCGCATGAGGTGCTCCTCAAACTCCTCCTTCACCTTGTTCACCACCTCCTCAATCCGCCCGGGGTGGATCCGGCCATCCTGCACGAGACGCTCCAGGGCAAGGCGGGCAATTTCCCGGCGAACGGGATCATAGCTGGAGAGGGTCACCGCTTCCGGCGTATCGTCAATGATCACTTCCACTCCTGTGGCATTTTCAAAGGCCCGGATGTTCCGCCCTTCCCGCCCGATGATCCGCCCTTTCATGTCGTCGGAAGGGATAGGTACGACGGTCACAGTGGTTTCTGCGGTGTGGGCGGCGGCACAGCGGTGAATGGCCATGGCGATGAGTTCCCGGGCTTCGCGCTCCGCCTTCTGCCGGGCTTCTTCCCTCATCTTATAGATGAGCTGGGCCGCCTCGTGACGGGCCTGGATTTCCACCTGGCGCAGAAGTTCCCGGCGGGCATCTTCCTGGGTCATGCGGGCCACTTCTTCCAGGCGCCGGGTGGTTTCCTGGATCCGCCGTTCCAGTTCGTTTTCTTTGGCCTCCAGGGCTTTCTGCCGCTCTTCCAGATCTTTTTCGGTTTTCCGGAGTTCCCTCTCCCAGCGCGCAAGACTCTCGGCCTTCTTCTCTAACTGGCGCTCTTTTTCGTCCAGGTTTTTCCGGGTGTTCCGGACTTCCTGCTCAAACTCCCGCTTCTGGCGCTCCAGATCCTTCCGGAGTTTTCGGGCCTGGGACTCCGCCTTGCTCTGGATCCGCTGACGGTGCTTTTCCGCCTCGAGTTTGGCTCGCTCAATGATATCCTGGGCCCGACCGTGGGCCTCTTCGAGCCGGCGAAAGAACTCGGCGCGAAAACGCCGAACCATCCAGGTGCGGACGGCAAACCCACCCGCAAGAATACCCAGAAAAATGCCAAGAATTGCGGTCAAAATCTCGGTTCCCATGGAAAGCCTCCTTCCTCATCGTCCTCGAACCTGATAGCCCCGTGCCTCACAGTCACGCATGAGGGATTCCATCACCTCATCCACCTCCCGATCCGTCAGGGTCTCTTCCGGATGCTGGAACACCAGCCGGAAGGTGAGGGATCGGCGATCGGGAGGGAGGGGATCCCCCTCATACACATCCACCAGGTCCACCTTCACAAGATGGGGACGGTTTTCAAAAACCTTCAGGACATCCACATACCGGACCTCCCGGGCCACCAGCAGGGAAAGGTCCCGATAGAGAATGGGCGTCTGGGGATAGGGAACAAACCGGAGACTCCGGGAGAGATCCGGGAGTTCCCACTCCATCGCCACCACAGGCACTTTGATGTCGTAGGGGCGAAGCACCTCACGGGAGAGGATACCGATCCATCCCCTCTTCCCGCCGCACACAAAGCCCGCCCCTGCCTCCAGAAAGGCCGGAGGATCCTCAAAGGAAACCTCCAGCCGGAACCGCTCCCGGATTTCATCCAGCACGCCTTTCACGAAGGTGTAATCCGGTTTCCACGTTCCCCAGTGAACCCGCCGTTCCTCTCGCCCGGACAGGACCACGCCCAGCCGCCACACTTCCCGGGGGAGTTCCCCCGGACGGGTGGCATGGAAGGTGGGGCCGATTTCATACAATCCAATCCAGGACTGGCCGTGCCGGAGATTGTGGGACACCCCACGCAGGAGACCCGGGAGCAGGCTTGCCCGGAGCTCGGAGAAGGCGTGCCCCAGCGGATTCTGGATGGTCACATAGGGGGGAGGGGCGAACCGCACGTTGTCCTCCGGCGCCACAAACTCGAGATGGAAGGTCTGGGTGAACCCATACTGGTGCAGGATGGCGTGGAGAAGTTCCGGAAAACGCTCGTGGGGATGGCCGGGCATGCCCCAGACTTCCATCTCCTCGGGCACCCGGTCATAGCCCACCACCCGGAGCACCTCCTCCACGAGATCCTCGGGGAGAGACAGGTCCACCCTCCGGAGAGGCACCTGGACCAGGAGCCCCCCTGGCGCGTCATCCACCCGGTCCGCCACCCGGGAGAGAATCTCCCGGAGTTCCTCTTCACCCATCGAGAGCCCCGAAACCTGAACAAACTTCTCCCGGGAAATCAGGATCCTCCGGGGTTCCGGCTCTCGTTCAAACACGTCCACCGCCGGCCCGATCCGGCATCCCGGGAGCAGGCGATGATAGAGATGCAGCGCCCGGCGGGATCCTTCCTCCACGGAGGGGAAAGACAATCCGCGCTCAAACCGGTGGGCGGATTCGGTGTGAAGGTGATACCGGAGAACCGCATGGCGCACCCGTGGCGGATCGAACAGGGCGCTTTCCAGAAAGATGGCGGAGGTGTCTTCCTGGACCGAACTCTCCAGTCCACCCATCACGCCGGCCAGGGCCACCGGGCGCCGGCGATCCGCGATCACCAGCGTTTCCTCATCCAGCTCCCGCTCTTCCTCATCCAGGGTGACAATCCGCTCCCCCGCACGGGCGCGGCGTACCACCACCTTCTCCTCAAGTCGCGAAAGGTCAAAGGCGTGGAGGGGATGCCCCATCTCCAGAAGCACATAGTTGGTCACATCCACCAGCACGTTGCGAGGCTGGATACCCGACAGGGCCAGGCGATACCGCATCCAGGCCGGGGAGGTCTCCGGTGCAACGTTCTCCACCACCCGACCGAGATACCGGAGGCAATCCTCAAACCGTTCAATCTCCACCGGGAACGTCCGGTCGGTGGACTCCTCAAAGGAAAGATCCACGGGAAGGAGTTCCCCTCCCACCAGGACGAGTTCCCGGGCAAGACCCCGGATCCCCATGAGATCCGGTCGGTTGGGAGTGATATAGAGATCCAACAGCACGTCGTCCATCTGGAGATAGGCCAGGGGTGACGTCCCGGGCTCCAGGGTATCGGGAAGCTCCAGAAGCCCCTCGGAATGGGCCGCCAGCCCCAGTTCCGCCTCTGACAGGATCATCCCCTGGGAGACCACCGCCCCGAAGGCACGGGGTTCCACCACCTGCCCACCAGGAAGGCGGGCACCGGGCAGGGCCACGGCGAAGGTTTTGCCCTCTTCGGCATTGGGCGCGGCGGATACCAGGGTCAGCGTGTCCTCTCCCACCGAAACGTCCAGAACCCGGAGGCGGGGTTGATCGGGGTGAGGATAGGCGCGGAGGGCCTTTCCCACCACCACCTTCCCCTCAAGTCCCTCCCGGAGATCTCTCTCATCTTCCACTTCAATCCCCAGCCGGGCGAGATGATCCGGGAGTTCATCCGGTTCAAAAGGAAGACGAACATGTTCTGCAAGCCAGCGAAACAGCACTTTCATTGGAACTGCTCCAGAAAGCGGAGGTCACTCTGATAGAATCGGCGGATGTCATCCACCCCGAACCGGATCATGGCAAACCGATCCAGCCCCAGCCCGAAGGCGTATCCCCGCCAGGCCTCAGGATCAATTCCCACCGCCCGGAGAACGTTGGGGTGCACCATCCCGCATCCCAGGAGTTCCAGCCATTCCCCGCGATACCGCACCGCCACCTCCGCCGAGGGTTCGGTGAAGGGGAAATAGGAAGGGAGAAACCGCACTTCGATCTCAGGGCCGAAAAAAGCCTTAAGAAAGGTGATCAGGGTTCCTTTCAGGTTGGCAAAGGTGACATGGCGGTCCACATACAGCCCTTCCATCTGAAAAAATCCGGGGGCATGGGAAGCGTCGAACTCGTCCACCCGGAACACCCGCCCCGGGCTCACCACCCGCAGGGGAGGTTTGCGCTTCTCCATCACCCGGATCTGGACGGAGGAGGTGTGGGTTCGAAGCAGAATGCCCTCTTCGATGAAGAAGGAACTCTGCATATCCCGGGCGGGGTGATGTTTGGGGATGTTCAGGGCTTCAAAGTTGTACCAGTCGTGCTCCACCAGGGGCCCTTCCACCCGTTCAAATCCCATCCGAACAAAGATGTCCAGAATCTCCTGCGCGACAAGATGGAGGGGGTGGTAGCCTCCCCGGGGGAGACGGCGTCCGGGGAGGGTGGGATCCAGTTCGTGACGGCGGGAGGCCTGAAGGGCCTGGAGTTTTTCCTGAATCAGCGCCTGGAAGTGCCGCTTCTTTTCATTCAGGAGTTTACCCGCCTCCGGACGGACCTCCGGGGGGAGAGAACGCAAAGCGCGAAGCCTCTCCTGAAGAAGGCTTTTCTTCCCTAAAAACCGGGCCTTTAACTGCTGAAGTTCTTCAGGTTTCCGGACCTTTTCCAGGGCTTCGCGCAGATCCCGCTCTTCCGCCTCAAGTTCGCGGAGAAGTTTTTCCCATTCCATCGGAACATGGCCACCTTCATGCCCGCAGGGTCTCCTTCACCCGGCTGGCCAGCTCACCAAAGGCATCGGGGTCCTGGACCGCAAGGTCAGCGAGCATTTTCCGGTTGATTTCCACACCCAGTTTGCGCAGGCCTCCCATGAAGGCGCTGTAAGAAAGTCCGTGCTGACGGGCTGCCGCATTGATCCGGATGATCCAGAGGCTCCGGAAATTCCGCTTTTTCTCTTTCCGGTGGGCATAGGCATACTGAAGGGATTTCAACACGGCTTCCTTGGCCTTCCGGAAAGTCCGGGACTTCTGGCCAAAATAGCCCCGGGCCATCTTGCGGATCTTTTTGTGCCGACGTCTGCGAGTGTACCCGGTTTTGACGCGCATCGCAACCTCCTCTCCGTTGAGAATCGCCCCCTAATGATAAACGATGGGCAGAGAAACTTCAAGGTCTTCCCTTGACATCCCCTCTGTTCTCCCCTATGTTTGACGTGCTGGACGGGGGTTCCCATGGTGATGTGGATCCTGATCGCCCAGATGATTCCGCCGGTGGAGGTGGCGAAGGAGGGGTGGTGGATGGTGGATCAGGGGGCACTCTCCCGGCGTGCAGTGCAAACCCAGACAGGAGAGGATCTTGCGGAAATGGTGCTTTTCTGGATGGATACGGTGGGGGGAGCAGCGGCTGGGCAGCCGGTGATGGGGATGTGGATGGGGACGGGATCAATGAAGTGGTCGTGCAAAAGGCCCTGGAACTTCAGGTGCTGGATGTTCCCCATCGGAGGGCGGAGTGGCGCTTTCCCCTGCCGGATTCGGCACGTTTCTGCAGAAACACCCCTGCCCTGGGGGATGTGGATGGGGACGGGGTGGTGGAGATCGTGGCGATGGAGGATTCCCATCGCATCTGGATTCTGGATGCCGCCCGCCAGGCGGTGGACGGGATGATCCAGCTGCCGGTATTCTTTCGGAGTCCTGGTCTCACCTGTCCCAAAACCCACATGTATGTGGTGGATCTCGAGGGGAATGGCACGCCGGGCATTGTGGTGGGAGGACAATCTCCTCATTCAGACCATGCGACACGGATTTATTACATTCTCGCCTGCGTTTCCCGTTCCGGAGGAACATGTCAGGACAGCGTGGTATGGTATCGCGAACCCTTTATCGAACCTGGTTGGATTCCTTTTGGAGACCTTGACGGAAACAGAGCAATAGAGTTCGCGCTTGCAGAAGGGTGGGGTTCAGCCTTGCACATCATTGTGTATACAGCCTCTGGAGACACGTTGTGGAGGGTTCCCTATCCAAACAATGACAACATTGCCCGCCCATTTGCCGTTCTGGATCTGGTTGGGGATGGAGAGCGGGAGGTGCTGGCGACGGGAGCAGCAGGTGGGCCGTTCATTCAGTGGACATATGTCCTGGATGGAGCCACAGGCACCCTTGAAAACCAGTATTTTCAGTGCATGGGGCACCTTCAGGCCTTTGCGGACATCAACAACGATGGGAATATGGAAATTGTGTGCGGTGTGGGTGGATTCATCGCGCGAGCCCTGACATCTCAGGGATACCTGATCTGGGAAACCGCCCTGCCCACCGCAAGTGGAGCAGGATTCCTTTTGCAGGGTCCCATTGTGGGAGATTTTTCCCCTGCGCCGGGACTGGAAAGCGTGTTCTGCACGGTATCCGAAGGGCTTTTCCTGCTATCGTCCACCGGGAAGGTTCTCTGGTCCGACACCACACTGAACACCTCGGGTTGTGCCCTTGCTGCAGGAGACGTGGACGGAGACGGTCTTTCGGAGCTTGTGGTCAACTCCATTCTTTATGGCACCTATATTTTCGATCGCCCCACCGATGTGGAGGAAACCCGTCCCGAACCTGGAAACGATCACGGTTTTCGCCTGATTCCGGGAGGGTTGGCCTTCCGGCGCTCCCGTCCCGTGACGGTTTTTGATCTTACCGGACGGAAAGTTTTTTCGGGAAACGTTCGAACCCTTTTTCTCCCGCCGGGGGAATATCTGATCACACTGCCCGAAACCACGGTGAAAATTGTGGTCGGAAGGTGAACGTTGCCGCGACCCGATCCGGGCCGCTCCATGGATTCTTTCATCCTTTCCACCCGCGATCTCTCCGAAAACGCCAGGAACTCATTTTTTGGAAGTTCCCGCTTCAGGGGCGTATAATTAACACCAAAAAGGAGGGTGTGGGATGAAAATTTTCCTGGACACGGCCAATCTGAAAGAAATTCAGGACCTGGCTTCCTGGGGCGTGGTGGACGGCGTGACCACCAATCCCACCCTTCTCTCGAAGGAGGAAGGGGATCCCCACGAAATCCTGGTCCAGATCTGCGAGACCGTCCAGGGGCCGGTTTCCGCGGAGGTGGTGGCCACGGACGCCGAGGGCATGATCCGGGAGGGCAGGGAACTCGCCGCCCTCCATCCCCACATCGTTGTGAAGATCCCCATGACGGTGGAAGGGCTGAAGGCCACCCGGGTGCTCTCCGGGGAAGGAATCCGCGTGAACATGACCCTGATCTTCACGCCCCTTCAGGCACTCCTCGCCGCCAAAGCGGGAGCACGGTATCTTTCCCCCTTCCTGGGACGCCTGGATGACATCGCCACCCCCGCCCTGGACATGCTCTCGGACCTGGTGACCATCATGGAAAACTATGAATTTGAAGCCGAAATCCTGGTGGCTTCGGTGCGTCACCCCATCCACGTCCTGGAGGCTGCCCGGATGGGCGCCCACATCGTGACGGTCCCACCCAAAGTCCTCCGTCAGCTGGTGAAACACCCCCTCACCGATATTGGACTGGAAAAGTTCCTGGAAGACTGGAAAAAGGTGCAGGAACGCCTGACCCAGCCTGCATAACATGACCCTGCTTTTTCTTCTGGCCCTTCCTGCCTCTGCCTTGCAGGAGGCCCTGATCCGGACGGTTCAGACCGTGGGTCCCGCGGTGGTGTCCATCACCGTTACCTCCCGAACCTATGTTTCGGCCTCTCCTTTCGCCCAGGATCCCTTCTGGAACTTTTTCTTTCCCCCCCAGATTCTGGAGCGCCAGGTCCATTCCCTGGGCTCCGGCGTGATTCTCACCGCCGACGGGGAGGTCCTCACCAACGCCCACGTGCTGGGGGAACATCCCGATTCCATCACCGTGACCCTTCCTTCCGGTGAACAGTATCCCGCGAAAATCCTCGGGGTGGCAGAAGCCTATGACCTCGCGCTTCTCAAGGTGAATGCGCCGCGTCCCCTTCCTCATGCAAAACTCGGGAATTCGGACAGCCTGCGGATCGGACAGGTGGTGATCGCCATCGGCAACCCCTTTGGCTTCCTCCTGGAAGATCTGGAACCCACGGTGACGGCGGGGGTGATTTCCGCCCTCCACCGCACTCTGAAGGGCAAGCCCGAACGCAAATATTACGACATGATCCAGACGGATGCCGCCATCAACCCGGGAAATTCCGGTGGTCCCCTGGTGGACCTTGACGGACGGGTGGTGGGGATCAACACCTTCATCTTCTCCTCCTCCGGAGGATCGGAAGGGATCGGTTTCGCCATTCCCGTGAACACCGCCCGGCGGATCGTGAAGGAACTCCGCACCCACGGGAAAATCCGTCCGGTACTTCTCGGATTTCGGGTTCAGCCCCTCACCCCCGAACTCCGGGAGGCCCTGGGGTATGGCGGTCGGGGCGGGGTTCTGGTCCAGGACGTCCTTCCGGGACATCCCGCCGCCCGGTTTCTGCGGGATGGGGATATCCTGGTGGAAGTGAACGGAGCCCCCATCCGGAACGAGGGGGATTTTCGGGACCGGACCTATGCCCTTCTGGTGGGAGATCGGATCCGGGGCACCGTGGTCCGGGGAGGGAAGACCCTGCCATTTTCGTTCGTTCTCCCCGAGTTTCGTTTGCCCAGCGCGCAAAAAGTTCTGGGCGCCAGGGTGCGTCCGGTGAACCGGGAGGTGGCCTGGTATCTGGATTTGCCCGTGGATTATGGACTTCTTGTGGAATCCCTTTCTCCCCGTTCGCCCCTTTCCGCCATGGGCCTGCGGGAAGATGACGTGATCCTTGAGGTGAACGGACAGAAAATGGAACGTCCGGAGGACCTTCCGGAAGCTCTCCGGTCCCGGCGGATTGCCCTGCGGATCCTCCGGCAAGGCCAGGTGATCCTGTTGAGGTTCTGGCGATGATGGACAAAGCGACCTACTTCAAGGTGGGACTGGTGACCCTTCTGGGCCTTGTGCTTCTTGCAGGGGGATACATGTTTCTCCGGCAATACCGGATCGGGAAAACCCGTCATCATTACGTGGCCGCCTTCAAGGGCATCACCCGTCTCACCCAGGGAGGGGTGGTCACCATCATGGGGGTCCCCCGCGGCCTGATCGACCGCCTGGAGGTGCGGGGGGAATCCGTGTTTGTCCACTTTCACCTGGACAACACCCGCCTGAAAGAAGGCGCCTGGGCCCAGGTGGAAACCCAGAGCCTGGTGGGACAATATCGTCTCACCCTTTTCCCCGGAACGGGCCCCGAACTCCCCGATGGAACTGTGATTCCCGGCGAAAACCCCTTTGGCCTGGATCAACTTTTCTCCGGGGTGGGTGAACTCCTTCAGGGCATGGACACCATCTTCACCCGGGTTCAGGCCACCCTGGACACCACCACCTTCCATCTCACCGCCGTGATGGATTCTCTGCAGAAAGGGTTTTCCGATCTTCGACGTCTTGTGAAGGTGGTGGAACGGGCCCTTGTGGAAAATCAGGGCTCGGTGGACTCCACCCTTCAGGCCATTCGGGCGCTGAGTCTGCGAACCGACAGCGTGCTCGCCATGATCCAGCACGAAGAGGGGACCCTTCAGCGACTTCTGAAAGAAGACTCCCTGTATCGGGATCTCCGGAGCACCCTCCAGAGCCTGGACAGCCTTCTGGAGGATCTCCGGAAGCATCCCAAACGATACGTCCATTTCAGTCTCTTCTGATGGCCAGACGCACAACGCGATACCGGTGCCGGGCCTGCAGCTACACGTCGGCCCAGTGGTACGGTCGGTGTCCCCGGTGCGGTCAGTGGAACACCATGGAAGAGGTGGTGGTGGAGCAGAAAGCCCGCTCCTGGGTGGAGGGCGGTGGAGACGTGTCCCCCATCCCGGTGGTCCAGGTGGCCGCGAAAGAAACCCCCCGGTTTTCGTCCCGGATGGAGGAGGTGGATCGGGTGCTCGGGGGCGGATTCGTCCCCGGGAGTTTTCTGATCGTCGGAGGGGATCCGGGTATCGGCAAGTCCACCCTCCTTCTCCAGGTGGCCGCTGCGGTTGCCTCTGACCACCCGGTGCTGTATGTGAGCGGGGAGGAATCCCTGGAGCAGATCCGGATGCGGGCCGAGCGCCTGGGGGCCCTGGAACCCAACCTGTATCTCCTTGCCGAAAGTGACATCCGCAAAATCCAGGACGCCGCCCTCACCCTGAAGCCCTATCTCCTCATCGTGGATTCCATCCAGACGGTGCTGGACCCCGAAGTTCCCTCTTCGCCGGGGTCGGTGAATCAGGTCCGGGAATGCGGGACCGCCCTTCTGCGCCTTGCCAAAGAGCACGGCATCACCGTGGTGGCCGTGGGCCATGTGACCAAAGAGGGGTCCCTTGCCGGTCCCCGGACGCTGGAGCACATGGTGGACGGCGTGTTCTATCTGGAAGGGGAAAACCTCCTGGGCCTCCGGATTCTGCGGAGTGTGAAAAACCGATTTGGCTCCACCAACGAGATCGGGGTGCTGGAGATGACCCAGGAAGGGCTCCAGGAAGTTCGGGATGCAAGCGCCCTGTTCGTGGATACCTCGCTGGACAGCGTTCCGGGTCGGGCCATTGCGGCGCCTCTGGAGGGCAAGCGTGCGCTCCTGGTGGAGGTTCAGGCGCTCCTTGCGTATTCCCCCTTTCCGGTGCCCCAGCGAACCGTCACGGGATACGATGCCCGGCGCCTTTCCATGCTCCTGGCCATCCTTGACCAGCACCTGGACACCGAAATCCGCCAGCGGGACGTGTTTCTTCAGGTTCTGGGGGGATTCCGCCTGATGGACACGGCGGGGGATCTCGCCGTGGTGACGGCCATCCTCTCCGCGTATGAAAAACGCCCCCCCGTTCCGGGGCTGGTGGCCATTGGGGAAGTGGATCTTGCCGGAGGGGTTCGCAGGGTTCCTGCCCTGGACCTCCGGCTTCAGGAAGCGGCCCGCATGGGCTTTCGCGTCGCTCTGGTTCCGGAAAAACCCACCAAAAAGATTTCGGGTCTCAAAATCCGGGTGGTTCGGCACCTGGGGGAGTTGAAGAATCATGCGCTGGGTTAGAGGGATTGTCTGGGTTCTGCTTGTACTCCTGGGAGTCTGGATGGGGCTTCGACTGGGATGGAGTCCCGTGCTCTCGGCCATTGTGGCCGCCCTCATGGCATCCCTGGTGGTGCTGTTTGAGCATGTCTTTTTCCGCCTGTCTCCCCGGGATCTCGCAGCTCTGGGGATCGGCATTCTTCTGGGGTCCGGGGTGGCCAACCTGGTGGCGGGACTCACCCTCGTGGCCTTCCATCCCCTCCGGAAGATTTCGGATCTGTGGTTTCTGTTCTGGAATCTGGTGGGGATCTATTTCTTCGGGAGCTTTTTCTATCACCACCGGGAGCGTTTCCGTTTCGCCCGAACCCTCTTCCGGATGCCCCGTGGATGTTCGCCCAAGATCATTGACACCAGCGCCATCATTGACGGCCGGCTGATCGGTGTGGTCAAAACCGGTTTTCTGGAAGGAGATCTCATTATCCCCCGCTTCGTGGTAGAAGAACTCCAGCGGATCGCCGACGCCAAAGATCCCCTCCGCCGGGCCAAGGGTCGTCGGGGCATGGACCTTTTGAAAGAGCTTCAGGAGATGAAGGGGGTGAAGGTGCACATCATTCCGGATGAGGTGCCGGGGATCCGGGAGGTGGACCACAAGCTCATCGCCGTGGCCAAACGCCGGAGGGGGAAACTGGTGACCGTGGACTATAACCTGAACAAAGCCGCCCAGATTCAGGGGGTCCCGGTGTTGAACCTCAACGCCCTGGCGCAGGAACTGCGGCCCCAGTATCTCCCCGGGGATCGCATGAGGCTTCTCGTGCAGCGCCCCGGGAAGGAAGCCGGTCAGGGCGTGGGTTATCTGGAGGATGGAACCATGGTGGTGGTGGAAGAAGGCGAACACCTGATTGGTGAAACCATTGAAGCCGAGGTGGTCACCGTACTGCAGACCGATGCGGGACGGATCATCTTTGTCCGTCCCCTGAAAAAGGAGAAGGAGCGATGAACCACGACCCCGCGACGGTGGCCCGGATGCAGCTTGAAAAAGCTGCGAAGGTGATGAACCTTGATCCGGACCTTCTCGAAATCCTCCGCCATCCCAAGCGAATGGTGGAAGTGTCCATCCCCGTCCGGATGGACGACGGGAGCATCCGGGTGTTCAAGGGCTTCCGTTGTCAGTACAACGACTTCCGGGGGCCCTTCAAAGGCGGAATCCGCTTTTCCCCGGATGTGACCAAAGAAGAGGTGGAGGCCCTGGCCGCCTGGATGACCTGGAAATGTGCGGTGGTGGACATTCCCTTCGGTGGTGCCAAAGGGGGCGTGATCTGCAATCCCTTTGAACTTTCGGAAAGCGAACTCCAGCGTCTCACCCGTCGGTTCACCTACGAACTCATGCCTCTTCTGGGTCCGGATCTGGACATCCCCGCCCCCGACATGTTCACCGGCGAGAAAACCATGGCCTGGATCATGGACACTTACAGCGTGTTCAAAGGTCATTCCGAGCCGGGCGTGGTGACCGGGAAATCCCGAATCATTGGGGGAAGCGAGGGGCGTCGGGAAGCTACGGGTCGGGGCGTGGCCATCGTGGCGGACGAGATTCTGAAACTCCGGGGTGACAGTCTGGAGGGCAAACGGGTGGCCGTTCAGGGATTCGGCAACGTGGGAAGCTACGCGGCCATCTATATGGAAGAACTCGGTGCGAAGGTTGTGGCCGTCCAGGACCTCACCGGAACCGTATACCGGACCGAAGGCCTTCCCGTCCAGGAACTGGTGGACTATGTGGCCGAACAGAAAAAACACCACGAGAAGGGGAAGATCCCGGGCGTGAAAGACTTTCCCAACGTGGAAGCCCTCTCTCCCGAGGATTTCTGGGGGCTGGATGTGGACATTCTGGTCCCCGCCGCGATGGAAAACCAGATCACCCAGGATAACGCCCCACTTCTGCGGGCCCGGTATGTGGTGGAGGGCGCCAACGGTCCCACCACCCCCGAAGCGGACGACATCCTCTTCAAGCGGGGGGTCATGGTGGTTCCGGATATCCTGGCAAACGCCGGCGGGGTGCTGGTGTCCTATCTCGAGTGGGTCCAGGACCGGATGGGCTATTACTGGGAGCTCGAGGAGGTGTTTGACCGGATGGAGAAAAAGCTCCGGAAAGCCGCCCGGGACGTGTATGAGAAGGCGCAGGAATACCGGGCCGATCTCCGAACCGGCGCCTATATCCTGGCGCTGGAGCGGGTGGCCGAGGTGTTCTATGAGCGCGAGCTTTTCCCATGATCCCGTGATGAGCCCGGACTTCGGCTACACCCTTTCGGACGATCTGGGCCTGGTGGTGGATCTCTACGAGCTCACCATGGCCCAGAGCTATTTTCACCGGGGCATGAACGGGTGGGCGGTGTTTGACTATTTTATCCGGGACCTGCCGCCCACCCGCCGCTTTCTCGTGTTTGCCGGCCTGGAAACCCTCCTCGCCGGTCTCCGGGACCTTCGGTTCTCCGACGAAGCCCTGGCGTATCTCCGATCCCTCGGCCTTTTTCGGGAGGATTTTCTGGACTATCTCCGCAACTTCCGGTTCCGGGGGGATGTGTACAGCGTGCGGGAAGGACAGATCGTGTTCGGCGGCGAAGTTCTGGTCCGGGTGGAGGCGCCCCTGATCGAAGGGCAAATCATCGAGACCTTTCTTCTCAACACCCTGAACTTCCAGACCCTGATCACATCCAAAGCGGCCCGGGTGATTCTCGCTGCCCGCGGTCGGGGGGTGGTGGACTTCTCCCCCCGGAGGGACCACGGCGTGGACGCGGCCCTGAAGGTGGCCCGGGCCTCCTATCTGGCGGGCTGCATGGGCACAAGCTATGTGCTTGCAGGCAGGATTTTTGGAATTCCCGTGTTCGGCACCATGGCCCACGCCTATGTGATGGCGTTCCCGTCGGAACTGGAGGCTTTTCTCGCCTTTGCCCGGGAATATCCCGCCCGACCCATCTTTCTGGTGGACACCTATGACGTCCGCCAGGGGGTGGAACACACCATCGAAGCCGCCCGTATCCTGGAAAAGGAAGGCATCCGGGTGTTCGGCATCCGGATCGACTCCGGGGATCTGGTGGCACTCTCCCGTATGGCCCGATCCATGCTGGACGAAGCCGGACTCCGGGAGGTGAAGATCCTGCTTTCAGGAGATCTGGACGAATACCGCATCGCCGAACTCCTTGAACAGGGAGCTTCCGTGGACAGTTTTGGGGTGGGGACCCGGATGGGAACGTCTTCGGATGCCCCGTATCTCGGCGGCGTGTACAAACTCGTGGAATACGAAGGCGCGCCCCGGGTGAAGCGCTCGCCGGGAAAACAGACCCTTCCGGGGAGGAAACAGGTGTACCGTCAGGACGGAAAGGACGTGGTGGGACTTGTGGACGAACCGGTGGAGGGAGAACCCCTCCTTGCACCTGTGATGCAGAAGGGCGAGATCCTGGACCTTCCGGATCTCCACACCCTGCGAGAAGAAACCCTGAACCGGCTTTCGGATCTGCCCGAAGCGCTGAAAGGTCTCTCTCCTCACGATCATCCCCTTTGGGAGGTTGTCCCCTCCCCCGGGGTGCAGGCGCTTCTCCTATCCCTCCCATGAACCTGCTGGAAGAACGATGGGTGCTGGCCCTATCGGGCGGGGCAGCCCGGGGTTTTGCCTTTGTCGGACTTCTCCGGGCCCTTGAGGAACTGGAACTCCCCATCCACGGCATCGTAGGCTGCAGTGCGGGGGCGCTGGTGGGTGGACTCTTCGCCGCAGGTGTGTCCCCGGAGGCGATGGAGGAAACCCTGCGGCGTCTAAATCCCCTGGACTGGGCGGCCATCTTTCGTCCCACCCTTCCCTTTCAGGGGATCACGGATGGAAAAGGCGTGATGGACATCCTCCGGGATCTGGTGGGCGGGAATCCCCGGATCGAGGACCTGCCCATCGCCTTCGCCGCCGTGGCCACGGATCTCCACACAGGGGAGGTGGTGATCCTGGATCGGGGACCTCTTCTGGACGCCATCCGGGCGTCCATCGCCATCCCCGGCGTGTTCACACCCCTTGAGAAAAACGGACGGGTGCTGGTGGACGGGGGTCTGGTGGAGCCCATTCCCATCCCCTCCGCCCGCAAGCGCTTTCATGACCCCGTCCTGGCGGCCAACGTCCTTACCCCCCTTCCCCTCCGGCACGTGACCCTTGAAGAAAAACCCGACGTAGCCCGCAAATCTCCCCACCTTGTGGACATTCTCACCCAGTCCTTCTATATGCTCCAGCGCCGGGTGGTGGGATCCATTCTGGAGGAGCATCCACCGGAACTCCTGCTGGACCTGGACGAAGCCCGGCAATACGGCACGGCCCAGTTCGATCGGGGTCTGGAGATCGCGCGTCTGGGGTATGAAGCCACCCTCCGGCGCCGGGAAGCGATTGAAGAAGCCCGGCGGATGTGGTTCCTTCACAGCGTCCGGGCACGATTCCGGATGGGATGAAAATCCCGGTCTGGATCGGCGTGGGGGGCAATCTCCCGGGAACCAAAGAAGCCGCAATCAGGGCCTTTCAAACGCTTCGGGAGATCCTCTGTGAGATAACGATCTCTCCTCCTTTCCGAACCCCTCCCTGGGGAAATCCCTTTCAGCCACCTTTCTGGAACTGGGTGGTTCGGGGGTGGACCTACCGGAGTGCCCGGGAGGTGCTGGACGTCTTACAGATGCTGGAGCGAAGGGCGGGAAGAATACGGGAAGAGCGGTGGGGTCCCCGGATCCTGGATCTGGACCTCCTTCTCTATGGCGATCGGGTGATCCGGATGCCGGATCTCGTGGTGCCCCATCCTCTCCTTGCGCAACGCGCCTTCGTCCTGGATCCTGCCCTCACCCTGGGCAATCCCCTCCATCCGGAAACCGGTCAGACCTTTCGCTGGCACCGGGAACATTTAAACGTACTGTCTGCCGTTGAACCAAATCCTCAAAGTACCCGGGGGGAGATATGAACAGCGTCGTAGACTGGGTGGCCCCGTTTCCCCCAACCCTCAAGAAGACATTTTTCTTTTCATAGGGGGGAATATCCGGATTCTTCGCACAAAGAGGCATCCTTGACCATCAGGATCCATGACACACGGGAACAGGAGCCCCTCCCCCTCAAAACACCACGAACTTCAACCAGGTCACCCAGACGAGGTTGAGGATCCCGAGGGGGACCAGGACCTTCCAGCAGAAGTTCATGAGCTGGTCATACCGCAGGCGGGGGAAGGTGGCCCGCACCCACATGAACACAAAGATAATGAGGCCCACCTTGAAGGCAAACCACCAGATCCCGTCGGCAAAGGGCCCATCAAATCCCCCCAGGAAAAGAACGGTCATGAGGGATGCGGCCACGGTGATGTTGATATACTCCCCCAGAAAGAAGAGGGCCCAGCGCATGGAGGAGTATTCGGTGAGATAACCCGCCACCAGCTCGCTTTCGGCTTCCGGAAGGTCAAAGGGTGCCCGGTTGGTCTCCGCAAAGGCGCCCACAAGATACAGGACAAATCCGATCAGGTTGGGAAGGATCAGCCACCCGTGTTTCTGCTGAAACTGCACGATGTCCAGGAGGGAAAAGGACCCCACCAGCACGATCACGCTGGCAAAGGCCAGGGCAATGGGAAGTTCATAGCTGATGGTCTGCGCCGCACTCCGGAGAGCCCCCAGAAGGGAATATTTGGAGTGGGACGACCATCCAGCCAGGATCACCCCGTATCCCCCCAGGGAAACCATGGCGAAAAGAAGAACGAGAGCCACAGACACGTCGGCCAGGGGCCAGGCGGGATGGAAGGGCATAAGGGTGAAGGCGGTGAGTCCGAACACGGGGGGAAGGGCAGGCGCCAGCGTATAGAGCAGGCGATCCACATGGGCCGGGGTAAAGTCTTCCTTGAACAGGAGCTTCAGGGCGTCGGCGATGGGTTGAAGGAGCCCAAAGGGTCCCACCCGGTTGGGACCGATCCGGTCCTGGACATAAGCCAGGAGCTTCCGCTCGCCATACACCAGATACGCGGCAAGTCCCGTGAGCCCCAGAAACAGTCCCAGTGCAAGACCGGCCATCAGCAAAAGTTCGTTCATTGGACTTCCTCCGGAACGACCTCTTTCACCTCCACCACACACCACCCCTCGGACGGAAGGAGACGGTTGGCTTCGTGATCATAGAAGTTCCGGAACACCCGGATCACACCCGGGGGCACCTCCCGGTTCCGGCGCAGCCGCAGGCGGACTTCCCGACCATCCCGCAGAAACCGCACCCACGTCCCGTCCTGAACCACACCCAGGGCTTCGGCGGTGTCGGGATGCGTCTCCGCCACCACCCGGAGGTCCAGCTCGCCCAGCGCCTGCTGGATGAGTTCGCCCCGCCAGGTATAAAGCCCCGCCTTGAAAGCGTGATCTGTGGCCACAAGGACATACCCCGCCCGCGATTCGGCGGGCTCGAGGGAAACCTGGATTTTCCGGGGATGCCAGCGGTAAGCCGCACGCTCCGGATGGGCCACGTCCCGGTAATTGGCCACGGTGGGAATATACCGCGGATAGGGCTTCTCCTCGATCCGGAGAACCCCGGAGATGCCGGCATAAAAGGGAATCCGGGCCTGCATCATCTCCCACACCCCATCCGCCGTATCCGGAACCTGTTCCCCGAACCGCCGGAGGAGTTCAGCCCAGATGACGTAGTCCGGTTTGGAAAGACCGGCGGGAGAAAGGGCGGCCTGGCTCTTTTGAACAAATCCCACCGTGTTCACCCACCGCCCCTCCATCTCAAAAGGCACCGCCTGTGGAAGGACCACATGGGCAAAGGCATCCACCGGGGACTTCATATCCTTCACCACCAGGAGAAAGTCCAGCGCCTGGAGAGCTTCTTCCCACGCATCCCGATCCGGAAACTCCACCAGGGGATCCACACCCCACAACACCAGCGCCCGGATATCCCCGGAACGAATGGCCTCCGGAATCTTCGCCACCGGAATCCCCGGCCGGGGGGAGAGCACGTGTCCCGGGAGAAGGCCGGGATGAACCCCCACATCCACAAATCCCTGACCGTTGGGGGCAAACCGGAGATAGAGCACCTTCAGTCCCCAATCCAGGGCAAAGGAGAGCAGAGCCCGCTGAACGGCTGCAGGGAGGGCATCGTTGATCACAAGGACGGGACGCTTCGCCTCCGGAAGGCCCTGAAAGGCTTCGGGCAGATTCCCCTCGAGAAGTTCCTGAAGAAGGCGGGGTTCCTCCTGAGGATGCACGACAAAGGACACCGGTTTCCAGGGCCTTTCGGACTCATCCACAAAAGAAACCGAGAGAATGTGGGCTCCCCGGTTCCGGGCCTGGACCAGGCGAAGTCCCAGGGTCGGCCACCGGTGGAGAATGTCGGTACGCCACGCGAGAATCCAGTCTGCTTCTTCAAGATCCCGGAAGGTTGCGGGCGAAACGGCTGCATCCATCGCTTCCTGGAGAGGATCGCCGGCCTCGTCTCCCCCTTCCGGACGCCGGCTGTCCAGGTGGGGCGAGCGGAGCACGCTCCGGGCAAGATACTCGAAAAGAAACGCCCCTTCCGTGGTGCCCACCCCGCCTGCGAGAAAGGCCACCTGTTCTCCGTTCCCCACGAATTCCCGCAACCGTTCTTCCACCCGGTCCAGGGCCTCATCCCAGAGGACGGGAGCCAGGCCGTCGGCTTTGCGGATCTGAGGAGAGAGGTGACGCTCCCGGGACTGCGGGAAATCGAAGGTGAACCGCGTCGCGTCGTCCAGGAAAAATCCGTTGGTTTCGGGGTTGACCAGGGTATACAGCCGGATCACCTCATGGAGATCCTTCCGGCGCCCGCCTTCGGTGAAGGGACCCCGGCTCATGAGTCCCTTCCGGCGGGTGTAGATCTTCACCGTGTCCCCTGTGGAGAAGACAGGGGAAACCCCGAAAGTGTATTCCATTTCCCAGGGACGGGCCTTAAAGCGATAGTCCCGTCCGGTGATGGCCCCCAGGGGACAGATCTCCACCATGTTTCCGGAATAGAGGGACTCCAGAATCTTCTCCTGGGCCGGTCCCACCATCACATACCAGCCCCACTCAAATTCACCCCAGTCCCCACCGCCGGCAATCTGCTGATAAAAACGGACGCACCGGTCGCAGTGGACGCACCGGTTGGGATAGAGCTCCATGAAGGGACCGGGACGGCGACGGGGGATCTCCCGCCGAGGGAAAACATAGCGGGACCGGTCCGGGCCCCACTTCATGGTGAGTTCCTGAAGGTCGCACTCCCCTCCCGCATCGCACACCGGGCAGTCCAGAGGATGGTTCGCAAGCAAAAGCTCCAGCACACCCTTCCGGGTTCGTTCCAGCACCTCCGGGGATTCGGTGTTCACGATCATGCCGTCGGCGGCTTTGGTGGTGCAGGTGGGAAGAAGACCCTTCCGGCCTCCCGTTTCCACCTCCGCCAGGCAGATCCGGCAGGTGGCCACACCTTCACCCAGGGAAGGATGATAGCAGAACACAGGAACGGGATAACCTTCGCGCCAGGCAATTTCAAGAAGGGTTTCACCGGGTTGAAACTCAACCTCTTTCCCGTTCAGAACGATTTTGGGCATCGTGTCGCTCCTGTTGAGGGACCGCCCTCATGGCCCGCGGAACAACATGGCCTAATTGTACACGAGGAGCCCAAAACCTTCAAATCGCCGCCCATTGAAGGTTCCCCTCCGGACGCATACACTTTGAGCATGAAGATCGTGGCCATCGCAAGCGGCGGGCTGGACAGCACGGTGATGGTGTATGCCCTGCGGGCGGAAGGGCATGAACTGGCCCTCCTCACCTTTGATTACGGACAGCGCCACCGGAAAGAGATCGAGTTCGCCCGCAGGACGGCCGAACGTCTCGGACTGTCTCACGAAGTGGTGAACATCCAGGACGTCTCCCGACTTCTTCGATCCGCCCTCACCACCCCGGACATTCCGGTCCCCGAAGGACCCTATGCCCCGGGGACCATGCACCACACGGTGGTCCCCAACCGGAATGCGATCTTCCTCTCCATTGCTGCGGGTTACGCCCTCTCCATCGGCTTTGAAGGTGTGGCCCTGGCGGTCCATGCGGGTGATCACCCGGTCTATCCGGACTGCCGGCCCTCCTTCGTTCAGGCCTTTGAACACATGGTCCGGATCGCCACGGATTCCGACCTCCGGATCCTCGCACCTTTCGTGAACATGAAGAAGGAGGAGATCGTGGCGCTCGGGGCTCGTCTGGGCGTGCCCTTTGAAGACACCTGGTCCTGCTATCGCGGAGGAGAACGCCACTGCGGGGTGTGCCCCACCTGCCTGGAACGAAAAGAAGCCTTTCGCAAAGCGGGTGTTCCCGATCCCACCATCTATGAGGAGGTTCGCGATGTATCGCATCGCCAAAGCCTTTGATTTTGCCGCAGCCCATCAGCTGGATCAGCTTCCGGAAGGGCACAAATGCAAACGCCTCCACGGGCACAATTACCGGGTGATCGTGTATCTGGAAGCCGAGATCCTGGACGAGCGAAGTTTTGTGGTGGATTTCGGAGAGCTCAACGTGATCAAGAAATGGATCAACGAAACCCTGGATCACCGGAATCTCAACGATGTTATGCCCTATCCCACCACGGCGGAGAACCTTGCCCGATTCATCTATGAGACCTGGAAAGAGCATTTTCCTCAACTGGTGAAGGTGCGCGTATATGAGACGGAGAAGGCGTGGGCAGAATATGAGGAGCGGTGAAGGCGTGCGCTTTCCCGTCGTGGAAATCCTCCACACCTTTCAGGGGGAAGGGGTGCACCTCGGGAAAGCCTGTTTACTCCTTCGGCTGTGGGGATGCGACCAGCGATGTTCCTGGTGCGACACCCGGGAATCCTGGGACCCCGTCTTCCGTCCTTCCCATCTCCCCCGGCTCACCGCAAAGGAGATCGTGACGTTGCTGGCACCCCATCGGGAACGGAGTGCCTTTGTGCTCCTCACCGGCGGGGAACCCACCCTGCACCCCCTGGAAGAACTCCTGGATGCGATTCACCGGGAGCTGGAACTTCCGGTCCACATCGAAACCGCAGGCCACCATCCTGTTCCATCCGGCGTGGACTGGATCACCGTCTCTCCCAAAACCTTTCCGGGGGCCCTCCCGGCCCTGCCGGAGGTGATCCGAACGGCCCATGAGATCAAGCTCATTATCACCGAACCGGAAGATATTGAACGCGGCCTTGCGGTGATCCGAGAACGCAGGGAGGACGCCGTGGTGTGGCTTCATCCGGAATGGAGCCACCGGGCAGATCCCGAAGTCCTTGAGGCCATCATGAAGGCCGTCCTGAGGGATCCCGATCTCCGGGCAGGATACCAGATCCACAAACTCTATGGAGCGGACACGGTGGAGGTCATTCTCCGGGGTACCTTGAACCATCTGGATCCAACCTGTACAATCCTTTCCGAAACCGTCACGTGAGAGGTGGGATATGTCGGGCGTTCGTCAGTTTGAAGTGTGCGTGTATTTGAAAGAAGGGTTGCTGGATCCTCAGGGCCGGGCCGTTCGGGAAGCCATGAAAGAACTGGGCCTTGCCGTGGAGGACGTCCGGGTGGGTCGGGCCGTCCGGATCACCATGGAAGACACACCCGAAAACCGGGAGAAACTCCAGGAACTTGCCGAAAACTTCCTGGCCAATCCCGTGATCGAAACCTTTGAACTTCGTCCCCTGGAGGCGAAGGAATGAACCGCCCCGTCGTGGGGATCGGGGTATTCCCGGGCACCAACTGTGAGCGGGAAACCGCCCGTGCCTTTGAATCCCACGGTGTGCCGGTGCGCTTCCTCTGGCACGAAGACCCTGTGCCGGAGGACGTGGACTGGGTGGTGCTTCCGGGTGGGTTTTCCTATGGAGATTATCTGCGGGCCGGGGCCATCGCCCGGTTTTCCCGTCTTGTCCAGTCTCTTCGTGAGTTTGTTCAGGATCCCCGCCATGTGGTTCTGGGCATCTGCAACGGTTTTCAGATTCTCACCGAAGCCCACCTTCTCCCGGGCGCCCTGGCCATGAACGCGTCCGGAATGTTTCTGTGCCGGGTGGTGGAGGTGGAAGTTTCTTCCCATCATCCCCTTCTCCGGGGACTGGTGCCCGGGGAGCGCCTCCGCCTTCCGGTCGCCCACGGAGAAGGACGGTTTGTTGCGGATGCGGATGTCCTCCGGCAACTGGAAGAACAGGACAGGATTCTTTTCCGCTATACAGAAGACATCAACGGTTCTCTGGGCCGGATCGCAGGGATTGCGGGCGGTCAGGGGAACGTCCTGGGCATGATGCCCCACCCGGAGCGGGCCGTTCATCCCCTCATCTCCACGGATGGGGCCAGGCTCCTTGGACAGATGCTCCATAACTGGAGGAAGGACTATGGCGCACGAGGAACTGAAGGAAGCCCTCAGGTCGCAGCTTGAGGGCATGGACGTCCAGAAAGTCTATTTCTATGTGAGCGATGAAGAAGCCCGCGGGGGGGGTGAGAGTCCGTTTCTGGCCGTCGTGATCCGGGAAACCGACCGTCCTTTTGAGGAGCGTATTTTTGATCTCCTGGACGTCCTCCAGAGCCTGCCCGAGCCCGTGGAATTTCTGATCTACACCCCCGCAGAGTGGGAAGAACTCCTTTCCGAAGGGAGCGATCTTGCTCTGAAGGTCCGGGATCGGGGTGAGGTGCTCATCGGAGGATAACCATGCGTACCGTCCTTGCCGTCACCGATTTTTCTCCGTCCGCTCAAAAAGCCCTGGAATGGGCTGCCTTTTTCGCCCGCCACACCCGGGCCCACCTCCACCTTTTCCACGTGGTCCCGGCGCCGACCGTCCATCCTGTGCCCACCGTTCAGGAACGGGTGGAACAGGCGCTCAAAGAAACGGTCGAAGCCCGGAAAAAGCTCATGGATGATCTGGTGGAGCGGTTCCGGGGAGAGGGGCTTGAAGTCACCGGAGAAATCCAGGTGGGACGGGTGGTGGAGCGGATTGTGGAAACGTCCGCTCTGGCCGACCTTCTGGTGCTGGGCATTCGGGGAGAACGGGAAGGGGAAGAAGGGGGATTCATTGGAAGCACCGCCTACCGGATCATTGCCGGAACCGCTCAGCCCGTGCTGGCCGTCCCCCACACCGCTTCTGGGCCCCGCCTTTCCCGTATCCTTGTTCCCGTGGATCTCTCCCCCGTGTCCCTTCAGGCCATCCCCCGCGCCCTGGAACTCGCCGAAATGATGGACCATGCCCATGTGGATGTCCTGCACGTGGTGGAACTCCTGGAGAGCATCTCCGAAGAAGAGGTTCAGACCCTCCTTCAGGAAGAGATCTGGCGGATCATTCGTCAGCACCTTCCTGAAATCCACCCGCATGGCCAGCTTTCCCTCCACGTGGAACGCCGGTTCAGCGCTGCACCGGCTATTCTGGACAAAGCCCGGGAACTGGGGGTGGATCTCATTCTGATGCGAACCCACGGGCGCCATGGTGTGCTCAAAAGTCTGATGGGCAGCACCACCGAACAGGTGCTTCGATCCACACCTTATCCCGTCTATGCCTTCCGCTTCTGACCCCCGGGCCATCCGGGTTTGGGGAGGGGTTCGTCTTTCCGGATCGGTGGAGGTCCAGGGGGCCAAAAACGCAGCCCTTCCGCTGCTTGCTGCCAGCCTCCTCATCCCCGGACCGGTCATGCTTGAAAACGTTCCCGCGGTCCGGGACGTGGAGGTGATGGTGGAGGTCCTCACCGCCCTGGGCGCCCGGATCTCCTGGAACCGTGCAGCCCGGGAAATCACGGTGGATGCCTCTTCCCTGTCCCGGTTTGAGGCCCCGGAGGAGGCGGTCCGGAAAATGCGGGCGTCCATCTATGTCCTTGCCCCCCTTCTGGCGCGGTTCGGGCAGGCCAGGGTGGGATATCCCGGCGGATGTGCCTTTGGCCCCCGCCCCATTGACTTCCATCTGAAGGGCCTGGAAGCGCTGGGGACTTCGGTGGATGTGGCCCACGGGAAAATCCACGCCCGTATCAGGCGCTTCCAGGGGACCCACTTTGCCTTTGATCGAAAATCGGTGGGCGCAACCATCCAGATTGCCCTGGCTGCCGCGGTGGCCGAAGGCACGACGGTGCTGGAAAACGTGGCCCAGGAGCCGGAAGTGTCCACCACTCTGGAATTCCTCCATGCCGCCGGTGTCCGCATTGAAGGGATCGGCACCGATCGCCTTGTGATTCACGGGGTGGAACGTCTCCGCAGTCCCGGTTCATGGAGGGTGATCCCTGACCGGATTGAAGCCGGAACCTGGCTGATCGCCGGTGCCGCCACCGGAGGTGAGGTGGAGGTGTTCCCGGTGACCAAAGCCCTCCTTCCCACCGTCCTGGAGAAACTCTCCGAAGCCGGAATCGAAGTGGAAGAAACACACCGGGGCATCCGGGTTCAGGGAAAAGCCCCTCGCGATCTCCAGCCTCTCCGGGTGGTTACCGAACCCTTCCCGGGTTTTCCCACGGACCTCCAGCCCCAGATCACGGTTCTCCTTACCCGCGTTCCCGGGACCAGCCGGGTGCGGGACACCATATATCCCACCCGGTTCCATCATGCGGAAGAACTGCGTCGCCTGGGGGCCCACATCGAGGTGGAAGACGGGACCGCCTGGATCGAGGGCGTGTCCCAGCTCACCGGTGCAGAGGTGGAAGGGCGGGACCTTCGGGCGACAGCAGCCCTTGTGATCGCGGGCCTGGTGGCGGAAGGAGAAACCACCGTGTGGGGGTATGAGCACCTCATTCGGGGATACGAAGACTTCATCGGCAAACTCCGTTCCCTGGGTGTCGAAGCCGAACTTCTCGGTTGACCTCCTTTCGCGATTTCTCTGTGGCGCTGTTGCCTGACCGAATCCCCATCGGTCGCAGGTCTTCTTTCCCGGAGATCGTGGGGATCCCGTGAACCTGGTCGTTCCCCTCTCGATCCCGTATACTTCCCCTGTTCGCACAAGGAACAGGAGGTATTCGATGAAACGTGGCGGGTGGCTCCTCATCCTGGCGGGGGTGGGATGGACCCAGGTCAACGCCCCCCTCACCGAACGATTCCTCCTTCCCGTCTCCTCCTATCGTCTCGCCTCCACCGCATCCCTTCTGGAAGGGGATCTGGACCGGCTTCTGGACCCGGCCGTGGCCGGAACGGTGGAAGGGCAGCGGGTGTACACAGCCCTCTCCGACCTTTTCCTCCAGGAACAACTGTTTAACAACGCCAGTCTGGGGCGATGGGTGCTGGCGGGGAGCGGACCCCTTCTCTCCTTCGGTCGACCCGTCGGACTGGGCATGTACCGGAACGTTCGGACCCCTCTCCTGACCACCCGGGGCCTTCCGGGAGAATACACCCTGGACTCCCTGCACTACTTTTCCACGCTGGGACCGGGCAATCCACCGGACCGCAGGGAAGAAATCCGCATGACGGAAGAAACCTACGATTTCCTCACCGAACGCGCCGTGATGGCAGGTCTTGCACGGGAAGAAGGGGGGCTCTATCTGCTCCACACGGCCACGGTGCAGCGAACCCTTCCCACCGGAACGGAACTCTCGCCTTTCGGTCAGTTCTCTTTCTCCTACACGCTGTTTGATCATCCTTCGGGCACGCCCCTCTATTCCCGGACCATCGAGGGCCAGGCCCAGAATGCCTTTGAAACCCGTCTCTGGGCTGTGCTCGGAGGATATCGTCTCACGCCGGGATTGCGGGTGACGGCCGGTCTGGCCTTCCCCGGTATCACCGCACGAGACACAGCCCGGTACAGCGGAACCGAAGACCTCAATCCCGGAGGCTCTCTCAACCGGGTGATCCGGCGGGGAACCTTCCGGGATGAGCGCCCCATCACGGGGACCAGTGTGTTCGCCGAACTCCGGATGGATCGGGAAGGAAAACGCTGGGCGGGGACCGGGCGCCTGGGTGTGCTGGTGCAGAAGGGAAACCTCCGGGATGCCCGCACAGCCCTGGACACCCTGTGGAGCCAGGAAGAACTCCTGGTGGACACGGCCATCAACCGCCTCCACTTCGTGGCGGACACCTCTTTCTCCGGGAATCAAACGGTGATGGGGGTGTTCACCGGGTGGAGTCAGCGCTACCGGTATGATCGTGGCCTCTTTGCCACAGGGGTGGGCGTGAATTACCTCCGGACAGAAGAAAACACCGATCTCACCTATACGGAAACCCTCACCGAGCGTGTGACCGATGGAGACGGGGTCCCTCAGGATCCCGACGATTTCACCCGGACCACGCATCGCACGGAATCCCGGAAACGCACCCACACCCTGGAAGAGGTCCAGCTTCACCTTCCCGTGGCCCTGGAGATCCGTCCACACCATCAGGCGCCCATCCTTCTCCGGCTGGGCGGGCTGTACACCCTCCATTACACCCGGGATGTTCTGACGGATGAGGGACTTTCCGCTTCTCCACGCACCGTTGAGACGGTGACCGACGCCGGAGACACCACCCTCCAAAACACACCGGTGGATCTCGCGACCCTCCAGCAGGTCACCCGGAATCTCTCCTCCACCCTTGAGTTTTCCTATGGCGCCGCGCTCCCCGTCGGCCAGCATTTTCTGTTTGAAGTGATGGGCTTTGCTACCCTGACGGATCTCCGGGGATGGCGGGTGAGCGTGACCTGGATTCCGTGAAAGGAGGGGTATCATGAAAAAGAGCCTGTGGATTCTCGCTTTTTCGGCCCTTCTTTCCTGCAAGAAGGTGAACGCCCCGGGAAGGGGAGATCTCTCCTTTCCCCCCGTCTGGGACAACACCACGCCGGTGCAGGTGATCCGGGTGGAAACCTACTCGTTTTATCTCGGCGTGAATCCCAGCCGCAACCGGTTTCAGGATCTGGACACCGCCCAGGCTGACGTGCAGGACCGCATTCTGGTCCGTTTCAGCGGGCCTGTGGATGAAGCCACCCTCCAGGGTGCCGTTGTTCTGGAAGGTGTGGCCGGCGTCCAGACGGGAAACATCCCGGTCACTGTAACGTATGACCCGGAAGCCTGGCGCGCCTGGATCCTCCCACAGGTGGGGCTCCGGGAATCCACCGCGTATGTCCTGCGCATCACCCCCAGTGTCCGCGACCTGGCCGGAAACCCCCTGGACGGAAATGGCAACGGTGAGAACGATGACACGCTGGACACGGTGATCGAACTCCTCTGGGGTCCTCCTGCTCCCGGCGGCGATCCCGTCTACGACCTGGATCTCCAGGGACCACGCGTCCGAAACCTGTGGACCGACTTCCGGAATCCCTGGTTTTATCCCGGAAATCTGCTCACCCGCGATACCCTCCGCATCGAGTTTGACCGGGTGGATCTGGATCCGGCAAGCCTTGCCGGCAACGTGTTCTTCCGGACCTACCCTGAGGGGACGCCGGAGGGGAACCTCACATATGTGCGGGTGGATACGGTAGGGGCACGGGTTCAGGCGGTGTTTTTCTACGACGGACTTGTCCATGCTCGGGGCTATGAACTGGTCCTCACGCCGGGCATTCGCGACACCGCGGAGAACCCTCTGGACGGGAACGACAACGGCGAACGCGAACTTCACGACTCGCTCATCGTCCGATTCACCACCGCGACCGATACCCTGGGGACGCCTCCCTCCTACCCTCACCTCACAGGCAGCTCCCGGAACGGCAACGTGATCACCCTGTACTTCGATGTCCCCATGGACACCGCAGCGTTCGTTGCCCCCGACTTCCAGGTTCGGGCCATGGCGAACGGCATCTGGACGGGAGAGTCCGTCCGTCTCCAGTGGGCCCCCGATGGGCAGCAGGTGGACGTTCTCCTTTCCCGCCCTGAAGCCGTTTTCCACCAGGTTTTCCTTTCACACCGTATCACCTCCCGGGACGGACTTCCCCTGGACGGGAATGGAGACGGACTGGGAGGGGATCCACAGTCGGATGACATCCGGCTGACGTTCTGACCGGGAAGTGGTACAACAAAAAAGGCCGGGGCATGCGCCCCGGCCTTTGATTTTTCACAGGCCCATGGAAACCTCAAAAGCGAAACTGCACCCCTCCACGCAACCGTACCCAGGAATCTGTTCCACGAGAAGCAGTCCTCAACGCCCCAAAGACCGAATACCTGTCCGTGTGCAACGCCCCCGAGAGAATCAGATCAGGGAGTGTAAACGCAAGCGTGAACACCTCGGGTGAGCCGAAACCGAAGAGGATAGAAAATCCAAAACTGGGGAAAACTGCTGATTCCGAAAATCCGGACACGTAGACACTGGACCCATGGATGAAATAGAAGTCTATACCCTGAACCTGTTTGTATCCCAGCCGGAACTTCCGGGATCCCAGGCTTATCTTCCAGTATGCCCTTGGAATAAGCTCAAAACCCGCAGCCGCAGCCTCTTCAAAGATCATTATGGCTCCGGGGACTTCGAAACCCATTTCAGCTGTGACGGCTTGTTCCGGCTCATAGTAGCCAACGGCGTGCCTGTAGCCTCCTTCAAGTGCAAAGGCAGTGGTGAGGGTTCCCAGCTCTATCCACTGATCCACACCTCCACCCACCTGAATCCTTTGCTCGGGAGGGCCTTTGGGGACAGCTGATGCGGGTTCAGCCAGATAGATCTGCAGACCAGAGATACAACCGCTGGCCAGAAGTCCGATGATGACTCCACTGAAGACCTTCCCCTTCATCGTGGCGCGTATAAAATTTCTCTAAAAATAAAAAACACCCGGGCTGCGACCTACTCTCCCACCCCCTTGCGGGGGCAGTACCATCGGCCCTGGCGGGCTTAACTTCCGGGTTCGGAATGGGGCCGGGTGTTTCCCCGCCGGCATGGCAGCCCGGGTGAAATGCTCACCCCATGAAATTCGTCAAGCGAATTTCATGGGGACCCCGATAAAGACACCTCTTTGTTTCTGCGAATTCGATAGGATTATCCTCGGGGTTATCAAAACAAAAGGTTGGGTGTGGTTGATGAGGACAGGAAGCCTCTCGGCCGATCGGAACGGCTCGGCTCCACCCCTTGCGGGGCTTCCACCTGCCGCCCGTCAACCCGGTCGTCTTCCGGGGGCCTTAGTCTCCCCGAAGGGAGACGGGGCACCTTATCTTGGGGCGCGCTTCCCGCTTAGATGCTTTCAGCGGTTATCGCCTGGGGACATGGCTACCCTGCTGCACCGCTGGCGCGATGACAGGTACACCAGAGGTCCCCCCACCCCGGTCCTCTCGTACAAGGGGCAGCCCCCCTCAAGTGCCCTGCGCCCACGGCGGATAGGGACCGACCTGTCTCACGACGGTCTAAACCCAGCTCACGTAGCCCTTTAATGGGCGAACAGACCAACCCTTGGGAGCTTCTTCACCCCCAGGATGGGCTGAGCCGACATCGAGGTGCCGAACCGGGCCGTCGATGTGGACTCTCGGGCCCGACTAGCCTGTTATCCCCGGGGTACCTTTTATCCGCTGAGCGACGGCCCTTCCACCCGGAGCCGCCGGATCACTAGGCCCGGCTTTCGCCCCTGCTCGGCCTGTCGGCCTCGCAGTCAGCCCCCCTTCTGCCCTTGCACTCCACGCACGGTTGCCGTCCGTGCTGAGGGGAGCTTTGGACGCCTCCGTTACCTTTCAGGAGGCTGCCGCCCCAGCAAAACTGCCCACCAAGCGCTGTCCCCCCTGGCGATCCAGCCAGGTGGGTTAGTCCCCCGACACATCCAGGGTGGTATCTCACCGGCGCCTCCACGGGAGCTGGCGCCCCCGCTTCACAGGCTCCCACCTATCCTGCACAGGATGTGCCAAGAGACAACGCCAGGCTGCAGTAAAGGTCCACGGGGTCTTTCGGTCCCGCCGCGGGTAGGTGGCATCTTCACCACCACTACAACTTCGCCGGGCCCCTCGCCGAGACACCGGCCCAGTCGTTACGCCATTCGTGCAGGTCGGAACTTACCCGACAAGGAATTTCGCTCACCTTTCTCCCGGCCTTTCGGTCCGGGGGTGGACCATCTCTTCACAGGGTTCCCAGGTCCTTTTTGATCCGGAGGAGTGCTTCCCGTTTCCCGGTTCCCATACGAAGCGCAATGTCCACAATCTCCCTCAGACCCTCCGGCGTGAGGTGCTGTCCTTCCCGCATCTTTTGGACAACCCTCCGAAACCGGATAAAATCAACCTGCTTCCGGGTCTTGAGCGGATGCTTTGTAAAAAACTCGCAGATCCGCTCCAGGCATTCGAGCTTCCGGACTCTGTAGGCCCATCGATCTCCGTGGTTGCGCCGCACAACACCGCAACCGAAGAAACGCTTGAGGGCATACAGAATCTGAACATCGCGCCTGTGCTGGACCACCGTGAATTCGGGTAGCACCTGATATCCCACCTTCATCTCCGGGTGGCGCAAAATGGAGATGTGGAAACAGCCTTCGCCGTCCACAAACCCTACCACCCAGTCCGGTGTGAGTTCCATCGCACTCCTCCTTCGGAACCCTGCGCCCGGCGTATGGCCTCTGAGGATCCCCCGGAATCCATCCGGGGTTTCCTGCGGGTTACCCAATCCCTGACATTGTTACGGGCCCGGGGATACACCCCAGCCTCGTAGTCAGGGCTCTCAGGGCTTTCCCGCATACAGCCGGGTTCAGGCAGCACCTGCTACCTTAGGACCGTTATAGTTACGGCCGCCGTTTGCCGGGGCTTCGGTTCGGGGCTTGCACCCCTCCCCTTAACCTTCCGGCACTGGGCAGGCGTCAGTCCCTATACGTCCTCTTGTTCGAGTTCGCAGGGACCTGTGTTTTTAGTAAACAGTCGCCAGGCCCTCTCCGCTGCGACCCCTTTCCGCTACTCCCCGCGAGGAGTTTCACGTACTCAGGGCACCCCTTCTTCCGAAGGTACGGGGCCAAGTTGCCGAGTTCCTTGGCGAGGGATCACCCGCGCGCCTTAGAATGCTCATCCCGCCCACCTGTGTCGGTTTGCGGTACGGTCACCCACGCTTCAACACCCGCGAGGCTATTTCTCGGCAGTGTGGTCCGGGCCAGTTCCCTGTCCCCGTAGGGACAGGTCCCCATCACCCCTCAGGCTCGGGGCCGGGATTTCCCTCGGCCCGTCATCGCCCTACAGGCTTAGACCGGGACATCCATCACCCGGCTGGCCCTTCCCTCCTGCGTCACCCCCCGGGCTCCACGTGGGTGGCGGGGGAATGTTAACCCCCTTCCCATCGGCTACGCCTTTCGGCCTCGCCTTAGGGGCCGGCTAACCCACCGCGGACGACCCTTCCGGTGGAAACCTTGGGCTTACGGCGGGGTGGATTCTCACCACCCTTATCGCTACTGATGCCCGGATTCTCACTTCCCAGCAGTCCAGCGCCCCTCACGAGACGCCTTCAGCCCGCTGGGAACGCTCCCCTACCGCCGACAGCGCCCGGAGGCACTGCCGACCCGCGGCTTCGGTGGCGGGCTTAGCCCCGCTAAATTTTCGGCGCCGGGGCACTCGGCTGGTGAGCTGTTACGCACTCTTTAAATGATGGCTGCTTCTAAGCCAACATCCCAGCTGTCTTCGCGCCCCGACCTCCTTTACCACTTAGCCCGCACTTGGGGACCTTAGCCGGCGGTCTGGGTTGTTCCCCTCTCGGCCATGGAGCTTATCCCCCACGGCCTCACTCCCGGGAAGCATGTGCCGGTATTCGGAGTTTGGAAGGGTTCGGAGTTGCCCCCTAGCCCAACCAGTGCTCTACCCCCGGCACACTCATTCCCGAGGCTGCACCTAGATGCATTTCGGGGAGAACCAGCTATCACCGGGTTCGTTTAGCTTTTCACTCCTACCCACAGGTCATCCGAGGGCTTTTCAACGCCCACCGGTTCGGGCCTCCAGTGGGTGTTACCCCACCTTCACCCTGCCCATGGGTAGGTCACCCGGCTTCGGGTCTGCCCCCACCGACTATGCGCCCTGTTCGGACTCGGTTTCCCTCCGGCTCCGCCCCTGAAGGGCTTAGCCTCGCCGGTGAGGGCAACTCCCGGGCTCATTATGCAAAAGGCACGCCGTCAGGCCCGCGTCCGGAGACGCGGGACCCTCCGACTGATTGTAGGCGCCAGGTTTCAGGTCTTTTCACTCCCCTTCCGGGGTGCTTTTCACCTTTCCCTCACGGTACTGGATGCACTATCGGTCGCCGGGACGTATTTAGCCTTGGGCGGTGGTCCGCCCGGATTCCCACAGGGTTCCACGTGCCCCGTGGTACTCGGGAACACGGCCCCGGGAGTCTCACCTCTTTCGCCTACGGGGCTGTCACCCTCTATGGCCCGGCTTTCCAGCACGGTTCGGCTAGAGGTGAGATTTGTAACTCCCTGAGGGGTCCAGGGCCCCCTCCGGCCGTGCCCCACAACCCCGCTGCCGCAACGGCCCTGGCCTTGGCACGACAGCGGTTTAGGCTCCTCCCCTTTCGCTCGCCGCTACTCAGGGAATCGATGTCTCTTTCTTTTCCTCCCCCTACTGAGATGTTTCACTTCGGGGGGTTCGCCTCCCTCAGGGTTACCCCCGAGGGATGACCGGGGTTTACCCCGGCCGGGTTTCCCCATTCGGGCATCCCGGGATCACAGCCTGCTCGCGGCTCCCCCGGGCTTATCGCAGCCTGCCACGCCCTTCATCGCCGCCCGGCGCCTAGGCATCCACCTGACGCCCTTCGTAGCTTCCTGTCTCTCATCAAACCACACCCAACCTTACTTGCCAAAGATCGTGAACAGGGTTTTGCTTCAGCGCGGGGTTTAGTATATGGAAGGGAGTCGGGTCTGTCAAGTGCCCCTTCCGTCCCGCTTCAAAAGATCATCTGCAAGTATATATAGGTTACGGCTCTACCCCCACCCTGTCAAGCCCTGCCCTCATCCCCCGGGAACGCGCGCCGTGAGGTGCGCTCTTCACCCCTGGGGCCCGGTCCCTTCTCCGGTCTGACGGATGATCAGCCGATCCAGGAGCCTCAGCACATGCCGCAGCTCTCCGTGCTCACCCACACCCATATCCTGGAGTTCGGCTTCAAGCGCGTTCCGGTCCCCCCTTCCCCATCTCAACCACTCCACCGCCCGAACATAAAAAACGCCCGATCGGTGGTGCTGACGCACAAACACACGGCGGGCTTTCTCCAGCAACGCTTCTGCCAGGCCATGCCTTCCTGCCCGGAGAGAGAGCAGGGCTTCCACCCAGTGGATATATCCCTCCACAAGAGGAACCCGGTTTCGGGAAAGGGCTTCCCGTGCCTTCTGGATCCATGCCCGAGCCTCCCGAAGACGGAGACTCTCCATTTCCAGGAGGGCAAGGTTAACGAAGATGATGGCTCGCATCACGGGAACGGGATCCTGGCCAAGCGCAAGGAGAAAAAGCTTTCGTGCCCGGGCTGGGTTTCCCGCAAGAACATACCATCCTCCGAGAGCGTTGAGGTATCGCACGGTGAGAATATGGTGGTGGAGCCTGCGGGCCAGGCGCAGAGCTTTCAGAAGGTTGCGGCGGGAGGCGGAAAGATCTCCCATGTATTTCTGCACAATCCCCAGACTCCCCTGCATGTAAGCCACCCCCCGGAGATGCCCGATCTCCCGGAAAATCTCCACGGATTCCTCATAGCGCTTCCGCGCCGATGGAAAATCCCCAAGGACTTCCTCAAGGCTGGCAAGATTGCCCAGCAACATGGCAAGTTCATAGGGACCGCTGTGCTGCTGCGCCAGCGTCAGCGCCTCCTCATAAGCCCGACGGGCCCGAACAGGATCCCGATCCTTGAGGAGATTTGCCAGAAAGTTCAGGCCATGGATCCGCAAAGAAATCCGGTCCGGTGGGACCGTCTCCAGCAGACGTTCCAGGATTCTCCGGGCCATGCGGCTCCATCCCACACGATTCAGCACCACGGCAAGGTGCAGAAGGATACGTTCACTCGCATGACCTGCATCCATCCGGCGGGCCTTCAGGAAACACCGTACCGCCTCCCGATACGCCCCGGTGTGAGAAGCCACAAAGCCCCGCTCCATCCAGAAATCCCGCTGGAGGTCCCGGGGCATCGCCGCAACCAGGTGCGCCACCTCGTCCAGTATTTTCCCGGGATGCTCTTTCCCCCGTTCCCGTTCAAGTGCGCAGGCCCGGAGGGCCAGAAACACCCGAACCTGCGTATGGCGCCGGGGCTCTTCCGCCTCCTGGAATGCCCGGAGCGCCCGGGCCATCCCTTCCAGATCCCCCTTTCGCCAGAACAGGATTTCCTGAGCTTCCCACCGAACCATCGCCCGTTCAGGACTCCCCTTCTCCAGGCAATGTTCCGCTTCTTTGAACAAACTCCGCGCTTCATCCAGGGCTCCGCGGTTCGCAGCCCGTCGGGCTGCTTCCTGGAAACAGGTCGCGGCCCGGGCGAACCGTCCCGCCCCTTTCCAGTGATGGCCGATCTCTTCAAGACGATCCGGCTGATTCGTTTCCAGATAGCGGGCAATGCGCCCATGAAGCCTCCTGCGATGGCGGGCCAGCATCCCTCCATACACCGCTTCTCTCAAAAGATCGTGCTGAAACCGGACGGTTTCTCCTTCCAGCACCAGCCATTCCCTGTCCTCAAGAATCCGAAGGGCCCGGGCGTCAAAATCCGGAATCCACGCAGAGAGGAGAGAAACCGGCATGCCATCCCCAAAAACGGCGGCCAGTCGCAGGGCCTGTTGAAGGTTGGGTGGCAGCCGGAGCAACCGGTTCAGCACCAGAACCTCCAGCCGGGGCGTGAGCCAGGCCTCACCCTCCAGCCAGGCCCGGGCCATTTCCAGGGCGAACAGCGGAATTCCCTTCGCCCGGCGGGCGATCTCGTCCACCGGCCCGTCCTCCAGAAGCACAAACCGGACCAGGCGGCGCATGCTTTCGATATCCAGGGGAAGCACGTGGATCTCCTGATCCACAGGGAGGGCAGCACCCGACGTCCGCATCACCCAGAGGATGGTGTGCCCGAACGAGGGAAGTCGCACAAGCACGGACCGGGACGCCCCATCGGCCCACTGGGCGTCCTCCACCACCCACAACCTTCGGGGAAGGGCGCAAAACACCTTTTCCAGCATCCGTGGAATGGTCTGGGCCGCCTCCGGGGAAACCTCGCGTTCGTTCACCACAGCATGGAGTGCGGGTAAAAACGTCAAAGGGATTCCCCATCCTCTAAGCGCAGACCGAAGTCGGGCCACCGGAACATAGTTCTCCACACCCATCTCGGAGAGAAGCAATCGCCGGACCAGAGACCAGGGGGGGTGCGTTCGTTCAGGCATGCGGATGGCCCGGAAAGGAATCCCCAGTATTTTCATTTCTTCCAGGAATGCCTGAAGCAAACGGGACTTGCCCACCCCAGGAGGGCCCACCAGGCTGAAGGAAACATTGTCTCCTGTTGAAAATCGCCGAAGGATTTCTCGCAAAAGGCGGAGTTCGTTTTCCCGACCCACGAGGGGAAGTTCACTTCTCGGGCTCCGGATTGTCCGTGCCGACACCACCTCCACGGCCCTTCGCTTTCCGGAAAGTTCCACCGGCCTGCCCTCTTTTTCCGCCATCCACGCCTCCCCCCACGGTGCGGCTCCGCAGATTCGGGCGGCGGTGTTGAGGCAATCCCCCATAAAATCCACAAAATTCGCAATGCGAAGGTTCACCGCCACGCCAAAGGCCCCACCCATCCGGATCCCTGGCCCTTCAAGCGTCCGGGCAACTTCTCCCACCCTCTCTTCCCAGTCTACACAGGGACAGGGGAAACCGATCACCACCAGCCAGCGATACCCATGCGGTGTGGTGTCCCCTTTGATGATCTCCCCTTCCACCCAGCCCACAGCCCGCACAAGCTTCTGGAAGGTCCGGCGAAGACGTGACTCTGCCGTCCCCCGGACCTCCACAAACAGTGCGGCGAGGGGCTGAAAGCGACTGGGTTCCTGGAGAAGATGCCGGGGGACCCAGGGAGAGGGAAGATCGGGATTCAGAAGTGTGTCGTTAGGGACCCTCAGAATTCGGGGATGAAGCCACACTTCTCCCATGTGCACCTGTTTTTCCCGCCGGGCAAGGGCCTGCATGCCCGGTCCGGCATAGGCTGTGAAGGAACGCCCATCTCCTGCGGGGAGAGGAAGGGTATGCACATGGAGCACGCCCCGCTGAAAAATCTGGCGGGCTTGAAGAGGGAGGGGGACTTCCCCGATCCTCCGGTTCACCCCTTCGCTGAAGGACCGGAAAACTTCTCGTGCGTGGAGGGGAAACCAGGCGGTCAAGGCATCTCCTCCAAATCCGATCAACACACCGTTCAATGCCTGAACCTCATGAACAAGGGGAAGAAACGTTCGGGTCACCGCCACCGCCACTTCTTCTGCACCTTCCCGACCCCGCTCCTGACGCTGTTCCAGAAAACGGGTGAACCCCGCAAGATCCACCTTCCACCCCACCCCCTCGTGTCGGATCATGTGGAGAGTATAGGCGTCTGCCCCGGAATCTTCAATTCCAGCTTCATCTGAAGTTCACCCATGAGTTCGGACACCTGGGTAGATGGATTGGATGAACGTGTGGTGCGCACGTTGAATCAAGGATCTCCATTCTTTGGGTGGCAATCGCCATTTCTTCTCAAGCAGGACAAAAGGCCCGGAGAAGCGTTTCCATCTTGCAGAGCCTGTACGACGGAGAAGTTCCTGACGCACCTCTCCTCCAAGAAGCAGCACAATGCCGTAGACCAGGAGCATAAATCCTACCAGCTTTTCCATCACCGCTTGTTTCTTGCTCATCACATCTCCCAACCCCAGCAGGCTTTTCATGTCCCGGAACGATTCCTCAATCTCCATCCGCCTGCGGTACAACCGCAGCGCTTCTTCAGGCTCCAGTGTGGTCATCAGCCACAGGGGTTCCTTCTGACCCCACTCCCACACCCCGATAACGTTGACCTCCACTTCCCCACGGTATCGCAGCCCCCGAAAGACCACTTTTTCTCCAACAGGATATGTGAGACGGACCTTCCGCCCTCGGGCATCCAGAAAAACGGGAGGGTGGGATCCCATTCTCAAGCGGATCACGAAATTCATCCCCGCTTCCCGCAGATGGCGCAGGAGAGTCGTATAGCTGAATTCCCGGTCCATCACAAGGGGACGATTTCCAATGAGCTCCTTCCAGGAAAGAAGCGTCTGGATGTGGACGGCATTTCGTGAGCTTCCCGTATCTTTGAAGGTTCTTGAAGAGAAGGTGGTCATGGCAAAGGGGATGGCGCGTCCTCGCAGAGGGGCGGCGAGAACGAGGAGCCAGAAGCCGCGGGTTTTGCCATCTTTCAGGGTTCCGACGTATTCTGTCTTGCGGGCCTGGGGTCTTTCGATTTCGGTGACGTCAGCGATCACGAAGGGAGCGGTTTCGGGGAAAAGCCTCCAGAGGGTTTCATGGGGATTAAAATGTTCGAGGAAGCGCTGGATACGCTTATACGCGGCGCTTTCAGAAACGCCTTTCATCTTGCGAGCCATGGAAGAGATACGGAGTGACCGGGCGTCCAGGAGAGCATATCCGATTTCCGTTGCTCGTTCTGCAAAGCGAGGATCCGGAAAAAGAACTTGCATGAACGACTTCAGGGGTATAAACTTCCTCATGGGGATCCTCCTTTCTTTTCGTTGTTTCTTGTTCAGCAGGGAAAGTATACAGCTTTCCCCCGGAGGATCCCCACCTCCCTTTCACTCCTGTCCGAACTCTTGTCCGGAGGTTAGCAGCTTCATCCGTTGAAGGTTCTTTCCTGACCGTATAGCATGAAAGACCTGCACCCTGGAACCAAGGAGTGAGATCATGGACACCCTCCTTCTGGTGATCCCTTATCTGGCAGGTCCCGTCCACCTGGATGGACGGCTGGATGAGGCCGTCTGGACGCATGCGCCCACCCTCCAGACCCATCATGTCCTGATCCCGGAAGAGGGCGCCTCACCGCGGGGCGTGGCCACCGTTCGCCTCTTCCACGATGGGACACATTTATATATCGGTGCCCAGCTTCCCGCGCCCTATGGCATCCGGGCGGAAAACCTCCAGCGAGACCAGGCGCACAGGGGAATGGATGATCTTTTCGAGATCGTGATCGGTCTCCCGCCGGCTCCTTTTTCCCGGGGCTATGCTTTTGCCGTGAACCCTGCCGGTGCCCTGTCCGACGCCCAGATCACCCAGAACACCGATCGCTCCTATCGCTGGGACGCGGACTGGCAGGTCGCGGTCTCTCGGGAGAATGACACCGTCTGGACGGTGGAGCTCGCCCTTCCCCTTTCCTCCCTCGCCCTGCCCGCCACCTTCGGTCTCCAGGTTTTCCACCGGATGAGCCTGCCCGCCGAAGAGGGGTATGTCCAGCTGTCCGCCTGGCATCCCGTTTCCATTCTGCGCTACCGGGAACTGAACACCCTGCCGCCCGTACGCCTCGAACACATGACCCGTTCCAGGTGGAGTGGAACCCTTCTTCCCACCTTCACGCTGGTGTATGCCCATCCCTTCGTCCCCCTCGATTACCATGTTCTTCGGTGGGGTGGGGACAGCCTGGCGCAATACCGCATCGGCATGGACCTCACCCTTCAGGGACCCGGGCTCCGCCTTGCCGCCACCCTCCTTCCCGACTTCGCCAATGTGGAGGTGGACGTCCCCGAGATCCTGGAAGACCCCTATGCCCTGCTGTATCTCCCGGAAAAGCGCCCCTTTTTCTATGAGGGCCTGGACTTTTTCAACACCTACCTTCGCCCTCTCTATACCCGGCGCTTCCTGAGCGTGGATGCCGCGGTGAAAGCCGAAAGGGAAGGCACGGATCGGTTCCAGGGATTCTGGGTGCGGGACCGGGAACTCGGCGATGTGGGAGGGCTTGCGTGGGGTCGGGAGGGTGTCTGGAGCCCCCGACTGGGCGTGGTCCTCGCCGACAGCGTGCTTGCCTTCTCAAGCATCCGCTACAGCCGGAGCAGCCGGTCTTTTCGCATGGAGCTGGGTGGCACCGACCGGGGAGGCTTTGGGGTGTATACGGGAGCAGGCCTTCGATATCAGCAAAACCTCCACGAAACCTGGGCCTTTTTCTGGGCGCAGCATCTTTCCCGGAGACTGGAATTTCCCACCCTCTTCCGGACCTACAGCGGAGATGTGACCAACGGGGGCATCCACACCGGCGTCCGGCTCGAATGGCCCCGGAACGTCTGGAAAAACGTGACCCTCGGGACCGATCTCCTCTGGGGGGATCTTCGCGAGGGCGACACGGTGATCCGCTTCCTCCGCCCGGAACTGTTCTTCCGAACCACCCCCGTGCATCCATGGTTTGTGGGGCTTTCTTACCGCTTCTATGGCCTTGCCGCGACCACCCCGAACGGGACCGACCGGAGCACCTATTACGCCTTTGGTGGTTTTCGGACCGGTCTGTTTTTCACCGGAGGTCGAAATCTCCAACTCAAGATCGAACGGGGACATGAAGGGGGAACGCCGATGTGGCGAGCGCAGATGGAAGCCGAATGGGCCACCGGCCCCTTTGACCTGGGCGGGGAGATCACCGAATGGCGGAGCAACGACTTTGTGACAGCCCTCAAGCGCACCGCATCCCTCCAGATCTCCTTCCGGCACGACCGGCTGTATGTCAAAACCCTTCTCCAGCATGCCCTGGATCCCTCCGGATGGTTCCCCTATCTGGAACTCCAGACCATCCTTTCCCTGGAATGGGGTGGGCGGAGCCGTCTCTTCCTGGTGCTCCATCCGCTGGTTCGGCAAAAGGGCAAGCCTGTGGAAATGCAGGGAGCGTTCAAAATCGCCTACGCCTACACGCTATGACGACAGGTGTTGAAAACCGCCGTGTCCGGATCGGCGCACTGGTGCTGGCGGCTTTTTTCTGGAGCACCTCTTTTCCGGCCATCCGTCTGGGTCTGGATTCCTGGAGCCCCCTCACCTTTGCCTTCTGGCGGTTCTTCGTCGCCAGCCTGCTGCTTCCTCTCTTCATGCGCTGGATTCCCTTCCGGCGGGGAGCCTGGACTGACCGATCCCTTCTTCTCCTTGCCCTCCTGAACACCCTGGGCTACGCCTTCCAGTTCATCGGTCAGCAGTTCACCCTGGCCAGCCGAACCGCCCTTCTCATCAACCTGTATGTGCTGTGGATTCCCCTTCTCCAGACCTTCTGGCTGCGCACACCCCCATCCCGCACCCAGCTTCTGGCCCTCATTCCTGCCCTTGCGGGCCTTGTTCTCCTGTCCACCCCCCTTTCTCCCGAGATCTTCACGGGAGACCTCCTGATCCTGGGGGCGTCCTGGGTGTGGGCGGTGTATATCCTGGTTCTCAAAAAGAGCCTGGCACGCTTTCATCCCGTGGAAATCAACGGGGTGATCTTTGCCTGGACCGCACTCCTGTTCATCCCCTTCGCCCTGATGGAAGCCCGTCCCTTCTGGGTTGGGACGCCGGTAGCCATCGGGGTGGTGATCCATCTGGCGGTGGTGTGCACCTGGATGGCCTATCTTCTCTACACCTGGGGCCTGGAAGGCATCACCCCTTTCCTTTCCTCCCTGGTTCTTCTCCTTGAGGTGGTGTTTGCCTGGGTGCTTTCGGTTGCGATGTTTGGAGAAACCTGGACATGGCAGCATCTTCTGGGGGCCCTGCTCCTTCTCGGGGGTGTGGCCCTTGCCACCCGGGAGCCAGCATGAACAGACCGATCTGGGACCTGTTTGTCCTGGTGGAGTCCTGTGGATCCACCAACGACCTGGCGTTTGCATATCTCGACAAGAGGGTGGACCGGGTGGCGGTCATGGCCCGGCGAATGGAACAGGGGCGGGGACGGGCGGGGCATGCCTGGGTGGCCCCTCCAGGAGGGCTCTGGCTTTCGGTGGGCATCTCTCGCATGCCTGTGGAAGAGGCGCTCCTGCTTTCCTTTTATGGCCCCCTCGCGGTGGTGGACGTGCTGGAGGAACGGGGGCTTGCCCCCCGGATTCGCATTCCCAACGACGTGTATCTCGCGGGGCGAAAGGTTGCAGGGGTGCTGGTGGAACGCAGGAACACCCACACGGTGCTGGGCGTGGGACTGAACGTGACCAACCCCCTGCCGGGAGATCTGGAGCAAAAGGCCTGCAAGCTCGCCGATTTCGGGGTGGTCCTGCCGCCCCTCCATCTGGCCTATGCCTTCCTGGACCGTTTGAGCGATCTCCTTTCCCGTCTCCATGATCCCGGGCTCCTTGAGGCATGGAAAGCCCGGCTGGATGAGGTTCGATCCTTTCGGGGCTATATTTCCGGGGAGCCTGTGGCTGGAAGGGTTCTGGACGTTCTCTCCCCCCACGCCCTCAAGGTGGTCTTCCAGGATGGCAGGACCGAAGAAATCCCCCTCCATCTCCTGCACGACCTTGTGTGGGAGGGATGAACATCCCCAAAAACACCCCGACGATTTCCTGAACAATTTGCAAAGACATGCGAAAAGGCCTCGCGGGGAAACCGCAGATTCTTCCACAGGCATGACGGCGAGGGTGCCCAAACACACCAACGGACCTCCGGATTTCAATTGACCGTTCGGTTCCGCCGGCATAAAGTATCCATGATATGTCCTGCGCCTGTTCCAAACACCTGGTCACCCTTCCGGGTGGATCACCCATAAGATAATGGTCCTTTGGGGGTTTTCGCGTCTCCAAACCAGAGGTTGAACATGGGCAAACGATCCAGGCTCCTCCCCTTTCTGATGCTGGCCCTTCTTTCCGCCAAATGCACGGCACCCACAACCCCTGGACCCATGACCCCACCGTTTCAGATTCACCTTCTCGTCCAGGGAACCGGACTTTATACGCGCCTGCAGATGATCCCTATCGCGCCGTCCTGGTATGACCGGACCCTCGACACCTCGGCCCTTCGCGTGATCTACCGGTGGAAGGCACCGGATGGGACTGAAGAGACCGACACCATCCGGTGGGCCACGGTGAGGCAGATCGGACTCCCGTATGAAATTCCGACCTGGGAGGCCTACGGGTATCTTGCTCACGTACCCCACTTCGGAGATCGGACCGATGTGGAACTCCTTATCGAAGCGGATGTGAAGTATCGCCTCCGGGGGACTTTCCGTCTCCCCCAGCCTCTCCAGTCCATCACGCCGGCAGAGACCACCCTGACGGTTCCCCTCCCGGAAGATCTGGTCCTCCGGTGGGAGCCCCATGACTCCGGTGTGTCGCCCTATCTGCTCTGGAATTTTTACTGTGCAGACAGCACCACATCCGTGTTGCTCTTTGGAGACACCCTTCTTCCAGCGGGCGCCAGCCTGTTCACCCTCCCGGCCGAAACCCTCAACGCATACGTCACTCGGCTCACACCACCCTATGTATCCTGTGCCCTGAATGGCGGCATCGCACCCCTCACGATCGCGCCGCTGGCAGGTGCCTCTATTCCAGTAACCCTTCAGGCCATCCAGCCCTGGATATCCTTCTACATCGAATTCCGTCCTGCGTCCCAGGCGCTGGAACCTTCGGGACGAGGTCTGTACAATCCTTATCACCAGGTCACGAAAGGAGGTTGAACCATGTCCATGGCAGAAGAACGGCTCCACAAAAAGGGCGGTGGATTTCTCCTTTCTGCCACACCGGCAGAAGAGGTGATGACCCCGGAGGATTTTAACGAAGAGCAGCGGATGATCGCCCAGACCGCCCGGGACTTCATGGAAAAGGAGGTCCTCCCCCACGCGGAGAAACTGGAGAAGCAGGATTTTGAACTTCTGCGGGGACTCATGCAGAAAGCCGGCGAACTGGGCCTTCTGGGGGCGGATGTGCCGGAGGCCTATGGCGGGCTGGGACTGGACAAGGTGAGCTCCATGCTCATCGCGGAGAACGTTTCGGTGGAAGGGTCCTTCGGCGCCACCTGGGGCGCCCACACCGGGATCGGAACCCTGCCCATCGTCTTTTTCGGCACAGAGGACCAGAAGCAAAAATATCTCCCCAAACTCGCCACCGGGGAATGGATCGGTGCCTATGCCCTCACCGAACCCCATGCCGGTTCGGACGCCATGAACATCAAAACGAAGGCCGTGAAATCCGAAGACGGGAAATACTGGCTTCTCACCGGGCAGAAACAGTTCATCACCAACGCGGGACTCGCCGAAATCTTCACGGTTTTCGCCAAGGTGGACGGAGAGCACTTCACCGGCTTCCTGATGGAGCGGAACACCCCCGGGCTCACCATTGGAGAAGAAGAGAAGAAGATGGGGGTGAAGGGCTCCTCCACCCGTGCCCTTTTCCTGGAGAAGGCGCAGATCCCGCTGGAAAACGTGCTGGGTGAGATCGGCAAGGGCCACCGGATCGCCTTCGGGATCCTGAACATCGGGCGCTACAAACTCGGCGTGGCCGCCGTCGGTGCCGCGAAACGGGCACTTCAAAACGCCGTCCAGTATGCGGCTGAACGCACCGCCTTCGGCAAACCCATCCTCCAGTTCCCCCTGATCCAGCAGAAAATCGGCCGGATGGCGCTGGAGATCTTCGTCACCGAAAGCATGGCCTATCGCCTGGCGGGCCTGATGGACGAAGCCCTGGAGGTGATTGAAGATCCCCTGAAGGCCGTGGCCGAATTTGCCGTGGAGAGCTCCATCCTGAAAGTCTATGGCTCGGAAATGCTGGACTTCGCGGTGGATGAAACCGTGCAAATCTACGGTGGATACGGCTTCATTGAGGAATATCCGGCGGCCCGGGCCTATCGGGATGCCCGGATCAACCGGATCTGGGAGGGAACCAACGAGATCAACCGGATGCTCATCCCCGGCATGCTGCTGCGCAAAGCCATGAAAGGGGAACTTCCCCTCATGCCCGCCGTGGCGAAGGTGGCCGGGGAGGTGATCACCTACACGCCTCAGCCCGGAACGGGCGACTTCGGCGAAGAAGAAGAGGCCCTGAACGTCCTGAAGAAAATCACCCTGATGGTGGCCGGGCTGGCTGCCCAGAAGTTCGGGGAGGCCCTGGAGGAAGAGCAGGAAATCCTGGCCGCCCTGGCGGACCTCACCATGTGGGTGTACGGTGTGGAAAGCACCCTCCTGCGCGTGCAGAAACACCATGCAGGGGATGATCTCGTGCGGGGCATGCTCCGGTATTACACCGGACTCCGCCTGAAACAGGCCGCCCTGCTCGCTGAGGAAATCCTCTCCTCCATCAAAGAGGGGGACGAACTCCGGATGCTCCTTTCAGCCCTGCGGAAGTTCACCCGCTGGTATCTTCTCCCCTCTTCCCGGGAGATGCTGCGGGCCGTGGCCGAACGGGTGGCGGAACGGGGCATTTATCCCTGGAGCGGATACTGATGTGGTATGTGGATCGGGATGGCGAGGAGATCCCGGTTCACCTTCGACCGGAAGGGGAGGGTTTCCGGGCCCGGGTGGGATCCTCTGAGGCACCGGTTCGGGTCAAAGCCCTGAAACCGGACTTTTTTGAGGTTGAGATCGGAGAACGGCGGATGGTGGTGTTCCGCACCCCGGAGCGCCTGGAGATCCTGGCGCCTTTCCGGGCCTGGCTCCGTCCCCTGCCCCTCTCCTCGGTGCCCCGGGCATTCCGGAACCTCCGTCAGGCACCCTCCCGCCTCCGGATCACCGCCCCGATGACGGGGCGGGTGGTGGAGGTGAACGTCCGGCCCGGCGAGGACGTGGCAGAGGGGGACCTGCTTCTTGTGATGGAGGCCATGAAGATGCGGAACGAAATCCGGGCGTCCATGGCCGGGCAGGTTCTCCGGGTGGAGGTGGAGGAGGGGAGTGTGGTGGACCGGGGTGATCTTCTTGTGGAAATCGAGCGAAAGGAAGCCTGAAATCGGGGTCAAAAAACAACGCGGGGGGCGATGCCCCCCGCGTTTTATTTTCGCCGTCGTTTGTCAGTAGGAAACGACGCGAACGTTCTGTGCCTTGGGACCGCGGGGCGTGTCCGTTACCTCAAACTCCACCCGCTGCCCCTCCTCGAGGGTGCGGTAGCCCATCTGGCCCGTGATGTCGGAGAAGTGCACGAACACTTCCCCCTGACCGTCTTCCCGGGTGATGAACCCGTAGCCCTTCCGGGCGTTGAACCACTTCACCGTGCCATACAGCTTACTCATGAGACAACCTCCAAACAACTCCTCCCACATGGGGAGTACGGCCCTGGATCAGGGGGGAAATGGGTGGAGCGGGCGACGGGATTCGAACCCGCGACCCTCAGCTTGGGAAGCTGATGCTCTACCCCTGAGCTACGCCCGCCCTGATCTTCGTTCACGGAAAAAGTATACGCGCCCGGAGATGGGATGTCAAGATGGCGCATCGGTCCTCTGGAGACACGCACGAAGGTTGAAAATTCGCGGGGGGGGGGTATTATCATTGCCGTTAACTGTGGGTTCATACTTCAAAACAGGAGGATGGGGCATGTCCAGACTCATGATGCTCCTCACAATCGTGGGGCTCGCGGTCCCTCTCCAGGGCCAGACCTGGGAGCGCTTTATAAATCCCTGCGGAGGGCTTGCTGCGCCCGGGGGTGTGGCCAGTTTAGCCGATGGTAGGGTGTTCGTTGGGCTATGGGTGGACAATGCATCTCCTACCCAATACTGCCCAAGTGGTCTGTATGACAACGCGGTTTTCGTTTTCCTTACAGAAGATGGGATGCTTGACGGTGTGATTGTCACAAACGTCGGAATCGACCCTCTTCAAGATCCCGACACGATCGTACCCATGTACCCCTATCCTACGCAGGACGCTGGTCTATGGGTAGTCTTAAGAGACGGAGACGCACGTGTTTTACGGGTCTGGAAAATTGCACGTGATGGCACAGTCCAACGCGAATACCTTATTTCTTCTCTATCCTTAATAGATGCGGTGATGGACGCTTCCGAAAACCTGGTTGTCCTCACATCGGATTCCGTTTTCAAATTTTCTCCTACGAGCCTTCAATGGGCTCGTCCCGTTCCTTCTGTGTTCTTCGGTAACCCATCTCGGGTTGCTGTGAACGAAAATGGCGAGGTTTTCGTCGGCGGCGGGATTCAATCTTCTGCTTGGCCTTATAACAACCACCCCTCTGTATGTCACTTTACTTCTGATGGTGCGTATACTGGTTGCGTTATGGGCCGTTATCCAGGGGCAGTCCCAAAGGACATTGTCGCGATAGAAAACCATGCCTACGCCCTTGCGAATGCTGGATGGGATACCACAGGAGCCGGAAACATCACTTCAGACGACATATACATCTTTGATGCAGATTTCTCCACGGCATCCTTGGGGTGGGATGTGTGGGTTGATGACACGCTACAGGGCATCTGGTTCCAGGACATCCCGTTGGGGCTTACAATGGAGGGAAGCTACCTGTACGCCATTGCGGCAAGCCATCATCCCCACACTACTCCAAACGCTTTTACAACCTATGTTACCGTAGATCGGCTCTCTGGCGGCGTTGTCAGGGTCGTCCGCGACACAGGAAGAAATCTTCCAGATCATAATCCATACGGCGTTTATCGCCCCATCCAAGCCCATCCCACGGATGGAAGAATTTACGCTGTACACAGGGATTATACGAACCCTCGAAAAATGCGTTTAATCCGGCTAAGCCCATCCGGCCTGCCCGAACAGGTCTGGATCGTGGATTCTGCAATCACTCACGGTCTTGCCCTGGATCATTTTTCCTCTAATGGATGGATTTACCTCTTCGGCTCACATAGTGACACATCCGGAGTCCTACTTGCCCAATTTCCACGTTTCACTCTCCCCATATGCCGCAAGTGTCAAATTGACCGTCTTCAACCCAGCGACGGCGCAATTTCCCTTTCCAGTCTGAATCGCTCTGGCGAAAGGTTTGTGGTGTTTGACCCGGTGGGACGGTCTCTGGGTATCTTTGAGGGGAGAGATCTTGCGAAAAAACTCGGTCGGGGATTGTTCTGGCTTCAGCCCCTCACCCCCGAGGGGAAAGCGTCCTCACGGCGTCTTCGCCTTGTGATCCCCTGATCGGGGAAGATCCCGTAACCCCGTAGAGGGCGGGGGCTTCGCCCCCGCCCTTTTGTTTGCAAATTGCTCTGAGATATTGCAGAACATCGGTGTGAAGTATTCACGGGAGCTAAGCCCCACCGTTGCAATACGCCAAATCACTATAGAAACGCCCGGTGGCGGGTGCGATTTGGGGTTGTAAAAAACACCGCGGGGGGCCTTCCGGCCCCCCCGCGTGCAGGAATCGGGAACCTGCAATTAGAACCCTGTATACTCCCCGGTACAGGAGTTATACGAAGCACTCCACGTTCCCAGCTGAGAATGCGTTCCCTGAATGATGTACTGGGGTCCTCCATTACACGCAGTAGCGTCATAAGTAAAGTTCAGCGTCACGTTCCGAGAGACACGAATTGCATCATTGACCACGTTCCCGTCACTGTCTTCGAGATCGCAGGGCGAAGTAGCAAAAGTACAAGACCCTCCGTTGAGGGTTACATCAGGGTACTGCCCATAATCCGCGGTGAACGCCTCGATGGCGCTGACCGCATTCCGGATGTCACTCCGGACGGCGTTCCGATAGGCGCTCTGACGATAGCGCGCGAACTGCGGCAGCGCGATGGCCGCCAGGATGGCGATGATCGCCACCACGACCAGGAGCTCCACCAGCGTGAAGCCCCGATTCCCTTTGTTGTGGAACTTCCTCATGGCTCCGACCTCCTTTTGGGTTTGTTGAGCCCTTGTTTTCAAAGATCCAGCCAGACATCTGCCTTCCTGCAAAACCATTGCCAGAATGAAATCGGCTTCAAGAGCGGGGTTTTCATGACGAAGCCTTTGAAAGATGCAAAGTGCGTTTGCATCCTGCAAACCTCACTGCCACTCAAAACTCTGGATCACCCGGATGCCTGCCCGCTCCGCGGCCTCAAGGAGCGCCTTCCGGGCGAAATGACACACCAGAACCGGCACCGCCCGAACGCCATACGCTTCCTCCACCACCCTGGCCGCCTCCTCCACCTGCGCAAGTTTGGAAAAATCATCCAGCCGGAGCACCGCCTCCCCGACCACCATCACCTCTTCTCCGTTCTGACGCGCCCGGGCAAGGAGGTTCACCTCCTTCCCATCCACCTCCGTCCGGATCATCCGCTCCACCACCTCAATCCCAAAACGCTTTTTGAGAAGACCCGGAAGATAACGGTACGCTTCGTTCTCCAGGGCATACGCAACCGACCGGGAGAGCCCACCCACCTGTCGCTGAAGACGCTCCAGCACCCCCGTAAGGCGCTCCACCACCTCCTCCAGCCGCAAAAGACGCTCTTCCGTCTTCTTCTGCGCTTCGGCAAGCTCGGCAACCGTTTCCTCCAGCCGTGTCAGACGTTCCTCTGCCTTCTTTTGCGCCTCTGCGAGTTGCTCAACCGTCTTTTCCAGCTGCGTCAGACGCTCTTCTGTCTTCTTCTGTGCTTCGGCAAGCCCGGCAACCGTCTCCTCCAGCCTCGTCAGACGTTCTTCTGCCTTCTTCTGCGCTTCCGCAAGTTTCGAAAGAGCCTCTTCCACCCTTGAAAACCACGATCTCGCCTCATCCCGAAAAGACTCCAGCATCCTCCGGGTGGCAAACTCCTGATCCAGCTCCTCCACCACCTCCATCAGCACCCCCCGGAGGCGCTCATCCTCAATCTCCATCAACCGCTTCAGCACCGACGCCCGCATGCGTTTTCTCCTTCCCTATCCCGCTTTATTGTACACCCACCCCCGCGAACGGTTCAATCGGCAATCCATGCGCCCACCTCCACCCGGGTGAACCAGGTGGGATCCGGAACCCCCCGGGCATCCCGGGACAGCCACACCCCCCAGCCTCCATCGCCCCGCAGCCAGAACACATCACCAAACCGATAATCCACCCGCCCCAACCCGAACAGGCGGTCCGCCCGCAGAACATCCCCGCCCATCCAGAGCACGCCGCCCCCCACCCGGAGATGATGGGCTTCCCGGACATACCGGAGCCCGACAAGGGCCTCGGTCCCATAGGGGAAGCCGGGAAGCACCCCCGCCGGTGCAACGGCCATCGCCACGCCCTCGCCCCACAGCCACCGCCAGGTGACCGCACCCCGAAGCCACCCCCCACCCACCGTATCGGCCGCAAAAAGCCGAACAAATCCGCCTCCCTCCACCTTCCCGCCCGGAAAGGCCCATTGCGTTTTTCCGTGGAAAAGATACCCCCCCAGAGACCCTGGGAGCATGACACCTTCTGCCTCCAGCCCCTTCGTGCGGATCTCCACCCAGGGCATCACCCGCTTCTCCCGGACCCAGGCCCCCAGCACACCCCATCGGAAAAAACGCACACCGGCCCCCACCCGTCCATCGTCCCGCCACCACCAGAACGCAGCGGGCCCCGTCCGGACATCCAGAAACCCGCCCCCCTCCTCCACCATCCCCTGAACCTGAAGAAAGCGGTTGGTATACGCCAGGCCCCCCCAGGCATACCGCAGGCTATCCCCGAAAAGGGAAGCCACATCCCACGCCCCGAAAAACGCCTCGCCTCCTGGAAACTCCATCCCCACACCCCAGATCTTCTCTCCGCTTCCGGTGTTTCCGGCAAACCCTCCCCAAGCGGACACGCCCCACCACACCGGCTGACCGTAGCGGAGCATCACCAGGGATCGCCCCTCATCCATCCGGACCGACTGGAGCATCGCCTCGGGCCGCGTGCTGCCAAAGGAGGAATCCGGGAAAAAGGCACCCACCTGAAAGGCATAGGGGAGGGCAAAGGAGGACCACGGTGTGGGAAGGAACGCGGGTTTCAGGACCGGGCCATACGGGAAATGAAGGATCTCACAGGCAAGACACAGCAAGCCCCCTGCAAGTCCCCAGGCCACCGCTTCCTCTCAGAACCGGGTGAATCCGAACACAAAGTGGGTCATCATCTTCCGCCCCTGCCCCGCAAGTGGCGTGAGCGGCCAGGCAAGGTCCAGCCCGATCACCCCCAGCATGGGCATCTCAAACCGGGCGCCCACACCGAAGGATTTTCGCAGAAGAAGCTGATCTTTGCTCCGTGCCGTGTCATAAAAGTCCCGAAAACTCAACCAGGTGTTTCCGCCCTCCACAAACCCCAGGGCATAGAACTGCTCGTTGAGGCGGACCCGCAGTTCGGCGGTCAGCACAAGAAACATCCGGCCTCCGTCGATGTCCCGTCCCACCGAGCGGTATTCATAGCCCCGCAGGGCATAAAAGGTGGACACATCCCCCAGGAAAAACCGCTCATAAAAGGGCAGGTCCTCCGCCTTTCTGAGCCCCCACGCATACCCGCCCCGGGCCAGGAAGGCAAGGAGGAGATAGGCGTTGTTCACCCGGTCGATCTGCCAGAGGGGAACATAGGTGCCGGCTTCGGCCTCTTCTTTGTAATAATGAAGATCTCCCTGGAGAGGCCCCCCCGTGAGGGTGGTGGTGGACGAAAGGCGGGTGCCCCGGAAGGCGTTGAACCGGCGGTTTCGGGAATCCCAGGCCAGGGATACCGCCATGGACGACGACCATTGCGGTCCCGCGAGGAGTCGCTGGACGTCCGGGAGGTTCTCAAATTCCGACGACACGGACAGAAGACGAACCCGCTCCAGGCTGTATTTGAAGCTCACACTCCAGAAACTCCGAAGCGCCCGCACGCCCCAGGTCACGCTTCCCCCGGCACGCTCATCCGAATAATCCAGGGTATAGAGATTCCGGAGATAATAGGCGCTCGCCCCGATGGATTGCGGATTGCCCCGCCACCAGGGCTCCAGAAAGGAAAACTGAAAGGTGCGATACTGCCCGCCATAATTCACCTGCGCCGAAACGGTCTGCCCCCGCCCCAGGAAGTTGGGCTCCTGCACCTGGAGATAGACGGACGCCCCATACACCGGGGAATAACTGGCGCCCGCTCCGATCTGACCGGTGGGCTTCTCCTCCACCTCAATGGCCAGATCCACCCAGGAAGAGTCCTCGGCGGGCTGGAAGGTGGGGTTGATGTTCTTGAAAAAGTTGGTGAAATAGAGATTGCGCAGGCTCCGGATCAGGCGGGCCCGGGAGAAATAGTCCCCCGGATAGATGAGAAGCTCCCGCCGGATCACCCGGTCATAGGTCTTGGTGTTTCCCACCACGTCAATTTTGCGGATGCGCACCCGGGGACCCTTCCGCAGGCGAATCTGCAGAACGATCACGCTGTCGTCCACCACGCTTTCCATGGGAAGAACCTGAGCATAGAGATAGCCCGAGTCGGCCATCACCCCCTGAAGCTCCACCAGCGTGTTCCGGAGTTTCTCGCTGGAGAAGGGCTCCCCTTCCCGGAACCGGATCAGGCGTTTGAGGAGATGTTCGGGAATGTCGAAGTCCCCCCGCACCGTGTATGGACCAAAGACATACCGTTTCCCCTCCGTGATGAAAAGTTCCAGCGCCACGGTACCGTCTTCCCGGATGACCTTCGCCGAATCCACCCGGGCCTGAGGATATCCGTGGTTGTGATAAAAGGCTTCAATCCGATCCGGGTCTTCCGCCCATTTGATTTCGTCAAAATATCCCCACCGCAGCCAGTTGCGGGGCTTGTTCTGCATGACCCGGAGAATCCGGCTTTTCGGGAAGGCCTTCACGCCGTGGAGGATCACCCGGGAGATCCAGGGGCGATCCCCCTTGCGAATCCGGAAGCGCAGTGCCACCTCTCCCGCCCGCAGGGTGTCCACGTCCACCTTCACCTGGACCCCCACATAGCCTTTCTTCCGGTAGAGCTTCTTCAGACTGTCCTGAAGAACCCGGATCCGCCAGGAGGGAAGGCGCATCCCGGCATGAAGGCCCAGGGTGTCCTGGAGGTCTTTCCGGGTGAAGGGCTGATCCCCTTTCACAAAGAGGGCGCCGATGTGGGCGGCCTCGGGGTGGTCCTCAAACACGAAGGAAGCAGACCGCAACCGGGGCGCTTCCACCACCTGCAGAATCCAGGTATCGCCTTCTCGATCCACCACCACATCCTCCAGCACGCCCCGCCGAATGGCCTCTTTCAGGGCGGTTCGGAGTTCCACAAACGTCGGCGTGGCGGAGGTTTCCAGTCCCAGAATGGAAAGGAGAAGAGACGGCGGAGACACAAACTGACCTTCAAGACGCACCGCACTGGCAAAAAGCAAGAACACACCCATCATCATGGTCGCGCGACTCCTTCATCGAGACAGGCCTGCGCGAGGTTCAGGACGATGTCCCTACAGGCCGCGGCGGTTTCACCCGAAAGTCCAGCCCCTCGCCATCCTCCCGGACCACCACCTCCACCACGTCTCCCTCGTGGATCTTTCCGGCAAGAATGGCCTCCGAAAGGGGTTCTTCCACGAATTTGCGAACGGCCCGACGGAGGGGTCGGGCTCCGTATTCCACCGAATATCCCTTTTCGGCCAGGAAGGCCCGGGCTTCCTCCGAAAGAACGAGCTGGATCCGGCGATCCCGGAGACGCTCGGCAAGCTCCTCCACGAAAATGTTCACGATCTGCTGGAGGTGGGCCTTCTCCAGGGGCCGGAACACGATCACCTCATCCACCCGGTTGATAAACTCGGGCGGCACGGTCTTTTTGAGTTCCTCCAGGAGAAACTGCCGCATGTCGGCATAATCGATGGCTTCGCCCTGCTCCGTCCCGAAGCCCATCACTTTCCGGGCTTTGAGCTCCCGGATCCCGATGTTGGAGGTAAAGATGATCACCGTATTCCGGAAACTCACCGTGCGGCCCAGGCTGTCCGTGAGATGGCCTTCCTCCATCACCTGGAGGAGGAGGTTGAACACGTCCGGATGGGCCTTTTCCAGCTCATCGAACAGCACCACCGAATAGGGACGGCGGCGTACCGCCTCGGTGAGCTGTCCACCTTCTTCATAGCCCACATAGCCCGGAGGTGCACCCACCAGGCGGGAAACGCTGAACCGCTCCATATATTCCGACATATCGATTTCGATCAGGGCGTCCCGGTCTCCGAAGAGAAACTCCGCCAGGGCTTTGGCCGTCTCGGTCTTGCCCACCCCCGTGGGACCCAGGAAGATAAAGGTTCCGATAGGACGGCGGGGGTCCTTGATCCCTGCCCGGCTCCTGCGGATGGCTTTGGCCAGGGCCTGGATGGCTTCATCCTGCCCCACCACCCGCTTCTGGAGTTCCTCTTCCATGTGAAGCAGTCGTTCCTGCTCACTCCGGGACAGCTGGGAGACCGGAATCCCCGTCCACACCGACACCACCTGGGAGATCTCCTCCCGGGTGATCCGGCGGCGTTCGGGAAGATCAATCTGGGCCCGGAGTTCGGCAATTTTCTGCTCCAGGGCCTTTTCACGGTCCCGGAGACGGGCCGCCCGCTCAAACTGCTGGCGGTCAATGGCCTGTTCCTTCTCCAGCCGGACCTCCATGAGCTCCCGTTCCAGGGAAGCGAGTTCGGGATTCTCCTCCGTGGCGAGCTGGGACCGCGCACCCGCCTCGTCCAGAAGGTCAATGGCCTTGTCCGGGAGGTGGCGCTCGGTGATGTAGCGGTCCGCAAGATAGGCCGCCGCCTCAATGGCCTCATCCGTGTATTCCACGTTGTGAAAGGCCTCGTATTTCTCCTTGAGGCCCCGCAGAATTTCGATGGTCTCCTCCACGGTGGGCGGTTCCACCATCACCATCTGGAACCGGCGCTCCAGGGCACCGTCTTTTTCGATGTATTTGCGGTATTCCTCCAGGGTGGTGGCTCCGATCACCTGGATCTGCCCCCGGGCCAGGGCAGGCTTCAGAATGTTGGACGCGTCAATGGCACCTTCGGCCGCACCCGCCCCCACCACAGTGTGGAGCTCGTCAATGAACAGAATCACATCCGGCGCCTGGATGGCTTCGGTGATGATGGCCTTCAGACGCTCCTCAAACTGCCCGCGGTATTTGGTTCCAGCCACCACGGAGGCCATGTCCAGGGCAAGGATCCGCTTCCTGCGCAGGACTTCGGGCACTTCTCCCGCCACGATCCGCTGGGCCAGGCCCTCCACGATGGCCGTTTTCCCGACACCGGGTTCACCGACCAGCACGGGATTGTTCTTCTTCCGCCGCAGCAGGATCTGAACCACCCGCTCGATCTCCCGCTCCCGCCCGATCACCGGATCCAGCTTCCCCTGACGGGCGAGTTCCGTGAGATCGGTGGAAAAGGCTTCAATCGTCTTGGTTCGGGCCTGCGGTTTACGATCCTCTTCCCCGGCCGTCCGGCCCAGGGTCTTGAGAATCTCCACCCGAACCACCTCAAGATCCACGCCCATACGCACCAGGATCCGGGCCGCCAGTCCCCGGTTTTCCCGGAGGATTCCGAGGAGGAGGTGCTCGGTGCCGATGAAGTTGTGTCCGAGTTTCCTGGCCTCGTCAAAGGCAAAGTTGATGGCCCGCCGGGCGCTGGCGTTGAGGGGGATTTCCCCCAGGGTGATGGCGGTGTGTCCGGGTGGCGCGGCTTCCTCCACCGCACGCCGGAGATCCTCCAGGTCCAGCCCCAGGCTGGTGAGCACCGTCGCCGCAACCCCTTCTCCCACACGGGCAAGACCGAGCAGAATGTGCTCGGTCCCGATGTAGTTGTGCATCAGCCGGATGGCTTCCTCCCTCGCCAGGGAGAGCACCTTTTTGGCTCGTTCCGTGAACCTGTCGTTAATAAACATCCTCTCTCACCCCCCAGAGGCCTCCTTGAGTCCTCTGGCCATGCTTCTCAACGTCCGACCCTCCTGGGTAAACAGGATGGACCGGCCGTGTTCTTTTTCCATGCGATCCAGAATCTCCACCGCCTGACCGTACCGGCCGGCGGCAAAGGCCACTTCGGCCTGACGAAACACATACAGCGCCTTCATGCTCTTGAGGGGAGCCAGGGCCTCGGCGTTCCGGAACGCCTCAAGGGCCTGGTCCCATTGCTCTTTTGCTGCATAAACGGTTCCCAGGTGTCCGTGGGCTTCCGCCCGCAACACCGGATCCTGCAGGTTGCTCCGGAGGACCGCCTGAAAGGCCTGCTCTGCCGCATCCAGGCTGTCCTGCTGAAGCTTTAGATACCCCAGATAATACCGGGCGCGATGGGCTTCCACTGTATTCGGATAGCGCTGGAGCACGTCCTGGAGCAGGCTGTCGGCGATGGGCAGGTTCTGTGGACTGGAGAGCATGCTCATGGCCTGGAGCAGGGTGAGTTCTGCTTCCGGTGCGTGACGGGGCTTCTGGCTTTCCTTGTAGAAGGCGTATCCGAGGAGGAGCACGATCACCCCCACGCCGGTCCACACGAACCGGCGCACCCGTTCATCCTTCCAGAGTTCCAGCACGATTTCCCAGTTCATGGCATGTCAATTATACCTTACCCGCAAGAACCTGTCAACGTTCTTCATCGGGTCTCTGGAGATGAGCTCTCCTCTATATGCATCAAAGATCCCCATCCCGTGCCAGGGAAAAGGGGAACCCTCCGAACTCCCCAACGGATTAAGGTACGATCCCATCGGTTCACGTCCGGATCCTCCCGGCTCGGACAGGATGTTATCCCTCAAAGAGCGGGCGGGGGCTTCGCCCCCGCCCCTTGGCTGCCTTCCGGTCGCTTTCTCAGCGCCCGACCCACAGAACCTTGCGTGCCCTACCCACCTCACGATCCCTCACCACATACACGCCCCGCACCGGAAGGCGGCCCATACGCACCTCACCGCGCACCTCTCCACGATACCCCATCACCTTCCGTCCCAGGGCGTTGAACACTTCAACATCTACTGTCCCCCGACCTTCCAGCACAAGCCAGGGTCCCCGCATCACCACCCTCACGCCCCGGGAAAGCGCCGGTCCTTCCGACACAGCGGTGGTTGTGTCGATTCCCACCACTGCCACATAGGGGATCTGACTTCCATAGGGTGTTACGTTCCCTCCAAGGTACCACCGGATCTCTCCCGCATGATCCACGAGAACAGAACGAACCACATTGACGTTCGGGAGAAGGTATTCATCCAGGGGGGAGGACTCACCCAGGGCAAACCATCGGATGATGGTCCCACCAGGGGCGGTGAAGGCAGCTCCATACAGCGTGTCCACGGACACCACATCCGCAACCCAGCTGAAGGAGACACCCAGGTCCCTGTATTCCACGAGAGAAAGTGCGGGATCCAGCACATACAGCCCCGTGGTGGTCCCGTCACCGCCCCCGATGTACGTCCGGTTGCCATCGTAATGGATGGCGTTGAAGGAGAAGGTGAGGGATTGCGACCAGGTCTCGCAGGCAAGGGACGATCCGATGGTGCACTGGAGGTAATCCCGTGTGGACGCACTGGAACGGGCCAGAACCATTCCCAGAACGTTCCCCCAGAGATACGCGTTATTGAGCGTTCCTTCCAGAAGCGTGTCCACCGTGATACCGGACACCGATCGGTCATACACCACCACATGGGTGGAATCTGTGGATGTGCGCGATCCCGCCACCACCAGGAGATCTCCGTCCCATCGGCAAAATCCGAAAGGAACATCGGGATCGCTCACGGCAAAGGAGTCCAGCACGGAGAAGGACCCCACATCGAGAAGCAGCGCCACAATCTCGTTCGACGTGGTCCGGTAGCAGAAAAAGATCGTGTCGTTCTTCACCTCTTCACTCGAAGGCCAGAACACACTGGATGCTGACATCAGCGTGTAAGACCCGGGTCGGAGAGATCCCGTGCTACGGTCCAGGCTGAGCAGCGTGTACGTGGAATTGACCATCCAGATCCACGGAGCGCCGAACAGGGTGGTATCGTAACCTCCAAGGGTGCGGTTCCAGAGGGCTGCTAAGGACGTATCCCACACCATCACTTCGGGAGCTCCACCAGCCCAGCCCACACCCAGTGCGAGCGTGTCACCCAGCACGTGAAGAAGGTTGACGGTTCCGTTCATGGGTCCAGTGATCCAGAGGGAGTCATCCACCAGACGGGTACCGCTTCCCGTAAGGAGATCCTGGATGTTGGCTGCACCGATCATCACCTGATGGGTCGAGAAATCGACCTTATTCCACCAGATCGTACCGCTCCCGGGCAGCCCTCCAACCGCCATGGATTCCACCGTGTACATGGCACTGTTGTCTGAAGGACTTCCAGATACTGTCACGATCGATCCCCCGCTGACCTGCAAGCCTACAAACTGGCTCGAAGAGACGTCCAGCACGATGCATCCGTTGTCGTCTTCTCCCGTTGGCCATACGGTAAACTGAACTGATGAAATGGTTGAGGAAACGTTGGCCTGGATTACCGGCCCTGTACCAAGGGGAAGGGCGTAAGCCATCTGGTCACCCGTACCTGGATCCGGTCCTACCACACACAGAAAATCCCCCTCAGTTGTGCTGTAAAAGCTGGACAGAGCTTTCATCGTGCCCATGAGAAAGGTATCCCTGCGAACTTCGTTCACCCCTCCCTGCGAAACTTCAAGCAGAACCCGAACCGTTGTGTCCAGGGCGGAAGACATGACAATGTCCACAAGAAGGGTGTCGGCGGAGCGAACGTGGGGAAGGATGTAATCGCTGGATGGGGAAAACACCAACGTACATGCATAGGACCACATTCCGACTTCCCCGGAAAGGGGATGGATCATCCGGACATAGCAGGAATCCACATCTCGATTATCGTACTGAACGAGCAGGGTGGGATATTGCGTCCAGGCGTTGACGGGAACATCGGAAGGAAGGGCAACGAGCCGGGTGAACCAGGAACTGGTTCCCACCGTATCCAGATCGACGGTTTGATGAAGGAAAAGCCCCGAACCGGAGACCTCCCACACAAAGAGGCGGTAAATCAGATTTGTGCCGTCGTTTAACTGGCCTACAATACAGAACAGATGGGCGGATGATCCAGGATCACGGCATGGGGTAATCTGCCCACCGAAGAACGACCATCCTGCGGGAAGACTCAACGTATCTTCCGATACATTTCCCGCAGGGTCAATCCCCATAAACACAAGCGTGTCCGATACCGGTACAGAGACACCAAGGACGTAGCCTTCCGGATCAACCGCTTTCAGAGAGGTTGTCGGGAGAAACCGGATCAGCGTATCCGTGGCGGTCCGAATCAGGTGAACATCCCCGCCCGTGGTGTTCAGGATGGCCGCATAAGGAAGTCCACCGCGGGACCCGGCCACGACTCCCCCGAAGACATCGAGGGTGTCCGTCCGGACGATGGTGCTCTCCCTCACCACCTGGAGGGAGAAAGCGAGGAGTACCGCCAGCCAGCCCATCTCGCACCTCCTGTTTGAGGACTCCTTCTGCTCGTGGATAAGGTACAGTCTCTCCCACGATCAGGGTGTGACAAATCTCACACAGGGAGGCAGAGCCCATGAGTCTGTATCCAGAGACAGGAGGGACTCACAGCGCCGGTGCAAGGGCGCCAGAAAATCCTTCTCAGGTCTTCCGGATTTTCCCGGGATCCACCCGAAAGAGGTGGGGTTTGGCGTCCTTCCAGAGCCGCCGCAGGCGGCCCGCGAGAAACTTCTCCTGACCTTCTTCGGTGGGATAATAGATGTCCGCCTTCTCCATCCCCTTGGGCAGATACACCTGGTGCACAAAGTGACCGGGAAAGTCGTGGGGATAGCGGTAACCCCTCCCATAGCCTTCCCGCCGCATGAGCCCCGTGACCGGGTTGCGCAGGTGGAGGGGCACGGGCGCCGTGGGGAACTTGCGAAGCCAGGATCGGGCCCGTTTCAGGGCGAGATAGGCGCTGTTGCTTTTGGGGGCCCCCGCGATATACAGGGTGGCCTCCGCAAGGGGAATGGCGCACTCGGGAAGCCCCACCTTTTCCACCGCCTCAAAGGCCGCCACCGCCACCACCAGGGCCATGGGATCGGCAAGGCCCACGTCTTCCGCCGCATGGATCACCAGGCGCCGGGCCACCACCTTGGGATCCTCTCCCCCTTCCAGAAGGCGCACGAGATAATACATGGCCGCGTCCGGATCGCTCCCCCGAAGGGATTTGATGTAGGCGGACAAAAGATCGTAGTGAAGATCATAGGCCCGATCATGGCGCACCTGAACCGCCCCGGCCGCTTCCTCCACGTCTTCCGCCGTGATGACGGTTCGCCCCGCGCTCCGGGCAAAGCGGGCGGCAAGTTCCAGGGTGGACAGAAGACTCCGGGCGTCTCCGCCACTCGCTTCCAGCAGACGAATCCGGGCCGCTTCGTCCAGAGAAAGGCCCTCAAGAGCCTTGTCCCGAAAGGCCCGTTCCAGGATTTTCTCAAGGTCCGGCGCCGAAAGAGGGCGCAGGCGATACACCCGCATCCGGGAGAGCAGGGGAGGGATGACCTCAAAGGAAGGGTTTTCGGTGGTGGCACCGATCAGGATGATCCGCCCTTCTTCCACGTCCTGGAGGAACGCCGCCTGCTGGGACCGGTTGAACCGGTGAATTTCGTCCAGAAAGAGCACAAACGGTCCGTCGTATCGTTTCTTGAGGTCCCGGATTTCCTTCAGGGTGGTGGACACCGCGCTCCGCTCCTCCACAGGGAGGCCTGCCCGCTGGATGAGAATGCGGGCCAGGGTGGTTTTTCCGGAACCGGGCGGTCCCCACAGGATCATGGGAACGACCCGGCCTTCCTCATACAGCACCCGGAGGGGTTTCCCCTCGCCAGTGAGGTGCTCCTGCCCCACCACCTCATCCAGCGTTTTCGGGCGCAAACGCAGGGGAAGGGATTCCTCTTTCATCAGATGAATTATACAGGAAGCGCCCCACCGCTTCCAAACAAGCGGTGGGGCGCTTCCTCACGGAACGAGGATTTTCCGGGTCACCCATCCCCGGGGAGTGTGCATCCGGACGCCATAGACTCCCCTGGGAAGAAGAACCACCTTCCCACCGCTCTCCGAAAGCCGCACCCGCTTCACCCGCCGGCCCAGGCCGTCCACCACCTCCATCCAGGTCCCCGCAGGACCCTCCGCCCGCAGCCCGCCCGGCACAGGCAGGAGACGGATGGACGAACCGGAACCTCGGCGCTCCTCCACATCCACTCCGGAAACCCGGAACCGGCGTAACCCCACCCCCGCCATGATCAGCGTATCCCCATAAGCATCCAGATCCAGGAAGTAATCTCCGATCTCCTGATCCAGCATCCTTGGTGGATCGGGCAGCCCGGAAAGATCATAGGCACACAATCCCCACGGAGAGCGCGATGCCCCCCCACAGGGGAGAAACAGAAGGGATCCCACGAGTTCCATATCCCAGGGGAGAATGTCAGAGTAACTGGGTGGAATGTTGAAAATCACGTAAGGCGTTCCCTCCGGAACGCCGGAGGTGTCCATGGGGTACACAAACACCTCGTAGGGGATCTCGGGACCTGTAATAAACCACCCGTTTCCAAACGTGAACCCAGATGCTCCAATCCAGACCTGAAACGTCTCCCGGGAACCGCCCATGTCGAAAGGATCAAATCGCCCGTCCGGCAGATAGATCCACACCTCGTTTCCGTGTACCACCCGCTTCATATCCCCCCACAGAAACCCATCCATCATGCTGTCCTCCACCACCGGTTGAAGGGGATCTTGGACGTTTACAAGATAAAACCACATGAGTGGGTTCTCATAAGGGCCTTCACACACCACATGCTGACCATCCCCCACGCCCACCATCCACCGGCAAGCTCGCGGTAAGGTGGAGACCACTTCGAATCCCGCACCGGTCCATTGCAAAACCCATGTCTTGCCCACGCTCCATACCGCCGAAGCAAGCAGCAGGGTGGAATCCACCCACACCACCTCATCCACAGGATACACATCCGGCGTGGGGACTTCCACCAGTTCTCCATTTTCTTCCCGGAACACCCGAACTCCTCCGCCTTCGCCGGCAAGGGCATACCACCGTCCCACCCGGTCCACCCGGAAGGCATAGCCTGGAAGACGATAGCCCTTCAGCCACACCACCGTATCCCGGGAAGGCGGAACCCAGAGGGGATAAGGCAGGGAATAAACATACGGGGCACGAAACTGCGGGGATCCAAATATGGCCATTCCCTCCCCGGAACGCGCCATCATTCTGGGCAATCCCTGTGAACTGTCGGGGAGGGCAAGCCCCTCCACAAGCTGCGCGGTATCCCTGCACACAAACCCCCGAACCCAGTCCCGGCCCGACGTCCAGAACACGCTGTCGGACCACACACCCCCCGCAACGGTATAAGGACCCAGATCATAGGTCCCCTGGTGAAAATCGCACGACACCCGGGGATGCGTTGGATCCCCCAGATCCACCCCCCACGTGCGATAACGCGTCCAGTCCGCCACAGCGACCCATGTGTCTCCCGACACAATCCGCTGACCACCCGCATTCGCAAAACCCACCCATTCCGGATTCCGCCATCGGGTCACATCCAGCACCACAAGTCCCGAATCTCCAACCACCAGAACATTGTTCTCCCCCCACCGGTTCACATCCCAGAACGTCCCTTCAAGCAGAACCACCGGACGTGTGAAGGGCACCGGCTCCACGCCCAGAAGCCCCCGCTCCCCACAGGCCACAAGCACCCATCCCGCTCCCAGGGCCACACCACCCCAGTTCAGGATCCATCCCGGGCGGAAGCATGGCCCCACATCCAGAACCTGGATCCGGACCGGCATCGCCGGGTCTGACACATCCCAGATTTCCACCTGCCCCGGTACCACCGCCAGGGCAAGTTTCTGTCCCACGGGATCATACGACAGATCCACCACCAGCCCTCTCGCCCGGATCCGATCCGAAATGACCTCAAAACTCGTATCTGCTGAACGGATACGCCCGATCACCACACCGCCCCCAAACCCTGCAAAGATCAGATCCCGCAGGGTGTCTTCCGCCCGGGTGAACCTGCTCCCCTCAAAAGGCCACCCCGGCAGTTCCTCCAGCCCCACCCCTCCCAGACTCCCCACAAGAACCAGCATCAGAATGGCGCGTGTCATGGGTTCCCTCCTGTGTTACGCCCTGCCACCGGATTCTGCAAAACCATTGCCAGATCCGGGAGGGACCCCATGTCCCCATCCCACGCACACACCCTCCGGGGAACGCCTTGCAGAACGCAGAAGGAATTGCAAAATGCAAATCCCGGGGTGGGGATTACCGCCGGGAAAGGGATCCCAGGATTCCCCGGGCAATCGTCCGCCCCAGGGAATAGCCGATGCTCCGGGCCACGCTTTTGAGAAAGGCCTCTCCCACGCTTTGGCGTCTCCTCCCCCGGCGCCGGGACGAGGTCCTGCGCCGTGAAGATGAACGCCGAACGGTGCGTCGGGACGGCGCTGCTTCCACCGGCGGGGTTCGGCGTACCCGGACCTGAAGCCGCTCATAGGCGGATTCCCGGTCCACCGGCGTGTCGTATTTCCCCCGGAAGGGGCTTTTCCGGAGGACGTCCTTCATCTCCTCCGGTGTCGCCGGACCGATCCGGGACCGGGGCGGGGCGACCAGCACCCGCTCCACCTTTCCTGGAACGCCTCCTTCTTCAAGAAGCGAAACCAGCGCCTCCCCCACGCCCAGCTGGGTGATCACCTCCTCAAGATCCGGGAGATCCGGGTTGTCCCGGAACGCCCGGGCGGCGGCCCGCACCGCCCTCCGCTCCTTGGGGGTATAGGCCCGCAGGGCATGCTGAACCCGGTTTCCGAGCTGCGCCAGCACCTCTTCGGGAAGGTCCTGGGGATGCTGGGTCACGAAGAACAGACCCACACCCCGGGACCGCACGAGTTTCACCACCTGCACCACCTTCTCAAGAAGGACGCGGGGCGCATCCTTGAAGAGAAGGTGAGCCTCGTCGAAGAAAAACACCAGACGGGGGCGGTCCGTGTCTCCCACCTCGGGAAGCTCCTCAAACAATTCCGAAAGAAGCCAGAGAAGGAAAGCCCCATACACCCGGGGATTTTCCAGAAGACGCCGGGCCACCAGGAGATGGATGGGGCCTCTCCCGTCCGGAAGAACCTCCAGCCAGTCCCGGATATCCAGGGCCGGTTCCCCGAAGAACCGGTCTCCCCCTGCCCGCTCAAGCCCCAGAAGCCGGCGCTGGATGGCCGCAACCGAAGAAGGATGAATGAGGCCATACGTCTCCTCCAGCGCTTTCCGTTCCTCCCTCATATAGCCCAGGAGGGCCCGGAGGTCCTTGAGATCCAGCAGGAGAAGTCCCTCATCGTCCGCAAGGGCAAAGGCGATCTCCAGCACCCCCGTCTGGGTGTCGTTGAGGTCCAGAAGGCGGGACAGGAGCAGCGGTCCCATGTCCGTCAGGGTTGCCCGAACCGGATGGCCGTCCTCGCCCAGAACGTCCCAGTAGATCACCGGATTCCCCTCAAAGCGAAAGTCCTGGATCCCGATGTGGCGAACCCGCCGGTCCACTTCCGGATGGGGTTTCCCCGGGAAGGCCATCCCCGTGAGGTCCCCCTTCACGTCGCTCATCACCACCGGAACCCCGGCGCGGGAAAATCCCTCCGCCAGCACCTGCATGGTCACGGTCTTGCCCGTTCCCGTGGCTCCGGTGATGAGTCCGTGACGGTTGGCATACCGGAGATTCAGCTTCACCTGCCGGCCGTTTTTCCCGATCAAAATCCCCTCAGCGTCCATCCTGCACCTCCTCTTACCATCCGCACAGCACACGTTCCACCGCCCGCCCATCTCGCTCCACCCGGACGCGCACGCCCTCCCCCGAAGGGCAGTGAACCGGCTGGAGGATCATCTTCACTTCCGGGGGAAGGCGAAAGGCCACCCAGGCATCCGGCGCATGTCCCCGGAACGCACATCGCCCCTCACAGGGATTGGGCTTGAGTGCGGGAAACTCCCCGAACAGGAAGGAAAACGCCCGAACCTCTCGAACCGCGTCCTCCAGGACCCGGGCCAGCGGATCGGGAGAGGCCGTTTTCTCAACCGGGGAGGTCGGGGGATCCGTCCGGAGCCGGGGGACCACCCGGGCGTTCATCCAGACATACACCACGGCAAACGTCAGGGCAAGCACAATGAGGGCCAGATATCCCCGAAACTGACGGAAGAAAGACAGAACCCAGGCAAGGATCGTGAGCACAGGGCCTATCCTTCATCAAAGGTGCCCCACACCTCCCGGAGGGCGTCGGAGATTTCCCCCAGGGTGGCGTGGGCTCGCACCGCCTCGAGAATATGGGGCATCAGGTTCTCATTCTCCCGGGACGCGGCTTTCTTCAGGCCGTCCAGCGCCTTCTGAACCCGTTCCTGCGACCGTTTTCTTCGGAAAGCCCGCACCGCCTCCCCCTCCTTTCGGGCAATTTCTTCGGATACTTCAAAAATCGGCACATCCTGTTCTGTGGCCTCCGGGTCCGCGAACCGGTTCACCCCCACCACCACCAGTTCCCCCCGGTCCACCATTTCCTGGGCCCGGAAGGCCGATTCTTCAATCTCCTGCTGGAAGATCCGGGCTTCCACACACGCCACCGCCCCGCCCATCGCGTCAATCTCCCGGAGCTTCTCCTCCACCCGCTTCTCCATCTCCCGGGTGATCCACTCCACGAAGTAACTCCCGGCCAGGGGATCCGCCACATCGGGAACACCCGTCTCATAGGCCAGGATCTGCTGGGTCCGGAGGGCCAGCCGGGCGGATTCCGGCGTGGGGAGGGCCAGGGCTTCGTCATAGGCGTTGGTGTGGAGGGACTGGGTACCTCCCAGCACCGCGGCCAGGGCCTGATAGGCCACCCGGATCAGGTTGTTCAGGGGTTCCTGGGCGGTGAGGGTGGAGCCCGCCGTCTGGGTATGAAACCGCAGACGCCAGGATTTGGGGTCTTTTGAACCAAAGCGTTCCTGCATGATCCGGGCCCAGAGCTTCCGGGCCGCCCGGAACTTGGCGATCTCCTCAAAGAAGTTGTTGTGGGCTGCGAAGAAGAAGGAAAGACGGGAAGCGAAGGCGTCCACGTCCAGGCCCCTCCGGCGCACCTCCTCCACATAGGCGATGCCGTCGGCCAGGGTGAAGGCAAGTTCCTGGACGGCCGTGGCACCGGCCTCCCGGTAATGATACCCCGAAATGGAGATGGGATACCACTGGGGGACGTGCTCTGCGGCAAACTCGATCAGGTCCCCCACCAGGCGCATGGAGGGCCGGACGGGATAGATGTAGTTCCCCCGGGCGGCAAACTCCTTCAGAATATCGTTCTGGACGGTTCCCCGCAGATGATCCCAGGGAATCCCCCGCCGTTCGGCCACCACGAGATAAAAGGCAAGGAGGATGGGGGCGGTGGCGTTGATGGTCATGGAGGTGGAGACCTGATCCAGGGGGATCTCCTTCATCACCCGTTCCATGGCCTCCACGCTCCACACCGAAACCCCCACCTTCCCCACCTCCTCCTCGGCCATGGGATGATCCGGGTCATACCCGAGCTGGGTGGGAAGATCAAAGGCAACGGACAGGCCCGTCTGACCCTGGGAGAGGAGATAGCGGAAGCGGGCGTTGGTTTCCTCGGCGGTGCCGAACCCCGCGTACTGGCGCATGGTCCACAACCGGCCGCGGTACATGGTGGGATACACGCCGCGGGTGTAGGGTGGCCTGCCGGGATCGTTCAGGTCCCGGTCATAGTCCAGGTCCTGGATGTCTTCCGGGCGATAAAAGACCTTGAGAGGAATCCCCGAGAGGGTGGTCCGCTCCTCAGGTTTCCGGCTCATCCCCATCCTCCCCTATGTTTTTTTGAAAATTGTACAGGTCCACACGTGAAAGAACACTTTGACAATCTGACACTCCGTCCCCATAATTAAAACAGTAAAACAGTAAAGCAGTAAAGGCGAAGCGCAACGGTATCCAGGAGCACCCAGAACGAGCCAGAGTGAAGGAGAGGGGGAATGTTAGAGCGTGTCATCCTCCAAGGCTACAAATCTATCGAAGCGGCGGACATCGACCTCCGCCCCATCAACGTATTGATTGGAGCCAATGGGTCGGGGAAATCCAATCTGATCAGCATTTTTTCTTTCATGCGCCGGGTTGTCAACCAGGAAATGCAGCTTTTCGTGGCTCAGGCTGGGGGGGCGGATCAACTGCTGCATTACGGCCGAAAAACAACAGACCGCCTGCATATTGAACTCTGGTTTTCCCGGCAGGATCACCTGGCCAACGGTTATGAGGCCACCCTTGTTCCCACCTCCGATGATCTCCTGATCTTTGAATACGAAGCGGTCTATTTCCACGATCGAAAACAATACGACCGCCCGTATATTAGCCGCGAGGCTCCTTATGTTCATCGGGAAACCGAAATGCCGAAATGGAAACACGAAGACGGTGTGGCGTATTATGTATTTCACGCGCTGAACTCATGGGAAGTTTATCACTTTCACGACACCAGCCCATCTGCAAAGGTGAAGCAAACCGGTGACATTCACGACAACCTCTTCCTGCGCCCGGATGCCTCCAATCTGGCCGCCTATCTGTATATGTTGCGGGAAACCCACGAAGACCACTACTGGAATATCGTGGAAACGGTTCGCATGGCCGCCCCCTTTTTCGGCGATTTCGTCCTTCGTCCCTCACCGTTCAATCCCGAAAAGATCCGTCTGGAGTGGAGAGAACGGGGAGCAGACATGCTTTTCGGACCCCATGCTCTTTCTGACGGGACCCTGCGCTTTATCTGCCTGGCCACACTCTTTCTGCAGCCACGGGACCGTCTCCCTGCAACCATTGTGCTTGACGAACCCGAGCTCGGTCTTCATCCCTATGCCATTGCCCTGCTGGCTGAAATGATCAAAAGCGTCTCCACACATAGACAGGTGATTCTGGCTACCCAGTCTGTCACGCTGGTCAACCAGTTTCAACCGGAAGATATCCTGGTTGTCGATCGCGTGGAAGGCAAAACCATCCTCCGCCGCCTTTCTGAAAAGGAAATCGCCTCGTGGCTGGACGATTACGGACTGGGTGACCTGTGGGAGAAAAACGTTTTCGGTGGCCGTCCCTCGCTGTGAAGAAAATTCTGATCTATGTGGAAGGGCAAACCGAAGAGACATTTGTCCGAGATGTGCTGGCTCCTTATTTCTGGCAACGATGCCATATACATTTAGTCCCTACGCTGGCCCGGACCAAACGGACGAAAAGCGGGCAAACCTTCAAAGGGGGGATCAATTCTTACCAGCAGGTTAAAAGGGACATCCTCCGACTCCTCAAAGATACCAGCGCAGTCCGCGTGACCACCATGATTGACGTTTATGGCCTCCCCGATGATTTCCCGGGGAAAGGCACCCTTCCCCAAGGAACACCATATCAGCGGGTACAACATCTGGAACAGGCCTTTCAACAAGACATTGGAAACCCTCGTTTCCTTCCGTTTCTGGTCCTGCACGAATTCGAAGCATTTGTATTGGTGGAACCCCATCATCTGGCCCAGGTATTCCCTCAGCATGCGAACAGTCTTTCTCGGCTGGAACAGGACATCGCTGAACTTCCGCCCGAAGAAATAAACGAAGGACACCAGACCCACCCCGCGGCCCGGATTCTAAAACATTTCCCGGAATACCGTAAAGCATTGCATGGTCCACGGGTCGTCCAGCGGATTGGCATACCGACGCTTCGAAGCCGATGTCCCCATTTCAACACCTGGCTGGAGCGACTGGAAAAGTTATGCGAGGAGAAATCCGCGTAAATCGTTTTGCCGTGCTTCTCGGCGTGACGAAGGGCATGGGTTTTGCCGTGGCCCGGAAACTCGGTCAGGAGGGCCCGGGAGTCCACTCTCCCCTCAGGAAATGACCCCTTCCAATTTTTTCAACACAAAATCCCTCACCTCTTCAGCAAGGCTGACAGCTTCCCGGGCTTCATCCACTGAGGGAACATAAAGACTCTCGGGGTATCTTATCCCCACGGCATAAAACGTAAGTTCTTCCAGTGCATCTCTGTCAAGGTGCTCAAAATCTCTGTCTTTTTCAATGCATTTCTCAAGGAGGCTTGCAATGTCATGGGTCCTGCCCGCTCTGACCTCGACAAACGTGAGATAGGCTTTGAGAAACTTTTCAACCGCCTGTTGCGCATGGAAACATATCGCTTCGGTGGGAGCATCCCCTGCCTCCATCAGTATGTTTGCCGTTTTCAGATCCGATTCCGCCTTCTGAACCCATCGTCGGACCACGCTGTTCTTCTCACTCACAGGGCCACCCCATTTTCCTGCGCTTCATTCGCCATCGTGTTGACAACGTGTTTTTCAGCCTCATATTCGGATCTGGATTTGATGAACAGATCAAACGAATGGCCGGGCAGGATCCTGTGCAGATTTTTGTGGATTTCAAGCCACAATGTTTTCCTCTCCCGTGGGTCCAGTGATTCTTTCAGAATCACCATCATATCCCAGTCACTCTCGGAGGTTGCCCGCCCCTCAGCGCGGGATCCAAAAAGTATGACCTGAAGCAGCGATAATTGATGGGCCTCAACGACATGTTCAATGACTTCTTTGATTTGCTTCCGGATCTCCGCCATCTCCCGTTGTGTCAACGCCCTCATTTTGCAACCATGCCTCCGTTTTGCATCAGTTTCGGTTTCTGGATGGGGCTATCCATATGGAGTATACCGCAGAGGAAAAAGCGTGTCAAATCCACGTATCTGGACCTTGCCCGTTCGATGAAAACCGCGTACACTGAAGGGTATCTGATCCCACGGAGGACATCATGGAACGGTTTGCCGTGCTTCTCGGTGCATCGAAAGGCATGGGCTTTGCCGTGGCCCGGAAACTCGGCGAGGAGAGGCATGCACTCCTCCTGGTGAGTCGCCATCCGGAGGATGCAGCCCGGCGTCTGCGGGAGGAGGGGATCACGGTGGAGGTCCTTTCCGGAGGGGTGGAAGATCCCGAAACGGCCGAACGGATCGCCACGTGGGCGTCCGAACGGGGTGTGGTCCACGCCCTTCTCCTCAACCACGGGGGACCGCCCGTGGGACCGCTGGAGGAACTCCCTGACGACGTCTGGCGGACGTGGTTTGAGGTGATGGTGGTGGGTCCTCTGCGGATTCTTCGGGTGCTGCGGCCCTATCTTGCCCAAGCCCACCCGGGTCGGGTGGTGGCCATCACGTCCTTCACGGTTCGGGATCCCATTCCGGGGATGGCGCTGTCCAGCGCCCTCCGGGCGGCCCTCACCAACGCCCTGTTCACTGCCGCCCGGGAGTGGGGGGAGGAGGGGATTCTGATCAACACGGTGGCACCGGGCTACATCCGGACCGAGCGCCTTCAGGGGTGGCTTGAGGCTCAGGCCCGCCTCCAGAACCGGTCGGTGGAGGATCTGGAGAAAGACCTCCGCCAGGGCCTGGCCCTGAAACGGATCGGCGAACCCGACGACATCGCCGAGGTGATCACCTTTCTGCTGGCCCGCAACACCTACATCACCGCCCGCGAAATCCCCGTGGACGGGGGGAGGTGAGGATTGGCAGTTTGGCACACGATTAGACTGTGGAAGTACGGCAGGAGATATTCTTCTGGGCTATCGTTCCACTGAAATTCCAGGGGCGGGGCGAACGCCCCGCCCCTTCGGATCTTTTCTCTTCTTCACCGAATACCCACCAGAGGAATCGTGCGGTCTGCCATCCGGAAAAAGAAAATCCCCGGTTCCGACAGAGGGATCACAAGGGTGATCCGGGTTCGACCCCGCATCACCTCACGGCCTGCTCCATCCACCACCTGAAAGGGTTGTCCTTCCGGAAGACCGGACAGAAGCACCCCTCCCGGGAAAAGCCGGATGCGCGGGTCGGATTCTGGAGAGGATGCGCTTTCATCTTCAAAGGTGGCCACCCCTCCTGTGGTGAGAAGAACCACGCCCATCTGGGAAGGCGTGGATAGCCATGTCCATGTGCCGGTATTTCCATCATATTTCGCCAGCTCCCCCGTCTCAAGAACGGCAAACAGCCCACCGGCTCCATCATCGTGAAGGTCCACTGCGCCCACCTGGGACAGCACTTTCCAGCCCGTCCAGGTTTTCCCCGTGTCCACAGAGCGAAACACGTCTCCCGCATAGGTGAGCACGAGAAGGGTATCCTGCCTCACGGTCATGGCCTGTGCGGAAGGCGTTCCGGTGTTTCCAACAAGCTGCCAGGTTGCACCGAGATCGGACGATCGGTACACATCTCCCGAGGCCGTCAGCGCGAAAAGGAGGGACGGAAGGCCACCTTTCACCCCAAGGTCCACGCAATCGCTGGCAGGGAGGCGCCCCACGGGCGTTAGGCCTGTGGCAGAATCCCCCCGATAGACTGCTCCGGAGCGGGTGAGTGCCAGGAATTTCCCGCTCCCCTGATCACGGACCAGCGCGACGCCGTCTGAAAACGTGTAGTGTTTGCGCACCACCCAGGTGGCTCCCTGATCCGAAGAGGAAAGCAGAACCCCATCACGTGTGAGAAGAAAGGAGGGGCTGCCGGTGACATACCCCACCGGATGGGTATAGCCCATCTGGGCAAGACGGCTCCAGGTGGAACCGTCCGTGGTGCGCCAGATTTCCCCCGTGACCGTCACCAGATCCAGATAGGCCCACAGGGGATGGACGAGCACCCCGATCCAGACGAAGGTTCTCATCACATTCCTCCCGCCCGGGGGCCTCACCGGACCTGAACAAACCGAGCCCGCCGGCGATATCCCCCGGCGTCCATCCAGAGGAAATAGGACCCCCGGGGGAGAGCCCTCAGGTTAACCCGGAGGGTGTGAAGACCCGGCGCATAGGTGCCTTCCACCAGCGTCTGGATTCTTCGGCCAGAGACATCCAGAAGGAGGATACGGACGGGCACGGGCATCCCCGGCTGAAGGTTGGGAACGAAGAAATGGAGGGTGGTTCGGCCATCGGCCTGCATCCGAAGGCCCAGGGGCGTGATCACCACCGGGATTTCTCCAACCCGGACTTCCTGTCCCAGTCCGTTAACGGCACCCAGGGCGTATCCTGCAAGGGAAGGAACGGCCTGATCCTCAAACACCGTATCCCGGATGGGGGTCTCCGTCAGGCGTTCTTCGGTCCCATCGGTCCGCAGGCGATACACGTGAAAGCCTGCGAGATCCTCCGGGCCGGGGCGGGAGGACCACACAAGCCGGATCCGGCTGTCCTGCTTCACTTCGGCGTTGAACTGGAGGAGCACCACGGTCGCCTTGATGCTGAAAAAGCTGTCCGAAACAGCAGTATAGAGGGGTTGAGTGGGGTCATAACCGGCATAAACGATTTTAACCCGGGCGTAGTGAGTGGGAAGATGAGGAACCTGGAAGGTGTATTCCCACCGATCTCCGTTCAGCGTCCCGGCAATATCCTGAAAGAGGGGCTGCCAGGCGTCTCCTCCCTGGAGCGAAAGATACACGTCCACGTTTCGGGGACCCCCCCACCGGAGGGTGGCCCCGGCTCCCACCGTCCAGGTTTCCCCACCCACCGGGCTGAAAAGAGTCAGGGCGGTGCTGGCGTATTTGAGGTCTCCGTTGGTGAAGTCATAATAGGCGATATGGGGGTTGCCCAGCGCATCCACCGCAATGGACGTGCCCCGGCCCACATCTCCCTGGCTGTCCAGGGTCACGATCATCCAGGTGTCCCCCGATCTGCGGGCGTATTTGAGGTCGTCGTTGGTCAAATCGTAATAGGTGATATGGGGGTCTCCATTGGAATCCAGGGCAAGGGAAGCGTACCTTCCCACATCGCCCCCCTGATCCACGGTTTCCACCAGCCATCCGCCTCCCACCTTGCGAGCATATTTGAGATCGCCGCTGGTGTAATCGTAATAGGCGATATGAGGACGGCCCTGTCCGTCCAGGGCAAGGGAGGCATATTGCCCCACATTTCCCACGCCATCCACGGTCTCAATCTGCCAGGTCCCTCCCGATTTGCGGGCGTATTTGAGATCCTGGCCGGTGTTATCGTAATAGGCAATATGAGGGTTACCGTCCGCATCCAGCGCCAGGGAAGAAAACCAGCCCACATCTCCGCTCGTATCCACGGTCTCAATCTGCCAGGTCCCTCCCGATTTATGGGCGTATTTGAGGTTTCCGCCGGTGTGGTCACGGTAACTGATGTGGGGGTTGCCTCCTGCGTCCAGGGCGATGGAGGTGTGCCCCCCCACATTTCCGGCCGTATCCACGGCCTCGATCTGCCAGGTTCCGGAGACCTGACGTGCATATTTCAGATTGCCGTTGGTGACGTCAAAATAACTGATGTGCGCATGTCCCCCTGCATCCAGGACAAGGTCGCACTCGTCCCCAACCAGGCCGGTGGTGTCCACCCTGACGGTCAACCAGGTGCTGCCCGTTTTTTGGGCGTAAAGAAGGTCGTTGCGTCCGTTGTCCGCATATGCAATGTGTGGCGTTCCCCGGGCATCCATGGCAATGGCGTTGTAAATCCCCACATCACCCGCCGTATCCACAGTCTCTTTGTGAAAGGCGCCGGTGGGGATGGCCTTGCGGATGCTGAAGGGCCCATCGCTCACGTCTTCGCTGGAAGGCAAGGAATCTCTCCGGATTTTGATGAACGCACCCTCGGTGAGAACGCCGGGAACCGTGAGGGAAAAGGCACCACCGGAGACCTGACGGGCCAGGATCTGATAGTTGAACCCATCGGGAGAGAAATAGATATCCACGGGGCCGGCCCCCACCCACCGGACGGTCCGGGTTTCTCCGGGATGCCAGACCTCCCCGCCGTTGGGGGAAAGGAGTCGGATGGCCGTGGTGGAATATTCGAGGCCACCGGAACTCCAGGGGTACGCAATGTGAGGATTGCCCATGGCGTCCAGGGCAAGGGAAGAGTACTCACCCGCCGTCCCGGGGACGTTCACCCGTTCAAAGGTCCAGACCCCTCCGGATCTGTGGGCATATTTCAGGTCTCCATTGGTGTAATCGAAATACGTGATGTGGGGATCGCCGCCGGCATCCAGGGCAAGGGATGGCGTCCATCCTACGACACCCGTGGTATCCAGTGTGACGATCTGCCAGGTCCCTCCCGCTTTGTAGGCATATTTCAGATCGCCGTCGCTCACATTGTAATAGGCAATGTGGGGGACACCGCGGGCATCCAGGGCCAGGGAAACGTCCTGTCCCACGTCTCCGGCCGTGTCCACCGTTTCAATCTGCCATCCCGGGGTTTTGACCGCATACTTCAGGTCCCCGTTGGTGAGATCGTAATAGGCGATGTGAGGATTTCCCATGGCATCCAGAGCGAGGGAGAGCGCACGGCCCACGTCCCCCGCCGTGTCCACGGTCTCCACAATCCATGCGCCCCCTTCCTTGTGCGCGTATTTGAGATCCCCGTTCGTGAAGTCATAATACGCAATATGGGGATCGCCGTTCGCGTCCACTGCGATGGAAGAGGCGTATCCCGTCACGCCGGCGGTGTCCACAAATTCCACGAACCAGGTTCCCCCTGACCGATACGCGTATTTGAGAGCCGCGTTGATGCTCTCGTAATAACTGATGTGGGGATGACCGCTGGCATCCAGGGCAAGCGAAGAAGCACGCCCATTGTAGCCCACAGAGTCCACAAATTCCACGATCCATGACACCCCCGAACGATAAGCATAGTTGAGTTCTCCGGTGAAGAAATCCGAGCGGACATAGGCAATGTGGGGGTTGTCCCTTTCGTCCAGTGCAAGGGAAGGATCCACAATGGACTGGAGGGTGTCGACAGGTTCATGAACCCAGTAGTTCACGGCATGGAGCCGGAGGGGTGCGAGCATTCCGGTCAGGAGCCCCAGGATCAGGGCCCCATCCGATCCCCATCGCTTCATGGTGGAACCTCCTTGTTTCGGGCCGAACGGCCCAACCCCAAACGGAAAGCAAGGGAACAGATCAAGGAAGGGCACAGCGAAGCGGGAAAGGGACCTGTGAGACGCGGTCTTCGAAAGCGTGAGAGAATCGCAATAAGCTTTTCCCCCACCCCCCACCTCCTGCATGGTACCTGTTCACCATACAGGATCCACCCCGCCGTGTCAAGATGTGGGGTTTCTGAAGTTCACCCATGAGTTCGGACACCCGGGAAGAGGGATTGGATGAACGTGTGGTGGACACGTTGAATCAAGGATCTCCATTCTTTGGGTGGCAATCGCCATTTCTTCTCAAGCAGGACAAAAGGCCCGGAGAAGCGTTTCCATCTTGCAGAGCCTGTACGACGGAGAAGTTCCTGACGCACCTCTCCTCCAAGAAGCAGCACAATGCCGTAGACCAGGAGCATAAATCCTACCAGCTTTTCCATCACCGCTTGTTTCTTGCTCATCACATCTCCCAACCCCAGCAGGCTTTTCATGTCCCGGAACGATTCCTCAATCTCCATCCGCCTGCGGTACAACCGCAGCGCTTCTTCAGGCTCCAGTGTGGTCATCAGCCACAGGGGTTCCTTCTGGCCCCACTCCCACACCCCGATAACGTTGACCTCCACTTCCCCACGGTATCGCAGCCCCCGAAAGACCACTTTTTCTCCAACAGGACATGTGAGATGGACCTTTCGTCCCTCGGCGTCCAGAAAAACCGGAGGACGGGATCCCATTCTCAAGCGGATCACGAAATTCATCCCCGCTTCCCGCAGATGGCGCAGGAGAGTCGTATAGCTGAATTCCCGGTCCATCACAAGGGGACGATTTCCAATGAGCTCCTTCCAGGAAAGAAGCGTCTGGATGTGGACGGCATTTCGTGAGCTTCCCGTATCTTTGAGGGTTTTTGAGGAGAAGGTGGTCATGGCAAAGGGGATGGCGCGTCCTCGCAGAGGGGCGGCGAGAACGAGGAGCCAGAAGCCGCGGGTTTTGCCATCTTTCAGGGTTCCGACGTATTCTGTCTTGCGGGCCTGGGGTCTTTCGATTTCGGTGACGTCAGCGATCACGAAGGGAGCGGTTTCGGGGAAAAGCCTCCAGAGGGTTTCATGGGGATTAAAATGTTCGAGGAAGCGCTGGATACGCTTATACGCGGCGCTTTCAGAAACGCCTTTCATCTTGCGAGCCATGGAAGAGATCCGCAGTGACCGGGCGTCCAGGAGAGCATATCCGATTTCCGTTGCTCGTTCTGCAAAGCGAGGATCCGGAAAAAGAACTTGCATGAACGACTTCAGGGGTATAAACTTCCTCATGGGGATCCTCCTTTTCGTTGTTTCTCCTTCAGAAGGGAAAGTATACAGCTTTCCCCCGGAGGATCCCCACCTCCCTTTCACCCCTGTCCGAACTCTTGTCCGGAGGTCAGGTGGGGTTTCAGAAAGGAACCACCAGGAGGTCCACGGGACCGTCGCCCACGGAGAAGGTGCGAAGAACGGTTCCGGAGGAGGTGTCCATCACCACCACCTGATCCCGGTCAAAGAGGGCAAGGTAGAGTTTCCCGCCCACCAGCACACCGTCTGCCACGTTGCTCACCTGAAACCGGCGGATTTCTTCTTCCCGAAAGGCATCCCACAGCACCACCCCACCGGAAAATCCGGTGATCACCAGCACGCCGTCCGCAAGGGACAGATTTCCTGGCGCACCTCCGAGAAACGCCGTATCCCGAACGTTTCCTGAGAGGTCCAGGCGATACAGACGTCCTTCCACGCTGCTGTAATCGCCGGTGGCCACCGCATAGAGATCCCCTTCGGCATCCACCACCACTGCCTGGGGATTGGTGACTAAGGAGCGAAACCACAGGGAATCCAGCGTCAGGGCATCCAGGGCCAGGATGCCGCCTCCGGCGTAGTTGTGGAGGAAGTCCACACATGCGACGAACACCCGGTCCCCCACCACCGTGACCCCCTGGGGATTGAAACACACCCCCACCTCGTCCACCACCCGCAGGCTGTCCAGGTCCACCACGGAAAGGGTGTGGGTGAGCCAGTTGGTGACATAGGCCCGGCGATAGCGGGTGGAGAGGGCCAGGTCATAGGGGTTTCGCCCCTCGCCCAGGGACACGGTGTCCACACGGGCAGAATCCAGCCAGAACACCTGGAGGCCGTTGTCGCCGGAGTTCACAACCCAGAGCCTGCTGTACAGGGAATCCCAGGCCATCCGGTTGGTCCACAGTCCCGCCCTCGCCCAGGGATGGGCCAGGAGGGAATCCCCGTCCACATCCACGAGAGAAAGGTCTTCGGAGAGGGTGTTGAGCACGAAGAGAACGGTGTTTCCTTCTGGCCGAAGGAATTCCCCGGGTCCGGAGGGTGTCTCCACCTTTTCGATGCAGGAAAAGACGAACAGTCCCCCCACCATCGCCAGGAAGCGAAAGGGCTTCATGGTTCAGCGGTCCTCCCGCGAGCATAAAATAAGCCGGGGCAACATCTACCCCCTACGCCTTATCGAAAGGTGATTCATCAATCTATTCCACCCTCAGGAGCTCCAGAAATAACTCATAAAGATCCTCATCACGATGATTGTATCGATACTCCAGTTCTTTCAAATAATACGGAAACCACCGAGATGATAACCCATGAAACTGCATCAGCCGTTCCTTCGCATAACTCCAGAAACCCTCAATCCCGTTGATATACACCTTCCCGTTCTTAAAACGCTTCCCATGGTCGATTCGCTCATGACGAAATCCGTACATCACCAGGCTGTCATAGCCTTTGAACTGATCCGTGTACACCAGACTTCCCCTTTTCACCTTCCGAATCGCCTCCCTTAACAACGTTTCTGCCTTCACATCCTTCACCACCTCCACTTTCACCTTCCCACCACGCTCCAGAATCCCAAACACCGGAATCTTCCCTTCCGCCCCCCTCCCTCTCTTGCCCTTCCTCCGACCTCCAAAGTAACTCTCATCCATCTCAATCTCCCCCCACAAAAGATCGTCTTTCGTCGCCTCTTCCACAATCTTCTTGCGAAAAAGCATGTACAAACGCCTCACCGTGTTGTACGCAAGCCCCAACTCTTTCGACGCACGCAAGACAGGAATCTCCAGCTCAAACATTTTCAACGCCAGCAAAAACTGGCCATATTTCACACCGGATCGCTCCAGCACACTCCCCTTCCTCACCCCCCATTCCCGCTTACATCCATAGCACTTATACGATTTCCTCCGCGCACGCTTCACCTTGTCGCTCCCGCAGTACGGACACGTGCGAAACGTCTTGAGAATTCCTTTCTCCCGTAAAAACGCTTCCGCCTTCTTTTCGTCCGATGCAATCTTGCTTAATTGAACCAGGTCCATCGTTTCCCTCTTCTGTTGCCTTTTAGTATACACTAATGGACCCGTTTAATCAATCACCTATCGAAAAAACCGCCATGCGTGAATTCATCCGTGCCGTTCTGCGATACCGTTCAGGGGATCCCGAAAAAGCAAAGGACGATCAGGTCTTCCAAACGTGAGCGCACCAGCTTCTTTCTTCTCTGCATTACAGCATTCTCTTCCCTCAGAGGGTACGGGCCCGTGAGCTATCCTTCGGTTTTCTCCCTGCTTTCCTGTTCCGTGGAAGAGCAAGTCCCAGTTTCCGATCGATCCGATACACCCTTTTCAAAGAAATCTGGATACCTCGATCCAGCAATTGCCGGTGGATGGTCCGGTATCCTGCGGTGGGGTTCAGGATTTGTCGTATTTTCAGGGAAGGATATCAGGTTGACCGGGCCACATCGACCTCTCTTGAATACCACCATGGTTTTTTCCTTCGGCCGGTGAAATTCTTCCGAAATTTCACGAAGCGTTTTTATGCGAGGGCTTTCAGCACGTTGGCCAGCTGCATGGCCAGGTTCATCCGGCCGGACACCCGGATTTTACCCATCATATAGGCGGTCACCGGGTTGAGTTTCCCCTGAACGAGGGCAAGAAAATTCTCCGGCGTGAGGGTGACCGTGACGTCACCTCCCTCGCAGCCTTTCACGACCTCGCCTTCGGGGAGTTTCACGCAATAGGCATCTTCCCCCACCACAAAACGAAAATTCCCGGAGATCCCTTCAAATGCTTCCCGGTTTTCCCGCACCTTCTCCGGAATTTTTTCAAACACCTCTTCCACCGTCATTCTTCTCCTCCCGGTTTGGTTCCCTCTCATCCATCGGACGGGTGAGCACCATGCCGCCTTCCGGTCCCACAGCCACGGTGTGTTCATAGTGGGCGGCGAGCGACCGGTCCACGGTGATGGCCGTCCAGCCGTCCCGGGCAAAAAACACGTGCTCGGTGCCCACACTCACCATGGGCTCGATGGCGATCACCATCCCCTCCTGAAGAAGGGGACCCGTGCCCGGACGCCCGTAATTGGGCACATCCGGTTTTTCATGAAGCTCCACGCCCACCCCATGCCCCTGGAGTTCCATGATGGGATAGAAGCCGTGTTCCCGGATCACCCGTTCCACCGCATGGGACACGTCGCCCACCCGGTTCCCCACCCGCGCTGCCTGGATTCCGGCCTCAAGGGCCTTGCGGGTGACTTTCATGAGTTTCCGGGCCACAGGAGACACCTTTCCCACCGCAAAGGTCCAGGCCCCGTCCGCGATGTATCCGTCCAGCTTCACCCCCACATCCACCTTCACCAGGTCCCCTTTCCGGATTTTCCGGTCTTTTCGGGGGATGCCGTGAACCACTTCCTCGTTGATGGAAATGCAGCTTGCGGCGGGATAGCCGTGATAGCCCTTGAAGACAGGAATGCCGCCCCGCTCCCGGATGAAGGCCTCAATGCGGGCATCCAGGTCGGCGGTGGCGATGCCGGGTTTGAGCCACCGGCGTACCCGGCGGAGCACCTCCGCCACCACCGCACCGGCCCGGCGTATACGGGCGATTTCCTCGGGTGTTTTCAACCGGATCAATGCAGAGCGAGTCATGGGATGCGTTCATGATACACCCCTTCCCGCGACCTTTCAGGACCTCACACCCTCCTGGACTTCACCCGCAGGATGGCCTTTCCTTGATAGGGAAAAGGCAGATTTGCAATTGTTCGCGGGCCTTTTCCACAGCTTCTTCGACCTTTTTACGGTATGGGTTCAACATGGTTCACTTCCTGTTTTTGGAATTTTATTTCCCCACCACCATCTTGATGGTTGTCTCCGGCAGGCTCACCACATACCCGCCAGGCAGAAGTCGGAGCGTGCGGGTTTTCCCCGAAAAAACTTTCCGGCCTGTCAGGTCATAGACCACTACGGGATAGGGTTGACGCAACGCGAACCCTCCCGGAATCAGGCGAAAACCATGATCGTTTCCGGGTTCGGGACGGGTTTCCTCCACGTCGGTGGGGCGGTCCAGAACCCACACCCCTGCCGAACTGCTCATCACGATCTCCGATTTTCCGTCGTTGTCCACATCCCCGGCGCTGGCATGGCACGACCCCGCTCCACTGTATGGAAGACCCCACAGAATGTCCCCCCAAGCACTCAAAAGATACTGGTTGTTCGTGGTGCAGACAAAGATCTCCAGGCCCGAATCCGGTGAAAAATCGCCCACCAGCAACCGGCCCACGATGTATTCCGATTCCGGCAATGTTCGCTCCCAGATGAGCCCACCCGTGTCATCCACCAGCCGGACGGTTTTGAACCCCACCCAGCAGGGCATCTCCAGACGGCCATCCCGATTGACATCCGCATAGGCCGCACTTGCACACAGAACAAAATCCTCCTTGAGGTTTCCTGTGGGACCATCCAGCACATAGGTGTGACCAATAAGAAACCCGGCGCTTCCCCCTGCGATCACATCAGGAACGCTGTCCCCATCCCAGTCGACGATGGCAGCGGGGGTCAGGATACTGTCCCCACCAAACGGCATCCGGCTCCACAGCGTGTCTCCGGTGGCCTGCATGGCGATAAGGAGCTGGTCATTTCGGGACCAGAGAAGCGCCTCTTTTGGTCCGTCCCCGTTGAGATCGGCGAAGGGGGCAAACACACGGTAGGTGTAAGACTTGTGCGTCCATACGGTGGTGTCCGAGCAGCCCGGAGCAAAGCACGGGTGGATGTGATACAACCAGGCGCTTCCTCCGGGGCTTTGACCGGCGACCAGGATGCATGGTGTGCCATCCCCTTCCAGATCCACCGCATACAGCGGACTCCGGGGGCAGGCCTCGGGAATGGGGTCAAACACCGGCAGCCGGATCATGTGGTCCACCCGCCCATCCCGCCCGTCCAGAATCCACACCCGGCTGGAGTCTTCTCCCGCCACCACCTCCAGCACCCCATCCCCGTCCACGTCTCCCAGGGAAGGAGTGTTGTAGTGGCAATATCCACCAAAACGCGCAGAGTCCGGCGGAGAGAAGCGCCAGAGAAGGGTGTTCGCAGGCACATTCACCGCGTAGATCTCTTCGTGATGCATCACCACCAGCTCATTTTGACCATCTCCGTTGATGTCCCCCACCAGAGCCTCCACCAGTCCCTCTCCAGTTCCAAACGTATCCCGAAAGGCCACGGCCACCTGACGGAGGTCCTCCCCGGGTGCCGTTTGAACCCCCGTCAACCCCAGACTCCCCCGGTGGGTCATCCACCACCCGTTGTGGGCCGCATCCACCGGGGGAAGCAGAGGCTGGGCCAGAAACAACACAAGCAGCATGGCACGCTCCTTCCGGGGGAGGGGAGGCCCCTCCCCCACCCATTCATCGTGCAAACACCACCTTCTTCTGAAGGGCGCGCCCATCCGGCAGCGTGGCCCGGAGGACATACACTCCCGAACGGGGCACTGGCAGAACCGCCCGGATTCCTTCCACCCGAACGTCGGCAACCCGACGACCCGCCACGTCAAACAGGGCATACCGCACCCCTGGCCATCCGCTCCCCACCTGCACCGCCAGACCCCCCGGAAGAGGCCGGACCACCAGCACGGGATGCACCCGCACCTCCCCGGCCTGGGATCCGCCCACCCCCGTTTCCGCAAAGTCGATCACACGATAAGGAGGCGACCCGGGGAAATTGGAAGGGTCCCACCCCGTGGGCTGGACGGCGACCATGCGGATCTGGCCATCTCCGGTGGGGGCGATGTGGAAGCCGGTGAGGTTGCCCGGGTCCATGAGATAGTCCTCTGGACCCCAGGATGTCCCGTCATACACCCGTTTGAACAGGCCTGACGCAGGCGGCTGGAGAGGCGAACGCCGATACAGCACCACCCCGCCTTCCAGGGCCAGCAGGGTTCCGTTCGTGAGTCCATAGGGGCTTCCCCCCTTGCCCCGATCATCCCGCCAGACCACCCGGATGGAGTCCCCTTCCTGCCAAGCAAAGAGATAACCTCCCGCCAGGGTGTCCACCAGGGGCGTGGTGCCGGAGGTGGAAAGGAGGAGACGATTCCAGGTGCCACCGGAACGGAAGGCCGCCCAGATCTCCGGTCCTTTGGCATACACCAGGGCCACCCGCCCGCTGTCCAGCGCCGCCACGTCGGCCTCGCCCGGACTGCCTTCAAACCGGTCCACCAGCACCTGGTGGTGCACCTCCTGGGGCCCGCTCTGCAGCCAGTACACACCGATGGCCGTGCCTTCCTGAAGAAGCACAACATGATGGAGGAAGGTGTCCGTGGTGGTGAGGGTGTGGAAGACGATGGGCAGGGTGAAGGTGCGGAGGGTTTCCCGGGGCACCCAGCGCCACACCGTGCTGCTGCCGGTGGTGTCTTCCCACCAGCAGGAGCGGAACAGATGGGTTTCCCGGACATACACCGCACACAGCCGCCGGACGGGAATGAGGGAGGCGGTGGGGTCGGTGGAAATCCATTCCGTGAAGCGGGCCAGGGCGGGATGGTGGCCCAGGGTGTCCATGGGCCAGCCCGCCTCCCAGGTCCATCCCAGGTCGTCCGGGGCTCCGGTGGCCCGGGCGAGATAGATCACATTTCCGGATTGATAAAGCATGAACAGGGTGTCGCCCCAGGAAGGCCCGCCGGCCAACAGACGGCGCTCCTGGGGATGACCCAAGGCACTGTCCCGATCCGTCTGGATGAAGTTTGTGTACAGGTCCAGCATGACCTGGCGATTCTGCTCATCCACTCTGACGTTCCGGATCACGACGTGGGTGGCCAGGAGACGGGCGATGTTGCGTTCCTTGTAGGGGAGATAGGTGTAGGTGTGGCCACAGGTGTCCCGTGCTGTGCTGTCATACAGCACCCCTCCGGGGAAGGAATCCCTCCGAACATAGCCATGATACATCAGGGTGTCCAGGCGGGAAGGCCAGGTGTATTCGGCCACGGCATAGCCCCTTGAGGAGGGGTTCGTGAAGTCCGTCAGCGCTGTGCGGATGATGTTCCCAAATTCCGTGTTGATCTCCGTGGGAAAGAGGTCATAGGGAGAGGAGGCGCTGTAATCGGGATTGTGGTCAATCACGTGATCGGCCACGAAATTGCCGAAACCTTCCGGGAGATAGCCCCATTCCGCAATGCCCACATCGTGAAGATCATAGCCCCACACCGGATCCTCAAAGGAACCCGGCAGAGCCACCCCCGTCGTGTCCCACAACCCTACCGCCAGCAAATTGTCCGACACAGGATACTTCTCCAGATCCCATCTACCAAGCCCGGGTTGCCCTTTGGCGAGCTGCACCAGCAAACCCCCTTCGTCCATCAGGGGCCGGGTGAAGGTGGTGGTGTCCTGAAAATAGGCCGCCAGCAGCAACGACTGCTCCGGCACGTTGAACTCCGCCGGGACCGGGATGGGAATGCGATACACCACACCTCCAGAAGCATAGAGGTCCGGAAGAACCAGGTTCTGCAACGCGTTTTCTCCAGAAAGGTCCATCACGGGCACAAAGGGGGACGATCCGCCAAACACCTCCTGCAACAACCAGTGGTCCCAGGGACTCAGGGGAACCAGCTTCGGAAATGGCCGGGGCTTCAGGGTGACCATGAGGGAATAGATCCCTTCCCGGCTGCTCTTGCTGTGGGGATGTTCCACCTGACACTGGGCCAGATTCCGTCCTTCGCCGAAGTCATAGCGATCCGGCAGGCCCAAATGATGGCCGTATTCATGGGCTGCTCCGTATTTGAGGTTCTGGATGCCCTCCGGGTCGAACAACTTCCGCAGGTTGCGGGCATAGCTCAGGGTGGTTCCACTTCCGGACTCAACGGTCACCCCGTCCTGGGTCACATAGGTCGTTCCCAGGTTGGGATGACCGGCCACATAGCCTTGAAACCGGTACCGGGGGATCACCACAGTGATGGCCCCCTTATCCACCGTGCCATCTCCATCCCGATCGTACCGGGAAAAGTCAATCCAGGGATCCAGAAGCTCCAGCACATCCCGGACGAACCGGCCCCGGTTAAAGGTGTTTCCATCACCGTAGACATCGGGAAGGAGGATCACCGTGTCCACGGCCAGTTCCCCCGCGATTTTCCACCGCCCCTGGGATGCCCAGTACCAGAAACTGGACAGACTCCACCGGTACGATCCCACATGGAGCAGGGATGTGTCGAAGGGCCAGGGAATGAGAAGAGAGTCCCAGGCAGGGGGAAGGGCGGTGGAAAAGCCACTGGTATCAAAATCCACATCAATGCCGGCCACCACAATGAGATGACGATGGGCATCGCTGATGTTGGTGAGGGAAGGGGCATTTATCTGCTGGGTGGTGTCAAAGACTTCGGCGCACAGCCATTCGTCATCCGTGTATGGCTGGGTCTGGGTGATGAGGAGGAGAGGAGAGGAGAGGAGAGGAGCATGAGGCTTAAGGCAATCATGACAACTCTCCTGTTTGGACCAATCACCGGGAAGATACAGGGTGGAGGAGAGATTGTCAAGATGGCGTGTAGTATTTCAACAGATCTTGACCCACCCTTTCCATTTCAGGGAGGAACTGTGTGGTGTACAGCACAGCCAGGTCATCCAGAAGGACCACCGGGAAGAAGGGATCAACACCAGACACACCGTAAATCTCCTGAAATGCCTCCCATGGCGTCTTCCCTTCCATCCCATACCCAAGATGCACCCGCTCCATGTTGTAAAACCACGACCACTCTGATGCCGCTCGGAGAAACTCTTTCACATCCCTTACCTCCAGAATTTTTGGACGGTAGAATTCTTCATCATCCATCCGGTGGCTCCGCTCCACTCGGCCATTGTACTGCTTCCGTCCCATCGGATACCTCACCATCTGCGCTCCCACCGGCAACAGATCCCTCAAATTGATCTGGGCCAGACGATCCGGATTCGTCCCTCCAATGACCCGTCCGGAAAAACGTTTACATTTTTGGGTGTATCATAGGGGGGTCGGGGGAGGAGAAGAAATGTCTGGAAAAAGCAAGAAAAAACGGTACACGGAAGCCTTCAAACTTCAGGTGGTCCGGGAATATGAGGAAGGGGCTTCGCTATCATCCCTCCGGAGGAAGTATGGCATTGGAGGCACCATGACGATCAAGCGGTGGATTGAGCAATACAGCGTGCATCCACCTGTAACTTCGGGAACGGAAAACGACGCCGAAGCCGAGATCCGGAAACTCCGTCGCCGGATCGCCTGGATGGAGAAAACCATCGCCCATCTGGCCGTGGAAAAGGCCGTTCTGGAAGGTACCCTGGAGATCTATCAGGAGACGTATGGAAAGGACCTCGCGAAAAAAAACGGACGGAGATCATCGAACGGGCGAGAGAAAAAGGAGGACCGGGGGTGACGGTGGAAGCCGTATGCAGAGCCATGGGGATCACCCGCCAGGCGTACTATCAGAAGAAGCGTCGGGAGAAACGAAGGCGAGAAGAGGAAGAGAAGGTTATCTTCATGGTCCAGATGATCCGGAGGAAGCACCCCCGGATGGGCGGGCGAAAACTTCTTGTGAAGTTGAAGCCCTTTCTGGAACGAGAAGGGATCCGGATGGGACGGGACAGGCTGTATGCCCTTCTTCGAGAGACGGATCTGACGGTGCCATCCCCGCGATCCCGGGTTCGGACCACAAGATCCGGAGATCAGACTTTTCCCAATCGTCTGAAGGGTTTCTGGGTCACGGGTCCGGACCAGGTGTGGGTGGCAGATATCACGTTTTTGCCGGTGGGCGGGGATTTCCGGTATCTGTTTGTTGTAATGGACCTGTACAGCCGGAAGATCGTGGGATGGAGGGTGGGTCGGAGCCTGGAGGGGACCTATGCGCTGGAGGCACTGCAGATGGCGGTGGAAGGCGCGTTGTGGAAGCGGGAGGGGATGGTGCATCACAGCGACCATGGGGTGCAGTACACGAACCGGCGGTACGTGGAGTATCTGGAAAGGCAGGGAATTCAGGCGAGCATGGGTCGGAAGGGGAATGCGTAGAGTACCCCACGGCGTTTCCTGAAGGAAACGCCGTGGGGGCCCAGCGGGCGATTGGGACGTTGAAGGGGGAGTATGGGCTTGGGGAGGGATTTCCGGACGAGGGGTCGTTGCGTCGGGCGGTGGAAGAGGCGATCAGGCTGTACAACACGGATCGTCCTCACGAGGCGTTGGGGTATGCGACACCGGAGGAGGTGTACAGAGGAGAGGTTGTCATTCCAGCTTTTGAAGCCATCAAAGCATCCGGGAGGCCATCATGAACCGACTCCCCCCTTCCGGATGTAAACATATAGCCGGACGGGACACAAATTCCTCTCCATGATCCGTCTGGAGCACCATCCATCCCTCAAGCCCCAGCATGCGCAGCACCATCACCGCAAGGACCATCCCCAGACGACTGTTCTCCCGCGTCAGACGATAGGCAAAGAAGATCAGACGCAGACGGCTCCGCGCTTCCAGAACGGTAAACTGGAATCGGGGGAGTTTCCGTTTTCGGATGTGGTCATACCGCTTCGTTCCCAGCGCCTTCTTGTCCAGGATGTATTTCCAGTCCACCTGGAGCAGGATCACGCCCTCCCGGTCTTCATACCGTTCCCACGTCCATACAGCAGGCGCAGCACCGCCCGAATTCTTCCTGCGTTTCCGGGAGATCTTCACACCCGTGCGTTTCAGGATACGCCAGACGGTGACCGGAGAGATTTGAATTCCCTCGTCGTGGGCGATCTGTTTGGCGATCCGCTGGACGCCCCAGGAGGAATGGGCGGATTTCCATTCGAGGACCTTTTTCTCAATGTGTTCAGGGGTTTTGCGGGGAGATCGGTGAGGGCGACGGGATTGGGGAAGAAGGGAGGCTTCGCCGTGTTGTTCGTATTCCCGGATGATGGTGCGGACGGTGTTTCGGGACATGGAGAAGATTCGGGCAGTCTCCCGTATACTTCCTGTGCGCTGATAGACTTCGATCACCTTGCGTTTGGGGAAGGTTGGATCTTTACTCATGGCGACCAGCTCCTTGTAGGTGACGGCGCTTACGATCATCTTGACCCCCTGAGTTTGGTTCATACCGGCTCAGGGGGTGAATGTCCAGCTTCTCTGCTGTCCTTTCAACCCACATCCACACGTTCCTGCTGTATTCGGCCACTTCGGGGGGTGGGTCAGTATGTATTGTAATGCTACAGCGCACTGAGGTTCACCCAAAAGTTCGGACATTACATTCCCGATCTGGATGAGGAAGTCGAAAATGTCCATGCTCCCCCTCCCCCAGCCCCTCCCACCAGGGGAGGGGAGAAGATACCTTAAGCCGTGGATAGATAGTTACTCCCTCCCCCTTGACGGGGGAGGGTTGGGGTGGGGGTGTCCGAACTTATGTCCGGAGCTCACGGCGCACCCCATGCCCTCTCCTGCTCAACCTGCGTGGCGCTGTCCGTTTCTCAGGCGCCTTGTTAAGCTCCTTTCGGTCAGGGGCCATCTTTTCTCTCTCGCCAGGGCAGAGTCCGCCCCAGCCGTTTTTCCAGGCGTGCGAGGTCGTCCTGGAAAAACTCCCACAACCGCGCCAGGACCGCCGGATCCGGAGGCGGGGGATCGGGGCGAAGACGGAGATGACTGGACACCCAGAATAGCATGCGGTTATAGCCCAGCGCCCAGTGGGGTGGAAGACGTCGGGGCAGGTCCTGGAGCCACCGGCGGTGGACCGCATACACCAGCCGGGCCAGCATCCGGCCTCCGCCAGGATGGGCGGTGTTTTCCCGGGGAAGGGAAGGCACAGGCAGGGGATCCACGCCCAGAAAGGCAAACAACCGCACCAGTTCCCGTTCCGGGTTCCGGAGCAGATCGTCCAGCACCATCACGTGGATCTGCTCCTCCGGGAAGGCGTTGTCCCACCGGTTTAGCATCTCCGCATACCGGCTTCCCAGAACCACAAAAGGGGCGGGGTCCCCTCCTTCCCGGAGGAAACTCGTCCGGCGTGCCCGGTCCAGCGCCCGGGGATCCAGCCCTGCCCGTACAAATTCCCCAAAAGGGCGATCTTCCCATCCCCGGCGCCAGCGCATCCGGTAGGCCGACCACACCCGCTCCACGGGATCCCGGAGGAGAAGGACGAGTTTCAGGTCCGGATACCGCTCACGAAAGGCACGAGGAAGATGGGGTTCCGTCCAGAACTGGGGAACCAGCATCCCGGTAAGGGTTCCGGGGCGGGACCAGGTCCGGAGAAGTTCCTCAAAGCGCGTCCACGCCCCCCAGGCGGGCTCCAGGATTTCTTTTCCGGGAGGAAGGGACAGGGCGGAATGGCGACACAGCACGGCATGGAGAGTGGTCGTTCCCGACCGGGGTGTCCCGATTCCCAGAAAGTCAAGCCGGGGTCTTTGCGAAACCACCCCTTCCCTCCCTTTCATACCGTGCCCTGCACAACGCTGCGGATATCCCTCGGAAGCTTGCCCGGTTGAGGTCCTGATGCGTGGGTGGGAGGTACAGATGCCGGCGTACCGTGGATCCCGGTTCGGATCAAAGATTTCAGGGAAAAGGCAACGCGCACACCGAAGAAAGGAGGAATCGCCCCAACCTCTGCAATCCCTTCACCGCGAAAACCGCGGGTCCCTCCTCCCCTTCTGCATTCGGCCCGGGTTCGGTGGCTGGGGGCCGTTATCCCACGGCCACACCCAGGGCTTCCAGGATGCGCCGGGTGACGTCTTCCACTTCCCCCACACCGTCCACCCGGAGCGGGGGGCGACCGGTGCGTTCATAATAGCCCAGAACCGGTTCGGTCTGGGCCCGATACACCTCCAGGCGCTTCCGGATCACCTCTTCCTGATCGTCCGGCCGCTGCACCAGCTTCACCCCACAGACATCACACACCTCGTCCTTCCGGGGCGGATCATACCGAAGGTGATAGGTGCGCCCGCATTTGGGACACACCCGCCGACCGGAAAGCCGCTCCACGATTTCCTCATCCGGCACATCCAGGAAAATCACCCCATCCAGCCCCATGCCCCGGCTTTTCAGCATGCCGTCCAGGGCCTCGGCCTGGGCCACCGTGCGGGGAAACCCGTCCAGAATGAACCGCCACCCCGCCTTTTCCATCGCCTCCCCCATCACCTCCAGGATCACCTCATCCGGCACCAGCACCCCCTGCTTCATGTAGCCTTCCACCTTTTTCCCCAGGGGTGTGCCCGCCCGAACGGCTTCCCGGAGAATATCACCGGTGGCCAGTTTCACAAGGCCAAGCCGGGCCGCCACCCGATCCGCCTGGGTGCCTTTCCCGGCTCCAGGGGGGCCGAGAAACACAATCCGTTCCACCGAAACCATCCCGATCTCCCGGTTATCCGCGCCAGCCCCGGATTTTGCCCCGCCGGATCAGCCCTTCATACTGGTGCATCACCAGATGGGCCTCCATTCGCTGGATGAGCTCCAGCGCCACTCCCACGATGATAAGCAGGCGGGTTCCACCGTAATAGATGGGCACATGGGTCCATTTCATGAGATGGGAGGGGAGAACGGCCACCAGGGCAAAGAAAATCGCACCGGGCAGGATGATCCGGGCCAGGATCCGGTCAATGTATTCCGCCGTTTTTTCACCGGGGCGGATGCCGGGGATGAACCCGCCATACCGCTGGAGGTTGTCCGCAAGGTCCCGGGGGTTGATGACCACGGAGGTGTACATATAGGCGAACACGATGATGAGAAGGGCATACACGATGTCATAGGGAGGGCTTGCCGGGACGAAAAAGCGATCCACCCAGGCCTTGGCCGATTCCAGGAAGGGAAACCGAGCAAAGGTGAAGATGGTCTGGGGAAACATCATGATGCTCTGGGCGAAAATGATGGGAATCACGCCGGCGGTGTTTACCGTGAGGGGAAGATAGGTGGTCTGCCCGCCGTACATCCGGGTCCCCACCACCCGCTTGGCATACTGGATGGGAAGACGCCGCTGGGCCTGGGTGATGGCCACCGTGGCCACCGTGAGGGCCCCCATCACCACCAGGGCAAAGAGGAGAGCCAGAGGAGAAATGGATCCGGTGCGGACAAGACGGATGGTGTTCACGATTTCCCCGGGGAGGGTGTCCAGGGTCCCGGCAAAGATGATCACGGAGATGCCGTTTCCGATGCCATAGGCCGTGATCTGCTCCCCCATCCACATGAGGAGCATGGTTCCCCCCACCAGCCCCACGATGGTGGAGAGATAAAAACCGAAGTTGGGATCCGGGACCACCCGAACCCCGGTGGGCGTGACCAGATTGGAAAGGAAGATGGTCACCCCGATGGACTGGATGCCCGCCACCAGAATGGTGAGATAACGGGTCCACTGGTTGATCTTCCGCCGCCCGTGCTCCCCTTCTTTCTGGAGACGCTCTACCGAGGGGACGCTCGTGGCCATGAGCTGCATGATAATGGAGGCCGAGATGTAGGGCATGATACCCACGCCGAACACGGAGGCCCGGGAGAGCGCCCCTCCGGCAAAGATGTCATAGATTTCAAAGGCCGTCCCCTGGAGGGCGGTCCGGAAATACTCCAGGAGGGCGTGGGCGTTCACCCCCGGCAGGGGAATGTGGGTCCCGAGGCGATAGAGAAAGATCACGCCGAGGGTAAACAGGATCTTGTCCCGGAGCTCCTTGATGGCGGGCAGGGCCGCCAGGCTCTCCATCCGCATCATGAGGAGCCCTCTCCCGCTTCAATCACGATCGCCTGGCCACCGGCGGCCTCAATTTTCTCTTTCGCCTTGGAAGAAAACGCGTGCGCCTTGACCGTCAGGGCTTTGGTGATCTCTCCCCGGGCAAGGACCTTCACCGGGAGCTTGCGCCGCACCAGACGGGCCTTCCGGAGGAGTTCCGGCGTCACCTCCGTTCCCGCCTCAAACCGGGCGTCCAGGTCCGCAAGGTTCACCACTTCGTACACTTTCGCGAAGGGATTCTTGAAACCTTTCTTGGGAAGGCGGCGATAAAGGGGCATCTGACCGCCCTCAAACCACACGGGCTTGGCACCACCGCTCCGGGCCTTCTGACCCTTGGTCCCCTTTCCGGCGGTTTTGTCGCCCCGTCCCCGCCGCTTTTTCTTCTTCACCGCACCGGGCTTCGGTCCAATGTTCGAAAGGGTAAACATCACTTGCCTCCTTCTTCGGCAATCTCTTCCACTTCCACCAGGTCCCGCACCAGACGGAGCATACCCCGGATCTGGGGGGTGTCGTTGTGCACCACCACCTTGCCGATCTTCCCCAGCCCCAGGGCGATCATGGTGCGCTTGCGCTTTTTGTGCTGGTCAATGAGACTGCGAACCTGCTTAATCCTCAACCGCTTCGGCACTTCTGAACCTCCTGTAAATCACGGAGAGGGGAAGACCCCGGGCTTTCGCCACCTCATGGGGATCCCTGAGCATCTCCAGGGCCTTGAGGGTTGCCTTCATCAGGTTGATGGGGTTGTGGGAACCCAGGGACTTGGTGAGCACGTTCCGGTAACCGGCGGCTTCCAGAATGGCACGCACGGGCTGAGCGGCAATGATCCCCGTACCCGGTCCCGCGGGTTTGATCAGGATTTTGCTCGCACCGTATTTGGCCATCACCTCATGGGGCACCGTGCCCTGCCACACCAGCACCCGGCGCATGTTCTTCCGCGCCTGACGGAGGGCCTTCTGGATGGCATCGGGAACTTCCACCGCCTTTCCGTGACCGATGCCCACCCGGCCGTTTCCATCCCCCACGGCCACCCACACGGACAGACGGAAGTTCCGCCCGCCCTTCGTGACCTTGGTCACCCGGGAGATGGACACAATGGTCTCAATCAGTTCTCCCTGAAACTCTTCGACGGCTCGGCTCATCGTTTCCTCCTTAGAACTCCAGTCCGGCTTCGCGGGCGCCCTCGGCCAGGGCCTTCACCCGACCGTGATATTTGTAGCCTGCCCGATCAAACACCACCTTTTTGATCCCTTTCTCCTGCGCGCGCTGGGCGATGAGTTTCCCGACGAGCCTGGCTTTCTCGATCTTGCCGGAAAGCCCCTTCACCTCCTCACGGATCTCGGGCGAAAGGGTGGACGCACCGGTGATCACCCGGGAGGGCCCTACCGGGGGATCCACCACAATCTGAGCATAGATGTGTTTGAGGGACTTGTACACAACCAGCCGGGGACGCTCCGGCGTGCCCACCACCTTCTTGCGAACCCGGAGATGGCGCCGTTTTCTGCGAAAAACCTTATCTTCCCGCTTCATGCCTTGGCTCCTGCTTTACCCGGTTTCAGAATGAGGACCTCGCCCTCATACCGGATTCCCTTGCCCTTGTAGGGATCGGGGGGTCGGATGGATCGGATGTTGGCGGCCACCTGTCCCACGCGCTGCTTGTCGATCCCGGAAACCCGCACGGTGTCCTGTCCTTCCACGGTCACCTGAACGTCCGGCGGCGGCGTGAACACCACCTCATGGGCAAATCCCACGTTGAAGACGATGTCCTTTCCACGCTGCTGCACGCGGTATCCCTTGCCCACCACTTTGAGCACCTTTTCGTAGCCCTGGGTCACGCCATGAACCATGTTGGCGATGATCTGACGGGTGGTGCCGTGGAGGGCCCGGTGAACCTTCCGGTCACTGGGACGTTCCACCCGGATCTGGTCCTCCTCCACAATCACCTTCATCTCCGGATGGATCCGGAAAGAAAGTTCCCCCCTGGGGCCCTTCACGGTGATCACCCCGTCCTTGAGGGTCACCGTCACCCCTTTCGGAATCGGAATGGGCTGTCGTCCAACTCGCGACATGATGTTCCTCCTCAGAAGACGTACAGGAGCACCTCTCCCCCCACCCGCAGGCGGCGGGCCTCCCGATCCGTCAGGAGCCCCCGGGATGTGGAGAGGATGGCAATTCCCAGACCATTTCTCACCCAGGGAACTTCATCGGCCCCCACATACACCCGGCGGCTGGGTTTGGACACCCGCTGGAGGTCCGTGATCACGGGACGGGGAGGTCTCCCGGCAAGGTATTTCAGTTTCACCACGATTTTCCCGCCACGGGGCCCTTCCACCACCTGGAAATCCTCAATAAACCCTTCACGCTTCATGATCTGGAGAATCCCCACCTTCATTCTGGAGATGGGGGTGATCTCCACCTCTTCTTTCCGGGCTCGGAGGGCATTCCGGATGCGGGTGAGCATATCGGCAATCGGATCCATCATCATCGTTCTCCACTCCTGTTACCAGGAGGCCTTTTTCACCCCCGGAAGCTCGCCCGCAAGGGCCAGTTCCCGGAAGCAGATCCGGCACAGTCCGAACCGCCGGATATACCCCCGGGGACGGCCACAGCGCTGGCAGCGATTCCGCTTGCGGACCTTGAATTTCGGCGGGCGTTTGGCCTTCTCGATCTGCGCTTTTCTCGGCATGGTTTACTCCCGTTCAAAGGGGAAGCCAAAGGCTTCCAGCAAACGCATGGCTTCCTGATCCGTCTCGGCCGTGGTCACGATGGCGATGTCCATCCCGAACACGAACTGCACCTTGTCCGGATCAATCTCCGGAAACACCGTGTGTTCGGCAAGGCCCATGTTGTAGTTCCCCCGACCGTCAAAGGAGTTCCGGGACACGCCCCGGAAGTCCCGCACCCGGGGAAGGGCCACGTTGATAAGCCTGTCCAGAAAGTCGTACATCCGGTATTTCCGGAGGGTCACCCGGAGGCCGATGGGCATGCCTTTCCGGAGATGGAACCCGGCCACCGACTTCCGGGCCCGGCGGATCTGGGGCTTCTGGCCGGTGATGAGGGCCAGGTCCTGGGCGGCGATATCCAGACGCCGGGGATCTTCCACCGCTTCCCCCAGACCCACGTTCACCACGATTTTCTCAATCCGGGGCACCGCCATCGGCGTGGAATAGCCATAGGTTTTCATGAATTCCGGGACAATCACCTCGCGGTAATACCGGAGCAGCCGTCCGCTCCCTTCATAAGGAATCTCCCGAAACAGGGCCTTCACCGCTTCTGCCTTACTCATCGATGTCCTCCTTGCACCGCTTGCAGTACCGGACCTTCCGGCCGTCGTCCCGGAAACGGAAACCCACACGGGTGGGTTCGTGGCAGCGGGGGCACACGAGCATCAGGTTGGAGAGATGAATGGGGGCCTCGATTTCCACAATCCCGCTCACCTCCCCCTCCCGGCGGGCCCGCTGGTGCTTCTTCACCACGTTCACGTTCTCCACAATGGCCCGACCTTTCCGGGGGAACACCCGTTTCACCGTGCTGATGGTCCCCCTATCCTTTCCGGTGAGCACCAGAACCGTGTCGCCTCGTTTGATTTTCGCCGCCATCACACCACCTCCGGCGCAAGGGAAATAATCCGCATGAATCCGCGCTCGCGAAGCTCACGGGCCACAGGACCGAACACGCGGGTGCCGCGGGGCTCGCCCCGGTCGTCCAGCAGGACCACCGCGTTGTCCTCAAACCGGACATAGGTGCCGTCAGCCCGACGGACCTCTTTCGCCACCCGGACCACCACTGCCCGGGACACCGTCCCCTTCTTCACGGGAGAGTTGGGGATGGCATCCTTCACCGTCACCACCACCACATCTCCGAGGGAGGCGTATTTCCGACGGCTCCCCCCGAGCACCTTGATCACCCGCGCCTCTTTGGCACCGCTGTTGTCCGCAACCTTGACCCAGGTGGTTTCCTGGATCATGACGTGGCCTCCTCTCTCAGATCTTCCTCAAGCTGAGGTGCCCGGCGCAGAATTTCCACAATCCGCCAGCGCTTGAGCTTGGAGAGGGGACGGGTTTCCATGATCTTCACCACATCCCCCACGCGGGTCTCGTTGTTCTCGTCGTGAGCATAGAACTTCTTCCGCTTCCGGATGTATTTCTTATACTGCGGGTGCTGGACAATCCGTTCCACCAGCACCACGCGGGTCTTGTCCATCTTGTCCGAAACCACCACGCCGATTCGAACCTTTCGCTGTCCCCGTTTCTTCTCCATCATGAACTCCTTTCACGGGCACGTTCGTTCAGGACGGTCTTGATCCGGGCGATCTCCCGCCGGATTGCACGAAAGCGGTGAGGTTTGTCCACCGCCCCCGCCTGCGTCGCCTTCTGAAACCGGAGCTGGAAGAGCTCTTCCTTCAGCTCATCCAGACGGGCCCGGAGTTCGTCATCCGACAGTTCCCGAAGTTCATGGATCTTCATACTCCACCCTCCTTCGACGACACAAACCGGGTGGCCACCGGGAGTTTGTGGGAGGCCTTCCGGAAAGCCTCCCGGGCCACGTGCTCCGGCACACCGGCGAGCTCAAACAGAATCCGGCCGGGCTTCACCACCGCCACGTAATATTCCACGTTCCCTTTCCCTTTCCCCATCCGGGTTTCCGGCGGTCGCTTGGTCACAGGTTTGTCCGGGAAAATGCGGATCCAGAGCTTGCCGCCCTTTTTCACCGTCCGCTGGATGGTCACACGGGCCGCCTCAATCTGCCGGGCGGTGATCCAGGCCGCCTCCAGGGACTTCAAACCGTATTCCCCATACACCAGTTTGAAGCCCCGTTTGGCCTTGCCCCGCATCCGGCCCCGCTGCTGTTTCCGATATTTCGTGCGTTTCGGCATCAAAAGCATGGTGCCACTCCTCAGGATTCCTCACCAAAGGTGGGGCGTTCCAGCACCTCACCTTTGTTGATCCACACCTTCACACCGATGGTCCCGTATTTTGTCAGAGCCACCGCAAAGCCATAATCGATGTCCACCCGCATGGTCTGAAGGGGCACCCGGCCGCGGATGTAGCCCTCTTTCCGGGCAATCTCGGCGCCCCCTAGACGGCCCTTGCACTGGACACGGATTCCCTCCACGCCCATCCGCATGGCCATTTCCACCGCCCGCTTCATCGCCCGCCGGTGGGACACACGCTGCTCAATCCGCTCCGCGATGTTCTGGGCCACGAGCTGGGCATCCACCTCCGGCACCCGCACTTCCCGAACGTTCACCCGCACTTCCTGCCCCGGAAGGATCTCCGCAAGCTTTTTCCGAAAGGCCTCCACGGTGGCACCCTTGCGTCCGATCACAATGCTGGGACGTGCCACATACAGGTTCACGCTCACCTTGTTGCCCGCCCGGTCAATCACCACCCGGGAAACCCCCGCCCGCTTGAATTCCTTCTCCACGAGTTTCCGGATGGCCAGATCCTCCCCGACCTTCCGGGCATACTGCTTCCCCTGGGCATACCAGTGGGCGTTCCAGTCCTTGATAAAGCCCAGACGAAATCCAATGGGATGAACTTTCTGACCCATCAGGCTTCCTCCTTCGGTTCCACCTCGATGAGGACGTGGGACCGGCGTTTGCGGATGAGCACCGCCCGTCCCCGCCAGGCCGGGCGAATCCGCTTCAGGGTGATGCCCTTGTCCACTTTCGCGGTGCGGATCACCAGGTCGTCGTGGTCCACCACAAGTTCTCCGGCCTTCCGGGCTTTGTCCTCATAGGACGCCACCGCAGACTGCAGAATCCGCAGAAGCATCGGCCCGAATTTTCGCTTTCGGTTGAATTTCAGAATGGCCTCGGCCTCCGTCACGCTTTTGCCCCGGATGAGATCCAGCACAGGTTTGAGCTTTTTCGGCGATGCCTTCAGGTTTCGGATATACGCGCGTCCGGTCATGATCGCCTCCTCAGCGCACTTTCACCTTGGCCGCTTTCTGGGAGCCCTTGTGTCCGTGGAAGGTGCGGGTGGGAGCAAACTCGCCGAGCTTGTGGCCAACCATCTGCGCGGTGATGTACACGGGAATGAACCGGCGTCCGTTGTGCACCGCGATGGTGTGGCCCACCATCTCCGGCACAATGGTGGAACGCCGGGAATAGGTGCGGATCACCCGCTTTTCCCCCTTTTCGTTCATTTCCCGGATGCGCTTCAAAAGTTTCGGGTCGACATACGGACCCTTTTTAAGGGAGCGCCCCATGTTTACCTCCTCGCTTCACGGGCCGAAAGCCGGCGCTTCACAATAAACCGGCTGGAAGGTTTGCGTTTGTTCCGGGTCTTCTTCCCCTTGGAGTGAAGACCCCAGGGGGACACAGGAGCTTTGTATCCCTTCTGGCGCCCTTCACCCCCACCATGGGGATGGTCCACGGGGTTCATGGCCACACCCCGGACGGTGGGCCGGATGCCCATCCAGCGCATCCGTCCGGCCTTCCCGATCACCACGTTCTGATGGTCTTCGTTGGACACCTGACCGATGGTGGCCCGGCACCGGAGATGGATCAGGCGCACCTCTCCGGAGGGGAGCTGGACAAAGGCATAGTTGCCCTCTTTCGCCATGATGGTGGCCAGGGTCCCCGCCGAACGCACGAGCTGACCCCCCTTGCCGGGGACCAGTTCGATGTTGTGGATGGGGATCCCCTCCGGGATGAGGGCAAGGGGCATGGCGTTGCCCGGCTTAATCTCCGGATCCCGGGCGTCCTCCGGATAGGACATCACGGTGTCGCCCACCTTCAGATCCTTGGGCGCCAGAATATACCGTTTCTCACCGTCCGCATACTGCAAAAGGGCAATGAACGCCGTCCGGTTGGGATCGTATTCCAGGCTAACCACCTTCGCCGGCACACCGATTTTGTCCCGCCGGAAGTCCACAATCCGGTAAAACTTCTTGTGCCCACCTCCCCGGTGACGGACGGTGATCCGGCCGTGATGGTTCCGGCCGGCCGTGGACTTCTTGGGCTCGATAAGGGATTTTTCAGGTTCTTTCTTGGTCAAAACCGAATAGTCCACCACCGTCATGTATCGCCGGGAAGGGGTGTAGGGCTTGTATCGCTTGATCGCCATCACACACCTCCAATGGGAATGCTCTGACCCTCTTCCAGGGTCACAATGGCCTTCTTCCACTGACGGGTCCGACCGAACAGTCCAAATCCGAGACGACGGGGCTTGCCTTTCACCCGAATGGTGCGCACCTTTTTCACCTTCACGTTGAACAGGCGCTCCACCGCATACCGGATCTCAGGCTTGGTGGCCGTGGGATGCACCTCAAAGGTATACTGGTTGTGATCCCGCATCAGACGCATGGCCTTTTCCGTCAGCACCGGACGGATGATGATGTCCCTGGGATCCTTCATGACAGCCGCTCCTTGAGAAGTTCCAGAGCCTTCTGGCTCATCACCACCCGTTCGCTCCAGAGCACGTCATATGCGTTGAGATCCTGAGCACGACGCACCTCCACGCGGGGGAGATTCCGTCCGGAAAGAACCACATTCGGGAGGCCTTCGTGAACGACGATCACCCGTTCACCGTCCACACCCATCGCGGAAAGAAGGCTCACCATATCTTTCGTTTTCGGACGGGGAAATTCAAAGGTCTCCACCACGAAGACCCGCTCCTCCCGGGCGCGATCCGACAGGGCGTGCTTCAGGGCAAGGCGGCGCACCTTTTTGGGAATTTCATAGGAATAATCCCGGGGACGCGGACCGTGGGCCTTGCCGCCCCCCACAAAGATGGGGGCATACCGATCACCGTGACGGGCGCGACCGGTGTGCTTCTGGGGCCAGATTTTGCTCCGGGACCCTTTCACCTCACCGCGGGTTTTGGCATGGTGGGTGCCCACCCGGCGGTTGGCAAGATACATCTTCACCGCTTCCCACAGCACATGGCGCTTGGGCACCAGACCAAAGATCCCGTCGGGAAGGTCAATCTCACCGATCCGCTCACCCTTCGCAGAAAAGAGAGGTGCTTTCATTTCCTGGCCTCCAGTTTCGCAAGGTCCACACCCTCCCGAACATGGGCTTTCCGCACGAGCACAATTCCCCCGTAAGGTCCGGGCACCGCGCCTTTCACCAGAAGGAGATGCCGGTCCGGATACACCTTCAGGACCTTCAGATGCTTCACGGTCACCCGACGGGCCCCCATATGTCCGGGCATCTTCTTCCCTTTCCACACCCGACCGGGATCCGCCGACTGTCCGATGGAACCGGGACGACGGTGCCAGCGCTTTGCGCCGTGGCTGCGGGGGCCTCCTCCGAAATCCCAGCGCTTCACCACACCCTGGAAGCCCCGTCCCTTGGACCGCCCGATCACATCCACAATGTCCCCTTCCCGGAAAACATCTGCAACAGTAAGAACCGTGCCGGGCCCAAACTGTTCCACCTCCTCGGGGCTCACCCGGAACTCCCGGATAACCTCCACGGGATAGGTCTCCCGCTCACCGAGCACTTTGGCCACCTCCCCGAGGAGAGGCCTGTTGAGCTTGCGGGCTTTGACCTCCCCAAAGCCCAGCTTCAGGGCCCAGTATCCGTCCTTATCTTCCGTCTTCCCCTGAAGGACGGTGCAGGGGCCGGCGGCAATGACCGTGACCGCGGTCATCGCGCCGTCTTCGGTCGGGATCTGGGTCATCCCCAGCTTTCGACCAATGAGTCCGATCATCCCTGATCTCCTTATTTCGCAAGCAGCTTGATCTCCACGTCCACCCCCACGGGGAGGTCCAGACGGGAGAGCTTGTCAATGGTTTCCTGCGTGGCGTTGTGGATTTCGATGAGGCGCTTGTGGACCACAAGCTCAAACTGCTCCTGCGAGCGCTTGTGCACGTGAGGTCCGCGGATCACCGAAAACATGGTGCGCTTCACCGGCAGGGGGATGGGCCCGGAGACCCGTGCCCCCGTGGCGCGTGCGGCAAGCACGATTCTCCGGGCCGACCGGTCGATTACCCCTGCATCGAACGATTTGAGTTTGATGCGGATGGAGGCTTCCATGATCACTCAACGATGGACGTTACCACACCGGCGCCCACGGTGCGCCCACCCTCACGGATAGCGAAGCGGAGTCCTTCCTCAATGGCCACCGGCTTGATGAGTTCCACCTCGAGCTCCACGTTGTCCCCGGGCATCACCATTTCACGCCCCTCAGGGAGCTTGATGGTGCCCGTCACGTCCGTTGTCCGGAAATAGAACTGAGGCCGATATCCGTTGAAGAAGGGCGTGTGCCGCCCACCCTCATCTGGCTTGAGCACGTACACCTGCGCCTTGAACTTGGTGTGGGGCGTGATGGACCCGGGCTTGGCCACCACCATCCCGCGCTCCACCTCTTCCTTTTTCACACCCCGAAGGAGAAGTCCCACATTGTCCCCGGGAAGGGCCTCGTCCAGGATCTTCCGGAACATCTCGATGGAGGTAACCACCGTCTTGATGGGCCGCTCCCGCAGACCCACAATCTCCACCTCCTCACCCGGTTTGAGGATTCCGCGTTCCACACGGCCGGTGACCACGGTACCCCGTCCGGTGATGCTGAATACGTCCTCAATGGCCATAAGGAAAGGCTTGTCCACATCACGCTGAGGCTCAGGAATATAGGTGTCCATGGCATCAAGAAGTTCCTGAATGGGCTTGAACCATTCGCAATCCGGATCCTCGCACTCCAGGGCTTTGAGGGCAGAACCCCGGATCACGGGCACCTCGTCACCGGGGAATTCATACTGGTTCAGAAGATCCCGGACCTCCATCTCCACCAGGTCCACGAGCTCGGGATCGTCCACCATGTCCACCTTGTTGATGAACACGATGATGTAGGGCACGTTCACCTGACGGGCGAGAAGCACGTGCTCACGGGTCTGAGGCATCACGGAATCCGTGGCGGCCACCACCAGGATGGCCCCGTCCATCTGGGCTGCACCGGTGATCATGTTCTTCACGTAGTCCTGGTGACCGGGGCAGTCGATGTGGGCGTAGTGGCGCTTTTCGGTCTCATATTCCACGTGGGCGAGCTGGATGGTGATACCGCGGGCCTTCTCCTCAGGCGCCTTGTCGATCTGATCGTAGGGGAGGTACTCCGCCATCCCTTTCAGGGAGAGGTATTTGGTGATGGCGGACGTCAGGGTGGACTTCCCGTGGTCCACGTGCCCGATGGTTCCGACGTTCAGGTGGGGCTTTTTCCGCTCAAATTTTGGACGGGACATCTCCGACCTCCTTGTGGTTAAAATTCCTGTGTTTCAAAAATGTCTTCCTCCACCGGGGCAAACCGGGCAACCCGCATCCACACCTGCCCGCGCCCCGCGGTCAATCCCCTCAAACGCACCGCATACCCGAAGGTCTTTCGAAGGGGAATCAGGGCTTTTACCTGCTGAAGGCCCTTCCCCATGGGCTCGATCAGAAGCACCTCCCCGCCCCGATGGCCGAGATCTCCGATCACATCGCCCAGATGATCCTCCGGTACCGTGATGTGGGCTTCCATGATGGGCTCCAGGAGCTGGGGAGATGCCTGCGTCAGGGCGTCCTGAAGGGCATGAAGGGCCGCAATCCGCGTCCCCAGAGGCGTGGTGCCTTCCAGCTGAACTTCCAGCACGTCCACCCGCACATGCACCACCGGATAGCCCATGAGGGGGCCTGCCGAAAAAGCCTCCTCCACCGCTTCCAGAAGGGCCTCCCGGAAAGCCTCCGGAAGGTCGTCCGGCAGTCCCACCGGGGGCTTTTCCCGCTCGTCGGGTGTAACCTGAACCCGGACCTCACCCCGCTCCATCCCCTCACCCAGCATACGGGCAAAGCTCCGGGCAGCTTCCGCAGTTTTCGTCACGGTCTCCAAAAAGGACACCTGGGGTCGGCCGGTCCGGACATCCACCCGATAATCCCTCTTCAGACGGTCGGCCAGGATCTCGAGATGCAGCTCTCCCATGCCCTGGAGGATAAACTGACCCGTCTCTTCATCCTGCCGGAACCGGAAGGTGGGATCTTCCTCAGCCATCAGACGGAGGGCCTCTTCAAGTTTCGGCAGATCCGCCTGGGTGCGGGGCTCCACCGCCACCGACACCACGGGCTCAGGGAAGATCATGCCTTCATAGACCACCGGCCGATCGGGGTCGCTCAGGGTGTGACCCGTGATGGTGTGCTTGAGCCCCACAAACGCCACAAGATCCCCGGCATACGCTTCCTGGAGCTGCTCCTTCCGGTTGGCGTGCATGCGATAGATCCGGTTGGGACGCTCAAACTTCCCTGTCACCGTGTTGAGAATTTTCTGATTGACACGGATCTTTCCGGAATAAATGCGTGCGAAAAAGAGCTTCTGCTGGCCATCCATCACCTGGATTTTGAACACCACGGCCGAAAAGGGTTCGTCCACACTGTGTCTGCGAACCACAGGCTCCCCGGTGCGGGGGTCGGTCCCTTCCACCGGCGGCATATCCAGGGGGGAAGGAAGGTAATCCACGATGGCATCCAGAAGGGGCTGGATGCCCTTGAAGGCCAGGGCGCTACCAAGAAGAACGGGGACGGCTTTCTGTTCCAGGGTGATCCGCCGGATCACCTTCCTGAGATGGGCAGGATCGGGATGACGGCCTTCCACATAGGCCTCCATCACCTCATCGTCAAACTCGCCCAGCGTGGCCAGAAACTCCTCATACGCAGTCTGCCATTCCGGTTCCACCTCCACCTTCTCCACCGAAAACCGCTCCCCCATCCCTTCCTCGTCCCACAGATAACGTTTGAGTTCAACAAAATCCACCACCCCCCGGAAATCCTTCTCGATCCCCACCGGCCACTGGAGCAAAAGCGGGCGCACGCCGAGGCGCTCCCGCATCATCCGGAGGACTTCCACATGATCCGCCCCCATCCGATCCATCTTGTTGATGAAGGCAATCCGCCGGACCTGATAACGATCCGCCTGCCGCCACACGGTTTCCGACTGGGGTTCCACCCCTTCCACTGCCGAGAAAATCACCACCAGACCGTCCAGGACCCGGAGACTCCGCTCCACCTCCACCGTGAAGTCCACATGGCCCGGCGTGTCAATGATGTGGATTTCGTGATCTTTCCAGACACAATAGGTGGCCGCCGAGGTGATGGTGATCCCCCGCTCTTTCTCCTGAACCATCCAGTCGGTGAGGGCGGTTCCCTCATCCACCTCCCCGGGGCGATGAACGCGACCCGTCAGAAACAGGACCCGCTCGGTGGTGGTGGTTTTGCCCGCGTCAATATGGGCGGCAAAGCCCATGTTTCGAACCCGAGCGAGATCCTGATCTGAACGGATCGTCTGCTTCATGCCTCACCACCTGTAATGGGCAAACACCTTGTTGGCTTCGGCCATTCGGTGGGTGTTTTCCCGGATTTTCACCGCTTCGCCCCGCCCCTGGGCGGCATCCATAATTTCGTTGGCCAGCCGATCGATCATCCGGCGCTCACCCCGGTTCCGGGCCGCCCGGATGATCCACTTGATGGCAAGCGAAAGCTGACGCCGGGGGCGGACCTCCACCGGCACCTGATAGGTGGCACCGCCCACCCGGCGGGGCCGGACCTCAATTTCGGGCTTCACGTTCTGAAGGGCCTGCTCCAGGATCTTCATGGGATCCTCACCCGTTTTCTCCCGGATCCGATCCATGGCCCCATAGAAAATCTTCTGAGCAAGGGATTTCTTTCCATCCCACATCAGGTTATTGATAAAACGGGTTACCACCTTGGAATTGAACACGGGATCGGGGGGAACGTCCCGGACCGGTGCACGTCTCCGTCTCATCGCCTGGCCTCCTTACTGTTTCGGCCGTTTGGTTCCGTAAAGGGAACGGGAGGAACGCCGGCCTTCCACACCTGCGGTGTCGTATTTCCCACGAACGATATGATATTTCACACCCGGGAGGTCCTTCACACGGCCTCCGCGGACCATCACCACGGAGTGTTCCTGGAGGTTGTGCCCTTCACCCGGGATATAGGCGATCACCTCACGACCGTTGGACAGACGGACCTTGGCCACCTTCCGGAGCGCCGAATTGGGCTTTTTGGGCGTGGTGGTGTACACACGGATGCACACCCCCCGCTTCTGGGGAGATCCTTCCAGTGCAGGCGACTTGGACTTCCGTTTTTTCGGCTTGCGGCCAAGCCGCACAAGCTGTTGAATGGTCGGCATGCGCCCTGACCTCCTTTCAATGGTTTGCCATCCGCACAGCGGACACAAGAATCCTTTGATAACAAACCCTCTCCCCCTCATGGGGAGTGGCGTTGTTCCCGATCCGGCCCCGTTCCGAACCTCAGTTTCGGTGGGTATTATAGAGGATTTTCGGGGAAGCTGCAAGCCCGGCTGTCCTGTCGCAAGTCCACCCCCCGAACCCAGCCCCTTTCTCTCCACGAACGAACCACTTTCACCCTGTTGTGGCCGGTACAACCCTCTCCATTTCTCTCTTGAGGGAGCCCCCCATGGGGCAGGAGTGTCCGAATGCGAGGAGGATCTTCCAGAGCCCCGATTGACACACTCGGAAAATTGACATACTTCGAGAAACCGCATATAATTGGAAATAGGTTCATTATGCTTATGTACGTAATTCACAATGATGATAAAGCAGACGGGGGGGTCATGACGTCATGATCGAATGGAAACCGGAGTTTGAGATCGGGATCAAAGCGATTGACGTCCACCATAAGGTTCTTGTCCGGACGTTCAACGAATTCGAGGCAGCACTCGAAACAGACGCCGTGTCCCGCCGAACGATCCAGGAAATCCTTCTGTTCCTCCAGCATTACGCTTCCTGGCATTTCTCCCGCGAAGAGGAGGTGGCCGAATGTTATCACTGCCCCATCGCCCCGGTCAACAAGAGCGCCCACGAGAAGTTTGTCCAGCGGTTCCAGAAAATGTATGAGGGGTTTCGAACGCTTCCTGACGAGCTCGACAGCCTGAAATCGTTTGCACAGCGCCTTCACCATGAACTCGGTCAATGGCTTGTTTCCCATGTGCTGAACGTGGATCAGCAAGTCGGTGTCTGTGTCCACCAGCAACACCGGGAAGATGTATCTTGATGGATTTCGCAGGGAGCAAAGCAACGTGGCATCTGTACGGTTTCCGTTGACCGTGTTGAAATTTCATCCAGGGTCCGCGCCCTTGAACGAACACTTTCCGAACCTTATAGTATGCATTCCGGAACTGAAAAAGGAGCAAACAGGACCGGCAGGAGGGATTGAATGGAGCGGGAGAAGAGGCAATTCCCCAACGTTGTGGGAAGGGCTGAACGCGAAAACCATTTTTTGAGTGACCGGCTCACACTGGAACAAAAACTTCTTGACTGGGCGGAGGAAGAACAGCCCTGGGTCTTTCAGGGAGATCTTGTGGTGCTGGGTGGTCTCGCAGGAAAGCTGACCCACGTTCAACTCTGGGACCTTGTGGGCATCAAAGCCCTGGAGCGCCTTTTCCTGGACTTTCATCCTCTCAACGGAACCCTGAAACACATTTCTCTCCCCGGTCAAAGCCTTTCTCTTCGCTCCAGCGAGCTCTCATCCCTCTTCAAACGTATGCGATCTATAGAAAAGTGGCTCGAAGAAAAGGGGTTGGGTCTTCAAAGCCGGCTTACGGTGGACTTCTCCCGGGCGGATCCGGTGAGCCTTATGGAGGACCCCCATCTTGAAGCCCTGGTTGCCCTTGCCCGGAAACGATCCCGCCCCCTTTTCCTGCGGGACCTCCTTGATCTTTTCCCTGAACCGGACAGCATCATCCTCGAAACGTTTCTACCCCAATGGCTTGAGATGAAAATCCTTCGGGTCTCTTCAGCATAGGAGGTGATGATGGAACCCATCCTCTGGATTCTGGTGGACGAAGAAGGTCTGGTTGTTCTTTCCGGGGGACGCCAGTATGGCGACACCGAATATTTCGCTTCCGTCGTATTTCTCGGCTATCTTTCCCTCAAAAGGGCGCTTGAAAACGAACTTCATGCCTCTCCTCGAGAAGTCATTCTGCCCACGGATCAATATCTCATCATGATGCTTCCCCTGGGGAATCACCTCCTGATCGTGGCCTATCCGGAAGACACGGCCCTGGGGCTGGCCCGGATGGGATTAAAGAAACTTCGCACAGAGGTCATCCAAAAGGTCAAAGCGGTTCAAAAGCACTCAGTGACCACCGCTCAGGCAAGCCCCTCTTCCCCTCCACAGAAACCCCCTACCCAGGAGCTCACACCTAAGGACATGCCGAAAATTCTTTCGTTTATCCAGCATCACGCCCCGGATCCCGCCTTCCTCCTCAAACGGGTGGCCCTGCGCTCCGGCGTTCCCGAGCAGCGCATCATGGACGGGAACCTTTCCGACGAAGAATTTCACCGTGTCCTTCGCCATATGGAAAACATCCTGGGTGTGAATCTCCAGGAGTCTCTCAACGAGGAGAATGCGTGATGCAGATCACGTGGAAAGACTATCTGGAGCGAAACCACGAGCTGGGCTACGCGACACTGTTTGGTGAGCCTGTGGTGCTCCACTGTCATCACTTCAACCTTTTCCTGGATCAGACGGTGGAAGACCCCCCCTATATTCCCGGACGGCGAATCCTTTTTCAAAACGCCTACGAAGCCAGTTATTGCCTTCTTTCCCGCGCCCGGGAGGCGCTGAACCTTCAGGACCCCGAAGCGATAATCCAGGCATTTCTGGATCTCTTTTCCTATCTGGGCCAGGGGAAACTTGTCCTTGCCTCCCGGGAGGGAAACGAGGCAACCTTCAAGGGAGTCTCCCACTACAGCACGGGATGGGTGAGCAAATACCGGGGAAGGATGCACCGGGACCGGGGGGTGGATTATTTCGCCCGGGGATACGTGGCGGCCCTCTGGGACGTGGCCCACGATCATCCTCCCGGAACATCCACCGCTGAAGAAACAGCAACGCCCGTTCTGGGGGACCCCGAACTCCTCCTTCTCGTCCGCCCTGCGGATCATCCGCTGAACGTTCGTCCCTGTCTGGGAGCCGGGATGTGGGAAACGATCAACGAACCCACTGCCCCTCCCTCTCTGCCGGCTCCGTCCGGGCTTGATCTGGACACCTTCACCCGCAACCTCACTGAAATCGCCGATGGACTTGCAGGCGACGAACGGGGACTCATCCAGGGTTTCCGGGTGTATGTCACCCGCCACCTTGCCCGGTATTATGCCGGCATTTCCGCCGACTTCTACCTGGCCATTCTGGAGTCCAGTCGGGACATGGCATCCACAGCGGCCGAACTTCTGGAAGAAAGCGGACATGTCTGCGTTTTTAACACGTTCTCCAACCTCCTGCTGGACCCCAAGATTCGCTCCATGGCAGGCGGTCTGCCGGAACCCGAACACTTTGTGTTCGCCACGGCCGCGGTAGCAAAGGCCCTCGGGTTCGGCGACTGGCGCGTTGTGGAATTTGAACCCGGAGAACGTCTTTCCCTTGCAACCACGACAGAATATGAAGGATGTTTTTTCTCACAGTGGGAAAACGGACAGCAACTCCCCATCTTCTTCATGCCGGGAGCCACCGCCGCGGCCATGAACATGGCGTATGTGGCCCAGGTCCACACATCGCCCGATCTCACGCAGGAATTTTATGACCGTATGATGCTGGGCGGGATGGGGCCGCTGTTCCGCTCGTCTGTTCAGAATATGTGTCATCGAGGGGATCCGTTCACCCGGACTGGGGCCTCAAGGTAGGCGCCAGGATCCCCTCCAGAAAAACATCATGCGAGGAAACAGGAGACGTCCGTGGGGATTCTGGGGAATTGGCCTGATCCTGACGGCCGCATGTCCAGTCTCCCTCCATGCCCATCCACCGGAGGAACAGATGGTGCACCTGCGGCGGGTCGGGATTCACGTTCGTCCGGGGACAGTTATCTTCCCGCCCCCCGGGGTGTGGCCTGAAGAAGAACGGGACACATGGGCTGTTTTCGCTGGTCCAGATGAAGCGATGCAGGCCCTGTGGACCGTGGTGGTGGGAAACGAGACCCTGGCGCTGTATCTGGGTGACACGGACACCGTGGACCTTGTGGCGTTTTCTTCACCCTCGTCTCACCCGATCTCCCCTCCACCTGCCTCACCCTCCGGTCCCTCTCCTTCCCCACCTTCTTCTCAGCCTGCTGAGAAGGCTTCCGCCCCATCCCCATCTCGAAAGGTCATTCAGGATACCCTCTTCTTCTCTTCCTTCCTCATCCTCACACCGGAAAGCCAGAAACGCCTGGAAGCACTTCGCACCCTGCTCTCTCCCGCCCCCCGGAGGGTCCGAGGTGTGGTGATGGGCACCGCGACGCCGGAGGGTGATCCCGCACTCAACAAACACCTGGCCCGGTGGCGTGCCCTCACCGTGGTCCGCACACTTTTTGAACACCTTCCGGCCGAAACGGACGTGGATCTGGAGATTCGGAACACAACAGAAACCGCCAGGAAAATGGCCATCCTCAACCTGGAGATCGTCCCATGATGGGATGGGCGCTCGTTCTTCTGGCACAAACGGTGTTCGCCCGCCCGGGAGACACCTGGGAATCTCTTTCCCTGCGACTGTATGGAAGCCGGGACTATGTCACTGCCCTGAGAAAAGCCAACCCGGACAAGCCCCGTCCCTCAGATGAGATTCAGGTCCCGGAAATTCCAGCCGAAGCGAAAGTCCTGGTCGTGGTGGGGCGGGCGCAGCGCACACCGGCCGATGTGCCTCTCCAGCCCGGGGCCTTTCTGAAGGAAGGGGACACCCTCACGCTGGATACCCTTGCCCGGGTGGTGGCCGTTTTTTCGGATGGTTCCCGGGTCAGTGGGAGGGACCCGGGAGGGTGGTCATCGAGAAACTGCGCCGGGTGGATCCCTTTGATCTCAAAGCCCTGATCCGGGTGATTCACGGTGCGATCGAAGTCCGTCTGAGACGCCTGGCAGGGCTTTCCAAAGAAGTGGACGTTGTCACACCCAGTGCCACAGGAGGCATTCGGGGGACCTGGACATCTCTGAAGGTCACCGACACCGTGACACGAAACATGGTGTTCCGGGGCAAGGTTTCCATCCAGAACCCTGCAGGACGTGTGGACCTTCCGGAAGGGACCGGAACCCTGGTCCGCTCCCAGGAACCCCCGCTCCCACCCCAGCCCCTTCCTCCCCCTCCCACGGTCTCGCCCCTTCCCCGCAGGATTCTCATTGCCGGGGCATCTCAAGTTCCCCTGCTCCTTCGATGGAAACGTGATCACCTTCGAGACGTCCGGTTGCGGGTGCTTTCCCCCGAAGCCATCCTGATGGATACCCTCCTTTCGTCAGGAACCCTTCCGATTTCTCTGGAACCGGGAGAATATACCCTGGAATGGATTGGACGGGATTCCCTGGGGCTTGAGAGCGAGCCCCTTCGTCAGCATGTCCAAATTCTTCGCCTACCCTGAGGGGCGATTCGCGGTCGCCCTGACCGGGTTGCTCTATTCCGTCTTCCTCTGGCTTTTCCCGACCTATCCTGCGATGGTGGAAGGGATGCTCAAGAATCCGGTGGTTCCCCGCGCCGTCCCTCCGGATGTGCTGAATCACGACATCCTCATCACCATTGATGAACAGACCCTTGCCCGGCTGGGCGAACCTCCCCGGTGGGACCGCAGGGTCTGGGTGGACCTCCTTGAGGCCATGCATCCCGCCCGTCCCGATACCGTGTGGATCGATATTCTCTTCCTGCACCCCCATCCGGGAGATTCTCTCGTGGCCCTGAATCTCACCCGCATGCCCTTTCCGATTTGCCTGCCCGGCTCCGGGGTCCTGCATCCCCCTGTGGGCTGGGTACGGGGAGGGGCCCTGGCCCTCCTGGGCTTTTCAGCCCCCGGGCCTCAAGAGATCCCCACATTCTCCCCCCACCCTCTTGCACCTGTCTTTGCCCCTCTTGCCGCGGGCTTCGTGGAATTTTTGCTGGATGGGGACGGAATTCTCCGGCGTTCCCTGTCTCATGTGATATCAGGCGTGGATACCCTGGGGGCCTTCGCCCTCTGCGGGGCCACGGATCCACCACCTTCCCCCCGCTGGATACCTCCCCTTCAACTTGCCGACATTCCCCACGTTTCCTTTCTTGAAGTACTGGATGGTCAGGTCCCTCCTGAGGTCTTTCACGGGAAGCGTGTCTGGATCGGGGCCACCGCTTCTTCCCTGAAGGACGAACTTCCTTTATGGGGGAGGAAAACCCCCGGGGTCCTTGCCCATATCGGTGCCCACCACGCCTCGCTGGGTTATGGCCCCCGATCGGCACCGCGTTTCTTTCTTCTGGTTCATATCCTGATCCTGTGGGGACTCGCCGCAGCTGGGGCCTGGCGATGGCTTGGGGTTTATGTTCTCGTTGCATTAAGCGCCCAGGTGTTCACGGGCCTGCGCCTGGGCTGGATCTGGCCTCAGGTGTGGCCCGTGGGGATGGTCACCGTCATGGGCATGAATGCCTGGCTGCTCCGGTTCCGGGAGCAGCGTCGGGAACGGGCTTATCTTGCCAACCTTTTCCGGGCCTATGTGTCTGAAGTGGTACTGGAAGAACTTCTCCGTGAATCTCCCGAACGCCTCACCCGGGCTCACCTCCGGGAACTCGTGGTGATGTTTGTGGATCTTCGAGGGTTCACCGGCTTTGCCGAGCGTCATGATCCTTCAACCATCGGGGAGTTTCTGGATCGCTACTACGCGCTGGTGGTGGAAACGGTCTATGCCCATCGCGGAACCGTGGCAAATTTGTGGGGGATGGGGTGCTCGTGGTGTTCGGCGACCCCAACCCTCTGCCAGAGGCCCCCTGCGTGGCCCTTCGATGTGCGCGGGAGCTACTCGCTCGTCTGGCGGTTCTTCAATCCGAATACGGTGTGCGTGCCGGTGTGACCCTCGCCTATGGAACCACCCTGGTGGGTCATTTCGGGCCACCCCATCGAAGGGAATATTCGGTGTTCGGGGATGTGGTGCACGTGGCACACCGGCTCCAGGAACTGAGCAAACAAACGGGATTCCCCATCCTGTTCACCGAGGACTTTGCCCCATGCTGCGATGATGCCATCCCGGTGGGAACCTTCACCCTTCGAGGGAAAGAGAAACCGGTTCGGGTCTTCACGTTGAACATCTTCTCTCCCGGTCCGCACCTGTCCCCCCATGCCCAACCTTAATTTGAGCCCTTCAGTCAACGTTGCAGGCGCTTTTTAAACTCCATATAATAGAAAAGTAGGCCTTCATTCCAAACCAAGGGGGAACCGATGAATATCGAAAAACTCAACGGTTTGCAGGAAGCGATGGCCCGGGATATTCCTCATGTGATCGCCTGCGGGCTCATTTCGCTGGAGGACGGTTTGCCGGTGGCGGGCTATGTGAGTGATCCAGGCATCGATCTGGAAGTCCCTGCCGGCATGTTCACCCAGGCTTTCCAGTCGACGCAGAAAGCGTTTGACTATAGCGGATGGGGCCGATTGGATGAGATGATCCTTTCCGGGCCCGAGGTTATCATCATCCTTTTCCGGCTCTCCGGCGACTTTTATCAAGGCATCACCGTCCGTCCACAATCCCAGCTTGGCCTGGTCCGGGCGGTGTTTAAAAAATATACATCTGAGATTGAGAAAGCGCTTCAGGAATAATTCATGGGCGAGGATCTTTTTCGCCTGCGTCTGATCAAAGGACGTGTGACGATTTTTGAAGCCGTCCAGTTTGCCCTCCTTCTGGGCGAGGACGGTATCCTCACCACACCTCATGGACAGCTGTGGGTGGAGACGGGTAAAGTGGTTGGGGCGACAACGGGACGGTGGACCGGGATTAAGGCGCTGGAACGGATCTGGTGGAGCACCCAGGAAGGCGAAGTTCGGTTCCAGCTGGATCCCCCACCATCGCGGGAGTTCTCCTTTGGGGAACTGGATCTCCTGGAAGTCCAGGCCCGAAACGACGAGTTCTGGACACTGCTGAGAACCCGTGGGTTCAGCCTTTCGGCCGTTTTCCGCCTCCACGGGGAAGAGGACATCCGCACGCTTTCTCCTCAGGATCAGCGCCTTTTCGAACTTCTGCATACACCCCGTTCCCTCATGGATTTACTCGATGGAGATCCTCGTTCCGATCTTGAAATCATGCGCACCCTGTGCCTGTGGTGTGACCGCGGCATTCTCCGTTCCACCGAAGAGACCGTTTCGCAAGGCCATGTCCCCGCCCGCCGAAATGTCGTAATTTTGTTCCAAAATGAGCACCACCTTCAGCGTTTCTTTGACGCGCTCGGACTGCTCCCTTTCCTCAAGCGCCGGGGACGTTCCGTGGTCTATGCCTATTTCACACGGGAACGTCTCCACATCGGCCTGTATGGCATCCATGACTGGAAGGCAGACCGGATTGCTTATCTCCGCCCCCTTTTCCAGCGGGCACACCTCGTTCTTCACGAAAAGGACCTTCCGCTGCCTCCTGCTCTGTTCCAGATGATCCAGTGCGCGTGCAGGCCTCTCCATCTGGATGGGGAAACCGTGTATCTCCAATCTCCGGAGGAATCCCTGGAAGAAGTGCTGATTCAGGAAACGCTAAACGCAAATCCTTCATAGGGCACGATTTCCTGGAACTCCCGCCCTTTGCAAAAGCCGTTTCGCTCCCCCCCGATAGGAGTACGCCCGGAACCCGTGGGTCCGCATCAGGTGAGCCAGATCGGCGGACAGAGTTCCCCGGGGACAGACGAGAACATACGTCCGGGACGGATCCAGGGACGGGAGGTTTTGCTGAAGCGCCTGAGGGGAAAGGCGCAGCGCGTCCACCGGAAGGGGAGGGCCCTCAGAGCGGAGGTCAATCCACACCGCATCTGGAGGCGGTTCATCCACCGAAACCTCCAGATGGTGGATGTCCACCCAGTCCAGGTCCCGGAGCGCCACCCGCTCCCCCGCCCGGGCAAGTTCCTCATACCAGGACCGCCCCAGTCGATCCTCATAGGCCCGCACCCGATCGGGCTTGCCCACCGTGACGGGCTTTCGCGGAGTGATGGCACAATATTCCGCAACCTTTTCCGAAAGGCTCGCCGTTCCGATGTCCCGGGCTCTGTGGATGATCTCTTCTTTCTCCATCGTGAGAAGGGGCCGCCACACCGGAAAATCAAAGGACACCGACACGGCAGCAAGATTTGTCAGAGTCTGGGAGGAAACCTGCCCCACCGCCTCTCCCGTCACAAGGCCCACCAGACCTTCCCTCTCCGCAATCCTCCGGCCCACCTGATAAAACACCCGCTTGAGCATCACATTCCAGAAACGCTCCGGCACCTCCTCCCGCAAGCGTTCCACAATGGGCGTGCCCGGGACGATCTCCACCCAGGCCTCCTCATCTCCAAACATCCAGTCTTCAAACAGTTTGAGGGCCACGCCGAGAGCCCCTGCCCGGTGAGCGCACCCCCCCAGCTCAAAAAACACAAACCGTACGGGAACACCCCGGCGCATCATCTCCCAGGCTGCCACCGCCGAATCAAACCCGCCCGAAAGGAGCACCAGGGTGGCCCCATCCACACCCAGGGGAAGTCCCCCCGGCCCCGGGATCCGCTCATGATACAGATAGGTCTCCCCCTCCCGGATGTCCACATGGCAGGTCACATCTGGATGGGTGAGATCCACCTTTCCACCGGCCTCCACCAGGCGGGCTCCAAGTTCCCGCTCCACCTCCCGGCTTGAAAGTTTCACCGAGGAACTTCGCCGGGCCCGAACGGCAAAGGTGCTGCCCACCACATGGGGGGCAAACACCCCCCGGGCTTTCTCCAGAATCACGTGCTTCTCCGTGGAAGGGATCCGGACAATGGGAGAAAAGGAGCGAAGGCCAAACAGCCGGCGGAGGACGGCCTCCGCCTCCGGTGGCGCCTCCAGGAGAAACCGATCCCACTGTTCCTGAAGCACGAAGGCCATCCCCTTCCGCCTCAGGCCGGCTTTCAGGTTGGACGCAAGGCGGCGCATCATCCGCCGCCGCACCGGTGTGGATTTCAGCACCAGCTCCGCAGGTCGAAGGAGATACAGACGGGATTCCATGAATTTCCGTCACCCGTTATGGCGATGTTCCGGTATAGTATACACGTGTTTCACCGAAACATCCCCATCACCGGGGGGTGAAGTCTCTCCCCGTCAAAGCATAACAAAAATCTGCCCCATCGCTCCCAACTGTGCCCGCCTTTCCACATCATCCACGTCAGCCAAGCCTGGTGCCCTGGAAGGGCACCCAGTCCCGGATGGTGTCCGGTGGAACCTCCCACCCGAGAACTGTATCCTTTCCCCATGGGGGCAGGATTCCTTCTTCTGATCCTGGGGGTGGTCCTTCCTGCGGCCCTGCTGTTCCAGTTGTGGCGCGGGGCCTTTCAGGACCGGGTGGATGCATCGGCGCACGGCGCGTTTGTCGGCTTCTATATCCTGGATGCCCTGCTGCGTCTGCGATGGGACTGGCTGGGCTACCCCATCCGGATGCTCCTTGCGATTCTGACCTTCCTCGTCTTTGCTCGATTTTTCATAAGGGTACGCCAGCTCCCCGCATACACGCCCTTCACCCGGAAACGCGGCTTTTCCCTCATCGGCATCCTTGCCCTGGCTTCGGTTTTTGGTGTGCTCACCGCCCTGGATGTGCAGGGCCGTCGCGCCCCCGGAGAACAGGCCGTTTCCCTCCATTTCCCCCTGTGCTGTGGATCCTATGCCATCGCCCACGGAGGGAGCAACGTTTTGCTCAATTACCATTATCCCTCCAGAACACAGCGCTACGCGCTGGACATCGTGAAACTGAATTCGTGGGGCTTCCGTGCCAAGGGCCTGTATCCCCAGGATGTCGCGCGGTATGCCATCTGGAACGATCGGGTTCTGGCCCCCTGCACGGGAAGGGTGATCCGGGCCGTGGACGGGCTTCCGGATCGCAAGCCTTCCATGGACGTTCGCGATACCCTGAATCCCGCAGGAAACCACGTAATCCTTGAATGTTCTTTCGGATCCAGAACCGCCCACGTGATTCTCGCCCACCTCCGGCAAAACAGCGTCAGGGTGGCCACCGGAGACACGGTCACGGCCGGCGAACCTCTGGGGCATGCGGGAAATTCCGGCAACACCACGGAACCCCACCTCCACATCCATGCCGTCCACCCGGAGACAGAAAGCGGCATTCCCATCCAGTTTGAGGGGCGTTTCCTGGTCAGAAACGATCGGGTATGGAGGAGCGTCGGGCCCGTGTATTCGTATGCCCCTCTCACCGAACTGCTGACGCAAACAGATTGATCCCCTCGGCCTCAAACGTGACGATGGGGCGCGACTGAAACCTGCTGTTTTCGAACAGGTGGGCCATGTCTTCTTCGGTTCGGTGAATGAGATGCCAGTCCACCAGCCATTCCATCAGGGCACGGGAAGGGTTGCGGGGGTGAAAGTTTCCCAGGATCACTTTGCCTCCCGGTTTCAGATGCTCATACACCCGGTTCAGAAGACGGATCACAAAGCGGTCCCGAAAATAATCAATCAGACCGATGCTGTACACAAGATCTGCCTGGGGAAACCCGAAATTTTCCCTTTCAAAAACCACCTGAAGCAGATTTTGCTGATAGGTCGACACGGGGATGTTCACGTGTGCAGCGCGCTGTTGCACATACGCCAGGGCCTCAGCATCCAGATCCACCGCATGAAATTCGATGGGCAGGTCAGGATGGGTTTCCAGAAGATCCCAGATCTCTTCAGCGGGTCCGCAGGCAAGACTCACCACCCGGACGGGGAAGGAGAGAGCAGAATTCACCGTGTGCAGAATAACTTCCCTCATCAGGCCCTTCCGGTTTCGTACCGCTCGGGAAGCGGGAATTTCCAGCGCCCCCTCATCCAGAACTCGTCCGATGGGTTCCCGGGCAAGACTCTCCCGACGATAGATTTTGAGAATGGTTGCATAATCCCCCGCATAACCCCGGGGTTTCTCCAGGGCGCGACGCAGAAGGTCCGTATGGAGCACCCATGGATAGAATTCCCGTCGAATCGAACGGGCAATGGACCCATGGAAACCGTGATCATCCATTTCAAGCGCGTGGGCCATCTTGTGAAGAAAGTCATGCAACCGGAAAAACAACCGTTTCCCCTTTTCCACCGATTCTTCTGCCTCTTTCCATCCTTTTTTCCGGATTTCTCGATCCAGGATAGGGAGCTCGTGTTTGATCTCCTGAATCACTTCCGAAAACTCTGGAGGGAACACCACAGGTGGGAGATATTCCAGATTTTGTTTCAGCCGATGGGCCAGCATCTGCGAAAGCGATGCATAGAAACGGGAGGCCTTTTCAGGATGGCGGTCAAGCCAGGCGAGTAACTCTGGAAAGGGGATCCGATACACACGGGAAGGCTCCCGGGCTACCACGCTGGCCACGGCGACATCTCCGGTGACAAACGAGATCTCTCCCAGAACCTCTCCAGGGCCGACATGGGCGAGGGGAAACGCCGTTCCTTCACGAACCACATCAAGGACACCCCGCTCCACCCACATGAGGGCTCCTGGAGACACCCCCTGCTGAATCACAACTTCTCCTGGCTGAACGTCCCGGGGCTTTGCCCGATCCATGAGATCCCGTGCCACATCTTCCGGCAGACTGACAAAGAACTCGTACATCTCCATACCTCCCATCCCTTGACATCCTGGATCAGGGAAAAAGATATAGGAATGCCCCCGAACGCAATGTGAGAAAAATCACACGCCGGAGAGGTCAGTCTTCGCCCTGCAGATAGCTCACCATCGCCCGGGGGTGGAGCAACCGCAAACCAATCCGTTCCGCCCAGCGGATGATGCCCTGATCTGCGGTGAGGAGGGCGGCGTCCAGCTCCAGGGCAAGGAGAATGAGATCCACATCTTCCCTGGAATCAATGATGCCTTCCCGGAGGGCCTTGCGGTATCGCTCCCGGAGCATGGTGATGATCTTTTCCGGATCTCGCTGACGGGTTTCCCGCACCGCTTCCTCCGCCACCCGGAGTCCCCGGTTGATACGTTCTCTCACCTCGTCAATGAGTTCATACAGGAGAAACCCCGGCACCATGATCTGAAACCGCCGGGGGGAACGAAGGCGAACCACAATCTCAAAATCTCCGGGGAGGGCCTCTCGATCCACAAAATGGAGAAGTTCGTCGAACACGGAGGGAGGCATATACAGTTCCACCGTTCTCCGGTCCCGAACGAGCGCCACAAACCGGTTCAGGGCTTCTGTGGGTGTCTCTCCCAGACTTCCCCGGGCTTCTGGATTGGTGAAAAAGCTGGTGTCCACCACCACCCGGTCCGGAGGGGAAGAAGCCAGCTCTTCAGGAAGGTCCATCGTCCTCTCCGTTTTCGAGTCGCTCGATTTCTTCGATGAGTTTGCGGATCTCTTCTCGATTTTCCAGGATCGCCCGGAACTTGGCAAGGCCCTCCGATCCCGGCGCAAAGGTTTCCAGAAACGGCGCCATGGCCACGAGGAGCTGGGACGAAGCAAAGGAGAGGGGAAGGGAGGCTTCCAGCATCACCACGGCTGGAACCCCCAGCCGCATGGAGACAATCCTGCGGGCGATGGCTTTCCGGAAGGCTTCAAGCTCTTCCGGTGAAAACTCCCGGTGGATGAGCGTGTTCATCAGCATGCCGGGGGTGGGGCCTCCCCCACCCCCGATGGTCTCATGCCACCTCTTTCTCTTCCTCGATCTCGAAGTCCAGAACCTCCACCTGCTTGACCTCGTCGGGAACCTCCACCTGGATCCGCTGGAAGGCCCGGGTTCCTGTCCCCGCAGGGATCAGATTCCCCACGATCACGTTCTCCTTGAGACCACGCAGATGGTCCACCTTCCCGGCAATCGCGGCCTGGGCCAGGACTTTGGTGGTCTCCTGAAAGCTGGCCGCCGAGATAAAGCTTTCCGTGTTCAGGGCCGTTCGGGAAAGGCCGAGGAGAATGGGCCGGGTCTGGGCGGGTTTGCCCCCCTGCTGGATCACCTTCCGGTTGATCTCCTGGATCACCGCCTGGTCCACGATATCCCCCGTGACGAAGGGCGTGTGCCCGGGCTTCTCCACCCGGACCTTCCGGGACATCTGCCGGACAATCACCTCGATGTGCTTGTCGTTGATGGACACACCGGACGTGCGGTACACCTGCTGGATCTGGTCCATAAGGAATTCCTGGACAAAGGCCTTCCCCTTCACCCGGAGGAGATCCTTGGGATCCACCGGCCCGGTGGTGATGGGCGTGCCGGCTTCGATCCATTCTCCGTCTGCCACCAGGAGATAGCGTCCATAGGGAACCGTGTATTCCTTCTGCCGGTTTCGTCCCACGATCTGCACCACATACACCTTCTTTTCACGGTCCAGCGTGACCCTGACTCGACCGGAAATCTCCGCAATGAGCGCCTTGTTCTTGGGCGTCCGGGCTTCGAAGAGTTCGGTCACGCGAGGGAGTCCTCCCGTGATGTCCCGGGTCTGGCCCACTTCCCTGGGGAGCCGGGCGATCACATCACCGGGATGAACCTCCTCTCCATCCCCCACGATGAGACGGGCCCCTTCCACGAGAGGGATCACCTCCAGCACTTCACCCGTCTGAGGATCCACCACATGGGCCTCAGGGAAGTGCCGGCGCTGACGGTCAATCTGGACAATCCGCTCCACCCGGCCGGCTTCCACACTCTCCTTCAGGGTGATCCCTTCCACAAGACCGTGATACCGCAGAATCCCTTCCTGGGTCACGATCACCGGAAGGGCATACACCTCCCATTCCGCAAGGATGGTGCCCCGCTCCACGTGCTCTCCATCGGAAACCCGCAAAAAGGCACCATGGGGGATGTCAAACGCTCTCTTGCGATCCTCGCTCTCCAGAATCAACCGCCCCTGTTTGGAGAGCACAATCCGCTCCCCATCCCTCCGTTCGATCACCCGGATGTTTTCAAACCGGACGGTGCCGGAGAAAGGTGCACGGATCAGGGGCTCCTGGGTCACCCGTTCGGCTGCACCACCGGTGTGGAACGTCCGGAGGGTGAGCTGGGTCCCCGGTTCCCCAATGGACTGGGCGGCGATCACCCCCACGGCTTCTCCGATCTCCACCATGCGGCCCGTGGCCAGGTTCCACCCATAGCATTTGGCACACACACCGCGGCGGGAGGCACAATAGAGCACCGAACGGACCACCACCTCGTCCACACCGGCCTTCTCGATCTTCTCCGCAAGTTCGGGCGTGATCACTTCCCCTTCGGGCACGATCACCTCTTTGGTCTCCGGGTGACGCACGCTCGCGGCAGCCACCCGCCCAACAATCCGCTCGGAGAGGGGCTCAATGATCACGTCCCCATCTTTGAGGGCCCGCATCCGGCGACCCTGGGGCGTGCCGCAGTCTTCCTCAACCACCACCACTTCATGGGCCACATCCACGAGCTTCCGGGTGAGATAGCCGGCATCCGCCGTTTTGAGGGCCGTGTCGGAGAGCCCTTTCCGGGCACCGTGGGTGGAGATGAAGTATTCCAGAACCGACAGGCCTTCCCGGAAGTTGGAGATAATGGGCGTTTCAATGAAATCGCCCAGCATATCCTTGGACTTGGTGGGACGGGCCATGAGGCCTCGCATCCCCGCCACCTGCCGGACCTGATCCACATTGCCTCGGGCACCGCTGTGCACCATCATGTGGATGGGGTTGAACCCATCCTGATCCTGGGCCATCGCGCGGATCATGGCGTCCTTCACCTGATCCGTGGCCCGCGTCCACACGTCCAGGATCTTCTGATACCGTTCAGCCTTGGAGATGATCCCCTTCCGGGCGGCCCGTTCGATCTTCTCCACCTCTTTGAAGGCCTCCCGGATGATGGCCTCCTTCTCCTTCGGGACCACCATGTCCGTCATGCCGAAGGTGAGGCCGCTCTTCGTGGCATAGAAGAACCCGAGGTTCTTCATGGCCTCAAGAAATTCCGCCGTCCGCCGGGTGCCATGTTTGCGAAAGACCTGAAGGACCAGGCTGGAGATGTCCTTTTTCCCGAACTCATAGTTGAAATAGCCCAGGTCTTCGGGGATGATCTCGTTGAACTGGATCCGCCCGAAGGTGGTCTCGATCACCCCCTGTTCCGGCATGGAGGAAGATTCGTTCCTCCCGGTGTGGAGCACCCGGTGCTTCCGGAAGAACGGCTCGGTGGCAGGGAGTTTCACCTTCGCCAGGCGATCCACCCGTCCCTGCTCCACCGCCCGGGCAAGTTCTTCCACGCTGTAGAACATGCGGCCCTCGCCCTTCGCCCGCGGACGGATTTTGGTGAGATAGTTGATGCCGATCACCATGTCCTGGCTTGCCGAAGCCAGGGGGCGACCGTGAGCTGGTGAGATGATGTTGTGGGGGGAGAGCACGAGCATATAGGCCTCAAGCTGGGCTTCCGGGAGAATGGGCACGAACACCGCCATCTGGTCACCGTCAAAGTCCGCATTGTACGCCGTGCACACCAGGGGATGGAGCTGGATGGCCTTGCCCTCCACCAGCACCGGTTCAAACGCCTGGATGGAGGGGCGATGCAGGGTGGGCGCACGGTTCAGGAAAACCGGATGGTTCCGGGTGATTTCCTCCAGAATGGCCCAGATTTCCTCGTTCCTCTCCTGGAGCATGCGGCGGGCTTCCCGGATGTTCGCCGCAATCCCCTTTTCCTCGAGCTTACGCTCCACCATGGGGCGGAAGAGTTCGATGGCCATCTCCTTGGGCAGACCCACCTGATGGAGTTTCAGATGGGGCCCCACCACGATCACGCTTCGGCCGGAATAGTCCACCCGCTTCCCGAGCAGGTTCCGGCGGAGCAATCCCTTCTTGCCCCGGAGGTTGTCCGAAAGGGATTTGAGCTTCCGACCCCCCTTGCCCGTCACCGGACGCCGCCTCCGGGCGTTGTCCAGGAGGGCGTCCACCGCTTCCTGAAGGAGGCGCTTTTCGTTGTTCAGAATGAGTTCGGGAGCCCGGATCTCCATCAGATATTTGAGCCGGTTGTTCCGGGAGATCACCCGGCGGTAAAGATCGTTCACGTCACTCGTGGCATACCGGTTCCCCTCCAGGGGCACCAGGGGCCGGAGATCGGGCGGAATCACCGGAAGCACGGTGAGGATCATGTGCTCCGGACGATTCCCGGACTGGATGAAGGCGTCCACCACCTTGATCTTCTTGAGGATGCGCGTGCGCTCCGTGGCTTTCTTCTCAAACTGGAGCTGGCTCCGGAGTTCTGCCTGGATCTCAAGCAGCCGTTCCGGTGTGAGTTTGGCAAGGAGCTTCCGGATGGGCTCGGCCCCCATCTCCGCCTTCACGTCATAACCCATATGGTTCTTGAGCTCTTCAACGATATCCTGGAGGCCCGGATGGGATTCGGAGAGTTTCTCCAGTTCGGCGATTTCCTCGGCCATATAGGCCCGAAGACCATGGCGAAGGAGGCGGTATTCCCACTCCTTCAGCACCATGGCCTCGTGGACTTCCTTCTCGGGGATCCGGCTGGCTTTGGCCGCAAACTTGTCCGCAAGGTCAAACAGGCCCTCGTTCCGGAGACGGTGGACATAGAGGTTCAGGAGGTCCCGCATCTCAAAGAAGGCGTTGTCCCACTCGCTGCGGGTGTCCACCACCACATAGGCGTCGTAGTGAAGGACCGCCTCCAGATCGTTCACCTTCATATCCAGGAGGAGGGCGATGGGGGAGGGCGTCACCCGGTAATACCAGATGTGGGCCACCGGCACCGCAAGTTCGATGTGGCCCATCCGTTCCCGGCGCACCTGGGAGGAGGTGACCTCCACGCCACACCGGTCGCAGGTGATGCCTTTGAACCGGGGACCCTTGTATTTGCCGCAGCTGCACTGGTAATCTTTCACCGGGCCGAAGATCTTTTCGCAGAAAAGCCCCCCGGGTTCAGGCTTCTGCGTCCGGTAGTTGATGGTCTCGCCCTTGGTCACCTCTCCACGGCTCCAGGACCGGATTTCCTCCGGCGAGGCGAGCCGGAGGCGGATCCCCACCATATCCCTGGGACGAATACTCCGAAGATCGGGACTCATTCAGGAGACCCCCCTTTTTCGTCGTTCTCATCCTCCCGGGTCAGGATCTCCACCGAGAGACCCAGCCCCTGGAGGTGTTTGACCAGCACGTTAAAGGACTCGGGAATCTTGGGCTCAGGCGGCTCCTGTCCCTTGATCAGGGAACGATAGAGCTCCTTCCGGCCCTCAATGTCGTCGGATTTCACCGTGATCATTTCCTGGAGAGCATAAGCAGCCCCATGGGCTTCCAGCGCCCACACCTCCATCTCCCCAAACCGCTGGCCTCCAAAGCGGGACTTCCCACCCACGGGCTGCTGGGTGATCAGGGAGTAGGGACCGGTGGAGCGGGCATGGATCTTGTCCTCCACCATGTGGACGAGCTTCATGATGTACATGTTCCCCACCGTGGCCGGGGCGTCAAAATACTCCCCGGAACGCCCGTCCCGGAGAGGCACCTTGCCCGAGGGATCCAGCCCCAGCCCTTCCAGCTTCTTCTGGATGTCCTCAATGGACAGGCTCTCAAAGGCGGGGGCAGCGTAATAGATCCCTTCCTCGGCCAGCCGGCGGGCATGGGCCAGGACCTCCTCGTCCGTCATGTTCTGGATGGCCTCCAGATATTCGGGATGACGGGGATCTTCATAGAGCACCCGGAGCAGGGCACGGATGCCCTCCACCGGTGCGCCCCGATCCAGCATCTCCCGAAGCTTTTTGCGCCCTTCCACCGCCACCCGACCGAGCACCGTTTCCAGGATCTGGCCCACGTTCATTCGGGAGGGCACACCGAGAGGGTTGAGCACCACGTCCACCGGGGTTCCGTCCTCCATGAAGGGCATGTCCTCCAGGGGGGCAATGATGGACACCACCCCCTTGTTTCCATGGCGCCCTGCGAGCTTGTCACCCACCTGGATTTTCCGTTTCTGGGCGATGTACACTTTGATGATCTGGAGGACACCCGGCGGCAGGTTGTCCCCCCGCTCGATCCGGTCCAGCTCCTCTTCATAGCGCCCGGTGAGCCGCTCCAGCTCCTTCCGGGTCCGCTCCATCACCCGCTCAAACAGCGTCCCCGCCTCCTTATCTTCCAGCAGGTCCGCCGAGAAGGGTACCTCCACCGTGCTGCTCATGGGCTTGAAGAAGGGACGTTCTTCCAGGAACTTCTCCGTGATCACCTCACCCTTCTTCATGAGCGTCCGGCCATACACATCCACCCAGTCCCGTGCAAGGCGCTTCCCAACGAGGAGCCGTCGGGCATGTTCCTGGAAGGTCCGGAGCACCATGGAGAGGTTCTCCCGGAATTCTTCCTCCACCTGGAGTTTTTTCTCCTGCATGAGCTTGTGGGTGAGGGGATCGTCTTTCCGGCGGGAGAGAACCACCACATCCGCCACCACACCGTGGACGTCGGGAGGGACCCGAAGGGAGGTATCCCGGACGTCTTTGGCTTTTTCCTGGAAGATGGACAGGATAAGTCGTTCTTCGGGCGTGAGTTCCCGCTCCCCTTTCGGCGTGACCTTGCCCACCAGGATGTCGTCGGGTTTCACCTCCGCGCCGATCCGGATGATTCCGTATTCATCCAGATTCCGCACCATCTCCTCCGATACATACGGGAGATCCCGGGTGACCTCCTCCGGTCCCAGCTTGGTTTCCCGGACCTGCACCTCCAGTTCCAGGATGTGGATGGACGTGAGGAGATCCTCCCGCACCACCCGTTCGGAGAGAACGATGGCATCCTCAAAGTTGTATCCATACCAGGGAAGAAATGCCACCAGCAGATTTCGGCCGTGGGCGAGTTCACCCCGGTGGGTACCGGAAGCATCCGCCAGCACCTGGCCGGCTTCCACCCGCTGGCCCGGCTTCACGATGGGCCGGTGATGGATCAGGGTATCCTGGTTGGACCGCTTGAAGGTGGTGAGTTCATACACATCCATTTCACCTTCCAGGGCGTTCGGATCCGTCTCTTCGGCTTCCACCACGATCCGGGTGGCATCCACATACCGGATCACGCCGGACCGCCGGGCCCGAATCACCGCCCCGGAATCCCGGGCCACCTTCCCCTCCATGCCCGTTCCGATCAGGGGAGGTTCTGGAGCCAGGAGGGGAATGGCCTGGCGCTGCATGTTGGACCCCATGAGGGCCCGGTTGGCGTCATCGTGCTCCAGGAAGGGAATCAGGCTTGTGGCAGGGGAAAGAATCTGGCGCGGGGAGACGTCGATAAAGTCCACTTCCGAGGGTTTGGCCAGCATATATCCCCCGGCGTGGCGCACCCACACCTCATCCGCCAGAATCTTGCCGGTTTCGGGATCCACAGGGGTATCGGCCGCTGCGATCTTGAACTGGGCTTCTTCGTAGGGGGTGAGACGGTGGATTTCCCAGTTCCCGTTTTTGTCCCGTTTCAGGCGTCCCCGGGACACCTTAATGAGGGGGGTGGTGATGAACCCGAGGGGATCGATGCTCGCATAGGTGGTGAGGGAGAGGATCAGCCCGATGTTCTGCCCTTCCGGTGTCTCAATGGGGCACACCCGCCCGTAATGGGAGGGATGCACGTCCCGCACTTCAAACCCGGCCGTCTGACGGGTGAGCCCGCCCCGACCCAGGGCGGAAATTCGCCGTTTGTGGGTGAGTTCGGCCAGAGGGTTGGTCTGATCCAGAAACTGGGAAAGGCGCTCGGTGGTGAAGAAGGAAAGAATAATGGCCGTGATCTGCCGGGGGTTGATGAGTTTCCGCGGCACCACCCGGGCGCTTTCCTTCTCCATCAGGATGCGTTCCCGGATATAGGGCACCACCCGCTGAAGGGCAAGGAGAAACTGTTCGGAGAGGAGCTCGCCCACCCGGCGCACGCGCCGGTTGGAGAGATCGTCCACGTCGTCTTCCCGCTCGTTGCCCATATAGAGCTCAAACACCCGGCGGAAAATGGCGATAAAGTCGTTGATGTGCAGGGTTTCCAGGTCTTCCGGCGGGACCTCCAGACCCAGTTCGTCGTGCCGGAGGCGGGAGTTCAGCTTGAAACGCCCCACGGTGTCCAGGAAAAACCGCCGGGGATTGAAGAAGAAATCGTGGATATACGCCTCCCCCTCCGAAACGCTGTTGGGCGGGGTATAGCGGAGGGTACGGTAGATGTTGGTCACCGCGTGATCGTAATCCTTGATCCGGTCGTGGCGGAAGGTGTTGACCAGCACCTCCACACGGGGGTTGAAAGCGTCATACACCTTGAAGGTGGTCTTGCCGTGGTCCCGCGCCCAGTCCAGCACCTCCGGGGTGATCTCTTCCAGAAGGGTGAAAACCACCTCCCCCGTTTCCTGGTCCACCAGCTCTTCGGCCAGCAGCCAGGACCCTTCGGAGGACTCCAGCTCCTCAAGGGTCTTTTCCTCCGGTGGATAGAGCACGTGGAGCACGTCCTGGTGGGACTTGTATCCGAGCACCCGGACAAACCGCGTCACGGGGATCTTCCGGCGCTTGGACACCACGATCACCATCTGCTTGGATCCGTCGATATAGGTTTCCACCCAGGGGCCCCGATAGGGCACCAGAAGGGCGCGCCAGCTTGTCGCCGTCCGGGTCTCCACCTCAAAATACACCCCGGGCGAGCGGTGAATCTGGCTCACGATCACCCGTTCCACGCCGTTGACGATGAAGGTGCCCCAGGGCGTCATGTAGGGGAAGTCGGCGAAATACACTTCCTGCTCGTTCTGGTCCACCACTTCTCCGTTCTCCAGGCGCACCACGCGGAGGGTGACCCACAGGGGCACGGAATAGGTGAGATTTTTCCGCTTGCACTCCTCCGGGGTGAACCGGGGTTCCCCGACCCGGTAGCTCACAAACTCCACGCGGTATTCCCCTTTGAGATCCTCGACGGGGAAGATCTCGTGAAAGAGCGCCTGAAGGCCGCGGTTTTTGCGCTTCTCGGGAGGGACGTTCTCCTGGAGGAAATCCTCAAAGGATTCCCGCTGAATCACCAGGAGATTGGGCATGGGATACCGTTCCCTGGGCATCCCGATGCGGGTGGGAAGCACGTTATTCATGAAAATTTCCCTCCTCTTCAGAGATTTGGGAGAATCCTGCAATACCCCCTTGTCCGACTCCTCTCGGTCAGGATCTTTCAATCAATGCTGGATACACACCCGCCCCCGGGGGATGTCCCCCGGGAACGGGCCGAGAACACGACAGACTCACTTGACCTCGACTTCAGCGCCGATTTCTTCGAGTTTCTTCTTGATCTGTTCGGCCTCTTCCTTGGACACGCCTTCTTTCAGGGGCTTGGGAAGGTTCTCGATGAGCTCCTTGGCTTCCTTGAGGCCGAGGCCGGTGAGGGCACGCACCTCTTTGAGCACAGCGATCTTCTTGTCTGCGGGGAAGGCCTTGAGGATCACGTCAAATTCCGTTTTCTCCTCCGCCGCCTCCGCCGCGCCACCCGCTGCAGGCGCAGCCGCAACCGCGGCCACCGGCATCTGGGCGCTCACGCCAAACCGGTCCTCGAGTTCCTTGACGAGCTGAGAGAGCTCCAGCACCGACAGATTTTCGATGGCGGTGACGATCTCCTCAACGGTGAGCTTGGCCATGACAAAAACCTCCCTTTATTGGTTTTTCTTTTCCGAAATGGCACTCAACGTCCACACAAGCTGGGACAGCAATCCCTTCAGGCTCCAGACCAGGCCATAGAGGGGCCCACCGACGGCCCCCACCACCTGAGCCCGGAGCTCCTGAACACCCGGAAGTTTGGCGAGAGCTTCCAGAGCGGGTCCTTCCACCACCTCATCGCCGATCTGTCCCACCCGGACCTCACCCTTCTCCACTTCCTTGAAAAACTCCATGGTGGCCTTGAGGGGCGTCACCTCGTCCTCCAGGGCAAGGAGGAGGGCGTTGGGTCCTTCAAGATAGGAGAACAGGGCCTCATAGGGCGTCCCCTCAAACACCCGGTGCAGCAGGGTGTTCTTCACCACCTTGAAATAGCCCCCTGCCTCCCGGATCCGTGCCCGGAGTTCGGTGATCTCGCCCACGTTGAGGCCGATGAAATTCACAAGATACACGGCCTTGGCCTGGGGAAGGACGCCGGAAACCTCTTCCACAATCGCCTTTTTCTTCTCAAGGGTCAGGGCCATGGAAATCCTCCTATGCCGCCACTTTCATGCGACGAAAGATATCGTTGAGATCCAGTTCCACGCTCGGTCCCATGGTGGGGGAGATGAAAGCACGCTTCATATAGGTCCCCTTGAACCCCTCGGGACGGAGATCCTGGAGGGTCCGGAACACGGCCAGGATATTTTCCACGAGATGCTCTTCGGGGAAGGAGGCACGACCCACCGGGATATGGACATTCCCATACCGGTCCACCCGGAACTCCACACGCCCCCGCTTGAGTTCCCTCACCACCTGCCCCACGTTCTTCGTCACCGTTCCGGTTTTGGGGCTGGGCATCAGGCCACGGGGCCCCAGAATCCGCCCCAGTTTCGCCACTTCGGGCATGGCGTCGGGTGTGGCCACCACCGCGTCAAAATCCAGCCACCCCTGCTGAATCTTTTCAATATACTCCTTGAAGCCGACGTAATCCGCACCTGCCTCTTTGGCCTCTTCCGCCTCGTCCCCGCGGGTGAACACCAGAACCCGCGCGGTTTTCCCGGTTCCGTGAGGAAGCACCACCGAGCCCCGGATGTTCTGATCCTGCTTGCGCGGGTCCACACCGAGAAGGACCACCAGATCGATGGACTCGTCAAACTTCGCCGTCGCCAGAGATTTGGCAATCCGGACCGCCTCATCCAGCGGATACGGACGGGAAAGATCGAACTGCTCCAGAAGGGCGCGATAGCGTTTTCCCCGCTTAGGCATGACCGTCCTCCACGATTTCGATGCCCATGCTCCGGGCTGTGCCCGCGATGATGCGCATGGCCGCCTCGATATCCCGGGTGTTGAGATCCTGGAGTTTCATCTCGGCAATTTCCCGGAGCTGCTTCGTGGTGATCTTACCCACCTTCACGCGGTTGGGCTCGCCCGACCCTTTGTTAATCCCCGCGGCTTTCTTGAGAAGATCCGATGCCGGAGGCGTTTTGAGATCGAAATCGAAACTGCGGTCCTTGTAGACCCGGATGACCACAGGGATGACATATCCCGCCTTATCCCGCGTGCGCTGGTTGAACTGGTTGACAAAATCCATAATGTTCAACCCGTGCTGACCCAGGGCCGGGCCAACCGGGGGCGCGGGCGAAGCCTGTCCCGCGGGAAGCTGAAGTTTGATCTCTGCAATCACTTCTTTTTTCTTTTTGGGTGGCATGACAGCGCCTCCTTACCGATACCGCTCCACCTGCGTGAAGCTCAGGGTGACCGGTGTGGTTCGACCAAAAATCTCAACAAGCACTTTGAGCTCTTTGTGTTCCCGATCCACTTCCTCCACCTTCCCGATCACGCCCGAAAAGGGCCCCTCAATGATGCGGACCTGCTCTCCAGGGAGGAAGGGAACCTCTTCCTGCTTTTTCTTCTCCTCCTGCTCCACCACGGCCAGAATCTGCTGCACCTCCTCTTCGGTGAGGGTGGTCATCACCTCGGAGAACTCCCGCACGTTGGCGGCCTGAAAGGCCTCCCGGTCAATGAGCGCCCGCACGCTTCCCACCGAGAGGAGGGCCTGAAGCACCTCAGGATCCGGCTCCATCTCGATCAGGATATACCCCCGAAACAGCGGCTTTTCCGCGATCTTTCCGCCCCGGGGAAAGGCCAGGGTGGGGACCAGGATCTGATAGACCTTGTCCTCCAGGCCCTTTTCTTTCACCACACGCTCAAGGATTTTCTTGGCCTTTTTCTCCCGACCGTGGGGAGTCCAGAAGACAAACCACTTCTTCATCGCATGAGCCCCGTCAGGGTTCGGATGAGCCAGGAAGAGATCATGTCCGAAATCCAGATATAGACGGTCAGGAAGCCCGAAATCCACAGCACCGCCAGGGTCCCGCCCCAGAGGGCTTCCCGGGTGGGCCAGGTCATACGCCGGAATTCTTCCCAGCTTTCCCGGACAAACTGAACGACCTCACGCACACGGCTCATTTGACCTTCCCCTCCCGGTGCAGGGTGTGCTTCCTGCACTTCTTGCAGTATTTCCGAAGCTGGAGTTTCTCGCGATTCTCCCGCCTTTTGGTGGTGGTATAGTTGCGGGACTTGCACTCCTCACAAACGAGCGAAACGATGACACGCATGATTCACCTCCTTCGACCTTCGTCTCCCACCCGTGCACACCAAAGCAGGGCCGGAGGGACTCGAACCCCCAACCGCCGGATTTGGAATCCGGAGCTCTGCCAATTGAGCTACGGCCCTACCATTTCGGGTGGTGGAGAATTATACACACCCACCCCCACCCTGTCAAGCCAGGAACCCGGGAAGGGATCCGGGACCTCTTCCCGACCCTCACAGGATGCAGCCCACGGCGTGAACTGTCCAGCCGGACCCCCCATTCCGGATGACCGGTCCTGTAACGCGTTGTTCCTTTGAGGCGAACGCCCTGCCATGATTTCTTGGGCATTCATAACCGTGTCCGGAACACCGCGCTTCTTGAGAGTTTTTCTGCAGGCGTGTAGACTATGGGCATGTCCGGGGAAACAGAAGTTCGTCCCTGCTCCGTTGTCCTGGTGGCCGCCGGCAAAGGCACGCGGTTCGGTGGGGACAAAGTGTGGACTTCTCTGGGGGGACGGCCCCTCTGGTGGTATCCCCTCACCCGGTTTCTCGCCCACCCGGCGGTGGGCCAGGTGGTGCTCGTCGTCCACCCCGATCGGGTGCACGAGGCCCGGGATCTCCTTGAGGGGAATACGTCGGTGGAGGTGGTGGCCGGGGGTGCCGAGCGTCAGGACTCGGTCCGGAACGGCGTGGCTCAGGCCCGTCATGACGTTGTGCTCGTCCATGACGCCGCACGGGCGTGGGTGAGCCTGCGGGTGGTGGAGGACCTTCTCGCCCATCCCGGTGAGGTGGTGGTGCCCGTCCTGCCCGTGCCGGACACCCTTCGCCGGATCTCCGGAGATCGCCTGGGCGAGGAGGTGGACCGGTCGGTGGTGGCTCGGGTGCAGACCCCCCAGAAAATCCGGCGGGACCTGTATGTTCGGGCTCTGGAACAGGCCGGAGGACGCCTCTTCCGGGACGAGAGCACGCTCATTTCGGAAACGCTGGGGCTTCCCGTTCACACCGTGCCCGGGGATGAGCGGATGTTCAAGGTGACCTATCCGGAGGACCTGGATCGCCTGAAAGCCCTCTGGATCGGGGGCATCCGGGTGGGCACGGGATTTGACCGGCACCGGCTGGCTCCCGGGGAGGGATTCCGTCTGGGGGGACGGGCGATCCCCTGTCCCTTCCGGGTGGAAGCCCATTCCGATGGGGACGTGGTCCTCCACGCCCTGGTGGACGCCCTCCTTGGGGCGGCGGGACTTGGGGATATTGGGGAGCACTTTCCGGACACGGACCCCCGGTGGAAAGGTGCGGACAGCGAAGGGTTCCTTCGGGAGGCCCTGCGGATGCTTCACCGACGGGGACTGTGGGTGGTCCACGTGGACTGCACGGTGTTCCTGGAAGTCGTGAAACTCAAACCCCACAAAGAAGCCATCCGTCAGCACCTGGCCCGGCTCCTGAACCTCCCGCCGGACCGGGTGAACCTCAAAGCCAAAACCGGCGAAAAGGTGGGACCTGTGGGACGCGGCGAAGCCGTGGACGCCGCCTGCACCGTGACGGTGTGGGGGATGGGGGAGACATAGCGAGTGTTCATTCATTACCGGGACTCTAAAACGGTTTGTTGACATGCCAATATTTTTTGAATACAATTGCGATGCACTCATTAGAGGAACGAGATTTTGCGAAGTGTCACTGAACGCCGTTAGAGGAGAAAATGAGTAAAGTGACAAAAATGATTCTCAAAGACAAAAAAACTGCAACGTTAGAAGCGCGAATACAAGAAACGGCTCGGGCGATGGCATCAATTACAGAAGGGGGGCTTACACACTGGGTTCTCACCTTCTCAGGAGGGAAAGATTCTACGACAACACTTGTGTTAGCATTAGAAACCGCCCTACAGAAAAAACTACATGTTGAACGTATAGATGTGGTCTATTCGGATACGCTTTTGGAAATACCAGTGATCCATCAACATGCGATTAGTTTTTTAAACGATTTGGAGCAACTCGAGCGTCTTCGCTCTTTGCCTTTGAACTTTCATATTGTACGTCCCGCATTGGAAGATAGGTTTTGGGTGTGCTTGCTAGGGAAAGGATACCCCCCGCCCCATCAGCGGTTCCGATGGTGTACTAAAAGATTAAAGATAAAGCCTGTAGAAGCACATCTTCGGAACATTATCCAACCTGGAAGAACCGTCATTGTGACAGGTGTTCGCTTTGGTGAATCCCATACACGTGATAAGCGACTCTATGCATCTTGCCGCCGTGGCGGTGAATGTGGGCAGGGCGTATGGATGAAGCATAGTTCGCGGATGAAAGTGTCTTATCTTGCCCCAATCGCTTACTGGAAGGAATGTGACGTATGGGATTTCCTGAATTTTCACGCTCCTTCTTGGGGTTATCCAACGCATCGCCTTGAGTTTGAGGTGTATAACGGACGAGAGACAAGATTTGGTTGCTGGATGTGCACGGTGGTGCGGCAGGATAAGGCGATGGCAAAGCTCGTCTATCGTGATGAGTGGGCCCATCTACGACCCTTAATGGAGTTTCGCGAACGTGTCATGCGAGTCACGTCTTCTCCTGAGTCGCGTTACTATCGTCCAAATGGACAACCCGGTCGGCTGACCTTGGAAGTCAGAAGAAAGCTTTTCTATGAGCTTTCACAACTACAAGAACATTTAGGTTCACGCTTGATTGATGATGAAGAAGCACAGTACATCAAGAAGTTGTGGACAGACCCTAGGTACGGGGAGTATGAAGAAACCGGTGGATAGGAGGTGTTACCATGTCCGTAATTGGACGGGTGTTGATTACTCAACGTGAGCCAGCCAAACCCTATGAATTTTGGTGCTGGCTCCAGGATGACCCACTCGTGAACACGGTGCAGATCGGGAGCATTTTGGTCTCTGAGAGCGACAGCGGCGATAAGGCACTGCTCATCGTCGAGGACATGCAGAGCACAAGCTCGGCTTCGGATCACCTGTTAGAGTTTTACGGAAGCGGATATGGCAACCCTACCGTTGATCCACCAACTCGACCAGCGCTCATTCGATTGGCCAAGCTCCGGGTACTGTATCGAGATCCTTCTGTTGCTTCTCCACCGACGGGACGATGGAAGGTTCGCTTTGCCGAAGCTGGGGATGTAAACCTACTTGCCCAGCGAATTCCTGAGCAACATCGAGTGCTGGCGGGTTTCTTGCCCGTGGGCGCCGATGAGACCGATCCGGCGAGTTGGTTGCCCGTGTTCGCTCACGCGCAATTCTTACTTGGCCCAGAAGGGGCTCATGTTAATATCACAGGTGCTACGGGCTTGGCAACCAAAAGCAGTTACGCTCTCTTTCTCAGCTATGCGGTCCTTGCGTGGGCACGGCGAGTTGGCGAGCGAGTGGCGGTCGTTCTTTTTAATGTAAAGCGGCGTGACTTTTTGCATCTCCACCAGTTGCCGCAAGATTGGAGGGAGGCCCCACGATGGTGCCGACAATGGGCACGAGGTATTGGAGAGCCTGCTCTGGCGTCTCGGGTAATGGCTATGTGGCGACAGGCACGGCGGCAAGGTGTGGATCCTATTCGGCTTCAGGTTCCCGTAAGGTACTTCACCTACCAGGGCGACCCGGATGCGGGCGCAATGCAGCAACCGCAAATTTATAGCTATGGTTTTGATGACCTTGAAAGAGGGGATTTTGAAGCAGCTCTCTTCACTGCTGCCTATCATCCTACCGATCCGCAAGTAATTCTTCTTACGGCCTACCTGGAGGCCAAGCTTGGACAAGAAACCTCGTTCGAGCAAATGCTCCAGGATTTGGACCGCAGAAACTTGACTCGAGTGCCAGGCACCAACGAAGTCCGGGTGCCGGGAGTTGAGGGCTCTTGGATGAATGGTGTTCCTCCGGCACTACGGCGCCGAGTGGAGGCCTTTCTCAGTCGCGCATCGCACGTTGTGGAGCGCAATCAGCCAAATGGACACCCTATTCAATTCAACTCCCTACAGCCCAATGCGCTTCATGTCGTCCAACTGTACCGCCTGTCTGACGAGGAAAAGCGCTTAGTCGTCAACGCTGTTATTAGAGAAATTTCTCAGGGACTTGAGGGGCCGCAAAGGCATGTGGACCGGATCTTAGTGATCGCCGACGAGCTGAATAAGTATGCCCCGAGCGGTGCGCGGTCTCCTATGAAGGAACAGATCATAGACATTGTGGCTCGCGGTCGGGATCTCCAGTTAACCCTAATCGGGGCACAGCAATTTGCCTCCCGAGTAGATGAGGAGGTATATGGCAACTCTGAGACAAAGGTCGTCGGTTACACAGACGAGTCTGAACTCACCAGCTCTATCTATAAGTACCTCGGCGATCTTCGAGACCAAGTTCCAAATCTAAAGAAGGGCCAACTTATTCTCAAGCATCCAGTTTACCCATCACCGCTTATCTTCTGGTTTCCAACGCCACTGCACGAGATGAGACCGTAGGGGGATTAGGATGAGGGCAAATCGTCTAACGGCATTAAAGGACTACTTGAAAGCCGTCGATGCGAGGCCTCTTCCACCCAGTGATGTACCGGAGGAGCGATCACCCGATCTCGTGATCGCAACCTCGTCTTCTCCTGCGCGTGAGGTGACAAGGGTGGAGATCGAACCCTCCCCGCAAGTCTCACCGTTATTTCGCTTTTTCGTTGATGGAGTACAACGCACGGTGCCGGTGGCAGAAGTTATCGTCGGCAATGTTCGGGTACCTGTACACGTTACGCATCTTATCGCCGGCGCTATGGAAAGGGTCGAGAAAGAACTCCGACCCTTCATCGCTCGGGAAGCTCTCGTGTTCCTCCTCCCTCTGCAGGCCTTGCAGGCAGCCGATTCGAGATGGTCTGCTCGAACTCCTTCCGGTCAGGAACTTAATTGGCAAGGCGACATTTACAACAAGATCCAGAGTGGTGATCTCTTCTATTCGGATACTTCAGTGAGTCTACGTCTAGACCGGAGCGGACGCCCTAGCGTTTTACTCCAGGCGGGGGATCTGGTTCGTACTGGGGAGGTACGCCAAAAGGCGCTCAATCGTGCTAAAGAATTACTGAGGATTATGGAAGTAGGAGTCGTGTGGGAGTTGAGAAGGAGCCATCCAAACGATTGGATATTACTGGATGGTCCTGTTGCACCGCCTCTTAAATATGGACGACTTGTAGCCCCTGATCTTCAGGGTTTAGAGGAGATTGCTCGCCTCGATGTGGCTTTTGACTTTCTTCGTCATGTTGTCGGGGCAGTGAAGAGGGTTCAGATCGTGCCATCAGCAGGATTAGAGACGTGCCTAAGCCATGGGCCGCGCTTTCTTGTCCCTATTTACCAATTTGGAGAAGTCATTGAAGAAGATGATGCGGTTGCAAAAGAGGTGCTTTCAGCCTTTGTTTGGTTAAGGCGGGAATTGACACATGAAATTCCTGCTTTGTGGTCACCAGTGAGTGGAATTGCGCGTTTTGATATTCCTATGCCATCCCTGTTGGAAGACGACTTACGCAATTCGTGGCACACAATTAATGACGAAGAAATCTTTGCTGATTCTCAGCGGGGCAGGCAACGTCATAACATGTTGGAAGGAATTTTAAAGTCAATTATTGTAGAACGCTGGCCTGTGCCAGCAGCCAACCCAAGCAGAATGCTTACTGAGCTGTTCCCTATTGCTGAAACCGAGGCTTGGTTAACGGCGCGCTTGATGAGTATCTATGAGATGAGGAGTTTAGTGTAAAATGGAATCGGGAGGTGAAAACCAATGATCCGATGGAAAGATCCTGCCGAGCAGCTTCAAAGGGAGGACATTGAAGAACTGGTCGGGGAGAACAGGGAGTTCGACCGCTGGCTGAAGCGGGAGAAAAGGATCAGCCACTATCCCAAGGCCAGCTACGATCGGGAAAAGCGCAGAAAGGCATTGGAAGCTATTATCGCCCAAATCAAGAACCCCACTTTGACACGCATTGCCGATGAGCTGGCGCTTCGGCTGCAAGATGCCAGGGATGACGAACTAGAGGTCCTGCAGGACATCCAAGAGTTCTTCGAGCAGCGCCTCGGCGTCCGTGTCCTGCTTCCTGCAGAGCTCACCGCACCAGAACCGGAAACCGCAACAGAGAAACCGGCTACAACGGTTCAGACGGAAACGCCAAAGGAGGCCAAAGAGAAAGAGACGCAGTGGATTGGACGAGTTGCCCCCACGCTGCGGAGCCCTAGTACACCCGGGGATTTCACTTTCTGGGTGGAGGATAACGAGAACATCCATGTCGAGGTAGGCAGCATTGTCACCGCCCACAACCGGGGTGTTCGGGTAACGGGTTTGGTCACCGACGTTCAGGCCGTCAGCGACGTCCGAGAGGTGTTAGACAGCTTCTACGCTCACGCCTTCGGCCGCCCGGAGATCGAGATGCCGACCCAGATCCCGGTGGTCATAAGCGCAAGGGCCGAGGTTGTCCGCCGCAGCGACGGCCGGATGGAACCTATCCGAGGGACCTGGCCGGTGGCTTTTGCCAGCGCAAAAGAAATCCGAGAAGCTTATGGAGCCCAAATCTCCCCAGAGCACGAGGTCCTCGCTGGGTTCACCTATGATGATCGACGGGATCCGGTTCCCATCGGGCTGGATGCTCGATATGTGGTGGGCTACGAGGCAGCGCACGTCAACATCTCTGGGGCCTCGGGGGTGGCCACGAAGACGAGCTACGCCCTATTCCTCCTCTATGCACTCTTGGCCCACAGTGAACAACACAACGGCGGGGTTGCTGCCCTTGCCTTCAACGTGAAGGAGGCTGACTTAATGTTCCTTGACGACCTCCCCACTTGGGAGGAGCTTGACTCAGTGAAAGATCACCCCCGCTGGGGGCCCTCAGTTCGGCTCTGGCGACAGGCCAAGGAAGATTACGGCATTGACCCCATCCGCTGGGCCCACGAAGGGCAATTCCGATTCTTCGCCCCAATGCACTACCGCCCGGAGGGCGGAGTCCTCAGCCAGCGAAGCGATGCAGAAGCCTTCAGCTACGGCCTACAATCGCTCATAAAAGCCGGAGTCGGAGCCCTGTACGCCCTTTTCGATCCCAGTGATCTGGATGAGAAAGCCCTTGCGCTCATCGCCTCCATGGCGGATGTGGCCAAGCAGAGGAGCTTTACCTTTGAGGGCCTGATACAAGGGGTCAGAAATGCGATGCGGCAGGGCCAAACTAGGGGAGATTGGTTCCAGCTGGACGGCATGCAACACCACAGGGCCACGGCCAACAAGATCCTCAACCGCCTGCAGCACGCCCTGGATAATCAACTGAGAGGGGTTGTGCTGAAAGTGGAAAACACCGACCACCCCATCCCCCTTGAAAAACTGCGGCCTGGCCAGCTCTGGGTGGTGGACATCACCCAACTCAGCGATAAGGGGCAGCGGCTCGTTTTTCAAACCGTTGTGCGCACAGTCTTCCGGTTGCTGGAAGAGCGGAAAGCAGCGGAGATTACAGGGCGTCTTGATGACTCGGATCTCCAGCACTATCCCAGACACGTGGTGATCTTCGTGGACGAACTTAACAAGTTCGTTCCATCCGGGCGGGAATTCTCTGTTCTAAAGGGGGAGATCGTGGAGATTGCTGCGCGGGGGCGCAGCGTAGGCCTCTCCCTCCTTGGGGCCCAGCAGCTCGCCTCCAAGGTGGACGAAGAGGTGCTGGCCAACACCTCCACCTTTGCGGTCGGCCGGAGCCATCCTGTGGAAATCCGCAAACCCCCCTATGGATGGCTGGCCGAAGGACTCAAGCAGAAGGCGACCCTCCTGGATAAGGGCTGGATGCTACTTTGGCATACGTTGCACAATCGCCCGGTTCTGGTGCACTTCCCCATGCCCCTGCATCATTTGACAAAGGAGATTGAAGCCAATAGGAGCGGTGGGAGACAATGAGAGATTGGATTCCACAACCCATCGAAGGTTTCCTTCAAGAGCTGAAAAGGCGAGGTGTCCTCACGGCGGGGGCGGAGCTCTCCGAAGAGGAACAGGCGTTTCCCTCCACCTTCATCGATGAGCGGGAGTATGCCTCCGTGGAAGCCGAGTCATGGGAACCCCTCGCGGTAGACCCGGGATCGGAAGGGGAAGAGCTCGTGCTCACGGCATTTCTTGATGGTGTGCAGCGAACCATGATGCTCCCCTACCGGATACCCTTGCCGAATGGGGCACAGGTGCCCCTGCACATAGCCCACATCGCTGCTGGCGTCCTCCTTCGCGATGAGAGGGGCCACCTCTACATGGAGCCCGATCTCGTCGCCGCCCGCCTGCTCCTGCTCGGACCTTTTCAGGGCATTCAGGAGGCTGGAGGTATGATCCTTGAAAGCAACAACAATATCGTGTGGGACACGGACGAGCGAACGTTTGCCTTCCCTGATGAGATGACCAAATGGATCGTGTGCGACACCACCTTCCGGGGAACCGAGGAAAAACGGGGTGAGCGGCGCGAGGGCGCCCTGCTCGGGGACGAGCTGTTTAAAGAGGGACTGATCCGATCCCGGGCTCAGGGGCGGGTCGCGACCCTGCGGCAGCGGCTGGAATTCGCCGTGTTGGCGAAATTTCGAAAGAAGCACCCCGATGCGTTCATCTTGGTAGACGGCCCACTCTTCTTTCTGGATAAGTGGCGTAAAAGGGCGGCCAAAATTTTAGGTCCACATCTGGATGAGCCTAACGAGAACCGCCTTGAAGATAAACTGCTGAAAAATGCTGTGGGCCTCATCAAAACGCACCGATTGCGCCCAAAGCGCCCCGAGCAAGTTTTACGAATCGGCCCAGGCCAGCGTTCCCCGGTGATGCGAATCTCCGAGGAGGTGGACGTCAAAGGAAGGCGAGGTGAACTTGATGAGGAGGGGATATACGGAGGAGTGCATCTCACCTGGTATACGCGCTTGCGATTTCCCCAAGGAGGCACCCTATCCTACGGGCTACGGGGCTTGATTCGTTTAGACGTCCATCGTACCACCTTCGGAATCGAACGGGCAGACGCTTTGAAACCTGAGACCTTCCGACCTTACAGGCCGAAGGTGGACAGGATCACCCGAGCGGTGTGGCGGGAACAATGGCCTTTTGTGCATCGCGAAGGAGAAATCTACCCCGTCGAACAGCTGGAGAAAATCCTCAAAGCTTCATTGTATCCGAGACGGTTACTGGCTCGTATCTTGAATGTCCCCGCCTCGTATAGATCTCCTGATAGTACAGAGGTCTAAGGGGTTAGCTCCACCTCCGCAAGTTCCCGCTCCATCGCCTCCCGCCGGGCGCGCTCCTCGTCAGGATCCACCACAAACTCGATCACGGCGGGCAGGTCGCCCCACAGGTCCTCCACCCCATCCAGGAGTTCATCCACCCGTCGAACCTCCCGGGACGGAAGACCGAACCCTGAAGCCACGGAGGCGGCGGACATCTCGTGGGGTGTGATGAGATAGGGCACCATCACCTCCGGAAATTCCCGGATGGGGAGTTCCTCAAAAATCCTCCCCCCCTGGTTGTTCACCACCACCACAAGGAGGGGCAGGCGCAGACGAACCAGATCAAAAAGCGCTCCCACGTCGTGGAAAAACGCCATATCGCCCAGCCACAGCACCCCCGGTCCCGCCCCCATGGCCTCCCCCATCGCCGTGGACACCAGCCCGTCAATCCCGTTGAGCCCCCGGTTCATCCACACCCGGGGAAGATCCGGAACGGCGCCGGCAACCCATTCCAGATCCCGGATGGGGAGGCTCGCCCCGATGTGAACCCACGCCCCCCGGGGCAGAACCCGGAGAAGCCTGCGAAGACCCGCCCACACCCCTTCTTCCTCTTCCAGTTTCCGGTCCAGCCAGGACGCAAGCCTGCGGTTGCTCTCTTTCCACCGGTTGCGATAGGCCGTTCCACCGGGGACATCGCCCGACGAGGGAAGCCCTTCCGGAACCCAGTGGGTCGTCCGGTGAAAGGGGTCCTTCCACCGCCCATCCAGAGCAATCTGAACCCACACCTTCGGCGTCCACGTCCCCATCCAGGCAAGCCATGCCCGGTCCAGGGGCAGGTGTCCCACCTGGATCACCCCATCGGGAGCCAGCCCCTCCCGCCGGGGATGGCGGGCCAGGAGCCCGTAGGTCCGGATGGCTCCCTCCAGGGGAGCCAGGGGTGAGGCCACCACGGGCACCTGCTCCCCAAGCTGCGCAAGCCACCGGCGGGCGAAGGGCGGTGGGCTTTCGCCCACCACCGCAAGCACCCGTTCACAGCCTCCGAACACATCCGCAAGATCCAGGTCCGCAGGCATCACAGGCTCCTGAATCGGGGAGCCCACCACCTGCGGGATGGGAGGAACATCCCCCTCCTCCACCGGAGCGGGTTCCAGGGGCTTCACAAGGGGCACGTTGAGATGCACGGGACCGGGCCGGGGACCGGACATGGCCGCTCGCCAGGCCTGAAGCGCCATCCGGATCAGGGCTGCCGGCGGGATGCTTTCGGGGGGAGGCAGAAGAAACCGGGCGTTGAGATGACCTTCCCAAAAGCGTGTCTGGTCTGTGGTCTGAGAGGCGCCCGAGCCCACAAGGTGGGGAGGGCGATCGGCCGTCAGGAGAAGAAGGGGAACGCCGGATTCATGGGCCTCCATCACGGCCGGGAGGAGGTGTCCCCCCGCGCTCCCGGAAGTGGTCACCACCGCCACGGGCTTCCGCCGAGCCCAGGCAAGCCCCAGCGCGAAGAACCCGCCCACCCGTTCATCGTGCACGGACACAAGGTGGACCCCCTCATCTTCCAGGGCCGCCACAAGGGGCGTGGACCGGGAACCCGGGATCACCACCGCCTCCCCAAGTCCCTGGCGCCGGAGGGCGTGGGCCAGGAGGCGTGCCCAGCGGTAACTCAGCCCCTGAGGAGCGTTTTCCATAGGATCCAGAACACCGGAAGGCTTGCAAACACGCTGTCCAGACGGTCCAGAAAACCGCCGTGCCCGGGAAGAAGATTGGAACTGTCCTTCACCCCTTTTTCCCGCTTCCACACCGATTCCAGGAGGTCTCCCACTTCCGAGAAAACCCCCACCGCCAGGGCGGCAAGAAAGGTCCAGGCCGTCCAGTCCATCACCCGCATCACCACCGCCCCTGCAACCAGCGACCACACGAGACGCCCCCAGAAGCCCTCCACTGTCTTCCCGGGCGAAATCGGCTCATGGAGGGGACGGCGCCCCATCAGGTGTCCCGTCACATAGGCTCCCGTGTCCGATGCCCACAGCAGGATAAAAAAGGCAAGAACATGCCAGACAGAGTGCCCGGCCATTTCCACAAACCAGGCCATGGGGAGACCGAAATACACAAGGCCAAAGACCGCCCGGGCCAGGATCCCGAACCGGACCTCCGGCCAGCGGGGGAGGAAAAGGAGAGCCAGCGCCAGCACCGCGCACTGGAGAAACAGCCACGCCCCCAGCATCCGCCCCACACTCACAAAACCAAAAAATCCCCCGAGCGCCACAAGAAACACGAACTCCACAGTCCGGGGGAATCCGGACAGACGGGCATATTCCCATCCCACGAGCAAAAGCACCGCCAGGACATAGGCCCACAGAACCCAGCCTCCCACCGCCAGCGCCCCGATGAAGGTGGACGCAAACACAAGGCCTGTAAGGATACGGGGACCCAGATCCCGGGGTGGAGGGCTCATGAGGATTCCGGAACGGTTCCGAATCGCCGCTCTCTGCGGGCATAGGCCTCCAGGGCCTCCAGATAGGCTTCCCGCCGGAAATCCGGCCAGAGCGTTTCGGTGATATAGAGCTCCGCGTAGGGGATGTGCCAGAGCAAAAAGTTGGAGATCCGGTATTCCCCGCTCGTGCGAATCAGAAGGTCCACATCCGGGAGTTCCGGCGCAAGAAGGGCCTGTCGAAAAACCATTTCGTCAATTTCGTCGGGCCGAAGGCTTCCTTCCTGCACCCTCCGGGCCAATCTTCGCACGGCTTCCAGGATTTCCAGGCGCCCCCCATAGGACAGGGCAAGATACACCCGGAGGCGGTCCCCACCTGCCGTCTCCCTCTTCACAAAAGCAAGGGCTTCCTGGACCTCCGGCGGAAGGGTTTCTTCCTTCCCCAGGGTGCACAGCTGAACCCCTTTGCGCTTCAGGTTGGCCACTTCCTGATAGAGGAGATGGGTCAGGAGGTTCATGAGGAACCGGACTTCTTCCGGAGGACGCTGCCAGTTCTCTGTGGAAAAGGTAAACAGGCTGAGATAGGGAATCCCCAGCTCCGCCGTGGTCCAGATCACCTCCCGAACGGATTCCACGCCGAAGCGATGGCCCAGCACACGGGGCAACCCCCTCCTCCGGGCCCATCGCCCGTTTCCGTCCATGATGATGGCCACATGCTGGGGAAGTCGGCTGGGACCCGAAACATCCCCTTCAGGAACGGGGGCGTGCTTCAGAACAGAACGGCCAGAATCAGTCTTCAAGAATTTCTTTTTCTTTGCGCTCGAGCAGATCGTTGATTTTTTCAATATAACGATCGGTGAGCTTCTGGATCTGGTCCTCCGCCCGCCGCCGGTCGTCCTCGGAAAGGTTCCCCTCCTTCTCCCAGCCCCGAACGGTCTCCATGAGGTCCCGGCGGATGTTGCGCACAGCAATGCGTGCCTCTTCCGCAAGCTTGCGAACGAGTTTGACCAGTTCCTGACGGCGTTCATCCGAGAGGGGAGGCACCGGAATCCGGATCACCGTCCCGTCGCTCTGGGGGGTGAGCCCCAGCCCCGAAGCCTGAATGGCCCGCTGGATTTCGCCGATCACGGATTTGTCCCAGGGCTTCACCACCAGGGTGCGCCCCTGCACCATCACGGATGCGATCTGCTGAAGGGGAACCCGGTTGCCGTAATAGTCCACCTGAATTCCTTCGAGGAGTGCAGGCGTGGCACGTCCTGTACGAAGCCGTCGGAATTCCTTGTCCAGGGATTCCACGCTTTTTTCCATCCGACGCTCACCATCCTGAAGCAGGGCGGGCACATCCATGGTTTTCCTCCTGGTTTCTCTTTTGAGGACTCAGAGGTCCACGGGGTTGGGCGACGCTTCGGGGAGAATGAGGGTGCCGACCCGCTCGCCCCGGGCAAGCCGGAGAAGATTGCCCGGCGCAAGGCGAAAGATCACCATGGGGAGTCCGTTTTCCCTGGACAGGGCCGCAGCCGTGGGATCCACCACCCGGAGATTTCGGGCAAGAAGTTCGTCAAATGTGGTGGTTTCATAGCGCTGCGCATCCTCATGGGCGACGGGATCCCGGGTGTACACGCCATCCACCTTGGTCCCTTTCCAGACAGCCCCTGCTCCGATCTCACTCGCCCGGAGAACGGCGGCGGTGTCGGTGGAGAAGAAAGGATTGCCCGTGCCACACCCGAAAATCACCACCCGGCCTTTTTCCAGATGGCGGATGGCCCGGCGACGAACATAGGGCTCGGCCACAGCCCGCATCTCAATGGCCGTCATCACCCGGGTTTCCAGACCCTCCGCCTCCAGGGCACTCTGGAGGGCCAGGGCGTTCATCACGGTGGCCAGCATCCCCATATAGTCCACCGTGGCCCGATCGATCCCGAGGGCACGGGCCTGGGTTCCCCGGATGAAGTTCCCCCCGCCCACCACAATGGCAAGCTGGATCCGGGTTTCCTCCACCACGTCCCGGATCTCACGACTCAGGGCCTGAAGAACCGAGGGATCCAGCCCCCGTCCTTCATCCCCTCCGAGAATCTCGCCGGAGATTTTCAGGAGAATCCGCGAGGGGGTTCCCCCCTCCATCACCCCTCTCCGAGCTCAAACCGGCAGAACCGCCGGATGACCACGTTCTCTCCCAGCTTGGCAATGAGCTCCATGAGAAGGTCTTTGATGGTCTTGCTGGGGTCCCGGATATAATCCTGCTCCAGCAGCACCCTCTCTTTGAAGAAGGTTTCCAGCTTCCCCTCCACGATCTTTTCGATCACGTGCTCGGGCTTGCCGCTGTCCTTGAACTGTTCCCGGGTGATCTCTTTCTCCTTCTCGATCACTTCAGGGGGGATGTCTTCCCGACGCACCGCGATGGGACGCATGGCCGCAATCTGGAGGGCCACCTCATGAACGAATTTTTGGAAGTCTTCCGTGCGGGCCACAAAGTCCGTCTCGCAGTTCACCTCCACCAGCACGCCCACCCGGTTCCCCGGATGGATATAGGCATACACCAGCCCTTCTTTGGCGGAGCGATCCAGCTTCTTGGCCGCTTTGGCCGCCCCCATCTTTCGGAGTTCCTCCACCGCCTTCTCCACGTCTCCGCCCGTTTTTTCCAGGGCCTTTTTGATGTCCAGCACACCTGCCCCAGTGCGTTCCCGAAGTTCCTTAATGAGTTCAATGGAAACTTTATCCGCCATGGGTTTCCTCCTCCGTTTCTTTCGGCTCGGTGACCTCTTTCACGGGCTCCTCCGCGTCGGCAGACCCAGATGAGGCGGCTTCAGCAGGTGCGGAGGGCTCGGACGCTTCCTGCGTTCCGGATGGCTCGGCTTTCCGGAGCATGGCCGCATCCTCACCCTGGCGGCCCTCAATGATGGCGTCGGCGAAGAGCCGTGCCATGAGACGGATGGAGCGAATGGCATCGTCGTTTCCGGGCACGGGGTAATCCACCATCTCCGGATCGCCGTCCGTGTCCACCAGCGCCACCACCGGGATGTTGAGCTTCCGGGCTTCCTGCACGGCGATGTTTTCCCGCACCACGTCAATCACCACCAGCGCATCCGGAAGGCGGTCCATATCCCGGATTCCCCCGAAGATCCGCATGAGCTTCTCGTATTTCTTCATGAGCTTGACGACTTCCTTCTTGGGGAGTTTCTCGAAGGTGCCGTCATCCCGCATCCGTTCAATGGTCCGGATATACTGCAGGCGCGTCTGAATCACGTCAAAATTGGTGAGAAGCCCGCCCGGCCAGCGCTCCACCACATAGAAAGCTCCCGCCCTCTCCGCTTCCTCACGAACCGCATCTTTCCCCTGAGGCTTGGTGCACACGAAGAGCACATACCCTTTCCTGGCCGCAACGTCCCGCAGAAACGCCCGCGCCCGCTCGAGATGCTCCATGGTCTTCCGGAGGTCGATAATGTGGATCCGGTTCCGCTCGGTGTAGATGTAAGGCGCCATTTTCGGATTCCACCGACGCCGGCGGTGGCCAAAATGCACGCCCGCTTCCAGAAGGGTCACCAGGGAAAGCTCACCGCTTGGAGTACTGCCAGGCGCGGCGTCTCTTGGTCTTTCCATACTTCATCCTCTCCTTTTCCCTCGGATCACGGGTCAGGAATCCATATTTTTTCAACGTGGGGCGAAGACCGGGATCCATGGCTTCCAGGGCACGGGCAAGGGCGTGACGAACCGCACCGGCCTGCCCGGAAATTCCACCGCCTTCCACCTTCACCACCACATCCACCTTGCCGTCCATGCCCACCACCCGGAGGGGCTCCAGGGCGTGAATCACCAGATCTTCCCGCTTGAAATATTCCAGGGGGCGCTGCCCGTTCACATAGATCCAGCCATGGCCCTCAGGCTTCAAACGCAGACGAGCCCGGGCCCGCTTGCGCGAACCGGACGCAAACACCACCGTTTTCCCGTGGACCTCTCTCACTTCAGCCATGGGGTGTCCTCCAGCTTGAGCACCTGGGGTTTCTGGGCCTCATGGGGATGGGTGGGCCCGGCATACACCTTGAGCCGCTTGAGCATTCTCCGGCCGAGTTTGTTCTTGGGGAGCATGCGCCGAACGGCCAGCTGGATGAGCCGTTCAGGGTGGGTCTCCCGGATCTGCCGGGCGGTGCGGATCTTGAGCCCACCGGGATAGCCGGAGTGGCGGTAATATTTCTTCTGCTCCCACTTCTTGCCCGTCAGAACCACCTTGTCCGCATTCACCACCACAACGAAATCTCCCGTGTCCACATGGGGCGTATAGATGGGCTTGTGTTTGCCCATCAGGATTTTCGCGATACGGGTGGCCAGACGCCCCAGGACCTGCCCTTCGGCGTCCACGAGCCACCACGCACGCTCCACCTCACCGGGTTTCGCAAGAACCGTCTTCATCCGCAAAAACTCCTTGTTTTTCCCGCAACACACCACTCCCCTCTCCTCGGAGGGGTGGAGGCTATTGTACGGTTCCTGTCCGGAAGTGTCAAACCCCAGGGCCTGTCTCCGATGGATGGGGTCGGGATTTTATTCCGGTTTCCGGTTTTCCGGGGAAGCCCTCAGCCACTGCGCCTCGAACGTCTCCGGAGGGACCGGCTTTCCGAAATAAAATCCCTGGGCATAATCACACCCCAGCGTCCGCAGCATCTGGGCCTGTTCCTTTGTCTCCACCCCCTCCGCCACCACCTCCAGCTTCAGAGACAGGGCCAGGGCGATAATCCCGGAAACAATGGCGTGGTCGTTGGGGTTCTCCGTCATCCCCTGAACGAATTCCCGGTCAATCTTAATCCGGTCCAGAGGAAGGGCCTTCAGGCGGGCAAGGGAAGAATATCCCGTGCCAAAATCGTCAAGAAGGAGCACCACCCCCATGGCCTTAAGGGTCCGGAGCATCGCCGCCGCCTGTTCCGGATCCTCCATCACGCCCTTCTCGGTGATTTCAACACCGATCCAGGAAGGAGCAACGCGTTCCTCCTCGATCACGGCCGCAAACCGTTCAAACAACGCCGGATCCCGAAAATCCTGGGGTGTCACATTGATGGAAAAGGGTCCGGGAATCTCCAGCCCCATGGCTTTCCACCGGTGGAGCCACCGGGCGGTTTCCCGGAGAACGCCCAGGGTGATCTCATCCCCCCATCCCCGTTCCAGGGCTGCCTCCAGAAAGGCGTCGGGATACAGGAGGCGGTCCCCTTCATCCGGAAAGCGAAGAAGCACCTCACCTCCCACCAGCTTCCCCGTTTCAAGGGACACCACGGGCTGGATGTGGAGGACAAAGGCTTCCCTGTCCAGAGCCTCACGAACTTTCCGAAGGATTTCCAGACGCCTCTGGAGCAGGGCCCCCATATCCTCGCGATAAAACGCGACACCTTCTCTTCTCTGGCGGGCGTGTTCCATGGCCACTTCGGCCTTTTTGAAGAGCTCACCGGCATCCACACCATCATCCGGGAACACGGCAATGCCCACATCCACGCTGACCGTGTGGCTTCCGATCCCCATGGGGAAGGGTTCCCGCTCGATGGCCGACCGAAAGAGCAGGGCCTTCCGGGCAATGTCCCGCACATCCCCCGTCACCATCACCAGAAACTCATCTGCTCCCATCCGGGCCACAAAATCCTCCGGGTCGGCTGCCTCTTCCAGTCTCCGGGCCACCTCCCGGAGGAGGGCATCCCCCACATCATGACCATAGGTCTCGTTGAACTCCCGGAACCGGCGCAGATTTATCAGCAGGAGTGCGATCTTCTCTTCCCCGGAAGCTTCCTCACACTTTTGCCAGAGGGTTCTCATGGCATGGGCCCGGTTGGGAAGTCCCGTGAGGGGATCAAAGAAGGTGAGTCGAAGAATGGTTTTCTCTGCTTCCCTCAACTCGCTCACATCCCTCGCCACCCCCACCACCCGGACCACCTTCCCATCGGGTCCCTTCACCGGGTTCAATCGCATCTGGATCCAGCGCACCGCCCCATCCAGACGAAGAATCCGGTATTCCGACACGAACGGCTCCCTCACGGGAAGATGAGGAAACGCGTGCTCTCGATCCTCCGGATGGACAGCTTCCCTCCACGGCTGAAAGCTCTTCAACAGCTTTGAAGCAGGACGCCCAAACACACGCTCATACACGGGGTTCACATACAGCACCCGGGAAAGATCCGGCGGCGCAAGAAAGATCACCTCGCCGATGTTTTCCGCAATTTCCCGGAGCCGGGCTTCCCGTTCTCGACGTTCCTCCTCCGCCTTCTTTCGTTCCGTGATGTCCACGGCCGTTCCGATGGCGGCTGGCTCTCCCTTCCACACGATTTTTCCTGCCGTGAAGTCAATCCACCGGACCTCCCCGTCCTTGCGGACAATGGCGAATTCATAGTGGTTCGGCACGGGTTCACCCCGCTGCCGGGCAAGCCCCCGCTCCCGAATGATCTCCCGGAAATCGGGATGGACCAGTTCCCAGAAGCGAAGGTTCAGGAACTCTTCCCGCGAATACCCGGTGATTTCCTCACAGGCCCGGTTGCCAAACACGAACCGTTCCCCCTGATACACGAAGATGGCCACGGAGGTGGTTTCCGCCAGAGTCCGGAACATCTCTTCCCGTTCCCGGAGGTCCGCTTCCATCCTCTGCCGGAGTTCCCGTTCTTCAAACGCCTCCAGGGCCAGGCCAATGTCCTGACCCAGCGTCCGGTACACCTCCCTTTCCTGCGGATCCAGCTCCCGGGACTCGGCGGAGGTGAGAACCAGGGCACCCACGCTCTCGCCTTCCCGAAGCATGGGGATTACCAGCATGGACCGAATTCCTTCCTTCTGCGCCATCCCCCGCCAGAGTTCCGCCCGGGGATCGGTCTCCACATCCGGACTGTGAACCAGGTCCCGGGTTTCCAGCGCCTCCCGGGTGAGGGGGCACACCATGTCCCGATGTTCCACGAGACTCCGGAAGAGGACGATGGTTTCTTCGTCCACCCCGGCATATCCCAGCACCCGAAACACCCCCGCCTGATCCCGAAGGACCGCCCAGGCCACCCGGGCCATCCCCTCGCGGTGGGCAAGAACGCAGATGTCCTGGAGGAACCGGTGGGGTTCGGATTCCTGGACGAGCACCTGATTGGCACGAGAAAGAAACCGATAAAGCCGGAGCAAACGTTCCAGCCGTTCTTCCGAACGCTTGAGGGCTGTGACGTCCTGGGACGCACCGTAGAGCACCGTGACACCGCCCGGAACTTCCTTCTGGGGAAGGAGAAAATCCCGGATCCACCGGACGTTCCCTTCCCGATCTCGTACACGGAACAGGGCTTCATGGGATGTGCCTTCCCGTGCCATTTGCTGATGGCTCCTCACCCGTTCCCGATCTTCCGGGAGGGCGAGATCCGACCAGCCCTTCCATGCTTCCGTTTCGAACTCCCGGAGGAGGTTGGGTGAGACCCATACGGGTTCCTCTCCACCGGCACCTGTCCGGAGGACATAACTGTAATCCGCCCCGAGCGCCAGAAGCATCCAGTCCCGCACCTGCGTGTCCAGGAGCACCAGGGTGGGAACAGCCCCGACACACCCCACCCCCAGCACGACGACCTCTCCATTTTTTTCAAGGGGATGAAGCACTTCTTCCCGATAAACGGGAAGCCCGTCCGTGGTGATCACATGGGCAAACCGGACCTGTTTTCCCGTCCGGAACACGGCGTCCAGCGCCTGTTGAAACAGGGGGGCAGTTTCTCCCGGAAGAAACGAAGCGAGAGGTTTGCCCTTCAGGTCCTCCGTCCGGGACACCGAAAGGTGGGCCGGATTCCCCCAGGCGTCCTGGACCACCCCCTCCCGGTCCACCACATACACCAGAAGAGGCGCCTGGCCATACGAATACGCATCCAGCATCGTTCCTCCACCTTGCCCTCATTAGTGTATGCTCCTCCCTGGGAGATGTCAAGATCTCCGGTTTCCACCGGCTCTCTCAGGGGAAGGAGGATAGGTGTTGGAAAACTTATCCGGAGGTCAGAGAATTGAACCTTTGACAGTTCCTGCGCCTGCGTTTACCCTATGGCATCCGGGATTTAGAGAAACGGAGGCTTTCGCCATGCAAGATGCGGTCATTGTTGCAGGTGTTCGTACCCCCGTTGGAAAAGCCCCCCGGGGCTCCCTCAAAGACACCCGTCCCGATGAACTGGGCGCCCTGGTGATCCAGGAACTTCTCAAGCGCACCGGCATCGACCCCGCCCTGGTGGAAGACGTGATCCTGGGCTGCGCCTTTCCCGAAGCGGCACAGGGCATGAACATGGCCCGGAACGTTCTCCTGCGGGCCGGTCTCCCCGTGGACGTTCCCGGGATGACCATCAACCGGTTCTGCTCTTCGGGGCTTCAGGCCATCGCCATCGCCGCCGAGCGCATCATGGTGGGGGCCGTTGACGTCGCCATCGCCGGCGGTGTGGAGTCCATGAGCTACGTTCCCATGGGTGGATTTAACTTCTCGCCCAATCCCCACCTGACCGCCAACTACCCCGAAGTCTATATCAACATGGGCCTGACCGCCGAAAACGTGGCGGAAAAGTTCAACGTCTCCCGGGAAGACCAGGATCGGTTCGCCTATGAAAGCCACATGAAGGCCTGGAAAGCCATCCAGGAAGGCAAATTCAACGACGAAATCGTCCCGGTCCAGACGCGGGTCCGGAGAGTCCTTCCTGACGGGAGTCAGAAGATCGAGGCCATCACCTTCACGCAGGATGAGAGCGTGCGCCCCGATACTTCTCTGGAAAAACTGGCCAAACTCAAACCCGTTTTCAAGAAAGACGGCACGGTGACCGCCGGAAACTCTTCCCCCCGCAACGACGGGGCGGCCGCCGTCCTCCTGATGTCGGCGAAAAAAGCCGAGGAACTCGGCCTCAAACCCCGACTCCTCTATCGTGGCTTCCAGGTGGCCGGTGTTCCTCCCGAGATCATGGGCATTGGACCCATCCCGGCCGTCCGGAAACTCCTGAAGAAAACCGGGAAAACCCTGGACGAGATTGACCTCATTGAGCTCAACGAGGCATTTGCCGCCCAGTCCCTCGCTGTGATCCGGGAGCTGGAACTGGACATGGCAAAGGTGAACGTGAACGGCGGCGCCATCGCCCTGGGACACCCCCTGGGGGCCACCGGCGCCAAGCTCACCGTCACGCTGATGCACGAGATGGAGCGGCGGAACAGCCGGTTTGGTATCGTGACCATGTGCGTGGGCGGCGGTATGGGCGGCGCAGGTCTTTTCGAGCGCATTTAACCGAACAGGGGGCTCCCGGCAATGGAACAGTGGGTTTATCTCTACGGTCCGGACCGTGTGGACGGTCGGGGCGACATGAAGGACCTCCTGGGGGGCAAGGGGGCCGGCCTTCACGAAATGGCCCGCATCGGGATTCCCGTGCCTCCCGGGTTCACCATCACCACCCGTGCCTGCATCGCCTATTTCCAGACCGGCGGATTCCCGGAAGGGCTCACCGAACAGGTTCGGGACGCGGTGAACATGCTGGAGCGGTGGACGGGCAAACATTTCGGTGGAGACCCGCCTCTCCTGGTTTCCGTACGCTCCGGGGCACCCATTTCCATGCCCGGCATGATGGACACGGTACTCAACCTGGGCCTGAACGACCAGACGGTGGAGGCCCTGGCCCGGGCCACCGACAATCCCCGTTTTGCCTGGGATGCCTACCGCCGGTTTCTGGAGATGTTCGGCGATGTGGTCATGGGCATCTCCCGGAAAAAATTTGAACACCTTCTTGAGGAAGCCAAAGAGAACGCTGGGGTGACGGCCGATTCGGAACTTTCGGCTCCCCATCTCCAGGAACTCGTGGAGGCCTTCAAAAGGGTCTATGAAGAAGAAGGTAAGGCGTTCCCGCAGGATCCCTGGGAGCAGCTCTGGGCGGCCATCCGGGCGGTGTTTGACTCCTGGAACAACCCCCGGGCCATTGCGTACCGGCAAATTCACCACATCCCTGACGACCTGGGGACGGCGGTGAACGTGGTGACGATGGTGTTCGGGAACATGGGGGACGATTCCGGGACCGGTGTGGCCTTCACCCGCAACCCCTCCACGGGCGAGAAAGAGCTCTATGCCGAATATCTCCCCAACGCCCAGGGGGAGGACGTGGTGGCCGGCATTCGCACCCCTCTCAAAATCGATGCCCTCAAAACGCAGTTCCCCCACATCTACGAAGAGCTCGTCCGGTATGCGGACATGCTGGAAAATCACTACCGGGACATGCTGGATCTCGAGTTCACGGTGGAGAAAGGGAAGCTCTATTTCCTGCAGGTGCGGGTGGGCAAGCGCACCGCCCGGGCCATGGTGAAGATTGCCGTGGACCTGGTGCACGAAGGAAAAATCTCCCGGGAAGAGGCGCTTCTGCGGGTGGATCCCTACAAGGTGGAGGAACTCTTTCATCCCATGCTGGATCCTTCCCATGACGGAGAGCCCGTGGCCCAGGGGATTGCCGCTTCTCCGGGTGCCGCGGTGGGCAAAATCGCCCTGGATGCCCTCACCGCCCAGAAGATGGCGGAACAGGGCGAAAAGGTGATCCTGGTGCGTCCGGAAACCTCTCCGGACGATATCCGGGGGATGGCCGCCTCTGAGGGCATTCTCACCGCTCGAGGTGGCGCCACAAGCCATGCCGCCGTGGTCTCTCGCGGCATGGGCAAACCCTGTGTGGTGGGGGCCGAAGCCCTGGTGATTGACGAAGAGGCCCGAACCATCCAGGTGCGGGGGAAAGATGGTCTGGTGCTCCGGGAGGGCGACTGGATTTCCATTGACGGGACATCCGGCAAAGTCTATGCCGGTCAGGTGCCCACCCTTCCCCCCTCCCCGGACTTCCCCGAATTTGGGGAACTCATGTCCTGGGCCGATGAATTCCGTCGCCTGAAGGTGCGGGCCAATGCGGACACGCCGGAAGATGCAAAGCGTGCCCGTTCCTTTGGAGCGGAAGGCATCGGTCTGGCCCGAACCGAGCACATGTTTTTTGAAGGGGAACGCATCTATGCCATGCAGGAAATGATCCTGGCGGACACAGCCGAAGCCCGTCGGGCGGCCCTGGCCAAGCTCCTCCCTTATCAGAAAGAAGACTTCAAGGGCCTTTTCCGCGCGATGGATGGCCTTCCGGTGACCATCCGGACCCTGGACCCTCCCCTTCACGAATTTCTCCCCAAAGAGCCTGAAGCGCAGCGAACCCTGGCCGAAAAACTCGGTGTTCCGGTGGAGAAGATCCGGGAGCGTGTGGACGCCCTCCGGGAACTGAACCCCATGCTGGGATTCCGGGGGGTCCGGCTGGGTCTGGTGTATCCGGAGATCACGGAAATGCAGGCCCGGGCCATGCTGGAAGCCGCCTGTGAGGTGAAAGAAGAAGGGGTGGACGTCCACCTGGAGATCATGATCCCCCTGGTGTCCACCGCCGGGGAGCTCCGCCGGCAACGGGAACTTGTGGAACGGGTGGCGGAAGAGGTCTTTGCCGAAAAGGGGATTCGGGTTCCCTTCAAGGTGGGCACCATGATCGAAATCCCCCGGGCGGCCCTCACCGCCGACGAAATTGCGGAGGTCGCCGAGTTCTTCTCCTTTGGAACCAACGACCTCACCCAGACCACCTTTGGGTTCTCCCGGGATGACATCGGGAAATTCCTGCCCTATTATATCGAACAGGGTATCCTGCCCCACGATCCCTTCCAGCGACTGGACACCCGAGGGGTGGGACAACTCGTGGCCATGGCCACGAAAAACGGCAAGGCCACCCGTCCGGATCTGAAGGTGGGCATCTGTGGAGAGCACGGCGGAGACCCGGATTCCGTCACCTTCTTCCATCAGGCAGGACTGGATTACGTTTCCTGCTCTCCCTTCCGGGTCCCTGTGGCCCGCCTGGCGGCCGGACGGGCCGCCCTTCAGGATCGAGAGGCTTGAACATGGGGGGGGCGCTTCGGGAGGCTGTGGGGCGCCGGGTCGCCGAAGAAGGCTGGTGGTTTCCCCTGCTCCTCCCGGGCGTCCCCCTCTATGCCCTGGCCTGGGGACTCTGGCACCTCTCCTGGAAGGTCCGAAGTCCCTACACGCCTCCCGTATGGACCATCGGTGTGGGCAACCTCACGGTGGGAGGTACGGGGAAAACCCCGCTTGTGGCGTTTCTTGCTTCCTTCTTCCGGCTCCGGGGGCTCCGGGTTGCCATCGCGAGCCGGGGGTATGGGCGAAAGGGATCCCATCCCCTCCGGGTCCAGTCTCATCATATCCCTGAACAGGTGGGGGACGAACCCTGGATGCTCCATGAGAAACTCCCCGGCGTGGACGTGTGGGTTGCAAAGAACCGCGTCCGTCTTTTTCAACAGCACCTCGGTTCCTACGATGTGGTGATTCTGGACGATGCCTTCCAGCATCGCGCCATCCGTCCTCATCTTTCCCTTCTCCTCTTTGATGCCCGGAGCCTGCGGGCTCCCCGTGTGCTTCTCCCCGCGGGAAGTTTCCGCGAACCCTTTTCCCAGGCCGTGCGGGCGGATGCTTTCGTGATCAATCACAAAACCGCACCGGTGGACCTGTCGCTGGAGGCACCTTTACGAACGTTTGGCCGTCCCATTTTTCACGTGCGATACACCGGCCTGTTTCTTCGCCACCCCGCAAGCGGACAGATTGTGCCCCTGGAAGAATGGGAGGAGCCTGTGTATGCCTTCTGTGGCATTGCGGACCCCTCAAGCTTTGTGAAAACCTTCCTACGTGCGGACATCCCCGTTCGGGGCGTGCGGGTGTTCATGGACCATCATTTCTATCGCGAAGAAGAGCTGGAGGAGCTTCGCCAGTGGGCAGGCAATGCCCCCATCGTGACCACGGAAAAAGACTGGGTTCGATTTCGCAAACCGTGGGAAAATCTGTGGGTGCTGGTGCCCCAGCTGGAGGAGGTGTCGTCCCACGGCCGGCGGCTCACGGATTTCCTTGAGTCCCAGAAAGCTTTTCAGAACCTTTCAAGCAAGGAGGCAACCCATGAAGATCGGCGTGGTTAAGGAGATCAAAACCCAGGAATATCGCGTGGCCCTCACGCCCGCCGGCGTGCACGCCCTGGTGGGCCTGGGTCATCAGGTCTTCGTGGAAAAAGGGGCCGGCCTGGGCACGGGCATCCCGGACGAAGCCTATGCGAAGGAAGGGGCCGTTCTCCTGGACCGTCCGGAGGACGTGTTCGCTGAGGCAGACATGATTCTGAAAGTGAAGGAACCCCAGCCGGTGGAATACGAACGCCTTCGACCCGGTCAGGTCCTGTTCACCTATCTCCACCTCGCCGCCTCCGAAGAGCTCACCCGGGCTCTCATGGAGCGTCAGATCATCGGGATCGCCTATGAAACGGTGGAAACACCCGACGGAGAGCTGCCTTTGCTTGCCCCCATGAGCGAGGTGGCCGGGCGTATGGCGCCTCAGGAAGGCGCGAAATACCTGGAGCGTCCGCAGGGGGGGTTGGGCATTCTGCTGGGTGGGATCCCGGGTGTGGCGCCGGCGCACGTCCTGATTCTCGGCGGAGGCACCGTGGGACGCAACGCCGCCTGGGTCGCTGCGGGGATGGGTGCGGACGTGACGGTCCTGGAGATCAATCCCCGGAAGATCCGGGAACTGGCCGAGATCATGCCCCGGAACGTCAAGATCCTCTATTCCACGGAATACGCCATCCGGGAACTCCTGCCCCAGGCCGACCTGGTGATCAGCGCGGTCCTCAAGCCGGGCGCCAAAGCACCGAAACTCATCCGCAAAGAGCACCTCACCACCATGAAACCCGGCTCCGTGATCGTGGACGTGGCCATTGATCAGGGCGGTAGCACCGAAACCAGCCGCCCCACCACCCACGACAGCCCGGTCTACGAAGTGGACGGCGTGGTGCATTATTGCGTGGCCAACATGCCCGGTGCGGTTCCCCGGACCAGCACCTGGGGGCTCACCAACGCCACCCTGCCCTATGTGATCGAACTGGCCCAGAAAGGCTGGGAACGGGCCGTTCGGGAAAACCCCGCGCTGGCCAAAGGCGTGAACCTGGTGCGGGGAGCGGTCACCTATCAGGCGGTGGCGGAAGCCTTTGGCCTGCCCTACACACCCCTTGAGGAGGTGCTTGGATGATCTGGGCGGTGCTCCTCCTGGCCCAGAGCAGTACCTGGTATCGTCTCGGATATGATGCCCTTCAACAGGGGGATACAACTCGCGCCCTCCGGTTCTTTTATCGGGCGGTGGAGGTGGATCCCCACGACCGCCAGGCCTGGATGGCTCTGCTGGTGCATTACGAATTCAACGGACAGGAAGACTCGGTGGAGGCCCTGATCGAGCGCTGGAAGGCATTTGAACCCGCAACGGCGCTGGAATTCAAAGGTCTGCATGCCCTCCGCCACGACAACCTGGACGAGGCCTGGGACGCCTTTCACGAAGTCCTTCAGCACGATCCCCGATCCTATCTGGCCCACCTGGGCATCGCTGAGATCCTTCTGCGCCGGGACCAGCCTGATTCCGCCCTGCACTACATCCAAGCCCGTTACCGTGAAAATCCCGTACCCATCATGGACGCGGCCGTGGGGATGCTCTATGCCAAAATGCACCGCCCCGACAGCGCCCTTCCCCACCTGGAAAAGCATTACGTTCGCTACAGGGAAGATCCCCGCTTTCTGGAGGCGCTGGCCCAGGCCTATCTGGATGCAAGGCAATTTGACCGCGCCCGGCAGATGCTCGCGGAATGGGAGAAGGTGGCGCCGGATGAACGATACTGGATTCTGCTGATGAGACGGGACCTGGGGGTAGCAAGCGGGGATACCACCCTGATGCTTGAAGCCAACGCAGCGTTGTGCGAAGAAGTGGGAAGCGTTCAGGGATGTCTTCAGGCTGCAAGCTTTCTTGCCGATCGGGGAGAGCGTCTGGATCAAGCGGAAACGTATATTCGTAAGGCCCTTTCCCAGAAACCGACACCGAAGGTTCGCACCATTGCTCTGAATCTCCTGGGGGACATTCTGATGAAACGAGGTGACCGAGCTTTTGAGAACCGGAAATACAAAATGGCAATGGATTTTTACGCGCAGGCGCAGGAGACCTATGAGCAGGCGCTGAAGATCGTACCGGAAAACACTCAATGGGCCCAGTATGCTGACGTTCAATCCCGGCGGGCCGAAGTCCTCAAACGCAAGGCCTATCGCAAATGGCAGCGGATCGAGTGAGTCTGGAGACCCTCATCGCCGAAGCCCGGGAAGCCCTGAAGGGAAGCTATGCCCCCTATTCCCGGTTCCGGGTGGGCGCGGCTCTGCTCTCCACCGACGGCCGGGTGTTCCGGGGCGCCAACGTGGAAAACGCTTCCTTCGGGCTCACCATCTGTGCCGAGCGTGCCGCGGTGTTCCGGGCGGTGAACGAGGGGGCCCGGGATTTCGCCCGCATCGTGATCGTGTCCGATCCCCCCGCCTGGCCTTACCCCTGCGGGGCATGCCGTCAGGTGCTGGCCGAGTTTTCTCCGGACATGGAGGTCGTGGTGGTCCGGGGTGAGGAACACCGGGTGTTTCGCCTGAAGGACCTGTTGCCTCACACCTTCAACCTGGAGGACCTGCCGTGATGCTTCTCTTCCTTGTGGCTCAGGGGGGACTTGCCGGATTCTGGGGAGCCGGACGACTCCATCCCGAAGCCTCCGCCCTGGTGAACGACCTGGCCTCCCGCACGGCAAGCCACGAAGAAGTGCTCATGGGATCCACGTGGATGGTGGGGATGTTCTATGGCAACACCTTTGTGGCCTTTCAGCGCATGGACGGATCCCAGCATTTTGAAGGTGCGCCTTCCGCCCGGATTGAAACCCCCGCCTGGAGCTTCTGGGTGGGAGGCGTGCTGGATTTCAACGCCTACACCACCTTCGCCGGTGGAACCGGCCTCGGCAAGGTCTCCCCCCGCCTGATCCTCACTTCCACGGCCACAGACCAGTATGAGGATCTCTTCACCGGCGGCAACCTGTCCATTGTGGAAAGCCCCCGGCTGTTTGCCAGTTTGCACGCCGTGCTCTTCCTCTGGGCTCCCTCGGGTGGAAACATGCCTCCCTTCGCGGGTGTGGCCCTATCGGCCGGGTATGTATACGATGTTCAGAATCCGCCCTGGAAACACCGGTATGGGGGTGAGGTGCAGGGGGTGCCCCGCTTCCGTTTCCGGGGCTGGTTCCTTCAGGCCGGCGTGGCCCTGCGCACCTTTCCCCAGGGAGGCTGACCCGTGCGGCGTGCGGCTTTCTTCTTCGTGATCTTTTTCCTGTCCTGCGGGAACGCGTGGGAAAAAGAGGTTCAGCAGTTGATTGAACAGAAACAATACGAGAAAGCCGAACGCCTGATCCTGGGCCACATGGATGAGGCCCCGCTCCGGGCTGCCTACTGGCGGGGGGTGCTCGCCATGAGCAAAGGGGAATGGCGGAACGCCCTTCAGGCCTTTGAAGAGGCCTCCGCGGATTCCTCCCTTCAGGACGACCTCATCCAGCACCTGTGGATTCTCGCCGACACCGCCCGGAAACTCCGGCTGGAGCGGGTGGCCCAGCGGGCCTATGAACTCCTGGACCGCATCCGCCCCGAAGCGGTGGGGCTGGACGGCCTGCTTTTCCTGGCACAAACTGCATGGGAGTGGAACCAGTATGCCCGGGCACGGGACCATCTGGAGCGCTATCTCGAAGAAGGGGGGTCTCTCCAGCGGATTGCGGGGTTGTATTTTCCCATCCTGTATGAACTCGGCGAGACCGATCGCCTGCTGGAACTGGGCGACAGTCTGAAACGGTTTGACAACGCCGACGCCCTGTGGGCCTATGGCAATGCCCTGTTTGAAAAGGCCACCGAACTCTATTACGCAGGGGATTACGAAGAAGCCCGGAAGCGTCTGGAGCGACTTGTGGCGCTGGGAGGACCCACCGTCCTGCTGGACGATGCCCATGCCCTTCTCGGCGATCTCGCCCTGATGGAGGGGGACACCCTTGCGGCCCGCCGGCACTATGAGCAGGCCCTTCTCTACACCCTCCCCCGAAGTGCCCTGGCCCGGGAAATACGGGAGAAACTGGGGAAACTCGCGGGGTTCTGACGATGAACACCCGGCCCATCCGGACCGTGGAAAACATCCGCCGGACGATCACCGAACTCTTTTCGGGGAAGAAGGTGAAGGTCTTTCTCTTCGGTTCCCGGGCACGGGGGGATCACACCCCCCGGAGTGACCTGGATCTCGGTTTTCTCTCCGATGAAGATATCCGGTTCGAACTTTCGGTGCTTCGCGAAACCCTCGAGGAGTCCCACGTTCCCTTCCGGGTGGACGTGGTGGACCTCTCCCGGGTGGCCCCTGAATTCCGGAAGCATGTCATGGAGGAAGGCATCCTGTGGATCGTCTTGAACAACAGCTGAACGATTTTCATCGGGCAGCCCGGCGACTGGACGAGGCCCTTGAACAAACTGCGAACGTCCGGAATACGGAACTCTACCCTTTCCTCCGGGACTCTTCCATTCAGCGCTTTGAATTCACGTTTGAAATTTTCTGGAAACTCGTGAAAACCGCCATGCGGGTGATGGAAGGAGAGGATTGTCATTCACCCAAATCCTGCATGCGCGCGCTGTTTCACAACGGCTATGTCAGCGAAGATGAGCTTGAACGTCTGTTTTCCATGGTGGACAACTGAAACCTCACCGTTCACACCGACCGTGAGCTTCTGGCCGAAGAACTGTTCAGGAAGCTCCCGGATCACCTTTCCCTCATGAAGCGCGTGGTCTCCGAAATCGAAAAGAAAGGGCATATGCCCCGATGAAGGATGTGGACGTGGATTGTCCTGGCCCTTCTTGCTGCGGGCGAACCTGATGGGAGACCCAACCCCATGCGCTCCGCAAGCCTTTATCTCGAAGCAGGAGGTCCGGGACTTTTCTCCCTCAACGCGGAAGGTCGTGTGGTGCACCCCGCCCTGTCCGTACGCTTTGGACTGGCTGCTGCCCTGTTTGCTTCCGGTTTTGTGGCCAGTGTGAGCGTGCTGAGCGATCCGAAGAAGAATCACCATCTGGAAGTGGGGGTGGGGCTGGCATCCATGATCACCACCGACCTGTTCGGCGGAAACCCGGATACCAGGACCATCGAGGCCCTGATTCTGGGCTACCGGTATGAACCGCCCGAAGAAGGGTTGTTCGCCCGCCTGGCCTTTACGCCCCTGTTTCAGTTTGAACGAACGGCCACCTGGGATCCCGAAAGGCAGTCCGCCGTGGCCCGAACCGACGTCCGGTTCACACCCATGATCGGCATCGCCCTGGGCTACCGATTCCGGATCGGATCCGCACCATGAACGTCCCCGATTTCCCATCCCTCATCCTTCAACACCCCTTCCTCCGGTTCATCCATGAGGAGGGTTTGCCCCTGGTGTGGGTGGGAGGAGGGGTGCGGGATGTGCTGCTTTCGGGAAGGATTTCCGCGGACTGGGATTTTGCCACTCCAGATGATCCCCTTCCGATTGCCCGGAGATTGGAAAAAGCCGGATGGGGGGCGATCGTTCAGACCAGTCCCCTGGGGACGGTGAAGCTCCGGGCCCCGGAAGGAGAAGTGGACATCGCCCGGTTTCGCCGGGAAGTGTATCCCGAACCGGGTGCCCTGCCCGAGGTCACCTTCACGGAGCGCCTGGAAGAGGATCTATGGCGGCGGGATTTCACCGTGAACGCCATGGCCGTGCCCCTGTCCGGTCCCGCATGGGGAGATCTGGTGGATCCCACGGGGGGGCTTCAGGACCTCGAACGGCGGATCATCCGTCCCCTGCACGGAAAGAGTTTCCGGGACGATCCCACCCGGATTCTGCGGGGTATCCGCTATGCCGTTCGACTGGATTTCCGCCTTTCTTCGTCCTTCAACCGCCAGGCGCGGGCGTGGGGTTATCTTCTGGAGAGGATCTCCTTTGCCCGGGCGCGCCGGGAATGGATGCGGATGGCGGTGGAGGAACGCCGAAAGGTGATGGTGGACCGGATCGCCCGGCGTGGCCTGGGTGTGCCCCGCACCCGCATTCCCCCGAAACTTCTCGCCTGTGTGGACCGTCTGGCACCTCGAAAGGAAGAAGGGTGGATCTGGTTTTTTGCCCTGCTGTACAGAGCTGCAGGCACCCCCCCGCCGAAGCTTTCGTACATTTCCCGGAAAGAGCGCCGGATCCTGGAGCGTGTCCCGGTGCTTGCAAAACTTTCTTCACCCGAGGCGGCGGCCCGGTTTCTCCTCCGGGAGGATCGAACCACCTGGCCCCTGTGGGGGTGCCTCATGGGACTATCTCACCCGGAGCGCCTCCGCGAGATTGCCCTTCCCGACGGCCGCACCCTCATCCGTCAGGGTGTGGAGCCCCGGGAAATCCCGGAGGTTCAGGCCAGGAGGCTGGCCGGAGCACTCCGGAAACTCTGGCCGGCGTGATCTTCCGCGTTTGTTACGCTGAAAAGGGCACGGGAACGAAGGTAATCACAAACAGGAGCACCGTGGCCCAGGCCCACTGCCTCCGTCGCCCGTCCAGCGGGAGATAGGGGTTGAGGGGCGGCGGATGGCCGATCCCCAGGATGAGGACCAGGACCATCCACATCCACCATCCCTGCCAGAAAAACCCCAGCCCCAGGAGGGTCATGAGGGTGAGAAGCCCGAACACCCGGTGATGACGGGGGAACAGGGCATAGATCACGTGGCCCCCGTCCAGCTGTCCGATGGGGAGAAGGTTCAGTGCGGTGACGAAAAACCCGATCCATCCCGCGAAGGCCACCGGATGGAGGAGGAGTTCCTGACCGGGGGGATCCGGTCCCTTCACTAGAAAGGCCATGGCCTTGAAGATCAGGCTCTCTCCCAGCCGAAGGCCCACCTGGGTGGAATCCACCGGGACAAAGTGGGAGAGGTTCAGGCCAATCCAGCTCACGAGCACCGCAACCACGAAACCCGCCCACGGTCCTGCCGCCGCCACGTCCAGCAGGGCTTTGAGGTGAGGAAGGGGCGAGCGAATCCGGATGAAGGCGCCCAGCGTCCCCAGAAGGGGATTGGGAAAGGGGATAAAATAGGGCGGCGTGGTGTCCACCTTCCAGCGCCGGGCCGCCATATAATGGCCCAGTTCATGGGTCCCCAGGATGGCCATGAGAGAAAACCCGAAGGCGAAGGCGGTGGTGGGTTCCCCACCGGAGTGAAAAAGGCCCGCCAAAAAGGTGGTGACCAGGGTCGCAAGGAGCAGGCCCACGGGAACCCACCAGCGAATGGGCTGGCGGGAAGGGGCTTTCTGGAGGGTGACCGACCACAGACCGTCCTGCACCGGCTGGATCACCGGCCAGAAACCACGGGTGTAGAGCCAGTTGGTGAGCTCTTCCATGGACCGGGTACGGGGCTCATAAAACCGGATGTAAAGTCTGAGTCCCCAGGGCGTTTCCTCGGCGGCCTCGATCATGCCAAACCGGCTCAGCGCTTCCACAAACATGGACATCTCTGACGCTCCTGAACAAGAGAAAAACCGACAGCTCCCCTGCCGGCAGGGGAATTATACCGGAGATGGGCACGACCTTCAACGTTTGAGATGCTCCGTCTCCTGACCTGTATGATACCCATATTCGCATATCGTAACAGGAGGGTATGGATGACTCGTGGACGTGGTCTCCGGTGGTGGCTGACGCTGGCGGTCCTGGTGACCCCTCTCGCCGGGCAGGAGCTCATGTGGGAACAGCAGGAGGGCTCCTTGAGCCGGTGGGAACAGGTCCGGCACAGCGGAAACGCCCTGCTGGTCGCGGGAAACGGGGCTGTTCAGAAACTGGATGCGGGCTCGGGAACGGTGCTCTGGACCCACACAGGACTGTCGCTGAGCTGGGCCCATGACCTGACGACCTTCTCCGGAGGGGTGCTGGTGTCGGGGGCGTATGACGACGGGAGTGCCACCCATTTCGTCGTTCATGCGCTGAGCCCTTCGGGTTCCCCCCTGTGGAGCTACGTTCGTCCCGCCTCCAACGTGTACAGCGGGGACGATGACACCGCCTATGCCGTGCTGGAATGTGGCGGGGTCGTGATCGCCCTCGGGAAGGTGGAAACCAATCTGAACGACACCCTCCTGGTGGTGGGCCTGGACCCTGTGAACGGCTCCGTCCTCTGGGAATTCACGGACGTCTCTCCCGCCACCAACGCGGCCCGGGACGGGGTTTGCCTGTCCGGCGGAGATGTGATGGTGGCGGCGGTTTTCCAGGACACCGCCTATGCCTATCGCCTGACATCTTCCGGAACGCTGGTCTGGAAACAATCGCTCGGTCACGAAGTTCTGGTGGAAAACAAGGTGCTGGGGCTGGGTCTGGACCCCTCCGGCAACGGGGTGATTGTGGGCACCGAATGGCATGGAGGGCTCACCTACCGGATGTTCGCCACAGCCATCAATCTGTCCGGAACCATCCTTTGGGATTATCTTCACGCCTCCGATTTCCGTACCGAAGCCTTTGCCATTCAGGACACCCTGATCTATGCGGTGGGGAACGCCGGAAGCGACTACACCGCTCCGGGCTACGCGGTCGCTGTGAACACAGGAGGCTCATTGCTCTGGGACCGGACCACCTATTCGGGCATCCGGTTTCACGGTGCTGCGGCGGACACCTTCGGGAACCTTTTCGCGGTGGGAGAAGATCCGGGGTCGTTCGACACCACCGGGTTTGTGATCGCCTTCTCCCCAACAGGACGCAAACTGTATCACGACTTTCTGTATGGCCCGGTGGGAGAGGGCGCCTGGGACGTGACTGCGGTGGGGAGCGATCCTGTGGTGGCCGGCGCGGCCTATACCTCCGGACGGGTGGCCAGTGTGGCCCGCTTCCATCTCCTTCCTTATCTCGTGCTGGACCGTCTCGTCTGGGACGATGGAGGGGACGGTCTGCCCAACACCGAAGGAGACCCTGCGACGGGGAACCTCTTCCTTCGGTGGCACTGGCACATTGAAGGGGGACAGGGAGATCTGAACGTTTACCTTTCCTGCACGACATGCACCGAACTCTCCCTTCTGGACTCCACCACCACCCTGACCGGTCTTGCCCCCGGTGACACCCTCACCACGTCCTTTGGAGCTGTCCTTCAGCCATCCGGGGACTCCTTCCATCTGTGGATCAGCGCCGGGCTCACCGACACCTTCGACATGAAGGACACGGTGCTCCACGTGGTGCCTCAGGTGGGCAGCACCCCCGTCTTCACGGTGTACGACGACACCGATGATCACTACGCCGAACACCCCACCTTTTCCTGGGTGGACGCCCAGGCTCTGGGAAGTCCCGTTGCCTTCACTTCCGGAGAGGCCGTGCTGCCCCTTCCGCAACCCTTCACGTTCCAGGGCGTTCAATATGACAGCGTCCGGGTGGGGCAGAAAGGCTGGCTCATTCTGGGAACCGGCACGTCCCCCAGCGTGGGAGACACCCTTCCCAACGGTGACCCGGTCCCGCTTTTCCATGTGCTCTATGCGCCGTACAATTCATATGACTTTGGCTATGTGTATGCCGACGCAAGCCGGTGGGTCCTGGAGTGGACCGAGGCAGGCTATGCCTTTGAGCTCATCCTGGACTATGGTGACCCTTCCGATCCCTCGGATGACGAAATCCTGTGGCAATACCAGACGGTCAGCGCCTTTCCCAACCTGGGAGACGTGGGTTTTCAGGATGCAACGGGACAGAACGGGGCCACCCTGGCCTACATGGACACCTGGGGTGGATCCGTCACCTACCGGCCCTTTGTGTATCCTCTCGGAGATCAGCGGGCCATACGGCTCGTTCCCCTTCCCGGGGGACCTTATCAGGTGGTGGCCGACTCCGCACAGTGGCTGGATGGGAACAACGGTGCCCCCGGGGCAGGAGGCGATCCCTCCGTCACCCTGCGGGCCTATGTCCACAACGCCGGGGCCACCACCGGTCCGGTCTGGGGGACGGTTTCGTGCGTGGACGTGGGGAACGGCCTGTGCAGCGCCGTCCATTTTGCGGATTCGGTGGACACCCTGGGGGTGCTGGATGCCGGGGCATCCGGTCAGCTGAACTTTGCCCTCTCGCTGGATTCCACCGGGATGCCGGGAGAAACGCTGAAACTCGAAATCGTGGTCCGGTCTCCTTTCAGTCAGGACACCCTGGTGGCTTCCTGGGCACTCCTCAACGACGCCCCGCCTTCGGGCGGTCCGGTCCTCGCGGACTCCATGCGGTGGCTGGACGGCTCGGACAACCAGCCCGGCGCCGCGGGCGATCCTTCGGTGACCGTGCGCGCTTTTGTGCACAATGCCGGCAGTGCCACCGGCCCGGTTCAGGGCGTGCTTTCCTGTCTGGAAACGGGCAACGGTCTGTGCAGCGCCGTCCACTTCGCAGATTCCACCGACTCTCTGGCCACCCTGGCCGACTTTGCCACCGACTCTCTCCAGTTCACCCTTTCTCTGGACTCCACCGGAACACCGGGTGAGACACTGAAACTCCGGCTGATCGTGACCTCCCCCGTGAACACGGACACCCTTATCGCGTCGTGGACCCTCGTGGACGATCTCACCCCACCCCCGCCCGGAGGTCCGGAAAGTCTGATGGTGGGGATGGGCTACACGGGAATTGAGCCTGGCGACTCCACCGATTACTGGATGCCCGCCCTGACCTGGCAGGAACTGGACCCCGATTATGGCGGGAACGGAACCCTTCTTGCCCTTGCTTCGGGGAGCGGAGATGACGGCCGGGGATGGATTGCCCTTCCCATGCCCTTTTATTATGACGGCGCCCTGTTCGATACCCTCTGGGTTTCCACCAACGGATGGGCGGTCCTGGGAGGCGATCCCGGCACTTCGGATTACTCACCAGACCCCATTCCCACCGCGGATGGCAAAAGCGTGCTCGCCGTGCTCTGGAAGGACCTGAAGTTTGCCAGTTACGGCACCAATGGCGGGATCTATACCCTGTATCGCGCATCCGACAGCACCCTGCTTGTGGAGTGGAGCCGGGTGGGCCGTTACGTGGATGCAACCGACACCGTGAGCTTCCAGCTCTGGCTGCGGTTCTCCGATTCCTCCATCGTTTTCCTCTACAAAGACACCCCCTCTTCCTCCTACCTGGGAAGCTCCGTGACCATCGGCATCGAAAACCGGGCGGAAACCGACGGGATCCAGGTTCTTCTGGATGGAACCTATCACCCCCACGCCTACCCCATCACCGCCGGCCATGGGGTGTATTTCACGCCCTCCCCCACCACATCCGTGGATGAGGGGGCTGTCCCACCCGTGGCTTTTGGATTGAGCCTGGAGAAAGGACGGGTGCAGCTTGCCCTTCCGGAGGGAGGACAGGTTCGCCTTCTCCTCCACGACGTTCTGGGACGGAAGCGGTGGGCCTGGAACCGTACGCTCGGACCTGGAAGACACGCCATCAACCTCCCGGCCCTGCCTCCCGGGATCTATCTCCTGCGCTATGGGGATGGGCACAGGGAGGCCCTGCGCAAATTTGTGGTGGTTCGCTAACGAACCGGAACGACGAGACCTTTGCGGGGCTCCCTCCGGGAGCCCCGCTTTTTATTCTTCCAGCCGTTCGTCCAGGGCTTCCCGAATTTCCCCGAGTTTCCTGGCCGTTTCGGGATCATGGAGGGCCAGGGTGGACAGGATCTCCAGCCACCGGAGAACAACACGGCGGGTTTCTTCCGTGAGCGCGTCCGGGTCCTCCTGGATGGATGCAAGGTGCTCGAGCAGGAAATGGGCGGCGTAGTCCCCCGGTGTGGCATCCTTTCGCCCATCCCGCACCGAGAGGTCTGAAACCGGGGCAAGCTCACGGATCACGCCCCGCATGTCTTTCTCTGGATGGGCATCCTGCGCGATCACCGCGAAGTGGATGGGGAGAAAACCGGAGGCGGAGGTCGCGTTGGGATCCGCACCTCCTTCCAGAAGGGCGCGCACCGGTTCCACCTGATCCTGATACCAGCAGGCATAATGGAGGGCGGTGGAATCGTAGGGGTCCCGGGCATTCGGGTCCGCACCGGCCTGGATGAGGGCGTCCACCACGGGAGAAGCGCCCCGGGCGACGGCGAGCATCAGGGGGGTCACCGGTGTGGGGTCCCCGTCGTCGGCCACATCATACGGCGCCACCCGGTTCACATCGGCCCCATGGCCTGCCAGGAGACGCACCAGGTCCGGATTGCCGGTGAGCACCGCATGGAACAGCGCCGGAAGGCCCGCATCATCCGCGACCTCCGGATCCGCGCCTGCTTCAAGAAGCGCCTGCACCCGTTCGACATCCTGCGCCTGAACCGCTCGCAGGAGTTCATCTGTGGGGTTCATGGGATCCCTCCTGCTTGAGGAAAAAGCAAAGAAAATCCACGAGTTTCGCAATCATATCCTCATCCTCGAAGGGAAGAATATAAGACAACTGGTTTTCATCCCATGAACGTTCGTCCCACCATCCCTTCTCTCGAAGCACCCGCTGAAATTCCGGGGCAAACGATTTCTCCACTTCAATGCTCCACACGGGGTTTTCGTCTTTCCGGTCCACCCGGACGCTGAATTTGCCCTCAAGCACCAGGCGTGAAGCATACTCTTCCTTTCCATAGGCTCCCTCCCCCGTGCGAAGCCGAACCTTTTCTTTCCGCTCTTCTTCCAGCTTCTCCCGCACTTTTTTCCACACAACATAAAGGAAAGGGCTCACGTGTTCCGATGTTTTCTCCGTGGTCCGATTTTTCTCCGCAAGATACGGCGAAGGCCAGGGCCAGACAAAGATGTTCGCATCCCGACCGTATGTGTGCTTGAAAATCTCGCTCGCGTATTGGGAAAGAAGGTCATCGTAAAACTCCGGATAGCGCACGTAATAGTATTTCCAGTCTTTCGGATCCTTGAAATCCTTTTTGCATTTGTCCCACAAATCGCCAAGATTCCAGTTCTTTTCCTCAAGGTGCCGGAAAAACGCACGCCAGACGGGCTCCATCTTCGGATCGGTGGGCTTCATCCCCGGATCGGTGAGCAGCACGTGCCAGTATCCGGTTCTTCCGAAAAACCGCCGGACTCCCGATGCATCCTTCCGGGGATAACCATTGTCCGAAGAATCCAAAGTAAGAAGAACCGAAGCGAGATACCCATCCCGCTTTGCAAACGCCTGAACCTTGTCCCGATCTTCTTTCGAAAGAACCTGTGCACCCTGCGTGCGCTGCCACACACGTTCAATCTCTTCACTCTCTCCGAAGACGGTCCGGAAAGTCTCAAACGTCACCACGGGTCCCGCTTCTGTCCAGAGATTGCGCAGATCTCCCTGGAGGTACACGTGATCCTCCAGGGCTTCCAGATCCTCTTTGCGGTCGGGGTGATCCTTGAGCCACTGGTGTTTTTGCCGTTCGTGCTGGAAACTTTCTTTGGTGATCCCGGAGCCCCCCGGGGTGCTCACCTCCGGTTGCCGGTCCCCGTCCAGCGGTACACCCCGTTCAAACAACCGGAGAATTTCCGGAACTTTCCCGGCCTGGATGCGTCGCTCAAACGCATAAAAACCACGGACGCCCATCCGGTTGAGAAGGTTGCGTGCGGTGCGGAGATGACGCTGAAGTTCCTGATCTTTCATGCCCTGATGGGTCCACAGGAAATACAGGAAGAGCAGAATCCGGAGCCCAAAAGCGGGTCTCCCTTGGGGGCCGTGATAACCCATGACCACCTGTTCCAGTCCCTCCCGAAGGGTCCGGAAGAGACGACCCCCACCGGTCCAGAAAATCCGGAGGTCCAGTGCCGGATCTTCTTTCGTTTTGTGAAGACGATCCAGGGCGTGGGACAGAAGGTCGAGATCGTTCGGTGCCCCGAGGGCAAGGGGAAAGAGATCCTCCGGTGCCAGGTCCTCGATGCTGTTTTCCCCCTCCCGTGAAGCTTTCGAAGAATCGTGTTCGCGTTTCATGTTCCGATAGGCGAGCATGTCCAGAAAGAACCGCAGAAAGTTCAGAAAAGCCTGATCCGTGTCCTTTGCAAGTTCTTCCGGACCCCGGCGGTTGTTCTCTTTGTTCTCTTTGCCCTTTTTCTCACGCGCTTTTGTCCAGAAGACGTCCAGCCATTCTCCATCCATCTTCTGCTCGAAGAATTGAACATTCTCGAACCCTTTTTCCTCAAGATACCCGAGCAGGCGGGCTTTGATGACTTCAAACGCCGAAAGACGCCTTCCCCGTGCGTTCATCCGAATATAGATCTCATCGCTCAGGGAAAGATCGTTCATCTCAAGGAAATCAAAGGTCACACGGTCGTTTTCCACAAGGTCTTTCCAGATGTTTTCCCAATCCTGGAGGTCCCGGGCTTTCTGATGGACTTCCCGGCGGAGATCGTCCAGGACGGTAAGGATGGACTGAACGGTGGGATCAAGCCGCCACATGGGAAGGAACCAGGGTTGATCTTCAATCCACGCTCTGAGGGATTCTTCTGACAGCGCCTGCGCCACGTCCGCCATGTGGTCCACCAGCCTCTCCACAAAATCTCTGGACGTCTCTCGAACCGCATAGGAGAACCTTCGAAGGCGTTTCTGCACCTCATCATCCGTAACCTTTCCGGCGCGCAGAGCCGCATAATAGTGCACAAGGAAAAGAAACGTGAGTCTCTGCTGACCGTCAATGGGGATGAGGGTCCCGGTCTTTTCCTCCACGATTCCGAACACAAAATCCATGGGATGGGGACGGGCGTTTTTCAGGCTTTCCAGAAGATCCCGGATAAACGCCTCTCGAACCGGCTCTGCATCGTCCCGGCCATGGGCGTAGTCCCGCTGAATCTCGGGGATTCTGATGGAATATTGCTCCAGCAGGCGCCAGAACGTCAACGTCCTGGACTGCTCCGAACTCATTTTGTTTTCTCCTTTTCACAATCCTGTGGCGCGGAAAACCTCTCAATGGCGTTCAGAAAGGCTTCCAGGGTCTTCACGATATGGTTTTCATACGCTTCCCGGCTTTCAGGGCCCCACACGAGAAAATCCTTCGGCGTGTCTTCAAACGCCTTGAGAAAGACATCCCTTGTGCGGGGAGGGACAAAGGCGCCGGATTCCTCTTCCACAAGAAGCACCTGGCGTTTCACGGGAAAAGGAAGGTTGGACAGTCTGCTGTTGAGGTCTTGGGGAAGAAGGGCGATGTTGCTGATGTCATGCACATCCCCTGCACCAAATTGCTGAAACACCTTTTCGGCAACAGGCGGGAGCTTTTCCATAAATTTCTTGAATTGACCCTCTTTTTTTGCTTTTTTCGCCTCGTCGATCAGATCCCTCACCTTCTTAAGCAAACCTTCCAGCTCCTGGATCTTTTCCCTTTTTCTTCCTTTTTCTTTTTCCGCCTGGATCAATAGATCCAAAGCCTTCTCCATTTTACTAAGCCACTTCTCCGCATCGCCTCCGTGGAACCCGGTGGGTGCCTGCGGATGGATGTGCTCGAGCGACCACCGCTCCGCGTGATACCGGTGGAAGGGAAACCGCCCCCGGACACGCCCTTCATCCCACTTTTTCGGCGCCTCCACGGGGAAGAAGGCAAGGACGTTGTGAAGAAGGAGCACCCGCCGGAGATGAATCCCTTCCTGACTGCCCGCATACCGCAAATCCCGAACATCCCTCAATCTGTGGATCCAGATCTCGGTTCCATTTTTTTCAAGCCATGGCTGGCCATGCACGCAATTGGCTTCCCTGTACAGATACGCCCGGAGGGAGGATTTGGGCTCCGTGCGGGCTTTTTTCAGGACACTGCGAAGGTAGGCCTGTGTTTTGGCCGGGTTCTCCCGAAGGGCCACCGTCCATCCCACAAGATTGTAGAATTCGTCGTTTTCATAAAGAAACCGGAGATACGCAAAGATGCTCTGGATAACGTTCCATAGATCCGTCACATCCCTGTGCTGTTCAAGAAACCAGTGGGCAAGGGTATACCGGTCGTCCCGAACCGGTGCACCCTCAAAGAGCTCAAAGAGCCGATCCAGCCGGGTGGGATAATCCCTTGTGGAGATGAAGAACCAGAAGGGATCTTCTTCGAAGGCAAGCCGCAGATCATCCAGAAGGCGCGCCCGTTCCTTAAACCGCGACGGATCATGTTTCCGTGTGAGGAGCAGGAGATGGCCCCGAATGAGCTCGGCATCGGTCAGGGGGACCTTTCCGGAGTTCAGGCGGACGAAGATGCGGTGGGATGATTCTCCCTGAGGTTCCAGCTCATACCATATGAACCGCGTGTTGCGCGCGACATCCCTTCCGTCACGAAATTCATAATCTCGAAGAAGTTCTTCAAACTTTCTTTCAAATCTCGTCCTGGACAGGCTTCGGGAGGTTTCTTTTTCTTTCTTCTCCAGCCACGTTCGGACCGTTTGATAGGCATGCCACATGTGGAAGAAATCAGGATTGGCCTCTGCTTCGTCACGCCCTTTGTTGGGAAGGTCCTTCAGGAACTCCCTGGAGCGTTCCCGGGTTTCATAGTCAATTTCAAACTGCGGCTCCCATTCCTGATCGTCAAAGTGCTCTCGCAGAGCTTTCATGAGGATATACAGGGTGGTGAGGCGCTGCTGTCCGTCCAGCACCTCATACTCTTTCTCCTTGTCTGAACGCTTGCGGACCACGAGGGGCTGGAGGCAATAGTACGGATCCTGGTGTTGATCCGCGCTGTTCGCAAATTCCCAGAGATCTTCGAGGAGCTGTGTGACCTCTCGCTCTGTCCAGCGGTATCCCCGCTGATAGGAGGGGACAAAGAAACGAAACCCTCGATCCTGAATCTCACCCACCGAAATGAGTTTGACTTTGGCTTTGGCCATGGCCATAGGGTAAGCCCTCCTGTTCGGATGCTCAACGGTCTGCACGATCGGCCACCCAGCCCATCCCCACCCGGAGGGCGAAAGCCGTCATGGAGCAGAGGGACGATGGTCCCACCGGAAAGACCTCCACGGGCTCAAGGTCCAGGATCACCCACAGCGGATGGGTGCTGATCCGGCTTCCCCGAACGTCCACCCACCCTTCCAGCACGTGCTCCATGACACGGGCATCCAGACATTCCGGGAATTCGTCCATCCCCGGGTGGAAGAGGAGCACGAGGCGTTCTGTTCGGTCCGGCGCCTCCAGGACCCTCGCCCGAACCTCCCAGAGCACCGCCCGGTTCTGTGTACCCGTGATTCCCTGGAAAACGCCCACCGGCCTTCCCTCCACGTTCTCATAAGGCCTCACGAAAGAACCGTTCAGAGGGCCATACACATACGTCACCTCCTCGTCTCCCATGGTCCCACGGTCCCCGCGGCGCTGCACACCCAGATGGCGAAGGGCATCAGACACATCCTCCACCCACATCACCGAAACGGCCAGGGCGTTGAGGAGATTCCGTGCCGCGGGGTGATCCTGCGCCACAATCGCTGACAACGTCCCGGATCGCATCACCTTCGGGAGCATTTTTCCAGCATGCCGGAAATCCTCTTCCGAAAGGCTTTCCCAGCCTCCGAGAAAGAGATAGGCCGGAAACCAGTCCATCCTCCACCTCCTTTTTGCGCATATTCCCCAAAAAACCACAGCCCCACCGGGGCCCATCCTGAAAAGCACAGGGGAAAAACGTGGGAGAAAGCAGAAAAAAGCCCCCCGTTAGATGGGGAGGCAGACAGGTTCAGGATACAGGAAAGCACCCGGAAAAGCAACACCCGAAGAAGCAAAGAGCACAATGCGCGGAGTCAGGGTCTTTCCCTGCCCTGCGCCACGTGGGCCATCACCCGATCCACCACCTTCTGCATCAGCGGCCCATGCTGATCCCGATGGAGGCTCTCCGGAGATCGACGCCCCAGCAGAACTTCGCCCAGGATGCGCAAGCGTTCATCCACCTCATCCAGGTGTTCCTGGACCGTCTTCCAGTCCCCCAGAACCAGCGCGACCAGGAAGGGCCAGGGCTCACCCTCCCGCGCCTGAACCCTCCGGGCGTGGGCCATCGCTTCCTCCGTGAGCCCCAGAAAGGCTTCGGTCAGAGAGAGGTTCCGCAGGGTGATGGTTTCCCAGAAGGGGAAACGGATTTCCTGGAACAGTCTCAGCGCCTGTTCATACAGATGGCGGGCTTCCTCCAGCCGATCCTGGAAAAGGTGGAGATCACCAAGACGAAGAAAGGCGGCCGCCTGGTCATACCGGGTTCGGGCTTTTTCAAGGGAAGCCAGATAGAACGCCCGGGCTTCTTCCCAGCGCTTTTCCTTTTGATGGATCCATCCGATGTTGTACAGAGCTGTGGACTCCGCATCCTGAAGTCCGTATTTACGGGCAAAGGCCAGACACCGTTCATACCAGTCCAGGGCTCTGGTATGCTCTCCCTGCATGTCGTGCCAGATCCCCAGCGCCTCCCGGTAGAACACCTGCTCCCGGGGCGTCATGGTGTGGCGATGGGGGAACAGGGCGACAAGGCACTGTTTCATGAAATCGTACCGCTCCCACCAGTCGTAGAGTTCCACAAGATTGAGCAGGGCGATCTTGCGGAACGTTCGGCGCCGGGCAACGTCCCGAAAAACGCGTTCGGCTTCGTGATATCGCCCCTCCCGCATGGCCCGCCGGGCGTGGACCAGCCGGGCGAGGGTCCGGAAACGCCCTCCCTGGCCCTCAAGAAACCTCTCCACCCGGTCGAGTTCTTCGTGCAGGGCCTGAAAATAGCGCTCATCCACCACATCCTGCCAGAAGGAGGCCGCCCTGCCGGGGGCACGGCCGCGGGTGTACCACCGGGCAAGCTCTTCGGAACCCCGAACCCCCAGCGAAGCCGCCCGATCTGCAAGCATCCGGTAACGCCGGCGGCGCCGGGAAGGGGGGATGGAGGACAGGACCGCCCGTTCCAGGGGCTCCCCCTGGAGGGTGATCCCTTCAGCGGTGATCCGGACCACCCCGGAATAAACAAGTTCCTCCCGCACCCGCTCTGTCCATTCCGGGAGTTCTTCTTCCCTCAAGGGGATCCCGGCACAGGCGAGATACTCCACCACCCGCAGGGCTCCTGACGAAAGGTGCTGGACGGCGGAGAGAAAGGGGATGGTGGGAAGATCGGTATGGCCTGCCTTTCGTGCAGCCAGGGCAAGTTCAAGACAGAACAGATTCCCACCGCACCGGCGAATGAGAGCTTCCTGCCGGTCAGGAGGAAGTTCCGGAGCAACGGCACGGATGATGGACCGCTGGGAGGCTTCCGCAAGGGGGTCCAGCGACACGACCTCGGGGGAAGACACGGGAAAGGGAGAATTCCGGAGGGTCAGCACCACCGGAATCTCATGGGACAGACGGGAAAGGATCGTCTCAAACATCCGGCGACTGGCTTCATCCAGCCCATCCACATGGTCCAGCACCAGCACAAAGGGGGCATAGGATTCAAGCCATGCTCTCACAGCCTCCACCGCCTCGTCCCGGGGGACCGGTGTTTTTCCTTCAAGATACGCCCGAACCACCGAAGGGGGAGACGGAAGCGATCGGGTGAGAGCCCGCAATCCCGAAAGGGGCGCAAGCCCGGTGTAGCCCCGGATCCATACGGCAGCAAGATCCATCCTTTTAAGCGCTTCTTCCACCAGACGGGTTTTCCCCACACCGGCCGGACCCTTCACCACCACCCGCCCGCCACGGGCAAGATGTTCCTGAAGCCACCGGACCTCCTTGTCCCTTCCCACAAAGGGAAGACGCAGGGGAGGCCGGAGGGGCACGGTCCGCTCGAGAAATCCCAGACGAACGGGTTGGTCCCGTCCCCTGACCCGAACCGTGCCCAGCCAGCGAACGCTTTCGTCCTCCACCTCCGCCTTTCCCAGGAGAATCTCTCCTTCTCCCGCAAGACCCAACACCCGGGATGCCACATTCACCGCATCGCCGATCAGGAGGATCTCCTCAAAGGTCTGTCCCCGGATCCGCCCGGTGAACACCTGTCCCTGGCTCACACCGGCACGGAGGACAAAGCCGTCCTGACGTCCTTTCGCCAGGGCCCGGATCATGCGGTGCACTTCTCCCCCTGTGGCGTAGGGGAATCCACCCACCACCAGGGCAAGGCGGTTTCTTGCGAAAGGGATCCACTTGGCCAGCCAGAGGTCGTGATCCTGAAAAAACGCAAGAACCTGAGCCAGGTCTTCCCTCTCCGGGATCTCAACGAAAGCGACAACCAGTGGAAGCAGACGCAAGGGATAGGAAGGGAGGGAAAAAGGAGGGGGTTCCGGCAGAACGAGCGGCGATGTGGACAGCATTTCCTGCACGACCACGTGCCCGGCTTCCGTGGTTTCCTCCAGTTCCCGGGCCAGATCCACACCCAGGCCTTCCAGGACCCGGTTGATTCCGCTCCCCGATGGACAGGTCGCAAGACGCACGGGTCCGCGGACCGCGATCACCCGCGAGGAGAGTCCCTGCTTCCGGAATGCGGACAGATCCAGGAGTTCCCGGGCCAGGGTGTGGACGGTGTCTCCGGGAAGATCCGGAGGGAGGAGGCCCCAATACGCATCCCCCACCAGACTGACCACCCGGCCTCCGTGCCGCTGGAGGATTTCCTCAGCCCGGCGAAAAAAGGAACGGATGGTCCGCCCCAGCCACTCCACCCCCTCCGGACCTGCACGTTCCATCCGTTCGGTGAGGGTGGTGAAAGCGCCGATATCCTGCAGAAAAATCCAGGCCGTTCCGGCAGGGGATTCCATTCTGAATCATAGTGTAGTCCACGGGAAAAGAACGGTCCAGAGGGGGACACCGAGCTCCGGTCATTCGTTCGGACACCCGCCGTCCTTCCCCCATCAAGGGGGGAGGGAGTGACCATCCATCCACGGCTTCGAGGTGTTTCCTCCCCTCCCCTGGAGGGAGGGGCTGGGGGAGGGGGAAATGTCCGAACTTCCAAAGGTTATAGAACGTTCCAGCTCTGAAGGGTATGATATACGCCAATTGGTATAATTTTATACTGAAGATGAGAACCAGGGGGTTGCGTCATGGACTGGAACTGGTTCTTCTCAGCCCTGGCCCAGTCAATTGCAGCGCTGGTTGGGATTGTGATGGCGATTGCTCTTACCGTTTCTCAGTTTGTCCGGGAACGGGCTGGCGATTTTTTGAGAGAAGCCCGAAATCTGACCAAAGAAGCACAGCGTTTGAAAGACAGAATCGATCTCTTAAATCTTCCAGATCATGTCGCGCGGGTTCGGAAACAGGCCCTCGTGTGGCTTCAATCCCACTATCATCCTGAGATTTTACAAGAGGACCTAAAATTGATACAATCTCAAGGCAGCGTAAACGCATTGTGCAAAAAATACAAGTTTTCAAAATACGACAGCCCTGAGATCGTGGTGAGAGAATTTCAATCGATCTGCGAGAGGGAGCAACAAATCACTCCAAGTTTGATAGTGTCTCAACAAAAGGAGGCCGAGTTACAGAAATCCCATAGATGGGAGAAAGAAAATGTAGATCCCCTTTACGCCGAAGCACGGTCACTTGCAATGCGCATTACGGAGTTTTTAAAAGAACATCAAGCCTTAAAAGCCGCCATGGAACAGTGGGATCGATTCCTCCGACTTCTTCTTTCATGGGCTGCATTCCTTCTCATAGCGGGTGTAGCACTACCTTTATGGTTTCTTCCAGTTCCTCATGAACCTTTGCCTTTTTGGGATTATTTCGATTTGCCTATTCGATGCGCCAAAAATCCACTTTGTGCATGGAAAATTCTTATCATAGGGACATTATATAATAGGCGGAATTGTCATCCTCCGTGAGTTTCTAAACTATGTTCTCTCAATTTTCAAAACCGATGAAATCGAAACCTTAAAGCCATGGCAGGACATCGAAACCTTTTCCCCGTTCTTCAAAAATCCGGAACGGTGGGAACGGCATACAGAAGAATAAGGTGAGCGTCTGCAGCACACGCGCGAGGATATACGGATATCCGGTAGCCGGGAATGCATCGAGAACCATCTGACATGTTTTTCGAGAGCCAGCGTCCACAGAATTTCTCTACGAAAGGGATCCCCACGAGAAAATCTCCGATTTTCTCGTGGGGTGGTCATGGACAGGTCGTCCTTCCTTCCGTATCCTTCCCCCGATGCAGAGAATCCTTCAGGCCCTGTGGGGATGTGATGTGGACTATGTGGTGATCGGTGGTGTGGCGGTGGCCCTGTATGGGATTCCCCGGACCACGGTGGACCTGGACCTGATGGTTCGCCTCACACCCGAGAACCTCACTAGACTCTGGCGATGCCTGGAAGATCTGGGCCTTCGTCCCCGCCAGCCCGTGAGCCTGGAGATGGTCACCGATCCCACCTTCCGACACCAGATCCTTCAGGAGAAACACGCCCGGGTGATCACCTTTGAAAACCCCAGCGACCCGCTGGAAGTGGTGGACATCCTGATGGAAGAACCCCTCCCCTTTCAGGAGGTTTTCTCCCGGCGTCGGGTGTTCCACACCGGGGATTTCGGCATTCCCGTGCCGGCGGTGGAGGACCTCATGGCCCTGAAAGCCCGGACCGGACGACCGGTGGATCGGTCAGATGTGGAAGCGCTGAAACTCCTTCAGCAAAGCGATGAAGAAGCATAGATATCTGCCCTATGCCGTGAACCGCGAGCAGGTCCAGGCCTTTCGCCGCCTGTCGGTGGCGGATCGCCTGCGGTTCGTGGAAAACATGGCGCGACTTCTGCTTGCTGTAAGAAATCCCAAACCTTCCAAAACCCCGAAGACAAATGAGCCGCGAAGGAGGCCGTAGTCCCGCTATCCTGGATATTCCTCCAGCCACTCCTCAAGATCGGGATGAATTTCGACCTCAGGGGATAATTCAGAGACAAGCGCGTGATAGCGCTCCAAAAGCTCACGAAGGGCCTGTTCAACGAAGGGGCGGAGAAGGGAGGGGTGCTCAAGATCCACCGGATGCATACCCGCGGCCCGAAAAGCTCGCGCAAGGGCCTCACCGATCTTCTCCACCGCTGCCCGACGATCCTCACGGGATTCAGCCAGAGCAATATATTCTTCCACCGCATCCCGTAGCGCCGGAAGCAACGAAGACGGAAGTTTTGGGGCCTCGGGGACGTGGTCAAGAGCTTTGCCAAGTATTTCCCTTGCCTCCTGCGGATTCCCTTCCTGCAACGCAACCTGTGCGAGAAGACGATAGGCCTCAAGATGAAACGCGGGGACAAAGAAACCCTTTGTATCGATGATGTCCTGAGCCACACGACGGGCAGTTTGAAAATCCGCGCACTCAAGGGAGGCCCGTACAAGGGCAAGGCGGGCTTCCCCTTCAAGTCTCAGACGTTCAAAGGGTTTTCGCAGACTCTTATCGCCTGCACGGCGCAGAGCTTTCACCGCACGCTCCAGCCGGTTACGCGCCTGTTTCGCCTTGCCGAATGCAAGCAAAAGATATCCCTCCTCCGTCAAAAACTCTCCATACAGATCTTCAGCCTTCCCCTGTGGACGGGCAGTCTGGCGAAGGTGTCGGATCATGGGGTCCAGATCCTCCAGAATTTTCTGGATTTCCACAATATTTCCCTGAAGTCTTAAGAGCTTCACTCGCTGGAGAAGCCACATCGCCTTCAGATAGTTCTGTCGCCAGCGATCCTCATCTCCCTCAGGCGGGGTCATGGTCTTGAGTATCCGGTCTCCCATCATCCAGTAGCGCTCGGCCAGATCGAAATCGGGATCTTCCAGTGCAGTAAGCATTTCTTCTATCAGAATCTGAAGCAGCACATGAATTTCCTGAATGGGAAGATCCGCCCAGGCTGAAGGAGAGGCGTTCAGGAGATGGTCAAGGATCTTTTCACGCAGATGAGCTTTTTCCGAAGGGGATAGAACCTCGAACATTTCATCTATGCCGTACTGCATCAGCATATACTGAAGAGGGGAAAGTTCGCCCTCCAACGCATTAAGGGTCTCCCGAATTTCCCGACGGACCTGTGCCAGGATTTCACTTCGATTCGGGACGTTCCGCTTTCTTTTCCTTGCCATCGTCCGGCTCCTGCCAATTTCTGGTTTGTTAAGGAAGTTTTTTCAAATAGGGCCGGAAGGTTTTTTCCATGACGCCCAATGCCCCGTGGGGAAAACGGGAGATGTTCACCACTTCTGGAAGGGAACCATGCGTTGGGAGGCGGGGGCAGAGCCCCCGCCTCCCGGTGTGTTCAGAGCCGCGGCATGTATTCCCGGATCTCGAAATCCGTGACCGCCGTCCGGAACCGGTCCCACTCCGCCTTCTTGTTCCGCAGAAACTTCTCAAAGAGCTCGTCTCCCAGCGCCCGGCGGGCCACCTCGCTCTGCTCCATGATCCGGATGGCGGTGAGAAGGGAATCGGGCAGCGCCCCGATGCCGTATTTCTCCATCACCTCCTCCGGCATGGCGTAGATGTTTTCCTCCACCGGATCGGGCGGCTCCAGTCCCTCCTCAATTCCTGTGAGTCCCGCCGTCAGCATGGCGGAAAACGCAAGATAGGGGTTCGTGGCCGGATCAGGCGCCCGGTATTCCAGCCGGCAGGATTTCGATTTGCCCTTCTTGAACGCAGGAACCCGAACCAGCGCGGAACGGTTCTTCCGACCCCAGGCGATATAGACGGGTGCCTCATAGCCCACCACCAGCCGCTTGTAGGAGTTCACCCACTGGTTGGTGATGGCCGTGATCTCCGGCGCATATTTCAGAAGCCCTGCGAGATAGCCCCGGGCGGTTTCCGAAAGGTTGTAGGGATGCTCCGCATCGAAAAAGGCGTTCTCATCTCCCCGAAACAGAGACTGGTGGACGTGGAGCCCCGAACCGTTGATGCCGAACACCGGCTTGGGCATGAAGGTGGCATAGATCCCGTGCTTTTCGGCCACCGCCTTCACAAGGAGTTTGGTGAGCTGGAGGATGTCGGCCATGGTGAGGGCGTCCTGATAGCGGAAGTCAATTTCGTGCTGGCTCTGGGCCACTTCGTGATGGGTGGCCTCCACATGCACCCCCATGGCCTCGAGATGGCGGAGGGTTTCCCACCGGGCCTGAGAAGCGGCATCAAAGGGCAGGATGTCAAAATAGCCCTGGGCATCCAGGGGGGAGGGGTTCTGCGCGGTGGGGAAATAGAAATATTCCAGTTCGGGGCCCACATAGAAGGTGAACCCTTCCTCCTTCGCCCGCTCCAGGACCCGACGGAGCACCTGCCGGGGATCGCTTTCAAAGGGCCGGCCGTCGGGATAGAAGATGTCGCAGAAGAACACCAGCGAACGGTCCCCCGAGACCTCCTCCGGCCAGAGATAGACCGCGTTCAGATCGGGTTTGGCCACGAGATCGGACTCTTCGATCCGGACAAACCCCTCCACCGAGGAGCCGTCAAACACCACCCCTTCATCCAGGGCCCGTTCGAGTTCCGTCACCGCCAGGTTGAACCCCTTCACGAAGCCCAGGATGTCGGTGAACCACAGACGGACGATCTGGATGTCCTTCTCGCGCACCAGCGCGAGGATTTCGTCACGGGTCATCCCCTACCCTCCTTTTGGAGTTGACGCATACGGGCAAAAAACTCTGGAAACCGATCCACCACCTTTTTCCTGGCCTGGACGTCCTCCGGCTCCCCACCCTCCAGAAGGCGGAGAACACTTGCAAACATGGCCAGCACGGGATCTCCATAGGCCCGGAGAGGGCCGTCACCCAGGGAAACCGGCCCCTGAATCACAAGACGATAGGCGGACTGGGAAAGGTTCATTCCCCGGGCCTGGAGCATCTGGGCCGCCCGCAAGAGACGCATGAGGTCCGGAAAGCTCATGGCCGAAAGCCCTTCGATCACCGTGAGCCCCCGGGCCCGGGAAGCGAGGAGAAGGACAAACACCAGTTCTTCCGGCATGAGCAGAGCTTCCCGCTCCCTCACCGTGACCCCCGTGAGCTCTGCGGGCTCCACCTCCACCGCCCCCACCGCTTCCGGACCTTCCTCCGGAAAAAGTTCGATCCGCACCGTGGCTCCCATCCGCTTGAGGATACGGAGAAATCCCGTGCGGGTGAGGTTGAGATGAACCCCCTCCACCCGAACCGGGATCTCAAGCAGAAGGGCCGCGGTCAGGAAGGGAACGGCCAGGGAAAAATCCCCGGGAAGGGTGACCTCCAGCCCCGGCAGGGCTTCCCCCTGGAGGGTGATCTCTGTCCCCCGCATCTCAAAGGGCACACCCATCCGCAGAAGCAGTCGCTCCATGTGGTCCCAGGCCTTGACCCGTTCGGAGATCCGGGTTTCCCCCATGGCCTGAAGGGCGGCCAGCATGAGGGCGGCCTTCATGTAGGCATCGGGATAGATCTGCTCCACCACCATCCCCTGAAGGGCACTGCCCTGCACCGCCATGGGAAACCGGCGGTTCCGGTCCCGTCCAAGGATCATGGCCCCCATCATCCGAAGGGGATGCACCAGGTCGCGAAAGTCCCGCTCCTGAAGGGCACCGGATGCGGAAAGGAGCACGGTCACCGGATGACCGGCAAGATACCCGAGAAGAAGGGTGGCGGTGGGGAGAGAATCGGAGAGATGGAGCACATCCCGGGGTTCCCGAATCACGGCATGGGAACGGGGACGCACCACGACTTCGTTTTCCCCGCGCTCCACCGGGATCCCCAGCTGTTCCAGCACCCGAAGGGTGATCTCCACCTCCCGGGAAGGGGGCAGATTGCGGATCCGGCTTTCGTGGGGAGACTGCGCAGCGAGAAAGAGGGCCATGTGGGCGATGTGGCGGTCCCCCGGAAAACGAAAGACCGTCATTCTTTCACCTCATAGGTTTCCAGAATCTGGGCAAGCCATTCCCGCAGGGCATCCGCAAAAGCAACCAGAAGCATTTCCACCCGGCTCACCACGTCCTCCTCCCCCTCAAGGCCCAGACGGGCCAGAAACGTCTCTCCGAGACGCCCCTCCTCTCCCTCAATCCAGGCCTTAAGCTGGGTCTGATACTCCGCAAGCCCATGCTGAAGATGCTCCCGGAGAAGGGTGATTTCCTCTGCACTCTGAGGCTCCAGGCTCTCCATGAGATGGCGAAACATGCCCTCCACCACCTGAGTCGCCACATCGTCCTTCACCAGAGGGGTGGCCACGAGGTGGAAGGAGAGAAAAAACAGCCCGAAGAACACGAGCTCCATCACCACAAGGGACGCCCCTTCCTCACTCCAGTCCAGCACAGCCCGGATAGGATCCTCCGTCTCCTGCGCCAGACGAAACACACCCGAGAGCAACCCCTCTGCAAGCACCTCGGGGGTGATGGACTCTTTCTCACGCATCGGGAACCTCCAGCGCCAGATCCGCCAGATCCCGGGGGTGCCAGTCCCTGGGGGCAAGATGGGCCCGAAAATGGCGGAGCAGCTTCGGAGCATGGACAAGTTCCATGCCCTTCACCCGGGTGCGGGCTCCGTGAAGAGCCTCAAACGTCCGGGCCACCCAGTCCAGATGCCCATCCGTATAGGTTCTCCGGGGGATGGCCAGACGCACCCATTCATAGGGAAGGTCCTCAAACATGAGCCCTCCCACCTCCACCGCCCGGACCCCTCCCAGCACATAGAGGGCCACCGTCACCGCCACACCCGGAAAGGCTTCCCGGGGGATGTGCTCCATCCAGGAAGCCGCTTCCACAAACACCGCATGTCCTCCGGGCGGCCAGAGCACCGGAACGCCTGCCCCTTTCAGGCGGGTGGCAAGACGGCGAACCTGCCCGACGCGGTGGGCGAGATACCGCTCGTCCACCACTTCCTCAAGCCCCACCGCCAGGGCGTCCAGGTCCCTCCCGGCAAGCCCTCCATAGGTGGGGAATCCCTCAAAGACCACCAGGAGATTCCGGAACGTTTCGGCAAGGTCTTCCCGATCCGTGGCCAGGAATCCTCCGATGTTCCCGAGCCCATCCTTTTTGGCGCTCATGGCCACCACGTCCGCAAGGGCAAGATACGCCCGCACACCCTCGGCAATGGACAGGCCCCGGAGTTCCGGATCGTGCGCCCGGGCGAGGTACACGTTTTCGGCAATCCGGGCCGCATCCACCACCAGGAGGGCACCGTACCGACCCGCGAGATCCCGCACCGCTCTGAGGTTCTCCAGGGAGACGGGCTGACCGCCGGCCGTGTTGTTGGTGAGGGTCATCACGATGAGCTTTGCCCTTTTCTCCTTCAGCGCCCGTTCCATCGCCTCGAGGTCGGCATCGCCTTTGAAAGGGTGTGCCGAGTCCAGGTTCCGGCTTTCCGGGTGGGGGCAGTCCACGATGTCCACCCCGCGATACAGGAAATTGGCCCGGGTTGTGTCAAACAGCGTGTTGGAGATCACCCGGTCTCCCGGTTCCAGGAGAGAAAAGGCCAGGATCTTCTCGGCCGCCCGCCCCTGATGGACGGGAATCACCTCCCGTTTGCCGGTGAACGTCTGAACAGCGGCCTCAAACCGGAAGAAGCTGTCGGCGCCGGCATAGGACTCGTCGCCCAGCATCAGGGCACTCCACTGTCGGTCGCTCATGGCTCCGGTTCCCGAGTCGGTGAGGAAATCCACCATCACCCGGGATGCGGGGAGAAAAAACACGTTGTAATGAGCCTGTTCGATGGCCTCCAGGCGCTCCCCGAAGGAGAGGATGGGGAGCGCCTGGACCATCTTGATCCGGTACGGTTCCATCAGCGTTTGATCTCGCCCAGGATCCGGAATTCAACCCGCCGGTTCTGCTGGTGCTCGGCTTCCGTCCGGGCGTTCTTGATGATGGGCCGGGATTCGCCATAGCCTTTCGCAATCAGCCGCTCGGGTTCCACTCCCTTGGAAATGAGATAACGCCGGACGGATTCCGCCCGTGCCTGGGAGAGCCGGAGGTTATAGGAGAAGGATCCCCGGGTGTCGGTGTGACCCGCGATTTCCACTTTCACCGTGGGGTTCTCAAGAAGCATCTGGGCGATGGAGTCCAGCACCGGATAGGATTCGGGTCGGAGGGTGGCCTTGTTAAAGTCAAAGTAGATGTTGCGGAAGGTGAAGACCATGGCTTTCTTGAGGAGGGCCATTTCTTTCTCCACCGTGGCCCCGCCCTTCACCTCCACCCTTGCCTGACGCTTGATATAGCGGGTTCCGGGCTTGTCCACCTCCAGACGATACACCCCTTCCCTCAGACGGAACTGCACCACGCCCTGAGCATCTGTGGTGGTGTCCATCAGCACCTCACCCGTTCCTTTCTTCAACACAACGTGCGCCTGGAGGGGCGTGGCCTTCTCCGCATCCACCACTTTCACGATGAGCGTGCCAAAGAGGGGCTGGAGGGCAAAGGTCTTCTCAAGAGGTTCCCCGCCCCGCACAAAAATCTCGTCAGCATGTTCAAAATAGTCGGGATGGCGGGCCACCACACGGTACCGTCCCTCCCGGAGTTTGCCCTTCCAGGTCCCCGACGAGTCCGACCGTCCCTGGATCGGAGCCCGACCCACCAGGTTCAGGGTAAAGTCCACCCTCGCCACCGGTTTCTGCGTTTCCTTGTCCACAAAGTGGAGGACCACCGGTGCCGTGATGGGACGGAGTTTCAGGGTTTCCTCCACGGTCTTGCCCGCCGGAACCTCAAAGGCGTATTCCCGGAAAGCGTAATCCGGGTGTTCCACCTTCACCCGGATGGGTCCCATGACGGCAAGGGAGAACTCGCCCGCGCTGTCCACCTGAACGGGGATCTCCTTCGTCCGGGTATAGACGGTCACCCGCGCCAGCACCGGCTTCTGAAGGAGGGAGTCGATCACCTTGCCCCGGAAGGTGCCCGTGACCGGCCCCACCAGTCCCAGATGGGCATACAGGTGCTCGCCTTTTGCCCCATAACCAAATCCTGAAAGGGAGGTGTACCCCAGATCAATGGTAACGGGACCGGCATGAATCCCGGCCCCCAGTCCGAGACCAAAGCCCACGCGACCCCCCAGGGTCACACCCAGCCGGAGGGGCAGAGCGGGCGCCAGGGCATATTCCACGCCGGCGTCCAGACGGGGTGTGGTGGTGGCAAACAGGTCCTTCTTGAAGCCCTGGGTATAGGTGGCGTGGAGGACAAATTGCGGATAGGACACCGGCTTGAGCCGGGCACCCACCCGCAAAACCGGCGAGAAACGGGTCTGGAAGGGGGTGCCTTCCCGTGTGTAGGCCGTGTCCCGGAAACGCTGCTCGAAAAACGCATCCAGGCTGTCCAGGGTCCCCCCCTGGAAGTCCCCCGTGCGGATGGAGTCGGGTTCCAGAAGCGCCACACCCTCCACCACATTCCGGTACCAGTTGATGAAGCCGAACAGGTTTTCAAGAGACAGGCTCAGGCTGAGCTGGGCATCCACTTCCGTTGCCGCCGAAAGGCCCAGGTTCATCCCCACCCCGGAGGGGGCCACTGAACCCGTGGAATCAAAGGTCAGGAGCCCCGCGGAGCGGAAGTGGGACGAATCGGCACGATAGGTGTAGCCCCGCTGGGAGACCGCCACATACCGGTTCCCCGGATCCACCTCAAACACACCGTGACCCCAGAGGAAGTCCAGGTTCATTCCCAGTTCGATCTCCCGGACGTCCTGAACCCCCAGGAAATCCCGCATCCGGAGGGGGATGCTGTAGCCTGTCCCGATGGCGGTGTAGAGCAGGGCCTGGGCCGAAAGGTCCGTGAAGTCATAGGTCCGGTTGATGAGCACCCCCTCAAAGGCCAGGCGGGCCAGATCGGAGGGAAGGCGGACCTGTGCGCGGGCCGTCGGACGAATGGACAGGGCCCATCGTCCGATGGAAAAGGAGAGAAGAGCGAGATCCGCAAAACTCGTGAGCTCCACAGGACCGTCGGGGAGCTTGTCAAGAAAATCCTGAACCGTGGAGGAAGCCAGCCTGTCGGCAGACATGATCAGGTTCACATCCTGGATGGCAAGCCAGTTCTGGTGATACCCGGCCTGTGCCCCAAGGAGGGAGAGGCTCCAGCGGGGAGCATACCCCAGACCCAGATTGGCCAGTGCAGGGGACGAAAGCACGGTGGTGTTGCCCGCAAGACCCTGGCCCTCCCCGAGAGGAAGCCCCAATCCCCACGCAAGCTGTGTCACAACGAGCAGCACGTTCATCGGTTCCTCCTCACCGCTTCATCAGACTGTCCGGAGTCACGGAAAGTTCAAACTCCAGGTATCCGGAAAAGGCAATCTGGTCGTTCACCGAGACATACACGGTGTCGTTGAGGGCGGGGAGTTCCACCTCCGCAATCATCCGGAGGCTGTCCTGGGTGAGATAGCTGGAAAGGAGCGCCTGGGTGAGCTCCACCCGGAGGGTGTCATAGGCCGGTGCAGAAACGAATCCCCGGTTGTCCAGCTGAGCCGAACTCAGCGTGTCGTCAATGATCTTCGTGCTGTCCGTGCGACCCGGATTGAAAAGCCAGGCCCGGAAGGACGCGCCCACCGGCGCCTGGTTCACCACGGTGATATAGAGGTACGCCCGCCGGATAAAAAGCCCGAACGAATCCGCCCGAGCCGGATCCGCGGCCCGGGACACGTCTTCCGGAATGTCCACCGTCTGAAGGGTGGTGACAATGGTGTCTCCCCTGTAATGGATGGCCAGGGGGATCTCCAGCATCCCATAGGCGGTGTCGGCATAGGCGGGATCCAGAGGATTCACGTTCGAGGAGATGTCAAAGCGGAAGTCATAGGGGGAAAGGGGCACATCAAAGGTTCGGAACACGGTGATGTCCTGGGTCTGGCCCTGCGGAACCGCGATCTGAAGGGTGGTGTCAATGGTGTCTCCGGACGTAAAGACCACAAAAAGTCTTCCTGTCACGGTGGCGTCACTGTTCTGCGGACCTACCACCCGGGCATAGCCCAGGGCCCGAACCCCCACGATCCGGGTGTGAAGACGAGTCCGGGTGGAGTCCAGCTGATCCGGCCATCCCTTGCTGAATTGAATCTGGATGGGCGGAGGAAGGGGGATGTTGACGGTGTCCGCGGACTGGGCGAGGGCCAGGGTGTCCCCCCGCTCCACCACGGTGTACTGCTTGAGTGAGTCCAGGGCCACCCGGAGGAGCACCACGGTGTCAATGGGGATCTGGAGCCGGGTGTCCCACCCCGCGACATGCTGTTTCGGACGTAGACAGCCAGAAACAGCCAGGACCGTTCCAAGCACTATGAGCCCCACATACCTGCGCACATCATACCTCCTTGTTCTCCTCTTTTTCCTTTTTCTCCAGCAAACCGCCAAACAATTCAACCGGGAGGGGAAAGATGATGGTGGTGGTTTTTTCGGTGGCAAGTTCCGTGGCGGTCTGGAGGAAGCGAAGCTGGATGGTGATGGGGTTTTTCGCAAGAATTTCGGCCGCTTCCGCCAGACGCTTCGATGCCTGGTATTCCCCCTCGGCGGCGATAATTTTGGCCCGGCGTTCCCGTTCGGCTTCTGCCTGACGGGCCATGGCCCGCTGCATTTCCTGGGGGAGGTCCACGTGTTTAATTTCCACCGCCGAGACCTTCACCCCCCAGGGATCGGTCTGACGGTCAATGATGGTCTGGAGACGTTCGTTGAGCTTTTCCCGGTGGGAGAGCACCTCGTCCAGTTCCACCTCCCCCAGGACACTCCGGAGGGTGGTCTGGGAGATCTGACTGGTGGCATAGAGAAAGTCCTCCACCTCCAGCACCGCTTTCGCCGGATCCATCACCCGGAAATACACCACCGCATTCACCTTGATGGACACGTTGTCCTTGGTGATCACGTCCTGCGGGGGCACATCCAGCACCACCGTCCGCAGAGACACCTTGACCATTTTGTCAATCACCGGCAAAAGGATGATCAGCCCCGGGCCCTTCACACCCACAAACCGGCCCAGACGGAAGATCACCCCCCGCTCATACTCCCGGAGGACCCGGAGCATGGAGGCAAGAACCATCAAAAGCAGGAGAATCAGGGTGAAAGCAAAGCCACCCATCATCCACCTCCCAGGGCACGACCCAGCACCTCTTCCAGGGTGGGCCGGCCGATTTCCTGCAGTTCATAGCGCACCCGCACAATGGGTTTGTTCACCTGGACCACCCGCGCCAGGGAAATGGGGGTGGCGCTCACCACCACGTCGGCGGGCACGCGGTTCAGGGTTTCGGCAAGGTCGGCAAGCTGCTGTTCGGAATAGCCCACGGCCGGAAGAACCTTCCGGACCTGGGGCCATGCCTCCATGGCCGCCCGGACTGTGCCCACCGCAAACTCAAAGGGCGGCACGATCTCGGCAGCACCAAACCGCCGGGCGGCGAGGTAGCCTGCTCCGAAACTCATTTCTCCGTGGGTCAGGGTGGGACCGTCTTCCACCACCACCACCCGCTTCCCGCGGATGGCGTCCGGATCTTCCACAAAGATGGGGGACGCTGCCTCGATCACCTCGGCCCGGGGGTTCAGCCGGTCCACGATGTCCCTCACCCGCTGGACATCTTCAAAGGATGCCGAATCCACCTTGTTGATCACCACCACGTCCGCCATGCGGAGGTTGGTCTCCCCGGGATGATACCGCAAACCATGGTCTGCCCGGAAAGGATCGGCAATCACGATGAAGAGATCGGGTTTGAAAAAGGGAAAGTCGTTGTTCCCGCCGTCCCACAGCACCACGTCCGCTTCTTCTTCCGCCATCCGGAGGATCTTTTCATAGTCCACCCCTGCAAACACCACGTTCCCCCGATCCAGATGAGGTTCATATTCTTCCCGCTCTTCGATGGTGCAGTTGTAGCGATCCAGGTCTTCATAGGATGCGAAGCGCTGGGCGATCTGCTTCCGGAGATCCCCATAGGGCATGGGATGGCGCACCACAGCCACATTTTTCCCCATCCCTTTCAGGATGTCCGCAACCCGGCGGGTGGTTTGAGACTTGCCGGAGCCTGTCCGCACAGCTCCGATCGCAATGACGGGCTTTGAGGATTTCAGCATGGTGTGCTCCGGTCCCAGGAGCATGAAGCTCGCGCCTGCGGCATGGGCCCGGCTGGCCAGGTGCATCACGTGCTCGTGGGACACGTCGGAATAGGCAAACACCGCATAGTCCACCTTCTTTTCCCGGACGATATTCTCAAGATCCTCCTCCGGGAGGATGGGAATCCCGTCCGGATAGCGCTCGCCAGCGAGTTCCGGGGGATAGAGCCGGCCTTCAATGTCCGGGATCTGGGTTGCGGTGAAGGCCACCACCTCGAAATCGGGATTGTTGCGGAAAAACACGTTGAAGTTGTGAAAATCCCTTCCGGCAGCGCCCAGGATCACCACACGATAGGCCATGGTGCACCTCCTCGGGTTCGGTTTTGTCTCAGAAAATCCTCATGCTTGCGGCAAAGGCAATGGCAAACCGGGTGAACACCGCCTCCACCCCCCAGCCCAGGGCACGGGTGGCATCCATGGTGAACCCGGCCACCACACCCCCGTCGATGTCCCCACCGCTTGCCCGGCCCTGGCCCGTGCTCACCGAATAGAAATAGCCACCAATCAGCGGACCCACATACACCCGCACCGGAGATCGCACATCTTCGAGACGGAAGGTCCAGTGCAGGAGCCCGTGCACGGCCGGCATCACAAGGAACACCCCGTCTCCGATCCAGATGCCCACGGAGGGGACAAGACCGAAATCAAAGAGGATGTCCCGGGTCTTCCGGTGAAGGAGGAAGCTCATGTCACCTTCCAGGCCCAGGAGGGCGCCCTTACTGAAGCCGGTGCCAGCCCGCAGGCCCAGGGTGGTGGACGGACCCATCCGCCACCGTCCTCCCCCCGAAAGGGTGAATCCCCCCACGCCCCGGGTGATGTCGCTGAAGGCCATGGACACGTTCCACTCCGGGGTCCGGGTGGGGGCAATCGGGTTCATGAGGGGAAAAATGGATGCAACCAGCATCACCATCATCACAGTGACCTCCGTTCTTCCACCGGAACCGGGCTCTGCATATACAGAAACCGTTTGATTTTCCGGGTGGTGGTTTTCTCAAACTCTTCTTCCCGGATGCTGAAGGTCCGGGGGCGTTTGTAAGGCGCAAGCTCCTGACTGTATTTCCGGAGTTCCTGCCGGATCACCTCCTCCACGTCCTCTTTCCGGGGGTTGGCCACCCCTTTCTCCTTGAAATACGCATCCAGGTTTTCATAGTTGGGATACACGATCACGTGGATCTCTTCGTCCCCATCGGGCGTTTTGTAGCCCAGGCACAGGATCTCCTCAATGAACGGGGACTGGCCCAGGACGTTCTCCACCTCTTCGGGATAGATGTTCTTTCCGCCCTTGGAGACGATCACATATTTCTTCCGGCCGGTGATATAGAGGTAATCGTCCTCGTCCAGATAGCCCATGTCCCCCGTGTAGAGCCAGCCCTCGTCGTCCAGGATTTCCTTGGTGGCTTCGGGGTTCTTGTAATAACCCTTCATGATGTTGGGCCCCCGGGCGGCGATTTCGCCAATCCCCTCCTCGTTGGGGTTCACAATCCGGATCTCCACGGAGGGGAGGGCCTGCCCCACCGATTCGTTGCGGGGCGCGTCCGGCGGATTGGCGGTGAGCACCGGAGAAGTCTCCGAAAGACCGTACCCCTGAATCAGGGGGAATCCCATGGTCTCCAGGGCTTCAGCCACCCAGGGCGGAAGGGCGGCACCTCCGGAGACCAGATATTTGAGTTCGTCCAGTCCCAGTTTGGCCCGGATGGGTTTGAAGAGGACCTTACCGAGCTTCCTTCCCGAAAAACGGGAGAGATTCCACAGGGTCCAGAAAATCGCCTTCCGGGGTGCCGGGGCGTTTTTGACCTCCCGGAAAATCCCCATCACGATTTTCTCAAGAAGGAGGGGCACCACCAGAAACATGTGGGGGCGGGTGTCGATCATGTCCGCCCGCATCTCCCGGGGTCGGAGGATGGACCGGGAATAGGTGATGGAAAGTCCCCCATAGATGGGCGTGAGAAAGCCGGCCGTGCCCTCAAAGGAATGGTGGATGGGGAGCACGGAGAACACCCGCTCCCCGGGCTGGAAGGGAATGCACTGATACACGTCGCTCACGTTGGACATGATGTTCCGGTGGGTGAGCATCACCCCCTTGGAACTCCCCGTCGTCCCGGAGGTATAGAGGATCAGGGCCAGGTCGTCCAGATTCCGGGGGACGCGCGTTTGAAGCCCCTCGGCCTGGTTCACCAGGCTCCAGAGGTCGGGCACATCGGGATAGGGATCCTGGGAGATCACATGTTTGAGGGTGGGCACGCTCTCCTGAATGTCCAGAAGGGACGAGATATACTTTTCCTGGGCCAGAATCAGATGACTTTCGCTGTGGTCCAGGATGTGGCGGATCTCGGTGGGAGTGAGGCGAGCGTCAATGGGGACCACCACCCCCCCGGCCCATTGAATGGCGAGATAGCTGAAGGCCCATTCCGGACGGTTTTCTCCGATGACCGCCGCGTGCATCCCGGGTTTCAGGCCAAAACGGTTCACCAGGATCCAGGCCAGTTTCTGGACGATCTCCAGGGATTGACGGTATGTGTATTCCCGCCAGGACTTTCCGTCGGCCGCCCGCATCCGAAACAGCACGATATCACTGAATTCCTGCGCACTCCTTTCAAACATTTCCGGTATGGTCATGACCCCCCGGCTGGGTCGGTGGATCTTCATCTTCTTCCGGGCATACCGATCAGGCATGGCCAACCTCCCGGTTTATGTGAACCCCCTCCTTCTCCACCACCTTCCCCATCACCTGGGCCTCCGGATACACTTCCCGCACCTTTTCCACGGAAGAGGGTTCCACCACAAGCACAAACCCCACCCCCAGGTTCCACACCCGGGACGCTTCCTCAAAGGGGACGTTCCCCGTCTCCATCAGCCACCGGAACACCTCCGGAATGTCGTCCAGATGAATCTCCGCCCCCAAACCCTCCGGCAGGGCACGGGGGATGTTTTCTTCGAATCCTCCACCCGTGATGTGGGCGGCCGCCTTTACGGCTCCTGAGGCAAACAATTCAGGCACACGGGGATACAGGCGGGTGGGGGCAAGAATGGAACGCAGAACCTCCTCCGGGGGTGTTGCATGCTCAAGAATCTTCCGGATCAGGCTGTATCCGTTGCTGTGAGGGCCTGTGGAGGGAAGGCCCAGGAGAAGATCCCCGGGCTCAACAGTTTTTCGCCGGGCAAGCACCGTTCGGGTGACCTTTCCGAGGGCAAATCCGGCGAAGTCGAAGGGCACGTTTTCCTGAAAGAACCCGGGGAGTTCGGCCGTTTCTCCCCCCAGGAGGGGCGTGCGGGCTTCCTCCAGGGCCGAAAACACTCCTTCCATGAGTTTCCGGATGGGTTCTTCGTTCTGGAAGGAGGGGAGGGCGAGATAATCATAGAAGGCCACGGGAACCGCCCCCATGGCATAGAGATCGTTGAGGCACATGGCCACACCGTCCCGCCCAGCCACATCCCATTTCTGATGCTGGTGGAGGAGGAGGATTTTGGTCCCCACCCCGTCGGTGGTCCCCACCAGGAGGGTTTCGTCATCCAGAGGAATGCCTGCGGCGAAGGGACCGATGACCTCCCCCGCCCGCGAACGCAACCACGACACCCACCGGCGGGCGGCGTCAAGATGAACCCCCCCATCCGCATATCGCATGGGTCTATTATACGAACCCTCACACGAACCAACACATCAGCCGGTGAACGAGGACAGAACAACCTCCTGGAGAAAATCTACTTATCGCAACGGTCCGACTTCAGGTGCGAATTCAATGGAGATCCCCCCATCCACCATTAGGAGCCAAGAATAAAAAAATCCCCCGGGCGTTTCCCCGGGGGAGCGGTTCTATGCCAAGGAGGGTCAGATCTCTTCTTCAAGCTCTTCCGCGGCTTCGTCCACCTTGATCCGGGCCATCCCGAGGTTCAGGGACTGGTTCCCGATCAAAGCGACAAAGCCGAACTTGGTCCGATACAGGACCAGTTTGTGTTTGTCTTCGCTTTCGATGGTCATGTTGTCCAGAACGCCCCATCCCATGGTGTCCACCACGTTCTGGGCCATGGTCACGGCCTCCTGAACAAAGGCAGCGAACTTCTCCTCATCCACGTCCGCAACGAACCGGCTTGCCAGCACGAGTCCTTCTTCGGAGATGGCCGCCGCCCCCTCGAATCCTGCGATGCCGGCAAGACCTTCCAGGACTTTTTCCACCGGACTGGCCATGATTCCTCCTCCTTGTTCAGTCCCGACCCCGTCACTTCCCACCATCTGCCTCACTTTCTCCTGAACCTCCTCCATCCGGAATGCCGGATTGTCGTCGTTTATAAGTTTATGGCTCTCGTCCAGATCCTTCAACACATCCAGGTACAAAAGATCCAGTCCAGCATGGATGGTTCGTGTCAGAGGAGATTCTGGCAGCTGTTTTAATGTAGCCTGAACCTCATCCCAGGCCAGGATGGTTCGCAGGGCTTTTTCTCCCTCGAGTGAACCCGTTCGTGCATGGATGACCTCACCATTGTCAAAAACAACCTCACCATGATGATGGTCCTCATCCCCTACGATTTCAACCACGCAGGAAATCCCTTCCTGCTCAATGGCTTTCAGCACGGTGTAGGGCGACATGTTGCGGAGAAATCCCAGGATTTCAGCCGAACTTTCCGTTTCCATTTCCCTTCTCCTGGCTGACAACCTGGAGATAAGCCCTTATCAGCGCAGGGTTCATCTCCTCCGCTCCGAGGAGAACTACGGCAAAAGGGGGGAAATGTCGCGAAAGCAGCAGAGTCCTTCCGCCTGCCTGTATGCGAACAAACGTCATACGATTCCGGAAGATAAAACCAATCAACGAACGAAGCCAAACGAGATTGTTTTCGGAGACGATGGAGGGGACGGTGGAAGGGAAAAACAGATCTTCACGCCATGTTGCCATACGGTTGTCCCACACAATCACTCCTTCAATACCTGGAAGATCTTCAACAGCTTTCCGAAAAAGAAGAAGACCAGGAGGATCCGTGGGAATGTCGGACCGTGAGCGGAGAAAATCGGTATCAATGTGCACTCTTTCGTCTGTCGCGATGCGGTAGGAATGCTTCAGGTCCTGGGGAAGAGGGCGAATCAACACCTGCCCGTGCTTCCAGGACAGAAGACGGCGGATCTCCTGGAGACCGGATCCCCAGGTCCCCGTAACTCGAATTACGCTACCTGCCACAACGTCAATCATCACAACCCCTGCATGTTCTGGTGATGAGCACACAAGACGTCCCGTGACCTTTTCCGTAACAACCCACTTCAACAGCAACGAAAAGGGGACGTCATTGAAAGCGAACGCCATACTACGCTTACCGCCAGGAATCCATTTTTTCCGCATCCAGAGCGGATTTCGGGGGGGGGGGGGTAGGGAAAAGAAGCCCTGCTCCTCCCCTCCCGGGGAGCCCCCCCGATTCCCGCGTTGTGGTTGCTTGCTGTGAGCTGAACCTCATCGTATGATTAATATAGTACAAAAGTGGGAGCTTGTCAACCACCTATTGACTCAAATCAGGGCAGGTCCACTTGATGCGATGAATCCCGGAGCAGGAGGAGCATACCCATGTTCCATACAGGGCATCGAAATCCCATTTGACGGTTAGCGCGCCCCTGTGTACAATAGCCACCCCATGATCCAGGTGAAGACACACGACGGCGTTTGGCTTGCGACCTTCAACCGCCCGGAAGTCCGGAACCCCCTGAACCGGGAGGTGCTGCACCGCCTCCTTGACCTCATGGACCGGGCGGAAGCCGAAGGCGTACGGGGACTGATCCTCACCGGAACAGGGGATGTGTTTGCATCGGGAGCCGATCTCGCCGAAATGTCCCGCTTCACGCCGTCGGACGCCGAGGCCTATGCCCGTCTGGGGGCACGGGTGCTCACCCGTATCGCCCTTGCTTCCTTTCCCGTTGTGGCCTGTGTGAACGGGCCTGCGGTGGGCGGTGCCCTGGAACTCGCCCTGGCCGCCCCCATCCGTCTTGCCACCCCCACGAGCTTCATCGCCCACCCCGCCCTCCGGCTGGGGCTTCTTCCCGCCTGGATGGGCGCAACCCTCTGGTTTGCCAGCACGCTGGGCCGGCGCTACAGGCTCCTGCTGTTCACCGGTCGCCGGATTCCGGCCGAAGAAGCTCACCGTCTCGGCATCTTCCACGAACTCCTCCCGGCCGAACGCCTCATCCCCCGCGCACGGGAGATCCTCCGATCATGGAAACCCGCCTGATGCGCCGCCTCCCGGACGACCTCACCCGCAAAGCGGGCGAGGTGTTTCTCCGGTGGCTTCAAGAAACCTGGGAACAGGACACCCGCCGGGTGGTGGCCCTTTTCGGGGAAAACCGGTATACCCTTGCCGGAATCCTCGCCGGGACGGTCGCCTATCGGAACACACGGAAAACCCGGCGCAGCCTCACCTGCGTGTATCTCGCCGACACCTTCTCCTCTTCCTTTCAGACCTTCCGAAAGCACTTTTACCGCCAGCTTCCCGCCCCCCACCACAAAGCCCGAACCTTTCTCCGGGAGGTGGTGTGGGAACGGGCCTGGACCCGCCTGGGCACCACCAACGAAATCCTGGTGCTGGACCTTTCCGAATCCATCTGGCCCAACCGGATGGGCATGATCATGGAAACCCTCCGGGGACGGGGCTTTGCTTTTCTCCTTTTTCCCCGCAAAGACGTGTGGCTCGCTCGGGTGCTCAAAAATCAGGAATACGTGACCAGCTATCCCCACCGTCCGGAGGACGTTCCCCGGGTGTTTGAGCGCTTCTTCCTGGAACGACTCCAGGCACCCGGGATCATGGAAATCCACACAGATGAAGGCTGGTTTGCCTATGAAGATCCCCCGCCCCCGCCTCCCCGCACCCCTCCGGATCATCCCCTGGCCGCCACTGAAGATCAGGTTCGGGCCCTGGAAGCCCTCCATGCCTTTCTGGAAACCGGGGAACACCGCCACCTTCTTTTGCTCGCCGACCGTGGAAGGGGGAAAAGCTATGTCCTGGGCCTTGCCCTGGGGCTCTGGGGAGGGGTGCGCCCCCTGCAGGTGGCCCTCATCATTCCCAACGAAGAAGGGCTCAAAAGCCTTTTTGCTGGGATGGTGCGTGCGTGTCGGTACGTTCATACAGCCTTTTCCCGAAACAACGGCGCCTTCGAGGCGGGGCTGGTGCGGGGGCAGGTGTTTTCTCCCGCCGATCCCATTCCGCCGGGCTTCGACCTCCTGGTGGTGGACGAAGCGGCCGGCATCGCGCTCCCTCACCTGATGCGTCTGGCTCACAGCGCCCCCCGCGCGGTGTTCGCCACCACCGTCCACGGATACGAAGGGACCGGAAGGGGGTTCACGCTGCGGTTCCGGAAAATGCTGGAAAAAGAGGGGGGCCGGGTGGTGGAACTCCAGGAACCCATCCGTTATGCCCCCGGTGATCCGGTGGAGGCCTGGCTCTATCGCACCCTCCTCCTGGATGCCGAACCCGAACCGCTTAAAGACGTGAACGCCCCCCGCAGGGTGGTTTCGCTGAACCGGGAGCGGCTTTTCCTGGATCCGCGGGAAGAATCCACCCTCCGGAGTTTCGTGGGCATCTATGTTCACGCCCATTACCGCAACGAACCCAACGATCTCCTCCTCCTTGCCGATGCCCCCCATGTGGAGGCGTGGGCCCTGTATGCCGGCGACACCCTGGCGGGAGCCCTGGAACTTGCCCGGGAAGGGGGGCTCCCGGAAGACGTGATCGCCGAGCTCCTGACCGACTACGACGCCCACCAGCGCCTCCAGGGCCATATCCTCCCCGCCCTCATGATCCGGTATTACGGAGAAATCGAAATCCCCCGGCAGCCGGGCATGCGGGTGGTCCGGATCGCGGTTCACCCCGATCACTTCGGGAAAGGCCTGGGCAGTGCCCTGCTCGCGGGATACCTTGAGGAGGCCGGAGGATACGCCTGGATCGGCACGTCCTTCGGACTCACGCCGGAACTGGTTCGTTTCTGGCGCCGGCAGGGATTTTTCCCCTTTCACATCGCCCCCGGGCGAAATGCCCGGAGCGGGGAATACTCTTCCGCCTGGATCCGCCCCCTTGACCCCGCCCTTGCGCCGCGGGTGGAGGCCATGGGCAAGGTGCTGCGGCGGCGTTTTGTGGAGCTCCTGGACCGGACGTTCCGGGATATGGAAGGCGAGCTGGTCCTGGAGGTTCTGGAGAGCCTCCCGCCTGTGGAAGGGGAACTGCGGCTCGCACAGGACGCGTGGTTCCGGGTCCGGCTGTTCCGGGATCGCCTCCTTCCGTGGGGAATGGTGTGGGATGTGGCGCGGGCCCTGGCCGTACGCCACTTCCTTCATCCCGAAGAAGACCTCTCCCCCCATGAAAACCTTCTGGTGCTGGAGAACTTTCTCCGGGGAAACGAACGGATTGTGGAGGCCTTGAGTTCCACCACCGGGGACACGCCCCGGTGGTGGAAGATCCGGTCCCACGAACTCTTCAACCGCCTGCTGGACCGGTATGCCCGCTGATCATTCTTCCGTCTCTTCCCCTCCCATGGCCAGGAACACCTGAATCCCTCCCGCTGCGGGGCGAAAGGCGGGAGCGTCCAGGAGCCGTCCCTCCTCCAGTCCCCACGTGTCATCCAGGGTATAGGCGGCGAAGGCATGGAGCCCGAGCATGAGCCAGGATGTGAGGGGGACAAATCCCACCACGCCCACACCTCCAGCAAACCCTCCGGCTCTCAGAACGGAGAAGCGACCGGGATCCTGGAGGAGTTCGTCCATGGTGGGGTCCGCCAGGCGGGGAAAGAGTTTCACCGTATACCCTCCTCCTCCGAGAAGGGCGGTCACACCCAGACGGGAGGGACCCACCGGGAACAACCGCCCCACCTCAAAGAACCCCTGACCCACGGAATAATCCACCACCAGGTCCGTCCCGGAGACTCTCCGGCTGGCGCCATAGCCAAACCCTCCGATGATCCAGGTTTCCGTGTAGCCATAGCCTCCCCCGCCAAGCCCCAGCAGCATGTCGGGAAGGCTGACCCCTCGTCCCTGCTGAAGCCGGTCGGACAGGTCCGTCTGGGGCGACCAGACGCCTCCCACATAGAAGCCGCCGAACCCACCGGCGGCGAGGAGCAAAAGCAGCGTACCCATCACGCCTCCTCCTGTTTGATGGATTTCAAAAAGGCTTCCAGGTTGTCAAGATACTGGAGAAACCGGCGTTTCCCCTCCGGGGTAAGGCGGTAAAGGGTGCGGGGTCGCCGCCCCTGAAAGGTCTTCTCCACCTCAATGATGCCCCCCTTCTCCAGGGTCCGGAGGTGGGAAGCCAGGTTTCCGTCCGAAACCTCCAGGGCTTCTTTCAGCGTGTTGAAATCCGCCTCCTCCCGCTGGAGCAGGATGCCCAGAATGGCAAGGCGCACCCGCTCGTGGAGGAGGGGATCAAAGACTCCGGGATCCATCATGATTCTTTCCCCGTGCAAAGAGCACGAACCCCACGAGCCCCATCACGGCAAACACCAGGGTATAGGCAAGATGACCGGCCACCGGCGCAACGAGCGTCGCGAGAGGAATGGCGAACAGGCTGCCCACGCCCAGCACAAAAATGGCCGGATGATACACCCCCCAGAGCATGAGCATGACGGAGGTCATGTATCCCCACAGAAGGAGAGACGCCACGCCCAGGTGTTCAGGACTCAGGGCGTTCCGGGCGTAGAGGGCGTTGAAGGTCAGGGCCATGCCGGCGGCCATGAACCCGCATGCCCATCCGATCCAGGGGGCGAGGGCATTACGAAGGCTGGTCGTGGGCTTGAACCGTCCGGTTCGCCGTCCGTGCCCATACAGGGTGAGATAGGCGACCACCGCGGAAAGGACGGTGAGGGCCAGGGCCGCCCACCCTCCGAACAGGGCATACCCTCCCCAGGTCACAAGGGCCGCAAGCCCCCAGGCGAGCAGGGAAGGAAAGAATCCCGCCACAGGGAGGGTGGAGAGGAAGAAAGCGGGGAAAAGCAGTTCAGCCCACAGCCCCCGTCCCCTCAGGGCAAGGGCCATGTTCACCGCGCCGTAGAGGCCCCACACCCCGAAATACCAGCTCACCTGCGGGAGTTCCTTCTCCCGACGATAGGCCACCAGTCGAAGGGCATCCACCGTGGCGAGGAGTTCCCGGAGTTCCTTTTCCCGTGCGTCCATCGTATCCTCCTTTGTTCGGGATTTTACTATGCAATACAAAGTATATGGTTTCACACAGAACTTGTCAAGGGGGGATAAATAAGGCCCCCTATCGAGAAAGTCCCGTGGGAAAATCGGCATTTTTCGCGCACGCGACGGTGGGGGTGTCCGAACCCATGCCCGGCAACGCAGGGCGCCGGCGTCGGCACGGAAATTCCGGCGCCGTATCGGCGCGCGGAAAAGACATACCGCGAAATCTTCGGGTGTTCGCAACCTGTCGGGGCGGGGGACCTACCTTCGGCAAAACACGGACACTTACTGTATGGGCATGCAGCGGCCAAGGAAGGCCAGCGATTCAGCCGGAACGCTTTTGTTCTCCCGTGCGGAGAAGCTCGCCCATCACCCGGAAATAGGTGTCCATGGCCTTTCGGCCGTCCTTCGTCAGACGCACCAGGGTCCGGGGGCGCCGGTTTTCAAATCGCTTTTCGATCTCAACCAGACCGTGTTCCTCCAGTTTGGCAAGATGCACCGAGAGGTTTCCCCGGGTGAGTCCCGTCTGCCGGTGGAGGAAGGTGAAGTCCGCCTCTTCCACGCCCAGGAGGGTGGCAAGAATCGCGAGGCGGGCGGGTTCGTGGACCACCCGATCCAGTTCCACGAGCTTTCGGGGCAGGTGCTTTTCAGTCATGTTGCTCCTCCACCGGAAGGCGCAGCACCCGGGCAAAACGGACGCCCCCCGAAAGGATATATCCCAGGCCCAGAAGGATCAGGATCTCGTGGACCAGAAGCTCAAGAGGCAGTCCCCCGATCGCGCGAACAATGCCATAGACGAAGGCGATCCCTCCCAGGACCGCAAACCGAACGCGTCGGGTATGCCAGGACACCGAACCTACCACGCCAGCCAGGAAGAGTCCAAGACCCAGCGTCTGAAGAAGAGGCCAGGAGGAGAGAAAGAACATCAGGAATCCCGTGAACGCCGCACCCAGCGCCATCCATGCGACGGGGTGGGTGGCACGACGGGGCTTGCTGTAGCCCGTCCGTTTCCAGGTGATGGATCGTTTGACCCACTGAATGGCGAACCAGGTGAAGAACACGGTCAGGGAGAGCACGGCCATCCAGGCAACCTTCCAGGATCCAGGGGCTCCCGGCATCCAGGCGACTCGCCCCACACCCCCGAGGAGCACCATGCTCACACCGCCCACAAGCTCCGGCACCCCATCCTCCCACCAGGCCGCCCGGGCCTGATAGAGGGCATCAGGATAGGCATGCGGTCTCATGGCGTCCCTCCTGTTTTCTGGCAGACTTGTTTATATTATAGACATATCTATGGGATTTGTCAATCCCCGCAAGCGGGTCCGGAGCGGGAGGCATCTCACGGCTGGGGAAGACGGGGGCAGTGCAAAACTTCGGAGTTACCTCTCGAAAAGGTCCCGGATAATCCGGGGCATAAGGAGCACGGGCTCAAGGATATACCGCCGCCACAGTCTCCGGGGCTCGGTGAGCAGGCGGAACAGCCACTCAAGCCCCAGTCGCCCCGCCCAGCGGGGAGGGGTGGGAACCGCCCCTGCCACATAGTCCATGCACGCCCCTGAAGGCAATATCACCGCCGGAGGGAGGCGGTGCAGATTGTCCAGCACCCAGAGCTCCTGACGGGGCATGCCCATGCCCACCATGAGGATGTGGGGGGCGTAGGAACGAATGCGGTGGATGACTTCCTCGTTATCCTGCCCGTGGACATCGAAATACCCGTGATGGGTCTGGATCTGGAGATCAGGATACGCGCGTTTCAGGACAAGGGATGCCCGCTCCCCCACACCCGGCCGCCCTCCCAGATGGAACACCCGGTATCCCCGGGATGCCGCCAGTTCCATGAGAGGATGGACCCAGTCCGCATAGGTCACCCGGTGATCCGGCCGGGCAGGAAAACCTTTGAGACGGGCCAGCCACACCAGAGGCATGCCATCGATGTGGATGCGATCGGCCCGGGCATAAAACTCCCGAAAACGGGGAAGGTGGTGAAACAAATACACACTGTGAAGGTTGTGGTTGGCAATAATATAGGGGCGTCCCGCGTCCACACCCTCCCCCACCGCCCTCTGGAGATCCTCCAGCGTGAGCAGTTCCACCTCCACCCCGAGGATCCGAATTCGCTCAAACCGAGGGTGTGCAATAGATTCCATGGATTGTGATTGTAAGGGATTTTTCCCGCACAATCTGCGCGTGAAACCCTGACACCACGGGTGCTCGTTGGCAATTCAGTCCCCGGGCTGTATCCTTTGCCCATCATGAACGCGGTGGTGTGGTTTGTCCTCGGGATTTTCCTGCTGGTGGTTCTCCTTGAAGTGACGGAACGGAGCGGCTGGCTCCCTGCCTGGGTGGCGCGGAAACTCCTCCATATGGGGGTGGGGGGGCTCGTGCTGCTCTATGCCCGGACCGGACCATGGGACACCCTGATCGCGATTGCTCTCGGGTTTGCCTTTTTGAACCTCATCGAACGCCTGGTGCATTTCACCTCCGTGTCCCGATCTCAACCGGATTCCTGGGGAACCGTGCTCTTCCCGGTGGCCGTGGCCTGGCTTGCCTGGACTCATCCTCAGGATTCTGTGTTTTTCTATGCCCTTTCCGTCATGTTTTTCGCAGACCCTCTGGCTTCCTTTACGGGCAAGCTCTTTCCCCTCCGCCCGATGGGGCCCAAAAGCCTGGGGGGAAGCCTGGTCTTCTTCTTCACGTCCTTCCTGATCGGGCTACCCTTCTTCAACCCGATGGAAGCCGCCCTGCTCGCGGGCCTTGCCACGCTCACGGAAGCGGTGAGTGACCGGGGTCTGGACAATCTCCTGGTTCCCCTTCTCCTCGCCCTGTGGGTGGACACCCTCCGGACCCATCCATCCACGCTCTATGAAGGGCTCGCGTTTGCCACGCTGGTGGCGCTGGTGGCCTGGTGTTTTCGGGCCCTCACCCTCCGGGGTTCGGTGGCCGCAGGTGTGCTGGGGCTTCTCATCTGGAGTGTGGGCCGGTGGCCTCTTGCCCTTCCCATCCTCCTCTTTTTCGCCCTGGGGAGTCTGGCCACCCGCCTCCGTCGAAAAGAGCGATCGGAGATCCGAACGCCGGTGCAGGTCCTCGCCAACGGGTGGGTGGCTGGTCTCTTCGCTTTTCTTTACCACCTGCATCCCCATCCCGCCTATCTGGTGGGGTTTCTTTCCGGCGTGTGTGAGGCGGCCGCGGACACGCTGGCCACCGAAACCGGAGGGCCTCGCCCCCGGGATATTCTCACCGGACATCCCGTCCCCCGGGGCACAAGCGGAGGGGTCACCCATCAGGGATTCCTGGGCGCCCTTGTGGGGAGTCTTCTCGTCGCCACGAGCGGGGCTGTGCTCTCCCTTCCGGGAATGGTCCTTCTCACCGCTGCCCTGGCCGGTTTTGCTGGAAACGTGGTGGACTCCCTTCTGGGGGCAAGACTCCAGGGCCGATGGCGGTGCCGGGTGTGCGGGAAGGAGGTGGAGACTTCCTGGCACTGCGGCCAGAAAGCCATCCATGTTCGGGGATGGCGATGGCTGGATAACAACGGCGTCAACGCTTTGTCGGGATTCTTCGCCGGACTGGGAGGTGCTGGACTGTGGCTGTGGTTGAACTCCTGAAGGCAGGCAAACGCTACCGGCGCACCTGGGTGTTCCGAGGTCTGGAGTTTTCCTGGGACGGCGGTTTCCTCCTCATCACGGGTCCCAACGGCCAGGGCAAGAGCACCCTGCTCCGCCTCCTCGCCGGACTTTCCCGACCCACACGGGGAACGGTCCGGGTGCTGGGGAACGATCCCTGGACGTCAGAAGAGGTTCGGGCACGGGTGGGATATGCCGGACATGAATCGGGGCTGTACCCTTCCCTTTCAGGGAGAGAAAACCTGGAGATTTTCCGGCGACTCCAGGGAGGACATCCGGACGTCCTGGGATCCCTTGCCGAATCCCTCGGGGTGACCTCCTTCTGGAACCGCCCGGTGCGGGAATATTCTGCGGGGATGAAGAAAAAGATCGCCCTGATCCGGGCTTTGCTCCACGCGCCGGATCTCCTCCTGCTGGATGAGCCCTTTTCCGCCCTGGACGTGGAATCACGGGAAACTCTCTGGAATTTTCTTGAAGATCAGGTTGCACGGGGCACGCATGTGATCCTGGTGAGCCATATCACGGAGCGGATCCCGGCAGGAGCCACCCGCATCCAGCTGGCGGGCGGACGTCTCGAGGCCCTGGATTAGAAGAAACTCAGCACACCCCGGGCCAGCACCACCGCAAGGGCCGCCGCACCCACATCATCCCAGAACACACCGCCGGGCAAACGCTCCAGTGCGCGGATTCCGAGGGGTTTGACGATGTCCGTGATCCGGAACAGGAAGAAATAGAGGAACAGGGCCGGGAGGGTGTGGGGGAGGAGGGGTGCAAAAGCCCAGAAGGCCAGCGCCTCGTCCAGGATCACCCAGGGGGGGTCTTCTTCGTCTCTCGTCCGGTGGTAGGCTGCCCAGCCCACCACCAGCCCAAAAAGCACCGCGCCCACCATTCCCGGGTAGGGAAGGGGATAGAACCAGTAGATGCCAAGGGCCAGAAGCGACCCCCATGTGGCCGGAGCCATGGGAATTTTGCCTGCACCCAGATGAAGCACGGCGCGCTCGATGATTGTCCCCACCGAAAGGGGAATCACCGCGCCCATGAGAAGCCCGGCAAGATCCGTCCCAAAGTCCATCCACTCAAAGCTTCGCTGGGGAAGGAAACCCTGAACGAATTCCAGCCCAAGCCCCGCAAGCCCATACAGCCCGAGACCCCGGACCCCCCTCAGGGGTCCTTGATCCCTCCGCACATAAAATCCGATCCAGAAAAAGGTGAGGAAATGGAAAACCTTGTCCATGGGAAGACCGCTTTGAGGCGTGGAGAGGGGAAGCACGCCGAAGAGGAACACCAGGGACAAAAGCAGAGCCGGAATCAATGTCGCAGAAACAGTTGATAGAGTTGAACGATGGACGAAAGCCCTTCATACACCGAGTTGGGGTTTTCCACAAGCTCCGGTCGTTCCTGAAGGAGCTGGATGAAGGCATCCACGATGTTGGGGTCGAACTGACTCCCGCGGTTTCGGGCGAGTTCCCGTAGGGCTTCCTCCACCGGCATGCCCTTCCGGTACGGGCGGTCCGAAATCATGGCATCAAAAGCATCGACGACCGAAAAAATCCGGGCCAGATAGGGGATTTCTTCTCCCTTCAAACCGTCCGGATACCCCTTGCCATCAAACCGTTCATGGTGATGGACCACCACCTCCAGGGCTTCCCGCAAAAACTCGAGGTCGTGAAGGATCTCCTTTCCAAGCACAGGGTGCCGTCGCATGACCGCCCATTCCTCCTCGGTGAGGGGACCGGGCTTCTGTAGGATGTGATCGGGAATACCAATCTTCCCGATGTCGTGGAGCATGGCACCCCAGTAGAGGGTGAGGAGATCCTCGTCCGAAAGGCCCACCTTTTTTCCAAGGGCCAGGGCCAGAGCAGTCACCCGGGCAGTGTGCTCGTGGGTTCCGTGCTCCCGAATGGCCAGGGTTCGCATCAGAAGGTTGAGCATGTCCCGATAACTGTGCAGGAGTTCCCGGTCCTTTTTCATTCGGTCGTACATGTGCATGGCCACGTGGGTGAGGGTTTCCAGGAAGTCGAGGTCATCCACACATGCCATGGGATAGGCAGAACCCAGCGCAATCACGCCCAGCGGCTCGCCCGAGGGCAACACCAGAGGAATGCCCACACCAAACCGGAGGCCCTTCACATACGGAGACGACCCCAGACGGGGGTCCTGCTCATAGTTTTCGGACACCACAATCTTCCCCCGGTTGAGGGCGTGCCCCGCAAGGCCCTGATGCCGATGAAAGCGCATCCCTTTGAGATCCTGCCATGCCCCCCGGGATTCCACCACTTCCAGTTCCCGGCCATCCGGGCTGAGAAGCAGGGCCGCAGCCGTGGGGGTGGCACACAGGTCCAGAAAAAGATCCAGCAGGTGGACCACAAAGGACCGGGCATGCTGGATATCCTGAAAGGAACGGGCAAGCCGGACAAACCGATCCAGCTGGGCTTCGTGGGTGGAAAGGCGTTCGATTTGCTGGACGGCCATCCTTGCCCAGGAAAGGGAAACGTAGAGATCGTTCAGGGCCGAGAGGGTCAGGGGATGGGGCGGCGAAGAGAAGGCGATCACCAGCGCTTCCGCGTGGGGTTCCTGAAGGAGGGGCAGAAGCATCCAGCTGTGGGGAGCATTCGCCCGGAGCACCTCCTGAAAGAGGGCGGGAAAGCCGGGGTGCATGTCTCCCGCATGCACCATCACGGGACTTTCCGGGAGGTGCACCGGAGAAACGAGGTTCTCCGTCCAGACCCGCTCCGGTGTCCGAACTTCCAACACCTCGGGTGAGGTGAGGCGGAGGAAGAACACGTGGGCTCCCGGAAAGAGTTCTTCCATCTCCCGAAGCCATTCCACCCCGAACACATCCCCCGGTGGAAGCACGCCCCGCCGGATCCGGGACACCCGATCCCGCATGCTTTCGGTGAGGCGAAGAATCTTCTGATCCAGCGTTTCGTCCAGGTGAAGGCGCCAGGCGGCAGCCAGGGGAGGAAGCAGGGCCGGAAGTTTCGCAGGGGGCTTGCCCTCCACCACCCACCAACCCAGGAGGATGTCCCGGTGGATCACCGGGAACACACGAAAAACATCCTCTCGAAAGGCTTCCCGAATTTGCTCCGGTGAATACTCCTCCGGCGGACGACCAGAGAACCCCGGGGAGCTCCAGACCATGCGGGTGGGATGATGGGGAGGGTGCATCAGAATCAGGAGAGAAGGAACACCTGTCGCTCGTTCCAGCTCTTCGGGGAGGCGATGAAACGCGCCACGCTCCACGGCATCAAGAAACTCGGGGAATGCGTTCACAAACGCATCCTCCACCGGGTCCCCTCCGGCGTGTCTTCCAGGAGAATCCCCAGTTCTCCAAGCCGATCCCGGATCCGATCGGCCAGATCAAAGGCGCGGGCTTTCCGGAGTTCGGCCCGGACCTCCACCAGGAGATCCACCAGCGCCCGGGCGGATGCCGCAAGCTCCCGGCGCTCCACCCGGAAACCCAGCACGTCCAGCATCACAAAGAGGGCCCGGGCCAGGGTGGCGCCCCGATCTGTATCCCCTTCTCGAAAGGCTACCTGAGCCTGATCCAGTGTGGAGAACATCACCCCCACCGCCTGGGGCGTGTTGAGATCCTCCCGGAGGGCTTCTTCAAACGCCGCGAGGACTGCGTGATCCACCGGTCCCTCCGGAAATTCGGGAAGGTCCTCCACAAACCGGACCACCCGGTCCCAGGCCTTCCGGGCTGCCTGAAGCCCCTCTTCCGTATAGTCCATGGGGGTGCGGTAGTGGTGCTGCAGGAGATAGAGGCGAACGGCCTCGGGGGGATGATGGGCAAGTACCTCCTTCGCCCGGAAAAAGAGCCCGGTGGACTTGGACATTTTCTCCCCTGAAAGCTGCAGCATGGCCACATGAAACCAGAGCCGGGCAAAGGGCCGGTCCCATGCCGCTTCAGACTGGGCGATTTCGTTTTCGTGATGGGGGAAGATGAGATCCGTTCCCCCTCCGTGGATCTCAAAGGGCTGACCAAGATAGTGGGTGGACATGGCCGAGCATTCGATGTGCCATCCTGGCCGGCCTTCTCCGAAAGGTGCATGCCAGTAGGGTTCCCCCTCCTTCCGCGCTTTCCAGAGAGCAAAGTCCAGGGGGTTTCGTTTGTGGGGGGAAGGTTCCACCCGTGCGCCCGCAATGAGATCGTCCAGCTTTTTCCCGGAAAGTTTGCCATACGTGGGAAATTTCTCCACAGAGAAGAACACCCCATCCGGCGTGGCATACGCCACCCCGAGGGAGAGAAGCCTCTGGGTCAGCTCCACGATCTCCTGGACGTGAAGGGCGGCCCGGGGGTGGACATCGGCGGGGAGAAAGTTGAGGGTTCGGGCAACATCCAGGTATTCCTCGATGAACCGGTCGGCGATTCGCCGCCAGTCGGTGTCTTCCCGGTGGGCCCGCTGGATGATCTTGTCATCGATGTCCGTGAAGTTCTGAGCATACGTGACCTCATAGCCCAGAAAGCGCAGCACCCGGCGCAGGATGTCCGCCATCAGGAAGGTCCGGACGTGGCCCATGTGGGGGGAGTCCTGAACGGTCATGCCGCACATATAGAACCGGACCTTCGGGGCGGGAACCGCCTCCACCCGGCGGGTCAGGGTGTTGTAGAGCCTCAGATCCTTATCCGGCAAGGGCCCGCTCCACGAGATAGAGGAGAGGGAAGGGATAGAGTCCGAGATACAGAACCGCCAGGGCCATCACCTGCACCACGGACACGGGGAGCACCCCGAAGGACGCATGGCCTTTCCCTTCCGCCTCCATGACCATCTCGGCCACCGGACGCATGTAGTAATAGGCCGAGATCACCCCGTTCACCAGGGCGACGATCCCCAGGAGGATGTGACCGGACCGGAACACTTCATAAAAGAGGATGGCTTTGGCCGAGAACCCCGCCGTCCCGGGAATGCCGGCAAGAGAAGCGAGAAACAGAAAGAGCCCCACCGCGAGATAGGGATGGCGCCGGGCAAGCCCCCGGAGATCTTCCAGGGTGGGATGCGGCGCGATGAAAAGGAGGCTCCCAAAGGCCCCGAAGCTCATGAGCACATAGGTGGCCACATAAAAGCCGATGGCCCGGAGACCGGCCACGGGCGGGGAGACGAGAAGGGCCAGGAGGAGATATCCTACGTGGGCAATGGTGGAATAGGCCAGCATCCGCTTGAGTTCCGTCTGTCGCAGGGCCACCCAGTTCCCCCAGAACATGGTGATCACCGCAATCCAGGGAAGGGCCTGCTTCCAGAAGGTGCTGTCCGCCGTGGCCAGGAACACGCGCACGAGAAGGAGAAACCCCACCGCCTTGGGCGCAGCGTTCAGAAACGCCACCACCGGGGTGGGAGCGCCCGCATACACATCCGGGGTCCAGAACTGGAGAGGGAAGGCGGCGATTTTGAAAAACACCCCCGCCGCGAGGAGCACCACGGCGACCACCGCAAGGGGCTCGGGATTGAAGAGGCGAAGGATATCCGGGAGAAAGGTGGTGCGGGTGAGGAAAAAGAGGAGGACGATGCCCATCCCCATCAGGGCGGACGAAAAGGCCCCCAGGAGAAAATATTTCACCACGCTCTCTGTGCTCCGAGCATCCGACCGGAGATAACCCACCAGGAAATAGAAACCAAAGGTGATGAGTTCCAGGCTGAAAAAGGCGGCCACCAGGTCCACACTCTTGGAAAGAAACAGCATCCCCAGCAGGGTGGCCAGGAGGAGAACGTCCACCTCCCGGGGTGCCGAAGGAGGCATCAAGAGGAGAAACAGCAACCCCGAAACCAGAACCAGGAGATCAAAGAACCGGACAAAGGGGGTCACACTTAGGGCATGAAAGAGCACACCGTCCGACGCGGCATAGAAACTCCCGCCCACCAGCACCAGGGCTCCGAGGATGGCGAGATAGCTGATCAGCCGGGGAACCCGGCGGGAGAAAGCGGCGCCAAGCAAACTCACGAGGAGCGCTCCGGCAAGAAACAGTTCCGGTGCGAGCAGGTTCATGGGTGAACCTCCTCATGAAGGGACGGCCCTTCCGGTATCTCATGGCCGGAAGTTCGGTCCTCAACCTGAAGAAGGGTGACAAGACGCTGGGCATAGGGCTCCGTGAGGCGGAGGAAGGGACGGGGATACACCCCGATCCAGATCATCATCACGACAAGGGGAAGGAACACCAGGATTTCTCTCAAACGCAGATCGGGCAGGGGATCACGGGGCGTGTGAGGGGTGAGGAAAAGGACCTGCCGGGTCATGTGGAGGAGATACACAGCGGCAAACACCACCCCGAACACCGCAAACACCGTGAGCACCGGCTTCACCTGAAAGCTTCCAAACAGGGCGAGGAATTCCCCCACAAAGCCGTTGAGCCCCGGAAGGCCGATGCTCGCAAACACCGCAATCCCCAGGAGGAGCCCGAAGGTGGGCATGTCCTTCGCCACACCGCCATAGGCCTCCATCAGCCGGGAATGCCGCCGCTCATAGAGCACACCCACCGCGAAGAAAAGCGCCCCCGTCGTGATGCCGTGGTTGATCATCTGGAGCATGCCGCCCTGAAGGCCATAGAGGGTGAAGGAGAAAATCCCCAGCACGATGAACCCCATGTGGGCCACGGAGGAATAGGCAATGAGGCGCTTCATGTCCTTCTGCACCCAGCTCATCCAGGCCCCATACAGGATGCCCACCACCCCCAGGGCCATCCAGACCTCCGCATAGGCCCGGGCGGCCTCCGGGAACAGGGGGAGGGCAAACCGGAGCATCCCGTAGGTCCCCATCTTGAGCAGCACCCCCGCAAGGATCACCGAACCAGCGGTGGGCGCCTCCACGTGGGCGTCGGGCAACCAGGTGTGGAAGGGCCAGACCGGAACCTTGATGGCGAAGGCGATCATGAAGGCCCAGAAAAGCAACGCCTGGGTTTTGAGGGGCAGGGAGGGGGCGTGAGAAAAGAGGGTGGAAAGATCAAAGGTGTGGAAACGGAACCCCAGATAGAGGATGCCTGCCAGGAGGAAGACGCTTCCCGCCATCGTGTAGAGGAGAAACTTGAAGGCTGCATACCGCCGCCGTTCGTGCCCCCACACCCCGATCAGCACGAACATGGGAAGGAGCTGGAGTTCCCAGAACAGGAAAAAGAGCAGGAGATCCTGGGCGGCAAACACGCCGATCATCAGGCCTTCCAGCACCAGCATGGCCGCGATGTAGGCGGGAATCTGGTCCCGGATATAGGTCCAGGAGGAGAGAAAGCCCAGGAACACCAGGCCGGTGGTGAGCAGGATCAGGAAGGTGGAAAGGCCGTCGGTGGCAAGGTGGATGGACGCGCCGATCTGGGGAATCCAGGGGATCTGGAGGGTGAAGGCCTGCGCATCCGGAGGCGCCTGGAGAAGGGTGAGGGAGGCGAGGAAGGTCACCCCCGACCACAGGGTGGCAAACCCCCAGAGGGCTCCCCTTTTTCCGGAGAGAAAGGGGAGCACGAGCACACCGAGAATGGGAAAGACCACCAGAAACCCAAGCATTCAGGCCTCCTTGAATCGCGTTCGTTCCGTGTCGTTCAACGAACACCCCACCGCCTTTTCCTCCACCGCCCACCCACTCGCATCACCACAGGGAAAATGGACCCATAGTGTAAGGACTTCCGGAAGAACCTTCAAATATCCGCATGGCCGTTCCGGCCGCCTGTTGAAAAGCCGCACTGGAGCGTCTATCTTTAAGACCATGCGGGTTCTTGCAAGCCAGGTCCGGACAAACAGCCCGGAATTCCAGGAAAACTACGCCCATCATAAGGGTCTGCTGGAGGAATTTCGCCGGCGCCTTGCCGAGGTGCGAAAGGGTGGCCCTCCCCACGCCATCGAACTCCACCGCAAACGGGGCAAACTCCTGGCCCGGGAACGGATCGAACGACTCCTGGATCCGGACACCCCCTTTCTCGAACTTTCCCCCCTTGCCGCCTGGGGCATGTACGACCATCAGGTTCCCTCCGGGGGGATCATCACCGGGATCGGGGTGGTCGCCGGGAAAGAGGTGGTGATCGTGGCCAACGACGCGACGGTGAAGGGCGGCACCTATTTCCCCATCACCATCAAGAAGCACCTTCGCGCCCAGGAGATCGCCCTGGAGAACCGGCTCCCCATCATCTATCTCGTGGATTCCGGAGGGGTGTTCCTCCCCATGCAGGCCGAGGTGTTCCCGGACAAGGAGCACTTTGGACGGATCTTCTTCAATCAGGCCCGGATGTCAGCCCTGGGGATCCCCCAGATCGCCGTGGTGATGGGGATGTGCACGGCGGGAGGGGCCTATGTCCCCGCCATGTCGGACGAGAACGTGATCGTGAAGGGAACCGGAACCATCTATCTGGGTGGTCCGCCCCTGGTGAAAGCGGCCACGGGGGAGGAGGTGACCGCTGAAGAACTGGGCGGCGCAGAGGTCCATTCGCGGTTTTCGGGCGTGACGGATCACATGGCCGAAAACGACGAAGAGGCCCTGGAGATTGCGCGATCCATTGTGGCCCACCTCAACCGGGTGAAGCGGGTGGACCTGGACCTTCACCCACCGGAAGACCCTTTGTACGATCCGGACGAGATCTACGGGATCATCCCGAAGGATCCGTCCCGACCCTATGACGTCCGGGAGGTGATCGCCCGGCTGGTGGACGGATCCCGTTTTCACGAATTCAAAGCCAATTACGGCACCACCCTGGTCACGGGGTTCGCCCGGTGGATGGGCTATCCGGTGGGGATTCTGGCCAACAACGGCGTGCTGATGAGCGAGGCCGCCCTGAAAGGCGCCCACTTTATCGAGCTGGCCAACCAGCGGGGCATTCCCCTCATTTTTCTCCAGAACATCACGGGCTTCATGGTGGGCAAACGCTATGAGCACGGCGGAATTACCAAAGACGGAGCCAAGATGGTTCAGGCGGTGGCCACCGCCCGGGTGCCCAAAATCACGGTGATCATCGGGAATTCTTTCGGTGCCGGGAACTACGCCATGGCTGGCCGTGCCTATGGACCCCGATTCCTCTTCACCTGGCCCAACGCCCGGATCGCCGTGATGGGCCCCCAGCAGGCCGCGGAAGTGATGGTCATCATTGAAAACCAGAAGCGGGCACGAAAAGGACTTCCACCCCTCACCGAGGAAGAAGCCGCCGAAATCCGGAAGCCCCTTCTTGAAAAATACACAGTGGAATCCGACGCCTATTACGCCACAGCCCGGCTCTGGGACGACGGCATCATCGAACCGGCCCGGACCCGGGAGGTGGTGGGCCTCGCTCTGTCGGCTGCGTTGAACGCGCCCATCGAGGACGAAATCCGTTATCCGGTGTTCCGGATGTAAGGAGGATCTCCATGACGTTTGAACATCTTCGACTGGACCGGGACGGTGCGGTGGCCCGGCTGGTGCTCAACCGGCCGGAGGTCCGGAACGCCCTTTCCGACCAGACCCTTCGGGAACTTCTCACCGCGCTGGAAAACCTTGCCCAGAACACGCACCTTCGGGTGGTGGTGCTTCAGGGAGAGGGGAAAGTGTTCTGCGCCGGAGCGGATCTCAACTGGATGAAACGGGCAGGGGAACTCCCCGAAGAGGAGGCGGTGGAGGACGCCCTGCTTCTTGTGAAGGTGCTGGAACGGCTGGACACCCTTCCTCAGGCGGTGGTGGCGCGGGTGCACGGAGCCGCTCTGGGAGGCGCCATGGGGCTTGTGGCGGCAAGCGACATCGTGGTGGCCGAACGATCCACCCGGATGGGCTTCACCGAAGTCCGGATTGGCCTTGTGCCGGCCACCATCTCTCCCTATGTCCTCCGGAAACTGCCCGTATCCCATGCCCGCCGCTTTTTCCTCACAGGAGAAATCTTTGACGGAGAAACCGCTCGCGAACTGGGACTGGTTCATGGGGTGGCGGACGGTCTTGAGGAACTGGATCAGAGAGTCCAGGCTTTTGTGGACACCCTTCTTGCAAACGGGCCGGAGGCGGTGAAGGAAGCCAAGCGTCTGATCCGGACCGTCCAGAGCCTGGCTCCGTCTGAGCTACCCCTGTATACGGCACAGCTTCTTGCCCGGATCCGCCGGGGCGCGGAGGCGCAGGAAGGATTCCGGGCCTTTCTTGAAAAACGGACACCATCCTGGCAGAAAGGAGGTGCGGGATGAACGCGCTGTTGATCTGGAGTCTTGTGGGGGCGAATCCGGTGGGAGCACCTCTCCCGGATCTCTCCCTCATGACCCTCAAGGGAGAAACCCTTGCCCTGTCGGAACTCAAAGGAAAGGTGCTGATCGTGGATTTCTGGGCGACCTGGTGCCCGCCCTGCCGGGCCGAAATGCCCTTTTTCAACGAACTGTACAAAACCTATCGGGACAGCGGCGTGGTGGTGATCGGGATCAACCTGGACGAACCCTCCGGGAAAGTGCGGGCGTTTATTGAGAAGATGGGCATTGAATATCCCATCGCAGTGGGGCGATCCGGAAGGGAGGGCAAGGCATTCGGCGGGATCATGGGGCTTCCCACCACCTTCGTCGTGGACCCTTCAGGAAAAATCCGGGCCCGGGCGGTGGGATATCATCCCCGGGAATACTTTGAAGGCTGGATCCAGAAACTCCTGTCCGAAAAAACCGGCCACGCGGAGGGTTCCTGAGGGGTGACCCATCCCGTCCGCATCGCCCTTCTCGGGGCCACCGGTTCCATTGGCCGTCAGACCCTGGATGTGGTGCGGGCCCACCCGGAGCGCTTTCGGGTGGTGGCGGCCAGCGCCCACCGGCGGATCGAACCCCTCCTGGCCATTGCCCGGGAGTTTGACATACCCTGGCTTGCCTGGAGCGATTCCACGGTGGACATTCCAGAACTCCCGGGAATCCGGACCGGAAAGGGGAAAGAAGCTCTGGTGGAGATGGCCCGCCATCCCGAGGTGGACGTGGTGGTGGTGGCCACCACCAGCGTGATCGGGATCTTTCCCACCCTTGAAGCCCTGAAGACCGGAAAACGGGTGGCCCTCGCCAACAAAGAGGTTCTGGTCTCCTTCGGACCTGTGGTGATGGAGACCCTCCAGCGCGCACCCGGCGAACTGATTCCCGTCGACTCGGAGCATTCGGCGCTGTTCCAGCTCTGGCTTGCCCACCGGGAGCACGTGGAGGAACTCTGGCTCACCGCCTCCGGGGGGCCTTTCCGGGGAAAAACCCGGGAAGAGCTCCGGCAGGTGACCCCCGAACAGGCCCTCCGGCACCCTTCCTGGTCCATGGGAGCCAAGATCACGGTGGATTCGGCCACTCTGATGAACAAAGCGCTGGAGGTGATCGAAGCCGCCCGCCTCTTTTCCTTACCTCCCGAACGGATCCACGTGGTGGTCCATCCCCAGTCGGTGGTCCATGGCATGGTGCGCCTCTCGGACGGAGCCTGGTTCGCCCAGCTCTCACCACCGGATATGCGCCTCCCCATCCAGTATGCCCTCACCCATCCGGACCGCCTCCCCTGCCCCTCCCGGGAGCTCTCCTTCCCTCTGGACCTCCGGTTTGAGGACGTGGACCACAAGACCTTCCCTGCCATCCAGATGGCCTATGGGGTGCTTCGAGAGGGAGGAACCGCCCCCGCGGTGTTCAACGCAGCCAATGAGGTGGCGGTGGACGCCTTTCTGAACCGTAGGATCGGGTTCCTGGACATCTACCGGGTGGTGGAGGAAACCCTGGGCCGCCTGCCCGTCCGGCACCCCACGGATCTGGAAGGTTATCTGGAAGCGGATGAGGAAGCCCGCCGGATCGCCCGGGAGATCGTTCAGGAGCTCGCACGGTGAGGCCCTCCCCCCTATGGAAACACGTTCTCCCTTTTCATCCGGGGCGGGAACCCCCTCACTGGTGGCTGACCCGGGTGGCGGTGGCCCCCCTTGCCCGGTGGGGATTCGCCTTTCGGGCGTTTGGTGTGGAACACGTTCCGCGGGAGGGGCCGGTGATTCTGGCGTCCAACCACTACAGCAACTGGGACCCCATCTGGATCGCCTTCCCCCTCCCCCGTGCTTCGTTTTTCTTCGCGTCTGAAGGGCTTTTTCATCATCCCCGGTGGGGTGCGCCTCTGAGGTGGCTCATCACCGCCTATCAGGCTTTGCCCGCCGATCCCGCGAAACCCGCCGCCGCGCTCAAGCGCGCCCGAAAGGTGCTGGAGGCGGGACACGCGCTGGTGATCTTCCCGGAAGGTGAACGGAACTTCACCGAAAGGGTGCTTCTCCCCTTTCAGACGGGGACAGCCCTTCTGGCCGCGCTCACCGGTGCCCCCACGGTGCCCGTCTATATCCACCGGGGCGTTCAGGCCGGTCCCTGCGCCTGGCTCACCCGCAAAGCGCCCCTTACGGTGTTCTATGGAGAGCCCCTTCCTCCCCCACCGGACCGTGAAAAATCCACCCTCCAGACCTGGACGGAGACGCTGTATGCGCGGGTTCTGGAGCTTTCTCGCCTCGCGACGTAGCTACGTCCTTTTGATTCTCCCTGTGCTTGCGCTTCAGGCGATCATGCTTGCCAGGAACCCGATGAGGGGCTTTCCCTCAACCGTTCCTTCGATCCTTGCCCATCATCTGCACCGGTGGGGAGAGATCCTTCCCGGAGGCACTTTGACCGTCGTGGAATCTCTCCCCGGCTTCCTTCTGGCCATCTATGGAGGTCTGGTCTTATCCCCTCCTCTTTTGTTTTCCTTCCACTTCCTGTTGTGGTTTCTTTTTCTGGGTAGTGTATGGTTGCTCCTTCGTTCACGGATCGAAACCCTGGCGCCCAAGGCTTTCGCGATCATGCTTCTCTTTCCCTTCGCCTGGACATCCGGGGCATTCTTTCCCTATATGCGAGAAGAGACACTCACCTATCTTTTTTTCGTGTGGGCGCTGTTTTATCTCACACGTGATCGTTCGCTATCTCGAAGGGAATGGATGGAAGGGATGGGGATCGGGATTCTTCTTGGACTTCAACATTTCGAAACCGCATTGGCTGGTCTGGCCCTGGCGGGGGTGGTCCTCGCATCCCCAAAGCATCCCGCGCAGGTTCGACGCATCTTCCCCGTGCTGGCGGGGCTGATGATGGGAAAAATTTTGCTGATGTGGCTTCTCTCCAGCGTGTTTGGAATCGATCCAGCCCTCCGGTTCAAACATGCAGGGATCTACAGCCCCTGGATGAAGGGACTTGCGAAGTCCACGCCGATATGGTGGTGGAGTGTCCTGCAGTGGGCGTGGTTCCTGGTGCCGTGGTTTCGTCCGCTCTGGAAAGGAGGGGTTGTAACAGCTTTCGCTCTCGGAATCACCATGCTGACAGGTGATCCTCCACGGGTTTTCAATCTCATAACGTTTCTTCCGTCCTTTTTCCTGATCTGGGGCAATCGAGATGCGGTGCGAACAATTCCTTATCCGTTGGTTACTGCGTTTCTCGTGGTTTCTGTTCTTCTTCCCAAAAGCTGGATGATTTTTGACCGAATGGTGTGGTTGAACTGGTGGGGGCAGCCTCTGGAAACATTCATGTCATGGACCCGTATCCATGCATCCCTTTATCATTGCCCTCTGGGGAGTCCAGGTCTGGAGTGGTACACCACGCCCTGGTTTTACGTGTTCCCGTTAAAACTCTGACAACCTTCCTCCCCGAGGCGTACACCCTCAGCGTTCGCTCTGGTATCCTCCGAATCGGAGGAGATAATAGAGGAGTGTGGATAGGGTGGATACGGCGGCCGCCACATAGGTGAGGGCCGCAGCCGAGAGCATTTCTTCCATGCCTTTCTGTTCTTCGGGGGACTGAACGAGACCGTGGCGCAGGGCAAGTTTCTTCGCCCGGGCGCTCGCGTCAAACTCCACCGGAAGCGTCACCAACTGAAAGATCAGGGTGAGGCCAAAGGTGAGGAGGGCCCCCCACAGGATCATGGGGATAAGGTGGAACAGAAACCCCAGGAGCATCACCCCATACCCTGCGTTGGTGGCGAACTGGGTGGCAGGAACCAGCCAGGAACGAAGGTGGAGGGGAAGATAGGCCCGGGCATGCTGAATGGCATGTCCTGCCTCATGGCAGGCCACCGCCACCGCCGCCACCGAACGCCCCGCATACACATCGGGGGAAAGGCGGAGCACCCGGTGCACCGGGTCATAGTGATCGGTGAGCATGCCTCCCACCCGTTCAATCCGCACCCCGTCCACGCCGGCCTGACGGAGAAGCCAGGCCGCCGCCTGGGCACCGGTCATGCCCGAAGACACCGGCACCCGGGACCACCGGTGAAAGGCCGTTTTCACCCGGAACGAGGCCCAGAGAGACAGGGCCAGACCGGGGAGAATGAAGAGGAAATACACCGGATCAAAAATGAGCATGGCTCACCCTACGGAATCAGTTGCTGCTTTTCCCCGCGGGCGAAGAAGTTTCCGAGGACGCCGATGAGGACTTCGGCGATGCGTCTCCCTTCCCATTGCTTCCCGAAGACTTCCGGGCATAATCGGTGATGTAGAACCCGGAACCCTTGAACACCAGCCCCACGCTTCCGGAAAAGGTCCGTTCCACCTCTCCTCCACACACCGGGCAGGCGGTGGGCACATCGCTCGGCTTCAGGATGAGATCTTCAAAGGTATGGCCGCATTTCCGACAGCGGTAGGTGTAGATGGGCATGGTCTGCCTCCTCTCCTTACAAAAATAGGCGGGGGGCCTGGGCCCCCCGCCGGTCACCCGGCCTCAGAACTCGTCGAAGTCGCCGCCGCCGGGAGCCGGGGCTTCTTTCTTCTTCTCCTTGATCTCCGTCACCAGCGCCTCAGTCGTGAGGAGGAGCCCCGCAATGGACACCGCGTTCTGGAGCGCCGTCCGCTCCACCTTGGTGGGATCGATCACGCCGGCCTCAAACATGTCCACATACTCGCCAGTCAGGGCGTTGAAGCCCTCGTTGCCGCTGCGGCGTTTCACCTCTTCCACCACGAGATAGCCGTTGTAGCCCGCGTTCTCCGCAATCCACCGGAGGGGCTCCACCAGGGCCTTCTTCACAATCTGGACGCCGATCTTCTGGTCGCCCTCGAGTTCCTTCTCCAGCTCATCCAGGGCGGGAAGGGACCGGATGAAGGCGGTTCCGCCACCCGGGACGATCCCCTCCTCCACCGCGGCTTTGGTGGCGTGGAGGGCGTCCTCGATTCGAGCCTTTTTCTCCTTCATTTCGGTCTCGGTGGCCGCACCCACATAGATCACGGCCACACCGCCCGCGAGCTTGGCCAGGCGCTCCTGAAGTTTCTCCCGGTCATAGTCCGACTTGGTCTCCTCGATCTGCTTCCGGATCTGGGCGATGCGGGCCTGGATCTCCTCTTTCTTCCCGGCACCTTCCACAATGGTGGTGTGCTCTTTGGTCACCACGACCCGCTTGGCACGCCCCAGATCCTCCAGACGGGCGTTCTCCAGCTTCATGCCGGTCTCTTCGCTGATCACCTGACCGCCAGTGAGGATGGCGATGTCCCGGAGCATCTCTTTCCGACGCTCACCGTAGCCGGGTGCCTTCACCGCGCACACCTGGAGCACGCCCCGGAGCTTGTTCACCACCAGGGTGGCCAGCGCCTCCCCCTCCACATCTTCGGCAATGATCAGGAGGGGCTTGCCCACCTCGGCCACACGCTGGAGGATGGGAAGAAGATCCTTCACCGCGGAGATCTTCTTGTCATGGATCAGGATGAAGGCGTCCTCCAGGACGGCCTCCATCTTCTCGGGGTCAGTGATGAAATAGGGGGAAATGTATCCGCGGTCGAACTGCATCCCCTCCACCACGTCCACATAGGTCTCCACACCCTTCGCCTCTTCCACGGTGATCACGCCGTCCTTGCCCACCTTCTCCATCGCCTCGGCGATCTTCTTCCCGATCTCGTTGTCGTTGTTGGCCGAGATGGTGGCTACCTGCTCGATTTCCTTGGACTCTTTCACCTCTTTGGAGAGCTTCTTGAGCTCTTCCACCACCCGGGCCGTTGCCTTGTCAATGCCCCGCTTCACCTCGGTGGCGTTGGCACCCGCAGCCACGAAGCGCAGGCCTTCCCGGAAGATGGCCTCGGCCAGCACAGTCGCGGTGGTGGTTCCGTCACCGGCCACATCGGAGGTCTTGGACGCCACTTCCCGCACCAGCTGGGCGCCCAGGTTCTCAAAGGGATCGGGAAGTTCAATCTCTTTGGCGACGGTCACACCGTCCTTGGTGATGGTGGGAGACCCGAACTTCTTCTCCAGCACCACGTTCCGTCCGGCGGGTCCCAGGGTCACCCGGACGGCCTTGGCAAGCTTCTCCACACCCCGAAGCAGCGCGCGACGGGCTTCGTCGTTGTAAAGGATTTCCTTGGCAGCCATCGTCATCTCCTCCTTTTATTCTTCCAGAATGGCCAGGATTTCGTCCTCACGCATCACCAGATACTCGTCATCCCCGACCTTGACCTCGGTCCCGGCGTATTTGGAAAAGAGCACCACGTCACCTTCCTTCACTTCCATGGGCATCCGCTCGCCCTTGTCGTTGAGCCGGCCGGGACCCACGGCAATCACTTTGCCTTTCTGGGGACGCTCTTTCGCGGTGTCGGGGATGATGATGCCACCCTTCTTCTCCTCTTCCTCCTCGATCCGCTGAACCACCACCCGGTCTGCCAGCGGTTTGATCTTCATGAGCCACCTCCTGTTTTTGGTGTCGTTTGAGCGTTTGGTCTCACCCACACCTCTTCCACGGTGCCACGCGTGATGGAAAAAAGGCGTGCAGGATGAATACAGAATTCGTTAAGCGTATAAATTATAGAAAATCTAAACCGGCATGTCAAGATGCCGGGGGGTCCGTGAGATCGTCCAGGGTGGAGAGACTCCTGATCCCGAACGCCCGGAGAACATCCCTTGCCGGAGTATCTCCGGGACGCTGTCCACGATGCCGGGCATATCCCGATCAACAGGGCTCGCTCCGTCACAGCACAGGCCAACTTTACAGCGCGAAATCGCTGTTGTATCCTTAACGGAAAACCAGGAGGTTTGAGGTGATTCTTGCGCTCTGGGTATGGATGATGGTCGCCGAACCGCCGACGGCGGGAACACTGCCGAAGTCCAGAGTTTTTGTCCTCAAAAACGGGGTGGAAGTTCATCCTCTCCCCGATGGCATTGCGTTCATCCAGAACGGAAAAACTCTCCATCAGTATACGTTTCGGAAACTGGGAGGCGAGCCATCAGAAGATTGTAATCCCTATCCCTCTCTCCCCTATATCAAAGAATTCAGCACAAACGTCCTGTATCTGCAGTACTGTCTGGAACATCCTTCTGTCGAGGCACCTTCCCCTAAGGTCGCATGCTATTTCACCTCCAGAGGGGTTTTAACGTGGTGTATTCGCGATACGTTCACCGGTGGCTTTATTGATTCTCTCGGTCGCTTCTGGGTACGTGTATGGGATCTCGGGATGTTCAAATTTGACCCATTCTCCCTTTATTCCGCGTCGGGGTATCGGATTTTCATCGAAGGAAGGGGACGATACTGGGTTACCTATGGAGACTCCTCCGTTGTTTTCACGTTTATCGAACCAGAAAAACCCGAAGAGCCTTATCCTGAAGAACTCCGCCGACAGGGGGTAACAGAAATTCTCGCCATCGTGTTTCGTCGAGATGGAATCTGGTATGCTGATACCTTTCTGCAAGGGTTTTTCCAGGCTGAAAGGGTTTTTCCCAAGGACCCATGGATCACCGTTTCCCTGCGTTCTGGGCAACGAATTGCAGAACTTGATTTGAACTCTGCGAAATGGAGTCAAATCGCTGATGGTGGCACGATTCATTTTAATCCTCCGTGGCAGGATACAGGAAGGGTATCACCATGAATGTCGCCGTTCTCACGGGAGCCGGCATTTCCGCCGAAAGCGGGATCCCCACCTTCCGCGGGAAGGATGGGCTGTGGAAGCAGTATCGCCCGGAGGAGCTGGCCACGCCGGAGGCCTTTGCCCGGGACCCGGTGCTCGTGTGGTCCTGGTATGTCTGGCGACGGCGGATCATCCTGAAGGCCCGACCCAACCCCGCCCACGAAGCCCTGGTCCGCCTGGAACAGGCCCTCGCAGATCGCTTCCTCCTCATCACCCAGAACGTGGACAACCTCCATCGGCGGGCGGGCAACACCCGCATCGTGGAACTCCACGGCAACATCTTCCGGGAACGGTGCGTGAATTGCGGGTTCACCCGGACCTCGGAAGACGTGTATGATGAAGAGGCCCTTCCGCCGCGGTGCCCCCGGTGCGGGGGTCTCCTTCGTCCCGATGTGGTCTGGTTTGGGGAGGCCCTTCCTGCACACGCCCTGGAACGGGCCTTTTCCTTTGTGGCAAACCTTAGACCAGGCGACGTGTTCCTGGTGGTGGGGACCTCCGGCCAGGTCTATCCGGCGGCCGCCCTTCCCCACGAGGCACACCGCCGGGGTGCCCGGGTGGTGGTGATCAACCTGGACCCCACCCCTTTTGACGGCTTTGCGGAGGAGGTGCATCACGGCCAGGCTGCATCCATTTTGCCCGGATGGGTGGACAGGTTATTGGCAAACCTGTCACCAGGGTAAGGGAGTCAAAAGAGTCCTGAGAGGTTGAGAAAAACAGGAGGAATGACCTCATGGAACAGGAAAGAAAGAGAAGGGCCATCAGGATCCTGGAGCGGGCATGGAAGGTGGCACGCCGAATTCGGTATCAAGATGCTCGGCTGGAGGCTTATCTGGAAATCGCCCGGGCATCCTTTGTGGTGGGAGAAAGGACCCTTGGTCAATCCTTTCTGCAAGGAGCTTTGAGAGGAATTCGGAGAATAGAGTTCGATCCACCGGAGGACATCGCCTTTGGCATGATGAAAGTTGCAGAAGTTTTCATGGAAGCAGGGGACACAGACCGGGCAAGAGAAATACTGGAAGATGCGCTGAAAATTGGAGAGGGTAGTGACGATGTGGAAAGTCGGACGTTGATTTTCCGCAAAATCGGACCTTTGTTCTTTAAGCTGGGAGAACAGGAGAAAGGCAGAGCGTTGCTCTACAAAGCGCTGGAAGACGCTGAGTTTGTTTTGTTTGAAAAGGATCGCCAATGGGAGTATTTCGAAATAGGAAATGCGTTTCTGGATATCGGCGATGCGAAAGGGGCACTGGATGCTGCGGAAAAAATCTCCATGTACTGGCGTGATGAACTTCTTAGAGAGATCCGTGCAGAACTTGCCCGACGGGGAGAAGTGGAGCAGGCTTTAAACATCGCAAACGACATCAAAGACCACGAAGAACGGATCAAAGCCCTGTGCGGAATTGCGCGGGGGCTTGTGAGCTTTCACCCAACAGAGTGAACGCCTCCCGAGCGCTCATAACGTGACGTGTAGGCAGGATGAGGGGGCCGTGTATTGGGACGAACAGCAGATCGGGTCACGCCCTTTTTCGAAGTTCAATGAACTCCGGCGAAAACACCTGTTCCACATACCACGCCACGCCTTTATCCTGTGCGAGATCTTTCGTATCCTCCGCCGCCCATCGCTCCCCGATCACCACGGGTCGGACCTCCACCCCTGCCTGCCGGAGGGTTCCGGCTCGCTTCCATGCCCGTTCCACATCCTTCCGGTCCACCACCAGGGAAATCTCCGCCACCAGCACCACGCCATCCTTTACCCAGATCAGATCCGCAAGATAAGGGTCCTCATCGCTTGCCCGTGCCGACACGTCCAGATCCCCCAGCATATCGTCCAGCATACGCTGAACCTCAAGGGTGGAGGGGCTCCCGCCTCTGCCCCGACCCAGGATCCGGCGGGCCGACTGAACGATCCGGCGCTCATACCGCTCTCCCTCCATACGGCCCTTCTCTCCCCAGAACGCCGTTTTGAGTTCACCAACCTCCCGGGCCAGACTCCGCAACTCTTCTTCTGTCCGCTTCTGCGCTTCGGCCAGCTCTTCGACCCGCTGTTCGGTTCGCCTCTGCGCCTCCGCCAGCTCTTCCACAGCTTTTTCCAGCCGGTCAAGGCGCTCTTCCGTTTGTTTTTGGGCAGCCGCGAGCTCTTCCACCCGCTGTTCAGTTCGCTTCTGCGCTTCGGCCAGCTCTTCGACCCGCTGTTCGGTTCGCCTCTGCGCTTCGGCCAGCTCTTCGACCCGCTGTTCGGTTCGCCTCTGCGCTTCGGCCAGCTCTTCGACCCGCTGTTCGGTTCGCCTCTGCGCTTCGGCGAGCTCGTGAATGGCATCCCACACCCGTTTGAAGTTCTCATCCGTTCGCTGGATGAAGGCTTCCAGCATCTCTTTCGTGGCCAGCTCCCGTTCGATTTCCTCCACCACATCCACCAGCACCCCCCTCAGGTGCTCATCTTTGATCTCCATCAGTCGTTTCAAAACCGATGCCCGCATTTCTACCTCCTTCCGCCTAAAGTATATACCTTTTCCGTGGTCGTGACAAGGGTTTTCCCCTGGCCTCCGGACAAGAGTTCGGACAGGGGCGAAAGGGAGGTGGGGATCCTCCGGGGGAAAGCTGTATACTTTCCCTGCTGAACAAGAAACAACGAAAAGAAAGGAGGATCCCCATGAGGAAGTTTATACCCCTGAAGTCGTTCATGCAAGTTCTTTTTCCGGATCCTCGCTTTGCAGAACGAGCAACGGAAATCGGATATGCTCTCCTGGACGCCCGGTCACTCCGTATCTCTTCCATGGCTCGCAAGATGAAAGGCGTTTCTGAAAGCGCCGCGTATAAGCGTATCCAGCGCTTCCTCGAACATTTTAATCCCCATGAAACCCTCTGGAGGCTTTTCCCCGAAACCGCTCCCTTCGTGATCGCTGACGTCACCGAAATCGAAAGACCCCAGGCCCGCAAGACAGAATACGTCGGAACCCTGAAAGATGGCAAAACCCGCGGCTTCTGGCTCCTCGTTCTCGCCGCCCCTCTGCGAGGACGCGCCATCCCCTTTGCCATGACCACCTTCTCTTCAAGAACCTTCAAAGATACGGGAAGCTCACGAAATGCCGTCCACATCCAGACGCTTCTTTCCTGGAAGGTTCTCTGGAAATCGTCCCCTTGTGATGGACCGGGAATTCAGCTATACGACTCTCCTGCGCCATCTGCGGGAAGCGGGGATGAATTTCGTGATCCGCTTGAGAATGGGATCCCGTCCTCCGGTTTTTCTGGACGCCGAGGGACGAAAGGTCCATCTCACATGTCCTGTTGGAGAAAAAGTGGTCTTTCGGGGGCTGCGATACCGTGGGGAAGTGGAGGTCAACGTTATCGGGGTGTGGGAGTGGGGCCAGAAGGAACCCCTGTGGCTGATGACCACACTGGAGCCTGAAGAAGCGCTGCGGTTGTACCGCAGGCGGATGGAGATTGAGGACGTTTTGGGACATGAAAAGCCTGCTGGGGTTGGGAGATGTGATGAGCAAGAAACAAGCGGTGATGGAAAAGCTGGTAGGATTTATGCTCCTGGTCTACGGCATTGTGCTGCTTCTTGGAGGAGAGGTGCGTCAGGAACTTCTCCGTCGTACAGGCTCTGCAAGATGGAAACGCTTTTCCGGACCTTTTATCCTGCTTGAGAAGAAATGGCGATTGCCGCTCAAAGAATGGAGATCCTTGATTCAACGTGTCCACCACACGTTCATCCAATCCATCTACCCAGGTGTCCGAACTCATGGGTGAACTTCAGAGGGTTTGTCCTTGACAATTCCCCGCGCAGACCAGAGGATATAAATACACAACGAGGAGGAGTTCCATGCGCTGGGGCCGTGGGATAGGGGTGTTTGTGGCACTGGTGTTGCTGGGATGCCCGCCCATGGGCCCAGAGAGCTGGGTGCACTGGAGAGGTGCATGGCTCTATCCCTCCTTCGGGTTCATCCGTCTCCGGCTCTATGGGGATCATGCGGGCGTGCTTCAGGAAATCTCCTTTACGCAGGGAACCACGACCTGGATTGTGGTCTATGAACGCCCGTTTCGGGCGGGCGAGACATTCGATCTGTGGATACGGCTGGAGGCCGCCCGGTTTCATCCTGAAGAGCCGGTCACAGTGAGCTGGGTGTGGGAAGATCCAGAGGGCTATCGGGAAGGCGATTTTCGTGAGGTTTTGCTTTCCGCTCCGACGGGAGAGATCTGGATGGACTCGCTGGTGACATCCCCTTTTTCCCACATCCGCGATACCGAGTTCAGCGATGTCCGGGACTTTGTCATCTTCGTGGAGGGACAGGGTATCCACGGCATGTGGATGAATGAGGAGGGATACCGTCGGTATCTTCAGGGGGATCCCGGGCCGCCCCGATACGGTGAGGTCCTGTCGCCGATGGCCCAGCCTGTTGTTACGTCTCTGCCACCGGGGTCGCTTTACGTCGTCCTGAGGTCTGTGGAGAACAGGGCCCAGGCGCGTATCCTGATCGGTCTGTTTTCGCCGCCCGAAAGTTGAAAGTTCCCTCTCCTGCCCCTATCATGAGAGGGCATCCGGGGCGTAGCGCAGCCTGGTTAGCGCGCCTGGTTCGGGACCAGGAGGTCGGCGGTTCGAATCCGCCCGCCCCGATTCACTTCCACCTTCCCCTCCGGAATTCCGCAAAAAGCGGACTTTTGATCACCTCCAGCGAAAGGCCCCAGGTCTGCCGCGGCATGCCCATCCCGGCAAACCCCGGTCCCTCCACCGTGTAGGGAATCCTTCCGGGAAGGCCGAACCAGAGACGCACTTCGCCGAAGTCGGTCCGGGCAAAGACGTAAGGGACGGCATAGAACACCCGGGACGAGGGAAGCAGGATCTCCACGGTGTCCTGGTTCCCCAGGGAGTCTTCCAGAAGCCAGGTCCCCAGGTCTTCAGCGGCCTGATAGGCCATGCCCATCCGGACCCCCGCCCCCACGCGCTCCCCGATGGAGCCTTCTAGAAATCCGTAGAGGCGGGTTTCCCGGCCGATCTGGCCCTCCGGGAAGTTGAACAGGACATCCAGCCCGGCAAAGAACCGGTGGGCCGGATCCGTGGTGAAGAGCCAGCGGGAAGAAAGCCCCAGAAAGGCGGCCCCCTGACGGTAATCCTGAAACCGGTCCAGCCAGGACTGGTTGACGGACGAACTGGTGTGCTGAAGGGCCCGCATCTGGTAGGGCTGCTGGAAGAGATCCCATCCGAGAAGAAATCGCAACAGGATCATCTGATCGGCGAGGGGAAGGGCACGGGAATACTGGAGGGCCACCCATTCTCCGGAACAGGTGGATGTCGTGTCGATCTTGAAACACATCCCCTGGAGGTACACCCCCCAGTCCACATACCCTTCATCCAGGCCGTAGCCCCAGATGCCGGCCGCCACCCGCTGGATGTCCATCCGGCGCTCCACCACCTGTCCCTCATCATCCCAGAAGGCTAGAGAAGACTGAAGGCCCACCATGCCAGACCACCCGAGGTCCAGCACCAGCATCCACATCAGGGTGCCACCCAAAGCCGGCCTCCTTTGAGGGTTCCCTGCTGCTCAAGGGTATAGACATACACACCCGGCGGAAGGTTCACGGGGAGCAGTCCCTGCCCCCCCGAACCATGCCGATCCAGAACTTTTCGCCCTTCCGAATCCAGGACCACCAGCCGGCCTGCTCCCAAAAGGGGAAAGGGACTTCCGCGACGCAGCGCCACATCCTTCCGGGATTCCCCCACCTGCGGTGTCCTTTCCGTCACGCCCGTCCAGGGTGTGGTGTAGACCCGGACCTCTGCGCCCGTTGCGGAGTTCACCAGGGACACCACGATGTCCACCGCCCCGTCGCCGGTGAAATCGCCCACCCACAGAATCACCGACCGGTCGGCGGTGAAGTCGGGAGAGGTGAACACGGGCTGGGTAAAGTTTTCATACACCCGGAACCGGAGGCCATAGGTGGGATAGGTGTAATCGTATTCCACAAACAGCACCCGTCCCGCGCCGGGAAGAGGTGAAAGATACCCGCTGGAGTAACCCGGATCGGGCAGATAGGTGCCCAGGTGGTTGAGGGTGAGCGCGTCATAGAGCACGAGGGAATCCAGCGCATATGTGGACGTATCGGTGTATGTGGCGACCACATCGATCACCCCGTCTCCGGTGAAATCGGAATACGGCGATGCGCCTGTGGCTCCGGGATAGGTCTGGCTTCCCCAGAGGGAAATCTGACCCACCAGGAAGGCAAGAAACATCATGATGAACCTCCTGTTTCGCGATCTCCCACCGATTGCATGCCGGCCATGGCTTTGAGAAGGGCGATGCGTTCCGTGATGGGAGGATGGGTGGTCCACAGGCTGGACCAGAGAGAACCATGGGGGCTGGAAAGCCCGCGGTGAGTGGGATCGGCGATAAACAGGTGCGCAGTGGACGTGGTGGAGATTTTCATGGGAGGGGAAAGGGCGATTTTTTCCAGGGCACGGGCAAGTCCCAGAGGGTTGCGGGTGAGTTCGGCCGCGCCGGCGTCTGCCAGGTATTCCCGGGCCCGGGAGACGGCCAGAGCCAGAAGCCGGGCGATGAGGGGTGCGAGCACCACCAGAATCAGGGCCAGGATCACCAGGCCTCCCCCGCCGCCTCCCTGCCTCCGGGAAGATCGGGAACGACGGGGAGGGGCATAGAACATCCAGCGCCGCATGAGATCGGCAAGCACCACAATGGCGCCGGCAAGGGTGGCCGCCAGGGTCATCACCAGAATGTCCCGGTGCCGGATGTGGGAGATCTCGTGGGCGATCACCCCCTGCAGTTCTTCCCGGTTCATGAGATCCAGAAGCCCCTGGGTGACGGCCACCGAGGCGTGTTCGGGGTCCCGGCCGGTGGCAAAGGCGTTGGGCGAGGGATCCGGGATCACATAGACCTTCGGCATGGGGAGTCCCGCGGCAATGGCCATCTCCTCCACCACGTGGAGGAGTTCCCGTTCCTTGGGGATGCCGGGATTGGCAGGGACGGCCGAAACCATCTTCAAAACCATTCGGTCACCCCAGAAATAACTCACCAGACTCTGGATGCCCGCATACAGGAGGGCGAACACCGTGAGGGCGCCGCCCGAACCCGCATACTGGTCGGCCGTCCATCCGAGAAGCCCCAGAAGCACCATAAAGAAAAACAGAAGGAAGAAAGTCCGCCATCGGTTCCGGTCCTGAATCTCATACAGGTTGACCGTCAGGAACCGGGCCATGGTCAACCCCGATTCTCGGGAGAGCTCGGGTGGGCCTTCCGATAGGCGAGGCGAAAGGAACCTTCCACGTCCCCCTCCATCTCAAACAGAGGCAGGGGCCGGGCGCCGGTCCAGAAGGCCACCAGGCTGAAGGGAAAAAGCGTGCACCAGGTGTTGTGGGCCCGGGCCGCCCGGTTGTATGCCCGTTCGGCCACATCCAGGGCGTCGTCCAGATAGGTCCATTCCTGGAGGAGCTGGGCCAGGGTTTCCTGCTCGTCCTGCTTCGTGAACCGGTGCCTGTGGGCGGAGGCCACCTCCATCGCCACCGCAACGGCCACCTGGAGAAACGCCTCCTCCGCGAACCGGAACTCGCTGTCTTCTTTCATCCGGGAAAGGTTGTGGAGACTCTCCTCCATGGACCGGAAGATGCGCGTTTCCTCTTCCGTGAAGTGTTCCCGATAGGGTTCCATGAGCTTCAGGAGCTTTCGTGCCACGGCGATGGTCCGGTGCATGAGTTCCCGGAGATGCTGCCGTTCTTCTTCCGCCTTCTGGCGGAGGGCCTGGATCTGGCCCCCGGTATACCAGAAGAGAGACACGATGAGGCCCAGAAGCCCTCCACCCCCCACGATCCAGAGGGTTCGAGAAGAGAACAGGTCTTCCATCTCAGAACCTCACGTCCACCGTTCCCCGGTCTTCGGGGAAGAGCAGGAAATCGGCCTTCTGAAAACCGAAGGTTCGAGCAATCAGATTGGAGGGGAACACCTCCAGAAGGGTGTTGTAGCGCATCACGGAATCGTTGTAGAACTGCCGGGCGAAGGCGATTTTGTTTTCGGTGTGGACCAGTTCTTCCTGGAGCTGGAGGAAGTTCTGGCTCGCTTTGAGCTCCGGATAGTTCTCCACCACCGCGAACAGCTGGCCCATGAGGGCGGAAATCTGGCCTTCTGTTTCCCCGAGTTCCTGCATGGTTCGGGCCTGAAGGGCCTGGCTCCGGAGTTCGGCGATCTTTTCCAGGAGTTCCCGCTCGTGTTTCATGTACCCCTTCACGGTTTCCACGAGGTTGGGAATGAGGTCCCGCCGGCGCTTGAGCTGAACGTCAATCTGGGACCAGGCGTTCTGGACCCGCTGGCGCCAGGTCACCAGACGGTTATACAGGAACACAACATAGCCCAGCACAAACAGAATCGCCACCACCAGGGCCGTCATGACGGTGTTCACGAAGAAACCTCCTGCTTCCGGACGGTGAGGGCCAGCTGGCCACAGGCTCCGAACACGTCCCGCCCCCGGGGACGGCGAAAGGTGACCGGATGGGGAAACTTCCGGCGGAGTCGGGCCACAAAGGCTTCTGTCTCTTCGAGATCCGGAGCGCGGAAGGGAAGCCCCGGGTAGGGGTTGAAGGGGATGACGTTCACCTTGCTGGGGACCTTCCGACCGGCACGAACCAGGGCCTCGATGTCCTCCGGTCCATCGTTGAAACCGGGGAGGTGGATGTATTCAAAGGTCACCCACCGCCGCTGGGTCTCGTAATAGTCCCACAGGGCATCCAGAATCTCATCCAGGGAGAAGCGGCGGGCCAGGGGAATGATCTGCTCCCGCTTTTCCTGGATGGCGCTGTGGAGGGAGAGGGCGAGGCGAACCTGACGGGGGAAACGGGCGAACTCCCGGATGACCCGGGGAATCCCCACGGTGGAGACCGTGATCCGGCGGGCGCCCAGATTGAGCCCGATATGACGCATGAGCATGACCAGGGCTTTCCGGACCTCCGGCCAGTTCTGGAAAGGTTCCCCCATGCCCATGAACACCACGTTCGTGGCGCGTTCCTTCATGAGGAGGCTTGCCTGGAGCACCTGATCCACGATTTCGTGGGCTTTCAGGTTGCGGGTGAGGCCCAGGAGACCCGTCGCACAGAAGGTGCATCCCAGAGCGCATCCCACCTGGGAGGAGACGCACACCGTTCGGCGATCTCCGTCGGGAATCCAGACGGTTTCCACCCGGTTTCCATCCTCCAGAGCAAACATGAACTTGACTGTCCCATCCCGGGATGCAGCGGCGTGTTCGGCCTTCAGGACGGACACCCGGACGCCCTGGGCCAGGCTTTCCCGGAGCGTTCGGGGGAGGTCCGTCCACTCCAGAGGATCTGTGCTCCCTTTCCGCCAGATCCAGCGAAACACCTGGTGGGCCCGCCACGCGGGTTCACCCCGTGCCCGGAAGAATTCCACGAGTTCCGGCAAATCCAGTGCTTTCAGGTTTGTCATCGCCGAGAATTATACGGTCCCGCGGGTGAAAATTCCAAACGTCCCGGGCGATTCTTGACAGGGGGATGCGATGTGCGTATAATAAAGGTCGGACGCGAAACGGGGAGGTACCGCTATGGCGGAGATGACCTACGAAGACATTTTGAAAGAGTTTGTCCAGCGCAACCCGGTTGTGGAATCCGCCGCGGTGATCACGGCGCAGGGCATCTGCGCGGCCTCCGTGCTCAGGCCCGGGGTGGAAGAGGAAACCCTTGCGGCCCTTTCCGCCGCCATTTCCGCCCTGGGGGGCAACGTGCTCAACGAGCTCAAGGGGGGGACGCTCAAGGAAGTCTATATCCGCGGGGATGACCGCATGGTGCTCATTCTGGAAGCCGGTGAAGACACCCTTCTTTTCCTGGTGACCTCCAATGACGTCCGTCTGGGACTGATTCTCTCGGAGGCCAAACGCACCGCCCGCCAGATTGAGGAGATCGAGGCCTTCGCTCCGGCCAACGTGGACCTCCAGCAGTTCTTCGGCGAATGGAAAGAAGAAGAGCTCATGCGCTTCATTGAGGACTTTGCCCTTTCTGAGGATGAGGGAGATCTCTTCGGCGAGGAATCCTGACCATGATCATTGACGCCCGAAAGCGCGAAATCCGATTCAAGATCGTGTATTACGGCCCTGCGGTGAGTGGAAAGACCACCAACATCAAGCAGATCCACGCCCGCTATCCCGGTCCCAAGGGGGATCTCGTGACGATCGACACGGAAGGGGAACGAACGCTGGTGTTTGACTTTCTCCCCATCGAGATCGAGATCATCAAGGGATTCAAAACCCGTTTCTATCTCTATACGGTTCCCGGCCAGTACTTTTACAAAGCCACCCGGAAAATGGTGCTCAAGGGAGCAGACGGTGTGATCTTTGTGGTGGACTCTTCCCGGGCCCGTCTGCGGGATAACGTCCAGTCCTTCAAGGAGCTGGTGGAAACCCTGAAGGCCTATGGTCTGGTGCGGATTCCCATCGTGATCCAGTATAACAAGCGGGACATTCCGGACGCCATGCCTCTGGATGAACTTCAGAAGCGTCTCAATCCCTATCGTTTTCCCGCCTTTGAAGCGGTGGCCGTGCAGGGCAAGGGGGTGTTCAAAACCCTGGAGGCCATGATCAAACTCCTGGTTCGGAGTTTCATCAAGCGGAGCCTCGCCTCCGGAAAGCGTCGCTGATGGCCCTGCGATTCTCCGTTCCCCCGCCCCGCGAGATCGTCGCGGCGCTGGATCGTTATATCGTCGGTCAGGACGCCGCGAAGAAAACCGTCGCGGTGGCCCTTCGCAACCGCTGGCGCCGCCTTCAGCTCCCTCCGGAGGAAGCACGGGAAATCTATCCCAGCAACATCCTGATGATCGGCCCCACGGGGGTGGGCAAGACCGAGATCGCCCGACGGGTCGCCCAGATCGTCCAGGCCCCCTTCGTCAAGGTGGAGGCCACCCGGTTCACGGAAGTGGGATATGTGGGGCGGGACGTGGAAAGCATCATCCGGGATCTTGCGGATGCCGCCCTTCACCTGGTGCGCAAAGTCCAGAAGGAGCGCCATGCCCAGACCGTTCGCTCCGAGGTCGAACGCCGCCTTCTCGCGGGCCTTTCCCGGGACCCCTCCTTTGCGTCCCTCACCCAGGGGGAACTCCTGGACAAGCTCCGGCGAGGCGACCTGGATGACGTGCTGGTGGAGGTGGAGGTGACCGGTGAGCCGCCCTTCCAGATGATGGCTCCCCCGGGGATGGAAGAATTTCAGGAAACCCTGATGGAAAACCTGCGTGGCCTCTTCCCTCCAATGCGGGAGCGCCGGAAAGTGCCGGTGCGGGAAGCCCGGGCACTCCTGGAAGAAGAGGCGCTGGATCAGATCGTCCGGCCTGACACCCTCCGGGAAGAAGCCCGGGAACTTGCGGAAAATGCGGGCATCGTCTTCCTGGATGAGATTGACAAGATCACCCGACGGGGAGAGGTGGTGGGGGCCGACGTGTCCCGGGAGGGGGTGCAGCGGGATCTTCTCCCGATTGTGGAGGGGACCACGGTTCGGACGCGCATCGGACCTGTGAACACCGAGCACATCCTGTTTATCGCCGCGGGGGCTTTTGAGCAGAGTCGCCCTTCCGACCTGATCCCGGAACTTCAGGGGCGTCTTCCCCTCCGGGTGGAACTGTCGCCTCTGTCTGAAGAGGATCTCTTTCGCATTCTCACCGAACCGCACAACTCCCTGGTTCGGCAATACCAGGCCCTGTTCCGGGTGGAGGGGGTGGATCTCACCTTCACGGAGGATGCCCTTCGCCGAATCGCCGCCTATGCGTATGAGGCCAATCAGCGCCATGAGAACATCGGTGCGCGGCGTCTCCACACCGTGATGGGCTGGATGATGGAGGATCTCCTCTTTGACCTTCCCAAACCGGGGACCCTGGAGATCCGGATTGACACAGCATTCGTGGAGAAACGGCTTCAGATGCTCACGGGACCGGAAGAAGCGGAGCGCTATATCCTCTGAAGAAGCCATGCAGTTCCTTTCCCGGGAGGGGCAGAAGCTGGCGGGATTTGTGTGGATGGTGGGCGGTGGGGGGCTGGCCCTCCTTCACCTTCTGGGGTACCCCCTTCCTGGGAAAACCCTTGTTCTCGCAGGGTGCAACGTTCTCTGGGGCATGGTTCTCGTCTTTTTTGCACTTCCGCAGCGTTTTCTCCGGTGGGCCATCCTGTTTGTCGACGGTGCACTGATCGTTTCCCTGCTCCGCCTGACAGGGGGGCTGGAAAGTCCCTTTCTTTTTCTCCTGTATCTCAAGGTGGTTTCCCTGTATGGGACCCATCTGTCGTTCTGGTCCTGGCGCCGGTCTGTCCTCCTCGTGGGGTACGGATGGATCCTGTTGATGCTGTCGGTGGGATCAGGGACACCCTGGCGGGAGGTTCTTCTTCATGCGGGTGGGCTTGCGTTGACCCTGTTTCTGGGATATCTTCTTCATCACGAAATCGCTTTTCGTGAACGGGATCCCCTCACCCGGGTCTGGAACCGGCGGTGGGGTTTCGCCCTTCTGCGGGAACGGTTGAAAGAAGGGGAACGCCCTTTTCTCCTGTTTCTTGATCTGGATGGATTCAAAGCCATCAACGATCGCCTGGGGCACGAGGTGGGGGACGAGGTTCTCCGGGCGGTGGCCGAGCGTCTCGTTTCCCGGTTTAAGGGAAAAGACCTCGTCATCCGGTATGGTGGGGACGAATTTCTCATCGTGACGGGTGCCCCCGATCCCCGCAGGCGGGCCGAAGAAGCCTTTGCAAACCCGGTGACCACCTCTCGCGGTCCGGTTCAGGTGGGGGCGACGATCGTGGTGTCCGGCCCCCTGCAAACCCCCGATGATGTGGCGCCCACCCTTTCGAAGCTGGACCAGGCTCTTCTTGAGAAGAAACGGAAACGGGCGGTGCGGTGAGAATCACCGGGAGAGCGGTGCCCAGATCACTCCGGCCACCAGTTTCGGATAGAAGTCGGTGGATTTGGGAGGCATGGTGAGTCCCGCCCGGGCGATCTCATACACCTCCCGGGGCAGCGTGGGAGGAAGCACCACAAGGAACTGGCCTTCCTGCATCTTTTCCCACAGGGAGTGGGGGTCTCTCCCAAGGGCCACCCACCGGTAGGGGGTGCCCGTCTGCGCCTCGAGGAGGGGCAGGATCACCTCGTGGAGGACGGCGGTCTCCAGACGGACATAGGTGTCGGGGCGACCCGGGATATGCTCGCGGTGGGGGAGCCCCGGCTTTTCCCGGATCTGCCAGGCGGTTTCCCGGGTGACGAACCAGAGTTCTCGTTTCTTGGCTTCAAAAACGGGTTCGGGGTGTTCCCGGACCTCAAACCAGGGAGAAAGGCGTTCCATCAGGTCGGTGGACAGAGGCCCTTCCATGAGCCGATGGGTGGGCAGAATCACCAGGCCCGGATCCCGCAGACTCACCAGAGCCACCGGTCGGCGCACCTCATAGCCCTCCTGAAACAGCTGCTCACTCGCCGCCATCCGGTGGTGACCGTCAGCCACCACCAGGGTGGGTTTGAGGGCAAAGCGGTCCCACACGCGTGCGGGGAGGAGGAAAAAGCGATGGCGCTCCCCAAAGCGGTCCCGGAAGTCCAGGAAGGGGGAGGTGCTGCGGGCCTGGTGATAAAGCTGTTCCACCTCGGCGTATTCCATGTCTGCCAGGAGGAACACCCCGTCGGGAATTGAGCCCATCTCCTGATAGAGCCTGGCATAGGTGGCCACGCCCTCCGGGAAGGTCTTCTCGTGATTCTGGTGACGGAAGGTGCCTTCTCCAAACCGATAGGAGAGCCACAGGCTCACCCGGAAATGGTGGGATCGCCCCACCCGGAAAGCATGCTCGTGGAGGATCACCGCGGGCTCGGAGATCCGGGAGAATCCCTCTGCTTCAAAGCCCGAGTGGAACACACGCACCCAGGCATCCGGGGGAGACTGACTCAACGTGTCGTAATAGTCCTCCAGGCGGATAAAGGGGAAATCCGAACGGTGTGCGATCCAGACCCCTGAGAGGGGCTCAACCGAGGGCATCGTCCCCCCCGAGCGTGGCGATAATCTTCTCGGCCGCTTCGAGGGCTGCCCGACGCTGGGCCTCTTCGGTCTGGGCCGCGATGTGGGGGGTGGCGATCACCCGGGGGTGACGGAGAAGGGGATGGTCGGGGGGCGGGGGTTCGGTTTCAAACACATCCAGGGCAGCTCCTTCCACCGTCCCGTTTTCAAGGGCTTCGAGCAACGCGTGTTCGTCCACGATCCCTCCCCGGGATGTGTTCACGATCCACGTCCCCCGTTTCATCTGCTGGAAACGCTCCCGCGAAAGAAGATGCCGGGTTTCGGGGGTAAGGGGGAGATGGATGGAGACGATGTCGCTCCCGGAAAGAAGCTCATCCAGGGATGCCGGGCGAATGCCTATCCGGATTTCGTCCGGGGAAAGGGGAGACCGCCGGTATCCCAGAACGTCCATTCCCAGCGTCCGTGCACGCCGGGCAACTTCCAGACCGATGCGTCCCAGGCCAAGAATCCCCAATGTTTTTCCCTGAAGTTCCGCGCCGATCAAGCGCTTCTTTTCCCACCGCCCCTCCCGAAGACTCCAGGTGGCCTGAGGGATTTCTCGAAGGAGGGAGAACATCAAAGCGAGGGTGAACTCCGCCACAGAGACGGTGGTGGCGCGGGGCGTGTTGGTCACCAGGATGCCCCGCTCCGAGGCGGCATCCACATCGATGTTGTCGAGCCCCACCCCCACCCGCACGATGATCTTGAGCCGGGGGGCACGGGCAAGAAGATCCGCGGTGACTTTCGTTCGGCTCCGGACCAGCCAGGCCTCGGCATCCTCCAGGGCCTTGACGAGATCGTCCACATCTCCGGAGAGAACCTGAACCACCTCGTGACCCTGCTCCCGGAGCCGGGCCAGCCCGTCGGGATGAACGGGATCGGACACCAGGACACGGGCCATGGTCTCACTCCAGTCCCAGGATGGATTCGATGTTCAGAAGGAGTTCCTGGACCTCAGCGGGCGTGAGGTCTCCCATGTGCCCGATCCGGAAGGTCTTTTCCTTCAGTTTCCCATACCCGTTGGAAATGGTGAAGCCCCGCTTCTCGAGTTCTTGGTTGAGTTCGGCCACGGAGATCCCCCTGGTGTTGGCCACGGTGGTCACCGTCCAGGAAAGATGCTCAGGATCGGCAAACAGATCAAAATATTTGCGTGCCCATTCCCGGGTGATCTCGGCCATCTGACGGTGGCGTTCCCATCGGGCTTCCATCCCCTCTTCCAGAATCCGGTCCAGCTGGACGTCCAGGGCATAGAAGAGGGAAACGGCCGGCGTGGTGGGCGTCTGGCGACGTTCGTCGATGTATTTCTGCATCTCCACCAGGTCAAAATAATAGCCCCGGTCCTTCACCGTCTGGGCTTTTTCAAAGGCGTTCTCGCTGATCACGCCAATGGCAAGACCCGGAGGGAGGGCCAGGGCTTTCTGGGACCCTGTCAGGACAAAATCCAGCTGCCAGTCCCCGAAATAGAGGGGGGCACCGAACATGGAGCTCACCGCATCCACCAGGATGAGCGTGTCTGGAGACACGTCCTTCACGGCGTCCGCCAGTTCTTTCAGGGGGTTCATCACCCCGGTGGACGTTTCGTTGTGGGTGATGCACACCGCCTCATAGTGTTTTTTCTTCACCGCATCCTGGAGCATCTCCGGCGAGATGGCCTTCCCCCACTCCACCGAGAGAACGTCGGTGTTTTTCCCATTGGACCGGGCGATGCGGGCCCAGCGCTCGCCGAAGGCGCCGATGGTGGTCACGAGGACGTCCTTCTCCACAAAGTTCCGGATGGCCGCTTCCATGAGTCCTGATCCGGATGATGTGTGGATCTGGATACGATGATCGGTCATGAGGACACGGTGGAGCTTGGTGAGCACCCGATCCATGAGATCGGAAAAAGCCGGAGAACGGTGCCCGATCATGGGATGGTGCAGGGCTTCCAGCACCTCCTCCCGCACCTCGGTGGGACCCGGAATGAAAAGTTTGACCCGATGCATGATTCCACTCCTTGTTGTTGGGGGATGCTGAAGGATACACGCTGGGCGGGAAAATGTCAAGAAATTGCCCGATCCATCGGTCTTTCAGGGGCTCTGCCGGACCCTCCCGCCGGAGGAGGGGGGTTGACAAACAGGGGGGAAATGACTATATTAAAAAATGATGAAGCGTGGCCTATCGTTTTTTTCGGGCCCTTTCAAATCAGGAGGTTGTCCATGGTAGGGTCTGTCTATCTCGCCATCCTGCTCGCCGCGGCGGGATGGAACATCTCCGATCCGGTCGTCCTGAAGAAGGCGCAGGATCTGCCCGTTTATCAGCACGCGGCAGATCCAGACTTCTGGGCCCACGCCATCCCGGATCATATCGTTGTGAAATTCCGGGATGACTATCCCGTGGCCCAGTCCAAGGCGCAGGTGGAAAGCTTCCTCCTTGCAGCGGGGGCGGTGGAAGTGGTGAAATATTCCCGCACGGGGGGGAACTGGGTGGTGGTTCGTCTGCCCAAGGCGGACAAGGAAACCGCCCTGGCCTATCTGGAACGGGTGATGAAGGATCCCCGGGTGGAATACGCCGAGCCCGACATGTGGGCCACCGTTTTTCTCACGCCCAACGATTCGTACTGGAGTCAGCAGTGGGGACCCCAGGCCATCAACGCCCCTCAGGCCTGGGACATCACGCTGGGCTCCCGCGGTGTGAAGGTGGCGGTCATTGATCAGGGCGTTCAGTATGATCATCCGGACCTCGCGCCCAGCTTTGGTTCCACCAAGGGTTATGACTTTGTGGACAGGGACTCCGACCCCTATCCGGATGCCTCCAACGAGGACCACGGTACCCACGTGGCGGGAACCATCGCAGCGGAAATCAACAACGGGACGGGGATTGCCGGCATGGCCCGGGTGACCCTTCTGTCCTTCCGTGCCCTGAGTGAGTCCGGTTCGGGTTCTTACACGGACATTGCCGATGCCATCCGGGCGACGGTGCAGTATGGTGTGAAGGCCGCCAACATGAGTCTGGGAGGCCCCTACAGCAACTCTACCCTCCAGAGTGCCTGTGATTATGCGTACAACAACGGGGTTCTCCTGATCGCGGCTTCCGGAAACGACGGCCGTTCCAGCGTGTCCTATCCGGCCGCCTACTCTTCGGTGGTGGCCGTGGGTGCCCTGGCGTCCTCCACGTCCCTGGCCTCCTATTCCAACTACGGTTCGGCCCAGGAAGTGGTGGCACCCGGAAGCAATATCCTGTCCACGGTTTATCCCAATGGATATCAGAACATGTCCGGAACGTCCATGGCTTCACCCCATGTGGCGGGTGTGGCCGGCCTGATCTTCTCCGTCAACCCCAGCCTCACCAACCAGCAGGCCCGGGATATCCTCCGGAACACGGCGGTGGACCTCGGCCCGTCCGGCTGGGACCGTCAGTTTGGGTATGGTCGGGTGGATGCCTATGCGGCCGTTCAGGCTGCTCAGGGAGGCGGAAACAACCCGCCTCCGCCGCCTCCCCCGCCGAATCAGGGCAACCACAAGGGTGGTCCGGACAAGTTTGGGTACACCTGGATTGATTCCCACACGTCAGGTGGGCCGCAGTTCACCTGGTACACGGTGAGCACCCGGTCGTCGCTGAACGGGGATGATGCCGAGGTGACCCTGAACCTGCCCTTTGCCTTTCCTTTTTATGGGCAGACCTTCACCCAGGTGATCGTGGGGTCGAACGGCGTGCTGCAGTTTGGGAATCCGGCGTCGGTGAACCCGTACAGCAATTCGAAGCTTCCCATGAGCTCGGCGGGGCGGATGATTGCGGCTTTCTGGGATGATCTGACGGTGCACAACAGTCAGGGGAGCTATGTGTACTATGGCTCGGTGGGATCGGACAAGTTTGTGATTGAGTGGCGGAATGCCCGTCGGTACGGGGATTCGACGGTGAGCTACACCTTCCAGGTGATTCTGGTGAAGAACGGGGACGTGTACATTTCGTACAAGACGCTTTCGGGGACGGTGACGAGTTCGACGGTGGGGATTCAGGACGGATCGATTGCGCTGCAGGTGACGTACAATGGATCGAACGGTGGGCATCCGGATGCGGGAAGCACGATTTACTTCAAGGCGCCGAAGAGTTCGTCGGGGCACCAGGGTGGTCCGGATGCGGGGGGCTACACGTGGATCGACTCGCACATTCCGGGAGGTCCGGGCTATCTGTGGTACAACCGGGACAACACGTGGACGGATCTGGGGATCAACGGGGACGATGTGGGCAAGTGGGTGAGTCTGCCCTTCAGCGTGAACTTTTACGGTCAGAGTTTCAACCGGGTGTACGTGTCGTCGAACGGGGTGATGTTTTTCACGACGGCGGCGGATCCGTACAGCAACGGTCCGATTCCGAACGGGTCGTACAGCTATTTTCTTGCGCCGTTCTGGGATGATCTGACGGCGTACAATTCGAGAGGGAGCCGGGTGTATGCGAAGGCGGTGAGTTCGAGCCGTGTGGTGTTTCTGTTTGAGAATCTGCACCGGTACCGGGACGATGTGGCGAGTTACACGTTTGAAGTGATTCTGGATGCGAACGGGACGGTGCATTTTTCGTATGGACGGATGAGCGGGACGGTGACGAGTGCGACGGTGGGGATTCAGGGGGGAAGCGGAACGGGATTGCAGGTGACGTATAACGGTTCGTACAGTGGGCATCCGGAGCAGGGGTTGACGATTCGGTTCAGCCCGGGTGCGGTGAAGGGAGGTGTTGCGGGGATGACGGTGGAGCGTGAGGGTGTGTATCTTGCGCGGAAGGTGGTGGATGATGTGGCGCAGGTGCGTCTGGTGCTTGGGCGTGCGGTGCCGGTGCGTGTGAAGGTGATGAATGCGCTGGGACGTGTGGTGGTGAGGGAGGATTACGGTGTGCTGGGTGCGGGTGTGCATCCGCTGCGGCTCGTTCTTGCGGGCGCGCCGTCGGGGGTGTATTTCCTGAGGGTGGAGGCAGGGTCCCGGACCTACCGGGAGAAAATCCTGGTGCGGTGACCGAGCGGTGTGAAGACCTTTCAGGGCGGGGGCGCTTGCCCCCGCCCTTTTGTTTTACCCATAGATTGTTCAGACGCAGGATCAAATTCCGGTTTGTTGAATTAGGCTTGTTTGATAGTACAAAAAGTGCAATATATAATATTTAACGGTCGGTCAAACAGGAGGTGCATGCATGAAGAGGCTGGTCCGTAGAGGTGGTCTGGTGTTGATGGGATGGCTCCTTTCGGGGCCGCTCGAAGGGGGGATCTACCAGACAGACTGGATTGACGTAGCTGCTTTTCTGTCTCCCAACCAGACGGCGACGGACACCTATACGGTTGTGAACCGATCCCTCCTGATCCAGGATGTATCCATTACGCCGGCGTCCATCGTCCATGAAATGAGCACCTCGGGCGGAGCTCAATTTGAGGTGACGGTTTCACACAACGGGCAGAGTTTCCAGTACACCTATGACGAAAACGTGGACAACCCTGGCCCGTCCAACCTGTGGGAGGGACAGCTCTTCAGCGGGGACTGGATCACGACAGTGACAAACGTTGGAGGGAACTTTGATATATGGTGGAGCTGGCGTTTGACCGTTGCCTTTGTCCCTACGGTCCAGATTGTTTCGCCCACAGGTGGGGGATTCATTCGAGGAACGTTTCCCATCCGCATCCGGACAACCGGAACACAGCAGCTTTATGTCTATGTGGAGGATAGCAACGGAGGAATCTGGACGGTGCAGAACTGGTTGCAGAACCCGCTCGATCCGAACGGAACGCTGGATTGGGAATACGTGAACACCTACGATACCCGGGCGCTTCCAGACGGTCCCTATACACTCTGGGCGGTTGTGGCAGACAACGAAAATCTCACCGATACAGACAGTGTGCACATCACGGTGGATAACACCCCGCCCACGGTGGGCCCCTTCTTCCCTCTGGACGGAGCCACTGTGACAGGAACGGTGGTGTTCTCCACCAATGCGTTTGACGCCATTGCCCTGAAATCCGTGACCCTTTCGGTGGACGGAGATGCACCGGTGGCCATGACCTACAACGCGGGGACAGGGAAATACGAGGCGTCCATCAACACCGCAACTTACACCGATGGACCCCACACCATCACCTTTGCAGCCGAAGACTCGGCCGGAAACGTGACCACCCAGAGCATTACGGTGGTGTTTGATCAGACCCCGCCCACGGCCAGCGTTCTGACCCCCGCGGACGGGGATTATGTGAGCGGCTCGGCCACCTTCTCCATCCAGGCTCAGGACAATCTGGCGGTGGATCACGTGACCCTCACCTTTGGGGGCAGCCTTGCTTCCCTTGGCACAGTGACGGCACTGTATGATGCTTCCACCGGAACCTACACCTACACGGTGAACACCGCCCTCTTCCAGGACGGGCCGGCCACGGTGCAGGCCACCGTGTTTAATAAGGCTGGCCTCTCCTCCGCCTCCGCCACCGTGAATTTCTGGGTGGACAACACGGATCCCACCCTCCAGGTGCTGGCCCCGCAGGAGGGCGGGACCTATTCAGGGGATCTGACCGTACGCGTGGATGCCACCGACGCCAACGGCATCGCCTCGGTGGACCTCCGGGTGGACGGTGGGGCGCCCCTCGCCCTGACCAACACGTCAGGAAGCACCTATGAGATTCTGGTCCCCACCGCAGCCTACAGCGATGGGGCCCATACCCTCGATCTCACCGTCACCGACAGTGCAGGCCGTGTGACCACCACCACGCTGAACGTGAACTTCGACAACACGGCCCCCACCGTGGCGGTGGTCACGCCCACCTCCGGTGCCCTTCTGTCCGGGAATGTGGTGTTCCAGGTCCAGGCCTCGGACAACATCGCGCTGGACAGCGTGAATCTGGTTTTCGGCGGTGTGCTGGCTTCTCTGGGTACCCAGCGGGCCACCTTCAATCCGTCCACCGGATATTACGAATTCCCCGTGGACCTCGCCGCCTTTGCCGACGGTGCGGCCAGCGTCCAGGCGGTGGCCTATGATGCAGCGGGCCTCTCCACCTCCACCGCCATCGTCGATTTCTCCGTGGATAACGCAGCACCAGCCGTGCAGGTGCTCGCGCCCATTGCGGGTTCGGTGGTCACGGGGGATGTGAACCTGTTCGTCCGGGCCTATGACGACGCGGGGATCGATCACGTCTCCTATGCCCTGGACGGCGGAAGCTTCTTCCCCATGACCCCGGTGGCAGGCGACACGTTCACAGCAACACTTTCCACGGCAGGATTCCAGGAAGGGAATCACACCATGACGGTACGGGCGGTCTCCACCACGGGGGCAACCAGCGAAACGTCGGTGGATCTTGTGTTTGACAACACGCCTCCCGCGGTTTCGGTGGCTTCTCCGGATCCCGGTTCGTTTGTGAAGGGGGTGTTTACCTTCCAGGCCACCGGATCGGACAACATCCAGGTTCGGTCCGTCCGCTTCACCTTCGGAGGGGTCCTGGCCGGCCTGGGCACGGTGGAGGCTTCCTTCAACGCGGCAAGCGGCACCTATGCGTTTCCGGTGGACACCCGGGCTTATGCCGATGGCGCCGGTACGGTGACGGCCACCATCGTGGACGCCGCAGGGCTGGTCGATTCCCAGACCGTGAGCTTCACCGTGGACAACACCCCACCCACCGCCCGGCTGGCCATCGAGGACACTGTCGGCAACGTGGTGGACATTGTGGTGCCCAACACGGATTACACCGTTCGGGTCATCACCTCTGAGCCCCTGTCTTCCGCCCCGTATCTGGCCTTCGTGCCGGAAGGGTTTGACACGGTGCTCCTCGCGGTCCAGCAGGTCTCCGACACCGAGTTCACAGCGTCTCTTCGGGTGGATGGCTCCACCGGAGATGCACGGGCCCGGTTCCTTTTCCGTGGCCTGGATGCCGCGGGCAATGTGGGCACGACCATCACCGCAGGGGCCTGGTTTGCCATCGATGTGATTCAGCCCGTTCTGGTGCATCAGCCTGTGGAAACCGCCGTGGTGGGTCAGGATCTCACCCTGACCATCACCACGGGGGGAAGCCGGAATGTGGAGGCCTATCTCTATTACAAGGGCCACTATGAAGACAATTACCGGGTGCTGCCCTTCACATCCTCCAACCCCATGACGGCCACCATCCCGAAAGATGAAGTGGGTCTCCAGGGGATTGACTATTACGTCGAGGTGGTGAACGAAGAAGGGACGGTGGTGCGGGACGGCTCACCCGATGCACCCCACTATGTGAAGGTGATCGCGTGGGTGGGGAACGGTGAGGTGTATGAGGATAACACCTTCCGGATGGAGGTTCCGGCCGGGGCCCTGAACGGGGACGCCCGGATCGGGCTGTCCATGCCCTATAACCGTCCGCAGCCCGGGGGGGACGATCCCTTCACCGGTCATTTTATCGAAATCATCGGCCCGGCGACACTGAACCGTCCGGCCCGGCTCACCCTGAAATACAGCGACGCCGACGTCCAGGGAATGAACGAGGACATGCTCCGGGCGGTGGATCTCTCCGGGGAGATCGTTGGCGAGGCGGAGCCCCACGCGTCAACCAACCAGGTGACGGTGAAACTCTCCGGTTCCCTCCAGGACACCGCTGTGCTCCTCTTTGTGGAGCGGTATGTGGCCGCTGATTCTCTGGCGCTTTTACCGAAAGCCAACGTGTTTGCAGCCCCCAGCCCCATCCGGAATGTCCGGTATGCCACCTTCGCCTTCTTCCTGAATCCCGATGCGGGGAAACCCATTCCCGATCAGGTGACCGTGGAAGTGTATGACATCGCCGGCGACCCCGTGGCCCAGTGGATTCTCAAGAACGTCCAGCCGGGTCTGAACCAGGTTCGCTGGGATGTCGCACGGGTTCCCCGGGGGGTGTATGTCTTCCGGGTGAAAGCCGGGGATGAACAGGTTGTGAAACGGGTTGCCGTGGTGAAATAAGGGGGTTGGCCATGAAAAAGCTTCTTCATGTATTTGTGGTTTCGGTGATGGTGGCCCTTGTCGCTCCGGCGGGGGCCTTCCCTTCCGCAGCGTATCTGAAACTGGAACCCTCGGTTCGCCTGGCCGGGATGGGGGAGGTGGGGATTGCCCTGGGCAACTCTGCCCTGGATGCCCTCACCAACCCCGCTGCCCTGGGCCGGATTCACCGGTTCCAGTTTGAAGCCAACTATATGGAGTGGCTGGACGGCATCCAGTATTCTGTGGCCGGTGTCGCCTTCCGTCCCTATGCCAAAGTCCCAGAAGGGGAAAAACCGCGACTTTCTGCCATCAGCTTCGGATTTTCGGTGATGCAGCTGGCTGCGGGTGGCTTTGAGCGGCGTAACCAGGACGGAGAGTTCCTGGGCATGTATGACGCCCGGGCAACGGTGCTGGCTCTTTCTACGGGGCGTGTGCTCTACAAAGGTATCTACGGAGGCCTGACCGGAAAATGGATTCTGGACAACATTGATGAGGATCGCGCCACGGGATATGCCTTTGACATGGGACTCCTCTATGCGGTGGATCCCACCTATGCCTTTTCGTTCGTGATCCGGAACCTGGGTCCGGGTCTGAGTTCCGGCATCAGCAGCGCGTTCGTCCAGACGCGTTTCCCTCTCCCTTCGGAAGCGCGAGCCGGAGTGAGTTATATCTACCGGAATCCTTCCTTTGGTTATTTTGCCCTGAACATGGACCTAGGCTGGATGGGACTCACTTCATCGGATGCTTCGGACCAGTATGCCTCCATTGGTGGGAGCGCGGAGATCAACATCATGGATTATCTGGTTCTTCGGGGCGGGTACCGCAAGCCTCTTTCCATGCACGCGCTGGACGAGCAGGGACAGGTGGCCACAGCGCCCAACATCCCCGGTGTCTACGGGTTCGGTGCCACGGTGTTCTATGGTCCTCTCCAGGTAGATTACGCCTATTACGCCCGGAACGACTTCATGAAGTCCCACCGGTTCGGACTGGGGATGCGATTCTGAGACCAGGAAGAGATTGTCTGGTCAGGGCGGGGGCGGATGCCCCCGCCCTTTTGTTTTTGTGGTTCGATGGGCCCCAGCGACCACCATCCGGGGAAGGCGCCGGCCGGAGGGAATCTGGTTTTTGATCCGGCCGTCCCGGGAGAGAAGGCCGGACCCCAGGATCTCTCCCCCAAATGCCACCGCCACCTGGCCGGGTGTGCACCCCTCCGGAATCCCGGAAAGACGGAGGTCCTCTCCCCGCACGAAAGCCTCCGCTTCTTCCACCGACACCTGGATCACGTTTTTCGTGATGAACCGCTGAAGGGCCTGCATGCCTGCCGTGGTGAGTTTGAACCGCCCACCTTTTTGCGCCCGCAGAAGACGGATTCCCCGGCGGCGCACTTTCGGTCCCTCAAACCCGGCAGCCTCCGGGGTGGTGAGCCAGATGTCACCCCCTACCATGATCAGAGCATACTCCTCAAAGACCTCAGGCGGGACGCCAAAACGCGCTTCCAGATAAGCCAGGCCCTTCCGGATCTCCGGATCCTGTCCTTTCATCTATGAAACGCCGAAAAAGGCCCGGGTGGCCTCCACCAGCCGGTCCACATCGTCATCCGTCACGTCCAGATGGGTCACGATCCGAACCACCCCGGGTGTCACCTCATAGAACAGAATACCCTGTTGTTGCAGGGTCTCCACCCATGCACCGGCCCGTTCGGGCGGATGGGTGCGGACAAACACCATGTTGGTCTCCACCGGGTGGAGGAGCTCCAGTCCGGGGATCTCTTCCAGTGCCTGCGCGATAGCACGGGCCCGCCGGTGATCCTCCGCAAGGCGTGCCCGGTGATGGCGCAGGGCATGAAGGGCTCCCGCTGCGATGATCCCCGCCTGACGCATCCCTCCGCCCAGAAGCTTCCGGATCTTTCGCGCTCGCTCAATGAAGTCCCGGGGGCCCACCACCGCCGAACCCACCGGCGCCCCCAGGCCCTTAGAGAAGCACACGCTCACCGAGTCCACATACTGCGTGATGGCGGTCTCCGAAACCCCCAGCGCCACGGCGGCATTCCACAGCCGGGCTCCGTCCAGATGGACCCGCACGCCGTATTCCTGCGCCAGGGCATACACCTCCCGGTGGTAGTCCACCGGAAGCACCGCCCCACCGTGAAAGTTGTGGGTGTTTTCCAGGGCAATAAGGGTGGGAAGGGGGCGGTGGATGTTGGGCCGTTTGCGCCGCTCCAGATGCTCCCGGAGAATCTCAAGAGGGATTTTGCCCCGATCGGAGGGGAGGGGACGGGCCATCACCCGGGAGATCAGAGCCGGATGACCGCTCTCAAAGTTGAAGATGTGGCTCTTTTCCTCAAGGAGGACCTCTTCGCCCTCCTGCATCCAGGCTTTCAGGGCGATGGCGTTGGCCATGGTTCCGGAAGGCACATACAGCGCGGCTTCCTTCCCCAGAACCCGGGCCACTTCCTCCTCCAGGGCTTTCACGGTGGGATCGTCCCCCAGGACATCGTCCCCCACCTCCGCCCGGGCTATGGCCTCCCGCATGGCCGGGGTGGGTCGGGTCACCGTGTCCGAGCGAAAATCTGAAAGGCGATTCATCCAGACACCTCCATCCTGTGCTGAATCCAGTCCACTTCCCGTTCGGTCTCTTCCTCCCAGGTGGGAAAGAGGGTTCGCCCCTGATGATACGCGTTCCGGGAAAGCGTTTCCACCTCCTTCATGGACAGGGTCCGGATCCCCAGGACAAGGTCCCGGAGGGAGGAAAACCAGCGCACGCCGTGGCGTTCATCCACCTGAACCCAGTCGGGATAGGCCGGAAGACCTACCACCCCCCGGCCGGCGGCCAGGGCTTCCACCAGGGGAAGGGTGGTGTTGGCATGGCGGGCAAGATGGAGCACCAGGTGCACGTGCCGGTACGTATCCAGGAGCTTTTCCCAGGGGAGATAGCCGAGATACCGGATTCGGGGGAACCGGTGAGCCAGAGATTGGAGGGCTTCGGCATAGGGACCCCGGCCGGCCACCCAGACCTCCAGATCGTCCCGTTCCAGAAGGGACGAAAGGACCTTCACCAGGAGATCCGCCCCCTTCAGGCGGTCCAGACGCCCTGCAAACAGGATCCGGAGCGGGGGAGGGGGGAGGGGCGCGAAGAGATCCCGGGAAGGCCGGGCGTTTCGCACCACCAGCGTTCGTTCCCGAGGATAGCCGATGAGACGCTCCAGCACATCGGGCGGATGGGAGCCATCGTCGGTGAGGATCCAGGCATCCGGGGGATGGCGGAGGACATACCGGAGATCCGGCATCCGGAGGCGATAGAGCCACCCCTGAAAGAACATGTCAAACCCGAAGGTTTTCAGAATCACAAAGCGGCTTTTTCGCAGGGCTGGATACAGGGCCGGGGAAAGGGCAAGCACCCCCTCATCCCGGACCGCCGGGATGTCCGGTCGGGAGAGAAGAAACCGGTACCAGTGGGCAAAAAGCCAGCGGGATGCCCAGGGGAAGGTGGGGACCTGTGGAGGTTCGATCCAGGCTTTCAAGAGATCCCGGGCCTCAAGCGCCCGCCGGAGGAACACGTTGTTGGGGGGTGCGCTTCCTTCCCGCCAATCCCCCGGAAAGGGGGAAACGACGGTCAGGCCCCCATGGCGGAATATTGCCGGATTCCCCATCGCCACAGCAGACGGTTGAGCACCCCGAATCCCAGGATCCACGCTGAAAGGGCCGCGAGAGCCTCCAGCGACACCTCACCCCGGAGAAGGGCGCGGGCGGGGACGTCCACGATGTAGGGGAAAGGGGTCCAGAAGATGATCTCGCGGAGCACGCGGGGGAAGAACTCCAGGGGTACGACGGTTCCGGAGAGGAAGAGGTAAAAGATCTGCCACAGCCCCTCCAGACTGGAGGCCCGCTCCATCCAGAAAGCGAGCAACGCCAGGGTATATTGCGCCAGGAACCGGAGGGCAAAGGCAAGGAAGACCAGGACACTGAAGAGCAGGATATGGGACAGGGGCGGAGCAAACCGGGCTGCGGGATACAGCAGGAAGAACAGGGCGCAGATCAGGAGAAGGAAGGGCAAACGGGACAGGCGTTCGCCAAGATGCGCCGAGAGGAACCACCACACCGGGTCCATGGGGCGAAGCAGATGATGGGAAAGACGGCCTTCCACCACGGAGGCTTCGAAATCCCAGATCACCCAGGTGACGGTGAACTGGCGGACGAGAAACACCACGAAGAAATACCGGGCGAAGTCCACCGGGCGCCATCCCACCTGACCCTGACGGGCGATTTCCATCCAGAGACCCATCAGGATGAAAGGGAGAATCCCGGTGAGCATCCACAGGAAAATCTCCGCCCGATAGGCGTTCATATAGGCATACTGCACCGCAAGGAGTTCCCGAAAGGTCCGGAGGGAGGGGATTTTCATGGGATCACGACTTTGGACCGGCTTCCCCTCATGTGGAGGACATATTGCCCCGGACGCAAAGCAAGCCGGGCGGGGGTCTTCCCGGCCGCCACCGTCCGGCCCAGGAGATCCCGGACCACAAAAGGCGTTCCGGGAGAAGCCTCGAGAAGAAGCAGGCGGGGCCGAACCGAAAAGCGGAGGACCGGACGTGTTCCGTCTTCGGCCACATCCACGTTGTCCTCCCGGATCACCCGCCCTTCCCGGGAATACTGAAGGGTTCCGAGTTTGGAGGCATAGGCCCAGATGGCTTCGGCCACGGTGATGCCGAGCGTTTCTGCGCTGTCCACCGGGAGACCCATCAGGCTGGTGATTCCCCAAAGGCTCCATACGTCAAGTCCGATCACATACTGCGCTGTGTCCACAACAGGCTGTCCTCCCACAGTGACCGAGAGAATCTGAGGGGAGGGCACCCGGGTGAAACGGAAGGTCATCCCGGACGGCTGGGCCAGCATGTCCGGATACACCAGAAGGGTGAAGAGAAGGGCCTGGCGAAGAGCGTTCCCCCGGATATACGCCACGGCCAGCCGGGAATCCAGATGGGTGACCGGATCATACCCGTAAGGAGAAGCCCGAAAGAGATCGGCTTCGGTCACGGGTCCCGGGTACAGGGGATCGGAGAGGAGCATCAGGGGAATGAGGGAGGCGTCGGTGTTCCGGAGACGGGAGAGGGTGTCCTGAATGGCGTCGGACACGAAGTTGCCCAGGGGGGTGTCCTGGAAGGCGAGAAGGGTGTCCCAGTCGGCCGTGACCGTGTCCACCACCGTGGCCCGAACCGTGCTGTAGGGATCCCGTCCATACACCGCGGCAATTTCGGTCTTCAGGCTGTCCAGCGCGTTCTGGATGGTTGCGTCCACCGTGCCGGGGGAGACGGGAAGGGGGGTGTAGGAAACCAGGGTTGGACGAGCCCCGGAGAGGTCCAGCTGGGTGATGCCAATCCACCGGGCGAAGGAGCCCACCTGCACAATCCAGGTGGTGTCGCCGTTGGGGTCCAGGACGATATCGGGCTGAGAGAGATAGGTGTGGGAGTGTCCGCCGATGATGAGGTGGATCCCTGTCACACTTTGGGCCACCTCCCGTTCCACGGAAAGTCCGAGGTGGGAAAGAAGGACGATGGCGCCCGCCCCCAGCGCCTGGAGGGTGTCCACCATGGCCTGAGCGGCGGGAATGGGGTCGGTGGCCTGGATGGAGTCGCCCAGCTCCGGAAGGATGTTGGTGGGCATGGTGGTGGTGAGTCCGAAGATGCCAATGAGTTTGCCGCCCACCCGGAAAGTGTCATAGGGCTGAACGAGATTGCCGAGGAGATGGGTGGCGAAATCGAGATTGGCCGAGAGAAGACGGGCGGTGTCGTTCGGAAGTCCCACGTCCTGAAGCAGGTCCAGCAGGTGCTGTTCCCCCAGGTCCAGTTCGTGGTTGCCCACGGTGATATACCGGAAGCCCATGCGTTTCAGGAGGGAAAACTCGGCCCGGCCGGGGATGGCGTCAAAACTGAAGGAAAGATCGCCCACACTCACATCCCCCGCATGAACCCGCACGGGGTTGGGCAGGGCACCGGACAGGGAATCCAGGAGAAAGGCCAGGCGGGCATATCCCGCACCGGCGGCAAAGGGGAAGAGATGGTGGTGGGTGTCGTTGAGATGGAGAAACGTCACGGTCTGTGCAATCATCAACCAGATCATCCCACACCTCCCGTTTCCCCTAATCGTAGGGCACGGCAGAGGGATGTTCAATGTTTGATGGTTCAACGGGCGCCATGTATAATTCCATCCCCGGAAAGGAGGCGAACCATGAGCCACATTCCTGAGGATCTAAAATATACGGAAGAGCACGAGTGGGTTCGGGTGCTGGACGACCAGCGGGTGGAGGTGGGGATCACGGACTTTGCCCAGTCGGAACTTTCGGACATCGTGTATGTGGAACTCCCCGAGGTGGGCAAAGAGGTGCGAAAGGGGGAGGTGATCGCCACCGTGGAGGCGGTGAAAACCGTCGCGGAAGTGTACAGCCCGGTCTCCGGCAAGGTGGTGGAAGTAAACTCCACCCTGGAAGACGCACCTGAAACGATCAACCAGGATCCGTATGGCCAGGGGTGGATGGTCCGGATCGAGCTTTCCGACCCCGGCGAGCTTGAGGGTCTTCTCACGCCGGAACAATACAAGAAACTCATCGAAAACGCATGAAATACACCCCCCACACCGACCGGGACCGGGAACGCATGCTCCGCGCGCTGGGAAAATCCTCCATCGCGGAGCTCTTTGACCACATCCCGAAGGACCTGCTGTTTGAGGGTGATCTCCCCCTTCCCCCTGCGCTGACCGAACCCCAGGTTGTCTCTCATGTGACATCCCTCGCGGAGGAAAACCGGCGCCTTGTGGTGTTTGCGGGTGCAGGCGCCTATGACGTCTACACCCCCTCGGCTGTGGATTTCATCCTGTCCCGCCCTGAATATTTCACCGCCTACACCCCCTATCAGGCGGAGGCCTCCCAGGGAACCCTCCAGGTGCTCTATGAGTTTCAGAGCCTCATCGCCCGCCTCACCCTGATGGAGGTGGTGCAGGGTTCGGTGTATGATGGCCCCACCGCTCTGGCGGAAGCGGTCCTCATGGCCCTCCGCATCCAGAAGGGCAAGCGGAACCGGGTCCTTTTGCCCCAGAGCCTCCATCCCCATGCCCGGGAAGTGGTGAAGACCTATCTTTCGGGGCAGGACGTGGTGGTGGAAGAGATTCCCTATCTCCCGTACACGGGTCAGATGGACGAGGTGTGGATCCGGAATCACCTGGGCCAGGATGTGGCTGCTGTGGTGATGCAGACGCCAAACTTTTTCGGTGTTCTGGAGAACCCCTACACCTTCCAGCGGGAGGTTCACCGGGCCGGAGGGGTGGTGATCACCTATTTTGATCCGGTTTCGGTGGCCCTGACCGCGCCTCCCGGGGAATACAAGGCCGACATCGCCGTGGCGGAGGGTCAGTCCCTGGGCCTTCCCCTGGGCTTCGGTGGACCGTACATTGGGCTTCTTGCCGCCCGGAAAGAGTATATCCGCCAGCTTCCGGGGCGGATTGTGGGCAAAACGGAGGATGTGGAGGGGCGCACCGGTTATGTGTCGGTGCTCCAGACCCGGGAGCAACACATCCGCCGGGAGAAGGCAACCTCCAACATCTGCACCAACCAGCAGCTCATGGCCCTGGCGGTGGCCGTCTATCTCTCCCTTCTGGGTCCCCATGGGCTCCGGGAGGTGGCCGAGAATTCCCACCGCAAGGCCGTGGCCCTTCTCCGGCGTCTGGAGGACGAAAACATTGCCCATCGTGTCTTTCGGGCGCCCTTTTTCCGGGAGTTCGTGGTGGAACTCCGCCGTCCTGCCCGGGAGGTCGTGGAACGGGGGGCCGAGCGGGGCATCCTCCCCGGCGTGGCCATGGACCGGTGGGGCTATCCCGAAAACTGGCTCATGATTGCGGTGACGGAGAAACGCACACCGGACGAGATGGAGGCCCTGGTGCAGTTCCTCAAGGATGTTCGGGGATGATCCGGGAAGTCCACATCAACCGGCGGGTTCTCAAGGCGGTGCTTCGGGACGTGCGGGATCGCCCCGGCATGGGGTATGAGCTCTTTGCCCTGTTTGAAAAGCACCGGATTCCCCTGTATTTCATCGCCCAGAGCCCCAGCCGCCAGGGAAAGACAGACCTGGGCCTTGTGTTTCCAGAGGCCTTCGCTTCGGAAGTGCAGGCGCTGGAAGAAGAACTGGAGGCGGTGGGAGCCCATCGGGTGGACTGGGATCGAAACGCTGCACTGGTGAACTTTTACGCTGACGACGGCGCAAGGGAGGTGGGGACAGCCGCCACCATCTTTTCCTGGTTTTCCATCGCCGGGATCAACGTGGAGATGACCAGCGCCACCGCCGACATGCTTTCCACCGTGATCCCGCGGAACCGGGTGGATGACCTGGTGGCGGTCATTCGGGAATACACGGATCTGCCCGTGGAGTTCCGGGAGGTGTGAGATGCCCCTGTTTGGAGCCATTCTTGCCGGTGGTCAGTCCAAGCGCTTCAAAAGCCGGACGAGCAAGATCTTTCATCCCCTCTGCGGACGCCCCCTTCTGTCCTATCCCCTGGAGGCCCTTCAGGCGGTGGAGCCTGACCGGGTGTATGTGGTTCTTTCCCCTGCATCCGAGGCGTACCTTCCCCGGGTCTTTCCGGACACGCCCTTTGAGGTGGTGATCCAGGATCAGGCCCTGGGGACGGGGGATGCGGTGAAGCGCCTTCGTCCGCTCCTGGAGGATAAACCCGGGCAGCTCGTGGTTCTCCCGGGGGATGCCCCCCTCCTTCGGGGCGAAACCCTGGCCCGTCTGGTCCAGTTTCACCGGAGTCATGAGGCAACCGCCACCGTGATGACGGCGGAGGTCCCGGATCCCACGGGATATGGGCGGGTGATCCGCTCCCCCGAAAACCCGAACCGTCTTCTCATGATTGTGGAAGAAGCCGACGCTTTCCCGGAGGAGAAGCAGGTTCGGGAGATCAACGCCGGCGTGTATGTGTTTGAAATTCCGCTCCTGTTTGAGGTGCTGGAGGATATCCGCCCGGAGAACAAGCAGCAGGAATATTACCTCACCGATGCCATTGCCATTCTTCAGCGGCGAACCGGCAGGGTGTTTGCCTTTCGGGCGGAAGACTGGCAGGAAAGCCTGGGTGTCAACACTCGCAAGGATCTGGCCCTGGCCCACGGGGTGATGCGCCGTCGCATTGTGGAACGCTGGATGCAGGAAGGTGTGACCTTTCTGGATCCGGAGAGTGTGTACATTGAGCAGGACGTGGAGCTCGCCCGGGATGTGGTGGTGTATCCGGGGGTGGCGCTCCTCGGGAAAACCCGGGTGGGGGAGGGGGCGGTGCTCTATCCAGGTGTGGTGCTGAAAGATGCCCGCATCCCCCCGGAAACGGAAGTGTGGACGAAGGAGGTTGAACATGGCGGATGATCGGGTGCTGGAACTCACGACAGAAAACTTTGACCGTGCCCTCAAAGACCTCCGGGATGAACTCCTGGTGGTGGATTTCTGGGCGGACTGGTGCCATCCCTGCAAGATGATTGAACCCCACCTCAAGCGGCTGGTTCAGGAATACGACAGCGTGGTTCTCGGGAAACTCAACACGGACGAAAATCCGGAAGTCGCCGCCCGGTTTGGTGTGATGAGCATCCCCACCCTGATCTTCTTCAAGGGCGGGAAAGAAGTGGATCGCCTCATCGGAGCGGTCCCTTATCACGTGCTGAAGAACAAGGTGGAGGAGCTCCTGTGAAGGTCTCGGTGGAGTCCATTGCCCACCTGGCCCGTCTGGAGCTCGAACCTGAGGAACGTGCGGAGCTGGAAGAGAGTCTGAAGGCCATCCTGGAAGCCTTTGCCATGCTCCGGGAAGCCCCGGTGGAGGGGGTCGAGCCCCTCTACAGCGTGGGACCTGCGAAGCTCCGTCTGCGCAAGGACGAGATCCAGGATCCGCCGGGGAGGGAGCTTCTTTTGAGGGACGTTCCGGATCGTTTCCAGCATTACGTTCGTGTCCCCTCCCCCCTGGCCGACGTTCGCAAACGCCAGTAATCCCGGAGTGCCCGGTGAGCGAACTCCTTCTTGGTGAACGGCGACTCACCCTGGAGGACGTGCGCACCTTCCTGAAAGGGACGCGGGTGCGCCTTTCTCCCCAGGCTCGCTCCCGGGTGGAGGAAGCCCACCGGAAGGTTCGGGAACTGGCCGAAGGTCCACCGGCGTATGGGATCAACACCGGGGTGGGGAAACTCGCCACCACCCGCATTTCACCGGAGGATCTGGAAGCCTTTCCCGTGAACCTTCTCCGGAGCCATGCGGTGGGGGTGGGAGAACCCGCTCCGCCTCCGGTGGTTCGCCTCACCCTGCTTCTGCGCCTCTCCATGCTCCTTCGGGGGTATTCCGGGGTGGCCTGGCGGACCCTTCTTTATCTGGAGCGGTTTCTGAACGAAGATGTCGTTCCGGTGATTCCCCGATGGGGGTCGGTGGGGGCGAGCGGGGACCTGGCGCCCCTCGCCCATCTGGCCCTCACCCTGATGGGGGAAGGGGAGGTCTGGATGCAGGGTCAGCGCGTGCAGGCCCGGCATGCCCTCCAGGCCCTGGGACTTCCCCCCTGGAAGCCGGGACTCAAGGAGGGACTGGCCCTCATCAACGGAACGTCCTATTCCACCGCCGTTCTCCTGTGGGCACTCTTTCAGGCTGAACACCTGCTGGCCTGGCTTCCTCTCATCACCCTCACGACCTTTGAAGCCCTTGCCGCCCTCCCGGACGCCCTGGACAGCCGGGCCCTGGACCTTCGGGGATTCGGGGTGGATCGGGTGGGGAAGATCCTCCGGGAGGGGCTGGAAGGTTCCCGCATCCCCCGGGACGCCTCCCGGGTCCAGGATGCCTACAGCCTTCGCTGCACGCCCCAGATCCACGCCCCGGTGGCCTGGATGCTGGACCACCTGAAGTCAGGGCTCGAAGAGGAAATCAACGCGGTGACGGACAACCCGCTGGTGTTTCTGGACCCTCCCCACGTGATCTCCTGTGGAAACTTTCACGGCCACAGCGTGGCCCTTCTGGCCGATACCCTGGTGGTGGCCCTGGGGGGTCTGGGGGTGGTGAGCGAACGGCGGACCTTCCGGATGCTCACCCCCGAACTATCCAGCGGCCTCCCCCCCTTTCTCGCCGCACGGCCGGGGGTGGAATCCGGTCTGATGATGGTTCAGGTCACCCAGGCCGCCCTGGTGGGACGCCTGCGGGACCTTGCCCATCCTTCCTCCCTTTCCAGCATCCCCACATCCGGGGAACAGGAAGACGTGGTTCCCATGGCCACCAATGCGGCCTATCGGGCGCTGGAAGTGGTGGACGTACTCCGGGACATCCTGGCCATTGAACTCCTGGTGGGGCTCCAGGCGGTGGCCATCCGGGAAAAGCGGGAAGAGATCCCCGCACCGAAAATCCTTCGCCTCCTTTCCTGGGCGCGGAACCAGGGGCTTCAGGTGCCCTTTCCCGGCGATGAGATCTGGGCCGGGGAGATCCGGCGGGTACGTTCCTGGCTGAACACGTCCCCTCCGTCCCTGTGAGCGTTTTCGATTTCACGGGCAAGCACGTGCTTATCCGTCCCCCCAACTGGCTGGGCGATGGGGTGATGGCCCTTCCCGCCATTGAAATCATCGCGCGGGAGGCTGCCTCGGTCACCTTTCTGGCCCACGCGCGCTCGGCCGCCCTCTTCACAGCGCTGGGCGAGGTGATTCCCTTTCATACCCGTAAAGAGCTTTTTCAGACGGCCCTTTCCCTCCGGAAGCGCAGACTGGATGCCGGGGTGAACTTCCCGGAGAGTTTTTCTTCGGGGCTTGCCATGGCCCTGACCGGTTCGCGGAAACGGATTGCCTTCGCCTCACCCGCCGGGTGGTTCGCCACCCACCGCAGGCGGCACCGAGGGAAAACGGAGCACAAGGCCCTGGGCTATCTCCGGCTTCTTCTGGATGATCCGGAACTCCCCGAAGCGATCTCCTTCCCCTTCACGGACGAGGAACGGGAAGGAGCCGACCGGATTCTCCGGCGGTGGGACCTTCCGGAGCGCTATGCGGTGGTGGCGCCCTTTGTGGCCTATGGTCCGGCCAAGGCCTGGCCTCTCCGGTACGTGGCCGGGTTCCTGGAGCGCCTGGGGAGGGTGCTTCCGGTGGTTCTGGTGGGGAGTCCCCGGGAGCGACGGAAGGCGGAGATATTTGAGGGAATCCCCGGGGTGCTGAACCGGGTGGGTCTCCCCCCCCTCCGGCAGGTGGCGGTCATCCTCTCCCGGGCGTCGGTGGTGGTGGGCAACGACTCCGGCATCACCCATCTGGGAGCCGCCACCGGAGCCCCCACCTTGGCCCTTTTCTTCTCCACGGATCCGGGGTGGAGCCGCCCGCTGGGGCGTCGGGTCCGGGTGCTCTATCGCCCCCTCTCCTGCAGCCCCTGCCACCGCCGGCTCTGCCCCCTTCAGACCTATGCCTGCCTGGAGGTCTGGTCTCCGGAAGAGGTGGTGAGGGAAGCGCTGCGATGGGCACGTGGAGAGGCGTGAAACGATGCGAGTTCGACAAAGGGGCTCATGGCAGGCGGGCCACCACCTGGTGGGACGGAAAGGAGCGGATCTCAAACCGGTCCGGCTCCAGCCACCCATAGGTGAAGTGGCGCATCCAGTCGCCGGTCACGAGCAGAAAACCTTTGCCCACCTTCCGGGCCACCACCTCGTGAAGATGGCCCATCACGAGAAGATGGTAGCCCTCTTCCAGCACCCGCCGGGCCCCTTCTTCCATGCGGTCTTCGGGGATTTCCTCGTTCTGGGAGCGGGATCGGGACAGACGCGCCACGGCATGGGCCAGGGCGATCCCCACATCGGGATGGATCCACCGGAAACAGGTTTTCAAAAGGGGATGGCCCAGAAGTCTGCGGGTGGTTTTGCCCCCCAGACTCAACCCGTCCAGGAGATCCCCGTGAACAAGGCGTGCCCGGACCTTTCCCATCTCAAGGTTCACCCCCACCCGCACCACCGGGATGCCCAGCACGTCGGGGAGAAAATCTTCCATCCACAGATCGTGGTTGCCCTCCACGAACACCACCCGGGTGGACCGGGTGAGATGGGCGAGGGTGGAAAGAAGGGAGAAAAAGTGGCGGGGGATCACCGTGCGATACTCAAACCAGAAGTCAAAGATGTCGCCCAGAAGGACCACGAGATCGGCGTCTTCCCCTTTCTCCTCCAGCAGGGCAATCAGCCGGCGTTCCCGCTCCCGGCTCGGAACGTCCAGATCCTGGCCCAGATGGGCATCGTTCACCACCAGAACCCGGCGGGCCTCAAGCGTAACGTTTTCGGACACGTTCAATCTCGCGCTCCAGTTCCCGCCGCTTGATGGTTTCGCGCTTTTCGTATTTCCGTTTTCCCCGAACCAGAGCGATCTCGGCCTTGATCCAGGGACCTTTCGCATAGAGCTTGAGAGGCACGGCGGTGAGGCCTCGCTGGGATAGCTTTCCGATGATCCGGTTGATTTCGTACCGGTGCAGGAGGAGTTTCCGGGGTCGTTCCGGATCGTGCTGGAACATCTCGGCGGCCATGGGATAGGGCGCCACATACATGTTCACGATGTACAGCTCGCCATCCCGCACGTCCACATAGGCGTCCTTCAGGGAGACCCGTCCTTCCCGGATGGATTTCACCTCCGTACCGGTGAGGACCAGGCCGGCCTCAAAGGTCTCCAGGATTTCATAATCAAACCGGGCCTTTCGGTTTTCGGCGAACACCTTCATCAATAGCCCTCATACAGCCGTTCGGCCAGAAAGAGGGGCAGGCCTGCCTGAAGGATTTTGCCCGCCACAACGTCCACCGGATATTCCGAGCGGAAAAACCGGAATTCTTTCCGATCCGTGTTTAGCACGCCCCAGGCCGCCCGGGGATCGCCGTCCCGGGGCTGACCCACGCTCCCCGGATTGATCATATACCGCCGGTCCCCTGCAAGGCGCACCACACCCCGCGCTTTCCACTCCCATACCCCACCTTTCTGATCGGCCACGAACACGGTGGGAAGGTGGGTGTGACCAAACAGAGCGAGGGGGAAATCCGTCCCTTCAAAATACGCCCGGGCCTGCTCCACCTGGGTGAGGTAGATCCAGAGGTCCGGGTCTTCCGGTGTGCTGTGGGCCACCACCGTTCCGTCTTCCATCTCCACCCGGTAGGGGAGGGATTCCAGGAAGGCAAAAGCCCGTTCGGAGAGCTGATCCCGCGTCCACCGGATGGCTTCCCGGGCCACGGGGTTGAAGAACCGGTCTTTTTCGGGGGAAAGAACCGCCTCGTCGTGGTTGCCCAGCACCCCCACAAAGGGCATTCTCCGGGCGAGGTCTTCCAGGATTTCCACCACCTCTTCCGGATCCGGACCATAGCCCACCGCATCCCCCAGAAACAAAATGCCGTCCACCTTCTCCCGATGGAGGAGGTGTTCCAGGGCGACCTGAAGGGCCTCCAGATTGCCGTGGATATCCGCAATCACGCCCCAGATCATGTGAGGTTTCGCTCCCGTGCGATGGCGTCCAGCACCCCGTTCACCAGGGCCCTGGGTTCCTCTCCGCAAAAGGTTTTTACAAGTTCAATGGCCTCGTTGATCACCACGGGCACCGGGGTGTCCAGATGGAGGAGTTCGGCTGTGGCCATCCGGAGGATGGAGCGCTCCAGGGGGCGCAGTTCCTCAAAGGTCCATCCCTCCAGATGTCGCCGGATGAGATCGTCCACGCTTTCGGCACTCCGGAGATAGGCCTGGAGGAGCTCCCGGGCAAATTCGGCCAAGGGTGGAGGCACCTGTTCCCGGTCAATCACCTCATGGAGATGGTCTTCCGGTTTCCCTCCCACCACATCCCGGCGATACAGGGCCTCCACCACCAGCGCACGGGCGAGTCGCCGCCCCTTCAGGGTTCGTCGCAACATCACAGACTCTCAAACCGTGCGGTGAAAAAGCGGAGGGTGGGGGGCTCATACACCATCCGCAGCCCCGGGATGGATTCCCGCCGTTCCCACACGCCCAGGATGCCTTCCACCACCACGTCCATGTGGCTTGCGGTATACACCCGCCGGGGAAGGGTAACCCGAACGAGTTCCAGTTTGGGGTACCGGTGGTCCCCCGTCCTGGGGTCCCGTCCCGCGGAAACCGTGCCCCGCTCCATGGTCCGGACGCCGCTTTCCACATAGATTTCCGCCGCCAGGCGCTGGGCCGGGAACTGGTCCTGCGGAAGGTGGGGAAGGAAACGTCTGGCATCCAGATACACTGCATGCCCGCCCACCGGGACCACAATGGGAATCCCCGCATCCAGCAGGGCTTTCCCCAGACGCTGGGTCTGTTCCACCCGGGATCGGATATACTGATCCTCCACCATTTCCCTCATCCCCACGGCCATGGCTACCAGGTCCCGGGCAGCCAGGCCGCCGTTGGCTTCTTCGCCTTCAAAATAGCGCATGAACCGCATCATCCGGCGGTAGATCCGCTCATCCCGCAGGGCCGCAAACCCGCCGATGTTCACCAGGACGTCCTTTTTGGCCGAGAAGGTGAGACCGTCCGCATAGCTCATGAGCTCCCGGAGGATCTCCCGCACCGGACGGCCTTCCTGTCCGGGCTCCCGCTGCTGAATGAAATAGGCGTTTTCCGCCGAACGGGTGGCATCAAAAATGAGAGGGATGTCGTAACTCCGGGCGATTTCCGCAAGTTTCCGGGTGGCCCCAAGGGAGACGGGCTGGCCGCCGGCCATGTTCACGTTCATCTCCAGACAGATATAGGCGATGTTCTCCGGGCCCTTCTCTTCAATGAACCGCTGGACGGCTTCGAGGTCCATGTCCCCCTTGAAGGGATAGGGATTCGTCGGGTCGTGGGCCTCCGGACGGATGAGGTCCACAAAGATGCCGCCGGCCCGCTCCTGGTGCTCCCGGGTGGTGGTGAAATACATGTTGTTGATCACGTACTGGCCCGGCCGGATCAGCGTCTGGGAGAGGATGTGCTCCGCCGCCCGGCCCTGATGGGTGGGCACCACATAGGGCATGCCGAACACCTCTTCCACCGCCTCCTTGAAGAGCTCAAAGGCCCGGGCGTGGTTCCAGGATTCCGGGGTTCCGATGAGGGCTTTCCACTGCTTGGAGCTCTGGGCCGACGTTCCCGAATCCGTGAGAAGGTCAATATACACATCGTCGCTCTTGAGGAGGAAGGTGTTGTATCCCGCTTCCCGGATGGCCTCCTCCCGGCGCTCCCGGGGTTTCTGAACGGCGATCTCCACGTGTTTCAGGCGATAGGGAGGAATGTTCCCCAGGTCCAGGATCTCCCCATCCAGCCGGGGGAGGAAGGGACGGGTGGGAACAAAGTGGGCATCCTCGTTCTCAAAGCCCGGTCGGGGAACGTTGAGACACTCCAGGTCCGGAAGAAGGGGGGCGTGGTCCCGGAGGATTTCCAGGGCGCCCACCACGTAGTCCAGGTGATCCGCGGTGTACCGCCGGAGGGGCAGGGCAAGCCAGAGCTCTTTTCCGAGACGTCCCGCCCGAACGCCCGAGAGGAGAAACAGCCCGGCCAGGAGGGTGAAGGTGGCGGTCTCCGGTGAAAGCGCCGGTGCAAGGTCTTTCGGCGACAGGCTCACCCCCCAGATCCCCTGATGGGGAGAAAGGGGGAACCCGGCGTTGCGGAGGTTTTCCCGGAGGGTGTGAAGCACCGCCTGGTGATGCTCAAACACATGGCCCTCGGCCGCTTCCGCAAGTCCCCGGGCCAGGGCTTCCATGTCCCGCCCGGCGAGCCCGCCATAGGTGTGGAGGCCTTCAAACACCACCACGAAGGTGCGGAAGGTGAGATAATCTTCTTCCCGGTTCCCCATCACCAGACCGCCCGTGTGGACCAGGCCGTCCTCCCGGGCGTTATAGATCAGGAGGTCGGCAAGGTCCAGAAGGGGAGCCAGGGCATCCGGGCCATAGGCCAGGAGAGCACTGCTCACGTTGAGCACGGTGAGGAGTCCCTTCTCCCGCGCCCGTTCCAGAAGTGTGCGAAGGTCCTCGAGATCCGTGGGCAGAAATCCGGCTTCTTCTGACACAATCCGCCAGTACAGCACCCCCTTCTCAGGAAGTTCCAGGTCATCCAGATGGATCCGGACCCGTCCCTCGGGACCAATATCCCAGGGCAGCAGGGAAAGGCGGGCGCCGAAACGGGTGAGATGGAAGCGCTCCAGGGGGGTGAGGGGGCCGGCCACGAGGGCGGTGTCCCCGTTGAGATACCCGTGGGCGAGGAGGTTCAGCGCGCCCCGTCCCCGGTGGACCGGGACGGCCCAGGACTTCCGGAAAACCCGCTCCACCTGTTCCAGAATATGATAGAAATTCCGGCTTCCGGCATAGGCTTCGTCGCCCAGGAGCATTCCGGACCACTGCCGGTCGCTCATGGCGTGGAGTCCGCGGAAGTGCACCAGATCCACGAACACCGCCTCGTGGGGGAGGAGGAAGGTGTTGAAGTGTGCCTGCTCAAGGGCATGACGCCGTTCGGCCACCGGAAGCCTCCGGATGGCCTCCACCGTTTTGATGCGATAAGGCTCCGCTGGATATCCCATGTCAGGCCTCCTTCAGGGTGGAAACGATCACGTAAAGCCGGAGCAGGAGGGGCCATTTGTGCCGGCGATCAGGGGCATACACCCCGGTGTCCACCAGCCACAGGGTGTCCCCATCCACCCAGGCGTACAGGCGAAAGGCCCCGCCCCGGATTTCCCGGTCGTTCTGCCAGGGTCCGGTCAGGACCCAGACGGTTCGATCCCCGAGTTTGCCCTGCTCCAGCACCGTGCGTTCTTTGAGCACCCGATCCCCCTCATAAAACACGTCCGCCAGGCTGTCCCGCAGGGCGATGAGGACATCTCTGTTGAGGGAATCGGGGGCGGGCAGACGAAACACGGCCAAAAAGCGGGAAGGGTTGTGTTTGGCGAGTCCAAAGGCGGTGGAGTCTTCCAGAAACAGGGCATAGCCCGTGGGGATTTCCAGATTCAGGCCATACCGTTCGCGGATTTTGGCCTCCAGCCGGCTGTTTCGTCCGGCGTAATACACGGCCCGGCGGAGGTTGGTGAGGACGTTGGAAAGGAGGGTTTCCCGGATTTCCGGCGCGTGGCGTTCCAGGAGAGAGGCCAGCCCTTCCGGCCGGCTCCCGAGGAGACCCACCAGAAAGGCATTTCGGGTGAAGACGTTCCGGCGCATGTGGATGCCCGGTTCTTCGGCCTGGAGGAGAGTCCGGAAGGAGGGGAAATCGGGGGCGGTGGCCAGGGTGGCCCAGAGCATCTGCTGATAGCCTTTCCGGTCTTTCAGGAAGGAGTCAGAGGGCATCACCGTGATCCGGAAGAGGGGGTCTTCGTGGGGGGTGTAATAGGTTCGGGAGAACAACTGCTGGACGGTGGAATCGAGAAAGGCGAGTTCGGGTGGCCGGATCCAGACAAGTTCCTCAAAACCACCATAGGCAACAGGTGGAGGAGGCGGTGTGCAGGCCCCCGCGAGAAAAACGACCACTACCCCTGTAAGGATCCCTCGCATGGTGTTGAGTATACAGAACCCGCATGGGACCATCAATTTGGGAAAACTGAAATTCACCCATGAGTTCGGACACCTGGGAAGAGGGATTGGATGAACGTGTGGTGCACACGTTGAATCAAGGATCTCCATTCTTTGAGCGGCAATCGCCATTTCTTCTCAAGCAGGATAAAAGGTCCGGAAAAGCGTTCCCATCTTGCAGAGCCTGTACGACGGAGAAGTTCCTGACGCACCTCTCCTCCAAGAAGCAGCACAATGCCGTAGACCAGGAGCATAAATCCTACCAGCTTTTCCATCACCGCTTGTTTCTTGCTCATCACATCTCCCAACCCCAGCAGGCTTTTCATGTCCCGGAACGATTCCTCAATCTCCATCCGCCTGCGGTACAACCGCAGCGCTTCTTCAGGCTCCAGTGTGGTCATCAGCCACAGGGGTTCCTTCTGGCCCCACTCCCACACCCCGATAACGTTGACCTCCACTTCCCCACGGTATCGCAGCCCCCGAAAGACCACTTTTTCTCCAACAGGACATGTGAGATGGACCTTTCGTCCCTCGGCGTCCAGAAAAACCGGAGGACGGGATCCCATTCTCAAGCGGATCACGAAATTCATCCCCGCTTCCCGCAGATGGCGCAGGAGAGTCGTATAGCTGAATTCCCGGTCCATCACAAGGGGACGATTTCCAGAGAACCTTCCAGGAAAGAAGCGTCTGGATGTGGACGGCATTTCGTGAGCTTCCCGTATCTTTGAAGGTTCTTGAAGAGAAGGTGGTCATGGCAAAGGGGATGGCGCGTCCTCGCAGAGGGGCGGCGAGAACGAGGAGCCAGAAGCCGCGGGTTTTGCCATCTTTCAGGGTTCCGACGTATTCTGTCTTGCGGGCCTGGGGTCTTTCGATTTCGGTGACGTCAGCGATCACGAAGGGAGCGGTTTCGGGGAAAAGCCTCCAGAGGGTTTCATGGGGATTAAAATGTTCGAGGAAGCGCTGGATACGCTTATACGCGGCGCTTTCAGAAACGCCTTTCATCTTGCGAGCCATGGAAGAGATACGGAGTGACCGGGCGTCCAGGAGAGCATATCCGATTTCCGTTGCTCGTTCTGCAAAGCGAGGATCCGGAAAAAGAACTTGCATGAACGACTTCAGGGGTATAAACTTCCTCATGGGGATCCTCCTTTCTTTTCGTTGTTTCTTGTTCAGCAGGGAAAGTATACAGCTTTCCCCCGGAGGATCCCCACCTCCCTTTCGCCCCTGTCCGAACTCTTGTCCGGAGGCCAGCAAACCCTGCGACATCCCGAAAAACACCGATGAATGCCCGTTTTTCTTGAACCTTCACAGGCTGGTCTGTATACTTCACCCAATCAAGGAGAACGCCATGGCGGGTGACCCGTTCCATTCTTTTCCCGAGCGCTGTCGTCCCGTGCTCCAGAACCTTCTGGAGGCGGCGTGGAAGAAGAAGGGTCATCCCCACGTTCACGTCTCGGTGGAGGACACCCCTCCCCGGCTCGTGATCACGGTGGTTTCCCGGGACTGGGCCGGCCTTCTCGATATCGTCACCACCTATCTCCACGTCCTGGACATCAACCTCTCCCTCATCGTGGCATCTCTCTTACGAAGAGAGGGAGATCTCGCCCTGTCCGGCATCTATGTGGAGGCCCTTCTGCCCGACCGCGAAACCGGCGAGCGTCTCCTCCCCGTTCTGGAAAGCGAACTTCCCACCATCATTCAGAGCGGAGAGCAGCTCCGGGAACTTTTGCTGGTGGGGACCCGGAAACTCCGGGTCCACCAGGAAATCATCCGTGCCCTGAGCCGGATGCTGGATGAGCGGGAACGGGACGCCCTCATTCGCTCCCGGGAGGTGGCCTATTTCGTTCATGCCCGCTCGGAAGCCTATCTGCTGGAACGCTCCCCGGAAGATCTGGCCCACATCGTGTGGACCAACTGGCGGTTTCAGGAAACCCTCCGCCGGGAAGGACGGGGAATCTTCGTGGATATCCACAACCTCACCACCCGGAAACAGCCGGAAGGGGAACATCTCACCGGCATCACCGTGGTGGGGCTGGACCGGGAAATCTCGCTGGACGCGGTGATGGACGCCCTCCGGGAATACGACTCTGGCTTCCGCCGGAAATACGACAAAGAATTCGTCACCCCCGACGGCATTGCCGTGATTCGCCTGGAGATCACCGACGCCGAAAACCGTCCCTATCCCCCGTCATCTCACCCCGCGTTGAAACGCCATCTCCTGAACCGGCTCCGGCGCGGACGTCATCGCTGGAGTGCCCCACCCGGTGCCGAGCTCATCGGGCGACTGGTGGTGCCCCGCCTGGTGGAAGAGGCGGGAACCACCCGCATTCCCCAGATGCTCCTTCTGCCCCAGCTGGTGGAAGAGGACTCCGTCCGGTCCACCCTGGTGATCTCCATGCCGGAGGAAGTGTTCCGCCGGCAGAGCTCCCCCCTCCTCACCGCCCTGGTGGACCGTCTGAACCGGATTCCCGGGGTTCATGTGACCGGGTATCACCCACCCCGGACCCTCCCGGTTCGCGTGGAAGAGGAAACGGTTCCGGTGGTGTATATCCTGGTGGACCTCCTGATCTCCGGAAGCCCGGAGGAGCACGAAAACGTGTATGTCCGGGTGCGGGAAGCCCTTCAGGAACTCGTGAACGAGGTACGGGACTTTGACAGCGGGATGCGTCAGATGGACACCCGCAAGCTGGACGAGGTTCTTCGGATCCTTCAGGACCGGGAGGTGACTCCCCAGTTTGCCCGGAAATTTTATTATGCGATGAACGCGTTCCAGCGCCTTTCTCTCTCTCCCAGCCTGATCGTGGAGGAGATCCTGTTCGCCGAAGACCTCCTCCGGGAACATTTCCAGAAAGATGCTCCCGTGATGCTGGAGCGGGAGGTAGACAACATCCTTCTGGTGGGTCTGGCCACCGACAAAAAAGACCTCCCCCTGGACTTTCTCACCCGGATAGTGGAAGATTTCAACCTCCACATGACGTCCTTCATGGTGTACGGTTCGTCCGTGGTGGTTCTGGGGGGATCCATTCAAGATCGGGAGCGTTTTCAGAAAACCCTGCAGGAACTGGAACAGAGGGTGTTTTCATCCGTAACCAAACAGGAGGCCTGACATGTTTGAACCTTTCCGCAACGAGCCCTTCACCAACTTTGCCGACCCCGCCAGCAAAAAGGCGATGGAGGATGCCCTCCGGGAGGTGCGGGGCCGGTTCCCCCTGGAGATCCCGGTGGTGATCAACGGGGAACGGATCCACACCGGCAAGACCTTCACGTCCATCAACCCCTCCCGGAAAGACGAGGTGGTCGCGAAGATTCATGCAGCAGACGAAGAACTTGTCAACAAAGCCCTGGATGCCGCCTGGAAAGCCTTTGAAACCTGGAGCCGGCTTCCCGCCCTGGAGCGGGCGTCCCTGCTCATCCGTGCAGCCCACATCCTTCGTCGCCGGAAGGCGGAAGTGACGGCCCTCATGGTGTATGAAGTGGGCAAAAACTGGGCGGAAGCCGACGCCGATGTGGCCGAAACCATTGACTATCTGGAATTCTATGCCCGGGAAGCCGTGCGGTATGCCGAACCCCAGCCCCTCACCCCCTTCCCCGGTGAGATCAACGAATACTTCTATATCCCCCTGGGTGCGGGCGCGGTGATCCCTCCCTGGAACTTCCCCCTTGCCATCCTTTCGGGGATGAGCGTGGGTGCCATCGCCGCCGGCAACACGGTGGTGCTCAAACCTGCAAGTGATTCGGCTGCCATCGGTTTCGTGCTGGTCGAAATCCTTGAGGAAGCGGGACTTCCGCCGGGCGTGCTCAACTATCTCCCCGGTTCGGGGTCGGTGGTGGGCGAGGCCCTGGTGAAACACCCCCGCACCCGGTTTGTGGCCTTCACCGGTTCCCGGGACGTCGGCATCCGGATCTATGAAGAAGCCGCCAAAGTTCAGCCCGGTCAGATCTGGCTTAAGCGGGTGATTGCAGAGATGGGAGGGAAGGACGCCATCATCGTGGATGACCGCCTGAACGACCGCCTGTTTGAAGAGGCGGTGAAGGCGGTGGCGGTTTCCGCTTACGGCTATCAGGGTCAGAAATGCTCCGCCGCTTCCCGGCTGATTCTCCTGGAGTCCATTCACGATCGGTTCCTTGAGGCCCTGGTGGAAGAGGTGAAAAAGATTTCCATCGGTCCCGCAGACGAAAATCACTTCATGGGTCCTGTGATCAACGCCTCCGCCGAGGCCAAAATCCTCTCCTACATCGACATTGGCAAATCGGAAGGGACGCTTGTGCATGGTGGAAGCAAGATCGAAGATCTGCCGGGCTTCTATATCCAGCCCACCATCTTCAAGGATGTGGACCCCAACGCCCGGATCGCCCAGGAAGAGATCTTCGGCCCCGTGCTTGCTGTGATCAAAGCGAAAGACTTTGACGAGGCCCTCCGGATCGCCAACGGAACCCAGTATGGTCTGACGGGTTCGGTCTATACCCTGGATCGGGAGCACATCGCCAAAGCCCGCCGGGAATTCCACGTGGGGAACCTGTATTTCAACCGGAAGTGCACGGGCGCCCTGGTGGACGTCCATCCCTTCGGCGGGTTCAACATGAGCGGAACGGACTCCAAGGCGGGCGGCCGGGACTATCTCCTCCTCTTCCTGCAGGGCAAGAGCGTTTCCGAAAAGGTGCGCTGAACCGGCGTTCGGGGAGGGGGGTGACCCCCTCCCCTAAAAGGGAAGAACGTGTTACACATTCTCGTCTTTTTGCTGGCTGCCGGACCGGTCACGCTGGACAGCGTGCGGACCCTTTTCCGGCAGGGGCAGTATGCCCGGGTGCTGGAATACGCCCGGCAGGGAAAGGATTTTGCCCTGGATCCGAAGGTCCGGGAAGCCTATGCTTATCTGGAGGTGCTGAGTCTGTATCAGCTCCAGCGCTGGAAGGAAGCGGTGGAGGCAAGTCAGGCCTTTCTCGAGACCTATCCCCGGGGAACCCGCCGGGGATACGTGGCCTATGCGGGGGCCCGATCGGCCCGGGTGCTGGGGGACCGTCTTGCCTCCTTCCGGCTGCTCGTGTCCGGGTTTGAGGATGCAGAAACCCGGGATCTTCAGGCCAAAATGGCGGGGGTGATGGCCGATCTGTGGGGGGTGGACACCGCCCGGGCCCTTGCATGGCTCCAGAACCCGGCCTTTCGCCGGCGTGCCCGGGAACAAACACAGGACCTCCTGGTCTGGCTCCCCTTCGGGGGGGAGCGTCACCCGGTGGGCCGCGCCTTTGTGCGCGGTCTCCGCCTGGGCCTGGGGGAGGCGGGCTATCGTCTCCGGGTCTCCAGCGGTCAGCACCCGGAACTCGTGCTCCGGAACACCCCTCCCCTGGTTCTCGTGGGTCCCCTTCTCTCCAGAGATGTGGGGCCGCTGTATCCCCTCCTGGAAAAAGACGTGATCCCCAGCATTCTTCCCCTCTCCATGGCACCCATGAAGCCCACCCCTCCCTGGATCCTCTATCACCTTTCGGCGGATCTGCGCTTTGTGGAGGAAGCGGCCCGGCTTCTTCAGGAGGTGCAGGCCGAAACGGTGATTGTCCTGTTTGAACAGCCTCCCTATGAAGTGCTGGCCAGGAGATTGAAACGGATGCTGCCCCGGGTGATTCCCGGCCGGGATTCGGCGGAGGTGGTGGTCCGTCTGTTCCCCATGGACCACCGCACCAGTTCCGTGCTGGAAAAGCTGGATCTGGTGCGGACCGTTTCCCCCCCCTGGGTGGTGGTGCTCGCCGAAAGCGAGGTGATGGAATGGATCACCCAGGCCCACGCTCAGGACAGTCTGCCGGGATTCTGGATTCTCCCTCCCCACACCCGGGGAGTACCCCCTCCCGGATATGCGGCCTGGGGAACCCTGATGGAGGGCTGGCAGGAACTTTCCCGTGCCCGCCGTGCTGCCCGGAGTGCCTATCGCAGGCAATACCGGGAAGACATGGATCGGATTGCCCTGCGGGGCTTTGATGTGGGATGGATGCTCCGGGAGGCCCTGAAAGCGAAACCCCGGAACGGACTGGAACTCGCCCTGGTCCTTCACGCTCGCCGGGCTTTTTATGGACTTTCATCCACCTGGGTGTTCCGGCCCCCGAAGTCTTTCTGGATCACCCAGCCTGACAAGGAGGAGGAGGATGCCACGCAAAGCGCCGTCGAGAACCCCTGAGCGGCCCTATCTGGCCCCCCGCTACACCCGAACCACCTGGGTGCTCATCGGCCTGGCCACCCTGATGATTCTGGCCAGCCATCTCCTGCTTCTCCGGGGGGACACGGTGATCAACGTGTTCCTCTCGGTGATCGCCTTCCTCGTGCTCATCCCCTGGGCACTGCTCAAAACCCATGCAGGAGATTGAGGTCAAATTTCGTCTGGACTGCATGCCTCCTCCCGGCTGGATCCGGGAGATCCTGACCCTGTGGGGGGGCATACCGGGAGAGGTTTCGTGGTTTTCCTATCGGGATCTCTACTGGGACACGCCGGATCGGACACTCGCCCGGCACCGCCTGGCCCTCCGTCTGCGCCTCGCCCGCCGGGCGGTGTGGACTCTGAAAGGAGGGGAGCGGGTGCTCCCGGACCGGGTGATCCGGAGGGAAGAAGAAGTGGCCGTGCCCTACCGGGAGGCCCTACGCTTTCTGAAGACTCCCGACCCCCGGGATCTCCCGCCCCGTCTGAAAGCGATGCTCCCGCCCCTGGACCGCCTGGAGGTGGTGGTGGATCTGGTGGGAGAACGGGGGAAACAGACGGTGGTTCGGGAAGGTGAGGTGGGCGTGTTCCATCGGGAAGAGGTGTGGGTGGGGACCGAACGGGGGATTTTCCTGGAAATGGAAGGCCCGGACCGCCTGGTCCGGTCCTTTTCTCATCTGTTTTCTCGCCTCACCGGTCTTCACCCGGAAGGCCGGTCCAAACTGGTGTGGGCCCTGGAACGAACGCAACCCGTACACGCATAAGGGAGGACGGGAATGGAACGATGGAATCGGGTTCGTCTTGGTTTTGCCCGCTACAAGATCTCTGCCCTGGTGGCCACCTCCCGGGTGAACGTCCGGTATCTCACGGGCTTTTCCGGGACCTCGGGGATGGTGGTGGTCACCCAGGAGGACGTTCATCTCATCACGGATGGGCGCTATAGCGGTCGGGCCCAGGAAGAGGCCTTCCCCGGTGTCCAGGTTCACATCATCTCCCCGGGGGAGGATCTCTGGAGCGTGGCGGTGGATCTTCTCCCCGTGGGGGTCCGGGTGGGCCTGGAGTCCTGGCATCTGTCCGTGGAGCGCTGGATGCGGATCCAGAAGGTCTTCCGGAAGAAGGACCTTCAGCGGGTGCGGGTGGGGTCCCTTCTGGAATACGTACGGGCGCATAAGGAACCGGACGAAATTGCCCGGATGAAGAAAGCCCAGAAGATGATTGAGGAGGTGGTGGCGGAACTTCTGGGGGAACTGACCCCGGGGAAAACGCTGGAAAGGGACCTGGCGGTGGAACTCCAGTATCGTCTGAAAAAGCGGGGTGCGGACGACGTTTCCTTCGATCCCATCATCGCCTCCGGTCCGGAGAGCGCGGTGCCTCACGCCCAGTCCCGACCCGTACCCATCCAGCCCAACAGCGTGCTTCTCGTGGATGTGGGGGCGGTGGTGGAAGGGTATTGTTCCGACATGACCCGAACCTTCTGGGTGGGTCCTGAACGCCCCGATCCGGAGTTCAAAAAAGCCTATATGGCCGTGCTGGAAGCCCAGGAAATCGCCATCCAGGTGATCCGGGATGGGGTGCGAAGCCGGGTTCCCGACGAACAGGCCCGAAAAGTTCTCCGTCAAGCGGGACTTGAATCGTTCTACACCCACGGCCTTGGCCACGGGGTGGGTCTGGAGATCCACGAATACCCCGGGTTGTCCGTGCACAACCCGGACAATCCCCTTCTGGAGACCAACATGGTGGTGACGGTGGAGCCCGGTGTGTATCTTCCCGGAAAGTTCGGGATCCGGATCGAAGACATGGTCCGGGTGACCGAGACGGGTGTGGAAAACCTGACCAGATTTCCCAAGGATCTTCAGGTGCTTTGAGGAGGTAAGGCCATGCTGAGTTTTGTGGAACGGATTCTTTTTGTGCTGGCAGTGGTGCTCTCGGCCGGGTTCACCCTCCGGGGGTTCGGACACATCCTCCGGGTGCTCATGCGCCCCCTTCCGGAGGACGCACGGCCGAAAGGACGCTGGTGGTGGGTGGATGCCCTGGATCGGCTGATCCGGGGTCCCCTGGGAGACCGCAAACCCCGCTGGGAAAAAGCACTGGAACTGGTGCTCCTCCAGGTTCCGGTGTTCAAAGCCCGGTTCTTCACCAGTCTTTTTCACGCCTTCATCTTCTATGCCTTTCTGGTCTATGCCCTGGTGAATCTCCAGGACGCCATCCGGGGGTTTGCAGACGGCTTTCTTCTTTTCGGAACCACCCCTGTTCAGCACGTGTTTGACCTGTCGGCCGACATCCTGTCCGTGCTGGCCCTGGTGGGCATCGTGTATTTCGTGGTCCGCCGGTTTGTGGTGGGGGATCCCCGGCTTTCTTTCCGGGAGAACGTGCCCCTTCATCCCGCGGTCCGGGAAGGGATTCCCCGGGATTCTCTGATTGTGGCGGGCTTCATCTTTCTCCACGTGGGGGGGCGTCTCCTCTCGGAGTCGGCCAACCTGGCCCTCCACCCCAACGGTGAGACCTGGATGCCCTTCGCGGCCGCCCTGGCTCAGACGCTTTCCGGACTTTCCCCCCAGCTGCTCACCCTTCTCCATCACGGCGCCTGGTGGCTTGCCCTAGGGCTGATTCTGGCGTTTTTCCCGTATTTCCCCTATTCCAAGCACATCCATCTCTTCTTTGCACCGGTGAAATGGGCCTATCGGCTGGATCTTCCGGCCCTGGGATATCTGGAACCTCTGAACCTGGAAGACGAAACGGTGGAACAGTTCGGTGCGGCCCGTCTTGAAGATCTCCATCCTGCACGGGTGCTGGACCTGTATGCGTGCATCATGTGCAACCGCTGTCAGGAGGTGTGCCCGGCCTATGCCACCGGAAAACCTCTTTCGCCCGCGGCCCTCATCATCAACATGCGGTATGAGGTGAACAAAACCCTGGCGAAGGTGGCGTCCGGTGAGCCCACCCGACCCCTGATGGAATACGCCATCAACGACGACGCCCTGTGGGCGTGCACCACCTGCGGGGCGTGTGTGGAGGTCTGCCCGGTGGGCAATGAACAGATGCACACCATCCTCCAGATCCGCCAGGACCGGGTGCTGATGGAAAGCCAGTTCCCCGCCGAGCTCAACACCATGATGACGGGGATCGAGCGTCTTTCGAATCCCTGGAACGTCCACTGGAGCGAGCGGATGAAGTGGGCGGAGGGGCTCTCGGTGCCCACGGTGGAGGAGAACCCCAATTTTGACGTGCTCTTCTGGGTGGGGTGCATGGCCTCCACGGACGACCGGGCGAAGAAGATCGCCCGGAGCCTGGTGAAGATCTTTGAAGCCGCGGGCGTCAACTATGCGGTGCTCGGCGAGCACGAGCGGTGCACGGGAGATCCTGCCCGCCGGGCTGGAAACGAATATCTCTTCCAGATGCGGGCGGTGGAAAACGTGGAAACCCTGAACCGGTTCGGGGTGAAGCGGATCGTGACCCTGTGCCCCCACTGCTTCCACACCCTGAAAAACGAATATCCCGACTTCGGCGGGCACTACGAGGTGATCCACCACACCCAGTTCCTGGAGGAGCTCCTGAAATCCGGACGCCTGAAGGTGAAGACCCGGCTTGCCGAAAAGGTCACCTTCCACGATCCCTGCTATCTGGGCCGGCACAACGGAGAATACGATGCACCCCGGTTCGTGCTCAAAACCCTCACGGACGATGTGGTGGAGATGGAGCGTTCCCGCAACCGGAGCTTCTGCTGCGGTGCGGGCGGAGCCCAGATGTTCAAAGAGGAGCAGAAGGGCACCAAAGCCATCAACGTGGAGCGCACGGAAGAAGCGCTCCGGACCGGTGCGGAGGTGATCGCCACGGGCTGTCCCTTCTGTCAGCGGATGATCACGGACGGGGTGAATTCGCTCCAGGGTCAGGCGCAGGTGAAGGATCTCGCCGAGATCCTGGCCGAAGCCCTGGAAGCCTGAAGAAAAACGCCCTGCCTGTGCGTATTCCGGGGGCGGCGCTGTCGCCCCCGCTTTGTTCAATCCGCCCACCCGCCCTTCACCTCCATGTGACCGAATGGTCCCGGAGGTTGACGGAACCTGTGGGAACGCGTATCATCTTGACCATGCAGGTCAACAAAAACACTTTCGACGTGGTGCTCGCCCGACCCCGGGGATTCTGTGCGGGAGTGGATCGGGCCATTGACATTGTTCGTCTGGCCCTCCAGCTCTATGGGCCTCCCGTGTATGTCCGCCACGCCATCGTCCACAACCGGAAGGTGGTGAGTGATCTCGCCGCCGAGGGCGCGGTGTTTGTGGAGGACGTGAACGAGATCCCGGAAGGTTCGGTGGTGGTGTTCTCAGCCCACGGGGTGTCGCCCGCCGTGCGGGAAGCCGCCCGGAAACGTAACCTGAAGGTCATTGATGCCACCTGCCCCCTCGTGACCAAGGTGCACCTGGAAGCCCTGCGGTATGCCCGGGAGGGCTACACCATCCTGTACATCGGTCATGCCGGCCACGTGGAGGTGGAGGGTACCATGGGCGTGGCCCCGGACCACATGATCCTTATCGAAACGCTGGAGGATGCCCAGCGAGTGGACGTGCCCGATCCCGAAAAGGTGGCCGTGCTCACCCAGACCACCCTTTCCGTGGACGAGACCCGGGAAATCATTGAGGTGCTTTCCCGCCGGTTTCCGAAGCTCCGGAAACCCCACGCGGACGACATCTGCTATGCCACCCAGAACCGTCAGGACATCGTGAAGAAAATGAGCCAGATGGTGGATGTGGTTCTGGTGTTCGGCTCCCGGGAAAGTTCCAACTCCAACCGCCTCCGGGAGGTGGCCGAACGCCACGGCGCCCGGGCCTTCCTTGTGGAAAACATCCACCACGTGGACCCCGCCTGGCTTGAGGGTATTCGCGCCGTGGGCATCACGGCCGGAGCCTCCACACCGGAAGAGATCGTTCAGGAAGCCGTGGACAAACTCCTGAATCTGGGGGGCGGAGAACTCATCGAACTTGAAGGGGAAATCGAGAACATCGAGTTTCGCCTTCCGGATCCCCTCCTTCGGGAAGCCCGCAAGGCCGGGCTGCTCTCACCCACCACGCAACCCTAAACACCCCACTTTCCCCGCATCGGCACAAAGGCGCACCGTCCCAGCCGTTCCGTTACGAATTCGTCCCCCTTTTTCAGGATCCGGATGAGGTCCTGCTCCAGGAGGGCTCCCACGGGACCCACCAGGATCCCGCCATCGGCGAGTTGCTCCAGGAGAGGCGGCGGAACTTCCGGCATGGCCGCACTCACGATGATCCGGTCATAGGGAGCATGCTCAGGCCATCCCTCTCCCCCGTCCCCCACCCGGAAGTGAACGTTCCGGTATCCCAGGTCCCGCAAAACCCATCGGGCCTGTTCCACCAGTTCCGGGATGATGTCCACCGTGAAGACCTCCCGGGCGAGCTCGGCAAGGAGGGCGGTTTGATAGCCCGAGCCCGTGCCGATCTCCAGCACTTTTTCCCTCCCGGTGAGTTCCAAGGCTTCCAGCATCACGGCCACCATGTAGGGCTGGGAGATGGTCTGTCCGAAACCGATGGGGAGGGGACGATCCGCATAGGCGTGCGCCCGCTCCCGGGGCGGGACAAAGCGCTCCCGGGGAACCTTCAGAAAGGCCTGGAGCACCCGGGGATCCTGGATGCCCCGTGCCTTCAGGTCCTGTTCCACCATCCGCCGGCGTTCCGCCTCAAAATCAAAGGCGGACGGTTTGAAAGAGGGAAAGTCCTTCATGGTCCGTGAGATCCAGCGTGAGGGGGGTCAGGGTGACATACCCCTGTTCAATGGCCCACAAATCCGTTCCTTCCTGGGGATGCCACCGGGGAGATCCTCCGATCTGAAACCGGTCCTCCCCCACCTGCTCCACCGGATCCTCATACACGCGGCTTCCCAGCCGAACCGCCCGGACTCCGTGGACGTCACCGGGTTCCACCCCCGGGATGTTGATATTCAGCAACCGGAAGGGGGGAAACCCCAGAAGCTGGGGAAGGAGACTGCGGAGCACCTCCCGGGTGGTGTGGAAGGGAAAGGACCCGTTCTGGGGGCCCTGGGAAATGGCCACAGCGGGAATCCCGTACAGGGCCGCTTCCCGGGCTGCTCCCACCGTGCCCGAATAGAACACGTCCTCTCCCAGGTTGTGTCCGTGGTTCACCCCCGAAAGCACCAGATCCGGTCGTGCTTCCAGAAGGCCAAACAGGGCCACCAGCACCGCATCGGCGGGTGTGCCGTCCACGCTGTAGCGGTCCGGGCCATGGTGCTCCACCTGAAGGGCTTTCCGGAGGGTGATGGCGTGGCTGCGGGAACTCTGCTCATGACGGGGGGCCACCACAACCACCCTGCGGGCCAGCGGGCGGACCATCTCTTCCAGCACCCGCAGGCCTTCCGCCTCCACCCCGTCATCGTTCACAAGCAACACAAGGTTCAGCATCCTTCCGTCTCCTGTGGGTTCCCATCATAAAGCCTGCCGGGTGAACGGGAAAGGGCAGACGATTACACAAACGGAAGGCGAAAGGCCTGCACCACCTCCCCTTCCCGGAAGCGAACCCGCCGGGCGGGGAGAAGGGCCAGGTGGGTGGCTCCCCCAAAGCTCACAAGCCGGTGGGAAGCCTGTTCGGGAAACACCCGGAGTCCCCTCGCCGTTTCACGCGCCCACACCAGCCAGGTGCGATCCGGCTTTTTCCGGAATTCCTTCACAAGAGGCAAGCGGACGGCCTCAAGATCCGGCCGGGGATGCCCGGCCAGTGCCCGGAGGGTGGGAAACACATACATCAGAAAGGTGACCATGGCCGACGAAGGATTGCCCGGGAGGCCAAAGACCAGCGTGTTCCGGGCTTTTCCGAAATACAGAGGTTTGCCCGGCTTCTGGGCCACCTTATAGAACACTCGCTCCATCCGGGCATCCAGCACATCCCGGACAAAATCGTAATCCCCTGCCGAAATCCCTCCTGCAAACATCACCACGTCCGCCCACGTCAGGGCGTCCTCCAGCGCCCTTTCCACCGCTTCACGGGTATCCGGCAAATGCCGGTGGGCCACCTCCTCCACCCACCCCTCCATCGCAAGCGGGAGACTTGTGCTGTGAACGTTGTACACCTTTCCCGGGGCCAGGGACCTTCCGGGTTCCACCACCTCATCTCCGGTGGTCAAGAGCGCCACCCGGGGCCTGCGAAACACCCGGACCTCCCGGATCCCCAGGGAGGCAAGACCTCCGAGTTCCAGGGGCGTGAGGAGCGTGCCTGACCGGAGAACCCGCGCACCTTTCCGGACTTCCGCTCCCCGGGGGCGGACGTGCTCTCCCCGCCGAACGGCTTTCCGGAGGCGCACCCATCCGTCCCCCACATCCAGAATTTCCCGCATGGCCACGGCATGCACCCCTTCCGGCACCGGTGCGCCCGTGAAGATCCACACCCCTTCCAGCGCACCGATCGGCTTCCGGAACACCTCCCCCGCCCGGACCTCCCCCACCACCCGGACAGTGGTTCCGGCAGGGAGGATCCGTTGACCTGGAGGGAAAGCCACGGCCACCCCGTCCATGGCCGCGTTGGTGAACGGGGGAAGGTCCACCGGTGCCACCACGTCTTCAGCCAGGACATGGAGGGAAGCTTCCTTCAGGCTCCGGCTCACCGCCGGCAGACGAAACCAGGTTTTTTTCAGGCGTTTCCGGGCTTCGTGAAAGGAAATCATGTGCGCACTCCCATCCAGGTGATCCGCAAACCGATGGCCAACACCAGAAAGATCAACGCCGTTCGCACCACCCGTTCGGGAAGGCGGCGGGACCCCAGGGTGGCCCCCACCACCGCACCCATCACCACCACCCCGCCCAGCACCCCCAGAAGGGGCAGGGAAACCCGTCCGGCAAGGGTGTGCCCCGCGAATCCCACCAGGGAGTTCAGGGCGATGTAGAGGGAGGTGATCCCCGCGCTTTCCCTGGCGGAAAATCCGGCAAGAAGCAGGATGGGCGCGAGGAAAATGCCACCCCCGATCCCCACCAGTGCCGCCAGAAATCCGAAGAGAAAGGCAAAGGGATACACGGGGACCCACCGGGGTTCTCCTTGTCTTTCCCTGCGGATCCGGAAAAGATTGAGCAGGGCCGATCCCACCAGGGTGAACCCGAGAAGGAGATAAAAGGCCTGCGCCGAAAGGTGGATCTGACTGCCCAGGAACGCTCCCGTGATCGCAAGACCATACAGAAGCACAAGCCGCCTGCTTCCGGACGGGAGGTTCTTCCGGTGAAGGGCGAATCCCAGGGTGGTCACCAGGAGATTGAGCCCCAGGGCCGTGCCGGGAATCCGGTCGTAGGGAAGTCCGGCCAGGGTGAGGAACGCTACATAGGCGCTTCCCCCTCCCAGACCCACCATGCTGTAGAGCACCGCCACCAGAAAGAACACCGGAAACCACAGGGGAGAAAGGGTATCCATGGGTCTCAATTGTACGCTTCTCTCTTCGCAATAGCAACCCATTCAGGCCGATCGTTCGGATCTCCTTCCCCTGCAGAGCTCCTGCAGGATTTTCCCAAAGCATAAAGTCCTCCATGAATGACGACAAAAGTTCGATGGGAGTCGTTAGGGTTCCGTACCGTTTGGCACAACCCAGGGGCGAGATCAGGCCGCTTTCTCAGGAACCTCTCCCCTCCCGAACTCCATCCATCCCGAAACAGCGATCCATTACCCCCGATATTCGCAACGGAGCGACGTCTCAGTCCATGCCCGGCCCAGACTTCCCACGGGCTTCTATCCCTCCAGGTTTTTCAGGGAAGAGCACCAGAAGACCCATCACTCCGATGAGAGAATAGAGCAGGGGGGCGAGCGGTGGGGCTCCCCGCATAAATCGTTCCGTGACCAGGGCCACGGTTCCCTCCAGATTCGCCCGGATGTGGAGCACGCTGCCCCAAACCCCCGTTGCAATGAGCAGGAGCATGGACAGAACATAGGTACGAATATCTCCCGGCCTAGGGTTTTTCATCCAGCCCATGAGGGCAGCCACCACCGTGGCAAACACGCCCACACCCAGGGCAACATGTGTGGAAGGATGTCCGAACCCCGCACGCGCGTGATCCAGGGCGCTGCTCACCACTGCAATGAGCGTCCCGAAACTCACAATGAAACAATACGCCCGGGATTTGCTGTAGGGCAAACACACTTTCCGTCCCAACACCTCCAGACACCCGCTTCCTGGCGGATCTTCCCGCACCAGAGCGCTCCACCCCAGCCAAGAAAACATGACATAGGCCAGAGGGCCCATGATGGGCGGAGCCCAGACAAACACATCCGGCCGCGCCACCCAGGAACCGCTCACCACACCCGCCCGCACCGCGTGAAAATAAGCTCCCACCATCCCGAGAACAGCCCCTAACACCAGAGCAACCGATGCAACCCCTACCGCCAGGCGATACCGTCTCAGCGATAACCATCCCGCAAGCAAAAGCATCCCGCCGATGAGCACCCCCCCGATGACAGGAACCCACTCCCAGAGCGAAAGATGGCCGTCTTCCAGATGGGCCAGACCGATCTCCACCCCAAGCCCCATTTCCCCAAGCGACACAAGAAGCATCATCCACTGGTCCCGCCCAAAACGGTTCAAAAGTTCCATTCTTACCTCCCATCCGAAGAGCAGCGTTTCCGGCCTTTCTCACTTGCGGTTCCGGGTCGCGTGACGTTTTTCCTTCGCCAGTTCCCGGAGTTCTACCATCTCTTTCATGAGCTCATAAATGCCGTGCCATTGAACATAGTCCGGTCCCTGCATCCACACACCGAATTTGGCGGTTCGACCCCAGTGATGCCACAGGTCAAAATACACAAAATCAACCGGCTCATCAAAGGGTTCCGGGGTGAGCAGGCCCTCGCGGCCAAGACCTGTCATGATCTTGCGGGCCTCTTCGACCCGCCGGTTCACCGCCATCACCGCCTGATCTGCAGCCTCATAGAACTCCTCCACAAAACGCTTGTTGTGACAGGCCCTGCACACGCTCTGCATCCGTACCCGGTTATCCTGCCAGGCGGGTCGGCGCTGACTTATGGGAGCAAAGAGAAACCAGGTGAGGCGATCTCCCACGTCGTGAGTGGTGGCCGTCCCTCCAAATCCGCTCATGTGACAGGTCGCACAGGTGGGAGCTGGAAAGTCCGCCGGCGTGAGGGTCCCGGCCTTCGCCCCCCAGTTCCAGGTATGCCCCTGTGTTAGATAAGCGATCCCGTGAGGAGATTCCTGATAGATCTCCCATTGAGGGTGATCCGGTCCAATGTGACAGGCGTTGCACGTCTCGGGTTTGCGGGCCTGTTCCAGGCTGAATTCATGGCGCAGATGACATTTGCTGCAGTCTCCCACCGATCCATCCGGTGCGGGCTTCCCAATATCGTGACACCCTTGGCAGGCAAACCGGGTGATCTCCGGGCCCTCAAGGGCAAACAAAGCGTTCCGGGAACGATCCGGCTGAAAACCTCCTTCGGGAATGTTCCGATACATCTCCAGGAGGTCCGGTGAAAGGCCCTGGGTTCCCGCATAAGCCACATACGCAGGCAGGGCGTGGCGGCTCTGATAAAACTCCCGGACCTCTTTCCCATGACACTTTTCACACACAGCCGTGGTGGGCGTTGCAAGCACCCACGTTCCCTCGTGTTCCACACTACCGGGATACCCCTGCTTCACCTCATGACAATCCCGGCAGGACACCCCCTGAACCGCTTTACGACTGGTCCCATATTGCTCCACGATGCCCGGCGTGGCCTTCCGGTGACAGGTCACACACGCATCCCGGCTATCCGCCAGGACATTGGGTGGACGTCCTTGCTCCAGCGCTCTGCGCGCCACAATACCCCGACTCCCAAAGCTCAGAACCAGCAAAAAGCCCAGCACCAGAATCACCGCCACCAGTCCACCAATCAACGTACGCATGGTTTTTCTCCCTGTTACCCCTCAGGAAATGTTTTCTCTCCCGAAGAACGGAACACCACGGTCACCATCGCGTAGGTCCACCAGTGTACACCCTCTCCCCAGCGGGATGCCCCGAGTTCTCCGGGGAACATGGCCGATGCCCCCACCTGAACAGATGCTCGATCCAGACGGGATTTCAACGTCAAATCCACCTCGTTTCCCCACACACCTCCCCCCCGATGGGCGCGGAAATGATGAACATCCAGACGGAGGGCCACCGGTGCCCCGGCAAGGTCTCTTGTCTCGAAGGTAACATACCCGTCCACGAGGCCTTTCCCTTCCGTATCCCGGGGAATGTTGAGGAAGAAATCCATGAACCCGTAGAACTTGTGATTGGTGGCATAGAGGGTGTGGAAAACTTCCGACACATCTGCCGTGGAGGGATCATCACCGCTCAGAAGATCCACAGCAACCTTTCCCTGTCCCCAACCGAAGGGATGTCCCATAGACATGGAGAGCATATAGGCAGAGACATTCTGCACCCAGCGGCCGCCCTGATAGGCCATTTCCACAGACAGTCGGGTATCCGACCACCTCGTCTCTCCCAGCCCTCCAACGGTCAACCGATTCCAGTCCACCTGATCCCCCCGGTTCTCCAGAATGGCAAACATCTGGAAAGGACCCCGCTTTGCCCAGACACCGCCCAGCCGGAGACGAAGGCTGTCCACGTCCCGAAGGACAAAACCAAAGACATCCACCCAATCTTCCGTTCCGTACCGGAAAATCCCGCCATCCATACTCCGTCCGATGTTATCCCAGCCGACTGCCCCCAGAAGGCGCTCGTTGGCATATTTCACCTCCATCCGGCCGATCTTCAGTCTCCAGGGATGACGCTTGCCCTGTACCTCAACAAATCCCTGGTGAAGGTCCATCTGATCGGCGCTTCCATCGGCAAGGGTATTCCACTCCTCCCCCATCTGGCGGGAGTCCTGCACCTGCACAAACAGTCGAGTGTGCCCACCACTCCAGGTCCAGCCCACCCGGGTCCGCATGAGCACCGGCGTACGATCCCATCCCTTACGGCTTTCCATGCGGACCCGGAAAGCGCCATCCCATCCGCCCAGCGCGATGAAAAACGCCACCCACATCGTCATGGGTTCGGCTCCGATTCGGTTTGGAACCCCAGCGCCCGGGCTTCTTCATGAACGAAACGCTCAAGGGTAACCGCGCACCGGGCATAGAACGTTCCGGAGAGATGCTCCCGTACCCGGGAGGAAAATTTAGGGATCCAGAGAAGAAGGTCCTCGAGGAGTTTCCGGTAGCCCTCCCGGGCGATCTCCGCCCGTTCCCGGTCAGGTGCCAGGGCTTCTTTGGTCTTCATGAAGGCGGCAAATTCCAGAACAACGGGCAGAGCATCCGGGTTTTCACCACTCCGGGGCTGAACCCCAAAAACCCGGTACAGCCCCTGGAGATCCGCGGCCACCTGCAGGGTGTAACTCACCCGGGAAAGGGGAATTTCGCCCTTCATAAGAGGCATATAGAATTCCTGAAGACGGGGGAGATCTTCCTGAAGAGAGCGTGAAAGATCTGAAGCCTCGGGCCATACCTCGCGAAGTTCATCGAGAAAAGCCCGGAGCACTTCTCCATCGGGATACCGGAAAGCGTGGCTGAAAAACCGGTACCGATCGGCCGATTTCAAAAGTTCTTCTTTTGCCACCGTCATGGCATGCCCTCCAGGATCAGGGGGATCCACGGAGCATAAGCTTTCCGGGAACCCCTGTTCTCTTCACTTCCATTCCACACGGCAAAACTCACAAAAGTCCGGTGGGGGAAGTTCGCATTGTTCGCATCCTCGCTCACCCGTGGCACGGCGATCACCACCCGCCACATCCGGCGTTTTTCGTCATACACCCCCCACCCCCGGGCTTCCTGGATTTGCTGAGCCGCCAGGGTTCCAAACCCCTCTGCGGAGAACTCGCGAACCGGTTCCTTTCGGGAAAACGAAACATCGGGATTGTGTGCCTGATACCCGGGAACCCATTCAAACGCACGGGGATCGCGAAACTCCTCAATGTCCGGAGGGTAGGGCGGGACTTCCCGACGAGGTCCCCGCTGAGGCGCGTCAACAAACCAGTACTGATCCACCCACATGTTGGGGAAAAGGTCCCGCTGACTCACATAGCCTTTCTCCACATCCTCCTGCCAGATGGCCTTCCACTGCACGATGTGCACCCGTCCACCGGGATTGCCCATCATAAAGCTTGGGGGACTTCCATTGATAAGTTTCACCGGAAACTGAACCGCCACCTGATCGGGAAAACCATCCGGGAGGGTATACACGTCCCGGGTGTTGTCTTTCCATTCAAGGAGCAACGCCACCCAGAGATCGTTGTATACGGCTCGCACCCGCATTTCCTGCACCGTCTGACGGTTCAGATGAGGAGAGATGATCGTCTGCGGAAGGAGTTTCACCGTTACCGGCTTAACGGATCTCCATATTTTGCTTTCAGGGTCCCGGAAGGGGATGTCCGGGACATAGCGGGCCACGATTTCCTGAGCCCCCATCACCGCGGGGACCAGCAACCAGACCAGAATACGCATAGCACCCCTCCTCAGGTGATGTTCAAACGGTATACCTTTCGATTCCGATCAAAGAGGGGACGGAAGTGGATGGGTTCTTCAAAGGGGACCCGGCAGATTTCATTTCCCTGCTCGTCAAAACCGTAGGCAAACTGATCGTCCACCCGGAAGCGGTGGATGATCTTCTCCGTGGCCCCGAAAAGGAGCATGGCCCCCAGCAGTTCTTTGTCCTCCCGGGCCTGGCGATAGGTCTCGATGGCGTGTTCCACGGCGTCCTTGCCTCCGAACATCTGATAGAGGAATTTTCGGGGCACGTGTACCGGGGGAATGTAATACACGTTGGGTTCCAGTCCGAACTGAGGATACAGGGGAAGGGCCACCTTTCGGACATACACCAGGTAATCCAGCGGGTTTTCCGGATCCGGGCGATCCGGTTGGTTCAGAAAGCCCTGGAGGCGGATTTTTCCAATGCAGGTCTGGACACAACGGGGTTGTTCTCCACGCTCAATCAGGGGATAGCAGGCAATACATTTTTCGGAAATACGGGTGACAACGTTGAAAAACACCTTTTTGTAGGGGCAGGCCTTCACGCATTCACGGTATCCCCGGCACCGGGATTGATCCACCAGCACAATGCCGTCTTCCGGTCGCTTGTAAATGGCCTGACGGGGACAGGCGGCAAGACAGGCAGGGTACGTACAGTGGTTGCAGATTCGAGCCAGATAGAACATCCAGACCTGATGGATTCCGCTGAAGAAGGCGCCTTTTTCCACGATACCGGCACACTCATCTTCGCCGATGTTGGGATACATGTAGTCGTCGCTTTCAGGGAGATAGCCCAGGGCCCGTTCGGTCATCCCCGCCGCTTCAAAGATGGTCTTGTGTTCAGCCCGAAGTTCCTTTCGCATCTTGAGAAGGGTCAGATCCCAGCGGAGGGGATACCCTCCATATGGCTTGGTTTCCACGTTGTTCCAGAGCATGTACTCCTGACCGGGTCCGGAGGTCCAGGTGGTTTTGCAGGCCACCGTGCAGGTTTGACAGGCGATGCACTTGTTGATGTCAAACACCCAGGCCACCTGACGCTGTGGCCTGGACTCCTCGTAAATGTAGTCCATTTTGCGATCCAGCTGCCAGTTGTACACTTTGGCCATCATCCACCTCCTTAGCCAAGCTCCCCATCCAGGTATTTTTTGAAGTCTCTGTCCTCATAAGTGGGGCGGATTCCTTTTTTCACCGGCTCCCACACCCCCTTGCCGTTCCTTCCTCCGGGTTCGGCCTTCTCGATTTTCACGAAAGCCTCCCGGGGGGCACCCGTGGGACAGTGGATATCCGGTGCAAACCCCTGTCCCACCCTCTGGCCGAACAGTCCCTTGCGAACCAGGGAATCCGTCATATGGGTGGGTTTGATCCAGCCCCGCGTGCAGCTCTGATGCGAGCCATGTCGGAAAAGCGAGACATATCCCGTGCGGGGGTTCAGCGCAATCCCGGTGGGGTTTTGCTTCATGCCTTCCACCGTGCCAAACGTAGAGGCATAGGCGTTGTGCCACATCCGGAGAACGCCACGGGGAGTTCCGGGATAATACCGGGCCCGCGCCATCAACCGGGCCACTTCCACCTTCTCTTTCTCCGCTTTCTGCCAGCCGCGGAAGGGTCGATCTTCGGGATCCGCATCGATCCACACGTAATCCCCGTCCTCGATCCCCAGTTCCTTCGCATCCAGGGGGTTGATGTCCACAAAAAGCTCCGTGACATAGGGCATCCTCCGATCCCGCCGGTAAATATCCCCGTAAGGGCCGAACAGCACCGCGATGAAGTCGGTGTCCACGGCGGTGGTGTGGGCTCCGTGACGGAACTTGGGCGTGTGGAAGATAAACCGGAATCGCCGGTCCTTTTCATGCAGCGGATGCCGGGTTTTCTTAAGTTCCTCCCAGGATTTCACCACGTTGCGCGCCTGACGGGTGTGGGCCGAGAGGTCCTCTGAAGAGGCCCCCCAGTCCTCGGGCCGCTTGGGGCGGATCGCCGGATGGGAACGGGCCAGAATCACGTTGGGTTCGTAGAAGGTGGAATCAATGGGCTCCCGATAGACGGGCAGGTTCTCTCCGTGCTCCAGAAATTCATCTTCATCCCGGTAAAACTCCAGCCGCCCCGTTTTGGTGTACCAGGGTCGGTTTTCTTCCATCTGCTCATATCCCACCCATTTGGGGGAGGTCCGGGTCATGAGGAGGGCGGGAATGCCCTGCTTCGCCCGTTCCTCCAGCTCCTTCACATCGTAGCCCCGGAGGGCGTTGCTGTGATCAAAAATCCGCTGGAGATAAACTTCGGCCTTGCCCTCGTGGACAAAATGGAAATAGTCCCTGAAGCGTTCGTCGCCGGTTTCCTTCGCGAGCGCCCGGGCGATGCCCGCCAGAACCTCCAGATCCCCTCGCGTGTTGAAGATCCGCGGCAGAGGCGACCGGGGAAAGATCATGAGAAAGGGATTGGTCACCGAAATGGTGGCATCCACCGATTTGAACTCCGCCCAGGAGTCCACCGCAAACACGATGTCGGCATATTCGCAGGAGGCCGTCCACCACCACTCCAGCACTCCGATGAACTCGATCTTCGGGAACACGTTCATCACGGTGTCGTAATGCCACTTGGCGTTACCGATAAGAGAGTTGGAGTTGGACACCAGGATGCTTTTGGTGGGGGTGGGCATGTGGGTGCGACCGGTGACCACCTTCTTTCCTATTTTGAGATACTTGTCTCCCTCGTTGAAATAGTGGACGGACTCGGGCTGGAAATACCGCTTTACCGCGATGGACCCCTGCCCGTCTTTCTGGATGTTGAAGGGGTCTTCGGCGATATACACGGGAAGGCCGTTGAAGAAAGCGGCGCGGTAGTTTCCGGCGTAGCTTCCCACATTGGCTCCCACCCGTCCGATGTTCCTGGTGAGGGCGGCCAGGAAGAAGATGGCCCGGTCTTTGTTATCGTTGTTGAAGAACTGGTTGGGCCCCATCCCCACAGCGATCAGGGTATTGCCAGCATAGTTTGCAAGGTCCCGGGCGATTTTGACAATAGCCTCTTTTGGCGCCCAGGTAAGTTCGCTCACCGTGTCCGGGTCAAAGTTGTCCATCACGTACTGCTTGAGGAGGTCGAACACCGGTCGAACTTCCACTTCCTTGCCATCGGCAAGCCTCACCGTGAAGGATCCTTCCAGCGCCACATGGAGAGGAGCGTTTTTCCCGTATTCGTCACGGGAAATCACCCGGGGAGCGTTTTCACGTGTATCCCACACCACATAGTCGCTCCACGCACGCCGCATCTCTTCCGCGATGATGGGTTTGTGCTGCTCCGTCATGGGGGGAGCCTTTTCCCCCTTTTTCAACACCTGAACACTCTCCAGATTTCGGGGGGTGTAGGCGGGATCCAGATCCTCAGGTTTCAGAAACTTGAGGGTGTCCATCCGGACCAGCATGGGAAGGTCGGTGTACTGTTTGATGTACGCTTCATCATAGCGCTTCTCTTTGAGGATCACGTGAGCAAACCCGAGGGCAAGGGCGGGATCCGTGCCGGGTCGGATGACGAGTACGTGATCAGCTTTGTTAGCGGTGGACGAATATTCACAGGTGATCAGGGTGACCTGAGCACCTTTGAGTCTTGCCTCCGTGAGCCAGTGGACATCGGGCATCTTGGTGGTCACCCAGTTCATGCCCCAGACGATGATGTTTTTCGTGTGATCCACGCAGGCGAGATCCCAGTCCACCGTCTGCTGGCCTGTGACCATGGGGTGTCCAGGAGGAAGGTCCGTGTGCCAGGAGTAGTTGTCCCATCCCCGTCCACCCCGGGCCCTGTCGGGTCCCACTTTCCGAATGTGGGCATCCAGGAGAGCCATGTTGTTGGCCAGACGATACATGCCAAACACCCGAATGGCACCGAGAGGGGGCATGCCCCCCCGGAATTTCAGCACCTGTGTGCCCGCACCCTCCATGGCGTCCACCATAAGGGGATCGTACCCCTGAGCCAGCAGTCGTTTTTTCCCCTCTTCTCCGCTGTACGTTTCGGCGATATTTTTCAGGGCTTTTGCGGTGATCTCAAAGGCTTCCTCCCAGGTGATGGGGATGAAGGGCTCCCGTCCCCGGCCTTCCACGTATTTCTTCGGAACCCGTCCGTCCGCCTCCCGGGGAAAGCCGTCCCGGAACCACTCGAGAAAACCTTTTCGGATCACGGGATATTTGACCCGGCGGTCTGCGTAAAACCGGCGGGGGAGGGCCAGTCCTTTCTGGCAGCATCGGGGTTCCCATCGGCGGGAAGGCCGGTTACCATAAATGTCCGTGGCCTCATGATACCGGAAGGTGGGTGCGATCCGAACCACCGTGCCGTGCTTCACCTGTGCGGTAAGGAGGCATTCGTGGGTGTCGTTCGGGGCGCACACAAACGTGTAGGCGTAGTCGTATTTCCAGAGGTCCCGATAGACCTTTTCCCAGTCCCGGTTTGGATAGTGAGCAAGAGGGTTATCTGTACGGAACGGTTCAAACAGGGAGAAGGTCTCCCCGAACAGGGGCCCTGCCCCCAGCGCCATCAGCCCCGCTCCCATCCGTTTGAGGAGCGTCCTTCTGGTGAGATCCACCCGGTTCTCTCCCATCGTTCACCTCCTGGTGTGGGGAGGGGCACGGCAAAAACGTTGCCAGAATGGTCCTGTGGATCGTGATTCTGCCTGAAAAGTCGGCGTGACCGGTGGATTCCCTTTGATCCACGGAGGGAACGGGAGGGAGATAATATGTTCGCAGAAACAATATTATCCCAAAAATGAGATTTTAGGGTCTTTTTCTATTTCATTTGTGGGACCGTCGAAATAGCGCTGCCAGACAGGCACTTCACCCCCTCAGGGGGTCCATGGTCCTTTTGTTTCCGAAAAGGGGTGAGACAGGGGTTAAGAGATACGCTCAGGATCCATCATGCCGCGCGCCCTTCAGAACGCGGTAGAGGTGAAAAAGATGGGGAAACAGGGCGTCCATCGCCTCCCGTGCCCCCCGGGAAGAGCCCGGAAGGGCCAGGATCACCGTGTTTCCCGTCACCCCGCACAGGGTACGGGAGAGCATGGCATAGGGGGTGCGCTCCAGGCCATACACCAGCGACGCCACCGCCACACCCGGAATTTCCCGCTCCAGAAGACCCCGCAAAGCCTCCGGCGTCCGGTCCCGGGGGGAAAGGCCCGTTCCACCCGTTGTGATCACCAGTTCCCGTCCTTCCCGGATCCAGGCCTCCACCTTCTCGCGGATGAGATCCGGTTCGTCCGGCACCACCGCATAGGCGATCTCGGAAACGCCGAGTTCTTCCAGGCGCGTGCGGATGGTCTTCCCCGCACGGTCCTCTTTCTTCCCCGCCGCCACCGAATCGGACACCACCAGCACCGCAGCCCGCATGCCCTCCGGCGGACGATCCCGGAAGGTGCTCTTCCCGCCGCGTTTTTCCTCCAGCACGATCTCCGCGATGCGGGCGGTGGCATCCAGGGGCTTGATCATGTCATACACGTTGAGGGCCGCCGCAGCCGCCGCGTGCATGGCCTCCACCTCAAAGCCGGTGCGGTCCAGTCCCCGACAGGTCACCCGGATCACGAGCGCCCGGTCTTCAAAAACATAGTCCACCGCCACATGGGTGAGGTCCACCGGATGGGTGAAGGGAAGAAGATGGGGGGTGAATTTGGCTGCGTGAAAGGCCACGCTCCGGGAGATCTCCAGCACGTCCCCCTTGGGAACCCTCCCCTCCTGGATGGCGCGGAGGGTTTCGGGGTCCATCTCCACCCGTGCCCGGGCGGTGGCTTCCCTGAAGGTGCGACGTTTCGGCGTGATGTCAATCATCCGTCTTCCTCCTTCCAGCGGGTCTCGCCGCTTTCCAGCATCTCTTTTTTCCAGATAGGCACCCGGCGTTTCACCTCGTCGGTGATCCAGGAAAGGGCTTCAAAGGCTTCCCGCCGGTGGGATGCCCGGAGGGCGACCACAAAGGCCACTTCACCCACCGGAACAAACCCGATCCGGTGAGCCATCCAGCCCCTCAACACGCCAAAGCGTCCCTGGGCCTCTTCCAGAATGGCTTTCATCTGATGCCGGGCCATCTCGGCATAGGCCTCATAATGGATTCCCACCACCCGATCCTCCCCCACCCGATCCGCCCGAACCGTTCCCAGAAACACCACCGTGGCGCCCTCTTCCGGGCCTGGTGTTCCCAGATGTTCATACGCCTGGTCAGGAGAAAGGGGTTGTTCGGTGAGGAGAACGTCCATGCCTATCCTCCGGCCACAGGGGGAAACACCGCCACCTCGTCTCCATCGGTGAGGGGATGGTCCGGGTTCTGCACCAGGTCGTGATTCACCGCCACCAGGATGGATTCCCGCCGGAGGACTGGATATTGGGCGCGAAGGCGTTCCAGGAGTTCTCCCACGGTGGTCGCATCCACATCCAGTTCGCCCCCGAGCATCTCCGCAAAGCGTCCGAACATCTTCACGCGCATGCTATCCTCCCAGATTTCGCATGGAAAAGGGCCGGTCCTCGGTGCTGATTCGTCCCGTCTGTTCAAAGGTCTCCTTCAGGGCGGCAAAGCCGGGGGGCCGGGTGGCCACGGCCCGTTCCAGAATCCTTCGGAAGGTGGGGACGTCCGGCTCCGGTCGCAGGGCGGGTTTGAGATCCACCCCTTCCGGATCAAACAGGCAACGGACCAGTTTCCCGGTGGCCGTGAGCCGCAGGCGGGTGCACCCCTCACAGAAGGGCGCACTCACCGTGGAGATGAACCCCACCCGGATGCGAGGGTCCTTCCGGTCCCGGAACATCCGGGCGGTGGGGGTGGTGCCATCGGGCACCAGGTCCAGGTGTTCAGCAAGGTGCGCCCGGGCTTCGGTTTCGCTCAGAAAACGCGCATGGAAATCGCTGGCTGTGGACACGGGCATGTATTCGATGAAACGGATGGGGACCTCCAGATCCCGGGCGAACCGGACAAGGTCCGCCAGTTCGTCTTCGTTCACGCCCCTGAGGAGCACGGTGTTGAGTTTGAAGGGAAGGCCCACCTTCCGGGCCCTTTCGATTCCCCGGAGCACCTCGTCCAGGAGATCCACCCCGGTAAGACGCAGGAAGGTCTCCCGGCGGAGGGTGTCCAGGCTCACGTTCACCGACACCTTCAGATCCCGCAGACGTTCCGCATACCGGGGAAGGAGAAGGGCGTTGGTGGTCAGGGCCAGGGAGAGGTGCGGATGGCGGGCACGCACCCGGGTGAGAAAATCTTCCACCCCCCGGCGAAGGAGGGGTTCGCCGCCCGTGAACCGGATCTTCTCCACCCCGAGACTCACCAGTTCGTCCACCACAAACAGGAGTTCCTCATAGGTGAGGATGTCCTCCCGCGGTGCAAGCTGAAGCATGGCGGGCATGCAATAGGTGCATCGCAGCTGGCACCGGTCGGTGAGGGAAATCCGGGCATAGGTGAAGGGCCGGCCGAAGGGATCACGAAGCAAGATCCTCTCTCCGGTTCACGTTGTGGAACACGTTCGGTTCAAAGGGATGGGGGGCCACCCGGTGAGGGAGACGGGCCAGGCAGGCCCGGAGGCTCACAGCCCCTTCTTCCACGACCTCCACCCAGGAGGCAAAGCGGGTGCGGGGGAGAAAGAGAGGGAGGGGATGCCGGGCATCCAGCGTCCAGAGAACACCGGGATGTTCCTTCCCTCGGTCTCTCAGAAAAGCCAGGACCACTTCGTTCAAATAGGGCATATCCACCGGTGCAATCAGCAAGGCCTCCACTTCATCGCCCCACGAAGTTTCTGGAGAAACTTCGTGGGGACCCCCATGGATCAGATGCTGGATCAAAGCCGCCAGCGCAACCGCCGGTCCCCGGTGGGGTTCCGGGTCGTGGAAAAGGATACACCCCGGGAGGTGAAGGGTAAATCCCGGTTCCACCAAAACCCACACCTCCGGTGTGACCGCCTGCATGTGGCGGACGGCACGCTGGAGGAGGGTCTCCCCTGCGAGGCGTGCAAACCGCTTGTCCTCCCCGAACCGGGAGGAACGCCCGCCTGCCAGAACCATGCCGACCACCTTCATCAACGAGCATTCTGCAAAAACGTTGCCAGAATAATGCCCCGCGCAGCTGTATGTCTCTATCCAAAGGGAGTAAGAGGCTTCTCTGCCCTTTGCACTATCTCACAATCTCCACTTCGCGCGGAAATATTCCATGCAGGCTCCAGCCCCTTCGTCTTCGGGACCTGTCGGTCTCCACGGAATTCCCGGAGAGTTTTGTGGATTCACTGGTCCCCTCAAATGTCAACGTTTTTGCCAGACAGGCAGATTCACTCCATGAGGCCTTCAACGAACCTTAACCGGTATGGCGCATATTACGTCACCCGCTGTCAACGGGTTTCAAACCAACAGGAGGTTGCATGATGAGAGGATGGATGATGCTGGCGGTCCTTGGCATGGTGACCGGACTGGGGGCAGAAGGACCCAGGGTCAACGGGAAGATGTACATCCAGTATACCTATGACCTCACGGACGGAACCACCACCACGAAGGGGGCCAACGCTTTTGGCCTCACGCGATTTTATTTCGGGGCCAAGGGCAGTAACAAATTCGCGGAAGGGAGCGATGCCTACTGGGGCTACAGGATCACCCTGGACTCGAAGGACATCAACGGCCAGGGGTATTACGAAACCTTCGTGAAATACGCCTATCTCGAACTCGGCGGATTTGCCCCCGGGCTCAAGGTCCGTTTTGGACAGGTCCCCACGCCCTGGATCGTGCATGAAGATCGTATCTGGGGGTTTCGTTTCCTAGACCCCGTGGCGGTGGACAAGTTCGGATACATGTCCTCCACGGATCGGGGCTTGGGTGTGCTCTATGCCCATCCCTCCAAACTCCTGGACCTGGCGTTCAACGTGGTGAACGGGGAAGGCTACCACAAGCCCGAGGTGAGCAAGCACAAGGACGTAATGGGCCGGATTTCCCTCTTCCCCTTCGCAGGCAATGAGGACAACGTGTTCCTCTCGGGGCTTGGGCTCCACGTGTACGGTCAGCTGGGCACGCCGGATTCCGGGCTGGTGCGCAACCGCTACATCGTGGCTCTCTCCGAAAATACGCCCTTCTTCCGCCTGATGGGGAACTTTGCCATGACCGAGGATGGTCCGGACAATGCGAAGGTCAAGGGTCAGGTCATTTCCGTGCACGGATCCCTGGATCTCGGCAAACTCATGGGTGAGGAGGGCGACCCCTTCAAGTCCTTCGGGCTCTTCTTCCGGTATGACATCGTGGATCCCAACACGGACAGCAACGTCACCAACGACGGCGTGAACTATCTCACGGCCGGCGTGTTCGTCCACCCCTGCCTGTTCGTCCAGTCCACGAAGAACGTGACCCTGGCCCTGAACGTGTCCCAGGTGTCCTATGAGGACAGCAACCTGAAGAGCGATACCGTCTTCCGGCTGAATGCGGAAGTGAAGTTCTGAACATAGGCAGGCTGGAACGGTAGGGCGGCGGGGCGCCTGCCCCGCCGCTTTTTATTTCCGCGAGAAAATCTCCGATTTTCTCGCGGGGTGGGCTTCCTCTTTACGGTGAGGAGCAATCCCAGGATCGCGCACCAGAAAGCCCTGTTCAACAGGTCTCCCTCTCTTCCTCTCACGCGATTTTCATCCTTAACCCTCCTGGGAACTGCACGGATGGGGTGTTTTTTCCCCTTCCCTGGGGGTATGGATGGAAACACCTACACACGGAATCCGCACGCTGGATCCGGAACCACCCACAAGTCCTGTAAGACCTTTGACCCGGGGGCAAAAACCACCGGCGGCGACTCGATCAGGAGATGCTTTCCCTCATACCGGTAGCCCGCCAGCACTTCCACCGGACCGGCCACCGAAATCCCCCCCTCCACCTTCACGTGAAAGGGAAGCACCGCCCCTTCGGGCAACTGAACCCTGACCTCACCGTTTCGCTCTTCCCACGTCAGGCCCCCCACAACGGTCTTCTTGCCTCCCTGCTCCTCCACAGGCACCCGCTCCACCCGCCCCCATCCATACCCCCGCTCCCCTCCGATCTGCAGGAGCTGCGTGTGCTCCTCCCATGCCTTCAAGGCCTCCTGGATATCCTCACGTTCTTGACTTACTTCCAGAGGGTCTCTCACCCAGAGATCCAGAACCAGGAACACGGGCTGGCCCGTGTCCCGTGTGAAGGGAGAGAGGTATTCCACATGGTGCAGGCTCCCCTCCCGTGCTGTGCCCTCCGGCTCCAGAGCCGTGCCCGCCCGCGCGTTCAGAAAACGATACTCAAAGGCCTCCCGGTCCTTTTTCCACAGATCAAAACCCATTTCGAGGTCCTCGAGGGATGAAACGTTGTGTTTCCCTTCCTTCAACGCAGCGGGCCAGCCATACCCGAAACGGAACCGGGATTCCAGAGCGCTCCCCACACGGCGGTAATCTTCCCCGGAAGGCCTGGAAAAACCGCGCACCAGCGCCACCGTAAAGGCACCTCCCCACACACGCCAGTGCACATACGGACGGGTCTGCATCAAATTGCCCGTTTTGCGATAGCCGATATGCACCGGACTCATGAGACGATACACCAGAACCTTATGCTTCCAGCCCATCCACACCTCCCCGAAACTCACGCGTTTTTTGTCAGGGCTTTGGCATGATACCGGGCATAGATCAGGGTCTGCTCATACAGATCTCGAACCAGGAGGAGAATGTCGAGATCGGCAGTGAGGTTGCGGATGTTAGCCAGGATGATTTCGCGGGCGGAGGGAAGTTGTGCAAATCTCTCGTGTAACGCTGGATCGCTCACCTGTACCCTCCAATTCCTGTTATCCCCAGCGGATACCTCATACTTCAGATTTTTCAGGTCGCTCAAGTCCCTATCTTTGAGTTCTGGTAATTTTTCCCGATTTTGCTCCCAGAAATGGATGTGCTCCTTCACCAGTTCAACGTACCGGTTTGCTTCTTCCACCGCTTTTTGCGCCTTCGATTGATCCCTGTGAGATTTTTCTGTGACACTCCGTAGCGCTCCAGGCTCACAAAACAGAAGCTTCCTATTCTGAAGCCCAACCACGCGTACATTTCCGGGAAGGGGGACGGCGACATCGTCATCTTTTAGCATATTCCACAAATGGAGCAGAACCACCGAGGCAGGATGGTTTGGGTTTGCCTGGCTGTACAGGAACAAAAACATCGCGTATACCCCCTGCGCCTGGAGAACACCGAGGGCTTTCGTGATCAGATTTTCCAGTTCCTTGGGGGCGACCCCTGGTCCTCCCTGGTCTTTCGATTTTGTCGCTTCTTCCACCATGTTGTGCGCGGTTTTGGCCGCGAGGTAATCCAGGGTCTTGACTTTGCTCATGGTTCGCCCCTCCGCTCTTCTGTGCTCTCCGTGTCTCTGTGTGCATTTTCCGGGCTGGAACGGTCTCCGTCCTTCACCTCCTGATGCGCCAGGTTCCGAATCCGCCCGAATCCCCGCGTTCCCATGCCACCCACGCCCAGGTGCTCGGCCCACTCGAGACCGGCCTCGACCACGTCAACGGCATGCTTCCATTGCACACCGGATTCAACGTACCGATACAGGTCTTTCACGGATTTGATCAACCATTGATGAAGCTGTTCACGGTCCACCTTTTCCTCGACCATGTATCCTAAACTTTTCAGTGCGGTTCGACACGTTTCTTCGACAGACGTACAGGGGGGATGCTGGCCCGATTGTTCAAGAAATTCCTTCACGGTTTGCGGGGTAATATGAGGAAGCCACGGATTGAGAGCCTTTTCCATGCAGTCCCGGGAAGGGAACGTTCTCCGATAATCGTTCACCACCACATCCATCCACAGGATGGTGGCGCGGGGGATGGCTTCATAAGTGAAGAGCGCGCCTTCTTCGGCCGCACCCGTTTCCGGGTTGATGCTCACCGACGTGCGCACCTCCAGGTTGCTGTTCACAATCTGCGAAAAGAGTTTGTCGGAAACCAGAACCACGCGCTTGCGGATTTGCTCCGGAATTGTGGCGGGCACATTAAGGTTCGGCAAATCGCCTTCCCATTCCACCATGAGCCAGCCCAGGTTGATGGGCTTATCTGTGGGAAGTTCACTGTTTCCGCCCCCCCATCGGGCCTTATCCGGGAGAACGGTGTGTTTCCCGAATCCGGCCGCTTCCAGGGCTGCCGGGCTGGTGACCCACACCGGTCCCACCATGGAATACACGGGGAAGAACAGGATATGGGCATCAGAGATGGCGACCACACCAGCACGACCTCCGCCCTTGTCACGGGCATAGCCAAACGTATAGCAGATGGGGCAGGTGGGACGGCCACAGTGGGATTTGCCCTGGCCCGCACACTGCGGTTTGCCGAAGCGATGGGCCACGTAATGGCGGATGGCTCCGTGAAGGGCTGTTCCGGGGATTTTGGGCAAATGTGTTCCAGCTTCCCGCGCGACAGGGTTATCCACCCGTCCCAGCCGGGCCCCCCCCGTACCGACATGCACGGGATCCACGGTCATCAGGAAAAAACGCCAGGTTTGCGGGTTATGCGTCCCCATCGGACACCTCCTCATGAAGCATACGTTCAAAAGTTTCCACAAAGGGCTTCCCCAGTGCCTCTTCAAACTGTTTTAACCATGAACGGATGTAAGCCACATCCACATCCTGCTTGCGCAAAATGCTCCGGACATCTTCCAGATCCCGCGGTCGCCCGGCCAGGATTTTGTGAACGATCACGTCTTCCGGTGCAGCGAAGCGTACCGGATGGTTTTCGATGAAGAACGTACGTGTACGCCGGAGGGCCTGCTGTTCATACGGCGTCCATGAAAAAATGAAATCCACGCGCAGACCACTTTCGGGATCCAGGGTTGGCAAAACCCAGGTATGCTGGACAAAGTCTTCAGGATTCTCCACCAGCACACGCAGTCCCAGATGGGAAACAACGTTCAGAACCCGCGGCAAATCGCTCGGTGTTGCCCCAAGGGTGAGGTCAATATCACGTGTGAGGCGAGGCTCACCGTACATTAACACGGCCTGTCCCCCGATCACCATATAGGGGATATCCCGTTCATCAAGCATTTTCGCCAGTTTCGCCAGGAGGTGGGACATGGGTGTTGATCCTCCGGGCAAGCCGGATATCGTTCTCAAGACCTTCCAGGGGATCGTCGGGCGGCCAGGCACCTGCGGCGCGGGCCATTTCCAGGAGGGTCCAGAAGACCCGCAGGTTGGCCTCGGGGTCCGCAGGGGTGCTGCGTTGCCATTCGGCTTCCCACTGGCGCCAGGCTTGTTCGTCGCGAATCACGGCATACCCTCCTCTTCGCCCACTGGACGTTCTTTCAGGATATGGTAAAAGAGTTCCACCGCGTCGGCCAGCAGACCGGTGACGGCCCAGTGGGTGAGGCGTGCAAATTCGCTCTCCGTCGGCCTGGTTTGCCATTCAACGTTCTGCAACACGGATTCACAGAAGCGGCGAAAGGTTTCGTCGGTCAGCGAGTCCTCGGGGTTCTCAAACCATTCCATGCGTTTGTTCTCAACAAGGTCCCGCACGGCATGGAGTTGTGTGGTACTCAGACGGCGTATCTTCTTTTCGCGGTCACCTGCCAGGAGTTTCCAGCACTGGACCAGGTCCTCCAGTTCGTCCAGCAGGTAGGGGCGGCGCAGCATGCCGCGGCGCCGGCCCCGATCGTCATAGGCGATTTCAAAGCGCCGACCGGCGTGATCCAGAAAGATGAAGTCCAGGGTGGCGGGGGTGAAGTAAATGGTGTCACCGGGCCGGAGTTCGCCCGCGTGGACAAGCCAGCCAGATCGCGGATTGCCATTTTGATCCAGGTCAAAGGGGTTGGGCGATGAGTAGTAGCGCGTTCGTGGTTCCGTAGCATTGCCGGGGTCGGTTTTGCCATCGTTATCCCGTTGCCAGAAGACGTAGGGATACCAGTGATCCTCGGTTTGTCCGTCGCCCATCACGGCGGGGACATACCAGATCACTCTGCAACCGTTTTTCTCAAGATCTACTTCGTACCACTCGGCAAATTGACCCCTGATGTTGTCCTCCAAGCGTTCAGGCAACACTCCGCCACCGTCAGGCTGTTTGCGCACGTCGTTGACTTTCCAACCGGACTCATTTCCCCGCTGCTTCAACATCCGCCGTCCCGCATCCAGAATGGTGCGCAGGGGCTGGTGGGCGTCGGCGAAGACGATGCCCAGGTGCAGGGGGAGGCGGTTACGCACCTTGCCCATTTCTCGCTCGTATTTGGCCTTGATGGCCCGGACCACATCCACGGCCTTGTCCGCGGGGACCAGCGCCATGAAGGTGCGCGGCTCGGCAAGGATGGGGATGAGGGGGGTGTAGTTTTCGGTTATTCTTTGAGGATGTCCCTCCAAAGTAAACCGAGCGGCCCTCTCTCCCGGCTTTCCGTATTCGGTGGGTTCATAAATCTCATAAGTGCGGTTTCGTTGAAGGACTTGCTCTATTGGGCGCCCAAAAACATTTTCTCCTTCCAGATAGGCCAGGTTTTCAATCACCCAGAAGCCGCCGCGGTGTGAAAGTGGGTTGCCTTTCTCATCTACAGCATCCGGCGGCACCCAGAGCACGGCCACCTTGCGGCCCTGCACCATCATCTCGTAGGCGTGGAAGGGACTGACGTCGCCGACTACCAATGTGCCTTTGAGGAACAGGCGGGAGCGTTTTTCGCCGATGGCCTGGCCGGCCAGCGATTCCTCAAGGCTCAGGGGACCTTCCCAGAGGTCCTGCAGATTCAGATTGTGATTCTGGCAGAAGGTTACGAGTTCCTCTGGCGGCGCGTCGGTGGGTGCCACATCCTGCCAGAAGCGGCGGGTGGTCTCCCAGACGCGGCGCAGGCGGGCAAAGGAGGGGTTTTTGGCGACTTTGTCCTCTGTGTGGCCGTTCTGGTCGTTCGGTGTTCGCACGGCCAGAGAGCGTACCAGGGTACCGTCCAGCCAGTGCCTCAGGTCAAAGGTGCCCACGATGAGGGCCAGGCGGCCGTTCTTGTCGGCCACTTCGTCCAGCCAGATGGTGGCAAAAAATGCTCGGCCAATGTTCGCGGCCCAGGCTTTAGCCCGGTCGGCGCGGCGTTCTTCACAGACATTGCACATCCTGCGGTCCTTGGCCTTCTTCCCCGGCCCCTGAGGGCGCAGGCCGCAGACCGTGCATACTTCTTCGGGCCTGGGTAGATTGCACCACTGCTGAGCAATGGATGTGGGGTCAGGCTGCAATGGGGGCGTATCTTTGAGCATCTGACCTATGGGAGGCAAGTCGAATCGGCCCGTGTTCGGGTCTTTTTGTCCTGACCATGCATCAGACACATCCAGTTGAGGCACGATTTCGCCATCTATGGCCAGGCGCGGATCGTCTTTCACAGTCCCCTGGCGAAAGGCGTCAAGGATGGATTCCCGCAACGTTTTGTGGTTGTCGGCGCTGTTGGAGAGGCCCAGCAAATTGTCCAGATCGGGCACCACGAACACCGGTCCGTTCTCATCCCGATACACTTCCAGGCCCAGGGGGTATTCTTCTTCCAGCACCTTTTGCACCCGGTTCCAGGCGTCGGTGAGCAGGTCTTTCCGGGCCAGCAGGTCGGGGATGGAAGGTGCTGCAAAAAGGTATCCCAGACCGTCGGTGCGGATGGAGAGGAGTCGCCAGGCGATATCCTGAGGTTGGCGCTGCTGGTCTGTGAGGACGCACCGAGCGATCTCGGCCTTATAGAGCGAAGCCACGATGGAAGACCAATCCCAGAGAGTAACCTCGTTGATGGGGCGACGCGTGTCGCCGGGGGCTCTAACATAGTTTTCACGCAAAAAGCGGAGTCTTTCTCTCCGAGAGTGCCGAGTGCTCTGTATAGCGGAAACCACGCAGGCGAGTTTGCGGTTAAGGTTCTGCAGTTGGAATTGTGCGAATCCAAAGGGGGTATCTATAAATCTTCCCTGTCCTCCATCGGCTTTGTCTTCTTTCTCCATGTGGGCAATCTTGTGGCTCCAACCAAGCACGGCCGCGAGAAGTGCTCTTGGTTGTCCAAGAATCCCCTGAAATGCTGCATAACGGTCCGCAACGAGAGGTCTGCCCCAAAGAACGAGCTCAGGCAGGGATGGATAATCTGATTGGGTTGAGCAAGACAATGCAACGATATCAGACGGCAGTTTGACGTTCAGAGCATTTAGGGTACGCCACAAAGCTGTAGGGTGCTGCGCTTCTTCCAGGCGTGAACACTGTCCACGTTGAGGGATCAAAGACGACCAGTAAGGTAGTTGTCTCAACTCATTAGGAGAAAATACAGCTTTATGTGGATTTACCCGAGGGTTTCCCTGACAAGTGGATGCATCAAAACCGATTCCTCCGGGTTGTAAGAAGGCATCAGCGCATTTCCCCACATCATGCAACCACGCGGCCACTTCAGCCAGGAGGATGTCCTTCCGGTGTTTGACCAATTCCTGCAAATCGGGCATGGTTATCCTCCGGTTCGGGGAGTTGCGGGTAAATACCCCTTCCCCTTCAGAAACGCCTTCCACAACCGGTAGACAGGTTCGGGCAGGTTCAGGTCGTCCAGGAGTTCGGCGATTTCCCGGAGATCCAGGGTGCGAATGTCCTCTTCACGGCCGTGGAGAAGCACCTGACGGATATACCAGCGGCGCTGGACGGGGTCGGTCAGGTCAATGCGATCCGTGCTCCAGACAAGGTGGCGAGGCGGTTTCATTTTCATAGCTCAATCACCTCACCCGGACGGAAATCGGGCTTTAAGTCCCAGTACCATAGCCTGCCCAGGCGTTTGCGCCGGGCGCCCAGTTCACGGAGGCGTCGGCGGAGCCGCTCCAGCACGCCCGCCAGGAAGCCGTCTTTGTCGTAAAGCAACACGGCCTCTTCTGTCATATCCAGATAAACAGGGTGAAAGCGTCGGGCTTCCTCACGAGAACGGATGATTTCCACCACATCGGTATATACCCCGCGGTCCCATAGGGGCTCGAGCAGGGGCGTAATGGTTTCACGCGCGGGTTCAAGCAGGGCACGGCGGCGGGTCATCCCGCGAGGGGCTTTTCCCAGCACCACGAACAGGTCAATGTCGGAATAGAGCCCGGCCTCTCCGCGTGCCACGGAGCCAAACAGGGCCACGGAGACGAGTTGCTTGCCGAGGGTTTTTTGAAGGGCCCGGGCATACGCCTCGGCGATGGCGCGAAGTTGGGCGTTCAGGTCGTTGGTGTGTCTTTGCATATTGCTCGCCATCCCTGCAAAAAGATTTTCCTCCAGGATTCAGGTTTAACTTGGATGGCCTGCTCCTTCACATCCGTCACCCCATATCCGCTGCTCGTTTTGGCGCCGAAGCCGTACACGGTGAACATGGCGCGGAGGCCCGCGGCGACGGCTTTCAGGTCGTCTTCGGCTTGCTTTTGGGCCTCTTCGGGGTGATCGCTCAGGTCCAGAGGCACATAAAGCAGCGTGAAGGTGCCCTGCGTACCCGCGGGCACGCACTCAAAGTAGATGGGATGTTTGCCCGTGCCGGTTTTGCGATCGTGGGGATTGATCACCTCCAGGCCGATACGGTCAAAGAAAGAGGGATAGAAGTGCAGGCGGCCCTGGAAACCCTCGATGTCTCCAACGCGATATTCTTCCTTTCGCAGGCGATTTTCAAGTTCATCTGCAACTTGTTTGATCGTCTCCTGGAATCGCCGTTTCCATTCTTCTGCTTGTTGCTTATCTTCCGGCGGAGGGCCAACCCGATGCAAAGCCCAGGCCCGGTTGAGAAAATCGACCGTGCCATCCTTCTCATTTCCAAAGAGGCGGTGCAGACGCAGGCGTTCTTCTACGAAATCTTTCTCATCTTTTTTGCCCGATTGCAAGGCGTCCACCAGTTCTCGCACCATCGCCGCCCGCAGGGCGCCCTTCCACTGGCTCGGTGCCACGTAGGGCACTTTGAACACCCACTCCTTCTTCACCGGGTTGTCCAGGATGTAGAAGTCCACATCGTCCTTGCTGATGTAGGGCTTGCGAAGGATAAAGGTGAGTTGCACGGCCCACGAACCGGGAGGGAAGGAGGAAAGGTCAGGGAGGGGAGGGAGCAGGCCCAGTTCCCGATACAGGTTCGTGCGTTCCTCCAGAAACTGAGCCGATCGCTTTTCAATCCAGTATCGCAGTCCCCCAGCCATCCGTCGGGTGCCCATGCGGGCTTCTTCTTTGCGAGGGGTGATAATGGCTTGAGAGAGAATCTCTATACACGCCCAGTCGTCACTGATCTGGGCGATCTCCGGCCATGCCTTGGGCAATCTTGCGGATTGGCCAACGAGCCGAGCGATGGCGAACCCCTGGGTGAGGCTGTCTTTGAGGGCAAAGGGGAATTGGGCGTGAAATTCACGGTTCATCGCACTGTCACCTCCAAAGCTTTAATCCATGAGCTCAAAATTTCTTTTGCGCTTTCCTCAGCGTATCTCCATCCTCGGTCTAAGATTATTCTGGCTAATCTGGCTTTCTCTTCAGTGCGTTTCACTTTCCAAAATCGAACAGCCACCAGATAGGCAGCTAAAAAATCCTTATCTTCATCAAAGTCTATTCCATTGCTTCTGATAACTGACGGAATTCCGTTTTGTACAAGCAATTTTACGCTATCGGGTTGACCATGAATATCCTCCGCAAATCTGGAAAGCACGGCCTCTTGCAGGCCGATGGCCAAGATATACCCATCCGCCGTCCGATTCCTGAGCACCATCCCAAGATTTTCATTCACGGGTGGATGGGCCAGGTGAAGCACCAGGCGGAATCTGAAGTTTTTATCATGGTCCCACACGTAAATCGAGGCACCTACCTGGTCAGGTTGCATCTGAAATCCAGAAATAAGGGCGTTTATTATGTTTTGAAAAGATTGACGTATCCTTTCTTCGTCTTCGCCTTCATCCACATCCCGGAAAACAAGAACGCGTATATCCACTCCGGGTTGCAATTGGCCTTGTAAAAGTTCTAACATCCTCTGCCGAAAGCTCTTCTTCCCACCTACGGATTGGAAGGGCTGAAAAGTCCCGTTAAAATGGGAAGTCCTCATCAGGAAGTCGAAAATCACTTTCTCTGTGATACCCTCACCAAAAGGAAATACAACGAATTTTTTGCCATTCATGCATCTCCCCCCACAGACGAATCCAACATATATCTGAGAGGATTATTCTCAGGTATCCAGAATCGCGGATCCATTCCGGCTTCAAGCCAGGCACGAATGTTCTCAAACTTAAACGTCGCGGCCAGAAGCTGTCCATTTCTTAAGCCCATACGGAACACTCTAAAACCCTCTTTAATTCCGACTTTTTCCGCATGTAAGGTCAGAAGTGTGGTAAGCTCAATGCTTTGGGATGTGAGAAACACTTGAATCGGTTTGCCTTTGACCAGATCAAGTACCTCATTGAGTAAACGACTAAGTGTCGCCGGGTGCATAAACAGTTCCGGGTCCTCCCACAGGAGTACCCCCGGCTGTTCCTTAGTGACAGTTTCTGTGAGGGCAATCAGCGCCGCCAGGATTTTAAAGGCGTGCCGGGCGCCGTCGCCAAAATGATCAATCGGAATCGGCTTTTTATCGGCCCACTCGATAAAACCTGTCCACTGATCTCGGATATAAGGCTTTAAGTTGACTTTAGTCCCTTCCAATTCTGGAAAAACCCGGCTCAGCCTCTTTGCAATGTGGTCTTCCCAACCAGTTACCTCTCTATACATCTTCTTCGCAAAGCTATTCTCAAAATGTCTGTCGGTTGTATGAAAGTCAAACAACAAGATATTATTCGCTGCTGGCATCTCACCCTCAATCGCCCATACAGCAAAGTGATCAATAGGTTCTCTCTGCGCCCACCTGTACACCCATTCTTCTTCCCAGAGATATATCCAATATGTGTTTTCCAAGGCGACCCCTTCCTTATTGAAGAAAGGCGGCATCATGGGCCCAGGCGGTATGGCTATGTCTGTTTGTGGAAAAAGACGAAAGAGAGATACTGCGCTTTCGTCTTTCTTGAAAAAAACCCGCTTCCGGCCACCTTCCTCTGGAGGTGCAGAAAGACTAAACCTCCGGAAAGGATATTCGTCAGGCAAGTCTTTCAGCACCACATCCAGGTTGTATTCATCGGTCAGCACCGCCGGCGATTCGCTCCATTTTCGGGGCATGCCATGACGAGCACGCAGGCGAGGCATGGGCTCTTCACCCAGAAAGTCATTACGGCTAAGGGTGTGCGCGGTCCATGCACTCGGTTCCACATCCGGAATAAGCACACTGCACTCCCGTCCGCTCACACCCGCCAGATAAAGCATTTCCAGAATAGCGGTCTTACCACTGTTGTTTGGGCCGATAAGGAGGTTGATTTTGCCGATGTCGTCCAGCACACCTTCCCGAATGCCCCGGAAACGATGAGCAACAAGACGCCGAATCATGCGCATGCTCCCTGGAGAAATTGCTGCACCTCTTGGGTCTTCCAGGGTTGCCAATTCCGGGCAGCGGGCCAAATCTGCAGATTACCTTGCCCCCCCAGAACCTGGTTCCAGGTGCTTGTATTTGTCAGGATAGTCCACAGCTGGCTGGCCGTCCCATTCTCGACAGGCATCCACACCCAGCCGTGAATCTCCCAATGGGCATCCTTTCTATAAGCCCAGGTTGCACCGATGCGTCCCCGGCGCCGGTCCGGGCGCAGTGTACCAAAAATTTTCATCTCTTCCTCGCGGGAGCCCTGCCAGCGGTTAAACCGCCACTCGTTTTTCAGAGATGGTGTGGTCGGAACTGTCCCCCACCGACTGACCAGCGGCTGCACCTGGCCACCAACGCGCCCCACGCCTGGCACCTGCGTCCACCAGCCCGGCCTGGTGGGGCTGAATATGTACCGGAAGAAAAGAAAGCGGCGCAGATCGGGCAATTCGGTACTGTCTCTGCTACTTTCTTGTTGGCCTAAAACCCTCCATTGCCATTTTTGGGCCTGGTTTAGCACCTCCTCACGGTTCACGATGGTGAATGCGCCGTACCCCAGTTGGGGCCGTGCCCCAAGCGTGCCAAACTTCTCCAGCCACAGCAGCAAACAGGCCAGCATGGAAATCACCTGTGCATCGCCTTGTAATGAAAATATCAATTCGCCCATGTGGCCCGGCATCAGATACCAGCCCCGTTGACGCCGGGGGGGACGGATATTAAGAGTCTTCTCCCTGGGCGTCCAGATGAGCTGAGTTTTATCTTCAATAATTCTCAGCCGAAACCGCCGCCTCCATCCCGTCGCCCCGAACACCTGGCACACATCGCACAAGCCTGCGTCGTGCAAGCGTTGACGTTCATCCGTGGCCTTGCTATTGCGATATTTCTCAACGTCAAAAGAGCATGTATGCTCCGTCGGATCGCATGCACTTCCGCCCAGTCCCCGCACGATGGCCTCATACCACCAGCGCAAGGAACCAAGAAGACCTGTTTCATGAAGGCGGTCCATGGTGCCATCCACGCCGCCGGTCCAGAGGGGAGTGAGGGTTCGAAGGGTCAGGGTCAGTGTTCTGGTCACACGCCCCTTCCTGTTATTTCACAGCCATCACCCCAACAGTATACAGGCATGGAGAGAAACTATCCAACGCTGTCCACGCCATAGCGCATTTGTTCACCAGAGCACAGAATCTGAATGGATCCCTTCGGACACTCTTTCATGTGCAGCATGCCGTTTCCATGCCGAACATAAAGAAAAGTTCGGGGGATGATTCTCCCCGACCCGGGGGAAAGGGAGACCCTTCTCGAACATCAGCCCCTGTCGCATAAACACCCAGGTTCCGGGCTTTCCTGATCCACCCACGACAAAAGAACAGCCTTCCTGTCACCACGCCCTGCCCTGAGAAAAACAAAGAGAACGGATTCAGAACTTCAGTTCCTGACTTTTCTCCGGGAGCGTTTCGGATTTTTCCCTCGCCGGGCGTTCCACACCATCTGCCCATAGCCCCACAGAAGGAGCAGGGCCCCCACCGGCGCCAGATACACCCCCACAAAGGGATCGGTCTCGGTGGGGGCGATCCCGCCCAGGAAAAAGCCCAGCGGCAGGAGCACCACGCCGGCGACAAAGGTGCGGTTTGGCCTGCCCAGATGGGACGAAATCAGAAGATACAGGAAAGAGAGAAGCAGCCCGTGGGCATGGGCGAGCGTCCACATGAGACGCCGGACGGGTTGAGCGAGATAGGCCGAAATCTTGAAGCCGTGAAGCGCCTCCAGCCCGAGCCCCAAAACCAGCCACAGTCCCATCCACCACCAGATCCAGGAAACCTCCGGGGACCTATTCTCCAAATTCAAACTCTTCCTCCTGTCGTGTGGCCACAAGGGTCTGAAGTTCCGGATTTGCCTCCACCCCCGCCGCCCACGCCTCCACCTGCGAAGGCGCCACGCCCTTTTCCCTGAGCACCCGGCGGGCAAAGGTCCGCACAATGGGATAGGGGTCCCGCAGGGCTTCTTTCAGAATGGCCTGCACCCAGGGCTCGCCCAGGTTCCACCGTTTCAGATGCTCCACCAGGATCACCCGGTACACCACATCCCCCTCTCCGAATCCCCGGAGTCCTTCCGGCATCTGAAAGCGGGGGTCCGTCGGTCCCATGGTGGGCACCCCCCACAGACGGTGGGTCTCCTCTGCCGCCCAGAACACGCTTTTGTCCAGATGACACAGGTTGCAGGCGTTGGGCCGTCCCCACATGGCTGTGGCAACCGGATCGGGGTTTTCAATCCGGTGACTGGGATGGATAGACATCACCCCATACACTATGGCCGGCATGTGGCAGTCCTGGCACCGTACCTCCGGCGGATGGTGGGTGTGGGCCTTCCGGGCGGATGCGTCAGCGTATTCCCCGTGGCACTGGGTGCAGGCGAGATCGGTGCGCATCTGGGAGGGAATCATCCCCGCCGGATCTCCCTCGTGGGCTTTGTGGCAGGTGGTGCACGTGAAGGGCTCGCTGGGCTTCTGCTTCACGAAGCAGGGAGACATGAGCACGCCCTGGAGTTCATAGGCCGTGAGCCGGGGCGTGCCGTCCTTCCAGAAGCGAAGATAAAAGAGTTTGTAATCCGGAAGCGTGTCCGTGGGTTCCAGAGGTTTGTAATACTCGAACAGGTCCTCTCCGGGGATATAGGGATCCCCCCGGGTGATGAGCTCCCCGATCCGGTCCAGGGGATGGGGGAGGCGCTGGCCATGGCACTGCCCGCACACCTGCACCGCCCGCAGAGGAGGGAGTTTTTCCGGGTGGACGATGGTGGGGTCGTCCCGGCGAAGGTAGGTGTAGAGCAGCCTGCGCAGGGGGTTCCGGTTTTTTCGGACATGGGTTTTTCCCGGGGCGTGGCACTCCTCACAGGCGATGCCGAGTTCCTCCACAGTGGAGCGATACACTTTGAGCTGAGGGTCCAGGTTGGGATGGGGGCCCGTGTTGTGACAGAAAATGCAGTTCACGTTCCAGAGGCCATATCCATCCAGAAAACTCGCAAGTCCCGCGGGACGTTCCCTGCGGAAAAAGGCCTCCGGAATGGGGAAGAAGCGCTGGTCCTGAATGCTGTAGAACACGGGGATCCGGTGAATGACGCCATTCACATCAATGGCAAACTGCTGCATCCGGTGGGATCCAATGAAAAACCGGAGGGGAAAGGTGTGGACCTTGCCGTCCAGGTACGGGAGGGTGACGAAATACCGGTTTCCCTTTCTATGAAAACGGACCTGGATGCCGTACACCGTCAGGGTGGTGTCGTCAATGGGGGCCCGGACGTGTTCGGGGGTGGCGGGGGTGGTCATGGTGCGGTGATAGGTCCGGGCCCAGGACTGGTGATGAAGGGGATGGCACACCGCGCATTCCCGGCTCGTGACCCACTCGCCCCATTTCGGAGGAGCATCGGGTGAGAGGGCGTGAACCAGACCGGCTCCCACGAGGCCGGCAAGCCCAAGGGCAACCCCGACTTTCCCCCACATACGGCAGGAAAGGTACAGAGTCCGGAAAGGACGGTCAACCTATGGGCGCGCTTTTTTCCCTTTGTTCGCCTGAAAGCGTGTATAATAGCGCCGAAACGAAAAGGAGCAGGCCATGCCGGAACCCGAAAACGTCATCACCGCCCTCCGGATGCTTGCCGTGGATATGGTGGAAAGCGCCCGGAGCGGCCATCCGGGCATGCCCCTGGGGGCCGCTCCCATGGGCTATGTCCTCTTCTTTGAAACCCTGCGACACAACCCGGCCAATCCCCGCTGGCTCAACCGCGACCGCTTCGTCCTCTCCGCCGGCCACGGATCCGCCCTCCTCTATGCCCTCCTCTTCCTCTCCGGCTATGACCTCACCCTGGAGGACCTCAAAGCCTTCCGGCAGGTGGGAAGCCGTACCCCCGGCCACCCGGAATTCCGCCTCACCCCGGGTGTGGAGACCACCACCGGTCCCCTGGGACAGGGGTTTGCCAACGGCGTGGGGATGGCCCTGGCCTCCCGCATCCTCCAGGATCGTTTCAACCGGGAAGACCTTCCCCTCATAGACTTCCGGGTGTACGGGATTGTGTCGGATGGCGACCTGATGGAGGGCATTTCTCACGAGGCGGCCTCCCTTGCAGGGCACTGGGGGCTGGGTAACCTGATTTACCTCTACGACGACAACCGGATCTCCATTGACGGGCCCACGGATCTCGCCTTCAGCGAAGACGTTCGGAAGCGGTTTGAGGCCTATGGCTGGCAGGTGCTGGAGGTGGAGGACGGGAATGACCTCACGGCGCTCCGCGAGGCCCTTGCGGACGCCCAAAGAGAGGAAAGCCGGCCCACCCTGATCCGGGTGCGCACCCACATCGGCTATGGAAGTCCCCTTCAGGACAGCGAGAAGGTCCACGGTGCCCCTCTGGGACCGGAAAACTGGGAGAAAACCCGGGAGTTTTACGGCTGGCCCAGGGAGATGTTCTTTGTCCCCGACGACGTCCTGGCCCTCCGGGACGAGATGCGGCGGCGGGGCGAGGCCCTGGAGCGGGAGTGGATGGACCGCCTGGAGGACTACCGCGTCCGGTATCCGGAGGACTATGAGGCCTTTCTGCGGTGGATTCACAAAGAACTCCCGCCCGATCTTGAACACCGTTTGCCCGAATTCGAGGCCGGAACGAGCATCGCCACCCGGGCGGCAAGCGGCAAGGTCCTGAACGCCCTGGCCCCCCACATCCCCAACCTCATCGGAGGATCCGCCGACCTCACCGACTCCAACAAAACCCGGATCGAAGGAAGCCCGCCCATCCGCAAAGGGGATTTCCGGGGACGGAACATCCACTTCGGTGTCCGGGAACACGCCATGGGGGGAATTCTCAACGGCCTGGCCTACACCGAATGCTTTTTTCCCTACGGGGGAACCTTCCTGGTCTTCTCCGACTACATGCGCCCCTCCATCCGCATCGCAGCCCTTTCCGGGCTCCATGTGATCTATGTGTTCACCCACGACAGCGTGTGGCTGGGGGAAGACGGTCCCACCCACCAGCCGGTGGAACATCTGGCGTCCCTCCGGGCCATGCCCAACCTGGTGGTGATCCGGCCGGCGGACGCGGCGGAAACCGCCTGGGCCTGGGTGTTCGCCCTGAAGCACCAGAAAGGTCCTGTGGCCCTGGCCCTTTCCCGGCAGGGGGTCCCCGTGCTGGACCGGAAACGGTTCGCCCACCCGAAAGGTCTTCTGCGGGGTGGGTATGTGCTGGCCGAAAACGCCCCCCATCCGGAACTCATTCTGGTGGCCACGGGTTCGGAGGTGGCGCTGGCTGCACAGGCCTATGAGGTGCTGGAAAACGAGATGGCCATCCGTCTGGTGTCCCTTCCCTCCTTTGAGATCTTCTTCATGCAGGACGAGGCCTATCGCCGGGAGGTCCTTCCCCCCGGTGTCCCCAAACTCGCCGTGGAAGCCGGGGTTTCCTTTGGATGGGAACGGATCGTGGATGTGGGGAAGGTCATCGCCCTGGACCGGTTCGGTGCATCCGGACCCTTCCGGGATCTCATGAAGCACTTCGGCTTCACCCCCGAACGGATCGTGGAAGAAGCCCGGAACCTTCTTGCCACCCCACGGGAGTCGTGACATGACCGGATATGAGCAGATGGAGCAGTGGATCCGGGAGTTTCCCCGGCAGGGGCTGTGGACCCCCGATCTCCCGAACACCCTGCCTCAGGGACCTTTCCCCGCGGTGGTGGTGGCGGGGATGGGGGGCTCGGCCGTGGGAGGGGATCTCCTTCGCATCCTCTTTGAGCCCGACCTGCCCGTTCCTTTCTTTGTGAACCGGGATTATGGCCTTCCGCCCCTGCCTGACGGAACACTGGTGATTGCGGTGAGCTATTCCGGAAACACGGAAGAAACCCTGTCGGCCTTTGAAGAAGCCCGATCCCGGGGCTATCCGGTGGTGGCAGCCTCAAGCGGCGGAGCCCTCCGGAACCGTGCCCGGGAGGCCGTTCCCTGGATCGCCCTTCCGGAGGGGTATGCGCCCCGGGCCGCGCTGGGCTATATGCTCGCCCTGCTCACCCATCTCCTCGCCCGGATGAACGTCCTCCCCGAAAGCGCGCCGGATCGGCTGGTGGAGGCTTTCCGGTGGCTTGCCACGCAGGAAGAGGCGATGACCCGCGAAGACGTCCTTCCCCGGGAACTTGCGGAGAAATATTACCTTCGCCTGCCCCTTCTCTATGCTTCCCGGCGGTTCTTCCCGGTGGTGGAACGGTGGCGGGCCCAGATCAACGAGAACGCCAAGGCCCTGGCCCACACCGCCCCCCTTCCGGAGATGAACCACAACGAGATCGCCGGACTCCATCATCCCCACCGGGTTCTGGTGGCTTCCTGGGTCACCTTCCTGGTGTTTCCCGACGATCATCCCCGGATCCGGGATCGGGTGAAGCACACCGCCGACCTCGTCTATGAGGACGTTCTCGGATGGAACGTGGTGGAAGCCGAGGGTCCCACGCCGGAGGCCCGGATCCTCTGGAGCCTCTGGGTGGGAGACTGGATGAGCCTGTATCTCGCCCGGGCCTATGAGGAAGATCCCGTCGCCATCCCCCGGATCACCTCCCTGAAAACACGGCTCCAAAAGAAGGAGGAAGAAGGGTGAAACTCATCCTTCCTCTCGCCGGTGAAGGCAAACGCATGCGTCCTCTGTCCCTCGGTCGCCCCAAACCCCTCATTCATGTGGCAGGCAAACCCCTTCTCTTCTGGATCTATGAGATCTTCGGCGTGTACGACCTGGACACGGTGGTGCCGGTGGTGAGCCCCGGCAAACAGGGAGAGCAGATCGTGGCCTGGTCCCGGGAGCACTGGGAACCCCGGGGCGTCCGGGTGGTTCCCGCCGTGCAGGAAGAACCCCTGGGACTGGGACATGCGGTGCTGGTGGGCCTGGAGGCCCTCGGCGAGGATCTGAACCACGTTCTCATCTCCGTGGGCGACACCCTGTTTGACGTGGATTTTCAGGAAATTTTCCGCAAACAGGTGAACTTTATCGGCGTGAAGGAGGTGGACGATCCCCGGCGGTTCGGGGTGGTGTGGACGGACGAGGAGGGGCGGATCACCGAACTGGAAGAAAAACCCGAAAACCCCACGAGCAATCTGGCCATTGTCGGCATCTATTACTTCACCCAGGCTTACCCCCTCAAGGAGGCCATCCGGACCCTCATGGAGTGGGGGGTGAAAACCCGGGGGGAATACCAGCTCACCGACGCCCTGGAGGTTCTGGTGGAGCAGTGGAACGTCCCCCTGTACGCCGAACCCATTGAGGGCTGGTATGACGCGGGCGTTCCCGAAACCCTCCTCAAAACCCACGAACTCTGGTGTGAGCGCCATCCCCATATCGGTGACAACGTCGTGATTCGGGGGCGGACCAAGATTTTTCCGCCCGTGGTCATTCCCGACGGGGTGGTGCTGGAAGACGTGGAGATCGGGCCCTTCGTGAGCGTGGGGGAAGGTTCGGTCCTGGAGAAAAGCAAGATTCGCCATGCGGTGCTCCACGAAAACGTCCACCTTCTGAACACGGAACTGGAATATGCCCTGGTGGGCGGTCATGTCCACATCCGGGACCTGAAGCTCACCGGTCTTGTGGGAGATTACACGTCCCTTGCCCGGAAGAAAACGGGGCCGCCTTCCGATTGACGCCTATGCCCTGCGGCTCCTGCAGGTTCGCCCCCGAAGCCGCAGGGAGATGGAAGCGCGTCTTCTCCGGCACGGCTATCCCCCGGAAGAGGTTCAGCGGGTGCTTGCGCAGTTTGAAGCGAGCGGCCTTCTGGACGATGCGGCCTTTGCCCGGGACTGGGCCCGAACCCGGATGGTCCGGGGAATGGGGGATGTGGCCATCGTGAAGGAACTCGTTCACCGGTTCCACGTCACACCGGAGGTGGCCCGGGAAGCCGTCGGCGAGGTGTTTGACGAGGAGGAAGCCTATCGCCGGGCCCGCTCACGGCTGGAGGGCTGGTGGGAGCGCCTGAAGCACGATCCCCGGGGACGGCGGAAACTCTATGAACGGGCCTGGCGGCGGGGCATTCCCTCCGCGTGGGTGGACCGGTTTCTGGCCGAAGCCGAATCCTGACATTCAGTCCTCCCTGCTTCTCCCCGCGGTTGTTCTTGCACAATCGTTCAGCCCCCCATCTTGATGGTTTCGGTTCGGTCTTGTATAATGAACGGCACGGAGGGTTGGCCGAACGGCGAAGGCGGCGGATTTGAAATCCGCTGGGCGCAAGCCCGTGGGGGTTCGAATCCCTCACCCTCCGTGGAGAGAACCATGCCCGTTTTTGGAAAAGAAGAGCTTCACCAGCTGCTCCGGGAGCAGGTCCGCCGGGATGCTTCCGACCTGATCCTGAAGGCGGGGTATGTCCCGGTCTTCAAGGTCCACGGCGAGGTTCAGCACGTGAACCTTCTGGGCCGGGCCCTGGACCCGGAAGATCTCGTGGCCTGGGCGAAGGTCATGCTCCCGGAGGACCGCCGGAAGGCCCTGGTGGAAAACCGGGAGGTGGACTATTCCTATCAGCTCCCCGGCGTGGGCCGGTTCCGGGTGAACGCCTTCTTCCAGAAAGGCTACATCGCCTATGTGTTCCGGTATATCCCCCAGGAAATCAAATCCTTTGAGGAACTCCATCTTCCACCCGTCCTGGCCAAGATCTCCCTGATCCCCCGGGGACTGATTCTGGTGACGGGGACCACAGGTTCCGGGAAATCCACCACCCTGGCCGCCATGATTGACTATATCAACCGTCACCGGAAGGTCCACATCGTGACGATTGAAGACCCCATTGAGTTCCTCCACGTGGACAAGAAAGCCACCATCACCCAGCGGGAGGTGGGCCGGGACACCCCCAGCTTCTTCCAGGGACTCAAAGCGTCTCTCCGGCAGGCTCCTGACGTGATTCTGGTGGGTGAGATCCGGGATCGGGACACCGCCAGCCTGATCCTCACCGCCGCCGAAACCGGCCATCTGGTGATGTCCACCGTCCACACCACGGACGCCGTGGAAACCATCAACCGGATCGTCTCCATGTTTGAGCCCCACGAGCAGGACTACATCCGCTATCAGCTCTCCCTCACCATCTCCGCCATCATTTCCATGCGGCTCATCCCCCGGAAGGACCGGAAAGGACGCCTGCCGGTGGTGGAGGTGATGCTCGGAACGTCCACCATCAAGGAATACATCAAAGACCCCGAGAAAACCCACATGATCCGGGATCTCATCCGGGATGCCTCTGTGGAAGGCATGCAGACCTTTGACGACATGCTCCTCAAATATCTGGACGAGGACCTCATCACCTACGAAGACGCCCTGCGGTTTGCCACGGATCCCAAAGCCCTGGAGCTCCGGCGCCAGGGCTTTCTGGAAACCCGCGAAAGCGCGGAAGACATGTTCGGCGCATGAAGCGCGGAGGGGTGGCCGAGTGGTCGAAGGCGGCGGCTTGCTAAGCCGTAGCCCCGGCTAAAACCGGGGCCGAGGGTTCGAATCCCTCCCCCTCCGCCTTTTGATTTCTATGTCTCTCCCAGCTGTTCTCCTTGCGCTGGAAACGAGCGGACCGGAAACCTCGGTGGCCCTGTTTGTGGACGGCCAGGCCCGGGCCTTTCGGCGTTCCTTTCACCGCTTTGCCCACAGCAACCTCCTCCCCACCTTCGTGCTGGATCTCCTCCAGGAAGAAGGGGTGGACCCCGGGGCCGTGGACGGGATCGCCCTCTCCGGAGGACCGGGATACTTTACCGCTCTGCGAATCGGCTTCGTGTTCGCCAAAGCCCAGCACCTGGTCCACGGCACACGGGTGGTGCTGGTCCCCACGCCGGAAGCCCTGGTGATGGACCTTCCCCTCCCGGAAGGCGCGGTGGTGACGGTGCTTCTGGATGCCCAGAAACGGGAAGTGTATCGTTCGGTTCTGCGGAAAACCCGGGAACTTCCCGACGTGGTGGAGGACCTGTCCATCGTCCCGGTGGAGGGCCTTGAGATCTCCACGCCCCTGGCCGCGGGATCGGGAGTGGCCCGGTATTTCCCGGATCACCCGGCACGTCTTGTCCCCACCCCCCTTCAACCCACCGCGCTGGGCGTGGGGTTATGGGCGCTCCGGGCCCTGGAAGCCGGGGTGGCCCGGCTGGAGGACCCCACCCACCTGACCCTGCGATACGGGCGCCTGCCCGACGCTGTGGTCCACCGTCTGATGAGAAAGAACGCCTGATCGGTCAGCCGATTTCTCTCAGAAACCGGACCAGCCGTTCCCGGAAGCCCTCGGGATCTTCCACGGCCGACAGGTGACCGGAACCGGGAATCACCTCAAGACGGGCGTGGGGCATTTTGTTCACCATGCGCTCCATCACCTCCGGCGGCGTGAGTTCGTCCTCTTCTCCCGCGATGGCCAGAACCGGGACCTCCACGGTGGGAAGCATGGACACCGAGTCCGGCCGGTTTTTCATCGCCGTGAGGGCCAGCACCAGGGCCTGATCTGGCGCTTCTTCCATCCAGCGCCGCACCTTCTCCACCACCTCCGGACGGGTCCTGAGGGTGGTGGGGCCCACAAGCCGGGGAAGAAGATCGGCCAGGTAGCCTTCCCGATCTCCGGAACGAATCCGGGCGATGGCTTTCTCCCGTGCCTCACGGGCCTCCGGTCCGTCCATCTCCGCCCGGGTGTCCGCAAGGACCATCCCCGAAACCCTTGACCAGAACATATCGTACAGCCGGAAGGCGATGTAGCCTCCCATGGACAGGCCCACCACCACCGCCCGCTCCACCCCCTCCCGGTCCAGGATGTCCACCACCGCCTGGGCCACATCCGCAAGATCATAGGGCTTTTCCGGCACGGGGCTCTCTCCGAAGCCCGGCGCGTCCACCCGGATGGCCTTCATCCCCTCAAGACCCGCCACCACCCCATCCCACATCCTGCGGTTCAGGGGGAAGGCGTGGAGAAACACCACGGGGAGCCCCTCCCCGCGGACTTCATAGGCAAGGTTCAGCGTGCTCATGCATCTCCCTCCTTCACGACCCGGATCCCCAGTTCCTCCAGCTGACGGTCGTCCACCTCGGACGGTGCACCCTCAAAAAGCGCCTGGGCGCTGGTGGTTTTGGGGAAGGCGATCACGTCCCGGATGGAGTCCGCCCCCACGATGAGGGCCACGATCCGATCCACCCCCGGCGCAATCCCCCCGTGAGGAGGCGCCCCGTATTCAAACACCCTGAGGAGAAACCCGAACCGGCGCTCCCGCTCCTCCGGAGGAAGGCCGATGAGATCCATCACCGCTTCCTGCATGGCCCGCTCGTGGATCCGGATGGATCCCGACCCCACCTCCCATCCGTTCAGGACCAGATCATACTGCTTGCCCCGGATCCTCAGGAGATGGGCCTCCACCTCCGCCAGCGTCCTCCGGTCGCCGGCCCGGAGCCCCTCCATCCGGGCCTCAAGCCAGGGTTTGAGTTCGCGGAACCGGGGAAGGTCTTCCTCCACGATCTGGGTGAACATGTGGTGAGCGGGTTCCAGGCGCCTCTCGTCTTCGTTCCATTCCAGGATGGGGAAGTGGGTAACCCACAGGCCGAAAAACCCTTCCCGGAGGCGTTTCCGCTGGTGGGCCACCCGCCTGCGGATTTCCCCGAGAATCCGGTGGGGGAGCCAGCCGAAGTCCGCCACCGCGAACAGGGTTCCGGTCCCCCCTTCCGGAGCCACCGGGAGCTGAACGTCCGAAAGCCAGCGGGCCAGGGGTCCTGAAGTCCAGCGGTTTTCTTCCAGGCGGGCCCACAGAAGACCCCCCGCCCCGAAATCCTTCGCAAGCTGCGTGAAGGCATCCAGCTCCTTCCGGCTGAAGGTTTCTGGAAGGAACAGGCCCATCACCCGTCCCCCCTGCTCCACCACCCCATCCACCACACGGAACCCCCGACCGGCCAGCGCGTCCGTGAGATCCGCCAGCTCCGGGTACACAATCCGCAGATCCGGCTTGTCCGTGCCGAACCGCCGCATCGCCTCTTCAAAGGTCAGGCGGGGGAAGGGGACGGAAAGCTCCACCCCCACGGCACGAAAGGCATGGTGCATCATCCGTTCGGTGAGGGACAGGACATCTTCCATATCCACAAAGCTCATCTCCAGGTCAATCTGGGTAAATTCCGGCTGGCGGTCCGCCCGGAGGTCCTCATCCCGGAAGCACCGGGCAATCTGGAAATAGCGGTCGTATCCCGCCACCATCAGGATCTGCTTGTAGAGCTGGGGGGACTGGGGCAGGGCATAGAATTTGCCCCGGTGAAGGCGGGAAGGAACCAGGAAGTCCCGGGCTCCTTCCGGCGTGCTCCGGGTCAGGATGGGGGTCTCGATCTCCAGAAACCCCTCCCGGTCCAGAAAATCCCTCACCGCTTTGATGAACCGGTGCCGGGTTTCCAGATAGCGCTGCATCACCGGACGGCGAAGGTCCAGAAAACGCCACTTCAGGCGGGTTTCCTCAAAGGCGTCCACATCGTCCCGGATGGGGAAGGGAAGGGGCCGAGTGGTGTTCAGGACCACGATCCGTTCGGCCACCACCTCAATCGCACCGGTCCTGCCGGGGCGGATTTCCTTCTCCGGACGTTTCCGGACCGTGCCCTCCACCTGGATCACCGACTCTTCGGGAAAGGACTTCGCCTGCTGGACCAGCTCCGGGTCCTCCACCACCACCTGGGTGGTGCCATAGCGGTCCCGCAGGACCAGGAACACGAAGGGACCCATATCCCGCCGGCTCGCCACCCATCCGGCCAGGGTCACCCGTTCGTTCACATGTTCAACCGACAGTTCGCCGCACGTGTGGGTCCGAAAACGGGTTCGCATAACACCCTCCCTGATCTTGTGTACCGGTGAATTCTGAAGCACCGGGCACGTTCTTTCAGGGTTTCACCGCCCCCGGAGGGATGGGTACACCAGGCCGAAGCGGTGGCGGTAATACAGGCGAAGGGCCAGGAAGGTGAGAAGGCCCAGCACAAGGTACGGCGGGAACCGGATCCCCGAGAGAAGGCCAAAAAGCCCTCCGGCCACCCGGTAGGAGAGCTTGTCAAACCGGGCGGGATCAAACCCCGCCGCCGCGAAGAGGGGCAGGGAAAGGGCTGACACCGCAAGTACCGGCAAATTCCCCACCCGCGCGGAAAACAGCACCACAAGCCACAGCATCCCGAACCCCAGCCAGGCCGTCCGGCGGGGTCCGAGCTTCACCCCCGTGGTCCAAAGCCCCGCCGCCCGGTCCCCCGGGATGTCCGGCAGGGTGGTGTTCAGAAACACCGCCCCCACCGCAAACACGAAGGGCAGGGCCTCCGCGAACGCTCGCCGGGTGAGGGGCGCGGCCAGGGACCAGCCCACCAGGAAATTCACCAGACCATAACCCAGGGCGTTGCATGCAAGGTCCAGAAAGGGCCGTCCCTTGAACCGGAAGGGGGGCCAGGAATACAGCACCCCCATGACAAAGGAAATCCCCCACAGCACGAGATAGATCCGGGGGAGAAAAAGTCCGATGAGGAGGGACAACCCCGTGGTGATCCAGAACACCCCCCAGGCCCATGAAAGGGGCACAAGACCGTCCGCAAGGAGAAAGAGTTTCCGGTTCACCCGGTCGGATTCCCGATCCGTGATCTGGTTCAGGACATAGGCACCCCCGAGGAGAAGGGAATAGGACAGGAGCCCCAGCCAGAACCGGGGAGGGAAGGACGTCCGGACAAAGCCTTCCGGACGGGCAAGATCATAGCCCCAGAAGAGAAGGGCCCACACGGGAAGAAGCAACGTGGGGCGAAGGAGCATCAGGGTGTCCAGAAGACGCATCACCGGAGGGGACCCTGACCTTCGTAGCCCTGGAGGGGAATCCGGCGGTCGGTGTGAACGTCCAGAAAGAGGGTGTGGTGGGCGTAATACCGGTGGGTTTCCCGACCGGAGGCACGGCGGACCAGGAAGGCGTGGGCGATGGCCGAGACATAGCGAAATCCGCGGGGGGTTGCGAGTTCCACGAGATGGCGCTCCGGTGCCCAGCACTCCAGGTCAAACTGGCCTTCCTCCCCCTGAAACACATACCGCCAGCGAAAAGGCCGGACGTGATGGCGTCCTGTGGCGTTCTGGAGGTGAAAGTCCGGGGTGTGCCAGGAGAGATCTCCCTCATAGCGGGTGGCAAGAAGTCCCCGCCGGGGAAACAGAAGGGCGGAGAAACTGCCGGTCCGGGCGTGTTCAAAGCGGTGGGCAGAAAGGGAGAGATACAGGGGAGGGTCGTCCGGTGCCTCTCGCAGGGCGTGGCGCCCCCCCTCAAAGGTGAACACCTCACCGTCCACCTCCAGGACACCCTCCACCCTGACCACCGCAAACCGCCAGGGCGGGGCGATCCGCTCCCGATCTTCCCGAACCCGGAAATCCATCCGCACCGTGCGGGAGCTCCCCCGGATCTCTCCGGAGAACCCCCGGGATTCTCCCTGTTCTTCCAAGATCCAGGGGCCCTGGAGATCGTCCGCGTCAAAGAACACGAACCGCCGGAGATCCTTCTCCACCTCCAGCAGGGCCGCCCGTCCGGTATCCAGGGTCAGGATCAGGCTTTTCATCCCTCACACCCTCTCCGCAGAAAAACCGCCAGCATGCCCAGGAAAAAGAACAGGATGGGCGGATTGGGCACGTTCTGGACAAGCACCGAACCCATGGTTTCCATTTTCTGTCTCCGTGAATGCGAATGTGAACGCAATTGAACTGGAACGTATGCCGGATGGGCACCTGTAACGATACGCAAACGTCTTCGTACCGTCAAACGTTCGTGGTGTCCTTGCCGGTTTCTGGGGATCCGGTTATAATTGGGGCGTTCTGAGCAACGGGGCCATGGAGGGGCCCGATGTCACCACGACCGTTCACAACGGGGAGGGTTCCATGGAAAAGCCGCTTGTGGGGATCATCATGGGGAGTCAGTCGGACTGGCCTGTGATGAAACATGCAGCCGAAACGCTGGCATCCCTGGATATTCCCTATGAGGTGCGCATCGTGAGCGCCCACCGCACACCGGACTGGATGTTTGAATATGCCGAGACGGCGGAACGTCGGGGACTGGAAGTGATCATCGCCGGGGCGGGTGGGGCGGCTCATCTGCCCGGCATGACGGCTTCCAAAACCCTTCTGCCCGTGCTGGGTGTTCCCATCCCCGCCACGTCCCTCAACGGTCTGGACGCCCTGCTCTCCATTGTCCAGATGCCCGGCGGGATTCCCGTGGGAACCCTGGCCATCGGAAAAGCCGGCGCCATCAATGCGGCGTTGCTGGCCGCCTCCATTCTGGGGAACAAATATCCCGAGATCCGGGAGCGTCTGCGCGCCTTCCGGGAAAATCAGACGGCCCGGGTGCTGGAAAAGCCCCATCCGGAGGCTGACGAATGACCCCCCTCCCGCCCGGAAAAACCATCGGGGTGCTCGGCGGGGGGCAACTGGGGAAAATGACCGCCATCGCGGCCCAGCGGATGGGTTATGAGGTGGTCACCCTTGCACCCGATCCCCATGCCCCGGCGGGGAGGGTGAGCCGTCTGGTGGTGGGAACCTATGACAACGTGGAAGCGGCCCTGGAGGTGGCCCGCTCCAGTGACGTGGTGACCGTTGAGTTTGAGCATATCTCCGGAGACGTTCTCGAAGCCGTGGCTTCCCTCCGTCCCCTTTTCCCTTCTCCGGAGGTGGTGGCCATCGCCCGGGATCGAATCCGGGAAAAAACCTTCCTCCGGGAGAGGGGCTACCCCCTTCCCGCCTTCCATGTTGTGCGCACGGACTCCGATCTCCACGAAGCCGTCCAGAAGGTGGGCGTTCCGGCGGTTCTCAAAACCGCGACAGGCGGCTACGATGGAAAGGGACAGGTCTTTCTTCAATCCCCCGAGGAAGCCTATCCCGCCTGGGAGGCCCTCGGAAAGGTCCCCTGCGTTCTGGAGGCCTTTGTGGAACTGTCCGGAGAGTGTTCGGTGATCGTGGCCCGGAACGTCCGGGGTGAAGAGGAGGTTTTCCCCGTTGCCGAAAACACCCATCACCGCCATATCCTGGACACCTCGGTGATGCCTGCCCGGATTCCCCCCGAACTCCAGCGGGAAGCCCAGGAGATTGCAGGAAGCCTTGCGGATGATCTTGAACTTGTGGGACTTCTCTGCGTGGAGTTTTTCATCAGCCGGGAGGGGAAGATTCTGGTGAACGAACTCGCCCCACGCCCCCACAATTCGGGCCACGGGACCTTCGACGCCGCGGTGACCTCCCAGTTCGAGCAACTCGTGCGGGCCATCACAGGTATGCCCCTCGGTTCCCCCGAACTCTATCGCCCGGTGGCCATCGCCAACCTCCTTGGGGATCTCTGGGCAGGGGGCGAACCGGCCTGGGATCGCGTGCTTCACGATCCCTATGTGAAACTGCATCTCTATGGGAAACGGGATCCCCGTCCGGGACGGAAAATGGGACATCTCACCGCCACGGGAATCACCCCCGACGAGGCCCTTCACCGGGTCCTGACCGCCAGACAGCGCCTCGAGTCCGGAGTCTCCTCCTGAGGAGATGAACACGCGGGGACATGTGCTTCCACCGTCCGAACGCCCGCGGGATGAAGGAGGGGATGTCGGGTTTCGTGGGATAAGACGCAAGATTTGACAGGGTGCCTCCCGGGGTGTATCCTTGGTTCGTCTCTGGAAAAACCTCGAGGATTCCCCGAGACTCAACCGTACGCTCACATGAGCGGAAAAGATGGCCCGCAGCGTGCTGCGGAAAGCCCCCAGGGGGCTGGAGGATAGCAGGATGACGTACAAAGGACAGGTGAAATGGTTCAACGGGATGAAGGGCTACGGCTTCATTGCCCGTGAAGACGGCCAGGGAGAGGTGTTCGTGCATTTCTCCGACATCGTGGACCAGCATGGGTACAAGACCCTGGAAGAGGGTCAGCAGGTGGAGTTCCGGGTGGAGAACACTCCCCGGGGTCCCAAGGCCCAGGACGTCCGTGTGATCGGGTGAGGCAGCGCTTCACAACGACACAGGAGGGGCGGCCTTCGGCCGCCCCTTTTTCTTTTTCACGGACGGTTCGATGAACCGTCCGTATACTTCATGTCAAACGAGGAGGTTCCCCGATGAAACTCCTGGCCCGATGGCTGGTGAGCGCCCTCTCGCTGTGGGTGGTGTCCTTTCTCATTCCGGGGATGGAGATCTCCGGTCCCCTGGCCCTGTTCGGTGGAGCGCTGGTCCTGGGGCTCCTCAACGCCCTGGTGAAACCCCTGCTCGTCCTCCTCACCCTTCCCCTCACCCTGCTCACCCTGGGGCTCTTCCTTCTCGTCCTCAACGCCGCCATGTTTTCCCTGGCCGCATGGTTTGTCCCGGGTTTTGAGGTGGCGGGGTTCTGGAGTTCCTTTTTCGGCGCCCTCCTCTATTCCATCATCAACTTCTTCCTGAGCCGGCTTGTGTAGATGCTCCCCGGTCCCTGGACCCTTTTCCTCGTGGAAGACGATCCGGTCCTGGGAGATGGGCTGCGAGACTTTTTCGAAAGCGAAGGCTTTCAGGTGGTGTGGGCACGCTCAGTGCTCCAGGCACGGGGCGAAGGCATCGATGGAAAAGACCTGGCCGTCGTGGACTGGATGCTCCCGGACGGTCGTGGACTGGATGTCCTCAAAGCCCTCAAGGAAGCAGATCCCCTTTTCCCCGTGATCTTCCTGACCGTCCGGCAAAGGGTGGAGGACAAGGTGCAGGCGCTGGACCTGGGGGCGGATGATTATGTGGTGAAGCCCTTTGAGCCCCGGGAACTCCTCGCCCGGATTTTTGCCCTTCTTCGCCGAACCTACACCCTCCACGCACGCTTTCGCCTGGATGATGTGGAGGTGGATCTCTCGGACGGAACGGTACGCACCCCTTCGGAACGTTATACCCTCCCTCAGAAAGAACGTCTCCTTCTCCAGGAACTGTGGAAACGTCGCAATCGCGTGGTCCGGTATGCCCATCTCGAACGCGTTCTGTGGGGGGAAGAAACACCCGGAAACCGGGCAAGTCTCCAGGTGTTCGTGAGTCATCTGAGAAAAATCCTGGGTCGGGACCGGATCGAAAATGTTCGCCATCTGGGGTACCGCCTTAAGGCGTAGGTTTGTCCAGTCCCGGCTGCGTGTGGCCGGACTGTTTGCCCTGACCGCAGCCGTTGCCGTGGTGACCATTGAATTGGTCCACGGAATCAACCACCTTCGTTATGCCCGCCACGAAGTGGAACGTCTGCTGCAGCAGACCACGCTCACTCTCCTTTCTGCAGTGGAATCCCACGAACACCTCCTGGAGTCGGGAGACACCCTCGCTTTCCTGGAGCGATTACGGCGTCTTCCTTTGCCCCACGGCCTGACATGGGAGATGCGGTCCCTCGACGGATCACCTGTCGCTTCCGGGGGGACGCCCTTATCCGATTCGTCCACATCCCTTCTATTCTACGACATGACCTGGACGGAACCTTCCCTTGGGACCTTCACCTTCCGTGTGTCATATCCTCTCCCTCTTCAGATCCGTCAGATCCTCCAGCGTTCCGCACTGGAAATTCTGCTTTTCCTGCCCCTTGCCGCACTGGTGGGGCTGGCCGTGGGATGGGTGTATGCGGGATGGAGTCTCAGGGAAGTGGACAACGCCCTGAGGCGGTATGACCACATCCTCCTCCAGGGGGCCCATGATCTCAAAACCCCCCTGTCCATTCTCCGGCTGGAACTGGGCAAATCCGCCCCCTCCCGAACACGGATGCAGGCAGCGGTCCGCAGACTGGAACATCTCTCGGAGAATATCCTTTTTCTTGCGGAAGGCTCCTTTCCTTCCTCTCCTCGTGAACCGGTGGACCTTTTCTCCCGGGTGAAGGAAACGCTTGATCTCTTTCAGGAAGAAATTCGTCTGAAACGCCTTGCCGTGACCCTTTTGGGCGAGCCCGGCATGCTCCGGGTGGAAGCCGATCCCCATGCTCTGGATCGAATGCTTCAAAACCTTGTGGACAACGCCCTCCGCTACACCCCGGAAGGGGGCTCCGTCCATATCTGGTTCAAGGGCAACACCCTGGGGCTGGAAAACACGGTGAGCGCAGAACCGGTTCCCACGGCCTCCCATGGACTGGGGTGGGCAGTCATCCGGGAAGTGGCCCGGATGCACGGGTGGACCATCCGGCGTGCTTCCTCCCGGGAATCCTACCGGGTTTGGGTTTCCTTCCCTGCTGTTTAAGGTTGTCTTAAGGTTCCCGCTGTATCCTTTGAATCAAACCGGAGGGCTTGGATGCATCACCTTTTCGAGCATCTGCACAATGCCGTTGTTCACTTCCCCATCGTTCTCGCGTATGGAGCGCTGGTTCTGGCCCTTTGGAGCCTCAGAGACCGCAGGGCCCGCATGGAGCTTCGCTGGGTTCTGCTTGTGGGCGCCTTGTTTGCTGTCTTTGCCTATTTTACAGGTGAACAGGCCGAAGAACGGGCCGAAGCCCGGGGCATTGCTGAACAGCTTGTGGAACTCCACGAAAGGGGAGGGGTTCTCACCGCTTCCCTCTTTGTCCTGGGTGCGCTTCTTGCATGGGCCGAATCCTTTGCCCGGGGGCTGCGCTATCTGGCCCTGGTGAGCGTCCTTCTTCTCTCGGCATCCGTTACGTACACGGGTTACCTGGGCGGCCAGATTGCCCACCCCCTGAGACCCTCTGTCCAGGACCAGCAACGTGGTGAAGGTGGAGGAGGGGGAGGAGGTCACCCCCTCCTCCCCGGTGGGGACGAAGAAGAGGATCACGACGAACTGGACTGAAAGGGGACAGGTGCGTCCATACACCCTGTTCGCCGGATGTACGGTACCCATGGCCACAGCGAAAACAGGAGGAACAGGATGAAACGGTATGGACTGTGGCTCACGGTCGCATGGATGATGCTTCCGGCCCCCGCAAGGGCCATTCCGGCCTTCGCCCGGAAATACGGGATCTCCTGCAACGCCTGTCACAAGGCGGTCCCCCATCTCAACGCCTTCGGACACCGATTCGCTGAAGGCGGGTATATCTTCGGGGACGTGGACCAGGGCACGCTCGCGACCGGAGATCCCGAACTGCATCTCCCGGAATATCCGCCGGTGGCCTTCCGGTTCATCCACTGGGTGGAGGGCCGCAATTTCGGGGAAGCCCAAGCGGACATCCAGGCACCTTATTTCGCCAAGATCCTGGCGGGTGCGCCCCTGGGGGAACACGTGCGGTTCTATTCCTATGTGATTTTTGAGAAAGGGGAACCGCCGAAGTTCGAGGACGCCTGGGTGGAACTCATGGGACTCCCCGGGGACCTTTCGGTCACCCTCGGGCAGTTTCAGATCTCGGACCTGATGTTCATGCGGGAGGTGCGCCTCACCCGGTCGGATTACATGATCTATCGCGTGGCACCGGCAGCCAACGGGTTTGCCCTCACCTACCACCGGGGGGTTCTGGTGGGGCTTCCCTTTCTGTCCACCACCCTGGGGGTGGTGAACGGAAACGGCATTGGGGAAGCCGAGCCCATCGGAACGGTGGGGGCTGCCCGTCCCTATCGTGATTTTGACAACAACACCGACAAGGCGTTTTTCGGACACCTGGTTCTTCCCATTCCCTCGCTCTCCGTGGGGCTCTTCGGACTGTACGGTCAGGATGGGATGGTGGACTCTCTCGGCGTCAACCGGATCAACCGGTTTCTCCGGGCGGGGGTGGACCTCGCCTATGACGCCGGTGCCTGGGACGTGTTTGCTCAGGCGCTGTGGGGACAGGATGACAATCCCTTTTATCAGGCCAACGGGGTGAAAAAGACCTTCTATGGAGGATTTGCCGGGCTGAACTGGGTGAAATCCTATCCGGTGGTGGTGTCCCTCCTTGTGAACTATGTGGATTCACCGGAAAACGATCCGTCTTATCGGGCCATCTGGACTCAGACGGTGGCGCTGAACCTGAGCTATTACCTCTATCGCAACGCCCGTGTGTTTCTTGAGGTTCAGGGGGATGCCCTGTCCACAGACGCCATCCACAGGGAACAGGAGCATCTGATCACCGCGGGGGTGGACGTCACCCTGTGATCATCCTCCGGCAACGTGATGCCGGAGGACCAGGAGGGTGGGGACGGCATAGAGGAAGAAAAGAAGCCAGAAAAGACTTTCCCGGTACGGGTCACGAAGGGAGAGCCCGAGGGCAAACAGTCCAAGCACGAAGGCGAGAAGGCCATACCCCACCCCTCCCCCCCAGAACACAGGGGGAAGGAGAAAGGCCAGGAAGGCGAAAACCGCCTGGACGTTCCGGGCGGTGGAATCCGGAAGAAGGGCCCAGAGACCCTCCCCATCCTTCCGATCCTTGTTCCCGAACACCAGGAACAGGCACACCCCAATTTCAAAGGCCACCTCTATGGCCCGGGGGGAGGGCCAAACACCGGAAATGCCGTACCCCGCCAGGATCACGCCCATGCCAATCCCCGCAAGAAGGAGAAGCCCCACTGGCCAGATCCGCTTCAGGGGCTTCGAGGGGGGGAGATGATACAGGAGACCCAGGACCACCACGACGTTTCCCAGGACCAGCACATCCCGAAAGAAAAACCCCAGCCACGCTTCACAAACCAGGATCCCCACCGCGGAAAGCCCGAAAAGCGTTCGGGGAGAGAGTCCCAGCCGGACCCAGGTGGGGGCGGTCGGGGGGTCTCGCCGTGCATCCACCCCATCGTTCAGGAACACGAAAGATTCATAAAGCACCACAAACCATCCCAGCACCGCGAGCCACCGGAGGGGGTCCACATCGTGCCCTTCCCAGCGGGCCATCAGGCTCCCCAGACCCAGAAGGGCCACGTAATAGGGGAGTTTCAGGAGGCGCGTGGCCTGAAAGAGGGTCAGGAGCCTTCCCGACAGGGACACACGGGACCTCCGCGGAACACCACCAGCCAGGGCACCGGGCAGTCCGGGGCCAGGCGGATCCACCGGGTGGAATCAGGCCCCAGGAGAGAATCCAGCACCGTCGCTACAAAAGGATGATAGGCTCCCGGAGGGGTTTCCTCAAACCACTGTTTCAGGGCTTCCTGGGCACGGGAGTCCCCGGACAGAAGCCGGGCATACAGGGCCACCCACTGGAAGGGCTCCGGCGCCTGATCCGGAAGGGGATAATCCCGGGCAAGGTTGGGGCGGGCACGCAGCAGCAGAAAGTCCACCAGGGGACCGGCTCCGCTCCGGGGAGAAAGGGCTCCCAGCCGGGTCATCCGCCCAAACCAGGCCAGGCCCGCCTCCGGATCCTGGAAGGCCAGACGATAAAGGATCTCCACCACCGGAAGGGTGTTCTCCGGAGATGGATAGGTTCCCGGAAAGGTGGAGGGAAGGGAAGGGTCCTGTCCCCACAGGGAAAGGTATCGCCCCCACAGGGGCGACGTTTCCCCCGGCCGATGAAGGAGCTGGGAACGCGCCTCCTCATAGCGACAGATTTCGTGGAAGCCATCGGCCAGGGCAAGACGCATCCAGGGCTCGTGGTTGCCCTTTCCATCGGGAAGACGCTGAAGAGAAACCCGAAGGGTGGTGTCCGCCTCCCCCAGAGAGAAAAACCGGTGAAGGGCGGCCACATCCCCATCGGGATGGGCATAGGCCACCCCCAGGAGAACCACCGGAAGCCACCGGAAACCCCGGGGCAGAAATTCGGACACGAGGGCCAGAATGAAGGATCCTACGACGATCAGGGGATGGTCCAGGAAGAGATAATGGCCTCGCCAGAGGGCGAGGCCCGAAAGAAAGGCCATCCAGTTCAGAACGGCCTTTCCCGGAAATTTTGGCAGAAGCTCTGCTTCTAGGGCGCCCCAGAGGGCAACGCCACCTGCCAGCACCAGAGGGACAGCCTGATAGAAGGTTCCGACGGACAGAACCACTGCGGCAACTGCAAGCATGTACCGACGCTCGGTTAAATGCCATCCCGCCCAGGCCCAGAGCATAGGAAGAAGAAGTCCGGCGAGTGCTGCTTGCCAGGGGAAAAACCGGATCTCCAGCGCCCCCACAAGAAATCCCAGGGCTGCCCAGAGGGGCGGGGCCGAACGGAGGTGTTTCCACGCCCGGCCATACCCGAACGCCGCCCCCAGAAGAAGGACCAGGAAAAAGGCGGTGGTGATGTGCTCTTTCCGGGTGAACACCCAGGGGATGGAGGGCGGATACAGATAGGCCGGCGGGCTCCCGGTGAGGATCATCCAGAGAAAGAGGCCATACAGGGCGAGAAGCCGGCGAAACCAGCCCACCCCCACCAGCCCCCCCCACACCCAGATGGCGCCCAGGGCCAGCAAAATCTGGGTTTTCATCCCGGCCGTGAGGGGCGGCGTGTGGGTCCAGAACACAAACACATAGAGGGACTTGTGGAGCACCTCCAGAGGATCCCGGAAATAGGCGGGAAAGGACGGACCGGCCAGAAATCCGTCCACCAGGGGGGTCACAAGCACAATCCACTGGGCAAAAAACAGGACCTTCAGGATCCGGAGGCTGTCCCGGGCATAGCCCGCCCATCGTAAAATCCAGGCAAAGCCTAGGTCCACCAGGAGATAGAAGGCGGGATATTGAAGCAGGGCATCCCAGAGGGGAAAGCGAAGGGTGTGGGGGATCTCCAGGGCCATCTCCAGAAGGTTCCGGAGATACACGGCCCCCGCAAAGGACCAGACCGCCCTCTCCCAGGGAGCCTCCTCCAGGGATCGGAGCAGGGAGAGGGCGGTCTCGGGAAACCGCCTCAAGGTCCCATCAAGCTGGGAAGCTGGGAAAGGACCTGCTGGGCAATGCCCGCAAAGTTCGGAACGGGCGGAGCCTGAACCCCACCGGGGGATGGCACATCCGCCTCACGAAAGCCTTTCTCCTCCCCGGCCAGGACGACCTGGTTCCCCACCACCTTGTAGCGCTTGCGGTTCACCCCCACATAGAGTTCCACTTCCCGGGGCTTGGGACGGGGGCGGTAACGCACCTTCGGTTTGTATTTGGCCACCACGTCCCGAACCCGCACCGGCTCAAGATACAGGGAATCCAGATCGCCCACCGCCCGGAGGGAAAGAACGGTGATGGCCACCTGGTTCAGGGCGATGAGATCCCGGGCCGTCTGGGGGTCCACCATCAGGGTGATGGTTCCGATGGCGCCCGCGGCCTCGGGGGTGATCATCCCCTGCTGCTGGAGTTCCGCCGCGGTGGCAAGACGCAGGCGGCCTCCCACCGCAGCCACCTGAAGGTTCTGGAAGGGCACCACGATCCAGCTCCGGTCCGGCTTCTGCTGATCTGGAAGCACGGCAAACACGTCCACAAAATCACCGGGCTGGATCATGCCGCCCACCCCCCGAACCGCATCCACCCGGATGGTGATGGCCCGCGTGCCCCGCTCAAGCACGGCAGAAAGTCCACCCAGCATCTCCGGACTCACGATGAGGTCGGAAAGGATCTGACTTCCCTTCTTGATGGGCACAAGGGTGATTTTGCCCACCACCTCTTCCAGGGTGAAGATCGCCCCTGGCTGAACAAACTGCATGGGGACCACCTCTGTGGCCAGCAGATCCGGGGTGATGCGGGTCCGGGCGGGGATATCGTCCGCCGCCACCACCACTTCCACGGTCTGGTATTGCTGCAGGAGTTTCTTCTTCTGCTCCTCCGTGTAGGACCAGAGGAGAAGGGCCGTGACAATGGAGAGCCCCATCGCGATCAAAAACATCATCGTTCGGCTCATTCCACCACTCCCGTTTTGCCGTTCAGGTTATATATAGGCACCGACCCGGAGGTTGTCAACCCCCGGAGGGCCTCCTCCAGAACCTCCGCCGTTTGAAGGTGGAGACGCACCGTGTCCTGGGGATTCCGGGCATATCCCCCACCCAGGGTGATGACCACCGGAATCTGGCGCTCCAGAGCACCCCGGATCACCATCCGGTCCCGTTCCCGCAAGGCGCGGGCTGAAAGGGCCAGCCCCCCCAGGAGATCCTCTTCATAGGGGTCCACACCTGCCTGATAGAGCACCAGATCCGGATCGAAAGCCCAGACCCGGGGAAGATGGCGGGCAAGGGTCTCCAGATACGCCTCATCCCCCGCTCCCCGGAACAACCCCACATCCAGGTCGCTTTTCTCTTTGGGGACAGGATAGAGGTCCTCTTGATGCATGGAGAAGGTAAAGACGTTCGAGTCTCCCTGAAAGATGGCGGCGGTTCCATTCCCCTGGTGGACGTCCAGATCCACCACCGCCGCGCGGCGGATGCGACCTTCCCGCTGGAGCCTGCGGATGGCGTAGGCCAGGTCATTCACATAGCAGAATCCCTCCGCGTGGTCGGGATAAGCGTGGTGAAATCCGCCCCCGATGTGGAGAGATCCGCCGTGTTCCAGCGCTTTTTCTGCCGCCAGATGGGTTCCCGCCGCCATATACCGGAAAGCGTCCACAATGGCCTGGTTCAGAGGGATTTCTGAAAAGCGGGTGCGGGGGGTCCAGCGGGCATGCCGGAGGTCGTCGAGATACTCCGACGTGTGCACGAGCAGAAGGTCTTCAAAGGATACCGGTTCCTCCACCGGAAGGAGACGCCATCCCCGCCCTTCCAGAATCCGGGCCAGTTCTCTGTATTTCTCCGCCGGGAACACATGGTCTCCCAGGTCGAAGGCCTCCAGCACCCGGGCATACACCCCGATCACCCCTCACCTCCCTCCACGGAAACCACCCATTCAAAGGCCCCTTCCTGGACCAGGGATTCCACTTCCTCCACCGGAATGCGACCGGAGGCAGCCATCTGGGTGATGCGAGGGGCAAACACCGCCACGGGGAAGGCGGCGAGAACGAGTCCAAGAAGGTCCTTCCGGTCCACACGGAGGGGTTCGCTTTCCACCGCCCGGGCAAACGCCAGGGATAGCCTGGATTCACGGGACCCCAGCCGGATCACCTCAGCCTGATCGGCTCCTTCCCGGACCACAAAGGCGAACACCTCACCCACCGCTGCAATCTCCACCTCCGGTCCCCCTTTCCCGATCACCATCACCAGTTCGGGATCGTCCATGTCCAGGAAATCCAGAGAAAGGTCCAGGGTTTCCATCACTTCCGTCACCGAGCGATCGTCTTCTTCCGGCAGGCGCAGACGGAGGGTCCGGGTCAGGAGCTCATAAGCCAGAATGTGGGCCGTGTCTCGCTTCGCAAATCCCGCGCCACCAAAGAAGGACGAACCGGGCTTTTCCACCAGGGCTCCGTTGTCCGACGTCTGGAGCTCCACGTGGAGCCCGGCGGTGTCCACCGCGGTCTGCCCCTGCCGACCCAGGGCAGCCTGAATCTCCTGAACGTGTTCGGGAGAATCGGAGGGAGAGATGACCAGACCGGAGAGCCGGGGCATGCGGGCCACCACGGGCTGACCACCTCCGGAACCCGCCACCATCACCCCAAGGAGGATGAGGAGAAGCACCACAAAGGATCCCAGGGTCACCGAGATCACCCGTCCCCGGAGGGTGTGATAGGCCTGGAGGACCGACTGGGACACAAACCGATCGGTAACGAGGACATACAGGGCCCCGATCCGCTGGGGTTGGCCCCGCACCAGGGTGGAAATGGGAACACCGATCAAATAGAGCGTGCCGGCATTTCCTTTGGTCGGCAGAGTTCCAAAAACAACGCGCTGGGATGTCTGACGAAGGGCAGGCTGTTCCGGGATAAAGGTGGCACCGGGTTCCAGGTCCCGCTCGGGATAGGCTGCGAACACCCGGTCCTCCCGATCCACCACCACGGCCTGATACACCCCCTCAGTGCGGGACACGAGATCCTGAAGAATCCGGAGGGCCTCCAGATCGTCGTTCTCCACCAGCCAGGTCACCAGGGACTGGGCGGTGGCCCTGGCGAGGACGTCCAGGCGGGAACGGAGTTCTTCCTCCACCCAGGTTTTCTGAAACCGGCTGAAGGCCCCCGAAAGGGTGAGATACAGAAAGCCCATCAGGATGAGGCCCACCACCAGGCCAACCACGCTGAGGATCCGACTGTTCATCCAGCAGCCTCCTTTGGCTTAGGGTTCAAAATTCAAACTGCGCCTGGGCAAATTCGGGGTCCGGATGGAAGAGATCGGGCGGAAGCTGGACACCCGAAGCCTCCAGTTCCTCATAGAAGGTGGGCCGGACCCCCGTGGCCGTGTGCTTGCCCAAGACTTTTCCGGTCTCGGGATCCACACCGGTCTGCCGAAAGACAAAGATGTCCTGCATGGTGATCACATCCCCTTCCATGCCCGTGATCTCGGAGATCGCCACCACCTTTCGAGAACCGTCCCGGAACCGCGAAAGCTGAACAATAAGCTGGATGGCGGAGGCGATCTGCTGACGGATGGCCTTGGAGGGGAGTTCGGTTCCGGCCATCAGCACCATGGATTCCAGTCGGGACAGGGCATCCCGGGGTGAGTTGGCGTGAAGGGTGGTCATGGAGCCATCGTGACCGGTGTTCATGGCCTGGAGCATATCCAGGGCTTCGGCACCCCGGCACTCCCCCACAATGATCCGGTCCGGGCGCATTCGCAGGGCGTTCCGAACCAGATCCCGGATGGTCACCTCCCCCTTTCCTTCCACGTTGGGAGGACGGGCCTCCAGCCGCACCACGTGCTCCTGCTGGAGCTGGAGTTCTGCCGTGTCCTCGATGGTCACGATCCGCTCCCCCTCCGGAATAAACCGGGAAAGCATGTTAAGGAACGTGGTTTTCCCCGTCCCGGTTCCCCCGGAGATCAGAATGTTCTTGCGCACATACACCGCGGCTTTGAGGAACTTCACCATGTTGGGAGTGAGGCTTCCCAGCTCGATAAGCTCCGTCTCGGTGAGCTTCTTTTTGGAAAACTTCCGGATGGTGACCACCGCCCCGTTCAGGGCGAGAGGGGGAATGATCACGTTCACACGGGAACCGTCGGGGAGACGGGCATCCGCATAGGGCATGGAGTCATCCACCCGTTTCCCGAGGGGTGCCAGAATCCGATCGATCACCACCCGGAGCTGCTCCTCACTCAGGAAATGGACATCGGTTTTGTAGATTTTTCCGCCCCGCTCAATATAGATGTCAAAGGGACCGTTCACCATCACCTCCGTGATGGTTTCATCCCGAAGAAGGGGCTCCAGCGGGCCATAGCCCAGGGCCTCATCCAGGACCTCCTGAACAAAGGCCTGACGCTCGGCCTTGTCCGTGATGGCCACCCCCACCATATCCATGAGTTCCAGCACCAGGGATTCCACCTTCCGGCGGAGTTCGTGCCCCGCCTCCGAATCCCGCTGAACCTGGCCGAATTCCTTCCAGTTGATCCGGGTCAAGAGGAGCTTGTGGATCTGCTCCTTCCACCGGATCCACTCTTCGCTTCGCTTCTGGGCCACACGGAAGACTTCATGGGCCCGGGAAATGCGGGACGTTTCTCCATCTTTGGGAGGTGGGGACGGTTCGTCCTGGGTGGCCGCCAGCCCCTCTTCCAGGGTGGTGGGCCCTCCCGTTTCCTCCATCTGGGCCATCTGGAGCGCCTCGGACAGAAGGGCATCCAGGTCCTCTTGTCCGGACGGGGCCTGGGCCGGGCCCGGTGAGGTCCGACGGGCCGGGGCTGACTTCTTCTTTCCAAAAAGAGAAAATCCTTTCTTCTTCTGGCCTCGCTTGACCAGCTCATCCTCGCTGATGGTCCCCTCCAGGAATTCCGCAAAATCCCGGAGGACCTTGATGGCAGGATTGTCCTTGTCTGTGAGGATCAGGGGCTCCCCGAACTCCAGGCTCTCCAGCACCCGATCCCCCCCATGGGGGATCTCCAGGAGAAGGATGAAAGGATCCACGGCCTTGACGATCTCCTCGGTGGGGATCATGCTCTCCGGATGGACATGGTTCAGAATGAGGCGGACCTTCTGGGGCGCGAAATACATGTGCTTCAACACGCTGAGCTTGGCCTGGAGGGCGTTGAGGGAGCTGATCTCCGGCGTGAGCACAAAAAACACGTGGTCCGACGAATCCAGCACCTGGACGTTCCCCGGAGTCAGGAGGTCCAGCCCGTCAAAGATCACATAGTCAAAGGGAGGATCCTGACCTGCCAGATCCGTGAACAGGCTCATCACCATGTCCGGTGTCACCACCACCGGGGTTCGCTGGGGAAGCATGTCCGGGCTCAGCAAAAAGAGGTTCTCCACCACCTCCACAGGGCTCACGAAGGGATCCAGTTTGGGGGTCTCTCCCCGCTGGAGGGCCATGAAATACATACCAAAATCCATCCGCGGGGTGGCGTTCAGGGCGGTGGCCACATCCGCGTGGTCCATTTCCATGTCCACAAGCAGGACCCTCCGCCCTTTCTTCGCCAGATACACCCCCAGATTGGTCGCCAGGAAGGTGACCCCGGTCCCACCCTTGCTCGTCCCGAAGGCAACTTTCTTCACCCCATCCTCCTCACGGTTTGGGAATCCCTTTCATCACGTGGAGGATGTTCTGCCCACGATCCCAGAGAAACACCATCCGATCTCCAAACAGGGGTTCCAGATCCCGCAGGGGGACCTGCCAGATGCCGAAATAGTTTTCAATACGCGTTCCCCTCACCTCCGAGCCAAACTGAAGGGTCTGCCCCTCCAGATCAAACAGCATGGAACGCCCGCCGTATTTGGCGATGAGGGAAGCCTCTTTTTCCGTCACCCCTCCTCCAAGGGCCCGGACCAGTTCCCTCACGGGAACCAGCACCTCCCCGTTCACCTCCCGGATGGGCATTTCCAGATTACGCACCTTCAGGCGTTCCCACACCCGCACCATGCTCCGGGAACGGGGGAGGAGGGTGGGGATCACCAGCACCACCACATCGGAATACTCCGAAACCGAAAGGGTCCGCTTGAACAGATGGCCCAGGAGAGGGATGCTGGAGAGGAGGGGCAGGCCTGTGGAGATCACCTGATCCTGGCGGAGCATCAGCCCACCCAGGCCAATGACCTCCCCGCTCTGGGCCCGGAGAACAGCATCTGCCCGCCGGGTACGCAGGGCAGGCACATCCTGCACTCTCTGGGTGAAATCGGGCTGAGAAACCTCCACATGCACGTTGAGCACAATGCTCTGATCCACGTCCACCGTGGGGGTGAAGGAAAGCTTCATCCCATACTGGATTCGCTCCACCTGCCCGCTTCCCAGACCTGACACGGTGGGGACCAGGATCTCACCCCCCACGTGAAAGGTGGAAGAGTCTCCTTCCAGGGCCACCAGGGTGGGAGCGGCGAGCAGGCGGCTCTCCCCCCGGGCGGTCTCCAGAATGGCCTTGGCGGTGAAGGGGGTGAGGCGATAGATGGGACCGAGCTCCCGGATGCTGTACACATCGTCCCGATCCTCCCGCCAGAGGGCCGGGAGTTCGGACACCTCCGGAGCGAAGAGATCTCCACCCGTCGTCCACTTTACACCGTACTGATCCCCCGCCTGGCGGCGGATTTCCACCACATACACCTGGAGGGAGATGCTCCGGCGGGACCGCTTCCGGGCATCCGCCGCCCGAACCCGGATCTGAAATTCAAAGCGCTCCCTCTCCGTGGTTTCCAAAATCAGGTTGGATACCCCCACGCGCTGGGGCAGAACCAGAACCTCTTCGGGGCTCACGAGCTGGGCATCAATCACCCGCTCATCCCCCACAAACACCCGGGACAGGGGCGCCGGTGAATAGAACAGGCGGGAAAATCCCGCGTCCATTTCGATTTCCAGACCCGGAATCACCAGAACCTCTGGCCGATAGGTGGCGGCCTCCTCCAGAACCGGCGGGCCTCCCATCTCCGGAAGGACCGGGGCGGGGGTTTCCGGGGCAGGGACCGGCACCGGTGCTGCCTCCGCAGGAACGGGCACGGTTTCCTCGGCAGGAACCGGCACCGGTGCTTCCTCCACCGGGACGGGCACCGCCTGAGCCGTGTCCACAGGGATCACCGCCGTTTCCTGAGCAGGTTCCGGTGTTTCCGGAACCCGTGTGGTTTCCGGAACGGCAACCGCCACCGTTTCCTGCGTGGTGTCATCCAGAACCACCACAGGCTGAGCTTCCTGAGCGGCAAGACCACTCACGAAAAGCAGAACGAGCAGGCGCCCCATCCTCTCAACCTCCTGTGCCTTTCAGATAGGTTTTCGCTTTCTCAAGATAACGTTTGGCCGTCCGGTTGTTGGGGTCGATCTGAAGGGCCCGTTCAAACAGCCGGACGGCACGGGCATAGTCTCCGGCGAGAAAGGCCTTTTTCCCTTCTTCAATCAACTCATCCACGTTTTCCTTTGCGGGCTGGGGACGGGCAGACGACCGCGGCTGGGGAGAGGGCTGGGTCCGCGCAGGGGTCCGGGTGCGGGACGCCATGGCCCGACGAACCCGGGCCCGCCCGGCCTGGGCCTCTTCGTCCTCCGGATCCAGGGCGAGCACCTGCTCCCAGAGGGACAAAGCCTTGCGCAGGTTCTTCGCCCGTTCCGCCGCCTTGGCCTGAACCTTCAGCGTCTTGACCTTCTTCTGGATCTCGAGGCGCACGGCATCCCGACCGGCCAGGGCCTCCGAGCCCTTGGGGAAAAGTTTCAGCGCCTCTTCATACGCCAGCAGCGCAGCCCGGAGATCCCCCTGAGACTGGGCCTGCTCCGCCTCCCGGATCTTGGCCTGATACTGGAGATAAACCGGATTGACCTTGAGCTGCACGTTCAGGGTGATGCGGGGGTTGTCGGGCGTGAGGGTCACGGGGATCTCCTGGGTGAGATACCGGGGATAGGCCTGAACCACGAGGGTGTATTCCCCGGGTGGAAACCGGAGGACATAGCGGCCATACCGGTCCGTACGGACACCCCGCCGGGCCCCCTTCTTATACACAATGGCACCCGGTACAGGCTGGCCGGTGGTGGCATCGCTCACCACCCCGGCAATCACCACCTGTTCGGGCTGGGCAGGTTTCTGGGGCGCCCTTTCCTTGACGGTTCTCTCCCGGGCAATGCGGCCCGAATAGCCCACGGACACAAAGATGTGATCCCCGGTGATCTGATCGGTGGTGTAGTCCACATACCGCCAGCCCATCCGGAGTTTGAGGCCCTGGGCAGGAAGGCCCACGCTCACCCCCAGGTTCCGTTTTCCGTAAAATTTGAAGCGGGGCCACACACCCTCATAAAAGATCTCCAGCCCGGGAACAGGTTCCACCGCCAGACCGAGAAATCCACCCACACCGACCTTGTTTTCAAAGAAGTCATAGCCGAAAAATCCCGTTCCCAGCCCGGCGTTCAGGGTCAGCCCCCGCACCGGGGTCCCGGTCACCCCCAGAACGAAGGGAATCCGGAGAAAACTGGATGCAGCCGTGTCGTTCTCCGTGGCCTCCGATTCCATGGAGGGGAGAAAGAGCCGGTAAATCCCGGCAAAAAACGTGCTCTGCTCGGAAATGGGGGCCTGATACAGGGCGGTGACCACCCCCTGATATTCCGGGAAGAACCCGGCTTCCACAAAGAAACGGGGGCCCAGCAACCCCACCGCACCTCCAGCCACGCCGGGATAAACGGCCTTGAGGTTCCGGATTTCGTTGTGCTCCTTGATGTTCAGCTCAAGGCGAGCAGACCAGAAGAGATCCTCCGCCACCGGTCGGGCGGCGGGAAGGTCCAGCCAGCCCATCATCAGCACAAGCCACAACATGGCAAACCTCCTTGTTTTTCACCCGTCAGGGGGTTCCTCCCCCATAAAGCCCCCGTTTCAGGAAATAGTTGATGGCCATGGGGGCAAAGATGATCAGAATGATGGTGGGCAACACCAGAACCAGCGTGGGGAACACGATCTTGACCGGTGCCTCGTGGGCCAACTTCTCTCCCCTCTCCCACCGTTTGTTCCGGAGATCTTCCGCCACAGCCGCCAGGGTCTGGGTGAGGGGAATGCCCAGGCGTTCCCCGAAGGCAAGCATCATCACCAGACGCCGGATGTCTTCCTGCTGGGTCCGCTGGGCCAGACGCTGGAGTGCTTCAATCCGGGGAGCCCCCAGCATGATTTCCTGAAGGGCAATTTCAAATTCTTCCCGGAGGGGACCCGGGCGGAACCGGCGGGTGGTGAACTGGATGGCCGCATTGGGAGCAAGTCCCGCCTGGATGGTCACAATGAGCTGATCCAGAAAATCCGGAAGCTGGCGCTCAATGAGGGTCCGCCGGCGACCCGCCGCACTCAGAATCTGGAGATCCATCAGAAAAAAGCCCAGCACCCCCCCGACAAGGGTCGCCAGAAGAATTCCCCGGGGTGTGGCCTCAAACACCAGCCAGGATGCGGCGCCGACCATCAAACCGAACAGGACAAAGGCCCCCAGCTTCTGAGCAAAAAGCTGGCCGATGGTCAGGTCATAGCGTCCCGCCTGGGTGAGTTTGGTCTTGAGAAAGTCAATGTATCCCGCCGGAAGCACCCGGGAAAGAACCGGCCAGACCCCCTGATAGATCCAGAAACCCACACGATCCGCGATGGACTCTGCCCGGATGGACATGGCCTCCTCGCTCCGCAGAGCCCGGCGCATCCGGAGGCGCTCCAAGCGACGACGAACGGCCACCTCTTCCTTCTGGGGGACCAGGGTGATGAGGAAATATCCCCACACAAACGCAGCGATCATGGCAAGAAGCACGATCAACAGGACCATGTCACACCTCGATGTTCACGATTTTGGAAATGATCCACCAGGCCAGAGCATCCAGCCCGATGATCACACCCCAGACCAGCAATCCGGACCAGTGTTCAAACATGGGCCGCATGTATTCCTTGTCCATCAGGTTCATCATGAAAGCCATGAAGAAGGGCAGAGCCACGATCACCATGGCGGAAAGACGTCCCTCCGCCGTGAGGGACTGGATCCGTCGCCGCAGTCGCCGCCGGGTGGCAATGGTTTTGGCCACCTGTTCCATCACCTCCGCAAGAGAGCCCCCCGTCTGGAGCTGGATCACCACCGCTGTGGTGAAGTTCTTGAGTTCTTCGCTCTCCGGTACACTTTTTTCAAGTTCCACCATGGCGTCCTTCACGGGCATCCCCAACCGGACGTTGGTGATCACGTCGGAAAACCTGTCCCGAAGGGGAGGGGGCATTTCCCGGGACACAAACTCCATGGCCTGCATGAAGCCGAGCCCGGCCCGCAGAGAGTTGGCAATCAGACGGGAAGCCTCCTCCAGCTGATCGTCAAACTTTTCAACCCACATTTCCCGGAGCTTTTTGAGGATCCACAGGCCCAGGAAATGGGCGGCGATGAAACCGAAAAGAGCCAGGATGATCTGGTTGATGATGCTGATCCGACCCGCATAGATGCCCCAGAGGGGCAGGGCGATGTAGAGAAACGTGCGAAACAGACCGATCTGACGGGTGGTTTTGAAATACAGAATGTTTCCGGCGGGTTCGCCTTTTCCGATCACACGCTCGATAAGGAATTGCACGAGCAGGAAGGTCCAGAATCCCACCGTCACCATGCCCGCGACAATCAGAATCAGGGTATCCATGGGATCAACCTCCCATCCAGAGACTCACACCAGCCCCCAGTCCCAGGAACACACCATAAGGAATCCGGGTTGTTCGGGTTTGCCCCTTCTGCCCGGTGAGCGCCTTCAGCGCAGGCAGAAGATTGCGAACCACAGCCAGGAGCTGGCCCGAAAGGAGAAGATAGAAAAAGAGTACCAGGCCTGAAAAGGCATAGGCCCGCAACATGCCTTCCCCTCCCAGCCACACCCCCAGCGCCGCCCCAAACTTGACATCCCCCGCCCCCATCCCACCGAGCATAAACAGGAGAAGCAGGGGAACAAACCCCAGAAGAAATCCCACCCCCACATCCCCCCACATCCCCCGCCACCCCTGAATCAGAACTCCTGCCAGGAGAAGAGGGAACGTCAGGTGATTCCGGATTTTCCACGATCTCCAGTCCGTCCATATCCCATACCCTATGGCAAGACTCAATATCCCTTTTCCCCACAAGGGCAGTTCCATAGGTTCATGGGAGGGGAGGTGCCCCCCCTCCCCCCATGTTCCTTCCTCAGCTCGGCGTGTAAACCTCGGTCGCGGTGTTCAGAGACTGCTGCATCCGGTCCAGGATGGAGAAGACCCTCTGACCCACGGCCCGGTACACCGCGAAGGTGGCCAGGGCGATGAGCCCAATGATCATGGCATACTCCACCGCCGTGGCCCCTTCTTCCTCCAGGATGAGACGTGTCCACAGCATCGTCCACCTCCTTGTTTAAAGGTCCCCTTGATTTCAGCAATCGGGTCCAAAACGGTACTGAAGGAAAATGTCATGATAAAAGGTAAACGTATAGTCAAGACCGGCCCCTCCTGTGGTTTCTCCCTGATAATCCCCCTTCACCCGGAGGGTTAATCTGGCCTTGACCACCGTCTGATTCTGCGTGATCAGTTCGTTGAGCACCTGCTCAGTCACAAGGCCCACGTTGACAGAAGCCTCGCCCCGAGGGGGGATACGCACACTGGTGGTTCCCCAGAGGGGGGTCAGACCGATGGGATTGAACTGATCATCGAGATATTCCACTTCATACTGATAAACGGTCGCCCACTGTCCTCCGTATTCTTCCTGAAACACCACCTCCACGCGGCCCGGGTCGATCTCCACCTGACAGACAAAATAAACGTTCCCAAATGGGTCCTGAATGAACTGCTCCTCCAGACCGATGATGGTGTTGATCTCCCGGACGTCCCGCACGGTCACGATGGCATCGGGATTCAGAGGATTGGTACGCTGGTCACACCCCGCCAGGACAAAGGGGAGGGCCATGAGAAGAAGATCACGGGTTCGGATCATCGTCTTCCTCCTTTTCCTGTATCTTAATATACGCTCCAGAGGGGTTCCTGTCAACCCCCCCCACCCGAAGTTCCCGATAAACCGCCTCCACCTTTTCCGCCACCGCATCCCAGCTGTACCTTTGCGCCGTGTCCAACCCATGTCGGGCCAGCCCCTCACGGAACGCTCCATCCATGAGAACCCGTTCGAGGGTTGCCGCATAGGCGGCCGGATTCCGGACATCCACCAGCAGACCGTTTTCTCCATTCCGGATCACTTCCCGGTATCCCGGGTTGGAGGCAGCCACCACCGGAACCCCGCAGGCCATGGCCTCCAGCAGCACCAGTCCGAACGTTTCTCCGCCCACCGCGGGAGACGTGTACACCGTGGCCCCGCGATAGAGGGCCGGCAGATCTTCGTAAGGGACCCGGCCCAGAAAATGCACGCGGCCCCGGATATCCCCCGGAACGCCCGCCTTCAGGGTCTCCCGCATGGGCCCGTCCCCTCCCATCACCAGGTGAACATCCGGGAGACGCCGGGCCAGGAGAAGGAAGGCCTCAAGCAGCAGATGGGGCCCTTTCCGGGGCTCCAGCCGGCCCAGGAACAGGACCGTTCGACCTGACACATGGCTGTAGATCGGGTGCACAGGCCCGTCCGGGGTGAAGCGTTCCAGATCCACGCCGTTGGGGATGATCCGGTAATCGCCGGGAAAATACGGGGCCATCACGTCCCGGGCCACCCGGGAAACCGCGATGGCCACCCGGACCTTTTTCCAGACCGGACGAAAAAACCACCGGGCCACGCCGTACCAGTTCCGGCGTCCAGCAAACGCGGTGTGGAAGGTGCTCACCACCGGATAGGGGGAGAACAGGGTTGCCAGGGCCGGAAGATTGGGAGCCAGCGGGCCGTGGGTGTGGACGATGTCATACCGGTTGTGGCGAAGAAACCGGCGTACCCGCAGAGGCAGAAAAGGATGGACGGTCAGGGTGATCCGGGTCTGGTTGAAGGGGAGCACCCACACCCGGCCGATCCGGTGAACCCAGGGAGGGTCCTCCACGGGTTCGGGATACCGGGCGGTCAGGATCTCCACCTGGTGGCCCCGTTTGCGCAGGGCCTGGGACAGCCCCCGCAGGTGTTCTGAAACGCCCCCGGGAAAGGGGTAATACGCATCGGACACCTGGAGGATGCGCATTTCAGGGGATTCTCCCATAGGCCCCCCGCCGGACCCCATACCGGCTCAGAGCCTGAGCCACCAGGGTGTTTCCAAAGGCCTCCGCCACATCCAGGGCGGACGCCCCTGCGGGCACGTTGCGGAGAGCCCGCGCGGTGCGCGCCTGGGGATCGGCTCCCGCCCGAACCAGGAGGTCCAGGATATCCGTGGCCCCCATGGCACAGCACGCCACCACGTGGATGGGGGTGAGCCCCTCCGCGTTCCGGAGATCCACCCGGGCACCCCGCTGGAGGAGATAGCGCACCACCGCCGTTTGTCTGCCACGAATCGCCGAGAAGAGGGGCGTTTCTCCCCTGTGAACGTTCCGGGCGTTCAGATCGGCGCCAAGAGACAGAAGGGTTTTCACCGCCTGGAGCTTTCCGTAAAAGGCGGCATAGTGAAGGGGCGTATTCCCTTTCGGGTCCCGAATATCCACGGGAAGGCCTTCCTGGACCAGAAAGCGAATCAGGTCCGGCTGGTTGGCCACCGCTGCGAGATGAAGGAGAGTCAGGCCGTTCTTGTCTTTGTATCGAAGGGTTATCACCCCTTCATCCAGAAGACGAGCCAGTCCCGCCACATCCCCTGTTTCCAGAACTCGGGTGAGGGACGGTGTGCGGGGCCGGGAAGGTTTCCGCGTAGGCGTTGGGCGAGCAGTCCCACCCTTCCGGGCCGGCGCAGGGGAGGCGGTCTCCCGGACAGAGCGCTTGTGACCGGGGAACAGGATTTCCAGACGCCCCTCACACGTCTTGAGGTCCACCACCGACTTCTGAGAGGTTCCGTTCACCTGAACGGTGTAGGGTTGTTGGCCGTTTCGCAGGATCCGGAGCACCCCTTGCCGGGGAAAGGGGCAGGGGTTGGAGGTGCACTCCACCGGGCGCTTTTCAAAGAACATCTGCGCCTCCGAAGGGAGAAGCACATCCACCAGGCACACCTCCACCAGCGTGTCCTTTACCTGACCGTCCAGAGCCGGCGGAAGAGGAATCCGGGCCACGGGCACGGTGGGATTGCTCCGGAAAAACACTCCGTAAAGCCCCGGAGGAAGCTCCACGGGTTCGCCCATCCATCCTGCCCAGGTCGGCCGCCCCTGTGGGACTTCTTCCGCATCCCGGGATGGATCATACACCTCCACCGAGAAATCGGTTCGCTCCGGACCCGACGAGGCATCAAACGTCTTCAGCTGAACGAACAGCAGCGTGTCTTTCACAGGGGGAGAAGTCCGAACCTGGAGGAAAATGGTGGGGCCACGCTGAACGGAAAGGACCGTCCAAACCCCATAGGCCAGGCCACCGAGGAGGAGAAAAACCAGGAGGAGTTTCCCCACCGGAGGACGGGGCTTCTCCTCCCCCTTGCCCGCCTGCTGAGTCTGGCGGAGGCGCTCCCGCAGGCGGGCATCCATCCGCTCTTCCATACCCACCTCCTGTCAGGCTTCTTCTTCCCGCTCCCTCTTGAGCTGTTCCACCACCCGGGATGCGATCTCCCGGGGCACCTCGTCGTAATGGTCAAACCGCATGGTATAAAATCCCCGCCCCTTCGTGAGGGACCGGAGACGGGACCCGAAGCCCTGCATCTCCGCAAGGGGAACATGGGCTTTGATGCGCTGGTATTTCCCTTCGGCCTCCATCCCCAGAATCCGGCCCCGACGGGCGTTGAGCTCCCCCATCACATCCCCCATATAGGCTTCCGGGACCACCACCTCCACGTAATACACGGGCTCCAGAAGATAGGGGTCGGCTTTGGCCTCCGCATCCTTGAAGGCCAGACTCCCTGCAATTTCGAAGGCCAGGTTGGACGAGTCCACGGGGTGGTATTTTCCGTCATACAGCGTCACCTTCACATCCACCACCTTCACCCCGGCAAGCACGCCGCTTTCCATCGCCTTTTTCACACCGGTTTCCACCGCGGGACGGAAGTTCTGGGGAATGGCGCCGCCGAAGATCTCGTCCACCCACTCATAGCCACCTCCACGGGGCAGGGGCTCGATCCGGATAAAGCACCAGCCGTATTGTCCCCGGCCACCGGTCTGTTTGACGTACTTGCCTTCACCCTGAGCGGGTTTGCGGATGGTTTCCCGGTAGGGAATTCGGGGCGGACGGGTGGACACCTTCACGCCGAACTCCTCCCGCAGACGGGAGAGAATCACGTCCAGGTGGGTGTCCCCCAGACCCCGGAGGATGGTCTGTTTGAGCTCGGGCTCATAGCCGAAGGTGAAGGTGGGATCTTCTTCGTTGAGTTTGTGAAGGGCGTTGGAGACCTTCTCCTCGTCCTGCTTCGTCTCCGGCACAATGGCCACCGCTTCCAGAGGTTCGGGAAGGGCAACCTCCGGCAGACGAACCGGAAAATCCGGAGCCGTAAGGGTGTGGCCCACCTTCGTGTGCTTGAGCTTCACCAGGGCGCCAATGGCCCCAGAAGAGAGGCCGTCCACCTCTTTTCGCTCTTTCCCCACCAGTTCATACACCTGGTTCACCCGCTCCTTCTGATCCACCTGAACGTTCAGCACCTCCGAACCCGCCTTCAGGGTTCCCTGGAACACCCGCACCACATACAGTTCGCCCAGGTGAGGCTCATAAAATACCTTGCCCACATAGGCCACCACCGGGGCGTCCGGATCGGCCCGGAGTTCCACCTCCTCGCCGTCCTTTTCGGCACGGGGGAGGTTGGCCTGATCCGGCCCGGGGAAGTCATGAACGATGAAGCGAAGGAGTTCGTCCACACCCACCCCCGAGAGGCTGTCCACAAAGAGAATGGGGAACAGTTCCCCCGCGTCCATCGCCTTCCAGATCACGGGCTCCAGCTCGTCCAGGGAAATGGGTTCGTCCGCGAGATATTTTTCCATGAGTTCCTCGTCGTGCTCCACCACGTCTTCCAGAAGCTCCGTACGGTAGACCCGGGCCGCCTCAGGAAGACTGTCCGGATCGGCCTTGAGAAGGGGCAGAACCTCCGTGAAGGCGCTTCCCACCCCCACGGGATACACAAAGGGGACCGCCCGGTTGCCGAAGGTCTCCCGGATCTGGTTCACCACCTCCTGCCAGTTGATCTCGTCACTCGCCCCCATTTTGGTGACCACGAAGGCGCGGGGTTTGTTCATCTCGGCGGCAAACTGAAAGGTGCGTTCCGTTCCCACATCCACACCGGAGGTCCCGTCCACCACGATAAGGGCGTTGTCCACCAGGGCAAGGCCCAGACGAACGTCCCCCTCAAAATCGAAGAAGCCGGGTGTGTCCACAAGATAGATCCGGTGATCCTCAAAGGATGTGGTGGCCACGGACATCCGGAGGCTGATTTTGCGCTTGACTTCTTCGGGATGATGAGCCAGAACGCTGGTTCCTTCCTGGAGGTTCCCGAGGCGGTTCGTGATCCCCGTTTTGAAGAGGATGGCCTCACCGAGGGTGGTCTTTCCGGATCCCTGATGACCCACAAGGGCAACCGAGCGGACGTTCATTGCAACCTCCTTGTTGTTTCTGCCCAAATTCCCCCGGAACCACACCGGGGTTCAGGGTGAAAGACGATGGTTGTCCGCTCTGGAGGCCTCGGCTTCCTGGCCGCTGAACTGGGCCAGGAATTCCTGGTTGTTTTTGGTGGTCTTGATATACTGCAGGAGGATCTCCATGGCATCCACGGGATCCTTCCCCGACAGGGCCTTCCGGACCCTCCAGACCACCTTCAGCACATCGGGGGGCAGAAGCATTTCTTCCCGGCGGGTGCCGGACCGGTTCAGGTCAATGGCCGGGAAGATTCTCCGCTCGGCGAGGCGGCGATCCAGGATGAGCTCCATGTTGCCGGTTCCCTTGAATTCTTCATAGATCACATCGTCCATCCGGGATCCGGTTTCGATGAGGGCCGTGGCAAGAATGGTGAGGCTCCCGCCATTTTCAATGTTCCGGGCTGCGCCAAAAAACTTCTTGGGCTTCACCAGGGCGGTAGAATCGATCCCGCCCGAAAGGGTCCGCCCCGAGTGGGGAGTGGTCACGTTGTACGCCCGGGTGAGTCGGGTGAGGGAGTCCAGGAGGATCACCACATCCTCCCCCTGTTCCACCAGCCGTTTGGCATATTCCAGCACGGTTTCCGCCACCCGGGTATGACGTTCGGGAGGCTGGTCAAAGGTGGACGAGATCACCAGGGCATCCACCTGACGTTCAAAGTCGGTCACCTCTTCCGGCCGCTCATCAATGAGGAGCACGATCACCCGGGCTTCCGGGTGATTTTTCAAAATGGCATGGGCAATTTTCTGGAGAAGCACCGTCTTCCCGGCCCGGGGCGGCGAAACGATCAGTCCCCGCTGACCCTTTCCGATGGGCACAAACAGGTCCACAATCCGCAGGCTGGGGTCGTTCTCCTCGGAAATCTCCAGCACAAAACGCTCAGTGGGATAAAAGGGTGTCAGGTTTTCAAACAGCGGGCGAGACTTCAGCACGGGGTCGTCGGGCGGGAGGCCGTTCACCGATTCGATCTTCACCAGCGCCGGGAATTTTTCCTTGTCTCTGGGACGGCGGGCAAACCCCACAATGAAATCACCCCGGCGAAGGTTGAACCGGCTGATCTGGGACGCAGCGACATACACGTCGCCAGGCCCCGGATAGAAATCGTTCTCCTTGCGTCGGAGAAAGCCAAAATTCTCCGAAGACGATTTGTGAACCACCTCCAGCACCCCGCTCACCAGCTCGAGCCCCTGGGCTTCCAGAAGTTTCTCCAGGATCCGCTCTGCGAGCTCGTGTTTGCGGAGGCTGGCATAGGAGGGAATTTCCAGCTCCTTGGCCATTTCGTAGAGTTCCACCACCCGCTTGGACAGCAGGTCTTTCAGGGAAAGGTTCACCGTTCCCCGACTTTCACGAACTTCGCTCATGACATCTTCACCCCGTTTACATAGAGTTCATACTCACAACCCAGAACCTTGGCGGCTTTGGACGCGATGAGCATCCGGGAAAGAAAAATCTGAAAATATTCCATCACCGGCGCGATGTCGGTGTCAATTTCGATCCGATACTGCACCACACGCCGCTCTGCGTCCACCTGGATCTCCGAATTGGTGGCGGCATAGTTCACCCGATCGTGAATATCCTGGCGGATGTCCCCGATGGGCCGCACCCGGGATCGGTGCACATCCGCCTTGTCCGCCAGAATCAGGGCAGCAGCGATTTCCGAAACCGGATAACCGTCCTCCTCGTGGTGGTTTCCGATGGCCCGCACCACCTCCACCACCTCATCCAGACTCATCCCCATTTCGGTGAGGATTTCATAGGCCAGGATGGCACCGGTCTGGGCGTGGTGGTCCCGGTTGAACACGTTGCCGATGTCGTGGAGATAGCCCGCGATTTCCGCAAGCTCCGCTTTGCGCTCTGGAAACTTCAGTTCCCGGAGAATCATCCCCGCCCAGCGGGCCACGACGGAAAGGTGACGAAAGCCGTGCTCGGTGTAGCCCAGTGCGGCCAGATTGTCATCCGCCTTCTGGATCAAAAGGTGGACCTTGGGATTGGCCTTAACTTCCTTCAGTGTAATGCGCAAGGTTGTCCTCCAGCTCTTCAAGGATTCCGGGCGACTCCTCCACCACCGTGCCCAGCACCACACCGTCCGCCCCCGCTTTCAGGGCCCGGTCCACCTCCTCCACCGTCCGGATACCGCCTCCCACCAGCATGGGAAGCGCCACGCTGTTTCGCACCTTCCGGATCACTTCCGGAGGAATGGGGTGTCCTGCCCCGGACCCCGCCTCAAGATACAGGAGCCGAAACCCCAGAATCTCGGCGGCCTGGGCGTGGGCGCTCACAAGTTCGGCCTTGGCGGACGGGATGGGGCGGGTTCCGGTGACAAAACTCACGCTGGTGTCCACCCCTTCGCCCACCAGCAGATAGGCGGTGGGGATGGCTTCCAGCCCCATGGCCCGGACCCAGGGGGCCGCCTTCACCTGCTCCTCGATAAGATAGCGGGGGTTGCGCCCGGAAAGCAAAGATAGATACAGCACCGCATCCACATCCGGCACCAGCTGATAGCTTCCGCCCGGAAAGAGCAGCAGGGGATAACCGGTCAGCATGGATCGCACCTCTTTCACCCAGGCTCCATAATCCGGTCGCTCCAGAAAGCTCGTTCCCACCAGCACCCCCCGGACCACCCTGCGGACTCCGGGGCGGGCAAGGATTCCAGCGAGTTCCCTCAAATGGTGATCCCGGTCGGGATCCAGAAGAACGAACACCCCCCGGCGCGGTGGGTCAAAGAGCGCTCTGTATAAGGTCGACAATCGCCTTCTGCCCCCGTCGTGCCACGAACCCAAGGAGATCCGGCGCACTCCGGATCACAATCCGGAAAATCTCCCAAGGATCCAGCGTTGTGAGAAGCAATCCATCCAGGTGTTTCTGGAGGATGCGGTGAAGATGGAGGAGGTCCTCCTCCGATAGTGTAAAGAAGAAATCCCGAATCTTCAAGGCCAGCTGATAGTCCCTGCCGAAGGTGCTCCAGAAGCGGTCGGGATAGGCCCGCAGGCGTTTCTCCGAAAGGTCCCCCGCTTCCAGGGCTTCCAGTGCGGTTTCCGCTGCCATCTTCCCCGAAAACATGGCCATGGGGATCCCGCCATCGCTCACCGGATCGGCCAGCCGGGCCGCATCCCCCACCAACATCACCCCATCCCCCCAGAATTTCATCCGGTAACCTCCCGTGGGGATGGCACCGTTGAGCCGCCACACCACCCGGGCCCCGGGAAAATACCGGGCAAGCATCGCCTCCAGAAGGGGCTGACTCCGGTGGGGGGGGAGCACCCCCAGCCCCACATTCCCCACCCCGTCCCGCTTGGGAAACACCCACCCGTAGCCGAAGGGGGCAAGTTCATAGCTTACGAAAAACTCCATCCGGTTGGCCCGAATGGAGGGGTGGGTGATCAGGACCTGGGAGGCGTAGTGGACGTCGTTTTCTCCAGTTTCCACATCCAGGCCGAGCTGACGGCCCACCCGGGAGGCGGGACCATCCGCCCCGATCACAAGATCGGCCGTGATCTCCCGTATCGCTCCCTCATACAGCACCCACAGGCGGAATGTTTGTCCCTCTCGCCGGATCTCTTTGAAGGTGGCGCCCGTGCGAAGGTCCGCCCCCGCAAGGGCAGCCTCTTCCGCCAGGTACCGGTCAAAGATCACCCGTTCCAGGACATACCCCGCATGGGGCGCCCGGATGGTGAAATCCGAACCGTCCGGCCCCACCATTCGGATCTCGTGGATCTCCGTGGCCACAAAACGGGGGTCGGGCGGAACAAAAGCGGTCAGGGACTGTCGGGAAATGCCTTCCGCACACAGAAAGTTCTTTCCCACGTCCTTGGACTTTTCGAGAAGCAGGACATCCACGCCCCCCTGGGCGAGCACCCGGGCGGCCGTGCTCCCCCCGGGGCCCGCCCCCACCACCACCGCTGTGTAATGTCCCTTAAGATCCGTGCTCACCCGATGTTTCCCCTGTCGTCTCCGCCTGTGTGGTATCCCTCGCCACCAGGCTGTCGGGCAGAATCCAGATGTTCCCCTCAAAGTGAGGACGGTTCACCCCGTAGAGGGAAGGGTCTCCTTCCCGAACGGCGGGCAGATAGGACCGGTTGGGTCCCACGGCGTGATCGGACACCAGCAGGCGTTCGGTGTCCTGCGCCGTGATCACCTCCACCCGGTAGGCCGGATCGTCCAGTCCCAGCGTATCCCGATCGAGCGTGTCCAGATAGGTGAAGCTCGAGAGCCCCAGCAGTCGCTTGAGCCAGAGGGTGGTTTTCTGGCTGTCGGCGGGCATGCCGTTCACCACAAACCCTTCGTCTGTGCGGACCAGATCCAGGCGGTCGCCCAGCCGGACGCGCTGCACCTCATCCACCGTGGCGTCAAAGAGCTTTTTCCTGCGCCAGGCGGTGGAGTTTTCGATGAAGCGGGGCTTCCAGTTCCCCCGCACCAGAAGCACGTCATCCGAATCGGCCAACCGCACAAAGGTCTGGTCAAACGTAGGACCGGTTTTGCCCACCACGATCCGGAGGGGCGTGCGGGCGAACACCTCCACCGTCAGAGCCGTGGAATCCAGCTCATACCGGGCGAGATCCCCCCGGGCCCACACCACGCCCTTCACCCGCGACAGGTCCTCCACCAGGGTGTTCACCCGGTTTTCGTCCGCGGGATACAGAAGGCTATCCACCCGAACCCACCAGTGGCCGTCTTTCCGGACCAGCACCACCGAGAGGGAATCGCCTTTCCCCCAGCGGAGGCTGTCCACTTCCGCCGGAGAAAAGGACCAGACGACCTTTTCCTCCAGGGCGCGGGAAGACCGCCGGAGGGTGAACTCCACCCCCACAAGAACGATCCCCAGAACCACGGCAAGGGGGAACAGAACACGGCTGTGGCGTTTCATGCTTCACCTCCCCGGCTGCGACGGCGAAGGAAGACCACACCCCACAGGGCCACCACCAGCGCCATCCCGAAGGTGTTCAGGAACTTGATCCAGAAGCGGGCACGGTCCGAAAGGGGCGGAAGAGGCACAAAGGTGGCGGATTTGGCCCGGATCTGGGCCAGGAGATCCCCGAACACAAAGTGATCCACCAGGTTGGCCACGAACACCAGGTTTTCCGGATACCGGGAAAGGAATTCGTTCTGCAGAATGTTCACGCTCCCCACCAGGGCCATCCGCTGTTCACCCGCGCTGTCCTCCCGGGTGATCATGACCGCCAGGGGATACTGCGCAAAGGTGGACGGCGGGTTCTCCCGTGTTCCCGGCATCAGGTTGTAGGGCGGCGAAACCACCCAGGCCCGGGGACTGGAAGCAAGGAGCACGGTGACCTCCCCTTCGGCACCGGCCGTATCGACCGGCGAAACCCAGGGAAGGACCACGGACTGGAGCCCCCGGGTCACGGGATGCCGGAGAAGGCCCTCCCGCTGAACCACGATCCAGAAGGGATACCGGACGGCAAACACCTGAAAGCCCTGCTGGAAGGTGGCGAGATCGGACACCACATCCTTGACCAGACGGTTTTCGAGCCTCACCCCCAGAAGGGCCTTCAGGCTATCCAGCGCCGCTTCAGGCAGGGGAATGGCGGAAAGCCGCTCGAGATCCACCGGATTCGTGGAGGAGGTGAACACCAGGAGGGGTTTGCCTGACGCCACGAAGGCCCGGAGTTTTTGCATGGTGGAATCGTCCATGGTCCGCCATCCCACCACCAGAAGGAGATCCAGATCCTCCGGGATGGACGGGGGAAACACCCGACGGACGCGGTAGGTTCGGCGGAGGTAATCCTCAAGGAAGGTGATACTTCGGCCGAAACTCGCCTGCGCCACCAGGATCCCCACCTCTTTCTCCTTCTCCTGGCTCATCTTCAGAATCCGGCTCGTGATCTCATATTCCAGGTTCTCCACCTCCGTGAGGGCGGGGATGGCCGATTTTTGATCGGCATACAGAAGGGCCAGGCCCAGATAGCCGTTGGCCACCTTGAGTTCGTCCTTTTCCATCACGTTAAACTGGATGGGGCTCACCCCGTGCTGGCGGGCCTGGCGCTCTTTCTCTTTGTCTTTGAGGGGATCCACCACCTCAAACACGAAGTGGCCTCCACTGCGGGCGGCGTATTCCTTCAGGAGATCTTCGGTGGCCTGGCGGATGGGGAGAAGGGCCGGAGGGAGATTGCCGCTCACATAGAAGATCGCCCTCACTGTCCCCTGAAGGGAGTGGAGCACCTCCGTCGTCGCAGGCGACAGGGTGGACAGCTTGTTCCGGGAGAGGTCCAGACGCAGGGGGAAATGGCGGAGCAACAGCCCCCCCTCAAGAAGCACCACCAGGAGAAGCACGATAGAAAGTGCCGCTTCTTTCTTCATCCCTTTCATCGCCGAAGCTCCAGGCTCCAGAAGTTGGCATACAGGAAAAACCCGATAAAGGACGCAAAATAGAAGAGATCCCGGAGGTCCAGCACGCCGCGGGACAGGGCATCAAAGTGGCCCTGGAGGGAAAGGGCCGCGATCACCCGTCCCACCGCCGGAGGGAAGCTCTGGACCAGCCCACCGTAGCCCAGAAGGAAAATCAGGAAGGCCGCGGTGATGGTGAGGAGAAAGGCGGAGAGCTGACTGGCGGTGAGGCTGGAGAGAAAACTCCCCAGGGCGAGATAAGCACCTCCCAGGAGCAGAGCCCCCAGATATTGCCCGACCACCACCCCCCAGTCCAGCGGTCCCAGGAAGGTGAGGGTGAGGGGAAGAGGCAGGGTGAGAAGGAGCCCCAGCCCCAGAAAAGCCACTGACGCCAGATATTTCCCCAGAATCAGGGCGGGGAGGGGGATGGGGGCCGACAGAAGAAGTTCCAGCGTGCCCAGGCGGTGTTCCTCCGCCCACAACCGCATGGAGAGGCCCGGGAGAAGAAGCACAAACAGGAGGGGAAACATCTGGAAGAAGGCCCGGAGGCTCAGCGCGCCCTGGACAAAGAAGTCCCGGAAGAAGATCCACTGGCTCACCACCAGGAAAATCACCAGGAAAATATAGCCCATGGGTGTGCGGAGATAATCCATAAACTCCTTGAGAAAAACCGCCCGGAAGGCCTTCATGCGGAAACCTCCTCTTTTGTGAGACGCACGAACACGTCTTCGAGGGAGAAGGTTTCCCGATAGAGCTCCAGCAGGGTGAGGTTGTGCTCCACCGCCCAGCGGAACACCGCCTCCCGGGGATCGGTGCCGGTACCCTCAGGCAGGAACGAAAGACGCACGCCGTCCTCCGTTTCTTCCACCTGGAGGTTTTGGCCCGCGGTGAAGTGCTCCAGGGCCTCTTGGATGCCTTCTCCCCGAACCAGGGCGAACACCCGGGCCCCTGCAGCCTGCTCGGCCAGGGTGCGGGGATCTCCTTCGGCCACAATCCGGCCTTTGTGGATGATGATCACCCGCCGGGCCAGGGCCTGGACTTCCGGCAAGATGTGGGTGGAAAACAGCACGGTTTTCTTCTCAGCAAGCCGCTGGATAAGTCCCCGGATCTCCAGGATCTGAAGGGGATCCAGTCCGGTGGTGGGCTCATCCAGGATCAGGATGTCGGGGTCGTGAAGAAGGGCGGCCGCCAGACCCACGCGCTGGCGGTATCCCTTGGACAGGTGGGCGATGGGGCGATCCAGGACGTCCACGATGCCCGTGGTCTCCGCCACGCGGGGAATGGCCCCTGTGTCCTCCACTTCGTAGATCCGGGCGCGGAAGGTGAGGTATTCCCGCGGGGTGAGGTCGGTGTAGAGGGGGTTGTCCTCGGGAAGATAGCCCATGTTTCGCTTGGCCCTCAGGGGATCTTCGGCGAGGGATATGCCTGCGATCCGGATGGTGCCTTCGGTGGGGTAGAGGTATCCGGTGATCATCCGGAGGGTGGTGGTTTTCCCGGCCCCGTTGGGGCCCAGGAGTCCCACAATTTCCCCCCGTTCCACCGTGAAGGAAATGCGATCCACGGCCAGGACATCACCGTAGCGTCGAGAAAGGCCCTGCACCTCAATCATCGGCGCACTCCTTGTTGAGCAGGCCCGAACGATACGATCTCACACCCCCTTCCCACTTCGCATGAACCCAACATCCACAGAAGGTGATGGGGAAAGCAGATCGTCATGGATTATAGACCCGGAAGAAAGTCCGGTCAACCGGCCTGAAGTTCACCCATGAGTTCGGACACCTGGGAAGAGGGATTGGATGAACGTGTGGTGGACACGTTGAATCAAGGATCTCCATTCTTTGGGCGGCAATCGCCATTTCTTCTCAAGCAGGATAAAAGGTTCGGAAAAGCGTTTCCATCTTGCAGAGCCTGTACGACGGAAAAGTTCCTGACGCACCTCTCCTCCAAGAAGCAGCACAATGCCGTAGATCAGAAGCAAAAATCCTACCAGCTTTTCCATCACCGCTTGTTTCTTGCTCATCACATCTCCCAACCCCAGCAGGCTTTTCATGTCCCAAAACGTCCTCAATCTCCATCCGCCTGCGGAAAACCCTCCGCTTCTTCAGGTTCCAGTGTGGTCATCCCATCAAGGTCACCCGCCCCCACGCCCACGTTGACTAACGAATACTTTCCGGGGTCCCCATGGCGTTTCCTGAAGGAAACGCCATGGGGTGAGAGATGGCGCAGGAGAGTCGTATAGCTGAATTCCCGGTCCATCACAAGGGGACGATTTCCAGAGAACCTTCCAGGAAAGAAGCGCCTGGATGTGGACGGCATTTCGTGAGTTTCCCGTATCTTTGAGGGTTCTTGAAGAGAAGGTGGTCATGGCAAAGGGGATGGCGCGTCCTCGCAGGAGAGCGAAACGAGGAGCCAGAAGCCGCGGGTTTTGCCATCTTTCAGGGTCCCGACGTATTCTGTCTTGCGGGCCTGGGGTCTTTCGATTTCGGTGACGTCGGCGATCACGAAAGGAGCGGTTTCGGGGAAAAGCCTCCAGAGGGTTTCATGGGGATCAAAGTGTTCGAGGAAGCGCTGGATACGCTTATACGCGGCACTTTCAGAAACGCCTTTCATCTTGCGAGCCATGGAAGAGATCCGCAGTGATCGGGCCTCCAGGAAAGCGTATCCGAGGGGAAAGTATACAGCTTTCCCCCGGAGGATCCCCACCTCCCTTTCACCCCTGTCCGAACTCTTGTCCGGAGATCAGAACCGGCACCCGTATTGCCTCACGAGAAAATCTATTCGAACCTGAGTCGTTGCCTCATGAGAAAATCTATCCCAACACATGGAGATCTTCCTCCGCAGGCTCTGGAGGTGTGGCAAAGGAGAAAAGACGCTCCTGTAGCGAGAGAATCCGTTTCCTTAATTGAGCCACATTGAGCTGAGCAAATCGCTCCCGAAGGTTCTCCTTCACCTCCTCCGGTACCCTCGGATCTTCCAGCACACGCTGATAGGGTGTCTTCGGCGTGTCATACCTCTTCCGGACTTTCGAATCCACCCGCTCTTTCTCCACCAGCTTCATCGTCGGTTTGAAAAAGTTGACGAAAATGGAATACAACCGCTCCACCTCTTCCAGCACCTCCAGTGCCTGGGGCGTGTCATACCGGAAATGCCCCACCAGCCTCCGCGCCACATGGCTGTTCTTCTGTTCCACATAGCAGTTGTCGTTTTTCTCATAGGGCCGGGATCGGGTGAAGGTGATCCCCTTCTCCCTGCACCATGTCATAAGATGATGGTTGATGAAGGAACTGTCATTGTCGCAGTCAATGCCCTTGATGGGGAAAGGAAATCGCTCCACGAGAATTTCCAGCGCCTGATGGGTCCATACCCGGGCGCGGTTCTTCACAGGGTGCATCTCCGTCCAGCCGGTATGGACATCCGTTGCCACCAGGGTCAGAGCAAAATCTCCCTTTGCACTTCCTCCATCATGCCCCACCAGGTCGATTTCGATGAAGCCGGGTTCGGCTTCGTTCCAGTCGGCGAAGGTTCGGATGGGGATCTGGTGTTTGAGGTGTTTCCCCGGACGGGCAGGATCACCCCACGAAATCTCTTGGAGATTTCGTGGGGACCCCGAAAAAATCTTGAGGGCTTTTCGGATGTGCGAAGTGGGAGATGGAGAAGAGTTTCTGTCGGACGGTGTCGGTGATCTTGAGGTATCCTTCTTGTTCCAGTTTGGGGACGATCCAGGGGAGGGCGGCCTTGAGGAGGCGACTGCATGGGAAGTCCAGGATGGTCCATAGAGCAACGAGGGCTTCCCGAATGTCTTCGCCGTAGATGGGTTTGCGTTTTCGCTGGATTTTGATGTTGGGATCAGCGACGACACGGATGCGAGGGCCGTTGGGGGTATGGAAAGTGACGGTTTTTCGGGCATTTCGGAGGAGGAAAGAGGCATAGGCGCGGTTGTAGCCGGTGAGGGAACAGAATTCGTCCAGGATTCTATACGCTCACCCCATGAAATTCCTGGCAGAATTTCATGGGGACCCCCGAAAAGCAGGCAAAGATTGATTTTTACGGGCCCCCCTGCGTTTCCGCGCGGAAACGCAGGGGGTGAAAGAAGGGTACGGGAGATTTCATGTAGATTCTTTCGTGAGGCAACCATGTCTTTTCGTGTAGATTTTAAATGAGGCAATGCGGCACCTTGACATGCGGACAGGAAAGCCCTACAATATAGCGGTCCAGCATCCAAAAAGGAGGATGAGCCATTTTTGTTGAGGGTGGCTGGTGGCGCCGGATGACGGAAGGTTCAACCCGTCAGCGCCGGCAACCCCGGGTGGTCACATCCCGCAAACGGGTGAAGGTCCAGGAAGGTCACGGGGTGGGGACCGGTGTGTCCGGTGTGGACGCTTCCTGGATGGCCGGACTCCAGGCAGCTCGTGCAGCCAAAGAAGCGGCAGGCAAAGACATCGAAATCGGCATTGTTTTCATGACCGCCGAGCACGATCTCAACATGGTCCTCAAGGGCGCAGCCTACGGTCTCGGATCCAAGGTTCCCCTGGTGGGGGCCACCACGTATGGCTATGTGTTCGACAACCACGAGGTCGCACGCCCGGGGGTGGGTGTCCTGGCCTTGGGAGGAGAGCAGTTTCACGTGGAGGCCGGGTTGGGAACCGGTTTGAGCCAGGATCTCTGGGGATCCGTGCGTCAGGCGGTTCAGCCCGTACTGGATGCCTGGGAAGGTCAGCGTGCCCAGGGGCGCCCCCATCTTTCTCTCTTTTTCCTTGTGGACCGTTTCACCAACGGCGAAATCCTTCTGGAGGCCATCGCGCGGGAGCTGCCTGACGAGCGCATTCCCGTGTTCGGCGGTATTGTGGACGAAGAGGGGTCTGAACAGAGTGCCCTCGTGTATAACGGAGAACTGATCCATGACGGAATCCTGGTGCTGGGCTTTTTCACCGAAAGCCCGGTGGGGGTGGGCGCCCGCCATGGGTTTTTCCCCCTGGTTCCCCGGCGGGTAACCCGGGTTTCCGGGACGGTGATCCAGGAGCTGGACGAACGTCCCGCCATCGAGGTTTGGAAAGAGTTTCTGAAACGCAAAAAAGTTCAGGTGGGCGATTCCCTGGAAGAATTCGGCCAGGCTCTGGCACGCTTTCAGTTTGCCATCCCCGATCCCCTGCAGGGGGGAGCGTCCAAAATTCGACTTCCCCTGGGCATCACGGAGGATGGGGGGATCCGTCTGGCCGGTGAGGTTCCGGACAAAGCCACCATCTGGATCCTGGAAGCCCGGAAAGACCGGATGCTGGACGCCATCGAAAAGGCCTTTCAGGCAGCCCGGGATGCCCTGACCGCTCCGCCCATGTTTGGCACCGTCCTCCATGGCTTCTCCCGGACCTTCGCGCTGGGCGAAGAAGGTTTTCAAGAGGAAATGGAGAAAATTCGCGAACTCTTTGGCGAAACGCCGTACATCGGTCTGAACACCTATGGAGAGGTCGTCCGGGTGGAAGGTCAGCCCCGGGGGTTTTCCAACTCTTCGGTGGTGATCACACTGTTTCCGGGAGAAGCGTCGTCGTGAGCCGGGTGGAGGGCATTCCCCGCACACTGGACTTTCGCGCACTCCTTGCCCTGACCCCGGACATCCTCTTTCTCCTCGAACGGGACGAAGGACGGGGAGGCTGGATCGTCCGCTTCGTCAACCGGGCCATCCGGAAACTGGGTTATCAGGAAAACGCCATCACGGGTCGCCCCTTTTCGGAGATTTTTGATCCCGCCTATCGCCCGGTGCTGGACCAGACCCTGGGGGCGTTCCGGGGAAAGGAGATGCGCCTCCAGATGCCCGTCCGGGTGCGGACCCGCTCGGGGAAGATGGTGACGGGAAGCCTCGGACTGGTGCTCCTCCGGGTGAACAACCAGCCGCGGGGATACGCCATCCTCACCGTCCGGAGTTCTCGAAACGTGGTGGAGCGGATTCTGAACGGCGTGGATGTGGGAATCCTGCTGGTGGATGACAGGGGGCGGATTCGATATGCCAACCGGTACGCCCGGCACCTGTTTGATGAGAACCTTTCCGTGCTTCCCAGGGAATTCTGGCGAATCCGCAAAAAGAACGAACCGGCGGAAATCCCCTGGAAAGATCGGTTTCTGGGGGTTTCCGTCTATCCCGCCGGTGACAAATCCCACAAGGAATGGCTGTATCTGATCAAAGACATCACCGAAAAGAAATGGGTTCAGGAAACCCTGGTCCGTCTGGACCGTTTTTCGTCTTTCGGGGTCCTCGCTTCCGGTCTGGCCCATGAGATCAAAAACCCTCTGGCCGGCATGCGCCTCATTGCCCAGAATCTGGCCCGACGCCTGGAGGACGAGCGCGATCGGGAAGCCCTCGAACGGATGCTTCGCCAGATCGACCGCATTGACACCCTGATCAAACAGTTCTTCTCCTATGTGAAGCCCAAAGAGCCCCTGCCGGAGTCCATCCGGGTGCGGGAGGTGATCGACGACCTCTATCCCCTCATCAAAGACCAGCTCATGAAGCACCGGATCACCTTCAACGTGGAGGTTCCCGATTCCATCCAGATCCGGGCGGACCGGAACCAGTTTGAGCAGATCCTGCTCAACCTGATGCTCAACGCCATCGAGGCCATGCCCCACAAGGGGACCCTCACCGTCTCGGCCCGGGAGGTTCGTCAGAAACTTCCCCGGATGGAGCGGGATCGGTGGGTGGAAATCGTGGTCCAGGATACCGGGGTAGGGATGACCCCCGAACAGCTGGAACACATCTTTGTTCCCTTTTTCACCACCAAACCGTCGGGAACCGGACTGGGGCTTTTCATCGTCCATCAGCTTGTGACCCGCAACGGTGGCCTCATCCGGGCGGAAAGCAAGAAAAATCACGGCACACGCTTTATCCTATATATGATACCTGGAGACGAAGGGGGGTGAAAGCATGTCCCTGAAGATCCTTCTTGTGGACGACGAAGAAGATATCCTGTGGGGCCTCTCCGAGGAGCTCAGCCGCCACGGCTGGGAGATTCTCACCGCAAGCAGCGGAACCGAGGCCCTGCAGATCCTCCAGTCCGCCAAAGACCTTGATTTCCTGATCACTGATGTTCGAATGCCTGACATCAGCGGGATCGATCTTCTTCTCAAAGCCCGGGAACTTCAGCCTCAGATCCGGGCCATCGTGATGACCGCCCATGGCAACGAAGAACTCAAAAACGAAGCCTTTCAGCGGGGGGCCATCAGCTATCTGGAGAAGCCCTTCGATTTTGACCAGCTCCTCACCGTCATCCAGGAAATGGAGGAGGAAGGGGCTGCGGGGACCCTTCAGGAATGGAACCTGATGGACGTCCTCCAGCTCGTGGCGATGGAGGGACGGAGTGCCCGATTCACCGTGCAAACGCCCGAAGGTCCGGGCGTGCTGTGGGTGAAAGACGGCGAACTCTGGTTCGCCGAGATCGGAAATCACCGAGGAGAAGAGGCCTTTTTCCACATTCTGCGCCACGAAAACGTCCAGTTCCAGATGGACTGGGTGGACACGGTGGATGTGGACCGGAACATCCACCAGCCCCTCTATGCCCTGCTCCTCGAAGTGGTGCGTATGCGAAATGAGGCCCGCACGGAGGACATGGGCAAACTGGAGTCCGAACTGCTGGGCGGGGTGGACACCCCGGTCATGGAAGAAGAGCACGAAGAACTCCCCTCCCTCAATGAAATCTCCCTCGAAGGCCTCGGTGAAGAACCTGCAGAAGAAGTCGTGGAAATCCCTGAAGAACCAGCACCCGTTGAGCTCGAGGAAGAAACCCCCTCCTCCATCGGTGAAATCTCCGTTGAAGAGGTCATGGAAGAAGAGCACGAAGAACTCCCCTCCCTCGATGAAATCTCCCTCGAAGGCCTCGGCGAAGAACCTGAAGAAGAAGTCGTGGAAATCCCTGAAGAACCAGCACCCGTTGAACTCGAGGAAGAAACCCCCTCCTCCATCGGTGAAATCTCCGTCGAGGAGGTCATGGAAGAAGAGCACGAAGAACTCCCCTCCCTCGATGAAATCTCCCTCGAGGAACCGGAGGCCGTTCCCGAGGACGTTCCAGAAACCGACCTTGAGGCTGTTCTGGAAGGGGAAGGGGGTGAAGAGGATCGGGTGATGCGGGAGGTGGAAGAGCTCCAGCGGGCTTCTGGAGAAGAGCCCCCCACGCCCCTTTCGGAAGACCTCCAGAGAGAAATTCAGGAGGTGCTGGAAGAGGACCAGCGGGCTGAAGAAAAACCTTCCATGGACATTCAGGAAGCCCCGGCCTACGAAATCCAGGAAGAGAAACCGGCACCGCCCCCTGAAGCCCCCCCCGAGCCCGCTCCGGAGCCCCAGCCTGCGCCTGAATCTGAGCCTGCTCCTGCTCCGGCCCCTTCGCCCGAAGCCCCGCCTCCCGAAAAACTCGAACAGCTTCAGGCTCTCATGAAGCGGTTCGCCAAGTCCACGGGGGTGACCGGCATCCACGTGCTGGTGGACACCGCGGGCCGTGTGGTGACCGGTGCCATCAAGGGGAAAGCCCTTCAGGAGACTTTTTCCCGATGGATTGATGCCGCTTTTCAGATGTCTCTTCAAGGGGACCTGGGTCGGGTGGAGGATTTTGCCCTCACCACGGAGCGTTTTCACCTTCTCGGCGCCCAGGTGGGTTCCTGGGTGTATGTGGCCATGCTCCCCCGGGCTGGTGTGAACATCGGAATGGCCCGGGTCCGATTTCAGAACGCCGTGAAAGAGATGCGGAAAATTCTGGCCTGAGTGCAAACCATGCGCCCTGTGCGACTGGATCCCACGTTCCCTTCCTGGGGAGAAGGGGTATGCCTGTCGGTGGCGGGCAACACGCGGGTGCTGTGTACCGTGAGCGTTCAGATGGGTGTGCCCTCCTTTCTCCACGGCACCGGGGAAGGGTGGGTCACGGCGGAATACGACATGCTCCCCCGGTCCACCCATCAGCGACGAACCCGGACCTGGAAATCCCTGCATCCCGACGGACGGATCGTGGAGATCGGCCGCTTCATCGGGCGCGCGCTCCGGGCGGCGGTGGACCGGACGGCGTTGAAAGAAACCACCTGGGTGGTGGACTGTGATGTCCTTCAGGCCGATGGAGGGACCCGTATCGCTTCCGTGAACGGGGGCATGGTGGCCCTTGCGCTGGCGGCCCATCGGCTGACGCTGCAGGGTTTCCTGGAGCGTTTCCCCATCCGCCAGCTTGTGGGAGGGGTGGCCGCCGCCCACCGGGACGGCCGGTGGGTGGTGGACCCGGACTACGAACAGGACCAGGGCGCGGACATGGATCTCAACGTGGTATTTGGGGAAGACGGGCGGATCGTGGAAATCCAGGGAACGGCAGAAGGGACACCCGTCCCGCCCGAAGCCCTGACCGACGCCCTTCCCCTGCTTTTTGAAGCGGTCCAGACCCACGTGTTCCCCGCCCAGCGGGCGGCCATTCAGGAAGGCCTGCGACGGCTTGTGGAGGCATCTTCCGGTGCGACATAACAACACAGGAGGGCTATCATGGATAGGTTGTATGAACCTCTCACACCCGAAGACCTGGAAGCGCTGAAAGAACTTGCTCTTAAAGAACACGAAGCGTTCTTCCAGAGGAATTCCCACCTGAAAGAAGCTTACGGCAATGCCCTGATCGGTATTGTTCTGGCTCAGGGAGCCGCTTCCCATTATCTCGATCCCAGCGTGGGCATTAAGGATTTCGATATCTGGTATTTTTACCTCAAGGACGAAAACCGTCGCTTTCCATATCGGGCTCGCAAAAGGTACAAAAACGGACATAAGGGCCGACCCATAGATTGTTTGAAGAGAGCGATCCCGAGGAGGATCTATGAGAAGTATTCAGGTGCTCCCGGACAGGCGATCATAGGATATCTTCGGGAAGGGAAAACCAAGAGCGGTCCCTTGCTTCTCCAAAAAGCCGTTATTGGACTCTACCCGGACTCAATCTTTGGTAAGGTTCTCTGGGAAGGAAAAAAGAAGGAGAAGTAAACGATTCCTGTGTGTACACGGATTAAATGTCGTTGCAATCACGCTACAGGAGGATGGTGAATGGACTTTTTCAGGCTGGATGACCTTCTCTCGGAAGATCAGCGGATGATCCGGGACATGGTCCGGAAATTCGTGGATCGGGAGGTCCTGCCCATCATCGGAGAATACTGGCTGAAGGGTGAATTTCCCATGCATCTCGTTCCCCGTATGGCCGAACTCGGCTTCTTCGGCCCCACCCTTCCCGAAGAATACGGGGGGCAGAACCTGGATTACACGAGTTACGGGCTCATGATGATGGAGCTGGAGCGGGGAGATTCCGGCGTGCGCTCCTTTGCCTCCGTCCAGAGCTCCCTCGCCATGACCAGCATCTATCTCTATGGCTCGGATGAGCAGAAAAAGCGGTTCCTCCCGGCCATGGCCCGTGGGGAGATGCTGGGCTGCTTTGGGCTCACGGAACCCGATGCGGGATCGGACCCCGGCAGCATGCGCACCGTGGCCCTCCGGGAAGGGAATTCCTGGGTGCTCCACGGGACCAAACTCTGGATCACCAACGGTTCCATCGCCGACGTCGCGGTGATCTGGGCCAAAGATCGGGAAGGGGTGATCCGGGGCTTTCTGGTGGAAAAGGGCACACCGGGGTTCACCGCCCAGGACATCAAAACCAAGATCTCGCTCCGGGCGTCCATCACCTCGGAGCTTTCCCTGGACGAGGTCCGGGTTCCGGACGAGAACCGCCTTCCTCTGGCCGAAGGGCTTGTGGCCCCCCTGCGGGTTCTGAACCACGGGCGATACGGTGTGGCGTGGGGGGCGGTGGGCGCCGCCCAGGCGGCTTTTGAGGAGGCCCTCGCCTATGCGAAAGAACGGATCCAGTTTGGTCGCCCCATCGCGAGTTTCCAGATCATCCAGCAGCGTCTGGTGGACATGCTGGCCAAGCTCACAAGCATTCAGCTCATGGCCTTCCGGGTCGGTCAGATGATGGACAGCGGCACGGCCCAGCACCATCACATCTCCCTCTTCAAACGCCAGGCCACCCGATATGCCCTGGAGATCGCCCGGAGTGCCCGGGAGATCCTGGGAGCCAACGGGATCACGGCGGAATACCACAGCATGCGCCACGCCGCGAATCTGGAAAGCACCCTGACCTATGAGGGGACCTATGACATTCACACCCTGATCGTGGGGAAGGCCATCACCGGCCTGGAAGCCTATGGGGGATAACCGGGAAACACCGTGTTCACCCGCAAGGAGGGGGCGTTTCTGGTATGTCAGGCGTGCCGGCACCTGTGCAGGCTCGCCGATGGGGAGGTGGGGCCCTGCGGGGTCCGGAAGCGCAGTGGGGATCACGTAAACTTCATGGGAACCATCCGGGTCGCCGAGATCGAACCCGTCGAACGCCGGGGGTTCTTCCACCTGATGCCGGCGTCCCGGGTGTGGACCTACTGGGTGGGGGGCGAATCCCGTTCGGCCGAGAATCCCCCCGACCTCCCGGATGATGTGGTGGCGGTGGCCTCCGGCGATCCGGAGGTGGCCTGGGCCTTTGATCTCCACGCCAACCTTGCCTGGAAAGCCCGGGAAGAGGGGAAGGGTGTGCTGTGGCGTTCCCGGGGCCTCTGGACCTCTCCCATTCTCGGCCTGGTTCCCTCTCTGGCCACGGCCGTGTTTCTGATCCTGGACGAGGGGAACCGGGAGCGATGGGGGAAAATCCTGTATGAGGGGGCCTGGCTGCGCAACCGGGGCGTGTGGGTGGAGGTGGCCCTTGTTCCACCGCCCGAACTCCGGCCCCGGGACCTGCGAACGCTCCTCAAAACCTTCACCGAAACCCTGACGCCCGACACCCCCTTCCACGTGGTTCGTCAGTTCCACCCCCGAACCCCGGCTTCCCTCCTGATCCAGATCGCCGAGGCTCTTTCGGGAACTCTTCCCTTCGTGTATGTGGACCACCTCCCGGGCAATCCCCGGGAAAACACCTTCTGCCCTCACTGTGAGGCCCCCCTCGTGTACCGGTTCGGATGGGTGGTGCTGGAAAACCGGGTGAAGGACGGGCGATGCCCCGAATGCCACAAGGTCCTTCCGGGTCACTGGACGCGCTGAAGGCCCTCCGCCGCCGGATTGCCCTCGCCGCCGGTCTCCTTCTCGCCCTCACCGGCCTCGGAACCGTCGGATACCGGATCCTTGAAGGGTTCTCCTGGATTGATGCCCTGTATATGACCATCATCACCCTGAGCACGGTGGGGTTTGAAGAGGTGAAGCCTCTTTCTCCCGCCGGGGAGGTTTTCACCATCTTCCTCATCGTGGCCGGGGTGGGGACAGCCGGCTATCTGATTTCCCGGATAGGCCAGCTCCTTCTGGAGGAGGAAGTGTTTTCCATCCTCCGGTTCCGGCGGAAGGAAAGGGAGGTTCAAAAGATGAACGACCATTTTATCATCTGCGGGTACGGGCGGACGGGTCGCCTGGTGGCCCAGCGGCTGCGCAGCATGGGGGCCCGGGTGGTGGTGGTGGATCAGGACCCCGACGCCCTCCTGGTGGCGGACGAAGACGGTTTCCCCTTTGTTCACGGGGACGCCACGGAAGAAGAGGTGCTGGAGCGGGCCGGCATCCACCGGGCACGGGGGGTGGCTGCCCTTCTGGAAACCGACGCCCAGAACCTGTATCTGGTGCTCACCGCCCGGGGGCTGGATCCCAGCGTCAAAATCTATGCCAAGGTGGTGGACGAGAAAGCGAAGAAAAAGTTTCTCCAGGCCGGGGCAAACTGGGTGATCCCCCTGTATGAAACCTCCGCCCAGCGGATCGCCATGGAGATGTTTTCGCCTTCTTTCGTGGAGATCCTGGACGTGGTCTCCTCCGGTCAGGAGATCTTTCTCCGGGTGGACGAATTCCGTCTTCCTGAGAACGCGCCCATCGTGGGCAAAACCCTGGCTTCGGCCAACGTCCGTCAGCGCGCCGGTGCCATGGTGATCGGTGTCGTCCGGGGGGGCCAGCTCCTCTTCAACCCCGATCCCCACATGCCCCTCCAGGCGGGAGATGTGCTGTGGGTGATGGGCTCGCCGGAACACATTGAGCAGTTCCGAAAACTCTTTGTGGAAGGCGAATGATTCCCATCGCGCTGACCTGCTCCTGGCTGGGCGCAGGCCTCCTTCTCCTGGGACACCGGGACCCGGATCTTTCTCCCGTCCGGGACGGTGTTTCCACCTATGCCGCCGGGGGAAAGAGGGGTGGATGGGTGAAAGGGGGGCTCTTTCTCTGGGCGGCGAGTCTGGGGCTTTCTGGGTATGCAGTGTTTGCAAGCCTTGAGGGATGGCGTGCGTTTCTGATGGCGGCAAGCACAGCGCTTGCTGTGGTGGGACTTGTTCTGATCATTCTGTTCGATGAAACGGTGCCGGAATTCCGGCGACTGTTTTCGGCTCTTCCTCAGGCCGTGTATGAGCAGACCTACCACAACGCCGGCGTCCAGCTCAACGGGGTGGGAACCCTTGGCATGACCCTTCTCTGGGCAGACGCACGAGGCCTGCTTCTGCCCCTTCTGGGCCTGATCGTGGTAAGCCAGATCCTCCGCCACGCCCCCTGGCCCGTGCTCCTGGCCATCCCTTATGACGAAAGCCGGGGCCTGCGCCAGAGGCTGGAGATCGGCCTTCTTTTTCTGGCCTTTCAGGTGCTGTTGTTTCGGGAACTCGGCATCCAGTAGCCCGGAAAGGGCGTCACCCGCCGGCAGGCCGGCAGTTCTCCCAGGAAGATCAGGTGGGTGGGCGTTACCCGGAAGCGGAAGGCCCGCACATCCACTCTCGCCTCAAAAAGCCTTTCATACAGCCGGGCAAAGGCCGGATCCCGTTCCCCGAATACACAGAAGGATCGGGCATCCTCCCGGAACACCGCAAACCACAGCCCCGCCGGCTCGCCACGGGAGGCAACCTCCAGAAGTTCCTGAAGATGGCGCTGACCCCGCAGGGTGGGGGCATCCGGAAACCGGGCCGTCCCTTCCCGATCCAGGAGATTCACCGATTTGGCTTCCACCACCTTTCCTGTCTCCGGGAAGAAGAGATCCAGCACGCTCTTGCCCCGGCGGGGACTGGAGGTGGCCCCGCCAAACACCTCCCCCAGGAGGGGCCCGCTCATGCGGGCATCCAGTCCCACCCAGATGGGCTTGCCGTCATACCCGGGAACCCGGATGGCCAGGAGGTCTCTCCGGGTTTTCCCCCGATCTCTCCGTTTCTCCAGAAGCACCTTCCGCCCCGGCACCAGGAGGTCCTCCAGCCGTCCGGTGTTGGGGAGGAACACCTTTTCTTCAAGCCCCTCCCGTTCCACCAGGGCGGCAAACCGGTTGAGTCGGCGGCGAAAGACCCCGTATTCGGGATGGGTCACCCAGGGAATGCGTGTCTTCCGGGGCTTCATGAGAGATCAGGCCGGCGAAACACCCGCTCTCCCCCCATCCACACCTCGGCCACCGGGTTCCGATCAGGCTCATAGAAGAAATACCGCCAGTCCGGACGGTCCAGCACCACGAGATCGGCCCGGAACCCCGGGGCAATCCTGCCCACTTCTTCCTGGAGGTCCAGCGCCCAGGCGGCATGCCAGGTGGCGGCCATCAATGCCTCCTCAAAGGTCATGCCATAGGAACGGACGGCTTCCCGCATCACCGTCTGCATGGAATAATAGGGGGACGACCCGGGGTTCAGGTCGGTGGCCAGGGCCACCCGCACCCCCGCTTCCCTCATTCCCGCATAGTCCGCAAATCTGCCTCCCAGGAACAGGCTGACGGTGGGCAGAAGCACCACGGTGACACCGGCATCTTTCAAGCGAGGAAACACTTCCCGGGGGGCCTGATCCAGATGATCGGCACTCACCGCCCCCAGTTCGGCAGCCAGAAGGCTTGCTCCGGTGAAGGCCAGTTCATCCGCATGGAGTTTGAGTTTGTAGCCCAGATCTCTGGCCCGGCTGAGAATGTGCCGGGCTTCTTCCACCGAAAACACACCCCGATCGGCAAACACATCGCAGAACACCGCCTGTCCCCGGAAGGCCGGAAGCATCGCCTCCACCACCTCCCGGACATAGTCCGCTCTGGACTTCTCCGGCGGGAAGGCGTGGGCTCCCAGAAAGGTGGGCACCACCCGCTGGGGAATCTGTGCCGCCAGGCGGTGGATCGCCTCCAGCATCCGCCCTTCAGCTTCGAGGGAAAGGCCATAGCCGGTTTTGATCTCCACGGTGGTCGTTCCATACGCCAGCATTTCGGCCGTGCGTTTCCGGGCGTCGTCCACCAGGACATCCACCGGTGTTTCCCGGAGTTTCCGGACGGTGGAAAGGATGCCCCCGCCGGCCTGGAGGATTTCCTCATAGGTTTTCCCCTCCCGGCGCAGAAGAAACTCCTCAAACCGGTCCGCCGGATACACGAGATGGGTGTGGGGGTCCACAAACCCCGGAACCACCGCCGGACCCGCAGGCTCCACCACCGGACCCTCCGGACGTTCCTTCCACGGGCCCACCCACCGGATCCATCCCTCCTCATCCACTGCAATTCCGGCCTGCGCCATCACCCGCACCCGGCCGTCCGGGGTGGGACTGGCCACCTGCACAAAGGGACCCAGGACTTTCATGCTCACCTCCTGTGCGGTGTGTATTGTATGGCCCGGCATGCGAACCACCGGGCCTGTCCAGAGGCACCGGGGCGTTGTCTTGAAAATCGGATACGGCGATGAACGCTTTGCCCGCCATGCCATGCCCGGCGATCCTTCCGGGTGTGGTTGAACGTGGAGGGGCGAAAGGCCCGATGTAGGCGGCGGGGTGGAGGGTTGAAGGTCCGGGGGCGACTCTATATCGTTCTCGGCACACAAACCGATGGAGGCACTGCTTAGCTCCAGCGTGCTTTTGTGGATCTTGTAAAAACAGAAGATGGGTTCTGGGGTCCACTCATCGAAACTGAGGAAAGGCTATGGAGAAAGGATATCCCGAAATGAAGGAAATAACTCACGAAGATTATCTGGAGTTTGTAAAAGAACATGACAGTGTAGTAATCGAAGATGTAAAAATAAAACTTCAAAAAGATTGGAAGATCACCTCCTACGGCCCCCCCAACGACTACGTCCCAGAACGTACGACTGTTTGGAGCTTCCCGGATCGGGGAGATTGGGCGACACACAAGGGGAATTATCGGGGGAACTGGTCTCCGTATATTCCCCGAAACCTAATATTGAAATATACGCAAAAGGGGGATTGGGTTCTTGATCAGATGATGGGTAGTGGAACGACGCTCGTCGAAGCAAAAATTTTGGGGAGGAATGCAATCGGCGTAGACGTTAATCTTGACGCTGTGATGATTGCACGGGATAGACTGAACTTCTCCTATAATCCACTATTTCCAGAGTCCGATGAACCTATAATTAAAACCTTCTGGGGAGACGCCAGAAACCTTAATGAAATCGAGGACGACAGCATCGATCTTGTGGCAACACATCCGCCATATGCCAGTATAATCTCATACACGAAAAAAAAGAAACTCTCTAACGATCTCTCTCAACTGCCGTTTGAAAAATACCTTGAGGAAATGCATAAAGTTGCAGAGGAGTCATTCCGTGTGTTGAAGCCGGGTAAAATCTGTGCTATTCTCATTGGAGACACACGAAAGCATAAACACTATGTCCCAATAGCCCTTCGGGTCCTTCAGGCATTCTTGGACGTTGGCTTTATTTTGAAAGAAGACATCATAAAATTACAATGGAACATGAAAGCTACAAGGGAACGATGGCGCGCTAAAGAATATGATTTTTACCTAATTGCCCATGAGCATGTTTTTGTGCTTCGTAAACCAGAAAGTGAACGAGAGGTTAAAAAGTATAAGTTTAGCGTAAGGTGGTGGTGAAATGGTGAAATTTAAAGAACTTGGATTTAGTAGTTTTGAGGATTATAAGCAAAGATTTTTTGGTACTTTGCTACCATCTAACAAGACTTACGAATATTTCGTTGATTGGGATAAAGTGAAAAGCGCTGTTAACGAACACCTGGATGAATTATCATTGTTAAATTCACTTACGAAAATTGATGCGTCTAGTAGGGTTGAGCATCTTGGCTCTTTGCTAAGGAAATATCCGCAAATAGTGGAAGTCATCCCACTTCTTATTGCTGAAAGAGTCGAAAATGGAAAGATTGATATTTTTGATCCCGAAATAGAGGCATTCATAAGTTTTGAATTTGAGCGTTCAAAAGTCAATGTAAAAACTATCCCTCAAATAATCAATTTTTGCACTAAAACGGGGATTATGGATCTGTTTGGAGAAGTAAAAGATATTCACGACTACCTCCTAGGTGTGGAGGTGGGATTAGATACAAATGCAAGAAAAAACAGGAGTGGTGATATTTTTGAAAATATGTGCCAGCAAAAAATTGAGAAAATTATTGGAAAAAGATATAAAGTGGTAAACAACGACCCGCGTTTTTCATTGTATCCTGTAGTTATAAAAGGTAGAAGTAAAGGGAAAACTCATGATGTGGTAATTTATAAAAATGGCAAACCCGTTCTTATAGGTGAATTCAACTTTTATAACACAACAGGAAGCAAACCTATCTCCATAGCGGAAAGCTATATTGAAATGCACAGAGTAGCCAAAAAACACAATGTAGAATTCCTATGGATAACAGATGGTCCCGCATGGCATAAAATGAAACAACCCTTACTACGCGCCATGAAAGAGCTAGACTGGATACTTAACTATCGCATGCTATCCTTAATCAAACATATTCTCCCTTAGTCAGTTTCTCCCTTTCTTTGGGGTTGCTCCGCCCACACCCTCCAGCCTCTTCACCACCTCCTCCACCAGCCCGTCCAGAAATTCCGGATCGTCGTTGAGGGACGGCGTGCGCTCCAGGTGGATGCCCAGCTCCCGCGCCTTCTCCTGCGCCTCGATGTCAATGTCCCACAGCACCTCCAGATGGTCACTCACAAACCCGATGGGGACCACCAGCACCTCCCGTTCGCCGGAAGCAGCAAGGTCTTCCAGCACCTCCAGGATGTCCGGACCCAGCCAGGGGAAGGGCGTTTTCCCGGCGCTCTGATAGGCCACACGCCACTTGGTGAGGCCGGCCCGCGCCGCCAGGGCTTCCGCCGTCTCCCGGAGACGCTCGGGATAGGGGTCTTTCCACGTCAAGATCCGCTCCGGCAGGCTGTGGGCGGTGAACAGGACGAAGGGCTCTCCCTCAAAGGCCGAACGGCGTTCCCGGATCCGCCGGGTGAGGGCGTTCAGATATCCCTCGTTGAGATGCCAGGTCCGGATGGGAACCACCTCCACCCCCGCTTCCTCAAAGATCTCCCGCGCATAGTCCAGATATTCGTCAATGATCATCCGGGATTCATGGGGGGCGAGCACCAGCGCCACCACCCGCTCCACCCCGTCCTCCACCATTTTCCGCGCCACGTCCGGAATGAAGGGGGAGACGTGCTTCATGGCGCTGTAGAGCCGGACGCCCGGCGCCCGCTTCTCCAGACGATCCCGGAGCCCCTGCACCTGCCGGGTGGTCAGGCGCATGAAGGGACTCCCGCCGATCCGGCGATACCGCTCCACGAGCTCCATCAGGTCTTCTTCCGAAGGCGGGCGTCCCCGCCGGATATGGGTGTAATACGCCCGGATTTCCTCCACATCCACGCTCCGGGGAGCGCCATAGGCCATCACCAGCACACCCTGTTTCATGACGCGTTCTCCTGTTGGGATCGTTTTCCATACCGGTGCACCGCCTCCACCAGAGCGGCCACATGCTCCGGCGGGGTGTGGGGAAGGATTCCGTGCCCCAGATTGAACACGTGCCCGGGGAAGGTTTTGCCGGCCTCCACCACCGCTTCCACGGCCCGGTCAAACCGTTCGGGAGGGGCAAGGAGCATGGCCGGGTCCAGGTTGCCCTGGATGGGCCCAGACCACCGATCTCGATACGCCGACAGGGGCATCCGCCAGTCCACACCCAGCACCACCCCCCGGAGCCGGGAGAGATAGGGCACAAGGTGGAACGTCCCGGTGGAAAAATAGATCACCGGGACCGGAAGGCGGTCCACCATGGCCTGGATGTGGGGAAGGAGCGCCTCAAAGATCTCCGGCGGAAGGCTTCCCGCCCAGGAATCAAAGATCTGGACCGCGTCCACCCCGGCCGTCACCTGCGCCTCCAGATATCGCCCCAGCTCCCGGGAAAGAAACCCCATCAGGGCGTGAAAGTGCTCGGGGTCCCGATAAAAGAGGGCCCGGACCTGCGCGAAGTCCCGGCTCGGCCGCCCTTCCAGAAGATAGGCCGCAAAGGTGAGGGGGGCTCCAGTGAACCCGAGCAGGGGGACCTCCAGGACCTCCTTGAGGCGCCGGATGCTCTCAAACACAAAGTCCAGCCGGGAAAGATCCAGGGGGGCGAGGTCGTCCACCCGCTCCACGGGCCGCACCACCGGGCCTTTTCCCTCAACCAGTTCAAAATCCCACCCCATCCCCCAGAGGGGAACCAGGAGATCGGAGAACAGAATGGCCCCGTCCAGATCAAACCGGCGAAGGGGTTGCAGGGTGACCTCCACCGCAAGGTCCACGCGGCGGCACAGTTCGATCATGGAGAACCGCTCCCGGAGTTTGCGGTATTCCGGGAGATATCGCCCCGCCTGGCGCATGATCCAGATGGGTGTGGTGTCCACCGGTTTGCCCCGAAGGGCACGAAGCAGCCGATCCTTCATGGTCTCCTCACACGTTCATGGCTTCAAAGAGGATCCAGAGTTCCAGGATGAGAAGGGTGTAGGCCAGAACCAGCACCGACCGGCGCCGGCCCGTTTTACGGGCGCGGGGGGCCACCCCGAAGTCGTGAAGGGCCTTGAGGGCCACCGCAAGCCCCACCAGCACAAACTTCGTCCGGTACAGATGGGCCGGAAAATCCTGCAGGAGCACCAGGCCGGTGGCCACGAGCACCGCCACAGCCAGCCAGGAAGACGTCCGGAAGGGTCTGCCCAGCGCCTGATAGAGGAGGGGGCGATCCTCTGGCCGGGCCCGGCGCAGGGCCACAAAGAAAAGCAAATTCCCGCCCACCCAGTAGGCCGCGGCCACCACATGGAGAAAAAGGATCATGCGGGAACCTCCCAGACTTTGCGCACCCCCCAGCCAAATCGCTCTTCGTCCAGCACCCCGAACCACACCGGCCGGAAGGCAAAAAACCGGAGACGCCCCGCAGCAAGGAGGTCCTTCGGGATCCGGGGGAGGGCCCGGGGAAAACGCCGGCCATAGCAGGCCAGCACCCGCGGGAGATCCCTCGCCGGAATGGCCTCCACCGGTCCCTCCATCTGAAGCCCCCGGAGGGGACGGGTGGTTCCGGGATGCAGGGAAGCCGCCATCCAGGAATGCTGAAGAAGCGCCCGGACGTGGCGGGTGTCCGTCCGGGACATGAAATAGAGCACAAAGCCCTGCGGCGTCTCCTCAAAGGCAAAGATCACGGGAACGCTCCAGGGACCCCGCTCATCCACCACCGCCAGGGTGAGGATGGAGGTCTCTTCCAGGCGTTCCCGTATGGCGTCTTTCAGGTTCATCCGGATGGAACCCGGGCGGGATCGGGTTCAAACACGGTGCACAGGGGCTCTTCCGCCAGCATGTCCCCGTGGAGGCCCCAGGCCCGGGCCCGGGAGCCGCCGCAGAGATAGCGATACACGCACCGCCCGCACTTCCCGGTGAACCGGTCGGGATCCCGGAGGGCCTGGAGAACGGGTGCGGTGCGATAGATCTCCGAGAGCGGGCGTTCCCGCACGTTCCCCACGGGGATGGGAAGGAAACCGGAGGGATACACCTCCCCCGTGTGGGACACAAAGATCACGCCGTTCCCGTCCCGAATCCCTGCACCGATGGCCCGCAGACGCTTTCTGCGCGCATCGGAGGGAAGATGGTGAAGGTCCCGGGCAAGGCGCACCCGGTAGTGGGGGGCCTCCACCGTACGAATGTGGAACGGGGCGGTGTGCTGTGCCCGGTCCGCCCAGTCAAAGAGCGCGTCCAGGTCCTCCGGATCGGGCATCCCCAGGGTCACCCCCCGGCCCACCGGGATCAGGATGAACAGGCTCCACCGGCGAACCGGAGGGGCAAAGGGCACAAGGATGTCCAGCATATCCGGGATGAGGTGGATGTTCCGGGCGGTCACCGTGGTGTTCACCTGCACGGGAAGGCCCACCTCCCGCGCCCATCCCAGGACCTCCAGCGCACGCCGGAACGCCCCGTCAAAGCCCCGGAAGGCGTTGTGAACCTCCGGCGTGGGCCCGTCCAGCGAAAGGCCCAGGGCCATCACGCCAAGCTCCCTGAAGCGAGCAAGCACCTTCCGGGTCAGAAGGGGTGTGGTGCTGGGGGTGATCCCGAAGGGGATCCCCAGGGATCGGGCGTGGGCCATGAGGTCAAACAGATCCGGCCGTTTCAGCGGATCGCCGCCGGTGAAGATCAGGAGGCTCCCCATTCCGGCGATGTCCTCCAGAAGGCGTTTCCCCTCTTCAAAGGTCAGTTCGTCCGGATGGGGCTCCACCTGGGCGTCCGCCCGGCAGTGCTGACACACCAGGTCACAGGCCCGGGTGACCTCCCAGTAGATGTTCTGGGGCGCCTCCTGAAACACAAACCCCTCATAGGGTTCGGGGCCCGCGAGCACCGGTTGAACCCGGGATGAGGCACCGTGAGGGTGTTTCACGCGAACCGCTCCAGCCATTCGTCCTTTTCCACAAGCCGCCCCGTGTAGATGGGGGTGTCCCGTTTCGTATAGATCCGTGCGCGGGTCTGTCGCATCTCCATCACCAGGTCGCTGAAGCGGACGAGATCGTCCGTCTCATACCCCACCACGAACTCCCAGGGCGCAAGGCCCATGCCATACACCAGAATCTGCTCGATGTCCCTGTAGGCGTGGCCCACCCGGGCGTGCTCCTGCATCATCACCCGGCGGATGTCCGGCGGAAGCTGATACCACTCGTGGGTTTTCACAAAGGGATACACCACGAGATACCGGAGGCGGGGTCCGGGAACCTGCACGCTGATGCCGGTCTTTCCGGTGTAGCGGGAGGGTCGGACGAACCCCCACAGGCTCTCCCGGAGGGGCCATCCCGCCCTGCGCATCGTCCATCCGGCTTTCTGGAGGACGTCCAGGTCCTCCAGGGCAAACCAGAATCCGGTGTTCATCCCCGGATACAGGCCTTCCAGATCGTACAGATACAGGGCCACCATCCCCGGAAGGTTCTCCAGCGTCTCCAGGGTGGAGGCCACCGCGTTCCGGCTGAGGTTTCGGGGGTCCAGCTCGGTATAGACAAAGGCGTGCACCCTCACTTCAGCCACGTTGCCACCTCCTTCGCAAAATACGTGAGAATCAGATCGGCTCCCGCCCGTTTGATGGACAGGAGACTTTCCATCACCACTTCCCGTTCCGAAAGCCACCCGTTCCGGGCAGCCGCCTTGAGCATGGCGTATTCCCCGGAGACCTGATAGGCGGCCAGGGGCTTGAGGGTGGCCTCCCGGGCCCGGGCCAGCACGTCCAGATAGGGCATGGCCGGCTTGACCATCAAAATGTCCGCCCCTTCTTCGTCATCCAGGAGAAGTTCCCGCAGGGCTTCCCGGCCGTTGGCGGGATCCATCTGATAGCCCCGGCGATCCCCCAAACGGGGGGCCGACGCCGCCGCCTCCCGAAAAGGACCATAGAAGAAAGAGGCAAACTTGGCGGCATAGCTCATGATGGGGATGTGGGCCAACCCCGCCCGATCCAGGGCGTCCCGGATGGCCTGCACCTGCCCGTCCATCATGGACGAGGGGGCCACCATGTCCGCGCCCGCCTCCGCCAGACTCACCGCCGTTCGGGCCAGGAGCTCCAGGGTGGCGTCGTTGTCCACATCGTGGTCGTGGATCACGCCACAGTGTCCGTGGGAGGTGTATTCACACAGGCACACATCCGCAATCACCACCAGGTCCTTCCCGAAAGCGTCCTTGAGCGCCCGGGCGGCTCTCTGGACAATCCCCTCCTCCGCATAGGCCCCGCTTCCCACCTCGTCTTTTTCGGCGGGGATCCCGAACAGGATCACCGCCGGAATCCCCAGACGCACCACCTCCTCCACGGCCGGCACCAGACGGTCGAGAGAATAGCGAAACTGCCCCGGCATGGAGGGGATTTCCTGCACCACGTTTTGACCTTCCTGCACAAAAAGGGGATAAATGAGATCGTCCACGGAGAGATGGGTCTCCCGGACCATGCGCCGGAGGACGGGACTCCGGCGAAGCCTCCGCGGTCGTTCCACCGGAAACATCATGAACCTCCTTGCTGAAGGTGGGTGATGAGGGCTTCCACAAGCCCTTCGGGCGTGTGAACCGGACTTTCCCGGAAGGGCCAGCCCCGTTCTTCCAGGGCTTTTCGGGTTGCAAGGCCGATGGCCCACAGGGTCACCCCCGGGGGAAGGGTCAGGCCCCGGCGAGCCAGATAGGCCTCCACTCCTTCCACCGTGCTGGGGCTCGTGAACAGCCAGTGCTCGGCCGACAGAAGATCGGGCTCAAAGGGATGAAGACGATCGTCCGGAAAGGGCAGGGTTTCGTAGGAGCGGACCTCCCGGACGTCTGCGCCCCGGGCACGAAGGGCATCCGGAAGGAGTTCACGCCCGCCGGTCCGGAACAGAACCACCGTTTTTCCGCGAACATCCAGATGATCCAGAAGCGCCACCAGGCCCTCGGCCGAAAACCGTTCCGGGAGATACACCCCGAACACCCCCCATCCCTCCAGGGCCCTGCGGGTGGAGGGACCGATGGCCACCGTACGCACGGCGGACGGCCAGGGAATGCCGAGATTCCGGAGCCACCGGAACACACCCTCCACGCCCCGGGGACTTGTGAAAAAGGCCATCTCCATTTCGGCGAGAATCCTGGGTAGATCGGGCGGGGCGGGAAGGAAGCGAAAGCGCAGAAGGGGAAAATACACCGGTGTGAACCCCGCAAGCCGGAGGCTCAGCCCGGTGCGAAGGGCGTCGTCCATCGCCCGGAACAGGGCCACGCGGGGGCCCCGCGGCAGAACGGGAGCCCGCCAGGCACTTTTCCGTGAAAACACCACCTGCCCCGGTGAAGGGGCGGGTACGTTCCCGATGAACCAGGGAACATCCGGGTGAAGGAGGAGAAGGGGAGTGGGTTCTTCGGCCACCACGGCAGAAGCCCTCCGGATGCTCTCCTTCAACGGTTCCGGAAGAAGTTCCGGAGGCCAGTCGGGCGGGAGATGCAGGACATCTCTATCCCTGATGCGCATGGAGTGCTGCCTCCAGTCGTGCCCTCAAAAGATCCAGACGCACCGCCCGTTCGGTCACGTGGATGCGCATCTCGGGCGTGTGATAAAACAGATGGCCCTCATAGCCCTCATCCGTACGGCGGACAAAACATCCGAAGGGGGCGTGGCACCCGGCCCGGGCCACGGCGAGAAGATGGCGCTCCATCCGCACCGCCTCTTCCGTTTCGGGGTGGTTCAGGAGCGCGCGAAGGTTGTCCTTTTGGGGATGGTCCTGCCGCATTTCCACGGCGATCACGCCCTGGGCAGGAGCAGGGACGAAGGACGGGGGCTTCAGCACCTGAACGGGGAAGCCCTCCACCTCCGACTGATCGGGCCGCCACAGCCCCAGCCGTTCCAGCCCCGCCGCCGAAAGAACCACCGCATCCGTTTCCCCTTTCCGGAGTTTGCGCAGCCGGGTGTCCACGTTCCCGCGGAGAGGATGGATGTCGGCATGAGGAAACATCCCGGCAAGAAGGGCTTTTCGCCGGGCACTGGATGTGCCGATCCGGCGAAAGCCATCCCGGTGGATCAGGAGGTCCCAGGGGGTATCCCGCCGGAGAAAGGCCACCACCTCCAGACCGTCAGGAGATGCGGTGGGGAGGTCCTTGGCACTGTGCACCGCCAGATCAGCCTCTCCTCTCAGGAGGACCTGCTGGATCTCTTTGACGAAGATCCCCACCCCGGACAGGGAAGTGGAGCGGTCCCGGTCGCCCGTTGTGGTCACCCAGCGGTACGTCACCGCCATGCCCTGGCGCTCCAGAAGGGAGCCGACGGTCTGCGCCTGGATCCGGGAGAGACGGCTCCCTCGCGCTGCGATCACGAAAGACGCCATCGCTCCAGCACCTCCACAGGGTCCTCATCCCGCAGCAGGGCCATGGCGGGATACAGGGCTTTGCGCACATACCGGCGGACAATGGGCGCCGCCCGGTCCGGGGGAAGGTCAAACTGGCGGTTCAGAACCTCCAGCAACTGGGTTTCCAGGACCCGGGACTTTTCTTCCAGGGCCCGCAGAAGGTGGCGCCGCTCCCGGCTTCGCAGCCACGCCACGAACTTTCCGGTCTCTTCCCCCACGATCCGCTCGCCTTCTTCGAGCGCCCGGGCTTTGGCCGCCCGAACCGCCTCATAAGAGGTAAGGAGAGAGTCCAGGAAAAGGGTCCGGTCCGAAACCAGATCGGGGTGGACCACGGGAGGCTGGGACAGGTCCACCATCCAGGGAATTTCAGAGCCTTCGGGGAAGTCTTCCGGTCGGATGAGGGGATGGGGGGATGTGGTGGCAAGCCACAGACCGTCCGCCTCCCGAAGGGCCCGGTGAAAGGCCTCACTCCAGAGCACAAGGGGGACGGCCCCGATCTGGGAGGCAAGCTGCTCCGCCCGCGCCCGGGTTCGGCTCACCACCCAGGCGGGGCGCATACCCCGTTTGGTCAGAACTTTGGCGGAAAGCCAGGCCATTTCGCCGGTGCCCACAAGCATCACCTGCCCCCCCCATCCCCGGCGGACGACCTCCCGGTAAGCCAGGGTGACCACCGAGGGATCCCCCTTCTGAATGTCCGTTTCCGTCCGAATCCGCTTGGCCGCCGCCAGGGCGCGTTCAAACAGCTGATGGAGGAGTTCCGGAAGTTCACCGGCCCGCCGAAAGGCCTCCCGGACCTGGGCCATGATCTGGGGTTCGCCCACAGCCGGCGAGTCCATCCCCGCCGCCACCCGAACCAGATGACGAAAGGCGTTCACCGCACCGCGCTCCACCTGGAAGGGAAGGTCCCGGTAGGCCGGCGGGAAGGAGAACCCATAGAGTTCCACGCGATAGCAGGTGGCCAGGAGAACATGGGGGGTCTCGGGAGGATGGGCGTTCAGGGCATCCAGGATACGGGCCCGGCCCTCCTGGTCGAGATCTCTGAAATTTGCCCGGAGAAGGATGAGGCCCGAATCATCCATCATACCCCTATCATACACCTTACTGACCGGTCAGTCAAGTATCCGCATCGGGGATATGGATGGGTCCACCGAGCAGCGGTACGGGGATCTCAGGGTCGATCCACGGTGAAGGCGTCCACCGCAAACCCCGCCGTGTTCACCACCCGGCAGGACAGGTGGGGTGGGCGGACCTCACACAGCACCCCGTGCTCATCCGCAGAGCGGGCCTTCACCCAGTCCCGATAGGGGACCTGAAGGGGGCCCAGGATGTCCCGATAGAGGGGGGATCCTCCCCGTCCGGTGATGATCTGGACCACCGGCACCTCCCCCGGAATCACCAGACGGGCATACAGGTGTTCGTGTCCGGAAAACACCACGGGAACCCGGAACTTGCGCAGGATCTCCAGCAGGGCATCCCGGTCTTTCGGCCAGGCATCCAGGGACCGGCCCACGTGTCGGCTCGTGGGAAACAGAGGCTCGTGCACCCCCACCACCGGCATCACCTTCGAAGGAAGGCTCGTCAGCACCTTCTGAAGCCACCGCCGCTGGGTTTCCTCCACCCGTCGGGCCGTATATTTCCCTTCCAGCCGTTCATAGCGATAATCGGAGTTCAGCGCCACGAACACCACATCCCCCCACCGGGCGGCATACACGTTTTCCCGGTAGGGCGGCATTTCCTTCCCGGCACGAGGACCGTTTTCGGGAAGGACGAAAAACTTCGCCCACACCCGTTCCGGTGCCCAGGGACCTTCCCGCCACCGGAAGTTTCTTCCCGGCAGGCGCACAAAGGGGGCCGTGGCGTCATGGTTGCCCACCACCGGGAAGAGGGGGATCAGACCGCTCACGGGCTCGGTGGCCTGGAGCCAGGTTTCATACTGCAGGCGCACAAAGGTCGTGTCCTCCGTGTAGCCGTGGACCAGGTCCCCCAGGGCAAACAGGGCCTGGGCACCTTCCCGGTACAGGGTGTGCACGACAAGCCGCAGGACCGGCATGTTGATCTGGTTCATCCGGGCGGTGGAGGCGGGGTTCAGCCAGCCGCTCCGGGTGTCGCCCAGCGCACCGAACACCACGGGGGAACCGGGAAGAGGGGGCGTTTCGGCATCATACCACCCCGAACACACCCGGAAGGCCCCTTCTCCGCACACCCGGTAGCGCAGAACCCTTCCCGCCCGCACCGGAATCCGGGCTTCCTGAAAACCAAACTCTCCGGTGGGACGAAGATCCACACGTGTCTCCGGGGTTTCCACATACGCCCGACGAGCGTTCACCCACCGTGTGCGGATCGCGGCGGTGTCGGATGCGGGATAGAAGAGATAGGGCCCGAGATCCAGGGCCGGTCCCGGAACCTTTCCGTTCCAGGAAAAGGCGTACCACCGGGAGTGAATTCGCTCCCCGTTCTCCCGGGTGGCGGCCACCTGCAGACGGTAATGCCCCGGCGGAACGTGAAAGCGCAGGACAAGTTCTCTGGCGGTGCGGTTTTTACGATCCCAGAACTCCCAGGCCGCATCGTCCCGGTAGGGAAGGCGATGCCGCGACTTCAGGGTGGTGTCCATCGGGTCCACCCACACCTGGAGATGGGTGAGATTTTCATCCGACGCCACCCGAACCTCAAGGGATTCCCCCACCACCTGGACATGGGGGATCAGATAGGGCAGGGTGACAAGCATCAACAAAAGCATCAGAAACGCCCCGGATCGTACCAGGAGGCAAAGCCGGGCAGGGACATCTGGATCTGGAGGTTCAGGGCTTTGTCAGCGAAGTCCGCGAGGGCATCCAGGTGGGCCCGGAGGGCACGGTCCGGCGTTCTCTCCGCCGCGCTCCGGAGCTTCCGGCTCAGGTCTTTCAGATGGGCCCGGGCCAGCGCCCGGACTTCAGGAGAGGGTGTAGACGTGAACGACACCGTCCCATAGGCCAGCTGGGCCAGCACCCGGAGATACAGGTCCTGCGCCACCATGAGATGGGGCGGGACTTCCGAAAGATCACCAAAGAGATGATCCTCCACCCGGCTCATCACCTCGTCCGGCGTGAGACCTCCGGGGGCAATGTAGCGATAGGTCACCAGGCGATTGAGCCGGGCGGGATGGAACAGATCCGAAAGGTAGGAGGCATAGATCGTACCCAGGCCCCGCATGGGCGAAAACTCATAGGGGGGCTCCATGGGCCGGGCCCAGGTGTCGAAGAAATTGGGCGCCATTTTGAGCAAACGATCGCCGGAAAGTTCTGGAAGTTCACGGGGAAAGATGCCGGCAAGGATCTCCTTCAGGGCTTTGCGCTGGAGGTCGGCCGGCACGGGCCGGAAGGGCGTGATCCCGTCTTCGGGCTTCACCCGGTCCATCCGGATCCCGCCGATGTATTTCACCAGACGGTTGTAGGCGTAATACCGGTCCGCCCAGAGCACCCCGAAAGCGATCCGGAGATTGCGGTATCCTTCCGGACCCTTCAGGAAGAGCTTCTCCAGGCGGGGGAAGATCTTCTCGGCCACCTTCCGGCGGTTGCGGGCATAAGCCAGGGGGTCCGAGGAGAGATCCCACCGGGCGGTGTAGGGATCCGGCGAGAGCGTGCCGGTCTCCTCATCGGTTCCGAAGGCCAGGGTGGAATCGGTGAGACGGGCCCACGCCCGCAAGGTGTCCAGTTCCTTCCAGGGATCGGTAACGATTTCCTTCACATGTCCCTTCTCCACCCGGACGGGCGCATAGCCATACCGGATGGCGTGGATGTCATAGGGCCCCAGGACGGTCATGAAATAGTCCCCCTGGGGTTTGTCCGCCATCAGGTTCAGGGGGATGTAGTCCATCACCGAGGCCGCAATCCCATATTGGCGGGTGAAGGCGGTGTCTTTCAGCGCCTCGAAGGGATAGCGGCTGGATGCTTTGAAGTTGTGGCGAAGCCCCAGGGTGTGTCCCACCTCGTGGAGAACGATGTCCTTGATGGCCGCACCGATGTACTCTTCTGGAAGGGGCTCGCCCGGGCGGATCCGGCCCGCCGCAAGGAGATCCAGATAGGCCATGGCCATCTGTGTGCGCATCCCCAGCATCAAGGTGCACAGGCGGTCTTCGCCCAGCACGCGGGCAAGCTTCCGGAGTTTTTCCTCTTCCTCCACCAGGGACAGGGGGTCCACCTCGGCGTCAAAATCCAGCACCCAGCCCCGGATAAAGCTCCAGTCCAGAAGGATGTCCGCGTTGAGGATTTCCCCGGTGCGGGGGTCCACCTGGGACGGTCCGATGGCATAGCCCATCCGGTGGGCAAAGGTCCACCGGATGGTGGAATACCGGATGTCTTCCGGGCTCCAGGTGGAGTCCTCCGGTGCATCCTTCACCACAATGGCGTCTTTGAAACCGGCCGCTTCAAAGGCCCGGTTCCACTCTAAAAGGGCCTCCCGGACGTATTTGCGGTAGCGTTTGGGAATGGAGGGGTCCAGATAGAACACGATGGGCTTCTTCGGGCGGCTCACCGGAAGCCGGGGGTCCTCCGGTTCCAGACGCCAGCGCTGGATCATGTGGCGATAGGGATAGAGTGACGTGTCCTGGGAAAAATCCTCCACGGTGGTGAGGAAATAGCCCACCCGCTCATCCGCAAACCGGGGGATCATGGGCTCGTCCGGAAGGGCAAAAAACGACCAGCGCAGGGCGATGCTCACCCTTTTCGGATCCACCAGGGATTCGCCCCCCCACCGGGGCCGGCCGGGAAGCCGGAGGGTATAGGTCACGCTGATCTCGGTGTTTTTCGGGAAGTTGAGCACCCGCTCCACAAAGGACAGGTCCCGGTCCACCGAGGGGCTCCCCCCCTCAAAGAGAAAGCGGTAGCGGGAAAAATCCGGATAGGAGAGGAGAAAAGAGGTGAAGTCCACAAGAAAATCGCCAGTCTCTGGATGTTCGCTCTGGATCTTGAACCGCCCGATCACCACGTGGCTCACGTTTTCTTCCAGGGCGTGCCGGGCTGCGGGCTCGCCCTCCGCGGTGAACCGGGGATTCTTCCTCACAAGAAGGACGTAATCGCCTTTCCGCTCAAAGGTGAGGAGCTGGGTTCCGCTGAAAGGAAGGCCCTCGATCAGGTTGAGGTCCCCTGCCCCCCGCTCCAGGTGCATCACCAGGGCAAAATCCTTGCCCAGGAGATCCTTCGGAATGGCCACAAGAAGGGTCTGGTCCGGCTTGAGATAGGTGGTCAGAAACCCTTTCTCTTCTGTCGCGTCTTTCGTGACCTTTGACCAGGGTTTGTAGCGCTGAGGCCTTTCTTCTTTCTTCTTTGTTTCGGCCTTGCGGGGCGCCGGGGGCGGCCCCTCATACACATAAATGCGCATGCAGGAAGCAAGCAACACCGGAAACATCCAGAAAACCCACCGTTTCATCGGGCGGCCTCCTTGCCTGTCGTCCTTGACGTGCCCTGGGTCTTCCGCATGGCGGGGATGACGCCATACCGGACCACGTATTTGAGGACCGTCTCCAGCGTTTTGAACACCCCCTTCCCCTTGGTGGCCACGGCGGGCACGCTGGGGAAGTGGTAGGGGTTCAGGATGCGGTCCAGTTCTGCCGGCGCCAGGGCGTTGGGAAGGTCCTGTTTGTTATACTGGAGCACAATGGGCACCCGCGTGAGCCCATACGCCTTGAGCCCCTCAAAGAGCTCCAGGAGCGACCGTTTGTTCTCCTCGATGCGGTCCATCTGGGAGTCTGCCACGAACACCACGCCGTCCGCCCCCCGAAGGACCATCCGCCGGATGGGCTTGAAGAAATACTGCCCCGGCACCGTATAGAGGAAAACGCGGGAACGGTAGCCTTTCACCAGGGGCACCTCAATGGGAAGGAGGTCAAACACGACGGTCATGCCCTTGATCCCTTCCGACTGGGCGAGCTGTCCTTTCGGCCCGGGGTAATATTTGGAGATGAACAGCACGTTCGTGGTCTTCCCGCTGATCACCGGGCCGTAATACACGATCTTGATCCGGAGTTCCTTGTTCTGCGGGACGACGATCATGACGAGCCCCGGAGGGTTTGGAGCAGCCCCTTCAACTGCGCGTCCTTCCGGGTGTCCCGGGAGGGGTTGGCCAGATACTGTTCCAGAACCTGAAGGGCCCGACCGGTATCACCCCGGCTGGCATACACCTCCGCCAGGAGCTGGATGGCATCCGCCGGAGGGCTGCCGGTCATCCGCAGCCCTTCCAGCACCTGAAGGGCCCGGGTGGTATCACCTTTGCCAAGATATCCCTGGGCCAGGAAGAGGTTGAAATCCGGACGTCCGCCTTCGGAGAGGGCTTCCTCCGCAATCCGGATGGCCTCATCCCACAGCCCACCCGCAACCGCCGCATTGACGGCCTGGAGGGCCAGAAGCTCACCCTGCTGGAGATACCGCTCTGGAAGTTCCTTCTGGGTGTCCGTGTAAAACTTCCGGGCCAGGAGATACATCTTCACCGCCTGCGCATGCTCTCCCCGGCTCTGATGGAAAAAGGCCAGCCGAACGGCCACGTTGGCATAGTTCACGGCGAGTTTCAGATGGGTGTCATCCTTGTAGAGCCGGTGATCAAAAATCCCCCGGTAGCGCCACACCGTGGAGTCGGGGTGAGGGGTGTCGCTGTACTGGGCAAAGAACGCCTCCGGATCCATGCCGTCGTGGAGGTGGTGGTGGGTTTCTTCCACGTTCACGGCTTCCAGACGATAGGGCGGGAATTCCACCATGGGCTGGGGCGTGGTTTTGAGGGCAAACACCATGCCGTCCATCAGGAAATAGGGTTCCAGCCCCGCATACACCTCCGGCGAACAGGTGATGGAGAAATAGATGGGGATGGACAACTCGCGCCCTGCGAGCACGCTGTCCCGGAACACTTCCATGGGCCGGAAGTACATCCGGGGGATCCGCACCCCCTTGACCAGGACAAAATCCTGGTCGGTCAGGGTTTGCCGCCATCCGGTGGCGGTGGCGATCATGTCCCGGATCACGAGATCCCGCAGAAAGATCACCTGGTTTCGCCCCAGAAGCATGGCGGGGGGCAGGCTGTCAATCTCCTCGTCCGTGAAGGAGATGGGTGCACCCCAGGCCTTGAGCTGGCGGACATACCAGTTCGTGTTCAGGAGGGAGAGATTGGCGATGAGAACGTCCTTACGGAATCCCATGGCTTCCTGGAGGAACCAGAGGGGGAAGGTGTCGTTGTCCCCGTTGGTGAACATCACGCCGCCTGTGGAGGGGGAGATGAGAAGGTTATACGCATAGTCTTCGGCGATGTAGTTGTTCTGCCGGTGAACATAAGGCCAGGTCATGCCCAGCTGGCCGGCCACCAGCCCCGCCATCACGACATAGCCCCCGAACTGGACGAGCCGCCGGAGACCTGCCCGGGCGTGGCGCCAGGCAAGTTCCATGAGGCCCGCCAGAGCAAAGGCCCAGTAGAGGCCCAGAAGGCTGTAAAAATACGCATAAAAATAGTCCCGGTCCCGCACCTCGGTGAGACCGGCCCGCACATGCTCCGGATTCACGGGGGAGGTGGGGGAATCCTTCAGGTTGAGCAGGAAGACCATGCCCACGGAGGCGATCAGGGTGAAAGTCAGAACGTACACAAAGGTTTTCCGGTCCCGGAGATAGCTTTCCACCAGACCCCACAGGGCCAGAAGCAGGAGCGGCAGATACAGGAGTTTGGGAAACTGCCAGGAAAGATAAAGACCCAGCACCCGGAACTGGTCCACCCAGGGGATGCGCCGGGGGAAGAACTCGGTGGGACCGTATTGTTTCCGGGTGAGCACGTCCATAAAGGCCCGCCAGTTCCAGGGATCCGCTTCGTTGATCCACGCGGCGTTGGGATGGAAGTGGAGGTAATAGGCCCGGCTGATGAGGAAAAACTGGGGGGTGAAAGCCAGGAGGACCATCAGGAGGGCAATGCCCTTCCAGTCCCGCCAGAAACCGGTCTGGATGTAATAGCCGGCGAGGAGCAGAGCATAGCCCGCCAGCACCACGGTGGCGTGCTCCCTTCCCACAAACTGAACCACCGCTCCAAGCAGGAACAGCAGGGTTCCCACGCCGGCCAGGTCGGCGGTGCGCCGGGTGAGCACAAAGAAAGACACCCCCAGGGCGATCAGGTGGAGGGTGGCCAGGCGTCCGGTGAACTCATAGGGGAAATAAAGGGAGGTGAGAAAGGCAAACCCGAGTCCCAGGACGGCCAGGGTGTCCAGGTTGAGGAGAAGCTCCTTGCGAACGATCAGAATGAGCACGAGATAGCCCAGGAGGAAAGGCACGATGGAGAGGTGGATCCCCGCCGACAGGAGAAACACATAGGGCATCAGGATAAGATAGGCCAGGCCCTTCCGGGTGTCGGCAAGGTCCCAGAACTTGAAGCCCATCCAGATGATGAGCACCAGGGTGAAGAAGGTGGGGGTGTAGGTTTCGGCTTCAATGGAGTTTTTCCACACGGTGGCCGTGAACATCCCCAGGAGGGCGCCGGTCGCCGCCGCCCCGTGGCGAATCCCCCAGGGAAGATCCCGAAAACCCTCCCACCGGTCCATCACCTCCAGGGCAATGAGATAGAGGAGACCCGCCGAGAGGGCTCCCGGAATCATGGACACCTGGGTGACCTTCAGCACGAAGTTGTTGGCTTCATATCCCGTGAGCAGCTCGTACACCGGAGCAAGGGGCAAGGGGAGCAAACCCAGAAACCGTCCGATAATGACCATGAAGGGGGTTCCGGGAGGATGGGGAATGCCGAAGTTGGCCGAAACGGCCAGGAATTCGCCCACATCCCAGAACACCACGGTGGGCGCGGTGGAAATGAAATACACAAGCCAGGTGAAGAGGCTCACAAGCACAAAGCCCAGGATTCGGCGCTTCTGTTCCATGGTCGTCCTCCCTTACTCCGGTGCTGCCACCAGCACGAGTTCTTCTTCGTCCACCCGGGTGGCCCGGACCCGGAGACGTGCTCCGGGGACACCTTCCGGAAGACGTGCCCGGGCGTATTCTCCTGTGGTTCCCTCAAACCCCTTCGGATTCTTGCGTTCCACCACCACGTCCACCTTCCGCCCCACAAGGTCCTGCAAAAAGGCTTTTCGTTTTTCCCGAGAAAGGGCAAGAAGGGCCTGGATGCGCGCCCTGCGGACGTGGTCCGGCAGGGGCGGAAGTTCGGCCGCCGGCGTCCCTTTCCGGGGGGAAAACTCAAAAACGTGAAAATAGGCAAAGGGATACCGGGCAAGAAAATCATAGGTTTCCTGAAAGTCCCGATCCGTTTCGGTGGGAAAGCCCGCGATCACGTCCACCCCGATGCCCACCGGCCACAGGCGGTCCAGGATCATCTCCAGTTTCCGGACATAGGTCCGGAGGTGATAAGGACGCTTCATGGCCCGGAGGACCCGCTCGGAACCGCTCTGGAGGGGGAGATGGAAGTGCCAGGCGAAGCGATCCGGCCGATCCGCCATCAGGGCCACGAGATCCCCGGTGACGTGGATGGGGAGAAGGGAGGAAAACCGCACCCGGAAATCCCCGGGCAGACGGGCCACCTCCCGGGCCAGATCCACCAGCCCCCTGCGCCACTCTTTCCCCCAGCTCCCGAGCTCCACACCCGCAAGCACCACTTCCCGATAGCCGTGTTCCACCAGATTCCGGACCTCCGCCAGAATCTCTTCAAGAACCCGGGATCGAGAGCGCCCCCGAACGTGGGGCACGATGCAGAAGGTGCACCGGAAGTCGCACCCATCCTGCACCTTCACCACCGGACGGGTCCGGTGTCCCAGGGGATCGATGATGGAGGGCCGGCGCACCCCGAGAAACCGGGGGAGGTCTTCCTTGTCCACCACCTCCGCTTTCCCCCAGTCCTCCACCCGGGCCGCACATCCTGTCACCACCACCCGGGCATCGGGATATTTCCGGCGGATTCGCGAAAGGAGTTTCCGGCCGTCCCGCACCGCCTTGTGGGTGACGGCGCAGGTGTTGAGCACCCACACGTCCTTCCCGCTTTCTTCCAGCATCCGGGCGATCCAGGCACCATCCCACTGGTTCACCCGGCATCCCAGGGTGATCACCCGTTCCTGGGGGGGCGGCTGTCTTCGGGCCATGGGCGACTTCAGAGGCTCACCTCCGGAACCACCACGCGGTTTCCCCCGGCCTTCTTGGCTTCCTGGAGGGCGCGTTCCACCTCTTCCAGAAGTTCCTGGACCGTGAGGCCATGGGAAGGAAAACCGACGATGGCGCCCGAAACGGTGATCCGGATGGGTTCTTCCAGGGCCTCCAGGTCAAACTGGTTCTCTTCTATGAGGCGGCGAAAGCTCTCCATGGCGTGAAAGGCGTTGGACGGAGAGGTGTCGGAGAACAGAATGGCAAACCGGTCGTTCTCATACCGGAACACGATGTCCGTCGACCGGAAGTGCCCCCGCAGGAGCTCGCTCACGGCGACCAGGAGCTCATCCCCCACGAAGGGTCCGTGGGAGCGCACCACACTCTGAAAATGGTCAATGTCCACCAGTCCCACGGAAAACACCGTCTGTCCCCGCAAACTCCGTTTGCGCTCCTCTTCCAGCCGGCGGTGGAGATAGCTCCGGGTATAGAGTCCCGTGAGGGGATCCACCACCCCGCCCTTTTCCTGGAGGGCATGAATGAGATTTCTCGCCAGGAAAAGAAAGAGAAGGGACGCGAAGGGAATCCACTGTTCCGGGTCAGGAAGCTCCCCGGCCGAGAAGATCAGGATCACGTTGCCCAGGCGGAGCTTGCCGCTTTTCACGGGAAGGAGGAGATATTTGGTCTGCTCCTCCACCACCATTTCCGGATATTCCGTGTCCCGAAGGCGCATCACGATGGAGATGGGCACATCCTGCTGGGGAATGGCGGCAACCTCCTCCCGGAGGTCCGCAGAGTCCATGAGAAAGGCCCATCCCCGGAGGGGATAGAGGTGTTCCAGCGCCGAGCGGATCCAGGCCAGGGTGGAAATCAGCGATTCCCCCCGGTAAAACCGAACCATCATCTCCTGCCAGAGTGACTCCATGGTGCCCTCCTCTTAACCAAATCCCTGGCGCGCAAGCGCCCTGGTCACAACCTTTTCTCTCTGATCCATCTGTCCACCCCTGCCAAAATAACGCCGGAGAATGGAAAGCCAGTCTCCCGTTCGGGAAACGGGAGCCATGGCCTCAAACATGCGCTGAAGCTGGTCTTCGTCATAGGGATGATAGACGTTTTCATGAAGCACGGCCTCCAGAGGAAGGCGGGGTTTCCGATTCGGCCTCCGGGCGGGTTTTCCCACGCACAGTCCCACCAGCGGATAGACCCCCCGGGGCAGACGGAGAAGTTCCACCAGTTCGTCCGCCCGGTTCTGGATGCCTCCGATGAAGGCGATGCCGTATCCCAGCGTCTCCGCCGCCACGGCCAGGTTCTGGGCGGCGAGGGAGGCGTCCACCGCCCCAAAAAGAAAGGCGATCCGGGGGATGGAGGCCATCTCCACGCCCCGAAAGGCAAGGAGGCGTTCCAGACGGTGGACGTCGGCGCACACCACGAAGAACTCCGGCGCTTCCAGCACGTGACGCTGGCCTCCCGCAAGATCTGCGATCTCCTGACGCAGCCGGTGATCGGTGATCCGGATGAAGCTGTAGAGCTGGGCCGTGGCGTCCGTGGAAGCCCGCTGGGCAAGCACAAGCATGCGCTTGAGGTCCTCCTCCGGGACGGGGTCCGGAAGAAAGCCCCGCACGGTCCGGTGGTCCTCAAGCACGGACAGACAGTTCACGGAGGGCCTCCGCAAGCTCGGGATGACGTTCGAGAAAGGCCTCGGCCGTCCAGGGCATCCGCTCCTGAAACACGGTCCAGACCGCCCGGGCAAACTGACGGATTTCCCACTGGGCGTCGGGAGCCAGGCGCAGGCGCAGGAAGTTCATGAGGCTTCGGGCATTCACGCCCCAGTAGAACTGAGTATAGGTGGCCATGGGGACCACAATCCGGGCAAGTTCCCGGGCCACCCCCGCCTCCAGGAGAGCCTGATAGGCGGCAAAGGCCTGACGGATGGCCTGTTCCATCAGGGTCTTCAGATGGGTTTCGTTTTCAAACGCGGTGGGGACACTGGCCTGCCGGTTTTCCTTCGAGGGTTTGCGGAGGACATCCGGCAGATAAAATTCCGTGTCCTCATACACAGTGTAGCGTCCGCTGATCTCGTTGAAGGAGCCGATCCGGTGACGGAACCACTGGCGGGCGACAAAAATCGGCGCTTTCACGTGGAATTTGAACACGGCCATTTCAAACGGGGTTCCGTGATCGTGGCGCATCAGATAGTGGATCAGCCGGCGATCCCTTTCCTCTCCCTTGCTCCCCTGACCATAGGACACCCGGGCCGCCTGCACCACCGCCCCATCCCCTCCCATGAAATCCACCAGGCGGACAAACCCGTGATCCAGGACCTTCTGCAGTCCACACGAAGAACACCGCCCCCCGTGCAGGGGGGTTTCACACACCGGACACGCGTTCATGACTTCTTCTGTCCCACCCGGGGTTCCACCCCCTGAAGAAGCCGGCGGATGTTGCTGTGGTGACGGATCCAGATCACCAGGGCCACGGCAAATGCCACCCAGGGGAAGCGCAGATCGTAAGGATAGAGGAAGAGGGTCGCCAGGAACATGGTGAGGGCAGCGGCCAGGGACGCCAGGGACACATACCGGAACACCAGCAGGAACACGAGCCAGATCCCGAAGGCCAGGGCGGCAATCCGGATGTCAAAGGCGATAAACGCCCCGAAAGCACTGGCCACACCCTTGCCTCCGCGGAATTTCAGGTAGGGGGTGAAGCAGTGCCCCAGGACGGCCGCGAGAACCATCCAGATGGCCAGCTCCGGACCGACGAATCGTTTCGCCAGGAGCACGGGAACCAGCGCTTTCGCAATGTCCAGAATTCCGGTGAGGATGCCCACTGCAGGACCAGCAGCCCGGATGACGTTGGTCGCTCCGATGTTGCCCGAACCCACCGTGCGCGGGTCCACCCCCTTGATCAACCGGGAAAGGATGAGACCAAAGGGGATCCCGCCCACGAAATATCCCCCGAGAAACCAGACGATATCCCGCAACATGGCTTAAGTGTGCAGAACCTTTCGGGAATTGTCAACGGAAATCACACCCGGGACAGAAGGGCGAGGCGCTTCAGGGCTTCGAGTTTTTCCCTCCTCCCCAGCCTCGCTTCCCGGAGGGCCTGCTCCAGCACCTCCACCGTCCGGTCATACACCGCCCGGTTCACGGGATAGGGGTAGCCGTCTTTGCCCCCGTGGGCGAAGGTATACACCACGGGATCTTCAAAAGAGGGCCGGGCGCCATAAATCACATCCGCCACCAGGGCCAGAGCCCGCAGGGAGGCCGGACCCATCCCCGGCGTTAGAAGAAGTTCCTCAAACTGGGCCGGAGGGCGGGCATAGGTGGAGAGGAGCACCTTCCGGAGATACCGGGGATTCACGTCTTTCTCGCCCACAGGGTGGGGAGCGGGCATCACGAGTTTCCGTTTCTGAAGTTTTGCATACGTTTGAAGCACCGCTTCGGGCGCATGGTCCCGAACCAGGGTCAGGAGGGCCTGCCGGGCGGATCGAGCCCGGGGGGTGATGAAGTTCACCACGCGCCGTTCCTTTCTCCAGGCCGCAATGCCGCTGTGGGGGTTGTCCACAAACGAGGACAGGCCTTCTGAAAGCCAGTGATACCGGCGGGCCATGCGGTTGGCGGGGTTCATCCCCTGCTGGACCACGGCCCAGGATCCCCGTGCGGTGAAGAACATGACGTGGTGATAGAGGTCATACCCGTCCTGGAGGGCGGCGCTGTCCACCTTGGCCACCAGCCGGCTCGTCCGGATCAGGGGATCCGGGTCCAGTCCGGTGCGTTCCGCGACGCGGACGATCATCTCCGGGGTTTTCCGGGCCGTGCCCCCTTTGCCCCCGGCGGCATACACCCCGATCCGGAGGTCCTTCAACGCCTCCTTCAGGGCGCCGGTCACGGTGGTGGTGAGACCGGAGGAGTGCCAGTCAAATCCCAGCACGCAGCCGAAGGACTGGAACCACACCGGATCCGCAAGGCGCTGGAGAAAGGCCTCCGGTCCGAACTCGGACACCAGGGCCTCCACCATCACCCGGGACAGGCGGACCATACGCTGGAACAGCCACCGGGGGGCCTTCCCTCCGTGGAGGGGAAGGTCGGCGGTGCCACGGCGATGGCCCGGGGGACGAGGATCCTTCATCGGAGAAAATCATACAGGATGGCCCGGGGATGGACATCCCGGCGGGGGATCAGAAGGGAAACGAGCATACGTAAAAAGCAGCAAAAAACAAGGCGGGGGCGGCTTTCGCCGCCCCCGCACACACCTCCTGGCCGGCGGCTTCGCCGCCGGCCCCCTCCACCTGTTTATCGCGTTTCGTGGGCCTTCATTTCCGCCTCAAGCTCGGCCAGGCGCGCCCGGATCTGCTGGAGTTCCGCCTGGATGCGGGCCTGATTGGCCGCCTGGCTTTCGGCACGGATCTGATGGGCAGGCACGGACGCAACCCGGCGGGGGGCCTGATCGTCCGGCACGTTGTTTGTGCTCACCTTCGCCACCGTCCCATACGCCGTGGGGAGATACACCACCGAAAGCTGCATGTCATAGACGGTGAATGTCCCCCCTGTTGACCATTGATCTCCCCAGAACACCACGTTGTGGGATCCTGCGCTAACCGGAACCAGCAGATGCACCGTCACCGGAAAGCGGTAAATCCCTGAGGCTGCATTACTGGTGAGAGACAGGGCCACATCCTGATTGTCTGGAGCCGTTCCATCCACCATCAGGCCAAAATCGGCGGATGACGAAGAACCGTTGGTGTGGTTCACGGTGATCTGTGCCGATCCAGTGATCAGGAGAAAACCCGTGTCGGGCGCGGTGATGGTCTGGAACAGAAGCGTGTCCCGACTGCCCCCACCTGAAAGCCCAACGCTGCTCACCCCCTCCGAACTGGACACCACCCCAGCCTCGTTGGAAATTTCAAACGACTGAATGGCATCCTGGGGGAGTTCCACGCGGTCAAAAGAAGTGGTGTAGCTCCGGAAAACAATGGGATATGGACCACTCAGTGCGATACGGCCCCCATCGTTGTAGTTTCCGTGCATATAGAGCCCAGCGGAAGGGTTCGTCGGATCCAGCACCATCAGCAACCCTGCGTTGTTAGAGGACACAAGTTCCAGAACGGTCCCCAATCCCTGGAAGGTCACCTTCAGTGAATCCAGGTTGGCACCGATGTTTGCCCCACCCTCCGTCCACTGGGCCTTGAGGGGCATGGCAAGGACCAGGGTCAAACCCAAAAGGCTCAAACGTTTCATGGTTCCCCTCCTGTTTTTTTAACGACCCGCAAAGATCACCTTGCGGGCCACCACCCGATCGGGGGTGGAAAGGCGAAGGAAATAGGTCCCCCGCCCAACTTCATCTGCCCGGACCTCCACCTCGTGGAGCCCGGCCGAAAACCTGCCACGGGCCAGCGTCGCCACCCTCTGGCCCAGGGCGTTGAACACCTCCAGACGAACATCGCTCTCCGCCGGGAGCCCAAAGGACACCGTGGTGCGCCCCCGAAGAACTCCCGGGAGGGAAGCAAAGCCGAACACCACCGCCGGCCCGTCGTCCTCATCCACGTCGGTGGACGCATCCACGGTGTCCGCGGACAGGGTCACATAGCCGTTTCCGTCCGGTCCTCCCGTGAACAGAGCCTGGATCACCGCACCCGCCGGCGCGGTGTATCCCTGAAAGGCAATTCCCTGCCACCGGGTCATCACGATGTCACCGCTTGCACCTCCGGACGCGTGCGCCGTGAGGGTCACAAATCCCTGCGGGTCCGGACCGCTCACGGAGAATCCCACCAGACATCCTCCCCCTGCAAAGGGCTGAACGGACACGTCCTGCCACCGTGCCCGCAGCACCGACCCGCTCGACCCGTCACTGCCCAGGGCGATGAGCTCCACATAACCCTGACCATCCGGCCCGGTAACCTGGAAGCCGTTGATGCAATAGGAGTCCGGTGCGGCAAACGCCTGAACCGCCACGCCGGACCACCGGGCCTGGAAAAAGGCCTGAGCGGGGAGCACAGCGGGGAGGAGAAGGGCTGCGAAGAGCCCCAGTTTGGGTTGTTTCATAAGCCCCCTCCTGCTGGTTTGAACGTTGAGAGAAGCGAAGTCGACCCTTCGCCTCTCTACAGTAAAATTATACAGGCTTGTCCACATCGATGTCAAATCCTCGCATTGCCTCATTTAAAATCTACACGAAAAGACATGGTTGCCTCACGAAAGAATCTACATGAAATCTCCCGTACCCTTCTTTCACCCCCTGCGTTTCCGCGCGGAAACGCAGGGGGGCCCGTAAAAATCAATCTTTGCCTGCTTTTCGGGGGTCCCCATGAAATTCTGCCAGGAATTTCATGGGGTGAGCGTATAGAATCCTCGACGAATTCTGTTCCCTCACCGGCTACAACCGCGCCTACGCCTCTTTCCTCCTCCGAAATGCCCGAAAAACCGTCACTTTCCATACCCCCAACGGCCCTCGCATCCGTGTCGTCGCTGATCCCCACATCAAAATCCAGCGAAAACGCAACCCATCTACGGCGAAGACGTTCGGGAAGCCCTCGTTGCTCTATGGACCATCCTGGACTTCCCGTGCAGCCTTCACCCCGTGCTGTTTCCTCAAGGAAACACCACGGGGACCCCCTTACTTTCGGGGCCCCCACGAAATCTCCAGGAGATTTCGTGGGGTGATCCTGCCCGTCCGGGAAAACATCTCAAACACCAGATCCCCATCCGAACCTTCGCCGACTGGAACGAAGCCGAGCCCGGCTTCATCGAAATCGACCTGGTGGGGCATGATGGAGGAAGCGCAAAGGGAGATTTTGCTCTGACCCTGGTGGCAACGGATGTCCATACCGGCTGGACGGAGATGCACCCTGTGAAGAACCGCGCCCGGGTATGGACCCACCAAGCGCTGGAAATTCTTGTGGAGCGATTTCCTTTCCCCATCAAGGGCATTGACTGCGACAATGACAGTTCCTTCATCAACCATCATCTTATGACCTGGTGCAGGGAGAAGGGGATCACCTTCACCCGATCCCGGCCCTATGAGAAAAACGACAACTGCTATGTGGAACAGAAGAACGGCCATGTGGCGCGGAGACTGGTGGGGCATTTCCGGTATGACACGCCCCAGGCACTGGAGGTGCTGGAAGAGGTGGAGCGGTTGTATTCCATTTTCGTCAACTTTTTCAAACCGACGATGAAGCTGGTGGAGAAAGAGCGGGTGGATTCGAAAGTCCGGAAGAGGTATGACACGCCGAAGACACCCTATCAGCGTGTGCTGGAAGATCCGAGGGTACCGGAGGAGGTGAAGGAGAAACTTCGGGAGCGATTTGCTCAGCTCAATGTGGCTCAATTAAGGAAACGGATTCTCTCGCTACAGGAGCGTCTTTTCTCCTTTGCCACACCTCCAGAGCCTGCGGAGGAAGATCTCCATGTGTTGGGATAGATTTTCTCATGAGGCAACGACTTGGGTTCGAATAGATTTTCTCGTGAGGCAATACGATCCTGGACGAAAGCGGCTCAGAACAATCCCAAATGCTGAACAGGGGGCAAAACGGCCGGGGATCCCGTTCCATTTATTCCCCCCTTCTTCTCGACACCGCACCTTGACAGACCCCTGTGTGTTGCGTATACTTTGCGCCACATCAAGCGAGGAGGTTGGCGATGTCCCATCAGGTGATCCGGGAGATCGAGCAGGAGTTTTTGCGTCAGGATATTCCGGAGTTCCGTCCCGGTGACACGGTCCGGGTCCACGTCCGCATTCGGGAGCGCCGGTGGAACAGCAAAAAGAAGGCGTATGAAACGGTGGAGCGCATCCAGGTGTTCGAGGGTGTGGTGATGCGCCGTCGGGGAAGTGGCCTTTCAGCCACGTTCACCGTGCGCAAAATTTCCGGTGACGTGGGGGTGGAACGGACCTTTCCCCTCCACAGCCCCGTGGTGGCCAAAATTGAGGTGGTCCGCCATGGCCGGGTGCGCCGCGCCCGCCTCTATTACCTCAGGGGACGCTACGGACGGGCGGCTCGCATTCCCGAACGTCGTCGCTCCTGAACCTCCCCATGGAATCTTCCCGGACCTCACCGCCCGGCGGTGGGGTCGTTTGTTTTGAATGGAAGTCCTTTCCGTCCTTGCCCTTTTCGCCTCACCCCGGCGGGAGCACGCCCGTTCCACCCGCCTGGGTCGGCTGGTGCTCAACGCCCTGAAAGAAAGGGCTCCAGACGCCCGCGTGGAGGAGCTCTTCCTCATTGACTTCCCCATCCGACCGTGCATGGGCTATTATTCCGAAGACCCCGCATCCTGCAACCCCCGCCAGTGCACCACCGGCGTGCTGGACGATGCCATGAAGGGCCTGCACCAGAAACTCCTCCTGGCCGACGTCCTTCTCTTCGCCACCCCTGTCTACTGGTATGGCCTTCCCGGTCATCTCAAAACTTTTCTGGACCGCCTGACCTCCCTGGAAAACACGGGAAAGCTCCTGGACGGCAAAATCGCCGGCGTGGTGGCAAGCGGCAAGGAAGGTGGCGCCCCCTCCCTGATCCAGCACCTTTTCCTCATTCTGAATGACATGGGAATCTGGGTTCCCCCTTACGGCTTCAGTTATGTGGTGGGGCGCACGCTGGACGAAGACGTCTGGGCCCGTCGCTATGCCGAACAGCTCGGCCGGAACCTCGTCCGGGCCTGGAAACTCCTGCACAACACGGGACCTTGGTGGCAGTTCGGGGAGGAGGTGGAGTGAAGGCCCTGATCATCCGGTTTTCCGCTCTGGGGGACGTGGTCCAGACCACCGGTGTGGTGGAGTCTCTGGTCCAGCTGGGCTACAGGGTTCATTACCTCACCGATTCGGCCATCGCTCCCCTTCTGGAAGATGATCCCCGGATCGAAGGGGTGGAGCATTTTTCCCGAAAAACATGGGAGGGGATGGACCGGGTGATCCGGGATCTGCGAAAGAACGGCCCCTATGACCTCCTTCTGGATCTCCACGGAAAGATCCTGTCCCGGTGGGTGACCCTGCACCTTCCTGCCCGCCGGAAGGGAACCCTCCGCAAAGCAAGCCTCCGGCGGCGGTGGTGGCTGATCCGTCGCCGCGTCCCTTCCCGGGAAATTCCCATGTCCCTCCGGATGCACGCGGTGCTGCGCCGTTTTCACCCCGATGCCCCCTTTTCCCCCCCCCGCCTGATCCCATCCTATCCCTCTCCCCACGACGATCCGGGGGTGGTGATCGTCCCCTTCGGAGGCCGTCCTCTCCGGAACTGGCCGGCTGTCCATGTGTATCGGCTTGCCGTAGATCTAACCGATCAGGGCATTCCAGCAACCCTGGCGGGACAGGGCCCCGGGATGGACTGGCCCGATCCGTCCCGAAATTTCCTGAACCGGACCGATCTCCGGAATTTTGTCGGGCTTCTCCAGCGCGCCCGGCTGGTGGTGACGGTGGACACCTCCGCCGCCCACATCGCGGCGGCGCTGGGCGTGCCGGTGGTGGAACTCTGGGGACCCACCCATCCCGTGCTGGGCATGCGCCCTGTGGGCCGGGGACCGGTGTTTTCCCTGGGCCTCCCCCTTGCCTGCCGGCCCTGCAGCCTTCACGGAGAAGGGACCTGCCGGCGCGGGGATCACGCGTGCCTGCGGGATCTTGAACCTGAGCGCGTGGGGAATCTGGTCCGGACTGTACTCACAGATCTCAGGGAGGTACCATGCGCCTGAACCGGTATCTTCAGCAGGCCGGTGTGGCCTCCCGCCGGAAGGCCGATGCCCTGATCTTTGCCGGGCGGGTGCGGGTGAACGGAAAGGTGGTCCGGGAACCCTGGGTGGACGTGGGCGACAACGATCGGGTGGAGGTGGACGGAAAGCCGGTGCGCCGCCGGCGATATTTCCGGTATTTCAAATTCTACAAGCCCCGCGGCGTGACCACCACCCTCCGGGATCGTCACGCGGCCCTCACCCTGAAAGACGTGCTCCCCGACAGTCTCCGGGGGGTGGTGCCCGTGGGCCGGCTGGACCGGGATTCGGAGGGGCTTCTCCTCCTCACGGACGACGGGGACCTGGCCTACATCCTCACCCATCCCCGGTTTGAGGTGCTGAAGGTCTATCGCGTCTGGTTTTCCGGGGACCGGCATGCCCGAGATGTGGCCCGGGCCTTCCGGGAGGGTCTCGAACTGGAGGACGGTCCTTTCAAGCCCGTGTTCGCCCACCCTCTGGAGGCCCGGGCGGTGGAGGTGGGGATCACGGAAGGGCGCAAACGGGAGATCCGCCGTGCTTTTGCGGTCCTGGGACTGGAAGTGGAGCGGCTTGTCCGGATCCGTTTCGGACCCATTGGCCTGGGAGGCCTTCGGGAAGGGGGGCTTGCCGCCCTGGATCCTCACGAAATGCAGGAAATCCGCCGGCTCAAGGCGCGCATGTTGCCCAGGTTACGCAAAAACAGGGGGAATCCATCATGAGGGTTGGCATCATCGGAACGGGTGTGATGGGCTTTCCCATGGCCCGGAATCTCCTCAAGGCGGGGTTTGACGTGTTTGTGTGGAACCGAACCCCGGCCAAGGCCCGACCTCTTCTGGAAGAGGGGGCCCGCTGGGCCGCCACACCCAGGGAACTGGCTTCCTCCGTGGATGTCGTGGGGGTGGTGCTCGCCAACCACGAGGTCACCCGGACGGTCTTCCACGGCGAGGACGGACTGCTCTCGGGACTCCGGGAAGGGGTCTGGGTGGTGGACCACGGAACCAACCCGCCCGCATGGGCCCGGGAGGCTCACCGGGAAGTGATCCTGCGGGGCGGGTTCTATGTGGACATCCCGGTGCTGGGGAGCCGCCCACAGGCGGAGAACCGGGCCCTGGTGCTCCTCGCCGGTGGAGACGAGGAAAGCCTTGCACCCCTGAAACCCTACTTCCAGGCCATCGGCAAGCACGTGGTTTATACAGGCGTCCTGGGCAACGGGTGCCTGCTCAAACTCAACCTGATGATCGCCCTGGTGAACGGCGCCCTGGCGGAGGGGTTTGCCCTGTCCCGGAGTTTCGGGCTGGACCCCGCCTGGTTTGTGGAGGCCCTGAAGGAAAGCGCCCTGGCAAGCCCCTACCTTGCCATCAAGGGAGACAAACTCCTCCGGGGTGATTTCTCAGAGCAGTTCGGGCTCCGGCTCATGGCGAAAGATCTGCGTCTCATTCTCCAGGAAGCCCTCAACCACCGGTTTCCCATGGTGCTGGGGGCCGCCGCCTTCGGGCTGTATCAGAACATGGAAAACGCGGGCTACGGCAACGAGGACGTGATCGCCGTGGTCCGGGCCTATCGGGAACGCCCGGAAGGCGCCTCATAGCCGACGAGTCAGGGATCATAAGGGCGGGGGATAATCTTTTCATCACGCTTCACCAACAGAATCGTGAATGACTTTGTGAGGTGAGGAAAAGAGCGGATATCTCCCTTTTTGAAAACCCCCTCTCCTATCCCTGCAGATTCAATTTTAGCCCTTGCAATCAGGATTTCCAACAAAGTTTGAATTGGGAGCATATCGGGACCTTGACATCACGGGGGGGGGGGGGGTATATAATCATGCTCGTCTTCGGGGGTATCCCATAAACAGGAGGTGTACCATGCGTGCCATGCTCCGCATCCTCACCCTCCTCGCCCTCCTCGGGGGCATCGGTGTCCAGGTCGCCATCCCCTATCTCCACGCCGCCCAGAAACCTCCGACCGTCTATATTGGATGGGGATCAGGCGCCGGTTGTTTCTGCCCCACAAGCGTTGGGAACTGTGCTTGCATCATCGCTCCCATCGATGGCGGGAGTCAGACGTGAGTGACCCGTTCATCCTTGACCCCGTAAAATAGAAACCCGCGAAGCGCCCCTTCCGGGGCGCTTCGCGAAGATCCCATAAGGAGCAAGCCATGGTAGCACTCTGGTTTATGATGGCCTTTTCCTGTCCTTCTCCTCCGGATTCAGTGATGAGCCTTCTTCAACAGCGCTCTTCGGAACTTGTGAAAGGTCCCCTCCACGTGGCACCCGATTATCCCGACATCCCCGCACCCCGGCCCCGTCTGTATACAGCCGGATGCTCCGATTCCTTCACCTTTGTGGGCGACGCGAACTACCGGGTGATCTACGTTCTCGACCGATCCTGGCAAATCCACAGAAAGTTCTTCATCCGTTCGGACCACACCCCACCCTTCTCCATGATCCAGACGGGGCCCTACTGGGTGATGGTCGCTTACCGCCACGATCCCTCCATCCGGGAACAGGCGAACTGGGGGACCTGGATTCAGGTGTACGATACCACCGGTCGTTTTCTTCACTCCCTCCTTCCCGTTCCGGAGGCCATACGCCGCCTGGGATGGAGGGGGGGCTTCCACGTGCACATCGTGACGGTGGATTCAAACCGCATCTGGGCCGTGTTCAACATCGGCGATTGTGTGTATGACATCGCCCTTCCCTCCGGACCTGTCCGCTCCATCTCCTGCGGTCTTCAGAAAAAACTTGGCATCCCCGAAGCCGACCCGGAACGCCCTGTTTATCCGGAAACCGGTCTTCCGAACGTGGAAGGCTGGGTAAGGCAAAAGGGAGGCTGGTCCCTTGTGGTTCAGGATCAGACAGGGAAACGGGACACCCTCACGGTGGAAGGACGTCGTCCCTGATACAGCCATCCTTCTTCTTGCCATCTGGGCAGGAATTCTCCTGTATCATCGAACCCGCGCGCTGGATCACCTTCTTGCCTACGCTCCTCCTGTGAACCTCTCCATCCTCCCTTCTTCCGCTCAGGAAGATCCCTTTTTCCTCTTTGTCACCAGCCCCCATATGTGTGCTGTGGACGTTCAAACCTGGGACGCCCTGATGAACCTTGTTCAGCAACACCGGGTTCCAATGGTTGGCTGGATCATTGCACGCCCTGACCTCCCTGAAACGTCTCTGTGGCTTCGTTCCATGAACTTTCCTTTTCCTGTCCAGACGGTTTCCCCTCCCCACGCCCTTCCCCTTCTCCAGGGGATGCTGGGTGGGAATCCGTGGACGCAGATGCCCGCCCTCATTCTCGTATATCACGGAAAGGTCGTGGCCATCCAGTCGATCGCATCCATGAATTTGAAAGAAATCACCTGGCTTGAAAGGTTTCTCCGAAACCGGGAGCGATTTCCATGGTTCTTTTAATGTTCCTCAGCATCCAGACGGTTCCTGTCCTGGACACGCCTCAATGGGATGAAGCCCTCCATCTGGAGAGGCCCTTCCAGACGGAATTTCCGACCTTTGGCGACCCGTGCCCCTATCCCACCAGCGTGGAGCTCTTTCAGACCCGCGAGGCTTTTTGGGTCCGCGTGCACGCAGAAGGCCCCTTTGTGGTGGAAAAAACACAGCGCGATCGGCTGGGGCCGGACTTTGTCGCCGTCCTGCTGGATCCCGCCGGTACCGGTGGAGAAACCTATTACTGGCTGGGTGCCGACCCTGCAGGGAACATGAAAGACCAGCGCATTCAGAATGGCGTGTGGGATCCTTTCTGGAACACCCTGTGGGAGGCAGAACCCGAGCAGACGGATCAGGCCTATACCGTGGTCTTCCGTATCCCTTTCCAGAGCCTTCCCTATCACCGCGGGACCTGGGGCTTCAACGTCATCCGGAATATCGCAAAAACCGGAACCGTGTGTGCCCTTGCCCCCACGCCACCGGGTCAGATGCGCCCACAGTTGCTCCTCCTTCGGCTTCACCTTCCGTTGCGCATCACCTTTCAGGCCTATCCCCATGTGACAGGCCGCATGAGCCCTCACCAGAACATTCGGGGGCAGGGTGGCCTGGATGCCACCCTTCAGGTGGATCTCCACCGGTTCCAGGTCACCCTCTTCCCCGATTACGGCGTGGCGGATGTGGATCCGGTGTATGTGACGCTGGACCGGTTTGCCGTCTATCTTCCGGAACGCCGTGCTTTTTTCACCGATGACGCCGAACTCTTCCGCCCGCCCATCATTCCGGGACTTCCCCTCATGGATTTCTTCTACACCCGTGCCATTGGCGACACCGCCACAGGGATGGCCGGCTTTTCCACCGCACCCACCACCCGGGTCCCCCTCATCGGCGGGGCCAAGGGCCTTCTTCGGGGAGGTCCCTGGATGGGGGGCGTCCTCTATGCCCGGACGGAAATTCCGGAAGATTTTTTCTACGCGGCCCTCAAAAGAGCCGGGGCCCTCGGGGTCATGGGGATCCAGGCTGGTCTGTATCGCCGGGATACCCTCAACGAACGCCAGATTCTTGCCTATGAGGTGGGGCAAAAGGAAGCTTTTCAGTGGAACGTTCTGGGCGGGATCAGCGATACCGCGTGGTTTGCCGGAGGGGCGGTGCAATACGCCTCCCCCTTCTGGGGATTTTTCCTGCGGACTGCATATCTGAACGGCGCGTGGGCTGCATCTCACCTTGCGTTCTTCCCATACCAAAACCTCCGGTTTTTCGAGGCTGGCGGTGGACCTACCTGGTACCGGAAGGGTCCCTTCATGAGTCTTTCCGCGTCCGCGGGGGTCCACTACTGGGACGAAGAAATCCTCTCCCCCTCGGTGAAAGGAACGGTCAATCTTTTCGGCGTTACGTCCTCCGGCCATACCTTTTCCCTTGCCCTGAACGGAGGGCAGTCGTCTGCGTACTCCCTGGACTTTTCCACCGGCAGCTTTAAGGATACCGCCTTTCGGGCGTGGGGAGGACATCTTTCCACAAGCTGGAACCTCTCCCCCCACACCTTTACCCTGAACGCCTCCTGGACCAGCCGGGATATGAACTACCGGACCTATACGCTCGCCTCCCGGAGCGCCGTTCAGACAAGCTGGAACCTTCTTCTTGCAACCGGCCTTCGGTTTCGCTCGAGCGTGTCGTATGAGCAATTTTCAGGAGAGCATCCCGTCTGGCGGGGGGAGGTGATGGTGCGATTCAGCCCTCTTTCAGGAAGCCAGATCCAGATCGGATATTCTCATGTGCTGACCACGGATCCTGCGTTAAGTGCCCTGTACAGCGGTGGGCGAAACTACGTCTACCTGGCGTATGAAAAAGGACTTGCCGGAGCTTACGTTCTTCTGGAACGGGATCACAACATCCGGCTGGAGTCAACGGACTGGCTTTTGCGGATGAAAGTGCGGGCGAAGTTGTTTTAATCACCCCTCCCGCACCACCTTTGTCTCGGACAGGACCTTCCGGTACACATCATAGATCCAGAGCGGGGCGGCAAGGCCCAGGGTGATCAGGATGCCGAGCATCCAGAGGATGGCATGCCCCAGATAGCCCGAAAAGCCTCCTTCCACTTCCATGCGCCCCACTTCCTTTCCTGAAGGATCCACCACCACCGACCGGGACAGCACAAACCGGAAGGCGTAATAGGGCCAGACCAGGAAGGCCAGCCCCAGCGTGACCACCGAGAGCACCATCCACAGCACACCGTGCCCCACAATGTCGGCAAACCCCGCACGGACCCTGATCCGCTCCATGTTCACCTCCCTGTGGGATGGGTTCGCGACCGCAGCCCCAGGGGATGGGGATAGAAGGCAAGGGCCCGGAGGAGGAGACGCCGATGGAGGTCTCCCGAGGCCGGAGGGAAGGTCTCACCCGTATCCTCCACCACCAGCCCCACCCGATCACCCGCCGCAAGGAGGTGGACGATCCATGAGGCCACCTCCTCCAGTTCGGCTTCCCTCGCCTGCCGGGGGACGTGGAGGATGACCGTCCGGGACGCTTCCTCCGCAAAGCGCTTGACCTGGAGGCTTCCCTCTTTGAAAAAGGCCCGCCAGTAGATTCTCCGGGGGGAATCTCCACGCACAAACGCCCGAAGCCCCAGAAAGTCCCCACCAGAACCTTCCCGCCCCGTGCTTTCCTCACCGAAGGCACGGGCCACAAAGCGATCCGGAAGATCCCCCTGAACGGGGTGGACGGCGGGATACACCACCACCCGGCGTATCGGTGCGGGGAGCACCTCCTCCCGATAGGCCAGGCCAAAGGGAAAGGCCGACCGCACCCGGACAGCCGTGACATCCACAGGTCCCCGCGTGCGAAACCGGAGGCGCAGGCCCACCTGGGCAGACCCTCCGGGAGGCACCCGGAACACCCAGGCTCCCCCGGTCTCCATCACCTGTTCCCCGGAGCTGTTCGGTTCCGTCCGTCGGGATGTTCCCACCTTCCGTGCCCGGGGGAGGACGTGGATGAGAAAGGAAGGCAGGGGCTTTGTGTTTTCCAGCACCACCTCTGCCTGGATCGGCCGGTTCCGGAAAGCCTCCTGGGGAAGTTCCACCCGCACCCGGAGACCGGTGTAGTTGAGCCAGGCCCAGAGGCTTGCCGTGGCCATCACGGCCAGGAGAAAGGACGTCACGAGATACAGCAGGTTGTCCCCCGTGTTCACCGCGGCAAGGCCGATCCCCAGGGTGGACGCGGCATACAGCCACCCCGCCTTGGTGAGCCGGATCCGGGCCTGGCGGCGCAGACGAAACCGGGAAGTTTTACGCATCATGGGTTGATTTCAGCATGTTCCTTCCCACCCGGCGAGGGGAGAAAACACCCCATCCAGTTTCCAGAGAAAACCGCGTGGGGTGCTCGGTACGGCTCATGATGATGATTCCTCATCCGTTTCACAGGGCAGGAAGGGTTCCTCCAGGAGTTCAAAAAGCTCGTCCAGCTTGCGGCGTACGGGTGGGGTTTCGCTCCGGGACTTCCCCAGACTCTCCACCCGGGGAGGATCCACGGAAAGGATGCGGAACCGCTCCACCCACACCCCCCGGTGAACGGCAATCTCCATCCCTTCCCGGGGGGATGTGGAGGGTTTGAGAGGCCCCTCGGGCCCCTCCACCAGCCCTTCTTTGAGGAGTTTCTGGGCGAGGGTGCGCCGCTTCACCACCCCCGCCCGAACCAGAAACTGGTCCAGCCTCCTTATCGCCGCCACTTGATGGTGCAGCCCACCGGCGGGGTTTCCGCCACCGGGGGATCTTCACCTTTCAGGAGGGCCTCCACCGCATCCCGAAAGTAATGCTGTTTCACGGCGTTCGGATCGGTGCTGTCGTCCACCGCCCCGTGATACCGGAGTTTCCGTTCCTCGTCAAACAGGAACACCTCCGGCGTCCGGGTGGCTCCATAGGCCCGGGGAACCTCCTGAGACTCGTCGAAAAGATAGGGGAAGGGATAGCCCTTTTCTTTCGCCCGCTTCTTCATGTTCTCCAAGGAATCCTCGGGATACTGATCCGGATCGTTTGCGTTGATGAGCACCACGTCCATATGCTCGGCATAGTCCTTCGCGATCTGGATGATCCGGTCTTCCCAGGCATGGACGTAGGGGCAGTGGTTGCAGCTGAAGATCACGGCGAGGAGTTTTTTGTTGAAGTCCTTCAGGGTGTAGGTTTTCCCGTCCACACCGGGAAGGGAGAAGTCCACCGCACGGTCTCCAATCTGCAGCATGATCCAACCTCCTGTTTGTCAAACTCAAAGGGAATAGGCCGAAAGCTTGCTTCTCAGATAGGTTGCCCGCCGGGCATCCCGTTCCTCCACACTCTCCGTGGGACCCAGGACCATCTGGAGATGGGCGGGCTGACTGAACAAGAGCATTTCATTCAGAGCCGAGAGGGGGAGGTCCATGAGGAGTCCCAGCCCCACCCCCAGGCGGAGAAAAGACAGATGGATGGCCGCTTCGTCAAAGGAGATGGAGCGGGCGTGCTTGAGCACGCCCAGGGCCCGATAGATTTTGTCCTCCACCGCCAGGCGATAGTCCCCAAGGAGTTCTTCCCGGGTACGCTTTTCCAGTTTGAGGATCCGGGACATGCCCAGGCGAAAGCGCTCCAGAAGTTCCTCCTCCGAGCGGTTGAGGGTCTCCGCCGAGGAGATCTGGAAAAGGTTGCCCCGGGCCTGACTCCACTCCCCATACAGGCCCCGAACCGAAAGTCCGCCCTTCTGCACAATGTTCACAAACTCCGGGATCTTCTTGGACAGCACGATCCCGGGAAGATGGGCCAGCACGGAGATGCGAAGCCCCAGGCCCGTGTTGGTGAGGGATGTGGTGAGAAATCCGAAATCCCCCAGGAAGGCGTATTCCACACGGTCCCCGATCTCGCGATCCAGATCCAGGGCTTCCTGAAACGCCTCGTCCAGGGCAAAGGCCGGGCGAAACACCTGGATCCGGAGGTGGTCTTCCTCGTTCACGAGAACAGACACCCGCTCGTCCGGTGTGAAAGCCCCGCCCACACCGGGCAACGTTCGGCGGATCAGATCCGGGGAAGCCAGCTTCCGTTCCACCAGAAAGTGGCGCTCCAGGTCCGAAAGCGTCAGGTTTTCAAAAAAGGTGAGGTCCCCCATCACCCCGGGAAGAATGTCGTGAACGAGTTCCCACACCCGGGAAAGTTCGTCCTCCCCTGCCCCCGTCGGGAAAGTGTACGCCTCCAGATTCCGGGCCACCCGGATCCGTGTGCTCAGGATGGTTTCCGGGTAAGGCCCTTCGGCCGAAAGCCAGGAAGGGGTCTGCTCTTTCAGTTTTTCGAGGAAGTCCATCCCAGTTCTTCCTCAATCACCCGGAGGCGATCCCGAACCCGTGCGGCTTCTTCAAACCGCTCCTCCGAAATGAGCGTCTCCAGCTGCTCCAGGAGGCTCTGGCGCTCCTCCATCAGGGTTCGCCTTCGGGGATCGTGGACATACGCCCGGCCCTTATACACCACATCCGTGTCGTGGAGTTTCTTGAGAAAGGCTTTCAGATTTTCCAGAAAGGCTGCATAGCATTCCGCGCACCCCACCATCAGGGTTTTCTTGACCTCCGTGTAGGGCCGTCCGCACCGGGGACATCGCTGACCCAGTTCCTCCTTCCCCGGGGGCAGAGGTGGGCGCTTCCGGGGTTCGGGCTGGAGGACGGCCTCTTCGGGGAGGGCAATGGCCAGCTTCCAGGCACACGTTTCGCACACCCGCCGTTCCAGGCGGTGCTCCCGGGTCACCTCCACAAAGATATGGGTGGCGCTCCGAAGTCCGCACACTTCACACTTCATGGGTGGTCTTTTCCTCCAGATAGCGGATGGCTTTTTCCATGCGCCGGAGCACCCGCTCCCGACCCAGTGCCTCGAGCAGGATAAACAGGCTCGGTCCCACCCGGAAGCCGGTCACGGCGAGACGAACGGGGTGGATGAGGGCTCCCGCTTTCACGCCCAGTTCGTCGGCCAGGTCCCGGAGGGTGGTCTCCAGGGTTTCGGCATCAAATCGACCCAGGTCTTCCCACCGTTCCAGGAGTTTCCGGAGCCGTTCGGCCACAGCCGCCGGGTCCCGGAAGTGCTTTTTCTCCCCGTCCGGATCATATTCCTGCGGATCTTCAAAGAAATACCGCCCGAATTCCACAAACTCCCGGAGGGTCTTTACCCGGTCCTTCAAAAGGCGGACCATCGCCCGGAGGTCCTGGTCTTCGGGCTGGTATCCGGCCTCCTCCACAAAGGGGCGAACCCGCCGGACGAGTTCTTCCTCGTCCATGTTCTGGATATACACGCTGTTCATCCAGAGGAGTTTCTGATAATCAAAGCGTGCGGGCGCCGTTCGCACCCGGTCCAGATCAAACAGCGCGATCATCTCGTCCAGCGTGAGGATTTCCCGATCGTCGCCGGGGGACCATCCCAGGAGAGCGAGATAGTTGCGGAGGGCTTCCGGAAGATATCCCATCCGCTGGAACTCCCGGACGCTGGTGGCGCCGTGCCGCTTGGAAAGCTTCCCCTTGCCGTCGGGGGAGAGGATGACGGGGAGATGGGCAAACACCGGGGGCTTCCACCCGAAGGCCTCATAGAGGAGGACGTGATAGGGAAGGGACGGAATCCACTCGTCCGCCCGCATCACGTGGGTGATGCCCATATGATGGTCATCCACCACGTTGGCCAGGTGATAGGTGGGAAAACCGTCGGATTTGAGAAGCACGATGTCTTCCAGTTCCCGGTTGTCAAACACGATCTCGCCCCGGAGGGCGTCCATCACCCGGGTTTCGCCTTCCAGAGGGACGGCAAGACGGATGACGTGGGGCTCCCCGGCCTCCAGGCGTTTCTTCCGCTCTTCGGGAGGGAGAAACCGGCAGTGGCGGTCATACCCCGGGCGCTTTCCGGCCCGGCGCTGCGCCTCTCGCAGAGCTTCCAGGCGCTCCGGACTGCAGAAACAGGGATAGGCCTTGCCTTCAGCCACCAGACGTTCCACGTGTTCCCGATACAGCGAAAGACGATCGGACTGGAACACCGGTCCCTCATCCCATTCCAGGCCCAGCCACCGCAGGCCCTCCTGGATGTCTTCCACCGCATCTTCCACGAAGCGGGTACGGTCGGTGTCCTCAATCCGGAGGATGAACTGTCCGCCGTGGTGACGGGCAAACAGCCAGTTATACAGCGCCGTGCGGGCTCCGCCCACGTGAAGATATCCCGTCGGTGACGGGGCAAATCGCACACGAACCATACCTTTCTCCTTTTCGTGATGGATGCAGGGAAAGGGTACACCGACCCCTCCGGACCATCAAGAAAACGCGCCGTTCAGCCCACCCTCCTCCCGAGCGGATCAAAGGTCACCGGGCGTTTGAGAACGGGACGCCTGTCCGTCATCTCCGCCGGTGGAAGCTCAGGCCAGGTCCCACCCCAGGGGACGAAAAGAAGGTGGAAAGTCGGGATGTTGTCAATAAACAGGATGGCATACCCGGATGGTCCGGTACGGAGATCCAGACCCCAGTAAGGATCGGATTGTATCTTTTTAAGCGTTCCCGTGATCCGAGCACGCGAAAGATCAAGGAATTCCACCACAAATGTCGAATCCTCCCACCGTGACACAAGACCCCGATTGTCCCATCCGTGAAAAGCCGCAAAGGGGCCTTCCATCAGGTGGAGGACCTCCCCGGACGGCGAGAGCCAGATCAGTTGCCCCGTATCCCACAGGTGAAGAACCAGACTCCCTGACACCCGAACCCCATGCCATGGATGTGGAATATCCAGAGCATACGTGCTATCTTTCCGGAGGTTGCCCTGAAGATCTGTCTGGATCACCCAGAGAGAATCCCCTCCGTATGAATCCCTTCCGGTTCCACCGACGATACGGATCCTGCTCCCCACCGTATCCAGCAGGATCCCCGCCTGCCAGGGGTTTGAGCCCCGGTGAAACCGGCGCATCCAGGTGAAGGTGTAGCCTGCCGAGGGACTCCCGTCAAACCGGGCGAGGAAGACCTCCCGCAGCCCGTACAGATCTCCCACAAAACCCGTGACGAAAAGGGCATGATCCAGCGCCAGGGCGTCCAGGACATTGCAGTTGGGGCTTGTGTCGGCGGGGAGGGTTAACGTGCGGATCAACGTACCCGTCCGATCAAAGAACAGAATCTCGCAGGGAGGTTCCAGAAAACCGTGGTCCCCCATCACGGCGTACACGCCCGCCAGGTCCCGGATGCGCGTGGGATGGAATGGATACAGGTCCACGAAGAACGCCCAGTCTTCAGGTCCTGCGAGCTTGCCCAGGAAACCCGGACCGGAGAGCACAACGCCATCGCCTTCCACGAGATAGTCCGCAACCAGCAACCCCCAGGTCGAGTCAGATCCCCGAACAGGCGTGAACCAGCCCACAGGGGGGCTGGAGGGGCCCGTGTTCCGGTGACACGCCCCAAGCAACAGGGCAAAGATAAACGGAAAAATCCACCTCATGGGACCGTTCCTCCTCGAAACACCCAGGGTTGGACGTGCTGAAGGAAGGGAACCGCCGGTCGGTTCAATGGGAGGATGGAGTCAGGAAGATCTGGCGGTACCCCCCCGTGGGGGACGAACACCACGCCGGTATACGCATGAACGCTGTCCAGAAACAACATGTTCAGGAGAAGCCCCCGGGAGTCCTCCCGAAGCTGCATCAGCCATCCCGCCCGATCATAGAGTTTCCGGTTTCCCTGCATCTGACCCGTGCGAACGTCCACCCGGGCCGTCCAGAGGGCCGAAGAATCGTCCATCCATACCAGCGTTCCAAGAGGCGATGTTTCCTCTGCATCCATCAGGGCGATCCAGGTTTCAGAAGGCAGGGGCCGATCCCATACGAGAGAAAAGGTTTGAAAATCCCAGGCAAAGAGGGATGGCTGAGGAGAAAGGGCCACGCCCATCACCGCGCTTTCCCTCCGAACAAGACTTGTGATCTCGTTCTTCGCCAGCAGGGTATCCCGGAGCACACTTCCCTGAGGAGAGATTTCCAGGAGCCAGAGGAAGCTCTGACCTCCCGGGTGATCACCGGTGACCCCCACCACCCCATATCCCCGGGGAGTCGAGAGAAGGAGTCCCCCGACATTGAACGTGTTCGACCCATGGACCTTTCGGACAAACCAGAACTGGCGGTTTCGTGCCACATGAGCGACAAAGAGTTGGCTGGTGTCGAAAAGGTTTCCTGAGAACCCTGTGGCAATCCACCCGTCGGACGTCTGCAGGACATCCAGAATGGTACACGTGTAGGCCTGTGGGTCTACAACGAGCACAGTGTCCACCCAGCGACCCTCGGCATCCACCACAGGGGCGAAACACGGAAATCCCTCGTTGAAAAAGCTGGTGAGGGCATAACGGTTCCCACCAAGAGGGACGATACGGGTAAGATCGATTCCCTGAGGCAGTGTGTCCATGGGGAGCCATTCTCCCGACCAGGTGAGTTTCCGGATCCAGGCCCGCACCCCCTGATGGCTGGAGAGCACACCTCCCACGAGGATATCGGAGGCGCGGGGAATCAGATCCTGGATGAAGATCCCATGCGTAGACGTGTCGGAAGGAAGGAGTGCAACCCATCCCTCGGGAGGAGCGGATGGGCGGGATGGGCTGTCGCAACGCCCCGCCAGGAGGAACAGGCCGACCAGGATGAGCGCCCGTCTCCAGGCCATAGACATCTCCTTCCGCATTCGGGGAACACGGTCCCTACCACTTCCTCCCCTGATCCCGGTGCAGGGCGCGGAGGATGAGATCCATCCGCTTTCGGAGTTTGTCCTGTTCTCGCTCCTCACCGAAAAAGGCGAGCACCGCTTCGGGCTGGAGGGACAGGGTGTCCGCCCGCTGACCCTCAAGGATTTCGCACACTCGATCGGCCAGAGCCATGAGTTTCTTGCACCGCCGGGTGGATGTGAACACCACGTGCTTGAGGATCCCGTTTTCTTCCCGGGCATAGAATGCCACCCGGTGTCCGCCCTCGTGGGCTTCACCCAGCGTCACATAGCCCTCGGGGGGACGCTCAACCCGATGGGCAAGTCCCCGGGCCACATAGGTTTTCACGTCCATAGACTTCTCCTCAGCTTGATGCGGACGTATAATATTTTCGAGCAAACAGCCAGAACTTTCGGGAGGCCATGAGCGCTCCACCGGCCACCGCGAGGCCCGCGAGCACCATGCGCCCCGACGGACCCTCCACCCACATGGCCGCCGGAAAGGTGGTGATGAAGGCCACCGGGATCAAAAAGGTGAACACAAAGCGCCAGAACAGGGGATAGGCGTTCACCGGAAACCGCCCCGCCTCCAGCAGGGTCTGGAGCACGGCGGTGATGTTGTAGATCTTCACAAACCAGATGGAGAGGGATGCCAGAACAAACCAGAGGCTATAAAGAAGAACCGCCGCCGCAACAAACAGGAGAGCGCCGGCCAGGGTGGGCCAGAGCCCCGGGCGAAGGTGGGCATACACCGCCCCCACCACCCCTCCCCCCAGGAGGATTTCGGGGAAGCCCTGGATGGAAAGATAGCGAAAAGACAGCCAGAACTGGGTGTCCACCGGTTTGAGGAGCACAAAATCCAGCGTGCCCATCTGGACGTGTTCTACGATGCGGTTCAGGTTGGGGGAGAACACCGAGAGGGACAGGCCGTTCAGGACCATGAAGGTGCCCATCACGGCAAGGGCCTGGGCGAAGCTCCATCCGCCCAGCTGGGGCGTGTGCAGGAACATCACGGACAGCGTCAGGAAACTCCCGGCGAACATGCCCAGGCTGGTGAGGAGGGCGAGGAGAAAATTCCCCCGGTATTCCATGTGCATTTGCAGGGCGGTGCTCCAGAACACCTGCAAGATCCGCACATATCGCATCATGGAAAAAGGATAGGCGCTCGCGGGCGAACCTTCAGAGGATCCTGTCTCATCCCGGGTTTTCGTGCCGGGCGCACAAATCTTTTCACGGAAAGCCCAAACCAATTTTTCACCCCCGCCCCGAAGTGGAATGAGAGACAAGGACGGACAGACCCGGCACGCACCCTATACACGATGCATGCCCGCAAAAAGGAGGAAGCGTGTCGATGGATGCGCTCGAAAGCATCCGGAAGATCCCGGCTGAACACAGGGAGGAATTGAGAGAACGGTACGATGTTCGATTCCTGGCCGTGTTCGGCTCTTCCAGAACATCATGAAAGAAGCGATTCCCGCATGAAACGCACGTTCAAGGATTATCTCCTGGACATTGTTTCCTCCATCGAAGACATTGAAGATTTTATTGCGGGAATCCCGTCACGCGGGAGATTCCGCCTCTCCGTGAGCATTTTGTGAAGATGCTGGAAGAAATTTCAGACTGAGACAGACAGGACACAGACGCACCCTTGACAGATCTTTTCCCGCTGGCTATCATGAAGCCATGCGCCTGCGAGCGGGCTGGTGGTTCGGACCCTTTCTCTGGCTTGCCTGGTCTGCGGGCTGCACCTTCCCCTATGTGATCCCACCCCCCGATCCGCGGTTTGGCACCGAAGCCGGGGTGTGGGGGGCCGCCGGCGGGATCCATCAGGTTTCCCTGGACAGCCATTCTTCCCGGCCCGGCTGTTCGGGAGATTCCGAATATTACGTCTGGCGGGAACGCCGGCAGATGGCGGCCACAGAAATCTGGGGACGCACCTGGATCCTGCGCCGCGGGCATGTCCACCTGGGCCTTTCCGCTGGAACCGCCATCCAGGGCGTGTGGCGGAGCGCCGGGTATCCCATCAACCACACCTTCTGGGATGTCACGTCCGTCTCCCGCGCCGGCCTGTCCCTGTTCCTGGAAAACCCCTCCGGAGGAGGCATGGCCATGGACGTGGGGATCATGCTCCCCCTGGGCACAACCCCCATGCCCGATTCCCGGCTTGGACCGGCAAGCCCCTTCCTGTTTCGCATCCCCCTCTTCCCGGTTGGCCTGTATCTGTCCTTCCTCCCGGACCTGGCCGTCACCCCAAACCTCCACCTCTACCCCCTTCTCGTGCCCGCCCCCGGATTTGGCGGCCTGTCCTGGTCCTTTCCCCGGGGCCATCTCCAGCTCTTTTTCATGCCGCCTCTGTATTGGGGATATCCGGACGTGGAAGGTGATCCCCCCTCCGTCAGGGATTTCTGGAAAATGGGCATGTTGATGGGAGGCGTGTCCCTTCAGATGGAGTGAGGGTTACCCGTCCAGAACTTCAAGCACCACCCCTTTGAGATAGTGGCTTTCCAGAAACCCCAGAAGGACCGGATGATCCCCTGCCTGGGTGAGGCGTTTCAGCATGCGAAAGCGTTTTTTTGTCCTCACGGCCGCCCGCTCCAGACTTTCCAGGAGATGCTCTTCTTTGATCTGGAAAGCACAGCTGAAGGTGGCCAGCCACCCGCCGGGTGCCAGGAGCTGCATGGCCTTTTCGTGAAGGCGGTCATAGCCCATCATCGCCCGGGGAACGGCCTTTTTCTCCTTGGCAAAGGCAGGCGGATCCAGGATGATGCCGTCAAAGCGCTCCCCGGTGAGGATGAGCTGGTCCAGCACATCAAAGGCATTGCCGGGAAAGGTGAGCACGGGTGCATTCTCGAAGTGACGGGCCACATTGGCTTTGAGACGGTTCAGCGCCTCTTCGGAGACGTCCACCGCATACACCTCCATCGCACCACCCCGGAGGGCATGGAGGGTGAACCCGCCCACATAGGAGAACACGTCCAGAACTCGCCGGCCGTCGGAAAGCCGTTCGATTTCCCGGTAGTTGTCCCGCTGATCCAGGAAAAACCCGGTCTTTTGTCCTCCCTCAAAGGTGATCTCCCAGGTGAACCCGTTCAGTTCGAAGGTGTGCCGTTCGGGAAGGTGGCCGTGATGGAGTTCCTGATGGGGAGCAAGGCCCTCCTTTTTTCGTGCCGCGGATTCACTGTCTTCATAGACGAAAGCCGGATCCAGCAGGTCCACCAGGGCGTCCACCACATCCCGGCGTCGCACCTCAAAAGCCCACGCGTTGATCTGAAACACCACCCCCTCGCCATACCGGTCCACGATGAGGCCGGGCAGACCGTCGGATTCGCTGAAGGCCAGCCGATAGGTGGTGGACCCCGGATAGAGGCGTTCCCGGAGTTTTTGAGCTTCCAGGAGACGCTCCTTCAGGGTGAGGAAGGTGAAAGGCTCTTCTTTTCGGCTGTAGAGGCGGAGGGCGATGAAGCTGGTGGGGGCATAGAAGGCGGACCCCACGAGCTTCCCCCGGGCGGTATACACCGCCACCGCTTCCCCCGCCTCCACCTCCGGCCCCACCAGACTGGGGCGGAAAATCCAGGGATGGAGGGCGTAGGCCTCAGGCCTCCCCTTCACCCGAACCTTGCGCATATCGTTTCCGAAGCGCGAGGAGGAGGGCCAGGGCGAGAAGGACGCCGCCTCCCACCCCAAGAATCCACCGGATGGCATAGGGCGCGGCCGGAATCCCTCCCTTCGGCTGAATTTCCAGGGTGAAGGCGTCCACCGGCTTGACCGAATACTGTATGAAAGTACCCTGGGGGAAGGTCACCTCCTTGCCTCCCTCAAGGGCATCCCCTTTCAGGGTGAACCCCGGCTGGGCATACAGGGTACCGCTGCTCAGGGCTTTCGGAAAGCGCCGGCGAAGGGTGGTCCGGGTGTTTTCCTGCCACACCCACTGGATCTGAAGAACCGGTTGTTCGGGGTTGATGTATCCCGAAAACACCAGGGCGGAATCCGTCATGTCCCAGCCCGCCTGGGGCAGAACCTGGAGCACCTGCGCTCCCTCGGGGATGGGAAAGGCGATCCCCTCCACCCGTCCCCGCACGGGCTCCACCAGCCGGATTTCCAGGGCCTCGATCATGAAATACCCCGGAAGGGTGTCTCCCAGGGCGTGAAAGAGTCCCTGATAGGACAGGGCTCCAAGGGTGGCTGCCCCTGTGTCATACACGGTGAGGAAGAGGGTGTCCAGGCCGGGAAGAAGGGGATGGGCATAGAGCTCTCCCAGATACTCGGCCGCAACCAGCGTCATGGAATCGGGCTGAATCGCCGTTCGGGCCATCCCTTTTTTGTTGGTGATGAGGGTGTCCAGAAACTGCGGGGGTCCCTGAGGCGAAGGTTTGAGGATCATCACCCGCTGATCAGGCACGGGCTGGTTGGTGGTGCCGTTCTGGACCACGACAATCACGGCGGGAAGGATCCACCACATGACAACCTCCTTACGGTTATTCGTGAAAAACAAAAAACGTGCGCCGCCCAGGACTCGAACCTGGAACCCGCGGATTAAGAATCCGCTGCTCTGCCAGTTGAGCTAGCGGCGCACGTGATGGTTCAATTATATTCAGCAGGTCGGGAACCTTCAAGAAATCACGGTGAGGATCCGGGTTTTCACGGCATCCGGGCCTCCCTGTTCCACCCGAACCTCCACCGTCCAGAGGATGGTTTCTTTCTCTGGAAGAAGGGACTCCGGATCAGGGACCAGATTCCGGAGAGCGCCGGGCACCTTTTCCATCGTTTTCCGGATGTTTTCAAGCAACATGCTGCGCGTGGCTTCGGACAGGGGCTGTTCGCCGGAAGGGGGAAGATCGGAGGGAAGAAGAAAACACACTTCCACATGGCTTCCCCGTGTTCCCCGGACAGCCTGGTGGGGAAACACAACCTTCTCCTGGGACCACAGCGTCATCGTCTCCGTGGTATACCCGTCGCTGGTTTTCCGAACGATGCGGCTCAGACAGGACAGGCGCACCCGAGCCCGTTCAAACCTTCCCGGAGGGAGCACGATCCGGGCGCACACCTCGTCCCCCGGATGAACCGGTTCCGGAACCTGAATCTCGATGGACCACCCCCGAAGACGACGAACCAGCATGGTGCCTCCCACACCCAGGACCCCCACCCCGATGAGAACCACGCCGATTCCAACAAACACCAGGAGATCCACCCGTCCATCCCGGATTTTGCTCACCGTCTCCAGGGCAAGGGGCAGGGTCATGAGAAGCCAGAGAAAGCCGAAACCGGTGAGGAACAGAGAAGGCATATCCTGAGGGGCGATCCGGACACGATCCGACAGTGTGAAAAAGGCGAGCATGCCGCCCCCCACAAGGGCAAACACCAGTCCGAAAAGGATGAAAAAACCACCCGTCGGCGTGGCCCCGGTCTCCAGCACGGCATAGTCCGGATGACCCGGACGGACATACACCCGTACGGTTTTGCCGGGAGGATAGCGGCTCACCACCTTTTCCGCCCAGTACTGACTTCCACTCAATCCCCCTCCCGCCCAGAGACGCCGGGAGGTAAAGGTCTTCCCCCGATACGCGTAGCGATACTCCACCACGGGACGATAGGTGATATCCCCGTCGGAATCCTTTTCTTCCTGGACCCATGAGGACACGACGGACCCCTTCACGGTGGGCCAGGACCGGGCGCTCATGGACAGCCAGAAGGTCTCCAGCCCATAGCCCATGACGAGCATCCCCACAAGGAAGAACACGGAGGCAAAAAGCACAAGAGCCCGCCGCCCCCGGGCGCGCGCAAGCGCCAGGACGGCCAGGACCACCCCCACACCCAGAAACATCCAGCGCATCTTATCCCTCCTGAAAGGTGCCGATCAGGACCCCCACACCCAGCACAACCATGCCTCCGCCCACAACGAAGGGGATCACTGCATCCACCATGCCCCAGAGGCTTCCATCCCCCACCGACCATCCCACCCACAGGAGCAACGCCCCAAACGCCCCGAACGTGAGGGCAAACACCCGGGCATCCCCCCGGCGATGAAAACCCAGACCACAAGTCCCCCACGAAGGAATGGTAGAGGCCGGGCGGGGACCGGTCAAGGGCACACACTCCCAAATCGTATTGCCTCACGAGAAAATCTATTCGAACCCAAGTCGTTGCCTCATGAGAAAATCTATCCCAACACATGGAGATCTTCCTCCGCAGGCTCTGGAGGTGTGGCAAAGGAGAAAAGACGCTCCTGTAGCGAGAGAATCCGTTTCCTTAATTGAGCCACATTGAGCTGAGCAAATCGCTCCCGAAGTTTCTCCTTCACCTCCTCCGGTACCCTCGGATCTTCCAGCACACGCTGATAGGGTGTCTTCGGCGTGTCATACCTCTTCCGGACTTTCGAATCCACCCGCTCTTTCTCCACCAGCTTCATCGTTGGTTTGAAAAAGTTGACGAAAATGGAATACAACCGCTCCACCTCTTCCAGCACCTCCAGTGCCTGGGGCGTGTCATACCGGAAATGCCCCACCAGTCTCCGCGCCACATGGCCGTTCTTCTGTTCCACATAGCAGTTGTCGTTTTTCTCATAGGGCCGGGATCGGGTGAAGGTGATCCCCTTCTCCCTGCACCAGGTCATAAGATGATGGTTGATGAAGGAACTGTCATTGTCGCAGTCAATGCCCTTGATGGGGAAAGGAAATCGCTCCACAAGAATTTCCAGCGCCTGATGGGTCCATACCCGGGCGCGGTTTTTCACAGGGTGCATCTCCGTCCAGCCGGTATGGACGTCTGTTGCCACTAAAGTCAGGGCAAAATCGCCCTTTGCACTTCCTCCATCATGCCCCACCAGGTCGATTTCGATGAAGCCGGGTTCGGCTTCGTTCCAGTCGGCGAAGGTTCGAATGGGGATCTGGTGTTTGAGGTGTTTCCCAGGGCGGGTTCGGTACTTGCACTTCAGAGTCGACTTCTGTCGTACGGGGGCGAGGAGGCGATCGATGGTGGAAGGGGAGATGGAGAAGAGTTTCTGGCGGACGGTGTCGGTGATCTTGAGGTATCCTTCTTGTTCCAGTTTGGGGACGATCCAGGGGAGGGCGGCCTTGAGGAGGCGACTGCATGGGAAGTCCAGGATGGTCCATACGGCCACGAGGGCTTTTCGAACGTCTTCGCCGTAGATGGGTTTGCGTTTTCGCTGGATTTGGATGTTGGGATCAGCGACGACACGGATGCGAGGGCCGTTGGGGGTATGGAAAGTGACGGTTTTTCGGGCATTTCGGAGGAGGAAAGAGGCGTAGGCGCGGTTGTAGCCGGTGAGGGAACAGAATTCGTCCAGGATTCTGGACTTTTCCTTTTTGGAGGCCTTTTGATACCTCCTTGCGAGTTGCACGGTGATATGTTTGCGGGTCATGAGATCCAGCTCCTTGTTCGGCATGGTACCCTCCCTCCTTGTCGGTGATGCTTTTCAGGAGAGAGGGTACGGGAGATTTCATGTAGATTCTTTCGTGAGGCAACCATGTCTTTTCGTGTAGATTTTAAATGAGGCAATGCGCAAATTTGACAAAGCCCCGGGAAGGGTGTATGCTTTGCCGAGGGTTACTCGAACCAGGAGGGGGATATGAAACGTCACACCGCCGTGAAGGGCGCCCTGGTGGTGGCAGGGCTGGTCGTGCTCGCAGGGGCGGGGGTTCTGGGGATTTTCCATCTCACCTTTCCCCGGGTGGGACCGCCTCACGAGATCACCGTGGATGTCACGCCTGAACGGGTGGAACGGGGGGCCTATCTGGTCAACCATGTGGCCGCCTGCATGGAGTGCCATGGAGATCGGGACTGGCAGGTCTTCACCGCCCCCATCCTTCCGGGCACCGAAGGGTGTGGGGGCGAGCGCTTCGGTCCGGAACAGGGATTCCCGGGAGAAATCTACCCGTCCAACATCACGCCCCATGCTCTGAAATCCTGGACAGACGGAGAGATTTTGCAGGCCATCACCGAAGGGGTGGATCGAAACGGAAGGCCCCTCTTTCCGTTCATGCCATACGAAAACTATCGTCATCTTTCCCGTGAAGACGCCTGGGCCATCCTGGCCTATCTCCGCACCCTCAAGCCCTGTGTCCGGGACGTTCCCCGAAGCCAGGTCCAGTTTCCCATGAACTTCATCCTGCGCACCCTTCCCCGGCCAGCGACCCTCAAAGCATCCACGCCCCAACCCGAAGACGGCCTGGCGTATGGGGAATATCTCGCCACCCTCGCAAGCTGCAAAACCTGTCACACCCCCATGGATGACCGGGGACGACCCCTGCCGGGCCTTGAATTTGCGGGAGGCCATGAGTTCACCCTGCACAGCGGTCAGAAGGTCCGTTCCGCCAACATCACCCCCCATCCCACAACGGGGATCGGCCATCTCTCCCGGGATCAGTTCATCGCCCTGTTCAAGAGCCGGACACCGGAGCACCTTCACAGCCAGAAGGTGGAGGTTAACACGGTGATGCCCTGGTCTTTTTACGCGGGCATGACGGAGGAAGACCTGGGCGCCATCTATGACTACCTGATGAGTCTGCCCCCGGTGGACCATCGGGTGGAGGTGTGGCCCGGCTCCTGATCAAGCCATGAAGCACCGCATGCGTGCGTTCCTCGTGGTGGCGGCGGTGATCTATGGAAGCATCGCCCTCCACGAGGGCGGACACGCTCTGGTGCTCCAGGTGCTGGGGGCCCGTCCGGTGATGGGACCGCTGGGGCTGGTCCAGAAGTGGAACGACCCTCCGCTTCATCCGGAGCGCTGGATCCACGCATCCTTTCCCGAGGTGGGAGAAGGGTGGTTCCGTCTGTCCCGGAATCTTGCAAAGGGGGAATGGTTCGTTACCCTCCTGGCCGGACCTCTCATACATCTCGTGCTCATCCTGGGGGGCCTGGTGCTTGCCCTGCGGGGGTCAACCCCACGCCAGCGTGACCTTGGTGTGCTTCTCCTGCTGGTGAACGGCTTGCGCTGGATTCCTGACGGACTCGCCCTCCTCCGGGGATCACACGGAGACTTTTACTTCATGAACATAACCAGTGGCATCCCTCAAACCTGGCTTCTTCTCCCCCTTGTGGTGATGGAATGGACTGGGTTTGTGGCGGGACTCCGGCTCTGGCAAGGGAACGCGCACCGGGATTCCCGCGTATGGTTTGATCTTTTGCTCGGTGGTTTTCTCCTCATGACGGGCCTCAGCCGGCTTCATACCATGGTTGTCCAGGGTGTGGACCGAGGGCATCCCCTTTTCGCTTCCTTTCTGGGATGGTCGCTGCCCGTCTGGCCGCTTCACATCATGGCGCTGCTGGTTCTCGGACGGGAGTTCACGGCAAGGGGGGCAGGCGTCTGACGCGGGGCTCAAGCAGGGCGGCCGCCACCCACACGCACCGCTCGGAAGCAATCCGCACCTCCTCCTTTTCTGCTCCTTCAGGAACAACCGCGAGCACGGACGGTCGTTCCTGGAGTTTCCGGTGAAGGGGTCCCTTCGCTCTTTGGATCACAAAGATGCTGCGTAATCGCGGTTGGGTATGGAAATGTTCCCTTAAGGATCTCTAACAAGCAGACCCGGATTCCCTAAAGGATGTGATCTGGCATAAAAAGCACAATTCCGCATTGTACCGGAGACCCCGGCATGATGGAAACCGCGAGCGTCAGCCCAGGACACGCCCAGCGATTTTTTTCTGCCTGTACATTGTCAGAATCGTCATTTTCACGATGTCGTTGAAAAAGAACCATACCATGGCATATCCCCATATGAACAGCGCCCACCCCCATCCCACCGGTGTGATGAGCCCAAAACCATAAACGGCGATCACCGTCCCCAGAAACCTTGTCCCGAACGTTGCCGCAAACAAAATCGGTGAGGGCCAGGGTCGTTTCCAGAACCAGTCTTTGATGCGTGTGTTATAGATGGTCCCGTGCCCTGCAACAACGAGTTTTGTGAAAAGGATGGACTGAATAAGGTCCTGGGGGAGTTTCCAGTATGTTTCCAGCAAGAAAAAGAGAACAAATGAGGAAATCACACCCGCAACGCCAAGCCAGAACGCCATCATGTTCATTTCGTAAAAGTCCCACCGAACAGGCCGTGGATGGACTTTCGCATTGTCATACGCAATGGACAGAATGGGAAGATCATTGAGCAGGGCGAGCAGAATAATCATGAGAGCGGTCACCGGATAAAACTGGAAAATCATGATGGAAAGCGCCATAAAGAAAACGACGCGGATCGTTTCGGCAATCCTGTAAATGGTGTACGCTTCCATTCTCCCGAAAATCTGACGGGCAATTTCGATGGATCGAACGATCACTCTCAACCCCGGGGCCAGGAGGACAAGATCAGCCGCTGCCCGGGCTGCATCGGTGGCGTTGGAAACCGCGATGCCACAATCGGCCTTTCGGAGCGCCGGCGCGTCGTTCACCCCATCCCCCGTCATGCCAACAATGTGGCCGGCTTTCTGGAGTTTGTCCACAATGAAGTATTTGTCTTCGGGGAAGACCTCGGCGAATCCGTTCGCCTCTTCAAGCATTCGGATGATTTCCGACTCATGATGCTTGACGAACCCGGCGAGGAGTTTCCGCTCTTTCACCTCTTCTCCCACAAGTTCCGCGACTTTTTTCGCACGTTGATCGGCCTCTTCGTCTGAAAGACCTTCTTCAACCTTCAGGAGCGCCTTCGCGAAAATGCGGGCCAGCAGTGCATACTCGTCATAAGGCTCCCCTCTCAATTCCCTCGCGCTTTTGATCCTGTCTCCAATTCCAAGGACACCTGCAATGTACTTTGCGACAGCGATATTGTCTCCTGTGATCATCTTCACATCGATGCCGTATTGCTTGGCCTCCTGAACAGCCTGTCTGGAATCTTCACGGGGAGGGTCAAAGAGGGGGATTAGCCCGACAAAATGGAATGTTTCCTCATCCACAGTTTTATGGGCCACCCCCAGGGTTCGAAATCCCTTGCGGGCAAATTCCTCCACCTTTGCATAAACACCCGCCTTATCCAATTCTGTTTCGTCGCAGAGGTCAAGAATGACCTGGGGTGCACCTTTGGTGACCAGAATGGTGCTGCCCTCACAGCGGACAAGCGCCTCTGTTCGCTTTCTCACGGGATCAAAGGGCACGAATTTCTCCTGCGCACAGCGTTTCAACCTTTCATAGACCTTATGCTCCCACAACCACTGAAAAATGGGAACCTCGATGGGATCATGGTTCTCCTCCTTGGAAGCAAGAGCGGCATACACCATCAGATCTTCGATCGTATATCCCTCCAGGGTATACGGGGTCGCGATGGTCATGCGATTCTGGGTGAGTGTTCCCGTTTTATCCGAGCAGAGAACGTCCACGCCAGCAAGTTCCTCGATGGCGGCCAGCCTGCTGACAATAACCCGCCTTCTGGCCAGATACAGCGCCCCCACAGCCATCGTCACCGTCAAAACAGCGGGGAGCGCCACGGGGATGGAGGCCACCGTGAGAACCAGTGTAAATCGAAGAAGTTCTTTCCAGTCTGCCCCTCGATTCAACTCCACCAGCACCATGATGGCGACGATCAGAACGGTCAGCATGATGAGAAAGTTCCCAACCCGCACGACCATTTCCTGAAAGTGGGAATGTTGCTCTCGCTCCGCTCTGGCAACGAGCTTCACCGTTTTCCCAAAATAGGTGTTCTGTCCTGTTTGAACGGCAACGGCAATCATTTCTCCCTGTTTCACAATGGAGTTTGCATAGACAAGATCTCCAACCTTTTTGGTCACGGGCAGAGACTCTCCGGTCAGAGACGACTGGTCCACAAGGATGAAGTCCCCCGCGACCAGCTTGACATCCGCGGGCACGATATCCCCAATTTTCAATTTCAAAACGTCGCCCGGAACGACGAACTTCGCATCCACTTCTTTCCATTCCCCGTCCCTCAAAACGAGGGCTTTTCGGGCAAGTTTTTCTTTCAACACTTTCAGCGCGGACAGGGCTTTGTGCTCCTGCCAGAGATCAACCCCAGCGTTCACAAAAAGCAAGATCACAATGATGGTGAAATCTTCCCATTTTTGCACAGCCGCCGAAAGCAGTGCAGCCGTCTCGATCATCCAGGGGATGGGCCCCCAAAAACGGCGAACAATTCTGCGCCACAGCGGTTCCTCTTTTTCGGGAATCTCGTTCAAGCCGTATTGCTTTAGCCTTTCGCGAACCTCTTGCTCCGATAGACCCCTTTGAAGATCTGTCTCGATTTCACGGGCAATCTCTGCCAGGTTCTTATTCCTCGTCATCATGGTGATCCCTGTTTGTCTTCCGTCTGAACCCGTCGTAAAAAATGAGCAGGCCGGCAACCACCGCCCCACTCAGGGCGACATAACCAAGGTAGTAGAACATGCAGAATAAAAGATCCCGTTCACACATCGTCCACCCCCGGCTCTCCCTTCATGTTCTCAGGAGGAATCCAGCGCACGGGTCCGGGCTTTTGAAACGGTTTTCCTGTGCGGCCCGTCCTTTCTGCCTGCTTCTCTCGTCATCCGCGTGATTCCGGGGTGCGGTGTTCCACTCCCGGATGCATCGCATGCATATTGTACACCTTCTCATCGGAACAGAACACCGGGGCGGGCGCAACGCGCCCCGCCCCGGGTTCACAGGCCCCCCACCGGGGGCATCAGATGAAGATGATCTGGGCTCCTTCGGTCATCTCGATGAACTGGCCGGCCGTGACGATGTCGTCCACCACGTCCAGAAGATCCTCTTTCTTGAGCCCCATCATGTCCACCGTCATCTTGCAGGCATATATCTCGGCTCCTGCGTCGTGGAGCATCTCCAGCATCTCCCGTACCGGCGGGGCTTCCACTTCGGCGATCTTCTTCTTCATCAGGGCAGTGGCCAGTTCCGTCATGCCGGGGAGAATGCCCATCCACTGGGGAATCCCGAAGTCAATGGGAAAGCCCATCATCCCGGTGCGCATGCTGGCGTTCCCCACCGGAGGAAGCTTCAGGTGGTCCACCCGTTTCTTGTTGACCATATCCAGCCCCCAGAAGGTGAAGAAGATGGTGACGTCCACCCCTTCGGTGAGGGCGGCCCACCCCATGATGAGGGCCGGATAGGCCATATCCAGGTTCCCCTTGGAGCAGATGAAGGCCATCTTCCGGGCACTTTCTTCAGCCATGGTGTCCCTCCCTCATTTTCCGGGAGAAACCAGCTTCAGCTGGTTTCTCCCGGAGCGTTAGATGCACCCCTCCGGCTTGGGCACACCGGCAATCCTGGCCACCTTTTTCGCGGGTCCTTTCGGAAAGAGTTTGAAAAGTTCTTTGGTGGGAATCCCCGCCCCTTTGCTGATCTGATGCATGGTGGGCGATTTGCCGTGCTCTTTGTAATAGTTCCGGACGAAGCGGATGACCTCCCAGTGGCGATCGGTGAGTTCGATCCCCAGTTCTTCCGCCATCGCCCGGGCGATGTCCTCCGTCCAGTCATCGGGGTTCACCAGATACCCCTCATCGTTGACTTCCACCTCTTTGTTGGCAATCATCTTCGTGGCCATGATGGCTCCTCCTTGTTTAATCCTCTTTTGGGGTTTCCTTACCGTTACCAGAGGCAAGGGCCTGCTTGGGCATCTGGCCCCGCCCCATGGAAATCAGGCGCAGGGTCTGCATGGTGATCACCAGCCCCCTGCGCACATGGGGATCCCGGAGCAACCGGAAAATGTTCCGTATGGACACATCCACCGCCTCCGGTTGCTCCGTCACTTCCCGGAAGGTGTCGGTGAACTCCTGAAGAAGGGTCATCACATCCGGCTGGGTGAGTTCCCGGATGGTGTCCACGATGAGCACGATGTTGTCCGCAAGGAGGCGGGCATCTTCCGGTGTATAGTGGGTCAGGATGTTGTCGAGAATCCGCAGAGCCTCTTTGAAGAAGGCAAAATACTGGCGCTTCTCCAGGCTGTCCAGTTCCTGAATCAGGGCCGGCACGGCTTCGTGGACGATGAGCTCACCGTCCCGCAGGAGATCCCGGAGGCTCTCCAGCTGCTCGAGAAGCCAGATCAGATTCCGGACGTTCCGGAGGAAGACCCGGCCCAGGTGAACGAGATCCTCCAGCTGGACAAAACCTTCAAGATCCTGAAGCTCCTGCGTCAGAACCTCATACACCTCGGGCAGGATGTGCTCCAGGTCCCGCATCAGGTCCCGCTGGGATTCCCGCCGGGCCCGCTCCTCCCGGATGTAGGCGGCGATCTCCGCCACATCCCGGGAGAGGGCATCCAGCCGCTCTTCCAGCGAGAGGCTCGGTGTCGGGTTTCCCGTGGCACTCATGGTCTCCTCCTCACGCCCATTTCCCGGCCATGGTCATCTGGGCCGGGATGGGAAGGTGCTTGCCTTTCAGGAGCACATGCCAGTAGATCCACCGGAAGAGGAGTTTGCCCCAGTGGTTGATCCGGGACTCCTGAAGGAGGGCGAAGGGACCCACCCCCGGAAGGGGAAACTTGCCGGGGAGAGGCTCCACCTCATAGTTGAAGTCAATGAGGAAGGCTTTGCCGAAGCCGGATTCGATGTAGCAGTTGGAGTGCCCGTCAAAGGTGGGCAGGAGGTCCAGGCCCCGAATATAGCGCAGGAAATTGGGCACGAACACGTCCACCATGAAGTGGGCCACCGACCCCGCCTTGGAGGCCGGCGTGTCCGTGGCATCCCCCAGCACAAAGATGTTGTCAAACGCCCGGGCCTTCAGGGTGTGCTTGTCCGTCGGGACGTAGTTGAGCTCATCCCCGATGCCTGAACGCTGGATGGCTTCGCTTCCATAATGGATGGGGATGGTGACCAGGAGATCATAGGGAACCTCTTCCTCCTCATAGGAGACGAGCACCTTCTTGTCCGCTTCCACCCGTTCCACATAGAACTCCGGCACGATCTGGATGTTTCGCTCTTCCAGCACGCCTCCCAGAATCTGGGAAGCCCGGGGCTTGGTGAAGGCGCCTGGCAGAGGGGTGACATACACAATCTCCACGTTCTCCCGAAGGCCCCGCTCCCGGAAATACCAGTCGGCAAGGAAGAGGAACTCCAGGGGAGCCACCGGGCACTTGATGGGCATGTCCACGAGATTCAGGACCAGCCGCCCTTTCTCAAAGCGTTCCAGAGCGTGGTGAAGGGCGGTGGACCCTTCCAGCGTATAGAAATCAAAGATGGATTTGTGCCAGGCGTCTCCGAGAAGGCCGGGGGTTTCATCGGGACGGGGGTGAGATCCGGTGGCGATGATCAGAAAGTCGTAGGGCAGGGCCTCAGGGGTTCCCCGGAGCCGAACCCGGTTTTTGTCTGGCTCGATCGCCTCAATCTCACTCTGGACATACCGGACTTCCGGAGGGAAGAGGGATTTCCGGGGTTTCATCACATCCCTCGGCTCATACATGCCAAAGGGAATAAACAGGAACCCCGGCTGGTAATAATGGACCGGGCTGGAATCCACCACGGTGATGCTCCACTCCCGTGGGGAAAGTTCCCGGGAAAGGCGATGGGCCACCATGGTTCCCGCGGTGCCACCTCCAAGGATCACCACGCGTTTCATGGCTTCACTCCTTTGTGTTCATTGTGCCTATATAGGCTACGAACATAACCGCAAGATCATTGCCAGATCCTCCTCGTTCGCAAAATTCGTGTATCCTCCCTTTCGTTCTGCCCCCAACCGTCTTCCTCCCGGCCAGGTCCGTCTCAAATCTGGGAAAACTTTGGCGCGCGCGGGTGTCAGGTTTGACAAAAAACATCGTGCGCCCTCTGGAGGAACCCCATGAGCCTGACGTTCGGCGATCATCCGTCTGGAGTCAGAATGAGATCGTGCCCCGGTCTCTTTCAAAGACCCCGCGGAATCTCGAAAAGGAAAATGTCCGGCTTTTGTCCGGCGGTGAGGGGCCACAGTTGCTGGTTCGCCCCGGTGGACGTATCATCAGCCCATGCCGAAGCGTCGCATTCAAAGCGTCACCCTCCGGAAAGACCTGCCGCCGGGCCAGCAGTATGTGGACACCTTCCCCGTGTATGACATCCTTCCCGGCGGGCCGCAGGTGGATCGGGCAACGTACCGGTTTGACGTCTCGGGTCTTGTGGAACATCCCCTTTCCTGGACGTTTCAGGACCTGGAACGCCTTCTGGAGGAAGTGGGTGTGGAGGTGGTGGCGGATTTTCACTGTGTGACTCGCTGGTCCAAGCGGGCGCTGGTGTGGGAGGGCATCCCCACCGCCTGGATTCTGGAACAGGCCCGGCCCAGAGAGGGTGCCGTTCAGGTGATGGCCCGTTCTCTGGACGGCTACACCACCAACATCCCCCTGGAGTTTTTGTTTGAAGAAGACAGCCTTCTGGCGCTGAAGCTGAACGGGTCCTGGCTTCCCCAGGAGCACGGCGCACCCGCCCGGCTGGTGGTGCCCCAGCTCTATGCCTGGAAAAGCGCCAAATATGTGACGGAACTGGTGGTTCTGGACGATCTGATCCCCGGGTTCTGGGAGGAGCGGGGCTATCACCTCATCGGGGATCCCTGGGAGGAGCAGCGCTACACCGAACCCATCGAAAAGGTCCGGGAATGGTGGCGGAAGGTCCGCCACGTGCGCATGTCCCGGTGATGGGGACGTTCATTTTCCTTTCCGCCCACCCGGTTCACGCTGAACCTGTCCCCGTTCTTTGCACCACTGCCCCCGCCTTCGGGTGCAGCCTGAGAAAAGATACCCCTGGATGGTTGTCGACTGAATGGGACATTTCCCCCCCCCCAGCCCCTCCCACCAGGGGAGAAAACACCCCGTCAGTTCAGGTCAAGATTCCCTTATTAGGGGTGCAGAATGTTGCATCAAAGGTATCTTTCCCGTCTGAACGACGCCCCGCAGCACATCGCTTGTTCAACGTGTTTAACGAAAGTCCATAGGCACCAGCGATCCAAAAGCCGTGCCGCTGCAAGGATATGCGACAACTCCCCACATCGAGATAACACCTCACCCACTCCGCATTTCTCCGGGATGCCCGAGGTAAAGTTTACCCCTCTCCCGAAAGGCGCTTCAGCGCCTCGTCCACCGTGATCTCTCCCCGCTCCAGGGCGGCAAGCACCTCTGCCGCAGAAGATTCTGGCCCGTTCTCTTCTTCCTCCGCCGTTTCAAGCCCCATGTTCTGGAGAATCTCCCGGTATCGCGCCCGCACGGTGGGATAGGACACCCCCATCTCCCGGGCCAGGCGGGAGAGATTTCCCCAGTGCTGGAGAAACCGGAGCAGGAACTGCACTTCCTCTCCGGAAAGCCGGTGGAGAGGCAGAAGGTCAAACCGCCCTTCAAACCGCGTCCGGCACCGGGAACATCGGAGCACCTCTGCGTGGAGGGATCCACCGCAGAAGGGACAGAGGCCGGGGGCGTGTGAGATGGGTTTCACGCGAACCTCCCCGGGTTCACCGGATCAAAGGGGAATGCGTTCACGCGATCCGGACCACCACCTGAGCGTCCTCGGAATCTACCCGGACCAGTTCCCCCAGTTCCTGTGCGTCCCGAACGATCTGGTCGAAATCCAGCTCGTTGAGGGCGTCAAAAGCCTGTTCCACCTGTGCCCGGACCTCGGGGTCCTCCACCTGTCGGGCCGCGAGATATTTGAACCCCACCCCCGCCTTCACCGCCCACCGAACCAGCGACAGGGGCAGGCGAACCATCACATGGTCACCATCTTCAAGGTCGTGCACCTCAATGAGGAGGGACTTCCCTTTTCCCTCCCGGGTGTTGCTCATGGCCTGCCGGGCGGGTTGTTCCAGGGCTTCCAGGAGCTTCACGCCCTCCTCCGGGGAGATCTTTCCCGACGCCACCATTTCCAGGATTTTCCGTTTTTCCTCCATGAGACTCCCTCCCTGTTTGAAGCCCCCGGGGACGATCGTGCATTTCCCCGAGAAAACTCCAAAAGCCAGCCGTCCCCGAAGGGCATCCCAGACCAGTCCACCCGCCGGAAAGGAAGCAAGAACATGTCCCATCGCCCGTATGCCCGCGGGATGGGACAGAAGGGCCTGGATCCTTCGGTGGGCGCCCCCTGCCGGAACGAACGCCACGCTTTGGGCGAACCACCGCCCCGGCAGAAATCCCGCAAGGGCCATCGTCCGACCCAGCGCCCGCATCACCTCTCCACCCACCCAGACCATCCAGGCCAGGAACCCCCGGACCGCCCAATCCAGCACCCGGATCCGCACCCTTTCCAGCATCCTCCACCCCCTTTGAACACAAAAATGGTAATGCATATTTTATAATCTGTCAACGACACCTTGAGAACCTTCCGGTCGTCGGTTCAGAGAGCAACCCGGGCCGCCTTGAATTACCTGTATCCTTTCCATACGTTGGATCTCAAAAACCTCCTCCCCGAAACCTGGTGCCCCATGGCGCTTTTCCCGGGCGGGGAGCGCAACAACCTGAAAGGAGGTTTCGTGGGCGGGGTTCTGTATGCCGGGATGGGGGTGACACCGGACATGTCCTTCCCGGTGGACGGGTGGCGGTTCCGGCTGGAATGACCAAATCCGAGGCAGACCCCCCCTGTGCCGGTCAAGCCCATCCTTGACGGTCCCGAAAAGCCCCCGTATCTTCAGGGAGGCCCAAACAGGAGGTTGACCATGCGGCGGGTTGCCCTCACCCTGGTCCTCTTCGGAGGACTCCTCTGGTATGGATCCACCTGCACAACACCCACGGACAGCGGAGGTGATGGTGGCGGTGGAGGGGGTGGAGGAGACACCGCGTCCATCGGGCAATGGGAAAGTCTCTCCCAACCCCCGGTGACTCTCCCCGGGAGAAATAACCACGTTGTGGCAACGGTCAACGGCATGATTTATCTGGGCCTCGGCAACGACAACGATTACGCCTATAACGACTGGTGGCGCTATGATCCTTCCACGGATTCGTGGGAAAGGTTGACGGATTTCCCGGGCAAGCCCCGGAATCTGGCCTTTTCTTTTGTGATTAGCGGCAAAATCTATGTGGGAGGTGGGGATTCCCTTCTCCTGCGACCCTATTACCAGGACGTCTATGTGTATGACCCCTCCACCGACACCTGGCAGGGCGTGGCATCCCTCCCCTATGCCTTGAGTGGCGCGCCCGGAACCAGCGATGGAACGTATGGATACGTGTTCGGTGGCATGAACATGTGGGGCGCCCTGCAAAACGTCATCCTACGTTATGACCCTTCACAGAACCGCTGGGACACCCTGACGACCCTTCCTGGGGTGGGGCGATGGGGACCTTTTCTGGTTTATCATCAGGGCTATCTCTACGCGGGAACGGGACGAACGCCCTCTCGAGACTATCTTTCAGACGTTTATCGGTATAACCTGTCCACCGGACAATGGGAACAGCTCGCCGATTACCCCATCGCAACCTATGATGCCTGGGCCATCGCATCCGGAGATCACCTTTTCCTTCTTGGCGGTCACATTCCCTACGACGCATTTACCAATCAATACTATTACCTGTCCATCTCCCGGAATCAGTGGAATCCGCTTCCTCCTTTTCCTGGTGGAAGCCGCAACAATCTGATCGGGGGAATTGTGGGAGACTATCTCTATGTGGGACTGGGCGTGACGCCCCAGCTCACCTTCCCCCAGGACTGGTGGCGTCTCAAAATCCGGTAGGACAGGAGGTTTCGTGAGCTCACGATTTCACCAGATTGTCGGGTTTTTGGCCCGGCATTTTGCGGGCGTTCCTCTCATCTCCATTGGGGGGCGGTGGTTGTTAATCCTGTTGCGCATACGTGGAGAAACGTGGCGTGACGAGATGGCCCTCCTGGGTGCATCTGTAAGAGATCTCGCCCGGGTCCTGCGACATCCACGAACACTCCGGAACCCATGGGCGGACCCTCCTCTCCAACTCCGGACCACGAGTGGTGTCCGCTTCCGCACCCGACCTCACTCTGATGACCTCTATTTTATGATGCCCTGGCGAGAGCGAGACGTAGAGTTGTTTATTCGGGAAGCTCTGAAACGTATTCGATCTGAGGGGTCTCTGTTTGTGGATGTGGGCGCCAACGTGGGATATTATACAATCCTTGCTTCCCGCATGGGGATCCCCACTCTCGCGGTCGAGGCCCATCCTCAAACGTTTGAGAGTCTTGTTGCAAACCTGCGATTGAACCAGTGCGACAACGTGACCCCTGTTCATCGCGCTGTGTGGCATCAATCCGGTCTCAGGGTTCAGATCCGGTCTCCTGAAGCCCAGTTCGGCATGGCCTCCATCGATTCTTCTTCCTCCGGCGATGTGGAAACCATCACCCTAGATGATCTTCTGGAACCCTATGAACGCATTGGCCTGATCAAACTGGATGTTGAGGGGGCAGAAATCCAGGCACTGGAAGGCGGTCAGCAAGTCCTTCAGCGAACCCGGTTTGTGGTTATGGAAGCCCTGGAAGAATCTGTGCGACAGCGAGCTCAGGAAATCCTGCAATCCCACGGTTTTGCTTTGCGCTCCTCTCAATTTTCCAGCTATATCCTTGCCGAGAAAAATCCCTGACCATGCCCGCTTCCCCCACGGTTTTGTGCATTGCCACCGCATTTCCCACGGAAGATGCACCCCACGTGACCCCCTGGCTTCTTTCCACCCTCCGGGCTCTCCAGCAGGAAGGATTCGACGTCCGGGTTTTCACATCCGCATACCGCGGGCGGGGAGATGAAACGTGGGAAGGTATCCCTGTCTACCGCTTCCGGTATGCCCCAAAGTCCATCGAAAACCTGACCCACGAGGTGGCTGCCTATGAGCGGATCCGGCTGGAGAAGTGGCGGTATCTTCAGGTCCCGGAGTTTCTGGCGGCAGGCATGATCCGGGTCTGGCGACTCCGCCGACACTTCCTGCCCGATCTTGTCCATGTCCACTGGCCTGTTCCCAACCTTCTCTGGGCTCTCCCCTTCTCGGAACGGCCCTGGATTCTTTCTTTTCACCACTCTGAAATCGCCCTGGTTCAAAAGTTCCCTTTTCTGAAAAAACCCTTCAGAAAGTTAATCCAGAAAGCCGCGATCCGGGTGTTCAACTCCCGATTCACCCGGGAACGGTTTCATGAGGTGTTTGGGGATCTCCCGGGGGAGGAAGCCGTGATACCTATGCCCGTGGGCTGGACGCCCCGCGTGCCTGCCGGTGTTCCTCGCGAGCCCAACCGGGTTCTCTTTGTGGGACGCGCCGTATACTGGAAAGGGGGCGATCTTCTCATCCAGGCGGCCCACAGGTTGCAGCAAAGGGGGATGGATCTTCATCTGGTGTTCGCAGGGGATGGACCAGCCAGACCGGAATGGGAACGTCTGGCTCAGAACCTGGGCGTTCGGGCAACATTTTTGGGATGGATTGGAGGGGACAGGCTTTCCGGAGAATACGCCCGTGCGTCTGTCGTGGTTCTTCCTTCCCGGGGCGATCCTCGGGTCTCGGTGGAAAGTCTTGGGCTCGTCCTGGTGGAAGCCATGCTTCACGGCACACCCGTCATTGCAAGCCGCATGGGGGGACCCGCAGAAATTGTGCAAGAGGGGCAAACCGGGTTTCTTTTTGAGCCCGAAAACGTGGAAGACCTTGCCGGGAAACTTTCCCTCATTCTTGGCCATCCTGACCGGGCACGGGAAATGGGGGAAGCGGGGAAGCAATACGCCCAATCGTTTCTTCCCGAGAACGTTGCCCGCCGGTATGCGGAACTCTATCAGCAACTCCTGAAGAACAAACGCATCACCTGAAAAGGACTGAAGGGGAGGCGTTCCTCAGCCCTCTCTTCTCCAGGAAAATCCTGCCAGCGCAACCCCCAGAACCAGTGTGATCAACGAGATCGCAAAGCCCTGCTTCTCCCGGGAAGGGATATATTGGAAGGTCACCCGGTGATCTCCGGGGGGAACGGGATAGGCCATGAAGGCATGAAAAGCCCGATACGCGGGAACCCAGGGGCCGTCATCCACCCGGACCTTCCACTGATCCGTGTAGTTTTCGGCCAGCAACACCCATCCTCCACCGGACTGAACCCGGACCTCCACCCTGCCGGGACGGTAGGATTCCACCGTCACCTGTCCCGAATCGGAAGCCTGCGGCGAAAGCACGGTGTCCGCGGACACATAAAGCGTGTCCAGAACCCCTCGTCCCGCAAGCACCAGGGTAAACACCGCCTGGGTATCCCGCTCAGGAAGCCGAACGGCCACCGGGTAAAACCGCACCCGGCGGGATGGTTCCGGTGGAGAAAACACGCCCATCGGCTGTCTTCCCACATTCAGCAGGCGTTCCTGCAGCAACTGATCCTGAAACATCTTGAGGGACATCAGGAGCGGAAAAGCAGGGTGTTGCCCATACTGGCGGGCCAGGGTGGCGGTGTCCGGAAGCATGGGCATGAGCACCCGGTCCACGTCCATCACCGGGAGAAGATACGGATTCCGATACAGATTTCCAAACGAGGCGGGCGACAGGACAAATCCCTGGGCGCCGATGAGCTGGAGATAATAACGAGACGCGAAGGGAAAACCGCCACCCGCTGTTTGAAAACCGGCATAGAACCAGTTGAAGCCTTCCGTTTCATAGAAAAGCGGCAGAATGCGGAGGGGATCCTCCTTATCTTCCTGAGGAAAGTACGGTTTTAGGGCAAGGATAGACTGGATCTCTTTGTTCAATGCAGGTGCGGGCTGAAGAAAAGGCCGGGTGATCAGGAAAAGTTCGCCGAAAATGGCCAGGGGGAAAAGCCAGCCCCAGGAAGAAAGCGCCCGCGGCAGAACGAGCGTGGCAAGGCCCACCCATCCGAGCGCCAGGGACAGGTGTGGAATGTGCAGGCGAAGGGCCCGGACTTTTTCGGGTGCCAAATGAAACAGCGTTTTCAGGATCCCCGCAAGACTTCCTGGAGAAGCCAGCCCGATCCCCGCAAGAACAAGCAGGATGCTCCCTGCGATCCACCACCCTTTCCAGCCCTTCGCCCGATCATCGGTTTTTAACATCTCCAGGGCCAGAAACGCGCCCATGACAAAAAACACCTGGGCAAACCCGAGGGCCAGGGAATGGGCACGGAATTTCGAAAACATTGGGAGCCCATGATACAGAAGGTAAAACAGAGGCGTGCGTCCTGCCATGGAGACGAGGAGGAAGAAAAGACCGGAGACAAACGCGAGAAGCATCCACCGGCCGTTTTCACTTTTCAAGAGGGGAGAGTGTTTCCAAAGAAAATAAACGACCGCAAGGGTTCCCGCAAATCCAAGGACACCGAGATAGGCCACATCATGCCGAAAAGGATTGCTTCCCCAGTAATGAGGAGAAGGAATGGAAATCCCCGAGAAAAGGGGGAACCAGAGGGAAAGCACATCCTGAACGTCCGCACTCCAGGACTTGGCATACTCTATACCCATGGATTGACGAAGGGTGAACTGCCGAATGTAAAACAGCGCGGGGAACCACTGGGCTGCCCCCAGAAAAAGGCTGAAAACGGCTCCACCCACGAATTTCAACGCCCGTGAGCCCCACGAGAGAAGGGAAGGGGACTCAAACAGGATCAGTGCCATGAGAAAGGCCAGACCCGCGGCAAGATAGGTGTAATAGACCATCTGCAGTTGCTGAACCCCGATGAGCATCCCGAGAAGCCCTCCCCAGAGAAGAGACCGCCACCATGAGTTCCGGCGCACACTCTCCACAACGAAGTAGAGAATGAGAGGGAGCCAGGTGAGGACAATGCCTTTGGCCAAGTGACCTGCATAGGCCTGGGCGGGGATATAACCAAACCCCGTCACCGCTCCCCCCGCCAGAGCAAGAACGAATGACACCCCCATACGCTGGAGAACCCAGAAAAGGAGAAAGGCCGCCAGTGCAGTGTGGAGGATAAAGGACCATTTGAAGGCCTGGTCAATGTCAGTCAGGAGCCAGAGGAGGTGATCCGGGTAAAACAGCTCAAACGTAAGTCCGGAAACGGTCGGCATTCCTCCCTCCAGCCCGGGATTCCACCATCGCATCTCCCCCTGTCTCCACCCCTCAATCATAAAGTCCCGAAGGGCATAGCCGGCCGAACGCTGATCATAGGCCACAGGGGAAACATCGGAAGGAAGGAGCGGAGCATAAAACACCAGCGCAAGCAACACGTAACCCACAAACACCCACACATTCCGGGGAAGACGGGTGAAAAGACCCGGAGCGGAGGATTTATTCATGGGACACCTCGGGAATGGAAGGTTCGGCCTCAGATCCTGCGCCTTCCAGAATCCGGTTCACCACCTGCTCGAGATCCTCCCCGGCCTCATCGGGCTCCCAGCGAAGAAGTTCCTCCAGGGGGTAGTGGCCGGTGGGAACCACCGCCACCCGGTAGCCCGCCCGCCGGGCCGCCCAGATGTCCCGGGGCGTGTCGCCGATGATCCAGATCTCGGTGAAAGGACCCTGATCTCTGAGCTTCCAGTATGCCGCCCACAGAATCTGAACCCGGTCTTCCGCATCGCTTCCAAATCCTCCCCCGGCAAAGAGCGGCCACAGATCCGTGCGGGAGAGTTTGATTTTCGCGCCTTCTTCCAGGTTTCCGGTGGCAAGTCCCAGCACCACATCCTCCCGGTCGCGGAGGGCATGGAGGACCTCCGGAACTCTGGGAAGGACCCGGTATCCCGGGGACCGGGGGACCTCCTCCGCCAGATACTTCAAATAGGCATCCCGCAGCGCAGGAAGATGCCGGTCTGCGTCCGGTCCCACCACCTTCCCGTAAATCTCGCGGAGGATCTGAAGATCCGTTTTCCCATCCGGAATCACGTGCCGGGCGGCCTGTTCCACCCCAAAAAGCTCCTGAAAGGCCCGGTCCATCGCCCGGCTCCCCGCACCGCCCGAAAGGATCAGGGTTCCGTCCAGATCAAAGAGGAGCAGTTTCTTCGGCTTCTTCATAGGTGAGATTTTCCTCTGTCTGGGGGTCAAAGAAGTGGGCCCGATGCATTTCGGGCCGAAGGGAAACGACATCGCCCGCCTTCGGCGGGTTTTCCGGAGGGATGCGCACCACCAGGGAATCACCACCCGGAAGCCGCACATAGAGGAAAATTTCGCTTCCCAGGGTTTCCTCAAACTCCACCTCTGCCCGAATGGGTCCGTCCGGCACCAGGACAAAATGCTCCGGGCGCAACCCCAGGATGACGTCTCCTTCCGAAAGCCGCGCACGCTTGGTCTCCGGAATCTCCAGGGTGAAATCCGGGTGGACGAACTGACCCCTTTCCACCCTGCCCCGGATAAAGTTCATGGATGGAGAGCCGATGAAGCCTGCCACGAAGAGGTTTTTCGGCTGGTGATAGAGCCGGAGGGGACTGTCCACCTGCTGGATCTTTCCATCCCGCAGCAGGACGATCTGATCCCCCAGGGTCATGGCCTCCACCTGATCGTGGGTGACATACACGGACGTGGCCCGGAGTTCCCGGTGAATCCGGGCGAGTTCGGCCCGCATCCGGACACGGAGCTTGGCGTCCAGGTTGGACAGGGGCTCATCAAAGAGAAACACCTTGGGATGGCGGACGATGGCCCGTCCCACCGCCACCCGCTGGCGCTGCCCACCGGAAAGCTCCCGGGGCTTGCGGTTCAAAAGGCCCTCCAGCCCAAGGATCCGGGCGGCTTCCCTGACCCTGCGGTCAATCTCGTCTTTCGGAATCCCCCGCATCCGGAGGCCAAAGGCCATGTTGTCATACACGGTCATGTGGGGATAGAGGGCGTAGTTCTGAAACACCATGGCGATGTCGCGTTTTTTCGGGGGGAGGTCCGTGACATCCTCTCCACCGATATAGATCCGGCCGGAGGTGGGTGTCTCCAGTCCCGCGATCATCCGGAGGGTGGTGGTTTTCCCGCAGCCGGAAGGACCCAGAATCACGGTGAAGGACCCGTCGGGGACAGTGAAGGTCACGTGATCCACCGCCACCACATCCCCGAACCGTTTGGTCACCTGCTCAAGCCGAACTTCCGCCATGATTCCACACCAGTTCCAGCAACGTTTTCAGGGTGTTTTTCAGTTTGTGTCTGGGGACCACCAGGTCCAGCATCCCGTGCTCCAGCAGGAACTCCGCCCGCTGAAAGCCTTTGGGAAGTTTCTGGCGAATGGTTTGCTGGATCACCCGGGGGCCCGCGAACCCCAGAAGGGCACCGGGCTCGGCAATCAGAAGGTCCCCCAGGGAGGCAAAGGAAGCCATCACACCGCCCATGGTGGGATCGGTGAGGATGTTGATGTAGGGGATTCCCGCCTCGTTCAGTTCCCGCACGGCCACGGTGGTTTTAGCCATCTGCATCAGGGCCAGAATCCCCTCCTGCATCCGGGCGCCTCCACCGGAAGCGGTCAGGGCCAGGAAGGGTTTGCGCTCATGAATGGCTTTCCGGGCCGCCCGCACAAACACCTCCCCCATCACACTCCCCATGGAGCCAGCCAGCACCCGAAAATCCGTGGTGAACAGGACGACCGGGATGCCACCCAGGTTTCCTCCATACACCATGGCCGCATCCCGGAGCCCCGTGCGTTTCTGCGCCCGGGCAAGCTTTTCACCGTATTCCGGAAAACCCAGGGGATCCACGGACACCAGCCCGAAATCCGTGGCTTCCGGCGGGGGATCCTCGTCCAGCAGAATCCGGGCATAGGTTTCGGCCGGGATCCGGAAGTGGAGGCCACAGAAGGGGCACACCCAGAGGGCCCGCTCCAGCTGGGTGCGATAGAGGAGATGTTTACACCCCGGGCACTTGATCCACCGGCCTTCCGGGATGTCCGGCTGTTCCATGAGTTCCTGCGGTTTGCGGGGACGTTTAAACACCGCTATCCTCCCGAAATTACCCGGACGAGTTCCACGTCATCTTCCCGGGACACCCAGTCTTTTTCCGTGAGCACCTCACCGTTGCGTATGACGATATACTCTTCCAGCCGGAGGTTCAATGCCCGGAGCAGGGCATCCACCCGCATCCGGTCCTCGGGAAGTTCCACCTCTTTTTCTCCTGCATCCATCCGAACGCGCCACACCGAACTCATCTTTTCCCTCCGTGTGAGGGGATTATACACCCTTATCCCTGAAAGGTCCTCCCCTGCGCCCGTTGACGGTTTTGTGTGGGCTGTGTACAATAGATGGGACGCTGGGGCGTCGTCTAATGGCAGGACGAGGGACTTTGGATCCCTTCGTGGAGGTTCGAATCCTCCCGCCCCAGCTGGAGAGACCATGACACTGTTTATCGTTGCCGCCGCTGGCTTTCTGGCCACCCAGATCCCCTTCGGGCCCTGGGAGATTTTCCATCCGTCCACCCGTCTTCCTTCCCCCATGGAGCGCCTGATTTCCACGGTGGTCTATCCGGACAACCTCCCTGCCCTCCGCGTGCGCTTCCACACCCGGGATCTCGGGTTCAGCCTCCAGGGCTCCACCACCCCCTCTCTGGATCAGCGGGACGCAAGCGGGGCCCTGGTGGGCTCTGTGCGGTATTCCTTTGTGTGGCTTGCGGGGTCGTATTTTCATCGTTTTCGCTTTCAGGAGCGAGATATTCTGGCGGTGCTGGAACCCCAGGTGCTGTATGAAGGGATCGGGCCCGATGCCGCCGTGGCTCTGGCGGTGGGCGGAGGGTTTCGAACCCGGATGTTCCCCCCGGTTCCTCTGGACGCCGTGCTGTATGCGGGACCCCTGGGGGGAGAAATCTACTCCCGTTTCTCCCGCTCTCTCTCCCTTTCGCCCGAAGCCCTTCTCGGCATGGAGTTTTCCCGCCCCACCACCCGGGCCCATCTCCTTCTCCGCGTGGCCAGCCAGAGCGGGGTGGGCGCGGGTGCCCTGTGGTGGCCTCACCCCCAGTTTGGGGTGGGACTTTCTTTCCGGAGCTGGCTCCGGGATTTTTCCACGGGAAGCGGGGGGGATATCCTGGCGGGTCTGGGCGCCCATGTGCGATTCCGGATTCGGGGATACGAAATCGCCTATTCCTGGCTCTCTCTGGGCGTGGTGGGGGATGCCCACGCCCTGGGGATCCGGTTTTTGACGGGAAACTGAAAAACGGGCGTCCCTGCGGTCCCGCAAAACAACGCCGTGGGGCATTCAACAGGAGGGGGATCATGGATCGCGCTCTCATCTTCGCGGGCCTGGTCCTGGCAGGTTTCCTGAAGGCAGGGACCTTCCAGGAACCCAATGGCCTCTACACTCTCACCTATCCCGCGAACTGGGAAGCCCGTGTGATCCAGCAGGACGTCCAGCCGATCTATGTGCTTCAGCGAACCCCTGCCTACGATGCCACCGTCCTTCTTCAACCTTTTGGGGGCACCGAAAGGGGAGCGTCTTTCCTTTCCCGGGTTGACGCCGACCTCCAGCAGGCCTTTCCCCAGGTGCGCTTCACCGGAGACTGGACGGTGCAGGACCGGGGAGAGGTCCTCCGGGCCTATCGGGATTTTGAGGAACAGGCTCAGGGAAAATCCAGCCGGGGCCGGGTGTATGTGATCAAAGGGCCTCATTTTGGGGTGATTCTTCTGGGGGTGTGTGAAGCGTCCAGCTTTTCTGTGATCCAGCCGGAAATGGACGCCATTGCCCGGAGCGTCCAGCTTGCCCGGCCCGATCCGCAGGGGGCGTCCCGCCTTGCCGGAACCACCTGGGTGGCCGCATCCGGCTATACCGATGTGCTGAACGAATTCTCTTCCTCCGCCGAATGGCGGTATACGTTTGACGCAAGTGGCCGGTTCACCTTCCAGGGGGCGGCCATGGCAAGCGATCCCGGCATGGCGGCCGGGGGGTATGGGAATCAGGGGGGAACCTTTTTCGTGATCGGCCGGAAGGTGTTTCTCGTATACGATGACGGAAGTTCAGAGGTGCTGACCTTCATCGAACACGACGTCCTGGAAGACGAAACCGGTCGGCGGTTTATTCCGGAACAATGATACGTGATCCCTTTCTCTTCTGAGTCCACATCCACGCAACGCACGCAAGGCTTTGCCTTCCTTCACACCCATGCTGTGCCGACAACGCGTTTCCGGATCGTGGAGCACACCTGAGGAGATTGACTCTGGCTCCCGGCAAACCGTCAACGAAGGGTGTGGATCCAGAACTGTTCCGGGAGGTCCTATCCCGCACGGATTCTGAACCCCATGGGGCGGGTCTCCCGGGCCTTCCGTCTGGAACCGGGGACCCACCCCCTCGTGCTGGATGCAGGTCCGGGGGGTATCGGGTGGTGATTCACACCCCCGAAGGACGGCACAGGATGCCCGTGCTCCGGCTGCCCTAAACCTCCCGGGCCTCCCACACGATGGCCTTGAACCCCCGGCCCTTCAGGGACGCTTTGAGCTTCTGAAGGGTGGGGGTGATCCGGGCAAGCTCCTCGTCGGAAAGATAGATCCAGAGAACATCGTTGTGACCCGGCCACACGTGGGTGCCCCACCGGGGTTCGGAGTTTGCCCCCTGGCCGATCGCTCCCCGCATGAGCGTGAAGTGCACCACCCCTTCCTTCTTCAGGGCTTCCAGCACCTGGTCTTCAAAGGCTTCGTCAAACACGATCCAGAGCAGTTTCATGCCCCACGCCTCCAGATTCCGGCAAGGCGCCGGCGGGCTCCTTCAAAGGTGAGATACACCACCGGCACGAACACAAGGGTCACGAAGGTGGAGAAGATGAGACCGCTGATCACCGCAAGCCCCAGAGGCCGCCACACTTCCGAGCCCTCGGTTCTGAAGATCACAAGCGGAAGAAGGCCCCCGATGGTGGTGAAGGCGGTCATGAGAATGGGACGCAGGCGCCGGCTTGCCCCCTCCACCACCGACGTGAGGAGATCCCGCCCGCGGTGCTGGAGGAGTTCGATGTAATCCAGCATCACGATGGCGTTGTTCACCACAATCCCCACCAGCATGATCATCCCGAGATAGGCGTTCACCGACAGGGGGACACCGGTGAGGGCAAAGAGATATCCCACACCCGCAATGCCGAAGGGAACGGCAAACATCACCACGAAGGGCATCAGGAAGGATTCAAACAGCGCCACCATCACGAGATAGACCAGGAGAATTCCCAGAATCAGGGCGATGGAGAGATCTCCGAAGGCCTCCCGCTGCTGCTCAAAGGAACCCCCGAGTTCAAACCGGATGCCCTGGGGTGCCCTCAGGCTGTCCATCACCCGGAAGAGATCCTTCATGATCTCCCCGAGGGGTCGGCCGGCATAATCCGCCGTGACCCGCACCACCCGGAACCGGTTCAGGCGCTCAATGCCCGAGGGAGACGCGGCGGGGCGGAGGTGGGCTGCCTCCACCAGGGGAATCCGCAGACCCTCGTTGTTGGGCACGGTGAGACCCTCAAGGACGTCATCCCGCTCCCGATCATCGTTCGCAAGGCGCACCACAATGGGATATTCCTCTCCCCGGATCCGGAGCTTTCCGGCTTCCGCGCCCAGAAAGGCCGCCCGGAGTTCCATGGCCACCGAGGCGGGCACAAGACCCAGCCGGGCAATGCGGTCCCGATCCAGCTCCACGCGCCACTCCGGCTGGGGCGTCTGCTGCTGGATCTGGGGGTTCAGCACCCCGGGAACCGAGCGGAGCACCTCCACCATCTGGCGGGCCAGGGAGTCCGTGGTTCGGGTATCCTCTCCAAAAATCCGGATCTCAATAGGGCTCCCGGAACCAAACAGGATCTGGTTCCCCACATTCCCCGTCATGGCACCCCCCGCCTCCAGTCCAGGCAGGCTTTTGACCCGCTGGTCCACTTCCCGGGCGATCTCCTCGATCCGGCGGGACCGCTTTTCCACCGGAACCGTCCGCACAAACACCATGCCCACATGGGAACCTTCCGCGGAGCCCATGATTACCCCGAACCCGGACTCCGTGGGTCCCACCCGGGCCGCATAGTGCTGGAGTTCCGGAATCTCCTTCACCCAGCCTTCCACGATCCGCACCACCGAGTCCGTCACTTCCAGGGGCGTTCCCGGAGGAAGCTGAAGCTGGACCCGGAACTCTCCGGTATCCTGAGAGGGCATGAACTCGGTTTTCACCGTTCCTGTTGCAAACAGACCCACACTCACCCCGAAAAGCCCCAGGCCCAGCACCCACACCACCCACCTGTGCCGGGACGACCAGGCCAGGGTCCGCCGGTGGGCGCTTTCCAGCGCCTCCCACGACCGCTCCATCCAGCGGCCGAAGGCGGTGGTGGCCGGACGGGGGCGCCTCAGGAAAAGGCGGGCAAGGGCGGGCGCCAGCATATAGGCGGAGAACAGCGACACGAACAGGGTGAAACTCACCATATAGGCGAGTTCCCGGAAAAACACCCCGATGAACCCTTTGGCCGTGACGATGGGGATAAAGATGGCGACGGTGGTCAGGGTGGAGGCGAGAATGGCTTCCCCCACCTCCTGGGTTCCAAACAGGGCAGCCTCCTTCCGGGACTCGCCCCGCGCGCGGTGGAAGAAGATGTTTTCCAGCACCACCACGGCGTTGTCCACCACCATGCCCACCGCAATGGCCAGGGCCGAGAGGGAAATCAGGTTGATGGACGAACCCTCAAGCCACAGCAGGAGAAACCCCGCGATGAGGGACACGGGAATGACCATGGTAATGATGAGACTTCCCGTGAAATTGCGCAGGAGAAGGAGCGTTACAAGCACCACAAAGAAGGCACCATAAAACACGTTCTGGGTGAGGTTCTGAACCGAGGAGGCGATAAACCGGGAAAAGTCGTTCACCACCACAAAGTGGATGCCGGGATAGCGTTTCTGGATCTCCGGAAGCAGAGCCTTCACCCGCCGCGCCACGTCCAGCGTGTTGGCATCCGACTGCTTCAAAATGGCAAAAAAGATGGCGTTTTCCCCGTTCACCCGTACCAGGGTTTTGGTGTCCGCATAGCCGTCCGTGATCCGGGCGATGTCCCGGAGACGCACACCTCCCCGGAGCACCACATCTCCGATTTCCTCCACCGACTGAAAGTCGGCCGGAACCCGGATGAGGTATTTCACCCCGTCCCGGGAGAGTTCGCCCGCAGGAAGGCTGAGATTGGCCGCCTTCAGCGCCCCCACGATCTCCTGGAGGCTCAGGTTGTGCTGTTCCAGGTTCTCCAAAGGAATTTCCACGTTGATCTGGCGTGTTCGTCCCCCTCCCCAGAACTGGATCTCTCCCACGCCGGGGATGGCTTTGAACTCATCGGCCAGCTCCCGCTCATAGATCTCCCGGAGGTTCAGGGTGGGATCGGATGTGGTGGCGGTGATGGCCAGAATGGGAAACTGGGAGATGTCAAACTTGAAGATGGTGGGCGGGTCCATATCCGAAGGGAACAGGCGGCGGACGATGTCCAGACTGGCCCGCAGATCGTTCACCCCGTTGTCGATGTCCGTACCATAGTCAAAGGTCACGATCACCGCCCCGATCCCCTCATAGGCCACCGAGCGGATTTCCTTCACCCCGGCCACGGAGGCGATGGCGTCTTCCGCAATCTTGATCACCTTCTGCTCAATCTCCTCCGGACCGGCTCCGGGATAGAAGAAGATGGCCGTGGCTGTGGGGAGGGAGATTTTGGGGTACAGGTCCACCGGCAGGCGCAAAAGCCCCAGAACCCCCAGCGCCAGAAGGATCACGAACATCACCACCGTGGTGATGGGGCGTTCCACCGCAAACCGGGTCATGGCGAAGCCTCCACCTGAACCGGCTGACCCTCTTCCACCACCCGCTGACCCACCACAACCACCGTGTCACCTTCCTGGAGGCCATCCGCGATCAGGGCAAACCGATCGCCCAGAAGGACCAGGTCCACCGGCTGGCGATGGGCCATTCCTTCCAGCACCCGGACCACATACGGGGTGGGGGAATAGAGCAGGGCCTGCCGGGGCACACGCAACCCCATTTCGCGGGCCACAACGGCCCGGACCTTCACCACCGCACCGGGAGAAAGGTCCAGACTCCCCTCCACCCGGCCGCGGACCAGCCGGGTCTGGGTCCGGGGATCCACCACACTGGACACCCAGACCACCCGTCCGGAAAGGCGCGTGCCCTTGGCCGTCACCTCCAGAGGATCACCCACCCGGACCTGGGCACTTGCGGGCACCCGGAAGTGCACTTCCAGAGGTTCCCCCACGATCACACCCACCGGCCGCTGGGGTCCCACCGGTTCGCCGGGGGTGAGCACCTCCCAGTGCACCCGTCCGGACAGGGGAGCCAGCAACGGATAGGGTTCATACGTCATGCCGGGAAGGGATCGGTCCAGCAGCGCCAGCGTGTCCCCTTTGCGCACCCGTGCCCCTTCATCCGCGCGAAATTCCAGGATTTTCCCCGCCACTTCCGGAATCAGGGTGGCCTGGCGGCTTCCCACCACCGTTCCGGTGAAGGTCACCCGCCGGATCACCTCCCCCGAGTCCACCCGGGCCACCTTCACCACCGCCGCACGGAGCGCCTGTCCTTCGGCCTTCTCCTCGTCCCGGCCTGAGGGTCGGCAGGAAACCACCACGCCAAGGAAGGCGATGATCAACCCGGTCCGAACGAGGTTCCGGTTCATGGGGCTCCACCTCCTTTCACGAGCATCTCCAGGTCCAGCACGGCCAGATTGAACTGGACAATGCTGGCAAGATAACCAAATTGCGCCTGGCGATAGGCCAGGGCCACATCCTGAAAGTCCACCTCCCGGAGAAGGCCGTTCTCATAGGCTTCCCGGGTGAGTTCCAGCATTCTTTGGGACGAGTTCACCATCTCCTCCCGTTGTTTCAGGGCTTCCCACGCCGTCTTCACCTTCTCATAGGCTCCCTGAAAGGCGTTCCGTGCCTGAACCTTCTGAAAGTGCAGGGTTTTCCTCAGGATATCCCGCTGAATCCGGGCCTTCCGGTAATCGGAGAGGATGCCTCCCCCTTCAAACAGACTCCAGGAGAGCTGAAGGCCATAGCCTTCCTGATCCCCCCACTTGTTCTCAAAGCCATAGGGTTTCTGATAGGTTGCAAAGGCAAAGGCCGAAAGGGTGGGCAAATACCGGGCCCGGTGCATCTTCCGCTGATCCTCCATCGCCTGGATCTGATGTTCCATGGCCCGAAAATCTGGACGCGCATCGAGAAGGGTCAGGAGGCTGTCCGGGTCTTCGGGATAAGGATAGGGCTTCAGAGAGTCGACAAGTTCGATTTCCACCGTATCCGGCAGGGCCAGCACCCCCCTGAGGGCCGCCAGGGCCTGGGTATACTGGGCTTTGGCCTGATCTCGTTCCACCTCCGCGTTGCGCACCGCCAGCTCCGCCCGAAGGAGCTCCCCTTCGCCGATCAGGCCGGCCTGATAGCGCTTTCGGGCATCCTCCAGGTGGAGGTGCTGGATCCGGAGCATCTCCTCGGCCAGGGCGAGATTCTCCCGGGCGAGAAGGGCGCCCTGATAGGCCTGGCGCACGTTCACCGCCAGGCGCACCGTATCCGCGCGGGATCGAGCCTCCTGGGCCTTCACCAGTTTGTCCATCATCCAGGCGGCATACAGGGACTTCCCGAAACCGGTGAGGAGGAGGGAGGTCTGGAGGGTGAGGTTGTAGTTGTCCTTATAGCCGAAGGTGATCTGCTGCTCCCGATAGATGAGCTGGCCGGTCTGGGGGTCAAAACCAACGATCACAGGCTGGGTGATGGTGAGTTCGAAGTTGGAGTGGCGAAACTGGCCGTTGAGAGACACGAAGGGGAGGTGTCGGCTCCAGGCCTTGAACCGATCTTCCTTGCTGGAGACCACCTGAAGATGGGAAACCTCCAGCAGGGGATGGTTCGCGAGGGCCATCTCCACGGCCCCGGCCTCTGAAAGCTGCATCTGGGCAAAGAGCAGGAGCCACATCATAGGATCCCTCCCAGAAATTTTTCAAAGGTTTTCCAGTAGGTTTCAAAATGCTCGGGGAGTTCCCTGGCGTTGTGGGGCATGAAGGAAAACCGCAGGGCCCCGATGGCGAAAATGGCAAAAAGCCGGGCTTCCTTCCGGGTATACAGTTCGGCCAGGGGTTCTGAAAGGAGGTTGAGCATGTCTTCAAACAGGGGCTTCAGGGCCCGGATCACATCCTGGATGAGGGCGGTGGGGAGATTCTGGCTGTGGATGGCAAAGAGATGGATATCCTCCCGGTGGGTGAAGAACCGGTGGGCCAGGGTGTGAAACCGTTTCCGGGCAGTTTCCCGGGGATCTCCGTCCTGCACGTTTCTGAGTTCCGCGATCAGTTCCCGGACCCGGGAGGTGAGCACCTCCACAAAGATCTCCTCTTTGGAGCGGAAGTGGTGATAGATGGCCCCTTTGGAGAGACCCGTGGCCTCCACCAGTCGAGACATGCTGGCTCCGTGATAACCGTGCCGAAGAAACAGCCGATACGCCTCGTCCAGAATCTTCTGCCGGGTGGTTTCAGGATCTCGCATGATACCCTCCTGCCGTGTGAACCGACCGGTCGGTCTTTATGATAGACCCTGGGGGAGGGGATGTCAAGGGGGCGCCTGAAATACCGCAGGGGGGGCTATATAATCCCCAGCATCACAGGAGGATGGCCATGCACGGAACGACGGTGCTTGCGGTGATCCGGGACGGACAGGCCGCCATCGGGGCAGACGGACAGGTCACCTATGACGACATGATTGTGAAGCACACCGCCCGGAAGGTGCGCAAACTCGCCAGAGGCAAAGTTCTCGCCGGATTTGCCGGGGCGGTGGCGGACGCCCTGACCCTGTTTGACCACTTTGAACGCATTCTGGAGCGCACCCAGAACCTGGAAAAGGCGGTGGTTGAGTTTGCCAAGCAGTGGCGCTCGGACCGCATCCTCCGTCGGCTGGAGGCCTTCCTGATCCTCCTCAACCCGGAACGGATGTTTCTCGTCACGGGGGGTGGGGACGTGCTGGAGCCGGAAGAACCCATCGTGGCCATCGGCTCCGGGGGACCCTATGCCCAGGCAGCGGCCAAAGCCCTGTATCGCAACACCGATCTTTCCGCCCGGGACATCGTGGAGCGATCCCTCCTCATCGCCGCGGAGATGTGCATCTACACCAACGACCGCCTCACCCTCCTCACCCTTCCGGAATGATCGCCCCGCTGGAACGGTTTCTCCTCGGACACTATCTTCGCCTCGCCCGCCGGGGGCTTGTGGCCTTTCTGGGGGCCTTTGCCCTCACCGGCATCACGGTGGGGGTGGCCTCCCTCCTTCTCGTGAACGGCATCATGGAGGGGTTTCAGGCCGAGGTGCGAAGCCGGATCCTGGGGGCACAGCCCCACATCACCGTGGATCGCTTCTTCCAGGAGCCCTTCACGCCCGAAAGCACCCTTCTGGCCGCCATCCAGACCACCCCGGGCATCCGGGCCTTTGGTCCTTTCGTGATCCTCCGGGCGCTGGCCCGCCACGACAACGCCACGGAAGGACTCATCGTCAAGGGCGTGGACGCCGGGCAGATGATCCACCGGGACTTTTTTGAACACTTCACGGTGGAAGGGTCCTTCCGTCCAGAGAAGGGCCTCGTCCTTGGAAGCGTTCTGGCCTCCAACCTCCACGTGGGCGCAGGGGACACCGTGATCCTCTATGCGCTGGAAGGCAACCTCGCCACCCCCATCGGCCGGGTGTTTCGCCGGGTTCCCCTGAAGGTGGTGGGGATTTTTGACGCAGGGCTCTATGACCTGAACAGCACCCTGGCCCTGGCCGACCTTGCGACCCTCCAGCGTCTTCTGGGCCTGGGCAACCGGGTTCACGGGGTGGAGATCGCCCTTCAGGATCCCATGGAAGCCAACCGGGTGGCGGAAGCCCTCCGAGAGAAAATTCCCTATCCCTTCCGCATCACCACCTGGCAGGAGTGGAACCGAACCCTGTTTTCCGCTCTGAAACTCGAGAAGATCGCCATGTTCCTGATCCTTTCCCTGGTGACCCTGGTGGCGTCCTTCACCATGCTGTCCACCCTGATGCTTCTCGTGATGCAACGCACCCGGGAAATCGCGGTGCTTCTCACGCTGGGGGTGGAACCCCGGACCATCCTGCGGGTGTTCGTGCTGGTGGGCCTTGCCCTGGGAGGAGCGGGGATTCTGCTGGGGACCGGGTTGAGCCTGGCGGTGGCGTGGGTGCAGAACACCTTTCAGGTGTATCGCCTGCCTCCCGATGTGTATTTCATCGAGCACCTGTTCATCCGGTTCTCCCTGCAGGACATTCTCACGAGCTGGGTGGTGGCTCTGGGTGTGGCGTTTCTGGCTTCCTTCTATCCGGCCCTCCGGGCATCCCGGATGGAGGTGGTGGACGCCCTCCGGGAAGGGTGATGCTCCCCCTGCCCCTTCTCTATCTCCGATTGTTTCAGCGCTATGGTCACCGGTTCTGGTGGCCGGGAGAAGCGCCGTTTGAAATCGCGGCGGGGGCCATCCTGGTCCAGAACATCCAGTGGAAACGGGTGGCCCGTCTCCTTCAAACCCACCCCTTCCTGAAAAATCCCCACGAAATCCTGGCCATCCCGGAGAAGGAGCTTGCGGTCCTGCTCCGTCCCCTGGGAAGCGGGGCCCGGAAGGCTGGAGCGCTGAAAGCCCTGGCCCGGCTTTTCCCCGAACTCCCCAAACGTTCCCTTCAGGAGGCGCGACAGGCTCTCCTGGATGTGAAAGGGATCGGTCCGGAGACGGCGGACAGCATTCTCCTTTATGCCTTCCATCGTCCCATCTTTGTGATCGATGCCTACACCCGGCGCATCCTTGCCCGGCTGTATGGCGAGGGGCGATTTCTGAAGATGAGATACGATGAACTGCGGGCATGGGTGGAGGCGCAGATTCCGCGGGATGTGGCGATCTATCAGGATTTCCACGCCCAGTTTGTCATCCATGCCCAGACGTCCTGCCGCCCCCGCCCCCGGTGCGAAACCTGCGTGCTGTGGAGGTGGTGTCTGGGGCGGGCGAGTTAGAGCCCGTTCCGTCCGCAAAGATCAGGATAGCCAAAGGGCTCTTCCGCTCAAATCTCGTGTGCCCTCTTTTCCCCTCCCCTGTCGGAACAACGGCGTACAACCCCGGTCTGACATGCATTCGTAAGAGGAAGGCCGGGGGCGGGGCCTGATCCCTCCGGAAGCAGCGGAACCATCCCGATCCGCACTGCCCTAACCAGAACGTACGGGAACCTTATGGGCAGGAAGGTCATGGGAATGCCGGAATCCTGTCACAGGGAGGGTAGGGTCAAAAAGAAAAACGCGGGGACGACGGGATTTGAACCCGCGACCTCCGGCGTGACAGGCCGGCGTTCTAACCGGGCTGAACTACGTCCCCGCTTGTATCACCCCACGCAAAAATCCCAGATTTTTGCGTGGGGACCCCGACAAACAGGTATAACCCGTGTCGGGAACCCGGTTACAAAGACCAGAAAAGAAAAAAGATCAACTGAGGGTAAGCGCAGGTGAGGAGGGGAGTTTCTCTGTAAAGGAGGTGATCCAGCCGCACGTTCCCGTACGGCTACCTTGTTACGACTTCGCCCCAGTCACCGACCCCACCCTCAACGACCTCCCTCCCTTGCGGGTTGGGCGGGCCGTCTTCGGGTGAAGCCGGCTCCCATGGCGTGACGGGCGGTGTGTGCAAGGCCCGGGAACGTATTCACCGCCGCTTTGCTGATCGGCGATTACTAGCGACTCCGGCTTCACGCAGGCGAGTTGCAGCCTGCGATCCGAACTGGGGGTGGCTTTAGGGATCCGCTCCCCCTCACAGGGTCGCTTCCCTCTGTACCACCCATTGTAGCGCGTGTGTAGCCCCGGGCATAAAGGCCACACGGACTTGACGTCATCCCCACCTTCCTCCGGCTCATCGCCGGCAGTCCCCTTAGTGTGCCCAGCCGGCCTATAGCCGCCGTGGCAACTAAGGGCAGGGGTTGCGCTCGTTGCGGGACTTAACCCAACACCTCACGGCACGAGCTGACGACAGCCGTGCAGCACCTGTGCCGGCTCCCCAAAGGGGTCCCCCACCCTTTCAGGCAGGGTACCACCGGCATGTCAAGCCCGGGTAAGGTTCTTCGGTTAGCATCGAATTAAACCACGCGCTCCGCCGCTTGTGCGGGCCCCCGCCAATTCCTTTGAGTTTCACCCTTGCGGGCGTACTCCCCAGGCGGCCCACTTATCGGTTTCCCTTCGGCACGGAGGAGACTTCTCTCCCCCACACCTAGTGGGCATCGTTTACGGCCAGGACTACGGGGGTATCTAATCCCCTTCGCTCCCCTGGCTTTCGGGCCTCAGCGTCAGGCGCGCCCCAGGGACCCGGCTTCCCCACCGGCGTTCCGCCCGATATCCACGCATTTCACCGCTACACCGGGCGTTCCGGTCCCCTCTGACGCCCTCTAGCCGGGCAGTTTCGGATGCAGCCCACCGGTTGAGCCGGTGGATTACACACCCGACACACCCGGCCGCCTACGCCCCCTTTAAGCCCAGTGATTCCGGGCAACGCTCGCCCCCCCCGTATTACCGCGGCTGCTGGCACGGGGTTAGCCGGGGCTTCCTCTGGGAGTACCGTCAAGAGACAGGACTGTTCGCCCTGCCTCCCTTCGTCCTCCCTGACAGGGGTTTACACCCCGAAGGGCTTCTTCCCCCACGCAGCGTCGCTGGGTCAGGGTTTCCCCCATTGCCCAAATTTCCAGCCTGCTGCCTCCCGTAGGAGTGGGGCCCGTGTCTCAGTGCCCCTCGGGCCGGCCGCGCTCTCACGCCGGCTACCCGTCATCGGCTTGGTGGGCCATTACCCCACCAACTACCTGATGGGCCGCGACCCCCTCCCCCGGCGGGAGCTTGCTTCGCAGAGGCCCCCTTTCACCTCCATGGGATGCCCCACAGAGGCTGTATGGGGGATTAGCCCCAGTTTCCCAGGGTTGTCCCCCTCCGGGGGGCAGGTTGGTCACGTGTTACTCCGCCGTCCGCCGCTAAGGTTGCTCCCACTAGGAGAACAACCCCCGCTCGACTTGCATGGCTAAGGCACGCTGCCAGCGTTAGCCCTGAGCCAGGATCAAACCCTCCATAGGGAAATCCTGTCTCAATCACCGATACCTCACCCACGCTTACCCTCAGTTGATAAAGATCGGCTTCGGTAAGCCCCCATATTATAGACGGTGCGGGAAGAGATGTCAAGATCCGGGGGTCCTCAATGGGCACGCAGGAACGCCTGCAGTTCATCCAGAGGCATGGGACGGCCCATCAGGAACCCCTGCCCCTCGTCACACCCCCACTCCCGGAGAAGGTTCAGCTGGTCCTCTGTCTCGATCCCTTCCGCCACGGCGGTGGCTTCCAGGCTGTGGGTGAGCTGGATAATGGTCCGGGCCACATAAAAGGCCTTCGGGTTCTCGGGAAGGTTGGTTACAAACGTTCGGTCCAGCTTGATCTTGTCGAGATCAAAATCGATGAGATGGCTCATGGAGGAATACCCGGTTCCAAAGTCGTCCAGCGCAATGCGGATCCCCTTTTCTTTGAATCCCCTGAACACGCTCTGGGTCTGCAGGGGATCCCGCATGGCGGTGGCCTCCGTGATCTCCACCACCAGCCTCCGGGGGTCCGCCCCGGTGCTGTCCAGGGTGGCCTCCACCAGCGAAAGAACCTGACGGCTGTGAAACTGTGAGGGGGAAAAGTTCACGCTCACCCACAGATCCCGATCCATCTTCCGGAGATCTTCAAAGCTCCTTCGGATCACAAACCGGGTGATGGCGCTCATCAGCCCGAGTTTTTCCGCAAGGGGAATGAACCGATCCGGAGGGACATTGCCCACATACGGATGGTGCCACCGGAGAAGGGCCTCCAGACCCACCACCTTCTGTGTGGCAAGGTCGAAAATCGGCTGATAATGGACGTCCAGGGTCTCGTTGTGGACAGCTTCCACCAGAAAACTCCGCAGAGAAGCATCTTCCAGAAGGTTTTTTTCCATCCGCCGGGAATAAAAGGCCACTCCCTTTTCTCTCATGGGTTTGATGCTGGCGAGCGCCAGCTCTGCCCGGCGAACCAGATTGTGGGCATCCTCTCCGTCAAAGGGCGCGATGCTCACCCCCATATGAAGGGAAACATAGACGGGTTCGTCCCCCGGCAGGGGGCGGTCAAAAGCCCGATCCAGTTCGTCCAGCGTTTTCAGGAGAGCCGGAAGATGGGGAACCCCTGTGAGCACAATCCCGAACTCGTCGGGCCCCAGACGCCCCACGGGTGCCTGGTCCGGCGCGACATCCCGCAGACGCTCCACCACGCCCCGGAGGACCTGATCACCCACCTCCACACCCAGCGATGCGTTGATTTCATGGAACCGATGGATGTCCATCACCAGGATGGGCAGGAATTCCGGCTCATGGGCAAGATAACCTTCCAGCACTTCCAGAAAGGTCCCCCGGTTCAGCGCACCCGTGAGGGGATCGGTGCGGAAAGGCGATTCGAGAAACTGTTCGATGTCTTCCGGACTTTCAAAGGCGTGGAGCGACAGGACCCGGAACGTCCCGTCCCCTTTCTTCCGGGCCGCAACATACACCCGCCCCGGAATCCACCGCCCTTCCCTGTCCTGCAGGCGAAGAAAAGCTTCCCCCCGACCACTCCTCAGAAGTCGCCGAAGAGACTCCCGATCTTCCGGGTGAAGGCGCTCCCAGAACCCTTTACCTTCCAGGGCGGCCGGGACCAGCGCGGTCCGGGCAAGCCAGAGTTCATTGACCTGGCAGGATTCCACCAGCACCTCCTCTCCCTCCACCCGCCAGATTTCATCCCGTGCCGGAAGAGGCAGACGTTCAAGGTTCATCGGCTGCAACGCTCCACTTCGTTCGGATTTTCCTTTATGATACGGTATCCCCGGGGACCCCGCAAGGAAGGGTGGAGGGACGGACGCTCTCCCTCACAGGACGGCCAAGGCACAAACCATCCTGAGGCCGGCGACCCCGTGCCCGTGCCAAAATGAAATTGGTGATTGATTAAACGGGTCCATTAGTGTATACTAAAAGGCAACAGAAGAGGGAAACGATGGACCTGGTTCAATTAAGCAAGATTGCATCGGACGAAAAGAAGGCGGAAGCGTTTTTACGGGAGAAAGGAATTCTCAAGACGTTTCGCACGTGTCCGTACTGCGGGAGCGACAAGGTGAAGCGTGCGCGGAGGAAATCGTATAAGTGCTATGGATGTAAGCGGGAATGGGGGGTGAGGAAGGGGAGTGTGCTGGAGCGATCCGGTGTGAAATATGGCCAGTTTTTGCTGGCGTTGAAAATGTTTGAGCTGGAGATTCCTGTCTTGCGTGCGTCGAAAGAGTTGGGGCTTGCGTACAACACGGTGAGGCGTTTGTACATGCTTTTTCGCAAGAAGATTGTGGAAGAGGCGACGAAAGACGATCTTTTGTGGGGGGAGATTGAGATGGATGAGAGTTACTTTGGAGGTCGGAGGAAGGGCAAGAGAGGGAGGGGGGCGGAAGGGAAGATTCCGGTGTTTGGGATTCTGGAGCGTGGTGGGAAGGTGAAAGTGGAGGTGGTGAAGGATGTGAAGGCAGAAACGTTGTTAAGGGAGGCGATTCGGAAGGTGAAAAGGGGAAGTCTGGTGTACACGGATCAGTTCAAAGGCTATGACAGCCTGGTGATGTACGGATTTCGTCATGAGCGAATCGACCATGGGAAGCGTTTTAAGAACGGGAAGGTGTATATCAACGGGATTGAGGGTTTCTGGAGTTATGCGAAGGAACGGCTGATGCAGTTTCATGGGTTATCATCTCGGTGGTTTCCGTATTATTTGAAAGAACTGGAGTATCGATACAATCATCGTGATGAGGATCTTTATGAGTTATTTCTGGAGCTCCTGAGGGTGGAATAGATTGATGAATCACCATGAAATTTCTCCTTTTTTACGGCCTCCTTCCGTTTGATGCTACTTTTCATCTCCCGTACAATTAGTCTCATGATGGTGGTGTATTTCACCCGGGCGTTCCCCTTTGAGGATCTCCTGACTCCCGTACGGGAGAAACTGTCCGTCCGCATGGAACAGCAGGATGCCCCTCTTCCCCGCGAAAAACTTCTTTCCAGCCTCCGGGACGTGGACATTCTCGTGTGCACCCTCACCGACCGGATTGACGGGGAAGTTCTGAACCACGCTCCCCGCCTCCAGCTTGTGGCCACCTATTCGGTGGGATACGATCACCTGGATCTTTCTGCCCTCCGGGAACGGGGGATCTGGGCCACCCACACACCGGATGTGCTGACGGATGCCACCGCTGACCTCACCTGGGCTTTGATTCTGGCCACGACCCGGCGGGTGGTGGAGGCGGACCGTTTCGTACGGTCCGGAGCCTGGAAGGGCTGGCAGGTGGGGGCCTTCCTGGGCATGGAGCTTGCGGGCAAAACGCTGGGGATCGTGGGCGCCGGGCGCATCGGTCAGGCGGTGGGGCGCCGGGCGGTGGGCTTCGGCCTCTCCATCCTCTACACCGCTCGCACTCCCAAACCCCATTTTGAGAAGGAAACCGGCGCGCGATTCGTGGACCTGGATACGCTCCTTGAGGAGAGCGACATCGTCTCGGTTCACGTTCCCCTCACATCGGAAACCCGGGGGCTTCTGTCCCGGGAGCGCCTGATGCGCATGAAACCCGGGAGCATCCTGGTGAACACCGCCCGGGGCGCGGTGGTGGATGAGGAGGCCCTGATGGACCTTCTCGAAGAAGGACACCTCGCCGGCGTGGGGCTGGATGTGTATGCCCGGGAGCCCTTCGTTCCCGAACGCCTCCGGTCCCACCCCCGAACCGTCCTCCTTCCTCACCTGGGAAGTGCCACGGTGACCACCCGCCGCCGGATGTTTCAGGCGGTGGTGGAGAGCATTCTGTCCTTTGCCACCGGGGAGCGCCCTCCCCGGCACACCATACTGGAGCTTGTTCATGCGACGTAAATACATCCGCGATCCGCTGTATGAGGACTTCATCATTCTGGAGGAGCCCTTCCTCTCCGTGGTGGAGGAGTCGTTCTTCCAGCGGTTTCGGAGAATCAAGCAGCTGGGCACGGCGGCCCTGGTGTATCCCGGGGCGGATCACAGCCGGTTCCAGCACGCGCTGGGCGCCTTCTATCTGGCCGGACGGGCCCTCCACACGCTCCGGGACAAAGGGGTGTCCATCTCCGGGGAAGAGGCGGACGCCCTCCGTCTTGCCGCCCTGGTTCACGATCTTGGCCACGGTCCCCTGTCCCATTCCCTGGAACACACCCTGGTGGATCTCCCCCATGAGGAGCTCACCTATGCCCTGATGGACCGCATGGTCCGCCCGGTGGTGGGCGACACCCTCACCGATCGCGCCCTCGCGTTTCTGAAGGGGGAAACGGATCGTCCCTTCTTTCATGAGCTTCTGGACGGACAGCTGGATGTGGACCGCCTGGACTATCTCCGGCGGGATTCCTTTTTCTGCGGCCTGACCCACGGCCTGGTGGACATTGCCCGCATCCTCCAGACCCTCACCACCGCCACGGAACGGGGCCGGGAAGTCCTGGCGGTGGAAGAGAAAGGGGCCACGGCGGTGGAAAGTTATCTCATGGCCCGGTATTTGATGTACTGGGCGGTGTATTATCACCGAACCAATCTGGCGGCCCAGGGGCTGATTGAGGCCATGTTCCGCCGGGTTCGGGATCTCCGGGCCGAAGGTTTTCCCGTTCCCCTGACCCCCGCCTTTCAGGCCTTTCTTGACGCGTGGGACGCCCATCCCGGGAAACCGGTTCATCCCGACGTTCTGGATGCCTTTGTGATGATTGACGATTCGGATGTGGACGTGAGCATCAAGATGTGGTCGGGTTCGGATGATCCGGTGCTCGCCGATCTCGCCTGGCGGTATCTCCGCCGGCGTCTGCCCCGAACCCTGGAAAACCCCACACCCGGAGAGATTCTTGCTCTGTCCCGCACGCTGGAGCAGCGGGGCCTGGATCCCCGGTATTACCTTGTGGAAAAACGGGCGTTTGAGGTGGGTTATCGCTATTATACTCCCGAAGAGGAAAGTCCCATCCGGGTTCTTCTCCGCTCCGGAAACGTGGCGGAGATTTCCCAGGTTCTGCCCACAGACACGGTGAAGGCCCTGGCCCGGCCCGTGGTGCAGACCTACGTGTTTTCCATTGCGAAAGAAATTTCCCCGGACGAAACATAACAGGAGGTCGTTTCATGCCTTTAAGACGTGTGCAGATTCGGGATCTTGCATCCTTCCGCCTGGTGGGCGGTGTGGCGGCGGATCCCGGCGGGCGGTGGGCGGTGTTCCCCCTCTCCCGCCTGGACTTTGAGAACAACCGGTACCCCTCCCACCTGGAACTCCTGGATCTCACGGACCGCACCACCCGTCCCCTCACCCAGCCCGACGGTCCCTTCCGGGACTTCGCCCCCTTTGTGGATCCGGAAGGGAGATGGGTGTATTTTCTCTCCTCCAGAGACGGGGAGAACAAACCCCCGGTGCTCTACCGCATCGCCCCGGACCGGGCGGGAGAACGGGAGAAGGTGTATGAGCCTGAAGGTGGCATCATGGATCACGCCTTCAGTCCGGACGGGAAAACCCTGGCCCTTCTGGTGGGTCGGAAACCGCGAAAGGAAAATGATAAAAAGCCCCGGCCCACCTTCAAAGAGATCCACACCTTGTTTCACAAACTGGACACCCGGGGTTATCTCCACGACCAGGAAGTGGACGTGGTGATCCTGGATCTCGAGACCCGGAAAGCCGTCCGGCGCTTCACGTCTTCCTATCCCGGAAGCCTCTTCTCCCTCACCTTCAGTCCCGACGGCAACTACCTCCTTCTGGTGGGTAACCTGGACGGCGATGCGGGTATGATTGACTGGGTGACCCACCTGTATCGCCTTTCGGTGCGCGGACGGCGCAAACCCGTCAAGGTCCTCCACTGGAACGGACACATCGATCGGGTCTGGTGGCTGGAGGACGGGATCGTGTTTGCCGGAAGCCCCCGGCTGGAAGGCGCCGAATTCGCCGCCCCCACCCACCTGTGGTTCCTGGATCCGAAGGGCGAGGCCCGGGACCTGATGGAGGGCCTGGACCGGAGCATCGGCAACACTTTGAACAGCGACGTTCGGGGCGGTGCCGGGCACAAGGTGGTGCTGGATCGGAAAAACCGACGCTTCTTCATGGTGATCCAGGACGGGGTGGCCTCCGCCCTGTATGCCCTGGATCTCGACAGCAGGAGCCTCCAGAAACTCTATGCCCCCCGGGCCTCCATCGAGGGCCTTGCCCTGTCCGGGGACCGGCTTCTCCTTTCTCAGATGGACTTCACCCACCCCACCGAGGTGTATCTCTACACCCCCGGAAAAACCCGGGCCATCCAGCTCACCCACTACAACGACGAGGTGGTCCAGAAGTTCGGCTTTCACGAACCGGAGGCGTTCACCTTCAAGGCATCCGATGGGCAGGAGATCACCGGGTTCGTCCTCTTCCCCAAAGGCCGCAAACCCTCAAAAATCCCGGCGATTCTTGAGATTCACGGCGGACCCCGCACCACCTATGGTTACAGCTTCATCTTTGAGTTTCACTTCCTGGCCCACCACGGCTATGCGGTGCTCTTCACCAATCCCCGGGGTTCGGCCGGTTTCGGGATGGACTATGCCAGAGCGGTCACCCGGCACTACGGAGAGCGGGACTATCAGGACCTCATGGAATTCGTGGACGCCGCCCTCAAACGCTACAAAAACCTGGATGCGGACCGTCTGGGGGTGACGGGAGGCTCCTATGGCGGGTTCATGACCAACTGGATCGTGGGCCACACCCACCGGTTCAAGGCGGCCGTGACCCAGCGGAGCATCTCCAACTTCCTTTCCTTCTGGGGGACCTCCGACATCGGCTGGCTTTTCGCGAAGGTGGAAGTCGGAAGCCTTCCCTGGGACAACCTGGAGGAGTTCTGGAAACGCTCCCCCATCGCCTATGCCCCCCAGATGGAAACGCCTCTCCTCATCATCCATTCCGAGGAGGACTACCGCTGTCCGGTGGAACAGGCCGACCAGCTTTTCGTCGCCCTCAAGGTGCTCGGAAAAACCGTCCGCTACATCCGGTTTGAGGGAGAATCCCACGAACTCTCCCGGTCCGGACGACCCCTGAACCGGGAAAAACGTCTGCAGGAAATCAAGGGGTGGTTTGACCGCTACCTGATGGCTGAAACGCCCAAACCTGTGCGCAGAAGGAGGAGGAAACGGGCATGACGATGCGATGGTTTCGCAAACAGACCAAAACCTTCCTGTGGGTGGTGATGGCGGGATTTGTCGCCTGGATTCTCTTTGAACTGGGCGCAGACATCTTCCGGCTGAACGTGGGAGGCAAGCCCTATGAACAGGGGATCGTGGCGGAGGTGGAGGGGGAACCCGTGACCTATGAGATCTACACCCGGATGCTCCAGCAGGCCATTGAAGATTCGGCCAAGGCGTGGGGTCGGGACGTGACACCGGCCGACCGGATCCGGATCGCCGAAGGGGTGTGGACCGATCTGCTCACCCGGGTTCGTCTCCAGAAACTCGTTCGGGAGCGGGGCCTGGCCCTGTCCGATCCCACCGTGCTGGAACTTATCCGCCGGATTCCCCCACCGGAGATCCAGCAGGACTCAACCTTCTGGGATTCCACCGGCTTCAATTACCAGGCCTATCTCTCCCTCCTCCAGAACCCGCAGGCCGCTCCCTTCTTCGTGAACTACGAGATGCGCCTCCGGGAGGAGATTCCCCAGCAGATCACCTGGACGGATTTCGCCACCGCCGTGAGTTATGGACCCCAGGAGCTCCGGTTCCGGGCGGTGATGGAAAACACCCTGATGCAGGCGTCGGTGTTCCGGTTTGTGTATGACCGGATGCCGGATTCGGCCGTCTCCTACACCGACGAAGACCTCCAGGCCTATTACACCCGCAACCGGGAACGCTATCGGGAGAAAAAGCGGGTCCGCCTGCTTCTTGTGGAGGCCCCCTTCACCCCCTCACCCGAAGATTCCGCCCTGGCGTGGGAGAAGATCCAGGCCGCTCTGGATGAGCTCAAGGAGGGGCGGGATTTTGGCGAGGTGGCCCGGTATTACGCCGAAGTGCCCCAGCTCAAAGAGCGGAACGGCCTGATGGGTGTGTTTGCCCGGGACGCCCTCCCCCTTCCGGACACGCTGAAAGAAAAACTCCTGGCCCGGCCGGGTGAGATGGTGGGACCCCTGGCCTTCCCGCCGGGTTATGCCCTGTTCAGAGCCGAACCCCGCGGGAAAGACAGCGTGGCGGTGTATGCCATTGCGGTGGCCGTGGAGCCCTCTTCCACCACCCGGGAAAGCCTCTACACCGCCCTTTCCGAGTTTGTGAAGTCCACCCCTCTTGAAGCCCTGGACAGCCTGGCAGGAGAGAAGGGCTTCCGGACCTTCACCACACCCCTCTTTCCGCCGGATGGGGGCTATGTCCCCCAGATCGGCGCCCGTTCGGACGTGCTGTCCTGGCTTGCCGGAGCGAAGGTGGGGGACCGTTCCCCCGTGTTTGAGCTCTCCGGTGGCTACGCCGTGGCCATCCTGAAGGAGGTGGACCCAGGCGGCATTCCTCCCCTGGACAGCGTGAAGGACCGGGTGGTCCGGGATCTTGTGCGGGAACTCAAAAAGGAAAAAGCCCTCGCGTTGATGGATTCGGCCCGGAAGCTCCTGGAGGAAGGAAAGTCTTTTGAGGACGTGCAGGAAGCCCTCACCGCCTATCGGCCGGAGGTGGTCCACACCCCCAAATTCCGGCTTCGCCAGCCCGTGCCCGGACTGGGACTGGATCTGGAGCTTGCAAGCCTGATCTATGGCCTGCCGGCTGACAGCACGGTGAAGGGACCCTTCGCCCTGGAACGGGCGGTCTATCTCATCCAGAAAACCCTCCACGAGGCGCCGGCCGACACCACCCTGGACCTCCGGGGCTACACCCTCCGTCACGCCCAGACCGTTCTCCAGGTCCTCCTCCGGGACATCCAGCGGGAACTCTCCGATCCCCGCGGGGTGAAAGACTACCGGCCCCTGGTGCTCAAACCCGTTTCCTGACAGGAGGAGGAACATGTTTCTCATCGAGCACGTGGAAGCCCGGGAAATTCTGGATTCCCGGGGCAATCCCACCGTGCAGGTGGACGTGTATCTGGATGAGGGGTGGGGAAGGGCGTCGGTGCCCTCCGGTGCCTCCACCGGGACCTTTGAGGCTCTGGAACTCCGGGACGGGGATGAGCGGTTTCACGGCAAAGGCGTCCTGAAAGCCGTGGCCCACGTGAACGGGGAGATCCGGGATGCCCTGGTGGGGATGGAGGTCTCCGGATTCTTTGAGGTGGACCGGATCCTCCGGGCCCTGGACGGCACCCCCAACAAGTCCCGGCTGGGTGCCAACGCCATCCTCGGGGTGTCCCTCGCCTCCGCCCACGCCATGGCGAACGCCCTGGGGCTCCCGCTCTACCGGTATATTGGCGGGGAACGGGGACGGACCCTCCCCACGCCGTTCATGAACGTGATCAACGGCGGGGCCCATGCGGACAACCCCCTGGACATCCAGGAGTTCATGATCGTGCCGGGTGGGGCGCCGTCTTTCCGGGAAGCCCTCCGGTGGGGCGCCGAGGTGTTCCACACCCTGAAGAAACTCCTGAAAGAGAAAGGCCTTTCCACGGCGGTGGGGGATGAGGGGGGTTTTGCCCCTCCGATCTCCTCCGCCCGGGAGGCGCTGGATCTCCTTCTCACCGCCATTGAACAGAGCGGATACCGTCCCGGGGAGGACATCGCCCTGGCCCTGGACGTGGCCGCCACGGAGCTCTTCGACGACGGGCACTACCGGATGGAAGGGAAGCGTCTGGATCGGGACGCCTGGATCTGGTTTTTTGAAGACCTCGTGGCGAACTATCCCCTGGTGAGCATCGAGGATCCGGCCTCCGAGGAGGACTGGGAGACCTGGAAGGCCCTCACGGACGCCCTGGGGAACCGGGTTCAGCTTGTGGGAGATGACGTGTTCGTGACCAACCCGGAACGGTTTGCCCGGGGAATCGCGGGCGGCGTGGCCACGGCCATCCTGATCAAACCCAACCAGATCGGCACCCTTTCCGAGACGGTGGAGGTGGTGGAGATGGCCTTCCGCAACGGCTATGGCGCCATGGTGTCCCACCGCTCCGGGGAGACAGAAGACACCACCATCGCCGACCTCGCCGTCGCCCTCCGGACCGGTATGATCAAGACCGGTTCTCTCTCCCGCTCCGACCGGCTTGCCAAATACAACCGCCTCCTGGTGATCGAGGAGGAACTGGGCGAAGACGCCGAGTATATGGGGTTTGACCTGATCCGGAGGCGGTGATGCTCCGGTTTCTCCGGGGTGTGCTGGTGGTGTGGTTGTTGTATTTCACCGTGGGTGCGGTGGCGGGGCTTGCCATCACCTGGTGGCGGATGCACACCCTGAAGCGGGAGATCGCCCGGCTGGATCGCCTGCGGATCTTCTATGAAAGCCGTCTGGAACTGCTTCAGGACCCGAAATACCTGGACGTCCTGGGCCTGAAATACGGCTATCTCCATCCCCGTCGGGTCTTCCCGGCCGGAACGACGGAAAAAGAGAAAACCCCCTGAGGGGGTGAACCCCTTGTGAAAAACCTGCGGGGCGGGGCCACAGGCCCCGCCCCGCATCGATTTTCAGACACGCTCTTCAGGGCGCCACCACCCAGTAGGGCATGAACCAGAAGGTGGCGTCATAGGGTGCCGCGTCGTCCGTGAAGGACTCCTCCGCAATCAGATCAAAGGCCACGTGGAACCGGTTGGACGTGCCGGGGATGAAGAAGGGCGTGAACCACTGGCCCACCCAGGCGTTCTCGTTCGCGTCCCAGACGAAGGGATGGCGAACGTGGCGGTCCACCCGGTTGTTGAAGTGGAGAAAGGCCCGGGCCACACCGGCGGGGCTTCCGTAGAGCTTCACCTGGGCGCAGGAACGGGCCGGCACCCGGGGCACGCTGTCCCGGAAAATCCACGCCGAGGGATCCTCGATCACCAGGGTCTGGAGGACGTTCCCGGTGCACACGATCCGATCCACCCGGCCATCGGTGGTGTCCGCATCCTCCACCGTCACGCTGTCATAGAAGGTGACCACCACGGAGTCGATCCGGAGATTCGTGGAAGGAAGGGCGTGTCCCTGACCGATGGTGTAGGCCTCGATCTGCCAGCCCCGGTGCCGGTCGGAGGGGGCACCCCGGCGCACCAGCATCACCTCCCGGAAAAGGGTGTCCGCCAGAGGCTTGCTGTAACGAATCAGGGTGTCCGGTGCACCGGTATCCCCGGGCGGGCTGTACCACAGGTTGAAGGTTCCTTCGTGACGCCGTCCGATGTCCACCCAGGCCGTATCGTTCTGGATATGGATCTGGAGGTCCAGGGAGCGGGTGCGGGGATCCATGCGGCGATACCACACCCGGAGCTGGCCTTCGATGGGTGACGCGAGCCCCACCGCGGCCAGTCCGCCATAGGTGGAATCCTCGTTCACCAGATTGCCCAGGTCATCCAGGAGGAAGGAGAGGTCTTCCTCCACGGCCGCCTGGATGGCGTCCTCATCCGAGAGGACCGCGCCGTCCTTCTTCTCGCAGGCCACCAGGCCCGCGAGGAGGGGGAGGAGGGCCAGACTCAGGATGGTGCGGCGTTTCATGGTTTGTCCTCCTGTTCGTTTTGGGTTCGTCCACCGGTATAGACGCACCTCCTCCCCGACAGGTTCCCGCCCTTGACAAACCCACCGTCATAGTGTACTATCATATTAGTACACTGAACCGGAGCGGGACATGGCGGAATTCCGAGAAGATCGGCCCATCTATCAGCAGATCGTGGAATGGGTGATCCGGGAGACCATCCGGGGGGTCTGGAAGGAAGGGGATCGGCTCCCCTCCATCCGGGTTCTGGCCCAGGAACTCCGGGTGAACCCCAACACGGTCGCCCGGGCCATTCAGGAACTGGAACGGATGGGATGGGTCCAGACCCGGAGGGGCGAGGGCACCTTTATTCAGGCCACCCCCGAGGACATCCAGCGGGAACGGGAAGCCATTTTGCGGAACCTGGCTCGGGAGGTCCGCACCACCCTGAACGATCTCGGGATCGGTCCGGACGGGCTCTTCCTCTTCTGTCGCCTGCTTGAAAACCAGGAGGATTCCCATGGCCGTGATTGAGGTTCAGAGCGTGTGGAAAAAATATCCCCACACCTGGGCCCTCCGGGACGTGAGTTTCTCTGTGCCCGAAGGGAAGGTGGTGGGGATCCTGGGGGAAAACGGGTCGGGCAAAAGCACCCTGTTCCGGATCCTCATGGGCCTGGCCCGACCCACCCGCGGGGAGGTTCGCGTGTTCGGAAAACCGCCGTCCTGGCGAACCCGTGCCCGCATCGCCTATCTTCCGGAGGTGGACACCTTTTATCGCTGGATGCGGATCCCCGAACTCTTCCGCTTCGCGAGCGCCTTCTATGAGGGATGGGATATGGACAAGGCCATGGAGCTCCTCTCCCGGGTCCGCCTTCACCCGGACGTGCGGATCGGGGAACTCTCCAAAGGACAGCGGGCCCGGCTGAAGCTCGTCCTGGCCTTCGCCTGGCCCGCGGATCTCCTCCTCCTGGACGAACCCCTCTCCGGCATCGACCCGGCCTCCCGGATGGACATCCTGGATCTTCTCCTGCGGGAATACCGGTTCGGCGAACAGACCATCCTGATCTCCACCCATCTGGTCCGGGATGTGGAAACCTTTCTGGACGACGTCATGTTCCTCAAAGAAGGAGAGATTGTCCTTTCCGGCGCCGCCGACGACCTCCGGGCTTCCTATGGCAAATCCCTGGAAGAGATCTTTCGGGAGGTGTACGCATGACCTGGCAAAAGTTTCGGGCCCTGGCCTGGAAGGAATTCCGGGAGGACATGCGGCTCTATGGAGCCGTGGCCCTGGTTCTGCTGTTCCTGGACCTCTGGGTGGTGGTCCGGCCCGGCGTCATCCGGAGTGCGCTCATTCCCTTCGTGTTTGCCCCCGTGCTCTCCATGACCTTCTTCTTCGGTCTGGGAGCCAGTTTCCAGCGGGAATGGCGGGAGCAGACCGTTTCCTTCCTCTTTTCCCTCCCCGTACCCCGCGGGTGGACCTACACCGTGAAAATCCTGGTGCATTACGTTCTCTTCGCTTTCCTGACCTTTGCCTTTGCCCTGCTCACCTGGAAACTCATGGACCGGTATGTGGCCTTTGTGGTGATGAGGGAGGTTACATCCGCAGGGAGTTCGCTGGAAGAAGCCCGGAAACTCATTGAGAAATACCAGGCCGAGAATGTCCTCTCCATCCACCTGCGATTTGCCGGGATCCTCGCCCTGATGGGGTTGCTCCTGTCCGGGGCCTCCGCCCTGTATGCCCTGTTCGGCAAGCTGGTAAACCGCTTCCGGGGGCTCGTTGTGCTTCTGGGGTTTGTGGCGTACGGCTATGGCCTGTTCCGGTTCATGGATCTGTGGGTTCGCGTGTTCGATGTGGGAATTGACAGGTTCCACCTGATCGAATCGGGACTGGGATATGCCCTGGGCATGGGCGTCTATGGCCTTCTGTGGACTGCAGGCCTGCTCGGACTCTTCATCTGGCGGGCAGAGGTGTGAACATCATGATGCGGCGAACAGGGCTGATTGTGCTTTCCGCCCATTTCCTCCTGTCCTGTGTGGCTCTGGGTGTCCCCGAAACCAACACGGAGGTCAAGATCCTCGAACCTCCGGACTCGGCGTGGGTGACCTCTCCCGTGGAGGTCGTGGTCGGGGCAGCGGGCGGACGGGGTGGATGGACACTGGAGTTTCCCCTGTTCATGAAGACCTACTCCATCACCCCCGACACGTTCAATCCCATCCCGGCCGTGCTGTCCGTTGACGGTTCCCTGACGGTTCGCCTTCCCGAAACGGCTTTCGTCCACCATCTCACCCTGGATCTTCCTCCAGGCTGGCATCTCCTTGAAATCCGGGATAACGAAAAAACCCGCAAACACCGGATCCGGGTCACACCTGCAGACGCCTTTCCTGTCCGCTATCACCCGGCTTCCAGCCCCCCTGTTTTCCCCCGTCAGGTTCCTGTGGCGAAGCACAGAGATACTCTGTTATCCAAAAACGGATGGCTCCTCCATCTGGATTTTGTTGAAGCGGATCACCAGTGGAGGGTCTCCGCCGGAGAAGACACCCTGCGCTTTCCCCGGGGAAGCCTTCTCCTGGCAGAATTTCCCGCCGGATACCTCCTGAACTATCCCTGGGACACGTTCAGGGACACCGTGTACTGGATCTGCGCCTCCGGGATTTATCCCTTTTCTCCGCCAGGAGGGTTGTCTGCGGATTTCCTCGTGACCGATCCGCTCCCTTTCACCGCCGGCATCTGCGGGGAACAGGCCATCCTGAGTTTCCCTTCCGTGGATCAGCGCTGGTTTGCCATCCTTTCCGATCAGGGGGTGCGGGAGACCACGTTCACCGTACCCTCCTCCGTGCGCATCCTTCCGGAATGCAGGAGGGGCACGCTCACCTTTCGCAGGGTCGTGCCTCCGCGGCGTTCCACCCTCATGTTTGAAAAAAGCCTGCTGATCCCGGTGAATGAGGAAAGCCTTCTGGTCACGCCCTCCCGGCTCTATGCGGTCACCCCTCAGGGATGGCTTGCCCTTGAACTTCCTGAACTTCCGGAAATCGCCCTGGAATCCTGTTCTTCTCCCCGAAAGTTCTTCCCGCCCTTTTTCTTTATGCCGTTCCTCTGTCACTATACCCCATGGGCTGTTCGCTTCTATCCGGGGCAACCGTATCTCCAGGTCCATCAACGGTTTTACCGTTTTGAACTCCCCACAGGAGGGCTGCCATGATGGGGCTGTTGCTGCTTGCCTGGAGTCAGGTCTTCACTTTCCCCGCCCGGGATGTGGCGCGCCTCCAGGTCATCTGGGCGGTGGGAGACGTGGAGATCCGGCACCGGGAAGACACCCTGATCCGGGTGGAAATTCACAAACCCGACACCCTCCCGGATCGGGTGGTCCTCGGAGAGGACACCATGGCGTACGATGTTCACCTGGAGCAGGAGACCCTCCGGGTGTACATGGAGGGAGCCGAACGGGGATACCGAAGAAAAACGGGGCTCATCGAGGGTCTCCGGATCGCTTTCGGCTGGCTGGGCTGGTTTTTCGGAGGAAAACACCGCCCTCCCCTGAAAGAAACCGACAGCATCCAGGTGGTGATCATCGGACCCGCTCGGCCCTATGACCTCATCCTCCGGGCGGGGGATGCCACCCTGCTGACCCCTGCCTCCGGCCAGACCACGGTGAACATGGGAAATCTTGCAGTAACGGGCGGAGACACCGCCCGGCTGGTGGCCACTGTGAACATGGGGCACGTGGAGGCAACGCGCCTCCGGAAACTCACCCTCACCCTCAACATGGGAGACCTCACCGCACACAACGTCGGAATGCTGGAAGCGAAACTCAACATGGGGGACGTGGATCTGGAAGATATCCTGGAGGCGGACGTGGCGCTGAACATGGGAGACCTCACCGCAACCCGGGTCCAGGACCTTGCCTTTTCCGTAAACATGGGGGACATCCGGGTTCGGGAAGGGAAAAGGGTACGCGGTTCGGTGGATATGGGCGATGTGAAGCTGGTAAGGGTACCCGCAGAGGGCGTGCAGGTGACCGCCCGGATGGGCAAAGTTCCATGAATCAGGAGGAAACGCCATGAAACGTGTGTCTCTCGTGGGCCTGGTGGCCCTCCTCTTCCCCGCCCTTGCCTGCGGGGGAACGGGTGAAACAAGCCGCTCCGGGAAGGAAGAAACCCATCTCACCATTGTGATCGAAGAACCGGACGACACCACCCGCATCCAGATCCCCCTGGCCTGGATGGAAGTGGGCATGGACATCCTGAAGGTCCTCGCGGAAAAAAGCGAAGACACCAGCGCCACCCGCATCAACTGGGACAGCCTGAAGGTCGCCCTCCGATCCTTCCGGGGCGGATTCTTCCGGGTGGAAGGGGATTCTGAACGTGTGCTCATGTATATGGGAACGCCTGAAATGCACTGCCCCTGTCTGGAAATGACCGGAAAGAACGACGGGGAAAACGTTCGACTTCTTGCCAATCTGGATGTGGCCCGAAACGTGCTCAAAAACGGTGAAATCGAAGGACTTTCTCCAGAGGAACGCAACCAACTGCTCAAGTTCCTGGACGATCCCCGCCTGGGCGAAAGCATGGACATCACGAACTCCCAAGGCGACACCATCCATATCCGGATTGTGGACCATCCAGCGAACCGCGGGATGGGACAACGTGTACGGGATCGCCGGCCCTGAAGAATTGCCCCACAGCATTTCCAACGGAAACGCCGTGGAGACCCCGAAAAAGAGGGTTGTGGGAGGTCCTCGTGTGATTCCTGAAGCAATCGCATCGGGTGTCTTCTTCCTGGTGGAAGGGACTGTGACCACACAGGAGGTGCCCCGATGATCTGGATCGCTCTTGCTTTTGCCCTGGCCCTTCTGTCTGCTGGACTTTCGGCTTATGCCCTGTACCGGATCCGTCGTATGCAACACCATCTCACCCTACGGAAGCTGATCCTGGTGGACGAGCACAATATCCCCCGGCTGGTGCTGGCGGCCGGCAGAGAGCTCCCCGGTCCGGTGATCCGGGGAAAGTTCTATCCTGCAGAGATGCGGAGTGGCGGTGGAGACTTCGACCCGGCCGGCTTTCTCTTCCTGAACGAAGAGGGGACGGAACAGGGAGGACTCCTGTGGGGAGGCCGGAAAGAGGGAGAGGACTGGCATCAGTTCTGGCGGTTGAGCGTGGATCCCTACCTCCAGAATGAGGTGCTGATCCTTGGCGTGTCTGAGCTGAACGGCAAACGGTGGGTCCGGTTTGATCTCGTGGATCGTCCGGTGGACCCGGAGGGGTTTGAGGCGCTGATCCAGAAAATGGCGCAGGCGTCCACGCCCGAACAGCGGAAGGCGGTGGAGCAGGAGATCCAGCAAACTTACGGGGATCGCTGGCACGTTCCCCGTCTCACCCTGGCCCGCACCGATCAGGGGGATCTGGTGTTCTCCCTGCACGATCCCGAAGGAACCGAGCGGTTCCGCCTGGAGCTTTCAGGTGACCGCCTGTCGGGATACGTCGTCACGCCCGAGGGGAAAACCCTTCCCCTTCTGGATCGGGAGGAGGGGACACGGTGACACGGTTCCGTTCACACCCACCCATGCCCGCCTTTCAGGAAGCCATGGAACCTGATGTCGCCATCCGGGTGGACAACCTGGTCAAGATCTACCGCCGTCGGAAAAGCCAGGGCTTCTGGAAAGATCTTTTTGCCCCTTCCTACGAGGAAATCTCTGCCCTCCGGGGAATTTCCTTTTCCGTCCGGAAAGGGGAATTTGTCGGCTATATCGGCCTCAACGGCGCCGGGAAAACCACCACCCTGAAAATCCTGAGCGGAGTTCTCCATCCGACCTCCGGAACCGTGCAGGTTCTGGGCTACACTCCCTGGGAACGCCAGCCCGCCTTTCTCCACCGTATCGGGTTTGTCATGGGGAGCCGAAAACAGCTCTGGTGGGACCTTCCCCCAAAAGACGGCTTCGCCCTCCTCAAAGAGATCTATGCCATCCCGGATCAGGCGTTCAACCGGAGAATCCATGAACTGGCCGAACGTCTTCGGGTGAAGGACTTGCTGGATGTACCCCTGCGCAACCTCTCCCTGGGAGAACGGATGAAAATGGAACTGATCGCCGCGCTGATCCACGATCCGGAAGTTGTGTTTCTCGACGAACCGACCATCGGTCTGGATATCCTTGCGCAGCAATCCATCCGGGCGTTCCTTCGGGAATACAATCGAGATCACCGCAAAACCTTCCTCCTCACCACCCACATCCTTGCCGATGTGGAAGCGCTGTGTTCCCGTGTGATTCTTATCCACGAAGGTCAGATCCTGTTCGATGGCGCTCTGATGGATCTGCTCCGACCTTTCCAGAACCTGCGGATCCTCCGCGCACGCCTCATCGTCAGCGGAGAGATTCGCGATGTACGTGTCGAACTCCAGAAGGAAAACATTCAGGCACAGATCGATACGTGGATGAAGGAAGGAACGCTTCTCGAAATTCGGGAAGAAGATCCTGGACTGGATATCGTCCTTCCCCGCTTCTTGCAGGAAAACCATGCTCACCTCTGACCGGTTACGCATACTCCGGGTGGGATGGAAGGTCCTCACCCTCACCATCCGGGACCTCTCCGCTTATCGCGTCCATTTCGCGCTGAGTTTCCTTGTGATTGCCCTCCCCTTCTTCCTGCAAGTTTTTTTCTGGAAAGCGGTGACAGGAAATACAGACACCATCGGTTCCTATCATCTTCCGGAACTGGTCACGTACTACGTTCTTGCCCTTTTTCTCCATGACTTTGCGTTCCCCTCTGTCCGTGCAGAGATCGCCGAGGATATCAAATGGGGAGGGCTTTCTTCCCATCTCCTTCGCCCTTACCCCTACCCTCTGTACGCTTTCTTCTCTCTTCTCGGCGGTCATCTCATCTATCTTATGGTGGTGACCTCCATCACCTTCGCCCTTGTTCTGGGCTTTCGCTCTTACTGGGCACTTTCCTGGAACGGTCTGGTCGGCTTTTTCCTTGTTTTCTTCCCTGCATGGCTTCTGGGCATCACGCTGAGTTTGCTTCTGAGTTTTCTCGCGTTTTTTCTCGAAGATGTGTGGGGACTTCAACGGATCGTGAACCTGGCGGTGCCCCTTCTTTCAGGACTCGTGATACCTCTGGACCTGCTTCCTGCACCCCTCGCGTGGCTTTCAGCCGTTTTCCCTTTTCGCTGGATGGTGTATGATCCCATTCAGGTGGCCCTCGGAAATCGTGCTCCTCAGGAGGTGGGTCTTGTGATCGCCGGATGGCTTGGTCTAAGCGTCCTTCTTGCCTGGATGATATGGCGTAAGGGATTGCGGGTCTATACGGCAACGGGGGGGTGAAATGCGCACACTTCGGGTGGTTGGAAAACACATGGTCCTGAATCTCCGTGCACGGAGCATGTTCCGGGTCAGTTTCGGACTTGGGCTCGCCTCGGACCTTTCCTGGTTGATTGCAAGCCTTGTGTTTTTCCACGCCCTGTTTCAACATGTCCCCACCGTTCGGGGATGGACTTACGCTCAGATCCTGGTCCTTGTGGGCACCCTGCAGATGGTGGAGGGTTTGTATCAGGCGTTCTTCGCCCCCAACCTCCGGTACTTTTCCAGGCATATCCGGGAAGGTTCGCTGGATCGCCTGTTGCTTTACCCGGTGGATCTTCAGGTCATGATCAGTCTCGGCCGATGGTCTTTTGAAGGTATGGTCTCCGCACTGGTGGGATGCCTGCTTGCAGGGTACGCTTTGCCCCGTTCTGCGTGGATCCTGAACTGGAAAAATCTGATGCTTTTTGGCGTGGGGGTGTTTCTCGGGTTGATGATGCGGTATGCCACGGCGCTTTTCGTGGAAAGCCTTGCCCTTCTCTGGGTTCGTGTGGACACGTTGCGATCGCTGGTGGAGAGCTTTTACACGTATGGATCGTATCCTGCTGACATTCTTCCTTCCACGTTCTGGAAAGCCTTTTTCCTGCTGGGCATTCCCCTTCTCTGGCTTGCGAACGTTCCGGTGGAAGCGTTTCACCATCCTGAATACCTGATCTTGCTGTTTCCCTTGCCTTTCGCTTACATATGGGCGAGCCGGATCTGGCTGAAACGCCTGGTGAGACGGTATGAAGGCCCTGGATAACCCATCATCAGCAGACCTGATTTTCTGGAGCACTCCGGTCCCGTTTGTCGTATATTACGCATCTTAGCCAAATCCTTCGCACCCCGGAGGTTCACGATGGTCTGGATGATGGTCCTTGCCCATCTCACCCTCAGGCCGGCGTATCTGGGGGATCCCCGGGAAGTCGCCGAAAAGGGGACCCCGGTGCGTCTGGTCCAGGTCTTCCCCACCCGGGACTCCTTCCCGGAGGACTCCACCGTGGTCCACATCGGGTACACCGCCTCGGAACTGGTGATCCACGCCCGGTGTTATCAGATGAAACCTCCCAATGCCCCTTCCCGCAGGCGGGATGCCCTGGGGATACGGTATGGCAAAGAAGATGTGTTCACGGTGGCCCTGGCGCCGAGCGGGCGGGGCGGAGATCTGTATTTCATCAGCGTGAATCCCCGGGGGGCCTATGCGGACTTTTCCAGCGGTGGCGAATGGGATACGGAGGTCCACGTGGACACCCGGATCCATCCGTGGGGATGGGAGGTGCTGCTGCAGATCCCTTTCCGGAACCTGGCCTATGCCCGCACCGCGTGGGGCGTGGACTTCGCCCGTATCGTGTATGCGAACAGCGCCGTCCAGCTCCTCACGCCCCGGGAGAACTTTGAGGACTTCACGCAGGTTGCGGAAATGGAGATGGACTTCTCCCGGATTCAGCGGCCCTGGACGCTGCATCTCATTGCCATTCCCACCCTTCGTCTGGAGGCGGATACGACGGACCTCCGAAAAAGCCGTTTGCGGGCCGGGCTCACCCTCCGGGCGCGCCGCTCGCAGGAAAGCCTGTTTGAGGGCACGCTGTACCCGGACTTTTCGGAAGTGGACGTGGACATTCAGCAGTTTGACCTCTCGCTCCTTCCTGTCAACTACCCGGAAAAGCGCCCGTTCTTTGTGGAAGGGCGGGCCTTTCTGGACCAGCCCCGGGACCTGGTGCGCACGAGGAACTTCTATCTCCCCGAATGGGGCGCCAAGTTCTACGCCACAACCCCCCGCTCCAGCTTCATCGCCCTGGCCCTTCAAACCAACTTCATCACCGACACCGCCGCATATTACCATGCGGATCTTTTCCGCTACACGTACCGGCCTTCCCCGGCGCTCACGCTGGGCACGTTCGGCGCCGTGAGTGACAACGGGGAGGCCTATGGGGCCGCGGATGTTTCCTGGACCCTCTCCCGATGGAGCCTTTCGGGCAATATGCAGGTGTCCCGACAATTCCTTAGCCGGAGCAACCATGTGAAAGTGGGAGTGTGGCGGAGCGCATTCATGGGTTTCCAGGGCGGGGGCTATGTGGAACTGGTGGATCCCGGGTTTCTCGGGGAACTCAACCGGATCCAATTCTATTTTGACGATATGGTCCGGGGCGATGTCTGGTTCAACCAGACCTGGACGGTGCAGGAACGCCCCCTGTGGCTTGCCAGTCTCAACGGAAGCCTCCGCGGACGCTGGGTGAAGTCCACCGGCCAGGCGCTCTCCCGTCAGGCCTGGATCGGAGGGTTCGCGGGCCCCTATCCCTGGGTGGTGGGCGGCGGCGTGTCGCTGGAAGACCTGGCCTATCTCCGGGAAGGATATGGCCTGTCGGACACGCGCCTTCTCCTTTTCAGCGTATACCTGAACCGGGAGGGAGGCACATGGGACCGGGTGCAGGTGCAGTATGACTTCGGGCGGTATGGCGGGAAGGCGGCCTACAATGCCGCGTTTTCCCTGGGAAGAAGCCTGCCCTACGGGCTCAATGCGGGCCTTGAGGCCTTCCGGGTGTGGCTGCCCGCGGTGGGCCAGAATCCCCTGGTGGTTCAGCTGTACGGGGAGTGGGCCCTTTCGCCCCGGTTGTTTGTGAAACCCTATCTGGCCTGGGAGCGAACCTGCCGGGACGGGCGTCTGGTGTGTGAAGGTGCAGGAGAGGACGGATGGAACCTGAACCTGGTGGTGGCGTGGGAGCCGGCGTACCTTTCCGGGGTGTATCTGGCGGTGAACCGGACGCTCCGAGGACGTTCCCACACCGGGCGGGCGGTGTTCAAAATCCAGTGGGGAATTCAGACGGGATGGTGAAGGGGACTCTACGGGAGGAAGGGCGTACAATAGGCGGAAAGGATAATCCAACAAGGAGATCAGGATGCTCACTGTGGAAAACGTGTCCAAAACCTATCCCGGCGGGGTGCAGGCCCTCCGGGACGTGTCGCTGGAGATCCGGCCCGGCGTCTTTGGCCTTCTGGGACCCAACGGGGCCGGGAAAACCACCCTGATGCGCATTGTCTCCACCCTTCTGGAGCCCGACACCGGGCGGGTGCTCTACGACGGGATGGACGTCCACCAGGACCCCCGGGAACTCCGCAAACGCCTGGGGTATCTCCCTCAGGACTTCGGCCTCTATGACCACATGCCCGCGGAGGCCTTCCTGAAACACTACGCAGAACTCAAGGGATACACCGGAAAGGCGCGGGACGAAGCGGTTCAGAACCTCCTCCACCTGGTGCGGTTGTGGGAAGCGCGGAAGCGCAAACTGGGGGCGTTTTCCGGCGGGATGCGCCGCCGGTTCGGCATCGCCATGGCCCTCCTGGGGAACCCCGACCTCCTGATCGTGGACGAACCCACCGCCGGCCTAGACCCGGAAGAACGCCGGCGGTTCCTCCGGATCCTGAGCGAAATCGCCGAAAACCGTGTGGTGATTCTCTCCACCCACATCGTGGCGGATGTGGAAGAGATGTGCCAGGAGGTGGCCATCCTCCACGAAGGTCAGGTGGTGGCCCGGAGTGCTCCGGATGACCTCACCCGCCCCCTTTCGGGGAACGTCTTCCGGAAAGTGGTCCGCAAAGAGGAGATCCCGGATCTCGCTTCCCGCTTTCGCCTCCTCAACGTCCGGATCCGCCGGGGTTTGTTTGAGGCGGTGGTGTACAGCGAGCAGCCCCCGGAAGGTTTTGAACCCGTCCAGCCCACCCTGGAAGAGGCGTATTTCTTCCACACCGGCTTCACCTACGCATAGGAGGGCCCCATGGATCTGGTGCGGATGATCCGGGCGGAACTCGCCTACTGGCGATATACCCGCGCCCTGTTTTTCCAGATGTTCGTGTTCTTCCTCGTGGGGTTCCTGGTGAGTGCCTCCGAGGCCATCCGGATTGCCGGTGAAGCCACCTCCGTGTTCAAAAACAGCCCCGTGGCCGTTCTGCAGGCAGGGCTGGCCGGTCTCCTCTTTTCCCTCTTTGCCACCAGCCTGTTTTTCGGGCGATCCGCCGCCCGGGCTTTTGAGGAGGGATTTGCGGACTGGGAGTTTTCCCTTCCCGTATCCCCCCGGGCCTTTTTCTGGGGGCGTTTTGCCGGAGCCTTTCTCCTCTCCCTCCTGGTGGTTCTCATGCTTCCCGTGGGGATCGAGGTGGGCGCACGGATGCCCTGGGTGGACCCGGACAAGGTGGGACCCTTCCGCCCGGATGCCTATCTGGAACTCGTGGTTGCCTTCCTTCTCCCCGGACTCCTCTCCACGGGTTCCCTGCTCTTTGCCCTTGCCTTCTGGAAACGGAGCCACCGGGCGGCCATCGCGGGGGGCGTGGGGATGTTTTTCCTGTTCATGACGAGCAGCCTCATCCTCTCCAATCTGGAACTGGAACACCTGGCCTTCTGGACGGAGCCCTTCGGCTTTTCCTACGTGGGATTGGTCACCCGGTACTGGACCCCCCACGAACTCAACACCCGGCTTCTTCCCCTTTCGGTGCCGTATCTTTTCTCCCGTGTCCTGTGGGTGGCCCTTCCCCTGGTGGTGCTTTTCTGGCTCTCCCTCCGGTTCCGGATGAGGCTCCTCCCCGAACGCACCCGGGAAGGACAAGAGGCGCTTCCTGACGCGGTCGCATTGGAGGCTCCCTCGTCCCTTCCCCCGGCCCCTCAGGCGGTGTCATCCCTCCATCCTTTCCTGGCGGAGTTTCGCCTTTCCCTCCGGCTTCTTCTCTCTTCGTGGGTGCTCCGGGTGCTCACCCTCCTGTTCGTGGGCGCCACTCTCATCAACTTCCTGTTCTTTTTTGTGATCGGGCGGGGGGCCTATACCCAGCTGGAGATTCCCACCACCGCGGGCATCCTGAACCTGATGAGCGGGAACGCCCTGATTCTGGTGGTGATCCTCCTTGCGGTGTTCACTGGCGAACTCCTCCAGTCTGAACGGGAACGGGGGCTCCTGGAGTGGACCTCCCTCACCCTGGCCCATCCCCTTTCCATCCCCGCCCGTTTTGCGGCCATCTTCACAGCCCTGACCCTGATTCTGCTTCTCTTTGCCGGACTGGGCATCCTGGCCCAGCTGGGGCTCCGCACCCCCCTCCATCTTTCCCTTTATGCCGGATGGGTGGGGATGATGCTGGCTGCACCGATTTTCCCCTATCTCGCCCTGGCCACCTTTCTCCACACCCTGATCCCCCGGAAGTTTCTGGCCCACATGGTGTTTCTCGGGTTCTTTCTTTTCGTGATGTTTGCGGACAGCTTCCGGATCGAACAGGATCTTTTCCAGTTTGGCTTCGTTCCCTTCGGCCCCTTTGGCGAACTTTCCGATCTCGCAGGCTTCGGCCCCTATGTCCCCCAGAGTCCGGTCTGGTGGGTTCTGTGGGGTCTTGCCGGAGGGGTGCTTCTCTGGATTGCCCATACCCTGAACGCCACGCCCCCTCTGGAAGGGTGGTGGCAACGCCTTCAAACCTGGCCGTTCCGGATTCGCCGGCTCGACGGGGTGGGGATGGGGGTGTTGGGGGGTGCGTTTCTTGTCCTGTTTGTGGGGATGTACCGTGAACTGTATGTGAAACGGCCTTTCCGGAACCGGGGAACCCGGCAAAAGGAAGCGGCGGCCTATGAAAAGCGATACAAACATCTGGAACTCGCTCCCGTGCCCCGGCTTGCCCATCTGGAGGCGACGGTGGACCTTTTTCCGTCCTGGAAGGGGTATGAGGCCCGCGTTCGGGCGGTGTATGTCAACCGGGATACTCTCCCGGTGGACAGCCTCCTGGTGGAACGTCCCGAGAGCCCGCCTTTTCGCGTTCGTCGTCTTGAACTCTCCAGAGCGTATCAGGTTGTGGACTCGGGCGTGATGCCCCGTGTGGAACTCTGGCGCCTCACCCCGCCCCTCCAGCCCGGCGAAACGCTGGTGGTGGAAGCAACCTACGCCTGCCGGCCGCCCCTGATCACCGAGGACGATCCGTATGCCTGCGAGGTCACCCCCCGGGGGAGCCTGGTGCACGTGGGACCCCTTCTCTTTTTCGGGTATGACAACGGACATGAGCTCGGGTCACGAAGACTCCGGAAGAAACACGGCCTTCCGCCGGAGCCGGTGGAAATCCCTCCCGACGCCCCCCGGGCGGACTTTCTCGGCCTCCCCCGCTTCACCTTTCACACGGTGGTCTCCCTGCCGGAGGACGATCCCCAGGAGGTGGTCACCGGGGGTGAACGTGTCCGGACCTGGGAGGAAGGGGGACGGCGGTTCGTGGAATTCCGCGGGGATCATCCGGCCATGTGGGGGATCGGGAACCTTACCTTTGCCATCGCGCCCTACCGGGTGTTCCGGGACACCGCGGACGGGGTGGTGCTGGAGCTCTTCGCCCATCCCGACCATCTCTGGAACGTGGACACCATTCTCGCGGGCGCAAAGGCTTCCCTCCGGTATCACCGGTCCCATTATGGAGCCTATCCCCATCCGGTCCTGCGGATTGCAGAGTTCCCGTCCATCTTCGGAGATTACGCCCAGAGTCTGGCCTCCTTCATCCCTTATGGCGAGAGCATGGGCTTCCTCTCCCGCCTGCGCCCCGGCCGGATTCCCTTTCCGGTGTTCGTGATCGCCCATGAGGTGGGGCACCAGTGGTGGGCTCACCAGGTCATCCCCGCCATGGTTCTGGGAGCCCACTTCATCACGGAAAGTTTCAGCGAATACGTGGCCATCCGGGTGATGGAGGAAGGCCGTCCCCCACAGGTTCGGTCCATGTTTCTCAAGCACGAACTGGACCGGTATCTCCGCGCCCGGCGAATGGCCGTTCGGGAAGAACGCCCCATCGTGTTTTCCACAGACCCCGCGGTGTATTACCGGAAGGGTTCGGTGATCACCTATGCGACGGCGGACCTTCTGGGGCACGAAAGGTACGCCGGGATTCTCCGGGATCTTCTCGCGGCTTTCCCCGATCCCCCGCCCCATCCGTCGGTGCTGGATTATCTCGATGTTCTCTATGCCCGCACACCGGATTCCCTTCGTCCGGTCATCCAGGACTGGCACGAGAAAGTGGTGATCGATGACCTGGTGCTCCGGGAGGCGGTCCGCGCCGGGGACACCGTGGTCCTCACGGTGGATGCCCGGAAGTCGGTGGTGGAAGGGGATTCCGAACGGGCGGTGGCCTTTCATGAACCGGTGGACGTGGGACTGTTTTCCGGTGACAGCCTGGTTGCGGTGCGCCGAATTTGGATTCGTGATGGCACCCATGCGTACGCTCTTCCGTCGGTACCGGAAGGCGTCGAGCGGGTGGAGGTGGATCCTTTCTTTGAGCGCATCAACCGTCGGTGGAAAGAACGGGGAGCGGTAATACGTTGAAAGCCTGGCTTCGCCGGCTGAAATGGGTCCGACAGCTTTCCCGGGTGGTGTTCCCGGACACCCCCCGGACTGTGCAGGTCAGGGCAGGACGGTTTCGTTTTCCCATGGTGCTCATTCCCCGGAAACACCAGGCAATGATGCTGGGGGAATATGAACAACCTGTGGCAGGCGCTTCAGCCGTAGATCAGCCGCCACGCCCCCACCACGGCGGCGGTTTCCGCCCGGAGAACCGTGGGGCCAAGGGAAAGAAAAACAGCGCCGTGTGCCCGGAGGCGGGCGAGCTCCTCCGGGGTGAAGCCTCCCTCCGGTCCCACCACCACCCAGACCGGACTCCCGGGAAAGGCAAGGGCGGGATCCCCTTCCTGATCCAGCACGATCACGGGAACTTCACCGGCTGCCTCGAGAAAATCGTGGAAAGAAACGGGCCCTTCCAGAACGGGGGGAAGGGCGCGCCCGCACTGCTTCACCGCCTCCCAGGCCACCCGCTCCAGACGCCGGAGGGGAAGGTTCCGCTCCGTACTCCGGGCAAAGTGGAGAAACCGGATGCGGGAGACACCGACCTCGGTGGCTTTTTCCACAAGAAATCGCATCCGTTCCGGCCGGAGGACGCTCACCGCAAGCCTGACGTCACGGGGGATCGCCGGCACGGGCGCGGGGGCGAGCATCTCCAGACGGGCGATGCGCTTCTTTCGATCCACCGAAAGGATGCGGGCGATGAAGGCCCCGCCTTTCCCATCCAGCACCCGGATCTCATCCCCCTCCCCAAACCGGTCCACTCGGATGGCGTGGTGGAATTCCTCTCCTTCCAGCCACCCGGTGGAACCCTCCACCCGCGCGAGAAAGGTCCGCACCTTCAGGATGAAAGTTCGTTGCGAAGTTCTTCAAGGAGTTTCCGGGCCTTCCGGCTCACTTTCTCCGGCACCCGGACCTTCACCTGCACAAAGAGGTCCCCTTTTCGCCCGCCCCGCACCAGACCTTCCCCGGGGATACGGAGGATTTCGTGGGAGGGTGTGCCCGCAGGCACCCTGAGCTCCACCGTCTTCCCCCAGGGCGTGGTGAGGGGGACGCTCCCTCCCAGGACCAGGGTCGGATAGTCCACCTCCAGGGTGGTGTACACATCCAGCCCTTCCCGCTGCCATCCGGGTTCGGGCCGGGTGCGAACCACGATCTTCAGATCCCCCGGGGATCCTTCCGGACTTTCGTTGCCCCTCCCCCGGAAGGTGAACACCTCGCCGTCCGCCACGCCTGGCGGGATCTCCACCACCACCTCTTCCCGCTTCCGAACCCGCCCTTCCCCGTGACAGACCGGACACACGTCTTTCGTCCGCCGGCCTGTGCCTCCGCAGGAGGGACAGGGGGTGACCTGGACGAAGGTGCCGAAGAAACTCCGGCTCATCCGCTGGACCTGTCCCCGTCCCCCGCAGGTGGTGCAGGTCTCCACCTTCAGGGCACCCCGGCCCCCGCACCGCTCACACCGCACAAGCCTTGTGTATTCCACCTTTTTGCGGGCGCCACGGTACACTTCCGCAAGGGAGAGGGGGATCTCAAACACGAGATCCTCCCCCCGGCGAACCCGGCCCCCCCGCCGGCTGTGGACACGTCCACCGGAGAAGGGATTGAATCCGAAGAACTCCTCAAAGATCCGCTCAAAGCCTCCCCCGAAAATGTCCCTCAGATCGTCGAAGTGGGTGAAGTCCTGCCAGGAGAAGTCCCCCCCAGAGAAGGTCTGGGACACCCCGGCATGGCCGAACTGATCGTACAGCCGGCGCTTCTCCGGATCGGACAGGACCTCATAGGCTTCGGAGATTTCCTTGAACTTTTCTTCGGCTTCGGCCCGCTGCTCGGGGGGCACCCGGTCGGGATGATACTTGATGGCAAGACGACGATAGGCCCGCTTGATTTCCTCGGGCGTGGCATCCCGGGAAACGCCGAGCACCTCATAATAATCCCGTTTCACGGTCCTCATGCTCCTTCACCGGGTGCCCCCACCTCTCTCATGCATCACTCACCCGAAAGTCATCGCCCCCGTCCTTCGGTCCCTGGGTTCCGGTCTGGGCCCCGGTCTGGGCACCTTCACCCGCCTGATAGAGTTTCGCCGCCACTTCACCCCAAACCTTTTCCAGGGCTTCTTTCTTCTCCCGGATGGCCTCCAGCTCGTCTTTCTGGAGTGCCTCTTTCAGGGCCTTCAGGGCCTCCTCCACCCGTGTCCGGTCAGCCGGATCCACCTTGTCTCCGAACTCTTTCAGGGCTTTTTCCACACTGTAGGCCAGGGCATCGGCCTGGTTACGCTGCTCGATGAGCTCTTTCCGCCGGCGGTCTTCCTCGGCGTGGGCCTCCGCCTCCTTGATCATCCGCTCGATTTCCTCCTCGGAAAGACCGGTTCGGGCCTCGATCCGGATGGACGCCTCCTTGCCCGTGGCTTTGTCCTTGGCGGAAACGTGGAGGATCCCGTTCGCGTCCACGTCAAAGGTCACTTCGATCTGGGGCACACCCCGGGGAGCGGGCGGAATCCCTTCCAGGTTGAACTCTCCGAGCAGCCGGTTTTCCTTCGCGATGGGCCGCTCCCCCTGATACACCCGGATGGTCACCACCGTCTGGTTGTCCTCCGCCGTGGTGTACACCTTGGTCTTCCGGGTGGGGATGGTGGTGTTCCGGGGGATCACCACGTCAAACACGCCGCCCAGGGTTTCCACGCCGAGGGAAAGGGGCACCACATCCAGAAGCACGATGTCCCGATCCCGATATTCGCCGCCCAGGATGGCCGCCTGAATGGCCGCGCCGATGGCCACCACCTCATCCGGGTTGATCCCCTTGTGGGGCTCCTTGCCGAAGAACTCCCGGACCATCTGCTGCACGAGGGGCATCCGGGTCTGTCCTCCCACCAGGATCACCTCGTCAATATCGGCCGGCGAAAGTTTCGCATCCTCCAGGGCTTTCCGGCAGATCTGGATGGTCCGCTCCACGAGATCCCGGGCCATGGCTTCCAGACGGGCTCGGGTGAGGGTTTTCTCCAGGTGAAGGGGACCGTTGGGTCCGGATGCGATGAAGGGCAGGGAGATGGTGGTTTCCGTCCGGATGGAGAGTTCTTTCTTCGCCTGTTCCGCTGCCTCTTTGAGCCGCTGGAGGGCTGCCTTGTCCTGGGAGAGATCCACACCCGTCTCGTTTTTAAACTCCTCGATCAGCCAGTCCACGATCCGCTCGTCGATGTTGTCCCCCCCGAGATGGGTATCCCCGTTGGTGGCCTTCACGTCAAACACACCCTGATCCAGTTCCAGGATGGAGATGTCAAAGGTCCCGCCTCCCAGGTCATACACCGCCACCCGGATGGTCCGATCGGTTTTGTCCAGTCCATAAGCCAGAGCGGCCGCCGTGGGTTCCGGAAACACCCGCAGAACTTCCAGCCCTGCGATGCGTCCCGCGTCCTTGGTGGCCTGGCGCTGGGCATCGTTGAAATAGGCGGGAACCGTGATCACCGCCTTGGTCACCGGCTCCCCCAGATACTCTTCCGCCGCCTTTTTGAGATACATCAGAATGCGGGCCGAGATTTCCTCGGGTGTGAGGGTTTTGCCCAGGGCGGGCACCTCCACCTCCACCCGGTCGTTCTTCCCGCACACCACCCTGTAGGGAACCCGCTTGCGTTCGTCCTCCACCTCATCGCATCGCCGACCGATGAAGCGCTTGATGCTGTAAATGGTGTTTTCGGGGTTGAGCATCCGCTGCCGCTTGGCCTGACTTCCCACGAGCACTTCGTTTTCCTTGAAAGCCACCACGGAAGGGGTGATGCGTTCCCCTTCCAGGTTGGGAATCACCACCGGATCCTTCCCCATCACCACCGCCACCACCGAGTTGGTGGTGCCAAGGTCAATGCCGATAATCTTTTCAGCCATGTTGATCACCTCCTTCTTGTCTTCGATTCACCCGAACCCGCGCCGGACGGAGGAGTTTCCCTTTCAGGCGATAGCCCGGCTGGAGCACCTCCACCACGGCGCCATCGGGAAGATCCTCCCGGTTCACCACATCCAGCGCCTCATGGACGGAGGGGTCAAAGGTCCCTTCCCCATCCACCCGTTCCAGGCCCTCCCGGAGGAGAAGGTCCCGGAGCTGACGGTAGATCATCTCCACACCTTTCCGGATGGCCTCCACGTCCGAGGCCTGTTCCATGGCTCGCAGGGCCTGCTCAAAGTGGTCCAGCACCACCAGGAGATCCCGGATCAGGCGTTCGTTCGCCGTGTCCACGGCGAGTTTCCACCGCTGTTCCTGGGCCTTGCGGTAGTTGTCAAAATCCGCAAGCACCCGGAGATACCGGTCTTTCCAGGACTCCATCTCCTCCCGGAGTTTCTCGTTTTCCTCTTTCAGCATGGCATTCTCTTCCTTGATTCGCTGGGTCCAGTGCTTTCGGGCCATCGCCACCCTCCCGTCTCACGGATCAGGGAATGGACGACCGGGGAGGCCCGGTCAATGTCAGATTTTATTATAATTGGCGTGAAAAGTTATGTCAAGATTGCCGGAGGCGGTGCTCCTGGATACGGCGTTCCAGCGTCCAGCGGTGGAAGAGGGCTTCCTCCTCCTCCGGGGTGAGCTGGGGGGTGGCATACATGCCCCGGGCCTCCCGCTGACGAAAGGCTTCATACAGCACCAGGGCGGTGGCCACCGACACGTTGAGGCTCCGGGCCATGCCCACCATAGGAATCCACAGGGTCTCATCCGCCAGCGCGGCCACCTCAGGGGACACCCCCTCGTGTTCGTTGCCCACCACGATCACGGTCGGACCGGTGTAATCCACCTCCCGGTAATCCCGGGCGTTTCCGTCCACCCGGGTGACCAGGATCCGGAACCCCTCCCCACGCAACCGCTGGAGAGCCACCACCGGATCCTCCTCCCGATGAAGAACCAGCCAGTGGTGGGTCCCCTGAGTGATCCGGGGATGGATGGGGAGGTCCCTTCCCCGGGAATAGACAAAATGAACGTGAAGCACCCCCACCGCATCGCACGTACGCAGAATCGCACTGAAGTTGTGCTCGTTTACCACCTCCTCCATGAACACCCGGAGGGTGGGCTGCCGGCGGGCCAGCACCTCTCGAATGCGTTCCTCACGGGACTTCAGAACGACCATCCTTCCTCCCGGGCGATCTCCCGGATCAACGCCCGATCTTCCTCGGTGAGGGGAATCTTTCGCAGAAGATCCAGGCGCCGGTGAAGGGTTTTGCGGAGGGCCTCTTTGCGGAGAAACCGGCGTATGGCCGCGTGATTTCCACTCTGGAGCACCTCGGGCACACCCATGCCCTCAAACTCCGGTGGTCGGGTGAACACCGGACCGGCCAGAAGACCACCCACCGTATCCGTGAAGGAATCCCGTTCCCGGGAGGCCTCATCGCCCACCGCCCCCGGAAGGAGGCGGGCCACCGCGTCCAGAAGCACCAGCGCCGCGGGTTCGCCCCCCGAAAGGATATAGTCCCCGATGGAGATTTCCAGATCCACATAGGCCTCCACCACCCGGGCATCCAGGCCGAGATACCGGCCCGCAATCAGCACCAGATGGTCCTCCCGGGCCAGCCCTTCCACCCGTTTCTGGCACAGGGGCACACCCTGCGGCGAGAGATAGATCACCCGTCCCCCCGGAGGGAGTTTCCGGAGGATCCGGACAATGGGTTCCGGTCGCATCACCATCCCGGCGCCACCGCCATAGGGAACGTCATCCACCGCTTTGGGATGATCCGCATAATGGGCCGGATCGTGGAGAAACACCTGAAGGACCCCGGCTTCCTGCGCTTTCCGGAGGGGACCGATGCGCAGGGGAACGTGGAAATATTCCGGAAAAAGGGTCAGGATATCAACGCGCATGCACCCCCTCCACCTGCTGCCACACCTGGAGGCCTTCCAGGAGGCGCTGGAGGGTTTCGTGCCTCACCAGATGAACCCCCTTCCGGGCGGCTTCGTCCAGGAGAACCCCGGTGATCCACGGGCTTTCGGTGGGCCGCCCGAACTGGAGGTCCTGAAACATGGACGAACGGTTCTCTCCCGTTTCGGAGAGGAGGTTCAGAAGGTCTTCCCACAGGGTGTGTTCATCCCACTCCGGAAGGAGACGGGAGGCCACCACCGGATGGGCCTCCCGGAGAAGATCCCGGGCGAGCTCCCGGAGATCGGGAACGTCCACCAGCCCCCGGTTGGGCACCCGGGCCAGGGCGGTCACGGGATTCACCACCGCGTTGAGGAGGAGCTTGCGCCAGAGGTGGGGCCACACATCCCGGACCAGGATGGTGGGAAAACCCGCCTCCTGCAGGATCCGCGCCCAGAACCCTGCGCCTTCGGTTCCCGCATCCGGCGTGTAGGGTCCGAGATAGGTCGTGCCGGTGGCCGTCTGCCGGACGGTGTTGGGGAGCACCCGATAGGCGGCGATGCTGGTGGCGGCCAGGGAGAACCGCTCGGCCTCCAGCCGTTCCAGCAACCCGGTCCAGTGATGGAGACCGTTCTGGAGGGACAGCCAGGGCAGGTCCATCATCCAGTCCGGAGCGGTTTCGGCCACCCGTGCGGTGTCATACGCCTTCACCGCCAGCACCACCCCATCGATCTGGAGGGGTTCCGCATCCGGAAGGGGCATCACCCGGGGATGAAGGTGGAGCTGCCGGTGGTCCACGATCAGGCGGAGGCCTTCCCGTTCGATATCCCGGGCGCGTCGTTTATTCCGGGTGAAAAACACCACCTCCACCCCACCTTCTGCAAGGTGGAGGCCCACCGTAACCCCGATGGCTCCTGTGCCGATGATCCCAATCCGTTCCGCCATGACAGGGCTATTATATGAAATTCCCGGGGTTGTTTCAATGGAAGGGGCCTGAAGTTCACCCATGAGTTCGGACACCTGGGTAGATGGATTGGATGAACGTGTGGTGGACACGTTGAATCAAGGATCTCCATTCTTTGAGCGGCAATCGCCATTTCTTCTCAAGCAGGATAAAAGGTCCGGAAAAGCGTTCCCATCTTGCAGAGCCTGTACGACGGAGAAGTTCCTGACGCACCTCTCCTCCAAGAAGCAGCACAATGCCGTAGACCAGGAGCATAAATCCTACCAGCTTTTCCATCACCGCTTGTTTCTTGCTCATCACATCTCCCAACCCCAGCAGGCTTTTCATGTCCCAAAACGTCCTCAATCTCCATCCGCCTGCGGTACAACCGCAGCGCTTCTTCAGGCTCCAGTGTGGTCATCAGCCACAGGGGTTCCTTCTGGCCCCACTCCCACACCCCGATAACGTTGACCTCCACTTCCCCACGGTATCGCAGCCCCCGAAAGACCACTTTTTCTCCAACAGGACATGTGAGATGGACCTTTCGTCCCTCGGCGTCCAGAAAAACCGGAGGACGGGATCCCATTCTCAAGCGGATCACGAAATTCATCCCCGCTTCCCGCAGATGGCGCAGGAGAGTCGTATAGCTGAATTCCCGGTCCATCACAAGGGGACGATTTCCAGAGAACCTTCCAGGAAAGAAGCGTCTGGATGTGGACGGCATTTCGTGAGCTTCCCGTATCTTTGAGGGTTCTTGAAGAGAAGGTGGTCATGGCAAAGGGGATGGCGCGTCCTCGCAGAGGGGCGGCGAGAACAAGGAGCCAGAAGCCGCGGGTTTTGCCATCTTTCAGGGTTCCGACGTATTCTGTCTTGCGGGCCTGGGGTCTTTCGATTTCGGTGACGTCAGCGATCACGAAGGGAGCGGTTTCGGGGAAAAGCCTCCAGAGGGTTTCATGGGGATTAAAATGTTCGAGGAAGCGCTGGATACGCTTATACGCGGCGCTTTCAGAAACGCCTTTCATCTTGCGAGCCATGGAAGAGATACGGAGTGACCGGGCGTCCAGGAGAGCATATCCGATTTCCGTTGCTCGTTCTGCAAAGCGAGGATCCGGAAAAAGAACTTGCATGAACGACTTCAGGGGTATAAACTTCCTCATGGGGATCCTCCTTTCTTTTCGTTGTTTCTTGTTCAGCAGGGAAAGTATACAGCTTTCCCCCGGAGGATCCCCACCTCCCTTTCGCCCCTGTCCGAACTCTTGTCCGGAGGCCAGAGGGGGCGGGTCAAGATCTGTTGAAATACTACAACCCCCATTCGTTTCTACGGAGGAACCGTGGGAGATTCTATCTGGCTTCCTCAGGACAGTGCCCAGGCAGAAATCTTTGCCGCGATGATCGCCAAACTCGGTTTCAACCTGGTTCGCATAACCAACTTTGAGTTTGCACTTCAGGACGACATCCACGGCGACAGACTGAAGCCAGATCTGGTTAGAAGACTCAAATGGGTGTTCCAGGCTCTGAAACGCCGGGGCATCTATGTGATGATGGACGCCCTCCAGTTCATGCAGTTCAGACCCGGAGATTATCACTATTTTTCCATCGATTCTACCATGTGGTTCCAAATTATAGACACTATCAACGGACTCCCTCCAGCCAGGTTCAGGTGCATCGCAAATCAGTGCAACAAGCGAATTTTCATGTTCCATCGGAACGCAAGGAAACTTCTCAAACAATACCTGACCAACCTCCTGAGCGGGCCGGTAGGATTAGGATCCCACCCTCTGGGCAAGGATCCTGCCCTCGCGTTTCTGGTCACCGTCAACGAAGCAACCCTCCTGGATCCCCTCTGGTGGAGCAATTGGGACAATCCCAACGACAGGACATTTGGCCGCCACAAATACTATCTTCCTGCCTATTTCCGGAACTATCTGGACACCCTGTGGAACCACTGGCTTGAGGCCAGGTATTGCGACACCACACGAAACAAAGCCTCAAAATACCTCCACGGAATCCCGCAGGTCGGTTTTCTCCACGATGGCTGCTTCTTCACCATCGCCGACGCATGGAGAAGGCAGGAATCCTGCCCCTTCACCCTTCCCGACACCTTCCCCAACCTCATCCGGAACGGTGAAATGGATCACACCACCACCGCCGACCTGCGATGCTCCATCGGAGACACGATAACCACACGCCACTACCCCCTCCCTCACGGGTGGGGCATGCTCCATATGGTGGACACACCCCCGTGTGAAACGTATTCCTGGGGCATCGATTCCATCAACATCGGTGACAGTGCCCCTGCCTTTTTTGCCGAAAACCACGCCTTCACGACTCCGGGTTGGCACTTTGCCTTCAAAACAAATCCTTCTGATTCCAACATCATCCGGATTGACAGCGGAAAGGTCTATCGCCTCACCTTTGTGGCCCGGGGGAACCGGGCACGGGCTTTCGCGGTGATCGTTCAAAAAGCATATTCTCCCTACACAGTCTATGCAGGCTGGAGAGACACCGTATACACTGTCCCCCGGGTGTTTGAGTTCCTTTTCGCCGCTCCCATGTCGGACTCCTCCATCCAGGTTCAGTTCAATCTGGGCATAGACACAGGCAAAATCTGGATTGACCGGGTGCGCCTTCAGCAGGTGGATCCCTCTGCGCTCTATGACTCCCGGGAGGAAACCCTGCGCTTCTACACCCTCAACCACTGGAGAGACCGGTTCCAGTTCTGCCCTGCACGGCATAAGGATTTCATCCGGTTCTTCTACTCCCTGGAGGAGGATTTTTACCGTGATCTCGCAACCTATCTCCGGGATTCGGTTATTTACACTCCACCTGAGACCACACTGGCAAAACCCCCATTTGGAGGAACCCGTTCGGGCTACAGAGGCCTTCTCATCTCCACCGAACGGTGGCAGACCCCCCTCATCTATTTCGCCTCCCATAATTACGTGGACATGACCGATGATCACGCGTATTACGACTATCCGTTCCCTGGCTTTGGAGGCTACCCCAAGGGCCACCACTTCAAGTTTTTTGGCACGGGGGAAGCTGACGGTTTCATGAATAAATTTTTCACCCACATGAACCGTGTTGCAAGCCAGGACAAACCCCATGCCCTCACAGAATGGGATCACACGGCCTTCAACTTCTCCGAATTTGTCACGGGCCTCCTCATCCCCCTCTACGCCGGCCTGCGAGGCTATGACCTCATGCTCCGACACGCGATTTTGCATCACCACTACAGTTATTACGCGGATGACACCCATACGGTTCACGAGTTTGACATCATCGGCAATCCCCAGGATTTCATCCTCCAGCGCATGGCGGCCCTCAGCTTCATCCGGGGTGATATGCCCCCCATCGAAGAGAACGACCGGAATGACTTTTCCGTTGATTCGGCAAAAATCAACACCGCCATTGACCTTCTGTTTTATGCACAGGACACAAGATTGCACTTCGCATGGACGGGCTTTGACCCTCACGTTCTCCAGCCCAATACCGTGAAATGGTGCAATGATCGTTTCCCCTGTTTTGAGTTCCGGCGCGATACGAGCACACGACCTGTTTTCATCGTTCGAAGCCCTGGAAACCAGGCTTTCCTCTTTTCTGGCAAGATTCAGGGAGACACCGCCCGGTTCGGATTCCTCACGGTTGTGGCCGATCCCACCGACACCCTCGGTTCTTCGTTCCAGATGGTGAAGCTTTTCTCAAAGGAGACCCCCACCTACCTCCTGGCAGCGTTTGGAGGACAGCAACCCGAAGGCCTCCAGACCCAGGACGGCTGGGTGATGGATCCCGGTCATTTTCCGGTGTATCTCCGGTCCGTTCGCTTCCATACCCGGTGGGAATGTGACAGCATCCGGGTTTATCCCCTCGACCCCGTCGGAAATCCCAAAGATACCCTCGTGTACCGGAGGTATATCCCCATACCCAAGCTGACAGACGGAAAACGTCACGCGTTGTCCGCCACGGAATCACGCCGACCTTTTACCCCCACAATCTGGGAAATCAACACGCTGAACGACTCCACGCCCTGGTATGGCGTCGAGGTGTTCGGATGCAGCGGATACAACGCGACCACTTCCTCCCAGAAAGAAAATGCTTCCCCCGGAATGGTTGCGTTCCAGATCCGCTCAGGATCAGGGGTCCTACTGGTCGAACCCTTCGGAGAAATCCCGTCGCTCGATGTTTCGGTATATACGGTGGATGGCCGACGAATCCGCCATTTTTCCGGTTCTCTTCAGCCGACACAAAACCTCAAATTCCGCCTTCAGAAAGGGATCTACCTGATCCGGGTTGAAGCGGAACCCTCAACCCGGATCACCCGCAAAGTTGTGGTCTGGTGATGACGTTCCCCGCCCTCCGGGCGGGGAACGTCTGAACGTCTTCCCGTACAATAAGCACGATCTCCCGACGTGGGCGGAAAACATGCAAAAGCGAAAGAAAATTCTTGTGTTTCGGGATCATCTGTTCGCCGTGAGCGAAACGTTTGTATATCGCCCCTATCAATGGGTCAGATTTTTTGAGCCTGTATTTTTCGGATCCAAATTCGCCTCACAAGGGGATGGGGTCCAGAATTTCTCCATCCCTGCTGATCACGTCTTCACCTTGCAGAAATCGGGGAAAAGCCTGCGTGAGGCGTTGTTCAAATTTTTCGGATACATTCCCTCCGACGCTACGGCCTGGCTTCGGCACCATCAACCTGTTTTGATCCACGCCCATTTTGCCCCTGACGGAGTGCTGTCCCTTCCCCTGGCACATCGTTTCCGTATCCCTCTCATCGTGAGCCTCCTGGGTTCAGACATTACGATGAAAGAAACTCACGTTTTCCGTTCTTCATATCCCACCCATCGTCTTTATCTTCTCCGGAAAAAGCGCCTCTTTCGTGAGGCCCGTCGGTTTATCGTCCCTTCCCGCTTTCTCTGGAATGTCGCCGTGGAGCGGGGATATCCGGAAGACAAACTCCTCCATCTTCCTCACGGCGTGGACACGGGGTTTTTCTTTCCTGAGCCTGAAGCCGTGGTTCCTGGCCGCATCCTGTTTGTGGGTCGGCTTGTCACTCTTAAGGGGCCCCACCTTCTTCTTGAAGCTGCACGCCAGCTCATCACGGAGTTCCCGAACCTGCATGTCGTGATGGTTGGCGATGGTCCGGAGCGGTCACGACTTGAAGCGTGGGCAGAGAAACATCTCCCCAACCGTGTTCGCTTTCTGGGGACTCAACCGCCGGAAAGAGTGCGACAGGAGATGCAAAGAGCCTGGGTGTTTTCCATGCCCTCCATCCCGGTATCCACCGGTCAGACGGAATCGTTCGGAATGGTTTTTCTGGAAGCGCAGGCCTGCGGATCTCCCGTGGTTACCTTTGCAACCGGGGGTATTCCGGAGGTTGTCCGGCAAGGAGAAACGGGTTTCCTGCTGCCCCCTGGCGATGTGGAGGCCCTCACCCGGGCGCTACGGGAACTCCTCTCCCATCCTGATCTCAGGCATCAAATGGGAGAGGCTGCTCGTCGATGGGTTGTTTCCCGTTTCGATATCCGGGATGTGGCAGAAAAACTGGAAAAATTGTATACGGATACGTTAACTCATGCCTTCCACAGCGTCCCGTAAGCTCATCCTGAATGTGGTGACCCAGATGGCTCCTGAAGGAGCACAGAATGCGGCGGTGGAAGTTGCAAGAAAAATTCGCGAATTGGGGTACGACTCCGAAGTGTGGTTTCTCTACACCAAACTGCCCGCCTTTGGAGGGGTCCCGTACGTCCGGTCCTTCTCCCCCCGACGCCCATCGGGTCCCGGGGAACTCCTTTCGCTCCTGTGGCGGGTTTTCAGGGCTCTCCGGAAGGCAAAACCCGCGGGTGTCATCACCTACACCTACTACGCCAATGTGCTGGTCCAGCCCCTTGCCCTGCTTGCGGGAATCCCGCGCCGGATGGCCACACAGCGGAATACACGAACGCTCACCCCTCGCATCGCAGATTTTCTGGATATCCTGTGGGGAACTGCCGGAGTGTATACATCTAATGTGTTTGTTTCGCATGCAGTTAAGGAAAGTTACCGCAGCGCGCCTCGCCGTTATCTCAAGCGGAGTGTGGTGGTGTACAACGGGCTTGAATTTACTCCCACGTGTTTGACCCGAAAAGAAGCGCGCCAACAACTGGGGTTACCTCCCAATGCATGGATTGTGGGCCATGTCGGTCGAATGGATAAAAACAAGAATCAACAGGTGTTAATCCAGGCTCTGTCCCGCCTGAATGTACCCGAGGCTGTGCTCGCTCTTGTGGGTAAGGGACCGGAAGAAGACGCCCTTCGTACCCTAACCCATACCCTAGGCCTTAATTCCCGCGTGTATTTTCTCGGGACACTCCCCCGGCACATGCTAGCTCACTTCTATGCCGCCCTTGATGTCTTCGTTCTTCCTTCCCTTGATGAGGGGTTTTCGTTCGTTCTCGTGGAGGCGATGCGCTCCGGCTGTGCAATAGCTGCAAGTGATCTTCCCGTATTCCATGAAATAGCGAACAACACTATCCGCTATTTTTCACCCCTGGATGTGGCTGAGATCGTGTCCATCCTGTCCTGGTTTCACCGGCACCCGGAAGAAGCGAATGCCCTTGGCCTTGCAGCACAAGAGCGATCCCTTTCGTTTTCTCTTGAGGCAATGGTTCAGCAATATCTGAACGTACTCTTCGGTGGAGGATCATGAACCGAGTTGGTGAGGAGAACAAGGCACCCCATCGCCCATTGAAAATCTTACGAAAAAAATTTGCCCTGTATCAAAACCTTGCCCAACAAATTGAAGAATGGCTCACCGTCCTCATCCTTTTGATCCTGGGCCGTGTTCTCTATGTGAACTTCTTCACCCGGAATGTCCCCATGAGCAGCATTGCCCGGGGCATGGAATCGGTGGATCCGTCCATCCGGATCGTGACGGTCTCCGGTTATGCTCTCTCGATGATCCTGGCCATCATTCATCGAGACAGGATTCTCCGTTCACTTCGACGGAATCTGGATTTTCTTCTCATCCTAAGCTGGCTGTATGCCTCCCTCCTCTGGTCCTCCGTTCCCTCCATGACCCTTGTGCGTTTTGCCGGTCTCACAGGCACCACGCTCTTTGGATTTTATCTGGGAACACGCTATACTTTGGACGAAATCGCAAAGCTCGCAGGACGGTTTGTCTGGATCACCATGTTGCTGAGCCTGATGATGGCCCTGCTGGTCCCCGGAATGGGGCGATACATTGAACCCCGGGGAGAGGTGTGGAGCGGGGCCCTTGTTCACAAAAACAGTCTGGGTATGATCACTGCGCTGGGTTTCCTCTTCTGGCTTTATGCCCCCACCGCTTTTTCCCGGATTGAGAGAATTTTATACGCCATAGGTGGAGGCGCACTTCTCTGGTTCTCCTATTCCCGTGCAGCCCAGGCCGTCACCGTTTTGCTCTTTCTACTCGCCCCCTATCTGCCTCGTCTCGTGGCCCGTCGGGGATGGAAAAAGGGGGGATTGCTACTTTTTGGTCTTGTGGTTTTTGGAGGACTGGGGATCTGGGTCTGGAAGCACCTTCCCCAGATCCTTCAACTCATGGGAAGAGATCCCTCCCTCACGGGAAGGACCCTGATCTGGTTCCTGGTGTGGAAAAGCATTCAGAAACAGTTCTGGACAGGCTATGGATTTGAAGCCTTCTGGTCCGGAGAGGGGGCCGCCCTTCTTGACGTCTGGCGGCACTTTCCCGGCTTCTGGATTCCCACCCATTCCCACAATGGTCTCCTCGAACTCTGGTTGAGTGGAGGGGCGATTGCGGTAGGGCTGTTCGTTGTTCACTGGTTGCGAACCGCCTGGCTTTCTCTCTATGCTCAATCTCCCTGGGTCTTTGCACTGTGGGTCTTTCTCTCGCTCTATACGTTCGCCGAACGCACCATTTTCAACGTCGCCGGAACATCCACGGTGATCTGGGTGCTTTATGTTGCTGTGTCGGTTCGCCTTCGTATTGTACGATCGAACCAGGCCCTACTTTCCTTCAGGGATGACCAGCCATCCAATCACGGGGGTACCCGTGTGTTCCGTTCGGTTCAGCCATGAGACCACCGTTTCGAAAGCAAGGACATCGGAAGCCACAACCAGCACAGCGTCAACAGACGCAAGGAGACTTCCCAGCCATGCATCGGACGCTGGGGAAAAATAGGTCACCGCACGTGGGAGACTTTTCGGGTGCGCGATGCGGGAAAGGGCTTGCGAGGAAGGAGCGTACATGTGAATGCGCTCCCTCAGGGGCTCAGAGAGATCAGGTGCCAGGGCCTCTGGAATCCAGACTTCGGCGTATGCTTCTGTAAGACCGGGGAGAATGGCCTCAAGGAAATGCCGCTGCACTTCCGGAGAGCATACCCCGATGATCCCAAGAACACCGGGTTGCTTTTGTTCCCTCAACCACTGGATTGCCCTCCCAGCAACAACCAGAAAATCTCTCGCATCCCCCGTGTATGTTCCCAGGACCGGTATCCCCATTCGCCGGAGTGTCGTCTGATCCATCCGGGGATTGAAGATCTCTGCGGTGACAACCCCACCCGCACCCAGAACCACACCCAGAAGTATCCCCAGAAGGGCAAAGATCAGGGGACGGGGAAATTCCGGGACCAGGGGGGGGTGGATATCCTGGACGATATGGAGCGCCCCCACAGGATGGTCGCGCATGGTTCGAAATTGAAAGGCCTGCGTTTCCAGCGCCGTTTGAAGGCCCGAGAAGAAGGTGTATCGTGCTTTCAAAAGCGTATAATCCAGCAACGGCTGGCCCAGACGACGGATTTCTTTCTGAAGGCTGTCTCTGATCTGGTCCATGGCGGCCAGTTGTGCCCGAACCGAAGCTTCGAGAACGGCTTGCATGGCAGATCGGGTTGACAGTGTGTCGAAAACTTCCGAAGGGAAAGGAAATCGGCCCCCTTTCTGAACACTGCGAATTTGTTGCGCAAGAAGATTCTTTGCCCTCTGAATCCGTGCCTTCATTTCCTGCATGGAAACGTCAAGTGTGTCTTTCCCCTGAATGAGCAACTGGTAATACTGCGTGTACAGCCCCACAAGAGAATCCCACTGTGCGAAAGCAGACCAGGTCTGGAGAGACGAAGAATCCTGGAGAGAAAGAAGTGAAGTCACACGGAGGGAGTCCATCGGATTTCGTTGCGCCCGAAGGGACGCAAGGAGCGCAACCTGTTCCGCTCGTTTCGTTTCGGTTTCCATCAGGGCCTCGGCAAACCCTTGAATCTGCTGAAAGGGTTCCATGACAAGGTCCAAACTGTCCATAAACGCCAGGAGGGTTCGTTTAGTCACCAGAAGACTTTCCTCCACAACAGGCTGCACATCCTCGAGGGCTTGATACACTTTGCCAAAATACGCAACCTGACGAAGGCTTTCCCGTTCGAGCACGGCTTCTTTGATGGCTCCCAGGATCCGAACGAGCCGATCGGGATCCGTGTCGGTATACCGAATACGTAAGGTTCGAGAAAGCCCTACAGGACGGATCTCCGTTCGCTTCCGAAGACGATATGCAGCCCGATAGTTCCGGGGTCGGGGGGGGCCCGCAAGACCAAGAAGTCGTTTGATTTTGTCCACAGGCCTTCGCAAAGGACTGGAACGCGTGAGCGACGCGACATCCTCCGGCGAGAGTTTTTCCACAGCTCGCAGAAACGTTTCCACACTGGAAAGATATGTGATTTCGTCGTCCAGAGGTGTTCCTCCCCCTCCCAAAAAGCCCCCCAGAGCACCCAATCCCCCCAGTCCACCCATTCCTTCCACAGGTAGGGCGGGAGAAAGAAGGGGAGGAGATTCACGGTAATGGAACAGCATCTCTGTGGAAAAGCGCCGTGGCAGAGCGAGCAGCAGGAGAAATGCCAGGCCTATGCCCAGCGCAAGTCCCATAACCCCCCATTTCCACTGGCGCCGCAAAACGGAAAAAACCCATGCTACCTCTTCTCGGAACACCTTATCCTCCACGCTTTTCTTGATTCACGCTCTGTACACTCCTTCACAGAGTCCGATGCAGACCCTATTATACTGGACCCGGGAAAAACCGAAAAGAGCACGTATAACTCATACAAATCGTACCATAAATCGCATCATATAGCTTCACAGGTCCTCTTTCCCTATGCTTTCTTCCCCCGGGGATGGGCCTTCCGAAAGGCCTGCTTCACCTGGTCCATCGAGAGGTGGGTGTACACCTGGGTGGTGGCAAGCCGGGCATGGCCCAGGAGTTCCTGGATCACCCGGAGATCCGCCCCGCGTGACAGGAGATGGGTGGCGAAGCTGTGGCGAAGGAGATGGGGATACACCCCCTCCACGTCTGCAAGCTCCCGGAACACCTCCCGGAGGATCTCCCACACCCGCTGCCGGGCAAGGGGCCGCCCTCTCCGGCTCACAAACACATGATCCGTCTGGGGGGAGAACTCCCGGCGGACGTCCAGATACCGTTTCAGGGCTTCCAGGGCTTTCGGTGACAGGGGAACGATGCGCTCTTTCCGTCCCTTCCCCAGCACCCGCGCGATCCCTTCCCTCAGGTCCAGGTCCCGGACCCGCAGGGACACGAGTTCCGAAACCCGCATGCCGGAACCGTACAGCACCTCCACCAGGGCTTTGTTCCGAATCCCCACCGGATCCCCGGGCTGCCATGCATCCAGGACCTTCTGGATATCTTCCTCCCGCAGAACCTCCGGAAGCTTTTTGGGTGCCTTCATGGGTTCGAGAAGGGTGGCCGGGTTGGCCGGAAGAATCCCCTCCACCACCAGGTGGTGAAAAAATCGGCGAACCGCTGACACTTTTCGCTGGAGGGAGGTGCGGGCATACCCCTGTTCGTGGAGATGAAACAGCCAGGTCTGGAGATCGTGCACGGTGACCTCTTCCACGGGAATCCCCTCGTCCTCAAGAAAGGTCCGGAACTGCTCCAGATCCCGCCGATAGGCGGCAACGGTGTTGGGGCTCAGTCCTCGTTCCACCCGGAGGTGGTGGAGAAAGCGCTCAAAAAGATCTCCTTCCATCGCCGGAGAGCCTCCTGGGCTCGCTCTGCAAGGAACCGTCGGCGGGCTCCTCCCCGGATGTGCCGGGGGACCTGGATCATGAGCCCGAAGTTGGGGTTCATGGGCTGAAAATACCGGGGGTTGCTGGTGGCGATATACCGGAAGAGCGCCCCCATCATGGTGTGTTCGGGCATGGGCACAGGGTCTTCGCCCCGGGCCAGACGGGCGGCGTTGAACCCTGCAAGCCATCCCCCCGCGGTCGCGGCAAGATAGCCTTCCGTTCCCGTGATCTGCCCCGCAAAGAAAATCCGCGGATCTTTGCGAAACTGCAGGGTGGGGAGAAGAAGGGTGGGGCTGTTGATGAAGGTGTTGCGATGGACCGCTCCATACCGGAGAAATCGCGCGTTTTCCAGCCCTGGAATCATCCGGAACACCCGTTCCTGCTCCCGAATCCGGAGCTGTGTCTGAAAACCCACAAGCGAAAAGGCCGTTTTTTCCTCGTTTTCCGGGCGGAGCTGGACCACGGCATAGGGGAGTTCGCCGGTTTCGGGATGTTCGAGACCCACGGGCTTGAGGGGGCCATACCGGAGGGTCTCTGGCCCCCGCCGGGCCATCTCTTCAATGGGAAGGCAACCCTCAAAGAACCCAAGAGACTTCTCAAAATCGTGGGGTTCGTGTTTCTCAGCCTCAAGAAGGGCCTGAACGAACCGGTCGTATTCTTCCTTTGTCATGGGGGCGTTGAGATAACTTTCATCGTCCCACCCGTGACGGTCTTTCCAGTAAAGTTTGGAAAAATCAAGGCTTTCCGCATCCACGATGGGCGAAACGGCGTCAAAGAAGGACAGAAAGTCTCCCACAAGCCTCTGGAGGGCCTGGGCGAAGGCCTCGCTCGTGAGGGGACCCGTGGCGATGATGACGATCCCTTCTTCCGGGATCTCGGTCACCTCCTCCCGCCGGATCTCCACGAGGGGGTGCTCTTCGAGTTTTTCCGTGATATAACGCGAAAATTTCTCCCGGTCCACGGAGAGGGCCTTTCCACCGGGAAGCCGGGCGTGATCGGCGGCCTCAAGGACGAGGGAACCAAGTTCCCGAAGCTCCCATTTGAGCAGACCCTGGGCGCTGGTCAGTTCCAGCGACTTGAGGGAGTTGCTGCACACGAGTTCGGCGAGATACCCCGTGCGGTGGGCGGGGGTCATCTTCCGGGGACGCATCTCATAGAGCACCACCGGAATGCCCCACCGCGCCACCTGATAGGCCGCCTCGGAACCGGCCAGGCCTCCTCCGATGACGATGACACGGCTCATGAAGCGCTTCTCACTCTCCTTCTCTACGCTCTGTGGATGCTTCAATCATACAGGAAGAAGGATGAAACATCCCGAAACCCCGTTTCAGACATCATCACGTTTTCCAGTGCGCCCGCGGATGCCGTCGAGAAGTCCCCGCAGGCGGTTGCGGATGCGGGGCCCCGGTTCTGTTCCATAAACGATATCGCCCAGGCTTCTTCGAACAAGCCTCCAGAGGAATCTCGTCCGTTCCCGCACCCTTTCCCATGCCGGAAGATCCCCAAGCATGATCCAGGTGTTCCGGGTGTCGTAATAATATCGCCACGGAGGGTGAGCCTCCCGGAAACGGACCCGTCCCCACCGGACAACCCGCCGGGTGGGCGCGGGGTGGAAGATCCTCGCACCTTCAGGCGGATTGACCCCGCAGATGCGCACACCTGCCCGCCTCAGGCGAAAGGCCCATTCCGTGTCTTCCCGGCAGATAAACAGATCCTTTCGAGGCAATCCCGCTTGCTCAACGGCCTTTCGATGAATGAGCACGCCGGACCACATGAACATCTGAACCGGAACGACGTCTTTCGGGGATCGGGGGACGACCGGGTGAAGTCCTCCGCGCCAGATACCGATTCCATACATTTTCTCCTCGTACGACATATTTGCGGGGGCGATCACGTCACATTGTTTCCAAAAGTTCAGCAGAAACGCCAATGCGTTTTTTTCGGGGTACGCATCGTCATCAAATGTCCAGAAAGCTTCAAAACCCTGCTCCCACGCCCATTTGAGCCCCTCATGGTAGGCACCTGCAGGTCCCTGATTGTCCGGCAGACGGAGGACTTCCACATCGGGAAAAGCCTTTTGAACCATTTCCGGCGTTCCGTCCGAAGACGCGTTGTCCACCACCAGGATCGCATCCGGCGGACGGGTCTGGGACCGCAGAGCTTCCAGACACCGGACAAGGAGCTCTTTCCGGTTGCGGGTCACCACGATGGCACAGATTTTCACAGGACAACCTCACCAGGGAAGTTCTCGCCCCAAAAGTTCCTCCAAGCGGCGCACATCCTCCAGGATCCAGGACCGGGCCTCTTCGGGGATATCGGCCACCGAAGGATGTGTGTGGAGGTCCACAGGGTGCCTCTGAGCGTGCTCGTTCATCCAGTACATCCAGTCATAGATACGTCGTCCCAGCACAACTTTCACCATACGCTTTGCGATCGGGTTTCGCTTGAGAACGTTTGCCCCCCGCTCCAGCAGGTGGGCAAGATTGCGGCGCAACACCGAGGTTTCTTGCCGGGAATGGCGTTTTGGAAGTTCCAGCCGGCGGATTCGAGATAGGCCCAGGACTTTCTGGACTTCCATCAAAAAAACCACAGAGTCTGCAGATACCTCCTCCAGGATGAAGACATGGACGCGTTCTTTCCCGAACATGTTGAAATACGCTTCCACTTTATCCGCGTAAAGACTGGCCTCAAAGATATACGCAGGTTTGTATTCCGGGACGCCCGAAATAAAGAAGCGATGACTTTCACGGGCACGCGCACGCATCGCAGGATCCATCGCCACCTGCATAAACTCCGGGAAATCAAACGGATAATCCCCCAGACTTAGATGTTCCAGATAATGGGAAATCAGGCGTTTCAGAGGATTGCGCAAAAGAATCAGGACCTGAACGTCCGGGAAGATCCGGTGGAGTTTCTGAGGGAACCGGGGGTCCAGCCAGAATCGGGGATTCACCCACCCGATCCGGATGGGATCTCCCCGGGACAGACGCTTCTGAATCCGCTCATGGTCATAATACTTTTTGACCAGATGCTCCCAGTGGTCCAGGGAAAAATCGTCGTGCCAGAAAAGAATTTCTTTTCCATGGGGAAGGAACAGATCGGGATGCCGTGATAACGCCGCGTGCAGACTGGTCGTGCCCGCTTTTGGGGCCCCCACACACACGAAATCAAGGGGAGGAATGCTGGACTTCATTCACACCTTCGCCCTGGGAAGGTCCGGTGGCGCTTCTGTCCGGGAAATGGATCCCCTCTGTGGGCGGTGGAGGACTCGAACCTCCGACCTCCGGCTTGTAAGGCCGGCGCTCTCACCAGCTGAGCTAACCGCCCAAAACAGACTATGACGCAAGAAGTCGGGCCAACTTGGCCTTCCGGCGAGCGGCGGTGTTGGGGTGGATGATTCGCTTGCGGGCGGCCTTGTCGAGAAGGCTGTAGATCTCCCTCAGCAGGGCTTCCTTTTCCTCCCGACCTTCGGCGGCCATGAATTTTTTGATCATGGTTTTGATGCGGGACCGCACCGCCCGGTTGCGAAGCCGCCGCTTTTCGGACTGACGCACCCGTTTCAACGCGGACAGGTTCCTGCGAGGTTTGGACATGATCTCTCCTCCCTTAGTCCTTCACTTCCAAAAGACCCCGGACGATCCGGCGATCCGGAGACTCAAAACTCTTCGTGAACCCGACAAGAAGCCGGACAATGTGTTCAAGGTCTGCAAGATCCACCATCTCCGCAGGGGTGTGCATATACCGGTTGGGAATCCCCACAAGTCCCGTGGGGATCACGCCCCGGGCCACCTGGATCACCGCCGCATCCGTTCCGGTGACCCCCGGAGCCCCCACGATCTGATAGGGGATCCCCTCGCTTCGGGCCACCTCCTCCAGGCGCTCAAACACCGCCGGGGTGATGTTCGGACCCCGCATCAGGGCAGGGCCCTTGCCCAGCTCCACCTTCCCCACCCGCTTCTGATCCTTCTCATGGGAAGGTGCGTCCGTTGCAAAGTCCACGTCCAGGGCAAGGGCCACATCCGGGAAAATCTCATAGGCAATGGTGCGGGCTCCGCGGAGGCCAATCTCCTCCTGCACGGCCGCCACCGCCACCACCCGGATGTCCTTCACCCCCTGCTCCCGGAGAACCCGCAGGGCTTCAAAGGCCAGAAACACGCCCACGCGGTCATCAATCCCCCGTCCCACAATCCGTCCATTCAGGAGCTCTTCCGCATCCCAGTCCAGGACCACGGGGGCGCCGATCCGGAACAGGGCCTCGGCCTCTTCCCGGCTTTTCGCCCCCACATCGATCCACATTTCCTCGAATTTGCGGGCCTTGTCCCGCTCGTCCCGCTCCTTGAGGTGGATGGGTTTGCCTCCCACGACGCCCTTGACCCACCGCTTTTCGGTCTCACTGTAGACCCGAACCCGCTGCCCTTCCGTGGTGGGACGGTCCGGGCCTCCGATGGGCTGAAAGGCGAGGAACCCCTTATCGTCAATGTGGGTGACCATGTAGCCGATCTCGTCCATGTGCCCCTCAAGCATCACCGTGTAGGTCGCGTCCGGATTGAGCACCAGAGCCACGTTGCCGTGGGCGTCCCGGAGCACCTGATCTCCATAGGGGGCATATCGTTCAAGGAGGGCCTTTGAAAAGTCCTCCTCAAATCCCGATGGGCTCGGAATGGAAAGGAGTTCCAGAAACCAGTCTTTCCTGAGCTTCATGATGCCTCCTCCGTCTGGGCCTTTTCAAGATCCGCCAGGATCTTCTCGTTGAGCCCCTCCCGTGCAAACCGCGCCGCTACCCGCACCGCATTGGCCATCGCAGCCCCGCCTGAGCGTCCGTGCGCGATGATCACCACCCCGTTCACACCGAGAAGGGGGGCGCCTCCGTATTCTTCGTAATCCATCTCCTTCTTCAGGCCCTCCAGAGCCGGTTTGAGGAGAAGGGCCCCGGTCAGGGCCAGGGGGTTCCGCTTGATCCGGTTCTTGAGTTTCTCCTTGAGAACCGACACCACGCTCTCCCCGAACTTCAGAAGGACATTGCCGGTGAACCCGTCCGTGACCACCACATCCGCCCGGCCTTCCAGGATATGGTTCCCCTCCACATTCCCGATAAAGCGAAGGTGCTCAATCCGCTCCAGCATGGGACGGGCTTCCTTCACCCGCTCGTTCCCCTTCACGTCCTCCTCCCCAATGGAGAGAAAAGCCACCCGGGGATCCGGTTTATTCAGGATATACCGGGCGAAGATTTCCCCCATCACCGCAAACTGCACCAGGTGCCGGGCACGGGGGTCCGTGTTGGCCCCCACGTCCAGCACCAGAACGGGTCCCTGAAGGCTCGGGAACACCGCAGCGATCGCCGGGCGCTGGATTCCTTTCAGGCGACCCAGGATCTTCAGCGCAAAGGCCATCACCGCTCCCGTGTTGCCGGCGGACACGAAGGCATCCGCCTGCCCCTCCTTCACAAGCCGCATCCCCACAGCCAGGCTGGATTGGCGTTTGGTCCGGAGGGCTTCCGCCGGCTTGTCCCCCATGGTCACCCGCTCCGGGGCATGGACAATCTCGCACCGAACCACTTCGTGGCGCTCCCGGAAAACCCGGCGAATCTCCTCCTCCTCGCCCACCAGGATCACGTCAATATCCGGGTTTTCCCGGGCAAGGATGAGGGACGCCTCCACCTCGGGAACGGGCGCACGGTCCGTTCCCATCGCATCCAGAGCCACCCTCACCCGCTTCATGGGGACATCAGTCGCCCGAGCCCGTCACGATGATCACGGGCCGGTCCTTGTAATACCCGCAGCTCGGGCACACATGGTGAGGACGTTTCCACTCGTTGCACCGCGGACACCGGACCAGGGTGGGCGCCTCCGCCCTGTAGTGGGTCCGGCGCTTGCGGGAACGAGCGCGAGAATGTCTGCGTTTGGGTGCCGGCATGCTTCACTCCTCTGTTTCAGGCAGGTTCGATCACCTCAAGCCCCCCCATGTAGGGGCGCAAAACCTCCGGAATCACCACACTTCCATCCTTTTGCTGGAAGTTCTCCAGCAGGGCGATAAAGGTTCGGGGCGTGGCCAGTCCTGAACCGTTCAGGGTGTGGACATACTGGACCTCGCCATTCCGGCGACGCACCCGGACTTTGGCCCGACGGGCCTGGAAGTCCTCCGTGTTGGAAACAGATGAAACCTCCAGCCACCGCCCGAGTCCGGGCGCCCAGGCCTCAATGTCATAGGTCTTGCTGGCGGCAAACCCGAGATCCCCGGTGGAAAGGGCCACCACCCGGTAGGGGATCCCCAGAAGCTGAAGAACCCGCTCCGCATCCTTCAGCATGCGTTCCAGCTCGTCATACGACTGCTCGGGCAGGGTATATTTGAAGAGCTCCACCTTGTTGAACTGGTGGAGACGGACCATCCCCCGAACGTCCTTCCCATAGGCACCCGCCTCCCGGCGAAAACACGGGGTATAGGCGGTGTAATACCGGGGAAGTTCTTCTTCTGCAAACAGGGTGTCCCGGTGGAGATTGGCCAGGGACACCTCGGCGGTGGGGATGAGGAACAGACCATCCGCGGGGATTTCATACATCTCTTCCCGGAACTTGGGCAGGTGACCCGACGCGATCATGCTTTCTTCCCGAACCAGCACGGGTGGAAACACCTCGGTGTATCCGTGCTCGGTGGTATGGAGATCCAGGAAGAACTGGATGAGGGCACGCTCCAGGCGGGCGCCCAGCCCCCGGTATCCCACGAAACGGGACCCCGACATCACCCGGGGGGATTCAAAATCCAGGATCCCCAGAATTTCACCGATCTCCCAGTGCGGACGGGGTTCAAAATCAAAGGACGGGATTTCGCCCCAGGTCCGAACCACCACGTTGGCCGTTTCGTCTTCCCCGACAGGGACGGATTCGTGAGGAATATTGGGAACAAGCAGCCATTGCTGGTCAAAGGTTTCGCTCACGCTCCGCAGTTCCTCTTCCAGCACTTTGATCTTTTCGGAGAGCGTTCGGGATTCGAGAATCACCTGCTCGGCTTCCTCGTGCTTGCCTTCCCGCTTGAGCCGGCCCACCTGACGGGCTTTCTCGTTCTGGACCTTCCGGAGTTCGTTGAGTTCCCGGGTGAGCTCCCGCCAGCGGTCATCGAGCGCCACCAGGCGCTCCACCACGGACACATCCATCCCCCGCCGACGAAGGGCTTCCTTCAGCCGGCGGACGCCTTCGGGAGTGCGCAAAATCTGACGATCCAGCATAACAGAAAAATGGCTGGGGGAGGAGGATTCGAACCTCCACTACCAGATCCAGAGTCTGGCGTCCTGCCGTTAGACGATCCCCCAGCGTTTGAGGCGCCCCCACCGGGACTCGAACCCGGGTCTCCAGGCTGAGAACCTGGCATCCTAGGCCGCTAGACGATGGGGGCGTGCGGTGTTTATTATACGGATTGCCATCAGAAAGTGCAACCCTGCGCATTGGAGGGCCTTTTCTCCTCTGGCCTTTCCTGCCCAGAGGGCCTTAACCGCTTCCAGTCTGGGGGCTGAATGCATGATGAATCTCCCTGCCGTGTCTGGCCTCCGGACAAGAGTTCGGACAGGGGTGAAAGGGAGGTGGGGATCCTCCGGGGGAAAGCTGTATACTTTCCCCTCGGATACGCTTTCCTGGAAGCCCGATCACTGCGGATCTCTTCCATGGCTCGCAAGATGAAAGGCGTTTCTGAAGGTGCCGCGTATAAGCGTATCCAGCGCTTCCTCGAACATTTTGATCCCCATGAAACCCTCTGGAGGCTTTTCCCCGAAACGGCTCCTTTCGTGATCGCCGACGTCACCGAAATCGAAAGACCCCAGGCCCGCAAGACAGAATACGTCGGAACCCTGAAAGATGGCAAAACCCGCGGCTTCTGGCTCCTCGTTCTCGCCGCCCCTCTGCGAGGACGCGCCATCCCCTTTGCCATGACCACCTTCTCTTCAAGAACCCTCAAAGATACGGGAAGCTCACGAAATGCCGTCCACATCCAGACGCTTCTTTCCTGGAAGGTTCTCTGGAAATCGTCCCCTTGTGATGGACCGGGAATTCAGCTATACGACTCTCCTGCGCCATCTGCGGGAAGCGGGGATGAATTTCGTGATCCGCTTGAGAATGGGATCCCACCCTCCCGTTTTTCTGGATGCCCGAGGGCGGAAGGTCCGTCTCACATGTCCTGTTGGAGAAAAAGTGGTCTTTCGGGGGCTGCGATACCGTGGGGAAATGGAGGTCAACGTGATCGGGGTGTGGGAGTGAGGCCAGAAGGAACCCCTATGGCTGATGACCACACTGGAGCCTGAAGAAGCGGAGGGTTTTCCGCAGGCGGATGGAGATTGAGGAATCGTTCCGGGACATGAAAAGCCTGCTGGGGTTGGGAGAGGGTTTTCCGCAGGCGGATGGAGATTGAGGAATCGTTCCGGGACATGAAAAGCCTGCTGGGGTTGGGAGATGTGATGAGCAAGAAACAAGCGGTGATGGAAAAGCTGGTAGGATTTATGCTCCTGGTCTACGGCATTGTGCTGCTTCTTGGAGGAGCGGTGCGTCAGGAACTTTTCCGTCGTACAGGCTCTGCAAGATGGAAACGCTTTTCCGGACCTTTTATCCTGCTTGAGAAGAAATGGCGATTGCCACCCAAAGAATGGAGATCCTTGATTCAACGTGTGCACCACACGTTCATCCAATCCCTATACCCAGGTGTCCGAACTCATGGGTGAACTTCAGTGCCGTGTCACTTGATGCATCCCGCACGGGGCTTTATCATCAGGGGCGTTGAAGGAGGCCGAACATGATCCTATGGCTGGTGTTTGCCGCACAGGCTCTTGCCCAACCGGTGGACGTTCCGGATTCCGCACCGCCCCTTCCTCCTCCACCCCGGATCGTGGTGGAAGATATCCCCAACGATGATGGAACTGCCCTCCGGATTGTGGCGGAGGTTCAGGACACGTCAGGCCTTCGCACCCTCCTCATCCAGCGTCAGGAAGGCAACACCTGGAAAACGGTCGGAGAGACCTCCCCCGGAGAAGATTTCCACGACACGGGCCTGCGGGCCAACCGCACCTACCGGTACCGGGCGGTGGCGGTGTATGCCCTCGGCGAAAGCGAAATCCAGCGTGCTTCGGAAGCCGTGGAAGGCATCCCTCGCCGTTCCTGGTTTCACCGGGGCCGCATCAGTGCTTTCGTGATCTTCGTCCTCTTTACCCTGGTGTTCTTCTATCTTTACGGTCGGGCCCAGACGGACACTCGCCTCTTCATCCGCCGCATCCCGGGACTGGACGCCCTGGACGACGCGGTGGGGCGGGCCACCGAAATGGGGCGACCCATTCTCTATACGTTTGGCCTTGGGGAGATGCAGGACCTTGCCACCATCGCCTCCCTGGCCATTCTCAAGCGGGTGGCGAAAAAGGTGGCCGAATACGAAACCCGCCTGATCGTGCCCAACTATGATCCCATCGTGATGACCGCGGCCCAGGAGGTGGTGAAGGAAGCCTATCTGGAAGCGGGCCGCCCCGATCTGTACAACGAAGACGACGTGTTCTTCCTGACCAAGGACCAGTTCGGGTATGCGGCCGGTGTGGACGGCATCATGGTGCGAGAACGCCCCGGAGCGGTCTTTCTGCAGGGGATTTTCTTTGCGGAATCCCTGATCCTGGCCGAGACCGGGTTTTCGGTGGGAGCCATCCAGGTGGCCGGGACCACTTCCATCACCCAGCTGCCCTTTTTCATCGCCGCCTGTGACTACACGCTCATCGGTGAGGAAATGTATGCGGCAAGCGCCTATCTCACCCGTCAGCCGGTGGAAGTGGCGAGCATCAAGGCGGAAGATTTTGGAAAAATGGCCTTTATCGTGGTCATCCTGCTGGGAATTGTGCTGGAAACGCTGGGCATCCACGTGATCCGCGACTTTTTCGCCCTGTTCTGAGGAGGTTCGATGATGCAACGGGAAGTGCCGCTTTTCATCACCTTTGTGACGGGAACCCTGCTGGTGGTTTCCTTCTTTGTTCCCGCCCTTTCCTATCTGGAACAGACCTTCCTGGACTGGTTCCAGATCGTGGCCGGTTTCACGCTGATTCTGGGTCTCGATAGCCTGATCGTTCACCACGCCCAGAAAATCCAGTTCCGCCGGAAGGGGTGGTTCCACAGCGCTGCCCTCCTGGTGAGCCTCTTCGGCACCATCATCTGGGGCTTCTATTCCTGGTGGAAGGTGGGAAGCCCCTTCGCCCCCAACGCGAGCTTCCTTCAGTATTACTACACCTACATCTTCGTCCCTCTCCAGGCCACCATGTTCGCCCTGCTTGCCTTCTTCATCGCCTCGGCGGCTTTCCGGGCCTTCCGGGCCCGGACCCTGGAAGCCACCCTTCTTCTCATCTCCGCCACCATCCTGATGCTGGGGCGCACACCGGTGGGCTACAAGATCCATCCCTTTATTCCCGCCTTCTCCGACTGGATCATGGGCTATCCCCAGCTTGCGGCCAAGCGGGGGATCTTCCTGGGCATGTCCCTGGGTGCCATCGCCTTTTCCCTTCGGGTGATCCTGGGGATGGAACGCTCCTATCTGAGGTGAGGCCATGAACTTCTGGGTGCGGATACAGAATCTGGACCGCCGGGTGATCTATCTGGTGGTGGCCCTCGGCGTGGCCATCCCCATGCTCCTCAAGTGGCGGATGGCCATTCACCCCTCTCCGGAGGTCCGGCGGGCCTATGAGTTCATCGAAAAGCAACCGGAAGGCTCCCTTTTCCTGATTTCCATTGACTACGACGCAGCCAGCATGCCCGAGCTCCAGCCCATGCTCCACGCCATGCTCCGTCACCTTTTCCGGAAAAACCACAGGGTCCTGATGATGGGCCACTGGCCCCTGGGGCTTCCCCTGGGACAGATGGCCCTGGAGGAGGAGGCCCGTCGGGCGGGCAAACAATACGGCGTGGACTATGCCTTCCTGGGGTATCGCCCCGGCATTGCCGCCGTGATCGTCAACCTCGGAAAGGACTTCCGGAGCGTGTTTGCAGAGGACTATCGGGGCACCCCGCTGGATTCTCTCCCCGTGGCCCGAAACGTCAAAGACTACAGCGCCTTTGCCGCCGTCATCGGTCTGGAGGCAGGGGCGGTGGGGGATGCCTGGGTGCAATATGGCCAGGCACGCTATAACTTCCCCGTGATTCTGGGAGCCACCGCGGTGGTGGCCCCGGATCTGTATCCCTATCTTCAAGCCGGACAGGTGGTGGGCATCATCGGTGGACTCAAGGGCGCGGCGGACTATGAGGCCCTGGTGGGGTATGTGGGGAACGCCTCGGTGGGGATGACTGCCCAGTCCGTGGTGCATCTCCTCGTGATCGGTTTCATTCTCCTTGGCAACGTGGCCTTCTTCATCACCCGGAGGCGCACACCATGATGGCCGAAATCTTCTGGACCACAGTGGCGGCCTTTTTCACCCTGGCCATTTTCAGCTTTCTCTGGCGGGACAATCCCTTCTATCAGTTTGCCGAACATGTGTTTGTGGGCGGATCGGCAGCCTTTACCTTCGTCTACATCTGGTATTTCAACGTGTGGCCCAAACTCTGGACCCCCTTCTTCTCCAAGATCTTCCACGGCCAGTTTGACGCCATCACCACCTCCCAGTGGCTCCTCATCATCCCCACCATCCTGTCCCTCATGATGCTCACCCGCCTCCTGTCCTATGTGGCACCGGACATCATCTGGATCTCCCGCTGGGCCATCGCTTTCACCGTGGGGATCGGTGCGGGGCTCGGGATCACCGGTGCCCTCCAAGGGTTTCTGGTGCCCCAGATCCAGGCCACCATCCTGCCTCTTGTGGATAAGTCCTTTCTCGCCACCTTCAACAACTGGGTGATCATTGTGGGGACCCTCACCACCCTTGTGTACTTTTACTTCTCAAGTGAGCACAGAGGTGCGCTGGGACTCTTCGCCCGGCTGGGGATCATCTTCATCATGATCGGCTTCGGGGCATCCTTCGGCTACACCGTGATGGCCCGTGTGTCCCTTCTCATCGGACGGATGTACTTCCTCCTCCACAACTGGCTCCATCTGGTGTGAGCAGGATGAAACGACTGCTGGACGTCTTCCTCACAGGCGCTGTCGTGGTGGCCCTGGACCAGATGGTGAAAGTCTGGATCGCGGGGACTTTTGTCCTCCATGAAAGCCGGGAAATTCTGGGGGATTTTGTGCGTCTCACCTTTGTTCTGAATCCCAATGCGGTCCTGGGCATTCCCATCCCCTCGGTGAAACTGTATTACACCTTCGCCTTCGCGGCCATTGGTTTTCTCGTGTTTCTCTCCCTCCGGGAACCCCATCGCCGGTTCCGGATCGTGTATGGCCTGATCCTGGGTGGGGCGGTGGGGAATCTTCTGGATCGGTTCCGGATCGGGGCGGTGGTGGATTTCGTGGATGTGGGTGTGGGGCAGATCCGGTGGCCCGTGTTTAACCTTGCGGACAGCGCCATCTCCATCGCCCTTATCCTGCTCGTCTGGTTTTCCCTTTCCCACCGGGAAGCCCCCCATCCCGTGGAAGAATTTCCCTATGCCGAGGGATAGGCGCACCCTTCCCATCCCCCGGGAGGAGGTGTTCAACACCGCGAGCCACGGGACCGGCGCCCTCCTGATGCTGGTGGGCTCCCTGATCCTCCTTATCCGGTATTTTCCCCTGCGTCCTCCCACCCTCTCTCTGGGCTTTCTGATCTACGGCCTCTCTCTGGTCACGGTGTTTCTCGCGTCCACCCTGTATCACGGAACTCCCAGCCGTTCCCGGTGGAAGGCCCACCTCCAGAAACTGGATCACAGCGCCATCTATCTCGCCATCGCCGGGACGTATGTGCCCTTTCTGCTGCGGGTTCTGGAAGGCCTGGAGCGGTGGCTTCTCCTGGCCACCGTGTGGATGCTGGCCGTAATCGGCATCACCCTGGAGTTTCTGAACGGTGAACGCTTCCGGGTGCTTTCTTATGGGCTGTATCTGGGCATGGGCTGGGTGGGCATCCTGGTGGCGCCGAAACTGTTTCGGGCCATGCCCCGATGGGCTTTTGCCCTCCTTCTGGCCGGAGGAATCGCCTATACGCTGGGGTTCGTGTTCTATGCCACGCCCCGGATTCCCCATCACCACGAGATCTGGCATGTGTGGGTGGTCACCGGTGCGGTGCTCCACCTAGCCGCCCTCTGGATTCTGGAAGAAACCCGTGTGTGAGATTTCTCACAGACCGTACGGCCTTCAGGGCGTATATCTTTATAGGGAAACCAACAGGAGGTTTGCCATGAGACGCTGGATGATGCTCGGTACCGCGGCCCTCTTTCTGATGGCCGCGAACTGCCAGAAACCCACGGAGGAGAATCCTCCGCAGGGAGGCCTTTCCGATCCCACCACCGCCCAGGTCCTCCTCTCCATCGTGGCGGAGAATGGGGGGTATGAGAGCATCTACTACTCTTCTCCCCAGGGCCTGAAGGGCGAGTTTGACGCCTTTGGAAAGGCCAAAGGGAAATTCAAGCAGGGTGAGGATCTCTGTGCTCCTTATGTGACCCTCATCGGAACGCCGGACACCACGGACGCGGACCTTGACGGGGTGCCCGTCTCCCTCCATGTGCAGGTGGCCTGCGACACCACGGTGATTGGCGACCTGGACAGCAACGCCGCCACCATCGAAACCCTCCGGGTGGTGATGGTGGGTGAGGTCCACTTCCAGGATCCCGACGACCGGGATCCCTGGACGGCCCTGGCCACCATGAACGGGATTGACACCGCGCAGTTCTTCTATATGGGCTTCTTCTATCACGCACCGTACGGCCGTTTTGAGGACGAAGTGGGCCTCAACGGAACCGCACGTGCACTCCACGATCCCGGCGTGTTCCGGCTTTCAAACCGACTCACGTACCTCCAGCGGACACAGATTGGCCCTTCGGACACCACGGTTGTGTATGCTCGTTATGCCCACGTGCGTTTTGCCCCGGACGACACCACCTGGACGCCCGATTCCTCCAGCGTGGTCTCCGGAAACCTCGGCCTTTCCGACACGGTGTATCTCAACACGGGTGGGCAGGAGGAGGTCTTTCTGGTGAGCACCCCCACCCAGCTCCGGCTGGAGGCCGCCTGTGACGGCGACGGCGACGGCATGGGCGGCGATCCGGTGTCGGGCGAGGTGGAGATCACGGATGGCCGGCACACGCTCCTCGTGCGATGGACGGGATGCGGTCAGCGGGAGGTGTATCTGGACGGTCAGCCCTTCAATCCCGCACTCTGAAGGGGAGGTTCGCGAGGAGAAAGGGCGGCACGCCGATTTCCACACCAAGATCGCGGGCGAGGGGGATCACCCCCTCGCCTTTTTTCTGCATCAGGATCCAGATGGCCTGCCGCCAGAGATTTTTGTATCGCGGCCACAGGGAAGCCAGATATTCCCGGACCTCCCCGGGGTCTTCGGGAAAACGGAGGGGTTCGGGCAGATCACAGTTCCCCGAAATGCCGAGGGCGTTCTCACCCCAGCACAGGGCTGCCCGGGCAGTGGGAGAAAGGGTGTGCGCCAGCGTGTCCGCCTGCTGAAAATGCATGCGGGCTTCCGGGTGCTGACCCCGGATCAGGTGATACCAGCCCAGCAGCACCGCGTTGGAGGCGACTCCCGGGGCTTCTTCGGAATCCCGGGCAATGTTCAGGGCCTGTTCAAAGTTTTCCTTCACCTGTTCGTCCACCACGCCCTCAAAGAGCATCCGGATGGCGCCTTTGAGATGGAGCACCATCCCTTCCGATCTTTTGTTTCCTGACTGCCGGGCCAGGTTCTCTGCCTGATCCAGCCAGCGATAGGCTCCTGGAAGGTCGCCTTCGTCCAGGGCATTCAGCGCCAGGTTCACCATGGAATGGAACTGGATCCCGAAACTCTCCAGGGATTTCCCCACCCGGAGGGCCCGTTCCAGAAGCTCCCGGGCCTTCGCGGGCTCCCCAAGATACCGGAGGAGACGGGCATAATCGAAGAGCACAGATCCAAGGAGGGAGCGATCTCCCAGCGTCTCCACCCGCTCCAGGGCCCGTTCAAAGGCCTCGCGGGCTTCCTCAAACCGCCCTTTCAGGCGAAGGATTTCGGCCTGTTCATGCCAGAGCCGGGCCTGGAGTCCCTCCATCCCCTGCTCGGACAGCACAGTATGCAACGCGTCCAGCACCTCCAGAGCCCGGTCCACCTCGCCGGCATAGCGGAGGGCCTGGAGGAAGGGCAGGGCAAGAACCTGCACCTCGTCCTTGCGTCCTTCTTTCATCCTCCGGGTCACTTCCTCATCCAGACGAAGGGCAAGCTCCCGGAGGTGTTCTCCCCGAAGAAGACGAACCGTTGCGTCAGTTTTTAGCCAGTCAATATCTGGATCGGCGGGGCGAAACTTTGCAAGGAGTTTCATGGCTTCCTCCGTGCGCCCCATGGCGGCCAGGATGTCGACTTTCAGCATGAGTGCGCGAATGTGAACCTCGCCCTTTGCCCTGTTCAATATACGCTCAAGGATCTGAAGCGCTTCCGGTCTTTCACCTGTATTCCGCAACCACTCGGCCCGGTAATAGGCCACCCATTGCCGTTGCTCTTCATCCCCTGCGCCCTGTTCCAGCGCTTTTCCCATCCAGCGCACCACCCGCCCCAGATCCCGGATGGCCCGGACAGAAAGAAGCCTTTCAGCGGCCTCAAGGCCGTATTGAAGGACTTTCTCCCATGCCCCGGCTTCCACGGCGTGGAAGGCCAGCACCTCCGCCGGGGCGCCCTCTTTCTCCAGTGCTTCCAGGATCCGCTCATGAAGGATTTTGCGTTCTCGCCTGAGCAGCATCCGGTACACGGCATCCCGGACCACGGGGTTCCGGAAGGCCCATCCTTCTGCCGTTTCTCTCAACCATCCCGTCTGGACCAGGCGGCGAAAGGCAAAGTCATGGGGAGACAGGTCCAGCAGGGCAAGTTCCCGCTCCCCAAACCGGGGGCCCAGAACGGAAATCTTCTTGAGCAGGTCCTTCAGTTCGGCGGGCAGACGGTCCACCCGCTCCTGCATGAGTCCTTCAATCCGTTCGGGAAGGTCTTCCCGCCCCTCTTCCAGCCACGTCCGGATCATCTCCTCCAGAAACAGGGGGTTCCCCTGGGCACGTTCCACAAATGCGTCCTTGAGGGTTTCCGGCAAATCCGGGGCGAGGTCCTGGGCAAGGGTTTCCAGAACCGGGCGGGGAAGGCCTTCCAGGCGGAGGGTTTCCACCCGTCCCTCCCGCATCCGGAAAGCCCGGACCAGCCGGTTCAGGACGTCCTCTCCATCCGGACGGGTGGTCATGAGAAGAAGCAACCTGCCGGTGAACGCCACCACCAGGCGTTCCAGGAGCCCCAGAGAAAAATCGTCCGTCCAGTGGAGGTCTTCCACCCGAACCACCAGGTTGCGCTTCTTCCTCACCTTTTCGAGAACCCGCGCAAAGGCCCGTTCCTCATCCAGATCGGATTCAACGTCCACCACACCCCGGAACATTCCGCCCACCGGCCGATCCGGTGATGCGGTGAGAAACAGATCCGGCGTGACCTTCAACTCGTCCAGGAGCCGGGATTTTCCAAACCCCGCATCCGCGACCAGCGCCACAAGGGCATCCCGTTCTTCCTGTAGGATTTCCGTGAGAAGGGCGAGTTCCCGATCCCGCCCCCTCAGGGGGGCCTTGCGCGCCAGCCCCCGCCTCAGCACCCGACCGGCCCGCCCGTGGATCATCCACACCCGGATGGGCTGGGTCCTTCCCTTGACCGTGAGTTCCCCCACCGATTCCCCTTCAAACAGGCCCTCCACCATGCGCCAGGTCCGGTCGCTCACCAGAATCTCTCCCGCCCGGGCAAGGCTTTCCAGGCGCTGGGCCACGTTCACCGTGTCCCCGATCACGGTGTAGTCCGCAGCCACCCCTTCGCCCATATGGGTGACCAGGACTTCCCCCGTGTGAATGCCCACATGGACCTGAATGCCGAGTTCTGGGGTTTTCTCCACAAGCTCCAGAGCGGCCTGAATGGCATGGTAGGGAGGGTTCTCCAGGGCCCGGGGGACGCCGAAAAGGACCAGGGCCGCATCCCCGATCAGCTTGTCCACGTGCCCCTGATGGCGCCGGACCACGTCGTCCACCACGCGGTAAAACCGGTCAAGCAGTTCGCTGACTTCTTCGGGATCCCGCTGTTCCGAAAGGCGGGTGAAACCCGCCACATCCACAAACATCACGGAGGCGAGCTTCCGCTCTTCTTCCTTTTCCAGGGTGGGGAGGGGGGTGCCGCAGTATCCGCAGAACCGCATCCCCTCGGGGAGGAGTTGACCGCAATTTGGACAGCGCATGGAAACCTCCTCCCCGGGGGTCGGGGTCAATCACCGAACATAAAGGCGAGCAGGGCTTTCTGGGCGTGGAGGCGGTTTTCCGCCTGCTCCAGCACCACAGAATGGGGACCTTCCAGCACGTCTTCCGTGATCTCTTCGCCCCGGTGGGCCGGAAGACAGTGCATCACCCGGACATCAGAAGGCGCATGGGAGAGCAGTTCCCGGTTGACCTGGAAGGGGGCAAACACCTTCCGGCGGATCTCCGCTTCCTCTTCCTGACCCATGGAGGCCCAGACATCCGTATACACAAACTGGGCATTCCGGACGGCCTCACGGGGATCATGCACGATCCGGAGGTGAGCCCCGGTGCGGGAGGCCACCTCCAGGGCTTTCTCCCAGATGGCCGGCGAGGGCTCATACCCCTCCGGACAGGCGATGGTGAAATCCGCCCCGAGAGAAGCCGCCATCAGGGCCAGGGAATGGGCCACGTTGTTCCCGTCGCCAATGAAGGCAAGGTGAACCCTGAAGGTCCCGGCGATCTCGTGGATGGTCTGGAAATCCGCCAGGGCCTGGCAGGGGTGTTCCAGGTCCGACAGGGCGTTGATCACGGCGAGGTGGGTGGTGGCATCCCGCATCTCCTCCAGCACCCGGTGTTCAAACACCCGGGCAATCACGCCGTCCACCCATCGCTCCAGATTCCGGGCCACGTCCTTCACAGGCTCCCGCTTGCCCAGACGGATGTCCTGGGGAGCCAGATAGGTCACGGACCGGGCCCCCAGCTCTCTCAGCCCCACCTCAAAGGACATCCGGGTCCGAAGGGAAGGCTTTTCAAACACCAGGGCAAAGGCCTTGCCCTCGAGCACCGTGTCCGTGCGGTCTCCCTCCCGGCGGCGACGCCGGAACCCTTCCGCCCGGCGAATCACCTCCTGGATCTCCTCCGGCGTGAGATCCAGCACCGAGAGAAAGGCGCGTTTGTTCATCGGTTCCGCTCCAGGTTCTGGGCCTTTTTGAAGGCGGAGAGGGCTTCCTGGGTTTTGCCGAGTTCCTTATAGATGGTGCCCTTGATGTAATACACCTCGGGGTTGTTGGGATCCTGGAGTTCAGCCTTGGAAATGGCTTCCAGAGCGTCTTCATACCGCTTGAGTTGAAAGAGGACCCGCGCGTAGTTCATCCAGGCTTCCGAGTCGTTGTCCACCTTTTCCACATACCGGGCCAGGGCATCCGCAGCCCGCTCATAATCCTCCATGGCCATATAGGTGTAGGCCAGGTTCAGCAGGGCATCGGTGAGGGTGGAATCCTGCTCCACGGCTTTCTGGAAGTGAAGGGCCGCTTTGGCATAATCCTTCTCATTGAAAAAGAGGGTTCCCACCGCGAAGTGCGCCTTGGCCCGGGTGGAGTCCACCTCCAGGACCTTGAGAAAAGTCTCCTTTGCCTTTGCCACATCCCCTTCCTGAAGATAGGTCTGGGCGAGATAATAGAGGAGATCCGGGTTGTTGGGGGCAATCTGCAGCCCCTTCTCCAGGGTGGACCGGACCTTATCGTTGTCCCCCTTCCGGGCATACATGCTGGCAAGACGCAGATAGAAATCGGGATTGGTCGAATCCAGTGTCACCGCAAATTCGGCAAACCGGACGGCGTTGTCCATATCCCCCTGGTTGTTGTAATAGATCGCTCCGTTCATGGCCACGATGGCCTCGTTTTTGCCCATCTGGTTCCGGACCTTCCCCTCCTTGTCCATCTCCCAGGCCTTGAGGAGGTTTTCGGCCGCTTTGGCATAGAGTTCCAGCTTTTTGTTCTGTCCGGGGGTGCTGGCGGCCTGAGCCATGTAGATCTGGCCTTTCCAGTAAAAGGGTTCGGGATCGCCGGGCATCTCGCTTGCCCAGGCGTCCGCCTCCTCCAGGGCTTTTTCAAAGTTCTTGTTCTGGTTATACAGCTTAATGCTGGTGAGATGGGGATTGCCCGACGCGCAGGCCCAGAGCGCAAGCCCCAGTGCCCAAAGGATATGCCGTTTCATGACTCAACCTCCTTTTCTCTGGATTCCTCAGGTGACCAGGAGGGGGCATCCCCCCACAGTCCCTCCAGGTTATAGAACTCCCGTGCCTCCGGCAGCATGAGGTGGACCACCACGTCCACGTAGTCCAGAACCAGCCAGTCCTGTCCCCGGCCTCCTTCCTGATGGGTGGGCGGAAGATCGGCCGCAAGGGCATCCCGCAGGGCAAGCAGGTGATCGGGCGTGTACCCCTCCGCAATCACGAACCAATCCGCGAATCCCGCTCCCACCTCCCCCACCGCCAGCACCAGCACCCGCTGCGCATGGTGCTCCTCCAGCACACGCAGAATGTCCGGAAGGAGCGCATGACCCACAATCCGGTCCTCAAAACTCACGCCGTGGTTTCACCTCCTTGCCCCGGAGTGGGGAACGTTGTGGCAGTATTGTACGGCACAGGGGAAAATCCATCAAACCATGCGGTTCCACAACACGACGCCCATGCCCCTGTATGCGCTCGAAGCCAGAAATGAAGACATCAAGGCCATCCGGCACGAAGCCGAAGGCGGCCAGTCCGTGCAACCCCGTTTCGCCGTCCAGGTGGCGGACGAGGTGGAAAAAGTGCTCTATGTGAAGAAAAAGGCCGCCCGATCTGCGCAAGAGATCCGGGACAGGTACCCCACATGAAAGGGATGCCCATGGGGATGACCCCCTCGCTGAACTCACGTGGAAGGTGCGCCCTCCCGGGGACGCTGGGGCTTCTCCTCCTCCCCCTGGGGGCCCCCTGGTCTTTGAAAACTTACGGTAGGATGGAGGGGATTTTCTGGTCATGGGCGGGATGCTTTTCCCAACCCTCTGGCTCATGGACTGTTCACCGGTTTCCCGGGCGCCGGAGAATCCTGATGGGGGGTGGGCGTGCCCCTTCTCTGTTTTGCTCCTCTGGGCCGAGATGGGGATGGGGTTTTCGGCACGCCCCTGGCGGGGATTGAGTTGACATCCCCTTTCCGGGCGCATATCCTATACATATGTCCACTGCAGACCTCACAACCCTGTACCTCTTCGGGAAGGACCATCTGCTCGACGACATGACATCGGGCAATCTCCCCTTCTCCTCTGTGCACTGGAACACCTTTCCTGAATCCCCTGATCACCAGGGCGTGATCGTGGTCTCCGTGGACGCTCCCCACCGGTGGGAAGCCCTGGGCATGGCCCTGGAACACCGCCTGCCCCTCGTGTGTGTGGGAGAAAAGCGCATCACCCCCTTCACCCGGGAGGTGTTCCTCACCACCGCACTCCCTCCCCAGCCCACCCGGGTGTTGTTTCGGGAGGATCGGCTTCGCCGGCTGGCCCGTATTGCTCAGGATTTTCTCCGGCGTCCCCGAACCGGCGGGGATGTGGACCGCACCGGAATTCTGGACACCGTTCTCCTCCTTCTTCACGAAGACGATCCCTTCATGCTCCGGGTGTGGACGGAAGAGGGGGAAGGGGAACTCGCAGGCCGTGAAGGTCTCGTGGTCCGCTCCCTTGCTCCCGGACACCGGGGTCCTGATGCCCTCCTGTGGATGCTCACCCGGGAGGACGGGCTGTGGGTGCTTGCACGGAATGTCCGTTTCCGGGCAACGGAGGAGGGATTTTCCCTGATAGACGCCCTGCTCTCCTATGCCCAGGAGGCACTCGAAAACGAAACCGAGCTTCTTTCCCGATTCTCCTGAAGGTTTGCCATGAAACGAAGGGTCATCCTCCTGGGAGGACCGATCCTTCTCCTGCTTTTTCTGTGGAGAGCGCCGGGGGATTTGGCCTTCCCCGCCCGGGTCACCGCCGGCACCGCCCTGTGGATGGCCCTCTGGTGGGTGAGCGAGGTGGTTCCCCTGGCTGTGACCGCCCTCCTCCCTCTCGTTGTCTTCCCGGTGTTCGGCGTGCTTTCCCCCAAAGCCGCTGCGGCTCCCTTTGCCAACCCCAACGTGTTCCTGTTCCTGGGGGGGTTCTTTCTCGCCCGGGCCTTTGAGCGCCATCGCCTTCACCGGCGCATCGCCCTCTGGATCACCCTGAAAGCCCCACCTGGGGAGCGGGGCCTCCTCTTCGGGATGATGCTGGCCACCGCCCTCCTTTCCATGTGGATGTCCAACACCGCCACCGCCATCCTGATGGTGAGCATCGCCCTGAGCCTCCTTTCCATGGAAGTCTCACCCAACCTGGAAAAGGCCCTCTTCATCGGCATCGCCTATGCGGCTTCCATTGGAGGACTGGCCACCCTGGTGGGCACCCCACCCAACCTGGTCCTGGCCGGCGTGCTCCGGGAGATGTTCGGACAGGATCTCTCCTTTTTCTCCTTCCTCCGGGTCGGGCTTCCCGTGGGGTTTGTCCTGTTCGGTCTGGCGTATGTTCTCCTCGTCTGGTTGTTCCGGGTTCCCCGCCGGCAGGTGGATCGCGCCCTGCTCCGCCAATCCCTCGCCGAGATGGGGCCCCTCTCGCCCGAGGAGAAGCGGGTGGGCCTGGTGTTCCTCCTGGTGGTGCTGGGATGGATGACCCGTCCCCTTCTGATTCGTGCAGGACTTTCCGTTCACGACGCCACCCTGGCCATGGCCGGCGCCCTGATCCTCATGATCTGGAACCGGAACGGTGAACCTCTCCTCACCTGGGAGGACGCGGAGCGCATCCCCTGGGGGGTGATCTTCCTCTTTGGCGGGGGATTCGCCCTGGCGTCGGCCTTCGGGAAGTCGGGGCTCTCCAGCTACATCGCCCACCACGTGGACGCCCTGCACCACTGGCCTTTCTGGGCCGTTCGTCTTTCGGTGATTACCGGCCTGGTGCTTCTCACGGAACTCACGTCCAACACGGCCACGGCCAACCTGTTCCTCCCCCTGCTTGCAAGCCTCTCCACCGCCCTGGGCGTTTCTCCCCTTTCTCTCATGCTCCCCGCCACCCTCTCCGTCTCCCTGGCCTTCATGCTCCCCGTGGCCACACCACCCAATGCCCTGGTGTTTGCAAGCGGAAAGGTCCGGGTGGCAGACCTCTTTCGCGTCGGGTTCTGGATGAATCTGGCGGGCATCACGGCGGTGTTCCTTCTGGTGAGGGGATGAACCACTGGAAAGACCTCCCCGTGGTGTTTCTCGGGTGGGTGGAGTTTGACGGAACGGACTTTTCGGGGTTTCAGATCCAGCCGGCCCGCCGTACGGTTCAGGGCGTTCTGACGGAAACCCTGGCCTCCTTCCTCCCCCTTCCCTTCCGGCTCTACGGGTCGTCCCGGACGGATGCAGGGGTTCATGCCCGCCGGATGGGGATTTCCCTCCATCTCCCGGAGGATCCTCCCTGGCCGCCGGAGACCCTCCTCGCAGCCTGGCAGGCCCGGCTTCCCGTGGACCTCGCCCTCCATGCCCTCCTTCGCCGGCGTCCTCCCTTTCACGCCCGGTACAGTGCCCTGTCCAAGCGATACCGGTATCGCATCCTGCGCCGGTCCTCACCCCTGCGCCGCCGGTATGCCTGGTGGTTCCGGAAAGATCTGGATCTGTCCCGGATGGAAGAAGCCCTCCGGGACCTTCCCACCGAAGCCGACCTCTCCGCCTTCCACGCGGGACCCGCCCCCCCCGATCCCCGCACCTCCGGCTTCCGGATGGAACTCCTTGTGGAGGACGACGAACTCCAGGTCGTGGTGGAGGCCCGGAGATTCTTCCACAAAAGCGTCCGGCTCCTGGTGGGTGCCCTCCTTCAAATCGGGGAGGGCCTGCTTCCTCCGGAAAGCCTCCGCCAGGCCCTTCAGGGGATTCCCGTGCCCATCCGCCCCCTGGCGGTTCCCGCCTGCGGACTCACGCTGGAAGAGGTGGTGTATTCCCCCGAGGTCAGTCCACAATCCGCCTGAGGGTTCGCCCACCCAGCCAGGAAAAGAACAGGGCGGACAGGAACAGAATCCCATAGGACAGGGCATAATCCCGGGCGGAAAACCCTCCGAGAAGCAGTCCCCGCAGGATCCGGAGGGCGTGGGTGAGGGGATCCAGTTCCGCCACCACCTGAAAGAGGGCGGGCATGCTCTCGATGGGGAAGAACAACCCCGAAAACAGGATCATGGGAAGAAGGACCCCCATGATGGTGAGCATGGCCTGCTGCTGGGTGTGGGAAAACGACGACACCCAGAGGGCCACGGCGCCGGCCACCCACACATAGAGCACAATCCCCGCCAGGACCTCCAGCGGAGACCCCCGCAGGGGCAGGTGGAACAGAAGATGGGCCAGGAGAAGGACCAGGGAGGCGTTGATCACCCCGGCAATGGCGTAGGGGATGAGTTTGCCCATCACGATTTCATGGGTGGAAAGGGGCGTCATCCGCAAAAGTTCATAAGTGCCCCGCTCCTTTTCCCGGGTGAGGGCGACGGCCGAGAGAAGGGACACCGAAATCAGCACGATCATCAGGGCCACACCCGGCAGCATGAAGAACGAGGATTTCAGCTCGGGGTTATACAGGATCCGGAGGTCCACCCGGCGCTGTCCGGACGCCCCCGGAAAGGCCCGGGCGAAGGCGTCCATCACCGCAAACACCACCTGGGCGTTCACCCCGTTGATCCAGAGGGCGGGCCGACCCCGGTGAATCCATACCGCATCCACCCGGTTCTGCCGGAGAGCCACCTCGGCCTCCGCCACGGTGGACAACCCCACCACCTCCCGGAACACGCCAGAACCCACAAGCCGGTTCACCACCTCTCGATCTTCCACCCGGTTTTCCCCCATCACCACGCCCATCCGGAGGTTTTTCACATCCAGCGTGACCACATACCCGAACACCACCAGCTGTATCAAAGGAGCGACCAGCACGATGAACCGGGTCCGGGGGTCCCGGAGGGTCTGAAGGGCCTCCTTGCGCATGAAGGCAAGCAACGCCTGGATCATCGCCCCATCCTCCGGAGAGCCCGGGTGGCAAGGCCCATCCACAAAAGGAGCAACACCACCATCCCCGCCGCTTCCCCCCAGAGGTCCTGAAAGGTGGCACCCTGCAGGAGGATCCCCCGGAGGGCACGGATGAAATAGCGGGCCGGAACCAGATAGGAAAGCCCCTGGAGAAGCCGGGGCATGCTCTCTAAGGGAAACACGAAGCCCGACAGGAAAAAGGAGGGGAGGAAGGTGGCAAGCCAGGTAAACTGCATGGCCGCCTGCTGATTTTTCGTGAGGGCCGAGAACAGGATCCCCAGGGTGATGGCGGTGAGCAGGAACAATGTGACGAACAGAACAAGGTCCGCCCAGTCCCCCCGGATGGGGACCCCAAACACCCCGGTGGCGATGGCCAGAACCAGGGCCGTTTCCCCATAGCCCAGCACAAGGTACGGGAGGAGTTTGCCCATCAGGATGTCCAGGAGGGAAACGGGCATCAGGCGGAGCTGGGAAAAGGTGTGGTGTTCAAACTCCCGGGCCAGGGTGATGGAAGGAAGCAGGGCCGCGACGAGGAGGAGAATGAGGGCCACAAGCCCGGGAATGATGGCGATCTGGCTTTTGAGTTCCGGGTTATACAGCACCCGGACCCCCATAGGCCGACCCCCCGGACGTGCGCCGGACGCCACCCCCTGCACCACCCGGACCACCGCCTTGCCTTTTAAGGGATCCCGCCCGTCCACCCAGAGGTCCAGCCGGGGAAAGGTGTCGTGGGGATCCGGACGGATCCAGAGAACACCCGAGAACCGGTCCCCCCGGGCAAAATCAGACGCTTCCCGGGGAGGAAGGACCCTCACGTCCCGAAACTCCTTCTGATGGGCCAGGGTATGCACGAGATGCCGGCTTTCGGGGCTTCTCTCCATGTCCACCACCGCCAGGCGCAGTCCCACCACATCCAGTCGGAGGACCCAGCCAAAAAGCAGGGTGAGCAGGGCGGGCATCCCCAGCGCAAGGGCCAGGGATCGGGGGTCCCGCAGAAGATGCAGGACCTCCTTATGGGCGATGGGCAGAAGTCGTTTCCAGCGCATGGCGCAGAATCCAGCACACGAACAGATGTTCCAGCTCCGGCTCCACCGGCTCACCCCCCAGGCCCCCATACACGGATTCCACCACCCCAGGGGGACCCACCACATCCAGCAGACGTCCTCGGGGAAGGACCGCACACGCCGGATGCCGGGGAAGTTCGTCTCCCCGCTCTCGCGGGAACCGGAGCACCCGGCATTCCCCTTCCCTTTTCAGCGCTTCGGGCGCGCCATCGGCGATCACCCGGCCCCGGAAGAGGGCCACCACCCGATCCGCCTGTTCCGCCTCCCGCAGGTCATGGGTGGTCACCAGGACGGTCTTGCCCTCCCGGGCAAGGCGGCGGAGCACCCCCCAGAACACCCGGCGCATTCGGGAAGAAACCCCGGACGTGGGCTCGTCCAGCAGGAGGATCGGCGGATCGGGGAGCAGGGCGAGGGAAAGTCCCACCCGCTGCTTGACGCCCCGGGGAAGGTCCTGAATGGGCTGATGCCACCACGTTTCCAGCGCAAAGGCCTCCACGAGGTCCCGGAGTCTCCGGTCCCGCTCCACTCCCTGGAGGCCATAGAACGCCCCGAAGATATCGAGCACCTCCCCCACCCGGAGTTCGTGATAGAGGGAGAGAATCTGGGGCATATAGCCCACCTGGCGCCGAACCCGGGCCCCCTCCGCCTGGGGGTCCCGGTCCAGGATCCGGATCACCCCTTCCGAACGGGGCAGAAGCCCCACCATCATCCGGATCAGGGTGGTTTTGCCCGCACCGTTGGGCCCCAGGAGGGCAGTGATTTCACCTGCACGGAGGGTGAGCGTCACCCCGTCCACCGCCACAAAGTCCCCAAACCGGCGGGTGACGTGTTCCATCGTGATGGTGGCCTCCTTTCGGGCGGGGACCGCTTCCTGCTCCTCTTCCAGGACCAGCCCGCCGGTCCGGGCGATCACCCAGTCATCCAGCGTGGCCGGACGGATGGAGCCGGGCGGCATGGACCCCATGTCCAGCTCGGTGCGGGGCAGGAGCACGGCAAGTCCGGTTGGGGTCTGCTCCACCACCTTCCCGGATGGGACCGGGACAGACACGGTCACCACCACGTGGCGATCCAGTTCCGATGGGTCCAGCATTTCCGGGGGCTCCTGGGGGTCCAGGATCAGAATCCGGTCGGCCCGCTCCGCCTCTTCCGCATACACCGTGGAAAACACCACGGTGAGGGGATGTTCTGCATGGATTTCGTGCAGGAATCGCCAGATTTCGGCACGGGACAGGGGGTCCACCCCCAGGGTGGGCTCATCCAGGAGGAGAAGCTCCGGTTCATACAGGAGATGGGTGACCAGGGCGAGCTTCTTTCGCATGCCGCCGGAAAGATGGGCCACCCGCCGGTCCTCAAACCCGGCAAGCCCCACCCGTCCCAGGAGATCCCCCATCCGGGCGTGAAACACCTCCGGAGCAAGCCCCTGGAGGCGTGCCACAAAGGCCAGGGTCTCCCGGATGGTCAGATCTTCATACTGGGCGTATTCCTGGGGAAGATACCCGAACCGTCCCACCGCCCTCCGGTGGACGGGATCGTCTCCGAAGAGCTCCACCCTACCGGAGGAAGGGCGGCACTCCCCCACCGCCAGGCGCATCAGGGTGGACTTTCCCGCCCCGTCGGGCCCATACACCGCAAGCCATTCCCCCGCGTGGATCGTGAAGGAAAGCCCTCCCCGAAAAAGCTCCACACCGGGAAACCGGACGCGGACGTCGTCAAAACGGAGGACGGGGGTGGTCACGGCCGGGCCGGGAACACGTCCACGGGCATGCCGAGTTTGAGCACACCCTCCGGATTGGCCACCCGGATCCGTGCCCGAAACACCAGATCTTTTCGGCTTTCTTCGGTCTGGACATAGCCGGATGCGTATTCCGCCTCCGGAGCGATCCACACCAGTTCGCCCGGCAGCGCTTTCGTCATTCCATCCGCCCGAATCCACAGGGTGTCGCCGGGACGGTATCGGGGAAGATCCGGCTCGGGGAGAAAGGCGATCACCTCCACCGTGTCCGTCACGCCCAGACGCACCACCGGACGGCCGGGCAGGACAGCTTCACCTTCCCGCGCAAGGACGTCCAGCATCACACCGTCCCGGGGTGCGGTGAGAACGGCCCGGCGCAGACGTTCCTGAACCCCCTGAAGGGCGGTCCCCAGCGCCTGAAGGCGGTGGCGGGCCTCCGTCCGTTTCGCCTCCAGGGTCCGGATCTTCGTCTCCATGGCCTCAAGCTGAACGGCGGGAACACTCCCCGTATCCATGGACGCATACCGGGCGTAGGTTTTCCGCTCCAGGTCCAGCTGGAGGTCCAGGGCCACAAGCCCCTGTTTTCCCGCGGCCATCTCCTCTTCCAGGCGAACCCGTTCCAGATGGAGGTCGGTGGTGTCCAGGACCACCAGGGTGTCTCCGGTCCTCACCCGATCCCCCTCTTCCACGGCCACCCGGAGGATTGTTCCGGGGAGCTCAAACCCCAGGAGATAGAGATCGGCTTCCACATAGCCCGCATAGGAGGACGGGCCTGCCTCCTTCCGGAAGGCCATCCATCCCGCAAGCCCCACCAGGACCAGGAGAAGGATCCCGGGCAAAACGCGGTGTTTCATGGGCGAACCTCCCGAAGAGACCGATCGGTCGGTTATATCCCTATCATACGCCGGGAGGGGGGATGTTTCAAGGGATGAGGGGCGGACGGGATCAGGAAAACGTAAGCCGCTGCAGACGCCTTCACCACCCCAGCCAGGCGAGGACGATCACGAGAATTCCCAGCACCATCCGGATCACGGCGTTCCTCCGTCTGGGGAAAAGATACGGGAGAAGGAACGCTCAGGGCGTGAGAAAGGTCACACTACCGTGTCCACAGCCCCACCACCTTCCGGAGGCGGGTGGACGTGCCCTCCACCAGAACAAGATAGAGACCTGCGGGGAGTTCCCGGCCTCCATCTCCCCGCCCGTCCCACACCAGCACGCCGCTCGGGGCACCCGATTCATTCAGGAGGGTGCGGACCGGAAGGCCCCGGTCGTTGAAGATCACCACCCGCCTCAGGCGCTCCCCGGCCGGAAGGGCATAGCGGATCTCAAGCCCCTCCTGCGGGGGCCGGAACACCCTGGCCGAAAGTTCCAGGCTTCCCGGTGAGGGAAGGGACGGCGGCGTGTAGGTCCCCGGTGTAGGGGTCCCTTCCACCCTGAAAAAGCCGGCCGTCGCCGGCATCGCCGGAGAGGTTCGCACCAGACTGGTGTCATAGCCGGGTGCGCGATCATACGCCACGCTGTCCATCACCACCCCACCGGGGAAAACCAGCACCAGGGCCTCGGACGTGTTGTTCAGCACGGGGAAGGCTGCCCCCTCGGGCACCACGATCGGTCCATTGCCCCACCGGGAAACGAACCGGAGGGAATCGGAGACCACCACGACCGCCTTTCCCGGTGCCAGGCGGTGAGAAGGCAGGGGGCTGCTTTTCACGCCCGCCCGGTCCTGAAGGAATGCACCTTCCAGTTCCACCGTGTCCGGTGCGAGGTTGGTGAGCTCCACCCACTCGACCGTACCGTCCGGCAGGATCTCCGTGATGCGGATCCCCTCGGTGGCCGAAGGGAAATACACCGGCACCCGCCTTTCCACTTCACCCATCCCCACCCGGATCTCCCCCGCCGCCCAGGGGGTCACGTCCGCAAGGGAGAACTCGACAGCCACCGTGTCCATGGGGCTCAGAAAGACCGAATCCTCCCCCACCACGCTTCCGCGGATCCACAAACCCACCCGGGCGGTCCCCGAAAGCGTGCCTCGCTGAAGCACCGTAATTCGAAGGCTCTCTCCCACAGAAAAACCCACCACCACGGGGTCCACCTCCCGGGAAACGGTGTTCCACCCACCCGGCGAGAGGCTGTCCGACACCATCCACACCGTATCCTCCACCCGCCAGCGTTCCAGGGAGTGCCCTTCCGGAGGATTCAGGGGACCCACCCGGTCCACCTCCCCCGAGGGTGCGATGAGGCGGAGGGTGTCCGTGGAAGAGAGACCGTTTCCCAGATCCGTGTCCTTCACCCCCAGCACCACCACACCACCCTCCACGGGCAGGAGGGGATGGGCGCTGCAGGCGGGGGTGGCGTATTCCGGATCCAGCACCAGGGCAAAACTTCGAGGCGGGATCACCGTGGTTCCGATCACCACGCCGTGGAGGGAGAGAATCGCGCTGTCCGGGAAGGGGACCAGACTGTCCGTTTCGGCGTTGTCGGCAAGGCGATAGCCATACGCATCCACCGCAACCGAACAGGCGTTGAACACCTCCACAAACTCCCGGCAGTCCCCCGCGCTTCCCGCCCCGCTCTCCGGACCCACCGGATTGGGATAGACTTCAAAGAGGACCAGGCAAGCGGCCACCAGGAGGGAGATCATGACCTCACCGGGGACAGATGCCGGCTCAGGTGATCCACGATGCGGGGTGCCGCGTCCGGCCGACCCAGCGCGGCCGCCCGTTCGGCCAGACGACCGTACCAGTCCGGGTCCCGGGCGAGGAGTTCCACCATCCGGGGGAGCTCGTCTTTCTTTTTGAGATAATAGCCCGCACCGTGCCGCTGGACAAAATGGGCGTTCCCCTGTTCCTGTCCGGGCATGGGGTGAACGAAAAGGAGGGGTTTGCCCAGGGCCAGCGCCTCCGCCACCGTGAGCCCACCCCCCTTCGTGATAAGGAGATCCGCCGCCTGCATAAACCGGGCCACGTCCTCCCGGAACCCGAAGACCTTCCCGGGAAGACCCTCCCTCTGGAGGGCCTCCGCGAGACGCCCGCGAAGGGTTTCGTTTTTTCCGGTGATAAACAGCCACTGCACCGGGGCCTGGATCTTCCGGAAATAGGGGAAAAAGCGTTCCACCGGCGTCACCCCCAGGGCACCGGCCAGGAAGAGCACGGTGAACCGGTCGGGGGCAAGGCCCAGGTCCTTCCGGAGATCCCGGGGATCCACCGACCGGACCTCCCGGAACATCTTCCGGATGGGAATCCCCCAGTCCACGACACGGTCGGCTGGAACGCCCATCCGGAGATAGTGCTCGCGGGTTTCTTCCGCCCCCACCACATAGAGATCCGTGCCCGGGTTGATCCAGGCGGGATGGGCTTCAAAATCGGTGACCACCGTGATGAGATAGGGGGTGATGTGCTTCCGGCGCTTGAGGTAACTCACCACGTCCCCGCCGAAGAGGTGGGTGGACACCACCCCCGAGGGCCGGAGGGTTTTCAGGGCCTTTCCGATCCGGCGGCTCCGGAATCCCACGATCCAGAGCCGCATCCCCGCCGGCACGAACTTTCCGAGCACATAGATGCCCAGCCACAGGTAATGGCCCCAATCGGCCAGTTCGCTGTAAAACCGCGCGGCCAGCGCCTCCATCCGGGAGAACCGGGTGGAATCCAGGATTTCGATGGGAATCCCCCGCTCCTCAAAGGCCTCTTCCAGGGCCCGGGCAGCCATGAGGTGGCCGCTTCCATAGGCCGCCGTGAGCACCACCACCGGAGCGTGTTCGCCTTTCATTTCACCAGAAACATGCGCCGGGTTCGGGCATCCGGACCCACCAGCACCGCCCAGTAGACCCCCCGATCCAGCCCGCCCGGCGTGCGCCAGACGATCTCCCCCCGACCCACCTGGAGGGTCAGATCCATGAGATGGGCCACCCGCCGGCCGTCCAGACGGAAGATATACAAACGTGCCAGACGGGGGGCATCCGAACGATAGGGAAACACCACCGAAACGGGACGGTCGCCCGGAACCGGATGAGGATAGGGGACCTCCAGTTCCAGCACCGGGAGGGACGAAGACGGGGCATCGTGAAGGGCCGGCCAGGCCTGGATCACCCCCCATCCCGTGATGTTGCTGGGTGAAGGGAAGCCCTCTACGGGCCGGGCGGTCTGAAGGAGGCGGTCCCGCAGGTCCAGGGCGGAGAGTTCCGGATGGGCTTCCAGAACCAGCGCCGCCACCCCCGCCGCCAGGGCTGTCGCCACAGACGTCCCGGAAATGGTGAGATTTCCCTCCGGACCGGGGACCGTGGCGGTGTAGGGGGCAAGCACCTCCGGCTTGATCCTTCCGTCCGCCGTGGGGCCAAACCCCATGTTGGGCACGGGCTGACCGGACGCATCCACGCCTCCCACCGCCAGGATATCCCGGGCATCCGCGGGCGCCACCAGACTGGTGTCTCCCTGGGACGGAACGGCACCATGGGGCGTGTTGCCCATGGCGGTGACAACCAGGAGGTTGAAGGCCCGGGCCGCGGAGGAGGCCACCCGGCTTGACACCGGCGTGACCCCGTCCATGTCGGAGGGCCCATACCAGGCCCCCTGAGACGATCGGCCATACCCCAGGGAGCTGGACACCACCCGGGCTTTCCAGGCCGCCGCCCACAGAAGGCCCGCCACCCAGAAGTCCTCCTCCACCTGGTGTTCAAATTCGTCCGTGGCCCGTTCGGTTCGAGCAAGCACCACCTCCACCCCCGGCGCCACCCCCACCCAGGTCCCGGGGGCATAGCCCGCGATGAGGGACAGCATCCGGCTTCCATGCTGGGTGATGCCGGCTTCCGGCGTGACATCCGGGTCTCCCCGCCGGCGGAACCACCACCGTCCTCCCCGCCGGAGAGCCCGGTCCACCAGGCCATACATCAGCGTGTCCTGACCGCCGGGATACACGGCCATCAGGGCGATGGGACCCGCCACCAGCACCGTGTCGCCCGAGAGTCCCACCGGTCGGCCTTCCACCAAACCCAGGCCGTTCTCATCCAGAAAGAGAACACCGGAGCGAACAAAAGCAAAGCGAGATCCTTCGCACACGAGATGCTCCACCCCGTGGATCACCGTGTCCAGGGGGCTCCCTGTGAAGATCATCAGGCTGTCACCGGCCAGGGCCCGGGTGGTCTCACCCACGCAAGCCGACCGGAGTCCTGCGGGCAGGAGGGGACCCGTATTCTGCGACAGGAGGGTCAGCGAGGAGGCCTGGCGCCGTTCTTCCATCACCCGACCGGCGGCGTCCACGCCCCAGAGCACCAGGGTGTCGCCCCGCAGATCCATTTGCGGGAAGAAGAGGACAAAGGGCTCCGAGACGACCAGGGTGTCCCCCGGTGCGATGCGCCAGACACGGTGTTCGGCGGAGCGCTGCACCGCGATCCAGAGGGTGTCGTTCCGGCGAAGGATCCGGGGGGAGAACCCGCCCACCCAGCCGGTTGCAAGCTCCACCGGAGGGACCCAAGCCGAACCCGTGAACCGCAGGAGATAGGTTCGCCAGCCCCCTGTGGTCACCTGGTTGAGTTCGTCCTCCGTCGCTCCGGTGAGGACCACGTCGCCCACGGGGGTGGCATCGTAATCCTGGATATAAAACCGGAGGGTGTCAAAGAAGGGCCAGACCAGGGTGTCCACCAGGAGGGCGTCCCCGCTCTGGAAGTCATAGGTGGCCACAACCTGACCGTTCCGGAAGAGGTGGGCGATCCCCGGATAGGTGGAATCGAACCCCGCATCCAGGACGGCGATCCGAACACCGGATCCCGTGTAGCCCGCCTCGTGGGCTTCCACCACCCGGATCTGCTCCAGAACGGACCGCCCGTCTCCATAGGGAAGATCTTTCAGGGAAACGACCTGTCCGTCCACCGGAAGCCGGGCCCGACGCACGGGCCAGGCCTGTTTCATGCGAGAGAAAGCCGGGGTGGATGCCGGAATCCAGGCGGAAAACAGGGTGTCGGCCAGGACCACCCGGGTTCGGCCTCCCAGCGCCTCCACCTTTTCGGGAGACAGACCGCCTGCAACCCAGTAGGGGAGGGCGAGAAGGAAGAGGGTCATCGGGGCACCTGGACCCCCCGGGTGTTGAGCCACCGGGGTTCCACCAGGAGGATCACCGCCGGGCGTTTCGCCCGGCTACGGTGGGGCACATTGGCAGGAATCAGGACCGCCTCTCCCTGCGCCAGGGAAATTTCACCTTCTTCCGTGTCCAGCGTGATTTCTCCTTCCAGCACCAGGATCACCTCCGGGCCTTCCGGATGGACATGCCAGGGGTACTCTCCCTGAATCCGGGCCACCCGCAGGGCCACATCTTCCACCTCCACGAGGTCCCGGGGCTCCCACAGCCGCTGGAGGGCTTCTCCTTCTTTGAGGGCAAACAGTTTTCGCACCTGCATGTTTGAATTATACAAAAAAAACCGTGACTGTGCAAAGGTTGCCGCTCCGACCCTGACGCACAGTCCCCGGCCAGGCCTTCATCCTTTCCCTCCCGGTATGATCGAAGGAGAACTCGCATCACCCTACACCGCGGCCAGTCAAAGCCCGCCGCACCCTTCGTCCCGAATCCTTCCCACGGGCTCAGGACCGCTCCACCTTCCGCGGGTCGCTCTACCGGGAATCTTCGGGATCACCCGTTCCCGCTATTCCATCCGCCCCGGCGGTCCCTCCGGGAAGGGAAAGTGTTCAGGATATACCGGGCGCGGTAATACAGAACATAAAATGCCTCGTCCTGAACGTGCCCCTGGTTATGAAGACGCTCCAGGGTGTTGAGAAACCGTTCCAGCGTGGCGCGATAGCGATCCAGGCGTTCTTCCCGTGCCCACCGAAGGGCCTGCTGAAGAAGCCGGGCGAGACGATCATGCGCCCGTTCACTCATCCACCCGATGGCGAACGTCGTGTCGTTCCGGATCTGGAGGTGGATCACCATGGAGTCCAGGGATTGTGGGGGCAACGGTCCCGGACCCACCGTCCGCCCGTATTTGCCGGGTCCAAAGGGGGTTTGTCTGTAATACATGGGCGCAATAACGCTGTCCACCAGCCACATTGCCTCGTCTTCGGATTGTCCTCCATGAATTTCCACCAGTGCGATGGAATCGCTCCCTCGGACATACCAGAAAGCAATGTCTGGTAAATATCTTGTGATAAGGGTGACATACACTGTATCTCCGGGACCGAAACTTTCGAAATCCACGCTGTTCGCGGATTGAGCAAGATGGTCCATGACCCGAACCTGACCTGCTTCTGCAACTCCAAGCCACTCCGCAGGAAGATTGTGGACATACTGTCGTTCGTATGCGTTGGGATCGCTAACCTCTAAGGGTACAAAGAAAAACTGTAGATAACGAACCGGTTGCCGACTGAGAGGCAGGTTTACCAGCGTGTACGTTAACATGTACAATTGTGTTCCCGCGCACGGAGTCGTGACAGGATACATGGATCGCAAGTTCAAACTTATTTTTCTCCGGACCGTAAAGGAGTCCACCTGAACCCGTAAGACAGCGAAGAACATAAGGAGCAGCCCTGTACCCATAGACCCACCTCCAGATCCAGATGTGAAAAATGGCCAACGTGATGAAAAGGTTCATTCCTGACGGTTAACCCGAGGCGGAATGCTACGCATGAATACAGATTGGCAAAGACCTCGTCGTTCAATGTGTGTCCGTCTGTCCCTGAACCCAGGATGTCCACTTCCAGGCCCACACGATGACGTCCATGCCCTCCATACGTACGGTTATCGTCAAAGCAACTTGCATTATCCGGATTATAGAAACCGCAAATGTCGAACATCCCGCCCCATGGGATACTCATGTCGTTGACGGCATGATACAGAGGACGTCAGGAAACGTCCACCGCCGGGACGATTAAATTCCTCCGCCGGATCCGCGCGTACTGGATTTTGCTCCCTTTGGAGAAGAGGTCCGGAGAAGGAAAAAATGCCCGGATTCAGGGCCATATGGGGGCGCCCCTGGATCTGGATTTCCGACCCAATCCACAGGTCCGTGACATTTCTCACAAACGGGACGGGCGACAGCGTGTATCCTTGAGCCATGCATACACAACAAACCAGCCGGATGTGCTTCAGGAGGGGGGTTCTCTCGGTCCCGCTTTTGAGAGGGCGCCTTCTGAAGGGTATCCCGAAACCAGGAGGTGCCCCGTGCACGCTGTCAGTCTCATGATGCTGGCCTTCATCGGGCCAGCCCGAAGTCTTTTCCTTCCTGTGGAAGGAAACCCCTCCACCTTTCACGCGGTGGGAAGCCCCGTCGTGGCGAACGAAACCGGTATTCTTCTGGACGATGCCACCCTGCACTTCCCGGTTGAGGCCCGACCCGAGGGGATCCATCCCGAAGGAACCTTTCGCTTTGTGGGCGCGGGAGACGATCACACACTCCCCGCCTTTCGGGGCCTCCGCTGGAAAACAGAAGATCTCGAAGCCCGGGTGATCGGACTGGCCCCGGACCGTCTGGAAGTTCAGTTTCTTCTGCCGCCGGGGGCCGATCCGGACCGGGCCTTTCTGCGTGTGGACGGTGCCACGCTGGTCCAGCACCACGAGGACATCGCGGTGGTCCGGGAGGCCGACACCCTGATGCACCTTTCAGGTTTCCGCGCCTTCCAGGGCCTTGAGGAACGCTCTCTTCACGTGCGCGTCCAGTCCAACCGCCTCGCTTTTGACGTGATTGGGTATGATCCCTCCCTCCCCCTGGTGATCGACCCCATCACCGCGGTGATCACCGGTTCGGACACGGTGGAAGTGAAGGACGTGAAGGTGTCCACGGACAGCAACAGCGTGTATGCCGCGGGCGGGGTGTACAGCTATCCTGACGTGAACTTTTCCGTCAATCCCATGCTGTTTGGCACCACAAACTCGCCGGGATGCGGGCCTCCCTGCACGGACGCCTTTGTGACCCGCCTGAGTGCGGATCTCTCCACCCACCTCCAGACGGTGGTTCTCGCCAGTTCCTTCAACGACGTCGCCCTGGATCTCGCGGTGGAAAGTTCCTTTGTGGCGGTGGCCGGGTGGACGGATGATTCATACAATTTCGCCACCAACCCCACCGTGTTCGGAAGCCAGGGGGGCCAGGACGCCTTCGTGGTGGTGATGGATTCTGCCCTTTCCCAGGTGTTCCACACCTTCATCGTGGCCACCCCGGACACGGATCAGTTCTGGGCGGTGGATTTTGACGAATACGTCCACATCTACGCCGGCGGGTTCACCCGGGATGGCAACAACGTGCCCGTGTCCACCGCTCCCCACATCTTCGGCACCGTGGGGGCACGGGACGCCTTCGTGGTGAGCCTATCCATGGACCCCGCCCCCACCCTGATGAGCTCAGCTGTTCTGGGTGGACGGGCCACCAGCGACGAGGAGCTGGACGATCTGGTGCGCGAACCCCAGGGCGGTTTCCTCTATGCCACCGGACAAACCACGGCCGACTCGGCCTTTGCAGGTGGGCCCCAGGTTCCGGGGTGGGGATACAACGGGAGTCTCGGCGGATACGACGCCTTCTACGCCAGTCTCCCCACCGACTTCACCTCCGTGGATACGTGGGTGGAGGGAACCTCGGCGGACGAATTCAGCCGGCGGGTGGTGCCCGACCCCAGCTGGAGCTGGATCTATTTTGCGGGCTACACATCCGATGCCTCCCTTTTCACCGGTATCCAGGCCCACGTGCACGGGCCTCCTCCCTCCGGGTTTGGGGGGAGTTTCGTGGTGAAAACCTATCCCACCCTTCAGGTGCTGGACCAGGCCGTCCTCACCGGGGCAAGCGGGAACGGTGCCACCGGACTGGTGGTCACGGCCGATCGGGTGATCCTCGCTGGAAAGGTGTATGATCCCCAGACCTTTGCCCCGAATCGTCAGATTTACGGCACCCTGGGGGGGCCGGACGTGTATGTGACCGTTCTGGACACCTCCCTCATGGTCCACCACGGTTCAGCGGTGCTGGCTTCCTCGGGCTATGATCAGGGAAACGGGCTGGATCTCTCTCCCTTCGGTTTCGTGGTGGGTGGGTACGTGGGGGCTCCGTCCAACTTCGCGGAGAACCCGCCGATGTATTTCTATGGCAACGGAAACACGGGCCGGCGGGGATTCGTGAGCCTTCTTCCCGGGAGCGAGGTTGCCGTGTCCGAAGGCCGACAGGATCTCCCGTCCCCCCTGGCGGTTTCCATCACGGGACGGACGGTGGCCCTCACCACGTCTGCACCGGGGTATCTGGCCCTGGAGGTGCGGGATGTGGCCGGTCGGCTCCGGTGGCTGAAGGTCTTCGGCTTTGTCCCGGCCGGAACGCATCGGGAAGACCTTGCCCTTCCGGCGGGGATGTATCTTCTGCGGGTGCGGAGTCAGGACCATTGGGAACGCCGAAAAATCCTCATTCCCTGAGGGCAGGAGGGGGTGTACCCCCCGTGGTGTCCCGAGGCACCGCGGGGGGGCCTCTCGGTTTGCCTTCATTGACAAACTTTCCTCGGGAGTGTATACTGGGTCAAAGGAGGGGAATTCAGAGTCGACAGAGCGAAAGTCTGTCCCTTTGCTTTCCCCCAACAAAACTGGAGGTTGATGATGTTGTCCGTTGCTCTTCTAACCCTGGTGGCGGGGGTAACCCCGTCTCTGTCTCAGACCCTCCTGGACCGGATGTCGCAGGATTTCGGGAACACCCATCTGGTGATTCCCGACCCCGATCCCGCCTTCCGGGCCCTGGAGGATGCGTGGAACCGGAAGGATGCGGATGCCTTCCGCGCAGAACTTGAGGCGCTGGAGGCCGCCGGAAAGGCCCTTCCGGAGTTTGGCCTGAAGTATCTCCAGCCCCGACCCTATGCCCGGCTCAATGTGAACGGAGGGCCCATCCCCATTTCGGATTCCACGGACGTTCAGGACGTTGAGCTGGTCGTGGACCCGTCCAGCGGGAACATGCTGGCCTTTCTGGCCTCCGAATCCTGGAACCGCGTGCTCACCCTCATGTCCACCGACGGAGGGAACACATGGGTGGAGACCTACAACTGGACCGGTGCGTACCCCTACAAGATTGACGCCTTCTTTGCCGAAGTATCCGGAACCACCTACGCTTATCTTGCGGACATCTACGGAACCCAGCTCGCCCGTCTCCGGCGTTTTTCTATGAGCACCGGGGACTACGACATCGCTTTCGGCAACAACCCGATCTTCACGGCCACGGACACCCTGAAAGAACTCTCCGCCTTCACCTCCCCTTCGTTCAACCTGGGATACTTCCTCTATCTCCACACCGATGGCACGGTGGACTACTACTTCTCTTCCCTGAGCACGCCCTCGTTCAGCAATTATGCCACCGGCGTCACCAACGCAGGGGGGGGCTTTCCGGAACCTATGTGAGCGGACAGATCGGTCCGGTGCTTTTCGCCTACACCAACACGGCCCGGGACACGCTCTTTGTTCGCTGGAGGACCCTGGGCACGGCTTTTGGAGGAACCTTTTTCACGGGAGGCTCCGTAAACAGTGTTCGGCAGACGGCGGTGGCCGCGCAGGCTGACACCGTGATCGTGGTGTATGACTATTACAACCCGGACAGCGCCGCGTATTACGTGCGCTACCGCATCATGTACGGCGACACCGCGTCCTTTTTGAGCGGGAACATCGCCACATCCGGTGAATCTCAGGGGTATCCCCGGGCCATTCAGCATGATGGAACCTTTGCCGTCTCCTGGATCAACACGGGCGCCGAGCCCGACTCCATCGTTTATCGCACCCGCCCTGTGGGCAACGCGGCCTGGAGTTCCCCCTGGAGTTTCCCGTACGACTATTTCACTTCCGCTTCCGATCATGACCTGGTCTCCATGGGGGGAGGCGCCTACGGATTCCTCGCCGTGGATGGAGGCCTTGGGTTTCAAGCGGTGTTCATGGCATCCACATGGACGGATGTGGCGGAGCCGGTGGAGAGCACCCCGGTGGCCGGCGTGCGGCTTGACCGCACCACGGTCCGGCGCGGGGGGATGCTGAGCCTGACCTTCCCCGCACGGGAACAGGTCCGGATCACCCTGCTTTCCGTGGACGGGCGGCGCCAGGGAGTGGTGTTTGAGGGGCAGGCCCGAACCCATCTGGGGCTCCGCGCCCCCACCCGGGCGGGGGTCTATTTCCTGCAGGTGCACTATCCCCACCGCACCGAGACCCGGCGCTTCGTGGTGATTCCCTGAGCAAGCGTCCAGCAGCACAGACATCCGGGGCGGCCTTCGGCCGCCCCTTTTTCATTTCTCGTCCGTTCACGCCGGGGCCCATACAATTCAGGGCATGCGCGAACGATCCCAGCCCTGGATCCGGGGGATCCAGCCGGAAGAAGCCACCGGCCGCCTCCGGGACATCGATGAGGAGACCCTGGCCAAACGGGGGCGCCTGGCCGAGGTCCACAAGATCCACAGCCTGAACCCCTGAAAGCCTGGTGGCCCACATGGAGCTTTATCTCACCCTGATGTACGGGAAAAGCCCCCTGTCTCAACGCTTGCCGAAAAGCTCACCCTCCAGCCGGCCCGGATGTCCGCGGAGGACGTGGACCGGCTCCGTGGGATGGGCTATGACGACCGGGCCATTCTGGACGTCGTTCTGATCGCAGCCTATTTCAACTTCGTGAACCGGATCGTCCTGGGTCTGGGAATTCCCCTGGAGTCGGAAGAAGAACGGGAAGGGTATCGGTATTGAGAGCGGGCGTTACACCTTCTGCATCCGGAGGGCCAGCCCGACCCACCAGGTGCTGTAGTCCTTGAACACGTCCTGATAGGTTGAAGGAGAGGACGTGGCCCGCGTCCGGAACCCCATCGGAAGAACGAGGTCCAGGATGGGGGAAACACGAACGGCAGGCGTGATCCCGATCTCCACCACCCGGTCGGATCTCCCGTGGCGGGGGTCTCCCGGGGAGGCGGTGTAGGTGTAACCCTCCAGCCGGGCTGATCCTGACCATCGGAAACGGGACGTCAGGGATGCACGGGCGGACAGGCGCACCCCCCACCGCCAGTGGGAAAAATCTCCACCAGCGGTGTCCCCATCCATCACCCGCCGCACCGCGAGGGTCAGACCCAGGGGTCCCCTCCGGAGGGGGAGAGACACACCGGCAAACAGGGCGTTCAGCCCGTCAAAGGGGGCGTTGAACCGGTACGCCCCTCCTTCCAGCCGAACCCGGAAGGACGGACTGAACCGGAAGCCTGTCCATCCTCGCAGCACCTGCTCCTCCAGCATCACATAGGTTCGGGGTCCGGCGTAGGTGGGGCGAACGGGAAAGCGGGGAACCCACACCAGCCCGCCCTCCAGGCGGTCCCGGCGTCCGCGGATCCCAAGAGAAAACCGGAGAAGACGCCGGTTGCGAAGAGGGAACCAAACCCGAATGTCCCCCTGCAGATACCGGGACCGGCGAAATTGTTGCTTCACGCCGATCCGCGTGTCCAGCCATATGTCCGAAAGGCTTGCCACATCGGGATAGCGATAAGGGGCCACGCCCAGTTCATACGTGTCCCGGGCGGCTGGAGAGAACCGGAAGGGATTGTCATCATAGGTTGTCCCCACCTGCCCCCACCACCGCAGACCCGGCCTGAATCCGGTGCGCTTCCTCCGGTGTTTTTTCCGCTTCTCCCGATAGGCCTTCACCAACACCGTCCCATGAACCGCCCGAACCTGCAGGGTGTGAACTCCCTTGTCAAGCGGGATCACCACTTCCCGGGCACGGGAGACGGGTTTTCCCCTGTCGTTCACCACCATGGAGCGGGAGCGTTTTTCCTTTAGCGCCACCCGCTGGAGAAGTCGTCCGTTCAAAAGGATGTCTACCGTGGCCTGTCCCCGTTTTTCCCGTTTTTGGAGGGGGACACGGAGGAGGATATGGGCCCGGTTGGGTCCTTTCACCCGGTAATGGACAGACTGCCCGGCCCGGACAATGCTGTAGGTATATTTCCTTCCAGAACGATGCTTCAGAACCACCGGAAACCCGCCCCCCACCGGGGTGAGGGCCTTCCAGCGCCGGACCCGCCACCGGAACACCCGGGCCTCTCCTTCCGCCCGGCCCACCCAGGTCCACCGCCCCGGCTCCAGCGCAAACCGGCGGACCTGACGACCCTGATGGAGAAAGAACCGGGAAAGGGTGTCTCCGTTTTTCAGAACAAAAAGAGAACCGGGCCGGGTGACGGTGAACACCCACCGCAGGCTGACCCGGCGGGAGGTGGTGTAGATAATGGGGTGACCCGGAGCGATCACCAGGTGTTTTCCGTCCCCCGTCCGGGGACCCTCCATTCGCTTTGTGATGTCCACCCAGTCCGCATGGGCCAGGACGGGAAGCAAAACCAGAAGGCCCATCCAGCGATTCATAGCATCTCCTCCTCATTCTCTTCGTGTCGTGGGTTGGGCAACCACCGGGCAAGAAACCCGTTCACCGTCAGGAAAATCAGGATCACATAGGCCCCGAGCAGGCCGGCGTGAAGGGCGAGGGGATAGCGCGCCCGCTCATACAGCGGTCCCTCCCCCGGCAAGGCCAGGGCTCCCGGTGCGATCGGGAGCCCCCACCGCCGGGCCAGGGTGGTCACCCGCTCCACGTGAAGGACCGGCACTCCATGGCGAAGGGCCCGAACTGCCAGCCCCTCCACCGGCACTTCGTCCAGATCCCCCAGCACCCGGGGGGTGTTGAGGCCGGCCCTCAGACGCTCACCCACCTCCGTGGTTCCCAACGCCAGGACCCCTCCCCCGATGTTCACAAACAGTCGGGGGAGCCCCCCGGATGCCGCTTCCAGGCGCGCCCAGGCCGTATCCACCGCCCGCTGAAGAGGAAGGAGGATCAGAAGATCATACCCGTTCCGCCGGGCAGCGTCGGCAAGGAGGGCCCGTCCCAGGGAATCCAGTTCCGCCGCCACGTTGTTGTTCCCTCCCAGAGAGAGAAACAGGGCCCGCCGGGAAAGAAGTCCCTTCTGGAGGAGGGTGTGTTCCATGTCCGCCCAGGTCCAGTCGGGATGGTTGGCCCCATAGGTGGAGGAGCCCAGGGAAGCCACCCAAACCGGCTCCAGACCGTAGGTTTCGGCCGCCACCAGGACGGCCACGTTCAGGGCGGGGAAGGATCCGGTGAAACTGAGCCACACCGTGTCGCCGAGCTTCAGACCCGCCTCTTCAAACATCTCCACGAAAAAGGCCGCCCAGTTCGGGTTCACCGTGGTGAGTTTGGCCGTGTAGTCGCCGGGGACGGTGGTGATGGGCGACGTGTGGGCGCCGATCAGGCCACTCTCGGCTGGATCGGTGAAGTCGTCAATGGGGATTCCCCGGCGCAGACGCTCTTCTTTCAGGATTTCAAACGCCTTTCGGGTTTTCCGGGCAGCCTCCACCCGGAGATCAAAAGAGGACACCCGGACCACCTGCTGGCTCCGTCCGGATAGGGCGATGATTCCCACCCCCACCGCGGCAAGGAGGAAGAGTTCGGAAGGGGTGAGCCGGTGTTTCCGGAAGATGCGCATCAGACCACCACCTCCCCGCCGTGGATCAGGATGAGCACCAACCGGATCAGGGTGACGTTCACCGCCAGCATCGCCAGGGTGGCCCCCACCCCCTGCCGGTCCATCCAGTAGGCAAGCAGTCCCGGGATGATGAATCCGAAAGCCTGGAGATGAAGAAGCCACGGTTCGGGGGCCCACACCACCAGCCTCCGGGAGAGTTCGGCAAACAGGAACCCCAGGAGCACGGCGAGCATGAGCCGCCGCCGTCCATAGAGGAGCATCACCCGGGAGAGGAGCCGGAGCACACCGAGGGACAGGAGACTTGCCAGAAGGGTGGCCACCAGCATCCCCGGGCTTGTGGAGATCACCGCGAAATAGCCCGGCACCACCAGTCCCCCCGCCACATACCCCAAGCTTTCCGACGCATACAGGGAAAACAGCAGGCCCAGGGCCACCGCCTCGGTCAACACAGGTCCCTGCATCAGCACGACTCCGCTTTTTGAACGTCCTTACGGTACCGGCTCAGTTCTTCCACAATGGCCTCCCCCAGACCCACATGGTTTCCCATGGCCACCACCAGGGTGTCCCCCCGGAGCATCCGGCCCAGAGTCTCCACAACCTCCGTCCCCTCGGGTTTTTCCAGGGCCTGGATGGTCGGTTCGTCCACCCCCTTCCGGCGGAGTTCCCGGACCACATAGGCGGTGGGAGATCCCACCACCAGATACCGTTCGGCCTGGAGCCGATCCCCGAGGAGGCGGGCAAAGGCCTCTGTTCGCTGAGGCCGATCGGGACGGAGGACAAGCAGGACCACCAGCGGAACACCGGGACGCCGGTTGCGGGCCATCCCGGCGATTTTGAGCGTGGAATCGGGGTCGTTGGCCGCCATGGCGTCAAAAAACCACACGGTGTGCCCATGGAGGTCCAGCACCCATTCCCGCAGGACACCGGGGTCCGGGGGCATCTGAAGCATGCCTTCCAGGGCCTGCGCCCGGGGGATCCCGAAATGACGGGCCACCGCCAGGGCCAGCGCCACGTTTTCGGCATGTTCGATGTAGGAAAACCGGGCCAGTTCCTCACGGGTCACATCCACTTCCACCGGAACGAGACGGGTGCCCCGCTTGCGGGCCTCCCGCTCCAGCACCGAGAAAAAGCGGCGTTCGGTGGTGAAGGCGATCCCGTTGCGAGGAAGGCTCAGGGCGAGGTGAACCGCCACATCATACACCGTCGGTCCCATCACGTCCAGGTGATCCTCCCGGACGTTGGTGATCACCCCCACCGTGCTCCGGATCAGACGATCCTCCAGGGTCTGGATGTATTCCGGCGTGATGGCCATGCACTCCGTCACCAGGATATCCGCCCCGAGCCGGGCCGCCTCCCGGACCACCTTGATCTGCTCGATAATATTGGGCTTTCCGGGGCGAAAAACAGGGATTTCTCGACCCTCCGGGGTAATGAAACGGGGTGCCGTGCCGGTGGTCTTCACCACCACCCGGAAAGGCCCCGCCCGCAGGGCTCCCCCGATCAACCGGGTAACCGATGATTTCCCCCGGCTCCCGTTCACATGGATCCGGTGGGGAATCTGCACCAAATGCCGGAGATGTCGGACATACCGCACCACCTCCACCGCCACAAACCCGGCCGTCACGCCACCCACCACCTCAAGGACCATGACTGTTCCCTGTTCCACGGAGCTGGAATTGCCACAGAGTATACAGGCCCCATCGCATGCCTTCAAATTTTCACTTTGTCAATATTGACAGTCTGTTCCTCCAGGTGTACAATGATGCACAAGGGTAGGGGTAAACTCCACAAGGAGGCAAAGGATGAAACGTGCAGGCATGACGGTGTTGGGACTTTTCCTGGCCCTTCCCCTGTGGGGGATGGACCTGACGCCGGGGAAACTCCAGGAACTGCTTGCGGCGCGCGAGGAAGGGAAAGCCCACTTCGTGCTGGTGGACGTGCGCACACCCGCCGAACACGAGGCCGGTTTCATTGAGGGAACCGACCTCCTTCTCCCCCTCCAGGTGCTCAAAGCGCGTTACACCCTTCTCACGGATTCCCTGAAGGTGGACCCGGAGAAGGACACGGTGATCGTGTATTGCCGGAGCGGGCGACGGGCGGGGGTTGCCAAGAAGACCCTGGAAGACCTGGGCTTCAAGCACGTGTTCAATGCAGGAGGAATTCTGCAGTGGCAGAAGGCCGGATTCGAACTGGTGGTGCCGGCTTCCTCCTCGCCCTGATCCTCGCGGCGTGTAGCCGGCCCCAGGAAGGGGGGTTCAAGAAGGTGTCCATCGAGGCGCCCCCGGTGCCCGTGGTCCTTCACACCGGAAACACCCTCACCTTCCCTGATGATTTCCGGGGAGGGTGGACGGTGGTGGGCTGGATCTACACGCACTGCCCGGACGTGTGTCCTCTCACCGCCCAGCGGTTCATGGTCCTCCGGGACAGCCTGAAAGCCCGCGGCATCGGTCCGGACCGGATCCGGCTTCTCTTGCTCTCTTTTGATCCCGAGCGGGACACCCTTCCCCGACTGCGGGCGTATGCGGAGAGTTTCCGGGCCGATTCCATGCTTCTCTTCGGTCGTCTGGAGGCACTTCCCCTCCAGGAGCTCACCCGGTCCCTTTCCTTTTCCTTCCGGAAACTCCACCGTGCATCTTCCGGCCATGCGGGACACACCGGCTATGCCTTCGCCCACGACGTGAAGGTGTATCTCGTCAACCCGCAGGGGAAGGTGGTGGGACTCCATGAGGGGGACCTGGTGAGCCCTCTGCCGGTGGACAGCACCCTGAAGGAACTTGTGCAACGTTTGAACGCGGGAGGTGCGTGAGATGAGCAGTTTCCTTGCCCTTGTTCTCTTCCTTGCGGTGGTGGGAGGTGGCATCCTCTTCATCCAGCGCTTCAAGCACGTCCGGGCCCAGGGGATGGTGGGCAAAACCCTGCCTCCCACCCTGGTGAGGGGGCTTCCGCCCCGGGCGCTTCTTTTCCTGTATTCCCCCACCTGTTCGGTGTGCAAGGCCCAGCGGCCCATGCTCCAGCGTCTGCGGGAACATCTTCCGGTGGTGGAGGTGGACCTCTCTCGCCGTCAGGCCCTTGCCCGAACACTCGGGGTGTTTGCCACCCCCACCTATCTCTATGTGGAACGGGGCCAGATTCGCCAAGCCTGGGTGGGAGCGCAATCCGTGAACACCTTTCTCAAAGCCCTGGAACTGGAGGTATCCCGGCCATGATGTGGCTTGTGGCCCTGGTGATGGTTTCGCCCGTGGAGACCGCCCGGAGGGCGGTGAATGACCTGCTGACCACCCTCCAGGCGACGTTGAAAGCCGAACTCCAGACCCACGGGCCCGTGGGGGCCCTCGCCGTGTGCCGGGACACCGCCCAGGTTCTCCTCCAGAAGGTATCCCGCGCCCACGGACAGATTTACATTCGTCGGGTGAGCCGGAAGTGGCGCAACCCGGCCGACATCCCCACCCCCGACGAAGACAGCCTTCTCATGGTGCTGGAAGAACGCGCCGCATCGGGGGAACTGCCTTCCGAATGGGTGGATACCCTGGTTCTGAACGGTCAGAAGGTGCTCCGGTATGCTCGCCCTCTCACCGTGCAGGGGGTGTGCCTCACGTGTCACGGAGAGAACCTTTCCCCGGAGGTGGACCGGGCCCTGCGGAAACTGTATCCCCACGATCGGGCCCGGGGTTACCGTAAGGGAGATTTTCGGGGCGTGGTGGTGGTGAAACTGCCCCTTGAGGGGGCCGAACCGGGAGGTTCGCCATGATGAAGAACGTGGGGGGATGGGATCGTGTGCTCCGTATCGTGGTGGGTCTCGCCCTCATCGCCTGGGGATTCCTGGGCCTGGAGGGTGGTGGACGCTGGATCGCTGTCATCGTGGGACTTGTGCCCCTTCTCACCGGTGCCATCGGTTTCTGCCCGCTCTACAAACCCTTCAACATCAGCACCCATAAAGGATAAACTTTCGGTCGGGGGCGGGGCATCCCGCCCCCGGGGAGGCACGGGATGAGCGCGATGAAGATCACACCGGACATGACCATCGAGGAAGTGGTGGTCCGGTTTCCCGAGACGGTGTCGGTGTTTTTCCGGCACGGCATTCCCGCCATCTCCTGCGGTGCGCCCATCTGGGGCACCATCCGGGAAAACGCCGAAAAATACGGCGTGAAGGATCTGGATGCCCTGATGGCCGACCTGAACGAGGTGGCTTCGGCCTCGGGCGGGACCCTGGACGTCCGGCTGTGAAGGCGCTGGAGACAATCCGGGCTCTCCTGGCCCGTCTCGCCACCGACACCGTGGCGGCGGGGATCCGGGAAGAGGAAGAGTTGATGGGATTTGTGCTGGTGCTTCCCTTCCTGGGCTATCCCTTTGGCCCCCCACTGGACGTGGGGTTGCATGTTCTCACCGAGGAAGACCTGGAGCGGATTCTGGAGCGGGAAGCCTTCTATGATTTTGCGGAAAGTCTTGCGTTCGACGTCTAACGTTCCCCGGTTTTCGTCCGCTGCCACCAGGCTTCCAGCTCCGGGAGATCCATTTCCTCAAGACTTTTTCCGGCTTTCTCCACCATGGCCTGCATCCGTTCAAACCGCACGGCAAATTTGTCGCAGGCCCGGTGGAGAACCTCTTCCGCCGTCCATTCTCTGAGCCGGGCCCACTGGGCCAGGGCAAACAGCAAATCCCCGAGCTCCTCACGCTGGCGCTCCGGCGGGGCGTGTTCCACCTCCTTCACCTCCTCCCGGACCTTCTCCCAGGCTTCTTTGGGGCCCGGCCAGTCAAACCCCACACGCGCCGCCCGCTCCCCCAGTTTCTGGGCCCGAAGGAGAGCCGGAAGGGTGCGCGGGACCTCTATCAGGCGCTTTTTCCCGCTTCGACGGCGGAGGCGCTCCCACTGACGCAGCGCCTCTTCCGCCGTGCGGGCCCGGGCTTCTCCGAACACGTGGGGATGGAGATGGATTATCTTCTGGACGGTGGCCTCCATCACCCGTTCCGGGTCCACCCCCCGGGTCTCCTGGGCAATCCGGAGGATCATGGTGAGGGTGAGCAAGACGTCGCCGAGCTCCTCCTCCAGCGCCCGGAGATCCCCGCCGTCCACGGCATCCAGAAGTTCGTACACTTCTTCCAGCAGCTCCTTCTTCATGGTCTCGAGGGTCTGGGCCCGATCCCACGGACACCCGTCCGGACCTCGCAGGCGGACCACCAGATCCCAGAGCTTCTGAAACGCCTCTCCCGCCATATCACACCTCCCGAACAAAGCGCTTTCCGGGGAGCTGCCTCACCCTCCCCTTGAGTTCCAGATTGAGCAAAAGGGGAAGGAGGGCGGAAGGCTCCATGCCGGTGTGATCGCACAGGTCTTCCAGCTGAAGGACCTCCCCCACCGGCCACGAGCGAAGGAACGCCGTTTCTTCCGGGGAAAGGGAGGGAAGGGTGGACATCTTCCCCTTCGCCAGGCCCAGGTCCTCCAGAAGTTCTTCTGGAGAGGAAACCAGCCGTGCACCTTCCCGGATGAGACGGTGATTTCCGGCAAAGGTGGGATAGTGCACCGGCCCGGGAAGGACAAACACCTCCTTGCCCTGTTCCACCGCCCAGGACGCGGTGTTCAGGGCTCCGGAGGCCTCCGGGGCTTCCACCACCAGCACACCTCGGGACAGGGCACTGATGAGCCGGTTTCTCCGGGGAAAATGTTCCTTCTGCGGACCGGTCCCGGGGGAAAACTCGGAAAGGAGGAGGCCTCCCTCCTGAACGATGGTCTCAAACAGCCTCCGGTGGGACCGGGGATAGGCCACGTCCACACCCGTGCCCAGAACCGCCACCGTGTAGCCTCCTGCGGAAAGGACCGCCTCATGGACTTCCCGATCAATCCCCCGGGCACCGCCGGACACCACCCCCACGCCGGCCTCCGCGAGCATCCGTCCGAACCGCCGGGCCTGGGTGCGTCCATAGTCGGTGGGACGCCGCGTGCCCACCACCCCCACAAGGGGACGCTCCAGTCCATCCGGATTGCCTTGGAAGAAAAGAACGGGGGGCGCGGTGGAGAGTCCCTGAAGGGGAGGGGGATAGGCTTTTTCCCCATAAAACACCCACCGGATCCCGTGCGCCTCCGCCTGGCGGATCCGGTGTTCCGCTTCCCGAAGATAACGGGAAGGGGGCTCGTCCAGACGCACACCCGGGAGATCCAGGAGCGCACGGAGGCTGCGGGGGTGCGCAAACACCCGGGCCATCTCATCAAGTCCCAGGGTGTGGACAAAGTGGGCAAACCGCCGGGGGCCGATCCCGGGAATCAGCGTCCAGGCAAGAAGGGCCGCATCCCGCATGGGCGAAAGTATAGACATCCGGAGGGAAATGTTCAAGCCGGCATGTATTTTGCCGACACATAGGGACCCACCCCCCTTCTTCGGGCCAGGGGAGGTAGGTAAGGACATACTGTGTCGCTAAATCATCCAGCAAAACCACGGGAAATTCCACCACCTCCGGACACCCATACAGCTCACAGAACCGCTCCAGAGGCGTCTTCGTCGCTCCACTCCATAATGCTTCCGCCTCACGTTGTACTTCACCACCCACTCCAGCGCTCCCCGTAAAAACTCGTCCACATCCCCAAACTCCAGAAGCCTCTGACGGTAAAATTCCTCCAGTATCTCCCCGAACGGTTTCTCCGAAACCGTTCGGGGACCCCCTTCGTTCCACCCGCCCGTTGTACTCCTTCTTCCCCACAGGGTATCGCACATGGTACGCTCCAAGAAACCCAAGATCGCGAATCTCCCACCGGCCATGGATCCCCTTCTCTCCTTTCCACCCAAACTCCACTCCATGATCTGTCTGAAGCACAATAGGCTTCCGAATCCCCAGGGACCTCAGCCATGCCACCACCAGCACCATAAACAGCCGCCCCTCATCCTGCGTTCCCCGGTACGAAAAGGCTACAATCCGCAGCCGCGCATCCTCCACGATGGCCGTCCACTGATACAGGGGGAATCCCGCTTCCTTGAGATGTCCATACTGCTCCTTTCCAAGAGACTTCTTGTCTGCAATCGTCTTTCGATCCACCTGGACCCATACTGCGTTCTCAAGGCCTATACGCTTTCGCCATGCCCGAATCGTACGCTCGTCCCGATACCCTTTGCGTGACCTTTTCTTCTTTTTTGCAGGCAAAAGCCCCTTCTCACGAAGCCTCCGGAGAATATGGCGGACCGTCCATGGAGAAACCGTGAATTCCAGTTCTCCGGCGATGCGGAAGCATCCATAGGTGGGTTCGCTCCGGACGGTTTCCAGAACCTTCTGTTCCAGGTCTTCGGGAGACTTCCGGGGCATCCGGTGGGGTCTACGGGAGCGCTCGTAGAGCCCCTCAGGACCTTCTTCCTGATAGCGTCTCCAGAGTCGACGGAGGGTGTTTCGGCCGACCTTGTACTCCCGCGCAACCTGCCGTATACTTTTCCCGCTTTCGAGTTCTTTGATGAGTTTCATACGGGCTTGAAGAAGAGCTTCTCTGGGATCTTTGTGAATCATCGTGTAGACCTCCTGATACGTGTACATGGCTTCACCTCCCCTGTACGTTTCACGTTCACCTGTGCGTACAGGGGAGGTTTATGAAGTTCTCTTGCCGTACGGTCCACCCATTTCATGAACCACCTCCCTGCTCGGATCCATCCCTCCTCCAGGTGGGTCCACATCTCTTGGCAAGGTACAGCAGGACAGGCATCCCATCCTGGGACCCACAGGAAGTCAACAATTACGCAACCCCTGAAAGTAACGGCATTTTCCGCACCACGCGCCCAAACATTGACGTTCTCCCGCCCATTGTGTATGCTATTCATTGTATGGAGGGGCTGCGTTTTCTTGTCTGGGCTTCGTCAGGAGTGGGGGCGGTCGCTTCGGCATTGCTTGCCTTCTGGGTGCTCTCCCAGGGGCCCCGCAACCGTGCCACCCGCCTGTTTGCCCTCACCGTTCTGACCACCGCCTTCTGGGGGTTTCTGGAGTTTGAACTCCGGACGGCTCCGGATCTGGGGGCCGCCCGGTTCTGGTCCACCCTTCTCCCCGCAGCATGGGTGTGGCCCCCTTTTTTCTTTTTCCTCTTTTCCCTGGAATTCACCCATCACCCCTGGAGAAAGGCGCGGTGGCTCCGGTGGCTGTGGGCTCTCCCCTTCCTGATCATTGCCTCGGCCTATGTGGACGACCTCCTCTATCGGGACCCCCGTCCCATGTGGTGGGGATGGGCGGTCAATGAGGGCATCCTCTGGCCCTTCGCCACCGCATATTTCGGGATCTTTCCCCTGCTGGGGTTATGGGTGCTTTTCCAGAAAGCCCGGACCACCCTTTCCCATGAACAGCGCCGACAGATCTGGATCATCATCGCCGGCGCCCTGATGCCCTATGTTCCTGCCCTCCTGATCAACGGAATTCTTCCCCTGTGGGGCATGGTGAGCGGGGTTACCTTTCCCATCCCGGGCCTTGCCTTTGTGGGCACGTTTCTCATGAGCCTGATCATCGCGGTGGGGGTGGTGCGGTATCAGGTGTTCCGGCCCGACAGCCCCGGGGTTCTGGAGGCGGTGTTCGACTCCGTTCAGGAAGGCATCCTTCTTCTGGACCAGCGGGGAACCATCCGCCTGTATTCTCCGGCCCTCCTTTCCATGTTCCACCTGGACGAGGAACTTCTGGGACTCCCCTTTCACGAGGTTTTCCTGTATGAACACCTACCCCTGCAGATCCCGGATATGCGGGTGATCCGGTGTCTCCTGAATGGGCGCCGGGTGGTGGTTCTGGAACGTCGCAGTTCGGTGAAGATTGACCGGCGGTTTCTGGGAGAGGTGGTCCTGTGGGTGAATGCCGAAGCCGCCCTGGACGTGGCCCGGGAGCTCCAGCGGGGGCTGGAAGAGTTTCGGCAGGCTGCCATGCTGGATCCCCTCACGGGGGTGTATAACCGGCGCCATCTGGAGGATCGTCTTCAGGAAGCCATTGCCCATCATGCCCGCCACCGCATTCCCGCAACCCTACTTCTTCTGGATCTGGATCATTTCAAAGATATCAACGATCAGCACGGTCATCAGGTGGGAGATGCAGTGCTGGTGGAGTTTGCCCGGTTTCTCCAAGACACGGTGCGCCGGGGGGATCTGGTGTTCCGGTATGGGGGAGACGAGTTCTGCATCCTCCTCCCCAACACCCATGAAACCGGGGGGCTCCGCCTGGCCCATCGCCTTCTCGAGGGGATCAAACAGCGGACCTTCGGGGATGCGGGGGTCTCCCTCGGGGTTTCCATCGGCGTGGCCGAACTCCTTCCCACCGACCATACCCCCCGGGACTGGCTGGAACGGGCCGATCGCGCCCTGTATCTCGCCAAACAGAAGGGCCGGAGCCAGGTCGTCCGGGCGGGAATGGTCTGATCCTCCCGGGTCCTGTGCCTGATCAGCACGATCCACCTCCTCGCATGGCGTTCCAGAGGCTCCCTTTGCGCTGGATCTTCCCACGGGATTCACGGTGGTGTTTGCCCAGGCCCTGGCCGCGGTCGTGGTGTTCGGATGGAAGGGAGGGACCCGCCCGGCGTCAGGGGAACGTTGAAACTTATGGAGGAAGACTTGGCAACCGGGTCGTTTCATGAACATCGTGTATACATCCCCGGAACCGGGGCACCCCCTGGGCCGGGAAGTCGTGGACCTGCACGATGACCCGGATAAATTGCTGGGCATCCCGGTGGACCTGGTCACCGAAGAGACTTTACGTCGCAAACCGCGCCTGTGGCAGAGCGTCCGTGAAAATCTGGTCCATGTCGAAGCGGGATCTTCGTCTGTTCCTTGCCGATATGCTGGAAAGCATCGAGAAAATCGAACGCTATACCTCCGGGCTTACAGTGGTGCTGCAGGGGTGCTTGCCCATCTGGAAAAGGGAGATTCGATCCCCTGTGTTTTCTCCTTTGAAGAAACAGTTTCTGGAGAAACTGCGGGAGCTGAAGGGTCAGCTTGCCTGACGATCCGGGATTTGCCGTTTCGCCCCGTCAATCACCTTCCATGCGCCGGGATCAGGGGGTTGATCCCTTCCGCACAAACCGGACGACGGCGTCCTTGAGGGCCCGGGCCCGATCTCGCACCTCCTCCGGGGTCCGTCTGGCGAGAATCCCGGAGATCACCGCCACCGCGTCCACACCTGTGGCCCGGAGGAGATCCTCCACGTTGCCGGCGTGGATCCCGCCGATGGCCACCACGGGGACCGGGAGATCCTCGCGGGCTCGGCGCAAAACCGTCCAGTCCAGCACGGGACGATCCGGCTTGGTGGGCGAGGGAAAGGCGGCCCCGAAGGCCACATAGTCCGCCCCTTTCGCCACCAGACGACGGGCACGGTCCAGATCCCCATAGGCCGACACCCCCACAAACCCCGAAAAGCGGGCCTTCACCTCCTCCACATCCGGATCCTCCGCCCCCACATGCACCCCGTCCGCATCCAGCCCCACCGCCCGGTCCACATCGTCGTTCACCACAAAGGCCACCCCCCACCAGGCCGCCCGTTCCCGAAGAACCTCTCCGATCCGATCATACAGGTGCTTTTCGTCCTTCACCCGGAACTGGAGGAGATCCACGCCTCCCTCCAGGGCCGCCTCGATCTTTCGGACCCAGTCTTCGGCCGACGAAAAATACCGGGGATCCGTGACCAGATACACCCCCGCGATCCGGGCCTGCAGAGGAAGATTGTTCAGGAATCTCAGCGCCCGCTCCCGATCCTCGCCCTGGAGAGCTGGAAGGGCTTCCCGCACCTCCCAGGCACGGAGGCGCTGAAAGCGCGTTCGATCCCGGGCAAGGGGACGCTCTGCCTGGAGTTTCCGCCCCCCTTCTGCCCAGCCTTCCGGATAATACCAGTCCTTGAAGGCCCAGAAACCTGCTTCCGCCAGGATCTCACCGAGAGGCGTGATCACCGGGGGCACCCCCCGCTGGAGGGCGTTCAGGGTGTCAGGCAGGGCTTCATACCCCACCATCACCCGTCCACCCTCCCCCACCACCCCGGCACAGAACCGAAAGAAGGTCTGCCAGTCCTCACGCGTCCACTCACTGGGCGGGAAAAAATCAAAATCCAGCCAGGGCCGGATGGATCCCCGACCGGCAAAGGCAAGGCCCGACGCCACAAGCTCACCTTTCCACCGGAAGGCGAACACGGCCTCCTCCCGGAACCGGCCCGGACGGATCTCCACTGTGCCGGTGGTGCCGGCGAAGGGGGTGGATTCGAGATCTTTGAGACGGGAGATCATGGGGTTTCGTCTTTTCGGGGGATACGGATCATGTCTTCCTGACCGTGATAGGTCTCCCGATCCCGCGCCTGGGTTTCCCGGAGATCGCGGACAAAGGTCTCCACCCGCTCCACCGCCCGCAGAAACCGGGTAAAGGTCTCTTCCAGTTCCTTTGCTGGAATGGCTTCTCCGCTCTGGAGCCTTCGCAGGATGGAGGTGGACTTGAGTTTGATGGGGGTGAGGGCGTTGAGCACGTGATGGGCCACCGCCACCCGGAGGGCCCGGAAGGAATCCTCCACCTCCGCCTCAAGGGTTTCGGGAAGAAAGAGCTGCCGGATGAGGGCGTGAAGCTGTTCGGACCGGAAGGGGGCATACAGCACACCGGCCACCCCCATCTCGATCACTCCGGCCCCCATATCCAGGGCTTCGTCCGCATCCATCACCGCCACCACCCTGCTGTGACGTGCAAGGGTCTGCCGGAGAACGGTTATGGCGTCGGCCTGACCCATGTCCACGAGGACCAGATCGGCCTCTTCGGGGCGGTCCACCAGGGTATAATCCTTTCGCACCAGGGAACGGAGGATGCCCGCCCGGAGACCCGCGCCCACCACGGCGATTTTCAGGGACTCACCGACTGGAGAACCGGACGACATTTTCCACACACCCCCTCATGGACATCCTCCCGCCACATCCAGCACCGGACGCACTTTTCCCCCCGCGCCTTCCCGAGCCCCACCTTCACCCCTTCCCGCTCCACCCACACCGGAAAATCCTCGTCTTCAAACGTCACCTGGGATACGATAAAGAGTTCGGGGAGGTGCTCTTCATAGCGACGCAAAAGTTCTTCAAAGGGCGCCACCACACGGACCCGTGCCTCCAGGCGATCCCGGATCACCCCCTGCCGCCGGGCCTCCTCCACCGCAAGGAGCACAGCCTCCCGCGCCGCAAGAAGGCGCCCGAAGTCCCCGGCCAGTTCGGGAGCGCGGTGCTCCGGTCGGGACGCGGGCCAGTCCTCCAGGAAGGGGCTATCCGAAGGGGCGCCCGGGAGAAAGCCCCAGGCCTCCTGGGCGGTGTGGGTGAGCACCGGCGCAAGCATCACCAGAAGGTCCCGGAGAATGACCCACAGCACCGTCTGGGCGCTCCGCCGCCCGGGAGAATCCGGGGCCCACGTGTAGAGCCGATCCTTCAGAACGTCCAGATAGAAACTGGACAGATCCACCCCCATATAGTTCATGAACAGGTGGAAAAGCCGGTGGAGTTCATAGGTTTCATACACCTTCCGAACGTCTTCTTTGAAGGTCTCGTGGCGGTGGAGCATGTAGCGATCCAGCGGAAACAGGGCATCCAGCGGCACCGGGTGCTTTTCGGGATCAAAATCATACAGATTCCCCAGGAGAAACCGCAGGGTGTTCCGGAGCTTGCGATAGGCATCCACCAGCCGCTTCTGGATCTCCGGGCCCATCCGCATGTCCTGGGTGTAATCCGCCGAGATCACCCAGAGCCGGAGGATCTCCGCGCCGTATTTCTCGATCACCTCCTGGGGAGCCACCACGTTCCCCAGGGACTTGTGCATGGCCCGGCCCGTTTCGTCCACCGTCCACCCGTTGGTGATCACCACCCGGTAGGGTGGTTCCCCCTTCTCGGCCATCGCCAGCATCAGGGAGGCGTTGAACCAGCCCCGGTGCTGATCCGGTCCCTCCAGATACATGTCCGACGGCCAGGGAAGGTCATACAGGGGAAGCACGATGAGGGACGTGGCCCCCGAATCAAACCACACATCCAGAATGTCGTGTTCCTTCTGAAAGGCCTCCCCTCCACACTTCGGGCACCGGTATCCCGGGGGGAGGAGTTCCTTTGTGGGGCGGGCATACCAGGCATCCGCCGATTCTTTCCGGAAGATCTGGGCCACATGGCGGATCACGGCCGGATCCAGGATCACCTCATCACACGCCTGACACCGGAAGGCGGGGATGTTCACTCCCCAGATTCGTTGACGGGAGAGCACCCAGTCCGGGCGTTCCTCCACAGAGGCCCGGATCCGTTCCCTGGACGGGGGAGGATACCAGGTGACCTTCTCAATGGATTCCAGGGCCCGCTTCCGGAGGTCCTTGTGGTCCACAGAGAGAAACCACTGGGGCGTGGCCCGAAAGATCAGAGGATTATGGCATCGCCAGCAGTGGGGATAGCTGTGGCGAACTTCCCCCACGTGGAAGAGGGTGCCCTTTTCCTCCAGGGTCCGGATCACCCGGGGATTGGCTTCGTCCGTGGTGAGCCCCTGCGCCCATTCCGGCACGTCCTTTGTGAATCGTCCTTCCTCGTCCACCGGGGAGAAGACCTCCAGGCCATAGCGCTCCCCCACCTCAAAGTCCTCCCGGCCGTGGCCGGGGGCGATGTGCACGATGCCCGTCCCCTCCTCCAGCGACACGAACTCCGCAAGCACCCCCACGCTTTCCCGGTCCAGGAAGGGATGGGCAAACCGGGCTCCTTCCAGCACCCGTCCGGGGACCTCCGCAAGAACCCGGACCGGTTCATCCGGCCAGAACTTCTCCTTCAGGTCCTCCAGGAGGGCTTTCGCAAAGAGGAAGCGCCGTCCCCCGGCCTCCACCAGGACATAGGTGGCATCGGGATGGAAGGCGAAGGCCCGGTTGGCAAACAGGGTCCAGGGTGTCGTGGTCCACACCAGCAGGGAAAAGGGCCTGAAGGGCGCGAGTTCGTCCGGAACCTCCCGGGCTTCGGCAAGGAACCAGAGGGACGGGGAGGTTTTGTCCCGGTATTCGATTTCGGCCATGGCCAGAGCGGTCCGGCAGTGAGGGCACCAGTGGATGGGCATCCGCTTGCGATACACATACCCCTCTTCCACCAGATCCGCCAGGATCAGGAGCTCCCGCCCCTCGTATTCCGGATCCATGGTGAGATAGGGCCGGTCAAACTCTCCGAACACCCCCAGCCGCTCAAATTCCTCTTTCTGGATCTCCACCCACCGGCGGGCAAACGCGCGGCAGGCTTTCCGCACTTTGAGACGTACGGTGTCATCCAGCCGGGAGGGGTCTTCCAGGAGTTTCTGGAGTTCGGGATTCTCTTTTTTGACCGCGTTTTCAATGGGCAGGCCGTGGTTGTCCCATCCGGGAACGTAGGGGGCACGGTAGCCCACAAGGGCGTGGAATTTCACGAAGATGTCCTTCAGGATCTTGTTCAGGGCGTGTCCCAGGTGAATGTGCCCGTTGGAATAGGGGGGGCCGTCATGGAGAACAAACACCGGGGCGTTTTTGCGCCGTTCCAGCATGCGTTCATAGATGCGGTGTTCCCTGAAGAACCGCTGAAACTCCGGCTCCCGCTCGGCGAGCCGGGCCCGCATGGGAAAGTCCGTGCGGGGGAGGTTCAGGGTGTCCTGATAGGGGTTTTTCTCCCGTTTCCTGGCCATGGCACTCCTCAATCGTTCAGCGTAAAGTGTCTGCCGATATGGGCCATGAATTCTTCACGGGTCCGGAGATCCGAACGGAACAGGCCCAGGACCTCGCTGGTCACCATCTTGTTCCGGGGCTTGCGCACCCCCCGCATCACGGAGCACAGGTGGATGGCTTCGATCACCACCGCCACCCCCCGGGGCTGGAGAAGTTCCTGAAGGGCGGTGGCGATCTGGACGGTGAGGCGTTCCTGGACCTGGAGCCGCCGGGCGAAGTGGTCCACAATCCGGGGAATTTTGGACAGGCCGATGATCTTCCCCCTGGGGATATAGGCCACGTGGGCCACCCCGAAAAAGGGAAGCATGTGGTGTTCGCACATGCTGTACACGTCGATGTCCTTCACCACCACCATCTGGTCGTATTCGATGTCAAAAATGGCGTTGTTCACGATGTCCTCAAGGTCCTGATCGTAGCCCACCAGCACCTCGTCCAGGAGCATCCGGGCGATCCGCTCGGGGGTCCCCTGAAGCCCCTGACGATCGGGGTTTTCACCCACCGCTTCCAGAATGGCCCGCACGCTCTTTTCGATTTTGCGGTAGTTTTTCCTCTTTTTGTTCCTGCGCACCATGATGATCTCCTTCGGGACGTGGTTCCGCACGCTTGCGGACGGGGTTATTATACGAACCTTTTCACGAACCAACACACACCGGCGGGTTGGGGACAAGTTTCTTTCGCGTTCTGGAGGGTGAGGTGCATCGCCCAATTTTTGACAGGCCCCGAAGCCTTGACAATTTACTCCCCCCCCGTATCCTTGAGGCCGTCCGTGCAACCAGGAGGTGGTTCATGGGATATCTTCTCTTCGCCTTCCCCCTCCTCTTCGGAAAGGAGGCGGAGGGAACCCTGGTCCTCCACCTTCAGTCCCCTCACCCCCTTTCCCACGTCTCCTTCCGCGTTCACACCTCAGGTCCGGTGGAGATGGGGATTCCGGAGAGCCGGGAGGTGTGGACGCCGGGTGAAGCGGTGAACTTCCCGGTGGTGTGGACAGGATGGGGAAACGCCCGGGTGGAGGTGGACATTCTGTCCGGCGGAAAGGTGATGGCCCGGCGAACGTATGACCTGCGCCGGGTGCGGCCGGTGGAGGTGCGCTATCAGGCGCCTTTTCTCCGGGTGACATCGGACGGTCCGGCAGATGTGGCGGTGTTCAACGCCCTGGGGCGGAAGGTGATGTCCTTCCGGGTTCCGGGAGGGGAAGAGGTGAAGAGACCTTTCCGGGGTGTGAAGGGCGTGTATTTCTGGCAGGTGAAGCAGGGGGAGCACACATGGAAAGGGCGATGGGTGGTCCTCCGGTGAGGGCTGGACGGTTCAGAAAGGAGGCTGAATGATGGGTGTGCTCATGAGCGTCCTGGTGAGTCTCGCGGGTCCGGTGTATCACGACACCGTGCGGGTGGGGAAGGTCCAGGCCTGTCCACCCACCGATCCAGACTGTTGTGTCCCTCATGGATCGGTGTATGCCTGCGTGAACATCGGTCTTGCGCCTCTGGTTTCCCCGCCCGGGAAGACCCTTTCCCCGGAGGAACTCTATTGGCGGGCCGAAACGATGCGAAAGCACATGAATCGTCGGGTAAAAGCGCTGGGCCGCGGAGGGTGGAAAAGCACCCCGTTACCGGCTCCCGATGCCTATATCCTTCCCTGGCCGCTCAACAAACAAGATAGGGTTTGGATTTTCCAGGATCGAAATAATCCCATGGGGTGGGAATACTCGGACAGTTTGAGCAAAGGTTTTTTCGTCGTGGGGGGCTGGTTTTATGATCCTGTGCGCGACACGGGCTGGCCCATGGCGGGAGCCACGGTGAGAATCTCTCTGCTCCCTTTCAACGATGTGCTGGGATGCTACACCGACCCCGAACCCTTTTGTATTCACTACTTTGGCCACTCCCATCAGGAGGAAAACCTGGACCTCAAACCGGTGGGAGGCCTGGTGACGGACACGGGATTCTATTCGGTGCTGACCGTCACGCTGGATGATAGCGGGAAGTGGGTGGGCTTCTATGCGGCACCGGAGTTTGCCGGGATTGTGGATGTCCAGCTGGAGGCGGTGGGACACGTGTTTCACGAGTATATCTGGGTCAGTATCCCCGGTCCGGGGCACATCTATCCTTCTCCCCATGAACTTCTTGTGGGGGGAACGTGCAAGCATTATGGCCCTCTCTCCCCCTGGTCCGGCCGGCCTTCCCGGTGCGGTCTTACCGATCTCAATCATGGTCTTTCGCCTCTTGTGTGGCCTCTCTTTCACAAAATCACCCAGACCATGGCCCGCGCTCTCAATTTTCTGTCCGGGTTTCCCCAGGTCCGCTTCAACCCCCACTGTATTGATGACCCCACCTGGGGGTCTCTCCCGTGTTTTGAGCTGGACACGACAGAGGTTGGATTGACCTGGCTGATCCCCGTGAATGACGCATCCCTTCCCTGGGGCGGGAGGTTTGACATCTACGGGGACTGGGAAGGTCCCCACCTTTCCCATCGGACCCTCCGCAACGTGGACATCCCTTACCGGAAGGTCAACCCTGTAACCCGTGAGGGTATTCCCCTGTCCGACGTCGATATTGCTTTTATCTTGGACCGGATTAAACAAATGAGAGAATGGAAAAGGTGTTTTCTCTATCTGGATGAGAGGAATGCAAATACCGGTCGTCACGTCCACCTGTGGCTACATCCGAGGGGATCGGATGGGCGGTGGGATCGGTTCGCGGAATACATGAGGAGGCATCCGGAATGTGTGCCGCAATCCTTCTGACCACGCTTCTGGTGGGGCAGATTCAGCCCACCTATCGTCTGGTCTATGTCACACCAGCCGGGGACACCCTGATTGACGAGGAAAGTGGGGACGGGCTGGAGGTGCATGTCCGCCTGGAGGTGTCCCGGTCGGGGAGCACCTACGTGTACGCCTACACCCTGACCAACGACCCTGCGAGTTCGCAATCCCTGACGGAATTCGCGCTTTACCAGATTGGATGGAAAGACGTGAATTCAAAGTTTGCTTTCTTGGACTCCGTCCACACGCCACCGGGCTGGCAGTGTCCCACGCTGGAGCCCTATTTTGTGGTGGACACGTCCCTGGGCACACCCCCCGAGACCACCCTGCCCCTGATCTACACCGATCCCCTCACGGGTGAGACCGCCTGGGTGCCCGTCCCACCCGACTTCTGGAAACCCCTGCTGCGCGTCATCCGGGACGGGTATATCCAGTGGACAGCGGGCTTTGGCAATGATGTTCATCCGGGCGATTCCCTTTCAGGGTTCCGGATTTTCAGCCGGTACCCGCCTGATCATGTCCACTGGTTCGCGAGCGGCTTTCAAAAACTGAAAGGTGCCGGCCTCTGGACTCAGCCTCCGGATAACTTGCCCGACTCGGTGGCGGAGCTCCAGATGGCCATCGAGGATTCCATGGAGTATCTCACGCCGTATGGGGATGGGAAGGTGTATGATGGTGTGGGACCCGGCTGGCCGGTGCCAGACTGGCCTTCGGCCTATGGGCATCTCATGGATCGCATCCAGCGGGTGGATTCGGTGGGCTGGTTTCTGGATCCGGCTCTCCGGACAGAACTGGAACAGGACCTGAACGCGGCGTATGAGGCCTATAAGCGCAGGAATTATTTGGACGCCTTCCGGAAACTCTCCCAGGCCCTGAACCGCTTGAATGCCGGACGGGGAACACGGATCAACGATCTGGGGTATTTTGTGCTCTATTACCGCTTTCTGGAGGCAAGGGAGAAACTTCCGGCTTCGCCGATCGAGGTTCGCAAACAATCTCCGTAAGTCCCCCGCCGGTTCCGAAAAAACACCAGGGGAACCTGGAAAAACTCCCCGCGCGGTTGTTTCAAAGGCGCGGGGGGAATCCTGTTAAAGTGAGGATCGATTTCGTGCGTTCGGGGTTCCGGGGGATCCTGTGGAGAAAAAGGTGTCTCCTGGGCGCGGGCAATACAGGGATATCCCCCAGCAGTTCTGGACGCATCCCGGGTCTTCAGCGTCCCGCCCGTCGGAACTCGTTTGGGGAAAAATCTCTCGCTTTACAGGCAGGGTCAATGCTTCACAGGGTGGTCCTTGCTCTTTTCATCGGAGCGAGAAAGCTTGTACGGGCTGTCAAACTTGATCCAATCCGTCCACGGGTCACGTTTATTCCCGGAAAGGATCCAGGGTGGATGTCGCACGCGCGCTCTCCTTTGAACATCCACGCCATCTTCTCCATACTAACGCCACATGAGACGGCGATTTCGTCCGGCCTTCTGGATTCTCCTGGGCTATGTGGGGCTTTCCCTCCTGGGGGCATTTCTTCTCATGCTCCCCGTGGCCCGGCGGGGACCGGTGTCCTTTGTGGACGCCCTGTTCACCGCCACCTCCGCCCTGTGTGTCACGGGGCTTATCGTGAAAGACACCGCCACCTTCTGGACCCCGTTTGGCAAAGGGGTGATCCTGCTCTGGATCCAGATCGGCGCCCTGGGCTACATGACCTTTGCGGCCTTCGTGATGGGCGTGCTCATGTCCCGACGGGACCGCCGTTTCCGCACCATGCTCCTGGAGAGCCTGCCCACCCTCTCCCGTTACACCCTGTGGGAGTTCCTTCCCCGGGTGCTCACCTATACCTTTGTGTTTGAACTCGCCGGATTTGCCTTGATCGCTCTGTCTCTTTTCCCCGACCGGGGAATGAAGGCCCTCCCCGAAGCCCTGTTTCTCTCCGTGTCCGCCTTCGCCAACGCGGGATTCGCCCCCTATTCGGACAACCTGGTGACCTGGGGACGCCATCCCGGCGTGGCCCTGGTGATCGCCGCCCTGCTGATCCTGGGAGGACTGGGGTTTTTCGTGCTGGATGAGCTCCACCTGTGGTTCCAGCGCCGGCACCCCACCGGCCGCCTTTCCCTTCACACCCGATGGGTCCTTCGCCTTACGCTGTTCTTTCTCTTTGTCCCCATGTTGCTGATTCTGATCATGGAAGCCCACCGGGGGCTGGGCACCCTCTCCTGGGGAGAGAAACTGGTCCACGCCTTCTTTCAGGCCGCCACCCCCCGAACGGCCGGATTCAACACCGTGGATCTTGGAAGCCTCACACCCTTCTCCATCACCCTTCTCATTCTCCTCATGCTCATCGGCGGATCACCGGGGGGGACGGCCGGCGGCATCAAAACCACCACCGTTTTTACCATGGTTCTCACCGCTTTCGGATTTCTCCGGGGACGGCCCCCTGTCGCCTCCAAACGGGAAATCTCCCCCGAAACGGTGGAACAGGCCACCGCCGTGGCCACCCTGGCCCTCCTCTGGGTGGCCCTCGCCCTCGGTCTCCTGCTCACCGTGGAAGCCCCTCATGCCACCCTGGACGAAGCGTATCGCTATGTGTTTGAGGTGGTCTCGGCCTTCGGCACGGTGGGGCTTTCCCTGGGCTCCCTTCAGGATCCCCGGGTGAGTTTCTCCGCCGACTTTTCCGTCTTTGGAAAATCCCTTATGATACTCACCATGCTGGTGGGCCGGATCGGCATCCTCACAGTGATGTCCGCCTTTGTGGAGCGGGAGGGTGTCCGGCGCATCCGGTATCTGAAACGGAGTCTGATGGTCGGATGAATTTCTGCATTATCGGGATGGGCCTGTTTGGAAGCTATCTCGCCCGGGAGCTCTCCGGTCGGGGTCACCGGGTGGTGGCGGTGGATCGAGACGAGGCGGAGCTTGAAAAAATCGAGCCCTTTGTGGACGAAACCCTGATCGCCGACGCGGCCAGCGAGAAAACCCTGCAGGACCTGGGCATCCAGGATTTTGACTGGGTGCTCGTGACCATCACGGAGGACCTGGAATCCTCCATCCTGATCGCCATGCTCGCGAAAGAACTGGGGGCCCGGCGGGTTCTGGTGAAGGCAGCCAGCGAACTTCACGCCCGCATCCTGGAAAAGCTCGGGGTGGACTGGATCGTGTTCCCCGAACGGGAAATGGCCCGCCGGATCGCCGAAACCCTCCAGCGGAAGGGCCCCTTCGACTTCCTGGAACTCGCCCCCGGATACCGGATTGAGGAGATCAAAGCCCCACCGGGATTTTTCGGAAAAACCCTCCGGGAACTGGATCTCCGAAAACGCTATGGCGTTTCGGTGCTGGCCATCCGCCGGTATGTGCCCGTGGTGGACGAACCCACCGGCGAGGTGTATCCGGAAGAAAAGGTGGTGGTTCCCGGGCCGGATGACCCCATCCTGGAAGGGGACATCCTGGTGGTTCTGGGAAGTGTGGAGGACCTGGAACGGCTGAGGTCTATGCTATGAAAGAAAACAACGTCCCCGAACCGGTGGAAGACCTCCTGGAGGAAGCCAAAGCCTCCTTCATGATGCACCAGTATACCGTGGCCCGGAAAATCCTGGAAATGGTGCTGGAACGGGAACCGGGAAACCGGGATGCGCTGTATTATCTGGCCATGATCCACATGATCCTCCGGGATCAGGACGAGGCCCTGCGGTATCTCCAGGAACTCCTGAAACGCTATCCCGCGGACGATGCGGCCCAGAAACTCCTGTCCCGCATCCAGCGGGAGCGAGCCTGAGGAGGAGCGGTGTCGGGACTTTCGGTGAAGACGGTGCGGGAGGCCCTGGAAGGGGGCGTGGGTCGGGTTCTCGCCCGGGCGGAAGAACTCAACCGGATCAACGTCTTCCCCGTGGCGGATGGGGACACGGGCACCAACCTTGCCCAGACCCTTGGAGGGGCCATTCTCCGGTTGAGGGAGCGGGAACGTCTCCATCCCTTCCGGGACGTCCGGGAGCTCATGGAGGCATGGGCCGAATCCCTGGTCCGGGAAGCCCGGGGGAATTCGGGGGTGCTGTTTGCCCAGTATTTTGCCTCCCTGGCCCAGGCTCTGCCGAAAAGCCCGACCCTGGATGTCCCGGCTTTCGCCCGTGCGATGGATCAGGCCGCCCGGGAACTCTATCGGGTGGTGAGCACTCCCGTGGAAGGAACCATCCTGACCGTGGCACGGGAATTGGCGGAAGAGGCGCAAAAAATCCAGATCCGGGATGTCCGGAACTTCTTTGAACGCCTGGTGGATCGGGCTCGACGTACCCTTTCCCGAACCCCGGACCTCCTTCCGGTCCTCCAGGAGCACGGCGTGGTGGATGCCGGGGCCCAGGCCTTCACCCTGTTCGTGGAAGGGATGAAGGAAGCCCTCTGGGGACAGCGGGTGGCCCTGGAACACCTCCTTGCCCGGATTCGCCGGGAGGGTCTTGCGCGGGGCGGCAAAGAAGGGGAATCCCTCACCTATCGCTTCTGCACCGAAGCCCTGGTTCGCCCGCAGGGAGCACCCCCTTCCCGGGAGGAGATTGCCCGGACGCTGGAAGATCTCGGAGATTCCCTCCTGGTGGTGGCCACCCCCCGGTGGATCCACGTCCACATCCACACCAGCGAACCCGATGAGGTGTTCGCCCGCATGGAGCGTTTTGGCGTTCTGGTGGAAACGAAAGCCGACGACATGGAAGCCCAGCGAAAGCAGGACCTTCCGGCCTTTCTCATGGACACCACCCTGGATCTTCCGGCGGATGTGGCCTTCAAGCTCGGCGTGATCCGGATCCCCGTCCAGGTGATCCTGGAAGACCGGGTGTATGAAGACGGGGTGACCATCCATCCCGAAGACGTGCTCCGGGCCCAGCGGGAGGGGAAAACCCTCAAAACCTCCCAGCCCACTCCCCATGCCCTTGAACAGGCCTATGCCAAGGCCCTGGAGCGTGCAAAAACGGCCCTGAGCTTCCACCTCTCCGGGAAACTCTCGGGAACAGTCCGGGCTGCCGAGCAGGTGGTGCGAAGTCAGGGACTTGAAGACCGGGTTCGGGTGGTGGACACCCACCTCATCAGTTTCGCCGGTGGTTTTCTCCTCTGGCAGGCCTATGACCTTCTCGCGGAGGGCCGGGATCTGGACGAGGTGCTCTCCCTTCTGGAGGATCGGGCCCGACGGAGTGTGATCGTGCTTTCCGTTCACGATCTCACCTATCTGATCCGGAGCGGACGACTCTCCGGCGGCGCTTCCCGGGTTGCCCGGGTGTTGCGGATGAAGGCCGTGCTCGAATTTTCCGGGAAAGACGAAACCCTTCGGCCTGTGGCCCGCGTTCTTCCCTTCCAGAGCGCGCGGAAACGCCTGATTCGAGAGGCCCTGGCCCGGATGCGTCCGGATGTCCTCTACGATGTCGCCGTGGTCCACACGGGAGAACTGGGTGTCTTCGTGGACGAGGTGATGGAGGCCGTCGCCTCCCACCGGAAGGTTCGCCGTCAGGCCACCGGTCAGGCCACCTCCGCCATCACCGCCCACATCGGCCCCTGGGGAATGGGCATTCTGGCGGTCCCCGCGGAATAGCATGAACGACCTTCGACAGATTCTTGGCCTTCTCCTCGTGGTCCTGGGAGCCTTTCTCCTCTTTGGGAAGGTGATGGCGGGTCTTCTTGCCCTTCTCGTGGCGGCCCTTCTTCTGGAGGAACGCCCCCGGAGTGCCTGGGGCATCCGGGTGGCGAGTTTCCTGTTCCTCTTTGCCCTGCTCTCTCTTCTTCAGTCCGTCCTCCTTCCCTTCGTGGTGGGGGGACTCTTGGGATTCCTGGTGGCCCCGCTGGTTCAGCGGTTGGAGGGCTGGAGGATTCCCAAAGCCGTGAGTGCGGTGGCCATCCTGCTCCTGCTCCTTGCGGGGATTCTGGCCCTGGGGGGCGGCGTGGTGGTCCAGATCGTGGAGGAGACCAACCGGCTCCTGGCCCGGATCTCGGCCGGGGGCCTGTCCTGGCAGGGATGGCTCACCCGGTTCCTCCCCTCCGGACTGGAAGTGGATCTCACCCGGTTTTCCGAAAACATCCTGAGCTTTGTCCAGCAGATCGGACAGAACCTTCTCCATAACCTGAAAACCCTGGGGTCGGGGCTCGGAACGGTGGCAAGCCGCCTGTTCTATCTGTTCATTTCCTTCATTGTGGCCTATTACGTCGCGGTGGACGCCCCCCGGGTGGGTGTGTCTCTTCAGAGTATCCTCCGCCAGCATTTTCCGGAAGCCAAACCCTTTCTGGAAGAACTGGGTCTGATCCTGCGCCGCTATTTCCGGGGCCAGCTCCTGGTGGCCGCCATTCTGGGGATCTATGTGGGGACGACGCTGGAAATTCTGGGGTTTTCGTCAGGGATTCTGATCGGGGCCATTGTGGCCATCACCAACCTGATCCCCAACATCGGCTTCTGGATCGCCTTTGTTCCCGCCCTGTTCTTCGGCCTCCTCGAACCCGATCCCCTGATGGGGCTCTTCAAGGTTCTGGGGGTGTTTGCCACCAATCAGATCCTGGAAGCCGCCATCTCTCCCCGGATCATCGGAGGAAGCGTCCAGCTCCACCCCCTTCTGGTCCTCCTTTCGGTGCTGGTGGGGGCCAAGTTCTTCGGCCTTCTCGGTCTTCTGCTCGCCGTTCCGGTGGCGGCCACCCTCAAGGTGTATTTCCAGCGCATGCAGGGGCTTTTCGCCCGCTGATCAGGCGTTCGCCCGGTCATACCGGAGCAGTTCCGGCCACCGGCGAACCACCCAGAAGGTGGCGAGCACACAACCCACCCCGCCGGTGACCACGGCGAGGGGAGCTCCCAGAAACTGGGCCGCAGCCCCGGCTTCCATCTCTCCCAGCATGGGACCTCCCAGGAAAAAAATCTGGTTGATGCTGGTCATCCGGCCCCGCAATCGGTCCGGGGTGAGGAGCTGACGCAGGGTGGCCCGGATCACGGTGCTCACCGTATCGGCCGCTCCGGCCACTGCAAGGGCCCCGAAGGAAAGCCAGAAACTCCGGGAGATTCCGAAGACCACCGTGGCCATGCCAAACAGGATCACCGAACCCACGAGCCACAGACCCTGCCTGCGGAAATCCGGGATCTGAGACAGCACCAGGGCCGCTCCCAGGGCACCGGCAGAGGAAGCGGCCGAAAGCCACCCGTAGCCCACGGCCCCCACCTTCAGGATATCCCGGGCAAAAATGGGAAGGAGGGCGCTGGCTGAAGCGAAAAAGGTGGCAAAGAAATCCAGCACCATGGAGGACAGAATGAGAGGCTGGTGGAGAATGAAGGACAGGCCTTCCCGGATGGCCGCGAGATCCACAGGGGGCCCGCCGGTTACACGGGTTTCCTGGACGATGGGGCCCACCAGGATCAGGGATAGCACCAGCACGCCATAGGAAAGGGCGTTGGCGAGATAGACCCACGCCTGTCCAGCATGGGCGATCACCAGCCCGCTGACCATGGGACCCAGAATGCTCCCCAGCTGAAACGCCATGGACTGCAGACTGAACGCGCTGGCAAGGTCCCGTGGAGGAACCAGGTTGGGGATCACCGCCTGACGAGCGGGCAGCTCAAAGGAAAACAGCGTGGCCTGCAGGGCGGTCAGGCCATACAGGAGACGCAGGCTGTCCTGCCCTCTGAGGGTGGCAAGGCCCAGGGCGGCGGCGACAAGCCCCAGGAGGGTTTCCGTGACCAGGAGGACCTTTCGCCGGTTCAGGGTGTCGGCCACCACCCCACCGGGAAGGGAAAACACCAGGATGGGGATCACCCGGAACAGGCCCACAAGCCCCAGGGCAATGGGGGCATCGGACAGGGTGCGCACGTGCCACAACAGACCCCAGAACTGCATCCGGGAGCCCGCCACCGAAACGAGCATCCCGGTGAAAAACAGGGCAAATTTTCGATGACGCAGGGCAGGCGGAAGGCGGATCATGGGTGGAGGGAAAAGATACAGCCTGGTGGGCGAAAGAACCAGGTTCCTATCCCTGAGGTTCACCCACAAGTTCGTACATCACGTTCACGATCCATGGTTTCAGGCCTTTCAGGATCTTGCCATCGAAGGCCTCCATGCCCCCTCCCCCAGCCCCTCCCGCCAGGGGAGGGATAAGACACCCCATGCGGTTCCCCGCAAGTTCAGGGAAAACCGTCTATTTGGAATGCATTTGGGCGAGGGCCTTTATCATGAGATTTTGGATTAATCCCATGGGGACCCCGGTATCTACCCCGTCAGAGTTCAGGAAAACGTTCCATTTTTTGGATTCCCACACAATTCTTTTTCGGAATCGTGAGGGGTGTTTGTTGAGGGGGCCCGCCACAACGTGGTGCGGGGGATCAGAGCACCGGGACGAGAATCCCGAAAGACCGGGAAAATCCCCCGTTGGCCCCCTTTTACGCTCCGCCACCTGCGGCCAGACCCGCACGCAGCCCCCATCGAAAAGGAAGACCTCCAGCCTGAAACCAGGGAAACGTTTGCAGATCCAGAGCCAGACGGATGGCACGACCATAAAAGCTCACCCCCGGGCCTCCTTCCAGCCATATATACCGGGTGCGGGCCGGGGTCTCTTCTTCCAGCCCAACATCCCCTTCCGCCCAGCCCACACCTGCATACACCGAGATCAACCAGGCCTGCTGATGCCTCCCGGAAATCCACCATCCTTCCCGGACCTCCGCCCGGAACCTCCGTCCGAATGCATAGGTTTCTCCAGGGATATACTGGCTTCCCTGAATTTCCACGACCGAAAGCATCCGGCGCACGGGAAACCAGGAAGCTCCGGCTGCGACCATCACGCCCCACGGGGGTGCAATTTGAGGATGATCTTCATGAATCACCCGGCCAGCGGGCACCTGGATTCCAAGCGTCGCCGAAACCAGAGGACGACGAGGGGAAAGGGGGGCCATAAGAAAAAACTTTCGCAAGAGGATACGGAGGCCGAACCACGCGTCCACACGATGGAGAGCCCGGTCCTCCATCCATCCCCGGGCCCGAACATAGGGGACCTGAAATCCGATGGAAAATCCGCCCAAATTCCGATATACGGTGAGAGAAGCAAGGGCCAGATTTCTCCAGAAAGGATCGCGTTCCTGTCGGGTATAATCCACCACCACAAAACCGTCCCACGAACGGAGGAAGGTGGTGGTTGCCACTCCTCCCACCGGGTTCCCCACCAGCCCCAGACAGGCCGGGCATGTCGCCATCAGGAACCATCCCATGCGTTCTACCCCCAACTGTCCACACTACGCAAAAGATTGCAAGACCTCTTCAATCTCCCGAAGACGCTCCTCATCCGGCATCCCGACCTGAAGGACGGTTCCGTCCACCACGAGGGTGGGCACCGCCCGAACACCATAGGCTTCGGCCCGGCGACAGCAGGATCCATCCCGGCATTCCTCGGCCCGGTGGACCTCCATCTCCACACCGGGGGGCAGGATGGAACGGATCATCACTTCCGTTCGGTCACACAGTTTGCAGTTCGCACGAAAGAGTTCAATCTTCATGGCTTTCCTCCTGTGCTGCTTTTGTCCCATGAAGAGAAAGCCATGTTTCGGCCGGGATCACCCGGAGGGTCTCCCGATCCACCACGACCGTCTGGATCGTCGTCTCGGGAAGTTCTTTCACATCCCGGAGGACCACATACGTGGGGTATCCAATGGATTCCAGCGTTTTGAAGGCTTTTTTCAGGCTGGGCGCTTCGCGGAGGGCGATCCGGACCCGGGCGTAGGGTGCGACAAGGTTCTGGTCCAGAATGTCCACGCTGGCTTTTTTCAGCACGGAGCGGATGGAAACCGCGCACGAGGCGCAGGTCACGTGGTCCACCACCAGATCCAGGGTGTCTGGCGCCGCGGCCGACAACCCCACCACCAGCCAGACAAACGCCAGCATGATCCATCTCCTGTTCAGGCCACCAGGTTCAGAACATACGGACTCAGGGTGAGGATCCCCAGCAGAATTCCGGAGATCCAGAACATTTTGAAAGACCGGGGACGACACGCCCCGTCGACCTCGCACACCGGGGATTTGCGCCGTTCCCGTTCCAGGGCCATGGCCCAGAGAAGCCAGGCGCCCGCGAGAAGAAAGGGACGAAAGGGCTCCAGAACCCGAAGATGGGAAAGCCAGGCTCCGGTGATCCCCAGACTCACCAGGACCACTGGAAGCACACAGCAGGCCGACGCTCCGATCCCGGCGAGAATGGCCCCGCCCACGGCGATCCATGTTCGGTTCCACCGCTTCATTCCGGACCTCCTTCAGGCGCAGCAGCTCAGTTTGTGGACGTCCACCTCCACCGTCTGGGCGGCCAGGCGGAGGCTTTCGGCATAGGTGAGATAGGGAGCGAAGCTGTCCACCAGATCCTCCACCGTCATGCCCGCTTTCAGGGCGAGCTGCGCGGCATAGATCACCTCCCCCGCCCGGGGCATGAGGAGATGGACCCCCAGCAGCCTGCCCGTTCCTTCTTCCACCACAAGTTTCACAAGCCCCCACCGGCCCTCCACCCGGGGCCGGGCCACCACATCCAGATCCATCCTCACCGTGTTCACCGGGATCCCTTTCTCCCGTGCCTGAGCCTCAGAAAGCCCCACGGCGGCCACCTCCGGGTCCGTGAAGATCACCCGGGGGGCCAGGGAGGCATCAAAGGTTTCGCGGGCGATGCCCAGGGCGTTCCGGGCTGCAATCTGGCCCATGCGGGAGGCGAGATACACGAACTGGGGATGGGGGGTTACGTCGCCGGCGGCGTAGATCCGGGGATGGGTGGTGGCAAGATACGGATCCACCCGAACCGCTCCCCGCGGATCGGTTTCCACACCGGCCGCTTCCAGATTCAGGTCCCGGGTGCGGGGCCTCCGGCCGGTGGCCACCAGGATTTCATCCACCTCCACCGGTTCCAGACTGTCCTGGCACAGAATCCGTTTTCCGTTTGGCGTTTTTTCCACACACCGGATCCGGACGTCTTCCAGGATCCGGACTCCTTCGGCTTCCAGCGCCTCTTTGAGCGCCGCAGAGATTTCGGGTTCTTCAAAGGGGGCGATGCGGGGCTGGGCCTCCATGAGAACCACCCTGGAACCGAGCCGGGCATAGGCCTGTGCCAGTTCCAAGCCCACCGCATTGGCCCCGATGACCGCAAGGCGTTCCGGAAGACGCCGGCTTGCCAGGGCCTCGGTGCTGGTCCAGTATCCCACTTCTTCGAGCCCCTCAATGGGCGGGATCCAGGGCTCTGCACCCGTGGCCAGAACCACCCGCTCAAAGGCATAGGTTCTCCCATTGACCTCGAAGGTGGTGGGAGAAGTGAACCGGGCCTTTCCCGGGATGCGCTCGATGCCCCAGGCCTCGGCCACGTCCTCGTATTTTTCCCGCCGGAGGGTTTCGATCAACCTTTCCCGGAGGTCCTGGATGGCCCCCATATCCACCGGGGCCGGACAGGGCTTGAAGGGGGCGGCGGGATGGCGAAGGGTGTAGGCGGTATGGGCTTCAAAGAGCAGGAACTTGCTGGGCACGCATCCCACGTTCACACAGGTCCCCCCGAACTGGTCGCCGGTGACCATCACCACCCGGGCCCCGTGTTTCCGGGCCTCAATCGCCGCCGCAAAGGCGGCTGAGCCCGACCCGATCACGTAGAGGGGCGCGTCCAGTGTTTTTTCTCCCTCAGGGGGTGTTTCCTCCACGGCCACCACCCGGTAGCCCTGGCGTTCAATGGCCTGCCGAATGGAGTCTGGATCACCCTCGGCCTCCAGAAGTCCCTCCTTCCAGGATATGTGAAACACCTTCGCTCCCGTTTCTTCTGCGGCCCTTCGGACCGTTTCTTCGCAGTGGGTGCAGGTCATGCCTTCAATCCGAACGCGAAGGCGTTGGGTCTTCATGGCCTGCCTCCTCATGTGTTCCGGGCGAGAAGGCGGATCACCTCCACCAGGCGGGCGATCCGTTTCTCGGGATCCGGGGTTTTCTCCACCATGCAGGAATTCACGCAGTCGGCCAGGTGGAGGGCGGCCATTTCGGCAGCCAGCTGCCCGGCGGCCCCCCGGACGGCCAGGGCGAGCTGAATGAGCTCGTCGGCGCACACGCCCTCCTCAATCCGCTTCTCGATAGCCGCCACCTGCCCCTTGAGGCGACGGACCCGGGCCAGGAGGCGCTTTTTCTCCTCCTCCGTGAGGTAATACGCTGCCACACCGGACGATTTCATGGCTTTCCTCCTGGTTCGATCTCGCGAGGATAGTATACCCCCTATGGTATATCTTGTCAAGGGCTGGGAAATCTGAGCTCCGGACATAAATTCGGACACCCCCACCCCGACCCTCCCCCCTCAAGGGGGTAGGGAGGGAGCATCCATTTGTGGTTTCGGTATATTTTCTCCCCTGGTGGGAGGGGCTGGGGGAGGGGGAAACATCCGAACTTCAGCGGGGAATCTCCCCACGACAGGTATGTGAGGGATTGCTCGTTCCAGGTTGCGAATGGGTGCTGGCCCCCCATGGGCCCCAGGCCTTGACAAATCGTGCAGGCTGAACCGGATCCGTTCGCAGGGTACCCGCCCAGAAGTGGACAATATGGGCCCTACACTGTATGATAAGGTCACCCCATGCAGGAATGGAGCCTTCACGATCTGGTGCTCGTGGTGCGCCACCGGTGGCGCACCGTGGTCTTGATTTTCGTTCTCCTCGCCGCCGCCGGCTTTCTCCGCCTGTTTCTCACCACCCCGCTGTATCAGGCCGAAGGCAAGGTGCTGTTCTCCATCTCCTCCCTCCCCTCCATCGGCCTTCCCGAGAACGTCATGGGGTCTTCCGCGCTGGTGGGGGCAGAGTTCGCCAACCGGCAGGAGCGCCTGTCCAGCCTGGATTTCCTCCTCCGGGTGGCTGAAGCCCTCCCTGACTCCATCAAAACGCGGATGGCTCGCGGCGACACCCTGACCCCGGAGGCGATCGCCCGGACCATCCGGAAGAACCTGGGCATCACCAGTTCCCGGGAGGGCTCGGTCTATACCCTCCGGTTCGTCCATCCGGATCCGGTGGTGGCAGCCGCCGTGGTGAACACCATCATGCAGACCTTTGTGGAAGAAGACCTCCGGATCCGGCGCAGGGATGTGGCCCAGAGCCTGAAGTATGTGGAGGAGCAGCTGGCCCGTTATCAAAACGAACTGAATCAGGCCGAAGCGCGGCTTCTGGGGTTCCGCCGCCAGCACGGCGGCATCACCCTTTCCACCCTGTCCGAGGCCCTTCTTTCCCGGCTCACCGAGGTGGAGAGCCGGATCCAGGACCTCCAGGCCCGTCTGGATGAGGTGGAGAACCGCCGGGCGTCTTTCCTTTCCGTGCGTGCGGATTCCGCGGGCCTCGCCGCTTCTTCCGAACTGCGGGAACTCCAGGACCGGCTGGTGGAGGCCACGGTCACCTATGAAAATCTCCTGGCCCAGGGGTTCACACCGGACCAGCCCCGGATGAAAGACCTCCAGGCCGAGATCGAGCGCCTCAGGACGGCCCTCCAGGAGAAACTTGCCTCCACCCTTCACCGCCCGGACGCCCTCTCCCTGGCGGACACCCTCCGGACAGCCCTGTTCTGGCTGGACGTGGAGTCCCGGGTGCTTTCCGCGCAGATCGCGTGGTGGGAAGCCCGTCGGGAGACGCTGCGTTCCCGGATCGCCGCCCTTCCGGAAATGGAGCAGCAATACATCCAGCTTCTCCGGGACCGGGAAATCGCGGAAAAAATCTACCGGATGCTCACAGAAAAACGGGAAGAACTCCGGATTGCCCTGGAATCCCGGACCTCTCCCCTCCAGATCCTGGAGTCCGCCCGGGTTCCCTCTTCGCCCATCCGTCCTAAACGGGCGCTGGAAGGGGGATTGACCCTGATCCTGGCCCTGTTCGCCGGGCTGGGTTTTGCCCTCCTTCAGGAATGGAGCCGCCCCACCCTCCACCACCTGGAGGACGTGGCTTCCCTCACGGATGCCCCCATTCTCACCGTGATCCCGAACCGCCCCCGCCTGGAGAAACTTCCTCCCCACCAGCGGTTGATCTCCGCGCTGCCCGAAGACAACGTGTTTCAGGAGGCCTTTTTCAAGCTCTACACCGCCCTCCTCCCCTCTTTCCAGTCCGGCCACGCCCTTCTCTGGACGAGTGCCACCGCCCACGAGGGGAAAAGCCTGGCCCTGGCCAACACCGCCCTGGCCTTCCGGGAGATGGGCCACCGGGTGGCGGTGGTGGAGGCCGACCTCCGGAAACCCCACGTCCACCTCTATTTTGACATCCCCCAGTCCCCGGGACTCACCGAATATCTCCAGGGAACCGTCTCGCTGGACGACATCCTCTTCCCCCACGACGGAATCACGCTGGTGCCTTCCGGGAACCTCTCCCCGTCGCCCACACCCCTTCTTCGCTCCGGACGATTGCAGGAACTTCTCCGGTCCCTCCAGAACGATCACGACGTGGTCCTGATCGACAGCCCGCCCATGGGGCTGACCAGTGATGCGGGGCTCCTTGCTCCCCTGGTGGACGGCATCATCCTGGTGGTCCGGGTGGGGGTCACACCCCTCCGGCTCCTCGCCCACGTGATTTCAAGCATTCCGAAAGAGAAACTCCGGGGGGTGGTGGTGAACGGAGCTGATCCCTCCGAAGCCTACGGGTATGACCGGTATTACGGTTATTACCGCTACGGTTCGTCCAACGGCGCCCGGGGGGTTGGGGGTTTGCTGGAAAACCTGTGGAAACGGGTGTTTCCTTCGTGAACGGATCCCTCCAGGTCGCCTTTCACCGGGGCCTTGCTCTCTACTGGCGCGGGTTTTTCTGGCACGCCCATGAGGTGTGGGAGGAGGTGTGGAAAGCCCTCCCCCCTTCTCCGGAAAAAGACGCCCTGAAAGGGCTCATCCAGCTCTGTGCCCTGCTCATCCACGCCCAGAAAGGGCATCGGGACGGGTGCTGGCGCCTTTCTTCCCGGATCCGGGACTACCTATCCCGGACGGACCGGGTGTTTGACCTTCCCCTGGAACCGGTCCGGACCGAATTTGAGGCCTTCTATGAGGCTCTGGAAGAAGCTCTGGCCGGAAATCGGCCGATCTTCTCGGCCATGCGGCTTCGCCCCCGCCTGAAAATCCCGGGGGTGGCCTATCAGGGGTGTTTTCGCTTTCTTCGCCACCCTTCGGACATCCCGCCGCCTCCAGCCCTCCGGCCTGACCGCCTTTCGTCACGCTGACCTTCTTCCCAGGAGGACCCTCACCCGCTCAAACACCGTTTCCACCGAAGGCGCGGTGTCGGTGAGGTCCAGATGGACGGTGGCCGGATGGAGGCTTCCCCACCGGTCCACGTGGCGGCGGTGTCGGGCGTCCATCAGGGCCACCACCGGACGGCCCAGGGCCCAGGCAAGATGGAACACGCCTGTGGCCGGAACCACCACCCCATCGGCCAGGGAAAGGGTGGCCACAAGCTCTTTCAGGGAGAGTCTTCCCCGGAGATCTGTCCCCACGCCCGGATCCGCTCCGGCATCTTTTCCTGTCCAAACTACATGTATACCGGTGCGTTCCAGTTTTTCAGCAAGAGCCCGAAACCGGTCCATGGGCCAGGTGCGGGCTGTCCCGCCCGTCTCGGGATGGACCACCACCCGGGGGGGAGGAGGGAGCAGGGACCGAATGGCGTCCCGAGTTCGAGGGTCCACAGGCAGCACGGGAAGCAGGGGTTCGGGAGACCTTCCCAGCCAGGCGGCCACCAGCCGGTGCCCCCGCTCCACCATATGGGTCTCAAACGTCCACCGCGCCCGGTGGGTGAAGAGAACCCGACCATACAGGCGATCCGGCCCCACCCGGACCGGAATTCCCGCCCGCCAGGACGCCCACGCCCAGCCGGGCTTGCTGAAGGCCAGGATCAGCACGTCCAGCGAAAGTCCCCGAAGGAACAACCGGGCTTCTTTCGGCGAGGGCTGCTCCGCCGGAGCAACCGCCACTTCGTCCACCCAGGGATGCCCAGAGAGGAGTTCCCTCCAGGGCTCCCGGGCGATCCACACCACCCGGGCCCCCGGAACCTCCCGTTTCACAAGCCCGGCCACCGGCAGGGTGACCACCGTATCCCCCAGGCGGTCTGGACGGAGAATCCCCACCCTCACCGGCTCGCCTCCAGCGCCTCCCGATACACCTCAAGCGTTGCCCTTGCCGTTTTTTCCCACGTGAATTCCTTCACCCTTTTCAGCCCTTTCTGAATCCGCTCCACGTGGGATTCTCCTCTATCCTTTGCGAGTTCGTGGGCCATCGCTCTCCAGGCGTCTGGATCATCCGGCGACAGATACAGCGCGACCTCTCCCCCCACTTCCGGAAGGGCCGTACAGGGTGTGGTGACCACCAGCGTTCCACATGCCATGGCTTCCAGCACCGGAAAGCCAAACCCTTCCTCCCGGGAGGGAAACAGAAGGGCCAGCGCACCGGCATAGAGCCCCGCCAGCACCTCCTCCGGCTGGGGTGGCAGAATCCGGAGGTTGGGGGCCCCGGGATTCAGGAAGGATGCGACGCGCTCCGGCCGGGTTCCCACCACCACAAGGGGCATAAGGGAAGGATCCTCCGCCACCGCCCGCAACACTCCAAGGTTTTTCCGGTGGTCCGCCTCGCCCACGAAAAGAAAATATCCCTTCCAGGAGAGACCCCATCGTTGAAGAAGGGTTTCCACCTCTTCCGGAGTGCGGGGATGATACACCTCCGGCCGCACTCCGTGATACACCACCCGGACACGATCCCCCAGTTGAGGAAACCATGTCCTGGCTTCCCGGGCCGTGAAGTGCGAGACCGCCACCGCCCGCACCGGGGGATGGGTTTCGAGGAGCCGGCGGATGCGCGCAAACCGGGGAGAAGCCGAACGAAACTGGGCAAAATCGTGGAAGGTGACCACGCCGGGAAGTCGGGTTCTCCTCCAGGAGGAGGGTTCCACGGCGTGAAACACGTCCCCCACCCGATCCGCTCCCGGCCAGCCCAACCCGAATCCCGGAATCACCGGAACCCCATACCTCCGGGCGGTCTTCCAGTACCGGATCATATCTCCCCGGAGGGGGCGGCCCATCCGGATGCTCCCCCGAACCGGAACTTCCATCTTCAGGAATTCCCGCAGGAGTTCCCGGACATACCGTCCCATGCCCCGATGCTGGGCAAGAGGGGTCACGTCCATCACCACCCTTACCATCCCAGCACCTCCTCATAGAGCCGGCGATGAAATTCCGCAAACCGCCGGAACGTCCAGCGCCGGATCCACCCCCTGCCCCGTTCTCCCATCCTTTCCAGCGCCGAATCATCCAGGCGGGAAAAGGCCGCAAGCGCCCGCTCGGGCCCCCGGGGATCTCCCGGATCCACCCATATTCCCGCATCGAGAGGCACCGTCTCCGGATTGCACCCCACCCGGGGAACCACCAGGGGTTTTCCGAAGCCAAGGGCAAGGGAGACCACACCGGAGGTGAGCATCCGGAACTGGGGAATGAGAACGCCGTCCGCCGCGCTCAGATAAGTCGTCACCTCCTCCTCGGAAAGCCTCCGGTCCACCAGGTCCACCCCTGGACGACGGAGGGGGTCACACCCTTCCGGAAGCCGGCACTCGCCGGCGATCACCAGCCGGAGGGACGGGGCGCTTTCCAGCGCCCGAACCCATCGGACCAGGTTTTTGTAGGGCCGGATCTGCCCGAGGGCGAGGAGGATCCGTTCGCCTTTGGCATACCCCAGCCTCTTTCGGGCCTCGACTTTGCCCAGCTTCTCCGGATAGGCGGGTGAGAGATCCGGATGGGGATATACCACCGAAGGGCGGCTTACAGCCTCCCGAATCTTCCACAGAACGTCCCCGCAGTGGAACACAAAACCGTCCACCCGGGCATGGAGGGCCTTTCTTGCCTTCCCTTCCATCCACCGGACCCAGAAGGGACGCACAACGCTTTCGTGATCCCTTTCGTTGTGAACCGTGTAGACCACCCGACCCCCCCGCGCCCGCAGTCCGTCCAGGACCCGGAAGAACGCCCGAATCCTGCGGGGAACTTTCCAGGTTTCGTGGGGAAACCAGAAGGGAAGCCAGTGGATGTGGAGGATGTCCCCTTCCACCTGGAGGAGATCCCGGGGGCGTCCCACGGGGGGAAAGGTGACCTCCACACCTTCCATTTGTAGCGCCTGGGCGAGCAGACGCTGGTAGGGATTGCCCCCCCGATAATCGGGCACCATGGCCACCCGGATCCGCTCACGCGCCACGGGCCACCTCCTCATACAGCCTGACCAGACGACGGGCGTAGGTCTCGCGGGTGGGGATGTGTTCCGGCAGTCCCGGAGGCCGGAGACGATCGGCCCGACGGAGGGCCTCACACACCCCCTCCACCGTGGGAGGGAAGAGGGCCTCCTCCGGAAGAATCTCCGGCATTCCCCCGCGATTCGCAGCCAGCACCCGTTTGCCCCGGGCCAGGGCATCCACCACGACCAGCGGTGCATTTTCGGCCACACGGGAGGGAAACAGAAGAACGTCCATCCCGTCCAGAAGAGTCCCCTCCTCCTCGGGAGAAAACCCCCCGCGCCATTCCAGTCCGGGAACCTTTCGATACGTCCGAAACACCCTCTCCCACCAGCCTTCCTGCCCCGGTGCCGGTTTGCCCCAGAGAACCAGCCTTCCCTGCGGATCGCGTTCCTGCCCGCACCGTTTCCACCCGGCGAGCAAAAGGTCCACCCCCTTTCCCGGGCTCAGCGCCCCCAGCCATCCGAACACCCGGGGTGGGGTTGACGGCTCCCCGGGCGTCAGCGGATCCACCCCCGGCGGGTTGGGAAGATACACCCCTTGGGGCGGCTCCCCGAGCAATTCCTGAAACGTTCTCTGAACAAACCGGCTCGGAAAGATGAACCGCGCTCCTCCGGTGTGGAGGCGCCGGAGGGTGTCCCGGTAAGCCAGCCACGCCCTCAACCGGTTCATGGCCCCACCCGGAAAGGGAGCGATGCCCAGCCGACGGAAGGGATAGAAAATCTTTGCCGAAAGCGCACTCCGGTGCATGCACACCGGGCACACCCGTGCATCCCGGGCAGTGCAGGGCTCTCCGGTGGCCCGGGCATAAAAAAGCTGGGGACAGGCGAAGGTCACGTCGTGAAGGGTGATCACCGGAACCCACTCCCCGGACAGGCGAGACAGCACCGGCAGGAGGAGGGTGGATGCGGCATGGAGATGAAGCACTGTTCCTCTCCCGGGCTTCGGAAGGGGATCCCCTGGCCTGCGCCGCTCCACCGGGATCCCCATCTCTTCCAGGGTCCGGGCCAGGCGCTCGGCGTGCACCTCCGCTCCCCCCAGGCGTTCCGGGGGAAATCCGGGAGCCACCATGATCACCCGAAGATCCACCGGATCACACTCCTTGCAAGATCCCGGGGCTTCCGCCCCTCCCTCCAGGCCTCCCACCAGATCCGGGCGGCATCCCGGCCCTTCCCCTCCTGTTCCAGCGCCCGGGCCAGATCCCGCAGAGCGCGCCGGAGGGCCTCCCGGGAAAGATTTGAGTCCACGCCGTCCCGATGGCGACGAAGAAGGTCCACCACCACCTCCGCCCGCACCCGTTCCCGGGCGGACAGGTTGGCCCCGTGGCGCCGATATCGCCCCACCACCTCATCCAGCAAAAACCCCCGGATCCCCTGGGCTGCAAGGCGCATCCAGGCCTCATAATCCGGTGCCAGAGGCAGGTCTTCCCGGAACCCCCCCAGGGCTTCCACCGCTTCCCGGGTGAGCATCACCGTGGAATAGGCCACCACGTTTCCCCGAAAGAGCCGGGGAAGATCCACCGGACCGGCAGGGTCTTCTGGCCAGTTGCCCAGGGTCCTGGGGTCCTGAAACATCTCCACACGGGCGCACACCCATCCGTATTCCGGGTGATCCACCAGAAATTTCCGCTCCACCTCCAGCCGGTGGGGAAGGGCAAGATCGTCATCGTCCAGAAGGGCCACGAATTTCCCCCGGGCCGTACGCAGGCCCAGAGTTTTGGCCGGACCGGCTCTGCCTGCGACTTCCGGACGATGCACGGTCCGGAGAGGAAGACGAGACTTCCATCTTTCCAGGCGATCCCACGCCGGGTCCTCCCCTTCCATCACCAGCACCACTTCATCGGGAGGAAAACTCTGGCGTTCAAGGCTTTCCAGGGCTTCTTCCAGGAACGCCGTCCTCCCGGGGATGGTGGTGATCACCACTGAGATTTCCGGATCCATGACCGCACCCTCATCCAGCAGGCCCGCCCCAGATCACCGGGGCGCCGGCTGTGGTGATAGGTCTTCAGAAACGCTTCTGAAGCTTCCCGATCCCGTTCTTCCGCACGCAACCTCTTCGCAAGACGCCTCCAGCGAGCTTCGATGATATCTTTTCCTCGTGAAGGGTCTTTCAGGCGGTGTTGAAACGCCTCCGCAATCCGGATGGATGCCCACTCCAGGTCCATCCCTCCCGGTGTGGACATGTTGCGGTCGTGCACACGCCGGATTCCTGACGGTTTGGAAAGGAGCACCCCCTTTTTCCCGGAGGCCACAAGTGTCAGCCAGGCCCAGTAGTCCTCCCCCACCACCCGGTCTTCGGGGAATCCCGGAAAACCGGCAAGGGCGGACCTTCGCAGGGTGACCGAGGAATAGAGGATTCGATTCCCCGCAAGAAGCCTTTCCAGCGTGAGAGGGCCTGCCTCCCCGGGGTCCGGCCAGACGGTTCCGTCCTTTCCCCTTCCCTCATACACCATCGGAGCGGCCACAAAGTCCACATCGGGATGCTCTTCCAGATAGGCCACCTGCCCTTCAATCCGGTCCGGAAAGGCCCGATCGTCGTCATCCAGAAGCACGAGAAACCTCCCCCGGGCTTCCCGAAGGGCCCGGTTTTTTCCGGGGCCGGGCCGTCCCGAAACCGATAGGACCTGGACCACCCGAAGGTTGAGAGGGTCGTAGGTTTTGAGGACGGCCGGCCATCCGGGATCGTTCCCTTCCAGGACCAGCACCACTTCATCCGGCAGGCGGGTTTGCCGGGCCACGCTGTCCAGGGCTTCCGCAAGCCACCGGGAACGGCCTTCCATGGAGGTGATGAGCACGCTGATGTCAACGTCCTGCATGGCTCATAGCATACACAACCCCACCGGACATTTCCACCGCCTCTCCAGCATGTTCCCACCGCGCCCTTCCCCAACTCCACCAGAAAGGCTCCGGATTTCCACCATCTGAACCCGTGGATTCTTTATACCGGGCCCCGTGCGCTGGATTCCATCACTTTTCCACCGCCCTTTCCACACCCGGGATTTCCTCTCCACAGGCCCCTTTTCCATGCCTTTCCACCAATTCCACCGGGAGAAGAAGAGAAGAAAAAAACAAGATAATCTTATCCCAGAACACCTATGGACTGGACGTCCCGGTCCCCCAGTGATAGGAGAGGGACAGTCCCATCCACGGTCCGATCATGCGGTCAAACTCGTTCACGGTTGGCAAGAAAAGGAACAAAGGCAAAAAGGCAATCTGGACAATTGTCCACCCGGTGGATTCGTACACGTTGGTGGACGCGTATCCGGACACCTGAAACGGTCCCCTGTGCCAGACAAACGCCAGTCCTGGACTGAAAAACGAAGCCGCCACAGAAAAATTTGACGTCAATTCCAGCCGGGGAACCAGGAAAAATCCTGGAATTGCTGAAGTTGCAAACATATCCAGTCCTGGTGTGGGCGTCCCCTCCGGAGGACGCGTTCGGTGCAGAAACACATCCACCGAGGCTCCTCCATAAAACGACAGGGTCTTTCTCCGCGGGATGAGCACCAGGACTTCTCCCTCCACAAACCACCCGTGCTCCCAGAAGGTGAGATCATAAGGAGAACCGATATTTCTCCACAGGGCGAGATGTCCCAGGCCCAGCAGGAGTCCCAGACGGGGAGGATCATGCATCCACTTCCGGAGCCAGACCCTCCCGGTTGCCCACTGATAGGTTTCCCGCCAGGTGCGCTGATCTTCCGGCATGCCATAACAGGAGGGGTAACTGTATACAATCTCCCGCACCGGGGTGGCCCCGCCTTCCAGACCGACCTCCCCCTGGCCGGGATGGGGCGACGGAGGCGTGCGCAGATAAGGATAGGCGCAGGCCACACTCCACAGCGCCCAGAGGACGGGACCCGTCCACCGACCCTTCCGCATGGGCAAAAGATACAGCCTTTCCGGAAAAACCGTCAAGGTTTTGAAGGAAAAGCGGTGGAAACTGGGATTCCACCACCTCGCGGTGGAATGCGTGTGGACCCTCCTTCGTTATGCGTGTTCGAGAAATGCGTAGGCCGGATAAACACACGTTTGGGTGGTGGAATTCCGGTGGGGAAAAAATCCACCTGAAAGGCGGCAATTCGGTGGAAATCTGGTGAAAAAAGGATATCCAGCAAAAGTTCGGTGGTAAACAATGCAGGATGCCTGTGGAATCTCTCAGAAATCCAGAAAATCTCTCCACACGTTGCACAACCTCGCGCACAGGGGATCCGGTGGAAATCAAATTCCACCACCTTTCCATGATGCGGCGTACCCTCGTTGGAAGCATGTGAAGAGATGGGACGATCCGTGGGGAGATGCGGAGCTGGAAAACCGGTGGAAAACAAGATTCCACCAGATTGGATACATGGATGGATTTTTCAGGTTTTTCGGGGTTTTCGTGGGGTGGTGGAATTCCGGTGGAATTGGTGAGGGCAAGGGGAACGACGAAGCGTCGGCCGAACAAAACCGGGGAGATGCGCCCCCGGGAGGACTCGAACCTCCGACCTGCGGCTTAGGAAGCCGCCGCTCTGTCCTGCTGAGCTACGAGGGCGCGCGGAAGCATACATAGTATAAAGCCCGGGAAAAGAACGATATGCACGGGTCCTGCGGAGAGGAGAGGGAATGACGTCGGGACCCATATATGTCATCATGTATTTCTGTACATCATCCACACAAGGAAAAGCCTTCGGGCCACTCGTTTCGTACCGCGGGCCTTTGAAAAAATGTCCCGATCCCGGGAATCTTCTCCTCTTTCGCCTTATTCTGCATCGGAAAACCGGGGTTCATTGGAAAAGTGGGGCATGGGGCAGGCGGACTCGCCTTGAATTTTCGCGGATCCTTCTTCAGTATTCCAACATGACGGAACGGTGGGGTTGGCTGGTCCTGGTTCTGACGGTTCTTTCTATCGGCATGCGGGAGAAGGAAGGAAAGTGATGAAACGCTTCGTCCCGGTGCTCGCACTTTCGCTGATCTTCGGTTCGTGTCAGTATCTTCCCTTCTGGCCCAAAAAGAACAAACCGTCTCCCAATCCGGATCTGGTTCGCCTTGTTCCGGTCGATACATTTCCTTACCCCTATCCCTACGAACCCATCGTCCCAAAACTCCAGAGAGACCGTCTTTTCTACGTGAAGGGCCGGGCGGCAGGGGATCTGCTCTGTGGAGATCGCCTGTGGGTCAAAGAGCTTCCCGATGGGCCCGCCCGTGAAATTCTGGATTTCACCACGTTGATCGACTCCTTTCCCGACAACTGCGTGAATTTCTATGACCTCTGGTTTGCGGACACCGAAAGCCTCGTGGTCTTCACAACCGGTGTCCCCTACGCCGTCCCACCCAACGATACAACCCTGTATCCCTTCCACAAACTCATGCTCTATGACTTCAGAACCGGAGGTCTGGACACCCTCCACTGGGGGTGTGCCTCCTACATTGATCCGAGGTTTTCAGTATCCGGCCGGTATATTTTTGTGGCTACCTCGGGGCCGTCTCCACGCTGTCGGGGTACGTTGTGGCGGTACGACCGGGAAACAGGCCACGTGGATTCTGTTTTGACGTTCACAGGTGGACCGCGCTACGGGGGATGGTCGATTTACACGGGATATATTCTGGAAGGGGATTCGGCGTGGATTGTGCAGGGGGATCCGGTGGATATGAACGTGCTTCCGGATCTTGATCCGTGGGAAGGCCGTTTCGTGGTGATGCAGAAGTATTATGGACCCGCAGGCGTTGCGCCGGGAGGACTTGTGGTGTGGGACCGGGTGGGAAGGGTGCTCTATACCCTGGATTTGCCCTTCCCGCCATGGGATTCTGAACCCCATTATGAAAGCTATGTGCGATGGGCAGAAATACCGCAGCTGGGACAAGGCATCGTGCTCTGTATGTTTTTAGGAGGAGACGCAGAGTCGATGGCACAGAGTTCCATGGGTATTTATTTCCTAATGAACTGGAGAAACTACATCGCCCAACAGGAGGAGGTTCAATGATGGGTGCAATAGGATGGGGTCTCATCTGGCTGGTGGCTTCCCCACCGTATGTGGAGAACCTGTTCGTTGTGGATTCCGTAGGGTTCCAATTTTGAAGGAGTCCTCCGGTTGCCGGTTGACTCGATGCATTCCACTGGGGGGCACAACTTGAAATTTCGAAGAGGTCGATGTAGGATTTCACATGATGACGGGATTTGTGCCTCTCTTCCTTTTCTCGACCCTCCAGGTTCAGGGCGTGGCCGGGAAGAAGGGGGTGATGCTTGTCTTCGACGCCTTCGAGCCCGCAGGCATTCAGGAAGTGGGACTCCTGTTCCTCCCCTCTCAGGGAACATCCTCCGGTGATCCCCTGGCCCGGAAGGTGTGCACCCTTTCGGGGAAAACCTCTTCGGTGTGTTCCCGTGCCCACACGGTGCGGGTGAAGCGTTTCCCCCTTCCTCCGGCGAGACTTCAGGACACGGTGATGTGGGTGATGCGGGATGGGTGGAAGCGCGGGGCGGGAGAGGTGGGGCTGTGGGTTCGAGGGGTGGATGGGAAGGTGGAGGTGGGGTGGTTGAAGGAGGGGGTGGGCTTGCAGGTGGTGGGGGACACCTTCCGCTGGCCTTTTGCGGGCTATGATCCGGGACAGAGTTACACCTATCCGTGGGGCGTGTATCCCGATGTGAACGTGCAGTGGTTTCGACCTTGGAGAGCAAGTCATACCTTTGTGACCATGAACGTCTCTGCCGCGGATAACGGCCGTCTCTACATGCCCGGGGGTGACCGTGTCCTGGAAGTGATCGACGTGGAGACGGGAGAAGTGCTGGACACCTCGATCGAGATGGCGTCATGGGTTACGTCGGCGGCTCTGATAGGGGATTCCCTTCTTGCTGTGGGAGGTACGATCGGAATCACGCCAGACGAGGACACCACCCTTCGGATCTTTGAGCTCCCGGAAATGAAAGAAATCCGTGGTTTCCGACTGCATTACGTCGGGGGCATGATCACGGTTGGGGAAGACCTTCTGATATGGGGGCAGGGACTGTATCGCATCCGGCTTTCCACATGGGAGGTCGACCCCCTCGAAACCGAAATTCCCGGGGGTGGGCCCCTCATGATCGGTGATACGCTGATGATCCATACCCGGGGCAGCTGGGATACATCCTGGATTGTCGCCCGGGAGTTCCCCTCAGGGCGGGTTCGGTGGGCTGTGCCCGGGATTTACTTTTTTGGTGCTTACCACGAAGGAGATACTGTTGTATGGCTCAAAGACCCTCGTCTCCGTGCCCTGGATCTCCGCTCGGGGAAGACCCTTCGGGAGTTTCCCTTTCGTGGGGTGTTCGTAAGTCGGGATATGAACAGAGGGCGGTGGATCGTGAAGAGCGAAATTGTGGACTATGGATCACGGGTGCAAACCACCATTTTTCGCCTGGATGAATGGGGATTTCATCAGGATACGTTGCTGGACCTTGGGAAGGGGGGAACTGCGGCTGGAATGGCGGGAGACGTCCTGTGGGTTGCGGGCGAACATGTCTATGCACTTCGCTGGGATGGAAGTCTATTATGTTCACGTGAGCGTACACCGGGAGACTGGGATCAATGGGGAGGCGTGGTATCGTATTCGCCCTTTTATCCGCTGTTTTATCGGAACTTCGTCGTTCTTTCCAACCGGATGGGGCGGTTTGTGTTACAAGCTTCTTTTGTTCCTCCAGAAGAATGGGCACACAGAACTTACCGAATCATTCCAGGGAGACGTTCATTGATCATAGAGTTTCCGGATGACCAAATTCGGACATTAGTCTTATGGGATAACTCCGGAAGAAAGGTTGGAACAGCGAGAGTACGGGGGCGCGTAACTATGTCCGTACCGCGTCCTGGTATAATTTACATTTGGTTTGAGGGTTTTAAAGAAAAAATGGTTATTTTCTGATTCTTCTGAAAGGAGGTGTGATCATGGTAGGTAGGAACAATCGGTTGCTGTGGGGCATCGCAGGAAGTATTATAGTTGCCTTTCACCTAAACGCACAAACACTTGCAAGGGTCGATACTCTTGGTCCAGGGCGGTATAAACTCGTACTTATGGTTGATTCTTCAGGCACGATTGACGGCCTGATGGTTAACGTGTGGAAAACTTACAATCTCATTGTCAATGATAGTGGAGACACCTTGAACATGTATACGTCATATGGATTCATTCCTGGCGGAAGCCTCGACACTGTAGGTTACGAGGTCCTCCACATTGATTCCCTACGATCCGCAAAGAACTATCGCCTTGGAATTCGATGGGAAGGCTATGTATTTACAGACACCACCCTTCTTCCACGAGGGATTGTGATTGATAGCGCCTCGTTGGTTTTTCCCATCGGAGATAAACAAGGATTTTTCCCGGAAGAAATATTGGTCGGGATGGTAGATACCGTGCGACTTACAGGGTATGCAGATACGATCTATGAAGAACTCGGAGTACTTAATTCCAACGCCAGCGGTTGGTATAGTTTTTACGTGTTTGATACCACATGGACTATCAGGGTATCAATGCCAGAAGTAGCAGAAAGAATTCGCATAATAAGGCAAAACTATTCCGGAGAAGGTGTTAATCTCGCGGTACGGATGAACGAATACGGATGGGACGACCTGTCAATACCTGCTTACGCGAAATTAACGCGGAATGTTATTATGTTAGAAATTTACTTCCATTCTCCTATCCGAATCCAGCCTATATTTCCACAGGAGAATGATACACTTTATACAGGTTTCCCTCAAACGATAAGAGGGATTGTTGAGCACGATTCAGGGAAAGCAATCGCCGTAAACGTTTTAGTAAATACCCCTTCCGGAAACATTTCTATTTTGGACACAAGTTCACCAACAGGATATTTAGAGTACAATGCCTCGTACACCTTTTCAGACCCATGCAACTCATGTTCCATCACAGTCCAAGCGTTTCCTGCGAACAATTTTGGGGAAAAAATAACTATGACGATCCCCATTGTTGTTGTTCATCCTCCTCTTCCCGAAATTCACCTTTTATGGCCATCGGATCCAGGGATTAGCGTTAAAGAAGGGCAAATTTACCAAATTAGATATCATGCCATGGCGGTTAATGGGATTTACGTAGTTGAAGCACGACTTTCCACTGATGGAGGTTCTACGTTTCCATATAGAATTGGATATCACTATCCTCAGGAAGCGACCGAAATTATAGACTCACTTCCGTGGGAGATAAATTTTATCCCGAGTAAGCACATAAGGGTTTTGGTCCGTGTGATTACAAGTCAACTTGGACTGATGGCAAAGGACACAAGCAATTACGACATCGGATACAAGCTCCGAAAACCCGGCAATCCCTCTCTCACCATCACCGATTCGGGACTGGCGTTTTCGTGGATCGATCGCTCGTCGTATGAGACACGATATTCAGCGAAATTCTGGTTGAGGACGTGGGATGGGGACACGATAGCGTGGGGTCAGAAGATTGCAGATACGAACGGCACGAGCGGGTTCATCGCCTGGACAGACAGCACATGGAATCACATTCCGTCCGGCACCGGAACGAATGCCATCTCGGTGTTCGTTCCGCGGTCAGAGCGCGGGGGCTTGAATTTTCGGAAGTTTTTCTTTACCTTCCAGACATGACCGAACGGCGGGGGTGGCTGGTCCTGGTTCGGATGGTTCTTTCCCCTGACATGCGGGAGGAGAGAGGAAAGTAGATGAAACGCTTCGTCCCGGTGCTCGCACTTTCGCTGATCTTCAGTTCCTGTCAATATCTTCCCTTCTGGCCTCTGAACAACCGGCAACAGGAGGAAGGTCCGGACGTCATCCACCTTGCAACCAACTTCTACGGCATCCTGGTTCCCTCCACCGGCCAGATGTATGGGTGTGTCTGGACCACCCCCTTCAATGGATGGCGGATGGAACGATGCAGGGGGCTCTGGAAATACGATCCCGCATCGGACTCAATGACCCCCATCGTGGACACCTTCACCTCCCCCCTCGAAATCTTCACCATGAGCCTGTCTTCAAACGAACAGTACATCCTGATTCAGGGGGATTATGGGATCAGAGGTTCCATGCGACTCATGCTTTTTGACATTTCCGAAGAAAGGATTGTGTCTTCCTTTCCGGAAACCACGCTCAATCTGGCGTACCACATTCTTCCATCCTGGGAAAACCCGGTGGTGGGTTATATGAAGGCCTGGGACTGTTTTGGAGATTGCGGCATTGCTGCACGCATTAACTTTCTGACGGGAGAGATTTCAGCCGCCGAGAGTTTGATCGGGTGGCAGGGATTTTACGTGATCCCCTCTTCCGAGGGAAAAGACAGCGTGGTCGTGGTGGACAGCACCTACGCCGCCATCCCTTCCAATCCCACACTGCATCTTTTGTACGAGTGCGGATTCAGAAATTACCAATCGGGGAAGGTGTACACGTATTCCTCCGAATTACGCCGAAAGATTCCCGAGATGGGATGGGAGTGGTGGCCCTGGAGCGGATGGGTGGGGACACGGGACAGTTTTCTTTTCTATGCCAAGATTCATACCAGTTCCGGGAGACCCAAACGTCTGGAGGCGTGGTTGATTCGAAATCTGAGTCGTTATCTGGTGGAGACTTCGGAAGGATGTAACTCGAACAAAAAAGGGTTGCAGGTACCACAGGAGGTTTTTCCATGAAGAGCCGTGCCCTGATGATTCTTCTTTTCCCTGCATGGCTGATGGCACAGGAAAGCCTCCAGTTTGACTTCGATGGGGGTGTGCAGGGAGGAAATATCCCCAAAACAGGACAGACTCTGCATCTCAAAGTTCGGATTCATGCCACCGATCAGGTGGCCCCCTTTCGAATCGGACCGTATCTTCCGGAAGGCCTCGAGTTCCTTGGTGGGGACACCCTGAAAACCCTTGCACTTTCACCCGGGGATCGGGATTCCGTCCAGATGACCCTGCGGATCAACCAACCGGGTGTGTATCGCGTGGGGTGGTTGATTTTGCCGGCCGATCGTGACACCGTCACACCATTTGAAACGTTCTACCTGACCACATTCTTTGTTTCTCGTGAAGATACGGGCTATTTTCTGGACTCGTCTCAAATCAAAACCCTCCTTCAGAAGGGCGGGCTGTACAACGATCTGAACCATGCGCAGAATGTGCTGTCGGTTGACTCGACCCACATAGAAGGACCGGTCAACTGGATAAAAATCTCCGGAACGGTGCAATTTGAATCACCACAGGGAAACGTGGATGGCGCGCAAATCGAAGTGTGTCTTGATGAGTGGGGAATCAATATCATCTGTACTCACACGGATGGTCAGGGGCGTTATTCTTTCCAAATTCCGGGGGCTTCGTTCTTTGCAGAGCCCTATCGTGTGTGGGTGCGCACGGCCAATTCATGGGGTGAAGTCCATCAACCATGGAGAGGGGAATACGTTTACAGTCTGGTGGATGGCTGGGTGAGACGGCGCTTCGAACTCAGTCCGGGGACTTATACGCTGGGGTATCGGTGGCTGAATTTGCGCGGGGGAGATAGCGTAACCGTCAATTTCTTCTTCCCCTGGTATTCAAAAGAGGCCCGTCTGGCCAAACTCGTCGACCTGATTCGCCACCACGGGGAAATTGTGGCAGGTGCTGGAATTCCCTGGCAACCGGTTCAGATCAACTATCCGGACAGCGCCGTGGTGTGCTTTGATATCCGGTTTACCAATCTTGGAGGATGTTACCCTCTGAAGATGGGGAGTTCGTTTGCCATCGATATGCGAGCAAAAGGCATTTTCCGGGTGACCGTCCTGGGAACGTATGACATGTCCCCTTCGGTCCATTATGCCCATCCAGCCATCGCCGTAATCAACGAACATGCGTCCGTATGGGATCCGCTTTATTCTCTCGAAGTGAGTCATGAAATTGGTCATCTGGTGCAATATGTGCTTTTGGGAGGCAAAATGCCCTATGGGGATCTGGATCGGGAACATTATTACAGGAAAGTGACCAATCCCGGGCATGCGTTTCGGGAAGGGTTTGCAGAATTCTGGGAATTCGCATCCTGGCGGGGACAAATGGATATTCCCGCCGAGGTGGAGTTCTTCGAACCGCAGGGAACACCTATGTACGGGGGAGAGCGGGGACTAAATTCCGACGGTCGTAAGGTGGAAGGGGCGGTGATGCAGTATTTGTGGGATTTGCTGGACGACCCTTCTGAGGACGATAACACGCCCGGATGGGACGATGACGGGTTTGCTCACAGCCTGCAGGAAATTCTTCAGGCGCATTACCGGATGAGGAACGATCTTCAATATGCAGGGAACTTCCAGGTTCTTGACACAGCAATTTATGTGGGATCGATCGAAGTGCTGCGCGTAACGATCCGTGCCAAAGGCTACAAAGTGCAAACGCCTCAGGGACTTTCCACCGATTTCGTCCGTGCACTGGAGGATGAATTGAACAACCAGGAACTCAAACAGTCGGAACTGTATGAGGTGGTTGTCCATCCATATTCCACAACAGACCCCTACCCTCTCCCTGTTCTGGATCTGGTTGATGTTCGGCAAATTGATAACCAGACATTTCGCCTGATCTGGCGAGACCATGTGGGAGAAGGCCACTATCAAATCAACCTTTACAACGCTTCAACCGGTGGATCATCAAAGATTCTCCTCCTTCCTGATCGGGAGACGACCACGGTAAGCGTGGATCCATGGGACATCATGGAAATCGGCCTGTCTTACCGTCTGGCTGACGATGCGACGCCACGACTCATTCGGACAGGACCATATGTCCAGCCGTACCTGAAAAAAGTGGATGTCACGCCTCAGGGCATGGCCCTTCGATGGTTTGATCTCTCAACCGCGGAAACGGGATATCGGGTCTCGTGGATTTGCGAAAGATGGGGCGGAGGAGCAGACACGCTGATACGCCTTTTGCCCCCTGACACGGATACGCTGTTTGTTTCGTGGAACGACGCTCTGTGGGACAGTTTACCTTCGGGCGTAACTTACCGTCGTATCCTCGTGAAAGTGGAATCTGTACGATATGGCAATACTTCCTCTGCAGATTCCACAGCAATCCTTCTCCCCCGTCCCACCCTCGACGCCGCCGTCATCACCGACTCCGGCATTCAGATCACCTGGAGCAACAAACCCTCATGGGCCGTTCACGTGGCCGCAAGCATCCAGATGGCCGACTCCGGCCGGGGTTATATCCTGGGCACCGCCTCTTCCGGAACCGGCATCATTCCCTGGAACATCCCCCTCTGGAACGCCTTCCCCACCCTGGATGATACCGTCATCCTCTACCTTTATTCCCGCCGACCCCTCGGCCCCAACGGAAACCGTGTACTCACCTCCGGACCTCCCCCCTCCCGCGAAACCCTCCGGATTCTCGACCCACCCGGCCACACGCCTCTCTGGAGCAACTGCAGCGACTCCACAAGGATCAACATCCGGCTTGCCTATTACCCCAACGTTGCCAAAGGAAGCGGATTCGTGATCGAACGCACAACACCGGGTGGGAGTTCCTGGAACGTGATCGACACCGTGTGGAGTTCCACGGCGACACTGGTCCAGGACGTGCTTTCTCCGGGCCAGGCGTTTGAATACCGTGTTCGGAGTTTCCGGGCGCTCGGGCCGGATACCGCGTTTCGGCTTGTCCTTTCGGGGCCCAATTTCCGGAACGTGGGGTATGCGGAACACGCCCTGGACGGGGAGATCGGCCTGCCCAGTGCCGAACGGTTCACAAGAAACGCCCTGGCCTTTGCCTGGGTCAACCAGAACGCACCGGCCTATTCATATTTCGGCTATCTTATGAGTTTCAAAAACAGCCGTCCCCGGTGTTTCAACTGGCCGGTGTGGGTGTCGGCAGGCGTGACCACCCGGGTGGATTCCCCCTGGGTCCCCATCCCACCTGTGGTGGCCGAACAGGGGAACACCGTGTGGGCAGCCCAGCTCCTCGGGAACGGGAACCTCTATATCCGCCGGTACGAGCGGAACGGGAACACGTGGACGGGGGTGGCCGATACGTCCCTGCCCCTGACGGGGCTTTCCGGTGTTCGTGATCTGGGACTGGGTGTGGATGGACAGGGCCGGGTGTGGGCGGTGGTGAGCACCTCCACCAGGGTGGTCGGCATCGTGTGGGATGGAAGCACGGTGGGGTCGTCCACGTTGTATATCGTGCCATCTTCCGCATGGGAGATCAGCGGGGCGGTGGGCGTGTGGAGCCGGGGCGGGCACGTCCTGGTGAGCGTGCCGGTGTATAAGGTCAGTGACACCAAAATCACACGGGTGGTCGTGGTGGAGGTCGGAGGAGGGAGGACCACCGTGGTGGACCAGGGAGGGTATGCGGGAGAACCCCGGTACCACTACACCGACGTGGTGGGCCTTTCTCCCGGGATCGGGGTGGTGTATGGCTCCTCAACGAACGGCTGGCACTATCAGACCGTGGGACAGACCCCCCTTCTTCTTCCTGGCTCTTTCCGTGCCTGTGATCTTGAGGAGGCGGTGGGGTATGCGGTCGTGGTGTGCTCGCCGGAAGATTCCACGGCCAGCGTCCAGGCCTTTGTGATCGATGTGGCAAACAACCGGGTGTATCGAACCGTGGACCTGGGCCTTCCGGGCCTGGCCCATGCTGAGGTTCAGCCGGTGTATGCGGGGATGGACTTCCGGACCGGACGGACCCGGTATCGCCTGGACCTTTTCACCGCCCGCCGCCGACCGGGCCTGTATGGCGGCGTGGCCATCGACAGCACAAGCCTTGGCTATGTCTGGAGCACCTCCCCCGCTCCAGCGTCTCGCCAGGAAGGGCCTCCTTCCCTTCTCGGCGGAAATCCCGATACGTCCTGGGTCGGGCTGTGGCGGGTGTCCACGCTGAACGATGGGGAAAACACCCGGCTGGTGGTGGAGGAAGCCGGGAAAGGCGGGTTTGTGGTGGCTGTGGCCCCCAGGATTCAGATCGGGACGGTGCTTCCGGACGATTCGGGTCTGGTGATCCACGCGGGCTTCGGCGGGGTGAAGGGGTCGATGGTGTGGGGCGATCTCCCTGTTCCCCTTGAAGGTTTCCGGACCGACCGGGTGGCGTATGAAGTGCTCGGTGGAGAAACCCCTTCTTCGTGGCTTGTGGCCCGGGACGGAACGACGGGAGGAGAGGCGTTTGGACAGGACGTGGGGGATACGCTGGTGTATGCCATTCCGGTTTCGGGCTTTGAGGGCGTGGTGGATCTTTTGATGATGAAGGTGGAGAGCGACACGGTGTGGGCGGAAGTTTCGGGGTGTGGGGTGGAGGCGATCCCGGTGGAATCGGGTGTCTGGAAGGGTGTCCGGTTTCCGGTGTGTGCAGGCGCGGGGGACACGCTGAGACTCCGGTTGTGGGGTGAGGAGGGGAAGGCGGTGGGCCTTCGGCGGATTGCCCTGTTCGGGAGTGGTGAGGTTCTGGCGTCGGTGGGGCGGGGCGAAGGACAGAGTGGGGTGATGGATGAGGACGTGCGTCCGGTGGTCCGGTTTGGGTGGGATCGGAGTCGGTTGATGAGGTCCGGTGTGCTGCGGGTGGGTGTGCCGGACGGTGGGGAGGTGTTGATTCGTGTGTGGGATGTGGTGGGTCGGAAGCGGTTTGAGGAGCGTGTGGAGATGCGGGAAGGGGGGTATGTGGAGCGGGATCTGGGGAGGGTGTTGAAGGGAGGTGTGCACGTGGTGGAGGTGAGGTGGAGGGATCGCGTGGACCGGGGACGGATCGTGGTGCCGTGAGCGGAACAAAACACTCCGGAGAACCCAAGAGAGCGGGGGCCAGAGGCCCCCGCCCTCATTCAGGCCTGCGATGGGTCAGGAGATGCGGGTGGGGATGTTCTCGTCCGTGCCGTGGGTTCTCCGGTGGGCTTCCACAAAATCCTCAAACCGCTCGAGAATTTGACGGGTGATCTCTGCCTTCAGTTCGTCGGGAAGGTTCCGGAACCGGCCCTGGGCTTTGAGATAGTCCTCCACGGGCCGGGGACGCTCAGGCCGGTAGTTCACGGTCACCCGCTTGCCGTCCTCAATCTCCACCAGAGGGAAAACGAGCGCTTCCACCGCAAGACGGGCAAGGGTCACGGTCTTTTCGGAGGAAAACTTCCATCCGGGCGGGCAGGGAGAGAACACCTGAATGAAGCGGAATCCCCGGATCTCCCGTGCTTTCTTGAATTTTCTCACCAGGTCTTCGGGGAAGGCGGGGGAAACGGTGGCCACATAGGGGACGCGGTGGGCAGCCAGGATGTTCACGATGTCCTTCTTGAGGACGTGACGCCGGGCACCGTCAGGGGTGGTGGTGGTCCAGGCACCCACCGGCGTGGAACCGCTCCGCTGGATTCCCGTGTTCATATAGGCTTCGTTGTCATACACCACATACAGCACGTCCTCGTTGCGTTCGGCCGCCCCGGAAAGGGCCTGGAGACCGATGTCATACGTCCCGCCGTCCCCTGCCCATGCCATCACCGTCACATCGTTTTCGCCCCGCTGGGCAAAGGCCGCCCGGATCCCAGTGGCCGCAATGGCCGCCGTTTCAAAAGCGGTGTGGAAAAGGGGCACCTGAAGGGCGTGCTGGGGAAAGGGGCCGTCGATCACCGTCCAGCAACAGGCGGGCACGGTGACCACCGTCCGCTCCCCCAGAGCCTTCAGAGCCAGGCGCATGGCCAGGGTGGCACCGCACCCCTGACAGGCCACATGGCCCGGTTCCATGAGCTCATCCCGCCCGATCCGGTCAAGGAGACCGTAATGGATCTGGGTGGTGTTCACGGTTTTCACGCTCATGACCCGTCCTCCCGAAAGCGCGCCCCCACGAAATGGGGGATGGGGTCTGCCGGATCCCAGGCATCCAGACGGTCATACACCGTCAGGATGGTGTCCACCGTCACGTCCCGTCCCCCGAGACCGATCACGGCTCCATACACGTCCGGTGCCGGCACCAGACCATACAGGGCGGACTTGACTTCCTGGAAGAAGATCCCGTGATGACCGAAGGAGATGTTCCGGTCCAGCACGACCACCCGGGACGCGCCCCGCAGGGCATTCCGGAGGTCCTCAAAGGGGAAGGGGCGGAACAGGCGGAGTTTTGCAAGGCCCACCCGTTCTCCCCGCTCCCGCAACTGATCCACCGCCACCCGGACGGTGGTGGCCGTGGCGCCTGCGATCACAAACACCGTGTCGGCATCCTCCACCCGGTAGAGATCCAGGGGTTCATAGGCGGTCCCGAAGTGTTCCCCGAAGGCCTGCCCCACGTCTTTCCAGACCCTGCGGGCCTTCTGCATGGCCTGTTCCTGCCGGACCTTGAACTCGAAATAGAGGGAGGGGTCCGCAAGGTTTCCGACCGACCGGGGGTTGGAAAGGTCCAGACGATAGGGATAGTCCAGGGGCGGGAGGAAGGCGTCCACCACCTCCTGATCATAGAGATACACAGGTTCGGCGGTGTGGGAGAGCACGAAAGCATCCAGGATCACCATCACCGGAAGAAGCACCGTTTCCGCCACCCGGTAGGCCTGGAGGATCAGGTCCAGCACCTCCTGATTGGACTCGGCGTACACCTGCATCCATCCGGTATCCCGCTGGGACAGCGAGTCGTTCTGGTCCGTCCAGATGGACCACGGGGGAGCCATGGCACGGTTCACGTTCACCATCACAATGGGGAGACGGGCACCGGCGGCCCAGTGGAGCAGTTCGTGCATCAGGGCCAGTCCCTGAGCCGAGGTGGCCGTGAAGGTGCGGGCACCCCCGACGGCCGCCCCGATGCAGGCAGCCATGGCGGAGTGTTCAGATTCCACCGTGATGAACCGGGCGGGGAGTTCCCCTGAAGCCACCATTTCCGAAAGGAGTTCCACGATGTGGGTCTGGGGGGTGATGGGATAGGCGGAAATCACCTGGACCCTCGCCCGCTTGACGGCATGGGAAACCGTGTGGTTTCCGGTCAACACCTTCCAGGTCCCGGCAACCCGGGCCTGTGCCTTTTCATGGATACTCATGGCCGCACCTCCACCCGTTCGTCCACCATGGAGAGCGCCGCCCGCGGGCACTCTTCCACGCAGATCCCGCAACCCTTGCAGTGGTCATAGTCAATCACGGGTTTGCCGTTCATGGTGATCACGGCGTCCGGACAGAAGGTGGCGCACACCGTGCACCCGTTGCAGGTGCCGCACACAAAACACCGGGAGGCCTCCTCGAGCACCCGGGCCTCATCCCAGGTGAGCACTTCCTCCCGGGCGAGGGCAAGTTCGCCGTGCTCATCCACCGTGATCTGGCGTTCGGCTTCCTGTCGGGGTTTGGGGAGAAAGGCGTCCAGCCGGATAAAGGCCAGGCTGGCCGTTTTCCGCACGGGTTCTTTCGCGGGGAGTTCGCCGGTGGCCAGGTAATGATCCACGGCCCGGGCGATGCGGTAGCCCCAGGCCATGGCCTTCACCACCAGAGACGGCCCTTCCACCAGGTCACCGCCCGCGAACACGCCGGGAAGCCGGGTGGCGCCGGTGTGCCGATCGGCCTGGATCCAGCCGTCGTCCCCGAGGAGCTCGCTGGGAAGATACCCGAAGGCCGGACGTTCACCGATGGCCCGGATCACGATGTCAAACGTCCGTTCCTCCACCGCACCCTCAATGGGCACCGGACGGGGACGGCCGCTCTTGTCCTTTTCGCCGAGTTTCATCTTCTGGAGCCGAACCCGCAGGCCGTCGGGAGTTTTCTCGATGGCCACGGGCTGGACCAGGAATTCAAAGGGAATCCCATCGGCTTCGGCGTGGGCGATCTCTTCTTCGATGGCGGGCATTTCCTTCCGGGTCCGGCGATAGAGCACCACCGGTTCCAGCCCCAGCTTCTTTGCCACCCGGGCCACGTCCATGGCCACGTTGCCACCCCCGATCACCGCCACCCGTCGGCCTTCACCCTTCCAGGTCCCTCGGGCCACGGCCCGCAGGAATTCCAGACCGGACAGGGTGTGTTCTTCGCCAGGAATCCCCATGTGGCGTTCCTCATGAGCCCCGATGGCGAGAACCACCGCATCGTGGTCCTTCTGGAGGTCTTCCACCGTGAGGTCCTTCCCCACGGTGACCCCGGTTCGGAAGGTGATCCCCATGCGTTCAAGATGGGCGACTTCCTGATCCACCACGGAATTGGGGAGGCGATATTCGGGAATCCCGTACCGCAGAATGCCCCCCGGTGCGTCGTCTTTCTCAAACACGGTCACAGCGTGACCGGCCTTCCGGAGAAAATAGGCGGCGGTCAGGCCGGCAGGACCGCTTCCCACCACCGCCACCCGCCTGCCCGTTTCCTCCCGGGGCGGAAGGACCTTGAGATGGCCGAACCGGTCACCCAGAAACCGCTCCACGTTTTTGATGTTCACGCTTCCCTCGAGTTTGCGGCGGTTGCACCCCACCTCGCAGAGGGCGGGACACACCCTCCCCGTGACGGCCGGGAAGGGATTCCGTTCCAGCAGGATGCGGGCGGCTTTTTCCAGATCGCCCTGCTGGATGGCGTTCATATACCGGGGGATGGGGGTCCCGAGGGGGCAGGCCTTCTCGCAGGGACCGGCCTTTTCGTCCAGCACGGGGCGCATGTTCCGCCAGAAACCGGTGCGGTTTTCCCGGGTGCTGGTGGACGAGATGGTCACGTCCGGAAGCTCGTCCACGGTGGGAAGACGTTTTTTGCGCGTGCCGTTGGAGGAAAGGACGTTCACATGCGCTTCTTGCACCGTCTCCCAGGCATCCCGGGCGGCCTTCTGGTTGTCCTCCACCCGGACGGGAACCTCTTCCGCGATGCTGGCAAGCACGTGGTCCAGGTCCACGTCCAGAATTCGGGCCAGGGCCCCCATCATGGCGGTGTTCACGATGGGAGACGTTGGGCTTCCCAGCCGGTGCTTCCGGGCAATGGCCGAGGCATCCACCCAGAAGACCCGGGCGTTTTCAGGAAGAGCCAGGCTTTGTGGGGGTTCAGGCAGGTTCAGAAGCACCAGCCCCCCTTTTCGGAGATCGTTCAGGATCCCCAGGGTGAGAAGGGTGGGGTCCAGCACCACGATGACGTCGGGATTCTGGATCCCCGAACGCACAAAGGGCTCGCCGGGCTGACCCAGGCGCAAAAAGGCCTGGACCGGTGCCCCCCGGCGCTCCACACCGAACTGCGGAAAGGATTGAACCCAGAATCCCTGACGAAAGGCGGCGGACGCAAAAATTTTGGACGCCACCACCGTCCCCTGCCCTCCCCGCCCGTGAAAGCGGAGTTCCTTCATCGCGCACCTCCTGCGTGAGAGAGGGTTCAGCACAGAAGTGTTGCAAAAATATTGCCAGAACGGCATGTCCGGAGACGATTGTTGGAAACGAGGTTTTCGAGAATCACCATTCCAAAAGTCGGGACGAAACGCCCAAAATTGTGCTTCAATTTTGGGAACAACGAACCGTGTTTGGGGTGGGGGCGAGGAAGGAAATCCCCGTTTCTTGTGCGTCCGGAGAGGATGGGGTATAATCCACACTGGCACAGACGTTCTGGGAACAGGAGGACAGACGGTGCGCAACTGGCAGGTTCGAGGTGTGTTTTTTCTTGTTGTGCTGGGCGCAGCCCTCTGGAGTCTCTGGCCGTCCTATCGGTTGTACACCATGAAGCCCGAAGAGCAGGCCAAACTGCCCCCCTCGGAGCTGGAATCCCTCCAGAAACGGGCCATCAACCTGGGGCTGGATCTGAAAGGTGGAATGTATCTTCTCCTGGAGGTGGACCGGGAAAAGCTCAAGGAGGGGGACGTGGAAGGTGCGGTGGACCGGGCCATCCAGATCATCCGGAACCGGATCGACCAGTGGGGGGTGTTTGAACCGTCCATCCAGAAAATGGGCACGGACCGGATCCTGGTCCAGCTCCCCGGGGTGATGGACCCGGATCGGGCGAAAAACCTGATCGGGAAAACCGCTTTCCTGGAATTTCGGATCGTGGCGGACCAGGACCTCACCCTCCAGACCCTGCGGGATATCGATCAGGCCCTGAAAGAGGCCCTGGATCAGGACTCAACTCTCCTCCAGGACGCCCGGGAACGCCTTTCGCCCGATCACCCGTTCCTCTCCCTTCTGGGGCAGGTGGGGGGAGATTATGTGGTGAGCGTGGACAACGTCCCCCTGGTGGACACGATCCTTTCCCTTCCCTTCATCCGGCGGGCCATCCCCCCGGGCTATGAGTTTCGCTGGGGACGGATCTTTGAGATCTCCGGTGAGAAATACCGTCGTCTCTTTCTCCTGAAGAAGCGCGTTCCCCTCACCGGGGCGGAAATCGCCAACGCCTATCACACCATCGGGTCCCCTCAGGATCCCACCGCGGCCAACCAGCCCATCGTCATCCTGGAGTTCACCCCGCGGGGATCGGTGAAGTTTGAGCGCCTCACCGAGGAAAACGTGGGCAAACGCCTGGCCATCGTGCTGGACGGTGTGGTCCAGTCCGCACCGGTCATCCGGCAGGCCATCCGGGGCGGTGCGGCCCGGATTGAGGGGATCGGCGCCCTGGATGAAGCCCGGGATCTCGCCGTCATTCTCCGGGCGGGTGCCCTTCCCGCACCCCTTCGGATCATAGAGGAACGTTCGGTGGGTCCAACCCTGGGGAAGGACTCCATTGAACGGGGAACCCGCGCCCTGGTGGTGGGATTCATCCTGGTGGTGATCTTCATGGCCCTCTATTACCGAACCGCCGGGCTGGTGGCGGACCTTGCCCTCCTGCTCAACCTGGTGCTGGTGCTGGCCGCTCTCGCCGCCTTCCACGCCACCCTGACCCTTCCGGGAATCGCAGGGCTCATTCTCACCGTGGGGATGGCGGTGGACGCCAACGTGCTCATTTTTGAGCGCATCCGGGAAGAGCTCCGTTCCGGAAAATCCTTCTATGCCGCCATGCAGGCGGGTTATTCCCGGGCCTTCATCACCATCCTGGATGCCAACGTCACCACCCTGATCGCCGCCCTGGTCCTCCTGCGTTTCGGAACCGGTCCCATCCGGGGCTTCGCCACCACCCTGTCCATCGGTATTGTTGCAAGCTTTTTCACCGCCATCTATTTCACCCGGTGGGTGTTTGAGGGGCTTCTGGCCCGCGGAACCCGCAGAGCGGTTGCCATCTAAAGGAGGCACACGATGCAGTTCCTGTCCAATCCCCAGTTTGAATTCATTGGCCGGCGGTATCTCGGCTTTGCCCTGTCCGGCATTCTGGTTCTTCTCTCCCTCGGCGTGATCGCGGTGAAGGGGGTAAAGTACGGCATCGACTTCACCGGGGGAACCCTGATCCAGCTCAACGCGCCGGTGGACATCGCCACCCTGAGAAATGCTCTGGCCCAGGCTTTTCCCGGGGAGGCCTTTGAGGTCCAGAATTTCGGAGAGGCCCATGAGTTTCTGGTCCGCACGGCCCGGGTGATCACAAGCGAATCGGACTTTGAACAGAAACTCCAGGAAGCTCTGGGGACCTCCATCCGGGTGGACCGGGTGGAGACGGTGGGGCCCCGGGTGGGGAAAGAACTTCGCCAGCAGGCGTTCGTGGCCATCCTCCTTTCCCTCGTGCTCATGCTGGCCTACATCTGGTTCCGGTTCAACCTCCTCTTCGGAGTGGGGTCGGTGCTTGCCCTGTTTCATGACGTGATCATCACCCTGGGGATCTATACTCTCGCCGGGCGGGAGATCACCATCCCCATCGTGGCCGCCTTCCTGACCATTGTGGGGTATTCCATCAACGACTCCATCGTGGTGTCTGACCGGGTCCGGGAAAACCTCCGGAAACTCGGTCGAAAAACCCCATCCATCGAAGAGTTTGGACGGATTCTGAATCGCTCGGTGAACGAGACCCTCTCCCGGACGATTCTCACAAGCGGCACCACCCTTCTCGTGCTCATCGCCCTCCTTGTGCTGGGCGGTGCGGTGATCTTTGATTTCGCCTTTGCCCTCACGGTGGGTGTGGTCGTGGGGACGTATTCCTCCATCTTTGTCGTGGTCAATCTGGTGTATGAGTGGACCCGGTTCCGCAAAGGAGCGTCCGCAGGATCGTCGTGACCGGTGAAGGTCCCCGTCCCCCGCGCCTTTCGGTGGTGGGGGTGGATCGGGAGGACGCCCGGGCCCTCCTTCGCAGGGTCGTGGAGGAAGGGCTGTATCCCCCGGATCGGATGGATGTGGCGCGCACCCTTCAGGGGGAGGGGGCACCCGGGGGAGTGATCTGGCGTGAACCGGAGGAACTGGAGGGCGAGGTGTTTCTGGTGCTGGGCGGGGATGGGACCTTTCTGCGGGCGGCCCATCTTGCGCGGGGGCGCCCCCTCGCCGGCGTGAATCTGGGCGCCCTGGGATTTCTCACCCTTTATGGACCCGACGAGTTTGCCGAACTGCTTCAGGCCATCCGGGAACGGGCGTTCACCCAGGAAACACGAAGCGCCCTGGACATCCAGATCGAGGATGAAAGGCTGACCGCTTACAATGACCTGGTGGTTCGGTCTGTTCGACCGTCCAGGCTGGTCCGGGTTCGGATCACAGTGGGAGAGGAACGGCTGTTTGACTTTTTTGCCGACGGGGTGATTGTGGCCACCCCCACGGGATCCACCGCCTATAACCTCTCGGTCATGGGACCTGTGCTCTTCCCGGGGGTGCATGGGGTGGTGGTCACGCCCCTGGCCGCCCACACCCTCAGTGCCCGTCCGGTGGTCCTCCCCGGTCAGGCGACCCTGGAGATCCGGGCGTGGAGTAAGCACGGGGAAAATGTCCTGGTGCTCGCCGACGGCCTGATTCAGCGTGTGCTCGCCCCTGGATCCGGGGTCCAGGTGTCGGTCCGGCCGGAAGGGCTTTCGATCCTGCGCACCTCCTGGGCGCCCGGCTTCCTTGACGTGCTCCGGATGAAATTGCGGTGGGGATGATCCGGGATCTTGTGGTGGTGGGCGGAGGCATCGCCGGCCTGTTGGCGGCCTATCAGGCCGTACAGGAGGGGATGGACGTTCTCCTCGTGGAAAAAAACGAACCCGGTGGGCGGATCGGACGGATCTGGTTCGGTGAGCGGTATGCGGAAACGGGGGCGGAATTTCTCGACACCAACCACAGCCGGATCCTTGCCCTGGCTCATCGGCTGGGACTGGAGGTCGCCGAGCGTCAGGCCTGGATGCGCCTTCCTCGACGGTTCTCCCGGGGAGCCCGGGAAGCTTTTCACAACCTGTTTGAGCACCTGAAAAGGTTGGGAAAAACCATCCCCGATCCCACCCGCCCCTGGAAGGCCCCAGACGAGATCCGGGCGCTGGATCGGACAAGCCTTCTGGATCTTGCCCGGGAGATGGGGTTTTCACCGGAAGCCCGGGATCTTCTCCGGGTGTATTGCCTGAACCTGGAGGCCGCCGAACCGGACGGCGTCTCCGCGTGGGGGGCGGCTTTTCAGGAACGGCTGTATGAGCTTCATCCCGGAGAAAGCGCCCGGTTCAAGGTTCGGGGGGGGCTGTTTGCCCTGGTGGAAGAGCTGGTGGCCCGTATTCTGGACGAAGGAGGCGCAGTGTGGTCCCGAACGCCGGTGCTCGCCCTTGAGCCCAAGAAGGAAGGGTGGGAGGTCCACACCCCCACCGACCGGATCCGCACCCGACGCCTGATCCTGGCTCTCCCCCTTCCCGACCTTCAGAACATCCGGGGCATTCCGGAAGGGCTTTCCCGTCTCCGCCTTCCCTATGGAGGCGTGCTCAAGATCTTTCTTCACTTTGACCGGAGGTTCTGGCGGGAAGGGGCACCGGAAGGAGACATCCCCGATCCCTTCGTGAGTGCGGTGTGGGATGAAACAGACGTTCAGGAGGGCGAAGACGGAATCCTAGCCGTGTGGGTGGCCGGAGATTTCCAGAAGCGCTGGCCGAACCATCCGGATGCCCAGGTTCAGAGAGCGCTGGAGGAGGTTTCCAGGATGTTCCCGGAAGCCCCGGACCGTTTTCTCTCCGGGAAAGCCGTGTTCTGGCCCCACGCCTATCCCCACATCCCCCCAGGAGGTCTGAACACGATCCGGAGCCTCTGGACGTTCAGAAAAGACGGTTTGTGTCTTGCAGGGGATCACATGAGCCCCTTCGTGGGCTATGCCGAAGGGGCGGTGGAAAGTGCAGAGCATTGCGTAAGCCGACAACTCAAGGAGGGTTTATGATGAAACGAGAAGAACTCCTGGCCCTGGGTCTTCCCGGGGACAAGATCGTGTGGAATCCCCACACGGGACCACTCTATGAATACATGATGGAACAGGGACGGGCTCGCATCACGTCCACGGGTGCGGTGGTCACCAACACCGTGCCCTACACCGGGCGTTCTCCCAACGACAAGTTTCTGGTGGAGGAACCTTCCAGCAAGGACCATGTGTGGTGGGGGGAGGTGAACCGCCCCTTTTCCGAGCAGGCTTTCCTGGAACTCCGCAAGCGGGTGCTGGCCTATCTTCAGGCCCAGCCCCGGATCTTTGTGGAAGAGGTGTTTGCGGGGGCCCATCCGGCCCATCGTTTCCGGGTTCGGGTGGTCACAGAGTCCGCCTGGCACGCCCTGTTTGCCCGGAACATGTTTATCGTGCCGGCCACCGAAGATCCTGACTTTGACGCGGAGTACACCATCTTTCACGCCCCCTATTTCAAAGCCACACCTGCCCTGGATGGAACTCGCTCCGAGGCCTTTGTGATTCTTCATCTGGGCAGGAAGGAGATCCTGATCGGGGGAACCCCCTACGCCGGGGAGGTGAAAAAGTCCATCTTTACGGTGCTCAACTATGAACTTCCCCTGCGGGGGGTGCTCTCCATGCACTGCTCGGCGAACTACGGGAAGGACAAGAACGACGTATCTCTTTTCTTCGGCCTTTCGGGAACGGGCAAAACCACCCTGTCCATGGACACGGAGCGAACCATCATCGGAGACGACGAGCACGGATGGGCGGAAGACGGTGTGTTCAACTTTGAGGGGGGCTCCTATGCCAAGGTGATCCGGATTTCCGCCGAACACGAGCCTCTGATCTACAGGGCCTCCCTGGCCTTCGGTTCCATCCTGGAAAACGTGGTGATGAACGAAGACGGCTATGTGGATTTCGACGATGACCGCTACACGGAAAACACCCGGGCGGCCTTTTCCCTCAAACGCCTGGAAAACGTGGATCTTTCAGGAAGGGCCGGACACCCGAAGCAGATCTTCTTCCTGACAGCGGATGCCTTCGGGGTAATGCCGCCCCTCGCCAAACTCAACCGGGCGCAAACCATGTATTATTTCCTCCTGGGCTACACATCCAAACTGGCGGGGACGGAGCGGGGGGTGAAGGAACCCCAGCCCACCTTCAGCGCGTGCTTCGGTGCGCCCTTCCTGGTGCACCATCCGGCGACCTATGCCCGGATGCTGGCCGATCTTGCGGACAAACACGGTGTGGAGGTGTGGCTCCTCAACACGGGCTGGACGGGTGGCCCCTACGGGAAAGGACGTCGCATGCCCCTCCCCTACACCCGGGCCATGGTCCATGCGGTCCAGCGGGGAGAGCTCAGGGACGTGCCCTTCGAAACCGAACCTTATTTCGGTCTCACCATCCCGACCCGGGTTCCCGGTGTTCCGGATGAGGTGCTCAAACCCTGGGCCACCTGGAAGGACCTCCACGAATACCGGGAGAAGGTGGAGCAGCTCAAAGAGCAGTTTGATGCCTATATGGAGAAGTTCCGTCAAAATCTTCCGGAGGAGGTGCTGGCCGTGATGGAGGGAGCCTGACGTGGGGCGATTTCGCCGGGCGGTGTTCGGAGAGACGGCCTCCTGGGTGGTGGTGGCGGGGGTGACCACGGATGGGGTGGAAGAAGCCCGAAGACGTCTCGGGCTTGCCCCCACCACCGCCGCGGCCCTGGGCCGGGCCCTCACCTTAGTGGGGCTGATGGGCACGTCCCTCAAGGGCCGGGAAAGCATCGGACTCCAGATCCTCTCCGAAGGGTGGATCCGGGAGATTTTCGCCCAGGCCCGGCCGGGCGGTGAAGAAGCCGTCCATGTGCGGGGGTATATCCGTCCACCCGGATTGCATCTCCCGCCCCGGCCGGAAGGAAAACTGGACGTGGAAGGGGCGGTGGGACGGCGAGGCTTTCTCTATCTCACCCGGGATCTGGGGGTGGGCGAGCCCTATTCCGGGGTGGTGGAACTCCGGACCGGGGGCATTGCGGAAGACCTGGCCTATTATTTTGCGGTTTCTGAGCAGACCCCTTCGGCGGTGCTGGCGGGCGTGCTCGTGGGCCGTGAGGGGGAGGTTCAGGCGGCGGGCGGGGTGATCCTTCAGCGTCTGGGGCCGGTTCCGGAGGAGGAAATCCGGGTGATGGAGAACCGGGTGCGGGAACTGGGCGGGGTGAGCCTCCGGGTGGCCGAAGGGTGGTCCGAAGAGGACCTGGTCGAGCATTTCACGGAAGGCTTTGAGATCGTGGAGGAGGCCCGGGGGGAGATCCTTTACCGGTGCACCTGCTCCCGAGCCCGTGCAGAGGCGGTCCTGGTGGCCCTGGGGGCCACGGAGATCCAGTCGCTGATGGAGGAGGATGGGGGTGCGGAAGTGGTGTGTGAATTCTGCAAGGAGGCTTACCGGTTCACCCGGGAGGACCTGGAAGACCTTCGCCTCCGGGCGCTCACGGGCAAGAAAACTCATGGGAAAGGCTAAAAGAACAAAAGGACTTTCGGAAGCGAAGAAGGTCGCCCATCAGGTCCGCGATCTCGTGGAAAGGGTCCTGGAGGGGAAGGCTTCATTGGATGACGTGAGGGAAGCATACGAACGACATCTCCGCCGCCTCCGCGCGCTGGATTCTCTGGAGTATGCCCTCACGGAGGTGGAGGTGTTGATCCTCCTTGGCGAACCGCTGAAGGTGCTGGAGTCGCCACAGAAAGCCGGGGAAAACATTGAAGCGATAAAGGCGATATTTGAGCATCTCCTGGAGGAGATTGCCCGGCTGGAACGACCTCTCACACTCCGGGAGAGGCGTCTGACCGCCCTGGTTCATGGAATGATGGGCGTGATCTCTCTGGAGCGGGACTACGATTTGACCGCCATGATGGAGCACGTGCGTCAGTTTGATCTCTATGGGGAAAACATCCGGTTTCGCTGGCCGGAAGAAGGGTTCCTTTTCCTGGAGATTCTGGAAAGATTTCTCGCCTTTTTCCTAAATCTGCGGGATGAATGGATGTTCGGGTCCCTTCTTGGACGGACCAGGGAAGCGCTGGACATCCTCGTTGCGCGGTTTCCCGAGGAAGACTGGCTGCTCCCGTGGGTTTTGAAATTCGCGTGGTATTCCGGGCGGTTTTTGCGGGGGGAGGGCAAGGTGGACCGCGCAGTCAGCGTGCTGGAGGGGGCACCTTCGGTGTTGGAAAACCTCGAAGATATCCGGGATACCTATGACATGGGCGAGGATCCGGAAGGGTGGGCCTATCTGATGCACTGGGCAATGATGGTGGGAACAGAACTTGCAGGGTGCTATGGGGAAATGGGGGATGCGAGAGTGCTTGCGTATGCTGCACAGGTTCACTCTTGGCTGAAGAATCTGGCCCGGGACTATCTGCCTTCGGAAAGCCAGGCGATGTTTCGAGCCCGCCTGGATGCAGCTCAGGGGTGGTTCCATGCCCTCAAAGGGGAAAGAAAAAAGGCGATTTCTGCACTCGAACAGGCGGCAGGAATCTACACCAAGAACGTGGAGGCAGAAACGTTTCCCATATTTCCCGGGTTCCATGCTGAGGCAGGGGAAATGCTCCGGTGGCTGGCCTGGCTCCATGAACAGGAAGGTCAGATCGATCAGGCATTGCGATATGCCCGGGCATGTGCCGATATGGTGGAAGACGCGATGGATTTTGATAAACGGGCGAATCGGTTGTATGCGTGGGCCTGGACCTTTCGAGCAACCCATTTCCAGAAAGGAGGAGATATCCAGAAAGCTCTGAAAGAGACGGAAGAAGCCGTACGGTATGTCCTGCCCGCTGCGATTGGGGAGGAGGATCGGGACAAGGCGATCGACGCCCTTGTGGCGCTTTATGAAACCCTGGTCGAGAGGGTCGGGCAAGAGGTTCCGCCGGACATCGCAAAGCGATTGGAGGAATACAAAAACCTTGGGGTTTCTTCTGACCAGGAAGGATCGGATGAGGAAAGCCCCTGAAGCCAGAAAAGTCGCGGACCGGATCCGGGGTCTTGTGGAAAGCATGATGAAAGGGGAGGTGACCTTTGAGGACATCGCTGAGGACGTTGAACGCCTCCTGCGCCGTCTCCGCGGGATGGATTCCCTGGAATACACGCTGACACTGGCCGAAGTGCTGATCGCCATGGACAAACCCATGGAGATGGTGATGAACCCCGAGGAGGTCGAAGATGAGGAACTTGAGGAGGTGACAGGGGTGTTTGAGGCGCTTCTGGAGGAAATGGCCAGGCTGGACCGGCCTCTCACGCCCCGGGAGAAGCGCCTGGCCGCCCTGGCCCACGGCGTGCTGGGTGTGGTGGCCATCCGCCGGGATTATGATATGAGGGGGCTGGTTGACCATCTGGAGTCTTTTCTTCTGTTTGCGAAAGACATCCGGTTTCGTACTGTTTCGGAAGGGAATCTGTTTGTGCTCGTCGTGGATCCCCTTCTGTGGATCTTTTCCGAACTTCAGGAAACAGAAGTGATCCTTCCGCTGACGAAGCGTACAAAAGAGGCGCTGGATCGGCTTCGGCGGCGATTTCCTGAGGACCACTGGTCTCTGTGGGTCCTGAAGGTGGCGTGGTACGAGGGAAGGGCCCTCCGGCACGCGGGGCTCCTGGATAAGGCGGTACAAGCGCTGAAGCGGGTCCGGCCGGTGATGGAAGAGGTGCTGAAACTCAAAAATGCCGAGGTGGACCCGGAGTGGGTGGGGGAGAATGTGTTCTGGACGGTGGCGGTGGCCACAGAGGAGACCATGGTGTATGGGGAACAGGGGGACGAACGGGTCCTTTCACGGGTGGAAACGGTGCGTTCCTGGCTGGAGGGACCGGCGGGGGAACTTCTGGGACCGGACGATCAAGCGTTCTTTTCCGCGCGTCTCCAAGTGGCCTGGGGGGAATTTTTGCTAACGCAGGGGAAGGAGAAAGAAGCGGAGGAGGTGCTGGAGCAAGCGGCTCGGGTGTATCGGCAGATTGGCCAGGGGGAGATCCTCCCTTCCCAGCGGCTCCCCGGGTTCGGAGCGGAGGCTGCCCATGCCCACGGAATGCTGGTGGATCTGAAAGACAGGCAGGGGAAAAAGGATCAAGCGGCGCGGTATGCCCGGGAGTGTGCCCGCCTGGTGGAAGAGGGTCTCGAGTTTGATTTTCTTGCACGAAACATCTATGGGTGGGCGTATCTCTACCGCGGGAGTTATCTGAAAAGTCAAACCCCCAGAAAAGCGCTGCAGGAAGTTCAAGAGGGCCTTCGCAAACTGCTTCCGCACGTGGTCTTCGGCAGATCCGTGAACGAAAAAGTGATGAAGGAACTGGTGGATCTGTATGAAGATCTCCTGAAAACCACCCGGAAGAAAGCTCCTGCGGATCTCCAGGAACTCCTGGAGGAATACAGGATCCTTTGGTCACAAGGTGCGGGGCAGGAGGAAGAAAAGACCTGATCCTGATGGGCTTTGTCCCGGGGTCCACGGCCCCCCTTGAACCCGGGCAGCGCAGACGCCGATCTGCATTTCGTCACGTTGTTATGGAGGGTCTTGGAATTCCCCTAGACCTATCCCAAACGCGCCCCATGGGGTTTCCTTCATAAAGCCGCTGGCCCTCGGCATTCACAGGGTTGTGGGGTGGTTCTATCCTTTCCCGGAGAAAGATCAGGCGTTCGAGATTTTCGAACCAGGAAACCTGATCGTTATCGCGCCCTGGAACCCGCCCGATCTCCGATAAATCGCAGGGCCCAGCGCATCATCCGGAGATTCTCCTCTGGAGAACGGCGTCCGTCCAGGTGGAGGAAGGGCACATCGTCCGGCGGGAGTTCGGCCGTGGCCTTCATCGCCTCATACACCTCCACCGTGGCGTCCGAAAAGCCGTCCCGTGGGTGGGTGAGCCGTCGGTGGGCCGTTTCGTCGTCCACCCAAACATACAGGGCAAGAAACGCGGCCCCCTCTTCCCGGGCAAGCCGTTCGCAGGGCTTGCGGTATGCCCTGCGCAGGAAGGTGGCGTCCATCACAACGGAACGCCCCTGCCGGAGCGCCTGCCGGGCCCGATCCTCCATGACGCGGAAGGTCTGACGGTTGAGTTCGGGGGTGTACATCTCGGGAGGCATGGGCCTGGCCGGGTCCAACCCCGCGAGTTCCTTCCGGATCCGATCGGATTCCAGATGCACCCCCCGCGCACCCAGCCATGCGGCGAGATGCCGGGCCAGGGTGCTCTTTCCCGCACCGGGAAGGCCCACCATCAGGAAGAGAAAAGGCGAGTTCGGGATCTCCATACGGATGCTATGATCCACGCCCCGGGGGGGACGGTCAACACGGGTGTGCACATTGACAATTCCCTGTTGGAACCTCACAATATGGGGGAACACGGGGCGGCGTAGCCGAGTGGCCCAGGCAGCGGTTTGCAAAACCGCGTACGGGGGTTCGATTCCCCCCGCCGCCTCTTTTTCCGCCGGGGTGGCGGAACGGTAGACGCTGGGGATTTAAAATCCCTTGCCCGAAAGGGCGTGCGGGTTCGAGTCCCGCCCCCGGCAGGGGGCTGCAATGAGACGCTATCATCCGGTTCATTTTGTCCTGATCGTGTTCGCCTTTGTGGTGGGCGAACTCGCCAACCGCATTCTTCTGGCCCTGGCGCCGGCGGGTCCCCTGAAAGAGGTGGTTCTCAAGCCGGTGGTGTTCGGGCTGGATCCCCCCGTCCATCTCAACCTCCTGCTCGTGAAATTCACCCTGGGCCTCACCTTTCAGGTGTCGGTGTTTGCCATCCTGATGGTCCTGGTCACCCTGTTCATCATCCAGAAGATCCTGTGAGGCGATGGACCGATCCCCTGCCCGCACCCTGATCCTTGCTCTTCTCTTTCTGGCTCCCGCCCTGGCTCTGCTCCTGGTGTTCAAGATCTGGCCTATCCTCCTTGCCTTCAAAACCAGTTTCTATGCCTGGGGAATCGCCGGTCCCCGGGGGTTTGTGGGGCTTGCGAACTATCGCCTGCTGCTTGAAGATCCCTTCTTCTGGAAGGCCGTCTGGAACACGTTCCTTTACACCTTCATGGCCGTGCCCCTTTCCCTCTTCACCGCTCTCGCCGTGGCCATGGCCCTCAACCGGGGCCTGCGGGGACTGGGGTTTTTCCGGACCGTGTATTTCCTCCCCGTGATCACCTCCATCGTGGCGGTGTCGGTGGTGTGGAAATGGCTCTATCACCCCGATCGAGGGCTTTTCAACTATCTCCTCTCCTTCCTCCCCGGATCTCCTCATCCCCGGTGGCTGGAGGAGCACCGGGGGCTTCTGGAACTCCTCACGGGGCTGGATCTCCCCTGGTTCCTGGAGGGGCCGAGCCTGGCGCTTTTCTCCCTGGTCCTGATGAGCGTGTGGAAATCCCTGGGCTATAACGTGGTTATCTTTCTCGCCGGGCTCAAGAACATTCCCGATGTGTATTACGATGCGGCGAAGGTGGACGGAGCCGGACGGTGGCACACCTTCTGGAACGTGACCTGGCCCCTCCTTTCTCCCACCACCTTTTATGTGCTGATGATGACCACCATCGTGTCCTTTCAGGTGTTCGCCCCCGTCTGGACCATGACCGGCCCACCGCCGGGCGGCCCTCTGGGGTCCACCAACGTCGTGATCTATTATCTCTATCAGAAAGGGGTGGAGGAATACCAGGTGGGCTATGCCTCCGCCATCGCCTTTCTCTTCTTCGTCTTTATGATCGGCATCACCCTCTTCCAGAAGCTCTATCTGGAGAAGAAGGTGTATTATGAGGTTTAGTGCCGGACGCCTGGTCCTTTATCTGGTGGTCACCGCCGGCGCGGTGTTCATGGTGCTTCCCTTCTACTGGATGCTCGTCACGTCCCTCAAAACCCCGGCGGAGGCCATTCTGTTTCCGCCCACCTGGTGGCCCCATCAGCTCACCCTGTATGGCTACAGGGAACTTTTCACCAAACTGAATTTTCTCCGGTATATCCAGGTATCGGTCATCATGACCGCCCTCACCCTGGCGGGGGTGCTGATGACGTCCACCCTGGCAGCCTATGCTTTTTCCTGGCTTCATTTTCGGGGGCGGGAGAGCCTGTTTATGCTGTTTCTGGCGGTGATGATGATTCCCATGCCCGTGTATGTGATCCCCCTCTATGTCATGATCCAGAGCTGGGGGTGGATGGACACCTTTGCCGCTTTGACCGTGCCCTGGATGGTGAACGTGTTTACCATTTTTCTCCTCCGGCAGCATTTCCGTAGCCTTCCCCGGGATCTCTTTGATGCCGCCGTGCTGGATGGGTGTTCCCACCTGGACTTCCTGGTCCGGATTCTCCTTCCCCTGTCCCGTCCGGTGCTTGTGACGGTGATCATCTTTGACATCATTGGCTCCTGGAACGCCTTCATGTGGCCCCTCATGGTCACGAACAGCGATCACATGCGTCCCATTCAGGTGGGGCTTGCCTATTTTGCCCAGGGGGAAAGCACCAACTATCCCGCCCTGATGGCCGCGTCCACCCTGGCCATCCTTCCCCTGGTGATTCTCTTCTTCATCGCCCAGCGCCATATCATGGAAAGCTATGCCCGGAGCGGGCTGAAAGAATAACGCTTCGGACGTCAGACATCCACCACCAGGATCTGGTCGGGTCCGTGGGGAGATTCGGCCCGCACCCGGCCGTCTCTGTCCACCACCATCGCCCCTCCAAACGACGGATTCATTCTGCACAGGGGAGATCGGAAGGTCAAGATATGGCGTACTGTTGCCTTGACGGGACGAACCGGAAGGCGTATCCTTAATCTTGACTGTGAGGGTCAAGATTGCCACCGGTGGCAGGCCCGTTACAAACATCAAACACGGAGGATGAACCATGCAGCGGTGGATGATGGTGGCAGGTGTGGCGCTCCTTGCAGGATGGGGTGAGGCCCATGAGCGGATGTGGACCTTCGTGTATGACACGGATCCGGTGCCGAAGGGGCTTGTGGAGGTGGAGCCCTGGGTGACCTATGAAACTGGACGGAAGGGGACGCTGGATTTCTGGGCATGGAAAACCCGGCTGGAAATCGAGTACGCCTTCACCCCCACCCTCACCTTTGCCCTTTATCTGAACAGTGCCCGGGTGTTTTCCGTGGACCCCACCACGGGCCCTCTTTCCCGGTCCACCTTTGAAGGCATCTCTTTTGTGGCGTTTCAACGGTTCACCAACCCGAGGACCGATTGGGTTGGAAGCGGCCTTTATCTGGAGGTTACGCACGAAGGGGCCAAAACGGAGTTTGAGGAGAAGCTGATCCTGAGCAAATGGTTTTCCGACCGGGTCAACGCGGGGCTGAACCTTATTCTGGAACAGGAGATTGAAACCGAGTGGGAGAACACCGGGACGGCGTTTGAACGGCACCGGGAGAAAGAGGGGGTGCTGTCTCTCACAGGAGGTGTGTCATTTGCGCTCACGCGCTCTTATGCCCTGGGACTCGAATTCATGACCCATCAGGAATGGCCCGATCGGACGCTTCCCGGGGGTTCTCCCGAGCACACCGCTCTCTTCATTGGCCCCTCTCTTCACTATTCCGCACCGAAAGTGTGGGCCACACTGACCGTATTCCCGCAGCTCACAGACGTGGAAACGCACAGCCGGATGATGATCCGTTCTATCCTGGGGATCACGTTCTGATGATCGGGCTTCTCGTCGCGGGGGTTCTCCCGGGGGTGGCCGTGCTGGACAGCCTTCCGGTGGTGGTCACCCCCGCCCTCCAGGAATCCCTGAAGAACGCGGGGATTCTCCCTTTCCTGCGGGAGACGGTGTGGGTGTATACGGCGCATGCAGAGGAGGACACCCTGAAGGTGGTGGTGGACGACGTGCTGGGCAAGCACGAACCCATCACCTTTGCCGTGGGGATCCAAAACGACACCGTGCGTTTTGTGGAGGTGCTGGCTTACCGGGAGCCCTATGGCGGAGAAATCCAGAACCCCCGGTTTCTGGAGCGGTATCGGGGAAAAACCTCCGGCCATCCCCTTCGTCCCGGAAAGGACATCCCCCGGATCGCCGGGGCCACCATCTCGGTGAACGCCCTCACCCATGGGGTTCGACGGGCGTTGTGGCTTCTTGAATTCCTCGAAAGGAGGAAAGACGGTGGACCGTCCCCCCCGTGAGTGGCCCGCCGAATGGAAGGTGCTTTATGCCTTTCTGTATTCCGGTGCCCTGGCGGGTCTTGTGTTTGCCGGTCTGATCATCGCCTTCAAAATCGGCCATTTTCCCCGGGAACTCCTTGAGTATTACCGGGGAAATCCCGATGCCTTCCGGATGGCCAAATCTCCCCTTCAACTTGCCGAAACGTCCCATTTCCACGCCATGATCGCGCCTCTCCTCTTTGCCGCCCTCGCCTGGCCTCTCCCCCACACCCCCTTCCCCCGAAACCTGCGGTGGTTTGCCCTTTTTCTCGGGATGGTGGGCATCACCCTCCTCCTTCTGGATCCCTGGCTTTTGCGATACGGTCCGGTGGGACTCGTTTTTGTGAAATATCTGGGCGGGCTTTCCCTCATCCTGGGCGTGGGGCTCACGGGAGGGCTGGTGACCCTCTCCTTCTTCCGGTGATGCCGTGGTGGCGGACACCCTGACCCGGGTCTTTTTCCTGATGGGCACCCTCCTGGAGATCACCCTGGTGGGACCGGACTCCGCCCGGCTTTCCGACCTTGTGCAGGATCTCTATGAGGAAGCCCGACAGGTGGTGGATGAGGTCTCTCCGCTGTATTTCCGCTCCCTTGAGGGGGTTCTGGAGGTATCGGGGCTGGTGGACACATTGCTCGAGAAAAGTGTGGTGATCCGGAAACAAACAGGGGACGTGGTGGATCCCTTTTACAGAACGCCGGAGTGCACGGCGACACGAGCGGCCCCCCGTCGCTGGACGTTTCGCGGAGGGTGCCGGTGGGACCCTTCGGCGTTTCTGAAGGGCTATATCGTGGACCGGTTATTCTCCCGGATCCCGCCCGACCTTCCCGCTGTTTATCTCTCCTTTGGGGGCAGTTCCATTCGGGTCAGGGGGGTGTGGGACGTGGATGTGGAAGGTCCCGATCCGCTGGTGTATGTGGAACGCCATACGGTTGTCCCAGGGCGCCGCAGGGTTCGTTTGAACAACGAGGCCCTGGGTGTGAGCGCGTCTCACCGGCGGGAAGAAGACCGGCCCCATCTCTACGGAGAAGGCAGACCCCTTGAGGGCGCAGTCACGGTCGTTGTGGTGGACTCCACCGCGGAAGCGGCGGACGTGGAAGCCACCCATTGGGCCATCCTGGAGCTTTTGTCAGGGGAAGGGGCTTCTCCGGCCCAATAAGCGTTTATCCCCGGGCAACGGGGGGCAGAGGAGGGTGCCCCTCGGCCGTGGATTGGAGGACCTCCATGGCATGGGGATCCACGCGGTCGGCAGGAACCCGCTGGAGGAGATGGCGGGCAAAGTCTTCGATGCCCTGGAGGAGAAGGGAGATCCGGAGGCGTTTCCCCGAATGAAGGTGCAGGACAAACCACCCCATGGCCGGAGAAAAACTCACCCGGGCCACATCTGACCAGAATATATTTTCCGTTTTTCCATACCGGAACATCACGAGACCGCTGTCCGTCAGGTGAAAACGCTCGGCAAGGCTTTCCACCAGAGCCCACAGAAACATCAGGGCCAGTGCGCCGAAAAGGGCGAGCCATCCGGCCGAAAGGGGTCGTTGCCCCACCGCCCCGTAGCCGTAGGGGAGAAGGAGAGAGATGGAGAGACCCGCAAAATTCCGGAGAACAAAGCAGGGAGTGTAACGAAGAACACCGGGCTTTCGGGGAAACAGCCGGTTGGCAAGGGGACAACCCAGCGTCCCCAGGCCGAGGAGAAGCACCATGAGCAGGAGGAGAAGGACGCCCAGTTCCCGGGGTGTCATGCATCCAGTATGGCGGAAGGAGGAGGGACGATCAATCCTCTCCGAACAGGAAGATCCGGACTTCCCGAAGGAGTTTCAGAAAGGGGGCGTGCTTCCCCCGGACCAGGATCACGGGGGCCTGGATCCCGTGGAGAAGTCGCGCCAGGGGCAGTCCCAGGACCCGCCGCTCCAGCCAGCGCTGACGTCCCGTGCCCAGAATGACGAGATCCGCATCCCCGCTCCGGGCACGGATCTCCCGGAAGGGATGATCCGAGGCTTCCATGGTGAACTGGAGAAAAAGCCCCTGGGCGTGTTCGTTCAGCGTGGCTTCAAAGGCACGTCGCCGATTTTCCCGCTCTTCCGGGGAAAGATCGGTGGGGTAAAAGTGAATCACCTCCACCGTCTGGCAGTCCCCGAAGGTTTCGCAGGCTCCACGGGCGGCCCGGAGCATCAGGAGAAGCTGGAGGGGATAGGAGACGGGGATCAGGATCTTCCGGGAGTGCGCGGGGGCGGTTTTTCCCGTGCGGAGGGCGATCACGTGGGCATCGGCCCGGGAAAGGATGTCCAGCATTCCCCGTCCGGGAAGGGACTGAGAACTTTTCCCCTCTCCCCGCCAGCCCAGAACCAGGGTGTCCACCCCTTCCTCCTCCACCGTGTCCAGGATGGCCCGTGCCGGTTGATGGGAGATCCGCACAAGGAGCTGGGGTTCCACCCCCGCCTCCTGTGCGATCGCCCGCGCCGTTTCCAGGAGCTCCCGGGCCCGGGGGAGATACCGCTCACCGGAACGAAGGGGGAGCTGGTGGGGCACCTGGATCACGTGAAGGAGGATGAGTTCGGCGGGTTCGTTGTCCCGGGTGAGGGATGCGGCGAACCGGGTGAGGAGGGGAAGGGTGGCCGGATTGGCCAGGGCGACGAGCACCTTTCGCCGGGCGGTCTCCTCCACCCTGTGCACCTCCCGGAGAACCACCGGCGTGGCGGTTTTTTTCCGGATCCGGGGCCGAACCCAGAGATAGAACAGGCTCACCCCCACGCCGACCCAGAGCAGGGCAGAAAGCCAGGCGAGAGGGGAATAAAACAGGAGAAACACCGCCAGCACGATCTGGGACAGGGCTCCCGCATAGGGGACGAAGGGGAAGAGGGGGGTTCGGAAACCGTAATCCAGTTCATTGCCCCACCGCTGACGGATGCGCACCGCCGCCAGGTTCACCTGGAGGAAGAGGAGCAGGAACATCAGGTCCGTGGCCGCCGCCACATCCTCAATGGGGAGGAACACCGCCATCCCGAGCATGAGAAGGGTGGAGAAGGTGAGGGCCCGGTGGGGCACGCGGGTTTTCGGATGTACGTCGGCGAAGAAGGAAGGGAGGTTCTCATCCCGCCCCATGGCGAAGGACACCCGGGTGGAGGAAAACAGGGTGGCGTTCAGGGCGCTCACCGTGGAGAGCAGGCCACCAAGAAGGAGGAGATAGGTCCCCAGGGGCATGAACTGCCGGGCGGCCATGGCCACCCCCAGCTCCGCATGTTCTGCAAGCCACTGCCAGGTGGGCATGCCCGGCACGTCGGGGGTGACCGCCCCCAGGCTCACGAACGCCACCAGGAGATAGATGGGAAGGACGATGAGGAGAGACAGAAACACCGCACGGGGAATGCTCTTCTTCGGGTTTTTCACCTCCTCCCCGGCCTGGACGATGATTTCATACCCCTCAAAGGCAATGAAGGTGAGGCCCATGGCGATCAACACGCCGCTCCACCCCTTCGGAAAAAAGGGGCGAAAGTGCTGGAGGCGGGAGGGGTCCTTCACGATCACCGCCAGGCCGCTTGCGATAAACAGGCCCAGAATCACGATCTTGGCCAGGGTCACGATGTTCTCCGCCTTCCCCATCTCCGAAACACCCCGGAAGTTGATCCAGGCAAACAGCAGGATCACACCGGCGGCCAGCACCTTGTGGAGAAGGAGCTCCACTCCGTGAGGGGTGGGGAGGCCCAGCACCCGGAGCATGAGGGTGGAATAGGCGCCAAACCCAAGGGCATAGAGACTCCCCGCCACCGCATGGGCAAACCAGCTCATCCATCCCGACAGAAACGCCTGGGCAGGAGAAAGCCCCCGGTGGACCCAGAGATACCCACCCCCGGCCTCGGGGATGGCGGACCCCAGTTCGGCATAGGTCATGGCCGTGGCCGATGTCATGAGGCCGTTGAGGAGAAAGGCCAGGATCAGGGCAGGACCGGCCGTGCCGGCGGCGATGCCGGTGAGGACAAAAATCCCGGCACCGATCATGGCGCCCACCCCCACCATGGTGATGTCGAAGGTGGTGAGGTCCCGGGAAAGTTCAGATCGGACAGGAGAGGCTTCGCCGGGCATGGGGGAATTGTACGGCCCTCTTGAAAAACCATCAAAATATCTTCGTGCTGACCTCTGGACACGAGTTCAGACCTGTCTTCTCCCCTCCCCCTCACGGGAGGGGCTGGAGGAGGGGGCCATGGACGTCTTCGCTTGCGTCATCCTTGGAACTGCGAACGTGATGTTCAAATTCATGAGTGAACATCAGCGCCATAACCTGGCTCCATCCGGTGAAACGCGTGACAAATCTCACGGACAGGTCGGAGATCATGCCATACACTTTTAATTGACACAACACGATGATGGGTCACCATATAAAAACAGGAGGTATGGCCATGCGGAGGAAGGGATATCTCCTCATCCTCCTCGGAGGGCTGGCGCTTGCCGCATGTGGGAAAGGGGACAAAACCACGCCACCGGTTGAAGGGAGCGGCCTCACCCAGGATGCGGCAAGCGAGATCGTCCAGGATCTTCAGACGGGGAATCTCCCCCTCACACCCCTTGGTCCGGGCATGATGCTGGGGTTCGTGGGGGGCGCGGGGAAAGCTCCCCTCCAGGCGTGCAGCATTACCTGGACGGGGGATACCACCGATGCGGACCAGGACGGGGTTCCGGTGAACGTGAGCACGGAGGTGGATTGCGACACCACGATGGCGGATTCCATGTATACCATGCGTCAGATGGTTCGGGGTCGAGTGGAGGCCACCGACGCCAACGACAGCGATCCCTGGGTGGGACGGGTGGCCTTTTCCGGGTTGGGGGGGAACGGACCGTTCGAAATGCTGATGGAAGAAACAGGTCCTCAATACGCTTACGCCTCGGAAAGCCGGATTCAAGGTTTCGTTGAAGCCACCCATCAGGGGAACACGTTTGGGAATCGGGTGGACATGGATCTTTATATGCGCCAGGACGACGGGATGAACCCGGAAACCCTTGCCCTGACCTACCAGGGCAGTTTGACCTTCACCCCCTCGGATCCCACCTGGAATCCGGGTCAGAGCGAGACCCCGGATGGAGAGCTGACAATGAATGCCACCTGGACCCTGGACGGTGTGGGGGCCCTCACGGTGTCTACCCCCGTGCCCCTTCAGCTTTCGGCCTCCTGCGGGGGTGATCCCGTGGCAGGCACCCTCCGGATCACGGATGGTGCAAACGTGCTGGAAATCACCTGGTCGTCCTGCAACCAGTGGACGGCGACTTACAACGGTAACCCCCTCCCAACGGCATTCTGATCCCCTTGTGTGGGCACGGTTGGGCGGGGCCTCTGGCCCCGCCCGCTTTTTGTGTGATATTCCTCACGCACGGACGGGGGAATCTGCGTATAATATACGTGGACGATCCGAACAGGAGGTGGAGTATGAAATGGATGGCGTGGATGATGTTTCTGCTTTTTGCACCGGGGGGACTGCACGCCCAACTGGATCCCCTGGTGGAATTCTGGACGGGGCTTTCCGTCAATTTGATGGGGAAAAACTTTTCCTACACGGGAACTGCCAACCTGACCGTAGGCGGCGTGCCCGTATACACGGGCCCGGTGAGTTATTTCTACAGCATGGTCCTGGATGAGGCTCAGGGGCGATACGAGTACTCACTCACCCGTTCCGACACAACGAACTTTCCCGGGTTCAACTTTTCCCTTTCCAACCAACCCATGCGTACGGACACCCTGTTCCGCACCACGCTCACCCTGGAATTCTTTCCCTTTATGGATGTCCGGGACACCACGCTGTCCCCGGCCAGCCTTCACGTGCCCGTGGCGATGGAACTCTCCCCTGTCGGAAACCCCCTTCCGGACACCCTCCCCCTTGCGGGATATTTTGATACGGCCTATCCCCTGCAGGTTCTCCTGGATCCCACCCACACGTATGCAACCGGAGAATGGGACACCATCTGGATCGCGGGAACCGAGCCCTTTGCGCTGATTCTGGAGGACACCCTTCCTGTGAGTCTGGTTCCCTATCCGGCCACGTGCGTTCCCACGGATTCCACCGTCCATCAATATCACCTCGTGTTTGAAGACACGGTGCGAATGTGGGACGGCTCGGACATGCTTCTCCACCTGGACCGGCACTACTGGATGGTCCCCGGCTGCTTCATCGTGAAGGACTCCGTCTATCGCACCCTCACCCCCCTGGTCGCAAGAGGTAAGGCGGCGCAGAGCCAGACGTTCAACAGCAGCATGGCGCTGGACAATATCGTTTCTGTCCATGAAAACCCCATCCCCGCAGCAGGTGACCCCGTGCGGCTTCGGGTGATCCCCGGAGGGATGCGTCTTGAGGGTGTGAGGGCCGCCCACCGGATCCACGTGCTGGATCTTTCGGGGAGACATATGCTTTCCGGAAAGGGCCTGCGGGAGCTGAGGCTTCCTCCAGGGCGTTATGTGCTTGTGGTGGAGGATCCGGCATCCCGGACCCGGTGGGTTTTGAAAGGGATATCCCTGAGGTAATCCTCTGGAAGGCTGAACGCCTTCACCTCCTGGACAAAGATCTCCTGGAGGAGGGGGGAGAGGTGGGGAGCCGAGTGCCGAGCTTTCCACAGGGCAAAACGGAGGAGCCGGAACAGGCGCTGTTCGAGGAGTTCTCTCAAAAATTCCCGCCACCTTTCCGGAGTGAAAGGCTCGGGGAAAGGAAGGGCGTGGGGCATGGGAAGGGCAAAAACCCAGGCCACAATGGAATGGGCCACCACGCTCGGAACCTCCTCGAGCCAGGCCAGGGCATCCGGTGGAGGTTCCGAAGGACTTCCCTGGAGCCTCCGGAGGAGGGCGAGAAAAATCCGGGTGACCTGACGGATGGTGACATCTTCCTCAAAGAGAGGATGACGGGAACAGCTCTCAAGATACACAAGTGCGCGATCCAGGTCTCCCATGACGAGCAGGTAGAGTATACCCAGATTGTGTAAGAGGCCGAGTTCAGAATAGGGATCCTCCCCCTGAACGCTCTCAAGGGTTTCTTCCCATAGTGCCAGTCCCCCCACCATGTCCAGGCGATCATTGATCAGGAGCATCCCCAGTTCGATTTTGGCCTTGATCACGATTTTGGGATCCTGATACGCCTCTCCCATCCGAACGACCCGCCAGAAGAGCTCTTCCGCTTCCTCCACCTTTCCCGCTTTTCGCAGGGTCCGGGCGTATTCAAACAGAAACAGGGGCCAGGATTCCCGGATCCCGTGTTCCCGGGCAAATTCCAGCGCCCGGGCGTGAAGGTTCAGGGCTTCCTCCACCTTGCCCTGAAGGCGTCGGGCGGAGGCAAGCCAGTGGAGAAGATACGCCTGCCCCCGGGCCGAAAGGTTGCCCCGGAACGCTTCCCGCACGAGATCCTCCAGCGCATCCAGATCCATTTCGATGGCATACACCCGGGCGAGTTCCACCCACACGTCTTCTGCCATCCCACCTCCCCCGGCATCCCGGAGTCCCTCCAGGATTTTCCGGGCCTCCTCGATCTTTCCGCCTTCCACCAGGAGAGAGGCACGGGTCAGGGCCACCCGGTGGGGATGGGCCGGAACCGGGGGGATGTGTTCTTCGAGAAACCGTAGTCCCTCGTCCACCCGACCGAAAAGCCCCAGGAGTTCGGCCCCCAGAAGGGCGGCCTGTTCCCGGAGGAGGGGAGAGACTCCTCCCCTGCCGAGAAGGTCCCTCACCACCTGCCACGCCCTCTCCCGATCGCCCAGGCCATACAGCGCCCGGGCTTCCAGATACAGCATTTCCCGTTCCCGCTCGGGATCGGGATGTTCCTCCAGGGCTTTGCGAATCACCTCCAGGAGGCGCATGGCCCGCCGGGTTTCCCCTGTCCTGAGAAGATGGCGGACCGCCATCACTCCGAAAAGGACCGTCCGGTCCCATAACCCGGCGTGGAAGGCATGCAGGGCCAGCTGATCCGGAGCCCCTTTCCCCTGAAGAAGGCGATGAAAAACCTGTGCGTGGAGTTCTCTGCGCACACGCTGGAGCATCATGTTCCAGACCACATCCCGCAACAGGGGATGGCGGAAACGATAGGTTTCCCCTTCTTTCTGGATCACCCCTTTGTTCAAAAGGGCCTGAAACACGGGATCGTCCGGCGAAAGATCCAGAAGGGAAAGATCCTTCCTGGAAAAAGTGGCCCCCAGCACCGATATCCGCTTGAGAAGTTCTTTTTCCTTCCGGGGAAGGGTGTCCACCTGGCTTGCAAAGATGCTTTCCATCCGGAAGGATCGCCGGGTTCCGTCCCGGGATGCGGCCTGAAGGGCCACCTCCACGAACAGGGGAATTCCCCCGCTTTCAGCGAGGATGCTCTCCCGCTCCGCCGGGCTCAGATCCGTCTCTTCGAGGAGGCGTTCGATGGCTTCGGCGGGAAGGGGCTCCAGCCGGACCCACCGGGTGTCAAATCCCAGGAAGGCCAGGCTGCCTTCCAGGCGGCGAGCCAGGTCTTCCCCTTCGGGACGGACGGTGACCACCACCCGAAGCGGCCGGCTGCCCAGGTGAAAGAAAGTTTGCTCCAGCTTTTCCGTGGAGGGCCGATCCAGCCACTGAAGGTCTTCCACCCAGATCACACCCCGGGGGTAGGCTTCAAGCCACGCGCGGAGAACCTCCTCACCAGGGAAGGTTCGAAGAAGGCGAACAGGCCGGTTCTTTACCGCCTCGTCCACCAGCCGGGTTTTCCCCACCCCCGCTGGCCCCATCACCACCACCAGAACCCGATCCCGATCCAGCGCGTTCTGAAGGAGCTGCACTTCCTTTTCTCGTCCCACGAAAGGAAGGCGCCACCGGCGGGAGGGGCGCGTGGGCTCCACCAGGGCGTCCACCCGGAAGATCCGGACAGGCTGTTCCCGATTTTTGACCCTCGTCTCCCCTACAAACGTTCCCTGGACCCGCTCTTCCACCAGGGCGTGGGTGGTTTCGGAGATGTAGATTTCGTTGGCCCCGGACAGACTCTGGATGCGCTGGGCCACGTTGACCGTGTCCCCCAGGACGGTGAAATCCTGGGCCTGCCCGCTTCCCATGAGGGTGAGGAGCACCTCCCCGGTGTGGATGCCGAAGTGGAGGCCGATCCCTTCCCTTTCGGCCCAGGTCCGGAGGGCAAAGGCCGCCCGAACGGCATGGAGGGCGTGATGTTCCAGGGCCTGAGGTGCGCCGAACAGGACCAGGGCGGCATCCCCCATCATTTTGTTCACCACACCCCCCTCTGCACGCACCACCTGATCCACCGCCTGAAAAAAGCGATCCAGCAGCGCCTCCACCTCCTCCACGTCCATCTGTTCCGAAAGGCGGGTGAAGCCCACCACGTCCACAAACATCACCGTAGCGATTTTGCGTTCTTCTTCCTGCCGGAGGGTTTCCAGAGGCGTGCCGCACAGCCCGCAAAACCGCATCTTCTCGGGCCAGGTCTCACCGCAGTGGGGACAGCGGATCATGATCCACCTCAGAGGGAAAAGCGCTCGCCCAGATAGATCTCCCGGACCCGCTCGTCTTCCATGAGGCGTTCGGGCGGGCCTTCCAGCAGGATCTGGCCCTGATAGATAATATAGGCCCGATCGGTGATCTGGAGGGTTTCCCTCACGTTGTGGTCCGTGATCAGAACGCCGATGCCCAGGTCGACGAGCTGGCGAATGATGTCCTGGATCTCCTCCCGGGTTTTGGGGTCAATGCCGGTGAAGGGCTCGTCCAGGAGGAGAAAACGGGGAGAAAGGGCCAGGCTCCGGGCGATCTCCACCCGCCGGCGTTCTCCACCGGAAAGGACTTCCGCCACCCGATCCCGGAGGTGCCAGACCCCCATGCGCTCCAGGGCTTCCTTTGCCCGCTCGCGGGCTTCTTCTTTCGGGACCCCCCGGATCTCCAGCACGCCGTACACGTTGTCAAACACCGAAAGTTTGCGGAAAATGGAGGGCTCCTGAGGAAGGTAACCCAGCCCCAGTCGGGCCCGGCGATACATGGGCCATCCCGTGATATCCACGTCGTCCACCTGCACCCGGCCGGACGTGGGACGGATCACGCCCATGACCATATAGAAGGTCGTGGTTTTTCCCGCGCCGTTGGGACCGAGAAGGCCCACGACCTCCCCGGTGTTCACCTCGAGGGAAATCCCGTCCACCGCCCGTTTGCGGCGGTATACCTTCACGAGATCAAGGGCTTTCAGCGTCGCCATGGAAACCTTCCTCGGACGTGGGCTGGAAGAGGCCTTCCACCCGGTTCAGGGCCTCCACCCGGGCCACCCGGGCCGAATCCGGGGCAAACCAGGCCACCAGACGGTCCGCTGTCAGCTCCAGGTTCTCCTGTTTAAGCCGGGCGTTCTCCTCCACCTCCACCTCCTCCACCCGTCCGTCTTTGAGGATAAACCGGATCCGCCGTCCCGTCACCTCCCCGTCGCCATACACCAGTTGCGCCGGGTCTCCCAGAAGCTCTCCCCGACCTTCTTCGGGCTCGTAGATCAGGCTGACCGCAAGGGCCCGATAGGACGGATGAATCACGTCCACGGCGGAATCGGCGAAGACCCGGTTCTCCTCAAGTCTCAGAACCCCTGCCACCACCCGCAGGGTCTCTTCGCCGGAAACCAGATGCATCTCCGGAAGAGGCAGGCCCCACACATACACGCCGCCCTCCACAAGCCACCCTTCCCGCCCCACCACCCGCGCGTTGTGCCGGGGAACGTCCAGAAGAACCGGGGAAAAGCGGGCCTCTTTTCCGGCGAGGACCAGACAGTCCGTGTGGAGCACGACGGACGAGTCCTGATACATCACCGAATCCCGGAACAGCGTGAAGGTGTCCCGGTCGGGAATGAGGAGGAGCCGGAGGGCCCGGATGGTTCGGAGGGTGTCCGCAAAAGACACCCCGTCCCACGCCTCGTGGATTCCCCCGGTTTCCACGTATCGTCCCTGACTCCCCGAAAGCACCCATTCGGGGGTGACTAGACGGAAGGAACCCCGGAGCACGACCACGCGGACCCCGTGGAGGGCCTGGATCTCCAGGTCGGGAGCCTCAAGGGAAAAGGCCGGTGGGGCCAGGAGGAGCGCCCAGAGCATCATTCCCCACCGCCCTCAGAAATCGTATTCGTCTTCGTCCTCCTCCCCGTCCCCCTCCATGATGGCTTCCCACACCTTCCGTGCAGCCCGCTCCAGGTCGTCCAGTGTTCCGTCGTTGGTGATCACGAAATCCACCCGATCCCGCTTCTCATCATCCGGGATCTGGCTTGCCAGGATGGCTTCCGCCAGTTCCCGGCTGTATCCGGCCCGTTCCATGAGGCGCTGGATGAGCACCTCCCGGGGGGCGGTGACCAGGACCAGGATGTCGAAGGCGTCCTCCATCCGATATTCAAAGATCAGGGGGGCGTCCACCACCACCGGCCCCGGGGGCGCCTTTTCCACCCGGGTCTGGAGGGCCTCAATGATGTCCTCGGCCAGGATCTCGGTGAGCTCATCGGCCCGTCCTTCCAGAAACACCTTTTCCGCAAGTTTTCTCCGGTCAATCCCGTGCTCCCCCGCCACATCCGGCCCGAAGGTTTCCACGATCTCCGGAACGTGCCGGGCAAGGACCTCGCGGGCGAGGGCGTCCGCATCCACCAGATAGGCCCCGTAGGATCGGAAGATCCGGGCCACGGTGCTCTTGCCGGACCCCGCGTTTCCGGTGATCCCGATGGTGAACTTGCGCCGTGTCATCGCCCTCCTTCTCCTGTGGAAAGTTCTTGAAGTTTTTTCTCGATCCGGGAGCGGTCCTCGGGCGGAGCCACCCGGAGGGCCTCTCTGTAATACCGGCGGGCTTTTTGGCTATCTCCCAGCCGGTGGTACAGATCCCCCAGGTGTTCCAGAATCTCCGGATCGTCCTTGCCGCCGTTCACGTAGGCCCGATCCAGATAGGCTTTGGCCTGTCCCAGGTCTCCCACGAGAAAGTAGTACCACCCCATGGAATCCAGATAGGCGGGCACATCCGGCCGGAGTTTCAGGGCAAGTTCGATGTATGGCTTCGCCTCTTCCGGATCCCCTCCGGTGGTGAGGATCAGGTATCCCAGGTTGTTGGCATAGGTGGCCCGGGCCGAGTCGGTCTGGGTGGTGTCTGCGAGCAGGCTTTCATACATTCTGCGGGCGGTGGCCACATCCCCCTGCTCGGTGGCCAGAAGGGCCCGGAGAAACCGCCCCTGCGTGTTGAGGGAATCCAGGGCGAGCAGGCGGTCCAGAGCCTCCTGGGCTTCCCGATAGGCCCGGATGGCATAGAGCTGCTCGGCCGCCGCGGCGAGAAAGGCCGTGTCCTTCCGGAACCGGATGGCGCGGGTGAGGAGTTCCCGGGCTTTCCAGGGTTTCCCCGCCTGGATGTAGGCTTCCGAAAGAAAGATCATCTCCGTGTCCGAAAGGAAGGGCGGGTGGATCCCGGAAAGGAGATGGATGGCCTCCCGGGGCTGCTGGGTGGCCAGAAGAAGAAACACGAGAAACGTCCGGTAGGTCCGTCGTTTTTCCGGTGTGCGGGCCAGGCGAACGGCCGCCCGGGCTTCCTCGAGGGCCCGGGCAGGCTGGCGGAGGTTCCAGAGGGTCCGGGCCAGGAGATCCCGCACCTCGGCACTCCGGGGATAAAAGGATTTGAGCACCGACAGGTGTTCCAGAGACCGGCGGTATCGCCGATCTTCAAAATACGTGCGGGCAAGAAGCAGGCGGTAGGGATAGGCAAAGGGATCAAAGTTCACCAGGGCTTCGAGAAGGGGATAGGCCTCCTGATATTTTCCCATCCGCACATAGAGAAGGCCCAGACGATAGAGCACCTCCGGATCCCCGGGCGAGGCCCGTTTGGCCTCCTCCAGGGCCTGCACCGCCGCCTCCAGTTTCCCCGTCCGCTCATACACCAGGGCCATCCCTTTGGCCGCCCGGAGGGTGTCCCCCGCTTCCCGGAGACGTTCAAACACCGCGAGGGCGGAGTCCGGCTTGCCGGTCTGAAGGAGGGCATAGCCCAGATAATTCAGCACGTCTGGATCTTCCTGGTGTTCCAGGACCTTTCCGTAAAGGCGGGCCGCCGTTTCGTAATCGTCCCAGTTCTGATGGATGTCCGCCAGGAGACGGAGGAGGTCCGGGTTGTTCATGGCGAGGATGCGCTTTTCTCGCTTGAGAATCCAGTTTTTCTTCTGAAGCATGAACGCGGCGCGGAGGGCGCGGTCCCAGGCCTCCGGGGGAATGGAATCCCCCCGGGTTTCCGCCTCTTCCACCACCCGGAGGACATAGGCGTAATCCCGGGCGTCAAATCCGGCCTCGGCCAGCATGCGCAGGAAATAGGGGTCGTTCGTTTCCCGAAAGGCGCGCTCCAGGAGGGCCCGGGCTTCTTTCCATTTGCCGGCCTGAAGGAGATTTTCGGCATCCAGCTGGACCGTGATGGGGTCCACCTGAAGCACGAGGAGCCACAGAAATACGGTCATGATCCCTTTTCCGTCAGGTTCTGGAAGGGCCGGTTCAGGGCGGCGAGCAGGGTATGACGGAGGGCCAGGGAAAACCGGCCCTGGTTCCGGGCGACCACCTGGACGGCTGAAAGGTGGTGCCACAGCCGAAGAAGGTCCTTTTCCGTGTAGGTTTGGTTCCACCGCTCATACACACGGGCCTTCCAGGCAAGGCGGACCTCCCGCCCCGTCTTGCGAGCGAGGAGGTCCTTGAGGGCGGTGTGCTTCAGAGCAGGGATCACCTGTTCATCCATCCCGTGATCCTCCAGCACCCGGGCCAGGGTGGGACCGTCGCCGTTGAGCAGAGCATCCCCCAGGGCATAGATCCGGCTTTCCAGACCGGGAAGCAGGTTCATGAGGGCCGGGAGATCCAGGGTGTCCCGATAGAGTTCCAGGACGTCCAGAACGCGGGCGGCCTTTTCCAGCGGCTCGCCCCGCAGGTGGGTCCACAGAAGCCGATAGGCCTCCGTGGTAAGGGAGAGTTTGCGCCGGCGGATTTCCGCCCGGAGCCATTGTTCCTGGGAGCGATAGGAGAGTTTCGGGAAAAGGACAACCTGAGCCGGAAAATCCCTGGGGAGGCGAAGTTCCTTTTCGGAGGTGAACACCACGTGGGTGGGAGGGGAAAGCAGAACACGAGCCATTGCGGTCCATTCCCGTTCTTTCCACGCCTCCACGTGGTCCACCCACAGGAGGGGGAGATCCCCCCACAGTCCCTGAGAAAGATGCAGGGATACCTCCTGCGGTCCAGCCTCCGACGCATCCAGGCGGGTGAGGACCTTTCCGGTGTGGGTCTGGAGATACTCCAGGGCCTTCCGCCAGATATACCGCTCCGGACCGTGAAACACAAACACGCGATCCCCGGGAAGCCCATCCCGCAGGGAACGCATGAACTGATGCATCCGGGCTTCGGGACTCACCGCACCTCGCTGCCCTCAGGCACCTCGCGGTCGGGCGAAAGGAGAACGGCCCGCCCCTCCGGGTCCGTGGCCGCCAGGATCATGCCCTGGGACTCCACCCCCCGGATTTTCCGGGGTTTGAGGTTCACGAGCACCGGGACCTGGCGGCCCACCAGGGCTTCCGGATCATAGGCATCCCGGATCCCCGCCACCAGAGTCCGGACCTCTCCCCCCACCGACACCTTCAGGACAAGGAGTTTGTCCGCGTTGGGATGAGGTTCGGCCGAAAGGATGCGCCCGATCCGGATCTCCAGCCGGGCAAAGTCGTCATAGGTGATTTCCGGTTTGTGCTCCACCGTCTTCTCCTCCTTCGCCGGCGCCGTCTCTTTCTTCTGGCCGATCACCACCGGCCCTTCAATTTTGGGGAAAAGGACTTCCGGTTCGTGGATGGTCCGTCCGGCCAGCCCCGGGTCCGGGATGGCCGCATCATCAAACGCGGGAAGGTCCATCTCCAGCCAGGACGCCACCCGTGCGGACGTTTCCGGAAGAACGGGCTCCGCCCAGGTGATGAGGGCCCGGAGGATCTGGAGGGAGGTGTAGAGGGCCTGATGGGCTTTCCGGGGTTCGGTCTTCCGGTGGCGCCAGGGCTCTTTCTGGTCCAGATACCGGTTCCCCAGGCGGGCCACCTCCATCACCCCGAAGAGGGCGTCCCGGAAGCGGAACTCGCCATAGGCCTCCCGGATCTGTGTTCCCAGCTCCCGCAGGCGCCCCAGGGCCTCCACCTCCTCGCTTCCCCATTCCACCGCCTCCACCTTTCCTCCCAGGTGGCGGGTGATGAAGGAGAGGGTGCGCTGGATGAAGTTCCCGAAGGTATCGGCCAGCTCGTTGTTCACCCGCTCCCGGAAGATGTCCAGATCGAACTCGCTGTCCTTGGTTTCGGGCATGATGGCGGTGAGAACGTACCGCCAGTAGTCTGCGGGATAGGCGGAAAGGGCATCCCGGAGCCAGATGGCCGTGCCCCGGCTGGTGGAGAACTTCTCACCCCCCCGGAAGACCAGGAACTGATTGGCCGGGATGTCGGCCGGGAGCACCAACTCTCCGTGGGCCATGAGCATGGCGGGCCACACGATGGCGTGGAAAATGATGTTGTCTTTCCCGATGAAGTGCACCAGGCGGGTGTCGGGATCCTTCCACCAGGTTTCCCAGGCCTCCGGGTTCCATTCCCGGGTGGCGGAGATATACCCGATGGGGGCGTCGAACCACACATAGAGGACCTTGCCCCGGGCTTCCTCCAGGGGAACGGGCACGCCCCAGGAGAGGTCGCGGGTGATGGGGCGATCCTGCAGGCCCTCCCGGATCCAGGAGAGGGCGGTGTTGCGAACGTGGGGCTTCCAGTGGGTTTTCTTCTCCAGCCAGGCCCTCAGAGGTTCAGCATACCGGGAGAGCCGGAAGTAGTAGTGAAAGGTCTCCCGGGGTTCGGGCGGGTTTCCGCACAGGGCGCAACGGGGTTCCACGAGCTGAAAGGGCTCCAGCCACCGCCCGCAGGACTCGCACTGATCGCCCCGGGCCTGGGCACCGCAATAGGGGCAGGTCCCCTCCACATACCGGTCTGGCAGGAACACCTGATCCGTGGAGCAGTAGAACTGGATGACGGGGCGTTTTTCGATGTCCCCCCGTTCATACAGCCGGAGGAAGAACTGCTGGCTCATTTCGTGGTGGATGGGGCGGGAGGTGCGGGAGAAGTGGGTGAAGGCGATGTGGAAGTCCTCAAAATCTTTGCGGATCACTTCGTGGTAGTGGTCCACGAGTTCTTTCGGGGAGATGCCCTTTTTCTGGGCGGCCAGGGTGATGGCGGCGCCGTGCTCGTCGGTGCCGCAGATGTGGATCACGTCCTCTCCGATGCGCCGGAGAAAGCGGGTGTAGATGTCGGCGGGCAGATAAGCACCCGCCAGATGGCCCAGATGGAGAGGACCGTTGGCATAGGGAAGGGCACTGGTGACCAGCGTTCGCCTGGACATCGTTCTCCTCAGTGGTGCGGGGAAAATTATAGGGGGGAGGGATGGTTCTTTCAAGGAACGGGGGTTCCGTCAGAAACTTTGCGGGGACCCCGATAAACTCCAGAGATTTTACGGTTTTCAGGATGTTTTTTCATGTCGGGGTCCCCACGAGGTTTTTGGTGTTGAAAACCTCGTGGGGTGGCTCTTTCCATCCCTTATAGGTAGGCTCGAAACCATCAACACCTGAATGATCACCCAGGTCGCCGTGGAGTTTCCATCCCTTATAGGTAGGCTCGAAACGTACAATCGAGGGAAAAAGAAAGAAAAAGATTTACTGTTTCCATCCCTTATAGGTAGGCTCGAAACGTTTCTGGATGCGGAGCGGGAACTTCAGGACCTTGGTTTCCATCCCTTATAGGTAGGCTCGAAACTGCAGAATTTCTGCGGAGGCTGGGAGAGGTGAAAAAGTGTTTCCATCCCTTATAGGTAGGCTCGAAACCCGATAAGGATCCGCCCTGTTTCTGGATCGTGTTCAAGTTTCCATCCCTTATAGGTAGGCTCGAAACCGGTTTCCTTCCGCCGGAGGAAGATTCTCGTGGAGTAGTTTCCATCCCTTATAGGTAGGCTCGAAACGTGTAGCACGTCCACAAGAAAGGCGTCGTTCGTATTTGTTTCCATCCCTTATAGGTAGGCTCGAAACACTTTTTCAGGACCATAGCGTTCCCGCCGTTCCTCGTTTCCATCCCTTATAGGTAGGCTCGAAACCGCTGGAGGGGAAACATCTACCTGCACAACCCGAAACGGTTTCCATCCCTTATAGGTAGGCTCGAAACTCGGAGTTTGTAGGGTATCCTTGAAGCGCCTCCCTGGTTTCCATCCCTTATAGGTAGGCTCGAAACGGCTCAGTCCGGACGCGGAAAGTCTGCGTTCCATCCGGTTTCCATCCCTTATAGGTAGGCTCGAAACAGAACCTCCGCTTTCATCTCCCGCCCTTCAAAAAAGGTTTCCATCCCTTATAGGTAGGCTCGAAACCAACTGCGCCGGCCGGTCGCCGGGTCTGACAGTAATGGTTTCCATCCCTTATAGGTAGGCTCGAAACGCTGTTGTTTCCCCTGATGGAAATGTTCGTACTGGTGTTTCCATCCCTTATAGGTAGGCTCGAAACCGGAACACACGCTCATCCATGCGGTCCACGCCAATTTGTTTCCATCCCTTATAGGTAGGCTCGAAACGCACAACTTGTTGTGCGAATTTGCATCACTTGTTGTGGTTTCCATCCCTTATAGGTAGGCTCGAAACGGTCCAACAGACCAACGCTCAAACAAGGAGGATCAGGTTTCCATCCCTTATAGGTAGGCTCGAAACTGAAAAACGCAACCCTGCAAGATGTGCTCGAGGCCCGTTTCCATCCCTTATAGGTAGGCTCGAAACTGCCGTCCGTACTTTACAACCCATTCTAACTCTCGGGTTTCCATCCCTTATAGGTAGGCTCGAAACGCATGGGGCCTTTCGCCACCCTCACCCCATCCACGGTTTCCATCCCTTATAGGTAGGCTCGAAACAGGTCCCCCATTTCCGCCATTGCGCGCGGGATGGAGTTTCCATCCCTTATAGGTAGGCTCGAAACTCTTATAAAGGTATCACACCGGACAACCCGCCACCCGTTTCCATCCCTTATAGGTAGGCTCGAAACGGAAGGGTCGGCCATGTGGTGTGACAAAGGGGATATGTTTCCATCCCTTATAGGTAGGCTCGAAACCCGAAACATGATCCTTGCATGCTCACCAGTTTGCTGTTTCCATCCCTTATAGGTAGGCTCGAAACACCACCACGTCCCCCTTGAAACCTTCGGCGCGGCCGTTTCCATCCCTTATAGGTAGGCTCGAAACGGATTGTTGATGAAGATGGTAATGTTATCCCGATGTCGTTTCCATCCCTTATAGGTAGGCTCGAAACCTTTTCCTTTTTATTTTATTTTGGGAGTCTAGTATCGTTTCCATCCCTTATAGGTAGGCTCGAAACACAAGAGGACGTGTCAAGAATGTGATTTCTCTTGCACGTTTCCATCCCTTATAGGTAGGCTCGAAACGGTGATTCAGGGGTGGGGGAAAAAAGGGTGGGAGGTGATGTTTCCATCCCTTATAGGTAGGCTCGAAACGTTATACCTGCCGTGGACATTATGTCATTTGTGAGAAGTTTCCATCCCTTATAGGTAGGCTCGAAACGCCAGTTCGTTCGGGAGCAGGAAGAGCGGCTAAAGGAGTTTCCATCCCTTATAGGTAGGCTCGAAACGACAGATCTTTCTCCGGGTGAGCGAGAGCGGGCGCGGTTTCCATCCCTTATAGGTAGGCTCGAAACGGCCGTCGTCCTTTCTGTTGCGGATGGCGAACTGCCGTTTCCATCCCTTATAGGTAGGCTCGAAACGCAGGATGTTGGGCTTGATGTCAACCGTGAACACCTGGTTTCCATCCCTTATAGGTAGGCTCGAAACCAGACCATCCCGCGCCATCCTAGACGGGCCAGTTTGGTTTCCATCCCTTATAGGTAGGCTCGAAACGTGTCGCCCTGGTGCTCCTTGTGGTGGTGGCCGGGAGTTTCCATCCCTTATAGGTAGGCTCGAAACTCTCTTCCGGTGCATACTGCCAAGCATCCACGCGACCGTTTCCATCCCTTATAGGTAGGCTCGAAACCTGCCTTCGCGGAGGCGTATGGAGGGACCTGGAGGGGTTTCCATCCCTTATAGGTAGGCTCGAAACGGATTTCTTCTCCCACCCGTTCGTCGTGGAAGTCAGGTTTCCATCCCTTATAGGTAGGCTCGAAACCTACGATGATGTTGTAAGATGGGAAAGATATTTCGAGTTTCCATCCCTTATAGGTAGGCTCGAAACCCAGCGCCCGACCTGCCAGCATCGCCAGCATCCGCGGTTTCCATCCCTTATAGGTAGGCTCGAAACTCGTTACTCCGCCCCCAGTCAACGCCAAACACGTACGTTTCCATCCCTTATAGGTAGGCTCGAAACTCCGCCCGCGCGCGCAAAGCGCCACCCACCTCACCCAGTTTCCATCCCTTATAGGTAGGCTCGAAACGCACAGAGCAACGCTGCCCGATCTTGCGCCGCCACTTTTGTTTCCATCCCTTATAGGTAGGCTCGAAACCGCCCACAGGGAAGGATCCGCCTGGCCCCGGCGGTGTTTCCATCCCTTATAGGTAGGCTCGAAACAACAAGCGCCTCGGCCCACGTTGCGATCGAGCTGGGGTTTCCATCCCTTATAGGTAGGCTCGAAACTGCTAACCTTCTTAAGGTAGCCGGTCGTCAGTTCGCGTTTCCATCCCTTATAGGTAGGCTCGAAACTATTTGTGTTGATATTTCAGAGCAATATTGCGAGATTGCGTTTCCATCCCTTATAGGTAGGCTCGAAACTGGCTAAGGTTCTTGAGGATACCAAGCGGGAACTCTTTGGTTTCCATCCCTTATAGGTAGGCTCGAAACGCGGCACAACCAAGCGCACACGGGGCAACCATCCAACCGTTTCCATCCCTTATAGGTAGGCTCGAAACCGGTAAAGGTGCGCCTTGCCCTCCATTCCCTCATACAGTTTCCATCCCTTATAGGTAGGCTCGAAACCACAGGATAGAACCTCCGGGACGGAAGCATAGCGGTGTTTCCATCCCTTATAGGTAGGCTCGAAACCCTCCAGCACGCTGTCGGACGACGTGCTGCAGGCGGGTTTCCATCCCTTATAGGTAGGCTCGAAACCCTGGCAGAAATGGGGGACCTGGTGGCGGTGGTGTACGGTTTCCATCCCTTATAGGTAGGCTCGAAACACATCGTGATCGAGGTGATGGGATTCAGGATCTATCTGTTTCCATCCCTTATAGGTAGGCTCGAAACTATGCGAAGTTGCTGTCATAGCGCGAAACATTTAAGTGTTTCCATCCCTTATAGGTAGGCTCGAAACCCTCCAGCACGCTGTCGGACGACGTGCTGCAGGCGGGTTTCCATCCCTTATAGGTAGGCTCGAAACCAGAACGCCGAAGATGAAAAAGGAGGTGCGGACATGGCGTTTCCATCCCTTATAGGTAGGCTCGAAACGGCCCAACCCCCGGCTGTTCGGCTATCCCGTGTACGGTTTCCATCCCTTATAGGTAGGCTCGAAACACTTTCACGCCCCCGGAGCCATACGCCAAAACCTCAGTTTCCATCCCTTATAGGTAGGCTCGAAACTGGGGTTTGGGCTCGGGATCATCACGTGGGAGGTGAGTTTCCATCCCTTATAGGTAGGCTCGAAACCTTGATGCTCTTCAAAGCCTTATGGAAGCCGGGGCCGTTTCCATCCCTTATAGGTAGGCTCGAAACCGAGCACGTCGCGCTCCTCACCCCGGTTGACTTCAGTTTCCATCCCTTATAGGTAGGCTCGAAACCGGAATAGGAAGACGGAAATTGAGGAACGGAGGCGGTTTCCATCCCTTATAGGTAGGCTCGAAACTTTTTCCAGCCCGATCCACTTCCCGATTTTCGCAAGGTTTCCATCCCTTATAGGTAGGCTCGAAACACCCCGAGGAGGTTGCGCCGCTGCACACCGCCCTGCGGTTTCCATCCCTTATAGGTAGGCTCGAAACTTCGCCACGGTCATAAGGTTGAGAATGGCATATGCAGTTTCCATCCCTTATAGGTAGGCTCGAAACGGCATGGACCGCCGCGCCTCCGCTATCTCCTGCTCCGGTTTCCATCCCTTATAGGTAGGCTCGAAACCAGCCCGGGTCCGGAGGATGGGGTCGTTATGACACGTTTCCATCCCTTATAGGTAGGCTCGAAACGGATCGGACCTTCCTGTGGGAAGACGTGCTGGGGCGGGGTTTCCATCCCTTATAGGTAGGCTCGAAACTTGCCGTGCGAGCCACGCGGTGGGGAACCGGATACCGGTTTCCATCCCTTATAGGTAGGCTCGAAACGGACCCAGAACCATCCGTTGTCCCATGGGAGACCAACTGGTTTCCATCCCTTATAGGTAGGCTCGAAACGTCCCCGGGACCACGGTCTCAAGGCCACCCGTGCCGTGTTTCCATCCCTTATAGGTAGGCTCGAAACGGAACGCCGGGACAAGCTGCTCGGGCTTGAAACCAGGTTTCCATCCCTTATAGGTAGGCTCGAAACTATCCCGATTGCCGGCCGAACTTCATTGCGGCCTTTGTTTCCATCCCTTATAGGTAGGCTCGAAACAACGGGCGGATCCACCCGGACCACCTTCAGGCGTTCGTTTCCATCCCTTATAGGTAGGCTCGAAACGGTGGGCAGCGGAAAACCTGAACGTCTTTGCAATCCGGGTTTCCATCCCTTATAGGTAGGCTCGAAACCCTTAACGTCCTTTGAGATTGTGGCGGGGGAAACGCGTTTCCATCCCTTATAGGTAGGCTCGAAACCTCATCGGGGTCAGGGTTCCCATGGAGGTGTATATGTTTCCATCCCTTATAGGTAGGCTCGAAACACAGGACCCGCTCTTCGGCCGAACGGGCCTTTGAAAGTTTCCATCCCTTATAGGTAGGCTCGAAACAACCTTCTCCGTCTTCCGCGGGATCCCGGGAATTTCGTTTCCATCCCTTATAGGTAGGCTCGAAACTCCTTATCCATAGCCTTACCTCCTTTCCCTGAAGGGGTTTCCATCCCTTATAGGTAGGCTCGAAACACACAGAAGGGGCTGGAGGCCATCTACAATGATATTCGTTTCCATCCCTTATAGGTAGGCTCGAAACGTTTTCTATATCCGGCCCTTCCTTGTTCCTTACACCGTGTTTCCATCCCTTATAGGTAGGCTCGAAACAGTTCCTGTGGTTCAAGGGGCAACATCCCGCGGGCGCGGTTTCCATCCCTTATAGGTAGGCTCGAAACTCAATATCTGGACGTTGGGAACTGCATCCTTTAAGGGTTTCCATCCCTTATAGGTAGGCTCGAAACCACGGCTTGCGGAAGAAGCCCCGGAAGCATTGCCCCCGTTTCCATCCCTTATAGGTAGGCTCGAAACACACCGGGTGCATGCCGGTGTGCTCGTTGCCCAGGGGTTTCCATCCCTTATAGGTAGGCTCGAAACCGCCAGCACCCCCGATCCCGGCGGGATTCCTCACATCCACTCTCAGTTCAAAAGACCCTGCGTTTTCTTATCATATAGTTTGAGTCCGGAAAGGTCAAACACCCCTTCCCTTCAGGATTTTCTCACCCTCCCCCACCTGTCGTCGACCCCCCGGACTTTTTGCACCACCGGAGGTCGACGACAGGTTTGCATCTCCGAACCCTGAGCCGTATCATAATTGCACACCGCACATATACACAGACAGAAAACAAGGAGGAGGAGGATCATGCTGGAGTTTCGTGTGGACGAGGCCGGACCTTCGGGTGTGGAGGAAAAACAGCGGGAATTTGACCTCGCCATCATCGGTGCCGGACCGGCCGGACTGACCGCCGGGCTGTATGGCGGACGGGCCCAGCTCTCCACGGTGATCTTTGACCGGGGCACCATCGGCGGCCAGCTCACCCTCACCGATCGGGTGGACAACTACCCCGGTTTCCCCGAAGGGATTTCCGCGGCAGACCTGATCCACCGGTTCCGCAAACACGCCGAAAACTTCGGGGCCCGGGTTGTCCTGGAAGAGATCCAGAAGATCGAGCCCCTGGACGACGGGACCTTCCACCTGTGGGGACTGGAAAAAGAACCTTATCACGCTAAAGCGGTGATCCTGGCCATGGGTTCCCGTCCCCGGACCCTGAACGTTCCCGGAGAAAAAGAGTTCGGAGGACGGGGGGTTTCCTATTGCGCCGTGTGCGACGGCCCCTTTTTCAAGGACCAGCCCGTGGCGGTGGTGGGGGGAGGAGACTCGGCCTTTGAAGAGGGATTGTATCTTTCCAAAATCGTGAGCAAGGTGATCCTGATCCATCGGCGGGACGAATTCCGGGCGGCCCCTATCTTTGTGGAACAGGCGCGACACAACCCCAGGTTCGAATTCGTTCTGAACAGCGTGGTGGAGGAGATTTTCGGCGATTCCAAGGTGCGGGGCGTGCGGGTGAGGAATCTCAAAACCGGGGAAGTGAAAGAAATCCCTGTGGAGGCGGTGTTCATCTTCATCGGACACATTCCCAACACGGATCTGGTGAAGGGCCTGGTGGACCTGGACGAGCAGGGGCACGTGATCACCGACGAGCACATGCGCACGAGTGTGCCGGGCATCTTTGCCGCGGGGGATCTCCGGAACACCCCCATCCGTCAGGTGACCACGGCGGCAGGAGACGCCACCATCGCGGTGTACACCGCCCAGGAATATATCCGGGAGGTGGAAACCCGACTCCGGAAAGTCCGGGCGGGATGAGCCCTCGCCGGAAGAGCCGCCGCCCGCGGAAGCGGGAGGCGGCGTTTTCCCTGTTTTTCGCCGCCACGGAGGAAGGGCGGTGGGTGAACCGCCTGGCCCCCGCCGTCCTGGACGATCTTTCTCCGGAGGACCGGCGGTTTGCCGCTCATCTGGTCTATGCCGCCCTCCGGCGTCTTCCCCTTCTGGACTGGAAACTGGCCCGGCTTCTCCACACGCCCCTTCCGGATCTGGAGCCGCCAGTTCGGGCGGCGCTCCGTCTGGGGGCGGCGGAACTGGAGGAAGGCCACCCGCCTCCCCCCGTAGTGTCTGCATGGGTGTCCATCACCAAACGCCACTCTCCGGGCGGGGCGATACTGGTCAACGCGGTGCTCCGCGCCTACACCCGCACATCCTTCTCCGACCCACCACCGTCCGTGCAGACCGGTCTCCCGGAATGGCTGTATCGGCGCTGGAAAGATCGGGGATGGCTTCCCCGGATCCTCCCGTGGCTTTCTGCCCCTCCCCCGCTGTATCTCCGGATCAACACGCTGGAAGGCCGTCTGGATGCCCTGAAAGAGCGGATCCGGGCGTGGTATGAAGCCTGGGGCGGGACGGTGGAGGACACCGTTCTCCCCGAAGCCCTCCGGGTGCATCTCCATCCCTGGGAGGTGAACCTTCCCCCGTCCTGGTATTATCTCCAGGATCTTTCCAGCATGCTCATCGTCCACCTGCTGGACCCCCGGCCGGGTGAGCGGATCTGGGATATGGCGGCAGCGCCGGGAGGGAAGACCGCCCACATCGTGGCCCGGACAGGAGGACGGGTCCGGGTGGTGGCCACCGATCTCCACCGCTCCCGGGTGAACGCCATGCGGGGGGTCCTCAACCGCCTTCACGCCCTTTCGTCCGTGCGTCTTCTGGTGGCGGATGGGACGAACATGGCCTTCCGGGTTGGTTTTGACCGGATCCTGCTGGATGCCCCCTGCAGCGGCCTGGGTCCGGTTCGGCGCAAGCCGGAGGTGCTTCTCCGCATGCATCCGGGGCGTCTGGAGGAACTCGCCGGGATTCAGGAGAAACTGCTTGAAAACGCCGCCAACCACCTCCGCCCCGGGGGATTGCTGGTGTATGCCACCTGCACCACGGAACCGGAAGAGAACGAGGAGCGGGTGGAGGCCTTTCTCCGGCGCCATCCGGAGTTTGTCCCCGGACCCGTGAAAGAGCTTCCTGAAGGGGTGGAGGAAGTCACACCGGGGATCTACCGGATCGCCGGAGACCAGCTCCAGGCGGACTTTGCCTTTGCCGCCCGTTTGCGGCGGCGATGAGTCAGTTCCCGCACCTCAAGAATCGGCGCATGTCCCCGGTTCGGGCCTTCCGGCACAGGGAGGTGGTGGAGACCTGCGCGCCGAGTTCCCGGAGCACCTGAAGGGCCGCTTTCTCTCCCCCCATCACGGCGAGGTGAAGGGGCGTGTTCCCGTACCGATCCCGTTCCACCGGGTTCACCGCCATGCCCACCAGCAACCGGATGGCCGCCGTATCTCCCGCAAAGGCCGCAAAGTGCACCAGGTTCTTTCCGTCAAACGCAACAAAGTTCCCATGCCCCTGCCGGATGGCCTTCCTCACGAGCATCCGGAGCAATGCCTTGTGCCCCCGATAGGCCGCGAGGTTGAACACCGAGAACCCCTGAAGGGATTTTTTTCGCGGGATGGGAACCGGCCGGGCAAGATCGCCGTCTTTCTCCTGGGCCACCACCAGGCCGGGCCCCCGGTCAGTGCAGTCTTGACCAAATTCCGTGCACACGTCAGGGGCAACAGGCGGCGATTCCGGTCGATCCACAGTGGAGAGAAGGGAAGCGCCTTCCCGGAGCAACATCTTCACCAGCCGGGAATCGCCGTCCCACACCGCCCAGTGGAGGAGGCGAAAGCCCGAGGGGTCGGGAATCTCCAGGTTTTCCGGCCGGGCGACCACCCGGATCACCGCCCCCCGTTCTTCCGGACGCATCAGCCGGAAATCCAGGAACCACCGCAGATCTCCGCGAATGAGATTCCGGAGCGAAAACCGGGCCACTTCCCGATCCCCCGAAAACGCTCGCACCGAATCCCCCGCAAGCTGGAGCCGATCATAGGGGAGGCGAAGGCCCCCGATCACCACGCCTCCCGGAACCCGGAAGCCTCCCGGTGCCGGCGTGGCGCCCTCCACCCGCTCTTTCCGCGCACGGTCCACAGCAAGAAGGGCGGAATCCGTCTCGAAGATCTCCTCCAGCCCTACTTCCGACAGCCAGCGGATGGGAATGTCCCTCCACCGGAGGACAAAACGCATCTTCTCGGTGGGAAAACAGCACAGGTGGGGACAGCCTTCTTCCAGGATCAGGAGGTCCTCTCCGGCCCAGACGGGATAAGCCACATAGAACGGTCCCAGGGTGTCGTGGGGGGTCATGATCCACACGTCCGAGATGCAGTAGGGTCCGGGGGTCATACCCTCCAGGCTGATCCTATCGCGCCGGGCGTGGGGGGATTTCCGGAAGGCAAAGGCAAAGGCGCCGCCGGGGCTCCACGCCACCGGAATGGCCTCATCCAGCAGGGCATCCCACAGCCAGGGTTCTGCCATGAAATGCCACGTATCGTGGGCCACGATCAGACCCAGATAGGTTCGGTCCAGGTTGATGAGCTCTCCGGAGACAAGGAGGTTGGCCGATCGGTGAGTTCGGCGCTGGTACAAGGGCAGGGGGAAGAAGGGACCGAAGGTGTCCCCGTCCACCCGGACGAACTCCTGCTCTCCCAGGCGATAGCGGAAGGCCATATGATGTCCGTCGGGGGAAAACCAGGGTCCGAAGGCATCGTCAAAGGGGCCGAACACCCGGTCTTCCACCTGCACCCGGACGTTTCGTCCCACCTCCTTCCAGGGACGGTAAACATTCTCTCCCCCGGAGGATTTCCCGAAGCGTTTCATGGCGGAGAGGGGAATCCAGGTGAACCCCACGTCCCCCCGGGGGGAGAGGTCCACGAACAGGACCGCGCCAAAAGGCCCACGGTATCCACGGGGGCTCACCACCCAGTAGGCCCCGTGCCCCGTGTCGGCGGCGGCAAAGGCATAACCCCACGGGCGGATCACACCGGGGATGAGCGGACCCCATTCGTCGGCTGGATTCATCATCAGGTCCAGCGCCTGGAAAGGACCCAGGGTGGTGTCGGGGAGGTGAATGAAATACCCGCTCCCCTCTTCCCAATCCACCACGTCGCGGGGAAGGGTGATCGCCCCCAGATCGGAGAGGATCAGGAGGATCGGGAGCAACAGCATGGAAAAACCATAAACCGGAAAGGGTGAATGTTCAAGATCTGCGGGCAGAGCTCCGGATATACGTTAGGACACCCTCACCGAACGCACCCCACGCGGTTTTCCGGAGAAAACCGCGTGGGGACCCCGAAAATGCAAATTTTCCCTGAAGTGACGGGGTGTTTTCTCCCCTCCCCTGGTGGGAGGGGCAGGGGGAGGGGGAAATGTCCGAACTTCAGACCCCCACCCCCTCCTCCGACGGATGCGGGAAAATTTTGCCTCTGTGGGGTGTGCGGCCACGGCCACACCTTACGGGTTCTCACCACCAAGGGTGACGATCCATCCCTCCGGCCTGGACGCTTCCTCTTAACGACGGGAGTTTTTATCTCCTGTTTCTTTCAGCGTCGCACACTCCAGACTCCGGGTTGGATCCGTGGGACCCCCGGGGACACGGAACTGCTTGTGGACATCACAGTGAATCACCCAGTCCGACGTGTCGGGCGGGCGATACAGATGAATCTGCCAGGTGAGCATCAGTTCGTCCACGATGGGATCCCGGGGGTAAAAGTCCACGGTGTCCTTCATGGTGCCCATGCGGACGGCGTCAGCCTCATACCCGAAGATTTCTATGTCTTCAGGGGGAATCTGAACGTCTCGAAGTTCGCGGAACACCTCGCAGGCAATGCCGGAAAGGCCGCCTCCCAGAGCGGAACAGAGAATGGCGAGGGGATGGAGTTTGGGAATTCGTTTCCGTGAGGTGAGAAAGAAATCACTCTCAGGAGGTTGAGAAGGATGGAACTGGTTGGGCGTCATCCACCGGTCCAGGATTCTGACCCAGCCCGCACACCCCCTCCCCTCGTCCGCACAGCTCGTGATAGGGAAGGGGGACCCGGGGGGAGTAACCTTCAAAATCGTGAGGCGTGTTTGTGACAAATCGAGGATCCCCATACGATATCGCTTGTACACACCAGGTTGCGGACTAAAAATTCGGTACTTGAGACCATAGTTCACACACGACACGATGGTCCCCACGGTGGAGCGCAGGCGGGTATACTGGCTGCTGTTCATCCGGAAACAAGCCGAAAACGTGCTGTCCTCCATCTTCTCGATCTTTTTCCCGAACCGCAACAAGCCCAGCTTTTTGAGAACATTGTAGGGGAAGGGAAGGAGGTCCGGGGTGATCATTTTGTCATAATCCAGCGTATCATAGAGCGGTTGCTTGGGTGCGGGAGGGTGGAGAAGGGCATCCCAGATGCTGTCCACCGCCACCACATAGGCGGCCTGGAGGCTCTCCGGAGGCGGACTGGCCAGGAAGGCGTGCAAACTGTCCCGAAGGTCCGGGGAGAGAACGGAATCCGCAAAATCCCGCAGCACCGTGTCCATGAAGAGGTGATAGAACAGCACCTCGCCCAGGCCCTCTTCCACAAGGGCTTCAAACAGACGGACCGAAAGGGAATCTTCACTCTGACGGAGGCTGTCCAGATAGGCCTGAACAGGTTCCGGAGCACCGGAAGCCGGTCCGTTTTCCACGGGTGCTTTTTTCCCACACCCCGCAAACCCGGTCAGCAGGCCCAGAACCAGCATCCACCGCTTCATCCGCCCTCCTCCTTTTTCAAGGTCAGGAGAAGGATATACCCCCCCCCCGTGAACGTTCAAGGATTGCGGTCCGGATATGCGTGAGACCTCCCTGGCTTTCCTTGCCCTTCAGGGGGATGGTCACGGACGTCACCTTTGCCGTACGAAGGATGGAGGGAAAAGATGCGCCTTACAAAGTTCCCCCAGCCGTGCGGGCGAGGGCGAGGAGATCTCCGTTCTCGCCTTTCAGGACGTGGAGAAATTCCATTCGCTTCCTGTCCCACGGGCCTGGACACGAAAGGTGAGGTCCTTCATGAACCGAAGGTTGCGAGAATCCAGTCCCGGATGGCATCCCGGACCTTCCGGAATGCCTCCTGTTGCTCCTGAGGGTCTTCCACCGCCGAAGGGTCCGGAAAACCCTGGTGTATCCGCCGGTGGGCGTTGGGGAAAAAGGGACAGGTCTCCCGGGCGTGATCGCACACCGTGACCACCACGTCAAACCATTCGTCCCGGAATTCTTCCACCGATTTGCTCCGGTGGTGCCGGATGTCCACGCCGATCTCGTCCATCACCTGAATGGCCAGGGGATGGACCCCCCGGGGTTCGGTGCCGGCGCTCGCGGCCTCATACCGGTCCCCCAGGAGGGCGTTCAGAAGACCCTCCGCCATCTGGGACCGGGCGCTGTTGTGGGTGCACACGAAGAGAACCCGGATTTTTGTTTTTCGTCCCTGTGCGGGCCTGTTCTCCATCCTCCTCCCTGCTGGATGGATTCAGGATACACCCCTCACGCGAAGGACCGGTTAAGGTGCCCGGAAATCCCCGGCGAGCGGAGGATCTGGCCCTCCTGCATCAGGACGCCGGGACCGAAAAACTGCGACAGCACATACACCCCGCTTTCCAGATGTCCCGTCCACCGGGGCACCGTCAGACATCCTCTCTGAAGAACAAGCCAGAGTAGCAGGTGATCGGCCAGGTGCTCGTCCACCGTTTTCCGGGCAAGGGCGTCCAGGAGTTTTCGGGAGGCTTCCTCCCCCACCCCTTCGGCGGGTTTTCCCCGTTTGCCCAGGGCATCGGCGCCGAGCCGGAGACCATCCCGGGTTTCGGCCCAGAGGGTCAGGCTGGTCCCGGGGCTGCGCGTTCGGACATACCGGATGGCGATGTCCACGGGAAGGCCCGTTGCGGACAGAGTATGCCGCGCGGACCGGGCCTGGCGCTCGGCCACCTTCCGTCCCGCCAGGTCCTCGCTTGCGAGCGACACGCCCCGGATGGCGATCGCATCCAGGGGATGACACAGCTCCAGGGGCGGGACAGGGCCCGAACGGGGATCCACCGTCACCACCACCTCTCCTCCACCCCGGGGATAAAACCCGTGCCGGCGGATCTCCAGTTCCACTCTTCCCCACGCCTGGAGATAGGGCAGAACCACCTCCTTCACCCAGAGAATGGTGGGGGAGAAGGGCACATCCGTGCCCCCTTTGAGGTGGAACCGCACCCGTCCCGGTGCAAAAAGGGCGAGGGGAAGCAGGCTCTGGAGAACGAGGGGGATGGAGCCTGCGGTGTGAAGGTCAAAGAAGAGGTCAGCGGAAGCGGGCTTTCCCGGTGTGAAGGTGAGTTCGGTGGCCCCCACTTCAAGGGGTTCCGCACGGGCGCCGGTCCACCGGGTGAGGATCTCCAGAATGGCCAGGTGCTGGCGTTTCAGCCCGGATTTTGTCCGTCCCGCCCGAATGTGCACCATCCGGAAGGGAAGCCCGGTCAGGGTGCTCACCACCACCGCCAGGCGCAACATCTGGCCGCCCCCTTCGCCTATTCTTCCATCCAGAATCAGAAGATCCTTCATCCTTCCAGCACGCGGCCCACCCGCACGCAGTTTTTCCCATCCCCTTTGGCTTGGTACAGGGCGCGGTCAGCCCGGGAAAGCAACCGCCGGAGTTCCTCGCCGGGCACATACGTGGCCACCCCGAAACTCCCGGTGACGGGTGGCAGGCCCTCCATCCGGAGGGAAGCGAGGGCAGAACGGATCTGCTCCGCCAGGGCCAGGGCACCGGGAAGGTCCACCGGAACCAGCACCATGAATTCCTCACCGCCCCACCGGTAGATCCGGGCGTCCGGCGGGAGAAAAGAGCGGACCGTCCGGGCGCAGGCCACGAGAAGGGCATCTCCCCGGTCGTGCCCGAAGGAGTCATTGATGCGCTTGAAATCGTCCAGATCAAACATCACCACACTGAGAGGGTGTGTTCCTTTTCGGATCAGACTGCCCACATCTCCCCAGAAGGCCAGCCGGTTGGGCAGCTCGGTGAGGGCGTCGGCGTGGGCGAGGGCCACCCAGGCCTCCTCATACATCCCGGTGACCCGGGCAAAAAGTTCCAGGGCGATGGTGGTGATGATGTACGTGAACATGGACTCTGTGAAATGGGCCACCGCCACGCCCCGAGCCAGATAGGTCCCGGCCACGGTGAGGTAATACAGCAAACCGAAAAGAAGGGCAAAGGGCCATCCCCTCCGGAGGCCCAGATAGGCCACAGGGGGAACCGCGGGAAGCCACACCAGGGACGAGATGTCGTGGGGCAGTTCATCCCAGATGGCCATATAGAACACCAGGGCCAGGCCGGAAACCATGAGATACCGGAGGAAACGTTCGGCGCGCCACTCCCTCCAGAGAGCCACGGGAAGAAGGAAAGAAGGAAGGATCATTGCTCCCTGGAGCAAGGCTACCAGCCGGGAGCCTTCCAGAAAGTCCATCCAGGCGTAATAGGTGTAGAGGGGGGCGGCCACCAGGCTCATGGTGCCCACAATGCGCTTCTCCATCACCCGGGCCCGCCCAAACACCTGGCGGGCAAAGGCCACTCCCTCCTCAATGGGCGTTTGTCTCATGATGTGTCTCGATGTGGAGCTATCATACACGTTGGGGCCCGGAGGCTCCACCTCAGGGGTCCAGGCGCCAGCGGACATCCGGAGGCAGACTGTCCCGGGAGAAGGCCTCCAGCACTTTCCGAAGGCGGGGAAGTTCGGTGGAATCCACGGCAAAAAAGGAGATCACGCTGTCTCCCGCAATCAGATTGTTCGGGATGGTCCAGGTTCCCACCCGCGTCCATCTCCCCCGGAGCTCCGGAAACCATTTTTCATAAAAGATCGCCACCTTCACCCTCTTCTCCTCCACATACGCTGGAATTCGCCAGGGTTCTCCCGCGAGGCGCATCCGGGCCACCGTGATATCCCCGAGCCCCACGAGATCCACACATTCCAGATCGGCAAAAAAGTTGGGTGCCCCCACGTCCCCCAGCGCAACGCGTTGACCGGTGTAATAAGTCCGCAGAAAGCGGGCGGTCTGGACCTGCATGTCGTGGATGTTGCCCGCGGCCTGGGGAGTGAGGAATAGGGCCAGGATCCGTGGGGAGGGGATCAGGAGAAGCCCCAGGAGGAACAGGGTGCGCGCGGGTGGTTGCAGCGCGGGGAACAGGGGTGCCAGGGCTACGAAGCCCAGGCTGATCAAGTAGGCCTCATACCGGAAAAACCACCCCGTCTGGGCCAGGGCCATGTGGAAAACAAGAAGGGTCACCAGCGAAAAGGCGGATTGAGCCGTCCGGTCGTTCAGGACGGGGAGGAGACCTCCCGTTTCCTTCCACCGCCGGACCAGCACGCCGCCCAGGACCAGCAGGAGGACCACAAGTTCCGGTGCTTTTTCCCCGTTGGTGAGCAGGTTGGACAGGATCCCGGGAAGGGTGAGCACGGCCCCCTTGAGCCGGACGGTGGGGGGAAGAAATCCCCACCCGTGGACCAGGGTCACCAGGCCATACAGGATCACGGGGAGCCACGCCGCGCCGGCGAGAAGGAGGGCATCCCGGAACCGGCCCCGAAGGAAAAGAAGGAGCACAAACGCGGCGGCGAGAAACAGGCTTTCATACCGCAAGGCGGTGGAGAGAGCCGCAAGGAAGAGCACCACCGGGGTTCGGGAACGGCCCTCCAGCCACGCGAGACCCCGGGAAAAGAAGAGCAGGATGGCCGGAATGTGAAGGGTGTGTTCCATCCCCAGCACGGCCATGACGGGAAGGGGCAGAACCAGGACATGGACCATGCTCACCATTCCCCGAAGACGGTGAGGGAGATCCCGAAGCATCCGGTCCATCACCAGGAGGGTCATTACACCCCCTGCGATCCCGACCATTAAAGGAATCCATATCTTCACGCCGAAAAGGGCAAACAGGCCGGCAAGAAGAAGGGTATACAGGGGGGAAGACGTGGTGGAAGAAAAGGCGTAGGGGGTGAGACCCCACACCCCGTCTTCGGCGAAATGGCGGGCCACGGCCATGTGGATATACGCATCGTCCAGGGGATACACCCAGGTTCCCCCCGTGCGGTGAAGGACCGCGGGAAGAAGAAGGAAGAGCAAAAGCCCGTACAGAAGAAAGGGAAAGGTCTGTGCGCGGGAAAACACCCTTAGCGTCCCCGGAAAAGCCAGCGAAGGAAAGCCCCCACAGGGATCCGCCGGCGGAGGAATCCCAGATAAGGAAGAAAGCGGTAGGAGCGCATCACCCGGCGGGGACCGTCCAGACGGAGGAGATCCAGATAATCCAGGAACAGATGTTCCAGAAACGCGGGATAGGGGATCCACCAGGCCAGGGGACGGGGAGGGATCTGGACGTCCACCACCACGGGTTCGGTGACCTCCAGAAGGCCCCACACGCCGTGGGTCCGGCCGATGCCGGAGGCTTTCACGCCGCCCCAGGGGAACTCCGGTTCTGCAAAGGTGTCTGTGTGGGTGTTCACCGTGACCACCCCGGCTTCCAGACGGGAGGCCACCCGCCGGGCCCGCTTTGAATTTCGGGTCCACACCGAGGCGGTGAGACCATAGGGTGTCGCGTTGGCCCAGCGAACCGCCTCATCCTCGCTGTCCACCACCTGAACCGCCACCACCGGGCCGAAGGTTTCCTCCTGCATCACCTGCATTTCGTGGGTGGCATAGAGCAGGACCGTGGGTTCGTAGAACAGGGGCCCCAGATCCTCCCGTTTCTTCCCGCCGGTGGCCACCAGAGCCCCTTTTTCGCGGGCGTCCTCCACATGGGCTTCCACCTTGGCAAGCTGAAACTCCGCCACCAGAGGACCCATGTCCTCTCCAGGCCGGATACGCCGGGCTTCTTCCACGAGAAGGTCAAAAAGCTCCAGGCTCACGGAGCGCTCCACATACACCCGTTCCACCGCCGCACAGGTCTGTCCCGCGTTGGTCATGGCGCTCCAGATGATCCCCTTCGCCGTGAGGGGAAGATCCGCATCCCCGAACACCAGGGCCGGGTCGTTTCCTCCCAGCTCCAGGACCACTTTTTTCGGTCCCCCGGCAGCAAGCTCCATCACCCGTTTTCCGGTGGACACGCTTCCCGTGAACAGAATCCCCCGGACATCCGGATGCCGGACCAGGGCTTCCCCCACCGAGGCTCCCCCCTGCACCACCGTGACCAGGCCTTCGGGAAACCCCGCTTCCCGGAAGAGCGCCCCCACCTGTTCTCCCGTGAGGGGGGTGAGGGGAGAGGGTTTGAGGACCACGGCGTTCCCGGCCAACACGGCGGTGGCCGTCTGGAGGAAGGGGATGGAAAAGGGATAGTTCCAGGGGGCGATCACCCCCCACACCCCGGTGGGGCGGAGTTCCAGCCAGGCACGGCGATTTCGAAACAGAGGGACGGCATGGGGCATCCGCCGTCTCCGGAGGATGTCCGGACCCCGGTGAATCAGGTATCGCACGCCCTCCGCAGCGGGCAGAACATCGGCGAGGAGGGCTTCCTGCCGGGGTTTTCCCTCTTCCCGGGAGATGAGATCCGCAAGGTCCACGGCATGCGCCACCAGCCGGTCCAGCAGGTTCCGGAAGAGATCCACGCGGTGGGAAAGGGGGGTGGACGCCCAGACTTCCTGAACCCGGACCGCACGGCGGACGGCTTCTTCCAGCGCTTCCGGTGAGGTGACCTCCACCTCCGCCAGAACCTCACCGGTTCGGGGATTATGTGTCTTGAACCGGGCCATGGCCCTCCTTCCTGTAGCGATCCAGTTTTCTGTAGAGGGTGGAAAGATCGATGCCCAGGATTTCCGCCGCTTTCCGTTTGTCGCCCCCCACGGCATCCAGCACCCGGAAGATATGGCGGCGTTCCAGTTCCCGGAGGGGCAGGAAAAGACCCGCATCCCCCGGGGACTCCCGCTCCAGAATCCGCCGGATCAGGTGGGCGGGAATCTCCTCCCCTTCCGAAAGGAGGACCGCCCGGGCGAGCACGTGGGCAAGTTCCCGGATGTTGCCGGGCCATTCATAGGCCCGGAGGAATTCCATGGCCTCCCGGGAAAGACGTTTGCGGGGCATACCGTATTGCTCGCTGTGAAGATCCAGAAAGTGCTCCACCAGGAGGGGAAGATCCTCCAGGCGTTCCCGAAGGGGAGGGAGGCGCAGGGTGATCACGTTCAGGCGATAGAAGAGATCCTGGCGGAAAGCCCCCCGGGTGATCTTCTCCTCGATGTTCTGATTGGTGGCCGCCACAATCCGCACGTCCACCGGAACGGGACGGGTGTCTCCCAGGGGGAGGACCTCCCGGTTTTCCAGGACCCGGAGGAGTTTGGGCTGGAGAGGGAGGGGCAGGTCCCCGATTTCGTCCAGAAAGAGGGTCCCGCCCTCCGCCTGCTGAAACAGGCCCGGCTTATCCCGGTCGGCGCCGGTGAACGCGCCTTTCCGGTATCCAAAGAGTTCGCTCTCCACGAGGTCTGCGGGAAGGGCGGAGACGTTGACGGGAAGAAAGGGCTTGTCCGCGCGTCGGGAAAGGCTGTGGATATAGCGTGCCAGGACTTCTTTGCCCGTTCCGCTCTCACCCAGGATCAGAACGGGCACGTCCACCGGAGCGATCCGCTCGGCTTCGGCAAGGATTTCCTGCATCCGGCGGTTGCGGGAGGTGAGGACGAACCGGGAGGCCATCTGGCCCTGCCGGAGACGGCGGTTTTCCTCCCGGAGGGCCCGGACTTTCTCAATGCGTTCCCAGACCACCAGAAGTTCTTTGAGCTCAAAAGGCTTGCGGAGATAATCTGTGGCGCCCAGACGAAGGGCCTGAACGGCCGATTCGAGATCGGCATAGGCCGTGATGATCACGACGGGAAGATCCGGATACTGGGCGCGGATCTTCTCCAGCACCGTCATGCCGTGCATGCCCGGCAGGCGGAGATCCAGGAGCACCCAGTCCGGCGGCCCTTCCTGCTCAAGGTTCTTGAGGGCGTCTTCGGGATGGGCGAACACCTGAACGGTGAAGCCATGACCGGAGAGGAAATCGGCGATCAGATCCCGGATGCCTTCACTGTCTTCAATCACCACTGTTCGGGGCATGAACCACCTCCCGGGGAGAGAAGGGTGCGGACGCGGAGGGGTGCACGGGAAGGGTCACCACAAAGAGGGTTCCCTCACCCGGTCGGGAGTGAACCTCCACCCTTCCGCCGAGCTGCTCGGCCGTTTCCTTCACGATGGCCAGTCCCAGGCCGAACCCGTCCGCCTCTGTGGTAAAAAAAGGCTCAAAGATATGGGCTTTCCGGTCTTCGGGGATCCCGGGGCCGTCATCCCGGACCAGGATTGCCCAGGTTTCGGGTTTTGTTTCAACCTGGGTGAGAGGATCCGAAAACCGCGCCGCTGGACCCAGCACCACCGCCTGAACGTTCCGCCCATACCGGCGGGCGTTCTCCACCAGGTTCCGGACCATCCATCCCACCCGCTGGACGTCGGTGATCACCCTTCCCCTTCCCTGAAGCTCGAGGGGGAAGCCGATCTCCCGGGAAAGAAGCCGGGCCAGTTCGTCCAGTTCGATGTCCTGTAGGGAGGGGGAGGACCCCACCCGTGCATAGGTGAGAAAGGCCTCCACCAGATTCTGGAGCCGGTCCAGCGCCCGTTCCACGTGGTGACGATAGCGGGCCTGCCGCTCGGCCGGAGAGCGATCCCACAATTCCAGGGCTCCCCGGAGGGTCATGACGGCGGAACGGATCTCGTGGGCCAGGTGGGAGGAAAAACTCCCCACCGTGGCCCACCGGTCCAGGTCCCGCAAGCGTGCTTCCATGACCCGCTTTTCCGTGATGTCCTGAAAAATGGCCAGGATCCCCCGGTTTTCCGGGAGGGGGGTCCAGCCCACTCCATAGATCCGTTCCCCGACGCGGATCTCGGACTCCCGGATCCCCTGCCGGAAAGCCCGGCGTGCCTCCCGGCGAAAGGCCTCAAATGCCCCTGGGGTCAAGAGCCTCCGGGCCGCCGGGTTGTCGTACAGCAGGTTCCCCTCCCGGTCAAAGGCCATGACCCCGCTCTCCAGGCTTTCCAGGATGGCACGGCGATCCAGCCGAATCCGTTCGTACAGGGTGCTCAGGGTGGAGACCCGTTCCCGAATATAGAGGCCCAGGGCGGTGGCCAGCAAATACAGTCCGGCAAGAAAATACCGCGAAGTCAGGTCTCCGTCCACCAGGGCGAGGAACCCGAGGGCCCCCAGGAGAAGCAGGAGGGCCAGGGATCGGGAAAAGAGAAAGGCTCCCTCCACCAGGGGAAGGATACCGAACATGGCAAAGGGGGACGTTCCCATTCCCGTGGTTGCCACGAGACCCGTGATTCCGAAAAGATCCGCTCCCAGGCGGAGCCACCGGCTCATGGCATGGGGAAACCGGAAGACCAGGAGACCCAGACCCAGGGGGAGGGTCACGCACAGCACACGGAAGGGGGTGGGCCCGATGAAAAGAACCCCTCCACCCAGGAGGACCCACACACCCAGGTGGAGGAGTTCAAAAAACCGGCGGAGTTCCCGCACGGACCTCAGGCACCTCCAGAGACCGCTCCCGCCATTTTGAAAATGGGCAGATAGATAGCCAGGAGCACCACGAGCACGATGCCTCCCAGAAAGATGATGAGCATGGGCTCGATCAGGGAGGTCAGGGTTTCCACCGCCCGGTCCACCTCGTCGTCATAAAAGTCCGCGATCTTCTCAAACATGGGGGCCGTTTGACCGGATTTCTCCCCGATGGCCACCATGTGGACCACCATGGGCGGAAAGAGCCGGGGATATTTTCGGAGTCCGGAGGACAGGGGACGCCCCTCTTCCACGACCTTGCGGGTTTCCCTGAGGGCGTTGCCGATCACCACGTTCCCCGAACTCTCTGCCGTGATCTCCAGGGCGTGGAGAAGATCCACCCCCCCGGAGATCAGCATGGACAGGGTCCGGGTGAAGCGGGCGATGGAGGATTTGATCACCAGATCTCCAAACACGGGCAGGCGAAGGATGAACCGGTGCCAGAGGGCCCGTCCCCGGGATGTGCGAATGAAGCGCAGGAACACGAAAATGGTGGCGACCACCGCAGCGATGAGCACGATCATGCCCTTGGAGGTCATGAAGGCGCTCACGGCCATCACGGCCTTGGTGATGGCGGGGAGCTGATCCGCCTGGCCAGCCTCTTCAAAGATCTTGACGAAGCGGGGGACCACAAAGGTCATGAGCCCGATCACCACGGCGATGGCCACAATGAGCACCAGAATGGGATAGGCCATGGCGGATTTGATCTTCCCGATGAGTTTTTCCATTTTCTCAAAATAGAGTGAAATGGACTGCATGGTTTTGGGGAGGTTTCCGCTTTCTTCCCCGGCCCGGACCAGGCTCACGAAGAGAGGACCAAATACGTCTTTGTGTTTGTCCATGGCCTCCCAGAATTGTTTTCCTCCCTCCACATCCGCCCGCATCTCGTTCACGATCTTCTTGAACTTCTCCTTTTCCACCTGATCGGCATAGATGGCCAGGGCCTCCACCACGGAAATCCCGGCGTCCAGCATGGATGCCATCTGACGGGCAAAGATTGAAAGATCCCGCAGTCCGATCCGCTCCATGAAGCTCAGCTTAAGCTCCATCTGAAGGAGGGACTTGGCCTTAATGGACTGGGGGGAGATGCCTTTGCGCTGGAGGAGTTCCCGGGCCTCGTCTTCGCTGGCGGCCCGGATCGTGTCCTTCACAAGCCTCCCCGAGGGGTCACGCCCCACCCATTCAAACGTTGGCATGGCAGCCTCCTTGTTGTCTTACATCCGGCGTGTGCCGGCCCGAACCGGCCCCTCCCGGCTTCCCAGGCGCTCCAGATCCGCCGGGTTGGGGCTGTACTGGATGGCGGTTTCCCAGGAAATATGTCCCTCCCGATAGAGGCGATAGAGGGACTGGTTCATGGTGTGCATGCCCTCTTTCTGGCTGGTTTGCATCACGCTGTAGAGCTCGTGAATCCGGTTTTCCCGGATGATGTTCCGGACCGCCGGGGTGCCGAGCAGGACCTCGGTGGCCAGGATCCGGCCCTTTCCGGTTCCTTTCCCCACACGGGTGGGCAGCAGGCGCTGGGTGATCACCGCCTCCAGCACCGCGGCCAGCTGTACCCGCACCTGGGTCTGCTGATGGGGAGGAAACACGTCCACGATCCGGTTGATGGCCTCCGGCGCGGTGGGGGTGTGGAGGGTGGCGAACACCAGGTGACCGGTTTCCGCGGCGGTGAGGGCGGCCCCGATGGTTTCCAGGTCCCGCATCTCCCCCACCAGGATCACGTCCGGATCCTCGCGCAGGGCGGACTTGAGCGCGTTGGCAAAACTTTTTGTATCCACGTGGACCTCGCGCTGGGAAATCAGGCTCTTTTTGCTGCGGTGGAGGAACTCAATGGGATCCTCGATGGTGATGATGTGCTTGTTCTGGGTTTCGTTGATCACGTTGATGAGGGAGGCCAGGGTGGTGGACTTTCCCGAGCCCGTGGGCCCCGTGACCAGAATGAGCCCCTGATTTTTCTTGATGAGTTCCAGGGCAATGTCCGGCAGACGAAGTTCTTTCGGAGACGGGATCTCAAAGGGGATGGACCGGATGGCCAGGGCCACCGTTCCCCGCTGGAAGAAGGCGTTGGCCCGGAAACGGGCGAGGCCCGGAACAGACACGGCGAAATCCAGTTCTTTTTCGTCTTCCAGCTTTTTGCGCTGCTCGTCGTTCAGGAGATAAAAGATAAGCGCCCGGGCCATCTCCGGGGTGAGCCGGGTGTCTCCGTACCGCACCAGGTCTCCATCAATTCGGAAAATGGGGGGGGATCCGGCCACGATGTGGAGGTCTGAGGCCTTGCGCTGGGTCATCTCCTCCAGGAGGGTGCGCATGGTGAACGGAAGCTGGGTCTGGCTCATGTTATTCCTCCATGGTGACGCGAAGAACTTCTTCCCGGGTGGAGACTCCGGCCAGGAACTTCCGGATGGCCGCTTCCCGCAGGGTAATCATTCCCTGTTCCAGCGCGATTTCCCGGATTTCTGTGGCGCTTGCCCCCTCCACCAGGGCTTCGCGGATTTCGGGGGTGACCTTCATCACCTCATAGATCCCGATTCGGCCCTTATAGCCTGTGTTCTTGCACACCTCACACCCCTCGCCCTTGTAGAACACCTGGTCCCCGGGGAGGGATTCCGGATCGATGCCGATTTCCCGGAGGTCTTCCGGATGGTATTCCACAGGACGCTTGCAGTTAGTGCAGATCTTCCGCATGAGACGCTGGGCCACCACCAGGATGACCGAGGCGGCCACAAGGAAGGGCTCCACCCCCATGTCCACCAGTCGGGGAATGGAGGAGGGGGCGTCGTTGGTGTGAAGGGTGGAGAGGACCAGGTGCCCCGTCAGTGCGGCCTTGATGGCGATGGAGGCGGTTTCCTGATCACGGATCTCCCCCACCAGGATGATGTCGGGGTCCTGTCGGAGGAAGGCCCGGAGGGCCGATGCAAAGGTGAGCCCGATTTCTTCCCGGATGTTCACCTGATTGAGACCGTGGAAGTTGAACTCCACCGGATCCTCGGCGGTCATGATGTTGACTTCGGGTTTGTTCAGGATCTGCATGGCGGAATACAGGGTCGTGGATTTCCCGGACCCGGTGGGACCGGTCACCAGGATCATGCCATAGGGTTTGTGGATGGCTTCCAGGAAGAGTTCCAGTGCCTCCGGCTCAAACCCGAGTTTTTCCAGGTCCACGTTCAGGGCGGACTTGTCCAGGATACGCATCACCACCTTCTCGCCATGCACCACCGGCACGGTGGACACACGGATGTCCACGTCTTTGCCGCCCACCTTGATGCGGATCCGGCCGTCCTGGGGCAGGCGCCGTTCGGCGATGTCCAGTTTGGACATCACCTTCACACGGGACACGATGGCGTCTTTCAGACGGAGAGGGGGATGGGCGATCTCGTGGAGCACGCCGTCAATGCGGAAGCGCACCCGGAGGTCTTTTTCATAGGGTTCGATGTGAATATCCGAGGCCCCCAGTTTGATGGCCTGGGCCAGAATCCCGTTCACAAATTTGATCACCGGGGCGGCCTGGGCCTGCTGGAGGATGTCGACGGTTCCGACTTCCTGCTCCTCTTCGGTGACTTCGATGTCCTCTTCCGCGACCGCCTCCGAAAGGGCCTCCTCCACGAGGTCAGCGGAAGCGGTTCCAAAGATCCGGTCCAGGGTTTCCTGGATGTCGGAGGGCCGGGCCACCACCATCTGGATGTCGGCTCCCGTGGTGAACTTCAGGTCTTCCAGAGGCTGGAGGTTGGTGGGGTCGGCCACGGCCACGGTGAGACGCCGGCCCTTCCGGCGGAGGGGAACGATCAGGTGCTTTCGGAGAAAGTCCTGAGGGAAGCGCTTGACGAACTCTTCGTTGACCTCGTATTTCTGGAGATCCACATACTGAACCCGGTGCTGCTGGGCCAGGAACTTGGCGAGTTCCTCCTCGCTCATGAGCCCCGCCTGAACGATGGCCTCATACACGGGGATGTTTCCGGAGCGGACCCGCTGGAGGACCCCTTCTGCATCCTCCTTGGAAATCCGCCCCGCCCGGAGAAGAAGCTGCAGAATCCGGGTGTTTTGCTGGGTCAGCATCCTACCCTCCTCAGAGTTGATCGATGTATTTCAAAAAGATTTCCAGTTTTTTCGCGATTTCGGGGCTTCGGAGCATGCGCAGGGCCTTGTTTTCGATCTGGCGGATGCGCTCCCGGGTCACGCCAAACCGGTCCCCCACCTCTTCCAGGGTCATGGGGCGTTCGGTGGTGAGCCCAAACCGCATCTCCAGAATCTGACGTTCCCGGAGGGGCAGGGCGTTGAGCACTTCCTGGAGGCGTTCCTGCAGAACGGACAGGAAGGCCGCCTCATCCGGCCGCCGGGAGGCGTCATCCACCACAAACTCCGCAATGTGGTTTTCCTTGTCGTGGCCGATGGGACGATCCAGGGAAATGGGATCTTTCGCCGCCTTCATGGCCTGGCGGACCTTTTCGGTGGACACCTTCAGGCGGCGGGCCACCTCCTCCGGGGTGGGCTCCCGCCCCAGTTCCTGGAGAAGGTCCCGGGTCACCCGGGAAATTTTGGTGATGAGTTCGATCATATGGATGGGCACCCGGATGGTCCGGGACTGATCCGCAATAGCCCGGGTGATGGACTGGCGGATCCACCAGGTGGCATAGGTGGAGAACTTGTACCCCTTCCGGTAGTCAAATTTTTCCACGGCCTTGATAAGCCCGGCATTCCCTTCCTGCACCAGGTCCATGAACTCCAGACCCCGGTTGGAGAACCGTTTGGCGATCCCGATCACAAGCCGCACGTTCCCCTTCACCAGGGTATCCCGGGCGTGGTTATACCGCTCCAGTTCCCGTTCCATGGTGTGCACCATGGTCTCAAGATCCTCCAGGGGAACACCGAGCTCCTGACTGAGAGCCCGGGCCTCTTCCAGGCGGCCTTCCCTCTGGTGGCGCAGGGCTTCATGGGCTTTGGCCAGAAAGGTTTCGATGATATCCAGAACGGGATGGAACTGGAGGATGATGCCCCGCTCTCGATCCTCTTCCCCCACCAGATTGAGGGTGGAGAGAACGGCTTCGAGGAGTTTCTTTCGCCGGTTGTCCCGCTTCCGGGAAGGGGGTTCCTTTTCCAGTTCAAGAAGGGCCTGGAGGGTCTCGCGCAGGGTTTCAAAGGCCTCCCGCACCCGTGCCCGTTCACGCTCGTTCACCTTCCGGCTGGTCCAGAACTGGGAATCCACCTCCACCACCTCTTCCAGGAGTTTCTCTCCTTCCCGGGGGCTGTGATCCACCGGAACGCGGTCCAGGAGTTCCAGGAGGTGGCGCCAGCCGAACGGCGTTTCCATGATCATGCGGGTGAGGTTTCTCCGGGCTTCGTTGAGTTCCCGGGCGTAGAACTGCTCTTCCTCTTTTGTGAGAAGGCCGAGATCGGAGATCTGCTTCAGATAGGTTTTGGCCGGATCGCCTCCCGTGAAGAGGTCTTCGTCCTCTGCGTAGAGCTGGATCTCAATATCGTCTTCCCCGTTGGCTGTCCGCCGGATTTTCCGGTGAGCCACCCGCTCCTCGAATTCCTCATCCGTGAGGATGTCCACCCCCTGTTCGATCAGACGGGTGGCAATGTCTCCAAGGGTCTCCTCGGCCTGAAACCGGGTGGGCAGGAGGGACAGGAGCTGCCGTTCCGACAGGATCCCCCCCTGCCGTTTCGCGAAGTCCAGAATGTTCTGAAGGACCGTCTCCAAATCCCCGGTCCCTTTCCGGCGGGTCCGGATTTTCATCTTAGCCTTCTTGGTTGCTGCCATGGATTCCCTCCCTCACCATGGTTTGATAAAGGTGAAGCAACGTTTCATCCCGTGTTCGTTGAAAAAGAAACCGCACATACTCTCGCAGGGCCCGGACGAGAAGATCCCACTGTTCGTCTTCGTCCGCCGGGATCTCCTCAAACCGTGCCCGGGCCAGCTGGGCCTCCACCCAGGGATCGTCCAGACGATTCCCTTCCAGCATCCTGAAAAGGGCGCTCATCCGCTCGTCCTGCATCACCCAGGGGCGGACCCGGTCAAACACCTGCACAAAGGCTGAACGAAAGTCCCCCCCTTCGTCCACACAGGCCAGCGCAGCCACCCGGTAGGGAAGAAAGCGGTCCTGACGGTCTTTCCTTCGAGAGACCCCGGAACGAACCCCCGCAAGCTCTTTCTGGAGGGTATCCACACCCAGGCCGCTCTCCGCCGCAAGACGAGACAGCATGATCTCCTGAAGCACGGGGCTTTTCACCTCCCGCAACAGGGTAATTCCCTTCCGGATCCCGGAAAGGGAAAAGTCGTGTCCCGTGTAAAAATCCCAGAACGGCACCGTCTCTGCAATCCGATTTTGCAGAGATTCTGACCCCTCCTCCACCAGGAGGTCGGCCGGATCCTTCCCTTCGGGAAGGAGGACCACCTCCACCTCCAGACCGGATCGAAGCAGCACCTCGGCGCTTCGCCGGGCGGCCGATCGACCCGCCTCGTCCCCGTCAAACACCAGCCGGGCTTTCCCCACCACGCGTTTCAACAACGCGGCCTGGAGGGGAGAGAGAAAGGTCCCCAGGGGCGCCACCGCCCCTCCGATTCCGGCTTCATGCAGGGCCAGCACATCCATATACCCTTCCACCACCATCACAAACTCCCGTTCCTCCACCACCCGTCGGCCTTCCCAGAACCCATAGAGAACGCGCTGTTTTTCAAAAATAGGGGTGTTCTCAAAGTTAATATACTTCGGCGAGGCGGTTTTGTCAACCACCCTCCCCCCCATGGCCACCACCCGGCCCGAGGGACTCCGGATGGGGAACACGATCCGCCCCGCCATCCGTTCCACAAGGTTTCCCCCCCGTTCCACAAAGAGACCCGATTGAACCAGGTCCCGCCGGCTGAACCCTCTGGAGAGGAGAAGGTTTTGAAGCTCGTTCCCGGGCGGGGCATAGCCCAGCTGAAAGGTCACCACCGTGTTCATGGAGAGGCCCCTCCTCCCAAGGTATTCCAGCAGATCCGGGCGTTCCAGAAGGGCCCGGTGATAGATGTCCGTCGCCATCTGGAGCAGGGTGGACAGCCGGGCCGCCGGACGGCGATCCTCCAGTTCCTCCGGAGGAATCCCGGCCCGCTGGGCAAGCCACCGCAGGGCTTCCTGACGGGAAACCCGCTGGATTTTCTCCACAAAGGTGAGGAGGTTCCCGCCCTCTCCGCACCCGAAGCAGTGGAAGAGCCCCCGCTGCGGGTCCACATGAAAGGAAGGGGTGTCCTCCGCATGGAAGGGACACAGACCCACATAGGACTTGCCCGACCGGCGCAGCCGGACAAACTCCCCATACACCTCAAGAGGCGAGATTCGCTCCAGGATCCGTTCATACAGGTCCTGCATCGCCATGGGTAACTCCCGGGAACCTCAGGCGGGTACGGTGCGCAAAAGCTCCAGCGCGACTTCCATGCGCTGACCGTTCACATCCAGAATGGCTCGTCGTCCCCGGACCTCCACAAGACGCCCCCTCAGCCCGAATCCCCGGACGGCGTAGATCTGTCCCACTTCGGGACGTTCCACCGCCTCCCCTTCCTCCACGGCCAGGGACTCCTGCTTTTCCTCCCGAAGGGTTCTCCGCACCTTCCGGAGGCGCTCCAGGTCCTCCCGGGTCCGGAGTTCTTTCTGGAGGGCCTTCAGGGCCTTCTGCACGGTACGATCCGCTTTTTCCAGGCGGGCGTAGGCCTGATCCCGGGCCCGGCTCACAATCTCTTCGGCCTGGCTCCGGGCCCGCTGGAGGGTGGCCTCGGCCTCCTCCAGCATCCGCCGGGCCTCTTCGGCTTTCCGGTGGATCTCCTCCCGGAGGCGCCCGATCTCCTCGTCAATGGCCACCAGGGCCCGCCGGGCCTCCTCCAGGATGTCCGGGGGGAAGCCTTCCCGTTCCAGGATTTCCAGGGCGTGGGATGCACCCATCTCGCCCCAGGCCACTTCATACAGGGGTTTTCCGGTGATTTCGTCAAATTGCATGGCAGCCTGGATCACCCGGGGGTCCCGACCGAGGAGGATCTTGAGGGGTGAGAGGTGGGTGGTGATCCACACCTGGGCGCCCCGATCCAGCAGAGAACGGGTCACCGCATAGGCCAGGGCCGAGCCTTCCTGGGGATCCGTGGCCGCAAAGGGTTCATCCAGAAGGACCAGCGCCGGGGGGGCCACATGTTCCAGCACCTCCCGGATCTCCCGGGCAATCCCGGTGAAACTGGAGGCCCCGAAGGCGATGTTCTGCGGGTCTTCAAAGCCAATGGTCCAGATCTCCTGAAACACCGGACCGGCCACCCGTTTCCCCGGGAAGGGGATGCCCAGGCGGATGGCCAGGGCGGCCAGGCCCACCGTTTTGAGAACGGCGGTCTTCCCGCCCGCGTTGGGACCCGAAATCACCACGCCCTGAACGTCTTTCCCCGACAGGCTGAAAGGCACCACGGTCTCCTGGAGGACCAGGAGGACCGGATGGCGCACCTCCTGAAGATCCCAGGAAGACGCCTCCTCGGGCCAGACGGCGCCCCGCTCCCGGGCATAGCGCACCAGCACGCTCACCCGCTCCGCCTGCACCAGCACCTCGTGGATCTTCAGAAGGAGGGGGAGGGCCCGGTGAACATCGCGGGAGCGCTCCTGCAGGATGCGCTGCTCTTCCTCCCGGAGGGTCTCCCGGGTCCGGATCCATGCGTTCTGAAGGTCCACCACCTCAAAGGGCTCCACGAAAAGGGTGGCTTCCCGGTTGGACAGGGCGTGCACCACCCCGGGAGGGGAGACGTGGGAGGCCACGGGAATCACATACCGTCCGTTTCGCTGGGTGACGAACCGTTCCCGAACCCATCCCCGGGAGGCATACCGGTCCAGCAGGGCTTCGAGCCGGGCAAGGAGTTCCTGTTCCTCCTTCCGGGCCTTTTCCCGGAGCCTCCGGATTTCGGGATAGGTTCGCTCGTTGATGCTTCCGTCGTCAAGGAAACTCTCCATCAGGGTGCGCCGGAGCACCCGGAGGGGAAGGGGATCGGGAAACAGGTCTGCAAGAGGGGTGGAGATCATCCGCTCAAAGAGCTTTTCGTATTCATAGAGGAACACGCCCAGGGTGCGAAGGGCCTGGCCTGGGAGCACCTTCTCTTTCCGGGCTTCGTCCAGAATCCCGGCCACATCCGGGACGGTGTGGAAGGGGGGAAGGTCCTCCACCCCCTGGAAAGACCGGAAAAGCTCTTCCCGTTCGGCCCGTTTCCCGGGATCCAGCAGCCAGGAGACGAGATCCCGCCGGGCCCGTTCCGAAAAAGCAAACGCCTGGATGTCCTTCATCCAGAGAGGAACATCCAGGCGTTCCAGGACCTCAGGCAAGTTCACGTTCGCGCCGAAGTTTGCGCAGGAGCCGACGCCGTGCGGCAAGCTCCTCGCGCTTCCTCCGTTCGGAAGGCTTCTCATACACGGACTTGCGCTTCACCTCCTGCAGAATGCCATCCCGCGCCACGGCCTTCCGGAAGCGCTTCATCAGGCTGTCAAAGGACTCACCGTCCCTCAGCCGGACACCCGTCATGCAACTCACCCCCTTCGGTTTTTTCGGGTTCCGGAATAAGTATACCGCCTCCGCTCCGGCCCATCAAGGGTTCGGGTTGGAGGAGTGCCCCCCACCTTGAAGGTCCGTCCTTCCCGGCATAGCATCATAACATGAAACGCATGCTTCCGGTGTTGCTTCTTTCAGGAGGGGTGCTTCTTTCCTGCACGGCCTTCCGGGAACGTCTCGCCGTTCGCGATCTCCGGATTACCTTCACATCCGCCACTCTTCAGGAGGTTTCCCTCTCCGGGGCCCGTTTGCGCCTTTCTTTTTCGGCCTACAACCCCAACGCCGTCCGGGCGGTGCTGGACCGGTTCTCCTTTGACCTCTATGGCAACGACGTCCGGATCGCCACGGGCGAAACCAGCGAACCGCTCGCGGTGGAGCCCCGGAAAAGCGCGGATCTTTCCCTGGACGTGTTTGTCCCCTGGACCCGCCTTTCCTCAGGCCTGGCCCGGGCCATCCGGGAAAAATCGGCCCGATTGAAAGTGGAGGGGTTTGCCCACGTCTCCACCCCACTGGGGGATCTCCGGTTCCGGGTGGTGGACGTGGCCCGCACGTTTCGTTAATTTGACAAAAGGAGGATGATCCATGGCCGTCCGCTATGAAATTCGGGCGCCCCGCGGCCGGGAGAAAACCGCGAGAACCTGGCATGCGGAGGCCGCCAAACGGATGCTCATGAACAACCTGGACCCCGAGGTGGCCAAAGACCCGGCCCACCTCATCGTGTATGGAGGGACCGGGCGGGCCGCCCGGAACTGGGAGGCCTTCTGGGCGATTGTCCGCGCCCTGGATGAACTGGAACCCGACGAGACCCTTCTGGTGCAGTCCGGCAAGCCGGTGGGCATCTTCAAAACCCACGAATGGGCGCCCCGGGTGCTCATCGCCAACAGCAACCTGGTCCCCAAATGGGCCACCTGGGACTATTTCCGGGAACTGGAGGAGCGGGGCCTCATCATGTATGGCCAGATGACGGCAGGCTCCTGGATCTACATCGGCACCCAGGGCATCCTCCAGGGGACCTATGAAACTTTCTATGCGGCAGCCCTCAAACATTTCGGCGGCACCCTCCGGGGCAAACTGGTGGTCACCGCGGGTCTGGGGGAAATGGGGGGCGCCCAGCCTCTGGCGGCCACCCTGAACGACGGGGTGATGATCGCGGTGGAGGTGAACCCCTGGGCCATTGAGCGACGGATCAAGCACGGTTATCTGGACACCCGGGCCGATTCCCTGGACGAAGCCCTACGGCTTGCCGACGAGGCCCTGCGCAAGGGAGAACCTCTCTCCATCGGGCTTCTCGGGAACATCGCGGATGTGCTCCCCGAAATGCACCGGCGGGGCGTGAAAATCGACGTGCTCACCGACCAGACCGCTGCCCATGACCCCCTGAACGGCTACATCCCCTCCGGCTACTCCGTGGAAGAAGCGGAAGAATTCCGGAAGAAAGACCCTCAGGGATATCTCCGGGCGGTGGGTGAATCCGCGGCCCGTCATGTGGAGGCCATGCTCGCCTATCTCCGGGACGGCACGGTGACGTTTGAATACGGCAACAACCTCCGCCGGCTGGCCTATGACAACGGTGTGTCGGACGCCTTTGAGATCCAGGGGTATGTGCCCGCCTTTATCCGGGACCTTTTCGCCCAGGGGAAGGGACCCTTCCGGTGGGTGGCCCTCTCCGGGAATCCGGAAGACATTTTCAAAACGGACCGGAAGGTGCTGGAGCTTTTCCCCCACGACGACCACCTCCGGAAGTGGATCGAACTTGCCCAGAAGAAGGTGAAGTGGCAGGGCCTTCCCGCGCGGATCTGCTGGCTCGGCCAGGGGGAACGGGCGGAGTTCGGACTCGCCATCAACGAGATGGTGCGCAAGGGTGAACTGGACGCTCCCATCGTGATCGGGCGGGATCACCACGACACCGGATCGGTGGCCTCCCCCTATCGGGAAACGGAAGCCATGAAGGACGGCTCGGACGCCGTTGCGGACTGGCCCATTCTGAACGCCATGCTCAACGTGGCAAGCGGGGCCTCCTGGGTGAGCTTCCACCACGGAGGCGGGGTGGGCATCGGCTATTCCCTCCATGCCGGCATGGTGATCGTGGCGGACGGCACGAAGGAGATGGACGTGCGCCTGGAGCGGGTACTGACCAACGATCCGGGCATCGGGGTCATCCGGCATGCGGATGCGGGTTATGAGATTGCCATCGAAACAGCTCGAAAGCACAACCTGGTGATCCCCATGGAGCGATACGGGGGACTTCCGGACGAGTCCTGATCATGTATGCCCGGGTGCTTTCTGCGACGGTGCAGGGGGTGGATGGCATCCCCGTGACGGTGGAGGTGGACCTTTCTCAGGGGCTTCCCAACTTTACGATTGTAGGCCTTCCGGAAGGGGCGGTGAAGGAAAGCAAAGAGCGGGTGCTGGCTGCGCTGAAAAACGCGGGGTTCAGCCTTCCAATGAAGCGCATCACGGTGAACCTGGCACCGGCGGACATGCGCAAAGAAGGCTCGGGCTTTGACCTGCCCATCGCCCTGGGGATCCTCGCGGCCCTTGGCATCCTGCCCGAGGACGCGCTATCCCGGCATGCCTTTGTGGGGGAGCTCGCTCTGGACGGGCGTCTCCGGCCCGTCCGGGGGATGCTCCCCATCACCCTGACACTGGCCGACCGGGTGGATGCCCTGGTGGCCCCCAGCCGCGTGGCCCCCGAAGGCGCCCTGGTCCAGCAGGCCACGGTGTTTGGCTTTGATCACCTTTCGGACGTGGTGGACTTCCTTCAGGGGGAGAAGGAGGCCGAACCGGTCCGGGTGGACCTGAATGCCCTGTTTTCCGAGGCCGCGCAATACGATGTGGATTTTGCCGAGGTCAAGGGTCAGCTCCACGCCAAGCGGGCCCTGGAGATCGCGGCGGCGGGCGGGCATAACGTGCTGATGGTGGGCCCACCGGGATCGGGCAAAACCATGCTGGCCCGGAGACTCCCCACCATCCTTCCGCCCCTCACCCTGGAGGAAGCCCTGGAGGTCACGAAGATCCATTCCGTGGCGGGACTCCTTCGGGGACCGCTCGTGGCCGTCCGTCCCTTCCGGGCGCCCCACCACACCATTTCCAGCGTGGGCCTCATCGGGGGAGGGAGCGTTCCCCGACCCGGTGAGGTGAGCCTAGCCCATCACGGCGTGCTCTTTCTGGACGAACTCCCGGAGTTTTCCCGGAACGTGCTGGAAGTCCTTCGCCAGCCCATGGAAGACGGTTTTGTGACCATCACCCGGGCGAGAATGACGGTGCAGTATCCCGCCCGGTTCACCCTGGTGGCCGCCATGAACCCCTGTCCCTGCGGTTATCTCACCGATCCCGTGAAGGAATGCACCTGCACGCCCGGTCAGATCCACCGCTATCACGCCCGGATCTCCGGTCCCCTCATGGACCGGATTGACCTGCATATTGAGGTCCCCGCCCTGCCCGTGGAGGAACTCCGTCGCAAGGAGGACGGGGAGCCTTCGGAAGTGATCCGGGAGCGGGTGGTGGAGGCCCGGATGCGTCAGCTGGCCCGGTTCAAGAACCGTCCAGGGATGTACGCCAACGCCCAGATGGGCACCCGGGAGATCAAACAGTTTGTCCGGATGCCCCCCGAGACCGAACAGTTTCTCTTTCAGGCGGTGGAGCGGCTGGGGTTTTCGGCCCGGGCCTATGGACGGATCCTGAAAGTGGCCCGGACCATTGCGGACCTGGCGGGAAGCGATCAAATCGAGACGCCCCACGTGGCTGAAGCCCTGCAATATCGCATGCTGGATCGAAGGGACTGGTATCTGGCATGAAGGGCCCATGGTTTGAAGACAGGGCCTTCTGGGAGGTGGTTCGCCCGGTTCTGTTCAGCGAAGATCGAGTCCAGCAGGGGAAGGAGGAAGCCGGTGCCATCGTGGACCTTCTGGGTCTTCGACCACCGGCGCGGGTGCTGGACCTGGCCTGCGGGGTGGGTCGGCACAGCCTGGAGCTCGCCCGCCGGGGCTTCCAGGTCACGGCTGTGGATCTGGTGGAGGCCTATGTGGAGGAAGGTCGACGCAGGGCCGAAGAAAAGGGGCTTGCCATCGAATGGGGGGTGGCCGACATGCGGGCCTTCCGCCGGGAAGAAGCCTTTGACGGTGCCTTTCTTTTCTTCACCTCCTTCGGCTTTTTTGAAACCCGGGAGGAGGACCGGAGGGTGCTGGACAACCTGTGGGCCTCCCTTGTCCCCGGCGGGAGATTGCTCCTGGAGATGAAAGGCAAAGAGGTGTTCGCCCGCACCTGTCCGGCCGTTTCCACCTGGTATGAGGGAAACGGCACGCTGCTTCTTGAGGACGTGGTGATCGAAAACGGATTTGAGGGGGCACGAACCCGCTGGATCGTGGTCACTCCGGAGGGACAGCGCAGAGAATACACCTTTCGGCTTCGTCTCTACTCTGCCCGGGAACTCCGGGATATGCTGGAGGATGCGGGGTTTGAGGACATCGCGGTGTATGGGAGTCTGGCCCGAACGCCCTATGACCACACGGCGAAACGGATGGTGGTGGTGGCCCGGAAACCGGAGTGAAGGATGGCCCGGAAAAAGCGGAAAAAACGCCCCGCCCGTGAGACGAAGCCCACCACAGACGTCCAGGTTTCCGCGGCCCGACCTCCGGAGGAACTCGCGGGCCTTCTGCGATTCACCTATCCGGGGGTGGTGGCGGTCATCACGGTGGAAGCCGGGGGACGGAGAAACGTGATGCCGGCGGGCTGGCACATGCCGGTCTCCCACGAGCCTCCCATGTGGGCGGTGGCGGTGGGCTATGCCCGGTATACCCACGAACTCCTCCAGAAAACCGACGCGTTCGTGATCCAGTTCTTTCCCCTCCGTCATGCGGACTGGATTATGCGCACGGGGCGGGTGAGCGGACGGGAGGTGGACAAAATCCAGCAGTTTCATCTTCCCGTCGCCCCGGCCCGAACGGTGGAGGGGTTCTGGATCCGGGGAGCCTATGCGGTGGTGGAATGCCGCATCCAGGCACGCTATCCTGCCGGAGACCATGAGATTGTGGTGGGGGAAGTGGTGGACGGGTTTCACACCGCGGGGGTGCTGGACGAAGAGGGGGGCCTGGTGGTGGAAGCCATGGACCCCGCCCTTTATCTGGGGCGGGGGACGTTTCTGGACCTTGAGACCGGCCGGCGGTTCAGTCCCTTAAGCAGGAGGTGAGGGAATGGGCCTCATAGGGATGGTCCTGGCCCTGGCGTACGATTTTTCCATCACGCCCTTTCGCACCCTGGAGGTGGATACCGTGCGTCGCGTGCTCTGGGCAGCGACGGACCGGACCCTCTGGGCGGACACCCTCCGGGACACCCTGGTGGATCCGGTGCGGTTTTATCCCCTTCCCGGAACGGGCAAACCCGTGGACCTCCTTTGGCACGATCCCTACCTTGTCCTTTTCACCGATGAACCCGCCCTGTACGTGGCCGACGTGAGCACCTATCCCGTTCTCAACTGGACGGCTTCTTTTCCTCTTCCGCCTTCAGAGGATCCCCTCCGGGCTCTTCTGCTGTCAACCTCCGACACCCTCTGGCTTCCCATGGGATCCGAACTCCTGCGGTTTTCTCTGCCCGGCCTCATGCCCCTGGGCCCCCTTGCACTGCCTTCCCGGATCCGGGATGTGGCGGTGACTTCGGAGTCGCTCTATGTGGCCACCGATTCGGGACTGGTGGTGCTTCCCCGGGGGAATCCTGCAGGCTGGAGCCTGGACCCGTCCTTCCGACCCCGGCGTGTTGCGGTGGGGGATACCCTTCTGTTTGCCGCATTCTGGCCAGACAGCGTGGCCGTATTTCGCCTGAGCGACCGGTCCTTTCTCCGGGGAATGAGAATGTTTGGCGGTAATGATTTCGTTCTTTCCATGGTTCCGCGAGGAAACAAGCTTGCCGTGCTGAGGGGTTCCAGAGGACGTGCGGACCTATATCAAGCGGATACTGTACCCTTTCCTCAGATAGGGGGCATCCCTCTCGAGGACCTTTTTCAGTGCAGAATGGGCGATGTTGCGCTTCCCGTTCGGCCGGATGTGATGGGGTTTCTGGGGGACACGCTGGCGGCGGCGTCGGGAGGATGTGTGGGAACGACCGCCGGACACGCCCTGCGGTCTCCCCGGGTCGTTGCGATGGATGCGGAAAACACGCTGGTGTTTTCTGTGAAATCCTGGGGAGTTTTGCTTGTGAACGACTCGCTCGAAAACCCTCCTTTTTACCGGCTTCCCCCTCCTCCAACGGACACGTTCTACCGGGATGTCTATGTTTACGGGAACGGGGCCTATCTTGCAACGGCAGATCTGTTGTATTTTCGCGTGTGGGACATCTCGGACCCCACCAGCCCCCAGGAAATCTGGTCATCCCGGATCAGGCCCGGTCAGATCCGGGGCAAGCAGACTCAGGCGGTGGTGAAACGCAACATCGGTTCCACCCTGTACCTCGTGGACCTTTCCACCCTTTCTCTGTCGGGCAACGCCACGGCCCCCTGCAATGTCCGTGATTTTGCCCACGATCCGCCCTTCACCTATGGGATCTGCGGGGACACCCTCTTTCGGATCGACTGGCGCGATCCCGCATCGCCACAGGCCTCCTGGATCACCACCGGAACCGACCTTCTGGGCGTGGATGCGGAATCCTCCTATGTCGTGGTGGTCACCTATGCGGGTGTGGCCCTCTACGATACGGGCCTTGTGAACCTCGCCTCCTTCCCCCTTTCCGCACCGGTGGATGTGGCCCTGGAGGGGGGTCATGTCTTTGCCCTGGATCCTCCGGAGGAGGTTGCCATTCTCCGTGTCCCGGATCTTTCCTACGAAAGCGCACTACCTCTCCCTGCCGGGCGTTTCCCCACCGAGATCCGTGCACGGGCGGGCAAGGTTCGGGTTCGGGATGACCGGCAGGTGTGGGTGTGGGTGCTCTCCGGTGTGGGCGTGCAGGAGCAGAAGACGGTAAAAGCCCTGCCCTTCCGGATTCTTCCAGGGGGCATGGTGCTTCAGGGAAGGGGATCTGTGGAGGTTCGGGACCTTCTCGGGCGGAAGGTGTGGTTTTCTTCCCGGGGTGTGCCGGGGATGCGGGTGGATCTTCGACCGGGTGTGTATGTGGTGCGGATGCAGCAGCCCCGGGGCGTCTGGAAAGTTCTGATCCCCTGACAGGAGGAAGGCCATGACCGTTCTCTTTGCCCTGGTTCTCTTTGCCGCCCGCCCTCCACGGGCAAAGGTACCCATCTACGGGGGCCAGGTGGCCCACACGGTGTCCAATGACTGCTCGCTGGGGGACCCCAACAGCGTCCTTCCTTCCCTCACCTGGCCGGGAGACTCGCAGTCCTTCAACAACTATCACCTCTGGGAAGGGAGGTTCCTGATCTCCGTGGGTGAACCTTTTCTCCAGGTGGTGAACTGCGAATACAACGACTGGCGATGGGGGCCATCCGATCCTGCCCGGTGGGGATGGCCCTCCGATACCATCCCCTATGAAGGACCTGGCAAAAGCCCCCATGACCTGGTGGTGGCCTTTGACGACTTTGCCGACAATCCATACAACCCGGGACCCTATCGAACGGGAATCGGCGTCTGGATGCGCACCCTTCACTGGAGTGAGGGGCCCCTGAGCCAGATCTACTTCCACGAATACTTCGTCTTTTACGATCCTGCCGAATGCACCCTGCCCTCTTGCCCCGACACCCTCCGGGACGTGGTGGTGGGATGGACGATGGACGCCGACGTGAGCGGGATCGATCTGAACATGCCCCAGAGGGATGACTGGGTCACCTATGAAGGGTGGCGGGATTCGCCCTTCACGCCGAAGGACGAATGGACGATTCTGGGAGACACGGCGTATCCCGGACCCGATGGCGTCCCCGATCACCTTCTCATCTGGGGGGATGATCCAGACGAGTTTGTGCTCCCCGGGGAAGGGGATACGTTTGTGGTGAACCGGAACGGAACGCCGGTGACGGTGGTGGGGTATCTCATCCCTGTGAACGTGTCCATCATTCTGGACGGCGATGACCCCCTGACACCCGAAGGGGATTCGCTGGAAGGGGGACGAAGCGGTGCGGTGGGGTTCGCCCTCCTGTGGGCGCCCCCCTCACCGTCGGATTCGGTGTGGGCAGGTCGGCGGATGATCCGCCCCCTTGCCCACCAGTGGTGGACGTGGGTTAATGATCCAGTCACGGACACCGTGGTCTACCAGATGATGCGAGGAATCTGGGAGCCCCGGGGAGGGTTTCGCATCGCCCCTGACCCGGCCTATTTTGATTTCGGGGCTTACGACCACCGCTTCCACCATTCGGCGGGACCCTTTGATCTTGCAGCCGGGGACACCCTCCGGTTCGTGGTGATGGAAGCGGTGGGAGGCGGGTTTGTGGGGATGGAAGACACCGTCTGGAACACGGGATTTCTCCTCGGACTCCATCAGCTCGTGGGGCTGGGACTCCGGGCTTTTTATGCAGGATCGGGAACGGATCCCCTTCACCCTGAACTTGCGCCTCCCGTGTGGGGCGGTCTGGATGGTCTCCAGGACACACGGCACTGGCAGATCGGGGTGGGGGTGGAGGAAACGCGAGCGCAAAGAAGAAGGGTGCGCCTCAGGATGAATGGTCCCCGGCTGTATCTTTCCGGACAGGAAGCGGTGCGCATCCAGGTCTGGGATATGCTGGGGCGCGCTGTGGGCAGGACCCATCTGATCCTTCGACCCGAAGGGGTGCGCTTTCCCCTTGCGTTGAGACCGGGTGTGTATGTGCTTCAGGTGGAGGGGAGGAACTGGAGGGAGCGTGAACGGATCGTGATTCTCCGCTGAACAGGAGGTGTGCCATGACCATTGAATTTGTGGGCCATGCCTGTTTCATCATCACCCTGGCGTCCGGGAAGGTGGTGGTGATGGACCCCTACCGGCCCAACGCCTTCGGAGGGGCCCTCAAATATCGCGCCCTCACCACCCCGGCCGATGTGGCCCTGGTGAGCCATCACCACGCCGATCATGACGGGGTGAACGAGGTTCCGGGGAATCCCAACGTCGTGGACACACCGGGTGAACACACGGTGGACGGCATTCACGTGATCGGGTTTTCCACCTTCCACGATAAGTCGCAGGGCAAAGAGCGGGGACCCAACATCGTGTTTGCGCTGGATGCGGAGGGCCTCCGGGTGGTCCACCTGGGCGACCTGGGCCATCTTCTTCCGGAACATCAGGTGAAGGAGCTCCGTCCAGTTGCGGTGCTTCTTGTGCCGGTGGGCGGGCACTTCACCATTGACGCGAAAGAGGCCTGGCAGGTGGTGGAAGCCCTCCAGCCGAAGGTGGTGATCCCCATGCACTACAAAACGCCCGCCGTGGACTTCCCCATTGCGGGGGTGGAGGCTTTTCTGAAGATCGCCGAAGAGCACGGCGTTCCGGTGAAACGCTATCCGGAAGGGAAGGTCACCCTGTCGGAGGGCGATCTTCCTGAATCCACGGAGGTGTGGGTCCTCTCCCCCACCCACATGCCGTGAGGAGAGCGGGTAACCCCGGATAGAGGAAGCCCCTGATGGGGTGGGGATGAAAAGCTGCTCTTCTGTTCGGGCAACACGGGTGTGTGGGCAGTGTCCGCTGGATTACAGGTTTCACACCAGAGTCGCTACAGAAATGTGGAAATGGGATGAACATCCTGGGCGCCAAGGTATTTGGCGAACGCTTCCAGAGCATGCACGAAGGCTGTTCGCATGGGGGCGGAGGGTTTGATGTCTGGCTCCCACCACCAGTGTCTGACCCGCAGAGAGCGGGTCTTCTTGTCAAACTGAAATTCGAGACGCGCCACGAAATGTTCGCCATAAAGGACAGGAAGCGTATAATGTCCATATCGCCGGCGGCTTTTGGGGACATAGGCTTCCCACACATACTCAAAATCGAACAGCGCCGCGATCATTTTCCTGTTCCACAACAGGTTATCCAGCGGTGCGAGAAACGCGACCTGGGGCTCCGGGGGTGTCTGCTGCTGAACCCGCTCCAGCAGGGGCAGGTCGGTCGTACGCATATAAAACGTCCACCGGCTGATCCCCTGCACTTTCACCGGAACGAGTCGATGGTGCTTCACCAATCGGGCAAGCGCTTCCCTCCGCTCGCGGCTTTGGGCACCGACAATACCCGACCAGTGCTCGCCCGCGTTGGGGGCAGCAAGTCCCATGCTTCCCACACGTCGCAGGACATGCCAGTCGTGGTAGGCGTGCTCATCCACATGGGGGTCGGGAGCGGACAAGAATTCTTCCGGCAACAATCGTTCGATGAGGTCGAAATAACGCCGATGACCCTTTCGATGATGAATGCCGAGTTTCCCTGTCTGGTAGAGTGCTTCCAGCGTGATACGAACGGCCCGGGTCCGCCCCCAGCCCTCCTCGACCCTGATTGTGCTTTTGAAGTCCAGCGAACTGAGCGGTCCTTCGGCCTTGATGCGGCGCAGGATCTCGTCAGTGAACTGGTGAATCTTTCTCTCCTGCTGCTGAAAGCGCTCCTCGAAAGCCCTTCGTTGTGGAGCGAAATAGGGCCAGTCTTCGCGGAGATAAATGGACGCCTGTTTGTCCCAGCCGTCAAACAATTGACGTGAACCATAAAGCAATTCTTCCAGCATGGCCGGGCGGTAATCACGAACACGAGACTGAAGCACGAGATCAGGATTTCTCCCCACCACGTCCACCGGGTCAAACTGAACACAGCCAACCCTGCGCAGGAAGGCCAGGATTCCCTGCTGACCCTGCAGCGCCCTCGGCGGCCACAATCCGTGATACGCCAGGAGAAATCGGCGGGCTTCCGACTTGCTGATCAGGCGTTCTTTCACATCGTGATCCCGTTTTGTCCCGGATCGCCGGTGTGACCGTTGTGAAAGGGATCCATATACATAACCGTGCGGGAACCGAACTCCTGGTCAGTCAGGGGTTGGATAGGCGTCAGGCCTTTTTCTTGCAATTGGGCGGCAAAGGCGTCCACATTGTCTACCACGAGGAAGAGCCCGACTCCACGAGTGTTCGCTTCAGGGTGGTCGGTAGGGTGTAGGGCCAGCGTGGCCGGCGCAAGGTCGAACTCCACACAGGCTTCCGAGGTGTACCGCAGGGGAAGCTCCAGCGTATCTCGATAAAAGGCCAGAGCCTTTTCCATGTCGGAAACATGGGGCACGCAGATGGTGAATTGCATGGGTGTCCTCCTGTTGATGGCACCAGCGGTGCAGCGTCACTGTCTTTCCATGGTCACCTGCGCGTGTTTTTCAGGCATTAATCCCGCGGCTTTCGGGCATGGTGCAGACGTATCCGCAGGACACAGGGTTGGGTAGGCAGAAAAGGCATGTCTTAAGGGACTTCCGCCAATTCCTCTAATTTCTTCCTACTCTTCTCGTAAATTCTCTCCGCAACTACAAGTAACCTGTTAGCATCCTGCACTGTGTGGCCTATCCGTCTACTTCTACGATTTCGTCGGGGAGCCTCAAAATCGATATCCAATTCATGAATTATTCTGTTTCGTTCACTAAAGATCCTTTGAAGATCATCGCGCCCCACATTTTCTTGGTCAAACACTCCAGACAACCCAAGTGCATCTACTGCTTTTGACAATGCTTCTACAGATTGCAAGCTATTCTTTGTTAATTCTTCAACATACTGTTCTATCAAACCTTCTTGGACGTTCTCGGCCGTTAGTATAAGGGCCAAAAACTTCTCACTGTTATCCCCTTTTAATCTCCTTTCAACAAACTTCTGAAAAGAAGACCTCGCTTCCCTTTCCTTTTTGCACAAAGACGGAAGTACACTCCGCAAAATTTCTTTTGTCATGGCATCCAGGCCAGAGGCTGCCATCACCAGCATGGCACGTAAAAGGTCTTGCTCCTCATCAGTCAATGCACCACGACCAGCTTTCCTTTCCTTTCTTACCTTTCGCAAAGCATCTAACAATGCGCGAGTAGAATCATGCGTATACTGCAGTATCAGATGAGCTCTCTCGAGCAAAGGGTTACGAGGAGATGGTAAGTTAAAGCTCCTGACGTGTTCATCTGAAAGGCCCATCCCTTTCCTCCCATAGGTACAATAAGCCTAACCATGGCGTCAGCGGCGCGGCGTCGCCGTCCTTCCACCACCATGGGCGAAGCCAACATCGCCCGAAATGCCGCCGACATTGGCGCCAGGCGCAGCCGCGTCCGCTGCACGCAGGGTGGGGCAATTACGCAAGAACGAACACCTCCCCTTCCCGCTTATGAAACCACCACCGCAAACCACTCTTTAGCATAGCATTTGCTCCAAAAACGATATCTATCCGTCGTTGCACTGCTTCCTCCACATTGCTCAAGTTCACGGGAATTCCATCAAATGAGGGGATTTCAATCTCTCCCATCCGTAATCCGCTATACGAGTGAATGACCTGCATGTGTTGAGCACCGGTAGCATCTCTGACCTCCATTTCATACCCCGCCTCCGCTTGAAGGTCATTTCCCTTGACACGAGCATGATTGATCAGCGATATCCCGGCCCCAGTGTCAAACAGGGCATTGACCGACTTCCCCGCTGCCTCCATCTTTATGATACACAAGCCGTTCTCGAGAAACTCTGCCGCTACTCTTTCCCAACCTGTGCCTTCAATTCTCTCACAGGGCAAACACCCCAGAAGACGGAAATCGTAAATCACCCCTTGACCAAACAATTCTTGCCCGCTTAACACGATATCGGCCTCAAAGGGAAGCACGCCCTCGTCTTTGTACACTCGTGCCCGTACCTTTGACAAGGTGAGCCCTATAAACTCAATATCCACAGAAACCATCTCAAAGTCTCGATCCCCAAATGCACTGCGCACTGTAACCTTTCCTTCTCGTGTCAATCCGCTTGCCACCGTTGGCGATACAGTCGCAAATGTCGCAGCCGTATCCAATTGAGCCAATGTGTCGTGACCATTCACCCGGGCAGGAGCAAAAATTTTCAGTTCGTGGATTGTGAAAGGTACCATCTGTGTTGTATCAATTTTGTGCATTACTTGCCTCCATGGTTCCATTGCGTCCAACAACAGCGTCAGCGGCGCGGCGTCGCCGTCCTGTTACCACCGCTGGCGAAGCCAACATCACCCGAAATTCCTCCGACATTGGCGCGCGGCAAAACCACGTCTGCGGGATATACGCACAACACCCCGCTTCAGTGGTTGAGTTCATCCAGCATTCTCTCCAGGGCTTCTATCAAACCGGGAAGGTCTTCCTGGAGTGTGCGCCATACAACCTTAAGATTCACCCCAGCATAATCGTGAATCAGCTTGTCCCGCATTCCGGCAATTACTCGCCAGGGTACCTCGGCGTGACGTTCTTTCCATTCCTGGGGCACTTTTTTGGCTGCTTCTCCGATGATTTCCAGTGCCCTGATCACCGCAAATTGGGTTTTCTCGTCTGCCTCAAACGCCGCATAGTCCATCCCCTCAACGAAATTCAGTGCTTTTTGAGCGCCTGCCAGCATGTCTCGTATGTAGGTCCTGAAGTTGCGCTGCTTGCTCATACTTCCTGCGCCTCGCGCAAGATGGATTCACGGAGTTCCGGTTTGAGGTTTTCTTTCATCACAAGGTCCACCTTCACTCCCAGTGTTTCGCTGAGAAAGAGCTCCAGGGCGATCAATTGGAATAGCGTGGGGGCAGATTCAAACGTAACCAGGAGGTCAAGATCACTTTGCGGTCCTGCTTCTCCACGCACATATGATCCGAAAATTTCAAGGGAGTGGACACCGTATTTTTCTCGCAGCGAAGGAAGGAGTGCCCGCAGTCTGGTGCGGATTTCTTCCAGCGGGAGCCCGGGGTTCCTCCCGGGGGGTTCGTGATCCGGTGCGACAGAAGTCCGATGGGACACGCCCTCGTCCCTGTTCCTGACCTCACGCCGGGTGTGATCGCCCATCGCCCCAATTATACCCGGCGCATGTGGGGTTGTCAAGGTCTGGATGTCCCATCAAAAATTCGTTCACGCGTTGAACGGGGGATAGCCCTGTTCCCGGAAGGAGATCCAGCCCTCCGCGGTCACGATGATATGATCCAGCACTTTGATATCCAGGAGTTTTCCGGCCTCCACCATCTGGCGGGTGATGGCCAGGTCCTCCCGGGAAGGGGTGAGGCTCCCCGAGGGGTGGTTGTGGGCCAGGATGATGGCTGCTGCCCGATCCGCGATGGCCGGGGCGAACACCTCCCGGGGGTGGATGGGGGAGGTGTTCAGGAGTCCCCGGGAGATTTCGTGGACGTTCAGCACCTCATGGGCTCCGTTCAGCGTGAGACACAGGACGTGCTCCTGCTTCCGCTTTGCGATGTGGAACACATAGGGCAGGGCGTCTTCGGGTTTCAGGATGCGGGGACGGACCCCCTGGAACCGACGGGCGAGTTCAAAGGCCGCCACGATCTGGGCGGCCTTGGTCTCTCCCACGCCGGGGATTTGTGCAAAGTCCTCCACCCGCCACCGGGGAAGATCGGGGCCCGCCTTCTCCACGATGGTCCGGGCGAGGTCCAGGGCACTTTTCCCCTTCACGCCCGTTCGGAGGAGCACCGCCAGGAGTTCCTCCGTGGACAGGGCTTCCGGACCCCGCTCCACCAGTTTCTCCCGGGGGCGTTTGAAGGCGGGAAGGTCCCGAATGCGCTTACGGGGCATGGGAGCTAATCCTTTTCCTTATGGCTTTTCCGATAGAAAACCATCGCGGCGCAGGCACTGGACAGGCGGATAGAGTGATCCACCCATTTTTCAGGAGAGGGCATGGATGAAGAAACGAGCGATCTCTTTTCTTTCCCGGAAACATGGGAAGCATAAAGTCTACATGATTTGGATTTGGAGCCCTCGCCTCGATGCCCTGAGAAGATCCCGGTCCGTGGTATAGATCTCGGTTGCTCCCCCATAAATGAGACTCTCCAGAATTAGTGCGTCCATCAGGGGTATCTGTAACGAGTGAGATGTGGCTGCGGCCCGTTGAGCCAGAGCACCATCCTCCATCTTCACGATGTGAAAAATCAGAGAAATTGTGTCCACAAATTCTTTCAATTTCTTCTTTGGCACACCCTGACGGAAGCCAATACGGTAAAACTCTGCAATGCTCAAAATAGAAAGCACAGGAGCCCTTTCCTGATGTTCAAGAATATCCATGATTCTCTGCCCTCGATCCGGATCGGTGAGCAAAATCCACAGAATTCCTGTGTCAAACTCTGCGATCGTTGCATGCACGTTCCAGATCCTCAAGAATTTCTTCCGTGTTGATATGTTGAAGCGAACCCACATGGGCTTTTAGCTTTTCAAGGGCTTTCTCCCGCTGGATGGTCTGGAAATACCTCTCCACGGCCTCCGCGATTAACTGACTGAGCGGAATCCCGGTCCTTCGCGACAGGTCCCGAACCCTTTCTTCCAGATATTTTCGCATGTGGATGGTCACCTTGCCCATGTTCTCACCTCCCGGGCAAAATCATACATCCCCATCCCGGACTTTTCAACCAGGGTAACTGACCTTCGACAAAAGTTCTGACCCCCCACCCCGACCCTCCCCTCGACGGGGGAGGGAGTACAAATCCACCTACGGTTTCAAGGTGTTTTCTCCCCTCCCCTGGTGGGAGGGGCTGGGGGAGGGGGAAATGTCCGAACTTCCGGCCGAGAAACAAACGCACGGAGGGTGTCCACCGACACGGGAACACGGACGGGTTCCCCCCACCGCCGGAGGAGGGGAAGGCTCACCTCCTCTCCGGTGCGCTTCTTGTCCATGCCGACAAAGGAGGCAACCCCCTTCCGGTCGGCGTCGGGGAGCACACCGAGCCGGGTGAAGAGATCCTCCAGCACCTCCGGAATTCCGGGATCGGTCATCCCCAGCTCCACCCCCAGCCGGGCTTCTGCCACCATTCCCCAGGCCACCGCATGGCCGTGGCGGATCCGGAAACCCGACGCCGCCTCCAGGGCGTGCCCCAGGGTGTGCCCCAGATTCAGGGCAAAGCGTTCCCCGGTCTCCTCAAACGGGTCTTTCCGGACAAAGGAGAGTTTCGCCTCCACCGCCAGGGGGACCCAGCGGATCGCACCGGCATAGGAAGGCTGCCGGAGGTCCCGCACCACCTCTTCCGCAAGGTCCGGAAAATCCGACCGGGTGAGGGCCAGGCCCTTGAGCAGTTCCACCACCCCTTCCAGCCAGTATACCCGGGGAAGGGAGAAAAAGAACCGGGGGTCCACATGCACCGTCCGGGGGAAACGCACCACGCCCAGCAGGTTTTTCCCCCGGAGGTTCACCCCGGTTTTTCCGCCGATGTGGGCGTCCACCGCGGCCAGGAGGGTGGTGGGCACGAGGTCCACCGGCATGCCCCGGGCAAACAGCGCCCCGACCAGCCCGCCCAGATCTCCCAGCACCCCGCCTCCGGCAACCACGAAGGGCGTGCGCCGGTCCGCCCCCCGACGGACCAGTTCGGCGGCGATCCGCTCCACCCCCCGCAGGGATTTGAACCGCTCTCCCGGGGGATAGAGGATCACGTTTTCAGCGGAGAGAAGCCCCGCCCAGAGGCGGTGGAGGTGGGGATGGGTGAGGAGAATCCCGTCAAGACGTTCCAGGTCCCCCAGGACCACGGGGTGGGGATCCCGGGTGACGGTCTCGGCGTCTTTGAGGCGCAGACGGGCAAGCACCGAAGCCCCCGTACGAACGGGGGGGCCCGAAGCGTCCACCCGGGGATAGCGGGCATAGAGGGGCCGGCGGGTGTGGAGGAGCTCTTCCAGTTTCGGAAGAAGGGGACGGTCTTTCCGTCCGGCAAGGCGTTTCTGGAGAACGGAGAGGGGGGCCTCCAGCACCACCACCGAAAACCCCGCCCGGTCCAGGGCTTCCCGGTTTTCGGGGGCCACCAGGGTCCCGCCCCCCAGGCTGAGGACCGCGCCGTCTACCATCCGGTCCAGCACCGAACGGAGGACGTCCTTTTCGATGCTGCGGAAGGCGGGTTCGCCTTCTTCCCGGAAGATGGCGGGGATGGACCGCCCGGTCCGGCGCACGATCTCCCGGTCCAGATCCACGAAAGGAAGCCCCAGGAAAGAGGCGAGACGACGGCCCACGGTGGTTTTGCCCGTCCCCATCATGCCCCAGAGGGCGAGGCGAACCATCAGAACCTCCGGTGGATGCGATAGAACTGCACCGCCCCCAGCAGGAAGAACACGCCGTTGGGGAGCCAGGCGGACACGAAGGGGGGAAGCCGGCCGGTCTGGCCGATGATCTGAGAGGTCTGGAGCAGGGTCCAGTACACAAAGGCAAAGATCAGGGACACACCGAAGCCCCAGGAGCGTCCCCGCCCCCGGCTTTCCAGAGCGAGAGGAAAGGCAAAGAGCATCAGGATCACGTTGGCAAAGGGAAAGGCGATCCGCATGTGGAAGGCCACCCATTCCGCGTGGCGTTCCAGGCCCGCGGCCTGTTTGAGACGGATCACGTCCAGGATCTCCCGGAGGGTGAGTTCCTCCAGTTCATCCGGGCGCTTCAGAATCTCCCCGGGGGTGATGGTGAGTTCGGGAAAGTCCCGGACGGGAAAGCGCTCCACGAAGGATGTGTCCCCGTAGTGCTGGACGGTCCCGGCGAAGAGGCGCCAGTGGCCCGAATCGGGCTGGAAACGGCCTTCCCGGGCCACCAGCACCCGGTGGAGGCGTCCGTTCTGGATCTCATAGATCATCACCCCCCGGCCCCAGTTTTTCGTGGCATCCAGATAGGCGAAATAATAGATGCGTCCCGCCCGGTCAAAAAAGGAGACCTCCCGGGCCTCTTTGAGAAACCGCGGGGTTTTTCGCTTCAGAATCCGCTCGTTTTTGAAGTCTTCCCCGAACCGGGTGGCCCGGGGGGTGATCTGGTCGGCCACCCCGAAGGCGAGGAGGGTGTGGAGAAGACTGGCCAGAAAAAGGGGAAAGAAGATCCGGAGGGTGGACACCCCCGCACTGCGGATGGCCAGAATCTCAAACCGCCGGGCCATTTCCCCAATGGAAAAGAACACACCCAGAAGTTCGCCCATGGGAAGGAGGAGAACGAAAAGATAGGGCACCAGCGTGGCGTAATACACCAGGAGATCCCGGGGATGGGCCTTTTTGTCAATGTAGGTGTCGATCCGCTCAAAGAAGTGGACCACGAGATAGAGGAGGAGGATCCCCGCAAGAACCACGATGAACACGGAATAGAACCGCCGCAGGAGATAGCGGTCCAGGAGTTTCACGGGGTCAGATTCCGGCCCGGTGCCGGGCGAAGGCTCGCTGCAGATGGTGGTATTCGTCCATCATCCGGCGGTTGCGCAGGCGGTGGGCCAGCCGCAGGCCGAGTTCCTCCCAGGGATGGGGTTTGAGAAGGGCATACCGGAGATACACCTCGGCAAGAAGGGGATCGTGATCCAGCCGGAGGGCCTGGGAGATGGCCCGCCCCATCATGGTGTGGGCTTCCCGGGTGCGCCCTTCCAGGGCCAGGGCGATGGCCATGTCTGCCCGCAGGAGAGGGACCAGATGCCGCATCCGCAGGCGCACGCCGTGCTGGAGGGTTCGGGCCAGGGCATAGAGTCCGCCGCTGGATCCCCCCTCGAGAAGGGCCAGACCGATCTCCCGGAGGGCCCGGATTCGGGAACCGGGGCGGCGTTCAAACCGGCTGTAGTGGAGGGTGTAGCGGGCATAGGCGGGGAGTTTGGACCAGTCCCGCATCATCCGCACCGCCCGGAGGGCCCGCCAGCCCAGGCGACTCCGGGTTCCGGGCATGTTTTCCCGATAGATTTTCCCCAGCACCTTCAGGGCAAAGGAATATTCCCCCAGCCGTTCGGAGAGGAAGTCGGCCAGGGAGAAATAGGCGGTGATCCGGATGACGGGGGCCTTCTCTTCCTCGGCCAGGTCCGCGGCCTGAAGATAGAGTTTCAGGGCTTCCAGCCACTCGCCCCGCTCTTCCAGATGCCGGGCACGCAGAAGCAGGGCCTCGCTTTTCCTCATCCCGACTCCACCTCCAGAATGGCGGTGAAGGCTTCCTGGGGAAGCTCCACCTTCCCGATCTTCTTCAGACGCTTTTTGCCCTCTTTCTGGCGCTCCAGGAGTTTGCGCTTGCGGGTCACGTCGCCTCCATAGCATTTGGCGGTCACATCCTTCCGGAGGGGCGGGATCCGTTCGCTTGCGATCACCTTTTTGCCGATGGCGGCCTGCACCTTCACCTCAAAGAGCTGGCGGGGCACCACCTTCCGGAGGCGGGAGACCAGTTCCCGGCCCACGTAATAGGCTTTCTCCCGGTGGACCACCACCGCCAGGGCCTCCACCGGTTCCCCGTTGAGAAGGATGTCCAGACGGACCAGGTCGGACGGCCGGAAATCCAGGGGCTCATAATCCATGGAGGCATAGCCCCGGGTGAGGCTTTTGAGTTTGTCAAAGAAGTCGAAGATCACCTCGGCCAGGGGGAGTTCGTATTCCAGCAGAACGGTGCGCTCATCCACGTAGTTCATGGTTTTCTGCACTCCCCGGCGTTTGTGGGCGAGTTCCATCACGTTTCCCACGTATTCCGCCGGGGTGATGATCTGCATATGCACAAAGGGCTCATAGGCTTCCTTGTAGTCGTTGGGGAAATCCTTGGGGGAGTGGATCTCCACCAGGTCCCCGCTCCGGGTTTTCACCCGATAGGTCACGTTGGGGGAAGTGACCAGGATCTCCAGGCCGAATTCCCGTTTGAGGCGTTCCTTCACGATTTCCATGTGGAGCATGCCCAGGAAGCCCACCCGGAACCCCAGCCCCAGGGCAGGGGAGTTCTCTCCTTCAAAATAGAGGGCGGCGTCGTTCAGGCGCAGTTTCTCCAGGGCTTTCTGGAGGAGGGGGAAGTCGGAGGGGACCAGGGGATAGAACCCCGCATACACCATGGGTTTGGGCTCCCGGAAACCGGGGATGGGATCGGTGGGGTTGCGGGCATCCAGCACGGTGTCGCCCACCCGGGCATCCCGGATCTCCCGGATGGCCGCGGAGAAATAGCCGATTTCGCCGGGATACAGGGCGTCTTTGCGCTCCAGTTTTCCAGGGCGAAACACCCCCACCTCCGTCACCTCATAGCGTTTTCCGGTGGAGGCAAACTGGATGGTCATCCCGGGCTTCAGCACCCCCTGGACCACCCGGATGTAGGGGATCACCCCCACGTATTCGTCGAACCGGGCGTCAAAGATCAGGGCCTGGAGAGGAGCGTCTTCCTCCCCTTGGGGGGGCGGGACCTTTTTCACCACGGCATCCAGGAGTTCCCGGACCCCCTGGCCCGTTTTGGCCGACACCAGATAGATCTCGTCGTCGCCGAGAAGGTCCTCCAGCTGGTGGCGGACCCGGTCCACTTCGGCGTTGGGCAGGTCAATCTTGTTGATGGCCGGAATGATCACCAGGTTCTGTTCCAGGGCGTGGTACAGGTTGGTCAGGGTCTGGGCTTCCACCCCCTGGGTGGCGTCCACCAGCAGGATGGCCCCCTCCACCGCGGCGAGGGAGCGGGACACCTCATAGGTGAAGTCCACGTGCCCCGGCGTGTCAATCAGGTTCAGGACGAAACGCTGGCCACCCGTTTCGTATTCCATCCGCACCGGGTGCATTTTGATGGTGATCCCCTTCTCCCGCTCCAGGTCCATGGCGTCCAGGACCTGCTCCTCCCCTTCCCCCAGGTGGAGGGTGTGGGTGATCTCCAGAAACCGGTCGGCAAGGGTGGACTTGCCGTGGTCAATGTGGGCAATGATGCAGAAATTCCGGATATGTTCGCGCATACACCGCTCCTTCCCGCGTTGTGCCGTGTGGCGTTAGTATACAGCACACCTCCCGTGTGGTCACGATCGGGACCTGACGTCCGAACTTGAGGGCGTTTCAGCAGTTTTACCGGTAGAAAACCCCCTTGAACAAACCGGGGCGGGATGAATCCCGCCCCGGAGAAATACTTTCGCAATTCAGGTCAGGGGAGAACCAGTTTTCCCTTGACGTTTCCGCCCACCTTCAGGAAAAACACGCCGGAGGGGAGGCCCTGAAGAGAAATCACCTTGCTTTTTGTTTCGTGGGAGACGGGAAGGTCGAGGATTTTCTGTCCGAGGGCGTTATACAGCGCTACATTTCCGGCAGCCCCCCGTGTGTTGTAAAATCCCGCGCCCTGCGGAGTTTCAAGATGCCCGGCGTGGCCCTCGGGGAGGTTCGCTGTCCCGATCTCGGTTCAACCTTGATGATTTTCCTTCCAGAGGCTATACTTTTCTGGAACCAAGCAGGAGGTGGGCCATGTGGATGGTTCTCTTTGCGGTGATCGAACCGGTGGGGGTCTGGCCCTACGCCGCCTTCAACGCCGTGGCCCCCGATCCTTCGGATTCCACCCTCTTCCTTGGCTCAGGCGCCGGGGTGTGGGTTCTCCAGAGCCCGGGAGGCAACACCTATCACCGCATCGGCGAAATCCGGGACATCGGGGACGTGGTGGGCGACCTGAAACAGGATCCATCCCTCCAGCACCTGTTTGTTCTCTCCTCTTCCCTGAACATCTATGATGTTTCCAGTCCGGAAACCCCCGGGCTTCTTTCCCGCACGTCACTTCCTCAAAGGGGATATGCACTGGACCTTGAAGGGTCTCTGGCTTACCTTGCCCTGGGCACCTCCGGCATGAAGATCATGGACGTCTCGGATCCTTCCAATCCTTCCTGGAGAGGGACCTTCACCCCGCCCGAGCCCGTCGTGGATCTTGACGTTCGGGATACGATCGCCGTTCTCCTGGGGAGCCCCTCACCGCAGAGTGCCACCCTGTATTTCCTCAACGTTTCCAACCCCGATCAACCGACCCTCTCCGGCACACTGGATTTTGCATGGGTGATCCATCGCCCCGATTTCGCCCTGCGGGACACCTTTTTGCTGGTCCTTGCCAACGAAACCCTGTCGGTGTATTCCATCGCCCAACCGGCATCTCCCGTGCTTTTGAATCAGATCCCTCTCCTGTATGCCACCCATCTGGCCCTCTCAGGAGACACCGCCTATGCAGGCGGGGGAGGGCGCGGCTGGATCGAAGTGTGGACGGGGTACTGGTTGCTGGACCTTTCCACGCTCCCGACCGTCTCCGTTCTGGACGGCGCCATCAACCAGATGATGGTGATTCCCCGGCGGGTGGTTGCTGCGGGTGGCAAGGCGTTTGTGGTGGATGGGAACCTCCATATCCTGGAAGGCCTGCAATCTGTCGGTGATCTCCCTTCGCCGGGATGGGGAACGCTGGATCTTGCGGTGAAGGATGGCTGGGCCTACCTCTCAGAAGGCGGAGCGGGCATTGAGATTCTGGATCTCTCCCATCCCGCATGGCCCCGATCCCTGGGACGCTGGTTTTCCAGTTACGGAGGCAATATGTTCCATCTGTCCATTCACGGACCCTGGCTGTTTTCGGTGGTGTGGTCTTTTGATCCGGATATGGGGTATTTCTCAAAACTGGTGGCGCTGGACGTCCGCGATACCTCGGGTCCCGCGGGGCAATGGAGCCTGGACCCCTATCCCCTCAACATCCAGGGATACGCGGTTTCGGGGGACTCTCTCTTTGTGGTGCTGCGGGGGGATTCCCTTGTGGTGTTTTCCCTCCAATCCAATCCCCCCTTCCCCCTGCTGGCCGAAGCCACGCTCCCCTTTCCCTGCCGTACGCTTGCACTCCAGGACACGCTGGGTGTGGCAATGGCCGGGACCACCGGGGTCGGAATCCTGAGTTTGCGTGATCTCGAACATCCACAGCTTCTCAGCGTGATCCATACGGGCGGGGAAGCGCGCACAGGAACACTTTTGGGGAGCGTTCTTTACATTGCGGACGGATCAGCAGGACTTCAGGTGTATTCCCTTGTCAACCCCACTCTTCCCATCAAGGTGGCCCATCTCCCTGTGCCCGCCGAAGGGATGGAGGTTGCCCCACCCTATGGGGTGATCTGGAACCGCACGGAGTTTTATCTTCTGGACATTTCGGATCCGGCAGATCCCCGGATACTGAATTCGTACAGTGACGGAGGGGAGATTGAGCGTGTTGCTCTTGTCCCTCCATACCTTTACCTTGCCCGTCGCGAGCGGGGCATGGCGATCCTGCACTTTACAGAGACGGGCGTTCGGGAAATCCCTCATGCGCTGGTTCTTCGACAGGATGCGTCCCTCCCCAATGGGGGCCGCCTTGTGGACCTTCTGGGCCGACCGGTCCGCCATTCTCATCTCAGGCCTGGTTCTTATTTTCTGCTTTCCGAAAAGGGGCGTGTGCGCCCCCGAAAGGTTGTGGTTATCCGATAAAACATGATTGGGGCGATGCCAGGGGATAAGCCGTTCATAAAAGACTGCTTTTTCACGAAAATAAGCGGGTTCACTGCGTCGAGGAGGGGACGAGGCATCACGCTGCAACTCGACAAGAAGCAGGACAACCGTGAACAGCATCCTGTCCCCCTCAGGATCAGCGGGAAACCGCCCGCTGGATCCTCTCCTTCAGCGCCTCCGCCGACAGCCCCGACACCTGAATGACCTTTTCTCTTCGCGTGCGGGTGGAGGGCACGAGATGGAGGTCCGATCGGTCCACCCCGAGCACCCGGGCCAGAAAGCGGAGGACTTCCTGATTGGCCTTCCCTTTCTCCGGAGGGGCGGCCACATCCATCAGGATCATCCCGTCCTCCCGGATCTCACGGATGCGGGTTTTCCCCGCACCCGGCCGGACTTTCACCGTGATGGACGCCTTCATCCCCGGAACCCCCGCAGAAATTCTTCGGCCGTCATGGCACGCCTGCCTTCCACCTGGAGTTCCCGCACTTCCAGCACACGGTCCGGATCCTCCAGACCCAGCACCAGCCGATCCCCCACCCGTGCGGGCTCCCCCACCCCCGGATGGGGGAAGCCTTCGCGGGGGATCACCCGAACCCGGAGAAGTTTCCACACCTTTCCCCGCACCCGGGCCCGGACACCGGGCTGGGGTGAAAAGGCGTGGATACGCCGGGCCAGGGCTTCGGGGTCTTCCCCCCAGTCCACCCAGCGCTCTTCCGGCCGGATTTTGGAGGCAAGGGTCGGTTCCCCCTCCTGGGGCATGGGCTCCGGGGCCCTGCCCGCCTGAAAGAGTTCAAGATACCGCAGAAACAGCCGGGCCCCGGCCTCCACCCACCGGTCCCAGTGATCCCCTTTCGTGAGGTGAACGTCGTGGGGCCAGCCCTCCATGAGCAGCCAGGGCCCCGTGTCCATCCCCTCATCCATCACCATCAGGGTCACACCCACCGCCTCGTCCCCTGCCTGAAGGCTTCGCTCCATGGGGGCTGCACCCCGCCAGCGGGGAAGAAGGGAAGGGTGGATGTTGAGGGGGAGATGCCGGGGAAGTTCCAGCACCGCGGGCTTCAGGATCACCCCATAGTCGCACACCAGCAGGAAGTCCGGTTCCAGACGGGAGAGGGCCTCCAGAACCTCTGGATCGTGGGGTTTTCGGGTCTCAAAGAGGGGGAGTCCCCGCTCCCGGGCCACCACCGCCTGAGGGGTGGGCTGGAGTTTCTTTCCCCGGCCCCGGGGAGCCGGCGGAGTGGTGACGATCCCCACAGGCCGGAACCCTTCTGCATCCAGCCGCTCCAGCACCGCCTGTCCATACGGACCGCTGGAGAACACAAGGACGCGCATGGTCACGGATCTTCCAGATGAAGATAATTCCAGGTCCTGTCACCAGTAGAACGAAAAGCCACCAGGACCCTTCCCTTTGGGGAATTTTCCGGGAAAACTTCAAGAGGTTCTGGGGCCATGATTCGGATCTCGTAGGCACCGTTTCCGGGAAAACGGAGCACCCCTTCCATGTGAAACCGAAGACGCCATGCGGTTGATCCTGTGGTGCTACTCGTGGGGAAAAACACAAATGTTCCGCTTCCCTCGAAGATGCAACAGCGGGTCTGAAGGCCACATGCCTGCCATTTCACCTCCACCAGTCCCCGACGTTCGTCCTCGTATTTCCATTGGGCAAGGGTGTCTCCCCTGCAGGAGCGAAAACGTACCTCTCGATGGTCCCATACGACCCGGGTCGCCATACTGTTCAACAGAATCAGAGAGGCTTTTCCCGGTAAGGTGTCCTGATCAGTGATCTGTACACGCCCCTGCACTTCTGGCCCACGCCCCCGGTCCTCCCCCTTCATGTGGCACGTTAGATTTCCTCCCCCCTTCGGGGGAAAACCGTCTCCGTCCTGGTCCAGCATTCTGAGGCCGCACGCCTCCTGACGAACCAGCAAACGGATGGCTTCGGGGAAAAGGGTTATGGCACTTTGATGAGGAGGGCGAAGGATCTCCTGAAGCCATGGGCGCAGGTCAGGGACAGAGGAGTGCCCTCGACCAAGAAGAAGGGCAGGCAGCAACACGAATTTAGCTGGCAGCATAGAGTTTCTGGAGGAGAAGGGCATCACCCTCCAGGTTGGGGCTTTCCGAAATCACCACCCCGTGAACGTCCCGCTCTTTCAGGACGTCCATCCACTCCCGGAAGCGAAAATCCGATTCCTCCAGGTTCACGTGGTGGCGCTCTCCTTTCGCCGAATACACGATCCCGGAGATGTGGATGTGCATGGTTTTGAGGGCCTCCGGTCCCAGGGCCTCCTCCACCTGATCCAGCACCCGGTGCCACTCCTCCGGCGTGTTGTATTGCCCGTTGGTTCGGGCGTGGAGGTGGGCAAAGTCCACGCACACCGAAAGCCCCGGCACGAGCTGGGCAAGTTCCAGCAATTCCTCAAGGGAGCCGAACTGAACCGGTTTTCCCTGGGTTTCCGGGCGGATGTCTACCGCGATGCCCTCGTCCCTCAGCACGTCCAGGATCTCCCGCATCCGTTCCGCCACAGTGTGGAGGGCTTCTTTCGGGCTGTAGGGCCCGTAGGTTCCCGGATGAAAGGTCACGCTCACCGCGCCGCACCAGCTTCCCACCCGGGCGGCATCCACGATCCGCTTCATGGAGGCTTCCACCTTGTCTTTTTCGGTGGAGAGGAGGTTGATATAATAGGGGGCGTGAACGGTGAGCACCACCCCGGTTTCCTCCGCCGCCTTTCGCACCTTTTCCGCCGTCTTTTCTCCCATCTTCACCCCGCGCACGAAGGCGAGTTCCATCGCCTCCAGTCCCAGGGCGTGAACCTGTCGCACACCGGCTTCCGAAGACGACTTCGGGGCGGAATGGGGAACCCCCGCCGGACCGAAAAGGAGTTTTCCGTAGTCCTTCATGGCTCACTCCAGGGCGATGGGCATGACGAGATAGAGGAGTTCTTCGTCCTCCTCCAGCCCCACGGGCTCGATCTTCACGGGACGCTGGGGTTCATACAGGGTGAGGCGGAACCGCTCGGTGGGGAGGTTCCGGATGGCATCCAGGAGATACCGGTGGTTGAAGGCCACCATCATCTCCTCACCCGTATAGGTTCCTGAAAACCGCTCCACCGCCTGCCCCTGATCCTGGCTGGAGGCTTCCACCTCCACGCCGTCCGGCGAGAACCGGAAAATCACCCGGTGGAGAGGCGGGGCGGCGAAGAACTCCATCCGGCGGAGGAGGGCGGCCATCTCCTCGGTGGAACCTTCCAGCACCATCCCCTCCCCCTGGGGAATGACCTGCTCATAGGGGGCATAGGGTCCTTCCAGGGTGCGGCTGGCCACCCACCCGTTGTCGAACCGGAACCAGCACATCCGCCCTTTCACCTGGATCCGGACGGCCAGATCGGTGCGGGTGCGGAGGAACTGGAGGGCTTCCGGATAGACGATGGCGTCAAAGGAGGTGTTCACCCCTTCCGCGTTCCGGCGATAGAGGGCCAGGCGATGTCCGTCCGAAGCCACGAGCCGGAGTTCACCGGGGCGAACCTCCAGAAGGATGCCGGCGAGAAACTGGGGTTCGTGGGTGCGGGGCGCCCGGCAATAATCCACCCGTTTCACACCCTCCAGGAAGGGGGCGAGTTCCACCACCACGCCGTCCTCTTCCGGGGGCGGCTGGAAGTCCGGAAAATCGGCGGGGTCCACACCGGCGAACTGATAGTGTCCCACGGGGTGCTCCAGGGTCAGGATGCCCTCCTCTGTTCCCTTCACCCGGAGCAGGGCGGGTTCCAGCGTGGCCACCAGACTCGCGGCTTCCTTCGCCGGGAGGGTGGCCATCCCCTCTTCTTGGACCTGGGCGGGGATGTGCTCTTCCAGATACACTTCCAGGTTGGTGGCCCGCCCCACCAGGAGATCGCCCTTTGCGGAAAGCAGGGCATAGCGGAGGGCGGTCTGGGGAGACCGGGGGGCAATCACCCGGGAGAGATCCTGCAGGAATTCCGCAAAAATTTGCTGGCTTACGGTGAGTTCCATGCCTCTCCTCCGTTTTCTTCAAGACTGGCCACGAGATGGTCATAGCCCAGATGGGCCACCGACCGCTTCTGTCCGTCCCGGATCACAAAGGCACCGGGTTCAAAGGCCGGCCGCACCTCCCCGATCACCGTCCATCCGAACCGCTCCACCCGCTCGCGGTCTTCCGGATCAATGACGAGGAGCACCTCAAACTCCTCTCCGCTTGCGAGGGCCACCTCCACCGGATCCAGCCCGGCCACCTCGGCAAACCGGCGGGTGGCCTCGTGGATGGGGAGCCGATCGGCGTCGATCACGATTTCCACGTGGTTTTCCCGGGCAAGCCGGAAGGCGTCCAGTCCCAGGCCGTCGGAGATGTCCATGCCCCCCACCGGCCGGATCTCTTCCGCATACAGCCGGAGGACTTCTTCAATCCGGGGAACGGGGCGGAGGAACTTGTCAATGAGGTCCTGGGCAAGCTCCCCCACCCGGCCTTCCAGGGTGCGGTTCAGAAGAATCTGGAGACCGCCGAAGCTCCGGCCCAGGTCCCCGCTCACCGCCAGGAGATCGCCTTCCCGGGCTTTTCGCAGAAGACCCGATCCCTCCAGGCACTCCCCCACCACGGTGATCACAAGCCCGATCCGCTCGCTCCGGGTGATGTTTCCGCCCGATGGGGAAATGCAGAACTTTTTCATCAGGGGCCGGAACCCTTCATAGATCTCGCTGATGTCGGCAAGGGACAGGTCCAGGGGAACCTCCAGGTTCACCAGGAAGGTCAGGGGACGGGCGGCCATGGCGGCAAGGTCCGAAAGGGCTGCGGCCAGGGCACGGTATCCGATGTCGCCGTATCCCATCATGCCCCGGATGAAGTGGACCCCTTCCATGTGGGCATCCACCGACAGGGCGAGTTTGCGCCCGGGAATCTCCGTGATCACGGTCGCATCGTCACTCCCTGCCGGAAGGGGCAGGCGGGGATGGGGTTCGTAGTATTGCACAAGGGTCCGGATCACTTCATCTTCCCGATTCATGAGGAAACTCCTGTGCGTTCAAGGTGCTGATGAAGGGCCAGGAGATCGGCCGGCGACACCCCCGGGATCCGGGAGGCTTCCGCCAGGGTTCGGGGGCGAAGCCGGGACAGCTTTTCCCTGGCCTCGTAACTCAGACTTGGAAGCGCCCAGAAATCCAGATCCTCGGGAATGCGGATTTTTTCCATGTGGCGATAAAATCGAAGAGAACGCTCTTCCCGCTCCACAAACGCCCGGTATTTCACCTCGATCTCCACCTTCTCGGCAAGGTGGAGGGGAAGGTCCGGGGCAAGGCCCCACCGGACCAGGTGTTCATACCGGATCTCCGGACGGCGAAGGAGGGCTTCCAGGGAGAGGGTATCGTGGATGGGCGCAGACGGGATGTCCCGAAGGCGGGGATTGATCTCCCGGGCGTGGACCCGCGTGTTTTCCAGGTGGGCAAGGACGGCGTCCACCCGCTCCTTTTCTCCTCGCCATGCGCGGTATTCCTCATCCCGGATCAGTCCCAGACGGTGCCCCAGGGGAAGGAGGCGGTCGGTGGCGTTGTCCATCCGCAGGGAGAGCCGGAATTCCACCCGGGAGGTGAACATGCGGTAGGGCTCGTCGGTGCCTTTCCGGACAAGGTCGTCAATGAGCACACCGATATAGGCTTCGCTGCGGTTCAGGACGATCCCGTATTCTCCCGCGGCATACCGCATGGCGTTGATCCCGGCGAGGATCCCCTGGGCGGCGGCTTCTTCATAGCCCGTGGTGCCGTTGATCTGGCCAGCGAGAAAAAGCCCCCGCACCGCACGGGTTTCCAGGGTATGGTGGAGCTGGTGGGGGAAGACAAAATCGTATTCAATGGCGTATCCGGGCCGGACGATCCGGGCATGTTCCAGCCCCGGGATGGTCCGGAGCATCCGCCACTGGGCCTCCACGGGAATGGACGTGGAAAGCCCATTGACATACACCTCCCACGTGTCCCGACCTTCCGGCTCCAGGATGATGCGGTGGGATTCCTGGTGTTCGAACATCACGAGTTTCTGTTCGATGGACGGGCAATACCGGGGACCGGGGGAGCGGATCTGACCGGTGAACATGGGCGCAAGGTGGAGGACGTCCCGGATCACCCGGTGGGTTTCCGGATTTGTCCGGGTGACATAGCAGGGGATCTGTTCCAGCCCCTCAAGGACGGGGTTCCGGAAAGAGAACCCCCGGGGAATGGGATCCCCGTCCTGACGCTCCATCGCTGAAAAATCAATGGTTCGGCCGTCCAGCCGGGGAGAGGTGCCGGTTTTGAACCGCCCCAGTTCAAGCCCCAGGGCCTTGAGGGATGCGGAGAGGTGGCGGGCGGGCGGTTCACCGGCCCGTCCCGTGTCGAACTGGGTGGGGCCCATGTGGCCCCGTCCCCGGAGAAAGGTTCCGGTGGTAATCACCACCGCCGGGGCGTGATAGGTCATGCCGGTGTGGGTGCGCACCCCCTGAACCCGGCCGTCTTTTGCAAGGATTTCCACGACTTCTTCCTGAAGGAGGTGCAGGTTGTCCACGCTTTCGACTGCCCGGCGCATATAGGTGCGATAGGCCTTGCGGTCGTTCTGCATCCGCAGGGACCAGACCGCGGGCCCCTTGGAGGTGTTGAGCATCCGGACCTGGAGGGCGGTGGCGTCGGCCGCTTTCCCCATCTCCCCACCCAGGGCGTCCACCTCCTTCACCAGATGGGCCTTGCCGATGCCTCCAATGGCCGGGTTGCAGGACATCTGGCCGATGGTGTCCAGGTTCAGGGTGAGAAGGAGCACCCGTCCGCCCATCCGGGCGGCGGCCAGGGCGGCTTCCACGCCCGCATGCCCCCCTCCCACCACGATCACATCATACCGGAACACTGGGAACCTCCCGTTTCCACGCACAGAACCACCTTCCCGACATCCGGGGGATTATACCCTATGAAGGGCGAATTGTCGACGTCAGGACACGCGGGACGGCCCTTTCTGCTCCCGGTGCCGGTAATAGGCGGAGCGGGAAATTCCCAGTTTGCGATACAGGTTGGGATGGCGGTCAAAGGTGCCCCGGGTGCGTTCCAGATACTGCACCAGGAAGGTTTTGAGGGTGTCCACCGTGAGGCCCTCCCGGGTCATCCAGGCGATCACCTGTTCCACAAAATCCCCCGCAGGAACGGTGGGGCCTCCGGCCGGAGATGAGGCCATTTCGGCCCCCAGGACACGCAGCACGTCGTCCAGGCCCACGTGGGTGGCCCCTTCCAGGGTGAGCTGTTCCACCAGGTGGCGCAGACCCCGGAAGTTGAAGGGATGGCGGTATTCGTACAGCAAAAACTCCCGGGCGGACACGTTCCAGATCAGGTGTTTGCCGTGGAGGAACAGAAAGCGCTCCACGTCTTCGGGGCGTTCCCGGAGAGGGGGGAGTTCCACCGTGTAGGCCTGGAGCCGGCTCCACAGATCGGCCCGGAGGCGCCCTTCGGCCGCGAGACGCCCCGGGTCCGCACCGGTGATCAGGATGAGCCGGCCCATGAAGAGGTGGTCCCGTCCGGACCCCGGCTTTTCATACCGGCGTTCCTCCACCAGGCGAAGGAGCATGGCCTGGTGAGACAGGGGAAGGGAACAGAACTCCTCCAGGATCAGGGTCCCTTCGCCCACCATTTCCACATAGCCCTTCCGCTCCTGATCGGGTCGGGTGGCATGGACCCCCGGTTCTTCCCCGAAAAACTCCACGGGGAACTGGGCCATGTCCGCCCCCAGGCGGGGACCGCTCACCTCGAGAAAAGATCCCGTGCGGGAGCGGCGGGCCAGGATCCGGGCGAGAAAGGTTTTGCCCACCCCGGTTTCCCCGGTGAGCACGATGGGGTGGTCCCCGTCCTTCCACCGCTCGAGCTGCACCAGCAGTTCCAGCATCCGGGGGGAGCGGGCGATATAGCCCTCCTCCTCATACACCTCCACCAGGTGCTGCTGGAATTCCCAGGTGTCAGGCACGAACCGGGCCAGAGCCCGGGAGAGCTTTTCCCGCGCACCCTCCAGGCTGAGGTCCGAAATGTCCAGGGCGTCCACCCCCCACCGGTGGACCGCCTTCCAGAGGTCCGGGGAGAAATAGCGGGTGACCAGCAGGGCAAAGATCTTGCGCCGGGCCCAGCGGGTGAAGATGGTCTGAAGCACTTCAAAACCCTCCCGCGGCCGGTTCACCGCGAGATCGCACACCACCGCATCCGGCCACACCCGTTCCATGGCCCGGAGCATCTCCTCCCCCGCGGTGAAATGGTCCACCGAGGCGTGGGGAAGGATCTCCCGGACCAGACGGGGGAGGGTGGGTTCGTCGTCCAGCACATAAATGCGTGGCCTTGCCATGCAAACCTCCCGGTTCAGGTTCGTTTCCGGCAATGGCGAAAGAGGAGCACCACCTGGGTGCCCCGTTCTCCGTTCTCCCGGGGTTCGATCCAGATTTCTCCCTGCTGTTCCATCCAGGCGAGCATATCTTCTGTCAGGCCCCGCCCCTGATGGAGGCCCTGGTCCTTTCGGGATGAATAGCCGGAGGTGAAAATCTGAACCACCCGGTCCCGGGAGGGAAGGGCCAGAAGATCGGGGGAAAGCCCCTCCCCGTCGTCCGTGAGGGTGAGTTCAAGCCCCTCCTCCGTGGCCGCCGCTTCCACCGTCAGGGTGGTGGCGCCGGCTTCCACGGCATTTTCCATGAGGGCCATAAGCAGGCGGCGGAGCATCCGGATGTCGGAGGTGAAGAACATGCAGGAGGTTTCAAAGGCTTCCCCGATGCGAAGGACCACGTCCACGTCCGGGAAAAGCCCCTGGAGTCGGGTGGACACCTCCTGGAGAATGTCCGGCAGGTCCTCCATCACCCCGGGTTGTGCAAGGAGATCCCTCCAGGTTTTGCGGGAATAGAGGAGGAACCGGTACATCCGGGCGGGAGAAATCCAGCGGTGAACCGCCGGATGCTGAAGCCACCAGCGGAAGAAATAGAGCCGCCAGAGGGTTCGGATCCGCCACCATCGCCAGGGCCAGGAAGCCACCCGGAATCCCCCACTCACCAGATGGAGGGTTTCGATCATCTCCCGGCTCACCGCGTCCAGATGCTGGACGGTTCCTTCGTCCAGGGTGTATTCCGGCAGGAGATATTTGATGTCGTGGAAGAACTTCACCCCCAGGAGTTTCTGGACGGCCTCGGCGGGGGGCGGGGGTTTGTGACGCTCCTCGTGGGCCACCCAGAACATGAGGAGGAGTCCGGCGGCGAAAGCGATCAGCCAGCCGATCGCCCGTTTTTGCAGTTCCTCCAGCCAGCGGTACATCCGCAGCACCCGGAGGGCACGGAGGCGCCGGTCCCACCAGGTCCTCCAGGTCTCCGGCCAGAGCATCTGGCCGAAATAGAGGGCCACCTCCGCGTTGCGCAGGTCTTCCTGCACCCGGGAAGGGGGCCAGAAGGACGTGGAGAAGGAGGCGGCCACGCTGTCCTGCCAGGCCAGGATCTCCCGGTGCATGTTGCGCAGAAGAAGAAGGCCGTGTCCCTTCAGGCTGTCGGGGATTCGGGCCGTGCTCCGCATGAGCACCGCAAAATCCAGGTCTCCGTCCCCATCCCGGTCCCGGGCATGGACCTCCAGGGGGGCATACATGGAGCCGTAGGGGGGAAAGAGATGGATTCCCTCGGCCTGGATTTCGGGAAGACCCGGTTCCGGGCGGAAGAGGACGATCTGGAGGGGATAGAGCTCCATGCCCCACCACACACCGGGGGCATAGGGCTGGAACCACAGGAGCCGGGCGGGCCAGGAAACCCGGCGCCCTTCGATCCAGATTTTCCACAGGAGGGTGTCTTTGAAAAAAGCCACGGGCGTGCTTTCGACAAACTGCCCCCACAGGAGGGTCCCCCGCACCCGGTCCAGAAGGAGGGTGTCTCCATTCACCGTGCGCACCAGGACCCGGGTGGCGAGAGAGTCGCCCCAGGCGAACAGGAGGGTGTCGCCCGAGCAGTCCCACGCTGCCCGTGGGGAGGGGGAAACCCGGAGCGTGTGCACCGTTGCGCCATCCGGACTCCAGCCAAAGGCCGAAGCCCCAGACCACGCGATGCCACAGGGCCGCCCCCAGAGAAAGCGGGGCGGTTCCGGCAGGGACAGGTGGCGGGACCCCGCCACCTCCTGAAGGCGAAGGCCCCGCCGGACCCAGGCGGTTCCCAGGGCGGTGAACAGAGTGTCCACCGGTTCCACCTCCACCGTCGCGAGCGTCCCCTCCCGGGGATCCAGCACCATCACCCCCCGGGACGTGGCCAGGATCACCCGGTCCTCGAGGGACACGGCGCCCTGAACCCGGAAGGGAAGGTCCACACGGTGAAAAATCTCGAAGGAGTCCCCGGGGATCCCCCACACCAGGGCCCGGGGCTGGACCAGCATCACCGTGTCTCCGAGAAGGTGGAGATGAAGCACCGGCGCGGGCAGGTTCACCCCCCTGCCCGCAAACCAGGAGAGAGAAGCCATCATCAGGAAGATCATGTTGTCCCGTCTCCCTTCGCCCGGAGGCCCGGGGCGCCACCGGAATTATACGGAACCCCCGGATGGGCTTCAACCGGGAGGGGTGGGGCGGGCATCGATCCCGATTTTCCCGGTGTGCGCTGACTTTTGAACGGTCCGCCCCGGCTTACCGGTATCCGCGGGATGTCCCACGATGGGACCTCGGGGATCAGGGACAGCGGATCCGGCGCATCTGAATACCCTGGGGGATGCGCCATCCTGCCCAGAGAAGGCTGTTGTTCCGGAGGGAAAAATGATGAAATGCCCTGGGCTGTGGAAATCGCCGGGCCCAGGTGCCCCGGGGCGAAAGACGGACAAGATACAGATGAGGTGGGGGTCCTTCCGGCTTCCGGGGGTCCCGGATCCGGGAAGAAGAGGGACGAAGGAGCATCCAGATACCTCCCTCGTCCGGTCTGGCACCGAGGAGAGCCAGTCTCCGGGGGATGGGGAGGGGGAAGGTCACGGCCCGGCCGGTCCGGGGGACAAATCGCCCCTCGGCCCGATCCAGGTTCACCTCCAGCCTTCCGTCCTCCCGGGGAATCCAGAGGGTCCGGTCCGGTGTGACCCGGCTCTCCAGGATCTCCACACCCGGGAGGGAGACGAGCCAGATTCGACCTTTCACCCCCGGAGGTGTCCAGGGACTGGGAACCGCGTTCAGCGCACACCGGTGGTGGGTGCAGAAGAGGAAGGGTACGGAAAAAAGGGGCCAGGGCACAAGGCGGTTCCGGAGGATGTGCCCCCCGGGTGAGAGAAGGACCACACCTCCCAGATCGTCCCGTCCCCCCCGGCCGGGATAGCCCCGGTTGTGGGGCACGGCAGGCGCAAGCACCCAGGCCCGTCCCTCCTCCCACACCTGAACGGGCGTTCCCCAGGAGATTCCACCGACACCGAGAGAAAAGGTGTCCTGGAGGGCGAAGGGGTCCAGCCGGAACAGGAAAGCCCGCGTCACAAAGCGCTTTTCCGGGGTCACCGCCCGCAGGATGAGCAGGAATCGACCGTCCAGAATGGGGCTTGCGTCCACCACCGGGGTGACGGGGACACCGGGGATGGAAAGGGAGTCCAGGATCACCCCCGACGCCGGATCCACCCGGGCCACGTGGAGGGCAGAGGAGGGCTGGGAGGAAAACCGGACCAGCACCGGCGGGAGGGCCTCCTGAACAAACCCCCGGATCAGGGGGGGAAACCATCCCCCCACGATGGCAAAAGGCCCCCCTTTCCGATCCCCGAGGCGATAAAAGGCTGTTCCCACATCCGATCCGAGGAAGAGGATATCGTCCACCGTGTAGACGCGCCAGACCGTGCTCTCACCCACCCCGGCCAGAACAAACGTGTCCACCGTGCAGGGGAGGGGATCGCTCCAGAACGCGAGGAGTCCCAGGATGAGCATCATGGCGAACCTCCCGAAGCACAATCGAAACGTCCCATTTCGATGCGGCGGGATGAGACGCGGAGGGGATGGAGGAGCACACCCGGTTCGGGCACAAAGGCGGAAGAGAAAAGGAAGGGAAACCGCTGAAAAAAATAGCCCTTGGGGGAAAGATACAGCACGTCCGAGCGACGGGGCGGTCCATCGGTCCACCGGGGGTCAGGTGTGCGAGGAGGGCGCTCCCAGAGGAGAAACCACACCCCCCTCCCGTCCAGATGAGAGGTGCCGAGGGCGTCGTCCCGCAGAGACTCCGGAAGGTGGACGGTCAGGGTCTCTCCATCCCGGAGGATGCGGGCCCGGGCTTTCTCAACCTCCAGGATGAGCATCCCGTCCTCCAGAAGAGCGGCGACAGCCTGGCCGGGCAGGTCAAAGGAGCGTTCCACCGCCAGGTCCGGAAGGTGCAGGATCCAGACCCTTGTGGGGAGACCGGGGGGACTGGCCCACACGGGGACGGCGCTCATCACGCAATGGCTTTCCGCGAAGCGACACAGAACATGGGGCATGGAAAAGAGGGGCCAGGGGAACTGCCGGGAGCGGATCACCCTTCCATCCGGCGACAGGAGGATCGCGCTTCCCAGATCGTCCCGGGATCCCCGGGCGGGCCTCCCCCGGTTATAAGGAACGTGGGAGGTCAGGATCCAGGCCGCACTTTCCGTCCAGATCCGGGGAGGGGTGGTCCAGGAAGGCTTGCCTGCGCCGATCGTGAGGGTGTCCAGAAACCGGAGCGGATGAAGGGAGAAAAGGAGAAACCGGGTGGTGAACCTGCCCCCTGGCAGAGGGGAGCGGATGGACAGAACAAACCGGTCGTTCAGAAGGGGGAAGGCTTCCACCACATCCACCAGGGGAATGCCGGGTACGGTGACCCTGTCCGTGATCAGGCCCCTTCGGGGATCCACCTCGGCCACCTGTAAAGACGGTGGATCCCCGGTGTACCGGTAGACTGCGGGAGGCATCTCGGACCCCTGAAACCAGGAGCGCGCGAACACATGCCATCCTCGAAGAAAGGCCACGGGATCGGGTCTGGGGGGAGCAAGGGAATAGATGGCCGTGCCCACTGTTGTTTCCAGAAACAGCGCGTTTCCTGCGAAATAGGCATGCCTTTTCCGATCCCCCATCACCCGGTTCAGCACAAAGGTGTCCACCGTGCAGGGGAGGGGCTGCGTCCAGAGGAAGAAGAAGATGTTCCACATCGCTCCCGATCTGTGTCCATAGTGTATGTTGTTGCTGGACCCAGGTATCCCCCCAATTGTAGGCATTCTCCGGTGCCCGGTCAAGAAAGTTCCGCGAAGTTTTCTCTTCCGCTGTGGATCCCGTGTTTGTGCCCTCGCGGTCCATCGGTCGAGTTCCGGCGTGGGACAGATCGGGCGTGATCCCCAAACTGGACACGTTGTTGATCCCGGAGGCAGGGTGAACCACGCACAGGTTTCGCGGGAACCGGGAACCCTGCCCATCCCCCCTGACCTCCGGACAAGAGTTCGGACAGGGGTGAAAGGGAGGTGGGGATCCTCCGGGGGAAAGCTGTATACTTTCCCTGCTGAACAAGAAACAACGAAAAGAAAGGAGGATCCCCATGAGGAAGTTTATACCCCTGAAGTCGTTCATGCAAGTTCTTTTTCCGGATCCTCGCTTTGCAGAACGAGCAACGGAAATCGGATATGCTCTCCTGGACGCCCGGTCACTCCGTATCTCTTCCATGGCTCGCAAGATGAAAGGCGTTTCTGAAAGCGCCGCGTATAAGCGTATCCAGCGCTTCCTCGAACATTTTAATCCCCATGAAACCCTCTGGAGGCTTTTCCCCGAAACCGCTCCCTTCGTGATCGCTGACGTCACCGAAATCGAAAGACCCCAGGCCCGCAAGACAGAATACGTCGGAACCCTGAAAGATGGCAAAACCCGCGGCTTCTGGCTCCTCGTTCTCGCCGCCCCTCTGCGAGGACGCGCCATCCCCTTTGCCATGACCACCTTCTCTTCAAGAACCTTCAAAGATACGGGAAGCTCACGAAATGCCGTCCACATCCAGACGCTTCTTTCCTGGAAGGAGCTCATTGGAAATCGTCCCCTTGTGATGGACCGGGAATTCAGCTATACGACTCTCCTGCGCCATCTGCGGGAAGCGGGGATGAATTTCGTGATCCGCTTGAGAATGGGATCCCGTCCTCCGGTTTTTCTGGACGCCGAGGGACGAAAGGTCCATCTCACATGTCCTGTTGGAGAAAAAGTGGTCTTTCGGGGGCTGCGATACCGTGGGGAAGTGGAGGTCAACGTTATCGGGGTGTGGGAGTGGGGCCAGAAGGAACCCCTGTGGCTGATGACCACACTGGAGCCTGAAGAAGCGCTGCGGTTGTACCGCAGGCGGATGGAGATTGAGGAATCGTTCCGGGACATGAAAAGCCTGCTGGGGTTGGGAGATGTGATGAGCAAGAAACAAGCGGTGATGGAAAAGCTGGTAGGATTTATGCTCCTGGTCTACGGCATTGTGCTGCTTCTTGGAGGAGAGGTGCGCCAGGAACTTCTCCGTCGTACAGGCTCTGCAAGATGGAAACGCTTCTCCGGGCCTTTTGTCCTGCTTGAGAAGAAATGGCGATTGCCACCCAAAGAATGGAGATCCTTGATTCAACGTGTCCACCACACGTTCATCCAATCCCTATACCCAGGTGTCCGAACTCATGGGTGAACTTCAGTCCCCCGGCTCGCGGGTTCGCAAGAACAGGCTGTATAATATTCACACATGACGCCTCTTCCGGTTCGGCCATCCGACCGTGTTGCGCGGCGGGGAGCGGGCTGGGCCTGGCTGTGGGCGGGCATCGGGGTTGCGGGGATTCATGTTCTGGGCTATCCCCCGGCGGGAAGTGCAGGGGTTCTGTGGTCCCTCACGGCGGTCTTCTGGGGCCTCATCCTTCTTGCATCTCCCGATCCCCCCCTGGGTGGACCCCCTGGGCTTCCTGATGGATGGCGCCCTGATCGTGTCCCTCCTCTCCGCAACGGGGGCCTCCAGAGTCCGTTCCTGTTCATCCTCTATCTCAAGATCCTTTCCCTCTACGGCGTTCATCTGGAAATCTGGGATCCCCGGGTGGCAGGCCTGTTCACCCTGTATGGCTGGGTCCTCCTTGGACTTGTTCATCTCCTGGTTCCCGTCCCGGTGCACCTTCTTCTGATCCACCTTGGGGGTCTGGGCATCACCCCCCTTCTGGGATCCATTCTCTATCATGAATTCACCCGACGAGAACGGGATCCCCTCACCGACCTGTGGAATCGCCGGATCGGGTTTCGGCTCCTGGTGCAGGAGGTCAGGAAGGGCATTCCCTATCGTCTCGTTTTCCTGGACCTGGATGATTTCAAGAAGGTGAACGACACGTGGGGGCACGCGGTGGGGGACGAGGTGCTTCGGGCGCTGGGGGCACGGCTTCGAAATCGCTTCCGGATGGATGATCTGGTGATCCGGTATGGGGGAGACGAGTTTGGGGTGGCCACCCGTGCTCCCGACGCCGAAGACCGGGTTCGGGACGTTCTGCAGGATCCCATCCAGACCTCGGCAGGGCCCATTCAGGTTCGGGCCTCCCTTGCTGTGAGTGACCCCCTCACCCCCAACACCAACCTCCGGGAGGTTCTGCACCGCCTGGACACCCGGCTCTACCAGGCCAAAACCCGCAAACAGTCCCGGCCGTCTTCCACCGGGGAACGCCCCTGATCCCCATCCCGGGGGCGAATTCTTGACGCATCCCGCCCCGCGCCATAGAATTAGCCCGCATGTACGTGCTCGGCATTGAGACATCCTGCGACGAAACCTCCGTCGCGGTGTGGTCGTCTGTGCATGGATTGCGTTCCATGCGGGTGCTTTCCCAGATGATCCACCGCGAATACGGTGGCGTGGTGCCGGAAATCGCCGCCCGGGAACATGTGAACGTGATCGAGGTGATGACCCGCGAGGTGCTGGAAGAGGCGGGTGTGCAACTTGAAGATATCGAGCTCATCGCCGCCACCCGTGGTCCGGGCCTCATCGGCGCCCTCCTGGTGGGACACACCTTCGGCAAATCCCTGGCCGGACTTCTTGGTAAACCCTTCATCGGCGTCCACCATCTGGAAGGACATCTCTACTCTCCCCTGCTTACCCAGCCCGACCTCGAACCTCCCTTTCTCGCCCTGATCGTTTCGGGGGGCCACACCGAACTCCTCCTGGTTGAGGATTGGTTCGCTTATCAACTGCTCGGACATACCCTGGACGATGCGGTGGGAGAGGCTTTTGACAAAGTGGCCAAACTGCTGGGATTGCCCTATCCCGGGGGCCCGGAGATTGACCGGCTGGCCCGGGGGGTGGATCCGGGAGATCTTCGCTTCCCCCTTCCCCGGACCCCCGCGTTCCACTTCAGTTACAGCGGTCTGAAAACCGCGGTGCGGTATGATGTGGAACGCCTGAGGCCCGAAGACCTGGAATCGGAACGCCCCCGCATCGCCGCGGCCTTTCAGGAGGCCGCGGTGGCCCAGCTTCTGGACCGTCTCTCCCGTGCATATGAAGCGTATCCCGTTCCCTCCGTGGTGGTGGCCGGTGGGGTGGCCCTCAATTCCCGCCTGCGGGAGGAACTTCAGCGCTGGAGTGAGGAACAAAACATCCGGGTGTTTTTACCGGAACCCCGGTTTTGCGCGGACAACGCGGCCATGATCGCCCTGGCGGGCTGGCTCCGGTTCTCCCGCCGGGGAGACGTGTCACCCCTGACCGAATCGGCGTTACCTTCCTGGCCCTTACCCTATGAGGAGGTGCATCATGGATCTTTTCAGGCTTCTTAAGGCCCAGGATCCCGAGGTGTTCGGGAGCATTCAGCGGGAGTTTGAACGGCAGCACGGAACCCTGGAGATGATTGCGTCGGAAAACTTTGCCTCGCCGGCGGTTCTCATCGCCATGGCCCAGGCCATGAACAACAAATACGCTGAGGGCTATCCGGGCCGGCGTTATTACGGAGGCTGCACCTTTGTGGACGAGGTGGAAAACCTTGCCAGGGAACGCCTGAAAAAACTTTTCGTAGCCGACCACGCCAACGTCCAGCCCCACTCGGGGACCCAGGCCAACATGGCGGTGTATTATGGCGTGATGAAGCCCGGCGAAACCCTTCTGTCCATGCACCTCTCCCACGGTGGACACCTGTCCCACGGAAGCCCGGTGTCCTTTGCGGGAACCCAGTATCAGGTGGTGTATTACACCGTCAACCCCGAGACAGAACGCATTGACCTGGATCTCGTGCGGGACCTCGCCCGCAAACACCGTCCAAAGGTGATCGTGACCGGATATTCCGCCTATCCCCGGGTGATTCCCTTCCGGGAATTCCGGGAGATTGCGGATGAGGTGGGGGCCTATCTCGTGGCGGACATCGCCCACATTGCCGGTCTGGTGGCGGCAGAGGAACATCCCTCCCCCGTGGGGATCGCCCACTTTGTGACCGGGACCACCCACAAAACCCTCCGGGGTCCCCGGGGCGGGTTTATTCTCACGGATGCGGAGCACGCGAAAGTGGTGGACAAGGCGGTCTTCCCCGGAATTCAGGGTGGGCCCTTCATGCACGTGATCGCCGCCAAAGCGGTGGCGTTCGGCGAAGCCCTTCAGCCGGCGTTCCGGGACTATGCCCGCCAGATCGTCCGGAACGCCCGGGCCCTGGCCCGGATTCTCCAGGAGGAGGGAATTCGTCTCGTGAGCGGCGGAACGGACAACCACCTGATGCTGGTGGATCTCCGTCCCCTGGGGCTCACGGGGAAAGTGGCCGAGAAACTGCTGGAAGAGGCGGGCATCACCGTGAACAAAAACACCATTCCCTTTGATCCGGAAAAACCCACGGTGACAAGCGGGATCCGGATCGGCACCCCGGCCCTCACCACCCGGGGGATGAAGGAACCGGAGATGGAACAAATCGGTCGCTGGATTGCGTCCATTCTGAAGGATCCGGACAATTCAGGCCTGCGAGAGCGCATCCGGAAGGAGGTCCGGGAACTGGTGGAAGCCTTTCCGCTCTATCCGGAACTGAGGGGGATCCTTGCGCAAGCTTAGGCGGGCGGTTCGGCGGATCCGGTGGGCGTGGCTTTTCCTGCTGCGCAACGCCGGGAAAGCGGTGGATTGGGAACATCCCCGGGAGGCAGCCGCCGGCCTTCTCTGGGGTGTGCTGGGGCTCACCCTGTTTTTCCTTCCCTGGATGTTCCTGATCGCCTGGGTGGGCGCCCTGGATCCCTCCTTCTGGCTTCTGGCCATCCTGCCCCTGTGGGCCGGGGGAGGACTTCTCTGGGGACTCTCCTGGCTGGTGCCGGATCTCCACCGGTCCACCTTTCACCTTCTGGAGACGGCCCTGGGCATCCTGCATATTTCGCTCCTCCTGTGGTACAGCCCTCCCGGTGTCCCCACCCTCTGGTTCGGGGCCTTTCTCCTCTATGCCCTCCTCCTCATCGCCTCCCAGTCCGAACCCCAGGCCAAGCCCTATTTCATCCTTTTTTCCCTCGCTTTTCTGACCCCGCAGTTTCTGCTCCAGGGCTTTCTGGCCCGGGATCCCGTGACCACCGTGCTCCAGCTCTTTCTGTTCAGTTTCGGTCTTCTGGCTGCGGGTCTGGTGTTTGCCTTTCATACCCAGCGTCTCCGGGAGCGTCTGGAAACCACCCTGGTTCTTCTATCAGAACTCCAGCGTCTGTGGCGCCAGCGGGATTTCTTCTTCACCGTCCGGCGGCTTCTGGAATATGCCCTCCAGTTCTTCTCCCTTCCGGCTGCCGTGGCCGTGATCGAGAACCTGGCCACCGGCGAACAGCGCCGGGTCGCCTTTGCCACGCGTGAGCCCCATTTCCCTAAAAAAATCGGGGAGGAAGTGGGTGAAATTCTGGGCCGCATGGGAGCGGCGGGATTTCTCCTGGCCCGGCGTCTTTCTCTCCCCCTGGAAGATCAGCAGGTCCTCCACCTCCTGTTTTTCCGCCATCCAGGGGATCGGGGACTTCCCAGCCGGACCCTTCACCTGCTGGAGCGCTATCTCCGTTTTGTCCAGTCCATGGCCCTGTCCCAGTATGAGGTGGCGTCCCTGGAGCGGGATCCCCTCACGGGGGCACGGGTTCGCAAAGACATGGAGAAGGACCTGGACCGCCTCCTCCGGGAGCGGGAGTCCACGTCGGCCCTCCACGGGGAACCCTTCGCCGTGCTCATGATGGATCTGGATCATTTCAAGGCGGTGAATGACACCTACGGCCATGCGGTGGGGGACCTGGTGCTCCGGGAATTTGTTCAGCGCGTGTGGGGTGTGCTCCGCCATGAGGACCAGCGGTTTTTCTACCGGTATGGGGGCGAGGAGTTCGTCCTCATCCTCCCGGATTGCGACATCTCCTGCGGCCGGCTCATCGCCGGAAGGATCCTGGAGGCGATGCGGGAGAAACCCATCCGGATCCTGGTGGGCAACGCCTTTCAGGACCTTCATGTGACAGTGAGCATCGGCCTTGCGGTGTATCCCCTGGATGGGTTCACCCCGAGCATGCTCCTTCAGCGGGCGGACGAGCGGCTGTATCAGGCCAAACGGGCTGGCCGGGACCGGGTGGTGGGCCCCCAGGTTCGGCCGGCGGAAGCAGGAGGTGGAGGTGCGTGAGCGGATGGCGTGCATCCTGGACCGCCTTCCGGGCCTTCTCCTGGCCGGTGCCTTCATGCTCTATCATCTTCCCCTCCTGGTGGTGATTCGGGATGTGGAGGCTTTTTCGGCCGGTGGAGGACGCCTGATCGCCCTGTTTGTGGTGGGACTGGACCTTGCGGTGGCGGGAGGAATTGCCACCGTCCTCCAGAGCATGGGCCTGCGGATTCGCCTGCGGGACATCCTCCAGATGCTTGCCCTCATTCCCCTGTCCTTCGGGCTCTATGCCTTTCCCCCGGACCTGGTGAAGGCATGGCTTCTGGTGTATGCCGTGTATACCTTGAGCCTTTCCCGCCTGGATCGGCTCTCCCCGGTGCTCAGTCTTTCGGCCCTGATGGCCCTTTCCTTCCAGATGGCCCTTCAGAACCTGGGATCTCCCCTCTCCCACACCCTCCGGGACTTTGGATGGCTGGGTTTTTCCGTGGTGCTGGGCGAACTTTTGGGATGTTCACGGCCTGCTGCGCCGAAGACGTACCTGGGGGGCATGGAGGAATGAACCACCCGCTCTACCGGCGGTATCTTCGGGAACTCCTGCTTCGCGGCCTGGCTCTGGGGGTGGGTTTTGGGGCTGTGCTGGGGGGCTTTCTGGAGGTCTTCACCTTCCCGGTGGAGGGGGCCCTGGTTGTGGGAGGGATGAACCTGGTGCTGGGGTTTGTGGCCCTGGGGCTGGAAAGCCGGTTTCGTGTGTTTCTCCGGCGGGTGGCGGAGAGGGATCCCCGGTGGGCGGATCTCCTGGCCACCGCCCGGGAGTTTGCGCAACATCCGCCTCCTCCTCTGTTTCGGGCGCATCTGGCCCGTCTGATGGAAAAACATCCCCTCCCCCATCGGGTGCCTCCTCCCTTCCACCGGGAACTCGGCGTACTCCTGGTGGGCCTCGCTCTCGTGGGGGCGGGTGCCCGCATGGAGCGTTTTCAGGACGACGTTCTGTTCTATGCCGAGCGAATCGAGGTTGTCCCTCCGGTGGCCCTGGAAGGGGAGGAGGTGGAGATCTGGCGAACGCCGCCGGAACGTCTCTCCATCCGGGTGGGAGAGCGGGAACTTCACCCCTCCTTTCGGGAGGGGCGGGCGGTGTACAGGTTTCGTCCCCCCGGCCCGGGATGGTATGAGATTCAGGGACGAACCACCCGTCTTCAACTCCGGGTGCTTCCCCGGCCTTCCCTGGATCAGGTGCTGCTTCTTGCCCGGCCTCCCCGCTATACGGGGCTCTCCCCCTCGCGGTATCGGGCGGGTCGTGAAGCCTATCTTCCGGAGGGGACCACCCTCCAGGTGGTCGTCCGGGTGACCGACACGTTGTGGAAAGAACTCCGGGTGGCCATGGACACGGTGTGGACGTGGTCCTGTCCCTGTGAAGACACCCTCTCTCTGCGGACGCTGGAAAAGGACAGTTTGATCCTGCGGTGGTCCCTTGAGGGACCCCGACCCTTTGAAGCCCCGCCCCTTGTGATCCGGACCCTCCGGGACCGTCCCCCCCGGATCACCGTGAGCCCTGTTTTTGTTCGGGCCGATCAGGTGGAGACCCTGGTGGTTCATCTGGTGGCTGTGGACGACTTTGGGTTGCGGCGGATGGTGGTGAAGGAGGAAGGGCCCTGGGGAAACCGGCGAAGCGTCCGGCGTCTACCCGGAGCGACGGAGTGGCAGGGCCGGGATACGCTGAACCTTTCCGCTCTGGCCCTCCTTCCCGGAGACACCCTGTTCCGGATCTATGCGGTGGTGGATGTGGCGGGCAAGACGGGTGCGCCGGAAACCCTCCGGGTGGTGTATCCGGATCTGGCTTCTCTGGCCGAACTGCCCGATGAACAGGATCTGGACGCGCCGGAGAGCGAACTGGAGCGCACCCGGGAGGAGGTCCGGCGTCTCCGGGAAGAAATCCTCACCCGGCGAGAAGTTTCTCCATCCTCTCAGGAGGCCCTGGAATCCCTTGCAGAGCGGCAGGAACAGGTGGTGGAGTCCCTGGAGAAGCGGGCAGAGCAACTTTCCCAGGCGCTGGAAGCCCTGTCCCGCCTTCAGCAGCTGGATCCCCGGCTGGTTCAGGAGCTCCAGGCGGTGGCCGAACTTCTCCGGGAGACCATGACGGAGGAACTGCGGAAGGCGCTGGAGGATGTCCGGCGGGAACTGGGAGAAAAACCTTCTCCGGAGGCGATGAGCCGGGCCCTGGAAACCCTGGAGAAAGCCCAGGAGCAGACCCTGGCACGGCTCCAGGCCTTCAAAGAACTCCTTCAAGAGCTCAGGCAGTTCCGGGAGATGGAGAAGCTGAGCAAGGAGATCCGGGAACTCCGGAACCGGGAGTTTCAGGTGGAAAGCGAGACGCTGGGAGACACACCTCTGGACAGTCTCCACGCCCGTCAGGCGGAGATCGCCCGGCAGGCTGCCCGCATGAAACCCCGCCTTCCAGACTCCCTGAAAGGGGCGATGGATCAGGCCCTCCGGGCCATGGAGCAGGCCCAGACCGCCATGCGTCAGGGAGATCGAAACCAGGCGAATGTTCACGCGCGGGAGGCCCGTGAAGCGCTGGATAATTTACAGAAAACGATGGAACGACAAATGCAGGCGCGTTCGGAAGACCTGGTGGAGCAAACCCACCGGGCGCTGGAGGAGGCCCGGTGGCGCCTTCTGGGTTTCGCGTCCTTCCACGCCGAGACCACCCGGGTGGCCCCCACGGTGGTGGAGGGCATTGTCCGGGAGGTGCGGGAGGCGTCGCCTCTCCTGTTTTTCTCGGCTTTCCGGGTCTGGCAGGCCCTGGCCCAGGCGGTGCAGGATCTCAACCAGGGGAACCACCCCGCAGCCCGCCGCCTGGTCCATCTTGCCATTCTGGCTCTGCTGGAGGTCCAGAACCAGATGGCCCAGCAACCTGCCCAGGGGGCGAAGAGTCTCGAGCAGATGGTGCAGCAGCTTCTCCAGGGGCTGAGGCAATCCCAGCAGGCCATGGAGGGGATGATGCCCCTTCCCGTCCCCATCCCCCGGGAAGGTCAGGGGACCCTGGAGGCGCTGGCCCGGGAGATGGAGGCCCTGCGCCAGCAGGCAGAAGCCCTTCGTCAGGAACTGGGGGAGGGCAGCCCCGCCCGGGACGCGCTGGGAGATCTTTCCCGGGCGCTGGAGGAAAACCTCCGGAAACTCCGATCCGGCCATCTCTCCCGGTCCGATGTGGAACGCCAGAAACAGGCCACCCAGAAGTTCCTCCAGGCCCTCCGGGCCATGCACCGGAAAGCCTTCCGTGCCCGTCGCCGCTCCACGCCCGGGAAGCCCTTTACCCCCGTCCCACCGGAGCGAGAAGCCCTGGACCCCCTTCTGGAGGTTCTGCGCAGGCAGGCGATGAACGAGGGCCTTCCTCCTTCGATACGCGAAGTGTACAGGAGGCTTCTTCAGGAATGGACCACACCCTCTTCCTGAAGGATGTGGAGGCCACATGGAATCTGGGGATGCGGATTGTGGAGGTCGTTCCCCCACCCGCCCTCATCGCCCTCTCCGGACCACTGGGAGCAGGGAAAACCGAACTGGTCCGGGGAATGGCCCGGGCGCTGGGCATCCGGGAGATCCGGAGTCCTTCCTTTGTGGTGATGATGGTTCATCAGGGTGTGCGGGAGGGGCGTCCCGTGCGCCTGTATCATCTGGATCTGTACCGCCTGGACCATCCGGAAGAACTCGCCCTTCTGGGACTTGAGGAAGCCCTTTCCGATCCGGCGGGGTATGTGGTGGTGGAGTGGGCGGAAAAGGCCCCGGACCTTCTGGAGCGGGCCGATCTCCGGATGCGCTTTCTGAGGGTTGAAGAGGGGGGGCGGTGGGTGGGGCTTGAAGGACCCCCGTCCATGCTCCACAATCTTTTCCCATGAAGGGGAACCCGTTCCCGGAGGCTGACCTGTGAAGGATCACGCCCTTCTCGTTCCCGATCTTTCCCTTGTTCAGGAGGCTTTCCGGGAACCGGAACTCTTCCCCCTCGGCCAATCCGTGGCCCGTGTGCGGGATGCCCTGGAGGAGGGAAATCTTTCGGCGGTCCGGACGGCCATAACCGCGTTGGAAGACCAGATGGATCTGGAAGTCCTCTCCCCGTCTCACACCCGCCTGCTCCGGGCTTTTCTTCTGGGAGCCCGGGCGGCCCTGTCCCTCATGGAGAACCGGCCGGACGAGGTGGAGAAGCATGCCGGCGAGGGACTTGACCTGCTTGAATCCCTCATCCCCCGGAGTCTTCCGGCTCGGCGTCTCCAGGCCTGGCTTCTCGCTCTCCATGCCGAGGCACAATTCCAGAGGAGAGCGGTGGAAGAAGCCCTCCAGACCTATCTTTCTGCGCTGGAAGTCCTGGAGGAGGTCCTCCGGGAAGCCAGCCGAACAGTCCGTTCGGCCTTTCGTCTTGAGCAGGCCCATCTCCTGCTGCGGCTGGGGCACATCAGCCTGGCCGACGGGTTTCCGGTGGAGGGATTGCCCTATCTCCGGGAGGCCCTCCGGCTTGCCCGCCAGATCTCCCGCCGGGACCCCGATGCGGGGACCCTGCTCCGCATCCGGGTGCTGGATCTCCTTTCGCGGGTGGAGCGGGAAAACGGGGAACTTCGCCGTTCTCTCCGGCATCTCCAGGAGGCCCTTCCCCTGCTGGACCAGATCCGGGACCGGAAAGAACGCCGGCGGTGGGCGGGACATCTTTTCCACCGGAAGGCGCTGATTTTCCTTGCTCTGGGGGATATGCCGGCTGCCCTGGATGCAGCGCAGAAGGCGGTGGTTGCCCGAAAATCCCTTGCCCGGCGCAGGAACTCCCCTCACCGGCGGGACTATGCCCAGAGCCTCCTTCTCCTGGCCCTGGCCCTCCAGGCAGTGGGAAAAATGGGGGATGCCAAACGGGCCCTGGATCGTTCGGTTCGGATCCATCAGGAACGCTGGCGGCGGGAAGGTAGTCCGGATGCGGGAGCGGATCTGGCGGCAGCGTTGCTGGAACGGGCTGAACTGCTCGCGGATATGAAAGAGTGGACCGCCGCTCTGCGGGATTCCGCACGGGCTCTGCGCCTTCTTGAGCCCCTGTCTCCGGAGGCCGTGGACGGACTGGAAGACTGGGTCCATGCCTGCCGGGTGCGCGCCCGGATCTATCAGAACAAAGGTGACCTCCCCCGTGCCCAGCGGATGCTGGAGCGGACCCTCCGGAAACTGGATCGCATGAACGCGGCTGACGGTCCCGTGTTTGACGATCTTGCCCGGACCTACATCCGTTTTCTCCGGAAAACCCGCCGGAAGGCCGGTCGGGGCATGGAACGTCTTCTTTCCCCCCGCTTCCCCTTTCCCCGTTCCTGAACTTCACCATCCGTCCCCCGGGCTGTATCCTTGAGGCCATGCAGGACGGGACAATCCACGTGGAGCGCCTGCTCCCCGGCGCGAGGTTGCCCCGGATGGCCCATCCGGGGGAAGATCTCGCCTTTGATCTCTTTGCCCCTGAGGCCCCGCTTGAGGAGATTGCCGAATTCCGGTCATTCTCTCACGGTGTTCGGGTGCGGGTCCATTCTGGCCTCCGCCTTTTCCTGCCGCCGGGTGTGGGTGCCCTGGTGGAGAGCCGGTCCGGTGCGGCCTGGGATGGTGTGGACGCGGTGGGCGGACGGATTGATCCCGGTTACCGGGGGGTTCTGTGGGTTCTTCTTCACAGCGTCCACAACCTGAAGGACACCCGGAAATGGTTTGAAGAGCGCATCCAGAAGGGAAAGGCCATCGCCCAGATCCGGTTTGTGCGGGTGCTGACCGTCGAACTCAGAGAAGGGCGTCCACAGCAGGACTGGGCTCAACTCCGAGGAGAAAGGGGACTGGGATCCACCGACCGGTGATCTCCCTTTCCTTGACCCCCTCCTGCCCGGGGTCACACCCCGGGGCCTATCGGTGACAGCGTTTGCAGGTGATTTCCCCTGTATTGTGACAGATGATGCAGCGATCGGGATACAGCCGGGCCTCCATCCCGTGATCTTCTTCCTTCCAGGATGGGAGCAGGTGATCCTGGGGGATGGGGGCCTCATGACGATGGCACGTCTGGCAGTCCGCGAACCCGGCGTGGCACGTCTCGCAGGCCTGATTCCGAAGACTCACATCCTGGGCATGGGCCCACCGATATTGGGGGGGATGGACGGTGAACCGGAGGTTGTCTCCTTCATGGCAATCCAGACAGGAACCAGCGGGATTGGCTTCGATCGCAGGGCGGTGGCACATGACACACGCGCTGGAATTTGCCCGCGCTTCCATACCATGGAACGCTCGCCAGCCGACGGGATGATAGAACACCAGACGACGGTCCTCCTTTCCATGGCAGGTCTGGCAGGATGCCGGGGCCCGTGCATGATCGTGGCAGGTGGCACACGCATCCATTCGGGGGAGGACAGGATCGGTGGAATCTGCATGGCATGCGGTGCATGTCCGAAGATCCGAGAGGTTCCAGTGCTCCTTGTGGGAGAACACCGCAATCCATGCCTCCCGGGCCGCTGGTTGATAGAGTTCGATGTCTTCTTCTTCGTGACAATCCAGACAGAGATCCCGGGCCGGAAGGAGCAGGTCCTGAGCCGATGTACTGGTCGTGGCTTCATGACAGTCGGTGCAGGCCATCTCCTCGTCCACCACGTGGGGTGTGTGGGGAAACAGCGCGAGAAGAAGGACCAGGCCGCCCATGCCCATCATGGTGTCCTCCCGGAAAAGCGAAAGGGAACCTGGAGAGCCAGATACCCCCGGATTTCATGATCGATGCCCGGTCCGCGCCACGCCCTGAGTTCACCTTGAAGGGTTCCGTGGGGAAGGGTGATCCGTCCGCCTATCCGGGCGGTCCAGACGCCGGTGTCATAGCGTTCGCTTTTGAGCCATCCTGCATGCACGTCCCATGTGAGGCGCTGTTTCCACTCGGTTTCAATCCCCGTTTCCAGCCCCACCACCGTGCCTTCCCATTCCTTCTCCAGCCAGAACCTTGCCCGTGCGCGGTTCCACCGTCCGCGAAGCCAGAGTTGAGGCCGGGAATCCCGGGCATTCCAGAGCCATCCCCCGCCCACGCCTGTGGCCAGTGATCCCCGGGTCCAGAGAACTTCCCCATCCAGCCGATGGGAAGGGACACTGTACCGCTTCGGGTCTTCTCGCAACCACCCGGGCAAAATCAGCCGGGAGAACAGCCTCCAGGGATCGCGGTACCGATAGCCTCCATACACCCGGACGTCCCCCTGCGTCCAGGACACCAAGACGCGGGTTCCCTCCACGTAGCCCTTCCGGGGATCACCCTGGCTTTCCATGTGAAGTTGAAATCGCCGGGCACGCAGGTTTGCGGCCACGTCCACCCGGGGCCCCTCGGGGTCATTTTGATATTGAGCGGCAACGCGAAGTTCACGGATCGGCCGGACCGTGATGCGTGTGGCCATCACATCGCCTTCCACCAAGAGGCTGTCGGCATATGTTCGCGCAAGAAATCCTGCGCGACGGCGTCCGGCAAGAACCACGAGTTCCATCCAGGACCCGTGAAAGGAGGTGCGGAGCCCGTCCATCAGCCCGCCTGCGAGGGGAGACCAGCGCCGCCCTGCACCCAGCGAGAAGGGAAGGGCCGGGGGTGTGTATGCGATCCATGCCTCCTGCACATGGAGATCCGGGTAGGGGAGGGTGATCCCCACCCCTCCCCAGCCCCGAAGGTTCAGAGAGGCGCGCAGGCCTGCGGGGTGGTACACCACCATCTGGAGGGAGGGAGACAGCACCCCGGCATGGGTGGAGTCATCCGGGGCGTATCCCTCTCCCTCCAGACCGAGAGTGCCCCATGCGGTCCAGACCGAGAAAAGGAGCACCCACATGGTCTCAGAAGTGGGGTTCGGCGAGCTTCTGGATCTGGGCCTGGGTCAGCGGGGAAGCAAAGAACATCTGCCAGGCGTTGGTCACCCCTTCCGGCTGGATGGGCTGCCAGGTGTGGGGAGCCTGGAGATCATCGCACCCACTGGTGCATTCCACATAGGTGAATTTCATGGCGTTCTCATAGTCCTGAGGAATGGGAATCACACCGGTCTTGTGCATGATCTTCCCGGAATCGGGATCCCACCAGGTGGCGACGATCTCGCCGGTGTTCAGATATTCCTGCGCCACGGGGTTGTTATGGCAGTCCGAGCAGTGGCGGCCTTCCCGGGAAATGGTGTGAGGCACATATCGGCCAATCGCCATAAAGGTTTTGCCCGCGCCCATCTGAATGGGCATGAGGATCCCGGCCTGAACCTTGCCTTCGGGGTTGTTCACCAGGAAGAGCCAGTCTTTGAGGACGCCATAGGCCAGTTTGATCTCGTGATCGATCTCCGACTGGAAGTGACAGCTGTAGCAGGTGATCACGCTCTGGGCATGGCAGGCGGTGCAGTCCAGTTCGTCCAGATGAAGGGCGTGTTCCGTGACTGTATCGGGAGGTGTATGGCAGTCTTCACAGTCGGGATGGTTGGGACTTTCATACATGGAGTTGTAGGTGTGCCCGTCTCCGTGGACCTCTTCTCCTTTGTGGCAGTCGGCGCACACCATGCCTGCATCCCGGTGGACATCGGAATAGAACATGCTTTCCTTCTTCTGGCGCCCGTGGCAGGCAAAGCATTTGTCCGGGGCAGGTTTGTCCCCGGGCGTATCGTGGCACTGAGCACAGCCGTTGGCTTCCACGTCAATGTGGCAGGAATAACAGTTCAGAGAATCATAGGGGACGTTGGTGAACTGGACAAATCCCTGGGGGCTGGCCAGTTCATACCACCACTGCATGCCCCGGGTTGTTCCGTGGAGGGACGTGGGAAGGGTTTCTTCAGGCGAAAGGGTGGGTTCCGGGGTGGTGGCGCTCTTCTTACATCCCACCGCCCCAAGGGTCACACCCAGGATAAGGACCAGAAGCCAGGAGCGTGCCCTCATGGTAAACCTCCTGTTCGCTTTCCGAGAAAATTCCCGCAAAAACGTTGCCACGGGGAAGGGGGTTGGAACATTCTGTTCCAGAGGGGAAACGGTGCCAAACGTCCCAATGTTAAGAAAAAGGCAGGCGGTCAGGTCTCATTTGTGAAACGGCCGCCCCTTTGTCCGGACCGAACCGGTGGAGAAAAATCCGCGGCGTTGTGGTCTCCCTCCCCGATGTTGCCCTTCCCGAACAGTGGGGGGACGACAGGGCGCGGACGGACAGAATGTCATGTGGAACCGATGCCTCGGGCGTATTGCCTCACGAGAAAATCTATTCGAACCTGAGTCGTTGCCTCATGAGAAAATCTATCCCAACACATGGAGATCTTCCTCCGCAGGCTCTGGAGGGGTCGCAAGGGAGAAAAGACGCTCCTGTAGCGAGAGAATCCGTTTCCTTAATTGAGCCACATTGAGCTGAGCAAATCGCTCCCGAAGTTTCTCCTTCACCTCCTCCGGTACCCTCGGATCTTCCAGCACACGCTGATAGGGTGTCTTCGGCGTGTCATACCTCTTCCGGACTTTCGAATCCACCCGCTCTTTCTCCACCAGCTTCATCGTCGGTTTGAAAAAGTTGACGAAAATGGAATACAACCGCTCCACCTCTTCCAGCACCTCCAGTGCCTGGGGCGTGTCATACCGGAAATGCCCCACCAGTCTCCGCGCCACATGGCCGTTCTTCTGTTCCACATAGCAGTTGTCGTTTTTCTCATAGGGCCGGGATCGGGTGAAGGTGATCCCCTTCTCCCTGCACCAGGTCATAAGATGATGGTTGATGAAGGAACTGTCATTGTCGCAGTCAATGCCCTTGATGGGGAAAGGAAATCGCTCCACAAGAATTTCCAGCGCCTGATGGGTCCATACCCGGGCGCGGTTTTTCACAGGGTGCATCTCCGTCCAGCCGGTATGGACGTCTGTTGCCACTAAAGTCAGGGCAAAATCGCCCTTTGCACTTCCTCCATCATGCCCCACCAGGTCGATTTCGATGAAGCCGGGCTCGGCTTCGTTCCAGTCGGCGAAGGTTCGGATGGGGATCTGGTGTTTGAGATGTTTTCCCGGACGGGCAGGATCACCCCACGAAATCTCTTGGAGATTTCGTGGGGACCCCGAAAAAATCTTGAGGGCTTTTCGGATGTGCGAAGTGGGAGATGGAGAAGAGTTTCTGTCGGACGGTATCGGTGATCTTAAGGTATCCTTCTTCTTCCAGTTTGGGGATGATCCAGGGGAGGGCGGCCTTGAGGAGGCGACTGCATGGGAAGTCCAGGATGGTCCATACGGCCACGAGGGCTTTTCGAACGTCTTCGCCGTAGATGGGTTTGCGTTTTCGCTGGATTTGAATGTGGGGGTCAGCGACGACGCGGATGCGAGGGCCGTTGGGGGTATGGAAGGTGACGGTTTTTCGGGCATTTCGGAGGAGGAAAGAGGCGTAGGCGCGGTTGTAGCCGGTGAGGGAACAGAATTCGTCCAGGATTCTGGACTTTTCCTTTTTGGAGGCTTTCCGATACCTCCTTGCGAGTTGGACGGTGATATTTTTGCGGGTCATGAGATCCGGCTCCTTGTTCGGCATGGTACCCTCCCTCCTTGTCGGTGATGCTTTTCAGGAGAGAGGGTACGGGAGATTTCATGTAGATTCTTTCGTGAGGCAACCATGGCTTTTCGTGTAGATTTTAAATGAGGCAATGCGTCGGGTTGCAAGGTTCCCCCGTGACCTGTATCCTTCCATACGGGTTTTTCAAAACAGGAGGGCTGGTATGGAGCTGAAGAAGTCGTCTCTGGGAATGGAGGCCAACATCGCGGCGGGGCTCTCGTATGTACTCGGCTGGGTCACGGGGCTCATCTTCTTCCTGGCCGAGAAGGACAGTGAGTTCGTGAAATTCCACGCCGCCCAGTCCCTCATCGCTTTCGGAAGCCTATTCATCCTGCAGTTTGTCATCGGGTTTGTGCCGCTGGTGGGCTGGATTCTGGGTCTTCTTCTCCCCCTCGTGGCTTTTGTGCTCTGGATCGTGTGTTTGATTCAGGCCTTTCAGGGCAAGTGGTTTGAGATCCCCATCGTGGCCCCCTATGCGAAAAAGATGGCGGGGCTGGAAGGGGGCGCCTGAATCAGACGTTTTGCTGCTTCCAGAAGGTTTCGGCCGCCTTCAGGGGATCGGGGGAGGGGGGGACCCCAGTTGGGCTCATGTTCTCCACCACGCCGGCGAGATTCCAGCGGTGATGTTCCAGAAAGGCCCGAATCCGCCGGGCTTCTTCCCGGGCGAGGGGAGACGGCGTTTCCACCACCCACCACTGGATGGTGGCCAGCCGTGAGCGCCGTTCTTCCTCCCGGGCGTGCAGGGCTTTCAGCCGGTTGAGCACGGGATCCTCCAGAGACGTTCCCCACAGGCGGCTCACCCGTGCGCGACGGCTTGCAAGGTCGCTCCGCCAGGCCAGGAGGGCAGACAACCAGGCCTTTCGCTGGTCAGCCCACCGGAGCAGGCGGAGAGCCATGCCTGTGGGGGGCATATCCAGCACCACATTGGTCACATCCCGGTCCACGGCTTCCAGCATGGCGGAAAGAAGGGCCTCTTCTTCGTCTCCCGGAAATCCCACCCCTTCCTTCAGCGGTTCGGCAAGATAGAGAAGGCGAGGAAAGCGGGTGCGGATCAGCCTGCGGACTTCGTCCTGAATCCCCTGAAGGCGTTGCTCAAAATCCACCTCCTGGAGAAAAAGTCCCGGGGCCACTTCGCGGGGCTCATCCGTGAGCGCGACCCCCGCAAGATCCCCCAGGTTGTGGGCGGGGTCAAGGGACACCACCAGCGTGGGCGCCTTTCGGGCAAGCACCCGACCCAGGGCAAGAGAAAGCGTGGTTTTGCCCACGCCGCCTTTGCCCAGGAAACCAAAGGCCCGGGGCACGGGACGTTACGCCTCCCACATCAGCGTGTGGGCCAGGGCCAGGTATTCCTGAGGGATGGATTTCCGTCGGGCGGTCACCTCATCCAGGGGGACCTGGACATAGGACAGGTGCTGTTTGCCAATCATCACGCCAGCCTGGCCGTCCCGGAGGGCAAAGACCGCCTGCATGCCAAAATGGCTTGCGATGATCCGGTCATAGAAGGTGGGGCTCCCACCCCGCTGAAGGTGTCCCAGCACGGTGGCCCGGAGTTCGTAGTCCACCCCGTTTTCCCGGAGTTTGGCCATCACCTCCTGGGCGGTGGCGGCGGCTTCGGAGACCACCACAATGGAATTGGTTTTCCCCTCCCGGGCACGACGGTTGAGTTCCCGGGCCAGGGCGGCGAAGTCCACCGGCGCTTCGGGGATCACAGCGGCCTCGGCACCCGAGGCGATGGCCGCCACCAGGGCAAGATACCCGGAACGGTTTCCCATCACCTCCACCACGAAGGCCCGGTGATGGGAGCTTGCGGTGTCTTTGATCTGATCGATCGCCCGGACAATGGTGTTCAGGGCGGTGTCCGCCCCGATGGTGTCGTCTGTTCCCCACACGTCGTTGTCAATGCTGGCCGGAATTCCCACCACCGCCACCCCCATCTGAGACAGGGCGTGCGCACCTTTCATGGACCCTTCCCCCCCGATCACCACAAGGCCATCCAGCTGAAGGTCCTGGATCACGTCCAGGGCCTGCCGGCGGGTGGCCTCTTCACGAAATTTGGGGAAACGGGAAGTATACAAAACGGTTCCACCCCGCTGGAGAATGCCCCCCACATCCTCATATTCCAGTTCCCGGAACCTCCCCTCTGCGAGGCCTTCAAAACCTCCGAAAAAGCCGAACACGCGAAAGCCTTCCTCCAGGGCCGTTCGCACCACCGCCCGGATGGCGGCGTTCATGCCGGGGGCATCCCCACCCGACGTGAGCACGCCGATACGAAGCCGGCGGGCAGGCATCAGACCGCCTCCAGCGCCGAAAGATCCACCTCAGGATACCGGGACAGAAGGGACTTCAGAAAGTCTTTGAGCTCCTCCAGACGCTCCGGGGTGCGGGCTTCCGCCCGGACCACCAGCACCGGCTGGGTGTTGGACGCCCGGACCAGCACGAAACCGTCGTCGAACTGGATGCGGGCCCCGTCGATGTCGATCACCCGGTAGCCGGCTTCCTTCACCCGCTGAACCAGGTCCGACACCACCGCAAACTTCCGGTCGTCCGGACATCCCACCCGAATCTCGGGCGTGGAGGGATAGGACGGGATTTCGGCCGCAAGTTCGGCAAGGCTTTTTCCCGTGCGGGAGAGGATGTCCAGCAGGCGAAGGGTGGCATACAGGGCGTCGTCAAAACCGTAAAAGTTGTCCCGGAAAAAGATGTGTCCGGACATCTCTCCGGCCAGGGGAGCCTCGGGCGTTTCAGCCAGTTTGGCCTTGAGAAGGGCGTGGCCGGTTTTCCACATCAGGGGCTTCCCGCCCCATCGCTCAATGGCCTCCACCAGGCCCTGAGAGCACTTCACATCAAAGATGATCGTGGCACCCGGATAGCGTTCCAGCACGTCCTTTGCGAAAATCCCCAGGAGCTGGTCGCCAAAGAGCAGCGTCCCCTCATGGGTGACGGCCCCGATCCGGTCGCCGTCTCCGTCCAGACCCACCGCCAGGTCGGCGCCGGTTTTTTTCACCCGGGCGATGGCGTCCTTCATATACTCCACCACGGTGGGATCCGGCAGGTGGTTGGGGAACCGCCCATCCGGTTCCAGATACAGTCCGTCCACCTTCACGGAGGGAAACCGTTCCAGAAGCCGGGTCATCACCGGTCCGGTGGCTCCATTGCCCGTGTCCAGCACCAGGTGAAGATCCCGGGTGATGTTCACCCGGCGGGTGAGGTCCTCCACATAGAGGGGAACGATGTCCCGGAGGGTACGGCTTCCGGGGGTGGCGGCCCGTTCAGGCCCCGCTTCCATCAGGCTCCGGAGTTCCTGAATGGCGTCCCCATAGATGCTTTTCGGACCCAGGTTCATCTTGAAGCCGTTGTAGGGGGCGGGGTTGTGGCTTGCGGTTACCTGGATGCTTGCCTGGACTCCGCCCTGGAAGAGGCTGAAATACACAACCGGCGTGGGCACCGTCCCCAGATCCACCACGTTGAGTCCTCCCTCCAGCAGGCCCCGGATCAGGGCTTCCTTGAGGGGAGGGGTGTGGGTCCGCACGTCCCCGCCCACGGCGACCCGTTCCACGTTGCGGGGACGGACGTACTGCGCGAAGGCAAGGCCCAGGGTGTGGGCGAAGTCCTCGGTGATCTCTTCACCGGCGATGCCGCGGATGTCGTATTTCCGAAAGACGTGGGACGGCCATTTCATGTGCCTGCTCCTTTTTGCCCGATAGTATACACCGGACGCTCCGGTCTGTCAGGGAATGGGGGACTCTGGAAAAGCCTCAATCAAAAGGGGCGGGGCCACAGGCCCCGCCCCTGGGTTTTCATCCTCCCCACCTCACTTCACCTCGATCCGGATCTCCCGGGTCTTCACCTCCTCCGCCTTCGGCAGATGCACGTGGAGGAGGCCATTCCGATACTCGGCTTTCACCTTGTCCCAGTTCACCGGCGCCGGAAGCTGGATGCTCCGGTGGAACCGACCCCACAGCACCTCGTTATAGAGCACCGTGGTGTCGTCCTTCAGCTCATAGGGCACCCGGGTCTCACCCGAAATCACCAGCGCATTGTCCTGCGCCCGCACCTTCAGGGAGTTGGAATCCGCATGGGGAAGCACCATGTACACCTCGAAGGAATCGGGCGTCTCCACCACATCCACCGCAGGGGTCCACACCATCTCACCGGACTCCGTCACCGCCGCCGGTTCATAGGCTCCGAAGAACCGGCGGAAGATATCGTCCAGCGCCCGGTCAATCTCCCGGATGAGGGACACCGGAGAGGTGTAGCCCAGGGTTTCCCGTTTCATCAGGGTCCCTTTCATGGCTCCACCTCCTGTTCGGTGCGTCCCTTCCGTTCACCTTCCCTCCAAAGACCAGTCAGATAATCTTCGCGAGCACATATATTATAATCTCATGGCACCGGGTTGTCAAGACCCCGGAAATCCAGTAGATACCGGGGGTTTTTCGGACCCTGCCCTCCGTACCCAATCCTGTTCCTGACAGAAGCCTTCACCGTTCCCCTTTCAGGCTGTATGCTTGGTCCATGCCCGGCACCGAACGACTCTCCGGAATGCTCCGGGTGCTTCCGGACCTGGGGTTTGCCGTTCCTTTTCTCCGGGCCTGGACGGATCCGGGGGGATTCGGTCAGGCGCATGCTCTGGAGCTCTCCATCGTCCTGCTCATGGAGCTGTTTGCCCTCCAGATCGCCCCTGGTCTCCATGCCATGGGACTTCGGAGACCGGATGGTTCGCCCGTGATGCCTCTCCCGTCCGTGGCGGGCGTCCTGGCCCTTCTTGCGGTGGTGGTGGGCACGTTCAGCGTGCTTCTGGTCGGCAATCTCTGGCCCTTTGTGGGGTTCTGGATCCTGGTGGGCAACCGGTTTCTGGACTTTCGGTTTGGAGGAACCCGTCCCATGACCCAGCGGGCGGCGCTGTTTTGGGGCCTTTCGGTGGCGTATTTCCTTGGCGCTGTCCTTCTTGCAGCCCTCCTTCCAGGTGATTCCGCATCACTCCCCGGAAGCCCATCCCGGTTCTGGCTGGTTGAGCCGTGGCGGGTGGGCCTGGCCGGCACCCTCTATTTTGGGGGGATGGGGCTCGGGGGGCTGTTCTCGACCTTAGTTCCGTTGCGCTCCAGCGGGTCTTCCTCGGCATAGATCTCCTGAGCTTCCGTGGGGGCTTATGCTTTGCTTCTTTTCGTCCCCGCTTCAGATCTTCCAGCACAGGCTCCACCGCGTGCTTGTAGAGATGCTGACGTTCGGTCATTTCCCCCACCCCGTCCCTTCCCGGGGGGAGAAGACGCCCCGCGTTGAGGCACAAACCCTCTGTCCGTGGTTGCCCTACGGCCTCCCTTGCCTGCTGTTTGCTTTGGGTGACCTCGTTCCCCTCGCATGCCTCCCAACAAAGGCCTTGGCAGCGTGCAGAAACAGAGATAGCAGAAGATGGCCGAGACTTATATGCCCATGAAGCAATCCGCAGGCGAGACAGATCGCATCCAGGAGTATCAGGATTTCAAGGATGATCTCGAGTTTTCGCATGTTTTCCCTCCTTATTTTCCAGTGAATATTGGTGCACCATGTAGTATGGAGAGAGTGTGTGCTTATGGGAGGATAGGTCCTGAATGATAGGCATGGGACAGGCTGGGAGGGATGTGGGCAGGGCCTCGCCCGCGCAAAGGGTCCCCGGTTTTTTCAGAGAAAACCGCGTGAGGTGCGTTTGGGGGTGGGACGGGGGTGTGCGAATCCATGTCTGGAGCTCGGGAAGGAGGGGCTTGATGGTTACACCCCCGGGCTTTATCATACAGACAGCAAGAAAGAATGAAAGACATCCATCCTGACAGGAAGCAAGAGAGAAATGAGGGAACGATGGAAGACATCCCTACATCATTCAAAGAAGAAAGCAAAACATCATGGAATCAAGCTACACATGCATAAAGACAGGAAAGATGATACAAAGCAAGCATGGAAGAAAGGTATGGAAGCAGAAAGGAATAAAAACAGGAAGGCAGAAAAACAGAAAAGAAGAAGGACAGAAGAGCAGAATAGTAGAATGGCAGGATGGCAGGAAGGCAGAACGGCGGAATGGCGAGGTGGCAGAATGACAGGGTGGCGGGGTGGGCAAGAGGACGACGCGGAAGGGGGGTGGTTATGGGTGGGGTGAAATGGGATGGATGGCAGGACAAACTCGGCGATGGTGGCCCCTGATGGGGCGTGCGGGGAAGGCCGGATAGGATTGGGTCATGGATGGACGTAAGGCCATCGGTACCGGAATCCGGCTGGGAAGATCGGTGCACGCGGTCCCCTGAGGGGGATACGCGTTCGGGTCGCGGGAAAAACAACACATACAGGCACAGGAGGTGATCGGGATGGTGATGGCTGTGGCGAACCAGAAAGGAGGGGTGGGAAAAACCACCCTGGCGGTGAATCTCTCGGCGGCGCTTGCCCTGGATGGATTTCGGGTTCTTCTCCTGGACCTGGATCCCCAGGGGAGTGCCACCCGCTGGCTTCTGGGGCCTGACCGGGAGCCGGATGAAGACGTGAGTCTCCTGCTGGAGGGGAGACAGCCCCGTCCCCTTGCCCTTTCTCCCGAAGGGCTGGAGATCCTTCCGTCCACGGGGCGTCTGGCGGCGATGGAGAAGAATCTTGCGAGTGAGGTGGGTGGGGAACTCGTGCTGGATGAAGCCCTGGGGGCCTATCGGGAACGGTATCATTTCATCCTCATCGACTGTCCGCCCAACCTGGGGATCCTGACCCTGAACGGGCTGGCTGCAGCCGATCGGGTGCTGGTGCCGGTGGAGCCTCATTCTCTGGCCATCATGGGGATCGAGGATATTCTGGACGCCATTGCCAAGGTCCAGCGTCGTCTCCGCAAGCCAGTGGAACTTCTGGGGCTGGTGCTCAACCGGGTGGATGTGCGGACCCGGCACACCCGGGAGGTGGTGGAACTCCTGCGCAACGTGTATGGAGAGCGGGTTCTTTCCACGGAAATCCGGATCAACACCCGAATTCCGGAGTCGGTGGCCTTCACCCGTTCGGTGCTGGAATACGATCCCACCTCCACCGGAGCGGAAAACTTCCGGGCCCTGGCCCGGGAAATCCAGGAGCGTGTGTATGCCTCGCAAAAAGTCTGAACGTCAGGACCCAGAGGCTCTGAAACGCCTCCTTCATCGCCGGAAAAACACCCCGGCCACCCACCTGGTGGGGGACGAGGACCCTGGACCCACGTCCGCCGACGAAGGACAGCGCCCCCCGCGTCAGGAGAAACTCCCGGAGGGTCCGTCCCGTCCGGCTGGTGAGGATCTTCCGGTGAGCACCACCCTCATCCTGAGTCCCGAAGGGTGGAAACGGCTTGCGGTGTTTTGCTTTGTGGAGAACCGAACGCTCCGGGACGTGGTGGTGGCGCTGTCCGCCCACCTTGACGATCTGGAGGAGGGCGATCTTGAGGAAGCCCGAAAAGTTCGGAAAACCCGGCGGATCAACGTCCACCTGCCCGAAAGCGTGCACAACCGGCTGCGGTGGGCTGCCCTGAAGGCCGACACCACCATGAACACCCTGGTGGAAGCCCTCATCCGCAAAGTCCTGCCGGAACCCGATCCGGAACTGGCCGCGACCATCCGGCGTCTGCCCCGGGGGCCCAAACCCCGGCGATAGGGACTTTCACGCACAACGGTTGTTCGGATTCGGAAAGGCCATGCCTTCTCCGGTGGCCAAGGTTTTGTTGCCTGCCCGGCGCAATGTCTGTAAGGGATATGACCCAGGAAGAAGGCAACAGCGCCCTTGTCCGTCCAGCACCGAAACCATACCATTTTGTCCATGAAAGGACGGTGGGGGGCATGGCCCGGCCTTCTGGTTGTGTTGCTCACCGGGTGCATCTATCGTCCGGTGGTGCTGGATCGTATGGAGACCGGCACCCTCTTACCCCGAATTTCCGGATTTTCGCCCCTGATCAAAGGAACCTCTGTCAGAATTTTTCTCTGCAACGGACAGGAGATGACAGGAACCTGGGAACGGCTTGGCTATCGGACTTTGTTCCTACGAGATGAACGAGGGCGCGTCATTCGACTCTCAAGAGATAGCATTCGGGAGATCCGCATGGTCGAGAGGGGACCAGGAGACCCAATGTTTCCCATGAATTTCTACTTTTCTCCGGTTCGGGCATACCTGTTCGGACTGATCCCCACCCTCTTGCTCATGGATCGAAACGATCCCCTCTGGGCGTGGGTCGTTGTCCCGGCACTCCTGGGATCTTTCGCCGCAGCCATGGAAGTTCCGATCAAACAATGGAACCTGTCATGGCGAAATCTCAATCGCTGGGTAGTGAAACTTCCAGGAGGGAAACCCTGCCGTCCTCCTGTATCTGCCAAACCCGAATCCTCCCGAAAGCAATTTTATCCGCCTCTGGACGAGTTCCCATGAAACATTACGTCGGATGGTTGCTGGGCTTTCTTCTTACGGGCTGTGCGCCCCGGCTGGTTCAGGAGGTGTCGCCGGAGCACCCCCGGTGGGACGTGCCCTTTGGCAAGCCGTTCCCGAAGGGGACGCGGGGGATGGTGGTGGCCCGGGATACGCTGTGGGTGGGACCTCTGGTGGCCCGGGAGGGCGGGCTTCAGGTGGCGGACCGGACGTTTGCCCTGTCGGAAGTGGATTGTGTGGCCTACCGTCTCCCTGACTCCTATCTCCCCTGGCAGATCGGTATTCAGTCCCTTGCAACCATTGGAATGGGCGGCGGGATCGCTTTCCTCGGCCTTGTCGCTCACGCGACATCCTCCTCCTGTGATCCGACACCAATTCCTCCACCTGATTCAAGCGTGGATACATCTCCCGAGATCTGGCTCCCCTGGATCGGAGTCGGACTGTTCATTGGAATGATGGAAGCCATGGCCTGTGCAGCAGCAAAATCTGCTAGCTTTATGGGCACAGTACTCGCACTGGGAATTGGTGCAGGGATAATCGCCTGGGGTATCACCTATCCCAAACAACGCCTCCAAAAGGCCCTTCACCGGTACGCCCTCCGCAGAGACCCGGTGTGGCGGGACCGGTGTGCGGAGATCCTCCATTTTTACCATCCCCTCCTGGAGGAAGACCACCATCGCCTTCTCCTTCGCAAGGGGCGGGACTTCCAGGCCATCCCCCTGAATTTCTGATTTCCGGAGCGCATGGTGTTCCGGTGTCCCATCTGTTTCTGTCTTTCTGTATATCTGTTAAGCTGTCAAGCAGGCCGTGGTTGCAACCGGGGATGGTCGTGGATTTCTTTCCTTTAGGGCGCCCACCCCTCCTTCCACAATTCTCCAATCTTTCTTTCTGTAATTCTGTATGTACGCGCGCATGTGTGCCCTGATCCACGGGAACCTGCGCTGGGAGCCAGCGTTTGATGCGGATTCCTTCACTCTCCCACAAGCCAGAGAAGCCTTCGAAGCTGCAGCGCTCGTGCACGAACAAGCTTCATCTTTTCTGCAGCCATGAGGGAAACAAACATGGTGCCTTCCTGACGATCATACACCTGTTCGATCAAACGAAACTCTGCATCCCGCCAGGCAAGCCACGCTCGCTGGGCTTTGCGCAGGGCGTCCTGATCTTCCGGGGGCAAACGTTTCAGAAGCTCCCGATAGACCCGGTTCAGTTCCTGGTCCCATGCTTCCATAGCCTCCACCGTGCATTCCACCATCCCGACGGTGGTTGGATTCTGCTCGATGCAGGCCTCCCGCTGGAGATCAATCGGGTCTTTGTCACCATCCCCTCCATAGGCCTGGAGACGGCCTGACGAAAAGAGAAAAACCATCATTCCCAGCACGAACAGGGCGGACAACCGATCCGGGCCTTTCATGGGTGGATCTCCGAAAAGAAACGGGTCATGAAAAACTCCAAGAGCCTGCGAGCCGGATCCCCCAGAAAAAGTCTGAAAACAGTCCGTCAGAGGTGATCACGGGTAGCCCCACCGGACCTTCCCATCCAGGAGAAAGAAGGGCGAGTTCCACCATTCCCGGTCCGGATTCCATGCGGAGAAATGGAGCAAAGGAAAGAAGGCTTCCCGTGCTGTGAATCTCCCCTGTTCGGCGGTTCCGGAATTCCGCAATCCAGCGGACGCCCAGAACAACCGGGCCGAAAGATCCCGCATGTTCCAGTTCCATCCGAACCACCCCGCCCACCGTTCCCCGACGCTCCCACGCCGCCACGAGAAAGCCGGCGCTCTTCTGGCGGACATCCACGAAAACCTCCCGATCCCGAAGGGCGTCATCATAGGGTGCCCGATACCGGAAGCCCATTCGGGTAAGGAGCGAATCTTTTTGAAACCCGATCCCCAGGGTGATCTGATAGGGATTCTGGTTTGTCTCTGTCGTATCGATTTCGATGCGCTGCCGGAGGAGTTGGACGCCCGCAAGACCCCAGATCTCCCTTCCACCCTCCAAAGTACACGCGATGTCCTGCGTCTCGACCTTGAACAGGTCGAAACCCGTGTCGAACGCATACGTGGCGTAACCCAGACCGCATCCCGCGTGAATCCACGCCATCAGAAAAGCCACCATCGGTCTCCTCCCGCTTATTCGATCACATCCAGAACAAGAGGCCGATGGGCAGGTGAAGTGTCGCCAAACCGGTAGGCTTCTTCCAGGAGTTTCCGCGCGCTCGCCAGCCGATCCGGGTCGTTGGCCCGGATTTCCACAAGGACGTCTCCCCTGCGCACGGCGTCCCCCGTTTTCCTGTGGACCACCAGGCCCACCTTTGGATCCACTGTGTCTTCGGCTTTGGCCCGGCCGGCCCCCAGCACCGTGGCGGCAAGCCCTACCTTCCTTGTGTCCATCCCCACCACGAAGCCGTCCGCCGGACTGGTGAACGCCTCCACATACCGCACGGCCGTGAAGTCTTCCCGTCGGATGGCATCAGGATCGCCTCCCTGGGCCCGGACCATGGCGTTCCACTTCTCCAGGGCTTTTCCTGAATCCAGGTGCTCCTTCGCCCGGTTCCGCCCTTCGTCCACGTCGCCCATCCCCACCATGGCATAGAGGTGGGCGGCGAGTTCCACCACCAGCGCCCGCACGTCCTCCGGTCCACCTCCTTCAAGGACCTCCACGCTTTCCACCACCTCCAGGGCGTTCCCCACCATCTTGCCAAGGGGGCGGTCCATGTCGGTGAGGAGGGCCCGGACCTTCACGCCCATACCCTTGCCGATTTCCACCATGGTGCGTGCCAGGGCGCGGGCATCGTCTTCCTTGGCCATGAAGGCTCCGCTTCCCGTTTTCACATCCAGGATCAGGGCGTCCAGCCCCTCCGCGAGTTTTTTGGACATGATGCTGGAGGCGATGAGGGGGATGCTTTCCACGGTGGCGGTCACGTCCCGGAGGGCATAGAGCTTGCGGTCCGCCGGAACCAGGGCTTCCGTCTGGCCAACGATCACCGCCCCCACCTCCCGGAGGATGGGCTGCATCGCTTCCGGAGCGAGCCGGGTGTTGAACCCGGGGATGGATTCGAGTTTGTCCAGGGTGCCGCCGGTGTGGCCGAGAGCCCGCCCGCTGATCATGGGAACGTACATCCCCAGACTGGCCAGGAGGGGGGCAAGGGGAAGGGAGATTTTGTCGCCCACGCCCCCGGTGGAGTGTTTGTCCACGATAGGACCGGGGAGATCAAACCGGAGGACCTCGCCTGATTCCATCATCCACCGGGTGAGGTGGGTGGTTTCCTCGAAGTTCATGCCCTGGAAGAACACGGCCATGAGCCAGGCGGCGGTCTGATAATCGGGAACGGTGCCCTTCACCACGCCGTCCACGAAGAACCGGATCTCCTCAGCCGAAAGTTTCTCTCCGTCCCGCTTTTTCCGGATGATGTCCACAGCCCGAAGCATGATGCCCTCCTGTTTTTGCATGAGTATACCCGGAAGGACAGGGTGTATCAAGGATGGAAACAAAAAGGGGCGGCCGAAGGCCGCCCCTCCTGTGTCGTTGTGAAGCGCTGCCTCACCCGATCACACGGACTTCCTGGGCCTTGGGACCCCGGGGGGTGTTCTCCACCCGGAACTCCACCTGCTGACCCTCTTCCAGGGTCTTGTATCCATACTGGTCCACGATGTCGGAGAAGTGCACGAACACCTCTCCCTGGCCGTCGTCACGGGCAATGAAGCCGTAGCCTTTCCGCCCGTTGAACCATTTCACGCGTCCTCTGTACATCATCCTGCTATCCTCCAGCCCCCTTCCGGGGCTCCCCGGCCTCAGCCGGGTCCATCTTACTCCTCTCCGTGGGGAGAGTACGTCCTGTGTCTCGTGAAATCCTCGAGGTTTTCCAGAGACGAACCAAGCATACACCCCAGGGCCCACGTTGTCAACCCCAGCTCCCCTCGTTGAAAATTCAGCATCCATCCCATATCCTTCAGGCCAGCATCCAGAACCCCGGAGGGAAGCGATGGCGAAATGTGCCCTTTGTGGAAAGCACTCCATTGCGGGACGGTCCATCAGCCACTCCCACAAGGTGAACAAGCGCTGGTTCAAGGCCAACCTCCACAAGGTGCGCGCCCGGATCAACGGAAAAGTGGCCCGGGTGTATGTGTGCACCAAGTGCCTCCGCCGCGTGGAGAAAGTGGTCTGATCCCGTGAGGCGGTCCGCCGTATCCCGCACACACCCCGCAAAACCCTGACGAGGTGGGTGTGCGGGGGGTTCTCCATTTGCCCCGGTTCCTCCAGCTTTTCCTGATTTCCGGCCTCTGGCTTCTCAACGCCCGTCTTCTCACCCTGACCGGCGGGGATGGGTGGTGGCTTGCCTGCTATGCCCGGAAATGGCTCCAGACCGGGAGAATTCCCCGGGAGGTGCTGGGTTCCTTTGCCCTTTCGGGATACACCTTCCACCATCCGGACTGGCTGTATGGCCTGTGGACTTTTCTCTGGCTCTCCCTGGGGGGAGCCCGTTTGTGGGTGTGGATGGATGCCCTGGTGGCCGGCGGACTGGCCGCGCTGGCTCTCTGGCGCCTCTTTGTCCGGGAAGGTCTGCATCCCTGGGTGCGGGCGGTCCTGATCGGCTGGGTGGGCGCCCTTTCCTGGGCTGGACAGACCCAGCGGGGACAGATCTGGGCTATCGCCCTGTTTTTCTGGCTTCTCGTCTGGCTCCGGGATGCCCTGGATGAGAAGACGCCGCCCCGATCCACCCTCTGGCGCCTCCCCCTGATCATCTTCCTCTGGGCGGGGTTTCAGGGAGGATTCTTCCTCCCCCTGGGGATGATCACCCTTGCGCTGATGCTGCGGCCTTCCCGTGTGCTTGCCGGCGCCCTCGGGCTGTCTTTCGTGGCCACCCTTCTCCATCCCTATGCACCCCAGAACTGGGTGGACCACGTCCTGATTTTGCGCCATCCTCCCACCTTTATCTGGGAGTGGCAGAGCCTGCCGGCCGTTGTTCAAAATCTTTCGCACACCTACGGTGAGCCGTTGCTGCTGGTGGCACTGGTGGCGAGCCTGCCCTTTGTGCTTTCCCTCGCTCCCCTCGTCATCCCGGCGCCCCTCACCCGGTGGGATCTGTTTCTCTCTCTCCTGGTTGTGGGGTTCGGAATCGGGGGAATTCGTCATGTCCGGCAGGTGGTCTGGGCCCTGAATGCGGCGGCTGCGCTGGCGGGGCACCGTCTTGCCCGAAGAGGATTCCGGATTCCCCGGTTCCTGGTGGTGATTCATCTCGTTCTCGCCCTGGTGGGATGGGGTGTGCACCTCCCCGCCCTCCTCCGGACAGGCTACACCGGGATGGAAGAAACAGAAACGTTTTTGTGGACGCTCCAATCCCTTCCTCCCGGTCGGGTGTTTGCCACCCTCAAGGTGGCCAACACCCTGTGCTGGCTGAACCCCCGGCTTTCTCAGTGGATGTATGGAACCTTCCAGTTCGGGATTGCCCGAAACGATCACGAATGGGAAGAAATCACCCAAAAGGTGATCCGGCCTTTCCAGGAGATCCCGCAGGGAGGATCCCGCGCCCTGGCCTTTCTTGCGCATCACCGGGTGGACTATGCCCTCCTTCACAGGGCACGGGACAGGGGACTGGTGGAGACGCTCCGGCAGGGAGGGTGTGAGGAGGCAATGCGGGGGAGGGCGTTCAGCCTGTTTGCACTTCGTGATTGCCTGTGGCAAACACCCGGCGAATCACCTCCTCAAGCGGAGGATCCTGCACCGTAAAGTCCCGAACCGGAAAGGCCCGGAGCAGGGCCTCCACCGCCCGGGTGAGGTTCTCCCTGCGCACCAGAATCCGGCCCCGCACCCCCTCCCAGGACTCCACTTCCCCGATCCCGTTCACCTCGGAGGCTTCCACAGGATTTTCGAGCTCAACGAAAATTTCCCGGTAGGGAGAAAACCTTTCCCGGAGGGAGGCAAGGGCACCGTCATAGATCAGTTTTCCGTGATGGATCACCATCACCCGGGGACAGAGGGCAGCGATGTCCGCCATATAGTGACTGGTCAGGAGAAGGGTGGCCCCGAACCGGGTGTTGTATTCCCTCAGGAACTCCCGCACGGCCACCTGCGCCGTCACGTCCAGACCCAGGGTGGGTTCGTCCAGAAACAGCACCCGGGGACTGTGGAGCAGCGCCGCCAGAAGTTCCGCCTTCATGCGCTCGCCCAGAGAAAGTTTGCGCACCGGTGTGCGAAGGAGATGGAGGATGTCCAGCATCTCGCCCAGCGTGCGCACCCGTTCGCGAAAGGTGTCTTCCGGGATTTCATACACCGCGGCGTTCACCCGCAGGCTGTCCAGCACGGGGAGATCCCAGAGGAGCTGCTGTTTCTGACCCATGACCAGGGTGATGGTCCGCAGAAAGTCCGGTTCACGACGGAAGGGAACGAACCCCGCCACCCGAACCTCCCCGGATGTGGGATGGATCAGGCCGGACAGCATTTTGAGGGTGGTGGTTTTCCCCGCACCGTTGGGCCCGAGAAACCCCACAACCTCACCTTCCTCAATGGAAAAACTCACATCCACCACCGCCCGCACATCCCGATGGCGCCGGTGGATGAGATAGCGGAGGGTTCCCCGGAATCCGGGGTCTTTTTCGGGGACGCGGTAAATTTTGGTGAGGTGGCGGGCCTCAACCAGGGGCATGTCAGAAGCGTTCCACCGGGTAGCGCCAGTCCTTGTCCAGGCACATCCGGGAGATCCGGGTGATGGTGGGGATTTTTCGCTTGTGCTCGGACGTCCGGACACGGTGAAAGATGTCCCGGACAGCTTCTTTCGGAAGGTTCAGAAGGGTCGCGGCTTCCCGGATGGAAAGTTCCAGGTCCACCAGGGCATAGAGCACCCGGTCGATTTGCTCATACGTGTAACCCAGCTCCGCCTCGTCCGTCTGCCCCTTCCACAGTCCCGCGGTGGGGGCTTTCCGGACGATGTCGGTGGGGATGCCCACGAATTCCGCAAGCTGCCACACCTGGGTTTTGTAGAGGTCTCCGATGGGATAGATGTCCGCCGCCATATCCCCGTATTTGGTGCCGTAGCCGAGGAGGAGTTCGGTCTTGTTGGAGGTGCCCACCACCAGGCGGGCGTCCAGGTTGGCAAAGAAATAATTGAGAATCATCCGGATGCGGGGTTTCACGTTGGCCAGGGCCATCCGGAAGGCCCCTTCCTCCGGCGAACCTGGAAGGAACTGGGCAAACCATTCTACGGCGTCGTTGATGGGGATTTCCCGGTGGGGCACCCCCAGGAGACGGACGAGTTCCCGGGCGTCCTGGAGGTCCCGGTCGGGCGTTACCCCCATCTCGGGCATGAGAAGGGCCAGAACCCGGTCCGGACCCAGGGCTTCGGCTGAAAGTTTCAGAACCAGGGAAGAGTCAATGCCCCCCGAAAGGGCGACCACCGCCCCCTGAAGGCCCACCTTCTCCACCCGGTTCCGGATGGAGGCGGTGATCACCTCCCGGACTTCCCGGAGTTCTCGCTCGGTGAGGTGGAGGTCAATCACGGGGTTTTCCCGAAAATTCCCGGTAGGCCCGGACAAAATCGTCCACCAGGGCGGAGGTGATCTCCCGCAGGCGGATGTCCCGGCGCCGCAGGAGGCGGCTTTCCTCAAGGTCCACCGTGACCACCTCCAGGTGGGGTTTCAGAAAAGGTCCCTGAAAGAGTCGGTCGCCCCGGGCAGAAAAGGCCATCGAACCTCCCCAATAGGCCACGCCGTCCTGGATGCCGGCCATGTTCACGAACACCACGGGAAGCTGGTTGTCCAGCACCCGGACCCGGAGAAAGTCTTCCCAGACCTCGGGTTTTCCCCGATCATAGGGGGAGGCGGAGGGAACCACCAGGAGATCGGCGCCCCGGAAGGCCAGGATTCGTGCGGGTTCGCTGAACCAGGCGTCCTCGCAGATCAGGAAGCCCACCCGACCGAAGGGGGTGGAGAAAACCTCAAAGCGCCGTCCCCGCCGGAAATAGCGTTTTTCGTCAAACAGGCGATAGTTCACGAGCTGGACTTTCCGGTGGATGCCGTGGATCGCTCCCTTTCCGATCAGGGCCACGGCGTTATACAGAAAGCCGTGATCATCCCGTTCCACGAAGCCCACGGCGATCCAGGCGTGCCGGGAGCGGGAGGTTTCCCGGATGACCTCCAGGGCCTCCAGGTTTTGCTGGACCTTGTCAAAATAAATGTCGCCTGCCCCGAACCCCAGGAGGGCCAGTTCCGGGGTGACCACCAGATCCGCCCCCGCGGCGTCGGCCTGTTCATAGGCTTCCAGGATGGACTGGAGATTGCCCTGAATGTGGCCGAGGGGGGCTTCGAGCTGGGCAAGGCCCACGCGCACCGTTCGCATGGCAAGAGTATACGAATTCAAAAACGGTCTGTCAAAAAGGAGGACCGTGAATAGTCATTTCAGGGTACCTTACGGCACTGCCCGAAAGCAGGCAAAGGCTAAAAATGGGCTATGATACCGTGAGGTTGGTCAGAAAATCATCAATGAACTGCACCCTCCGAGATGTTAAGGTTCGGAGACGTGCCTACGGAGAAAAGCGTTCAGCCTTCAGGGAAAAACGTCCCAAGAAGGCGGTGTTGATGAGATTCACGGGAAACAGGGCTCCACAGCGCGTCACCACCTCCAGGCGATCCCCGCCACCCATAGCCTCCGAATCATCACCACAGGAACTTCTTCTCCGTTTTCCACCACCACATCGGTGACGTTCGGATGGTCCAGCAGGTTATACACTTCGAGAAAGAGATATCCTCGTCCCTCTCCCCACATAAGACCCCTTCCCAGCTGCAAATCCACTCGTCGATACCAGGGCATGCGTTTCCAGTTCCCCTCTGCGTCCTGATAGGGCCTTCCTTCAGCCAGATGAATCTTCACCCCCCATCGAAACCAGTTCCCAAGCATACCGTGCGCCACATAAATCACCCTCCACGGAACTTCTTCGGGCAAAGGTTGCCCTTTCTGTTTCCCCTGCATCCAGGAGAATCGGAGCTCACCTCCAGGAACCGGGAAGCCCCCTTCCATCCCCGTGACATCCCGATGATCGGAAAACCATCTTTGGTACAGAGTCAGGTGAACGTTATCTTTTCTCACCCCGCTCTCCACAAGCCATCCGTGAACCCATGCGTCTTCTCGCCACTGCGCCTGACGCCCTGCACTCACCAGAACCGACCAGGATCCAAGAGGTTTTTGAAGGAACAACCGCGGACTGATTTGCGTGTTTTTCCAAGGAGTATGCGTTCGCCGCTCAATCCTGACCCCCACGCTTCCCCGAAGGTCCTGATCCGCCCCCGCAAGGTTCAGCGCAGCAAATCCTGCGACCAGTGTATCTTCACGGGCGTCCGACCAGGATGTTGAATCCTCTGAGGAGCGTGCCGCCCCGAAAAAGCGCTTGCTGACCCTGAATCCCTCTCCTCCCAGGGTCCAGAAAAGCCGTTCATTCATCCATTGCATCATGTCTCCTCGAATCTGAAACGTGCGCTGACGTTCATGGAGATCAATTCTCTGCTCGGGTGTACGGTATACCAGCGTGTCCTGACGCAGCGTTCCTCCCACAACGATACGATACCGGGTCCGAATCGAAGGGCTCCAGACAAGACGCAATCCCGCAAGGCCCTGAAGTTCGTGATTGCCAAAGTTTCTCTCTCCCTTCAGTCTTCCTTCGGATAAAGCGTAGTTTCCGTGGGCGATGGCGGACCATTCCAACCTGCCCCCTTTCCCGAGAACCCACGTTGCGGAATAGGAGGAAGGATACACGGAGTAGCGGACGGGATCTCCGTTAAGTTTTGCCATCAGCCGGTAGGACATCACATGACCCCAGAAATTTCCGAGAGGGGACGAGAAGGAAAAGTTTCCTCCCCCTGTACTCAGCGTGAGGGAAGGTGCAAGGGGCCGGGTTTCCAATCCCATGGTCACGCCTCCTGCGAGGTGGAACCCCATGGAAGGCGGCATGATACCGGGATAGGCTTCCAGTTTTCTCACGGCTTCGACCGGGATGGAGAAAAAGAGTCCACCGGTCGAGAGGCTGAAGATATAGGGGCGGGGATAGAGAATTCCGTTGATTTCGACCAGGGTTTCATCGGTGCGCCCTCCGCGAATGGCCAGGGCGGCAATGTCTGGATTCCCTGCAAACGGCGTATAGGCTTTCAGGGCCTGAAGAGGGTCTGCAGCTGAGCCCGGTGTGGTGTACACGTCAATCGGTTGGGCTTCCACTTCCACCCGGCTTTCTTCTGATGAGAGCTGGTAGGAGGCATAACTCGTTACGGTTCCCGTTTGGACCACGTCGAGGGAGAGGGTAACTTCCAGAGGAGGGGTCTGAGGGGTCACGCGGAGTGTTTCTGCACGGTATCCAACATAGCTGATCCGCAGATCAACGGAACCCAGCGAGTCCGGAACATCCAGAAAAAACCGGCCGTTTTCGTCGGAAGCGGTCCCCCGTCGCAGCCCCACGATCTCAACCGAAGCCCAGGGGAGAGGTTTTCCATCAGAATCCTGGATCACCCCGTGAATTTCCCAGGCGCGAAGGCAAGAGACGAGGGCAAGGAGAATCAACGTTCTTGCCTTCATTTCAGTCTTCCAGGATCTGTTCGTAAAAGAGGCGCCACAGATATCCCGATTCGGGGTGACGCGCAAGCCCCTCGCGGAGCACGTCTTGTGCGGCTTCTCTCTGTCCAGTCTTCCTGTAGGCCTGAGAAAGGAATGCATAGGCATCGTCCTCTCCCCAGCAGTACAACGGTTCCTCGCAGCCAGACATTTGTTCAAGGGCACTGTGAAAATATTCCACCGCCTTTTCCGGGTCTCCTCCAAACATGGTGGGGGTGAACAGTTTGGAAACCCCCAGAACCAGGAAGGCGCGGGGATTCTGACTCTGCTCCAGCTTCTTTGCAAGCCGGTTCATTTCCCCTCCTTTTCGGATCGCTTCCCATGTGGACAGGGAGGAAAGCCACCCCAGGAGAGAATACCGCAGGACTTTCATTTCCATGTTGAAAGACGCTTCAGTCCACTTCAAGGCCTTACGGATCCAGGATATTCGTTCATTCTTTGGAAGGAGAGGAAGCATTCTCCAGATGGCGTACACCCCTGCATAGCGTAGTTCCTCCGACGGGGAAGGTACATTTTCAACCAGTTTCACAAGAGTTTTGAGATGGTGGAGACCTTCTGGACCCAGGTTTCTGACCTGGTCGGTTTTCTCGCGGAGAACCCGGGCCAGAAGAGAAAAGTTCGGCTCATTCACCCGAACTTGCTGGACACAGAATGATGCGTGTTGAGCCGGTTGAGTGGGAACGATTTCGATGGCCCACAGGTTGCGTGCCCATGGTCCTTTCAAGGGGAAATACAGGGTGGTATCTTGGGCTTCAGGGACAAGAAGGGAATCCTTCCGGGGCGTTGCAGCGCTGTGGAGGTAGATGCGATAAGGCTGAGTTGTTGTCACCCCTTGAAAGATCAAGGTATCCCGGAAGCGAAGATCCAGACCGCTGTCTGCTGGACCGACGGTGAGGACCGCTCCGGCACCCCACAGGGTGGAAGGAGTCAGGCCCGTGTCGATCACGCAGGAATCCCGGATAAATCCCCGTTTCCACTGGGACGAAAAGGCGTGATGCTGAGGGAATCCCCAGGGATTGAGGCTGTCCTGAAGGTTTCGGATGAGAAGGGAAGGTTTACCGTAAGAGAAGACACCGGAGGGGAGGGAATCGACGTGCCAGATCAGATAGGAAGGATATACAAGAGACGGGGATGGATGGGTTCGAAGGACACCGACGCTGGAACAGACCAGGCTATCGGGGAGTTCGAAGGGGTTCTGGTCATAGAGGACCACGCCCATGAGGTGTTCAGGCCAGACGCGTTTCAGCGCTTCCCAATCGCCCAGAACTTTTCGCCATTCTTGAAAGGTCATCCATCCCGCAAGGCCGGGCCAGCGTCCGGGGAATCCGGTATAACTTCCAAACTTCGCAGGCGTGTGTTTCAGGGCTTCGTAAGGGGGAGTTTCCATCCTGACGGACTGCCAGGGTTCGGATGAGAGAAAACTGTAGGGGTTCTGGAGCGAAGCACGGTAGATCCAGGGGATCGGGTCAGAGGGAGGCAAGCCTCGAAGATCCCGGGGCACCCAGAATCGGAAGGGTGTGTTCTGAGGTGGGGAGGGGGTGAACGCCAGATCCACCGTATCCTGGACCACCCCGTCGGTCCACAAAGCCGAAGGGTGCTTGAGGGAAGGGGAGGAATCGGCGTAAACCCAGAGGTAACCCTGGAAGAATGAACCGGGCGTTCCGGCACCGGGTGGGGCTTTTTGAAAGAAAATGAAAGGGTTCCATTGTTCCAGACCGTACGGGGTGAGGGAAAGGGCGTCATGGGTTCGTGGCCAGACCCATACGAGGGTTTCGGCAGCCACAAACCCGCAACGCAGAAGGGCGAGAGCCGCCTGTCTTCGGGCCAGCGGCGAAAATTCCTGCTCCCAGGCGTTTCCTCCTGGACTTCCCTGAAAGAAGACCGCATGGTCGAGGATCAGGGGAAGCGCGTAGAGGTGAGGGGGACGTTGGGGATGAACAGGTGTAACCTGGACGTCTGTGCTGTCAACCTCAAGCCGAACCGGAACCCATGCATTCGTTGAAGTATCGGGAAAATACACGGGTTCCAGCGCAAGCGCAACAAGGGCGATCCCGAGCATCCTCTTCCCTCCCTTTTCTTTGCTTCTCTTGTCAATGCAGTTGGAACCTTTTGGGATTTCGTAGATGGCGGAAGAAATGACGGAAGAAGTGGTAGAGGAAAACGCCGATGAAGATCGTGGCTATCCAGATCCCCATCGATGGAACGAACAGGACCATGGTGGTGGCCACGCCCCCCCAGAAGATAGCACGGACCCACCGTAATCGGTTGAAGATGCGTTCAGGAAGTCCTGAGAACTTCAGGGCCCATCCTGCATCGGTTTGGGGTGCAGGAAGGGCATTGGAGACGACAGAGAACAGGTGGGACAGCAGAGCGACGGCGAAAAGTGGATCGGAGGAGAAGAGGAGTAAAATGAGAAGAACGCTCCCGGTGATGAGATCGGTGAGGATGCCCACGATGAAGGCGGTACGTACCTGAGAAGCATGGAGCCAGTGGGTTAAGGACATACGGGTTCGCAGATTCAGAAAGGGAGGCCAGAGGGAAAAGCGAAAACGAATCGGGGGGACAACGCCCGTATAGCCGAACAGTGTCACCGCGTGGGCGATCTCGTGGAGAAGATTGAACACGAAAGAGAGAAGAAACCCACCCGCAAGGTCCCGAAATTCCCAGAAACGGGGAGATCGGTAGGTCAAAAGTGCAAACCCGGTTGCCCCGATCCACAACCACGTAAGGAACAGGATACCCCACACCAGGCCTGAAGGGATGCCCAGTCCCTTCCGTAAAGAACACGTCCTGGGAGGAGGAAGCGGACGGTGAGAGGCGGGGTCTGAAGATACCGAAAGCCATCCCACAGACACCAGTTGCCCCACCACAGGTTTCTCTTCTTCCCCAACCTCCCGGGAACTCACGGGCAGTCTCTGAAGAAAATCCCATGCCTCCGGATCGAGTTCAACCACCACGCCATCTCGCCCTTCAACAAGAAACCGCTCTCCCTCTTTCCACACCCGAACATTCTGACGAAGGACAATCCATTTCATGCCGTGTAGTAGGCAAAATGAATAAAATGGCGGGTGACCGTGCGTGGCCCGTCTTCCCGGATCATTTCCAGGATTTTATCCGGGGAGATGTTATGTTGGAGTTTCCAGAAGGGATACTGAAATTGCAGAATCGATGTGACTTCGTGAGGGGACAATTCCGTGCGCATAAGGTAAGATATTTCCTGGCAAATCCATAAACGTGGATTTTGGAGCGTTGAGAAAAAACCTGGGGGTTTTGGATTCCATGGGCTGAAAAGTGTAGAAAGCGCATGAGAGGTCATCCAAACACGAAGAATTTCTTTCATGTCCTTCCAGATTTCCTGGAACTCCATGGATCCCATGGCTGAACCCACGACAAGTCCACGGGGGCGGATCCGTTCAAAAGATCGATGGATGACGTCGCAGGCCTCTTCGTTCGTCAACCAGTGGAGCATGTAGAATGAGAACACCCAGTCGAACACATGATTTGTATCGTGAACGGCCCGATCAATCTGACGCCATGTTGATTCGTCCCGTACGTCGGCTTTCAGAGGAACAAAGTGGATTTTGGAAGATTGCCGAAACCTTCGTGCCGCCGCTTCCAGCATGTGTTCACTGAAATCCACCCCCACAACAAAAAGGTGTTTATCTGGAAACATTTCGTGCAGAACGTCAATGACCAGCCCGGTGCCTGTACCCAGATCCAGAATGGTCCATGAATCTTCTACCATCACGTCTTCTGGAGGCTGAATGGATTGCAAAGTATCTCGTATGGACTTTCTTAATCCCTCGAACTGACGCTTCCAGAAACCCTCCAGTGCTTTGCCGTACATGGATGCTGCGAAGTCATACAATCTCTCCAGCATCTCCACGCTCCATTTCCTGTTCGTTACCAGCTGGTGTACCCAGTCCCAGGGGGTAGATCACCCTCATGGGAACGGGTTCTCCGATCCAGTCGTGAAGAAGTCTTAGCAGAGCGCGATCGTAAAATCCACCCGCAGGAAGGACAGACAGGCCAAGGGCTGTGGATACAATCGCTATGTTCTGTGCAAGATGCCCTGACTCCTGAAGGATGAAGCGATAGGCCCGCTCGCCATATTTCAGGGTTTGGCGCATGGGAACAGCAGAGACCAGGATGACAGCAGCCCAGGGGAAATCCTTAGGCAATCCAGGAATGAGAGAAAGAAGGGTTTTTATGTGATGGGGTTTCATATATTCGGAAACGCGTGTTAATGTGTTTCGAACAGGCATATAGTGATAGAGTGCGGGATGAAGACCTTCCACCCGCATCGGCACCAGGAAAATCTCCAAAGGATACAATGCACCTGCTGAAGGGATAGGACGAAGCAGACGTTCCACTTTGATCGGCTGACCCTTTTCCCCTTCAAGGTGAATCTCTTCTTTTCCCGTAACACCATACGAATAAAACAGTATAGTGCCAAGGCTCTTCATCGATATAGCCCGATCTTTCAGCCCCTTGTGAGGCGATCTTCGGCGAGTAATCGCAGATAAAACGTTCGCGTTCCGCAGGTCTTCTTCTGTATGATATTCCAGTACGATTTCTTCTCCTCGAAAGGACCAGAAGGGGTGGAAGAACCGTAGTTTGAAATACGGATTCGAAAGGGCGGCAATATGAAATCCAAGAATTTTTCCGCGTTCAGGAGTTAAAGAAGAGTTTTCCATAAACATTTCTCCCACGCGGGGATCTGCATCTTCAGGAAGCCCTTCGTCCAGAAGGTTAACCCATTCATGTAGCGACAGGTTTCTCCTCATCTCAACCCTCCCTTCGCGACGTGGACTTAATCTCGTTTACGGAGAAGGATGAGGTAAAGGATTGAGTTCGCGTTCAGACAATAGTCCCATTTTTTCGGGAACTTCCCATAAGCGCCTGACCCCCAGATACCTTAATGTATGTGCGCCTTCAAGGGGCATAAACTCAGGGACAACAACTTTCACCGCCCATCCGATCCGTTTGATATCTTGTGGGGTAAGTTCCACCCACAGAGGAGATATATCGAGTTCTTGGGCAACGTTCAAAAGCGAATGTAACGCTTCTCGGTCATCCGACGCGTGGATGGAGGCGATTTCTCTTTCGTGCACTTCTCCTCCCTTGGATAGCCATTTGTCCAGGTGCGCAACGTGTTGATCTGTGTTCTGTATCCAGTATTTCACATGATCGTCAAAGTTATGAATATGTTCTGGAAGGATGATGGAGGAGAAAAGATCTGGATTCTGCACGGCCACGTAACGATAAAAGGGACCTGTCTGTGCGATCTCCAGAAACGCCTTGGATAACGCTTCTCTGAGCGTCATACGCGCAGAGGCCCCCATTAAGAGAACCTTTTTCCGCCGATTGATGAAAGGGAAATAGTAATCGGTCAGAACCAAAACGACTACAATGGGAATCCTGTGATCCATCGTGATGTATTTGACCCATATTCGGTCCGCTTTTTGATAAATCTCCTCCGCACGAGGGAAAATCCGTAATACATCCGTTTCAGAGATCGAAGGGGCGTGAACTTTTCGATGCCACCATATAGAAAATGCGTCCCGCTCAAAGTTCTCCAGTAGACCTGTGAGAAGTGCCTTTTCGAGAGATACATGAAATGCCGCCCCTGTGGATATCGCGTAATACACATGGGCTTCATCAGAGGCTTTTCGGTAGGGAATGTATACCGTTTGAGCAGGTATCCATGCAGGACGAGCACGAAACAAATCCCATCCCAGCGTCCACCGGATGAAAGTATCTTCTTGAAAAGGCTGGAATGGGGAGTTTTTCAGTCTGAACTCTTCTATTTGTTCTTCCGAAAATTGAGGCCATCGAGAGGGATGAGGAGGCCGCTCTCGGTCGGGAAGCTCCTTCCAGGTTGCGGAAACAAGGTACTTATATGGACAATACGACAAAGCATATCGTTCAAGGGCTTCTCCCAGGGTTGCACCAAGGGCCTGCTCTTTTGTCCATCCCGCGCCACCGTTGCGTTGATTGCAATTTTGTCCCCACAACACCTCAGTGTTGGCCATGTGCGCCCCATAATTAAAGACCACCACATCCTCCGGCATGACTTTCCCCACATACAGGTTCCGGACGATACCCGTATTCAATCCCACCACATCAGTAAGCGTAAATGCTGTAGAGCCTGCGCTTTTCATTCCAGAACCCCTCCTTATCCTCCGTTTCATACCCGCATACCGGACAGTGGGGCACCTGAAGGACCGATTCACCCCGGGTTTCCAGGGAAATTCGATCCACGAAAAGAACCCGTCCTGTAAGCTGAAGTCTGTCTAAACCACATGCCCATAGGATCCAGGAAGGAAGAAACATATCAAGAATCCCCTGGATTCCCCACGGGTTGCTGGAAGGAAGGGAATGGAGAAACGTCTCCATCAATGAACCCATAGATGAGTGAGAGAGGTAGCGTCGGAAGAAACAATACCAGCACGGTTCATCCCGTTTGATCACAGGCCCCATGACCCAGTGCGTTCCCCCGTCAAACCAGGTCACAGGCATGAGTTGCTTTTCGTTTTTTATTGCACTCTGCACCACCTCCACGAGGAATGATCCCATGGGTGCAAGGACAATCATGGGCAGTTTGGATCCTTCGATTTTAGACAAAAGAGCATCGGTCCGATCCCATGATACCCATTCCACGATCGACGGCATGGATTTCGTAAAAGACCACCCATGAGGAACGGCTACTTCGAGAAGTCTTCCATGAAGATGAATTTGACGTTCGATCCTTTCAACGACCTCCGAAGGCTGTTGCGCCCACAAAAGAACAAATTCCACTTCGTTTCGGATTTTCTCCCAGATGTCACCGGCATGATAGACCAGACCCTGTTTTTCAAAAGATTCCAGCCAGTTTACCTCTTCCTGGCGAGATGTTACTATACTACCTCCTGACAACAGCGTTTCCAGCAGGTTCACAACTTCTCGCTGCGTTTTCTCAGAGTCGAAAGATATCTCAAAAGCGTGCAGAGGGACACGCGCGAGCACGACTCGCCCCTTTTCAACAATAATGCGCAACCCTGGAACTCCACACCATTTCATTCGATCACCTCCCTTGCAGCAAGGCCCGGGATGAGTAGCACCACCCACCCGGGCCTTGTCACTTCCTCCGACTACGAAATAAACGTGCAGCAGTTACAGTTGCAGTTGCAACAGCAGCATGCGCGCACGTCCGTGAGGATCAAGACCGTGGCAAAGGCCACACCCGTCGGCGCTTCCCGGCGCTCCAGGATCCGCACTTTCATGATGCGACCTCCTGTTAGGTTGTTTAGACCCATTCATCGGCTGGCGTCAATTATAAAAGGGGGGGGGGGGTAAATTGTCAAGCCCCCGCATGGTCTCATCTTTTCCTGCCCTTGTGGACAAGAGAAAGGCCGGGAAGTGAGCGATTATCCTCGCCCTTCGTGCTTCCTTGCCCGAAACATCCTTCGGATTTTGCCGTCCCCACGTTGTCCCGTCCCCCGGGGGCCTGTATACTTTGACAGTTCCTTGGAAAGACCGGAGGTTGAGCATGCTGGGTTTTGCCCTTTTGCTGGTGGGGATTCCTGCCCCCCACAAACTCGCGAAACTCGGGATGGCGTTTCCCCTTCACCTGGAAGCCCGGACCCGGATTCTGGGGGAAGCCCTGCAAACACCTCAAAACCGCGGGTTTGATGTCCAGAGTTACACGGCTACCGTCCAGGTGGACCCTTCTCTCCAGCAGATCCAGGTCCACAACCGCATCCGGATCCAGCGTTTGTTTGCCGATTCGGCCTATCTCATGCTCGTCATGAATTACACGATTGACTCGTTCCGGGTGAACGGCGTGGATGCCTCCTTTACCCGTCGGAACGACACCCTGTTTTTCGCCCTGTCCGGTGCGCTGGAGGACACGGTGGATATCTGGTATCGGGGAGCACCGCCGCCTCCTTCCTGGCTGGGGGGTGGCATGTATTTTGAAGGCAACCCGGTCCACACCGTGTTCACGGACGATGAGCCCTATGGGCTGAGAAAATGGCTTGCCGGTCTGGACGCACCGGACGACAAGGTCCTTCTTCAGCTCACTGTCGAGGTACCTTCTGGCTGGAAGGCGGGGGCCAACGGCTTCCTGGTGTCTGCCGACACCACCAACCCCACCACGTGGTCCTACACCTGGCAGAGCCAGTATCCCATTGCCAGTTACCTCATCCATTTCGCGGCCTCAAACGACTTTGTTATCCTCACAGACACTGCCGTCATTGACACGGGCAACGGCTCCCTGGCCCTCCCCATCTGGAATTACGTCTACACTTCCGAACAGTCACGGGCGTCCTCCGAATTCGTCCACCTCCCCGACATGCTCCAGTATCTCTCCGACGTGTTTGGACTCTATCCCTTCCACGAGGAGAAATACGGCCACACCTGCGTTCTTTCCGGGTGGGCGATGGAGAACCAGACCATGACCGCCTATCTGGCAAGCCTTTCCTCCACGCCGGGGGCGCGGGACTGGATCATCGCCCACGAACTGGGGCACCAGTGGTGGGGGGACTGGGTGACCCTGGGAGATTTCGATCACATCTGGCTCAACGAGGGCTTTGCCACCTACACCGAAGCCCTCTACATCGGCCACCGGGACAGCCTCTCCAACGCCGGTGCCTATGATGACTACGTGGCGGATGAAATGAGCTATTACCTGAACCAGTGCCAGTCCCGCTGGGGTGATCCCATTCTCCCGCCGGCTTATCTGTTTTCCTCGTGCAACACCTACACGAAGGGCGGTCTGGTCCTCCACATGCTCCGCGGGGTGGTGGGGGATTCGGCCTTTTTCGCAGGTCTCCGGCTCTATGGGCAGACCTTCGCCTTTGGAAACGCCCTCACGGACGATTTCCGGCAGGTGATGGAGAGCGTGTATGGCGCGCCCCTGGACTGGTTTTTCAATGAATGGATCACGAGTCCCGGTTTTCCCCATTACCGCTGGGGATGGAACCAGAGCGGGGGCGATCTCTTCATCACCATTCGCCAGATCCAGGATTCCACGGTGGCCTCCACGGCCCCCTTTTTCCGAATGCCCATCCGGTTCCGGGTGGTGTTCTCCGACAACACTGACACCACCTTCGTTCTGTGGAACGACGCGGTGCGGGAGCAGACCTTCAGCGTTCCTGTTGTGAAAACGGTGAGCCAGGTGATCCTGGACGACGGGAACTGGATTCTGAACCGGGAAACCCTGGATCCTTCCGTGGCGGTGGAGGAAGCCGGCCCGGCGGGAGTATCCCTCCGTCCGGTGGAGGTCTCCCGGCTCCGGCTTGTGCTTTCGGTTCCCGTGCAAAAGGTTCGCGCCCTGGATGCCACAGGTCGCCGGGTTCCCCTCCGGGTTCTCCCGGCAGCCGGGCGCACCGAGGTCCGCTGGCGGGTCCGTCCGGGGGTGTATCTTCTCCGGGTGGACGGGAGAAACCTGCGGGTGGTGGTGCCGTGAGCTTCGGGGTGTTTCTGGGGTTCTGGCCCGTGATCTCGTCCGCGCTCTCCCTCACCGGGGGCGCCTCCCTTGCCCTGGAGGCCGGTCGTCCTCCCCTGGCCCTGAACGTGCGGATGGTGCAGTATCAGGGGGTGGAGGGGTCCAGTCTGCGCCTCTCCCGGATGGACGGCGTGGTGGGGGGGCGGTGGCGGTTTCTGGAGGGCGGGGTGGGGCTTTCCTGGCTTCGCCTTTCCTTTTCCGGGGCGGCGTCGGACGGGGTGTATCCCGTCTTCACAGGGGGTGTCCGGTTCGGGGAAACCGTTCAGACGCGGCTTGGGGGAAGCACGCTGGTTGCCGGTCGCCTTCTGTGGTCCCTGGGCGTGGAGGTGGGGTTCCCCCTGCGACCTTAGCGAATTCACCGTTTTGAAGGTCTTGTCCGCAGCCTGTACCATAAACACACCATGTCTCTCCGCATCCTCCTGGGCAGCGACTATTTCCCGCCCATGCCCAGCGGGATCGGAGAGCATGTGGCGTACCTTGCCGAATATCTCCGGGCCCGGGGCCACGACGTGGACGTGGTCACCGCAGGCACCCGGGAACCCCATGCTGATCCCCCCTATGTGATCCGGATCGGGCGGACCATTCCGGTGCCCATCAATCAGTCCATCGGCCGGATCACCCTGGCCCCCCGGCTTCTGGCCCGTTTGAAAAAGGTGCTGGACGCCAAACCCTATGACATTCTTCACCTTCATCCCCCCCTGTCGCCGTCCATTCCCCTGGCCCTCCTTCACCTTTCGGAGACCGTGAACATCGGGACCTTCCATGCCGCCCACCGCAACCTGTTTCTGTATGACGTGTTTCAGAACGTGCTGGAGCGGTATGCCCGGAAACTCCACGGCCGGATTGCGGTGTCCCGGGTGGCCGCCGAGAGCGTGTCACGGTATTTTCCCGGGGAATACACCATCATTCCCAACGGGGTGGACATCCGGCGGTTCCGTTCTGACCTTCCTCCCATCCCCTGGATGGCTCAGAGCCCGGCCTTTCATGTGCTGTTCGTGGGGCGGTTTGAACCCCGGAAAGGGCTTCTGTATCTGTTGCGCGCGGTGTATCTCCTGCGGGATCGGATCCCCTCCCTCCGGCTTGTGGTGGTGGGAGACGGACCGCTGCGGGCCTTCTATCACCGGGAGGTGGCCCGTCTTGGCATCGGCAACCGGGTGGTGTTCGTGGGCCGGGTGTCCCGGGATCAACTCCCCCGCTATTACGTGAGCGCGGATGTGTTTGTCTCCCCTGCCACCGGTGCCGAAAGTTTCGGCATTGTCCTCCTGGAAGCCCAGGCGTGCGGAACCCCGGTGGTGGCCAGCCACATTCCCGGCTATGCCCAGGTGATCCGCGATGGCGAAAACGGGATCCTTGTCCCGCCCCGTTCCCCCCGCCACCTGGCCCGGGCCCTCCTGGAACTTTATGAACACCCTGATCTTGCCCATCGTCTGCGGGAGGTGGGGTTCCGGGTGGTGCGCACCCGCTATGCCTGGGATGTGGTGGCCAAAGCCGTGGAAAACTTTTACAGGGAAACCCTGAGGAAGACCCGGGATGCGGTTCCTGCTGGTTGACGGATACAACGTGATCTTCGGGAGTGAACTCCGGGAACTTCCCATGGAGAAAGCCCGGGAATCCCTGGTGATTTTTGCCCGGGTGTGGCATCCGAACCGGGTGCTGGTGGTGTTTGACGGACGGAAGGATGTGCCCTTCCCGCCGGCGTTCTCAGGGGCGGTGTTTGCCCGGGAATCCACGGCGGATGAGTGGATCATCCGGTATATCCGGAACCATCCGGGGCATGCGTATGTCGTGGTCACAGGAGATCGGCCCCTGGCCGATCGGGCCCGCGCCCTGGGGGCCGAGATCATGTCCCCCCGGGTGTTTCTCCAGGGACCGCCCCGCCAGCGGAAAAAAGCCCGGCGATTCCGATCCGCGCAGGATCCGGGCGTTCCCCTTTCCCCGGACGAACGCAGGCGCCTTGAAAACGAACTGCTTCAGGCATGGCTGGATGAACAAGGAGAATAGTCATGGCGGACAAGATTCGTGTGGAAAACGGCAGGCTGGTGGTGCCCGATGAGGTGATCATCCCCTACATCGAAGGGGACGGAATCGGCGTGGACATCACGCCGGCCATGATCCGTGTGGTGGATGCGGCGGTGGAGAAAGCGTATGGCGGAAAGCGCCGCATCGAGTGGAAGGAAGTGCTCGCCGGTGAAAAGGCCTTTCAGGCCACCGGGAACTATCTCCCCGAAGAGACCCTGGAGGCCTTCCGGGAATACATCGTGGGGATCAAGGGGCCCCTCACCACTCCGGTGGGCGGGGGAATCCGGAGCCTCAACGTGACCATCCGGCAGCGTCTGGATCTCTATTCCTGCGTCCGTCCTGTGAAGTGGCTGGGAAGCCCTTCCCCTCTCAAAGATCCCTCTAAGGTCAACCTGGTGATCTTCCGGGAAAACACGGAAGACGTGTATGCCGGCGTGGAGTGGCCTTCCGGAAGTGAGGAGGCCCGCAAGGTCATCCGGTTTCTCCACGAGGAACTGGGGATTTCGGAGAACGTGGTTGTTCCCTCGGCGGGCATCGGGATCAAGCCGATTTCTCCGGAGCGCACCAAACGCCACGTCCGCAAGGCCCTCCGCTGGGCGTTTGAGCACGGTTACAACCGGGTCACCCTCATGCACAAGGGCAACATCATGAAGTTCACAGAGGGCGCCTTCCGGAACTGGGGCTATGAGGTGGCGAAGGAAGAGGAGTTCGCGGGACGGGTGATCACGGAAGACGAGCTGTGGGAGCGCTACAACGGCGAGATCCCCGAGGGGAAGGTGCTCCTCAACGACCGGATCGCGGACAACATGTTCCAGCAGCTCCTTACCCGCACCGGGGAATACCAGATCATCGTCACGCCCAACCTGAACGGGGACTATATCTCCGACGAAGGGGCGGCCCTGGTGGGCGGTCTGGGGATGGCTCCGGGGGCCAACATCGGGGATTATGTGGCCGTGTTTGAAGCCACCCACGGCACCGCTCCCAAATATGCCGGGCAGGACAAGGTGAACCCCTCCTCCCTCATCCTTTCGGCGGTGATGATGCTCCAGTATATGGGCTGGAACGAGGCGGCCACCCTCATCGAGGAGGGCATCCGGAAGACCCTGAGCAAACACATGGGAACCTATGACCTGGTGCGGGGCTGGAAGGCGGAAGGGGTCACCGACGCGGTGGAGCTCAAGTGCAGCGAATACGCCCAGGCCATCATTGACCACATGGGCTGAGGAGATGGGGCGCCCCGTTCGGGGCGCCCCGGTCCTGAAAAAACGCAGGAGGTGGGGACATGCTGTGGCTCGCCTTTCTTCTCTCCCTGAGTGGACCCACGATCCGGGTGACCACGCCAGAAGGGGAGGTGACCCTCACCTTTGAGGACGTGGAGGTTCCGGAGAACGAGAACGAGGCGGAGATCGCCCCGGAGGTGGTGCTCCGTGCCATGGATCGTCGTCTCCAGGCACTGGAACACATGGTCCGTTATATGTCGGCGCCCCGGCGACCCCGGGCGAGACAACTTCTCCGGGAACTCCGGGCCATGGTGGCTCTGCTGGAAGAGAATATCTCGTCGGGTACGGTGGTGATCCGGATTGAGGAACCGGAAGAGGAGGCCCCTCCGGCTCCCCGGCCACTTTCCGAGCCGGAACTCGAGGGGTTGATCGCCACCCTGAAGAAGGAGTCTTTCTCGGACGATCGGCTCCGGGTGCTCCGGACGGTGGCCGCCCGTTCCTATTTCACCGTGGACCAGGTCCTCCAGATCCTCCCCGTGTTCTCCTTTGAAGACGACCGGCTGGAGGCGGTGCGCATCCTGTGGCCCCGGGTGCTGGACAAGGATCAGGGACACCGCATCTACGAAGCCTTCACCTTTCCGGATTCCAAAGAAGAACTGGAAACCATCCTGAGGTGAGCCATGATCCCGCTGGGCATGCTCCTTCTCGCCGCACAGATTCCGATGGAGGAGCCGGATCCGGTGCCCTATCTGGTGGCCTGTCCGGTGGTGCTGTGCACCCTGGGTGGGGCGGCCACGGGGCTGGTGGGCTATGCCTATGCCCACGCCAACTTTTCTCCCACACAGGACGAACCCTACAACTTCATCCGGCACATGGCCACGGTCACAGTCATGGCCACGGCGGCCTCCTTCGGAGCGTCCCTGGTGGCCTATCCCTTCGGGAAACTCATGGATCTTCCCGCCCGGGTGACCTATCCCTCCGTGCTGGCCGGGAGTTTTGTGGGCGGGTTTTTCGGAACCCTCCTGATCCCCCCGTCCATGCTCACCCGGGGAGAAGGGAAGTTTCTGGCGCTCCTCTCATCCTCTTTCTTCGCATCGGTGGGGGCATCGGTCACCTATGCCTGGCCCTATCTCCGGGAGGCCTTTCAGCCTGACACCCCCACCCCTACCCTCGCCCTTCACCTGGTGGTTCCCATGCCCTGAAAAGAAAAAGGGGCGGGCCTTCGCCCGCCCCGGCTTCATCCTTCCACGAACCGCAGGAGTCCTCCCACGTATCCCACGTCCTTCAGGCGTTCGCCGTCCAGGACGTGCTCCACGTTCACACCCTGGACCCAGGCCTCTTCCACAAGGTCGTCCACCACGTCGGGCACCTTCACCGTGGTCGTTCCACACACCGGGCAGGTGGACTCAGAGAGCCCGAGGAAACCGCAGGAGGGGCAGCGCACACCTTCCCGACGGAAGCCTTCCGCGAGGAGGACGGTCTGGAGCTGGTTGTGCATCAGGGCGTCCAGAACGGCCGGAAGTCCGGCCACCGCAGGCCCGCCCTCTTCCAGGGCTTTCCGGAACGTCTGCAGCATGGCCTCCTCTTCCCGCTTCTCCACCTCCCGCTCCACCTTCCGTGCCCGATCCAGAATCACCGCGATGTCATCGGTGGGATCCGCCTCAAACGTCCCCGCCACTTTGTTCCGGAGGGAAAAGGGGAGGTAGAGTTCAAAGCGTCCCCGGTGGGCACGGGGCTCCCCGATGATGAGGAGATCGTAGGGTTTCCGGAACATCAGGTCCGCCACGTATTCGGCCACGGACCTGTAGTGCTCGGCCACCGCGTAGTCATAATGGCGCTGACGACGGGGAGGCGGGGATTTCACCCGCTCATAGGGCCGGATGCCCTGAAGTTTTTCCGCATCGGTGATCACACCCAGGAACATCTCATAGAAGCGGGCCTTTTTGGGGTCCACCACCACCACGAGATACCGCTTGTACTCATCCAGAAGCGTGGAAAGGGGACGCACATAAGGGGTGGTGTCCACCACGGCCATGTCCCGAACGGAATGGGGCAGGGGATAGACCTGGAAAAAGTTTCTCGGCGCCGAGGCGAAAAGGGCAAGCCCGCGAACCTCATAGGGTTCCCGGGACTTGAGCAGTCCCGGGAGGTCCTCATGGAGGAAGGTCCGGATCCGCTCGATTTCCTTTTCCACCCCCTTTCCGTCCAGGTTCACGAGCAGGGCATCCCCTCGCTTCACCGGATCTTCCCGGTAGGGCAGCGTGGAGAGATACACACTCACCACCGGGGTTTTCCCATCGCTCACGTTGTGAAGGTCCACCAGCATATCCCGTGTGATCATCCACCGCATGGTCCACCTCCTGGTTGATGTTGTAAGAAAATTTTATAGCATGAATGTCAGACTTTCAAATAAAGATGCGGGATGTCCGTTCGGGATGAGAGGTTTCGTTCCGGGACACATGCCCTTGACATGTCCTGGAACAGGCCGTACCTTTTAGACAAAAGGTGGTTGTGTAGTGAAATTCTGGATGCAGATGGTTCTTCTCCTTCTGGCGGGGAGAATTGTGGGAGCTCAGTCACTGTGTGACACCCTTCACCTTCCCCTGACCGCGGATTCGGTGATCGCTCCCCTCGTGGCTTCGGTGGATTCGGACAGCGTCCGGGCGGTGATCCAGCGCCTTCAGGAGTTCGGCACCCGTTATTACACCACCGACTCCCTTCAGGCTGCCCGTGGCTGGATTCTCTCTCAGTTTCAGCAAAGAGGGGCCGACACGGTCTTCGAACAGCCCTTCACCTACAACGGGTATCCCCAGGCCAACCTGATCGCCCGGAAAGCGGGTCTGTGCCCCGACAGCCTCCGGATCGTCATTGGCGCCCACTACGATGCCACGTCCTATCTCTCTCCTGAAATCACCGCACCGGGTGCGGACGACAACGGTTCCGGCGTGGCCCTCCTTCTTGAACTCCTCCGGATTCTCCGGGACGTTCCTCTGAAACGCACAGTGGAGTTTGTGGCCTTTGCGGCGGAAGAGCCGGGTCTGGTGGGTTCCGGCCACTATGCCCAGCAGGCCTCATCCGCAGGGGATGCCTTTCTCTTCTATCTCAACGCCGACATGATCGGGGGGGATGCAGATGACGTGAACGACACCATCATCGTGGAGGTGGACCAGGGGAACCAGCAGTCCGGAAACGATGCCCCTTCCCAGGCCCTGGGGGACAGCCTGGCCCAGGCCTATGCCCTCTACACGCCCCTGGGCGTGGAATTCGGTCCCATCTATGCCTCCGATTACATGCCCCTGGAGGCCGAAGGCTATGTCACCTTCGGCGTGTTTGAATACCACTGGAATTCCGCCTATCATTCCCCGAACGATGTGATGGACAGCATGGACGTGGGGTATGCCACGGAGGTGATCCGGGGGGTGGCGGCCCTGGTGGTGGCCATGGCGGGTGTGGATGTGGGTACGCCCGTGGGGGAACGATCCAGCGCCCTTCGCCCGCGCCTGATGCTCGCATCCCGGACCGTGGTGTTCCCCCGTCCGGCAACCGTTGTCCTTCTGGATGCCTCGGGACGAAGGCGGGATCACCGGGTGCGGGTGGAGCGACTCACCTTGCCGCCCCGTTTCCCGAAAGGATGGTATCTCCTTCGGTACCGGTATACGGGGGGAGAAATCGGAACCCTCCGGCTGTTTGTCCCCTGAACAGGGAGGAACGGTATGAACCCGCAGGAAATGGACATGCTGAGGCGTCAGGCCCAGGGTCTCTCGGAGGCCCAGAAACTGGCCCTGTATGAATCCAAAAAGAAAAACGAGTGGGTCGGCGTGATCCTGTCGTTTTTTGTTCCCGGCCTCGGGCAGATCGTCATGGGTGAGGTCGGCATGGGCGTCCTGATGCTTGTGCTCTACCTTGTGGGCTGGCTTCTTGCCCTGGTTCTCATCGGATTGCTCATCGTTCCTGTGATCTGGATCTGGAGCATGGTGGACGCCTATCAGAGAGCGCGGCGGTACAACGCCATGCTCTATTCCGTGATCTTTGAAACGTGATCCTTTCAGGAGGTGTAGGATGAAGCGATGGATGTTGATGCTCCTGGCCGCCCCCCTCTTTGCGGCCAGGCCGTGGGGACCGGAGGATCCGTATCGGGACCTCCGGAACCGGTCCCATCCGCTGGTGGGGCCGATGGTGTACGGGAAAGGCGAGGTGCGTACCCCCGGTCGGGTGCTCACCCGGCGCCTGGAACACGGTCCCGTCTATGCAGGACGTGTGGACGATGCGGTACGGCAGTTTCTCAAACAGGAAGGGACATCCTTCGGCATCCCACCGGAGGCCGTTCCGAATCTTCAGATGACCCGGACCCTCGCCCACCGGAACACGGAGGTGGTTCGGCTCCGTCAAACGGTACGGGGTGTTCCCGTCTTCGGAAGCGAAGTGGTGGTGATGCGGGAGGCGACGAGCAAGCGCATTATGTGGGTTCACAGCCGCTTTTTCCCCAACCTGGACGTGAATGTCACCCCGAAGGTTTCGGCCCAGGAAGCCTATGCCATCGCTCAGAGACAGCTTCCCTTCCAGCAGATCCAGAAACGGCTGGATCCAGAACTGGTGGTGTATCCGGAAGGCAAGGGACGCCTGGCCTGGCGGGTGGTCATCCCCTCCCTGGACCCCATCGGGGACTGGGAGATCTTCGTGGACGCCCACACCGGCGAGGTGTTTTTCCTCCGGGATCAGGCGAAATACGCCGACGGTTCCGGAATGGTCTGGTTCCCCGATCCCCTCACCACCTCCGGACACTACTACAACGATACCCCCGAATGGGCGGACAACAACGATGCGGACAATGACTCCCTGAACAACCAGCGTGTGACGGTTCCCCTGCGGGGGATCACCTATGATGCCAATGTGGGGGGCTACGTTCTTCGCGGCCCCTGGGCCTGGCTGGATGAGTCCATCGAATCTCCCAACAGTCCTCTGCCCGCTCCGGCCGACTCCACCGCCTTTGTGTTCACCCGGTCCCAGCAGGAATTTGAAGCGGTGATGGTGTATTTCCACTTTGACAGCCTGCAGCGCTATTTCCAGACCACCCTGGGCATCACCTTTGCCAACGCCGAGCCTCAGAACGTGGATCCTCACGGGCTGAACGGTGCGGACAACTCTTATTACGTGCCGTCGTCGGATTACATCGCCTTCGGAGAAGGCGGGGTGGACGATGCCGAGGACGCCGATGTGATCGTCCACGAATACGGCCATGCCATCCAGGACGACATTGTGCCCGGATGGGGAGCGGGGGGCGATGCCGGAGCCATGGGTGAGGGGTTTGGAGACTACCTCGCCACCACCTGGTCCATGTCCGTGGACACCTTCCGGTGGCATGACGTGTTCACCTGGGACGGGCACAACGAGTTCTGGTCCGGACGCCGGTGCAACACCGGCAAGATCTATCCGGACAGCCTGGTGGGAAGCGTGCACGCGGACGGCGAGCTGTGGTGCAGTGCGCTGCTGGACGTGGTCTGGGCCATGATCAACGCCGGCTACACGGTGGATTCCGCCCGCCACATCATGGACTACCTGGTGCTCAAACACCACACCCTGCTCACGTCCAGCGCCACCATGCCCGAAGCGGCCCAGGCCATCATCCAGGTGGACCAGACCGATTTCGGCGGGGCCCACCTCTCTTTCATTCTTCCGGCCTTCGATGCCCGGGGACTCATCGACATGAGTCAGTATGTGCCAACCATCACCCACACCCCCCTCCCGGACAACGAGAACGTGAACGGACCCTATGACGTGTATGCCCAGGTGACTCCGGGAGCGCATCCCATTGACAGCGTGATCCTGTTCTTCTGGACGTCCCTCAACCCCGGCACCACCACCTCCGTGCAGATGCCCCCGGTGGGGGCGGATTCCTTCCACGCCCAGATTCCGGGTCCGGGGCAGGAGGCGGATATCTTCTATTACATCTACGCCGTGGACACCTCCGGGGCTTTCAGCACCCATCCTGCCGGTGCGCCTTCGTCCTATCACCAGTTTCATGTCGGTGCGGACGTGACGCCCCCGACCATCACCCACACCCCCATCCGGTCCCAGTTTCCCCAGAGCCAGTGGCCTGCGGTGGTTCGGGCGCAGGTGACGGACAATATCGGTGTGGACACGGTGTTTGTGGAGTGGATGCACAACGGAACCGCCCAGGCCCCCTTCGGCCTCACCCTCGCGGGTGGATGGTATGAGGGCGCCTTTCCCCTTGCCTCCGTCAACATCGGCGATACGATCCAGTATCGCATTGTGGCGGTGGACGCTTCTTCCAACGCCAACCAGGCCACCGACCCAGCCACGGGCTACCACACGTTCACCATTGTCCAGACCCGGGGTGTGGTGCTCGTGATCAACGACGATTCCGGAGACCGCAAGGCACCGGAGAAGGGAGGCACAGGGTACGGGAAATTCGCCACAGGGGAAGTCGCGGACTCCCTGGTCTCCTGGCTCACCCAGCTCGGCTTTGCCGTCACCCAGGAAGATGCAGCGGTCACCGATACCAATCAGTGGACCAGCTATGATTTCATCGTGTGGAGCTCAGGGGAAGACGTGACCAGTGTGGGACAGGCAAGCGGCTCGGGGGGACCGGCCTATGCCGACGCCTTGCGGGCGGCGCTTTTGAACTATCTCGCCAGCGGCGGCCGCGTGTTCTTTGAAGGCGGGGAGCTGGGATACGACGCCCAGGCATACGACCTCACCTTCGCCCAGCAGGCCCTGCACATCTCCGACTGGAATTCCGATGATGCCGGGACTCAGCTCGTGCTTGCAAGTCCCGCCCACCCCATCGCTTCCTATCCCAACGTTCTGACCGATTTGCCTCTTTCGTCTGGAACCGGTTATGGTGATCATGACGCCCTTGTCCCCACCGCCGATGCCATGGTGGTGTACAACACCAGCTCCAGCCCCAGCGATGTGGGTCTGGTGGCCTACCATAATCCCTCCACCGGCGAAGCGTCCGTGTTCCTGTCCATCGCCTACCTCTATATTACCGACCAGACCACCGCGGTGAACCTGCTGGAGAACATCGCGGAATACCTCCTGAGTCCGGTGGCGGTGTCCGAATCGCCCGGAACGTCAGGAGAACTCCGCCTGCGTCTTCTTCCGGATGCCCGGGGTCTCCGGCTCCTCACCTCCACGACGGCGCCTGTGCGGGTGGTGCTCTTCAACGTGGCCGGGCGGAAGGTGTTCGTGAAACGTCTGGCGGGGGACACGAATTACCGCCTCGAACTGAATTTGCCGAAGGGGCTCTATTTCTATCGACTGGAAGGTCCGGCTGCCGCGGCGGGCAAGGTGATTCTGGTGCGGTAAGGATTTGCCGGGTTGAGCGGGCGCACGCTCGCTCAACCCGGGTTTTGGAGATGGTTCATCCAAAACCCTTTATCTTAAATCCGTGAACAGCGATCGCCTGACCTTGGAATTCAAGAACTTTCTTGTGTTTCCTCATGCCGTGTGGGAATCTGCGTCTCCAATCACCCTTATTCTGGGCCCCAACCGCACAGGGAAAACGCATATTCTCCTTGCGTTATACGTTTTCTACAAATATCTCTGGTCCCAGACCCGATTGGAGGAGGGCTCTCTTTCCCTGGGGAACCTGTTCCTGGACACATTTCTTGTGCGGAAGTCCGATGACCTGCGCCGATGGGGAACACCCAAAAAAGAGGGGTTCTGGGTCCGTTTTTCATGGGGGGATGTTGTCACCAATCTTCGGTATCCCCTCCCTAAGTCGGCAAGGACCGTACAGCTTCCTCTGGGTTTTGAATCCCCAATGCCGATATATTATTCACCCGCTGGGCTTGGAGACCATTACAAAGCGCTTTCCTTTGTGTCGAAATCTTTCTCAAGGTGGCGGGTCATTTCCGAAGCGGTGAGCGATCTAATTGGCATGATCCTCATTGCTGAAGAAGGAGATGTGGACCCGTCATTCATGAACACCTTCCATCGTCTTTTCGGAGAGGATTTGAAATTCTCTGTCGAACGTGAGAGAATCTATGTGTACGAAAAAGGGAAAAAACTCAAAGCGGAGCGAGCTGCGTCCGGATTGAAGAATTTGAGCTGGCTTTATCTGCTGGGGAAAGGTGGAATGCTCCAGAATGCTGTTTTTCTTGCCGATGAACCGGAAGTTCACCTTCACCCAGAATATATCTTGCGTTTTGTGGGGATTCTCTCCCATATTGTCGAAAAGGGTACGAGGGTGTTTCTGGCGACTCATTCAGACCTTCTGGTTGCCGCTCTCAACCGGTGGATGGAGATCACGGATCAACGCGTGAGTGTATGGGAAATTCAGAGGGATAAAGAAGGAAACCTTCTTCCGGTGTGTTATGAAGCCTCCAGAGATCGTCTGATCGATGATCGCACCCTGACAGGGCCTTACTTGGATACGGTTCGTCTGTCGAAAGAGGTGGAACGTATTTTGATGCCATAAGGGAAAGATGGACCGTATCTCATGTATCGAAACAGGGGTGTATGACTTTGAAAAGCTATCCCGTATGTTTGAAGGAGGTTCAGGATTCAGTTTGCCACACTGCGACTGGCTGGAAATTACCGATCAGGATGAGATTCACTTTGTAGAAAAAACAGAAATTTATGCTGTGGATGTCGAATCGGAAAAGTTTGTAGAGTTCGTACAGGAAAACGTGAAGAAAATGTGGGGAAGCTTCTGTATTCTTCTTTCGTTGTGCCAGGATACCCGTCCCCTGAAATCGCGACGGCGTATTTTTGTGATTCAAACTACAGTGCCAACAAAAGAAAGTGCTATTGTGGCGAATCGATTAAAAAGGGAACTCATCCCTTATAAAAACGGCATTGTTGACGAAATCTATCCCGATTTTCCTGAACCTTAAAGGAGGATGTTCGATGAACATCTGGATGCTCGTCGCTGCCCTCATGCGGGTGGAGGTCCCCCTCCAGAGCCCTCAGGACGCGATGAATCTCATCTCCATGGGGCTCGATGTACCCTATGTCAACCTGGAGAAGGGCCTGGCCCACGTGATTCTGGAGGACGGAGACCTGGAGAAACTCGTGCAGGCCGGGTTCACCTACACGGTGATGGACTATGATCTCGCCGCCACCTGGCAGAGGCACTTCAAGATCAACTTCGGCCCCTATTACACCTTTGCCGAAGTCCAGGCCCGCCTCCAGCAGCTTGTGAACCAGTATGGCCCCCAGAACCTGATCAAGGACACGGTGATCGGCTATTCGGTGGAGGGCCGGCCCATCCTCGCCTTCCGGATCTCGGACAATGTGAACGCCGATGAAGGGGAGCCCGCGATTCTCCTCACCGGCGTTCACCACGCCCGGGAACCCATCGGGGCGTATATCACCCTGGAGTTCGGCGCCTGGCTCCTGGATCACTACGCCACCGACCCCACCGCCCGGTTCCTGGTGGACCACCGGGTGCTCTGGGTGGTCCCCGTCGTGAACCCCGACGGGTACACCTACAACGAAACCTCCAGCGGCTACTGGCGGAAAAACAAGCGGGACAACGACAACAACGGAATCTTTGAAGAGTGCTGTGACGGCGTGGACCTCAACCGGAACTACGGCTATCTCTGGGGCTATGATGACGTGGGATCGTCTCCGGATCCGACGTCGAATACGTATCGGGGCACCGGTCCCTTTTCGGAGCCGGAGACCCAGGCCATCCGGGACCTGGTGAACGCCACCCAGCCCGTGATCGCCCTCAACTATCACAGTTATTCCAATCTCCTGATTTTCCCGTACGGCTACGAAAACGGTGTGTATGCCCCGGACGATGCCCTCTTCCGGGCCATGAGCCAGGAGATGACCCGGGCGAACGGCTACACCTACGGCACCGGCTGGGAACTCCTCTACACGGTGAACGGCGACTCGGACGACTGGATGTATGGCGACACCACATCCCACCCCAGGGTGTTTGCCTTCACGCCGGAGGTGGGGGAGGACTTCTGGCAGCCGGACACGACGATCATCGTGGAGCAGTTCAACGAAAACCTCCCCATGAACCTCTTTGTGATGAAGGCGGCTGGGCCCTATCTGGAAGTCAAAGACGTGCAGGCCAGCCCCACCGCCTATCAGCCCGGGGACACCGTGAACGTCCAGGTGCTCGTGAAAAACCTGTTTGTGGGGGGCGGTGTCTCGGCCCAGGCCTCGGTGGATCCGGGGGCATCGGATCCGGCCAGCGTGGGCTGTTCGGAGGTTCTGGACCTTCCCGCGCCGGTGTCCACGTCGCCCTTTCCGGATTCGGTGTGGGTTCCCTTTTCGCTGGTGGTGAAGGACACCACGCCGTCCGCGCAATACCGCTTTGTCCTGAACTTCGACCTGGGAGGTGGGGTGGTCCAGCCCTATCCCCTTGTCCTGAATCTGGGGCAGGCCACACCGGATACGCTGCTTGCGGAGGGCTTTGAGTCCGGACTTTCCTGGAGCACAGGGGGAACGGGGGGTGCCTGGGGCACCGCCGCTCCCGGCGCCACGGGATCCGCAAGCCTCCAGGACTCTCCCGGGGGGAGCTACAGCAACAACTGGGACACGTATGTCTGGACCACGGTGGACCTCACCGGCTACACCGGTGCGACGCTGACCTTCTCCCACCAGTATGACATCGAAAATGGCTGGGACTATGCCTACGTTGAAGCCTCCACGGACGGGAACTCCTGGACCCGCCTGGCCTCCTACACGGGAACCCAGAGCGCATGGCAGACGGTGAACCTGGATCTCACGCCCTTTGCGGGCGGTGTGGTGTATCTCCGGTTCCGGCTGGTGACGGATGTTTCGGTGACGGCGGATGGCTGGTATGTGGATGACGTGGTGGTCACCGGGGTGAACTATGACGCACCCCAGTGCCCCACGACGGGCGTGGCCGAGACTTCCACACCGGCTTTCCCCACCCTCCGGCTTGCCGGTCGCACCCTCCTCCTGAACCTGTCCTCTCCGGAGCCCGCCCGGCTGGTGCTTTTCAACAGCCTGGGGCGGAAGATGCTTTCCCGGTCCTTTGTCGGTTCCGGAAGCCGGAGCGTCCGTCTGGATCTTGCGCCGGGGACGTATTTCTGGCGTCTGGTGCAGGGAGACACCCGGCACGAGGGACGCATTGTACTCCCCTGATGGGGAGAACGATTGAGACTGTGCGGGGCGGGCAACGCCCGCCCCGTTTTTTAACGAAGCCGGAAATCCACGGGAATGGCCACCCACACCCGGACGGGGCGGTCCTGCTGCATGCCCGGACGGAACCGGAACTGAAGCACCGCTTCCACCGCAGCCGGCCCCAGAATCTCCTCCACCCCCGGTGGACTCCCCTTCACCACCTCCGCCTGGAGCACCCGTCCGTCCTCACCCACCAGGGCGTTCACCACCACCCGGCCTTCCAGGCCCATCCTCCGGGCGAGCTCCGGGTAGCGGGGGGTGACCTGATGGATGACCTGGGGTTTCACCTCCAGCTTGTAATAGGGCACGGGCTCGGTGGGTGCTGGAGGCGCAGGTGCGGCCAGGGGCGTCTCAGGCAGAGGGGGAGGCGTGAGGTCCGGGATTTCGGAGACCGTCTCGGATGGACCTTCCTCGATCTCGTCGGCCCCTTCGTCCACCGAAGGCCGCGACTGAGGGGGAAGGGGTTCCTCCACGTCCTGGATGTGAACGTTCGTGAATTCCCGGGGGAAGTCCGGAGGAGGGGAGGGTTTCAGGGGGGCGACGTCCAGGTTCCGTACGGTGAGGAAGAGACCGAGCACCAGAACCAGGGCCAGGGTGAACCCGAGCTGGAGGTGGAGGGCATAGAGTTCCCGCAGACTCCTTCCCTCTTCACGCTTCTTCATGATCCACCTCCCGGTTTCGCTCCATGATAAAGATACACCCGGGAGGGGTGTTTGTCAACGGGGGGAGAGACCCGGAAGGACATGCCCAGTCCCACCGTGATCCAGAACCAGGGTTCTGAAAAGGGCAAGAACACGGTGACTTCCGGATAGAGCTGGAGGAAAGGAACGTCGGCCAGCTCCGAAAGTCCGGCCGTCAGAAAAAGTCCCGGGCTCGCAAAGTCGGTGGACCCGGTGGTGTTGTCCTGGACGGAAGAAAGAAGCCACAGCAGGCGGGCGGAAGCACGGACGTTCCCTTTCCCCACCCAGATCCCCGGATACAGGGAAAACAGCGCGAAGGAAGACGTGGCGTCGCCCAGGGCGAAGATCATGCCATGGAGACCGAGGGTGGTGATCACCCCCGAATCCCGAAGGCCCCAGCGAAACCCTCCACCCAGCGCGCCCGTGAGGGGAAAGAGCGTCACCACCCGTCCCTCCACTTCCAGGTTGTGCAGGAGTCCATAGCGAACGAAAACCTCCGGATAGACCCCCGGGCTTGTCTCAACCCCCGAGGTGTCCACCACCGAGATGACCAGGGGACTTCCCATCCCCACTTCCCAGGTGTCTTCTGGAAGGACGCGGGCTCCACGATAATCCCCGAGGGACAGGCATCCCGCGAACAGGATCCAGAACATGCCCAACCAGCGCATCCCCACCTCCCGGTTTGAATCAGGAGAAACGATAGGGGAAGGAAGGGGGTCGGTCAAGTCAGGAGATCCGAAGCATCCCGGAGGTCCCGAACGTCAGACCAAAAACAAACCGGGCGGGGCATTGCCCCGCCCGGCAGAATCGTTCGGGTTCGGATTACTGGGCTTTGTGGACGGCTTCCACGGCGAGTTCCACCTTCACCTTCCGCCCCGCCACCAGGGCGCCGGTCTCCAGAACCTTGTTCCACTTGAGCCCAAAGTCGAAGCGATCAATCGTAAAGCTTCCCTCCACGGCGATGCGCTTGTTTCCCCAGGGATCGGTGATGGGACCCGTCAGGGTGAAGGGAAAGGACACGGTTCTGGTGATGCCCCGGATGGTGAGATCCACGTCTGCCCACCATTCGTCCCCTTTCTTATAGACCTTTTTGAGCACCATCTTCATGGTGGGGTATTTGTCCGCCGCAAAGAAATCGTCGCTTTTGAGGTGGGCATCCCGTTTCGCATTTCGGGTGTTGATGGAGTTCACATCCACGATCCCCTCCGCGCGGGCGGTGGTGGGATCGGCGGGATCCAGTTCAATCCACCCCTCCACCCGGTCAAAGGTCCCGGTCACGGTGGCAATGGCCATGTGCTTGACCTTGAAGGTGACGCTGGTGTGAGCGGGGTCCACTTCAAACCGCAGGCGCTCCGCAAGCGCCGTTCCGGTGGAAACGGACAGGGCAACCAGTCCCAGAATCAACGTTTTCATGGGTCTTCCTCCTGCTTACTGAATTTCAATTTCCGCTTCGGGCGCCTCAAAACCAATTCTGGCGTGGGTCCCGTCGCAGAAGGGTTTGTTCGATGAGCCTCCACACCGGCAGAGGGCCACCACCTGCTTTTCCTCCACCTTTTCCTGTCCCTCGATCCGGAGGACGTATGTCCCGTTCGTCATGATGACGATGGGGCCGTTCTTTTTGACCTGAACTTTCATGGTTCACCTCCCTGGTTTTGAGGAACCCCGTTTGCTTCAAAGAGTTTTTTGCGAACAAAATACAGATGCACCCAGGTCCGGACCCTGCGGAGGAGCTCCCAGAACCGTTCCAGGTCCATCCCGGAGCGACGGGCAAGGTTCGCTTCCAGTTCCACGAGTTCCTGGATTTTGCGGAAAAATGGACGAAAATCCTCCGCCGAGAGGGCGCTTTCTTCAAGGATCTGATCCAGCACCGGGGCAAGGTGGCGGGTTTCCTCCACAGGTTCCCCCGTCACCGGACACACTGGTTCAAGTCCCAGATCCTCCAGCACCGCCGTACCCCTGCGCAGGCGATCTCCGTTCTCCGGGCGCTCGGTGATGCCCATGGTGCCCTTTTCCAGGAGAAGAAGCCATCCTCCCGGCTCGTCCAGGAGGGGAAGAAGTTCGCGGGTTTCGGGAAGGGAAAGCCGGAACCATCGCCGGAGCAAAAGGATCCGCCGGAGCCGTTCCACCTTTTCCGGGCAATACTGACGGTGCCCCCCTTCTGTGCGATAGGCTTCGATGAGCCCCTCTTTCTCCCAGAACCGGATCTGGGAGGCCCGCACGTCCGGGAACCACCTCCGCAGATAGGAAACCACCTCACCCACCGACCAGCGCCTTTCCATCTTAAACCTCCCGTTAGGTTTAAATTATACCGGGGGTGACGGTTTCTGTCAAGGGGTGGCGGTGCCCATGCTGGGGGAGGGGGGAGTGTCCGGACTTCAGGCGTGGTGCCGTGCTGTTTCCGGAAGGGAATCCGGCTCCGAGTGAACGCCCTGGCAGAACCCCATTGGCTGGATGATGAGGAAGGGAGTGGCGACGGCCCGGATACGTGGGCTGTTGGGTGCGGAAGGGGACGGTTTTTCGGGCGTGCAGGATTTCGATACACTTACCCATGCAATTCCTGGTAGAGTTTGATGGAAACCCCGAAACGTGTACGTCCGAAAATATTGGACATGTTTTTCGGGGCTTCATGGTACAGTCGCAGATTTTTTCCCATGGGATGAGGCAGGCAACGGTGCCTTTTCGTGTAGATTTTGAATGGGGCAATGCGGGGGCTTGACGCTCCACGGGGAAACGCATATACTATCCCATGCAACACATCGCGGGGTGGAGCAGTCAGGTAGCTCGCCGGGCTCATAACCCGGAGGTCGCGGGTTCAAATCCCGCCCCCGCAACCTTTTTGACCGCAATTTCTTTTTTCTCTCTTTTCACGGGGCGGCGTAGCTCAGTGGCAGAGCGGGGGTTTCATAAGCCCTGTGTCGGCGGTTCGAATCCGCCCGCCGCCACCACGGGTGCCTTTCCAAACCGGAGCGTTTTCCCATGAAGGTCGGCCTCACCTTTGACGACGTGCTCCTTTTGCCTCGCTATTCAGAGGTCCTTCCGGGAGAGGTGGATGTGTCCACCCGCTTTTCCCGGTCCATTTCCCTGCATCTCCCCATCGTTTCTGCGGCCATGGACACGGTGACAGAAGCGGACATGGCCATTGCCCTTGCTCAGCTCGGCGGCATCGGCGTCATCCACCGGAATCTCTCACCGGAACGTCAGGCAGAAGAGGTCCGGAAGGTGAAGCGTTCGGAAAGCTGGATTATCGAACACCCCTACACCCTCTCCCCCGATCACACCGTCCGGGATGCCCTGCGTCTGATTCGGGAAAAGGGCATCTCCGGCATCCCCATCGTTCAGAACGGGCATCTGGTGGGCCTGGTGACCCGCCGGGATGTGATGTTCATTACGGAGGAATCCACCCCCCTGCGCAACCTGATGAAGACGGACGTGATCACCGCACCCGAGGGGATCACCATTGACGAAGCCAAGCGCATGCTCATCCGGCACGGCATTGAGAAACTCCCCGTTGTGGATCCGGAAGGGCGGCTCAAGGGCCTGATTACCCTGAAGGATATCCTCAAAAAGATGGAACACCCCCACGCTTCCCTGGACGGGGAAGGCCATCTGCGGGTGGCGGCGGCAGTGGGCACGGGAGAGGACGCGGAGCGGCGGGTTCCCCTCCTCCTCATGGCCGGTGTGGACGCCATCGTGATTGACACCGCCCACGGCCATTCCCGCCGGGTGATGGACACGGTGAAGAAACTTCGGCCCCTGCTCCCCGAACACGTGGATCTGGTGGTGGGGAACATCGCCACGGAGGAAGCCGCACGGGATCTCGTGAAGCTGGGTGTGGATGCGGTGAAGGTGGGGGTGGGTCCGGGGTCCATCTGCACCACCCGGGTGGTGGCGGGGGTGGGTGTGCCCCAGCTTTCGGCCATCATGGACGTGGCCCGCGTGGTTCGGGATGCGGGCATTCCCCTCATTGCTGATGGAGGGATCCGTTATTCAGGAGATATCGTGAAAGCCCTGGCGGCAGGTGCCGACAGCGTGATGCTGGGAAGCCTGCTTGCGGGAACGGACGAAGCGCCCGGTGAGGTCGCCCTGATCGGGGGCCGGCGGTTCAAAACCTACCGGGGCATGGGCTCACTGGGAGCCATGGCGGAGGGCGGTGCGGCCCGCTATGGGCAGGAAGGGACCCAGAAGTTCGTTCCCGAGGGAGTGGAAGGCGTGGTCCCCTATCGAGGGCATGTGTCGGACGTGGTGTTCCAGCTTGTGGGAGGCCTGCGGTCCGGCATGGGCTATGTGGGGGCACGGAACCTGGACGAGCTCCGGAAGCGGGCGCAGTTCATCCAGATCACCCATGCGGGGGTTCGGGAAAGCCATCCCCACGACGTCCTCATCACCCGGGAAGCCCCCAACTACACGGTGGAAATCGCCGGTTCCCCCTACCGGGAGCGCTGACATGAACGTGATGGAGAACCGCTATGCCCAGACCTTCCTTTTCGGGGTTCTCCCTCTCACCGTGGGTCTGTGGATTCTGACCTGGATCCCCCATAAGGACACCCTTCCGTCCTGGCTTGCCGGGGTGGTGGGTGTTATCCTCCTTCTCTCGGACATGGGGGCGGCCACCTTTCTTGCCCGCACCCGTGTTCCGCAGGGCCTGCTTCCCGCCTGGCGTCTCCTGGTGGTGTCCCTGACCGCGGGGGGGACCCTGTTCGCCGCCCTGCTTTCCCGCTATCTCGGGGCCTCCGTGCCCGCGGGTCAGATCCTGCTCGCGGTGGGGCTCATCGCGGTGCTCTTTTTCGGGATGTTCTGGACCTATCCGGTCAGGCCCGCGAAAGGTTTTTGAGACGCTCTCCCACGCCCCGCAGGACCGGGCCAAACCTTTCCGCTCGGGGGTCATCCAGAAGGCGTGTCCCCACCTCCCGGAGCCGGTTGAGATCGTTCCCGTAAATCACCACACCCTCCACGGGATACCGGGCCACGGTGGCGATCGCCCGGGCCAGGCCCTCCGGCGGCGGCTCCACCCCGTAGATCTCGATCCAGATGGGTTTCCGGACCGTCCGGAAAAGGGCAAACAGGATGTCGTCCATCCAGTAGGTCAGGCGATAGGTGAGGTCATAGATGGGAACGATCACACCGTCCACTGCCTCCAGAAGGTCCAGAGGGAGCCCGAACCGGTCCAGAATGCAGGGGGCGGGATGGAGGGTGAGCCAGCATTCGCCTGAAATCCGTTCGCGAAGAAGCTCAAAAACCTGGTGGAGGGTGTCCTGCCGCACGGCGTCCACCTCTCCCCGACGGGCATAGGCCTCCCGGCAACGCTCGCAGAAGCAGTAGTTTTCCTTCGGGTACTGAAAGTCCTGGAGGATCACCGGAACCTGAAGCCCATCCAGCACCGGAAGGATATATTCCTCCAGATAGGTGGGATGGCGGGGACACACCCATCCCCAGGCCAGGCCATCCCGGGGATTGGCCTCGCCGGGCAGAGCGGGCAGGCCCTCCCGGGAGATGGCCCGATAGGACGGGTCCCCTTTCACCAGGGGAGTGGCGGCGAACACCGAGAGTGTGGCTCGAACACGGGGATGCGGGGGCACGTCATAGGTCTTCCCCCATGTGTCCCGTGCGGGAAGGATCAGGAGGTCCACATCTTCGGGCAGGGCTCGGGGGGGACGAAGGAACGAGAGACCCAGCTTCATCCCATCCGACCGAGCCGGCGGGCCACGGCATAGAGGGCGAGTTCATAGGAAAGGGCACCGAAGCCCGCAATCACCCCCTCACAGGCTCCCGCCGTCACAAGGTTCTGACGGAAGGCTTCCCGCTTCCACAGATTGGAGAGATGGACCTCCACCACCACACCGGGAAAGGCAAGGAGGCCGTCCCGCAGGGCCACACTGGTGTGGGAAAGCCCACCCGGATTGATGATCAGGGCGTCGAACGTCCCCCGGGCCTGGTGGATCCAGTCCAGGAGCTCTCCTTCATGGTTGGACTGCCGGCACTCCACCGCAAGGCCGAGTTCCTGACCCCGCGCTTCCAGATGGACGCAGATGGCCTCAAGGGAGTCCCGGCCGTACACCTCCACCTCCCGCTCACCCAGGAGGTTCAGGTTGGGGCCGTTGAGAACGAGAACCCGCTTCATGGAACGGGAAGGCGGAGGGGGAGGGATTCGAACCCTCGAGGGGGTTTTCGCCCCCTACGCGATTTCGAATCGCGCCCCTTCGTCCGCTCGGGCACCCCTCCGCGGAATTCACTTGACAAAGTTGTAGGTCCAGGACGGGAGATATCCCAGGATAACCTGGAGCTGGCCAAAAAAGATGGCCAGGCCGATCAGCACAAGAAGCACACCCGCGCCGATTTCCACCCAGCGGAGATACCGGCGGGCACGGGCGAAAAAGGCGAAGAATCCCTGGATGAACAGGGCGGAGAGGATGAAAGGAATGCCCAGACCCAGGGAATAGACCCCCAGAAGCCCCATACCCTGGAGCACGGTGTCCTGGGTGGCGGCAAGGCCCAGAATGCCCACCAGAATGGGTCCGATGCAGGGAGTCCACCCAAAGGCGAAAGCCATGCCCACCAGAAAGGCCATGGGCAGGCCGGCGTTGCCCTGGAGATAGGCTTTTTTCTCATAGTTCAGGAAGGGGATCTGGATGAGGCCCGTGAGGTGGATGCCCAGGATCACGATGACCACGCCGGCGATTTTTTCAAAGAGGGTCTTGTGGGCCTGAAGGAACTGCCCGAGGGTGGTGGCCGCAGCACCGGAGAGGACGAAGATCAGGGTGAAACCGAGCACGAAAGTCACGCTCCGGAGGAGCACCCGTCCCAGAACGATCTGTAACGGCAGCCGACCCCGGAGTTCGTCCACTGAAAGTCCTGTAATGAAGGACACGTACCCCGGAATGAGGGGCAACACGCAGGGGGAAAGGAAGGAAAGCACCCCTGCGCCCAGGGCTGTGGTGAGGGTGAGGGTTCCGTGCATAGCCCCCGAAAGATACGGCGCGGGAGGTGAACATTCAATGCGTGGACCTTGACGGTTCCCTTGCGAGCGGCTATCTTTGAGGCATGATGAACGAAGGCACCTCCCTCGGATTGTGGCTCATGGCGCTGGGTGCCCTCCTGCTCCTGGCAGGGGCGGTGGTGTGGTTGGTCTCCCTGGTCGGGGGCCGTCTCCCGCTGGATTTCGTGATCCGGAAGGACACGGTCACCGTCTGGATTCCCCTGGGAACCTCCATCCTGGTCTCCCTTCTCCTCACCGTGATCCTGAACCTGCTGTTTTTCTTCTTCCGTCCACGGTGAGGGTCCCCTTGTTCACCACCCTGGATCGCTATCTCCTCCGGATGATGCCCCTTCCCTTTCTGGGGAGCCTCGCGGTGTTCACCATGATCCTCCTCCTGGACCAGATCGTGAAACTCCTGGATCTGTTTTTGAAGAAAGGGGTGGCGGTGGGGGTGGTCCTCCAGATCCTGTTGTATTCCCTCCCCTTTATCCTGGCCCTCACCATACCCATGGCGGTGCTGGTGGGCACCCTTCTGGTGTTCGGGCGTCTGGCCGCCGATCTGGAGATCCTGGCCCTGAAGGCGGCGGGAATCCCCCTGCGAAGGGTGCTGAATGCCCCCCTTCTCTGGGGGATCACGCTTGCGGTGGGGATGGCCTTCTTCAACGACCGGATCCTCCCCGAAGCCAATCACCGTCTGAAAAACCTCCTGCTGGACGTCCATCAGAAAAAGCCCGCGGCCCAGCTCCGTCCGGGGGTGTTTGTCCGGATCGGCGAGGTGAACCTCTACAGTGAAAAGGTGGATGAGCGGACCCAGGAGCTCCGGCGGGTGGTGGTGGAGGTTCCCCTTCCTGGTGAGGGGCTTCGGGTGGTGATGGCCGATTCCGGGAAATTCTATACCCTGCCGGACGAGGCCATCTTCCTGGACCTTTACCGGGGGGAGATCTATGAGACGGATGTGGACATGCCCGATCGCCTGCGCACCGTCCGCTTCGGGCACTATCGCATCCGGATTGATCTGGACACCCGGATGGTTCGCCGGGAACGGGCCTACCGGGGAGACCGGGAGAAAACCACCGCCATGCTCCTGCAGGAGATCCGGGAGAGCGAACAGAAACTGGCCACGGCTCCGGACAACGTTCGCAACATTCACAAAAAGCGCATCGCTCAGCTCTGGGTGGAAGTGCACAAGAAATACGCCCTGGCCGTGGCCTGTCTGGTGTTCGTCCTTCTGGGAGCGCCCCTTGCGGTGCGCCTGCGGCGGGGCGGCTTCGGGACGGCCTTCGGCGTGGCGTTTTTCGTGTTTGTGGTGTATTATGTGCTGCTCATCTCCGGGGAAGAGCTGGGAGACCGGATGCTCATTCCGCCGGTGGTGGGGATGTGGTGGGCCAACGGGTTGTTCTTCGTTCTGGCCCTGTGGCTTCTTTACCGGGACCCCTGATCCAGGCTGTCCACAAACCGGATGGGGAGGTCCCCGAAAAGGAGTCTGGCAAGGGGTGGAGGGCTGATCCAGAGGGCCTCCACCTTCCCCTCCAGCACCCGGCTCCAGAAGCGCTCGGCCTGGGCGAGAAACAGTCCCCGCGCGCCGTTCATGGGACGAACCCAGATGGCCCGGGCAATTCCCCGGAGCACCTTATCCATGTGATAGGGATCGTCCGGTGGAACGGGGTAAATCTCCAGGGCCACCTCGCCCCAGGAAACCGCCCAGAGATCCCCGTCCGTTCGCCGCACCCCCTCCCCCATGCGAGACAGAAGGGCCTCCACCTCGCCCCACCGGGTCCGGGTGAAGTCATCCAGGAGTCGGACCGAACGACCCTGGCGGAGGAGGGCCTCCACCACCTCCAGGGTCCGCCCCCCTCCGCCCACGACGAGGTCCATCATCAGAACCGTGCGGAGAACAGAGGAACCACAATGGGTCCCTTCGCGTTCTGAACCGAACCGCTTCCGGTGGACGTGTTGTCGCTTCCGAAGATCACATCCCGGAAATAGTCCCAGTGATAGCCCACGATGGCGCCGGTGGCCGGCAGGATGAAGGCGGTCACGAGGAGGGTGAGGGAACGGGAATCATACCCGGTGGCGCCGGCAAAGGCGCCCAGAATCGTTCCCACTGTGGCACCGCCGAAGGCCCGGAGATAGTCCTCGGTGAAGGAGCCGTACCGGTAGCCATACAGGTAGCGGGCGGTGAGGGTGACCCCCAGGGACGATCCGAAGATCTCGCCGATGGCAAAGCCCCCGATGCTCGCGGTGGAGGAGAAAAACCGCCAGAGGGGATCGTTGTACCGGTCCACGCCCCGGCCCCACCGGCCCCGGGCATAGGCATAGCCATAGAATCCCCCCGAAAGGCCTGCGATGGTCCCTAGGGCAAGCTCTGTCACCACCGGGAAGGGATCCTTTCCGGGGTCAAAGGTCTGGGCCGCGGGCAGGGCCGCGGGGAGAAGCAGGATGAGGGTGAGTCCACGCATGGTCATCCTCCTGTTTCTTTTCGCCGTCCATCAAAAGATACGCGAGATCGGACGAACGGAACGTGAAAAAAATCACGTTCATTCTCCCACCCAGCGCTGATACAGGCTTCGGGCACGGGCTTCCGTGATGTGAGGGGCACGGATCAGGGCCCGTCCGTCCGAGAAAATCAGCATCTCGGCATCGTCCACCCGGAACCGGAGCACCCCTTCCCGCAGGTCCACCGAACCGTGGGGAGCGAGGGATTCCCGGAGCCGGGCAAGATCCAGGGATCGGGGGCGAGGGGGGCGGATCTGAAAGGTGTCTCGTCCGCAGAGATACACACTCCGGGCGTGAACCCGGCCCTCAAGGGCCGCAAAGCGGTGGTGAACACAGACCGGGCAGTCCTTCCGGCGATGCACCCCGTAGGTGCGAATCTCCAGCGTTTTCAGGTCCACCCGAAACAGGCGGGGGGTCACGGGCCAGCCGAGGAGAAGGTGCAGGGCCATCTGGACCTGGAGGGTGGCCACCAGGGTGGTGACCGTGTTCAGCACCCCCACCCGGTCACAGGTGTCCACATCGCCTTCCCGGGGCTCAGGGAACACGCAGGCCAGACAGGGACCTTCACCGGGCAGCACGGGCATGGCCAGGCCCTCGTGCTGGAGGGCCGCGCCGTACACCAGGGGGATCCCTTCCCTCACCGCAAAATCGTTGAGAAGCCACCGGGTGGGCCAGTTGTCCGTCCCGTCCAGAATCACCTGGACGCCGGAAAGAAGGTCCAGGTTGTCGGGCGAAAGATCCACGGCGTGGAGGTCCAGGGTCACCTCCGGCCAGATGGCCCGGAGGTGCCGGGCGGCGGCGTGAACCTTGGGGAGTCCCACATCTTCCTCCGTGTAGAGGTGCTGGCGCTGAAGGTTGCTTCGCTCCACCACATCCCGATCCACCAGCACCAGATGCCCCACACCGGATCGGGCCAGGAGCTCGGCCTGCAGGCTTCCCAGGGCTCCCAGACCCACCACGGCCACCCGGGCGGAAAGGAGGCGCTTCTGCCCTTCCTCCCCCACACCGTCCAGAACGATCTGCCGGGCAAACCGTTCCTTATCCATGGGACAAGGCCTCAAGCTTGACCGAGTGAGCAGAAAACACCGGTCCCGTGGTGCAGGTCCGGGCATATCTGCCTTCCCGGAGGGGTGTGGCGCAGCCCATGCAGATGCCGAAACCGCACCCCATGGTCTCTTCCAGGGAGACCCAGACCTCTCGATCACCCGCATGCCTCGCCACCGCCTGCATCATGGGGAGGGGACCGCAGGTGAAGACCACCTCACTCCGGGGTTCCCATCCCGTCAGGACGGTGCCTGTGATCCCCGCAGTTCCGTCCTCGGTGGTGATCTCCACGGGCACGGGAAGGCCGTCCAGGATTTCGCGAAGAAATCCAGGGGGTGCGGTCCGGAAGCCCACCCGGAGCCGGGCCACCCGTTCGGGATACCGCCGGGTGAAAAACACCAGGGGGGCGATGCCGCTCCCTCCCCCCACCAGGTCCACGGGGCCCTTTGGGGGAAAAGGACGCCCAAGAGGGGCCAGAAGGCGGAGGGTGTCGCTGGGCCTTCGAGCGAAAAGAAAGCGGGTTCCCCGCCCCCGAAGGAGCACCAGCAACCGGATCCGCCCGTCTTCCTCGTCCATCACGCTGAAGGGACGGAGAAGGAAAGGATCCAGCGCTTCGGCCGCCCGGGTTTCAAGGTTGACGAACTGCCCCGGCTCCAGCAGGGACCCGAAGTCCGGGTGTTCCAGTTCGAGGAGCAGATAGGTTCCGTCCCGCTCGACCCGGGAAACCCTCGTGGAAAGCACACGCAGGGGGGCACTCATTCCCGTTCCATTCGCCAGGCGATCCCTGCCGTGACCCGGAGATCGTTGGGTTTCACGCCTTCAGGAACGCGGGAGGTGTAGCGGTCCTCGGCCTCCAGACTCACGGAAAGTCCTGCCCCGAGAGGAACCTCCACCCGGAGGGTGGCCAGGAGGAGATAATCTGACCACGTGGAGACCGCCGGCTTATAGAAGAGAAGTCCCAGCAGACGGACGCCCTGTTCCGTTTGCCACTCCACCTTGGGACGGATGGACAGACGAACGTCCCGGCTCGGCTCGGTGCCCGCGTATTTTTCCACCGCATAAAGAGGGGCCGCGCTCAGGGAGATTTCCCGGTCCGGCGCCTCAAGAAAGCGGTATTTCAGGCCGGCGCCCCCGTCGCTTCGATAGGACACACGGGCCACGGGGTCGGCGTAATAGGTTGCCAGGGCAAAAAGTTCGATCCGGGAAGAGAGGGGAACATCGAACTGTATGGCACTTTCCAGCACGTTGGCCACCACCACCGTGTCCTGGACACTGTATCCGGTTCGGACAAACCCCGAAAACTTCGTGTGGCCCACCTGATAGCCCCCTTCCAGCCGGGCGGTCAGAACCGTCATCTCGCTGTTACCCTGAAAGGTGCTCCCCTGAAGGTTCACTCCGACAAACCAGGCCGTGAGCATCCATCCCATGGTCCACCTCCCGTGTGGGGGGAAGTATACCGCGCCCGGGAAAGACCTTCAAAGACGGGCCCGGCGGGTGTCGGGAAAGGGAAAACGACCCCCAGAACGCGTGCCGAAACGCTGGATGTTTCCCCACCGTCGTGAGGGAACGGGAAGGAGGAGAAAGAGAAGACGTTCTGAAAAACGAAGCCGGGGACCCGGAGGTCCCCGGCCCTGCCGATCATTCGATCATATCCTGGACGATGGGTTCTCCCTCGATGAACCGCCAGTTTTCGTTGTCGGATCCGTCCGTGCGCTCGTTCACCCCCAGGGTCACCAGACCTTCATACGGTGCGCCGGCTTCACGGGTGAGCATCGGACCGTCCACCGAGTAGACCTGAAAGAGGAAGTCACCGCCTTCATATCCTCCATCTCCTTTGTAGTCGCCCCGGCGGATCGACAGCATGTGACCGGCCATATGAAAGTCAATTTTTTGAAGGGGCTGATAGAAGTCGTCCAGGGAAATGAGGGTGGTGTCCTTATACACATACAAAGTGCGTTTCACCGAATCCACATCCACCCCCATCTGCTGAGTCACCAGGCGGTCAAAAAAGAATTCCCACCGGAGGCCTTCGGAATCCTCACCGATCACGATCTCATTGGCACCGTATTCCGGTCGTCCCACCGACCATCCGGCCAGGGTATCCAGGGGGATCACCTGACCGGAATCACTCCACGCCACGTCACCCACCCGGATGTGGGCAGAAAACCGGACGGTGTCCACAGGACGGATCCACCCCTCGCCATACAGGCTGTCGTTGTCACGGGTCTCAAAGGTCCCGCGGAGGGTGAAGTCCACCTGAACGGTTGAATCCTGCACACTTCCCTGGCAGTTCAGGGAAAAGCGTGCGTTCCGGGGGATGCCGTCACCGTCCAGGTCCATCACGGCCAGACTGTCCATCCCGCATTGTTGCCAGACCCGGGGGTCCCGCACCAGGGTGGCGGGAACAAAGAAGGTTCCCCGAAGTCCGGTCCCCAGATGTTCATAGATGAGGAACACCAGTGTCCGGAACGGTTCCTCCAGCGTGGAGGTCTCCGGTGCGGTGTCCCGCTGACAGGCGGCGAGGGCGGCGAGGAGCATCAGGGCTCCAACCTTCAGGCTTCTGCGGACCATCTCACACCTCCTTGTTTGAACAAACGATCCGGTTCGGAGAAGGGGGGGTGAGGCGAAGGCCCCACCCCCGGATGGCCATCAGGGCAGAATCACCGCCCTTCCTCGACGAGCTCCCGTCCTTCCTTCCAGTTTCCAGAAATACACACCCGGTGCAAGGCGAAGGGTGCGGGAACCCGCTCCTTCGAGCGACAAACGGTGTACCTTCCGACCCAGCGCATCCATCACCCAGAAGGTCCCTTCCTGCACGCCCTGCACCGTCAGAGCCCCCCGAACCACCTGGACCTTCCCCTCAAAACGCTGTCCCCGTTCCGCCACCGGCGTGGGATCCAGACCCAGGAGATGCAGAATATCGCCCCAGACCCACACGCGGAAAGAAGGCTGGACCTTCAGGAGACGCCCAAACCACAGAGAACCCACCCTGAAGTGGCCCACTTCCTGGACAGCGGAAGGGCTGGACGCGTCAAGCACCCGAAGTCCAGAGTCCCCTGCGGCCACATAGGCATAGGACACACCGGGATGTCCACCCCCCTGCACATCGTACAGCCTGTAGGGGAGAACGGTGGACCCCAGCGGTTGAGGGGACGATGGATTGGAGATGTCCACCACCACCAGTTCCGTGTCCACACCCACGAGAAGGCGGTTCCCATCGATCCCCACCGAGAAGGGATACACCTGCTGTCCCGCGTTGTACGCCACACTCACCTGGGTCGGTGACGTGGGATCACTCACGTCCACGAGCTCAACCACCCCATTGAAGGAAGCCACCACCAGGGTGTCAGGTTTCCAGAAACGGAGCTGAGCCACCCCTCCCACCACCGGATACTGACCGAGGAGGGTGGGCTGGGAAGGATCGGTCACGTCCCAGATAAAGATGCCCGCATCTCCGCTTTCGTACAGCCGATTGCCTCGAAGGAAAAGGCCCAGAACGTTGGAGTTCTGGAGGGAGAAGGAACCGAGAAGTGCAGGAGATACGGGATTGGAAAGATCATAGATTTCCACGTCCAGATTGCCGTTTTTGAACCCAGCGATGGCCGCACGGTTGCCATCGTATTCACAGGTGGACTGTGCCAGAAAGCCCGTCTGGAACCCCCCCAGATCCGCCGGTTGTGACGTGTCGGAAAGGTCGATGATTTCAACGAAGGGATCATAATAGCCGCACACCAGAGCACGGGTTCCGCCAAGGGCAGCGCCGGCGGGTGAGGCGATGTGCGAGCCAAAGGGCTGGATGGCCACGGGTGCACCCGAGAAATCCAGGGCAACAATCCGATAGGAGGAGATCAAAGGGATAAACTCCGTTGCGTACAGCACGGGGGCGCTGGGGTGAACACGCAGGAAGAAGAACCCTCCTTCCAGGGCCCAGAGTGGCGTGGGCGATGATGGATGGATGATATCCAGTGCGAAAAGGCTATCCGGTGAGGGGTATTGGCCTGCCTTTCGGGTGAACACGGTGTCCCCCCGGAGAGCAATGTCGGCAAAGCTTCCTGAATAGGTGCCCACAATGGAAGGTGCATTCACGTTGCTCAGGTCCACAATGGCGAGTTCGGTGGTCCCGCTTACCACCGCTCTGGTCCCGGACACCGCCATATCCACCGGACTGTTGGTGAGGGCAAGGCTACCAAGCAGAGAGGGGGAAGCAGGCGAAGATAGGTCCACAGTGTTCAGCTGATCGGGAAAAGCCGTTCCCACCACCGCGGTGTCCCCGAGGGTTTCCACCCGCACCACCAGACCGGACGAGGGGAGCCAGGATCCGAGTTCTGTGGGAGGGTTGGAGGGGTTGTTGACATCCACCAGTTGAACGATGCGCAGACCGGAGTCTCCCGCTGCAACCACCACAACCCCGTTGTTTCCAAGCAGTGCGAGGTCCATCGGCAGGTAGGGAACGGAGAAAACGGTGAGCCTTGAGGGGGCACCCGGGTCGGAGACATCCCACGCTTCGAGGGTGGAATCCTCAAGGGCGAGGAAGAGAAAATTTCGAGAAGCATCATAGGCCACGCCGCGGATCACCGGCCACCGCTGAATCGTTCCCACTCGCTGGGGAGATGTCGGCTGGGTGAGATCCCAGATTTCCACACTTCGGTTGGCTGTGGTGATCAGCCGTGTTCCTCCGGGATCCACGACCCGGGCATAGGGGCCTCCCCGGCTTCCCCAGGTGCTGACGGTGTGGACGTTGAGGGAGTCGACGCCTCCCAGGACGCGTTCCCCTCCCGACAGCCCTCCCCAGGCGAGGAGGATGAGCGAGGCAACCCCTACCATCATCCACCTCCTTGTTTGAAGCCCCTGCCTCCTGCAGGAGGGTTAAGCCTGTGAGGATCCATTCTCAATGATCGCGTAGATATCGCTTTCTCGTATTGTCCGCGATTCTCCCTGCATCACTTCCATGCGGACCGTGCCTCCCTGCACCACGCCGCGGGAATCGGTGGGCATGGCCTGGAGGGACTGCAGCCTGATGGAGAGGTCCTGTGCGGTGTATTCCGGGTGTCCGCCCACCGGTCCGCGGCGGATCTCCCCAAGTTTCCCACTCACGAAAAAGGTGAGGGCGCCCTCAAAAGGTTCCACCCGATCCGGCTGGGGGGCGATGCGAATCACCAGAGAGTCGGGATGGAGGACAAAATGCTGAAGCGGAGAGAATCCCGGATCCATGGTGATGGTCAACCGCTGAGTCTCATAGGCAAGCCAGGGTCCGAGAGAGTCTTCTTCCAACCCGCTGAGAACCCAACCTCCTCCTGAGTCCACGGGAGCAAACTGGAACGTTGCCTGCACATCGAGGGAATCTCCCCCCAGAAGACGATACGATCCCTGAAGGGTGTCCCTCAACAAAATGCGTCCGAAGCCGAACAGCGAATCGTTGTCATCCTGAAGCAACAGGGTGACAGGGCCACCGGAAGGGTTTGCCAGGGTGATCTGAAGGGTCAGACCCATGTCCAGGTCCACCTGCGTGTCGCACTGTACGTGCAAGGTGATGCTTTCCCGGGGAAGGCCGTCTCCATCTCCATCCTGAATTTGCAGAGTGTCGGCGGGGAGGCCGCACGCGGTCAGGACACGGGTGTTTCGCAGCAGGATGGGGATCGCCGTCCACGTTCCTCGAACGCCGGTGCCCGTTCCGGCCAGGATCATGTATCCGAGGGTTCGGAAGGGTTCCGAGGTTTCTTCTGCGGGCTGCTCTCCTCTGCACGCGGTGAGAAGTGCCCCTGCGAGGAGGGGAAGGGAGATCCAGAGGGTTCGGGAAACGCTTCGCATGGTGACCTCCTTGTGCGGTTCCCTCAACAGCATGAACCCATCTGGATGTGTCTATTATACGCATTTGAGCCCGCCGTGTGTGTGATTTATCTCACACAAAACAAAGGTGGGGTCCACAGGACCCCACCCTCATCGCGTGCAACGAACGCTTCACTTCACTTCCACGTCAATGGTCCGGGGCTTGACCCGCTCGCTCTTGGGAAGGACGATCTCCAGGATGCCCTGTTTGTAGGAGGCTTTCGCCTTCTCCCGGTCCACGTCCACCGGCAGGCGCACCGCCCGGTAGAACTTGCCGTAATAGATCTCCCGGTGATGGTAATTTTTCTCCTTTTCCTCTTTCTCTTCCCGGCGTTCGCCGGAGATCACCAGGGTGTCGTCCGTGATGGTCACCTTGATGTCGTCTTTCTCCATCCCGGGAATCTCCGCCCGCACGATCACCGCATCTTCCGTTTCCTCCACATCCACCGCCGGAAGCCACAGGGCCTCCCGCCCTTCCCGGGTCGGGCGTCCCGTGGCCAGGGTGTTGAACAGACGATCCAGTTCCTCCCGGATGCTCATGAGCTCCCGGAAGGGATCCACCGGAAAAATGTCCCGTGCCATGGTTCACCTCCTTGTTCAGTGGATGTTTCTTGTCAATTAATATGATATCGAAGCAATAAGGAAATGTCAAGAACTGCGGGCTGAAGTTCACCATGTGTTTGGATACGATGCTCACAATCCGGGTCCGGATTTCGCGATCGAAGACGTTCACGGCCCCCTCCCCCAGCCCCTCCCGCCAGGGGAGGGGGATACCCCGTTAGCGTTCAGGAGAAATCCTCTACGTTCGGGAGTCTCCACGCGGTTTTCCGAAGAAAACCGCGTGGAGTGCATTCGGTGGGGGTGTCCGAACTCATGGGTGAACTTCAGCTCTTGCCCTCGACGGTCCGGTGGTCCTCGGGTATAATATCGGGAAAAAAGGAGTTCAGGCTATGGACGGGCTGAAAAATGTCGGCTATGTGGTGGGGCAGCTGGTGCTCTTCGCGCTGGCCTGGGGCGTGGTGAAGGTGATCGCCGTGATGGGCCATGGAGGACATTAGACCGTTTGGCGGCGTGGTTGCGGTGCTCGGGGGTGGGGGCGCCCGGGGAATGGCCCATGTGGGGGTGCTGGAGGTGCTGGAACGGGAGGGGCTCCAGCCGGACGCGGTGATCGGCACGAGCATCGGCGCCATAGTGGGGGGGCTCTATGCCCTCACCGGGAGCGTGCAGGAAGCCTTTGCTCGTCTGCGCACCCTCTTCCATTCGGAAACTTTCCGGATCGTGGTCCGAAAGGCGGACCGCCTTTCCCGGAAGCCACCGCCCCGTTCCGGTCTGGCCGTCACCGCTCCTCTTGAGTCTGCCCGGCGATTTCTGATGATTCTTCCCACCCTCACCCGAAAGGGGGTGATGGAGGACCCCGCGGTGGAGGCCAGCCTGGACATGCTGTTCCGACATGCCACCTTCCGGGACACCAAGATTCCCTTCGCGGCGGTGGCGCTGGATCTCCGGACGGGCCGGGATGTGGTTTTCCGATCGGGTCCGCTGGCCCGGGCAGTCCTGGCCAGCATGTCCATTCCGGGGATTTTCCCGCCGGTGGAAATCGACCGGTTTCTCCTGGTGGATGGCGGAATTACGGCCAAGGTTCCGGTGCGGATTGCCCGGTCTCTCGGAGCGGATCGGGTGCTCGCCGTGGACGTTTCCTATCATCCCCCCTTGCAGGAGACCTTCTCTTCCGCGTTTGAAATTCTGAACCGTGTAAGGGATCTCGCCAGCGAACGTCTGGTTCTGGAGGACCTTTCCCAGGCCGATCTCCTCCTCCAGCCCGAACTTGGGGATGTGGCCTGGCACGAATTTGATCTCTGGCAATATCTGTATTTCAAAGGGCGGATGGAGGCCGAGGAACACCTGGATGAACTCCGCAAGCTTTTCAAACCTGGACCGCTGGATCGTCTCCGGCCCCGGCGGGGCGTGGGCAAACTGGAGCGGGCCGCCTTCACCCTGGTCACCTGACGTCGAGTTCATGGGTCTTGCCTTTCGGCTTGCTGAACTCGGGAGGGGCCGCACGTTTCCCAACCCCCTGGTGGGATCGGTGGTGGTGCAGAAAGGCCGGGTGGTGGGTGTGGGCTACCATCGTCAGAAGGGCGATCTTCATGCCGAGATCCGGGCCCTCCAGGAGGCCGGGGAACACGCCCGGGGGGCGGACCTGTTCGTCACCCTGGAACCCCACAACTTTCACGGCACCACCCCGCCCTGCACCCGGGCCATCCGGGACGCCAGAATCCGGCGGGTGGTGGTGGCCACCCTGGACCCCCATCCCCGCGTGGCCGGACGGGGTGTTCAGGAATTGCGGGAGGCAGGCCTCACCGTTGAGGTGGGGCTGGGTCATCCCATCGCCCGCTATCAGAACCGGTATTTCTTCACCTTTCACGAGCGAAAGCGCCCCTATGTTATCCTGAAACTCGCCGTCACCCTGGATGGACGCCTGGCCTCCCCCCACAGGCGGTGGATTACCTCTGGGGAAGCCCGGGCCTTTGTCCACCGGCTCCGGGGAGAGGTGGACGCGGTGATGGTGGGGGCCGGGACGGCACGGGCGGACAACCCACAGCTCACCCCCCGGGCTGTCTATGCCTTCCGTCCTCCCCTCCGAATCCTCCTGGGGGGGTCGTCCTTTTCTCCGGACCTGCATCTCTTCCGGACACCACCGCCCACCCTTTGGATCTCACCTTCCCCTTCCCGCAAGCCCCAGGGTGTGGAAATCTGGACGATGGATCCCCACAACCTCCCGGAGGTGCTGGGTCGGCTTGCGGAAGAGAAGGGGGTCCAGAGCGTGCTGGTGGAAGGGGGCCCCCGACTGGCGACGTCCCTCCTTTCAGAGGACGTGGTGGATGAAGTGCTGTGGTTTTCCGCTCCCTGGATTGCAGGGGAAGGCCCTGGGATGGAGGGGGTGCGGTTCTCCTTTGAGGATGGATGGGTTCAGGAAGTTCTGCATCTCGGAAAGGATACCCTGTTCCGGTGGGTGAAACGGGAGGTGTTTGCATGAGGCAGCGGTGGGGCACACGCATCGGACTGATCCTCGCCATGGCGGGGAACGCCGTGGGCCTGGGGAACTTTCTGCGGTTCCCGGTCCAGGCCGCCCAGAACGGGGGCGGCGCCTTCATGATCCCCTATTTCGTGTCCTTTCTCCTTCTGGGGATCCCTCTCATGTGGGTGGAGTGGGCCATCGGGCGATACGGTGGAACCTTCGGACACGGCAGCACGCCGGGCATGCTCCACCGCCTGTGGGGACACCCGGTGGCCAAATATCTGGGGGTGATCGGCTTTGTGGGGCCCCTCCTGATTGTGGTGTATTACACCTACATCGAATCCTGGACCCTGGCCTTTGCCCTGTTTTCTCTGTTCGGAAAGTTTCCTGAGGTTCCCCCCACCACGGATGTAACCCAGGTTCTTGAACCGTTCAAGGCCTTCTTCCTCAGTTTCTCCGGATTCGGGGACGGGTTTTTCGCCCACCCCTCACTCTGGGCCTATGGCATTTTTGTGCTCACCCTTTGTCTCAACGTCTGGGTGCTTGCCCGGGGGATCTCGAAGGGCATTGAAGCCCTGGCCAAAGTGGCCATGCCCACGCTGTTTCTGTTTGCCATCATCCTGGCGGTGCGGGTGCTCACCCTGGGCCATCCCGTGTCCCCGGACGTGAGTCCCTGGACGGGAATGGACTTTCTCTGGAAACCCCAGTTTGATAAACTCACGGACTGGAAGATCTGGCTTGCGGCGGCCGGTCAGATCTTTTTCACCCTTTCGGTGGGCATGGGCGCCATCCACACCTATGCCTCCTATCTCCGGGAGAAAGACGACATCGTTCTCTCCGGTCTCACCACGGCGGCTACGAACGAATTTGTGGAGGTGGTGCTGGGCGCTTCCATCGCCATTCCTGCAGCCGTGGCCTTCTTTGGGGTGGCCGGGGCGGTGGCCATCGCTCAGAGCGGTGCCTTCTCTCTGGGCTTCTTCTCCATGCCGGCCGTCCTTTCCCAGATGCCCCTGGGCAACGTGTTCGGCTTTCTGTGGTTCGGTCTGCTGTTCTTTGCCGGCATCACCTCATCCGTGGCCCTTTCTCAGCCCACCGTGGCCTTTCTGGAAGACGAACTCGGATTCTCCCGCAGAAAAGCCGCCTGGACGGTGGGAGCCTTCGTGTTTCTGTCCGCCCATCTTCCCATCTTTGTGAATGGAGCCCTGGACGAACTGGACTTCTGGATGGGCACCTTTTTCATCACCCTGTTCGCCCTGATTGAGGTGATCGTCTTCATCTGGATTTTCGGTGCGGAACGGGCCTTTGCGGAAATCGAAAAGGGCGCGGATATCCCCATGCCCGCCTTTTTCAAACCCGTCCTGAAATACGTCACCCCCCTCATGCTCCTGGCCATCATCGGGGGCTGGTTTGCCACGGAATGGTGGAGCAAAATGACCACGGCCAGCGCGGCCATCTGGCTCACCCGGGGGTATATTCTCACCATCCTGCTTGTGGGCGGAATTCTGGTTCACCGGGCCTTTTCCCGGAAGGAGGTGACGGCATGAGTGTGGATGCCCTGGTGTTCATGCTCCTCTCGTGGGGTGTGGTGATCGGCCTCGTGGTGTATTGCTACAAGAAGATCTTTGAAACCGGGACCACCTTTGAGGATGCCTGAAGCCCTTCAGGTTCTGGTTCTCGCGGCACTGCCCATCTCCGAGCTCCGGGGCGCCATTCCCCTGGCTCTGTGGGGATACGATTTCCATCCTCTCACCGCCTATGGTCTCGCCGTTCTCGGGAACCTGCTCCCCCTTCCCCTTCTGCTGCCCGGCTGGCGGCTGGTGTTTGCCCTGCTGGACCGTGTTCCGGGAGGGCACACCCTCCGGAGGATGCTGGAGCGCAGGGCGTGGGAAAAGTCGGAAGGCGTGCGCCGGTGGGGCCTGGTGGGGCTGTTCCTCTTTGTGGCCGTGCCCCTACCCGTCACCGGCCTCTATACGGGGAGCCTGGTGGCCCATGTGCTGGGCATTCCCTTTCGTCCGGCTGCTCTCGCCCTCAGCCTGGGGGTGCTGACCGCGGGGGGGGTGGTGCTTCTTGTGAGCCTTGCGGGATGGCCGGTGGCTCTTGCCTTCTTTACAGTTCTTGCGGTAGCCAGTATCCTTTCCGGGAGGAGGGTCTATGCACGCGGTGGTTGATCGGCTGAACGCTCAGAACCTTCTGCGTCCATACACCTGCCGGGTGCGCGCCGAAGGTGTGACCCTGCGGGGCAGGCTTCGCCTGGAGGCCATTCTGGAGGAATTTCCCGGGATCGGCGAGGTGCGTTTCCGGGTGACGAAAGGACCGTGGGAAGGGGCAACCTGGATCCGGGATGCCGGGGGTCTGTTCTGGAGGGTGTCCCGCTCCTATCCCCTCCGGGAGGAAATCGCCGACCTCTCGCCCCAGGTCGCGAGGGGGATCCGACTGGAGGACCTCACCTGGAGTGCCCTTCTTCGGCGAATTCGCTCCTGGAACGAGCCGGAGGTGCTGCGGGAGGACGCGGCACTCCTTCGCCTCCGCCACCGGGAGGAGGACATCACCGACGAGGTGCTCCTGGATTCCAGCACCCTCCGTCCCCATGTCTGGACCCGGATGGAAGGCGATGAGATGGTCCTCCGGGTGTTTTATGACCCTCTGCGGGAAGAAAAGCCGTCCCGTATCCTCGCATGGGCTGCCCTGGGGGTGGCGGTGGGCGTGGCTTCCCTGGGCCTGTGGCTCGTGAACCGGGCGCGGGGGGATCATCCGGAGGAGAGAGAATGAAGGGCCTTGCTGGCGGGATTGCCCTTCTCCTCGCCGCAGAGGGGCCTGGTTCTTTCTCCGGCGGAAGACGACGGGACACCGGGTTTGCAATCTCACGCGCTCCCCATGGGAATACCGGACGGAGCGTTGTCTCATCGGGGAACCTTCTTTCCCCTGGGGGTGCATGGGATCAGGAAGATGATCGGGTGCATGAGACATGGTTTTGGGAGATTGGACGAAACACGGTTCCGGGCCCTGAAAGGGTCCGGTTCGGACCCAACAGGAGGTGAACCATGGGAGGAGTCCTGACCGCACTTTTCCTTTTCGCCGCTCTGCAGGAAGCGGCCCCCGCATCGGATACGGCTCCGGATCCGAGGGCGAAGGTTCGGGAGGCCGTGGCCGCCATGGAACAGGCCCTTTCGGGCGTGGAATCCTACACCTGCATTCTGGAGAGTTTTGCCCTCGGATTCAACGGGGAGGAAGAGCGGAAAACCTATGAATATTCCTTTGTGAAGCCCGGGTATGTCAAGATGAAGGTCATCAAGGGACCCGCGGGCGAAGCCTTTTATGATCCCACCACTGGCAAGGTCCGGGGACGGAAGCCCGGTCTGCTCTCCGTGGTCCGTCTCACCCTCACCCCGGATGACAAACGGGTGAAAAGTGTCCGGGGTCACCGGATTGACGAAACGTCCTGGTTTTTCCTGCTGGACTCCTGGAAAGAATATGTGGACAAAGCGGACAGCGTGGCCCTGGAGGAGAAAGGCGACACGCTGGTGCTCTTCGCCACGGGCATTCCGGAAAATCCGTACAAAGAGACGACCATGAAACTCTATCTGGATGCGAAAACCCACCTTCCCCTTGGATTTGAAGCCTTTGACGCGGAAGGGAACCTGACCCACCAGGTGCGGTACCGGGATGTGAAACTCAATCCCGGTCTGAAGCCGGAGGATCTCCGCTTCTGAGGGCCATGAATCTCCATCTCTCCCGTGTGGTTTCCCTGGATGAGATCTGGGAGGTGGCCCCCCGCTGGGAGGAGGGGCTCTCTCGCCTCCAGGAGGAGGCGGTGTATTTCACCATGAGCCCCCAGTGGATGGGGATGTCCGCGGATCTGTATGGATACACGGGGGACCTGTTCCATGCCCGGGCCGAAACCCGGGTGGGGGAGCAGCATTTCCTGATTGAGTTTCTGGAAGCCGAAGACGGAACCTGGAAGGTGGTTCCGGCGCTGGCGCCCTATCCCCTTTCGCCCCTCTGGCGCCTGCCCGTTCCCAACCGGGACGTCCCCCGCACTCTCCGGGCGTTGTGGGATCATGCACTGGCCCTGGCCGGACATCCCCAGGGCGAGATCCTCCTGCCCGTGTGGGATGAGGCGCTGGCCCTGGAGAACATCGACAACCACGCCATCGGTCAGGTGCGGGTGCTCTCCAGCCTCGGCGATGTGGGATCCGTGGATCAGCTCGCCTATCAGATCCGCAACCACCATCTCCGGAAAAAGTTTTTGAAAGCCGCCCGCCTACGGGATGTGGAGCTCGAGATCCTGGTCTCTCCGGGTGCGGTGATGGAGGCACTGGACCTCTTCCTGGATCCCCTGGACCTTTCCTTCATAGACCGCGCCTTTCTCTCCATGGTGTATCCCCTCCTTGCCCAGAAAGGGTGGCTCAAACTCTTCCTTCTGCGGATGGAGGGATGGCTGGTGGCCGCAGCCAGTCTGGTCCAGTTCGCCCGTCGGGCCACCGTCCATCTCTACTGGGAAAAACCCTATGAGTTCAAGATCCCCTTCCTGTGGGCACTGGGGTGGTATCTCCTGGAGCACGCCCTGGAAGAAGGGGTGATGGAGATCTACAACTTTCCCGTCGAACTGGGAGGACACAAACCGGTTCGGGAGATCCGGGTTCGTTTCTGAATTCAAGCAAGCAGGAAGGAGGTTCCGGGATGGAGGAACTGAAAAAAGCCTATGAGGCATGGAAGAAACGCCGGGAAGAGAACTCCCGGGATCAGGCGCCGCGGTATCTCACCCTGTCCGGCGTGCCGGTGAAACTCCTCTATACCCCCCTGGATGTGGACACGTCGGAAAAGGGGTATCTGGAAAACCTGGGATTCCCCGGGGAATACCCCTTCACCCGGGGGGTGTATTACAACATGTACCGCGGAAAGGTCTGGACCATGCGCCAGTTTGCGGGCTTTGGCCGGGCGAAGGACACCAACGCCCGGTTCAAGTTCCTGATGGAGCAGGGCCAGACCGGGCTCTCCACCGCCTTTGACATGCCCACCCTCATGGGATACGACTCCGATCACCCCATGGCCGACGGGGAGGTGGGGGTGGAAGGGGTGGCCGTGGACACCCTGGCGGACTTTGAGGTGCTCTTTGACGGCATTCCCCTGGACCAGGTGTCCACCAGCTTCACCATCAATTCCCCCGCCGCCATCATCTATGCCATGTATATCCTGGTGGGGGAAAAACAGGGCGTGCCCAGCCAGAAACTCCGGGGGACCTTGCAGAACGACATTCTGAAAGAATACCACGCCCAGAAAGAGTGGATTTTCCCGCCCGAGCCCTCCATCAAGATCATCACGGACATGCTGGACTTTGCCCGGACCCACACGCCGAAGTTCAACATGATTTCCATATCGGGCTATCATATCCGGGAAGCCGGTTCCACCGCGGCCCAGGAGCTCGCTTTCACCCTGGCCGACGGTTTTGCCTATGTGGAGGCTGGAATCCGCGCGGGCATGGACGTGGACGACTTCGCTCCGCAACTCTCTTTCTTCTTCAACGCCCACATGGACTTCTTTGAGGAGATCGCCAAATACCGGGCGGCCCGGCGGATCTGGGCACGGGAGATGAAAAACCGCTACAAGGCGAAAAAGCCCCGGTCCTGGATGCTCCGGTTCCACACCCAGACGGCGGGTGTGTCCCTCACCGCCCAGCAGCCGGAGGTGAACATCGTCCGGACCGCCCTGGAGGCGCTGGCCGCCGTTCTGGGGGGCACCCAGTCCCTCCACACCAACTCCTTTGACGAAGCCCTTCAGCTCCCAAGCGAAAAGGCGGTGACCATCGCCCTCCGGACCCAGCAGGTGATTGCCCACGAGTCTGGTGTGGCCCAGGTGGTGGATCCCCTGGGGGGAAGCTATTACGTTGAGGCGCTGACGGACGAAATGGAGCGCCAGGCCTACGCCTATTTTGACCGGATTCTGGAGATGGGGAACGGTTCCTTCCTGGACGGCGTGCTGAGGGGGATTGAGGAGGGCTTCTTCGTTCAGGAGATTTCGGATGCGGCCTATGACTTCCAGCGCCGGGTGGAGAGCGGAGAATTCGTGATCGTGGGGGTGAACCGATACGTGGATCCCGATGAAAAAATCGAGGTTCCGCCCTTCAAGGTGGACCCCATGGAGGTTCAGAAGGAGCAGATTGCCTTTCTTCAGAAGGTGAAGTCCGAGCGGGACAACGATGCGGTCCGGCGGGCGCTGGAGAACCTCCAGAAAGCGGCCCAGGAGGGGCGGAATCTGATGCCCTTCATTCTGGATGCCGTCCGGGTGTATGCCACGGAAGGGGAGATCATCGAAACCCTGAAATCGGTGTATGGGGTGTATGAGGAAAAGGTGATCGTGTGATGTCGGTGCCCCTTCTTCAGGCGGACACGGTGACACTTCACGAGATTTTCGGCAATGCCCGGCGTTATCACGTGCCCCCCTTCCAGCGAAACTATTCCTGGGATGAGCCTCAATGGGAAGACCTGTGGGAAGATCTTTGGAGACTTTGGCAGAGAGAAGAACCCTATCACTACATCGGGGTGGTGCTCTTCCAGCAAAGTCAGGATGCACTTGTGGTGGTGGACGGCCAGCAACGTCTTGCAACCTTTGTACTTCTGGCTCTTGGAGTGATCGATTTTCTGGAACACCTGGAACAGAAAGGGGTGGATGTTGAAAAAAATCGGGAGCGTCGGGAGATTTTCACACGTAGATTTGTGGGGGAAAAAGAACCTGTGCAGCTTCTGTTCCAACCGCGTCTGCGGCTGAATCGAACCGATCACGGGATTTTCAACCAGTACATTTTGAAACGCCAGAAGCCTCCTTCCGGTACGCAGTCCCGACACCCATCTCACAAACTGCTGTGGAAGGGGTTTCAGTTTTTCCAGAAGAAGGTTCGAGAGTCTTTCGCAGAGGATACGGGAAGTGACGTGGCAGCATTTCTGGAAATGGTTCTTCAGCTCACCCTTTTTACTCAGATTCTCACCCCCGATGATCTGAGTGCCTATGTGATTTTCGAAACCCTCAATGCCCGTGGGATTGCACTCACACCCACGGATCTGCTGAAAAACTATCTGTTTTCTCTGATGCAGGAGGCTGACCTGGATCTCGTGCAGGAGCAGTGGAATCGAATCGTGAGTATTGTGGGAGAAAGGGATTTCCCCAAGTTTTTACGCTATTTTGTCAACAGCCAGAGAAAAGATCCAGAGCGCAAGGAGCGGTTATACAGAACCTTGCGAAAGTCGATCATTTCTGCGCAGGATGCACTGGAGCTCCTTGAACGACTGGAGCATGTGGCGGGGTTTTACGAAGCCCTCTCTTCGCCCGAGCACGAAGTCTGGGCAGAATTTCCCGAGCGGGGTTTTCCCCACGTACAGGATTTGAATGTTTTTCAAGCCCATCAGGCCGCACCCCTGCTGCTGGCTCTGTATGAAAAGTGGTTGGAAGATCCTGAAAGATGGCGGAAGGTGCTGATGCAGGCGGTCCGACTTGCCGTTGTGGTTACCGTGCGGTATCTCACCATTGGCCGAAGAAATCCAAATCAACTGGAAAAGGCATTTACGCGAGCAGCCTATGCTGTGCGACAAAACCAGGCCACCGACGCCCATGGAATCTTTCGCGTTCTCCTGGGGTTCCACGTTTATCTGGACGATGAGACCTTTGAAGAAACTTTTGCCGTCGCGCAAAACCCGAATCGAAAGTCCTCCCGTGTTGTCAAACGTTTGCTTCTGGGGCTGGAAGCCCATGCCCGCAAAAGTCCTTCACCCATAGTGGAAAGTCTGGATGATCCAAAAATCACGGTAGAGCATATTCTCCCGCAGCAAACGTGGAGGGAAGAAGGGGTTTCATGGGTTCACCGCATTGGAAACCTCACGCTACTGGAAGAACACCTGAACCGAGAGGCGAAGAACCTATCTTTTGAGAAAAAACGTGAGATTTATCGCAGGAGTCGATTTGAGATCACCCGAATGGTTGCCGAATACGATACGTGGAATGAAGAAGCCGTGCGGCATCGCCAGCGCATCATGGCAAAATGGGCCGTTGCTGTATGGCGATGGGACGGATCGGCCTCGTTGTAGTCCCGGTCGGGCTTGTGTCCGTTCTTGCCTGCACACGGGCAGGAAGCATTCCCGCGCCTTCGTTTCCCGGAAGGACCTATTTCATCCAGTATACCGGGACCCTGGATCTATCCCGTCCGGAAGAGGTGTATGATCTGGATCTCTTCGGCACGCCCCCGGAGGTTGTGGACAGCCTCCATCGTCTGGGAAAAGTCGTGATCGCGTATGTGAATGTGGGGGCGTTGGAAGACTGGCGTCCCGATGCGGACGCATTTCCGCCCGAAGTGCTGGGCAATGCCTATGCGGGCTGGCCCGGTGAGCGATGGCTGGATATTCGACGTCTGGATCTCCTGGGACCTATCATGGAGGGGAGACTGGATCTTGCCCACCATAAGGGGTTTGACGGCATCCATCCGGACAACATGGACGGATTTGAGAACAACACGGGCTTTCCCCTTTCACGGGAAGACCAGATCCGGTATAACCGCTGGGTGGCCGAGCAGGCACACCGCAGAGGTCTGTGGGTGGCTCAGAAAAATGCACCGTCCCTTGCCCGGGACCTTGCCGAGGATTTTGATTTTGCCATTCTGGAGAGCTGTTTTGAAGAAGGCTGGTGTGATACTTTCCGGGTGGGGTACGCAGACCGGGGAAAACCGGTGTTTGCAATCGAATACGCGGAGAACGATCCGGATACCCTGCACATCTGTGCCTATGGGGATACGACGGGCATCTTCTTTCTCTTCAAAACCCTGGCGCTGGATGCGCGGACGTGGACGTGTGACGGGAGGCGGGTGCGGAGATGAGCCGGTGGTTGGGGCTGGTGGGTCTGATTCTGGCGGCCTGCACGCCCCGGCTGGTTCAGGAAGTGTCGCCGGAGCACCCCCGGTGGGACGTGCCCTTTGGCAAGCCGTTCCCAGAGGGGACGCGGGAGGAGGACCGCCATCGCCTTCTTCTTCGCAAGGGGCGGGACGTCCAGGCCATTCCCCTCGATTTCTGAAGGACCCGGCCTGTGAGGCAGATATTTCATCAGGAGGGCTGTATCATCAAAACACCATGACACCCCTTGCCCGAGCCATCGAACAGGTGGAGGGGGTGGTCCGGGGCAAATCCCGGGCTGTGCGGCTGGTGTTTGCGGGGCTTCTCGCCCGGGGGCATGTGCTGATTGAGGATCAGCCCGGTGTGGGGAAGACCACCCTGGCCCTGGCCACCGCCCGAACCCTGGGGCTGTCCTTCCAGCGCATCCAGTTCACGTCGGATCTCCTGCCTGCCGACATTCTCGGGGCCTCGGTGCCCGACCCCCAGACGGGGGAGTTCCGCTTTCAGAAGGGCCCCATTTTCACCCATATCCTCCTGGCCGATGAGATCAACCGGGCCACGCCCCGCACCCAGTCCGCCCTTCTGGAAGCCATGGCGGAGGGTCAGGTCACGGTGGAGGGCCACACCTATCCCCTCCCCCGCCCCTTTTTCGTGATCGCCACCCAGAACCCGGTGGATGCCGCCGGAACTTTCCCCCTTCCCCACAGCCAGATGGACCGGTTTCTCATCCGTCTCCATCTCGGCTATCCCGATCCCCAGGCAGAGCTGGACATCCTCCGTATGGGGAATCCCATGGAAAAGGCCCGCGCCCTCAGCCCCGTGCTTTCGGCAGAGGACGTCGTGAACCTGCAGGATCGGGCGTCGCGGGTGCGGGTGGATGAAAGCCTCCTTGCCTATGCCACCCGCGTGGCCCAGGCCCTCCGGGAGGATCCCCGTCTGGCGGTGGGGCTGTCCACCCGGGGGGTGATTCAGTGGGTGGCCCTGGCCCGGGCCTGGGCGCTGCTGGAAGATCGGAATTACGTGATTCCCGAAGACCTCCGCCACCTCGCCCCCTTTGTGCTGCTCCACCGACTCCTGGCGGTGGAAGGGGAGGCCCTGCCCTATATCCTGGAAGAGATCCTGGACCGGATCCCTTTGCCGGTGTGAGGAGCAGGCAGACCCCGAGTCCGTAGAAATATGTCTGTGATGTGGAACAGAGATGCACCGACGCCAAAAATCCCCAGCCACATCCAGAAAAAAATGGAAGCGTATCTCATCCAGGGATTGAATTTGCCCACCAGCAGGGGAGGAGCAAACACACCGGGCCCCTGTCTCCAGGGGTTACCAATCACCCGGATGCCTTTCTTCTCCGGTAGATAGCAAGCCATTCCCCCTTCTCTCTGTACCGTACAAAGAGGCAGTCCTGTCAGGTTACTTACCAGCCGGTGACGTACCTCAATAGCCCTTAAAAACACAGAGACATGAAGCCAGGAAAACTGGGCCGGCGAAAGGATCATGCCGCGGCCAACGGGCGAGGGTTTGGTCAAATAGGGATACAGGCCTTCATTGCAGACCTGAAGATGCATTGCCCACCCTGGGGCCATCACGCGGTAACCGGGGTCGTCTACGTTCCCCCCTGTCCGACGTACGCCAAAGAAACTTGTGATAACGGGAACGTATTTCTCTCCTCCAATAAACAGCAGCCGCTTGTGATAGATTGACGTATCTCCCTGGGGTGACTTGATGTACACCCGTGAAAGCAGGCCTTCGGGGGTCCACACAATGGTATGCCAGACTTGCCCGTGGGGAGATGGGACAGTGCGGTCTATCCATTCAATAAATTCCAGAATCTTTTTCTCTCTGGAACCCATGAGGGGTGCAGGGCCAAAGGTATTCTCAGGGAAAATCAGCCACAGGGTATCGTTGTCTCGGAGGGTGCGGTTCAGGGCATCGATCATGTCCCGGTAACGTTCAAGATAGGCTTCCAGGGGGGCGCGGTAGAAGATTCCGGGGGAAAGGAAGACCAGACGGTGTCCTCGCAAGGTCTTAAGGGCATAAGGAGGTTGAAGAACCAGGGAGATCAGAGTCCCAAACATACCGACGAAGAGTGCCCATTGGCCTTCTCTGGTACGCGCAAACAGGCCTCCCCATATGACCAGTGCACCCAGCCACACCCCTGCCCAGGGGCCCCAAACCCGGGATACCCACAAAAGAGGTTTCATTCCGGCAGCATCTGTCAGAAAAAACACAGGAACACCGATCGAGCTGAGGTATCGTTCCATAAACCATTCCGTGAGGAGTGCCAACCCCAGCCATATCGCCATCTTCCAGACAGAATGCTTGGTTGAAAGGGGAAAAAAGAGTACGGGCCACACGCGATAAAGCGTATAAAGCAAACCCACCAGCAAGCCAACCAGCACCATTAAGACAAAGGCTATAGCATGGGCTCGAGCAGCGGGATGGAAAGCAAATCCTTCAAAAGCAAGAACATGCACCAGTGCAACGCCGGCTATAAGACGCAGACGATCTCGAAAAGAAGGGGCATACAGAAAAGGCAACCATAGAAAGGGGACTAGATATCGCCCTGCTTCCCATCCGAGGAAGATACCCCACAGCAGGGAAACGATTACAAAAAGGACACGCTGTTCACGTATCTTCTGGAAGGATAAGGAGGGGATCATCGAACCACCAGGCGCTGACGGATCTGGCCTGTGCTGTCCACCACCACCATCGTGGGATGGCGGGGGTCCCCCACCTGCCGAATCACCCCGAAATTGTCATAGAAATAAAGCAGTGTGGTGTCTTTTCCCGTGCGGGCTTCTTCGGGCACCGCAATGCCGGGGGAAAGGAGGACCACCACCGCCACGCTTTCCGGAGGATACCGGTGAAGGCTGTCCAGAAGGGCCAGAAGTTCGTTCCTTCGTTCCACCATGGATGGAGGAAAGAGGGCCAGGACGGTGGGCCGATCCCGGGCGGGCACCAGGAGCACCGTGTCACCCTTGAGGTCCACCGCGGGGAAGGGAAAGGTCAGGGTGGGCTGCCGGAGGACCTCGAAGGGGTTGAAATAGAGCATCCGCGGTGTCACCACCGCAAAGAAGAGCAGGACAAGAAGTGCAAGAAATCGCTGTCGCATCTCAGAGGACGGGGAGCATCACCAGGCCCGCAAGTCCCCAGAGGGCGAGGGGCACGCCCACGGCGTGTTCGGGTTCCAGGGCCCGGCGAAGTTCCCACCAGGCCGCCACAAAGCCCAGCATCCACAGGATGTCGGTGGCGGGCGCAAGCCAGCGAAGACCGGGAATCCACACGAAGGGGGAATAGGGTGGGGGAAGGAGGGGCAGGAGGGCCATCCGGATGCCGAGAAGCCCGGCCATCCAGGCAGCCGGGCGAAAGAAAAACCGCCAGGGGAGGGTCCCCTCAAAGGATGGCCACAGAATCACGTGCATGGCCCACAGCGCCGTGGCCAGCACCGCCCACACCATCCCCACCACCAGAACAAGGCGGATCCCCATGAGGGAATACACCATTCCCCCCACCGCACCCGCCACACCTGCCCCGAGGACAAGCATCCCATAGGGCACCCACCGAAGAATCTGCGGTTTCACGGCACGTAGAGGACGGAGTCCAGCACCTGGTTGTTGCGCTCCACGCGGATCAAAAACGTGTCCCCCGGCGTGAGGGAATCGGGGGGATCAAACCAAGGATCAACGGCATACGTGCCATGGCGTCCGTAATAAACCGGAGGAAGGATCAGTGTGGCGGAATCAAGGGCATAAATGTCCCACATGGTAATCCCGGTAACCGTGGTCACCCAAAGCCGATCGACACCCACAGAATCGGGGGTCCAGCGAATAAGGGGCCATGATGGGCGAACGTACAGAGTGTCTGTGGGATCAGGATCGGCGGTATCCACGACGAGCGTGAGACCGGTTCCCGGTGGTTCCACAACGTCCAAATATCGCTCCTCGCCCCCACCCATGAGGCTGATGAAACGGAAGGCCTGGAGGTCGAAGTCTGACAGAGTGTCCCACCCCTCGACCACGAGTCGATAACGGCCTGTCGTGTTTCGAACGGTGTCAGGTAGGGGGAAAATGCTATCCTGCAGAATTGTATCAACGAGCACGACCTGATGCGCCACGGGATCGGTGACCACGAATTGCAAAGGTAGGATCTGTGTGGCGATGTGAATGATCAGCGTATCGCCGCGGTGGATGGAGGTATCACCTCCAGGTATGCGGAAATGAGGGGCAGGAACCCTCGCCATGACCAGGGAGGTTTCAGCCTGCATGCCTCCCATCTTTAAGCCTACATGGAGGGTGTCTGTAAAGGGGAGCGGACCCCAGAAAAACAGGTTTCCAAACGCAGATAGGGTTTCTTCTTCTACCCACAGCTGGTTCGGAAGGAGGGTGTCTCCGCCCACGCGCAACACAACAATATATCCTGCCAGAGAATCCTGTCCCACGAGTTGAGCGTGGGAGAGCACGAAATACTGTACACTCGTTGAATCAGATCCACCATCCCCCGGAGGTCCCGGCGGGGAGGTCGTTCCTCCCCGCCGGCACATGGAAAACACCAGGGCCACAAGGGCCAGAAGCGCGATCCGTCGCATCAGTGGAGAGCCACCTCCTGTGCGGCCACCTGAACCGCCGCCGTGTCACACCGGACCTGCTGAACCGGGGCTGCAAGACCGGGCTGGAGGATGGGGTAGTTGTCCTTGATGGGCATCCCGTTCGCATCCTGATAATCCAGCACCCGCACCTTCCAATAGCACGTGACGTTTCCGTTCCGAGTGGTGTCATCCAGCTCCTTCACCCCCACCCAGCGATCGATCTTCTTCACAAATTTCCCAGACTGGTCCAGTTCGCCGATGATCCAGTAGAGGTCGCTGGCATAGCGGGTGAACCGCTTGGTGGTCTCAATTAGGGTGTCCTTCACACCGACGAGATTCCGGGCATTCGGCTTCTCAAACATGTGGAATTTCACCTTGAGATCCAGCGAAACCAATGGGGGGTTTTTCACGGCGGCCACCAGGTACACTTTGGGGGTGGTGGTGGCATTCCGCTCCAGAGCAATACCTTCTGGACCTGCGTTCCGGGAGCTCCCGGTCCCGATCATCCCGTGACGCACCTGACCGATGCCGCTGTAGGTATAGAACTCCTGCCACCGGCGAACGGGATCCGCCCGGAGATAATCCAGGGTCAGGTTGTTATCCCGGAAGAGGGCATAGAACTCCACATCAATGCTGGACGTGGAAAAGAGGTACTCCCATGCCACCTCATACAGGAAGTGATGCTCCACCATCCACCGGTTGAGAAGGAAATCTTCAATCTCGATGGCGAGTTGATCTGCCCAGTTACGATATTCGTCAGGATACTCCGGCGCATCAAGGTGGAAGCGACGGGTCGAGTTATAAAACTCCTGGACAGCAAACAGAGGATCCCGGTACGCAGGATACCGAAAGAGACCGGATGTCCTCGAGACGACGCCGTCGTTGTTATAATAAGCATCGCTTGAGGGGTAGAGGCCATTGCAGGAAGGTGCAGAATATTCAAGGGCACCCATAAAGCGCCCCAAAACCCAGAGAACAGCGCTTGTGGGGGGCCAGGACGTACGGCGGGGAAGATTGCCCGTCATATAGAGGTAGAGAGGACGCTGAACCGTTCCCCCCGAATAAGCGATTTCTTCATCTCGGTGAAGGGTCACAACATCCTCGTCTCCAGGACGGGGGTCGGGGAACGAAACGATCTGACCCGCAGAACCCACGCACACGCGAATGTACGGGTGACCTTGCGGCTCCTGATACACCAGGGGTTTGACCGCACCGGCCGGAGCCAAAATCACGTTTCCGATCGAACCATACCGGAACACTTCATTGGCATCGGAAATGTCCACAGGATAAAAAGGATGGGGGTTAGCGTTAAGATCGTTTTCAAAACTTCGGTATCCCGGATCTGAAGGCGTCCATCCCATCCTCCGCTGAACATATCGAGCAAGGGTGTCAATCAGGTCGCCCTTGGAGTCCCGATAGGTAACCAGATCCGCAATGATGCTTCCCAGGTGAGGGGTGTTGATCGATCCCAGCGCGGTAACCCGGAAAGGATGAATGGCTGCAGCAGCTCGGGAGATCAAACCGCCCATTGAAAAGCCTGTTAAAACAACACCGCGGAAGCCATTGTCCAGTGCCCCTGCATCAATGTAGGAGCGCTCCATTTTTTGCCAGAGAACTTCCGCAGGTTCCAGAAAACCCCTGTGCCCTGAGTGCTCAAATGCATAAAACCCGACAAGTTTTTTCAGGATTTGCTCGTCCACCATCACATTCCTCTTGAGAGCCTGATAGATCGCGTTGAGCTGTTTGTGCACACCTCCGCAAAACCCCGGTGTACAGGGATACGGATTCACCGTCGTGGGCCACCCCGCGATGTTTAAACCACCACTAAAGAAAACTGCCACAGGATCAAACACACCATAGCGTTTTCCAACCACAATGCCGGCCGAGTAAGGGATCATACCGTTCCCCACTTTAACTTGACCCCCCGAAATTTCAAGTCGGAAAGGGTAACCTGCAGGATCCCACAGTGCCTGGAGTTGCACGGGATTCACCTTTTCTCGCAATTCAGAAGGGAGACCTTTCAGGATCAGCTCAGAATTCACCCTTGGTTCTTCACCTTCCACAAAGAAGACAACGAGTTCGTTGACATCTTCTGTCGCCATATCCCGCAAAAAGCCTCCCGGAAGCCGAACGGCCACCTCTTCCCCTGAGGATGCTGCCTCTGCAAAAGGCATGGCAGTGAAATACCGATGGTTGACCAGAACAACAACGTTTCCCCATTCGGCGGAAATAGGTTTTTTCAGAGGAAAGGAGAGAACCACTCCATACATCAGGTTTTCCAGTACATCGGGGGCAATCGACAGAAGGTCACCACGCCGAAACCGAAGAATGACCACATCTGAAGCCTGATTTTGATCAAGAAAAGCCAATTCAGGGGGTAATTCGGGGGTTACTGTCGCTTCAAGAACGGCGTTATCCTGGAAAACCAGCCCTTCCACGCCGATCAGAACACCATGAGGAGATTCGAGAGATTCTCCTCCCTGTTCGCTCACATGGATGCTTCCCTCCCATACAGGGGGGGGGACCGAACCGGTTGGCTGACGGCGAGAGCACGCCCCTGCCGTCAGCAGGATTCCCAATGCAACCATGCGCCACACACGCATGATCAACCTCCTTTTATGAATATTGTTTTCTTTCATGGTCGCTGCCATTCTCCCAGAAAAACGACATCCCCACTCCGGTTGCCGTAGAATCGATAGCGCGCACCGGGGATGATCGTGTCCCGGAGCGCGATGACCACCTCATAACGCAGTGGATCCTCCCGTCCCATCACAACAGGCGGTGCAAACGGAATTCGCTGTGTTGTGTCCTGAGGGTCACGGATCCCCTGAATATACCAGACGGGATCCTCCTGATTAGAACGAACAACACGCCAGATTCCAAAAGCCAGAAGAGAATCGTCGGGAATCCAGGAAAAACAAGGCAAAGCGCCAGAACATCCCGGAGACAGAGTATCTGCAACGATGGACCAGGTCGAAGTGTCACCCACGGTTACCCAGCGGATTTCCGATCCCCCCGTTCGCGCCTCAATGCCCCCCCACTCCGCGGCAGTCACGAGCAACGTATCCCACAAATACGCTTCCAGGCGAAATTGCCCTTGTGTGCTCAGAGGAACCCACACGGTGTCCATTGTAGAATCCAGTTGAAACAGGATCTGTCCCGCGGTGTCTTCGACACGGAGAAAGGCCTCTCGTGAAAGAATAACAAGAAGGGTGTCTTCGGCTGAAAGTTGTGTATCCGTGGAGGGGGATAGAAAACGGGGTGGTGTAAGGGTGTCAATGGGGATTGTGGCACGGTGTTCGTTTCCATCATATTCAAACAAAACCTGAGCTGATGGAACCGACAGAGGCACAGCAACAAAATAATACCCGTCAGCAATAGGGGACAGAGGTGTTCCGTTGAGTTCAACATATCTCACTGCGCGGGCCGATCCCCTGCCCCACGCCTCGGATGAAAACACCAGCGCCACGTCCACCGAGTCTCCCACCACCTGCTCTTCCACATAAAGGTGGATGGTGCCCACGCCAGGAGGTCCGATGATGTCCCCCGTGTCCCCCGTCCTCCGACGGCAGCTCAGGCTGGCCACCGTGATGAGGAGCAGGAGCAGAGGGATCCGGCGCATCACCATTCGTCCCAGGTGGACGGTGGATTGGCGAAGTTGATCACGCCCAAATCGTCCGGGTAATCTCTATCCGTGTCAAACATGGCAAGCCGCAGAGATTGGGTGGCGTCGATGATGTCAATGGCGGAAAGGGGCGCGGGGAACACGGTGAGGTGGGAGATGATGACCTCGTCGTTGTGGGCAAGCTGAATGCCTCCAAGGAGGACACTGGCCGCCCCGATGAGGGCTCGCGTCATGGGGGTCACCGGATACCGCACGCTCACCTTGGCGGCGATCAGCCAGGTACCATAGGGAAGTTCGTATCGGGTGATCCGGCGGGGATCGTTGACGCCGCCGCTGTTTTCACGCTGTGCGTCCTCTTCCCACCACCGGCGGGTCAGGTTGTCCACCTGATTGTCCGGGACCTCACCCGGATGAAGATACCCCACGCTGTTGGCCATTCCCCCACGCTGAACCGCGATGGAATCCGGACCGTTCCGGTTCCTGCGGAGGTATTTGATGTAGGGGACGGCCCGATATTCCACCGTCACCCAGGAAGGGTCAATGCCCAGAGAATAGGCAAGGTATTGCCTGGCCATCTGGGTGGCCGGATTTTTCCCCGGGAAACCGATCCAGCCGGTAACATCTGTCACCTGCGCCAGCATGGGGGGCGTGGTCCGATCGCCACCTATGTTGGCAAGACGACGGAAGAAAAGTCGGAGGGCCAGGGTCACAGGTGCGCCATTGTAATCGTACGGATAGAACATGGCCCCCCGGGCGTTGGCGGCGCTGGGATTGATCATATTGGCAGCCCGCTCGGCGGCGATGCGGGAGGCGATGATCACCTTCTGATGGGCATACACCAGACGTCCGACGTGGAACACCCCCGCGAGGAGCACAAACAGGATGGGAAGAACCATCAAAAGCTCAATCAGGGCACTTCCTTTCTGGCGTTTCATGATTCACCCCCTCTCAGTGATAGGGTTCCAGGTCCGAAATGGGCCCATATTCCGTTTTGACGGTGGGGATGAGCTGGGCGTGATACCACTCCAGGTTGTCGATCCGGGGGTTGCCCGCGAAGAACAGGCGGGTGACGAGCCCATCGCCGAGATCCTGACGCAGGAAATCAAAGAAGTGGGCCACCCAGGGCCAGAAGGTCCACTTCCGGTCGGCGAAGGGTAGCCCGAGGCCGAAATAGCGGGTGTTGAAGTTGGCGTAGAGGTGGAGGTCGGTCAAACGGAGATAGCCTCCCGTATATTTCTTCACACCCGCGGCCGCATCGGCGCACACCTTGTTGGGTGCGGTGAACAGGAGTGCGGGGAGGGCGCTCGTCAGAGGGTTGCGCTGGGGAAGGACCATGTATCCCCCTCGCCAGACAAACCCGGGGAACATCAGGTAACTTGTGTTTTGCTGGTTACTTGCACACCCGCCGAACTGAAAGTTGAGGGGGGTCTGAATGGCGCTTGCGTTTCCGAACCAGTTGAGGGGGATGAGACGCATGATGGTGGAGGGCTGGAGGGGGGCCTGCACCCGGACATACACCCGCCCCAGGCTGTCCAGGTTGAATTCGGTCTGATAGCTGTGCTGGTAGTTGTTGTCCGAAACCCAGCCCGGTGCAGGGTTGGGCGGGTTCACCGAGACGTTGAAGCCCGGGGTAAACCCGCTGATATCGTAAAAGTTGGGAAACCCACCCATGTCAAAGTCCATGAGGCCCTGCTGGGGATAGAACAGCAAACCCAGCCACCGGAAAGGGTTGGTCATCCCCGGTTTGAAGATGTTCAGGCGCACCACGTCCTGAACATAGGTTCGGAGTTCCCGGCGCATTTCGGCGGGGTTATAGATCCCCACACCGTTGTGGAACTGGTGGACCCGGGTCTGATGGACGGCCAGGAACCGGGACACGGCCGCATCCTGGACCCGGAAGGCCCGGTGATACATCCGGCGCATGTCCACCAGGAAAGAGTCGCGATTCATATCCCCCACGTCTTCGTCGGCAAGCTGATAGCCCCCCGGCACAAAATCTGCCCCGGGAGCAAACCCCACGCCGCCCGTGGCGGCCCAGAAGAAGTTGGCCTGGTTGTGGGCGGCGTTCTCGGCCACCTCCATCCAGAGGTCCATCAGGGCGTTTTCCAGGATCATGGTGTTTCGAAGGCCGGCGAACACATAAGCCCCCGCCAGAGCCCCCGCGTCGGCGGCGTTCTGGGCCTCGATTTTGGCGGAAAGCAGGCGCCCCACCTCAAAGATATAGGCCAGAGTGCTCACCAGAATGGCGATCATGAAGATCCCGATGGCCGCCACGAAACCTTTTTGACGTTTTCTCTTCACCATGACGCCCTCCTCAGTGACTCCACCCCGGACTGGGGTCCGTGTGGTCGTTGCGGTCTTCAACATAGGACCAGTGGAATCCGTGCCCTTTCTCGTCCAGAATGTTCTGATCCAGATGGGCGTCATAGTTGGAAATTTCAAGGGTGGAGACAATGGGGTTACTTCGACAGGGACCGTCTAGACAACCCGTAAAGGTTTCCCACTCTCCCTGACCTGGGGCCCAGGGATCTCCTCCCCACCCTACATCGAACACGTATTCGTAGTCACTCCAGCTGTTTCCAATGTTGTGGGTGTGAGGGTGATTGGCCACGTTGTTCACGATCTCCACTTCCTGCGCTGTGTAATACGCTGCCCAGTAGAAGTTCCAGGTCTGGGGTCTGCTTCCACCCCATCCGATCGCCTGACCGCTCCACCCGTAACCCCAGATGGGGCCGGGAAGATCATTGTTATACCAGATGCATCCAGAGGGCGTTTCGATCACGCATTCGACCGCACCCATGCCGAACAGGTACATGAATCCTTCCGTGTTCCAGCCCTTTTGCATTGCATATGACTGGTATGTCCACGGATCCGCCCACGGCCCTTCTTTGTAAACCACCGGAGGTTTCCCGAACCAGGTATAAGTCCACATGTAACCTCCGTAGTCCCTTCCCTTCCCGTACGCGGCACCCATGCTGCCACGGGCCAGGGGATACTCCGCATAGGGATTTTGCCATCCAAACAGGGAAAGGAGGTTAAAGAAGTCCTGAACCACAGCGCTTCCTGTCATATAAGGGAAAAGGGTTGCGATAAACTCCGGGTTCCCCTGAAGGCCTTTTTTCCCCAGAAGATGCCCCATATAATAAGGGCTGGAAACAACTCCCATCATGCGCTGGCTCCACCCCCAATCTGGGGAACGTTGAGGTGTATTCCAGCCCGTGGCTGTCATGGTGTTCACCTTCCATGCATAGGACGAGTACATCCCATTCCACCCGCCCTGAAACTGGAGAAGACGGCTGGTCGGTGGCCGCCACCGGCTAACCACACCGTTGCCGGGAAGGCCGTCCTTCCTTCCGTTCGTCTCCCAGGAAGCGAACTGGGCGATGGGACGGGACATTTCATACTGCACGGCCGTGACGTTGCCACCGTTGTAGCCCGGGAAGGAACTCTGCCCCCGATAGGTGAGGGTGTCGTGGCGGTTCCGGCTGGAACCCAGTTTCATCCCCGCCGCCTCAATGATGGGGAAGGTGTGTTCCGGCACCATGCCGATGGTCCGCCAGGTTCCGGGACCTTTGTATTCCAGGGTCACCCAGTAGAAGTCGTTGGCGGGGTCATAAATGGGGTGAATGGACACATACTGGGTGTCCAGACGCGGGGAAATCCGTCTCAAGGCTTCTGCCATATACTGGCCATCGTTCACCACAGCCATCCGGGTCACCGTGTAGGCCGCATAGGACACCTGGAGTTTCCGAAAGATGATCTTGCCCACTTCCAGTGTTCCAAACACCAGCAAAAAGAACACCGGGAGGGCAATGGCCGCCTCAACCAGGATCTGGCCGAGGCTCATGGACTTTCTTTGCTTCCCCCGACGCATCAGGCGATGCATGCTCCCCTCCCGTTACCAGAGGTATTCATACACAAGATATTCGATGAGCGCCCGCGAGGCTTTCACCCCGACATAACGGACCACCATGTAGGCTGCGAGGGCAATGGAACCGATGATCATGGCGTATTCGACCGCCGTGACCCCGGATTCGTCCCGAACAAGATGCTGGAGGGTCTTCATGGCTGAGGCCCCTGCACGGACATGCGGATGATGTACAGGTTCCAGGCATACACCCACAGAAGAAGCCGCCAGGTGAAGAAGGTGAAGGAAAGCAGAATGGCCAGTCCCACCGCATATTCAAGGACTGCGGTGCCCTTCTCGTCCCACTTCTTCAGGACCCGTCTCATGGCGTCCCTCCTTGCTCATAACTATATATAGGCATCCCGCCCCTTTCTGTCAACCCCCCGTCGGGGGAGTCGCCGGTTCGGGGAGGCTGAGGCGGACCCGGAGGGTCTCGCCGGGGGTCAGGGTTTTCCACCACACCGCCGTTCGGGGATCGCCGGGGAGAAGGGAATCCGGGCGGGGATCAAAATGAAGATCCTGGGGGGAGAGACGGGAGAGACGGGAGGGAAGGGAGAGGACCATCCGGTATTCCCGTGCTTCTCCGTGGGGGTGAACCACCCAGGCTTCATACACGTTGCGCGCTGTTTTCAGGAATCGTCCCGTTTTGCGATCCACCTTCCGGAAACCCGCCCGCACCTCCGGGAGTTCCGCCACCCGGAGATCCCGATCCGCCCCCGCGGGCCAGGGCGTGATGTTCCCCCGTCCGCTCCAGGTCCCCGCCACCTCGATCTGGATCTCACCGCCCGGAAGGGCAGTTTCAAAAGGATTGGAAACGTGAACCTGAAGCCACCCCTTCGGGTCTTCCTGGGGGCGAACCTCCACGAACACCCGCCCTCGCACGGTTTGACGGTCCACCTCCCAGCGGAGGGGCCGAAAGGAAGGGAGGGTTTTTCGGGGGAATCGGATCTGGAGGTCCAGTCCGGCGCCGGCCTCGACTTCAGACGGCGAAGTTCGGGCATGGAGGTGCTCGGACATCGGAGCGGACGAAAGATCCTTCCGCCGGGGGTGGCGCATGGGGAAGGGCTCCCATGGTGCGGGCGGAGGGGGATCCCCCAGGGCCCAAGAGGCTTCCCGGGTGGTGAGGAGGAAGGGCACGTTGCGCCAGGTCCATCCCGTGTTCTGCCACACCTCCACCTCCCGGATCAGGGTGACCTCTCCCGTGCGGGGGTCCACCTGCAGACGCACCCGGGGCGAAAACCCGGCGAGGGGGGTGAACACCTGCACGCGCAGGGGCCCTCTTCCCCGGGCAAACACCACCAGGCGGGTCATGCGGGTGGGGACGTCGGGAATCTGCCGGAGGCGGTCGCTTACCTCCTTGAGCCGGTCCCGGATGGCCCGGCGCTCGGCTTTCAGGACGGGTTTGCGTTCCAGGAGAAAGTTCACATAGGATTGAAGTTCCTCCACGGACCGGATCTCGGATGTGGCATAACGGTTGAGGGCCTGAAGGGCCTGGTTCCGGGCCTCGGCGGAATCTTCAAGGCCGTGGAGGGTGCGGGTGAGTTCCCGGCGAAGACGGGCAAGGTCCCGAACCGGAGGGGGTGGAGCCATGAGGCTTTCAAGACGCCAGCCCTCCACCTGAACCCCCTGTCCCTGAAAGCGAAGGCGCTCTTCTTCCACGGGATAGGGGAGGCTGTCCAGCACCACGGAGTCTCCGGTCACTGTGACGGAAAAGGTGAGCCAGGCACCCTCCGGGGTCAGGGTCACATCCTGGAGGGGTGGGAGGGCGTGCAGGGCCACTGCACCGAACAGGATGACGAGCCCGCGAAGTGGCCGGACCATGAAAAACCTCCTGTATGGACAGGACAAGCATAGAGGTCTGCCCCCGGCTCGTCAAACGGCGGGGTTGTGTCTCAACGGGTGTCGGCGCATTGAGTATTGTCCAGAACTCTCAAACTCTCCACGTTCGTCTGGGGTCCATGGGGGACTGAACTCTTGTCCGGAGGCCAGCAAACACAGCCCCTTGACAATTTACCCCCCCCCCCCCGTATCCTTGAGACCGTCCGTGCAACCAGGAGGTGGTTCATGGGATATCTTCTCTTCGCCCTGCCCCTCCTCTTCGGAAAGGAGGCGGAGGGAACCCTGGTCCTCCACCTTCAGTCTCCCCGTCCCCTTTCCCACGTTTCCTTCCGCGTCCACACCTCGGGTCCGGTGGAGGTGGGGATTCCGGAGAGCCGGGAGGTGTGGACGCCGGGTGAAGCGGTGAACTTCCCGGTGGTGTGGACAGGATGGGGAAACGCCCGGGTGGAGGTGGAGATCCTGTCCGGCGGAAAGGTGATGGCCCGGCGAACGTATGACCTGCGCCGGGTGCGGCCGGTGGAGGTGCGCTATCAGGCGCCTTTTCTCCGGGTGACATCGGACGGTCCGGCAGATGTGGCGGTGTTCAACGCCCTGGGGCGGAAGGTGATGTCCTTCCGGGTTCCGGGAGGGGAAGAGGTGAAGAGACCTTTCCGGGGTGTGAAGGGCGTGTATTTCTGGCAGGTGAAGCAGGGGGAGCACACATGGAAAGGGCGATGGGTGGTCCTCCGGTGAGGGCTGGACGGTTCAGAAAGGAGGCTGAATGATGGGTGTGCTCATGAGCGTCCTGGTGAGTCTCGCGGGTCCGGTGTATCACGACACCGTGCGGGTGGGGAAGGTTCAGGCCTGTCCACCCACCGATGCAGACTGTTGTGTCCCTCATGGATCGGTGTATGCCTGTGTGAACATCGGTCTTGCGCCTCTGGCTTCCCCGCCCGGGAAGACCCTTTCCCCGGAGGAACTCTATGGGCGGGCCGAAAAGATGCGAAAGCACATGGATCATCGGGCAAAAGCGCTGGGCCTTGGAGGGTGGAAAAGCACCCCGCTACCGGCTCCCGATGCCTATATCCTTCCCCGGCCGCTCAACATGGAGAACACGTCTCACAGGGTCAGTGCCTTTCGGGGGCGGGACAATCCCATGGGGTGGGAATACTCGGACAGTTTGAGCAAAGGTTTTTTCACCGTGGGGGGCTGGTTTTATGATCCTGTGCGCGACACGGGCTGGCCCATGGCGGGAGCCACGGTGAGAATCTCTCTTCTCCCTTTCAACGATGTGCTGGGATGCTACACCGATCCCGAACCCTTTTGTATTCACTACTTTGGCCACTCCCACCAGGAGGAAAACCTGGACCTCAAACCGGTGGGAGGCCTGGTGACGGACACGGGATTCCATTCGGTGCTGACCGTCACGCTGGATGATAGCGGGAAGTGGGTGGGCTTCTATGCGGCACCGGAGTTTGCCGGGATTGTGGATGTCCAGCTGGAGGCGGTGGGACACGTGTTTCACGAGTATATCGTGGTAAGTATCCCTAACCCGGGGCACATCTATCCTTCTCCCCATGAACTTCTTGTGGGGGGAACGTGCAAGCATTATGGCCCTCTCTCCCCCTGGTCCGGCCGGCCTTCCCGGTGCGGTCTTACCGATCTCAATCATGGTCTTTCGCCTCTTGTGTGGCCTCTCTTTCACAAAATCACCCAGACCATGGCCCGCGCTCTCAATTTTCTGTCCGGGTTTCCCCAGGTCCGCTTCAACCCCCACTGTATTGATGACCCCACCTGGGGGTCTCTCCCGTGTTTTGAGCTGGACACGACAGAGGTTGGATTGACCTGGCTGATCCCCGTGAATGACGCATCCCTTCCCTGGGGCGGGAGGTTTGATATCTACGGGGACTGGGAAGGCCCTCATCTCACCCATCGAACCCTCCGCAACGTGGACATCCCTTACCGGAAGGTCAACCCCGTAACCCGTCAGGGTGTTTCCCTCACGATTTTTGAGATTAACTATGTACTTGATCGCCTTCAAAACATGAAAGAGTATGAGGTGTGCTTTTTCTACACCAATGAACGCAAGGTCAGCACCGGTCCCCACGTCCACCTGTGGCTCCATCCGAGGGGGTCGGATGGGCGGTGGGATCGGTTCGCGGAATACATGAGGAGGCATCCGGAATGTGTGCCCCAATCCTTCTGACTGCGCTTCTGGTGGGGCAGATTCAGCCCACCTATCGTCTGGTCTATGTCACACCGGCCGGGGACACCCTGATTCACGAGGAAAGTGATGATGGGCTGGAGGTGCATGTCCGCCTGGAGGTGTCCCGGTCGGGGAGCACCTACGTGTACGCCTACACCCTGACCAACGACCCTGCGAGTTCGCAATCCCTGATGGAATTCGCGCTTTACCAGATTGGATGGAAAGACGTGAATTCAAAGTTTGCTTTCCTGGACTCCGTCCACACGCCACCGGGCTGGCAGTGTCCCACGCTGGAGCCCTATTTTGTGGTGGACACATCCCTGGGCACACCGCCTGAGACCACCCTGCCCCTGATCTACACCGATCCCCTCACGGGTGAGACCGCCTGGGTGCCCGTCCCACCCGAGTTCTGGAAACCCCTGCTGCGCGTTGTCCGGGACGGGTATATCCAGTGGACAGCGGGTTTTGGCAACGATGTTCATCCAGGCGATTCCCTTTCAGGGTTCCGGATTTTCAGCCGGTACCCGCCTGACCATGTCCACTGGTTCGTATCGGGTTTTGGTAGGGTGGAAGGGGTGGGTTTGTGGGCGGAAAGACCGGATGAGTTGCCCGAGTCGGTGGCGGATCTCCAGATGGCCATCGAGGATTCCATGAGGTATCTCACGCCGTATGGGGATGGGAAGGTGTATGATGGTGTGGGACCCGGCTGGCCTGTTCCGGGCTGGCCTTCGGCCTATGGACATCTCGTGGATCGCATCCAGCGGGTGGATTCCCTGGGCTGGTTTCTGGATTCTGCCCTCCGGACAGAACTGGAACAGGACCTGAACGCGGCGTATGAGGCCTATAAGCGCAGGAATGGTTTGGACGCCTTCCGGAAACTCTCTCAAGCTCTGAACCGCTTGAATGCCGGACGAGGGACGCGGATCAACGATCTGGGATACTTTGTGCTGTATTACCGCTTTCTGGAGGCAAGGGAGAAACTTCCGGCTTCGCCGATCGAGATTCGCAAACAATCTCCGTAAGTTCCCCGCCGGTTTCCGAAAGAACGCCAGGGGAACCTGGAAAAACTCCCCGCGCGGTTGTTTCAAAAGCGCGGGGAATCCTGTTTAAGGAGATAGGCTTCGCGTGTTCGGGTTTCTGGGTGCGGAGAAAAATGTGTCTCGTGGGCGCGGGCAATACAGGGATATCCCCCAGCGGTTCTGGACGCATCCGGATATTCAACGTCTGTACGGGAAACCCTGCGGACGTTCTCTTCTTCCCCTCCGAAAAGGGGGAAGAGGGGGCTGGCCCGTTATGCCAGCCCCAGCCGTCCCCTCACCGCCGGTCCAGACTTTCGATGGCCGTGGGGCCGGGCAGGCGGTCCCGGGTCTCCCGCAACCGCCACCCCATCACCACAAACCCCTCATGAGTGATTCGCGTTCCCCTCCCCGGCACCACCCTGCTGTACGCGAGGGAAAGCGCCCGATAGGCATCTATATACCGGCGGAACTTCCAGTGGGTGTGGGCCGCATGGATCAGGCTGTCCACCTCCTGACGGAGGGACGGATCGAGATACCACCCCACCGAATCCACCCGTGCCGAAATCCGCAGAAGATCCGTGAAGGCAGCGGGAAAGGACGGAATGGGGTGACCGGGCACCACGCCGGCATAGATTTTCCCGGGACCGTAGGGGGTGAGGTTGCGGTACGCCCGCATCAGACGAGCCGCACTGTCGGCGGGAGGCACATAGGATGGAATGGAATCCGCATCGTCACACATGGAGGGTGCAGGGTGATAGCCTTCCACATAGATCTTCCCCACATCCGGCGGCCGGTTCACCACCACCCCGAACCCGATCACCGTGTCTCCCGGCGGAAGACACGTGGTGTCGACACTGATACGATACGCCCAATGATGAATACCATTAAACCATCCCAGGGAATCCTGTTTCAGGGAGTCGGGGAGGGGTTCGGGGAGGACGATGACGGATTCCCGGACCCCCGTCTCCGGATGGACAAAGGGGACCGGATAGGGCGGAACCCGGGGAATGGACCGGAATCCCGTGAAATAAGTTCTCCACGTGGAGTCTGGACGGTAGAGGGTATCCCCTTCGTCGAAGGGAAGGCGAGCGAAGAGAAAGTCCTGAATCGTGTCCGCCTCCGGCATGATCAAATCAAAAGATTTCAACGACTGAGTGGATTGGGGGTGATTGAATACGCCATACACATACCGGAACCGGACGGAGTCCATCTTCTCCACGTGCACCCAGGTGGTCACTTCCACTCCATCCCCGGAAATCAGGCGAAAACAGGGTCCCCGGTCCATGTTGAACGTCTGGGCAAGAAGAAAAGCCATCAGCATCATGACGCACCCCCTTCAGCGATATACGGAATAAAGGTCCTTATCCTGCGCCTGGCTTAAATGGATTCAGGAGATCAATGTTCAGTCTCCTGGCTGTCCTTTCAACCCACGTCCACACGCTCTTCCCCTCGTCAGAACTTCAGGGGGGATAAGAGTGGAATGAAATGCCCCACCGAAGCTCGGAAGCCGGAAGCGAGGACTTGAATGTTCCCGGCCCATGCCATACCCTGTACAGGTACAGGGAGGTGAGCCATGCGACTGGCCAGAGAAGCGAAGGAAAAAGCCCTGCCCCGGATCCGGCGGATTGAGGGACAGGTGACGGGCATCCGGAAGATGATCGAGGATGAGCGGTATTGCATTGAGGTGCTCCAGCAAATCACGGCGGTGCGACGAGCGCTGGAAAGCCTGGCCCTGGTGATCCTGGATGCCCATATCCGGGAGCATCTGGTCCATGCCCTTGAAGAAGGGAGCGAGGAAGAGCGGAACCGTCGCATCGAAGAACTCATGCAAACCCTCAACCGGTTCCTGAAATGAGTGGGCAGAAAACGGTCAAGGAGCTCCGGATTCGCGGGATGACGTGCGCGTCATGCGTGCGCACGGTGGAGCACGTGCTCCGGGATGTGGAGGGGGTGGAGGATGTGCGGGTGAACCTGGCCACGGAGTCCGCCACCGTGGTGCTGAATCCGTCCAGGGTCCGGCTGGAGGAGCTGGCCCGGGCCGTGGAAGAAGTGGGCTATGAGGCGGAACTCCCCCGGGAACAGGTGGAGATCCGGGTGGGAGGCATGACCTGTGCGGCCTGCGTCCGGGCCGTTCGGGGCGCCCTTCTTTCCGTGGACGGTGTGGAGGACGCCCGGGTGAATCTGGCCACCGAAACCGCAACCGTGGTGTTCGATCCATCCCGGGTGCGTCTGGAAGACTTTGCCCGTGCCATCGAGGACATCGGCTATCGTTTTGAGGGGCTCATGGAGGAACGCGCGCCGGAAGAATCCCGGGAAAGCCGGGCGCTGGGCATTCGGGCTGCCGCAGGATTCGCGGCGGGGGTGGTGCTTTTCCTCGCCATGCGGATGGGAATCTCGCCCTGGATCCAGGCCCTTGTGGCGCTGCCCACCCTGATGTGGATTGCGAGCCCCATCTTCCAGAAAGCCCTGGGGGCGCTGCGCCACCGGAACCTCACGATGGATGTGATGTATGCCCTGGGGATTTCCGCGGCCACCCTGGCGAGTGTGCTTGCCACCTTCGGGGTGATCCCCACCTCCTATGTTCTTTATGAGTCCGCCGTCTTTCTGGCCGCCTTTCTCAACCTGGGCCGGTTTCTGGAACATCGGGCAAGGGAGCGTACGGGCGAAGCCATCCGGAAACTCATGGAACTCCGCCCTCGTCAGGCCCGGGTGGTCCGCAACGACCGGGTGGTGGAGGTGCTCGTCACGGATGTCCGGCGGGGCGATGTGGTGGAGGTCCGGGCGGGTGAGCAGATCCCTCTGGACGGAGAGGTGATGGAGGGAGAAGCCTTTGTGGACGAGAGCATGATCACCGGGGAGCCCATGCCCGTGCGAAAAGGTCCCGGTGATCCCGTGGTGGGGGGCACCCTGAACACTTCGGGCCTCCTCCGGATCCGGATCACCCATCCGGCCGGCGAAACCGTCCTGGATCAGATGGTTCAGGCGGTTCGCCAGGCCCTTTCGGCCCGTCCTTCCATCGAACGCCTGGCGGACCGGATCGTCGCCTGGTTTATCCCGGTTGTCCTGGGGATTGCCATCGTTTCTGGGCTTGTCTGGTATGCGGTCACCGGGTCCTTTTTCGTGGCCTTTCTCACCTTCATCGCCGTGGTGGTGGTGGCCTGTCCCTGTGCCCTGGGGCTTGCCACCCCGGCCGCCGTGACCACCGGCATGGGCCGGGCGGCCCAGCTGGGGGTTCTTTTCCGGGGCGGGGAGGCCCTGGAGGTGGCCCACCGGATTGATGAGATTCTGCTGGACAAAACGGGGACCCTGACCCGGGGCAAGCCCGCAGTGGTTTCCTTTACAGATCCTGAAATTCTTCGTCTTGCAGGATCCCTCGAACAGGCCTCCACCCATCCCCTGGCACGGGCTATCGTGGACAAAGCCCGGGCCGAGGGCCTGGATCTGGAGCCTCCCCGCGATGTGGAGGAGCACCGGGGGAAGGGACTGGTGGGACGGGTGGAGGACCACCGGGTTGCGGTGGGCCGACCGGATTTTCTGGCGTCGCTGGGATTTGGGGATACAGAGGGGGTTCGCTCCACGATCCAGGAGATGGAGAGCCGGGGCTGGACGGTGGTGGCGGTGGGTGTGGACGGCGCGATGCGGGGTGTGCTTGCCCTGGCCGACCCCCTTCGGGAGGAAGCCCCCCGGGTGGTGGAGGCCCTCCGCAAACGGGGGATCGAAGTCCGGATGGTGACGGGTGACAATCCCCGAACGGCGGAAGCCGTGGCCCGGGAGGCGGGCATCTCCACCGTGCACGCGCGGGTTCTCCCGGAGGACAAACAGCGCATTGTCCGTGAACTCCAGGAGAAGGGACACCGGGTGGCGTTCGTGGGGGACGGCATCAACGACGCACCGGCCCTGGCCCAGGCGGATCTGGGCATCGCCATGGGCGGAGGCACAGACATCGCGGTGGAGGCGGGGGATGCGGTGGTGATGCGGGACGATCTCACCGGGGTGGTGGTCGCCCTGGACCTTGCCCGGGCGACCTATCGCAAAATCAAGGAAAACCTGTTCTGGGCCATGATCTATAACGGCGTCCTGATCCCTCTGGCCGCCGGGGGCTTCTATCTCCTCACCGGTCGGGTGTTTGAACCGGCCTGGGGCGCGATGGCCATGGCCCTGAGTTCGGTGAGTGTGGTCACCAACGCCCTCACCCTCCGGCGGTTCCGCCCCTCGGTGTAGGGTGTCCGTTTGATGCACCGGAAGCCGGGCTTTATCCTTACGGCACCATGCTGATTCCGGAACGCTATCGTCACATCCACTTTGTGGGGATCGGGGGGTCCGGGATGTCCGGGCTTGCCGAGATCTTTCACCATCTCGGCTTCCGGGTCCAGGGGTCGGACCTCCAGGAAAGCCCCACCACCCGGCGGCTTGAGAGCCTGGGCGTCCGGGTGTTCTATGGCCACGACGCCGCCCATGTGGGGGATGCCCAGGCGGTGGTGTATTCCTCCGCCGTTCCCCTGTCCAACCCGGAACTCCAGGAAGCCCTTCGCCGGGGGATTCCGGTGATTCCCCGGGCGGAGATGCTGGCCGAGCTCATGCGGATGAAATACGCCATCGCCGTGAGCGGCGCCCACGGCAAAACCACCACCACCTCCATGATCGGCCACATGCTCCACCGGATGGGCCTCGCCCCCACCACCATCGTGGGTGGCATTCTCCGGGGTTACGGCTCTGGCGCCGTGGTGGGAAGTGGACCGTACCTCGTGGCGGAGGCGGACGAGTCGGACCGCTCCTTTCTGAAACTCTATCCCACCATTGCCGTCGCCACCAACATCGACCGGGAGCATCTCGCCACCTACCGCTCCGTCCTCAAGGTCCAGGAAGCCTTTCTGGATTTCCTCAACCGGGTGCCCTTCTACGGTGCGGCGGTGGTGGGCCTGGACAACCGGTATATCCGGGACATTCTGCCGGAGGTGGAGCGCCGGGTGATCCCCTATGGCGTGGAGAGTCCGGATGCCCTGGTCCGGGCCGAAAACGTGCGCCTTGCCGAACTGGGGTCGTCCTTTGATCTGGTGATCCGGGGAATGCACGTGGCCCGGGTCCGCCTGGCTGTTCCGGGCCTGCACAACGTGCAGAACGCCCTGGCCGCCCTGTCCGTGGCCTGGGTGCTGGATCTGGATCTCCAGGAGGCGGCCTCGGCTCTGGCTTCGTTTGAGGGCGTGGCCCGCCGGTTTGACATCCGCCACCGGGGGGCGTTTGTGTGGGTGGACGATTACGGACATCACCCCACCGAAATCCAGGCGGTGCTGGAGGCGGCGGCGCGCTTCCACACCGGACGAAAGGTGGTTCTGTTCCAGCCCCACCGCTACACCCGAACCCAGGAACTTTTCCGAGAATTTGCGGAGGTGTTCGCCCGGGGACTTGGGAAATCCGATCTTCTGGGACTTCTGCCCATCTATCCCGCAGCGGAATCTCCCATTCCGGGCGTGAGCCATCATCTCATTGGCGACCTGCTCGAGCCCGTTCTGGGTTCCCGTCTCGTTGTGCTGGAACGGGTGGAGGATGTCCCCGGCTGGTTGAACGAAACCGTCCAGGACGGGGATCTCCTCCTCACCCTGGGCGCGGGACCCGTGTATCGCCACGGGGAGGCCCTCCTCCGCATGCGCAACCTCACCCCGAGTCCGGCATGAAGGTCGTTCCCTTTCCCCCCGGTGTGGCGGTTCGGGAAAACGAACCCCTCCGCCATCACACCACCATGGGCGTGGGGGGGCCGGCACGCTTCTGGATCGATCTCCCCGATCCCGAAACCACCCGGGCGGTGTTCCGGGTGCTCCAGGAAGCCGAACTTCCCTATTATCCCCTGGGAGGGGGATCGGATGTGATCCCTTCGGACGAGGGGTTCGACGGAGCCATTCTCCATCCCGCCGGTGCCCGGGACTTCTCCGTGAAAGGCGGCCTGGCCATCGTGGGGGCGGGCTGGGTGCTCACCCGTCTCTTAAGCAGGCTTGCCGATCTGGGACTGGGAGGGCTGGAAGGATTGTATGGCATTCCCGGAACGGTGGGCGGAGCGGTGGCGAAAAACGCAGGGGCCTTCGGTCAGGAAATCGCCGAGGCGGTGGAATGGGTGGATGTGATCACGCCGGAAGGGGAACTTCTGCGGGTGTCCCGGGATGAGGCGGGATTTGTGTATCGGGACAGCGCCGTTCGGCACATGGGTGTGATCTGGCGGGTGGCCCTCCGAGTTCGGGAGGGGGATGCGGTGTCCATTCTGGCCCGGATGAAGGAGATCTACCGTCGCAGGACGTCCACCCAGCCCTACGGCATCCATTCCTCCGGCTGCATATTCCGGAACCCGCCCCATGACGCGGCCGGAAGGATCCTGGACACCTTGGGCTTCAAGGGGTTCCGGGTGGGCGGTGTGGAGGTTTCCCAGGTCCACGCCAACTTCCTGGTCCACCGGGGCGAGGGAACGGCTCGCGAAGTCGTGGAACTTGTGCGGATGCTGCACCGGAAGGTTCTGGAAGCCACGGGGGTGGATCTCCTCCCGGAGGTGGTGTTCCTGGGAAGGGAAGGGGAGATCCCCTACGAACAAGTGCTCGGGAAGGTTGCATGATGCTCCGCCATCTGCGTGTGCTCACGGCCGGTGAATCCCACGGACGGGATCTGGTGGGCATTCTGGACGGATTACCTGCCGGTGTGCCGGTGGATCCGGAGGCCCTGCACGAACTCCTGGTCCTCCGGCGTTCCGGCTATGGCCGGGGAGGGCGGGCCCGGGCCATGGAAGAAGACCGGGTGGAGGTGCTCTCCGGCGTTTTTCAGGGAAAAACCACGGGGGCTCCCGTGGCCCTGCGCATCGAAAACCGCGGTGCCCGGGATGTGGAAGCCGAGGATCCCTGGACCGTCCCCCGCCCCGGACACGTGGACTTTGCCGGCGTGCGGAAATATGGACTTTCCGACATCCGTCCGGCCAACGAGCGGGGAAGCGCCCGGGAGACGGCCATCCGAACCGCCCTGGGCGGACTTGCCCTTCTCTTCCTGCATGCCCTGGACATCCGGGTGCTGGGGTATGTGGAAGGCGTGGGGCCGGAGCGGGTCCCCTTTGCCTGGCCCTGGGACCGCCGGGATCTCCCGGATCTCCTGGAGGCATATCGAAAAACCCGGAATCAGCAACCCACCCTCGCCCTCACGCCGGAGGCCAACGCGCGGTTTCAGAAGGCGGTGGATCAGGCCCGGTCCGGGCGGACCACTCTGGGAGGCGTGGTGGCGGTGGTGGCGGCTCACCTTCCGGTGGGGCTGGGAAGTTTCATGCAGTGGGACCTCCGTCTGGACGTGCGCCTTGCGGGGATGCTGATGTCCATCCCTTCGGTGAAGGGTGTGGAGATCGGCGAAGCCATCCGGGCTTCGTCCTTACCCGGCCGGGAGGTTCAGGACGCCTTTCTTCCTGACGGTTCCGGATGGCGGGCCTCCAACATGGCCGGGGGGGTGGAAGGCGGAATGACCAGCGGAATGCCCCTGTTTCTCAGGCTTTATGTCAAACCCCTTCCCACCCAGCCGGATGGTCTTCCTTCCTTTGATCTGGAAACCGGTGAGCCCCGCCGGGCGCCCTATGTCCGGAGCGATCTGTGCGTGGCGCCTTCCATCGCCATCATTGCCGAGGCCATGACGGCCCTGGTTCTTGCCGATGCCCTTCTGGAGCGGTATGGCGCGGACCGGCTGGACCGGATCCGGGCGCAGGTTCAACAGGACGTGCTGGTTGAGAAGGGCTGATTTGAAAATCCAGCGGGGTCTATGTATAATTGGAGGGAACGTCCAAAGGAGGTGAGGGATGAAGATTGTGGATTTTCTGCGGACGCACCGGTTGTTTTCCCATCTTCCCACCGAGCGGCTGGAGGAGATTGCCCGGAGTTTCAAAGCCCGGAAATACCCCAAAGGTGCCTTCATCGTTCGCCAGGGGGAGGACGATCACCGGTTTTTCATCCTGGCCGACGGCGTGGTGGCCGTGGTGCTCCGGGTGGACCGGGAAAAGATGGAAATCGTGGCCAACTTTCACGAGCGGGGGAGTTTCTTTGGGGAAGTGGGGGCCATGTATCACATCCCCCGCACCGCCTCCATCATCGCCCTCACCGATGCCATTGTGCTGGAGATGGAAGGAGAGGATTTTGAGCGTCTTGTGTATCCGGACGAGCGGATCCGGAGCGAACTCCAGAAGACCGTGGACGAACGCCTTCTGGATTCAGAAAGCCACCTGGAACGGCACAAAACCACCCTCTACGAACTTCTCTTTGGCAAAGACCTGGAATAAGCCCTCCTCACATCCATGATTTCTGAACATCCCTCACCTCTGAGGCTGTTTGTGGCCCTGTGGGTCCCGGAGGAGGGACAGCGCATCCTGACAGGGTGGCTGGAAAACATGGGGGCACGGGGTGCCAAAACGGTTCGGCAGGGGCAGTTTCACATCACCCTCCTCTTTCTGGGCGATGTGGAAGCCTCCCGGGTGCCGTTGGTGGTGCAGGCCCTGGAGGAGGCGGTGAAGGGGATTCCCCCCTTCACGCTGGACGTGGAGGGTTCGGGAGGTTTTCCTTCGAGGGAAGCCGCCCGGGTCTGGTTTTTCACCCTCTCCTCTCCTCCTCCGGAACTTTATCGCCTTGCCGAAGCCGTCCGAACCCGTCTGTCCCGGCTGGGATTCCGGGATTCCAAACCCTTTCACCCCCACATTACCTTTGCCCGGGTGAAAGGGCGACCCCGGCCCGTCCCGGAACATCCAGGAGGTCACTATCGATGGACCCTTCAGGAAGTGGTGCTCGTGAAAAGCGTGCTCACACCCCGGGGACCGCAGTATACGCCCCTCCACACCGTTCGCCTGGGGAGATGAGGGAGACGTACCTCGCCTGGGCCCGGGAAGTGCTCGAAACGGAGCGGCAGGGGCTCGTGCGTCTGGAGGAACTTCTGGATGAACGGTTCGTGCGGGCGGTGGAGATCCTGGCCGGATGCCGGGGACGGGTGATTCTTACAGGCGTAGGGAAATCGGGCATCGTGGCCAAGAAAATCGCCGCCACCTTCACGAGCACCGGAACCCCTGCCATCTTTCTCCATCCCACCGAGTCCCTCCACGGGGACCTGGGCATCGTCCATCCCGAGGACGTGGTGATCGCCATTTCCAAAAGCGGGCAGTCCGACGAGTTCCAGCTCCTCATTCCCCTGCTGAAACGATTTGGCCTCCCCGTGATCGCCATCACGGCCAATCCGGAGAGTGACCTGGGGAAGAACGCGGATGTGGTGCTCCAGATCCCGGGCGATCAGGAAGCGATGCTGGGCAACCTGGTCCCCACCGTGTCCACCACGGTCACCATGGCCCTGGGGGATGCCCTGGCCTATGTGCTTCTGCGCATCAAGGGGTTCACGGTTCAGGACTTCGCGGCCCTCCATCCCGGCGGAGCCATTGGGAAGAAGATCTGGCTTCGGGTCCGGGATCTCATGCTCACGGGGCCCGAGCATGTGCCCATCGTCTCGGAAGATGCCCCCATGCGGGACGTAATCTTGGAAATGACGTCCAAACGGGGGATCACCAGTGTCGTGGACGGATCAGGCCGCCTTGTGGGGGTTTTCACGGACGGGGACCTGCGAAGGCTTCTGGAGCGGGAGCATGAGGTGTTCCACTTCCGGGCGCGGGACGTGATGAACCCCAACCCCAAGACCGCCCGTCCAGAGGAACTGGCCGCCCAGGCCGCCCAGCGCATGGCCCAGCACGGCATCAACGCCCTGATCGTGGTGAACGGCGAACACCGGCCTGTGGGGATTCTTCATCTTCATGACCTCATGCGAGAACGGGTGATCTGAGATGACCACCACCAACCGGAAAATCGCCCATCTGCTGGAAGAGCTGGCGGATGCCCTGGAAATCCTGGGGGAAAACCCCTTCAAGGTGAACGCCTATCGCAAAGCCGCCCGGGTCCTCCAGGACCTCCCCCAGGATGTCCGGGAAATCTATGAGGTGGAAGGCCTTGCCGGACTGGAAAAGATCCCCGGCATCGGTGAGCGCATTGCGAGCAAAATCGTTCAGTATCTCACCGAAGGGCGCATCGCCAAACACGAAGAGGTGATGAAACAGATTCCCCCGGGACTGCTGGACCTTCTGGATATCCCCGGGCTGGGACCCCGCACCGTTCACCTTCTCTGGAAAGAGCTGGGGGTGGTGGACCTGGACACCCTGAAACAGGCCCTGGATTCGGGGAAGGTGGAACGTCTCCCGGGGATGGGGCCGAAAAAGGTGGAAAACATCCGTCAGGGTCTTGAACTCGTGAAACGCCTACGGGAACGGATTCCCCTGGGTCTGGTGTATCCTCTGGTGATGCGGGTGGTGGAGGCCCTTGCCGATCATCCCCACGTTCTTCAAATTTCACCGGCCGGTTCCTTTCGCCGGATGAAGGAAACGGTGGGGGATGTGGACGTGCTGGTGGCCAGCAACCGGGGCAAAGACGTGGTGGACGCCTTTGTGAACCTTCCCGGCGTGGAGAAGGTGCTTGCAGCAGGAGACACAAAGGGTTCGGTGATTCTGGAGGACTTTCAGATTGACCTCCGGGTGGTTCCTCCGGAATCGTGGGGGGCAGCCCTCCAGTATTTCACCGGGTCCAAAGACCACAACGTCCATCTGCGGGGCCTTGCCCGGGAACGGGGGCTCAAGATTTCGGAATACGGCGTGTTCCACGGAAACGATCGGATCGCCGGTGCGACCGAAGAGGAGGTGTATGGGGCCCTGGGGATGCCCTGGATTCCCCCGGAACTCCGGGAGGATCGGGGGGAGATTGAGGCGGCCCTTCAGGGGGCGTTGCCCCGTCTTGTGGACTATGCAGAGATTCGAGGCGACCTTCATGTTCACTCCCGTTATTCCGACGGCAACTCCACCCTGGAGGAGATCGCCGAAGAAGCCCGCCGTCTGGGGTATGCCTATGTGGCGGTGTGCGATCACTCCCGGTCCGTGAAATACGCCCGGGGCCTGGAGGTGGAGCGTCTGGAGAAGAAAATTGCCGAAATCCGCAAACTGAATGAGACCCTCCGGGGTCGGGTGCTCCTCGCGGGAACGGAGGTGGACATCCTCCCGGATGGCCGCCTGGATTATCCCGATGAGGTGCTTGCGAAGCTCGATTATGTGGTGGCGGCCATTCACCAGTGGCGCAAGGACGAAGACGTGACCGAGCGGATTCTGAAGGCGATGGACAATCCCTATGTCCACGCCATTGCCCATCCCACCGGGCGCCTGGTGGCCAGCCGGGAGGGCTACCGGGTGGACCTGGAGAAGGTGGCCCGAAAGGCGGCAGAGGTGGGGGTGGCCCTGGAGATCAACGCCCATGCGGAGCGGATGGACCTGAACGACACGTCCATCCTCCAGGTGAAAGACACCGGGGTGGAGTTCGTGCTGGGTACGGATGCCCACCACCACGGTCAAATGTGGATGATGCGGCTGGGGGTGGGGCAGGCCCGGCGAGCCTGGCTGCCGCCGGAGCGCATATGGAACACCCTGTCCCTGGAGGAGCTCCGGGCACGCCTTGCGAAACGCCGGCAATCCTGACCGTTTTCCCGGATACGTTCTGCCCGGATGGAACGGCTTTCGCGCAGATCCCTCCATGACAGGGTTCCCCTGGTTCCGATACCTCCAGAAGGTTGAGGGGGAATGGCGTGGAGATCGAACCTTCGCGCGGTTTTCGGGCACAACCTCACAATGAAGGAATGGGAGCCAGAGAGGCAGGACGGGGGCTTTGGGCGCTGCCTTTTTGATGGAACGTGCGGGAGTTCGTATAATACCCGTCCCAGCAATGGGTTTGTGTGAACCGTGGAGGGAACCATGGGAGGTTTCTGGATGATGGTGGCATTGGCCCAGCAGGTTCGTCTGGACTTTCCGGTGGAAACCTTCACCCTGCCCAACGGGATGAAGGTGGTGGTGGTGGAGGACCACAGCGCCCCCCTGGTGTCGGTCCAGGTGTGGGTCCACGCGGGAAGCCGGAACGAAGTGCCCGGGATCACTGGCATTTCCCACGTTCTGGAGCACATGATGTTCAAGGGCACGGAAACGATGGCGTCGGAGGAATATTCCCTCACCATCCAGCGATGGGGAGGCACCGACAACGCCTTCACCTTTGAGGACGGGACCGCCTATTTTTCTGTCCTCCACAAGAAGTATCTTCCGAAAATCCTGGAGATCGAGTTCGACCGCTTCACCAACCCCGTGTTCCGGGAGTTTGAATCGGAGATCGAGGTGGTCCGGGAAGAGCGCCGGTGGCGCACGGAAAACTCTCCGGACGGCACCCTCTATGAGCTCGTGCGTGCCACCGCCTATCTCGCCCATCCCTACCACCATCCGGTGGTGGGCTGGATGAGCGACCTGCAGGCCCTGACCCGGGAGGATGTGGAACGGTATTTCCGAACCTACTATGTGCCCAACAACATGACGCTGGTGGTGGCGGGTGACGTGACCGTGGACGAAGTGCGCAGGCTGGTGGAAAAGACCTTCGGGAAAATCCCCCGCAGGCCGGATCCTCCCCCGGTGCGCACCCGGGAGCCCGAACAGGAAGGCCGTCGCTATGTGGCCCTGAAGCGGGAAGGCTTTTCCCGGATGTGGGTGGGCGCCTTCCATATCCCGGAAGGCAAACATCCGGATCTTCCCGCTCTGGAAATCCTGTCGGACATTCTGGCGGGAGGGAAAAGTTCCCGGCTGTACCGTCGGCTTGTGAAAGATGAAGGTCTGGCCATCAACGTCTCCGCTTTCGCCGAGCAGAACAAAGACCCCGGACTGTTCTTTGTGTGGGTGGTCCTGAAACCCGAGGCAGATCCTTCCCGGGTGGAATCCATTGTGTTTGAAGAGCTCTCCCGTCTTGAGGAGGAAGGGCCCACGGATGAGGAACTCGACAAGGCGAAAAACCGGGTGACCGCCACCTTCGTTCGGCGCCAGCAGTCTGTGGTGTCCAAGGGCATCCTGGTGGGGATGTTTGACATCCTGGCGGGAGACCCCGAAGCCGCACTGGAGTGGCCCCAGAAGCTCTTTGCCGTAACCGCAGAAGATGTGAAACGGGTGGCCGGAACGTATTTTGACCCCGACAAAATCACGGTGGGCGAACTCATTCCCGTGCCTCCGAAAGACGTGCAGGCCTATATGAAAAAGATGCAGGAAGCGGCGTCCAAAACCTTTCGCCGTTGATGGAGGACAGAAATGGAGGGATTCTGGATCATGATGGCGGCAACCGTGACTCCTTTTCCCATCACCCGGTTTGAGCTCCCCAACGGCCTTCGGGTGGTGGTGGCCACCAAGCAGGACCTTCCCCTCACCCTGGCCCGACTGGTGGTGTTTGCCGGTGCCCGGGATGAAGGAGACCGCTGGGGTCTGGCGAATCTCACCGGGGAACTCCTCACCGAGGGAACGCAAAACTATTCCGCCGAGGCCCTGGCCGAGGCGGTGGAAGGGCTGGGAGCCAATCTGAACGTGGATGTGGGCACCTTCACCACCCAGATCACCCTGGATGTTCTCTCCCCCAAGGCTTCCGATGGCTTTGCTCTGTTCCGGGAGGTGGTGCTCCATCCCACCTTCCCCCAGGAGGAGTTTGAGCACACCCGGGACCGGATCATCGCCTCCATTCAGGAGAGCCTTTCCCATCCGGACAACGTCCTGGATGATGCCTTCCACTATGCCCTGTATGGACAGCATCCTGCCGGGCGTCCGCCCGAGGGGACCCCGGCTTCTCTGAAAGCCCTCACCCGCGATGAGGTGGTGGCCTTCCACCGGAGGTATTACGTTCCCAGCAACGCTTTCCTGGTGGTGGTGTCCAGCCTCTCCCCCGAAGAGGTCCGGTCGCTGGTGGAACAGACCTTTGGAGACTGGAAGGGATCCGCACCGTCCCACCCCGAACTTCCACCCCTTCCGGAGATTCACGGCAAGCGAATCGTGGTGGTGCCCATGCAGGTGAACCAGGCTTTTGTGGCCCTGGGTCACTTCGGGATCCGGCGGAACGATCCGGATTACCCCCTGGTCCGTCTGATGAGTTATATTCTCGGAAGTGGAGGATTTGCCTCCCGTCTGTTCCGGATCGTGCGCAATGAAAAGGGCTATGCCTATTCAGTTTATGCCTATTTCTACCCCGGATATCTGGTGCCCGGTGTGTTCCGGGGAGGGATGCAGACCAAGATCGAAACGGCGAAAGACGCCGTGCGTTCCATGCTGGACGTGATCCGGACCTACCGGGAAGAAGGTCCCACCGAGGAGGAACTCCGGGATGCGAAATCCTATATCCTGGGCAGTCTCCCCCGCCAGACGGAGACCTTTGGGCAGATCCTGGGAGCCCTGGTGAACCAGACCCTTCACGGGCTTCCCGACTATTACTGGATCAAAGAAGCGGAAGAGAGCCAGAACTACACGAAGGAGCAGGTGCGGGACGCGGCCCGCCGCTATCTGGATGTGGACAATTTTGTGCTGGTCCTGGTGGTCCCGGAGGACTTTGATCCCACCCTCCCGGGCCTGGAGGACGCGAAGGTGGAGAAACTTTCGGTGGAAAGGCTCATAAACTGGGGGCGAGGATCATGAGTGGACATCACGCGAACGGCTTTGAAGAGCCCACCATCATTCCGGAACTCCTGGAACGGGAGAAGGAGGTGGACCGGGCGGTGGAAGAGGCCCGGAAAAAGGCCCAGCGGATCCTGCAGGATGCCGATCGGGAAGCCCACGCTTTACTCGAGCGGGGGCAGGAAGAGGCCGAACGGGCCGCCCAGGCCTATCTGGAACGTGCGCGAAAAGAAATTGAAGAAGAGGCCGCCCGTCGCCTGAAGGAAGGCCTTGCCCGCGTGGAAGAGCTCAAAGCCCGTGCGGAAGCCCGGGTGGATGAGGGGGTCCGGTATCTTCTGAATCTTGTGCTGGAGGAGCAATGATGGACTTCCGGCTCACCGAAGAGCAGCGGATGATTCAGGAGATGGCCCGGGAGTTTGCCGAGCGGGAGATCGCCCCCATCGCCAAGGAGATTGACGAAGAGGAGCGGTTCCCCCATGAAACCGTGCGGAAGATGGGGGAACTGGGGCTCATGGGGATTGAGATCCCGGAGGAGTACGGCGGTGCCGGGGCGGACACCATCTCCTATGTTCTGGCCCTGAAAGAGATTGCGAAAGTGTGCGCCTCCCATGCGGTGATCATGTCCGTCCAGAACTCCCTGGTGGCCTATGGCCTGTGGAAGTTCGGAACGGAGGAGCAGAAACGCAAATTCCTGGTGCCCATCGCCTCCGGTGAGAAGCTGGGGGCCTATTCCCTCACGGAACCCCAGGCGGGGTCCGATGCCTCCAACCTCCTCACCACCGCGGTGCGGGATGGGGATGCGTATGTGATCAACGGCCGGAAGGCCTGGGTGACCAACGGTCCCCACGCGGATTACATCATCGTGTTCACCGTCACGGACAAATCCAAACGCCATCACGGGATCACGGCCTTCATCGTGGACACGAAGCGGGAAGGCTTTTCGGTGGGGAAGGTGGAAAAGAAACTGGGCATCCGGGCCGCCCACTCCGGGGAGATTATTTTTGAGAACTACCGGGCCCACGTGAGCGAACGGCTGGGGGAAGAAGGACAGGGCTTCAAAATCGCCATGCACATTCTGGATACAGGTCGGATCGGGATTGCGGCCCAGGCGTGGGGGATCGCGGAGGCGGCCTATGAGGAAGCCGCCCGGTATGCCCTCCAGCGGGAGGCCTTCGGCCAGCTGATCGGGCAGTTTCAGGCCATCCAGTTCTATCTTGCCGACATGCGAACCCGGCTGGAGGCGGTGAAACTCCTCACCCTCCAGGCCGCCTGGAAAAAGATGCAGTCCCTCCAGACCGGTGAACCCTATACCCAGGAAGCGTCCATGGCCAAACTGTTTGCCTCGGAGTCTGCGGTGGAGATCACCCGAAAGGCCATCCAGATTCACGGGGGCGTGGGATACAGCCGGGAATTCAACGTGGAGCGGTATTACCGGGACGCCAAGATCACGGAGATCTATGAGGGGACGTCCGAAATCCAGCGGATTGTGATCGCCCGGAACCTTCTCCGGGACTTTGCCCGGGAGATGGGCGTGGAATTCAAAAAATAGGGGACGGTATGGTTGATCGCAACTTCGTCAAGAAAATGGAACGGCGCCTCCTGGAAGAGCGGGAGGCCATTCTCAAACGCCTGAGAGCCAAACTGGACACCGGCTCTCAGATCCTGGAGAACTGGGAGGAGCCCTCGGATCTTGAGGACGTCGCCGCCTTCACCCAGGAAGAGGAGATCTTTCGCCTGCTGAGCGAGCGGGAAATACGGGAGCTCCAGGAGATTCAGGAGGCCCTTCGTCGTATCCGGGAGGGAACCTACGGGATTTGCCAGCGCTGCAAAAACCCCATTGAAAAAGAGCGCCTGGAGATTCTTCCCACCACCACCCTGTGTCAGCGGTGCGCTCAGGAAGACCAGGCCCGGATGGACGCCCGGATGGGATAGCCCATGGCCCGCACACCGGTGCTGACGTTTCAGGACGTGATTCTCCGGCTTCAGACCTTCTGGGCGGAGAAGGGGTGTGTGATCCTCCAGCCCTACAACAGCGAGGTGGGGGCGGGGACCTTCAACCCGGCCACCTTTCTCCGGGTGCTGGGACCCCGGGCCTGGCGGACCGCCTATGTGGAGCCCACCCGCCGTCCCCGGGACGGACGGTATGCCGAAAACCCCAACCGCGTTCAGCAGTATTACCAGTTCCAGGTCATCCTCAAGCCCGCACCCGAAGACGTTCAGGACCTGTATCTCGCATCGCTGGAAACCCTGGGACTGGACCTCTCCCGCCACGACGTGCGTTTCGTGGAGGACGACTGGGAATCTCCCACCCTCGGGGCCTGGGGTCTGGGATGGGAAGTGTGGCTGGACGGGATGGAGATCACCCAGTTCACCTATTTTCAGCAGGTGGGGGGCATCGACCTCGAACTCGTTCCGGTGGAGATCACCTATGGGCTGGAGCGGGTCACCATGTTTGTGCAGGGGGTATCCAGTCTGTTTGACATCGTCTGGACCGAGGGGGTGACCTGGGGGGATGTGTACCGGGAATTTGAGCGGGAGTTTTCCGTATACAACTTTGAAGAAGCACCGATTGATTTCTTGCGGGAGCAGTTTGATGTGCTGGAGCGGGAGGGCCACCGGCTCCTTGAAAAGGATCTGGTGTATCCCGCGTATGATCACGTCATCAAAATGTCTCACACGTTCAATCTTCTGGACGCCCGGGGAGCCATCTCCCCGTCGGAGCGGGCCCAGTATATCGCCCGGGTGCGCCGCCTTGCCTCGGCGGTGGCCCGGCGGTATCTTGAGAGACAGGAGGTGAAGCGATGAAGCTCCGGATCACCGGACGCAATGTGGACATCACGCCCGGTCTCCAGTCCTATGCCGAGAAACGCCTTGCGGGACTGGAGCGTTATGCCCAGGGACTGGTGGTGGGGGATCCCCAGCTCGTCCTGTGGGAAGAACGCGGGCAGTATGGTGGTGAGTTTCTGCTCAAGATCAAAGGAAAAACCCTGAAGGTGGAGACGAGCGGGAAGAAGGATCCCCTGGAGCTGGTGGATGAAATCAAAGACATTGTGAAGCGCCAGCTTGAGAAAGAGAACGAAAAGCTCCGGGAACGGCGCAGAAGAGCCTGACGCAACGTCGCATGGACACGGGGGAGGCGCGGTGGACGCCGGTGGTGTCCGTGGTGCACCCGGAGGTGCATCGGACCGATCTCGAGGCTGTGGGGTTGAACGCCCTTTCGGCAACATCTGACCCGCTCCCCCCGGGTCCTCTCTGGAACGCCCTGCACGCTCTGATTCCCGGTGTGGAACCGCCTTCCGGCGGGTGGTGGTATGTGCCCCATCGGGCCTGGGAGATCCCTCTCCTTCGGGAACGTTTTGAAACGTATCGCCCGCCTGTCGTGATCCTGGACCGGCCTGTGGAGGGTGTGGAACAATTGTTCGCCGGGACATCGGTGTTTGCAACTTCTCTGGATTTTCCCTCCCTGGACCGGAAACTTGCCCCCCTTCTTTCTCCCCGGGTGTTTGTTCACGGAACCCTGGTGGAGGTCTTCGGGATCGGGGTCCTCCTTGTGGGGCCGAGCGGGGTGGGGAAAACGGAATGTGCCCTGGATCTCCTTCACCGGGGCCATTTTTTCGTGGCCGACGATCTCGTGGAGATCGTTCTTCTGCCAGAAGAAACGATGGGGCGTTCCGGAAGCCGGGACCCCGGACTCCTCACCCGGGCGGAAATCCGGGGGCTGGGGGTGGTGGATATGCAGGCGCTCTTTGGATGGGCACGGATCAAGCAGGAGGTGGGGGTGGATCTCATCGTGGAGCTCATGCACATCCCTTCCACCACCCTGAGTTCGGATCGGGAGACCTTCTCGCGGGGAACGATGGCGCTCGGACCCCGCACCTTCCCCTGCATTCGCCTTCCCGTTCAGGCTTCCAAATCCCTGGGGCCCATTGTGGAGACGGCGGTCCTTCAATTTCGCCTGGAGCATAACCGGTGAGGGCCATTGTTCATCGGCATCCCCGACACTGGGACGTCGTGGATCGGGAGATCCCGGCGCCGGGGGAGGGGGAAGCCCTGTTCCGTGTGCTACGCACGGGTTTCTGCGCCTCCGACTGGAAAATTTATCTGGGACTCAAGCCCGTACGTTCCAGCGTGGTGCCCGGCCACGAAATCGCAGTGGAGGTGGTGGACGATCCCACCGGCCGGTGGACGCCAGGGACACGGGGTAGCCTCTATCCCATCGTGTTTTGCGGGCGGTGTCGGAACTGTTCCCGGGGACTCACCCATCACTGTGAGAACAAACAGAGTCTGGGATACGTCCGGGACGGGGGATTCGCCACCCATGTGGTGGCGCCCTCCCGTCTCTTTGTCCCTGCCCCGGTGGACGACCCGGAGTGGTTTGTGTTCGCCGAGCCGCTCGCCACAGTGCTGTGGGGCCTTTCGCGGGTAGACCGGGGAGAGGTGGAGCAAGCCGGGATCTGGGGCCTGGGGCCCATGGGTCTCCTTCACGCCATGGTGCTGTCCCGGTGGGGTGTGGACCTCACGGGTGTGGATCCCCGTCCTTCCCGGAGAGAAACGGCCCGCGCCTATGTGAATCAGCTGGAGCCGGACGGTGATCTGGACCTGGTGGTGGTGGCCACGGGAGCCCGGGAGGCCCTGCACGAGGCCCTTGCCCATGCCCGTCATGGGGGACAGGTGGTGCTGTTTTCCAGTTATTACCGTGAAAACGGCACCCTCTCCGCCAACGACCTGCACTACCGGGATCTCCGGGTGATCGGCACCCACTCCGCACCCTTCCGGATGATGGAGGAAGCGATGGAAAAGTTCCGGGAGGGCCTGGACCCCCGCCCCCTCATCACCCACCGGTTCTCTTTTGATTCCCTTGAGGCCTTTCTCCAGGCCTATGAACGCATGGACGTGCTGAAGGGCATCTTCGTGCCCTGAAGGAAAGGCCTGGATCGAAAAAGCGGGGGCCTCTGACCCCCGCTCTCTTGGGTTCTCCGGAGTGTTTTGTTCCGCTCACGGCACCACGATCCGTCCCCGATCCACACGGTCCCCCCACCGCACCTCCACCACGTGCACACCGCCTTTCAGCACTTTCCCGAGGTCCCGCTCCACATACCCCCCTTCCCGCATCTCCACACGCTCCTCAAACCGCTTCCGACCCACCACATCCCACACACGAATCAACACCTCCCCACCTCCAGGCACACCCACCCGCAGCACACCGGACCTCATCAACCGACTCCGATCCCACCCGAACCGGATCACCGGACGAACGTCTTCATCCATCACCCCGCTCCGTTCTTCTCCACGCCCCACCGACGCCAGAACCTCACCACTCCCGAACAGGGCAATCCGACGAAGGCCCACCGCCTTCCCCTCCTCACCCCACAACCGGAGCCTCAGCGTGTCCCCCGCGCCTGCACACACCGGCAGCCGTACGCCCTTCCAGACACCCGATTCCACCGGGATCGCCTCCACCCCACACCCCGAAACTTCCGCCCACACCGTGTCGCTCTCCACCTTCATCATCAAAAGATCCACCACGCCCTCAAAGCCCGAAACCGGAATCCCATACACCAGCGTATCCCCCACGTCCTGTCCAAACGCCTCCCCACCGGACGTTCCGTCCCGGGCCACAAGCCACGAAGAAGGGGTTTCTCCACCGAGCACTTCATACGCCACCCGGTCGGTCCGGAAACCTTCAAGGGGAACAGGGAGATCGCCCCACACCATCGACCCCTTCACCCCGCCGAAGCCCGCGTGGATCACCAGACCCGAATCGTCCGGAAGCACCGTCCCGATCTGAATCCTGGGGGCCACAGCCACCACAAACCCGCCTTTCCCGGCTTCCTCCACCACCAGCCGGGTGTTTTCCCCATCGTTCAGCGTGGACACCCGCCACAGCCCGACCCAGGACGTATCGGGATTTCCGCCGAGAAGGGAAGGAGGCCCTTCCTGGCGAGACGCTGGAGCGGGGGAGGTGCTCCAGACATAGCCAAGGCTTGTGCTGTCGATGGCCACGCCGCCATACAGGCCCGGTCGGCGGCGGGCGGTGAAAAGGTCCAGGCGATACCGGGTCCGTCCGGTCCGGAAGTCCATCCCCGCATACACCGGCTGAACCTCAGCATGGGCCAGGCCCGGAAGGCCCAGGTCCACGGTTCGATACACCCGGTTGTTTGCCACATCGATCACAAAGGCCTGGACGCTGGCCGTGGAATCTTCCGGCGAGCACACCACGACCGCATACCCCACCGCCTCCTCAAGATCACAGGCACGGAAAGAGCCAGGAAGAAGAAGGGGGGTCTGTCCCACGGTCTGATAGTGCCAGCCGTTCGTTGAGGAGCCATACACCACCCCGATCCCGGGAGAAAGGCCCACCACGTCGGTGTAGTGGTACCGGGGTTCTCCCGCATACCCTCCCTGGTCCACCACGGTGGTCCTCCCTCCTCCGACCTCCACCACGACCACCCGTGTGATTTTGGTGTCACTGACCTTATACACCGGCACGCTCACCAGGACGTGCCCGCCCCGGCTCCACACGCCCACCGTTCCGCTGATCTCCCATGCGGAAGATGGCACGATATACAACGTGGACGACCCCACCGTGCTTCCATCCCACACGATGCCGACCACCCTGGTGGAGGTGCTCACCACCGCCCACACCCGGCCCTGTCCATCCACACCCAGTCCCAGATCACGAACACCGGAAAGCCCCGTCAGGGGGAGGGACGTATCGGCCACCCCCGTCCACGTGTTCCCGTTCCGCTCGTACCGGCGGATATAGAGGTTCCCGTTCCCGAGGAGCTGGGCTGCCCACACGGTATCGCGCCTCTCGGCCACCACAGGCGGGATGGGGACCCAGGGGGAATCCACCCGGGTGGCCACGCCTGCCGACACCCACACCGGCCAGTTGAAACACCGGGGACGGCTGTTTTTGAAACTCATGAGATACCCGAAATATGAATAGGCCGGTGCGTTCTGGTTGACCCAGGCAAAGGCCAGGGCGTTCCTTGTGAACCGTTCGGCACTGGGCAGGCCGATCTCTCCGTCCAGGGCGTGTTCCGCATACCCCACGTTCCGGAAATTGGGCCCCGAAAGCGCAAGCCGAAACGCGGTATCCGGCCCGAGCGCCCGGAAACTCCGAACACGGTATTCAAAGGCCTGGCCCGGCGAAAGGATGTCCTGAACCAGCGTTGCCGTGGAACTCCATACGGTGTCGATCACGCTCCAGGAACTCCCGCCCGGCGTTGTGCGTTCGATCACGAATCCGCTTCCTTTGGCAACGTTGGGGTAATAGGCCAGCCGGATGTTGATCTTCGTGGAATCGCTGCAGTTGCTCCAGAGGGGAACATGGCCGGGTGGGTCGAGGATCCGGAGGGTTTCGCGGGTGGGTGGAGGTCCGGAGGTGAGCACGCGGTTTCCGCTGGGGCCGAGGGGTCGGCGGGAATAGAGGTAGAGGATGACGGTGTCATCCAGGGTGGGGAAGGCGTTCCAGAGGGGGATGTTCCAGGGGATGGTGCCGGTTCCGGAAGAGGAGGTGCCCAGGATATAGCCACCTTTTTCCGCACCGGCCATTTTGAGACTTGCGGCGACGTGAACGGCCCAGGAGGGTTTGTTTTTCCAGGTGATCTGGATGCCGGAGTCGGTGATGGTGGCGGCGTCGAGGGTGGGGTTGGGGACGATGAGAGTATCGATCCACACCACGTCGGAGAAGAAGGTGTCGGCAGCTTCATCCCGTGCAGCGTACAGGCCAATGCGGATGGCATTTGTTCCGGTGCCGGGTGGGATGTGGTTCCATGTGCTGTCCGTCCAGGCGATGAACCCGCTCGTGCCGTTCGTATCTGCAATCTTCTGACCCCACGCAATCGTGTCCCCATCCCACGTCCTCAACCAGAAGGCCACTGAATACCGCGTCTCATAGGACGAACGGTCGATCCACGAAAACGCCAGCCCCGAATCGGTGATGGTGAGAGAAGGATTGCCGGGGGCATTGAGTTTGGGTTCCACGGGAAGAACGTAGGGCCAGTAGTGTTTCGGGTCCCGAAGGGGATCTTCGCCCGGGCGACGTACAGGGTCACCGTTCTTGAAATACGTCTGATAAAACACGTTGTTGTGGATCTCCGGACGCGTCTGATATGGTCCACGATAATCCGACTTCAGCATAGGATGAAAGGCCGACCAGTTGTTGATCTCCGCCGTTTTCACTTCCCAGAACAAGGTATCCCTTTTTGCAGGCGGTCCCTGAGGGGCAAGCCAGCCCGAGAGATCCATCACCAGTTCTCCTCGATACCTCTGAGGATCCCGTAAGAGCGTATCGGCAAGCGTGTCACCGGAATACGTGACCGCGTAAAGCTTGGTTCGACCAAACGTGATCAGATCATAATTCAATCTAACTTCCTTCCGCCAGTTCTGTGTGTCTTCCACATAGACAGGGGTGTTCGTGTATCTCAACTTCGCCCGACCCGACGATGGATCATACCTTCGAAAATCCAGACGAAAAACCCCCGGTTGAGGAAACACATTCCCCTGCACATCCCACATCCCTCCAAGCACCCCCGCTTTCCGTGAAAACACCCACCTCCCATTATAGTCAAAATACCTTTCCGATGACGGCCCCGACGCAAAACGATCCATATACACCGCCTTCCACCCCGGAGAAAGAAGAAGCTGATATTGCCCCTGATAACTCGATCGCTGATTGGGAGGCAACACCGTGCTGTAACGCTGCCACGCTGCAATATGTCGTCGATACCGCTGGTATTCCTCCTGATCCAGATCCACCGCACACGACGCAAGCTGGTCAAATTTGGTCGTGTCCGACAAATAACTCATCCACCCTCCAGGAAGATCATCAATACAGTCAAAATTCAACGCAAAAGGCTGAATCGGAAGGGTCATGTTCCGTAGACCATATTCGATCACCTCATCGTGCAGAAGCTTGTCCACAAGATACGCCACCATACCCAAGGTAGCCAAAGCTCCTGAATACGGCGGAGGCAAAAATCTCGAGACCCATCCCACCAGAGCACCCCAACACAGATCACTGGTACCCACATAAGGAGCCAAACGATTGGCTTCGTGTTCTTTCACATCCCAAAAACTCCACTCCGGATGCAGCATCGCCCATCCCACGTTCGTCACATCTGTTGCATTCGTTTTCTCGTAACCCATGACAAGAAATGCCAGAATCGCTGAACCTTCAAGAAGAGCTGACAACCGCTCCGCTGTCATCCCGCTCGCACGATATCCCACCCCATGAAATGCTTCCACAAAACCCTGCACCCATGGAAGAATCGTATCCTGATACATGGACATCCAGTGCCGACCATCGCGCCTGTACACTTCCATCGGCCCGTATTCCCCGGGAACAATGGATCCATTGGTAATCAGATTGATCCACATCAGCTTCAATGGCGTTGCCACTTCCGAAGGAGGAATAAAACTTGGCGACATCGTCTCAAAAAAGATCTCGTAGATCTCAAGGAAACTGTTCCCGTCTTCCGGAACAAACCCAAGAAGGTTATACCCATAACCTGCATGAGCAGGCTGATACACCATATGCACAAACAAATCCTGAATCACGTGAGCATAGGCGCCATAAATCAGGGCCTTCTTCTTGGGGGACCAGTCCGTGCGTGACCGCGCATACTGCACCATCTGCCATAACCTGGCTACGTTGGCATTCGGCGGCGGATCATTGGGGTCATTGAAACGAATCAGCCGCAGCCGATTGGTGTTTTGCCTGTCGACCAGGGTGGAATAGGTGTTCTCTTTGATCCGAAGAGGAGCCTCCACATCCACACACGGAGCCTGAATCTCATACAAATTCTTCACGATCTTCGCAGCTCCCCGTTGACTCGCTTCATCCAGAAGATCGGGCAACATCGCCCCCCACAGATAGGCGTGCCACGTCATGACCGCATTAAATCGAGTCCAGTAGTCTCCACTCCACAGGTCCATCAAGGCCTGGTAGAACTCAGGATCAACACTTTGCCATACCTCGGGCGTCTTCCATGTAAGATAAACGTGTTCGGGAAGACTCCATGCATTCAGAATCGATATCCCTCCAAGGAGCATACCGACAGACACACCCCATGACCTCATGGTGTACCTCCCGGTTCCACAAACGTCAACAACACATCCCATTGCCCAAACCGTTCCGCCTCATCGTACAGATTTTCTGTCCACACCACCGCAAATCGCCTCCCCACGCTATCCCACGCCGGTTGAAACACCACCGGCGGTCTTCCCTGATCAAACTTCCGGATGACCCGCGCAGGGCTCCAGCCTGATCCATCAAAAAATCGCACCGCCATGTTGAGCGTATCCCCATCGGCCCCTTCCACATGACCCCAGTACACCACAACGGCCTCTCTTTCTCCTCCCACGGTCGCCACGTCATAAGCCCCGTAATTCGCCGGTCTCGGCACCTCGATCCAATCTCCCTTTTGCCCCCAGTAACACACCACTTCCACATCCCTCGGCGTGGGATCTGTACCCCGGAGCAGGCCACAAACCCACACCCGTCCCTGAAACAGGCTGATCCCGTGAGGTGCCGCATCCATTCTCCCCACCGGATAGGTTTCCCATGTTCCTGATGGTGTGCGAACCGAATATTGAAGCACATCCCCCAACCCCGAGGCTCCCCACACCACATGCACCCCGCCCGTTGAGTCCACGGTCATGAAGGGATTCAGTCCGATGGGAACGTTTTCTTCATACACATCCCACACCCCATCGGGCGACCTTGAGGCATAATGCCCTCCCCAGATCACATGCACCCGCCCCGTCGGATCCACACCCACGCGAACCTGCTTCTCATCGTTGCTCCATTCTGAAAGCCGATACGGACTGCTCCACACGCCCGTTTCATCCCTCATACGATACATCGCGGCGGAAACGTTTTCCTGAAGATTGTCCTCCTCCCACACCACATGCACCCGTCCCCACCGGTCCACGGCGACAAAACACCCCCATGTCGGTCCCGTTGAAACTGTATCCACATCTGTCCATTCTCCCTGAATCCGTGCACGAAAAACACACCTCAGATTGCCGTAATCATACGCTGACGTCGTCGATCCCCAAACGAGATAAAGATTCCCTCCCGAGTCTGAAACCATATCGGGAGACGCGGAATATAGCGTATCACACGACACGTTGATGGGATCTCCGTTCAGACAGCCCTGATTCGTTGAAGGTTCCTCCTTCGTCGGCGCAGAACACCGCATACCGAGAGAAAGAACCGTCAAAACCAGAACCAACCATCCCCACCTTTTCGTCATGTCTGGAAGGTAAAGAAAAACTTCCGAAAATTCAAGCTCCCGCGCTCTGACCGCGGAACGAACTCCAAGATGGCATTCGTTCCGGTGCCGGACGGAATGTGATTCCATGTGCTGTCCGTCCACGCGATGAACCCGCTCGTGCCGTTCGTATCTGCAATCTTCTCGTCCCACACAAGGGTGTCTCCACGCCACGTTCTTAACCAGAACCTCACCGAATATTGTGTCTCATAGGACGAGCGATCCAGCCAGGTGAAAGAAAGTCCCGAATCGGTGATGGTGAGCTGAGGATTGCCGGGAGGGGTGAGGCGGTTGACGACGAACGTGTCTCTTACCCACGGGGATGTATCGGCCAGCGTGTAACGAACCCACACTTCCACCGAGTCCCCAACGGCAAACACCGGAACCGTCACACCCGTGGACTCGCCTGAAACATACAGTGTATGCCAGATCCCATAAGGGAGCCTCCGGTAGGACACCGTATACATCCCCGCGCCTTCCACCCGATTCCAGTTCACCCGCACGCCTTCGGATTCTTCTCCTCCGCCCCAGATCACAGGCGCAGCCAGGAGATACCGCGCCGTATCCTGAAAAGGATGCACCACCACATTGTATAGGGTCGTGGTGTTGAGTGAAGGAATCCGATTTTCTATCTTCTCCCGGAGTTCGTCCAAAAATCGGAACTTCGGGGTATTTGGAAACCGCCAGGCAGTGACGACAACCTGAAGTGGAGGGTTTTCGTTGCCGGGAGGATAAGATATCCCGACAGGGTGTTGCTCCGTTAGCTCCTGACCCACATCGGATAGCGCGTCCAAAATTGCACGTAATGGCACCTGGAAACCTTCGTCGTCCTGGAAAGGTCTATTATCACGGGTACCTGGACTGTCAATAAGATCCCATAGAAACTGAGTGACTGCACCTTCTACCACTCTTCCATCGGGGTTTGTAAAGTCTGGTGGTTCTCCTTTGAAAAGCGGTTCATAACTCCCGGTTCGAGCGTTGTATGTAGCATAAAAATGCTCTGCTTTCCAGTACACACTGTCACCCGGCCATAGTGCATAAGCCCAGAACTCGGCAAAGCCCTCGCGAAACGCGTGGCCAGGATTAGAAACCGTAAACCATGTGTGAGGATTGAGGACATCTCCTGCAGGAACACGTCCCATTCTCCAAAATTGGACCAGATGACCGATCTCGTGTGAGAGGACACGATTGTATACAGGAAATGGGTCTTCTATTGGGTTAAGTTGCGAAACCACGGCATGAAAGGGGGTTTGTCCGAAGTCCAGATGGGTGATATGGATCCCGGTGGGGATTTCCACCATAACGTAACTCGCTGCACGAAAATCCACAGCAAATGCCTCGTCTCCCCAGTCATACCATCCGCATATCCCCCATACACAGATCTTGGTTCCACTCGCAAGATCCACCTGTATCCGTGGTGGATTTGAATACCCAAGTGACCGTATAAACCTTTCATTCCGCTCAAGTACCTTAAGCGCGTGAGCCGCTTTTGTTTCTTCACTCCCACGAATGACGAGGTACACTGGTTCGCTTTCTAAAGGGGAGAATTCCACGGTAAGCAAGTTTCGAACTCCTGTGGATGCATTGAATTTATAGTATCCTCCGACAATGAGCGTATAAACTTCCACCCTCCATGGTCGATGAACCTCATGAATCCCGTGTTTGGCGCCTACCGTAAACAACCATCTCCCCTGTAGGTTAGATCCCAAATTTAAAGTGTATCGGCCAAGACTGTCGGTTTCTGTGCACCTCTTTTCGCCTCTCCCGTCAATTCGAGCAGCGCACACTCTGACCCGCGCAGGACGAGTCCCCTGACGATACGGGTATTCTATCCTGCCCTGGAGAATCCCATCTCCACCCTGAATCCACTGAACGCTCGCCCCTGTGGATTCCGGGAGGTGATGATAGGCGTTCCAGAACTCCGAAGGGATCTCTGCAGGCATGGAATCGTAAACCATCACCCCCTGAGAGTCCACCCAGAGATAGGTGGGAATCCAGAGGACTTCACCTGGACCCAGGGTGTCTTTGAGAGGCATGATGACCCAGTCCATTCGATAGTAACCGGGGAGGTTGAATTGGACCACGGCATTTAGACTATCCGACTCTCCTGCAGCAAGGGCCATGGTTTTCCTCCCCTGACCGCCTGCAGGCGAAGTTCCCGCGGGGAGGACCATCCCCACCACCACAGGGCCAACCGCCGAATCTACAGCTTCAATGCTGAGGTGAAAGGTTGCGGTGCGTCCCACTTTGGTTCCCGCTGTGTCAACCTTTGTTTGAATTCGCAAACCCGCCCACAGACTGGATGCCCATAACAGGTGCAGGAGATAGTTCATCCAGTGTGGATGCTTCATCGCTTACCTCTTTTTTGTTTCACCCAGCGGGATCAGCCGTTTACTTACATTCGGAATCAACCAGGTGTGAATTTCTTGAGGATTCAAACCCGATCCGCCCAAATATTCCATATCAATGAGGAGTGAATCATAGCCGTGTATCCACTCGATGCCGGAGAAAATGGCGTCTTCTTCCAGGGCGGACAAATCGATATTTAAAAGATATCGTTCTCCCGTACGGTAGTTCAAGATAACCAGATACCTTCTGTCTGTAAAATCCACTGCAATGCGTCCATAAGTGTATTCAACCGGTTGAAGTGTCCCAAGTCCATCCATCACCACCACGCTATCTCCCAGTTTTCCGGGAATGATAAACATTCCTTTAGGAAACGTTACACTTGTTTCCCTTACGAACGTGTCTCTTTTAAAATCCAGTTGCCATAGAATTTTTATTTCTCCCCATTGTGATGACGACGCCACATAGTATATTTCGGGGTCTCTTGGGGATGGAACGGCTCCGCTGCCCGGTACTCCAACAATTGAATCCACAATTTGGTCTGGATTATTCACCTGGATACGGTAGTAGGTACGCATAGGTACTCCGGTTGAATCCCATTTGAAGGATACATAGATGAGATATTCTCCATTTACCGATACCGTAAAGTCACCGGTCATACGATCGGTATCTCGAACAGGAATCAATTCGCCTGTCGAGATGTTCTGGATCCAGAACCCGTAGCATTCTGTTTCCCTCCAGCGACAGCCGTAAACTTCGTTTTTCTCAGGGAAATAAACCCCCACGATGTTTTTGATCAGCGATTCAGCTCCTTGTTCATCGTACCGTTGTTTTCTCCACGGAGTATAGTCACACCCGATAGAGAAGATCGTGTACATTATCCATATCAAAAGAAATGAGACTTCCCAGTTTTTTTCTGTCATCCCACCACCTCCTGTAAATGTTTCGTCACATTTTTGATAAGCCAGAGATCATATCGCTTAGGATAATGATATCCCCCCCAATCCGTACAAATCAACAACGAATCCCGATCATGAACCCACCAGTCCCTGTCTGCAAACCAGTACATTTCCCGTGGAGGTACAGCCACCAGACGATACATCTTTCCCGTCTCGTAATTTCTCAACAAAAACGAATCAGGAAGCCATCCATCCATTACCAGCAGCTTCAATCTGTGATTCGCCGTTTGAATTCCTCCCCATCCTTCCACGCTCACAACACTGTCCCCTTTCCCGGGAAGGACATGATACCCTGTTTGAAGCCCCCCTCGCTTCAACGATGTCATCTCATGTGTGCGAAAATCCAGTCTCCACAATACCGAAGTGTTCCCCCAATTTTCATAAGAAATGAAATAGAAAACCTCCGAGGTGTAGGGAGAAATCTCATAAATGGGACCTGCAGGAGCAAAAACGGGATGAACCGAATCCGCGATCTCCATCGTTTTGAGGTCCAGAAGAAAGATCACATTCTGAAGTGTGGGGGTCGTAGCCACAAACATCAAGTAACGAAAATCTCTAGAAATCTGATATCCGATCACGTTGAAAGTCGTATCGCCCCACACCTCTCGCATTTCTCCGGTCTCCACATTCCGCTCCCATATGCCAAGGCATCGGGTGAGTTCATTGTTATAGGTTGAATCTCGATACCATTTGCAACCGTACAGTTTTCCTCGATCGGGCACGAGCACGCCACAGAAGTTGCTCGCAAGATGCACCACATCTTCCGACGGTTTTTCTTCCTCCCGACCGAAAGGCCAGAAGGGAAGGTATTGACAGGATCCGAAGATCAGCGAAAGCGCGAGCACCGGAACAAAGCGCTTCATCACTTTCCTTCCTCCTCCCGCATGTCAGGAGAAAGAACCATCCGAACCAGGATCAGAGCCCTCCACCGTTTTGCCATGTTGGAATGAAAGAAAGATCCTCATAAATTCAAACCCCCGCGCTCCCACCCTTTTCATGACCATCCTCCTGTTTCAGAAAACCACAACCTTCCGAATCCAGGTGTTGCCGATGCGAAGGCGATACATCCCCGGCTTCAACGGCCCCACCTCCAGCACCCTTCCCCGCACCGTTCCCGAAACCACCCTGCGACCCAGCATGTCCTGAAGCCAGAAGGACGCCCCCTCCCACGCTTCGGGCATGTGTTCCACCCGAACCCGATGGGAAAGGAAAACCAGCCGGAGAGGCGGAGACACCTCCCCCCATCCCGGAGGAGGCTGTGTCTGCCCCCGCAACACAAACCGCCCCATCCGGTTGGCATGAATGACAAGGTCTTTATAGAACAGCGGATAGAAAAACGAGGTGGGCACGGCATATTGCCAGTCATCCCAATTTCCAGGCATCTCTCCCAAACGTTTTACCGTGAACCTCTGCGGGTCCACCACATATCCGTATTGCGCGACGACCCACAGTGCACCGCTGGAATCCCCCAAACCGCTGAGCGCAGGCAGTCCTCCTCCTCCCGCTCCCAAGTGCATATACACCTTTCTGCCGAGCCTCCATCCCTCCCCCTCTGGAACCCACACCTTCAGGGTGCTCCCCAGGACGTGACTGTTCCATTCCCAGAACGCTTCCATCACCAGCAACGTATCTCGCCATCCCACCGTGGCCACCGCAACTTCAGGAGATGTAGGGATTTCCAGAATCTGGCGGCTCGCCGGCACAAGGCCGAACAACGGCTCACTGTATTCCATCACCCATAGGATATCTGGATAGGAAGGCAGCACCCGAAGCCACCCACCTCCAATGTTGAGATTCACCACCCACAGCGTATCCTCCGTGGGCCACCGGTAAAACACCAGATTCCCCCCCTCGCCCCATCCCACCAGCACCGTGTCCGACACCAGCACCGGAACCTGAATCCATCCAAACAACGGCCAGCGCTGAATGATCCGCCCGTCCACTGTGATCGCCCTCACCCCTCCTGCTCCTCCCGTCACAATCGTGTCTCCCACCACCATCACCGACTGCACCGCTTTCAACCCCGTCATCCCCCACACCAGCTCCAGATCCGGCAAACGAAACAGCTTCAGCGTCGTGTCTTTCTCCGGCTCCAGCGTCCCAAACGTGCTCGCCACCACCAGCAACGAATCCCCAATCAACACCGCTGCATTCACATTCGACACCATCTCCACCGAATCCACCACCTCACCCGTCTCCACATCCATCATCTCCAGCACCTCCCCTCCATTCGCCATATACAGCCTTCCATCACTCACCGCCGATTTCACTTCGGTCACAAACATATGTCCCCATGTCCAGAATTTGAACCACTGCACGTTCACATCGGGATACACGCCCCATGGATAGGTGTAACTTTGCCCCGGATCATACCCCGCAAAAGGCCAGCGGAAGGTGTCCCCCACCACCTGCAAGCCCACCCCTTCCTTCAACCACCCCACCTCCACGTTCCCATCCACTCCCCGAACCCACAACCCCACCTCTCCCGCCCCGCGCTTCCACCCATCCCGCATCACCCACATCACCGTATCCTGAAGCCTCGCCGGAGGGAGAGGGAAACGCTTCACCCTCACCGTGTGGGCGCGGGCACAGATGGGAGAGGTTTTCCCCGAAAGGGTGCACACCTTCCGGGCCAGAGGATCGCCAGAGGATTTCCCCCGTGAGAGAAGGAACAGAAGTCCCACTTCCTGGATGCCTGCGGGCTCGAAGGCGTCGAAGACAAGCATCACCCCCTTCTTCCCGGCCACGCCCTGAACCTGCAGGGCCGAAAGAAGGAGGAGAGACACAAATCCCGTCATCATCACGAAATCCTACATCGACCTCTTCGAAATTTCAAATTGAGCCAGTCGGCGAATCACAAAGAAAGTCCCGTGTTTCTGATATACTTGACTCGATTCCTGGTATCCAGATCACGTTCACTCCACACCCGATACAGCACTCGTTCGGCGGGTGCTGTGGCAAGAAGGACCCACATCCCTACGGTGAACATGACTGAACCTCCTTGTAAAATCGTTCAGGACGTTCGATCTTCCAGATTCCATTCTCTCCCACCCCCGCTTCCGCTCCCCCGTTGATCCAGTGAGACACCACGAGCGTGGTTTCGTTCATCCATTTCGGAGCGAAGAAAACAGACCCCCATTTGTCCAGGTTGTACGGGAAAAACACCGATTTTGGAATGTCCACCTCATAAATCTTCCCCTCCCCTCGCTCCCAGACTAGGAGCCTCCCTCCCATCATGGCGCCAAAATAACTCGTCATTACCACACGGTCTCGATCCCAGGGATTCACAGAGGGAAAAACAAATCCCTCCCAGCATCCCCAGCTGGACCACGCTGTGTCCCGCTCCACCATATAACTCCCGTAAGCTGAACCCCGCCAGTCCCCCTTCATCAACGGTAGCTTTCCCATCCATCCCCCTCCCGAAAGATCCCACACCCACACACCTTCCATGCTCCCATCCTGACAGGGCCAGAGATCGTATTCGCTGTACCGCCCATACACATACAACCGCTTCCCGTCTTCCGAAAATTGAGGGTCCAGCATGTGGGAACAGAGAGAGGGAAGGGTGTCTTCTCTTCCGGTTTGAAGGTCCACCAGGACGACTTTGAGGGACTCGGTTCTCCAGTAATCTCCCCACATTTCCAGCCGCCCAAGGGTCACTGCAAGCCACCGCTCGTCGGGAGAAATGTCGAAAAGATTGACATAAGCTGTATCGGAATCTCCCACGGGGTATATTCGTTCCTCATGGATAAGTGTATCATCTGTCAAAGTGTAGCGGTACACTCCGTATGCGTACCCTCCGTCTCCAAAACTTCCTCCAGGGTTACTAAGAAGCGTGTAAACATGTGGAGAGCGCCAGATGTTTCCCGTGCACCTTCCTTGGATATAGTAGCGCGGGAAATTGGGAGGAAGTAGACTGTCAACCCATCCGCATTCCTTTTGTAGCTGTTTCACACCCGGAAGTTCGGTGACGATCTCCTCTTCGGTGGGTTTCTGGCAAAGACTTCCGGATAGTCCTGCCGCCAGAAACACCAGAACCAGGCCCTTCCTCATCTCTTCCTCCCGTCCTTACGGATCACCTATCATGGCCATAAAGCCTGCATTTTCGGGAAAAGGTATGACTCGACCGGGTTTTTCGGAAGATTGCCCTACATCCGGACAGGTGGGTGAATGGCAGAGGCTACCCAAAAGAAGAAGAGAAGCCAGCGTCCATCGTCTGCGCATCATTATCCCCCCGTGTCAAATCCTAAATGTCTCTCCACGAAACTTCAAGCCCCCCTCCCCGACCATAACTGGAACTTCAAGATGGCATTCGTTCCGGTGCCGAACGGAATGTGATTCCACGTGCTGTCCGCCCAGGCAATAAACCCGCTCGTGCCGTTCGTATCTGCTTCTCCAAAACCGCTCGGAGATGGGCCTCTTTTCTGCGGGAAAAAGAGACAGAACGCCTCAGTGGCGGGAAGATGGGGACACGGCCTGCCGGGCACGGCGAATCCGCATGAGAAGATCGGCCACCACCCGGCCCGTCATGCCCCAGATCACGTTCTTTCCGACCCGATAGGAAAAAAGCGGCACCACCACCCCATACACCTGCCACACCACCACCCGGGGACGCCCCCGTTCCACCGCTTCCAGGGGGATCACCAGCACTTCGGCCACTTCTTCATTGGGCGAGAAGGGGTGGGGAAGGTCCACGAGACCCACAAAGGGCTGAACGGCGATGTCAAAGGGGGAGAAGGTTTTCCCCAGCGGACCCAGGAGACGCACCGCTTCCGGTGGAAGACCGATCTCTTCCTCCGCTTCCCGCAGGGCCGCCTCTTCCAGGGTTTCGCCCGGCTCCCGCTGGCCTCCGGGAAAGGAGATCTGCCCCGCATGGATGGCAAGGTCCGGACTTCGCCGGGTGAAGATGAGATGCACGCCCCCATCGGGATCCACGCCCAGGGGAACCAGGATGCCTGCCTCCCTGCGTAGAGTAACATCGGGCCAGGGGTGAATGGGCCGGTCATCCAGAAAGCGGGGCAGGTGAGCAAGCCAGGCGGGCTTCGTCAAAGAATCTCCTCCAGAAAGGCCCGGAGGGCGTCGGTGACGCGGTCGGGATGTTCCAGCACCACCATATGCCCTCCGGGGATTTCCTCAAGCCGGGCATCCGGCAGGAGGTTTCGGGCCTCCAGCGCAAGGGAATAGGGGAGAAGAGCGTCGTGGCGCGCCCAGAGAAGGAGAACGGGCGGGGTGACCCGGGGAGCCACGGGCCGGAGGTCCAGTTGAGAGGCCAGACGCAGATCGGCCTCCACCGTCCGGGGATCCAGAAAACGGGCGAAATGCTCTTCACACCGCCTCCGGAAGTCCGGCCGGTGGAAAAGGCGCCGGCAGGCGATGTTCGGCGGACCCGGCGAGGTGCGTTCCGGAAACCGCAGTGCGCTGGCCACGGCCACCACGCCCGCAAGCCGGATACGCGGCGCCGCACCGAGGGCCAGGGCACCGCCCAGGGAATGTCCCACCACCACCCGGGGTTCGGGAAGGTCCCGGAGCACACCTTCAAGCCATGAGAACGCCTCTTCCGGAGACAGGAGGGGAGAATGATCTCGCAGGCGTCCGTGGCCGGGAAGGTCCAGGAGCACCACGTCCAGGGGCCAGTCCATCCGGGAGAGGGGGAACCAGACGGAGTGGTTGCCGCCGGCTCCGTGAAGGAACACCAGGCTCCCCCTTCCGGTTTTCTGGATCACCAGGGGTTCAGGTCGTTTCATCGCTGTGCAGGGGATAGTGGGTGCGCACCCAGGCCAGGGCCTCGTCCCGGGTGGTGAGTTCGCCGGCCAGGACCCGCTCTTCCACTTCCGTGAGGATTTTCCGGTAAAGGGGGCCCCGGGGATAGCCCATGGCCAGAAGATCATGACCGGTGATCAAACGGGGCGGGCGGTTTTTCCGGGCGTGCAAGATGTCCAGCACTTCCTGAAAGAGCTGAAGGTGGTCCTGGATGCCCCCGCCCACATGGGGCGAGGCCCGGGCGTCCTCGATGGCGAAATACAGGAGAGGGAACAGAAGATCTCCGGTTTTGCGAATGAACCGGGCCACCGCCCGGGGGGTTCGATCCCGGCTGTGGGCGAGGAGATGGGGATACATGTGGCGTTCCACAAAGGAAGCCAGCCAGTCCTGTTCGTCCCGGGAAAAGCGGAGGACTTCCAGGCGTTTCCGGGTCAGGCGGGCCCCCAGGCGATCGTGCCCGTAGAAGTGGATTCCCTTTTCATCCCGGCTGTACGTGTCTTTTTTGCCCACGTCGTGAAAGAGGGCCCCGAGAACCAGGAGGTTCCGGGGGATCTCTCCCGGATCGTGTTCCAGAGATGCCCAGGGGGCAAGCTCGGGGAAGGTGAGATCCCGAACGAGATAATGGAGGGCGGTGAGGGTGTGGTCCAGCACGTCCACTTCGGGAACCTCCCGGAGGGCGGCCACTTCGGGAAGCACGCTGTCCAGAATTCGGCTTTCAAAGCCCAGACGGAAAGCACGGTCGGCCATTTCGCCGGCTGCCAGGCGAAGGAGTTCCATCCGGATGCGTTCGGGAGCCACCCGGGGAAGCTCCGATGCATACCGGATCATGGCCTGAAGGGTGGAGGCCTCCACCCAGAACCCGTGCTGGGCCACAAGGCGGAGTCCCCGGAGAATCCGGAGGGGATCGTCCAGAAAGTTGCGAAGGCGTGGGGTTCGGAGCACCCGCCGGGTGAGATCCTCCCGGCCCCGGAAGGGATCCACCCACCGTCCCTCCGGAAGGCGAAAGGCGATGGCGTTCACGGTGAAGTCCCGGCGGCGAAGGTCTTCCCTCAGGGTGGACGCCCGGAGACCGGAGATGTCCACCCACCCGTTCTTGCAGGGAATCCGGTATTCCCGGTGCTCTTCCGAGAGGACCACCACCCGCCGGCGCACCCTGTCGGCAAGCCGCCCGGCAAATCGTTCAGGGTCTTCCCGGAGGGGAACCACGTCCAGGTCCTGGGGACGCTCTCCGAGGAGCACATCCCGGATGCCCCCACCCACAAGGGCCACGGGCTCATGGAGTTCGAGAAACACCTTCCCGCAGGGAAACTGCGAAAGATCCATGTCAGGAACGGGAAGAATTCAGACGTTCAAGACGGGCGCGGGCGGAATCCGCCCACCGGCTTTGGGGGAACTCTTTGAGGAGGAGTTCAAGATAAATCCGTTCGGCCTCAGGCCGACGGAGTTTGTGATAGACGGTGGCTTCAAGGAACCGGCGGTGGGCGAGTTTGTCCACCACCTTCGCCCGCAAAGCCCGGGCTTCCTCACACAGAGTCTGGCAGCGGAAGAGAAAGCGGTCCAGTTCCGCAAGGAGATCCCGTGTGGGTGCCTGATCCCGTTCCACCCGGGGCGTTTTGCGCCACATGGCCTGGAGTTTGAAAAGCCAGACCTGTTCGTAATGGGCGCCCCGGGGAAAATTCCGGAGATAAAAGTCCGCCTCTGCCAGCGCCTCGTCCACCGCGCCGCTTTCAAGATAGGCCTGGACGAGGAGCGCCTCCGCCCGTTCGGTTTCGGGATGGGTGGGATACCGGATCACAAAGTCCGAGAGCACCCGGGCGGCTTCCGCAGGTTTGCCGGAATGGAGAGCGGTTTCGGCATAACGAAGACGGGCGTTGGGATCTTCGGGCAGGGGCGGACGCCGCCAGGGAAGCAGGGAGCACGACACGAGCGCCCCGAAGGCGAAGATCGTCCCGAAAACACGGATCCATCCGTTCATGGTTTGCAGGCCTCCTTCCGCGAAAGGGTGACGGTTTCGGGGTGGTTTAAACTATACAGGCTGGCGCTCGCATCGTCTTTTTCCACCCCATGCGGTTTTCTTTGGAAAACCGCATGGTGACCCCGACACTATCACCCCACGACGTTGCTTCGCAACGTCGCGGGGACCCCGAAAAAAAACACCCCACACGATTCCTTTCGGAATCGCGTGGGGACTCCCAAAAAATGGAGCGTTTTCCAGGAACTGACAGGGTCCCCATGGAGTTTCTGGTGTTGGAAACTCCATGGGGTGGCACTTTCAATCCCTTATAGGTAGGCTCGGAAGAATACCCCGATAAATCTCAAAAATTTGCAGTTTTCAAAGTATTTGTTCTCAGTCGGGGTCCCCACGAGGTTTTTGGTGTGGAAAACCTCATGGGGTGGCTCTTTCAATCCCTAATAGGTAGGCTCGGAAGTTTCACCCCACAAAGTTTCTGGCGAAACTTTGCGGGGACCCCAATAAACTCCAAAAATTTTACGGTTTTTCAGGATGTTTTTTCGCCGGGGTCCCCACGAGGTTTTAAGGTCGCGTTTGTGAACCATTTTGCCGTCGGACCTCCGGTCGTGCAAAAAACCCGGGGGGTCCGACGGCTGCCCCGATGATCTCCGGGGGCGCAATATTTTCATCATGTTGACAATTTCGGATTGGGGGTGTATACTACAGGCATGCTGGACAGAGACCGTCTGGAAGTTGAGGAAATCTGCATCCTGCTTGTGCTCCTGCGGGAGCCCACCCACGGGTATCAGGTGGTCAAAATCCTTGAGGAGCAGGGGCTCCTCACCCGGAGTGCCACGCAGGTGTATCGGAAACTCCGGGACATGGAGAAGGAAGGGCTCCTGGAATGTGCCTGGGAAGTGGAAGAAGGACGGCGGCCCCGGAAGGTCTACCGGTTGAGCGATCGGGGTCGGGAATATCTCCAGCACTGCTGTACCTCAACGCTCCAGTATCTGGAGCGAGCCAAAGCGTTCATTGAAAACCAACTCAGCAAGGAGGTTTGAGATGCGGCTGTTGCCGGATGACGTGCGCGCGCAGGTGCGCGAGATGTTTGGGGAAAAGCTTGACCAGAGGGTGCGGGTCAGGCTGTTCACCCAGAAGTTGAACTGTCAGTTCTGCACCGAAACCGAAGCCCTTTTCCGCGAAGTCGCGGAACTTTCGGATGGGAAGATCGAGGTGGAGGTGCACAGCCTGGTGAACGACGAAGAACTCGCCGGGAAATACGGCATTGACAAGGCCCCCGGCTGGGCGATCCTGGCTGTGGAGGAGGATGGCACGGAGAAGGATTACGGGGTGCGCGGCTTTGGCATCCCCTCCGGCTATGAGTTCTCCGCCCTCATCGAAGACCTGATCATGGTGTCCCGCCGGAAACCCAACCTCTCCGAACACGCCCTGGAGCACCTGAAGGATGTGACCACCCCCGTGCACATCCAGGTGTTTGTGACGCCCACCTGCCCCTATTGCCCGTCCATGGTGCATATGGCCCATGCGGCGGCCCTTGCCAACGACAACATCCGGGCGGATATGGTGGAGGTGTCGGAGTTTCCGGAGCTGGGAACGAAATACAACGTCTATGGTGTGCCCAAGACGGTGATCAACGACAGCGTGGAGTTTGAAGGATTGGTCCCCGAGGAGCATTTCATCCACGAGCTGCTTCACGCAGCCGGTGTGACCCCATCCCATTAAGGACGGCACCCTCCTGGCCGCGGGGCGCCCATCGGGCGCCCCGCGGTGTTTTTATCCCCCTGCGGTTTTCCGGAGAAAACCGCAGGGGGACCCCGAAAAGACACCCCTCGGCGTTTCCCTACGGAAACGCCGAGGGGGCCCCGAAAAATATTACAGGTCTCCGGGCAAGTCCTCTCGGGAATCAGGGTATGATGTCCCCTCCCCTGGTGGGAGGGGCTGGGGGAGGGAGGAACACCTGAACTTGAAATACTCTGTGCCTGGTGGTATAAGGCCACCGGAGAAAGGAATTTTCTCCCTCAGGGCGTGAAAAAGTCCCGCCCCAGAAGTTCTTTCACCAGATCGTCACTGCGCACGCCCTCGGCCTCGGCCCGGAAATTCAGGGTGATCCGGTGCCGGAGAGCGGGAAGGGTCATCCGTTCCACGTCCTCCCGGGTGGGAACGGCCCGGCCCTGCACCAGCGCACGGGCTTTCGCAAGAAGAATCAGGGCCTGACCCGCCCGGGGACCGGCGCCGAAAGCCACATACCGGTTCACTGATTCCGGGGCTTCCGGGGAACCCGGTCGGGTGGCCCGCACCAGCCGAACCACGCCTTCCAGAAGGTGTTCGGGAAAGGGCATCTCCCGGACAAAGGCCTGAAGGGCCAGGATGTCCTCCCGGTGGGCCACGGGTTCCGGCATGGGGCGTTCAAACTCCCGGGTGGTGAGGCGAAGGATTTCCCGCTCTTCTTCCTCGGTGGGATAGCCCATCCGGATTTCACACAGAAACCGGTCCAGCTGGGCTTCCGGAAGGGGATAGGTCCCTTCCTGCTCAATGGGGTTCTGGGTGGCCAGCACGAAGAAGGGGTCTTCCAGCGTGAAGGTCTTCCCCTCCACCGTCACCTTCCGCTCCTGCATGGCCTCCAGCAGAGCCGACTGGGTTTTGGGCGGGGTTCGGTTGATTTCGTCTGCCAGGATCACGTGGGCGAACACGGGGCCCGGAACGAACCGGAACCGCTTTTCTCCCGTCTCGGGATCCTGCTCGATGAGGGTGGTCCCCAGAATATCCAGGGGCATCAGGTCGGGGGTGAACTGGATCCGCGAGAACTTGAGGTCCATCAGGGCCGCCAGGGTTTTCACCAGAAGGGTTTTGGCAAGCCCCGGGACCCCCACAATCAGGGCATGCCCTCCGGCGAAGAGGGCAGACAGCACTTCCTCCACGGTGTCGTCCTGGCCGACGATCACCGACCGGATCCCCTCCCTCAGGCGCTGGATGAGGGAGAGGTGCCGCTCAAACTGCTTCTCGAGGTTTTCCAATGTCGTTTCTCCTTCATGAACGAGATGCCCAGGAAATCCAGGAAGGCATACACCCCGGCCCCCAGCACAAGCCCCATTTCCAGCACACCCGGGGGCCAGGGCTCCCATTTCCGTGCAAAACGCATCCCGGACTTGATTTTCTGAAACTGGGACCACAGGGCCCGTTTTCCCCGACTCCCTCCCTGCTGGTGAACGGCGACCGCCCGGGGGACAAACAGCAGGATCCACCCGGCCTGCCGGAGCCGGCGGGAGAGGTCGTGGTCTTCATAAAAGAGAAAAAAACGCTCGTCCATCCCCCCCACCGCCGTGAAGGCGTCCCGCCGGAGGGCGAGCACCGAACCCGTCACCACCTCCACCGGCCCTTCCGGGGGCAGGACACGCATGTCGGAGGGGACCATCCAGGAAAACAGGCTGGTTCGGGCCAGAAAAAGCTCCTGGAGAGCGGAACGATCAGGCTTCACCGTGATCTGCGGGGTTCCGTCGGGATATTTCACCAGAGGGGCCACGGCACCCACCCGGGGGTGGTCCAGGGCATCCCCCAGCACGTCAAAGAAATCGGCAGACACGGGATAGGCGTCCGGGTTCAAAAGGAGAAGGGGGGTGGTTTCATGCTGAAGGGCACGAACGGCCCCATTCACCCCCCGGGCGAACCCCACGTTCCGGGGGCTCCGGATGTGGGTGAGGGGGAAAGGCGTTTCCGGAAGGGGGCCGGCCGTTCCATTTTCCCAGATCACCATTTCCGCGATCCAGGAGGCGAATTGCTCAGAGAGATGGGAGAGGAGAAAGGTGAGGTGAGCATGAGAGGAATAGCTCACCGTGACCACGGAGAACCGACGGGGCCGATCAGGCAAGGGCCTCCAGATCCTCTCCGGGCAGGATCACCTCATAGAAATGCTCAAGGAGGAGATCCCGGGCCCGCTCAAGCCGGGACGCCAGGGTGTTGGACACCCGGAGGCCTCGCTCCGGGAATTCGCCCACCACCCCACCCTGGACCCCGGAATCGGCTTCCACCCGGACGTTGTTGTCCTGGATGGCTTTCTGGAGAACGGGGTAATCCTCGGGGTGGACCCGGAGGATGACCGGTTCCTCCCCCTGCCGGAGGTCCAGGATTTCCCGGGCGAGACGGGGAAGAAGGGACACACGTTTCTCGCGATAGGCTCCTTCCAGGCGTTTCCGGGCCTCTTCCACGCACCGGTTCACCACCGCATGCTCAATCTGGAGAAGCCGTTCTTTCAGTGTCCGGCGGACCTGGGCATCCTGGCGGGCGCGCTCCACCTGGGCCCTCTGCTCTGCCCGTTTGAGGGCCTCCTGCTCCAGCACTTCAAGTTCCCGGGAGGCCCGGGCCAGGCGTTCTTCCGCCTGGCGTCGGGCCTCCCGGAGGATCACGTCCACCTTATCCTCAATGAGACGGTTGATATAGGATGTGAGCGTCATCACGCGGCGAAGATGATGAGGGCGGCGATCACCAGCCCGAGAACCACGGCCGTTTCCGGAATCGCCACAAGCACGATCACGTTCCCGGCCACCTCAGGACGTTCCGCCAGGGCTCCAGCGCCCGCGGCACCGATCTTGGCCTGGGCATACCCCGTTCCAATGGCGGGAAGACCGATGGCGATGGCGGCCGCCATCGCTTTGCCCCAGCTTGCACCGCCGGCTCCAGCAGCTTCGGCCGCAGCGGCCACCCCCACCACCACAAGCAGGGCCAGGGTTGTTGCGACCATGCGAAGGATGTGACGCAGCATTGCAACCTCCTTGTTCAATGTGTGTTCATGCCGTCGATTTGCGAAACGGCTTGTACAGCACCCCATTGGGATAGTAAAACTTGGAGAAAAACTCCACGAGCTGGAGTCGGGTTCCCTGCACCGTCGGGTCAAAGATTCCGAGAAAGGTGTTCATCAGGTGGAAGAGCACGCCCACCAGGGCCACGGTGAGCACAAACCCCGTCATCCCGGCGAGGATGTTGGCCACCTCTCCCAGAATGGCCGAAGCCAGCCCCACAGCCATCAACCGGGCATAGGAGAACACGTTCCCCATCGCCGAGAGAATTTCAATGGGTGCCACGAACCCGTGGAACTTCACCACACCCACCGCCGCGATCAGGAAGAGAGCCAGACCCCCATAAAAGAGCGGCCAGAAGGGGAGGGGAACCTTCACCACCACGGAGAGAATGGGCAGGATCACCATGAACACCAGGCCCAGAAGCCCCACAAACCGGAAGGCCTCGGTGAAAGCGTGATCCCGGTGGCCCAGCCGGGAGTGGTTCACCACACCCAGGGCAAGGCCCAGCAGGACCTGGATGATGCCGAACAGAACGGAAATCGCAAGAAGGGCCCCAACCTCGTGGATGCGGTGCATCATGATGGGCTGAAGTCCCAGCACTTTGGTCCCCAGGTCGCCGAACACCTCGCCATACAGGATACCGAACACGATGGACCAGAACATGGCCCAGAGATAGAGTTTGGCCACACTCTTGAGCAGGGCGGAACGGGCACGACCCAGAAGGAAGAGAAAGAGCAGGGCTCCGAGGGCACCGTATCCCGCGTCGCCCAGCATGAATCCGAAAAACACCGGCCAGAACATCAGAAGATAGCCCGAGGGATCGATGGTTCCATACACGGGCGGGGAATAGAGGGGGAGCACCTTCTGGATGGGGCGGATGAGAGCCGGCCCCTCCAGAATCACGGGAACATGGGGATATTCCTGGGGAAGGGGATCCCGCGCGGTGATCGCCACCTGATCCCCATACGTGTGCTTGAGATCGTTCACCAGAGAAGGGACGTCCCGTTTGGGAACCCAGCCCTGGATCACAAAGCTCCAGCGGGTTTTCCGGGGAAAGCGCTCTTTGGCCTCATAAAAGGCAATCCAGTCCAGGATACTGCGCCATGCCCGGCCGAGGAAATCTCCCTCCTTCTGGAGCAATTCCTTCACCCGGCCTTCCACAGCTTCCAGTTCCCGGGGAATCTCCTGGAGGCGGGTAAGAACGGCCTGGAGGGCCTGGCGGAACTGTCCGGACTCATAGGCGACGGGGAGGCGAAGGTCTGCAAACCCCTCCTCCCGAAAACGATTATGGACGGTTTCCGCAAGGTCCGGAGGCACCTGGACGAGCAGAAGCACACGTTCTCCCCGCATCTCCACAACCGAGATCCGATCCCCGTCCTCCACCCCGAGTTCGGCAAGCAGTTCCCTCGCCAGGCGAACGCTTCCGGTCTTCTCGGCGCGGGAAATGGTGAAGACCAGAGGGGCGGCCTCCGGTGAAAGATTGGCGGTGAGGACCTCAAGGGCCCGGGCATAGTTGTTCAGGTCCGCCTGTTCGTCCAGCAAGCGGTGGCGCATCTGGAGCTCGCGGGAGAGCGTTTCGGAGAGTTCCTCAAGACGGGAAAGCCAGGTGTCCACGCCATCCCGGAACCCGCGGGGGGCAGGAGACAGGGGGAAGTCTTTGGCGATTTCCTGAAGAAGGCGGTGCTGGTGACGAAGACGACCGAGCAAGGTCCGCTCCGAATCGGTGAGGGACACGGGTTCCACTTCCTCTCGCCGGATGGTGTCCAGGTGAACCTGTCCCGTTTGCTGAAGACGATCCAGAACGTCATTCAGGGCCGATAAACGACCCACAATCTCCACCTTCTGCATCGAGACGATCATCGTTCTGTGCTCCCGTGGCTGAAAATCGCTGGAGTTGGGCGGTATTGTACACCCTGTTGAAAGGAGCATCAACACCACGCACTGACCTCCGGACAAGAGTTCGGACAGGGGTGAAAGGGAGGTGGGGATCCTCCGGGGGAAAGCTGTATACTTTCCCTTCTGAACAAGAAACAACGAAAAGAAAGGAGGATCCCCATGAGGAAGTTTATACCCCTGAAGTCGTTCATGCAAGTTCTTTTTCCGGATCCTCGCTTTGCAGAACGAGCAACGGAAATCGGATATGCTCTCCTGGAAGCCCGATCACTCCGGATCTCTTCCATGGCTCGCAAGATGAAAGGCGTTTCTGAAAGCGCCGCGTATAAGCGTATCCAGCGCTTCCTCGAACATTTTAATCCCCATGAAACCCTCTGGAGGCTTTTCCCCGAAACCGCTCCCTTCGTGATCGCTGACGTCACCGAAATCGAAAGACCCCAGGCCCGCAAGACAGAATACGTCGGAACCCTGAAAGATGGCAAAACCCGCGGCTTCTGGCTCCTCGTTCTCGCCGCCCCTCTGCGAGGACGCGCCATCCCCTTTGCCATGACCACCTTCTCTTCAAGAACCTTCAAAGATACGGGAAGCTCGCGAAATGCCGTCCACATCCAGACGCTTCTTTCCTGGAAGGTTCTCTGGAAATCGTCCCCTTGTGATGGACCGGGAATTCAGCTATACGACTCTCCTGCGCCATCTGCGGGAAGCGGGGATGAATTTCGTGATCCGCTTGAGAATGGGATCCCGTCCTCCGGTTTTTCTGGACGCCGAGGGACGAAAGGTCCATCTCACATGTCCTGTTGGAGAAAAAGTGGTCTTTCGGGGGCTGCGATACCGTGGGGAAGTGGAGGTCAACGTTATCGGGGTGTGGGAGTGGGGCCAGAAGGAACCCCTGTGGCTGATGACCACACTGGAGCCTGAAGAAGCGCTGCGGTTGTACCGCAGGCGGATGGAGATTGAGGACGTTTTGGGACATGAAAAGCCTGCTGGGGTTGGGAGATGTGATGAGCAAGAAACAAGCGGTGATGGAAAAGCTGGTAGGATTTTTGCTCCTGATCTACGGCATTGTGCTGCTTCTTGGAGGAGAGGTGCGTCAGGAACTTCTCCGTCGTACAGGCTCTGCAAGATGGGAACGCTTTTCCGGACCTTTTATCCTGCTTGAGAAGAAATGGCGATTGCCGCTCAAAGAATGGAGATCCTTGATTCAACGTGTCCACCACACGTTCATCCAATCCCTCTTCCCGGGTGTCCGAACTCATGGGTGAACTTCAGGGGTGGGACCTTGTTGGACCCCATGGAAGGCTGTACAATAACCCTGTGATTTTCTGGATTGGCGCGGTTTTCGGACTGGGTCTCCTGATCCTGATCCACGAGCTCGGACATTTCCTCGCGGCTCGTGCGGGGGGCATTCGTGTCCGAACCTTTTCCATCGGTTTTGGTCCCAAACTCCTTCGCATCCGCAGGGGCGAAACGGAATACGCCGTTTCGGCCATCCCCTTTGGGGGGTACGTCCATATGGCCGGGGAGACCGATGAGGAGGAGCCCGGCGGGTTCCTTTCCCGCCCCCCCTGGGTGCGTCTCGGCGTTGTGCTTGCGGGACCTCTGGCCAATCTTCTTCTGGGATTTCTGCTATACTGGGGGGCCTATAGCCTGGTGGGGCTTTCAGAGCTCCCCGGCAACACGGTGGGGAAGGTAGCCCCTTCCTCCTGGGCCGCCCAGGCGGGCCTTCAGCCGGGTGACCAGATCCTTGAGGTGAACGGGGAGCCCTTTCGGGGCTGGTCGACCTTCATGGAATTTTTCCTCCATGCCACCCGGGAGGATTCCGTTCTTTTTGTGACCGTGCTCCGGGGTCAGGATACCCTCCGTCTCCATGCACCGGTTGCGGAGATTTCGGATCTGGGGATCCAGCCTGCCCTTCCCCCTGTCATCGCCCGGGTGATTCCGGGCAAACCCGCCGATCTTGCGGGTCTTCGCCCCGGGGACCGGATCCTTGCGGTCAACGGTCACCGGATTCGCTGGTGGCATGAGATGGGAGACTTTGTGGTCTCGTCTCCCGGCATACCGCTGGAACTTCTGGTCCTCCGCGGGAACGATACCCTTTCGGTGACGGTGGTTCCCGAGCCCATGCCCGACGATCCCACCAAGGGGTTTCTGGGTGTGGTGGCTCTCACCCAGACCCGCCGGTTGTCCCTCGTTGAAGGGGCTCGCATGGCCTGGGAGCGCTCAATCCGGGCGGCAGGTCAGGTGGTGGGGGGACTGGTGAAGCTCATCCGGCGGGAGGTGTCCACGAAGGACGTGGGGGGTCCGGTGATGATCGGGAAGGTGATCGGGGAGAGCGCGGAGGTGGGGCTGTTTCCCTTCCTGAGCCTTCTTGCTCTGATCTCCATCAACCTTGGACTCCTCAATCTCCTGCCTCTTCCTGTTCTGGACGGAGGACACGTGGTGTTTCTCCTTCTGGAGATTTTCTCCCGCCGCCGGCTTCCTCTGCGGGTTCAGGCGGCCATCAACATGGTGGGGATCGCTTTTCTCGTCCTGGTTATGCTGGTTCTTACCTTCCAGGATATCTCACGCATTCTCACAGGAGGTTAAATTCAATGGAGTCCCTTTTCTCCTTGATTGTTGCAGCGGCTGGAGGCGAGGGATCGGTGGCCCATGCCATGGTCCTCCTGGCCTTTCAGCTGGGGGTGATCCTTTTTGCGGCGAAACTTGCGGGTGAGTTCACGGAACGAGTGCTCAGGCAACCTGGGGTGATCGGCGAGCTGGTGGTGGGGATCCTGATCGGCCCCTATATGCTGGGGGGCCAGATCCACATCCCGGGTCTGGGTGTTCTCTTCCCGGTTCATCCCGGGAACATCCCCGTGTCCACTGAACTTTATGCCATCGCTCAGCTCGCCGTGATTCTCCTCCTTTTCCTCGCGGGCCTGGAGACGGACCTGGAGCAGTTTTTTCTCTATTTGCGTCCCGCGGTGCTCGTGGGGGTGGGCGGCGTGATCTTTCCCTTCTTTTTCGGCGCCTTTCTCACCCAGATCTGGGGACTCACACCCACCTGGACCCATCCGGAGGCCCTGTTCATCGGGGCAGCCATGGTGGCCACTTCTGTGGGCATCACCGCCCGTGTCCTCTCGGACATCAAGCGTCTCAACACGCCGGAAGGGGTGACCATTCTGGCGGCGGCGGTGGTGGATGACGTGCTGGGCATTCTGGTCCTGGCCATCGTGCTGTCCATTGCGGAGCACGGGAACGTTTCCATCGCCCAGGCTGGATGGATCGCCTTCAAGGCCGCCGGGATCTGGGTGGTTCTCCTGGGTGTGGGGCTTCTGCTGGCCGAACCGTACGTTCGCTGGCTCAAAGCCCTGAAATCACCGGGGGCTGCCGTGGCCCTGGCCTTTGCCATGGGGCTTCTGTTCGCAGCCATTGCCGAGATGTTCGGTCTGGCCATGATCATCGGTGCCTATGCCGCCGGTCTCGCCCTGTCCAAAACCGATTATGCCGAAGAGCTTCTCCATCACCTGGAGGGGCTGGGGCACGTCCTCGTCCCGGTGTTCTTTGTGGTGATGGGAATGCTGGTGAATCCAGCGGAGACCACCCACGCCCTGGCCTTCGGGGTGGTGCTCACCCTCCTGGCCGTGATCGGAAAGGTTTTGGGGTGCGGCCTGCCGGCCCTGGCTTCCGGGTTTAATCTGCTCGGGGCCACCCGGATCGGAATCGGGATGCTCCCCCGGGGTGAGGTGGCCCTGATCGTGGCGGGGGTGGCCCTCTCCCGGGGTGCGATTCCCCAGGATATTTACGGGGTGGCCGTGTTCATGACCATGATCACCACCCTGCTGGCCCCCATGTTCCTGGTGCCCCTCTTTTCCAACCTCAAAAGCGGGGTGCGAGTGAGACCCCAGACGGAGGAGGTGGTGGAATGAAAGAGCTGAACCGTGTCATTGCAACGGACTGTGGCAGCACAACCACCAAAGCCATTCTGATCGAGAAAACCGACGAAGGGTATCGCCTGGTGGCCCGGGGAGAGGCTCCCACCACCGTGGAAAAGCCCTTTGAGGATGTGACGGTGGGTGTGCGGAACGCCATCCATGAGCTGGAAGAGCTTACGGGCCTCAAACTCCTTGAGGATACGGAGAAGACCCGGATTCTGAAGCCCCGGAAAGACGAGCGCACGGGAACGGACCTGTATGTGTCCACGTCCTCTGCAGGCGGTGGACTCCAGATGCTGGTGGTGGGGGTGGTGAAGTCCATGACGGCCGAGAGTGCTGCACGAGCCGCGCTGGGCGCCGGGGCCATCGTGATGGAGGTGATCGCGACCAACGACGGGCGCCTTCCCCACGAGCGCATCGCCCTGATCCGCCGGCTCCGCCCCGACATGATCCTTCTTGCGGGAGGAACGGACGGCGGCACGGTGAAACACGTGGTGGAGATGGCCGAGATCATCCGGGCAGCCGATCCCAAACCCCGTTTTGGTTCCACCTACAAACTCCCTGTGATCTACGCCGGGAACAAAGACGCCCGGGAAGAGGTGCGGAAGATCCTGGGCGATCGGGTGGATCTGTATATCGTGGACAACATCCGGCCGGTGCTGGAGCGGGAAAATCTCGGACCCGCCCGGGAAAAGATCCACGACCTCTTCATGGAACACGTGATGCAGCAGGCTCCGGGCTACAACAAGCTCATGAAGCTCGTGGATACCGCCATCATGCCCACACCCGGTGCGGTGGGGTATCTGGTGGAGCGGGTGGCCCGGGAATACGATCTCCAGGTGGTGGGTGTGGACATCGGAGGTGCCACCACCGATGTGTTCAGCGTGTTCAAGGATCCCTCGGGAGAGCCCATCTTCAACCGGACGGTGTCCGCCAACCTGGGGATGAGCTATTCCGTTTCCAACGTGCTGGTGGAAGCCGGGATGGAGAACGTGATGCGGTGGGTGCCCTTTGAGATGGACGAGGGAGAGGTGCAGAACCGCATCCGCAACAAGATGATCCGTCCCACCACCATTCCCCAGACCCTGGATGCCCTGATTATTGAGCAGGCCATTGCCCGGGAGGCCCTACGTCTCGCTTTTGAGCACCACAAAGCCATGGCGGTGACGCTCAAAGGGGTGCAGCAGGCCCGGGATATTTCGGAAGCCTTTGCCCAGACGGGAACCGGACGGAGCCTTGTGAATCTGATGGCCCTGGATCTCCTCATCGGTTCCGGTGGGGTGCTGTCTCACGCCCCCCGTCGGGTCCAGTCGGCCCTCATGATGCTGGACGCCTTTGAGCCGGAAGGGGTGACAGAGCTCACAGTGGACTCCATTTTCATGATGCCTCACCTGGGGGTGCTGGCGAAGGTGAACGAGCAGGCCGCCATGGAGGTGTTTTTCCGGGATTGTCTGGTCCGGATTGGAACGGCGGTTGCGCCCGTGGGCCGGGCTAAACCCGGTTCGCCCTGTCTGGATGTGACCCTCACCTATGCCGACGGTCACAGTGAACAGCTCTCTCTGAAATTCGGGGAAATTCGTCGCCTTCCTCTGCCTGTGGGTGAAAAGGTGAAGGCCGTTCTGGAACCTGCCCGGGGGTTTGATGTGGGTGAAGGCAGGGGCAAGCGCCGGGAAGTGGAGCTCTCCGGCGGCGTGGTGGGGCTTGTGTTTGACTGCAGGGGCCGCCCCCTGGCCATTCCAACGGACCCCCACGATCGGGTGGCCATGCTCTCCTCCTGGATTGAGAGTCTGGAAGTGTATCCGCTGGAGCGCTACCGGGAACTGGTGCAAGCCTTCGAGCGGGGTGAGACCACCCTGGTGGGTGCAGGATAAGGAGGACGCAACATGGCTCACGCATACACACCCGGATTGAAAGTCGCGGAAAAAACGGTGGTGGTGAAAGAACGCCGCCTGCCGCTCAAGGGCGATGTGCTGGTCAAAAAGGGCGACCGGGTCCGTGCGGGGGATGTGGTGGCCCGCACAGAACTTCCCGGCAACGTGGTGCCCATCAACATGGCGGGCCTTCTGGCCGTCCCCCCGGAGGAAGTGCGCCGGTTCATGCTGAAAAAAGAGGGGGACCGGGTGGAACGGGGAGAGGTGATTGCCCAAACCCCGGGGCTCTTTGGATTTCTGTTCAAGCGCTCGGTGACCTCCCCCGCCACCGGAACGATCGAGTCCATCTCGGATGTGACCGGTCAGGTCATGCTCCGGGAGCCCCCCATTCCGGTGGAGGTCATCGCCTATGTGGACGGCACGGTGACCGAGGTGATCCCGGACGAAGGCGTGGTGGTCACCACGGTGGGAAGCATGGTCCAGGGGATTTTCGGGATCGGCGGTGAGGTGCTGGGGGAACTTCAGGTGGTGGTGGACGGTCCGGACACGCCGCTCACTCCGGACCGGATCCCTCCGGATGCCTCCGGGAAGATTCTGATCGGGGGCAGTTTCGTCACGGCGGAGGCTCTTCGCGCGGCGCGGGAGGCCGGAGCCCGCGGTGTGGTGGTGGGAGGAATGGACAGCCGGGAACTCCGGGATTTCTTGGGCTATGATATCGGTGTGGCCATCACCGGGAACGAGGACGTGGGGCTCACTCTGGTGATCACGGAAGGGTTTGGCAACATTGCGATGGCCCAACGAACCTTTGCATTGTTTCAGAAACTGAATGGTAAGCCCGCGTCCATGAACGGAGCCACCCAGATCCGTGCGGGTGTGATCCGCCCGGAGGTGATCGTTTCCTATCCGGACGAAGACCCCGCCCGGGTGGCCGAGGAGGAGAAAAAGCACCACACCGGCGTGCTGGAAAAGGGACGTCGGGTCCGGATCATCCGTGCCCCCTATTTCGGCAAAATCGGCACGGTGGTGGAACTTCCCCCTGAACCGGTGCAGATCGAGACGGAAGCCCGGGTCCGGGTGGTGGTGCTGGAAGTGGACGGGGAGAAGGTGGTGGTGCCCCGGGCCAACGTGGAGCTGATTGAGGAAGTATGAGCCCGAAAATCAAAACCCGCCTGGTGGTGCGGCCCGAACTCCGGGTCACTCCCCGGCTGGTCCTCCACGCCCGGGTTCTGGAGCTGGACGCCGTGGACACCTGGCAGTTCCTCCGGGAACAGGCCGAACGCCATCCCGTGATGGAACTGTCGGTGGAAGACCCCTTTGAAGCCCGGGTGCGTCCGGAGCCGGATCTGCGCCGGATCTATGACGGTCCCGCCGATCCCCGCGTGGGCTACCCTTCTGCGGAGGAAGAGGAGCGGGGAGATCCGGTGGAAGCGTCCTGGACGGCTCCCCAGCCCGGATTGTGGCAGCGCCTGGAATGGCAGGTGTCCCTTGCCTTTCCGGAAGGGAGTGAATCGGCGAGGATTGCCCGGGCCATTGTGGACCATCTGGATGCCTCTGGCTTTCTGTCCCAGCCGGTGGAGGCCATCGCCCGGGAACTCGGGGTGACCCCGGACACGGTGGAGGAAGTTCGGGACTATATGATGCACCATTTTGACCCCCCGGGGGTGGCAAGCCAAAACGGTGTGGAGTTCTGGAAGGCATGGCTTGTCCATCACGGCCTGGCCGACCATCCCTTCTGTCAGTTTCTCAACGAGATGGATCCGGAAACGTGGAAGAATCCTGACGTGCTCCGGACGCGGGTGGCCCACCTTCCCGAGGAGGTGGCCCGGGACATTCAGGTGCTTCTGGAGCATCTGCCCCCGGATCCCGCGTCGGTGTATGACACCGAACGGGTGGAGTATGTGGTCCCCGATGTGGTTTTTCGCCTGGTGGAGGGCCAGCTCGTTGTGGAGGTGAACGAACCCTGGCGGGGGCATTTCCGGATTTCTCCCCGATACCGGGAGCTCTATGAAGACCCCTCGCTGGATGAAACCACAAGGAAGTTCCTGAAAGAGCAGTTTCAGGAGGTGGAAGAACTCCTGAATGTGCTCGCCGAACGTCGCCAGCGCCTCCTGGATCTGGCCCATTTTATTGCGGATCACCAGCGGGATTTCCTGGTGGGAAAGGCCCCCCGGCCGGCGCCTCTCTCCCGCCAGCGGGCGGTGGAGGCGCTGGGGATCCCCCCGTCCACCCTGAGCCGGATCCTCAAGCAAAAATATGCGGACACCCCGGTGGGCATTTTTCCCCTCCGGTTTTTCTTCCCGACCCCCATTGCCTCCGGGGCCGTGTCCGAAGACGATCTCCGGGATCTCCTCCTCTCCATCATCGGGGAGGAAGACCCTCACAACCCTTTCACCGACGATCAGATTGCAGCGCGGCTTTCCACGTATGGGGTGCATCTCTCTCGAAGGTCGGTGGCCCATTACCGGAAAAAATTCGGGATTCCCCCCCGATCCCGTCGCAGAATCCGGGGGGGCAAACAGGGAGGTTGATCATGGCTCACAAAATCGCAGTGATTGGGGCAGGACACGTTGGAGGTGAAGCGGCACGGGAACTCCTGGCCCGGAACGTGGGGGAGGTGGTTCTGGTGGACGTGGTGGAGGGGCTTCCTCAGGGCAAGGCCCTGGACATGAGTCAGGCCCGGCCCATTCTGGGGAACTCCTTCTTCGCAGTGGGAACCAACGATTACCGGGACATTGAGGGGTCCGAGGTGGTGATCATCACGGCAGGTTCTCCCCGAAAGCCGGGCATGAGCCGGGAAGACCTGCTCAACATCAACCTGAAGATCATGTCGTCTGTCATGGGGGAGGTGAAGAAATACGCACCGGATGCCTTCATCATCGTGGTGACCAACCCCCTGGATGCCATGGTGTACACCGCGTACCGGCTGTCCGGTCTTCCCCGCAACAAGGTGATGGGCATGGCCGGTATGCTGGATTCCACCCGGTTTGCTACCTTCATTGCCATGGAACTGGGGGTCTCCCCTTCCGACGTCCACGCCCTGGTGCTGGGCAGTCACGGGGACATGATGGTGCCCGTGCTGCGCTATGCGTCGGTGGCCGGGATTCCCGTGACGGAGCTCATCCCCCGGGAACGTCTGGACGCCATTGTGGAGCGCACCCGGAAGGGGGGCGGAGAGATCGTGAAACTTCTCAAGACCGGTTCGGCGTATTACGCGCCGGGTTCGGCCGCCGCCCTCATGGCTGAGGCCATCCTTCGGGACATGAAAAAGGTGGTCCCCTCCTCGGTGCTCCTCCAGGGTGAATACGGGATGTCCGATGTGTTTGTGGGCGTTCCGGTGATCCTGGGCAAGAATGGGGTGGAGAAAATCCTGGAACTTCCCCTCACGGACGAGGAGCTTGCCGCCCTCCGGAAGAACGGAGAGCACGTGAAGGAACTCCAGAAAGCGGTGGACGCCTTCCTTGCGGAGCAGGGACTTGCATAAGGACTTTGCCCTTCTCGTGGTGGACGAACTGAGGCGGCGGGGCCTCACCGGTGATGTTCGTGTGGTGCGGGAGATCTGGGAGACCCTCCGGATGGAGAACGGGGTGGTCCACCGGATCCAGCATCACACGGTGGAGGGGTGGAACGTGCGGGTGCTGGAAGGGGGTGTGTGGGGTTTCGCCGCCTCCTCCCGCCTCCGGGTGGACGAGATCCCCCGGGTGGTGGAACGGGCGCATCTGCAGGCCCGTGCGAATGCATCGGTACGAACCTGGGGTTTTGACCTTGCACCCGCGCCGACGGTTCAGGATGTCTGGGAAGTCCATCCTGAAGAGGACCCGGCCAGCATCTCCCTGGAGGATAAGCTGGAACGCATGGCCCGACTGGACAAAGCCCTCATGGCCCCCTTTGTCCAGCGGCGGGAGATCTTTCTGACCACCGTCCGGGAGCACAAGGTGTTTGCCTCCACGTGGGACAGTCTCATCGAGCAGCATATCCCGAAAGTCGGGGTAGGCTACAGCGTGTCGGCCCTGGACCCGGACGGGGATCTCCAGGTTCGATCCTATCCCAACAGCCACGGAGGCAACTGGGCGCTGGGTGGACTGGAATGGATGGAGCGGTTTCGCCTGCTCGAGGAAGCCCCGCGGGTGGTGGAGGAACTGGAGCGGTTGCTCCACGCCCGTCCAGTTCCGGCGGAGGAGGCCACGCTGGTCATTGCGTCGGACCAGATGGCCCTCCAGATCCACGAATCCGTGGGGCATGCCCTGGAACTGGACCGGATTCTCGGCTATGAAGCTTCCTATGCCGGAACGTCCTGGGTTCGTCTGGAAGATTTCGGTCGCCTGCGGTATGGCTCGCCCCTCATGAACATCGTGGCGGATGCCACCGTGCCCCATGCGCTGGGCAGTTTCGGATACGACGATGAAGGGATCCCCACCCGACGGTATGCCCTCATCGAGGAAGGTGTTCTCCGGAGCGCCCTGTCGTCCCGGGACACGGCGGCGGCCATCGGGGAAACCGAAAGCGGGGGCACGGTCCGGGCGGAATCCGCTCTTCACCTTCCCATCATCCGGATGACCAACGTGAACCTTTTGGCCGGCGAACACACGCTGGATGCCCTCATCGGCGAGGTGGACCACGGCTATCTTCTGGCCACGAACCGGAGCTGGTCCATCGACATGAAACGCCTCAACTTTCAATTTGCCACCGAGATCGCCTGGCGGATCGAGAAAGGACGTCTGGTGGAAGCCATGAAAAACCCCGTGTATTACGGGATCACGCCGGAGTTCTGGGGGGGCCTGGATGCCCTGGGGGACGCCTCCACCTGGACGATGTGGGGTGTTCCCAACTGTGGAAAAGGCGAACCCCCGCAGACCATGGGGGTGGGGCATGGGGCTCCCTATGCCCGCTTCACCCGGGTGAAGGTGGGCAGCACCGGAAACGTGTGAGGAGGACGCGATGCGACATCCCGAGTGGCTGAAAGTTCGCCTCCCCGGAGGGGGGAAATACGCAGACGTGCGCAAGCTCATGAAGGGTCTCCACCTTCACACGGTGTGCGAGGAGGCCCGGTGTCCCAACATCGGAGAGTGCTGGGGGGTGGGGACGGCCACCGTGATGATCCTCGGCGATACCTGCACCCGCGCCTGCCGGTTCTGTGCGGTGAACACGGGAGATCCCGGGGGGGTGGTGGACCCCCTGGAGCCCGCCCGGGTGGCCCGGGCCATCGCTCAGCTTGGGCTGAAATACGTGGTGATCACCTCGGTGGATCGGGACGATCTCCCCGATGGGGGTGCCTCTCACTTTGCCGAAACGGTCCGCTGGATCCGGGAGTTTTCACCGGGGACAAAGGTGGAACTTCTCACCCCGGACTTTCAGGGGAACGTGGAGGCCCTGCGAACCGTGGTGGAAGCCCGGCCGGACGTGCTGGCCCAGAACATCGAGACCGTCCGCCGGCTCACCCACGTGGTGCGGGACAAACGAGCGGGATATGAGCTCACGCTTTTCGTGCTTCGCACCTGGAAAAAGATGGCGCCCGATATCCTCACGAAAAGCAGCATCATGGTGGGTCTGGGAGAAACGGACGAGGAAGTGCTCGAAACCCTCCGGGATCTCCGGAACGCGGGGGTGGACATCGTGACCATCGGGCAGTACCTCCGGCCCACCAGCAAGCGGGTGCATCTTCCGGTGGCCCGGTATGTCCCTCCGGAAACCTTTGAATGGTATCGGGACGAAGCCCTGAAAATGGGTTTTCTGGAGGTGTTTTCCGGACCCCTGGTGCGGTCCAGTTACCGGGCGGAACGGGTGTTTGAAACCGCACGCAAGGAGGTGGGATGACCTTGTGGTGAGAAAAGCGCATCGCCGGGACCGACGTTTTGAGCTGTACTATATCACCCACCTTGAAAATATAAGGGGGATTTTACGCCATGGCATCCTGAGTCGGGATAAGATGGAGAACACTGGAGAAAGGATCAAAGAAATCGCAAACCCCTCCATCATCCGGAAACGAAAGGCGAAAGGACTTACACAATACGTCCCTCTCTATATCTATCCGCGTAATGCCATGCTCTATCAAATCACTCATATGCACTGGACGGTCGTGATTCTCGGTATCGATGCCGATATCATCCGGAAACGAGGGAGCAAAGTTTCCATCGGGAATGCAGCCAGTGATTTTGCCATTATGCTTGATCCTGCGCAGGTGAAGCTCTCACAGCTCTTCAAAGATATACGAGATATCCGGGATTGGCGCTCGGAAGATCCCAGTGTAGACGTTCAGAAGTACATCCAATCCCCTGACTATGCAGGTATTTATCAGTTTCCCAAAACGTTTCTCCAGTCAGAGGTCCTCATCCCGGATCGAGTTCCCAAAAAATACATCCGGGCGATTTATGTTCCAGATCAGGAAATGGCCGAAAAGGTTCGCAAGCAGTATGGAGCGTTTCTGAAAAAAATCGAAGTTGTAGTGGATCCGGATCTCTTCTTCAGGCCTTTGAAAAAAGTTGAAATCTTTGACGGAATCTATATCGTTCATGGTGACATGTTCGACAGCGCCATGCAAACCCTTACCATCAGCGTCAACACGGTGGGGGTCATGGGAAAAGGGCTTGCAAGTCGATTCAAATACATGTATCCTGCGGCATTTATTGTGTATCAAAACCTCACGAAGGGAAAGATTCTTCGGCCAGGTCGACCCTATCTTTACAAACCTGAATCCCGGAACGGAGAACGGTGGTTCCTTTTCTTCCCAACCAAACGTCACTGGAGAGAGAAAAGTGATATCCACATGATTCGTGAAGGGCTGGAATGGTTTGTACGGAATTACCAGAAAGAACGTGTCCAATCCATTGCGTTCCCGGCCTTGGGGTGTGGTCTTGGTGGCCTGTCATGGGAAATTGTGGGACCTCTGATGATCTCTTACTTGAAAAACGTGCACATTCCGGTGGAGATCTACGTCCCGGGAAAAGATCCCAGAGACGCGTACTTTCGTAGAGAATTTTATGATCGCCCGGTTCTTAAAAAAGGGCCAGAGAAGTTATGGTAATGGGTCGTGCGTTTCAGGAGCATCCCCTGGTAACGATCCAGGACCTCCGGCGTTTCCTCGAGGAATACTTTCGGGGCCGGAAGGTGAGGGTGATCCTTTTTGGCTCGCGTGCCCGGGGGCAGGCCCATCCGGGGAGCGATGTGGATCTCGCATTCCTGAGTGAGGAAGATCTTTCCGAAGACCTTCGGGTTCTCCGGGAGATCTTGGAGGAATCCCGCCTCCCCTATAAAGTGGATCTGGTGGACCTTTCAAAGGTGAGTCCGGTGTTTCGCCAAGAGGTGGAACGGGACGGCGTGGTATGGATCGATGGAATGCCGTGAAAGGCACGTTCCTTCAGGCATTTGCCCGGTTTGAGGAGGCCCTGGAGGTCCTCGAACGCACCCCCCGGAATTCCGCGGAGTATGTCCTGGTCCGGGATGCCCTGATTCAGCGGTTTGAGTTCACCTTTGAGACGTTCTGGAAAATGGTGAAGGTGTTCCTGGAGATCCGGGAAGGGATCGTATGCGCTTCTCCCCGCCGGTGCTTCCGGGAGCTTTTCGCCACGGGCTATCTTTCGGAAGAGGAAACCCGGTTTCTCCTCGGGATGGTGGATCTTCGCAACCTGACGGCCCACACGTACAGCGAAGAAATTGCGGAAGAAGTGGTGTCTTCCCTGCCCGGTGTGCGGGCCATGTTGAAGAACATCTTTCCCCGGCTTGAGATGGTGGGTGATTTATGAACCCGAAGGTGCAACCTCTCCGGGAACTTGTTTCGGTTCAGGAAGGAAGCATTGTGAGCCGGGTTCTCCTGCGCAAAAATTCGGGCAACCTCACCCTTTTTGCTTTTGATGCACAGCAGGAACTCTCCGAGCACACCGCGCCCTTTGATGCCTGGGTCCTGGCGCTGGAAGGAGAAGGTGAGATCACCCTGGGAGGAGAGGTTCATTCCATCCGGGAGGGCGAGGCTCTGCTTCTTCCCGCCGGTGTTCCCCACGCCGTGAAGGCCCTCACACCCTTCAAAATGCTCCTGGTGATGTTCCGGTCGGACTCGTGAAGGAACGTCCTGTCATCCGGGTGAAGCAGGTGTATGATCCACCGGAGCCGGAGGACGGCCGGCGGTTCCGGGTGGATCGGAAGCCTGGGACGAATTTGTCCGGCGGTATGAAGCCGAACTGGAGGCCCGGCCGGAGGCCTGGCAGAGGCTTATGGATGCGGCTCTCCAGAGCCCCGTAACCCTCCTGACAAGCACTCGCCGTACACCGAACCACGCCATCGTGCTCCGGGATTTTCTCCTCAGGCGGCTCGATGAACTTCTCGGCTGTGCTTGAAAGTTAAACAGGCGGGCCTTACAATCCATGACGATGGGCGTCGAAAAAATCCTGCAAGAGAAGCGGAGTGAGATCCTGCGCCTGTGCGCGCGATATGGGGCGCGCAAGGTGCGTATTTTCGGTTCTGTTGCCCGTGGAGAAGCCGACGAGCAAAGCGATGTGGATTTTCTGGTTGAGCTGGAACCGGGTCGAAGCCTCCTGGATCTTGGGGGATTGCAATACGAACTTGAGGAACTCCTGGGCTGTCGGGTGGACGTGGTGACGGAACGAGGGCTCAAACGAAGGATTCGCGAGCGGGTGCTCCGGGAGGCTGTGCCGCTGTGAGGGATCCCTCAGAAAGACTTCGGGATATTCTGGAGGCGATTCACGCCATCGAGCGTTATCGTGATCGAGATCGATCCACTTTTGAAAAAGACGAGTTGATTCAGGTATGGTTTCTCCGGCATCTCGAGATCATTGGAGAGGCTGCTCGTGCCCTTCCCGAAGAGGTGCGTGCCCTCGCACCGGATATCCCTTGGCCCAAAATCATCGGAATGCGTAATGTTCTGGTCCACGGTTATTTTGAAATTGACACGGATATCGTCTGGAACACCATACAGCGTGACATTCCCCAGCTGAAACCCTCCATCGAAAGACTGTTGAAGAGGCTGGAGGAAGGTCATACCCCGTAAATACCGGAACAGCTCAGCGGGATTCTTCCCTTGAAGCGAGTAACCCCCCTTCAGAACGCACCCGTTTCCCTCCCCAGAAACTGTTCCAGAATCAGCATCGCTGCCACCTGATCCACCCGGTGTTTCTCCCGGGAGGGCTTTCGCCCGGCTTCCCGGAGACGGCGTTCGGCCTCCAGGCTCGTGAGACGCTCGTCCACCAGGTGAACGGGGATGCCGAGGCGGGCCCGGAGTTTTTCGGCAAAGGCGCGGACTTCCCGGGTGCGTTCGGTCTCCTGCCCCCGAAGCCCTAGGGGAAGGCCCACCACCACCTCCACCACCCTTTCCTCCTCCACCACGGCGGCGATGGCGTCCAGAAGTTGAGGGCCTGCCGGAAGGGTGCGGTAGGGGAGGGCCACGGTCCGGGCTGAATCCGACAGGGCAAGCCCCACCCGCCGGGTGCCGTAATCCACCCCGAGAACCCGTCCTTTTCGACGCGAACCGGTCATCCTACACCGCCTGCATGGCCCGTGCAGGCCGGACCCGAACGAGGGGGAAGAGCGCGAGAGTCAGAAGCCCCACGGCAGCCAGGGCGCCTCCCACACCCACCCGATCCGCAAGAAAACCGATCACGGGAGCAAGCACGGTGGCAAACAGGGTCCGGACGTTGCTCTCCACCGACAGGGCGGTGGCCATGGCCTCTTCGGGCACAAGGTCAGAGAGATAGCCCATGGTGATGGGCCGGCGGAGGTTCTGGAGGACATACAGCCCCACGAAGAACCCCACGGCCAGGGCGCTCAGGCCGACATGAAGGGCCCACCCGGAAGCAAGAACAAGAAGGCTTCCCAGGGCATAGGTGCCGTTGAGGGCGCCGGAGAGATTGCCCGAACGCACCAGACGATGGGCGTTCCGGGAGGCATAGGAATTGAGAAGATAGAGGAGAGAATAGGCCACCGCCACCACCACGGCCGTTCGGCTCCGCGCCTCCAGCGCGGTCAGGATGGGCAGAGACAGGGCAAGGGCCTTCAGCATGGGCTGGAGATAGTCCTTGCTCGCTCGAAACAGGCCCATGAACAGCCCGGAGTTGCCCAGGCCCCGCAGAAACACAGGGCGGAGCATGCTCCGGAAGGTCTGGAGGGTGCGGGGTTTCTCTTTGCGGGTGATCCGCTCATCCAGCCAGGCGGGATAGGTGGCCAGGTTCAGGAGGTTGAGGGCATAGGGGACCATGGAGGCGGCGAACACCCAGCGGTATTCCCGGGTGGAGAGAACCAGGAGTCCGGCAAGGAGGGCATTCACGGCAGAACCCCGCTGGGACCAGGACCGGGTGGCCCCGTAATAGGCGACTTTTTCCTGTTCCCGTCCCTGCGCCTTGAGATAGGAGAGAATCAGGGCTTTGTGGGTCCCGCTCCGCATGGCCTCCCCCAGGCCAAACACCGCCATGGCCAGCCCATACGCCCAGAAGCTCCGGGTGAAAAAGAAGACGGCAAAGGAGAGGAGATAACTCACCATGGAAAGCACCATGGTCCGCCTGCGCCCGATGCGGTCGGCCAGCACACCCGTCGGAACCTCCAGGAGGTTGGTGGCGGCTTCCCGCACGGCATAGAGGAGGCCGATCTGGAAATAGGAAAAATGCTCCCGGAAATAGAGAAGGAGAAAGGGCTCAAAAAACCGGAGGTTCTTGAGAAACCCGTAGGCGGCGAAACGGACAAACATCCGGTCACGCATGGGAATCCCGCTCCGGCTTCCTCGTTTGAACACGTCCCGTGGAGGGGGTCACGGCTCCCCAAACACCTCCGGATCGGTGGAGAGGAGTTCTTCCCATGCGGCCACCGCCCGGCGCAGGTGAGGGATGGTGATGGTGCCCCCCACGATGCTCGCAATCGTCAGGGCTTCCATCACCGCCCCGGTGGACACGTTGAGCTTGCGAAGCTGGATGAGGTGATACCGGACACAGTCGTCACACCGGAGCACCAGGGAGCTGGCAAGGCCGAGAAGTTCCTTGACCTCACGGGACAGCTCTCCCTCCCGGTAGGCCTGGCCGTCCAGGGAGAAAAACCGTTTGAGAGGAAGGGGGGCGTGGCGAAACACCCGTTCGTTGTCCTCTTTGCGACGTCGCCAGAAATCTTTGAGGCTCATGATCCCTCCCGGCTCTGGATTTTCACGGGTCCGGTGAACCGGATGTCCTCCAGGGACGGGTCGGTATCAAATCCTCCCTGACTCTCGATCACCCGGTCGGGCTGGAGAATGCGGGAGAACACGGTGCTCCGGATCCGGCGGGTCCGGGGATCATACAGGAGTTCCCGGGTCAAAATGGTGTCCGTGACCGTCGTCACGCGAACGCTCCCCAGGGCCTTCATGTGTCCGGACCCTTCCAGAACCCAGCCCGAATCCGCCTGGAGAAAGGACAGAGTGTCCCCCTTTTCCAGGAACACGAGCTTCACGGGATACACCCACAGCGTGTCGCCCCGGCGCACGATCTCCCGGGCCTGAAGGCGCCAGGCCGGATTCCCCCCGGCGTGCTCTTCCACCTCCACCCACTGGAGAGCCTCCCGGGTGTCGGGGGGTGGCGGCGTTTCCTCCCCACCGCAGGCCCCGAGACCCAAAAGTACCAGGAGTGAAAAGAAACGAAGATCAATACGCATCGCGGAGAATGGAGAGCACGGCCTCCCGATCCATGTCCACCGGACCGGGAACCTTTCCATCCCGCCAGCCGTAATATTTCACGGCAACGTCCACCATGGCCGGAAGATCCCCTTCCCGCACGCCCAGGTCCCGGAGCCGTTTGTTCACCCCCAGAAGGCTGAGAAAGTGTTCCAGCCGCCGAAGCAGCGCGTCCAGGGTGGGGCTTCCCGCCACCGTCTGGGCCACCGCGCCGATGAGATGGGGGATGTGGGGGGCATGGAACCGCAGAAAGGCCGGAAGCAGGCTTGCAAGCCCCTGCGGGTGAGGAATCTCCGGATAAAAGCCGGAAAGAACGTGTTCGATGTAGTGGAGGGAGAACGAGGTCTTCATCCCCAGACGGCCCCACCGGTTGACGGAAAGGGAGGCGAGAAGGGCCAGGTTCGCCCGGATTTCCACGTCCTCCGGAAAGCGAACCGCAAGGTCCCCATACCGGAGGGTGTTTTCAAGCCCCAGCCGGGTGACCTGGTCCATGAGACCCACGTGATTCTGGGCGGAAAGATAGGGTTCCATGAACTGGCACAGGATGTCCACCACACCGAGGGCGGTGTGATAGACGGAAACGGTGGTGTGCAGCGCAGGATCAATCACGGCGACTTCGGGAACCAGGATATCCATGGACAGGGGCATTTTCACCTTTTCGGTGGGGTGGGTGATCACGGAGGCCCCGTCAAACTCCGATCCGCTTGCAGCCAGGGTGGACACGGCCATGACGGGAAGAACACCCTTCACCGGAGGAATCTCATAAGCCGGACCCTTGTACACGTAATCCCAGATATCCCCCTCGTTCACGGCCATGAGGGCCATGGCTTTGGCCGCATCCATCACGCTGCCGCCCCCGATGGCCACCACATAGTCCACCCCTTCATCCCGGAACCGCCGGGCTCCCTCCATCACCACCTCCCGGGGCGGATTGGGGGGCACACCTTCCACCACCACCGCCTTGCGTCCCGCCTTCTTAAGATGGTTCACCACCCGCTCCAGCACGCCGCTCTTCCGAGCCCAGGAGCGACCCACCACCACACCGATGACATGGCCTTTCGTGGGCAGGAGATCCAGAGCATCCTCAAAAGCGCCCATCCCGAACAGGAAGTGCCGGGGCAGGGTCTGGCGGGTTTTCCTCACCTCAAGCTTCATGGCGATCCTCCCGGATTCTCAGGGCCCGTTCGCCCGTGTTGGTGGTGTACACCTCCACCCGACCTTCGGCTTCCAGTTCCCGAAGCAGGGCGTGGCGAGCCTCCACGTCCCGGGGCAGGCGAGGGTCAATCCAGCGGTTCAGGAAATAAGAAAGCCCCACATAGCCCCCGGAAAAGTGCTGTTCTGCAGCCCGGAGAGCCTGGAGAAAACCCTCCTTGGCCACCTCACGCTCTCCGGAATACTCCCGGGGCTCCCACGGGTTGCCTTCCTCGTCTTTGAGAAATTCAGCCAGCCCCTCCTGGAGATCAATGTGTCCAAAGGCGGAGGAGCGAAGCCGGGAAGACAGACCGTGGCGTCCCCAGGTGGCGACATACACGATCTTGCCCAGACGGCGCACCGCTTCCACCGCCGGGGCAAAATCCGCATCGCCGGAGAGGAGAACCAGAATGTCAAAGGCGTTCACCGCAGCCAGCTGAAGCATGTCGGCCACCATCTGGGTGTCCACTTCCTTTTCCTGATAGAGCCGGATGTCGTTGCCACAGCTGTAGCACCGGATGAACTTTTCCTTGCGCTCCATCCGGACCACATAGAACCCTGTCTCCAGTTCCAGGGTTTTGAGAAAACTCTCCAGCCCCCGGGTGGTGTCGTCCATGTCCGGAGAGCCCCCCACCGCCGTGTAGTAATAGGCCCCCCGGAAATCCGTTCCCTGAACCTGGTCCACAATCCAGCGGGCCAGGCGGGAAAAGTCAATGTAATAGTGACGGCCGTCCCCCAGGGACTGCACCAGGTTCAGAAACCCCTTATAAAAGTTTTTCCCATCAAAGAAGAGCATCACACGGTTCATGCAAGCATCCCCTGTTGTGTGGCCAGTTCACAGAAGGTTCGGATATCCTCCAGGAAAAATTCTCGCACTTCTGTCCGGCGAAAGGTCGCCGCGGGGTGATAGGTCACAAACACCGGAATCCCGAACCGGCTCTCGTGAAACCTTCCCCGGTGGGCACGGATGGAGAAGCGCTCCAGGGGTTTGTCCAGGAGCCAGGCGGCGGCAAACCGGCCCAGGGCCAGGAGCACCCGGGGCTGGATAATCCGGATCTGGGCTTCCAGATAAGGTGTGCAGGCAGCAAGCTCCTCGGGCCGGGGATCCCGGTTTCGAGGAGGACGGCATTTGAGGGTGTTGGCAATGTAGGTGTCCCGCTCCCGCTCCAGTCCCACGGAGGCCAGGGCCCGGGTGAGCACCTCTCCCGCTCTCCCCACAAAGGGTTTGCCCAGACGGTCTTCATCGGCTCCCGGTGCCTCTCCCACCAGCATGATTTTCGCATAGGGATTGCCCGTTCCGAACACATAGTTGGTTTTGGTTCGGTGGAGGGGGCATCGGGTACAGGCGAGAACCTTCTCCTGGACCCGCTCCAGCAGCGTCTCCCGGGGAAGGGCGGGAAGGTCCTCCAGTCCCAGGACTTCCCTAAGCCAGATAAGGGCTTCCATGGACACTCCGGGCAAGGAGTTCCTGCCAGATCCACCGGGCGAGGGCGGCTTTGGGAAGGGAGGGCGCCGGCACGGTTTCACCCCAGGCGGTGATGAGCACCCCCTCTCCCGTGGCCTGGCCCATCACCTTGAGAGGGTTGGCAAAGATGGCGTCCAGAGATTTTTCTTTCATCTTCCGGGTGGCACGCTCCACGAGCTCCTCTGGTTCCTCCAGGGCGAACCCCAGCCAGAAGGCGTGGCGGCGTTTCAGGTGGGCAAAGGATTTCAGGAGATCCGGGGCAGGCCTGAGCTCCAGCACCCAGATCCCGTCTTCCCGTTTTTTCTTCCCCTCCAGACGCCGGGCCGGGATATAGTCCGAGACCGCCGCGGCCATGAGGAAGTAGTCTGGAGAGAACCGGTCGAGCAGGCTTTCCAGGGCGGTGTACATCGCCTCCACGGTGGGGGCGGTGATGAGGGGATCGGTGGTGAGGGGAGGGGTGTCGGTGCGGCCCACCACTGAGGCCACGTGTGCACCCAGGGCCCGGGCCCACCAGGCGAGCCAGTAGCCCATCTGGCCGCTGGAACGGTTGCTCACCACCCGCACCTCGTCAATGGGCTCTTCTGTGCGCCCGTAGCATACCACCACCCGTTTTCCGGCCAGGCCGTTTTGCAGGCGGGCGAAGGTGTGGACCGCCTCCACCACCTCTTCTTCGTTTCGGAGACGTCCTTTGCCCCAGTCTCCGGAGGCCAGGGCGCCTTCTTCCGGCTCCAGCACCACCACCCCCCGGGCTTTGAGACGCTGGAGGGCTTCCTGGGTGGGCATGGCTTCCCACATCTCCCGGTGCATGGCCGGGGCGATCATCACGGGCCCTTCAAAGACGGACAGCACACCCAGAAGGAGGTTGTGAGCCCGGCCCTCGGCAAAGGAAACCATAAAGTCCGCGGTGGCCGGAGCCACCAGCACCAGATCCGCCCACCGGGCGAGCTGAATGTGGAGGGGGACTTCCTGGGATTCGTGTTCCGGGAAGAAGTCCACGTGGGCCGGACGGCCGGTGAGGGCCTCGATTCCCGTCTTGCCAATGAAGTGAAGGGCTTCTGGCGTGAGGACGGCCTGGACCTCAAAACCGTCCCGGACGAGGGCCCGGGCGAGATAGGCCGCTTTATAGGCGGCCACCGATCCCGTGATCCCCAGGAGAACCTTCACGCGCCTGCGGTGTGTCCGTCGGGATAATCGATCTTCAGACGATTCTGGCGAAAGAGCTCCATGGCCACAAGGAGGGCTTTGGGCAGGGGTTTGTAGGTGAACCGGACGCTGTAGCCGATTTCTTTGGCCCGGCTGCGCACCCGCTCTTCGCTTTCCCGACGGTATTTGTCGATCAAGCGGGCGGCCCGGGCAATGGCCAGGATGGCCTCATACCGGTTGGGCCGTTTGGCCCAGAGTTCTTCGGCGGTCAGCCACATGGCAGCACCTCCTCCTTCCCGAATTCCGGGAAGAAAAAGGGAATTTCCCGCTGTGCCGATTCGGGGGAATCCGAAGCGTGCACGGCGTTTTCCTGAATGTTAGAACCGAAACGGGCCCGGATGGTGCCGGGTTCCGCTTTGGCCGGGTCCGTGGCACCGATCCAGGCACGAACCTTTTCGATCACTCCCTCTCCTTCAAGCAGGATCCCCACCACGGGTCCCGAGAGGATGAACTCCACAAGGTCCGGGAAAAAGGGGCGTTCCCGGTGAACGCTGTAAAAATCTTCCGCCTCTTCCCGATGAAAGCATTTCATCCGGATGCCCCGAATCCGGAAATCCGGGTGCCGCTCCACTTCGGTGAGGATTTCGCCGATGTGTCCGGCTTTCACGGCATCGGGCTTGATCATGAGCAACGTGTATCGCACCTCTCCATCCTCCTTTTCACGGGATTGCAGAAACGCTCACCACACGTACCACCACCCGGGGCGTTCCATCCAGGGGTGATTCTTGAAAGTCAGCGATATTCTACGTTTCGGGGGCGGGAATGTCAAGGTACGGGGTTTGCCAGAACGGTGAGGGCTCTGTACAATCAACCTATGCGACGGGCAAACCGCGTGGTGCATGCTGGGCTGTGGGGGGTGGGGGTCGCGGGTGCAGTGATCATGGGGGGAGGGCTGTCTCTCTTGGCCGTTTCCCGGAAAGTGGAGGTCTTTGTGAACACCACGATATCCCGCCAGGTGGACCTTGCCGGGCGGACCCTTCTTGCCGTTCCCCCGGAGAAACGGCAAACGTTTCTGGAATGGCTGGTCCGGCTGGAAGCCGCGGTGTATGTGGCGGTGCTGGAGAAAGACTCCCTGATCCTGTACGCCACGGCCTTTCCAGGGTTCCTTCCCCTTCGTCGAGACGCCCGGCCGGGCAGCCTCTATACGCGGGACCTCCCCATCGGTGAGGTGAAGGAGGTGTATCATCCCCTCCCCGGCGGGCGCACTCTTCTCTATGCCTTTCCCTATTTTGAAGTCAAGGCATGGATTCGCCCGTGGTTCTGGCAGAGCGTGCTGATGCTTCTGGCCATGGCGTTGCTCGCCGGAAGTGGAACAACGATCCTCCTCCTCTGGCGAGAAGCACAGAGAGAACATCAGGCAAGACAGCGCAGGATGCAGGAAAAACTCCAGCTTCTTCGGGAAGTTGCCCACGAGATCAAAAGCCCCCTGATCACCGTGAGCCTTGGACTTCAGCATCTCCTCCGGGAGGATCTTCCCCCTCACCGGAAGGAAGATGTGCGCAATCTCCGGGAGCAAGTGGAGCATCTGGTGAGGAGGATCCACGAGGTGGTGGAACAATCGTCTCTCTTGAAGGAGCGAAAGAGACTCGATGTTCCGGCCCTGCTTGATAAGGTTTCGGCCGCCCTTGCCCCGATGCAGGAGGAGAAGACCCTTGGTCTGGAGGTCCGGGTGGATGTGCCACGGATCCACGCCGATCCCCGGGGGATAGAGGAGGCCCTTCTGAACCTTCTCCGGAACGCGATGGAAGCCTCTCCACCCGGCGGAAAGGTCCGGGTGAGGGTGGTGCCGCGGGGAAGGGGGGTGGCGTTCGTTGTGGAGGACGAGGGACCGGGCATCCCCCAGGAATTCCTTGAACAGATTTTCCAGCCCGGGTGGACGACCAAACCTGGAGGAAGCGGGCTGGGATTGAGCATTGTCCGGAGGGTGGCCCGAGAACACGGAGGACGGATCACGTTTGAGCGCCGGAAAGAGGGAGGGACCCGGGCCTGGTTCTGGATTCCCCAGGAGGATACCCATGAAGCCTGAAGTGTGGCTGGTGGAAGATGACCCCCTTCAGCAAAAGTTCATGCGGGAGTTCCTGGAATCCCGCGTCCGGGTGAGGGTGATGGACCGGGGCGAGGAGGTTCTGGAAGCCCTGAAAGAACGGGTTCCGGATGTCCTCCTTCTGGATTACCGCCTCCCCGGGCTTTCCGGACTGGACGTGCTGAAAGCCGTACGGAAGATGGTGCCCGAGCTTCCCGTGATCGTGATCACCGCGTATGGGAGGGTGGAGGACGCGGTGGAAGCCATGAGGGAAGGCGCCTTTTACTATCTCACCAAACCCGTGGATTTTGATACCCTTGAGGGCTTGCTGGAACGGGCCCTTCAGCACCGACGGCTTATGGAAGAGCGAAACCGTCTGAAGAGGCTGCTGGAACAAACTCCGGTGGAAGGTGTGGCCCTCTCCCCTCCCATGCAGGAGGTGCTGAGGCTTGTCCGGAAAGTGGCCCCCACGGACGCGACGGTGCTCATCACGGGGGAGTCTGGAACGGGCAAGGAATGGGTGGCCCGCCTGATCCATTCCCTTTCTCCCCGCCGGGAAGGCCCCTTTGTCCCCGTTCATATCGCTGCCCTCCCAGATAGCCTGGTGGAAGCCGAACTGTTCGGATATGAGAAAGGGGCCTTCACGGACGCCCGGGAGCGCCGGATCGGCAAACTGGAAGCCGCCCATGGAGGAACCCTCTTTCTGGACGAGATCGGGGAGCTTGCTCCGGCCGTGCAGGTGAAACTTCTTCGTTTTCTTCAGGATCGGCAGGTGGAGCGCCTGGGAGGAAAGCATCCCGTTCCGGTGGACGTCCGGGTGGTGGCCGCCACCAACCGGGATCTGGAGAAACAGGTGGAGGAGGGGCGGTTCCGGGAGGATCTGTTTTTCCGGCTCAACGTGGTCCGGATTCATCTGCCCCCTCTGCGGGAACGACGGGAGGATATTCTGCCCCTGGCGCGGTATTTCCTGAAACGCTACGCCCGGAAATACGGCAAGGACGTGGTGGACCTGGACAGGGAAGCCGTGGCTTCCCTTTTGAATCATGACTTTCCGGGCAACGTGCGGGAACTTCAGAACCTCATCGAGCGGGCGGTGGTGATGGCCGAGGACCGGGTGATTCACCGGGAGGACCTGGGGATTCCTCCCGGTCCGTCTGAACCCCGCTCCCTGGATGACCGGCTTCAGGCCTATGAGCGGGAACTCATTCTGGAGGCCCTCCGAGAAGCCGGTGGTGTCCAGACCCGGGCGGCGGAAATGCTGGGGCTGTCGGAACGGGCCCTTCGCTACCGCATGAAACGTCTGGGTCTGGAAAACCCTTTTCGCTCGCCTTCATAGGGTTCGACGGATTTCGTCGGACGGAAACGTTCGAATTCGACGCATCGTGTCGTTGATGATTCCCGAAAGAGAAAAGAAACATGCGATTGATCCCGGAGCAACACGGGTTTCCTCGCATCTGTTTAAAATGGCAAAGTTTTTGCGGTATGAATTCGGGACAACCATCAAAACAGGAGGTGAGACGATGAAAGGGAGCATGCACTGGACAGCCCTGGCTCTCCTGATGGCCTTTCCCGGGCTGGTGGGCGCGCAGCCCCCCTACGATCCTGGGGCGGACACCCTCGTCGCCGGGAAGGTGGTGGAAATCATCCGGGACAGCACCCGACCGGAAGACATCCGGGTGGAGGTGGTGACACCTCACGGGGACACCCTCCTCGTCCATCTCGGTCCGGGGTGGTTTCTGGAGCAGAGGTTTCACCTTCGGGCGGGCGAGACCCTTCTCATTGAGGGTTCCCTGCGTCCCGGAGAGATGGTGGCCCGGCGGATCCGCACGCCTCAGGGTGATGGGTCGGTGGAGCTTCGTAACGAGGAAGGGTTTCCCCTGTGGATGGGTCAGGCGAACAGAAACAGATATCGCCCAGAGAGGGAAGACACTCTGAGGGGCCGGGTGGTCCGCATGCGGGAGGTCCTTCCGCCCCGGGGATTCTATCCTCATATCGAGGTGGAGATGATCACCCCGCATGGGGATACGGTTCCGGTGATGCTGGGTCCTGCATGGATGGTGCGCGAACGGGTCCGGATCGGGGACAGTCTCCGGCTCGTTGCCAGTCCCATGGAAGGGATGGGCGAGATGGGGATGCGCTGGATGGCCCGGATGATGGAGAACATGGAAACCCACGAGCGGATGATGTTTCGTGACCGACAGGGGATGCCCATGTGGGACGAAGGGTGGATGGACGGTCCGATGGGACAACCCATGGGACCGATGGGCCCTGGACAGGGTCCCATGGAGGGGCAGGGATCAGGGATGGGGATGGGGGGAAATCACGGGAGGGGCCGGTGAGGGGGCCGGCCCCCCCTGGCTTGAGAACGGGAGGATAAAACCATGCTGGCGCTCCTGATGCTGGGTTTTTCAGGCTGGGTTCGGACAGGAGGTCTTGTCACGACCAATCTCTGGCTGCTCCCCCCGCCCCAGGACCTTTCGGCGGGAGGGTGGGTGCTGGAAAGTTACGCTCACCACACGCTGGACCGAAGAGGTCTGTACGGGATGGTTCGACTGGAACAATACTGGCCTTCCAGCGGTTCTGAAACTTTTTTCTTCCCTCTTCTGGGCGCATGGACGGGGACATCGGTTCAGGCTTTTCTGGAAGCGGAAGGAACCTGGACATCTCGCCCGGACTATCCCCAGAGCCTCCGATTTTCCGCAGGCCTCCGAACCCGGTGGGGCGATCTCACACTCCAGCGCGTGGTGGGCCTGTCCTATGACGTGACGGACTGGCGACTGGAAGGGTCGGTGAGGGGGATGTGGCGAAACCGGAGTCTGGCTCTGGAAGTGGCGGGGTTTGCCGGCGGCCTTGTCCGAACCTTCTCTGACACGGTAATGGCGGACACCGCTTCCCGTTTTCCCCCCTGGCGTCCGGGGTTCGGAATGAGGGAGGGAAACATCAGCCGGGTTCAGGTCACGGGAGGCCGGGCGGGCATTCGCCTTCGCATCCAGAACCGCCGGATCTGGACACGGTGGTCCGGGTGGGTTCAGGTTCAGGTGGCCTCAGGGGATGCAGGGGTGGCCTTTGAATACACCCGGGACCCGTCCAGTCTCCTGCTTGGAACCCCCTACGCGTATCATGGGCTGGAAGGAGGTGTGTGGGGTGAAATGGATCTGCCATGGCATCTGCAAATCAGGGGACAATTGGATCTCTCCCGCCGGTGGTATCTCGATGGACGGGAAGATCTCACGGTCGGGTTGTCCGGCGGTATGGAACGGGCTCTGAGGATCCGCTGGAGTGTGTTCCTTGAAGGGGAGTGGCTTCGCAATCGCTCCAGTGTTGCGGGATTTTCCACCGGCCGGTGGCTTGGCCGGATGGGCATCCGGCACATGTTTTGAGGGGGAGGGGGGTGACCGTTCGGGGGAACCCGACTATACAATTAAATGTCAGCATGACACCATACGTTTCAGTATGAGACAGATTTCCGAACGGAGGGTGAGTGGATGATATGGATGTGGCTGGTCGCATGGATCAGCGTGAACGGGCACAGGATCACCCCTGCGCCCGGAAAGGTGGAACCCGCCTCCAGGCCCACCCCCTACTGGATCGTTCAGCTGGACGGTCCCGTTGCGCAGGCCTGGCGGCAGAGCCTGGAAGCCGAAGGCTTCCAGATCCTCTTCTATCTCCCCCAGAACGCCTATGTGGTGCGCACCCCTCAGCCTGTGAAGAAGATCTCCCTCTCCGCCGTGACCAAAGCCGGGGTTCCCGTGCGGTGGGCCGGCCCCTTTGAGGACACGTACAAGATGCATCCCAATTACCGCACAAAGATCCAGAACGATCCCCTGGCCGAAGACACCGTGGTGATCAATCTGTTCCCCGGGGAAGACCCCTACCTTCTCAAGAAAGATCTGGAGGCACGGGGTGCCCGGGTGCTGGATGTGTGGGTGGGGCCACCGGACTATTTCAGCCGGGTGATCGCGGTGATGAAGCGGGCGGATCTGCCGGCGGTGGCGGCGGTCACCGCGGTGGCGCATCTGGAAAAGCGCCCCCGTTACCGGCTCTTCAACGATCGGGATCGGTGGGTCCTTCAGACCAATCAGGTGGACAACAGCAACCCGGACACGGCGGTGTGGGCGGCAGGAATTCACGGAGAAGGTCAGATCCTGGCCGTGATGGATTCGGAACTGGATCCCAGTTCCTGCTTTTTCAGCGACGACCCCAACAAGGTGATCGCCAACATCGTCTATCCGGGGGCCCAGACGGGCGGACCGTCAGGAGCCCACGGCACCCATGTGGCCGGCACCGCCCTGGGCTACACCACCGATGCCACCAACTGGGTGTACAACGGCCTCGCCTATAAAGCCCGGCTGGTGTTTCAGGATGTGGGGGATACTTCAGAAAGCCTTACCGGCATCCCGGCATCCCTGGTGGGGGCCTTCCAGGAAGCCTACAACTACGGTGCCCGGGTCCACACCAACTCCTGGGGAGCCAGCGTGAACGAATATCGCACGGATGATGCCGATGTGGATTACTTCTCCTTCCGCTATCAGGACTTCATCACCCTCTTTGCCATGGGAAATGACTCCCGCGGGAATGCATCGGAAGACGGCACCATCGGATCGCCGGCCACGGCCAAGAACACCATCTCCGTGGGCGCCACGGGGGAGCCCACCCTGTCCAATCAGACCCAGGACTTCCGGGCAGATTATTCCAGCCAGGGCCCCACGTATGATGGACGCACCAAACCCGATGTCATGGCGCCGGGAGGTGCCTGCGTGGGGAATCTCTGTGCCCGAGGTTATGACCCCAAGACTTCTGCCAACTCCTATGATGCTTCCGGGTGCGGAGTTACCACAATGCTGGGCACGTCCATGGCCACGCCGGCGGTGGCGGGGGCGGCCCTTCTGGTTCGCCAGTATTTCACCGATGGGTGGTATCCCTCCGGTTCACCCACCGCCTCCGACGCCTTTGAACCCCTGGGATCCCTCATCAAGGCGATGCTCGTGGCCTCCACCGACACGATGGACCCCTCGGAGGGCACCATTCCCAACAGCGAGATCGGCTGGGGGCGGGTGAATCTGAAGAACGTGCTGTACTTCGCGGGGGATCCCTTCAATCTCTTTGTGGTGAACGGCAAGCGGGGACCTTTCACCGGCGACACCCTGACCTTTCAGGTGAACGTCCAGGACAACACCGTGCCCCTCAAAATCACCTTAGCCTGGAGCGACTACTTCGCCTATCCCTCGACCAACCCGGCCATCGTGAACGATCTGGATCTCGTGGCGGTTTCTCCTTCGGGCACGGTCTATCTCGGCAACGACCTCAGCGGGAACTGGTCCACCACGGGCGGGAGCCGGGATTCCCTGAACACGGTGGAGGGCATCCGCATCCAGAACCCCGAGGTGGGGACCTGGACGGTGAAGGTGATCGGGCACAACGTCCCCATGGCCTATCAGGGGGAGAACGGCTATTTCGGTCAGCCCTTTGGTCTGGTGGTCACCTATGGCGGGACGCCCGAGCCCTCCCTGGTGTTCCATCTCAAGGACACCCTGTGGGTGTTCAGCCACTGTGACAACCTGAACGCCCTGGGTGTAGACCTCACCAACGCCGGCGGAGCCGATCTCGTGATCTCGGGGGTGACCTCCGTCAGCCCCCGGTTTTCCCTGAACACGTCCCTTCCCCTCACGGTGGCGCCCCGGGGGCAGGCCACCCTCTCCTTCGCCATTGACACGGTGGGGCTCGGGAATGAATGTACAGGGGATGTGTGCACCTGGTATTTCCCGGTGGAAGTCACCTCCAACGCAGCCACCAGCCCGGACACCTTCTGGGTACGGTTCTATTATGTGAAAACCACCGGTGCCGGGATCACGTCCTCCTACACGGAAGACTTTGAAGCCTCTGACGGCGGATGGACGGGTTCAGGCGACTGGGTCTGGACCACCCTCTCCAACGGAAACAGGGGATGGCTCACCGGCACAGGCGGCTATTCCAACTCCTCACAGTCCAGTCTGACGGCCAAAGCCGTGATCCGGGGCTACGCCTGCCAGGCCCGCATCATCCTGACCCACGCCTACGAGTCAGAGCAATATTTTGATGGAGGGAACCTGAAGTTTTCTGTGGACAACACGAACTGGTACGTCCTCCACCCCCTGCGGGGCTATCCCGCGTCCCTGTATGGGGATGCCACCACAACATACACCCCGGCCTGGATCGGCAAGCAACCGGCCTTCACGGGGACGACGGCCACCTATGTCCAGGACACCTTTGATCTCACCACGGGCATCTATCAGGTTCTCGGAAAGTCCGGAGGTAGAAGCGGGGGACCGGTTCTTCTGGGCGATGGATCCAGCGTGGGACCGGGGGACACGGTGTTCCTCCGGTTCGACTTCGGCTCAGACGACAACACCACGGGAGGCTTCGGCTGGGCCCTTGACGCCATCACCACCGAAGGGCTGGACACCCTGATCTTCACCGCCACCAATCTGGGCCTTGCGGTGGAGGAACAGACGGCGCCTCCCCGGTTCTTCTGGGGATGGAAGCCGGTTCCCGGTGCCCTGGAACTCCGGCTTCTGGCGTCTCAGCCGGTGTCTCTGCGGCTGGCTCTCGTGGACGTGACCGGCCGGGTGCGGTGGCGCCGGGATCTGGTGGTGTCCGAACCCACCCGTCTGCGCATCGCCGAGGGCTTCGCGCCGGGGGTCTATTTCCTCCGGGTGGCCGGGCCCGAAGGGCGCACCGTTCAGCGGGTGGTGGTGATCCGCTGAGATTTCCCATCCGCGTATGTTCGGCCGGGGGCGCAGGCCCCCGGCTTTTTTCTTTTCAAGGGTTCGACGAATTTTGTCGGGCAGGAAAGGAGCCCCTCGACAGAACGGGTCGAAGGGGAGAAGGAAAGGGCCCTTCTGCCGTCAGGTTTGAAATGGCAAGGGTTTTGCTCTCATTCACCCGGTTGCGTCCAAACAAGGAGGCGGGTCATGAAGCGATGGTGGCTGGGTCTGGTGCTCCTGGTGGGTTCGGCACAGGCCCACCTGGGTGAGGGCGACAACGGACAGGTGTACAGTTATCGCATCGTCTCCCTCACCCCCACGGTGGACGGGACCATCAGCGATCCCGCCCTTCCAGATGAGTGGCGGGATGCCTATGTCCGGTCGGTCCAGCTCATCATCCAGGACGGAAGCACGGTGAAGCCGGCCTATGTCTTCCTCACCGCCGATCCGTCCGACCTCTATGTGGGTGTGGCGTACAACGCCACATCCGTGGGAGACAACGGGTATGTCCGGCTCTATTTCGACGTGAACCACAACCACGCGCTGGATGCCAACGTGGATATGTATTTCTATCTTCAGGGGCAGGATAGCCCGGTGCTGGATTTTGGCTACTGGGACGGAACGGCCTGGACCTCCGCCGGAACCATCCCTGCAGGGGTGCAGATGGTGGCAGGACGCCACGGAACGGGATCGCCTAACACCTGGAACTTCGAGTTCAAGATTCCCCTTTCGGTCCTGGGCGTCCTTCCCGAACAGGAAGTGGGCTTTCTGTTTGAGGGGTTTGCACCGGGAGAACCGGCGCCGGAGTTCTGGGGTGCCACCAACCGGAACCCCACCGACCCCTCGGGCTGGGGCGATCTGGAGGTGGTGACCCGGCCCAGGTTCCGGGAAATCCCCGCCTTCTGGAGCATGGGCGTCCATCCGGCGGTGGATGGCAACATTTCCGGTGACACGGCGTGGAAGCACTTTTCCACCGCCCGGCATGTGATTCACTTCTCCGATTATCAGGGAACCGTTCTTCCGGGAACGCTCCTCACAAAATCCAGCCTGGACACGGTGTTCATCGGTCTGGTGCTCCCCAAAGCCCAGGATCCGGGGGACTCCTTCACGGTGCTTTTCGATTACGACGCCAACGACCCCCTGGGAAGCGTGGACTGGGTGCTCACCGATACCCGGGAGAACGGGGCGCGGATCCTTGTGGGGGGAACCTGGAGGGATCTCTTCTGGGACCAGGCCAACGTGCGATGGGGGGTGGATGGAACCCAGAACGGATCGGTGGTGGTGGGATACAACGCGTCGGCCGGGCAGTATGAGGTGGAAATCGCCCTGCCCATTGGGGTTGTAGATCCCAACGACCTCCAGGTTTCTCCCAAGGCGAAGGTGGGGTGGAACCTGGCCTTCACCGACGGGGCGACGGGCAACACCTTCTGGTGGACAGCATCCACCAACTCCGAATGGCAGCGGGTTCGGCTGGACGCCACGGTGTACAACGCCCTCGGCTGGGGGTTCCTGCAGCTGGGTGCGCCCGTGATCCAGCCCATCCATCCCCAGGATGGAGACACGGTGGCCGGGAGCTATCCCCTTCTGGTGTGGGCCACCGCCGCTGCCGGTGTGGACAGCGTCCTGGGGGTGGAATACTCCTTTGACGCCGGTCTGACCTGGCATCCTCTGACCCGGGCGGACAACACCGGGTTCTGGGGCGAAACCTGGGATACCCGCCAGGTCCCGGACGGTCCGGTGGAGCTCCGGTTCCGGGCGTGGGACAACGCCTATGACACCACCACCATTGCCCTCCAGGTCACGGTGAGCAACGTCACGGGCGCGGTGAGCAATCCCCCCACCGTCACGGTGCAGGACCCCCGGGCGGATTCCGTGGTGGCCGGTAACCTGACCGTGACCTTTGACGCTTTTCCCGATGCGGGACGGACGCTTGCGTCCGTGGAAATCTCGGTGGATGGGGGTCCTTTCACGCCTGTGTCGTCTCCTCCTCCTTCCTCCGGCGGATCGGGAAGCCATGTCCTCAACACCCTGACCCTGACCGATGGGTCCCACTATGTGATCCTCCGGGCGACGGACGACATCGGTCAGGTGGGGCTCACGGAACCCCGGATGTTCAAGGTGGACAACACCCCACCCTCCATCACCGATATTGAGGTGTCGCTGCCGGAGTTTCAGCGCGCGGTGAAAGACGGGGACACGGTGGTGATTTCCGCGCTGGTGACGGATGCGCTGGCCGGCCTGGACACGGTGTTTGTGGATGCATCCGCCCTGGGGAGCGGCACGATCGGCCTCCGGGATGACGGAATTCCCCCGGACCGCTATGCGGGAGACGGGAACTTTGCCGCGTATGTTCCGGTGAACACCGGAGGGTTCACGGGGACCGCCAGTCTCCAGATCCACGCCCGGGATCTTGCCGGAAACGCCGGTCAGAGCGACGGGACTTCCGTGCCCGTGGACAACACCACCCCGGTCCTTTCCGCCCTCACCGTTCAGGACCCTGACAACATCTATCGTAACGGTGAGACCGTCCATCTCCTCCTCACGGCCGACGCACCGGGCTATACGGTCTCGGCCGATTTTTCGGCCATGGATGACGCTTTCCTCCCGGGAAGTGAGCACGTTCAGGACAACGGGGACGGCACGTATACCATCGTGTATACCCTTTCTTCCTCCAACACCCGGCCAGACGGGACCTATTCCATTCCCGTGACGGCAAGAGACGGTGCGGGATGGCAGTCCAGCCTGACCGTGGATCTCCGTCTGGACAACGACGGTCCGGACATTCTCTCCATCGCGTTTGCTGTGGATTCCCTGGGTGATTTCCGGATCAACCGGAGTGACACCCTGGTGGTGACCGCCCGGGACACCCAGGGGGTGGTGGCGGTGGAGTTCTTTGTGGATGTGGTGGGGCTTCCGGGTGAAGGACAGACGATGGTCCTGGACAATCCCGGTGCCGACACGGTGACGGCCCGGGCGTTCTTCTCTGTGAGTTCCCTGTCTCCGGGACAGTACCGCATCTTTGTGCGGGCAAAGGACAGTTCCGGCGTGTGGGGGCCCACCGCAGAGCAGGCTTTCGTGTATGATCCCGATCCGCCGGTGATCACCGGAATGGAGGTGCGTTATCCCGAAGGACAGCAGGCGGTGCGGGATGGACAGGCCGTGGTGATCACGGCGGCCATTTCGGATGCGGTGGTGGGACTTTTGCCCGAATCCCTCCGGGTGGATGCCTCTTCTCTGAACGGCGATCCGGCCGTACTCCTTGTGGACGACGGGAGCGGGGACGACGCTTTTGCCGGAGACGGGATCTTCACCGCGACCGTCACCATTTCCACGGGGTTGAACGGTCCTCAACCTTTCGTGATCCGGGCCTATGACAGCCTGCTCAACCAGGCGCTGTCCGACACCGGATACGTGCTTCTGGACAACACCACCCCGGTCCTTTCCGCCCTCACCGTTCAGGACCCCGATAACATCTATCGTAACGGCGAGACCGTCCATCTCCTCCTCACGGCCGATGCACCGGGCTATACGGTTTCGGCCGACTTCTTCCCCCTGGACATCAACTACCTTGCGGGCAGCGAAACCGTGCAGGACAACGGGGACGGAACCTATGAGATCACCTACACCATTTCCGAAACCAACACCCGGCCCAACGGCACCTACACCGTCTCGGTCATCGCTACCGATGGGGTGGGGCTTGCGGACACCCTGACGGTGGATCTCGTTCTCGACAACCGGGGTCCCCGGGTGCTGTCTCTCGCCCTGGATGACCCTGACGACACCCTGAACACCGACGACACCCTGCGGGTGGTGCTTTACGATTCGGTGGGTGTTGTGGCGGCCGAATTCTTCACCGACAACACCGGGAACCCGAGAGAAGGCGTTCCCCTCACCAGCATCCAGTGGGGTCAGGATACCGTTCAGGCGGTGGCCCTGGTGTCCATCCAGGGGCTTTCGGAGGGTCAGCACACCCTGTTCGTCCACGGCCAGGATACGGCGGGAACCTGGGGAGGCTTTGCAAGCCTCACGTTCCTGAAAGATACCCGTCCGCCTCTCATCCAGAAGGTGGAGGTGGTCTATCCGGATGGCCAGGAAGCGGTGGCCCAGAATCAGACGGTGGTGATCCGGGCCCTGATCCGGGATGTGACCACACGGGTGCTGCCGGAGTCGGTGTATGTGGATGTTTCTGCCTTTTCGTCCGCCGGAACGGTGACCATGGTGGACGATGGTACGGGGGCGGATGAGGTGGCGGGCGACAACGTCTATACCGCTGCAGTTGAAGTGACCACCGGCCAGTCCGGAACCTTCCCCTTCACCATCCACGCCTCGGACGTGGTGGTGAACAGCACCACCCGCCAGGGTTCGGTGGTGGTGGACAACGGGGCATCCCATGTGGAACTTGTGGTGCGGCCGGTGCCCACCCTTTCGGATGTGGAAGGGGAGGTGTACCGTTCCACCATCCTGCTCAAAGGCCGGTATTTTGACCTTCCCGACTCTTCCGTGGAGGGAGTGCGGCGTGTGATCATCGAAGTGCGTGATTCCTCCGGTGAGCACGTGAACACCAGCCCCATTGAGGTGCCGGTGGAAGACGGCGCGTTCTCCCGGGAGATCAACCTGATCGAGGGGCTCAACATCATCCGGGTGTTCGTGGAAGACCGGGCGGGGCTTTCTGCCTATGACAGCGCGCGCATCGTGTATCGCGTTCCGGAGGTGGTGGCGGAAATCGGTCCGGAGGGCGGAGAGATCCGTGCACCGGACGGCACCCGGCTCGTGATCCCCGAAGGTGCCCTGAACACGACGGTGCAGTTCACCATTCGTCGGCTGGAGAAGGGCAGTGCGCCTCCCTCGGATCGGGAAAGCCTGGAGCTCCTGGGTGTGGTCCACGAGTTTCTGCCTCACGGCGTGGTGTTCCTGAAGCCGGTGACCGTGGTCCTCACCTACAACGACTTTGATCTGGACCCCGATCAGGATGACTCGCTGGACTACGACGAGGCGGCGCTCAAACCCTATTTCTGGGATGGGCGGCTGTGGCTTCCAGGAAGCGATGCGCCCCAGGTGGATCCCGATCGCAACGAAATCTCCTTTGAAGTCAACCACCTCTCCCTCTACGATATCGGCGTGGAACGACCCCAGGCCATCACGGAGGTCCAAGCGGGATGGACCCGGAATCCCTTCCGGCTTGGCGAAAACACCACCTTCGTCTTCGATCTCCCCGGTCCGGGTCACGTTTCTCTCCGGATTGTGGACCTTTCGGGTGACGTGGTCCGAACCCTTGCCGACCGGGTGTACTATGCTCAGGGCGGGCGCTACAACCTCCAGTGGGACGGTCTGGACGATTTCAACCGCGGGCTCCGGGACGAACGGTATTTCCACGGATCGGGCATTTACATCTACATCTTTGAATACGAACCCGATCAGGGTGAGCGGGTGGTGATCCGCAAACCCATCGGGGTGGTTCGGTAAGGAGGAGAGCCATGAAAAGGATCGGAATGATTCTTGGAGGAATGGTCCTGGCCGGTGGGCTGGGGGCCGTGCCGCTGGATCTGCCTCTCTCGGCCCGCATCGGGGCCATGGGGGGCGCCTTTGCGGGGGTGGGCCGCGACGGGGCGGCCGCCCCCTATAACCCTGCAGACCTTGCCCTTCTTGCTCGCCCGGAAATGGGCGTCACCCACTGGATCTTTCAGGAGATCCCGGAACTCATGGTGGATTACGTGAGCCTGGGATATCCCCTGGCGGTGGAGCAGCAGAAGCTGGGTGTGGGCCTGGCCTGGGAGCGACGGGGCGCCCGGCTGGAAAACTTCTTCGGTGAGCGCTCGTCCATGAGCGAGCACACCTTCTCCCTCACCATGGCGGTGAAGCCCACCACCGCCCTTGCCTTCGGGTTTGCGTTAAACCGGTTTATGCTCCTTTCCTCTATCGGATCCAAATCGGGCTGGGGCTTCGATCTGGGCGTGCACGCCCGGCCCCGCTGGTGGCTGGGCCTGGGGATGTCTGCCCGCAACATCGCGGCAGGCTATGGAGAAGAGCGCTTCCCCACGACCCTCCGGGCGGGCTTTGCACTCTTCCTCTTTCCCCAAACCATCACCCTTCTGGATACGGTGGAGCGCAGGGGCAAACGGGTGCTGGTCCGGCGAACCCGCCGGGGGGAGGAGCGGGTGATCCTGGCGGTGGACCTTCGAACCAAAGAGAACGTGAACGGGAAGGAAGGGGTGAACGTGCTCTATCACGCCGGTCTGGAAATCCGCTGGATTCCCCAGCTGGCCCTGCGGGTGGGAACCTCAAGCAACGTGCCCATCACCGCGGGGGCGGGGGTGTATTACCGGGGATTCGGTGTGGACTATGCCTTTGAAGGTGGGAACGAGTGGCTGGGGGACCAGCACAAAATCGGGGTTTCCTATACCTTCTAACCCCATCGCATCCTCTTGTTTGGGCCGGGGAGGGGCGCACGCCCCTCCCCGGTGGTTTTCAGACAAGTTCCAGCACCTTCCGGGTCCCCCGGGGGATGGCCAGATGATGGAGTTCCTCCGGCGTCACCCACCGGAGTTCCTCCGCCTCGCCCACCACGGTCACGTCTTCCGGCGTTTCGGCCACGAAAAGATGGAGCTCCACCTGAAGGTGGGTGTAGGTGTGGCGCACCGATCCCCGGTATTCCAGGTTTTTCAGATGACGGATGCCCGTTTCTTCAGTGATTTCCCGGCGGAAGGCCTCTTCCAGGGTTTCCCCTTCCTTCACCTTCCCGCCGGGGAGTTCCCACAGCCCGCCCAGCATCCGGTCCGGCCGGCGGCGGCCCACCAGCACCTTTCCGTTTTTCTGGAGATACCCCACCACCACCCGCACGAAGGGGATGTCTCTTTTGCGCCGGGAGATGGGATAGCCTTCAGGGTTCCCTTCCTGAAAGGCCACGCAGTGTTCCCGGATAGGGCAGAGGGTGCAGGAGGGGGCACGGGGTGTGCACACGGTGGCCCCCAGTTCCATGAGGGCCTGGGCGAAGTCCCGAAAGGCGCCTTCCGGCACGTGGGGAAGGAAGGCATCCGCCATCTTCTGGAGGGTTCGGGGTGGGGCCTCCCGGATCCCGTGGAGGCGGGAAAGCACCCGCCGGACGTTGCCGTCCACGGGCAGGTATGGCCGGTTGAAGGCGATGGCCAGGATAGCCCGGGCGGTGTAGTCCCCGATGCCGGGAAGGGTGCGGAGGTCCCGGTAGGTCTCCGGCAGTCCACCGAAGCGACGCAGGGCTTCCCGGGCTCCTGCATGGAGGTTGCGGGCCCGCCGGTAATAGCCCAGGCCCTCCCACACCTTGAGCACCTCTTCCAGCGGGGCTTCGGCCAGGGCGTTGAGGGTGGGAAAGGCCTGGAGAAACCGATCGTAATAGGTGAGGACCGTCTCCACACGGGTCTGCTGGAGCATGACCTCGGACACCCAGACCCGATAGGGATCCGGATTCTTCCGCCAGGGGAGATCCCGGCGGTGGCGGGTATACCACCCGAGCAGGCGCCGGACCTGGTCTTCCACCGGACGGGTGCCTGGGTTGATCAGTCTTCCCGCGCCCCCATTTCCCGATCCATCATGAGGAGGGCGGGCCCGTGGTCGCCGGCAAGTTCCAGCCGGGCCACCACCTCTCCGGTGAGGGCTTCTTCTTCCACCTGCTCCTCCACGAACCACTGGAGGAAGTTTTCAGCCGGTTTGTCCCCCACTTCCCGCGCGAGATCCACCAGGCTGTGGATACGGGAGGAAATGTATTTCTCGTGTTCGTGGGCTTTCCGGAAAGCCTCGAGGGGCGAAGACCAGGAGACCTCGGGGGCGGGGATGGCCTCAAGAACGGGCTTTTCGCCGCGCTCCAGGAGAAAGTGGAAAAACTTCATGGCGTGCTCCACTTCCTCCCGGGCCTGAACCTCCAGCCACCGGGCGAATCCCTTGAGACCGCGGGCATCCATATCGCCGGCCATGGCAAGGTACAGGTATGCGGAGAAAAACTCCTCCCGGATCTGACGGTTCATGGCTTCAAGCAGTCTGGCGTCCATGGTGGACCTCCTTTTTGTTTTTTGCTTCACGTGTGCGTAAAGGATACGCGTTCGGTCGGGCACGGTCCAGTATTCCTTGAATTTTCGCGGGGTCTTCCATACCCTTAATCCCGGATGGACAAAACAGGAGGAAGGGACATGCTGGGATGGATGATCCTGCTCACCGTGGGGCAGACGACGCTGGATCCCGCTGATCTTTCCCGTGCGCGCGTCGTGCTGCTGGCCTGGAACAATCGAACGGAAGCCATCCGGAATGACGTGGTGGAGGCCACCCGGAAGGTGTTTGCCGGGGAACTGGCCCGGGGAGGGGTGGTGAACGTGATCGAAACGGCCTCGAGGTGCGGGGATGACCTGGTGTGTCTGGAAAAAGCCGCCCTCCAGAACCAGGCCCGGTTCGTGATTGCGGTGGATCTGGTTCAGCTCTCACTTCGCAAATACTTTTATGACATGAGACTCTGGGACCAGAACGAAAAGCGGGTGGTGTACCGCACGCAATACGCCTTCACCGACGTTTCCGATGTGGAAAAGGGCGCCCGGATCCTGGCCCGGGCCCTTCTTTCGGGACGTCAGGCGGACGAGGTGCTCGCCGAAGGCTGGAAGAAGAAACCCAAAATGGGCCTGAGCATCCGGGGAGGCTATAACTATTTCGTGGGCCTCAATTCTTATCGGCGCTATCGGGACGAATCCCGCCAGTTTGCCGAGCCGGAGCCCAGCCGTGCGTTCAACTTTGACCTGGTGTTCACGTATTTCATGGGAGAGCAGTGGGCGGTGGATATGGACTTCCGGGTGGAACTCATCTACCGGGGGCTCCAGTTCATGCTTCCCATTAACCATTACTTTTACCGGGCGAAGTCACCCGACATGTGGGCCTATGTCCAGGCGGGTCCGCTGTTCGGGTTTGGTCCGACCATGGAGGCCTATCCGGGCGATTTCTGGCGAAGCGGACGGGATGGATTCGGTTTCCTGATCGGCGTGGGCGCGGTGTTCTTCCCGTCCTATGACCTTTCGCTGGTGGGGAACCTTCGGTACACCTATCTGGACAACCCGGTGGGAGATCAGGGGATCACCCTGTCCTTTGGTCTGATGTGGTCCCCCATGGTGCGGTGATCCCAGCCTGGAAGGCGTGAGGACCCGACCCCGCGCGGGCGGGGTCCTTTTCGGTTCGCCGGGAAATGTGTATCCTTCCCGGTTGTGAACGTTCTTCTGGGCCTGGGGGACTGGATCCGTAACCGGTACGGCGGGGTGCCGGAGCCGGCGTGGTTTTCCGCTGTGGAGAGGGTGCTGTTCCCGGGATGGGCCCTGCTCTGGATCCTGCCCGTCCTCCCCGCCGATTTTCTCTGGCTCCAGCCCGTGGGCGAGTGGATGCTGGCGCACCATTCTCTCCGTCCCCCCCACGACCTCCTCTCCCCTTTTGCCCTTCCCCAGCCTGTGCCCAACCTTCCGCCGTACACCGCCCTTCTGGTGGCCCTGTGGTCACGGGTGGTTTCAGGGATCGGAGGGATTGCCCTGCTCCACATTCTTCTTGCCGGCACAACCGCCCTGATCTGGCGGTGGAGCTTTGGACGATGGGCCTGGGTGCTCTGGCCCCTGTATTCCGGGATGTTCCACGCCCGCCCCCAGGTGTTCACCGGCATCCTGTTCCCCCTGTTTCTTGCCCTTCTGGATCGTCCCCCTTCGTTCCGGCGTCGGATGCTCCTCTTCCTTCTCCTCATCCTCTGGCTTCCTCTCCACGGTGGGGGGGCGATGGTGGCCCTCGGACTTCTGGCCCTGCGGGGGCTGTGGACGCGACAGTACGGAGATCTCCTGATCGCACTCCTGGTCCCCTGGTTTCATCCCTGGGGAGGACCGGCCTTTCTCCGGGGCCTTCTCGCGTTCATGGATCGGCCCCTCCGGTGGATGATCATCGAGTGGCAGCCTCCCTGGTTCTTCCTGGTGGAACCCACCAACACCGGGCTTCTGGTCATCGGGGGGATCACGGCCTTTGCGGGCCTCCTGTTCTGGCCCGTGCTGCGAGGTGGCCGAAGGCTGGAGCAGCTTGTGCTGTCCCTGGCCACCTGGTCGGCGGTGCGGTATATGATCTTTTCGGGCCCCTATCTCGTGTGGAACCTCCGGCCTCCCCTGGCCTGGTGGATCCTCACCCCCTTTCTCTTCCTGGCTCCCCTGGGTTACGTCCGCCTGACCTCTCCCCTGGACCCTGCCCGGTATCCTCTCCTGCCCGGGCCGGCCTCCGGTGTGGTGGTGGGACCCTCTCCGGAGATCGACACCTATCTGTTTCTTCGCGCCCCGGTCGTGCGGGCCGCGGTGTATGCCAACTGGGACCGTTTCGATCCGGTGCATCTGCGGCTCTACCAGAACCTCCTCGGGGGAACTCACTGTGCATACTGGCAGATGCGGGTGGAGCACGCCGTGATCGTGAAAAATTCCCCCGCCCGGAATTGTTTTCGGGACTGGGTGGTGATGGATTCATCCAGCCGGTGGATGTGGCTCCAGAACCCTCGTCATCTTGATGTTTCGCCGGGCGCGCCATAGAATTGGGGGAAAATTCGTACAGAAGGATGCTTTAAGGAGGATGGATGATGCTCAAAATTCAGAACGTTGCGGTTTTGGGTGCAGGGACGATGGGCTCCCAGATTGCCGCCCATCTGGCCAATCTGGGGTTTGATGTCTGGCTTCTTGATATTGTTCCCCCCGACCTGTCGGAGGAAGAGCGGAACAACCCCGCAGCCCGCAACCGGATCGTGGCCTCGGGCCTTGAGCGGGCGAAGAAACTCTCTCCTCCCGCGTTTGCCGATCCTGCAGCCATCCGCCGGATCCGCATCGGAAACTTTGAGGACGACCTTGCCAAAATCCAGGACGTGGACTGGGTGGTGGAGGCGGTGGTGGAGCGCCTGGACATCAAGCAGAGCCTGTTTGAGAAGGTGGAGCAGCATCTGGGAGCGTCCACCCTTGTGACCACGAACACGTCGGGCATTCCCCTCCGTGCCCTGGCTGAAGGACGCACAGGGACTTTCCGTAAGCGTTTCTTTGGCACCCACTTTTTCAACCCCCCCCGCTATATGTATCTTCTGGAACTCATCCCCGGTCCGGACACGGATCCCGATCTCTTCCAGGCCTTTGCTGCCTTTGCGGAAAAAGCTCTGGGGAAGGGCGTGGTGTTCGCCAAGGACACCCCCAACTTCATCGCCAACCGGATCGGGGTGTTCGGGCTGATGTATACCCTACACAAGATGGAGGAGATGGGGCTCACGGTGGAGGAGGTGGACGCCCTCACCGGTCGGGAGGTGGGACGCCCCCGGACGGCCACCCTTCGTCTGGCGGATCTGGTGGGGCTGGACGTGCTGTTGCACGTGGCCCGGAACGTGTATGAGAACGCTCCGAACGATGAGATGCGAGAATACTTCAAACCCCCGGCCTGGCTGGAAGAGATGGTGAAGCGGGGATGGCTTGGAGACAAGGCGGGTCAGGGGTTTTATAAGAAGGTAAACGGCCAGCGCTATGTGATCGACATCCAGACCCTGGAATACCGTCCGGCCGAAAAGAAAACCTTCCCTTCCCTTGAACAGGCCAGGGCCCAGGAAAAGGTGGAGGACCGCATCCGGACCCTTCTTGCTGGAAAAGATCAAGGGGCTGAATTCGTGCGGGACACCCTGTTTTTCCTCCTGGGCTATTCGGCCCACCGGATCCCGGAGATTGCCGACGATGTCGTCAACGTGGATCGGGCCATGGAGTGGGGGTTCAACTGGCGGATGGGCCCCTTCAAGCTCTGGGATCTCGTGGGCGTGGAGACGGTGGATCGCTATCTTGCGGAAAAGGGATACGCCCGGGCCCCCATCGTGGATGCCGTGCTGGCTTCACAGAGCAAGCGGTTTTATGGGGAGGATGAAGAACATTTCCCCACGTATTTCGATTTTGGCAAGCGGGTCCACGTCCGGGTTCAGGAGCCGGAGGCCTACATTGATCTTGCCGTGCTCAAAAAGCAGGGGAAAGAACTCCTATCCAATCCGGAAGCCAGCCTCATTGACCTGGGAGATGGGGTGGCCTGCCTGGAATTCCACAGCAAGGCCAACGCCCTGGGCCCCGGCACCATCGACATGGTCTTCCGGAGTCTGGATTATGTGGATCAGCACGACTATGCAGGTCTTGTGATCGGCAATCAGGGCCAGCATTTCTCCGCCGGGGCCAACCTGGCCCTGATTCTCATGGCGGTGCAGGAGGAGGAGTGGGACGAACTGGACCGGATGGTGAAGCGGTTCCAGGAAATGGTGATGGCCCTCAAATATTTCCACAAGCCCGTGGTGGCCGCGCCCTTCGGACGGACCCTCGGGGGAGGGACAGAAGTGGTGCTCCATGCGAGCGCCGCCCAGGCGGCTTTTGAAACCTATATGGGGCTTGTGGAAGTGGCCGTGGGCCTTCTGCCCGCAGGGGGTGGGACCAAGGAAACCTGGCTGCGCCACCTCTCCCTCATTCCGGAAGACATCCTGGAATACGTGGATCTCTACACCTACCTTCGCCGGGCAGTGGAGCAGATCGGCATGGCCAAGGTGTCGGTGGGGGCCCTGGAAGCCCGGAAACTCCTGTATCTCCGGGAGTCGGACGGCATCACCGCCAATCCGCGGTTTCTCCTGTCGGATGCCAAGAAGCGAGTGCTGTTCCTGGCGGAACAGGGATACCGTCCCCCGGCCCCTCCGGCCATCCTTGTAGCGGGCACCGACGGGTTCGCCGCCATTCAGGCCATTCTGTATAACATGCGGGAGGGGAACTTCATCTCCGACCACGACAAGCTCATTGCCGAAAAGATTGCCTGGGTGATGACAGGCGGGGACGTGCCGAAGGGAACCCTTCTCACCGAATGGGAGATGCTGGATCTGGAGCGGGAGGCCTTCCTGTTCCTGGCGGGGACGCAGAAGACCCAGGAACGGATGCAGCACATGCTTCTCAAGGGCAAACCCCTCCGGAACTGATATGGAACGCAGGGTCCTGGGTTGCCGGGTGGTGGGAGGTGCGGTGGTGAGCGTGGTGGTGGGGGATCTCACGGAGGAGCATGTGGAAGCGGTGGTGAATGCGGCCAACGCGCACCTCAAGCATGGGGGAGGGGTGGCCGGGGCGATTGTGCGAAAGGGGGGATCGGTGATCCAGGAGGAAAGCGATCGCTTTGTGGCGGAGCACGGTCCCCTTGAGCCGGGGAAGGTGGCCGTGACGTCGGCAGGGGCCCTCCCTGCGCGGGCGGTGATCCACACCGTGGGGCCCCGGTGGGGGGAGGGGGAGGAGGAAGTCAAACTCCGTCGCGCCATCCGGGGCGTGCTGGAAGAGGCCGAACGGAGGGGATGGGCCTCTGTCGCCATCCCGGCGGTGAGCACGGGGATCTATGGCTATCCCGTGGAGGAGGGAACCCGGGTGATTGTGGACGAGGTGTGCGCCTTTCTTTCCCGCCACCCGTACGCTCTCCAGGACGTTCGTCTCGTGGACATCTCCCGGGACACGGCAGAAAAATTCCTTGAAGCCCTGGTTGCCTGGGAAGGAGGAGAACGATGAAACGCTTGGCCTGGTTGTTCCTGGTCCTGCCGGCTTCCGGCTGGGCCCAGATGCCGGAAACGCCCGCCGATTCGGCCAAAATCTGGTATTCCATCGGGAAGGACTATCTCCTGAAAAAACGGTATGATGATGCCATCCGGAACTTCCGCCGCGCCCTTTCGTATAATGACACGCTCGCCCTGGCCTATCTGGATCTCGCTCAGGCCTTCCTCGGGAAGGCCCAGGAGGTGTATGAGGTCAACCACAACGGGAACTGGAGGGTCTTTGTGGATTCGGCCCGTGCGGTGTATGAAACCATGCTCCAGAAACTTCCCGATGACTCCCGGGCCTATCAGGGGCTGGGCTACCTTTACGGCGTGGTGCTGAAGGAACAGGAAAAGGGGCTGGAATACTACAAAAAAGCCGTCGCGGTGGACCCCACCAACACGGCGGCGGCCTTTGGTCTGGCCAAACTCATGGCCCAGATGGGCCGGGCGAAGGAGGCCGATTCCCTTTTCCGGACCATCCTTCAGCGGGATACGGCCAACGTGGCCTACCGGGGCGCCTATGGGATGTTCCTGGTGGACCAGAAACGGTACAACGAAGCCCTCTCCTATCTGGAAGAAGCCCTGGAAGCCTATCCGGACAACACGGACCTGCTCCGAAGCTATGTGGACGCAGCCCTTGCCCTCAACAAAAAGGAAGTCCGGAACCGGGAGGCTCTCCGGAAGGCCCTCACCTATGTCTCCCGCATGCTGGAGAAGAACCCCCGGGATGCCACCCTCTATTTGAAGCGGGCGCAGATTTACGAGAAACTGGGCAATGTGGACAAAGCCGTGGCAGACCTGGATCAGGTGCTCGCCCTTTCGCCCAATTACGTCCCTGCGCTTCTGAAGAAGGCGGCCCTTCTGGTGGATGCCAAGCGGTATGATGAGGCCGAGCGGGTGCTGGCAGAGATCCTTTCACTGGAGGAGGTGAAGAACAATCCCCAGTATCGGGCGGCGGCGCTGTCCCTTCGAGGGTACGTGTATTACGTGTGGGGGTGGAACCAGTATCGGGCCCGTTCCTGGGCGGATGCGGAGGCGCAGTTCCGGCAGGCCAAGGAGTTCTATCAGGCCTGTGCTGCCCTGTCCACGCCCTATGCGAAGAGCTGTGCGGACGGGGTGCAGAAAGCCGAGAAGATGGAAAAGAAAGCCTATCGCAAAAAGGTGGGCATTGAGTAACCTGCCCCGCAGGAGGACGGTGCGGGGGATGAACCAGGAGGTGTGATATGGTTGCGTGGATGGTGTGGCTCGCCGTGGCCCAGTCCCCCCTGGCTTATGTGGGAATCGACCAGGTGGGACGGTTTCTCCTCTATCAGGGAAGCAGCATGGACAGCAGCTTCTTCCCCACCCAGACCGCGGACAGCGTGGGAATCGTGGACACGTTCCTGGCGGTGAAAGACACGACCCTGTTTGGCAACCCGGGATACATCCTGTTCCAGATCCGCCACCGCAGCGACAACGCCACGTCCACGGACACCATTCCCGTGTGGGAGACCGGCAACGATGTGATGGCGTTCTATCCTGTTCAGGAATCGGTTTTCGCTGTGGTGTATTATCGGACACCGTTCAGTGTTGGGCAAGGATGGTCGCATGGATTTCCGGCTTTCATCCCCACCCAGGTGGATTCCGACGCCACGGTGGAAACCCTGTATGTGGTGACGGACACGGTGGAAGTCCCGGAGATGGTGTCCGTTACTGTCCCCCTTGGTACGTTCAACGCCTATCATATCGTTCGGACGATCCAGATGGTGATTGTGGATCCGGACGGCGGCTTTGCCCCAGACTCCTATAAGGTCGATGTGTCCTGGGAAGAGTGGGTGGCTCCCAACGTGGGGCCCATCCGGGATTCGCTTTTCAATCAGGTTCAGATCCATCTCTTTGGTTCTTGGATTGATGCGCAGCGATCCTACCGGATCCGGGAGGCCACGGACCGGAGTGTGCCCGTGGCAGAAGGGAGTGTTCAGCCGGTGACCGTCCGGTTCCGGATGGACGGAGCGCGGTTCGTGCTGGAAGGGATCCGTCCGGGCACGGCAGTCCTGGTGATGGATGCCCTGGGACGGCGGATCGTTTCCCGGAACGCCGCGGGAACCCTGGTGGAAGGGACCCTTCCGGACCGGAAAGGGCTCTACTGGGTGCGCATTGTGGCCCCGGACGGCCAGGTCCGGACCTTCCGGGCTATTCGGGTTCGGTAATCAAACATTCGTGATCGCCGGGGGGCCACCCCCGGCCCAACAGGGAGGATGTGCATGGCCGGTATTGCCCAGAAACTCCAGAACATCCTGGAAGGGCTCCTCAAGCGGGTGCCCGACGTGGAGCGGGCGGCGGTGGTGAGCTCGGAAGGGCTCATGATGATGTCGGTTCCGGAAGGGGAGGACGAAGAGATTCTCGCTGCCCTCTCCTCCGCCCTTCTTTTTCAGGGCGAACGGGTGGTGGGGGAGCTTCGCAAGGGGCAAATGGAACAGGTGTTTGTGAAGGGAAGTGAAGGGTATGTGGTGGTGGAAAACCTGGGTGAAGATGCGGCGCTGGTGGTGGTCACCCGGCCGGGCGGCAAGCTGGGCCTTTTGTTCCTGGAACTCAAGTTCACCGTCCGGGAGCTCAAACAGGCCCTTGAAGCCGAGATGATGGAGATGGAAGGAGAGAGTGGGCGTGAGGAGGAATCGGTGGAAGCGGTGGAGGAACTCGGGAGCCCCGAGCTTGAGGAAATGAGGGGGGATGTGACCACCCTGGAGGATCTCGAAAAAGAGGGAGAAAGCGACTTCTTCGGTGCATGAACGGGGAGGTAAACGCCCATGAGCCTTGAGGAACTGCTCCAGAAATTTGGCAGTGAAATCGAAGGTCTGGTGATGACCGCCATCGTGTTCGCAGAAGACGGTACGCCCATTGCCGGTTATGCCCCCAGTGAAGACCTGGACTTCAGCATCCCGGCTGTGTTCTTTGGCGAAGTTCTCCGGAAGGGCGTGGAGGCCACTCGGGAGACCCAGTGGGGAGAATTTGAGGAAAGCCTTCTGGCGACCACGGAGTATTACGTCTTCACCCGTCTCCTGGGCAAGGGGTCCTATTTTCACCTCACCGTGATCCCCCGAAACAGCAACTGGGGGATTGTGCGGGTGAAAATGCTCAAATACGCCAAGGAGTTTGAGGCTGCCCTTCCCTGAGAGCGGGGTGTTTCCTCTTATCGGGGGCGTGGTGGGGGCAGTGGTGGGGAGTTTTCTCACGGTGGTGATCCACCGCGTCCCGCGGGGGGAATCCATCGTGTGGCCGGGTTCTCACTGCCCCCATTGTGGGCATGCCCTCCGGTGGTATGAGAACATTCCTCTCCTTTCCTATGCGGTGCAGGGGGGGCGTTGCCGGGCCTGCAGACGTCCCATTCCGAAACGATATCCCCTTATCGAGGCCCTCGCCACCCTGTGGGGCATCCTGAGCTTTGGCGCGTTTTCGGGACCCGATCGGATCTTCTGGGCCCTGGTGGGCTGGTGCTGGATCGCCCTTGCCTGGATTGACGCCGAGCACGGGATCCTGCCGGATGGTGTGCTTCTGGTCCATCTGGTCCTTCTTGTCGCCCGGATTGCGATGGGAGGGGTGTCGCCCCCGGACCTGGTGGTCGGGATGCTTCTGGGTGCGGGCGCGCTGGGCGTTCTCCGCTATGTCTGGTTCCTTCTCACTGGAGAGGAAGGGTTGGGTGGGGGAGACGTGAAGCTCCTGGCACTGCTCGGAGGATGGCTGGGTCCGGGAGGGGTGCTCTGGGTTCTGGGGGTGGGCGCGATCCTTGCCCTGGCCGGAATGCTCTTCATTCCGGCGATGCGTCGTCGGGTTGTGTTTTTTGGTCCCTATTTGCTTCTCGCGGCCGCACTCTATCCCTTTCTGGGGCGGTGGGTGGTTGACAATCTTGTGGGTGGCGTGTATATTTAGGTAATGGGAGGCAAACCATGATGCGGTTTACGCGCAGGTCCCGGCGTTTTCTCTCGCGGGGCGAGGAAAAAGATCTGAAAAAGTCCATTCAGAACTACGAGCAGCTCGTTCAGCAGGACCCTCAGAACCCGGAGCTGTGGAACAGTCTGGGTGATCTCTATATGCGGGCCCGGGAGCGAGACAAAGCCCTGCAGTGCTATGAGCGGGCTTTCCGTCTCTATGCAGAAGATGGCTACACGGAAAACGCCATTGGTGTGGGGAAGAAAATCCTGCGGCACGATCCCGCCCGGGCCGAGATTCACCTGGAACTGGCTCGTCTCTATGCAGATCCCGATGTGAAGAATTACAAAGCGGCTCTGGACGAAATCCAGCGATTTTACCAGACAGCCCAGCGGCTGACCCATCAGGAACTCAACACGGTGATGGACCTCCTTTCCCGGATCTGGGCGGATCTTTCCTCGCAGGAAAACGTGGAAAACCTCCCCATTGCAGAGAACCTGTTCAACCAGACGGAAGAACTCATCGCGAACATTGCCATGTCGGGTATGACGGAGACGGAAAACCCCCTTCGGCAGGAAGATCTTGCTTCTCTGGAAGAGGTTTACGGTGGAGATGTGGAAACGGAACGTCCCGGTACTCCAGAGGTTCTGGCCCCTGAGGAAGAAACAATGTTTTCAGAGGTCCCGGCACCGGAACCCGCTATCGAGGCTCCGGACGTGTTTGAGCCCACCATTGAGGAAGAGGTGAAAGAGCCAGTGGCCGAAGGTGAAACCTTGATGCCCCGGATTGAAGAGGAAACCCCCGAGCCCGAACAACCGGCCCTTCCCGAGGAGCCCGTTTCCCCACCCGCAGAGCAGCCTTCCACTTCTTCGGACGGTGAGGCGGAAGCCCTGTTTTCGGCCCTGGAGGGTTCCATGGAAGTGGAATCCTTTGAGGAAGAGGGGGAGGTTGTGGCAATAGAGGAGGAAAAAAGTCCGGGAGAGGCCGGTGAATCCTCGGTGTTGGAAGAACCCGCTCCGGCGGAACCGGAGCCTGCAGAGACGGCGCAAGCGGTGGAAACCGCAGAAGAACTCCCGCTGGATGCGTCTGCGTTCACCGGGTTTCTCGCACAGCAGGTGCCGCTCCTTGGCGGGGAACCCCCCCGTGCGGACTACCTGGATGCAGGATATGAACTTCTTGGTCTGGGGCGGGTGGAGGAAGCCCTTGCGTCCTTTGCCACTGCCCTCCAAACCGGTGAAGATGCCTTTCAGGCGCTTCTTGGCATTGCCCGGGCCTGTGCCGTTCGTGGGGACTGGGAGGGTGTGGTGGAGGCGGTGGGGTTCATGGAGCGTCTGGAGCCCCACCGGGGAGAGGACTGGAAAGCCCTGGGTGAAGCCTATGCCCTGCGGGCGCGGGCCTATCAGCAAACGGGTCAGACCGCGGAAGCCCTTCGGGATGCCCGGCGGGCCCGGATTCTTGGAGGTCAGGCATGAGTGCGGCACGCAAAAAGAGCTTCTGGCAGCTTCTGGTGGAAGAGGGCCTTGTGACCCCGGATGTGCTCAAAGAAGCGGCGAAGCGGGTGAAATCCGAGGGCGGGCGCATGGAGGAGCACCTGGTGGCTCTGGGTCTGGATGACACCGCCTTTGCCCGGTTTATTGCCTCCCGGTTTCGGGTTCCCTTCACGGAACTTAGGGAGCCACCCGATCCCGCTGTTCTCGCCTTTGTCCCCCGGGAGGTGGCCCGGCAATTTAACCTTGTTCCTTTTGCCTTTTCCGGTGGAAAAGTCTTTGTGGCCTTTGCCAACCCCCTGGTGGAAGAGGCGTATCTTGAACTGGATCGGGTGGTGGGGGCCGGCGTGGTTCCCTATGTTGCGCCCCTCAGCCGGATCCATGCCGTGCTGGAACAATATCCCGAGACGCCTCCCGAAGGCCTTGCGTCCCGTTTCTCCATCCGATCGGAATGGGGTGTGGTTGAGAGCGAGACGTGGGAGGCCCTTGCCGATCTCCCTGCTCAGAAGGAGGCCCGGGAGAGTCTGGAAACCCTGCGGGTGCAGGTTCCCCGTCTTATCTGGATTCGCGGACCGGAGGGAAGCGGCCGAACCACCCTGGCCCTTGCCTGGGGGCAGGCGGTGGAGCCCGGGGACGTCCGGTGGGCTCGTGGAAAGGCGATGGAAGCCCGATTTGAGCGAATGAAGCGTAAAGGCATGGACGACACCCTTGTGGAGGTGCTTGCCATGCCCCCTCTCCTCATTGTGGACGATCCCTCCACGGAGAAGCTCTGGTCTCAGGTGATGGAAGAGCGCCTGCAACGGGGGGGGATCACGGTTGTGGTGACGGGAGAAAAGGTGTCCATCCTTACGGACGTTCTTGGGCGGGCCATCCGGGTGGCCGTGGACAAACCCGCCGAGGAAGATGCCCGGGTGCTTGCTCAGCATCGGGGGGCGAATCTGGAAGATCGAACGGTGCAGATGCTCTGGAAAACGGCGAAGGGGCATCTGGGCCGATTTGTGGCACTTTTGGACAGCCTTCGGGCTGCGGTTGGGGGAGACTGGTCCAGGGTCTCTCCTGACCTGGTGAAACGTCTTGCAACCTAACAAGGGGGCTTGGGATGCTGGCCTGGTTTCAACGTCGGGGTGAAGGGCCGCTGGTCGCGGTGGATATTGGAACGCGGGCAGTGAAAAGTGTGGTGTTGAAGAAAGGCGCGGAACGTCCGGTGCTGACCTTTGCGCAGATTGAAGCCGTTCCCGAAGACGCGATTGTGGGGCGTGAGTTTGTGGACCGGGGTGCGGTGATGGAGGTGCTTGCCGGTCTGGAAGCCGCCCTTGGGGCCGAGACCCGGAGGGCGATCGCCGGCATCGGAGGGCGGGGCATCCTGGTGCGGCTGGAATCCATCCCCCTCTCAAAGGGGCAGAAAAAAGAAGATGCGCTGGCCACCTATGTTCGCTCCCTCCCGGGCCAGGATGTGGACGTTCTGTATGATTTTGTGGAACTCTCCCGGACCGATACCGGGCTGAACGGTGTCCTTGTGGTGGCCCGGAGCGAGGCGGTCGGGGACACCCTCTATCTTCTTCGGGATGCCGGGTTTGAACCGGTGATTGTGGATTATGAAGGGCTGGGACTTCTGAACTTCTATCAGGGATTGCAGGTGCTTCCCCCATCCGGGACCTATGGGATCCTCCACGTCGGTTTCGACATTACCTATCTGATCGTGGTCCGGGATGGCCAGCCCACCTATCTTGCGGAACTGGATGTTGCCCTGAAGTTTATTGCCGAAGGGCTTGCGCGTCTCGTGGGCGTTTCGACCGAGGATGCCCTGAGGGCAGCACGGGGAGAGATCCCGGAAGGCTTTTCGGCGGACAGCGTTCGCACGGGGCTTGAAAGTCTTCGCACCACCTTTGCGGGGGATATTCAGGCCGTGTTTCAGCGGGTGCTGGAAGAGGGGAAACTGGATGGTCTGTTCCTGAGCGGTGGGGGTGCCACCGTGGAGAATCTTGCCGGAACGCTGGAGAGCACCCTGGGCGTTCCGGTGACCCGGGTGAATGCCCTGGATTATGTGGACAACCAGACCACGCTGGACTATGATGCGGGCTATCTCCTGCCGGTTGCGGTGGGGATGGGTCTTCGGGCCATCCAGCCCATGCCCTACCGGATCAATCTTCTTCCGGAAGAGGAACGGCTTGCCGCCGAAGAAGCAGCCCTTCCCATTCCCCGACCGGATCTTGTGCTTCCCCTCGCCTTCCTGGTGGTGGGTGGTCTGGTGATCGCCGGAGGGTGGTGGACCCGGCGGAGCAAAATCCAGGACCTCCAGGTCAAGGTGAGCGAGATGCAGGAAGAACTGGATCTTCGCAGGGCCCGCCTGGGCAATCTGGCGGATCTTCGTCAGAAAAAAGAAGCCCTTTCCCGGAAGATCGAAACCATCCAGAACCTCCGTCAGGATCAGACCCGGGCGGTGGAGGAGGTGAACGCCGTGATCAAGGCGCTGCCGCCGGGGGTGTGGCTTGAAAACATTCAGGACCAGGCCCAGCAGATTTCCCTCACGGGGGGGGCCTATCATTATGCTGCCATTGCGGAATATCTCCGTCGCCTTCGCCTGTCGGAGGCGTTCACGGACGTTCGGTTCGTGGAGGCCAGGGAAGAAGAGGTGGAGGGTCTGGGGGTGTTCCGCTTTTCGCTGGTGTTGACCAAACGGGGCGGTCCTCTTGCCCCGCAGTGAAGACAAACAGGAGGTTCAGGGATGCGTAAGGTTTTCCTGGCGTTCATGATGCTCTCTGCGCTGGGCCTTGTGGCCTGCAGCGCCAAGGATTCTTCCTCCACCGTGACGATCACCGGTCGGGTGATGCGGCATAACGCGACACCGCCTGCGGGCGTCCCCGGTGTCCAGGTCACGGCCACAATGGTGAACGAGCCGGCCAATCCGGGAGAAATCGTTCCATCCTTCCCTCCGGTTGTCGGCACCACCGATGCGGAGGGACGATTTACCCTTGAGGTCCCCCTTTCCGGGGTGGTGGATGACCCGACCAACCCCTCCGGTCTCGTCCCAGCCGTCGGACTTCCCATTTCTCTCCAGTTCCAGGATGTGGTTTACTCGGGGTCGGAATGCGATACGACGGGCGGGGTGCGCATGCTGTGGGATATCTACACGGTGATTACGGCGACACGAATTTTCCAGCTTCAGGATGAAGGAACCCTGGATATCGGGGTCGTGCCTTATGAGGAGTTAACCCAGTTGACCGAATTCCGCTGGGGAACGCCGGGAGGGTGCTGAGGTGCTTCGCAATCCCCTCGTTCGTGGACTTTTGATCGGCCTCGTGGTGCTGGTGGTGGTGATTGTGGGCGGGATTCAGGGGGTGTGGAAACCCCAGAACCAGGAGATCACCCGGCTCCAGCAGGAACAGATCCGGCTGGAGCGGGAGCTTCGGGTGATCGCCCGTCAGGAGAAGGAGAAAGAGGCCCTGGAGAAGGAATACGCCCGGCTCATGGAACAGTGGAATCTCCTGAAGGACGTGCTCCCTCAGGAGGAGGATCTGCCGGGTGTGCTTCGGCTTATTCACGATGCGGCAACCCGAAGCGGCGTGGCCGTGGTCTCGGTCCGGCCCACGGCGGCAACGACCCAGCCCTCCGCCCAGCCTGCTGCGGCCACCCCCCCGTCTCGACGCTCCCGTCAACAGGCTGCACAGCCGCAGCAGCCAGCCCTTTCCTATCGTTCCCACGCGTATGCTCTGCAGCTTCGCGGAACCTTTTATGGAATCATGGATTTCGCCCGCCAGCTTCTCCGTGCAGAGCGACTCGGGAAAGTCGGTCAGGTGCAGATCCGTTACAGCCCCGAGAAGAAAAAAGAAGAAGGGTGGGTGGAATACAACGTGGAAGCGAACTTTGTCTACACGGTCTATAGCTTTCCCGAAGGGGGTGCACCATGAGGGGGATGAAGGTGCTCGTCGGTTGGTTGATGCCCGCGTTGCTTTTTGGACAGATCCGGGTGGAAGTGCAGAAAACACCCTTTCAGGTGACCCTCCAGGGAGCGTTTCAGGGATTCCAGCAGTTCGCCCTGGCCCAGCCACCCCGTTTCGTGGTGGACCTGGTGGGTGCACGTTATCCCGGAATGGATGAAATTCCGGTGGGGGTCCAGGGTGTGGCCCGGGTGCGGATTGCCCAGCATGCGGTGGACCCCCGGCCCGTGGTGCGCGTTGTTCTGGATCTGGAGCGCCCTGCGCCTTTTGAGGTTCGGGAGCTCGGGGAGGGCAAACTGGCGGTGGTTCCGGCATCCGCGCCGGCTTCCCCTGTGTCCCCTGCCCCTCCGGCGCAACCTGAGGTTCAGGCCACGTCTCCTCATGAGGACAGCGACACCCTGGAAACCCGGATCCTGAAACTGAAAAACCCGCCCCCCGTTCATGTGGTCCGTCTGGGACGGGATCCCTTCGAGCCTCCCAACCCTTCCGAGGACACCCTCCTGGTTCCCCAGCGGGCGAAACTGCTGGGGATCGTCAAGAATGACGCAGGGGAGCGATTTGCTCTGCTCACCGACGGAGAGCAGAACTACGTCCTTCGGGAAGGGGATCGGGTGGCCCAGGGGCGCCTCTCCAGGATCGGGGAGGATTATGTGATCTTTTCCGTGTATGAATATGGGGTTGCCCGGGCCTATCGGGTCAAACTCAGCGCGGAAGAAAAATAAAGGAGGGTTTTTATGATGAAACGTCTCTGGATGATCGCCCTTTTGTGGACGGGGGTGGCCCAGGCGCAGAACGTGTCCCTCAAGGTCCAGAATGCCGATGTGGTGAGCGTCCTTCAGGCCATTGCCCGGGCCGGAGGGGTGAATCTGGTGGTTTCCCCCAGCGTGAAGGGGACGGTGACCCTGGAGCTCCAGGATGTCCCCTGGAAACGGGCCTTTCAGACCGTTCTCCAGGTGTCGGGCCTGGCGTCCATTGAAAACGAAGACGTCATCACTGTGATGACACCGTCCGAACTGGATCAGTATGTGGGGGTGGCCGGACTCACCACCCGGCTCTATCCGGTAAAGTTTGCGGATGCCCAGAAAATCTCGGAGGTGCTCCGGAAATTCCTGACCAAGCGGGGCGAGATCGATGTCGATGCCTATTCCAACACCCTGATCGTGACGGACGTTCCCGCAACCCTGGACAAGGTGGCCGCCATCCTGGATTCCCTCGATCGCCCCACGCCGCAGGTCCGGATTCAGGCCAAGATCGTCCAGATTGACCGTTCGGCCGTTCAGGATCTGGGTATCCACTGGAACACCGGAACCCTGGGACGTTCGGCGGGTGGCACCAAATGGGGTGTGCAGTCCTCCAAAACCGTGGAGGATGCCCCTTCTTTCTCCTATGGCCGGGTGTTCAACACCTTTGACCTCTTTGCCAAGATTCAGGCACTGGAGACCCAGAACAAGGCCCAGGTTCTCTCCGAACCCTCCATCCTGGTGGCGGACAACGTGGAGGCCGAGATCAAATCCGGTAAGAAGATTCCCATCGTGACCCAGGACCAGGCGGGGAACCGAATTGTGCGGTTCTATGACATCGTCCTCCGCCTGAAGGTCACGCCCCACGTGTCCCCGGATGGGATGATCACCCTGGATCTCAATCCGGAACTCTCCGAACTTTCGGAGCAGGTGGGTGCCGGGGGCTATCCCATCATCCTGACCCATGAGGCCAGCACCCGGCTCACCCTTCGGAACGGAGAAACCGTGGTGCTGGGCGGTGTGATCAAGGAATCCAACAGCGAGGCCACGGCGGGCATCCCCTTCATTTCCCGGATCCCCGTGATCGGATGGCTTCTGGGAGGAGGCCAGAAATACAGCAAGACGAAGGGAGAGATCCTGATCTTCGTGACGCCGGAGATCGTGGAGGATGTGGCGGCGGCCAGTGCAGGGACAGAAGGCGTCGTGACGGATGTGGAAGGCGTGCAGGGTGAAGAGAACGTGGAATCGGTTCCTGTGGAAGTTCCAGTCGAAGCCACGGAGTGAGCACGCACCCTTGAAACTCCGAAGGAGGCCGTGAGCGATGGCAAAGCGGAAAAATCGTGGAGCGTTTTATGCGATCCTGGGGATCGTGGTGATTGCGGGCCTGGGGGTGATTGCCGCCCAGATGCGTCGCCCCTCCCGTGCTCAGAAGCCTGCGGAGGCGGTGACGCCTCTTGCGCCGTCCCCGCAGGAACTTGCCCGGGCGGAGGAACTGGGCGTGGTGGTGGGCTCCCCGGACGCACCCGTGACGGTGGTGGAATTCATGGATTACCTGTGCCCGTATTGCGGAAAAGCCACCCTGGAACTCTTCCCCCTTGTGGATTCCCTGTATATCCGGGAGGGCAAGGTCCGCTGGATCTTTGTGGACTTCCCTCTCCCATCCCACCGGACTTCGTTCATTGCAGCCGTTCTCGCCCGGTGCGGGGAAGAGCAGGGGCTCTTCATGAAACTCCACAAACTCTATTTTGCCCGGATGCGGGAGTGGGGACGCCTTCCCAATCCCACCTCCATCCTGATCGAGTGGGCAGGGGAGGCCGGGGCCGACGTGGAGAAGCTCCGTTCCTGCTTTGAGAGCGGGAAGATGCACGATCTTGTGGAGCAGAATGCGGCCTTCGGTCGGTCTGTGGGCGTGCGGGCCACGCCGACGTTTTTCATCAACGGAGAAAAGTATGAGGGGCTTCCCCGGGATCTGAACGAGTTTCTCAAGGTTCTGGACAGCAAACTTTCCGGTTCCTGAAACACCTCGGGGCAGGAAGGGGAATCGGCACAGGGGCATGATGGATCGAGAGGAATGGGTGGCCCTCCTCGCCGCAGGGGGGCTGCTGGATGCATTTTATCTCTCCCTCTACAAACTCGGGTACATCGGGTCCGTGGTGTGTGTGACGGGAGGAGGATGCGAGATCGTACAGTCCTCCTCCTATGCGGAATTTCTGGGAATCCCCACGGCGGTATGGGGCGTGCTGTATTATGCCCTGTATTTCGCCCTCGCCCTCGCCCGTCTGGAGGCTCCCCGACCCTGGATGAACCGGGTTCTGTGGGGCCTTGCCCTGTGGGGGGCGCTGTTTTCCACCTATCTCACGGGGATCGAGGTGTTCGTGCTCCGCGCCATCTGCACCTGGTGTGTGGTCTCTTGGGGAATCGTGCTGACGCTTCTGGTGCTCGAGACCGCGGGGCTCAGACGGGCAGGGGGGCGTCCGGAATAAACAGGGACGCCATACGCCGTAGCTTGGAGGCGGTTTCCTCCCAGAGTTCTTCCGGGGTGTGACCCCTCACCACGCCGCCTCCGGCAAACAGGATCAGTCGAGACCCCCGCACCAGGGCACTCCGGATGGCCACGAAGCACGCCACCTCCTCGGGGGTCACATAGCCCACCACGCCTCCATAAAGTCCCCGTAGGCCTCTTTCTTCCTCTTCAATCCAGCGGAGTGCCGCGTCCCGGGGATGGCCGGCCAGGGCCGGTGTGGGATGAAGATGACGGAGGATCGTGGCCCAGGAGACCCCGTTCCGGAGCCGGGCCGTGAACCGGGCCCGGCGGTGCCAGACCGGCCCCGCCTTCAGGGGTGCAAGATCCTGAATCTGAACTCCCTCCACCAGACCGTTCAGCTGGGCTTTCACCCCTTCCCCCACCAGGGCGTGCTCTTCCACCAGGTGGGGCCTGTCCAGTTCCTCCGGTGAGGAGGCGGTTCCGGCAAGAAGATCCACCTCCAGGGTGTTCCCCCGAAGCCGGAAGAGCCGCTCCGGGGTGAGCCCCAAAAACATTCCGGAGCGATGGGCAATCCCGAAGGCCGTTTCATGGGGTTTACGGGCCTTTCGCAGTTGAGCGAACAGTTCCACGGATTTTGGGGCACGGGAAAGCCGGAACTCCACAGCACGGGCCACCACCACTTTGGAAAACATTCCCTTCTGAAGGGCCTGAAGCGCCCGTTCCACCCGCTGGAAAAAACGGTCACGGGAAGGGCGAAGCACCACCTTCTCCACATGGAGGGGTTGAAAGGGTGGGGGAGGAAAATGCGGGGTTTCGGCAGGAGCCCAGGTGGTGGCGAGGGGAATCCCCTGCCACAGGGGACCGGCAGTTCCAGGGAAAGGGAAGGTGATCAAGGCGTTGGGCGAGGATTCCCGAATCCCCTCGCTGAAGGACGTGCTTGCAAGCAGGCGACCGTGATCCAGGAAGGCAAGGGCGTTCACGATTTCGAGTTGTGCGGGCTCTTCAGGAGTGCGAGAAGCGTTTCCCGGGAAACCTTCCCCACCGCGTTTCGGGGGATGCGGTCCACCACACGGATTTCCTTGGGGACCTTGTAGCCGGAAAGGCGGTCACGCAGATAGACCCGGAGTTCCTCCTCTGTGCAGTCCGGGCAGGCCACCACCGCCACCAGGCGCTGCCCCCATTCCGGATCCTCAAGGCCGAACACCACGACATCCTGAACCCCGGGATAACGGCTGAGCACAGCTTCCACCTCGGAGGGATGGACCTTTTCGCCGCCCGTGATTACCGTATCGTCTTTCCGTCCCAGCACCACGAGTTCACCGTATGGGTTCCACATGCCGATGTCTCCGGTATAGAACCAGCCCCCACTCCACCGCCGGATCCCCAGGTCCAGGCGGAGGGGCGAAGCCACGGTTTCTCCCCGAACCCGAATTTCTCCTTCCTCGTCCCGTCCAACCGGGGTCCCGTCTTCGCGAACCACCTGGATTTCCACGCAGGGGAGAGGCATGCCGCTTCCCCGGAGGCTTGCTTCCGGGGATTCCGGGAGGACGGTGGCCACCTGGGAGGTGGTTTCGGTCATGCCATATGTTCGGAGCACGGGAAGACCCTGCTCCAGGGCTTCCTGAACCAGTGCATATCGGGCCGGTGCGCCTCCGAGCAGGATCCCCCGCAGGCGGCCGCGTCGGGGATGGTGGGGGAGGATGCGGTGCAGCATGGTGGGGACAAGAGAGGCAAACTCCACGTCGCCCAGGACGGTCGCGACCCGTTCGGCGTCAAAGGGCACCATCACCACCGTGCCCGCAGTGAAGAGGGTGCGGGTGAGAATGGCGAGCCCTCCGACGTGGAAGAGGGGCAGGGTGAGAAGCCACCGATCCCTCCGGCGGTGACCCAGGTGGACGGCGGAGGCCAGGGCCTGACTCCGGTGATTGGCCCAGGTGTGAAGAACGGGTTTCGGGATCCCCCGGCTCCCCGAGGTGAAGATCACGGAAGCGCCGTCCTGGCCGTGGACCCAGGGCAGGCGGACGGGAGACCGGGCACGCTCTGCCTCTTTCTGGAGTTCACGGAGGCGCAGGTTCCGGGGGTTGAGGGTGGCATGGACCAGGATGCCGGAAAGGGCCTGCTGGCGTTCTTCCGGAGTCCAGGACGGGTGGATGGGGAGAGGGATGGCGGAAAGCCACCAGAGGGCGTGAAGCAGGACCACCGTTTCCGGAAGGAAATGGGCTTCCACCACCACCGTCATGCCCGCCCGGATCCCGTCGTGTTCGGCGAGTTCCCGGGCCACGTGCTGAACCACCCGGGCAAAGGTTCGCCAGGACAGGGTTTCGTGCTCCCAGATCAGCGCGGGAACGTCGCCGTATCGCAGGGCGTTCACGGCGAGAGGGTGTGGCCAGGTCTGATGATTCATGGATTTCCTCCCGGTTCATCCCACCAGATCCGCACTTTTTCGATGCGACTGCCTGTCCGCTCCGTGATCTCAAAACGCAGCCCTTCCAGGGTGAACCGACGCATTTCCGGCCCCGGGAGGGCGTTGAGCTTTCGGAGCATCCAGGAGGCCAGACTCTCCTCGTCGGGCCCCTCGATGGGGACCCCGTGGAGTTTGAGGGTCCGCAGGGGAAGAAAGGTGGACACCTCCACACCGGGTCTCCACTTCCCCTGAGGCCAGAAAAAGGATACCATGGTTTCAAAGAGGATTTCGTCACTCACCATTCCCCGAAGGGTCCCCCGTTCATCCACCACCAGGGCGATGGGAACCTGGCTTTTTCGGAGCACCTCCAGCACCCTGGAAAGGGGCCAGCTCGCCAGCACCCGCACAGGAGGACGGATGCGCTGAGACCAGGTGTCTGGCCGGTTCTGGGTCCGGAGGAGGTCTTTGATATGGATGATGCCGATGATGTTGTCGGGGTCTTCGTCATACACGAACAGGCGGTTCCAGGGTACACGACACAGATGGGCCAGCACCTCGTCAAAGGTGGCCGAAGCCGGAACACGGCGGAGCCGGTGGGCCGGGATCATCACGGTGTGGACGGGTTGATCCATGAAATCCAAGGCCAGTTTCAGCGCCCAGGGACCCACATGGCGGGAGCGGTGCCGGCGCAGCGAGAGAAGGGCCCAGGAAATTTCCTGAAGGAGCAATCGCTCCCGGCTCATGGAAAGAATGCGTCGCCAGAGGCTGAGATAGGTTTCGAGAAGAGGGGTGAGAACCTGCCCGAAGGCATAAAGCAGAGGGAAGAGCCAGGGGATCAGAAGGGTCCCCATCCGGCGGGCCAGGGTTTTGGGCAGAATCTCACCAAACAGAATCAGGAGAAGGGTCGCCCCTGCGCCCGAGAGCACCCACGTTTCCGCCTCGGGGCGAATCCGGTACAGAGCCACGGCGAGCAGGATGGCCACCATGGCGTTGGCCAGGTTGTTCCCGAACAGGATGGTGGCAAAGACCCGGTCGGGATGCTCGGTGAACCACCGGGCGAGGGGGCGGGAAAGGAGGCGGGGAAGCTGGGAGGTGGGAACGGTGATATAGGCGGTTTCACTCGCCGAGAACAGGGCAGAGAGAAGCAATCCGGCCACAACGCCTGCGAAAAGAAGGGTCATGCCGGTGTGCTCCGGGTGATTTTGAGCCGCTCCACCGCCGCGCCCTGCCGGCGGAGTACCTCGATCTCCACCCCGTCCACCTCAATGATTTCCCCTTCCTCAGGGATGCGCTCCAGGTGGTCCAGCAGCCATGCGGCCACCGTGTCGAAGCGGGGCCCTGGCAGTTCGATGCCGGTCTGCTGATAGAGCTCTTCCACCAGCGCCCCTGCGTCCACGATCCAGGTGTGATCGTCCACCGGCCGGATCATGGGGGAGCGCACCGGCTCCAGGAAGGGACGGACGATATCCCGCTGGGTGACGATGCCCCGGAGGTTGCCAAACTCGTCCACCACCAGGAGCATGGGCAGGCGTTCCCGGCGGAACCGGTCAAAGGCAACGGGCAGAGGGGCGGTGTCCAGAATCACCCGGGGAGGAAGCCAGCCCCCGGTGCGGCACAGAGAAGCCTTCAGGGTGGCGAGGCCCACCACCGCACCTTGTTCGGGATCATACACCGGAAGGGTGTGATGGGGATATTTGCGGAAAGCCTCCAGAGGGTCCTCATCCGGTGGGATCCACCGAACCCGGGACCAGGGGGTCATCACATCGTCCACCGTCATGTTCAGAAAGGAGAGGAAAGAGCGCAGGGGGACAAGCTGTTCGTCGTCCTGAAGGTCCAGAAGCCCGAGAATTTCGCTCAGCGAAGGCTCATTTGTCGGAGGAGAGGGGCGCAGCAGCCGGAAGGGGAGGTTTGTGAGGAGGGCAAAGGGCGCGATGACATAGGCACCTAGGCGGGCGATTTTTTCCGGGGCGGTGTAGGCAAGGAGCTTGGGAGGGAGTTCGGAAAGGGCAAACACCACCATTCCGAAGACGATCACCGAGAGGGCCTCCTGAAACGCCGGGGGGAAGAGATCCTGGGCCAGCAGGTCAAAGAGGATGGCGGCATAGCTGTTCACCAGGTTGTTCCCGATCAGGATGGCCACCAGAAGTCCATCGGGATAGGCAAGAAACGAGCGAAACCAGCCGGGAACCCTCCGGGCAAGCCAGGAGGCAGGCGGTCCCAGGAGGGCCACCTCGCTGCCCGAGAAGATGGCCGAAAGAAACAGGAGGACCCCCAGGATCAGGAGGGCAGGAAGGTTTTCCATCGCGCAAACCACACCTGTTCCAGGTGTTCCATTTCCCCGCTGTCCTTGTCCCCATGGTGTGTGAAGCCGCACCCGTGGAGCAGGCCGTGGATGGCATAGAACCCCAGCATTTCACTGAAATTCCGGGTGCGGCGAAGGACGTCCAGGTTGATGTAGATTTCCACTTCGTCGTCGAGGGGGAAGGTGAGGACGTCCGGGGCGTAGTCCCGACCCAGGAACCGCCGGTTCAGATCCCGGGCACGGCGTGCCCCCACCAGGATCAACCGCACCCTTCGGGTGCAGGAAAGATTCTCCAGCATCTCGGAAAGGAGCGTCCTCAGGTTATTCAAAACGCTGGGCGATGGTGTGCTTTTCGTGGCGACGTAGATTCTGACGAACATCCTTTTCCTCCGGATAGACGATCCGGCGGTGATACTGACCCAGAAGGAGGGGACGGAAGGCTTCCCGGATGGTGTGGATTTCCCGCAGAGAGAGATCTGCCTCGTCCAGCTGGCCTTCTTCCATTTTCCACCGAAACACGCGGTTCAGGGTGTCTTCGATGCGAGCAGGCGTGGGGTCCGGGAGACTCCGGCAGGCAGCTTCCACTGAGTCTGCAAGCATCACGATGGCCTGCTCCTTGGTCCAGGGCCGGGGCCCTGGATAGGAAAATTCCCGGGGATCGGGGTGTTCACCCATTTCCTTGGCTTTGTTATAGAAGGGGCGAATCAGGGTGGTTCCGTGATGGGTCTGGATGATAGCCACCACGGCTTCCGGGAGGTTGTGCATTCGGGCAAGCTGAACCCCGTGGGTTACATGTTCCCGGAGAATCAGCACACTCAAACGGGGAGAAAGACGATCGTGGGGATTTTCCCCGCGCTGGTTTTCGATAAAATAGGCCGGCCGATGGATTTTCCCGATGTCGTGAAACATGCCTCCCACCCGGGCCAGGAGGGGGTTGGCGCCGATGGCCCGGGCCGCCGTTTCCGCCAGGCTGGCCACGGCCATGCTGTGTTCAAAGGTCCCCGGGGCCTTGCGGGCGAGTTCCACCAGCAGGGGATGGTCCAGCCGCAGGAGTTCCAGGAGAGAGAAATCGGTGGTGAGGTGCAGCCAGCGCTCGAGGAGGGGCAGGATCAGAAAGAGAAGGGCCACCACGAAGGTGGTTTCGGCCACGCCCCAGAGGAAGGCCTGATAACTTTCCGGGAGGAGGGTGGTGAGGGGAACCCACTGGGCGAAGGGCCATTGCCCCAGAAGGGATGCAACGATGAGGGCCAAGGCCAGGCGATACACATCCCGTGCCCGAGACAAGGGATAGAGGGCAAGGACCGCCACCACCACGAGAAGCGCCCGGTGCCAGAAGACCTGGGGAAACAGGGAAGGGGGCCAGAGAAAGGCGTTCCATAAAGAAAAAAGCACACCCAGGAGCATGGCCGCCCGTCGCCCCACGAAGAAAGAGAGAAAAAGGGCGGGCACCACGAGCACGGTCAGGGGAACAGGCAGGGGATAGAGTGTTCGCGCAAGCACTTCCAGAGACAGGAGGGCCAGGAGGAGGCTGGTTCCCAGGTGGATCCGGGACAGGGGCAGGGCGTGCCGTTTCACCGCTTTGAAGAGATAGGGGTAATACAGCTGCCCAAACCCCACAAAGAGGACACCGGCCACCACGACCTTCCCCCGAAGGTCGAGGGAGAACAGAGACCACCCGCCCCCGATCAGGGCTGCCCAGAGGGCAAGGGGGAGGAATCGGAAGGGGGACTTATCCGGAGGTATCCTGGGACTGTCGGGCTCGCTCATAGGCATCCACGATGCGTTTCACCAGGGGATGGCGGACCACATCGGCCTGCGTCAGGCGAACAATGGCGATGCCGGGGACGTCCCGGAGGACGTCCACCGCCTCCACCAGGCCGGAACGCTCCCGGGTAGGAAGGTCGATCTGGGTGATGTCCCCCGTGATGACCACCCGGGAACGGGGTCCGATTCGGGTAAGAAACATTTTCATCTGCACGGTTTTGGTGTTCTGGGCCTCGTCCAGGATGATGAAGGCATCCGAAAGGGTGCGCCCCCGCATGTAGGCCAGAGGAGCGATCTCAATGATGCGCCGGTGCATCATGGACTGGACTTTCTCAAAGGGAACCATGGCCTGGAGGGCGTCGTACAGGGGAGTGAGATACGGGTTGATTTTCTCCTCAAAGCTGCCGGGAAGGAAGCCCAGAGACTCACCGGCTTCCACGGCCGGACGGGTGAGGATGATGCGCTCCACCCGCTCTTCCCACAGGAACTTGAGGGCCATGGCCACGGCCAGAAAGGTTTTCCCGGTTCCGGCGGGACCGATGCCGAAGACCACATCGTGGGTCTCCATGGCCTCCAGATACCGGGCCTGCTGGGGGGTGAGGGGCTGGACTTTTTTCTTCGGCGTATGGATCACGGGGGTTCCGTTGCGGCGGGAAGAAGGTTCAGTCTGCCTTTGGCCGGAGACGGCATGGACGGTGGCCACCACATCCGTCTCTTCCAGCACCCCGTGGGTGAGCAGGTGTTCTTTGAGGAGTTCCACCACCTGCTCCACCAGCCGGACACGGGCTTCCGGTCCACGGAGCATGAGGTCCTCCCCGCGGACCACGAGCTGCACGTCCTCAAACAAGGCGCGCAGACGGGAGAGATTCCGATCCTGCACGCCCAGAAAGGCTTTCAGGGGAACATCCCCCAGGGATACACGGCTACGCACCACGGTCTCCTTCACCTCCCTTCCCGAAGGGTGTAAAAACAAGAAGGGGGGAAGCCCCCTCTCGGAAGCTTCCCCACCCTTTGAACCCTGCAATGAGCTTCAATCTCTCGGGATGGTGAGCACCCATCCAGGATAGATGAGATCCGGATCCTTGATTTTGTCCCGGTTGGCCTCGTAGATCTTGGTCCACTTGTAGGGATCCCCGTAGATCCAGGAGAATCCGGCAATCTTCCAGAGGTAATCTCCGGGGATCACCTCAAACTCTTTCACGAGGCCGTGGGGGATGGTGAGCACCCATCCGGGATAGATCAGGTTGGGATCTTTGATTTTGTCCCGGTTGGCACGCCAGATGCGGGGCCAGGCCTTGGGGTTGTTGTAGATGTACCGCATACCGGCGATCTTGTAGAGGAAGTCGCCTTCCTGAACGGTGTATTCCGAAGGATATTTGGCGATCTCGGCCTTCAGATTTTCGATCTCCTGGCGGGCATTCTGGACGCAGGACTCATATTCCGATACCTGGCCCTGGAGTTCGTTCACCTGGGCTTCCAGCTCGGCGATCTCTGCGTTCACCTGGTCCAGCTTCTGACGATACTCCGCAAGCTGGGCCTGGGCCTCTTCCTCCGTGAGCTTTTTCCCCTCCTGGGCCCAGCCGGTGACAGGCAGCAAAAGGGCGATCATCCAGAGCTTTTTCATGGTTTCCCCTCCTCAGTATCCCTGTTCCAGCAGGTCCAGATAGTTTTTCAGAGAGTCGCGCTCGCTCCGCAGGTTTTCGCACTCTTCCTTCAGAGAGAGCTTGGCCTGGAGTTCCTCGAGCTGGGACTTGAGCTCATCCCGGCGGGCGACGGCCTGCTCATAGGCCGTTTTGGCCTCTTCCAGGGCCGTGAGAGTCTCTTTGGATGCCCCCTTGGGGCCACAGGCCGTTCCGGCAAGACCTGTAACCAGGAGGGCCAGCACGGCAAGACGGCGCATCTGCATGGAAAAACCTCCTGTTTGTGCCTCATGCATGCGAAAATAGTATACACACCGGTCAGGAACCTGTCAAGGATTGGGCCATTTCCAGTGCTCCCTTATCAGGAGCGGGGGGCAGAGGGAAGGACGCGCACCTCCCGGGCCACCGGGCCCCGCGGGGTGTGATCCACCTGAAAGGTGACCCGCTGTCCGCCTTCCAGGTGTTTGCCTCCTCCGGCATCCGCCACGTCGGGCGAAAGGACGAACACGTCCTCTCCACCGTTCTCGGGGGTGATGAAGCCATACCCCATCCTGCTGCTGAAACGTTTCACCACGCCGTGAAATCTCATGGGAATTCCCCTTTCTCCCCTGCGGGAGTGGGTTGGATTCAAGCATACACGCCGGGGGTGGGGTTGTCAAATCCGGGACCGGGTGTCGTTCGGACACGCCAGCGGGAGGATCCGGCGCGGGAGGTGACCGGAGACGCTCCCGGTGGGAGGGTGTATGATTGAAGAAATATCGCAGAACAGGAGGACCGTTATGGGAATGGGTGTGCTATGGATAATGGTGCTGAGCCAGATGCCCTCGCCGTCCATCACGGTGGATGGTGTGATTTCTCCCGGGGAGAACTGGATTCTTCTGGGGGCGTCCACCTCGGCGGGGGATCCTTCCCTCAACCTGGACACGCTGTGGGGCTATCTCACGGCCGACACGCTCTATGTGGCCTTCAAGGCAACCGGAAGATTTGCCACCGACACGTTGATCTTCCTGATACCGGGAGACCTTGATCGCGTCAATGGATCAGGTTGCGCATACACGGGATGTTCGCAGGATGCCGCCGGTTTTGACGTTCTCTCTGGCAATGAGCTATCCCTGGTTCTCGGAGGTTGGGATACGCTCTATTTCGCTCCAGAGAAAGAACTGGTTCTGCGATCCAATCCCACGGGATCGGGTGCGTCTTGTCTGGCCAGCACATATGACTACAGTGGAGGATGGAACCTGCTCGGGGCCACGGGGTCGTACGCCTGTCAATACAGCAGCGGCTTTGACACGCTCACGGTGGAATGGAAAATCGCCCTGCAGGATCTGGGAATCACAGGGACGGTCAACGCATTCCACCTGAACCTGTATGGCGTGGTGAAAGACAATGCAGGACCGCCTTTCAGCGCCGTGGACTGCATTCCCTTTGACGGGCAGTGCGGGGACGGTGCGGATGAACGTCACGACACCGACACCCTTTCCGCCCTGGTGCGCCTCTCCCGGTTTCGCCGGACCGGCGAGGGACTCCGGATCACCGAGGTGTATTACGACATGCCCACCGGGGGAGAACCCGAGCCCGCCTCCGAATTTGTGGAGATTCTGCACACGGGTTCCGACACCGCGGACCTCTCCTTCTTCATCCTGACCGATGAACCGCTTGATTCCACCAATGAAGGTCGGTTTCAGTTTCCCAAAGACTTCTATCTCCCTCCGGGTGCCTTCCTGATTCTGGCCAACGATGCGGATACCCTGAACCAATATTTCCCTTTGCCCGCTCTGTATCCATCGCCTTTCATCCTGGCGTATGGCGGCAGAGAATACACGGGCTCCCTCGCGCTCGCGAACAGCGGGGATGATGTTCACCTTTTTGGCGGACAGGTGTCGCCTTATGACACCACCCTGCTCGTGGAGGTGGACAGCATGTGGTATGGAAACGGGGGGGACCTCGGTTCTGCAGGGGCAGCGCCGGACGTGCCAGCCGGTTCTTCCCTGGAGCGCAAGACGTACGGCCTCTGGACGGGAACGCCGGCCCAGGACTTCTATGAGCAGACAAGCCCTTCCCCGGGTGACCTTCCGCCCCAGGTGATCCAGATCGGATCTCCCGCATATCAATCCGGAGGCGGGGGTGTCTGGGTGGTGGAGGTGGTGATGGGAGACACCCTGCCCGCCGGCGACACCCTCCAGGCGGACACGCTCTATTACCGTCTGAGCGCGGACGGGGGCAACACCTGGTCGGCCTGGACCGGTGTGGCCCATGATTCGGTGAACGCCTATCCGAAGACATCCGGCGTGGTTCAGCGGTATTACTACGCCTTTCCGGATTCTCTGGGCGGACAGCCGGTCACCCATGTGGAGTATTATGTGCGGGCACGGGATGCCTGGGGGCGGGCCTTTGGCGACGCGACCCTCACCTCCAGCGGTGTGGTGACCGGTGTGGCGGAGAGGCCGGGCACCCCGGCGGTTCGGGTGGACCTTCGTGCCGGTGAGATCCGGCTTGCGGGGCTTGCCCCCCGGACCCGGGTGGAGGTGCTGGACGCCCTGGGACGCCGTCGGGGTGTGTTTCGGGCAGGTCCGTCAGGCGCCCTTCGCATCCCCGTCCGGGGGACGGGCGTGGTGTTCCTCCGGGTGCAGGGGGGACCGGATCGGAAGGTCGTGATCGTCCGGTGACAGCGAGGGCGCTGAAGTTCACCCATGAGTTCGGACACCTGGGTATAGGGATTGGATGAACGTGTGGTGGACACGTTGAATCAAGGATCTCCATTCTTTGGGTGGCAATCGCCATTTCTTCTCAAGCAGGACAAAAGGCCCGGAGAAGCGTTTCCATCTTGCAGAGCCTGTACGACGGAGAAGTTCCTGACGCACCTCTCCTCCAAGAAGCAGCACAATGCCGTAGACCAGGAGCATAAATCCTACCAGCTTTTCCATCACCGCTTGTTTCTTGCTCATCACATCTCCCAACCCCAGCAGGCTTTTCATGTCCCGGAACGATTCCTCAATCTCCATCCGCCTGCGGTACAACCGCAGCGCTTCTTCAGGCTCCAGTGTGGTCATCAGCCACAGGGGTTCCTTCTGGCCCCACTCCCACACCCCGATAACGTTGACCTCCACTTCCCCACGGTATCGCAGCCCCCGAAAGACCACTTTTTCTCCAACAGGACATGTGAGATGGACCTTTCGTCCCTCGGCGTCCAGAAAAACCGGAGGACGGGATCCCATTCTCAAGCGGATCACGAAATTCATCCCCGCTTCCCGCAGATGGCGCAGGAGAGTCGTATAGCTGAATTCCCGGTCCATCACAAGGGGACGATTTCCAGAGAACCTTCCAGGAAAGAAGCGTCTGGATGTGGACGGCATTTCGTGAGCTTCCCGTATCTTTGAAGGTTCTTGAAGAGAAGGTGGTCATGGCAAAGGGGATGGCGCGTCCTCGCAGAGGGGCGGCGAGAACGAGGAGCCAGAAGCCGCGGGTTTTGCCATCTTTCAGGGTTCCGACGTATTCTGTCTTGCGGGCCTGGGGTCTTTCGATTTCGGTGACGTCAGCGATCACGAAGGGAGCGGTTTCGGGGAAAAGCCTCCAGAGGGTTTCATGGGGATTAAAATGTTCGAGGAAGCGCTGGATACGCTTATACGCGGCGCTTTCAGAAACGCCTTTCATCTTGCGAGCCATGGAAGAGATACGGAGTGACCGGGCGTCCAGGAGAGCATATCCGATTTCCGTTGCTCGTTCTGCAAAGCGAGGATCCGGAAAAAGAACTTGCATGAACGACTTCAGGGGTATAAACTTCCTCATGGGGATCCTCCTTTCTTTTCGTTGTTTCTTGTTCAGCAGGGAAAGTATACAGCTTTCCCCCGGAGGATCCCCACCTCCCTTTCACCCCTGTCCGAACTCTTGTCCGGAGGTCAGCGAGGGCGTGCTTGAAAGTCCCGAACGGGTTGCGTATAATACCCTTCGTAGGTGGGCGGTTAGCTCAGCTGGTTAGAGCGCTGGTTTCACATACCAGAGGTCGGAGGTTCGAGTCCTCCACCGCCCACCATCCCGGTTGAACACACCACCCCTTCCATGGGGGTTTCAGGTTATATTGTATGCAAGCGCAAAGACAAAGGTGGGCGGTTAGCTCAGGCGGTTAGAGCGCTTGCTTGACATGCAAGAGGTCGGAGGTTCGAGTCCTCCACCGCCCACCCTGGAGCGATCATGAAGCGGACGTACCAGCCGTCGCGGATTCACCGGAAGCGGGTTCACGGATTCCGGGCCCGGATGCGCACCCGGGGTGGACGTGCGGTCATCAGGCGGCGCCGTGCCAAGGGACGGAAACGCCTCACCCACTGATGGGCGTTTTCCAAAACACGAACGCCTTCGAACGGCCGCTGAGTTTCAGCGGGTTTTGCAGGGAGGCCAATGGGTTTCCACACCTTATTTCGTGGTGTATTATCTTCCGGCCGACACGCGCCGCGTGGGGGTGGCCGCAAGCCGGAAATTCTCCAACAAACCCCGTCGCAACCGGGCAAAGCGCCGGCTTCGGGAGCTCTATCGCCTGCACAAGTCCTGGTTTCGCCCCGGCTGGTACGTCCTGATGGCCCGTCCGCCCATCCTGGAAGCCCGGTGGGAGGAACTGGTGGAGGCCCTGCGCGCCGCGCTGGACAGGCTCTTTCCGGCATCCTGATCGCCCTGATTCGGGCCTATCAGGTCCTGCTTTCTCCCCTGTTCCCGCCTTCCTGCCGTTTCACGCCCACGTGTTCGGCCTATGCGGTGGAGGCGATCCAGGTCCACGGACCCGGCAGGGGACTCTGGCTTGCGGTGCGCCGTGTGCTCAAATGTCACCCCCTCCATCCGGGGGGATATGATCCCGTACCACCGAGGGAGGAAAGAGAACGATGAACGAGACCCATCAAGCACGGAACCTTCTGGTGGCGTTTCTCCTGTCCATGGGGGCGCTTCTGCTGTATCAGAAGTTTTTCCCGCCTTCCCCACCGTCTCAGGCAGAAGTTCAGGCTGATACCACCGTTCAGCGTGCCCCGGCCCTGCCCGAGACAACGGAGGCTTCCCTGTCCGGTGGAGCACTGACCGGACCGTTGGTGGAGGCGGGAACCCTCCACCCCCGGATCCAGCTTGTGGCCGAGGAAGGAACCTACACCTTTTCCGGAGACGGTGCCCTCCTGCGTGTGACCCTCCGGCGCTATCGGGAGCGCTCCGGTGAACCCCTGGCCCTCAACCACCCCGACATTCCCCTGATGACCTTTCCCGTCCCGGGGTACCGGTGGGAGACACCCCTTCCCGAAACCACCCTCACGGAGGGATCCGTGATCTTTGTCCTCCGGGACACGCTGAATGAGCCGGCAGGCACCCTCCGGGTGACGCGCACCGCCCCCTATGCCCTTGCGCTGGAGCTTTCGGCGCCGGACACCTTCTTTCTGGAACTCCCGGCGGGGATCCGGCCCAGCGAGCCCGACCTCCGGGATGAATCCCGCCACCTGAAACTCGTTCTCCTCACGGAAAACAAACAAATCACCCGCAAGCACAAAGACCTGAAAAAGACTTTCCGGAAAGCCCTGGATGAGGTGTACTGGTGGGCCCTTCGCACCAAGTTTTTCGCTGTGGCGGTGGTGGACACCGCCCGATCCTGGGAACGTCTGGAAGCCCATCTTCAGAACGATTCGTCTCTTGTGGTTTCGGTGAAGGTGACCTTCCCGGAAGGACGGCATCACCTTCTGGTTTATGCCGGCCCCATTGAACCCCGCACCCTCTCCCGGGTGGGCTATGGTCTGGCCCGGCTTTTTGACTATGGAAACCCCGTCATCGCCCCCTTCACCCGCTTCATCCTCTGGGCCTTCACCCTCCTCCACCGGGTGATTCCCAACTACGGATGGGTGATCGTGGTGTTTGCCCTCCTGATGAAGCTGGTGTTTGCCCCCCTCACCTTCCGCAGCATCGTGGCCATGAAGAAGATGCAGGACCTCCAACCCCGGCTCAAGTCCCTTCAGAAAAAATACGCCGACGATCCCCAGCGCCTCAACCAGGAGATGATGAAGCTCTATCGTCAGGCCGGGGTGAACCCCCTGTCCGGGTGCCTCCCTCTGCTTTTCCAGCTCCCCGTGTTTTATGGGCTTTATAAGGTCCTTCAGGACTGGATCGAACTCCGGAACGCGCCCTTTATGTTCTGGATTCAGGACCTTTCCCTGCGGGACCCCTATTACGTGCTCCCCATTCTCATGGGCCTGGTGAGCGCCGCCAATGCCTGGCTTTCCAGCCGGGACAATCCCCAGGGGCGGCAGATAGGGGTGATGATGAGCGTGGTGTTCACCTTTGTGTTTCTCAACTTTCCCGCAGGGATTGTGCTGTACTGGATGGTGTATAACGTCTTTTCGGCCATTGAACAGGCCGTGATTCGCCGGATCTATGCAAGCAAGGAGGGCACCCATGCGATACGTTGACAAAGAGGCACCCACCGTGGAGGAAGCGCTGAAAGCTGCCATTGAAGAGGCCGGGATCACCATGGAGGAGGCCTGGTTTGAGGTCCTCAACGACGGGCTTTCGGGAAAACCCGCGAAGGTCCGTCTCTATCTGGACATTGAGGAACTCAACCACCTGGCCGACATCCTCAACGAGATCCTGACCCGGATGGGCTCGGAGCTCCTGGAAATGGAGGTCCGTTCCAAGGGTGGGCAGTATTACGTCAACATCACCACCCGGGGAATGGACGCAGCCCTGATCGGCAGCCGGGGACGCACCCTGGAGGCCCTGCAGTATCTGGTGCGTTTGATGCTCCGCAAGCGAGGGGTGGACCTGCCCATCACCCTGGATGTGGCCGGCTATCTGGAGCGTCGCCGAAAGTTCATCGCCAACAAGGCGGTGGCGGTGGCCCGGAGGGTGCTGGAAACGGGGCAGGAGATGCGGATTGACCAGCTGGGCCCCCGGGAACTTCGCATTGCGGAGCGGGCCATCCGGAAGGTGAAGGGCGTGCGGGCCCAGCGTGTCCACCGGGGGGATGAGGAAATCCTCCTGGTGGTCCCTGAATCCTGATATGGTCGGCCTCCTCTTCGGCCTCCTTGCCTTCCCGTCCCGGCCCGTGGTGGTGGCCACCTATGACGGGCCCATCCACCCCGTGGCCACGGAGTTTATCCTGCGGGGGCTGGAGGAGACCCGGAAGGCCGACGGTGTGTATATCCTCCAGCTCAACACACCCGGCGGGCTGATGGAGTCCATGCGTCGGGTGGTGGATGCCTTTCTCAACAGTTCCGTTCCAGTGGTGGTGTATGTGGCTCCCCGGGGTGCACGAGCGGCATCCGCCGGGACCTTCATCACCCTGGCAGCCCACGTGGCGGCCATGGCGCCGGCGACCCGGATCGGAGCCGCCAGCCCCGTGTCTCTGCAGGGCCAGATGGATTCGGTGATGCTCCGGAAGGCGATGAACGATGCGGCCGCCTATATCCGTTCCATTGCCAGGGCACGGGATCGCAACGTCGACTGGGCGGAACAGGCCGTGCGGGAAGGCGCATCGGTGGGTGCCGATTCCGCCCTCCGTCTGGGTGTGGTGGACCTCATCGCCCCGGATCTGGACGCCCTTCTGGACAGCCTGGACGGACGGGGGGTGGCGGGGGAAACCCTCCGGGTGGACCGGGGGCGGATCCGGCATCTGGAGCCGGGATTGCGGGAGAGAATCCTTGCCCTCCTTGCCGATCCCAATGTGGCGTATATGCTTCTTGTCCTTGGGTTTTATGGCCTTTTCTTTGAACTCTCCCACCCGGGGACCATCTTCCCGGGGGTGTTCGGTGCCATCTCCCTGATCCTGGCCCTCTACGCCTTTCAGATCCTCCCGGTGAACTATGCCGGGGTGCTCCTCATTCTCCTGTCCATGCTCCTCTTTCTCGCGGAGGTGAAAATCACCTCCCACGGTCTTCTGGCGACGGGAGGGGTGGTATCCTTCCTGTTCGGGAGCCTGCTCCTCTTTGACCGGGCCATTCCGGTTCTGAGGATCTCCATGGGTCTGATTCTGTTCTTTCTTGCTCTCACAGCGGCCTTTTTCCTGTTCCTGGTGGCCAAGGCGCTGGCGGCCCAGCGCCGGAAGGTGGTGACCGGGATGGAGGGGCTTGTGGGGGAACAGGGAGAAGCGCGGTCCGAAATCACGTTCCGGGGAGGCAAAGTGTTTGTGCACGGTGAACTCTGGAACGCGGTGAGCGAGGAAAGCATTCCGCCGGGGACACCGGTGGTAGTGGTGGCGGTCCGGGGCATGACCCTTGTGGTGCGCCCGGTGCGCGAGCGATTTCCCCACGAAGCATGAAACGAATTTTTGTCGTGCTTGCCTTTGCCCTCTCTTTCTCCTGTGCCCGGTTCCGGGCCTATTTCAACACCTATTACAACGCCCGCCGCATCTTTCAGGAAGCCGAAGCCCGCTATCTCCGGGAGGGCTTCACGCCGGCCCTTCGGGATGAATACAACAAGGTGATCGAGAAGAGCGTGGTGATCATCCGGTATTTTCCCAACACTCCTTATGTGGATGACGCCCTGTATATGCTGGGGGTTTCCTATCTTCGCCTCAAGGATTATGACCGGGCCCGCCGGCGCTTCCGGGAGCTCCTTTCTGTGTTCCCGGACAGTCCTCTGCGGAGCCAGACCCTCCTGGGACTGGCCGAAGCCTCTCTGCTGGAAGGCCGTCCCGAGGATGCCCGGATCATCCTGGACACCCTCACCCTGCGGAATCGGGACGAACGGCGTCAGGCCCGGCGGTTGAGGCTCCTTGTGGCCCGGGAGGAAGGGGACACCCGGGCATTCCTCAACGCCCTGGTCTCCCTTGCCCGGGAGTTCCCGGACGCGGTGTCGGTGGATCTCTTTCTGGAAGGCATTGATCAGGCCATCCAGGAGGGGTTTTACGATCAGGCGGAAACCCTTCTGGACATCTTCCGGAAAGCGTATGCGCAGACGGACCGGGAGCGTCTGGCCACCCTCCGTTTCGTGGATCTCCTGGCGAGCCGGGGGGATCCCCGGCGGGCGCTATCGGTTCTGGAGGGGATGGAGGTGGACGAACGGGACACCCTCTGGTCGCCGGTGGCCTGGCGGAAGGCCCGGCTCCTGGAGGAGGTGGGGGATTCGGCTCAGGCCGAAAAGCTCCTGCAGGGGCTTGCGCTGAAGCGAACGGTGGAGGGCCAGAAGGCCGCCCTTCTTCTCGGAAAACGGGCCCTGTATGCCGGAAAGGTGGAGGATGCCCGGGTGTGGTTCAACAAAGCGCTGGAGGGGCCCAACGAGAGCATGAAGCAGGAGGCCCGGCGGTGGCTTGCCGGACTCCAGCGTCTGGAGAAGGTGGTGGCCGATTCCACCCTGTCCCGGGAGACGGCATGGATCCGCAAGGCCCAGATCTGGGCCTTTGACTTTGGAGATCGGGAACGGGCCTGGCGTTTTCTGGACAGCCTTCGGGCTGAACGGGAGCCGGCGTCCTGGGACCTCCCGGTCCTGTACCTGGGGGCGCTGGTGGCACCGGATTCGGTTCGACCGGATCTTGTGGCTTTGCTGGAGCGCCGGGATTCCACGGGGTTGTATGTTTCCCGGCTGAAGGAGGCTCGATAAACACGGAGGACATCATGACCCGACGAGCCCTGGTGGATGCTTCGCGTCTCATTGTGGAGGGTCTGGCCCGGGCGGGGGCGGACATCTATGTGGGCTATCCCATCACCCCGGCCAACTGGATCTACGCCTATGCCACCGAGCGGTTTCCCCGCGCACTGGCCGCGCCGGATGAAATCACCACCCTCCAGTGGATGTCCGGGTTTTCGGCGGTGGGGTTGCTTCCGGTCACGGCCACGGCCTTTCCGGGGTTTGCCCTGATGGTGGAGTCCCTGGGCATGGCCTTCATGATGGAACTCCCCATGGTGATCATCCTGGCTCAGCGGATGGGGCCCTCCACCGGGACGGCCACCCTGGGCGCGCAGGGGGATCTCCTGGCTCTGCGGGGGGTGATCTCGGGCGGCTTTCCCCTGCCCACCCTCTCGCCGTCCGACTTCACCTCCGCCTATACCCTTGCAGGACTCGCCCTCCACACCGCGGTGAAACTCCGGAGTCCGGTGGTCCTGCTCACGTCCAAAGAGATGGTGATGACCGAAAAGGCCTTTGACCTTGCTGACCTCCCGGACATCGAACCGGTGAAACGCTCCTTTTATGCAGGTGAAGCCCCCTATCGCCCTTATGCGGACACGCCGGATCGGGTGCCCCCCTTCCTTCCGGTGGGCGACGACCGCCATCAGGTTCGCCTCACCGCCTCCACCCACAATCCGGATGGGATCCTGCAGCACAGTTCACCAGAAGCCATGGCCAACACCCGCCGCCTGTATGAAAAGCTTCTCCACCACCTTTCGTCCTACACCCGGTATGTGTATGAGCCCCATCCAGAAGCACGGGATGTGCTGGTGGCCTGGGGGGTGACGGCGGAGGCTGCCCGGGAAGCCCGGGACATGCTGGTTGCGCAGGGACATCCCATCTCCCTGTTTATCCCCCACACCCTGCTCCCTGTACCCCCGGTGTATGGTGAGATCCTTTCCCGGTATGAACGGGTGTTCGTGGCCGAAGAGAATCTGACCGGGCAGTTCCGGGAACTGCTTGGGGCCTCCTTCCCGCAACTTCGTCTCGTGGGTATCCACCGGATCGGCGGACTGATCGCGCCGGTGGAGATCGTTCAGGAGGTGCGTCGCCATGAAGGTTGAAGAACTCCGGTTTCTGAAAACCACCGCCCTTCCCTTCTGCAAGGGATGCGGCCATCATCATGTGGGATTCAACCTGGAGAAAGCCCTTCAGGGGATTCCGGGGCTTTCGCCCCTGGATGTGATCGTGGTAACCGACATCGGATGTCACGGGATCATTGACAAAGACCTCAACACCCATACGGTTCACGGTCTGCACGGACGTTCGGTGGCCCTGGGAGAGGCCATCGCCATGGCCCTGGAGAATCCCCACAAGCGGGTAATCGTGATGATCGGGGACGGAGGAGCCACCCTGGGGGTGAACCATCTGGTGGAGGCGGCCAACCGGAACGTCCCCATGACGGTGATCATCCACAACAACTTCCTGTATGGCATGACGGGGGGACAGCCGAGCGGTCTCACGCCGGAAGGGTTCCACACCCGGACCACCCCGGAAGGAAAGGGCGAACCGGGCTACCGTCTGGCCGAACTCCTGGCCACAGCGGGCGCATCTCTGGTGTATCGGGTGGTGGGTCTGGGGGACTATTCCGAGGTTCTGCGGGAGGCCGTTCTCCGGGACGGGTTTTCGGTGGTGGAAGTGGTGGAACTGTGCACGGCCTATGCGGTGAAGTTCAATCCGGGGCTGAAACTCAAAGCCATCGTTCAGGAACACGGCTACACGGTGGGGAAAATCGCGGACCATCCCCGGCCGCCCTACCGGCTTCCGGAACCCCGGACAACCTCGTCTCTTCTGGACCATCTGCCCCTGAGGGAGGCGTCGTCGGCGTCCCCCCTCACCCGGCCCGTGGGCATCGTGATGGCGGGATCGGCGGGGGAGGGGGTGCAGAAAGCGGCTGAACTCCTGGCCCTGGCGGGGATGCGGGCAGGGCTTTTTGCGAGCAAGAAGGGAAGTTATCCGGTCACGGTGGGCGTGGGCTTTTCCACGGCGGAAATCATCTTCTCACCGAAAGAGATTCGCTACACGGGGATCCAGAAGCCGGATGTGATGATCTTCACCTCCGAGGATGGACTCCGGCATTCCGGTCACCGGGCGCGAACCATGGATCCCTCCGGTGTGGTGTATGTGGATGCGTCCCTCCCGGTTCCCGAAACGCCCGCCCGGGTGCGGGTGGTGGATTTCCGGAAGCGTGCGGGGGCCCGGAGCGCCATGCTCGCTGCGCTGGTGCAGTTCCTTCAGGATGAAGGGGTGTTCCCGGCCGAATATCTGAAGGAAGAGATTCTGGCAAGCAACCTCGCCGGAAAGGTCAACCTCGAACGCCTGGGCTTTTGAGCACGGAACGCATCCGGCCCCATCATTTCGCCCTCTTCTGGATCGGGCAGTTTGTGTCCACCGCAGGGGATTTTATGTTCTATTCCCTGCTCCCCTTTCTGGTGATGGCGGTGGAGAAGGAAGGGGTGGGCTGGAAAACGGGCTTTGTGAGCTTTGCCGAAACCCTTCCCTTCCTGGTGGTGGCGCCCTTTGCCGGGGCGGTGGTGGATCGCCTCCCCCGGAGGCGGGTGATGATCGCTTCGGATCTCGCCCGGATGGGGGTGCTCCTGAGTTTCTGGGTGTTCTGGGGGCGTGACCTCCGCTTTTTTCATATTGCAGGTCTTGCCTTTCTCCACACGGCCTTTTCCACCTTTTTCATGCCTGCCCGGGACGCCCTGATCCCCCAGATCGCAGGGCGGTTCCTGTTCCAGGCCAACGCCCTCATCCAGAGCTCCACCCAGCTTGCCATGGTGGTGGGCAACGTGCTGGCGGGAAGCCTTCTGGCCCGAGGGGCGGACCTCCTGCGGATGTTCCAGGTCCTCACGGTGGACGCTCTCACCTTCGTGGTTTCGGCCCTCACCCTCCTGGTGCTTCCGGTTCGGGAAGGCCTTCGTCGGGAGGGGAAGAACGTGCTGGTCGAGACGATGGCGGGGTTGCGGTTTGCCCTGCGGCACCGGTTTGTGGGCACCCTCCTGGTGCTCACCGCCCTGGACAACTTCTTCATTATGGGACCGGCCACGGTGGGGGCAAGCCTTTTGGTGAAGAAAACCTTCGGGCTCACAGCGGCAGAGTTTGCCTGGTTTGAGGCCGCCATGGGGCTGGGCTGGCTTGGGGGCACGCTGTTCCTTCTTGCCCGGCCGGTGCAGGATCTGCGCCGGGGGTTGCTCTGGGGAATTGTGCTGGATGGGGCCACCTATCTTCCCTTCCTGTGGATCCGGAGTTTTCCCGTGGCCCTCGGGTTTATTGCCCTCCACGGACTGGCCATTCCCCTCATCACCGTCACCCGGACCACCCTGATCCAGAAGGTGGTCCCGGCGGAATATCAGGGACGGGTGTTTGCCCTGATCCAGCTCACCGTGCTGGGGTTCATGGCCCTTTCCAGCCTGTTCACCGGCGTGCTGGCGGATCATGTCCCCATTCCCCTTGTGTTTTTCATGCCCGGTGTACTCGGAACCCTGACGGGCCTGGTGGGCTTCCGCCTCCTTCCGAAACCCGGGGAGCCGGGGGGGTTGACAGAAAGCCGGTTCCATCCTATATAATACACAGACACAGGAGGTGGACCATGGCCCGCATCAGGGAGCTTTTGAAAGGGGAGAGTGGGGCGAGCGCAGTGGAATACGCCATGATCATCGGCCTCATCGCTCTGGCCACATTTACGGTGTATAAATATGTCGGAATCCGGGTGTTCGTTATCTTGAACAAGATGAACCTTCGCCTTCGCCTTGCCACCCATGTGTACACTCCGAATTGATGAACCAAGGAGGGATGAATGATCGGCGTATGGGTCCTGATGCTCGCCCAGGCAGTGGTTTTTCAGGAAACGTTTGAGAGCGGATCTCTTCCGGCCGGATGGGTCGTGGGCAACGGAGGGGATGCCTCCACCTGGACGGTGGACGCCGCAGCCAGCTATTTCCCTGCCCCTCCCAACGCGGGGACCTTTTCCGTCTTCCTGAACATATCGGTGGCCCAGAACGACACACTCATCACCCCGGCCATCCCCAACGATCCCGCCGCCACCAACCACATTCTGCGGTTTGACGAATCCTGGTGGGGGGAGGGTTCCCCCAGCGGTGAGACCCTGGGGGTGTATGTCCGGACGTTTTCGGGCGGGTCCTGGAGCGGCTGGACCGATCTTCTCGTGATGGAGGTGGTGGACCTCACCATCGGAACCGACACCCTTCCCCTTTCCATTGCAGGCGTGGACAGCTTTCAGCTGGCCTTTCATGTGTGGGGGGATGGGAATGCCCTTACCCTGGGGCTGGATAACATCACGGTGGAAGCCAGCCTCCCGGGTGCCACGGATGTGGGGGTGCGGACGATCCTCTCGCCCCAGGATGGGCAATATGTGGGCGTGGGGAGTTCGGTCCCGGTGGAAGTTTCGGTGGAAAACCTCTCCTCCCAGGCCCAGAGCTTTTCCGTGACCTTCACCATCTGGGACATCTATACCAGTCAGGTGGTGTTCCAGGAAACCCAGAATGTGAGCAATCTTCCTGCCGGTGAAACCACGCTGGTGGCATTCTCAAACTTTTCCCCCACCGCCCAGACAGATTTTCTGGGAGAGGCGGTGGTGCAGCTTGCGGGAGATATGAACCCGTCCAATGACACCCTGCGGGTGAGCTTTTCCTCCGTGCCCTACTTTGGATCTGTCCTGGATTTCTGGGTTCTTCCCGACACCACCTTCACCCGGGTGGCAAACTGCGGAACCTGCTCCAGCGTGTATCTTGTCCGGACCCTCGCACAGGATACGGTGGAGGTGGTGGCCCTGGATCCCGGAACGGGTCAGATCACGTCCCTGTTTCAGGCATACCATGCCACGCCTTTCCTTGCAGGATTCGCGGTGGAAGGGCCGAACACCTTTGCCTTCTCCTGGCTGGACCTTGCTACCGGCCAGTCCACCCTGGAACTGAGGGATGGGAGCGGGGCCCTTGTTGCCCAGCACACCGATGCCCGTTCCGTGATGTCTCTGGATGACGCCCCCGGGGCAGGCACCTTCTATGCCCTGGTGGACCCCGATCTCTCGTCGGCTGGGGAGGATACCCTGATGACGGTCACCATCACATCCGGTGGACTGTCCTGGGTGAACACCGGCATCGTAACCCCCATCGTGAATTTCCTTCCCGGGGCGAGCGTGTATCGCTGGCAGACCGAAGCACCGTGGTATGCCTACACCGACCTGTTTGCCCCCAGCGTTCTCTTTATTCATCACCCCTCCTTCCAGGATTCCGCCAGCCTGGGTTCCCAGATCAACGATGTGACCTTCCAGCGGGTGGATGTGGCTTCGGTTCCGTCGGACAGCGTGTTCGCGGTGTATGTCCTTCAGGGAGACACGCTGAAACTCGTGTCGGTGGGAACCTACTGGGGTGTGGATGTTTCAGAATCCCGGACCACGGAGAAGGTCCAGGTTCGGACGGCTCCGGGTCGGATATTCCTTACAGGTGCGGTGCGCGCCGGTTCCCGGGTCGTGCTGCTGGATGTGCTGGGGCGGCCGGTGTTCCGGGGAGGGGTGAGCCGGGTGCCCTTTGTGATTTCGGTTCCCAGGCGGGGAGTCTTCTTCCTCCGGCTTGAGGGAGACGGGACTTCCCCCATGATTCGCAAAGTATGGATTCCTTAAACAGGAGGTTGGATATGCGCAGGCTCGTCATCATCGGGGCTCTCGTGGTGTTCATGGCAGGGTGCCAGAAGGCGCCCACCACACCCGAGGCGGCCCTCCAGGCGAAATCCGGTGTCGTCCTCCCGGGTGGGGGAAGCGACTATGTTCAGTTCCTGGACGCGAACGACATGGTCGCCCTGGGGATGATCCAGGCTCCCACCACCGACAAGGTGGATCTTCCCTGGAAGCCCGGGGACGCTTCCCTCAACGTGAGCATTTCCTGTGCCGATCTCTTCCAGACCCTCGAGGCGCTGGGCGTCATCAACATTCCGGACAATGTGACCAATTATGTGGACTGCCAGCTGAACGCGGACAGCCAGCTTCCGCCTTCTTATCTCACCATCAGTGCCCTTGCGGGCTGGGGAACGAGCTATCAGGGTTTTGCCGGTGTGGCCGCCGGCGCCGCGGTCGGCATCATCGCCTGGGGGAAGGGGAATTCCCAGGACCCCATTATGGTGGACCTCAGCATTCTGGTGAACGGGACGTTTGAGCGCCAGTTTGGTGGAAGTTTCTCCTTCGGGAGCGTGGCGGAACTCGCCTATGGTGCGGCGGCATTTCTCCGCATTCCGCCCCAGCCCGTCGGCATCCAGATCATGGCGGATTATCTTTACGATGCTGGACCGGGGGTGGATGCCAGCCTGTCCCTCAACTTCCAGGGCAAATGGGCCGGCGATGGGTCCTTTGACCTGAAACCCGTGGCTGCGCAGAAGCCCTTCAAGCCCGTGGCTTCCCTGAACTGAAGCAAGGGATGCTTCGTGCATGCAGGCGAGGGGGAGGGGCGACCCTCCCCCTCGTTTTCCTGACCCTCCTGGCCTGTACGTCCTCGCCACCCGGTGAAGGGACATGGGCCCTTCCCCGAAGGGATGACCCTTTAGGGATTGTTCCGATTGGTGGAACCTTCCTGGTGACCTATCGCGATGGTGCGGTGTTCCGGGGGCCCCCCTGGGAGGAAATTCTTCACCTGCCTCCCGGTCGTGTTCTTCGCAAGGACGGGCATACGTGGTTCTGGATCGCCCGGGACCGACATCATCTCTTGCGGGTAAGATTCCCCGAGGTGGACACCCTGCTGGCCCTTCCGGACACGGTCCCCTCCACCCTTCTCGGCATGGACCCCGAAGGGGACGCCCTGCTCGTGACCCTCACCTCCCGATTGCTGCTTTTCCATAAGGGACGGTGGTGGACGCTTCCGTTTCGGGGCCAGACGGCGGCCTTGCGTGTGAAGAGGGGGATGCTGGAGGTGTTCTGGGCGGTGGGGGGGGAGGTGATGGGGAGCCGATCCGGGGACGGGGGACGCACGTGGTCCTCGCCGGACACCCTCCTTGCCTTCCCCTATCCCGTCCTGGAGATCCACCCCCTCCAGAACGCCCTGGTGCTGGGCTGGTCGCCCGTTCTGGGCCCTCCCCTGGGGTATGTGTTTCTGCATCCCGACCATGGCCGCCGAAAACCCCTGCTTCTCTGGGGAGGGAATCGGGGTCTGGTGGGCTCACGCGTGCTGGAGGCCGATTCTCTGCTGGTGCTTGTCACCACACCGGTGGACACGGCCTTTCATCCCGAAGGGGTCCGGGTGCGGGGGGTCTCTCTCCCTTCGGGCAAGGTCCGGACCGACACCCTTCTTATCCCCGGCATGTGGCTGTATGATGTGGAACTCCAGGGGGATGTTCTCTCGGTGGTGGCGGCCTGGAAGGATACCCTGATTCGGAAAAACCTAAAGCTCCGCCGGTAGGAGCCGCACGCCGTTGCCTCCCTCCACGATCACCACCCACCGGTCCGTGAGGGCCACGTCATACACGTGGCTTTCGGCCGGGACCGCCTTGAGGAGACGAAGGGTTCGGGCCTCCGGATCATACCGGTGGATCTGGACGCCTTCCCGTCCCAGGGCCAGAATCATCCGATCCCCTCTCCAGCGGACTCGCTCCACCTTCCGGGCAAGGGGGAAGGAGAACTTCAGGGGTTTGCCTTTCAGGCTGCGGGAGAGAAAGTCCACCTCCATGAGATAACCGGTGGAATCCTGACAGAACACCACCACATAGGCCCGGCTCCCTCCGCCCTGACGGATGGGACAGGGAGGGGTGAGGCTGAAGAGAACCTCCCTGGAAAGCTGCACCATGTCAAACACCTGGATGCCCAGACGGGCGTCCACGATCATCAGGAACTGCCCCACCGTGAACATGTCCCGCACATCCGGATAGTCAAAGAAGAGCACTTCCCGGGCGCGGAAGGGTTCCAGGCTCAGGGAAAAGGCCCGCACACCGGCGCCCTTTTCAAACACAAACACCAGGGTGTCCATGCCGGTCACCCGGCTGGCAAAGGCTTCCGAAGGGATTTTCCCCACGAAGGTGAGCTTTTCTCCTTCCCACCGGTACACCTGGTAGCCCTCCCATCCCACGGCCGCGACCAGAAGTTGCTCACTCCCCCACAGATCCTTGACCACCTCCCGAACGGGAACCTCCTGGACCAGGGTCCCGTCAGGAAGACGGTACACTGCGATCATTTCGGACGTCCCCACGGCCATGTGGAGGGAGTCCAGGAACCACACCGAGCGGGCCGATCCCGCTGGAACCAGGTGAAGGGCCTGGATCAGGGCAAGAGCAAGCATGGTCCCTCCTGTCAGGGACGGATATCGACCCCCACGCCCAGTTCGTTGCGGAGGACCCGAAGCCGGATTTCCACGGGGTCAAGATGGGCTGAGATATAGGCATCCGCCGTGGCATAGGCCCAGAAGGTGAGATACCAGAAGAAGGAGAACAGGGCGTCCTGCTGTCGGGCAAGGAACACCTCACGATCGGCCAGGCTTCCCGTTTGCCGATAGGTCCGGAGGGCATCATAGGCATCCCACGCCCGGGTGGCGGTCTGGAGAAGGAAGAACGCCTCCCCCGCCCCCAGGATCAGGCCGGCCACGGGTTTTCCGTTGTAAAACTGCCCTCCTCCCGGCACCAGGCTCCACCACACCGCCTTCCCGGGATCCCGCACCGGGACCGTCTGAAGAAGCCCCATCATCAGCACGGCGCCCATCATATGCCGATAGCGTACAGAACATCTCGGGTTCCGTCAATACCTCCGGAAGACCGCTGGCAGGGCTGTGAGGGCGGACCTGCGGGCCAGAAGTTTCATGGTGGGACGCACAGGGGTGCGGTTGTGGATTTCAGGCAGGGGGCGTACAATATGGCCATGTCGGATCTCGCCGCCTTTCGAGTTGCCCTGGAACGCCGGGTGGGGGAGCACAAGGTGGTGGACACCCCCGAGCACCGGATGCAATATGCCTTTGATGCCTCGGGGATTTCCACGCCCTATCCCCCCGATCTGGTGTTTCATCCGGAATCCACTGAGGACGTGCGAATCGCGCTGGAACTTGCCGAGCAGTATGGTGTTCCCGTTGTCCCCCGGGGTGCGGGGACGGGGGTGACCGGGGGCGCGCTGGCGGTGAGAGGGGGGCTGATGATCGTCCTGGATCGGATGAACCGGGTGCTGGAGATCGACCGGGAGAGCCTTCAGGTCCACGTGGAACCGGGGGTGATCACCGGAGATCTCCATCACGCGGTGGAGGCCGAAGGCCTTTTCTATCCGCCCGATCCCGCCAGCCTTTCCATGTGCTCCATCGGGGGAAACGTGGCGGAGAACGCCGGAGGTCCCCGGGCCCTCAAATACGGCGTCACCCGCCACTACGTTTTGTCTCTGGAAGCCGTTCTGCCGGGAGGGCACGTCCTCCATCTCGGGAGGCCCACCCGGAAATGGGTGGCGGGCTATGATCTTCCGGGACTTTTCGTGGGCAGTGAGGGCACCCTGGGGGTGATCACCCGGATCACCCTGCGGCTCCTGCCCCGCCCCGGCCATGTGGTGGGGCTGTGGGCCCTCTTTCGGGAGGAAGAAGATGCGGCGGCCACGGCGACGGAGATCCTTCAGGCCGGTGTGCTCCCCCGGGCACTGGAGTTTGCCGATCGCTTCAGCATGGACGTGATCCGGGAGGACCTGCCGGATCTGCCGGAGGAGGCCCGGGCCTTTCTCCTGGTGGAACTGGATGGGGATGAACCCCCGGCGGTGGAACCCGCCCTGTTCCGGGTGGGGGAGATTCTTGACAGAAAGGCCCTGGACGTCCGGGTGGGAGAGGGGTACGGTCAGATGGACCGCATCTGGGAAGCCCGGAGAAAAATCCTTCCCTCCCTAGAAAAGCTGGGACGGGTGCGTTCGGAAGACGTGGTGGTGCCCCGCCGGCACCTGGTGGAACTCGTACGGCGGGTCCATGCCCTCCGGGAAGCGTCAGGCCTTGTGATCACGGCCTTCGGGCATATCGGCGACGGAAACCTCCATGTGAACATTGTGGCGGAGGACCCCGCGTCCCCGGAGATCCTCCCCTGGGTGGAACAACTGTATCACCACGTGATCGAACTGGGCGGGACGATTGCGGGGGAGCACGGGGTGGGGCTGTTGAAACGGGACTTCCTTCCGCTGGAGATGGACCCCCTGACCCGGGCGCTTTCCCAGCGGATCAAGCGTCTTCTGGATCCGAAAGGCATCATGAATCCGGGCAAGATCTGGACGGATGAAGGCTGACAGGTTTCGCCGGGAAACGCAGAAAGAAAAGCGGGCCCGTCTCAAGGAGATCCTGAGGCGTCTGGACGGGCATCCCCTTCTCAAGGATGCGGCCATCTGGGATCTCAAGGCTCAGAAGAAAACGCCTTTTCAGGCGCTGGTGGCCACCCTGCTCTCCTCCCGCACCCGGGACGAGACCACCGCCGAGGTGGCCCGGAAGCTTTTTCAGGAAATCCGGAAGCCCGAAGACATTTTGAAGTTTTCCGAGGAGGAACTTGCGAAGAAGATCTATCCGGTGGGGTTTTACCGGACCAAAGCCCGGATGCTCCGGGCCCTTGCAAAGACGCTTCTTGAAGCCCATGGCGGGGAGGTTCCCCGGGACCGGGAGGCCCTGATGCGCCTCCCCGGGGTGGGTCGAAAAACGGCCAACGTCGTCCTGGCGGAGGTGTGGGGGGAGCCCACCATCGGGGTGGACGTGCATGTCCACCGCATCGCCCGCCGTCTGGGGCTCGCCCGCACCCGCAAACCCGAAGAAACGGAGCGGGTGCTGGAGCGCCTCACCGATCCGGAGGACCGTCCGCGGGTGAACCGCCTTCTCGTGGCCCTGGGGCAGCGGGTGTGCCTCCCCCGCCGGCCGAAGTGCGAAATCTGTCCCATCCGCGACCTCTGCCCCACCGGGCAGGAAGGTGGAGCATAGGGCTTTCTCCCGGAGGCGAATCATGAAGAGGATCCTGTGGTTTGCCCTCCTTCTGGGGAGGGGCAGTGGATGTGCCCAGAATGCGTCCCCATCGCCCGGTACGGTGGGGGTGCATGCCGTGGGGGCCTGGCCTCTTGGCCCTTCCCGCGCCCTTGCCCTGGACACGGTACGGAGTCTGGTGTTCCTTACCACCCCACCCTGAACATCCTCGCCTCGCCAGCCACCCATCAGGCACACCTGTGAAAAGCCTGTGAATTCACGAGAACCGTGCGTTTGTGATCAGGTGGGGAGGGGGGATGCGCGGGGAGTGGCTGTGAGCGGACCCACGGCTTTTCTGGCCACCGGATCGGCTGGGCTGCGGAGGCTGGATCTCTCCCGTCTGGATGATCCGATGGAAGTGGATCATATGGATTTTCGGGTTCGATGGAGGATGTGTTCGTTGCAGGGGATCTTGTGCTGTCGCTCCTGGTGGGTTGCGCATCGCCGAACTTTCCGGGACGTCTCTCCGGGAGGTGGGAGCCTATCCCCTGTCCGGTTGGGTGCGGATCCTCGCCGTGCAGGATGGATTGACGCTGATCTCAACTGGGGGGAGGGTGGTGGTTCTGGACATTTCGGATCCGGCAGCGCCGAGGAAAATCGGCGAGTACGTGGCCGGAGGGGTCATCCAGGATGGGGTGGTGGTGGACAACCGTGGCTATCTGGTCGTTCGCGGCCGGGGACTGGTGATCCTGGACGTCTCCGATCCCGCTGCCCCTGTGGAGGTGGGGACATGGGGCGGACCTCAGCTGATTTCCGTGGCTGCTTCCGGGAGCCACGCATGGGTTGCGGACAGCGCCGGGAAGGTCCATATCCTGAATGTGGAGGATCCTGTGCGGCCCCGGGTGGTGGGGGTCGTGGAGAGTGACGATGCCGTGCGGGACCTTCCCTTGCGGGAACCTATCTGTGGGTTGGCGGCGAGACCCGGATCCAGGTGCTGGACATCTCCGATCCGGTGCGTCCCCGGGAGGTGGGGGCTTCCGTCCTTCCTGCTCCGGCTGTGAGGGTGGTGATGGCCGAAGGGTATGAGGGGTATGGTTTTGTGGCGGAGGGGGGGCGGGCTTGCAGATTTTCCGGGTGTTTCCGTGACGGGCGGAATGCAAGGGTCTGTGGCTGAACGTTCAGCCTTTCGGGCGTATAATACGCCGAAAACATTTCCCAAGGAAGGAGGAAGACGGATGGGTAAAGGAAAAATCCGTGTGGCCATCATTGGCGTGGGGAACTGCGCCTCCAGTCTGGTGCAGGGTGTGCACTATTACCGCAACGCCAAACCCGGTGATTTCATCCCCGGAATCATGCACGTGGATTTCGGGGGCTATCACATCAGTGACATTGAGTTTGTTGCGGCCTTCGACATCGACCAGCGGAAGGTGGGCAAGGACATTTCCGAAGCCATTTTTGCCCCGCCCAACAACACCTACAAGTTCACCGACGTGCCCAAGCTCAACGCGAAAGTGTATCGGGGCATGACCCACGACGGGATCGGGAAATACCTGGCGGACGTGATCATCAAGGCCCCCGGACCCACGGACGACGTGATCAAAATCCTCCGGGACGAGGGTGTGGACGTGGTGGTCAACTTCCTTCCCGTGGGGAGCGAAGAGGCCACCAAGTGGTATGTGGAGCAGGTCCTTCAGGCCGGCGCGGCCTTCGTGAACGGGATTCCGGTGTTCATCGCCACCTCGCCCTACTGGAGCAAGCGGTTTGAGGAAGCCGGTCTGCCCCTCATCGGAGACGACATCAAGTCCCAGGTGGGTGCCACCATCCTCCACCGCACCCTGGCCCAGCTCTTCATTGATCGGGGCGTGAAACTGGAGCGCACTTATCAGATCAACTTCGGAGGCAACACCGACTTCCTGAACATGCTGGAGCGGGAGCGTCTGCACTCCAAGAAAATCTCCAAAACCCAGGCGGTCACCAGCCTCCTGCCCTATGACCTGGGTGAGGAAAACGTCCATGTGGGACCGTCGGACTACATCCCCTGGCTCAAAGACCGGAAATGGTGCTACATCCGGATGGAGGGCCGTACCTTCGGTGACGTGCCCCTCAACGTGGAGTGCAAACTGGAGGTGTGGGACTCCCCCAACTCCGCCGGTGTGATGATCGACGCCATCCGGGCGGCCAAGATCGCCAAGGATGCCGGCCTTGCGGGGCCCATTGTGGAGCCCTCCGCCTATTTCATGAAGTCCCCGCCAGAGCAGATTCCCGACTTTGAGGCCCGTCGCCGTCTGGAGGAGTGGATCAAGAAGTATTCCCAGCTCTCCACCGACGGCAAGGCCAAAGAAAAGGCCAAAGCCAAGAAGGAATCCTGAGGCATTGGGGCGGTGGGGGTTCTTCATCACCTTTGAGGGGATCGAGGGGAGCGGCAAGACCACCCTCGCCCACCGCCTCGCGGAATCCTTCCGGGCTCTCGGGGTGGAGGTGGTGGAAACCCGGGAGCCCGGGGGGACCCCTCCCGCCGAAGCCATCCGCCAGGCCCTGCTCAACCCCGAATTTTCCTGGGATCCCTGGGCAGAGGTGTTTGCCATGCTGGCATCCCGGCGGGAGAACGTGGCCAAAGTGATCCGCCCGGCCCTCCAGCGGGGGGCGGTGGTGATCTGTGACCGGTATATGGACTCCACCTACGCTTACCAGGGGTTTGGCCGGGGCCTGCCCCTCCGGGTGCTTGCCCGTCTTCACCGCCACGCCATTGACCACATCAAACCCAACCTGACTTTCCTGGTGGACCTCCCTGTGGACGAGGCCTTCCGCCGTCTGGGGAAGGATCGGGACCGGTTTGAGCAGGAAGATATGGCCTTCCACCAGCGGGTCCGGGAGGGCTATCTGAAACTCGCCCGAAGGGCCCGCAAACGCTTTGTGGTCCTGGACGGGACCCGTCCCGTGGACGAACTTCACGATCAGGTGATCCATGTCGCCCTTCAGCGCTATCAGGAGAAAACCCGCCGGCGCCTTGACATTTCCAGAATCAACCCCGATCATTAATGCGCCATGGGAAAACGTTATCCCCGTGCTCCTGTTATCGAAGCTCTGTGTGAAATCCGGCTATCGGCAGAAACACCGTGGGATGCAACCGTTCCGGGCCTGTTTTATGAAACCATCCGGACTGATTTCCCGAAAAAAGAACAGCGTATTATTCAGGAGATCGAGTTTTCGATGGAACCTCACGGGTTTCAGCAACGGATCCGTTCCGTTGAACGCATCTTGTTTTTCGCCGAAAATAAACCTTTGCTCGTTCAGCTTGGTCCACGTGTTCTGGCCGTGAACGCACTCCAACCTTATCCTTCATGGTCAGGCTTCAAGCCCTATATTGAGCAAGCCTGGCAAAACCTTCGACAGATTGTGGATGTAAAGGGAATCGAACGTGTTGCCCTCCGATACATCAACCGAATCGAACTGCCATGCAAACCAAACGAAATCAGCGAGTTTTTTGCGTTTCACCCCGATCTTGGTTCCCAGTTGCCTGGAGATCGTCTTGTGCACTTTGGACTGGAAGGAACGTTTGCATTCGCCAAGCACCGGGATCGATGCCGAATCAAACTGTTTCCGGAGAAAAGAGAGATATCAGAGGATTCTACCCCGATGGCCCTGATCCTCGATATCGAGTATTTTTTAGCGAAATCGGAAGACTTTGCCCCGGACAACGTGATGACATGGATCGAGGAAGCGCACGAGCGGGTGGAGGAAATGTTTGAAGGTAGTATTACTGATATGCTGCGAGAGCGCTTTACCGAGGAGGTGAACCGTTGAGCCACATTCATGAACCCTCGGGTAAAGAATGGAAGGAAGGGAGCGCTGTTCTTTCTTTCTCTCTGCTTGGTGAAGTGAGGAATGACCCGAAAAGGAAAGTTTTTTCGCCGTCGGGTTCCCCATCATCTCCCTCGTTGAGCAGTGCAGTACAGGAAAATATCATCCACACGCAGAGTGAAAGAAGCGCAATATCGATTTACTACGATACGATTATGCAGGTATTTGCGAGGATGCAGGAAAACCATGTGGAAATGGTGCATTCCGGCGAAGTTCTTCAATATATCTTTCGCCATCCCGGGGTTGTGGACGCGCTGCAAGCCGCTGTGCGTGCAGCACGCCAGCAATTCCCTGATGCTCATTTGACGCTTCAGGTTTATCGCGATCCCGAGATTGAAGATGCCTATATGGTGCTTTATGTTCGTATGGAGACCTACGATGAAACGTTCCTGGGCCGGATGAAGGAGATCGATCATCTCCTGGATCAATTCCCGGGTGGAGATGGATGGTTGCTGATCACAACGGATTTTAAAAAACCCGAAAGAGAACATCCATATGGGAAGGGCGTTTGATTGGAAAGAATATCTGGAACTTGCAAAATCGCTGGAGAATTTTCAGGGAGAAGGATTTTCCCAGGAAGCGGTAGAGCGATCAGATGTCAGTCGAGCTTATTACGCTCTTTTTTGCACGCTCCGGGAATATGCTGCCCGATATCTGAATTTCCGTCCCACAGGAGGTCCTGAAGATCACGGACGCTTGCGGGAACATCTGCTGCACAATCGTCAGGGGAGCTGGGCTCAAGACCTGGGTCGCCTGCGGCTGTGGCGGAACGCATGCGACTACGAAAATGAAATCGAGCCGAACCAGAGAAAGTGGATGTTCAGGGCCTCCATTCGTCTAGCAGCGGATATTGTCAAGCAATTACCATGAAGGTTTTTCGCAAAGTCCTCATCGCCAACCGGGGGGAGATCGCCGTCCGGGTGATCCGGACCCTCCGGCGGATGGGCATCCGGAGTGTGGCGGTTTTCTCGGAAGCCGACCAGGACGCCCTCCACGTTTTTCTTGCCGATGAAGCCTATCCCATCGGTCCTCCTCCCCCACGGGAGAGCTATCTCAACATCGAGCGGATTGTGGACGTGGCCCGCCAGGCAGGGGTGGACGCGGTCCATCCGGGCTACGGATTTCTGTCCGAAAATCCCGCCTTTGCCGAAGCGGTGGAAGCCGCTGGCATCACCTTCATCGGTCCACCGCCCGAAAGCATGCGCCTTTCCGGGGACAAAGTGGCCGCCCGCAAGGTGGCCATGGAGGCAGGGGTTCCCGTGGTCCCCGGTTCCCCCGGTGCCCTGCGGGATGTGGGAGAAGCCCTGAAATACGCTGAGCAAGCCGGATTCCCCGTTCTTCTCAAGGCGGCCATGGGGGGTGGAGGGAAGGGGATGCGGGTGGTGTCCACACCGGAGGAACTTGAAAACGCCTTCCGGCAGGCTTCCGCCGAAGCCCTCCAGGCCTTCGGGGATCCGGGGCTCTATGTGGAGAAGTTTCTTGTGGAACCCCGGCATATCGAGTTCCAGATCCTGGCTGACCGGCACGGAAAGGTGGTTCATCTCTTTGAACGGGAATGCTCCATCCAGCGGCGGCATCAGAAGCTGGTGGAGGAGTCTCCGTCCCCGGTGATGACGCCGGAACTGCGGGAGCGGATGGGGGAAGCGGCGGTGCGGTTGATGAAGGCCATCGGCTATGCCAATGCCGGGACGGTGGAGTTCCTTCTGGATCGGGACGGCAACTTCTATTTCATGGAGATCAACGCCCGCCTTCAGGTGGAGCACCCCGTGACGGAGATGATCACGGGGCTGGACCTTGTGGAATGGCAGATCCGGGTGGCCCAGGGCGAAGCCCTTCCCTTCGATCAGGGGGACCTCGAACAAAGAGGCTATGCGGTGGAAGCCCGGATTTTTGCCGAAGATTCCTTCAACCATTTCCTCCCTTCCCCTGGAGTGATTGAACTCCTCCGGGAGCCCGCCGGTCCGTTTGTGCGGGTGGACAGCGGGGTGTATGAAGGGGCCCGGGTTCCGGCGGAATACGACCCCATGCTCGCCAAACTGGTGGTGTGGGGGAAGGATCGGGAGGAAGCCCTGGCCCGGATGCGCACCGCCCTGACCGAATACTGGGTGGGGGGGGTGGAAACCACCATCCCCTTCCACCTTCGCCTGTTCCACGATCCCGAGTTCGTTGCAGGGAACTATTCGGTCCAGTTCCTGAACCGGCGGACGGACCTCCTGGCCTTTGAAGCCCCCCGGCACCTCCAGGAGCTCTCCTTTGAAGAGGAAGTCATCCTGAGCCTGGTCCTCCGGGAAGCGAAAGCAGGAACCGTCCAGAAAAATCCGGGTGAGGATCCTTCCCCCCGGAGCGTGTGGACCTGGGTGGCCCGGCGGGAGGCCACGGGACAGTGAAGAACGACCTCCGTTCCCGCCGGACGGATACGTTTGAAGAAGGGCTTCTTCAGGCCATTCACCTGGGGGAGGACGCGGACACGGTGGGGGCCGTATACGGCCAGCTTGCCGGAGCCTATGACGGGTACGAGGCCATTCCGTCCCGGTGGTGTGAGAAACGGATCATGGAAGACAGAATCCGCAACATGGCCGATCGTCTGTTTGAGGCGGCCTGGGTATGAGAATTCTCCACACGGCCGACCTGCACCTCAGGCAGGTGGGCGATGAGCGCTGGGAGGCCCTGATCCACCTCCTGGACAGGGCACGGGAGCTCCGGGTGGACGCGCTGGTGGTGAGCGGAGACCTGTTTGACCGGACCCTGGACGCCGAAGCCCTCCGACCGGAGATCCGAAGGGTGCTGAGCGGCCTTTCTTTCCCCGTGGTGGTGATTCCGGGAAATCACGACGAACAGGCCTTTCAACAGGGCTATACCTTCGGAAAAAACGTCCACATCCTCTCCGATCCAGAAAAACCTTTTCCCCTCAAAAACGGCAAAGCATGGCTATGGGGCTTGCCTTTCGACGCTTCCCTTCAGACCGAGGAAGCCACCCGGGAACACCTTCGACGCCTTTCCCATCAGGCTTCAGCATACGAGGGACTGCGTATCCTTCTCTACCACGGCGATTTGCTCGATCTGTTTTACAGTGGAGAAGATACCGGAGGCGAAGAAGGACGATACATGCCGGTTCGACTCTCCTGGTTTCACGCCCTGTCCTTCGATTTTGTACTCGCAGGACATTTTCACAGCAGGGTCCATGAACTTCCTTTCGCGCCGGGAAAGTATTTTATCTACCCGGGCTCGCCCGTCTCCATCACCCGCAGAGAAACGGGGACCCGGCACGCCATTCTCATCGAAGACGGCGAACCGATCCAGATCCCCCTTGCAACCTTTCACTACGTTTCCCTCTCCGTCTTCCTTTCCCCCTTTGACGAAGAACATCCCCTGCGCACGATCCAGAGACATCTGGAAGAGATTCCTTCATCGGCGAAGGTTTTGCTCACAGTGGACGGCGGATTTCGGTCCGGAAAGTGGAATCTCACGGAAAAAGAGCTTGAAGAGAAAATTCCCTCTCTCGATCGCCGGATTGATTCGGATGCCCTCCAGTTCATGGCACGCGATGTGGATGGCATCATGGAAGACGGACTAATGCGGGATCTCTTCAGGGTACTTTCAGAAGAAATTCAGGACCCACAGGAGCGGGAAGCGATGTGGAAACTGGTCCTCCACGCCCGACTGAGGTCCGGATCATGAAGATCCGTGAATTTCATATCCTTCGATACGGACCCCTGCGAAATATCACGTGCACGTTCGATCACAGGAACCTTGTCCTGCTCTGGGGATACAATGAAGCGGGAAAAACCTTCCTCCTCGAAGCGCTCATCGATTTTTTACTGAAATCCCGCCAGAAACGACGGGGAAAAGAAAAACGAGATCCATACACGCGAATTTCAGAACGTCCTGATGGACACGTACAGGTGGACGTGGACCAGCGCCTGTCATTTCCGAACCCCTCTCCCCTTCACGAGCGCCTCGGACTTTCCCGGGAAGAATTCCTGAACCTGTATGTGGTTCGGGACAGCGATCTGGATATCCGCGAAACAGGGAAGTTTCTCACCTCCATCACCGACCGACTGATGGGTATTCGGTCCGATCAGATTCGCAAACTCCAGGCGGCCATTCGGGAACACGCTCATCTGACAGAAAAGGGAAAATTCCAGAATACCGAGGCGGGTGGAAAAATTGAGGATCGCCGGAAAAAAGCGGAAGAGCTTCTTCAAACCCTGAAAAAAGCTGAAGAGCGTATACGGGAAAAGAACCTGGAGAAACTGGACGGACAGCTGCTTGAAATCCAGGAAACCTGTGAACGGCTGGAACACACCCTCAGGGAAATGGAGCGGGCGAAAACCTGGAACGAACTCCAGAAAGATCTTGATCAGATCATGGAGATCCGGGAACTTCTCAAAGCACTGCAACCCGTTCAGCATCTCGAGGAGGAGGACCTGAAAGCATGGCAAAATCTTTTTCAGGAACGTACCAACCTGGAACGCCAGCTGCGTGATATAAGCGATAGACTGAAAGAAGCCGAAACCAGGATTCACGAAAAAGAGCAGGGACTGGAAGATCTCGAAGGCCGCATCACCACGGTCTCCCGACTTCAGAGAATACTGGAAGAGGAAGTCCTTCCGGGGCTTAAAGAACTTGAACAGCGGGAACAGGTATGGGCACGCAGAAAGGCACAGCAGCCCCTCTGGCTTGGTCTCACCCTTGTGTCTCTGATCCTCCTTGGATTCAGCCTTCTCGGCGGTCAGTTCCTCTGGAGCTTGCTGTTTTTTGCAGGACTTGTAGCGGGTGGTGCAGGGCTTGCGCGGATTTTCCTTACAAAAAGCGCGCTGGAAGAACACCGGAAACGCCTGGTCCTCCTTGCAGCCCGCGCAGGGATCCACGGTGAACAAACCGGAGAACTCCTTGAAGCATTTTACAGAAAGAAAGAAGAGATCGAACGCCTGAAAACCACATACGAAAAGTTACAAAGTGAGGTGGAAATCCGCAAGGAAGAACGGGATCGCCTGCGCGAGAAGAGAGATAAGATCCTGTATGAAGAACTCCCCGGGGTGGAACGGAAAGAACGAACGCTGGCTGAACGGACGGGCGCGAAAACGTATGAGGAACTGGAAAAGGCATTGCAAGAAAAACAGCGTCTGGAGAATCAGATCGAGGGGAAACTGAGCGCCCTGGAACACCGGTACGGACGAAAGGGTGAAAGCCTGGAAGACCGCATCCGGTTTCTTGAAAACCTGTTAAAAGAACAACAAAACCGTCTGGGCTCACCTCCAGAGATCGCGTATGAAGAAGATCGCTACAGAGAACTCAGAGAAACCCTCTCCAAACGAAAAGAAGAATGGGAGACACTTGAGCAAACGCGGCAGAAAATGAGGGATGCGTGGATTTTATGGAGTCAGGAGGCAACGTTTATCCTGGGAGAACCGGTGACCATGGAAAGCATCGGACAGATGAGAGAAGTCCGGCGCCGGATCGAGAGGTGGCTTGAAGATCTGTACAGGAATCGAGAACGCGCGCTGAAAGTCATCGAAATCCTCGAAAAGATGGACCGGATAGAACGGGAGAAGGTCAAAACCCTGCTGGGACCGGATACGGAAATTTCCAGGCGATTTCGGGACCTTACCGGGAAACGCTACCGGGCGGTCATCTATGATGAAAACGATCAAAAAATCAAACTGGTTCCAGCGTTTCCCACCGATTCCGGATATCTGGAACCTGAGCACCTTTCCGGGGGAACCTTTGACCAGCTTTATTTCGTGGTTCGGACGGTTCTGGGTGAAGCGGTTCTTCAGGGGAAACCGGGCTTTTTCCTTCTGGACGATCCCTTTATTAAGGCAGATCCACAGCGACTCCGGCTTCTTCTGGCCATGCTTGTGGATATGGCCCGGAAGGGATGGCAAATCCTGTATTTTTCTTCCAAAGGGGAAATTCGGGAAGCCTTCGAAGCGATGACCCGTGAGGATACCACGAGGGATCTTGTTCGTGTGGTGAAAGTGGAATGAGCCGTTTTCGCCTCCTCACGCCGGCCAAGGTGAACCTGGGTCTGTGGGTGACCCGCAGGCGTCTGGACGGCTATCACGACCTGGTGAGCGTCTTTCTCCGCATCCCCCTGTATGATGAGCTGGACATCCAGGTCCTTCCCGAGAATACCTTCATTCTTGAAAGCACCCCGGAGCTCCCGGAGAACAACACCCTGCGCCGGGCGTGGGAGGTTTTCGGGCGAAGGCCGGGCCTCCGTGTTCGACTTGCGAAGAGCGTTCCGGTCGGGACGGGGCTGGGAGGAGGAAGCGCCAACGCGGCGGGTCTTCTCTGGGCCCTCAATCACCTTTCAGGATATCCCCGTGGTTTTGAGGAAATGCTGGATTTGGGGCGCCGGGTGGGGGCGGATGTCCCCTTCTTTCTATACAGGACGCAGGTCGCCCTGGTGGAGGGGATCGGGGAGAGGGTGACGCCCCTCCCCTGGTTCTGGCCGGAGGACTGGTCCCTGATGCTGGCCGTTCCTCCCTGCTCCATCTCCACCCGTGCCATGTACGAAGCCCTCACACCGGCGGATCACACACCCCGGGACGAAGCCCTTTCTCACATCCGGGCCTTTCTGGAAGGACTTGCATCCGGTGACCCCGACGCCTTCCAGCATCTGGAAAACGTGTTTTTCCCTCATGCCATGCGAATTTGCCAGAATATTCAGAATCTCGTGAATGCGCTTCAGAACCGGGGTGCCCGCTGGATTTCCCTTACAGGAACGGGAAGTGGAGTGCTTGCCCTGTTTGACCGACCGGTCAATATGCTTGCGGAAGGACTTGACATCCCGGATGTGAGACTGTATCTTATGAGCCCCCCGCCTAAACACCCCCTCCTGCCCCGGGGAGCGCCTCCGAGCCTCCCCGGGGTTTTGATTTTCTGAGGTCTTTTATGGATCCCGGACGGTTCCTGATTCTGGGATACGACGCGGAAAACCTGGAAACGCTGAGAACCTTTCGGCCCTTCGGCGTGTTCCTGACGAGCCGTTTTCGGAATCTCTCTCCCTCCGAACAGCGTGCCCATATCGAGAGGCTCCGTAAGACCCTCCCGGATGTGTGGCTTGTGACGGATCAGGAAGGAGGGTATGCCTCCTGGCTCCTTCCGGGATACCCCTCTCCCCAGGAACTGGGAAGGATGCCGCCGTCCCGGGCACGGGCGTATCTGGAGCGAATGGCGCAGGCCCTGGCCTCCCGGGTGGATGGAAACTTTGCGCCGGTGGTGGACCGGTTCCGGGAAGGAGATCCGGTGGTGTCTGGAAAGGGCCGGGCGTTTGGCGAAGATTCCCTTCAGGTCATCCTCTACGCGTGGATCACCCTCTCCGCCCACCGGCGGGTGGGGCTGGTTCCGGTGGCCAAGCACTTTCTTGCCCAGAGTCTGGCGGTGGGAGATCCCCACACCGGGGAGAGCGTGGTGGAGGCGGGGTGGGACGAGCTGGAGGCGGACCTGGAGATCTACCGGTTTCTGATTCACGAAGGGCTTCCTGCGGTGATGGCCGGGCACATGCGGATTCCGGTCGGTGACGACCGGCCTGTCCTTCGTTCCCCCTTCTGGATCGGCAGGGTCCTTCGGGAAGATCTGGATTTTTCAGGGGCGGTGATCACGGACGATCTCGCCATGGGGGCCGTGGAGGATCTGGAATCCACGGTGGAGGAGGCTTTTCTGGCCGGGGTGGATCTCTTCCTGGTGGTCTGGGACCGGGAGGGAGCCTTTGAACGGGTGCGGGGTGCGCTGATGGAAATTTTGAAAACCGGGACGGGCCGGAGACAGGCGGAGGCAATGATCCGGCGAATACGGCACTTACGGAAATCGGGGTGAGAATTAGGGTGGGGGAATGGACCGTATCGAGTGATAAACAACGAAATGTTCTACCCCGCGCCGCGGAGCGCGTCCCTCTTCCATCGGAAAGGGGTAGATAAGGAATTGCTGTAGCCGTCCCTCATGGAGTGTCCTTCATCTGGCTCGCTCGACCCTTTCCCCTCAATTGCTGGATGTACAGCATCGCCACGCTCCCGATGAGACCATACAGTCCCAGAATGGTCCAGAGTTCATCCGGGTTGTGGGTGCCCATATAGATCAGGATCACCAGAACCGTGATGCTCATCAAGACGAGACCCGGGAGGGCCACCGCGAGCCGGGCTCCGGTCCGGTGACGAAGTTTGAGATTGGCCAGAGACACGCCGATGGAGACGAGAAGAAAGGTGAGACTGGAAAACTCGGCGATCACGGAGAGGGAACCGAGGAGGGTAAAGCCTCCGGCCAGAGTGGTCATCACGAGCACGGCGATCCAGGGAACGCCCCGGCGATTGCGCCGGTTCAGGAACGCAGGCATCATCCCTGACGCCCCCATTTCGGCCATCATGTGACTGGCCCCAAAAAGGGTGGCGTTAATGGCCGAACTTGTGGCCAGCAGGGCGGCCAGTCCCACCAGAACCTGTCCGGCATTCCCCAGCACGGGTCGCGCCACTTCTGCCAGCGCATATTCCCGGGCCCGCACGAGCTCCTCCAGACTCATCGTGCCGATGGCCACCACGGCGAGAAGGAGATAGATCAGACCTGTAATCACAATGGATCCGTAAATGCCCCGGGGAATATTGCGTTCCGGATGTTCCGTTTCCATCACCGCGTTGGTGATGAGCTGAAACCCCTCATAGGCCACAAAAATCACCGCCGCGCCCAGGAACAACCCCCCGGCTCCCCGATCCAGAAGGGGAAAGAAACGATCGGATTCCACCTGAACAAGACCGATCACTCCGAAAAGACCCAGGATAATGATTTTGGCATACACCAGGAGATCTTCGGTTTCCCCCGCACTTCGCACACCCCGGAGATTGACCACCATGAAAAAGAGGATGATGGACAGGGAGAGCCACAGGCGCACCGGGACGCTTCCTGCACTGCCCAGAAGACTTGCCCCATAGGCTCCAAAGGTGAAGGCGTACAGGGCCAGGGTTCCGATGTAACCCAGAATCACGACCCACCCTTCCACACCCGCGATCCAGGGATGCCGGGGCCATGCCCGAAGAAGGTAGGTGTAACTTGCCCCGTCGTCTCGAAAGGTGAGGGCAAGATGAACGTAGTGATAGCCGGCGGCAAGGGCAATGAGCATGTCGATAAGAAAGGAGAGGGGCGCACCATGGCCAGCCAGGTTCACCGCAAGACCCAGCACCGAAAAGATGCCCCCTCCGATCATCCCCCCCACACCCATGGCAATGAGTTCGGGGAGTCCCAACTTGCTGTCCGCAGAACGCAGCGTTCGGGGATGGAAACGCATCACGCAGGATCTGGAAAGGGCGGAAGGTTCCCGGACGTCAGAGCAGGGTCGGGGCCCCTTCCGGAACCTTTTTCTCGATCTTCTCCAGGATTTCCAGGAGTTTCCACACCTCGTCGGTGGGAAGGGGATCAATGAGTTCGTGGAGGAAGGCGGCCCGACGTTCAATGATCCGGCGAAGCACCACCTCACCCCGGGGGGTGAGGGTCACAATGGCCGTTCGACGATCCTTTTCCTTCCGGTCCCTTCGCACCAGCCCCCGGCGCTCCAGACGGTCCAGAATGCCGGAAACCGTGCTTTTGGCAAGATAAAGCTCCTGGGCCAGGGCGGTCTGGGTGGTTTCCCCATAGGAATACAGGCGGGCCAGCACGTCCAGCTGGGGAGGGGTGAGGTCCAGCTCCTCCAGTTCTTTTCGGCCCTCGGCGTGAGCAGCCGAGGCGAGTTTGCGAAGGATTTCTTCAAACCGCCGTGCTTCGTCCCGAATAACCACGGGGCACCTCCTTGTTTTCATCCATGAGGGCAGTGAGGGCCAGAAGGGTGAGCCCTTCCGGTCCCCCCTTCAGGGTGACCTCCACCAGCGTGTCGGGGGGATAGAGCCGGAGGAGGCCTTCCGGATCCACCACGGGAATTCCCTCAAAGGGAAGTTGCTGGAGAGTCCCGATGGTAACGTTGTGGATCCGGAGATGAATTTCCACATTGTGGCGCCCCCAGCGCACCACATCCCGGAGGAGATCCCGGTCCACCTCCTCAAGCTCCAGATCGACCGGGAGGGCCACAGCTCCTCCGGAGTCCTCCGAAAAGAAATATTCCAGTTCCTCGATGAATTCCGGAAGATCCCGGCTCTCCATGCTGAATCCTGAGGCGAGTTTGTGCCCTCCCCACGAGAGAAAGAGATGGGAAAGGGCCCGCAGCATCTGGAGAGAGTCTCTGCCGTGGGGATAGCGGACTTCGCCCACCACTTCCTGGTTTTCCTTTCGTCCGGTGACGATGGTGGGAAGGCCAAACTGGTCTTTCAGGCGGGACGCAACGTATCCCAGGTAATGAGGTTCCACATCCGGCAGATCCACATACACATACCGGCGCACCCGCCCCAGGCGGGACAGGGCCAGCTCCAGGGCCTTCTGGGCCCGGTTGTTCCAGGTTTCCACCCGTTCCCAGAGAACCTCCAGGGATCGGATGGCTTCGTCTTCCTCCCGGGCGAGGAGAAAGGTGACGGCAAGGGACTTTCGATCCTCTTCGGAAAAGCCGGACGAAACGAGAGGAACCAGCGTATTCAGGTCGGTGTGTCCCCCGAGTTTCTGTTGCAGGGCCCGGGTGAAAGGAAGGCTCCGGGTGTGAAAGAGCTCGGTCCCGGTCTGAAGGATGATCTGGTTTTCCGAAACGAGGGGAACCCGGTCGGCCAGGGTTCCCACCGCAGCATAGATGAAGAGTTCGGGGAGTTCCCGGGTGATCTGCTCCAGCCCCATCCGCTGGTCCAGACGAAGAAGGTACCAGGCCATTTTCAGGGCGACCCCCACCCCGGCCAGATAGGGGTAGTTGTCCCCGCCGATTTTGGGATTCACCACATAGGTCTCGGGCAGGACCTCCGGGGGTTCGTGGTGATCGGTGATCACCACCTCCATGCCGAGCTCCCGGGCGAAGGCCACCTCGTCCACGTTGCTGGTTCCGCAGTCCACGGTCACGATGAGATCCACGTTCCCGGCAAGGGATTCCAGGATGGGGCGGGTCAGCCCGTGGCCGTCTTTTCTCTTGGACGGGACGATGTAATCCACCTGACCCGGGCGGGCCCCCATGGCTTCCAGGGTGCGGAGCATCACCGCGATGGAGGTGAATCCGTCGGCATCTTCGTGCCCCCAGATGAGGATGCGTTTCCCCCGTTTGAGGTTGCGGAGAATCACATCGGCGGCGGGCTTGATGTCCGGAAGGGTGTCCGGGGGGATGAGATGATCCAGGGTGGGGTTGAGGGCCGCCTCCACCGCGGCTCGGGACGTGAATCCTGCCTCCACCAGGAGGTCCACCAGTCGTGGGTGGGCCCCGTATTCGTCACGCAAAATCCGACGCATGTCTTCCATCGGCGTCGTGGCCTCCGTCTTCAACAGACCGGGGGATGAGGGGGCTCGTAAGCCGGGTTCTGTTCTCGGCAACCATTTCTCTCGCCTGCGGGTTTCCCCACAGGCTGAAGCGGCCGACCCGGGAGTTCGTGGGTGCGGGGCACACCCGTGACCTCCCTGCTTGGCCTTGCTCCGGGCGGGCGGTTGCCAGAGCCTCCCTTTCGGGAAGCCGGGGGCCTCTCACCCCCTCACGCCACCTCGCGGTGGCGCCGGTGGGCTCTTACCCCACCCTTTCACCCTTGCCTGGCCCATGCGGGCCTTCGGCGGTCTTGTTTCTGTGGCCCTACCGTGGGTTGCATCCGCAACCCCCTGGGTGTTACCCAGCGCCCTCCCCTCTGGAGCCCGGACTTTCCTCCCCCTCACGGGAGCGGTTGCCCGGCCCCCTCATCCCAAGTTTCGCCTTAATTTTACAGCATTTTTGGGGTATTCACAACCTGAAAATATCGGGGTGGAACGGCCCTTGAAGGGGTGCTGGTGAGGGACTATAATAACGCTATGCGCAGGCGCTCGGTCTGGCTGTGGGTCAATGGGTTTCTGGGATTGGCGAGCATCTGGGCTGCCCTTCTTTATGCTCCGCGCGCGGCGTGGCCGGGTCCCAAAGGCGCGGTCCTGGGTGAGGTTCAGCGGATTTTTTATTTCCACGTTCCCCTTGCCTGGATGATGTTCTTCATGTTCGGCCTTGCGGCCTGGTGGAGTTTTCGTTATCTCACCTCACGGGATCTTCGCTTTGACCTGAAGGCCGCCTCGGCGGTGGAGGTGGGCCTGCTGTTCTCCGTTCTCGCCATCGTGACCGGTTCTCTCTGGGCCAAACCTGCGTGGGGTGTGTACTGGACCTGGGATCCCCGTCTCACCACCATTTTGTTGCTTTTCCTTGCCTATGTGGGCTATGCCCTTCTCCGGAGCACGCTGGAAGATCCCGAACGTCGGGCCCGCCTCTCTGCGGTGGTGGGTCTGGTGGTGTTTCTGAACGTTCCCCTCACGTATTTCTCCGTCCGTCTGTGGCGTTCTCTTCATCCGGTGGTGTTTCTGGAGAAGAACCAGGCGGTGAAGATCTCCCCCCCCATGCTGACGGCGCTCCTGATCAACCTGGTGTTTTTCACATCCCTGGGGTTGTTTCTCGTGCGGCTGCGGGAACGTGTGGCCCGCATGGAACACGCCCTGGAAAGTGAGGAGGGACCATGAGTGAACTGGTGTATCTCTTTGCGGCCTATGGTGTGGTCTGGCTGGGGCTGTTTGTGTATCTCGGGATTCTCCACGCAAGGGTCCGGGAACTGGAACGGCGTGTTCAGGAAATGGATTGACCGGACTGGTGGGTGACCCGTTCCCCCGTGGATCTTGACCGCCTCTTCACACCTGTTCAATATGTCCCCGGTGTGGGGCCCGCGAGAGCCCGGGCCCTGGAAAAGTGCGATCCTCCCATCCGGGTGGTGGAAGATCTCTTTCTCTTCCCACCCAGAGATTACTTTCCCCTCACGCCCCTTTCGGCTGCGGACGTTCTCCGGGAGGTGCGGCGGGGCGTGTCCACCCCTCTGGTGTTTGAAGGCCGGGTGGAAACCCGGGGGGACATCACCCTTCGCAGCCGGCCTGCCCTCAGCCTGATCCTGGTGGATCCCGACGAGACGGGCGCGGTCGAACTGGTGGTTCCTCTCCCCAAGGATCCAGCACGGCGGGCGGCCATCCGGAACCAGTATGCGCGGGGCACACGTCTCAGGGTGATGGCCCGGTTTTCTCTCCCCCCCAGGGGGCGGTTTCCCCGGGCCGTGGGCTTCCGGAAAATGGGGGACGAGGGGGTGTTCCCTTCGTCTTTCGGGGGCCTGTATCGTCAGTGCGGCCGGATCTCCACCGTGGATCTCCTGAAAATCGTCCAGGCCGCCCTTCACCGGTATGGAGATGCCCTGGTGGAAATCCTTCCGGAGGAACTTCTGAAACGGCGGAAACTCCCCACGCGCCGGAAAGCGGTGGAGCGCCTCCACTTTCCTCCGGGGAGGGCCCGGGACCCCCAGGCGTGGCGACGGTTCGTGTATGAAGAACTGTTTCTGTATTTTCTCGACCTGTTTCGGGAGAGCCGGCCCCTTCAGACGGCCCGGGCCCCGGTGATCCGTCCCACCGGAGCGCTGCTAAATCCCTTTCTTCAGCACCTTCCCTTTTCCCTCACCGGGGCGCAGGAGCGTGTCTGGGAAGAGATTCAGGCAGACCTCGCCTCCGGTCGCCCCATGCACCGGCTTCTCCAGGGCGATGTGGGATCCGGGAAAACCCTGGTAAGCCTGCTTGCGGCCCTTGCGGTGGTGGAGAATGGATATCAGGTGGCCATCATGGCCCCCACCGAAATCCTGGCTGAGCAGCTTTTCATGGTGTACGTGTCCTTTCTGGAGGCTCTTCCCGTTCGGGTGGCCCTCCTGGAGGGGAGCCTCTCTCCTGCCCGGAAAAACGAGATCAAAGAGGCCGTTCGGGGGGGAGAGGTGGAGATCCTGGTGGGAACCCATGCCCTGATCCAGGAAGACGTGGAGTTTGCCCGGCTGGGGCTTGCGGTGGTGGACGAGCAGCACCGGTTTGGCGTGCTCCAGCGGGCGGCCCTTCTCAAAAAGGGGAATGAAGAAGTGCCCCATTTTCTCGTGATGACGGCCACGCCCATCCCCCGGACCCTGGCCCTCACCCTGTATGGTGATCTCGACGTATCGGTGATCGACGAGCGCCCCCACCGGGGGAAGGTGGAAACCACCTGGATCCGGTCCCGGGAGCGACGGGAAGAGCTCTATCAACGTCTGTTTCGGAGGGTTCTGGAGGATGGAATCCAGGCCTACGTGGTGGCCCCCCTTGTGGAATCCTCCGAAAAACTGGAGGTTCAGGCTGCGGAGGAGCTCTTTGAGGAGCTCAGGGAGAAAGCCCCGAAGGGTGTGCATCTCGGGCTGGTGCACGGGCGGATGCCCGCCCGGGAGCGCAGAAGGGTGATGGAGGCCTTCCGGAAAGGAGACCTTCAGATTCTCGTGGCCACCACGGTGATCGAGGTGGGAGTGGACGTTCCGGGGGCCACCGTGATGGTGATCGAAGACGCCCACCGCTTCGGACTTTCTCAGCTCCACCAGCTCCGGGGCCGCATCCTCCGGAGCGATCGGGACGCCTATTGTGTGGTGGTCACCCCCTCCCGCCTCGGGTCAGATGCCCGGAAGCGGCTGAAGGTGTTCGTGGAGGAAAGCGACGGTTTCCGGATTGCAGAGGCAGACCTTGCCATCCGGGGCCCGGGGGAACTCCATGGGACACGCCAGCACGGCCTTCCCCGGTTTGTGTTTGCAGATCTATCCGGGGATCCCGAAACCCTCCGCATCATCCAGCAGGCCCGGGAGGATGCCCGGGATCTCCTGGTCCGGGATCCGGACCTGAAACACCCGGAGCATGAGCGGCTTGCCCGGTATCTTCAACTGCGCAGAGAACATCGTAAACTGGTGACCGTGGCATGAACTGGCGATTGTGGACCTTCCGGGTGATCCTGTGGAGCGTGTTCTTTTTCCTGTTTTTCCTGGCGCTGGACATCTGGAAGGCCACCGGGGTGTATACCCTGGAGCGAACTCTTTCCCGGGTTCTGAAAGGGGAGGTTCGGATTGAGGGACTATCCCTGGAGCCACCCCTGGGCATCCATCTCGCCCGCTTCCAGGTGGACAGCGTCCTCCTGGTGCGGGAGGCCCACCTCCAGTGGTTCCCCGTGTTTCGGATCCGGAAAGCCCGGATCCTTTCGGCCTATGTGGATCTGGATGCCTGGATACCCCGATTCTGGGTTCCCGCGGGCGGAGGGCCGCCCCGTGCACCGGTGTTTCCTCCCCTTGCGGTGAACGCGCTGTATCTGAACGAAGCCCGGGTCCGAACCGGAGGGGTGGAATACCGGGCGTCGGGCCTTTCGGGACGCTTTGCCATGGGGGGCCACCGCATGGTCATCCCGTTTGCCTTTCGTTCGGTGGATGTGCCCTTCCGGGGGAGATTTTTCAACGTGCGGGGCGTGTATCGGCTGGACTATCCGGAAAACCGTCCCCGTCACCGGGTGGATCACCTGGAAGCCGCGGGGATGGACACCCTCCGGGGGCTGGATCTCGTGGTCCGGGGGGACACCGTGCGTTTCCATACGCCGTTTCTGGTTCTCCACGATGTGGGGACCCTTCGGGATGTGGGGGGGACCTACACCCTTTCCCACCGGCGGCTTGCTGTTCGGGTGGGAAAGGCCCGCCTCCTCCAGGGGGAGCGCCTCCAGGATGTTTCGGCCACGGTGGTTTTCTCCCCCGATTTCCAGACCCTGTCGATCTTGACGGGACAGGGGGAGGTGGTGAACCGGGCACGGGTGCGGAACCTTCAGGGGTTGGTGCGTCTCGTTGATCCTTATCCCTTCGTCGTCCGGGGGGTGGCGGATTCCGTGTGGCAGGATACGCTGTGGACTTCGGGGGTGTTTGAGGTGGAGGGCGCAAGCACACCCCCCTATCGTTTTTCCTTCACCGGGTTCCGGGGGAAGGCGGGGCCCAGTCCGGTGGAGTCCCTTCGGGTCCGGGGGATGGTGGACCCCCCGCGGGTCTCGCTGGACACGCTTTTTGTGCGAACACGATGGGGAGACGCCACGTTTCAGGGGATGGTGGATGAGGAGGGGCCCCATGGATCGGGCAGGCTCCACATTCGTGACCTTCCCCTTCTCCTCAGGGAATGGACAGGACAGGAACTCGAAGGGGGTGAGGGATCGGTGGTGCTGGAACTGGATGGATGGTCCCGCATCCGGGGAAGGGGTTTCCTTCAGTATACGGCCTATGAGGGGTTCCGCACCCGCACCCTCCAGGCGATGGTGAGCCGGCATCGGGACACGCTGGAGGTGCGTCTGCACGGCGTGGCGCTCTCTTACAGGGATTCGCTGGTGCTGGATTCGGTGGGCGTGTATGCCTTCTATTTGCCGAATGCCCCCGGATCCTGGAGCCTTTTCCTCTCCCGGGGTTCTTTTCGGGCCGAACTTGCCGGTGTGCTTCAGGGACGATGGCCCCTGGTGGAACTCGAAAGTCGAAGGATCCAGGTGGAACCCTTCGGGGTGGAGCATCCCCGGCTGGAGGGGGTGTTGACCGACAGGCGGGCGAGTTTTTTCCTCACCGGTGTGCGGCCCTTTTCGCATCTCTCCGGGGAGGTGGTGTTTGGAGAAGGGGTCTACTGGCTGGATGCCCGGGTGGACGGCATGAATCTGGCCGTGCTTCGGCCGTTCTTTCAGCGGGAACTTGCCGGGACCTTCGCGGGGGAAGTGCACCTGGTGGGGGAGGGCCCCAGCCAGGAGGTGCGGGGTCGGGGAGAGGGGTCCGGCTTTTTCTTTGAGGGACTTCGAGCGGACCGGTATCGCGTGGGGTTTCGCTACCGCAAACCCTCACTGGTGATTGACAGCCTGGTGCTTCTGGATGCCGGGGGCCGGATTGACGTGGCAGGACAGATTCTCGCCGAACCGCCCAACCTTCTCAATCTCACCATCCATCTGGATGGAGGGGGGACGCCGGAGGCCAACGAGCTCCTGAAGGATCTCCTGATCGCCGACGAACTCCGGGGCTACGGCACCCTTGTGCTGCGGGGACCCGCCGCCTCGCCCTCTCTGTCCGGGGAAGCCGCGTTTGTGGGGAAGGACGTCCTCCTCATCGGGACGGGAACATCCCTGGATTCGGTGACGGCCCTGCTTGTGAGCCGTGAGGACACACTGGTGATTCGGGATCTCCTGGCCCGGGCCCAGGGGGGCACCCTGGAGGGGACCGGCTGGACCCGGATCGAGAATCTGGAGCCCCGGGAAACCCGGATGGACCTCCGGATTTCCCGCTTCCCCGTGGAACCGGGGCCCCTCATCTATGCCCGGCTTTCCGGGTCCCTTCGGGTGGAGGGTGTGCTTCCGGTGCTCTGGGTCCGGGGAGATCTGAGGATGGACGAAGCCTATATTGACGCCCGGTTCAGCAAACTCGGGGGTCCCCAGCGGGCGGTGGAGCCCTCACCCCTCCGGCTGGACCTCCACCTTTCGGCACCGGACGGGGTGATCCTGTCCAACGAACTCGCGGACGTGGAGTTTTCGGCGGATCTCAACGTATACAAGCCGGACGACATCAACATGTATCTCCAGGGGAACCTGGATGCCCTTTCGGGAACGTTTCTCTATCTGGATCGGGTGTTTGACCTCACCGAGGGAACCATTCGCTTCCAGAACGACCCATCGTTCAATCCGGAGCTCTTCCTGGAGGCCCGGACGGAGGTGGACACGTATATCGTGTATCTCACCCTCACCGGAACCCTTCAGGAGCCGCTGTTCGCCCTTCGTTCGGAACCCCCACTGGACACGCTGAGCATTCTCTCCCTGCTGACCCTGGGAACCCCCCGTCCCACCGACCTCCGCCAGGTGGCGGAGCTCTCCTATCTTCAGGGAAGGGTCCTCACCCTGGCGGGCGTGCTCCTTGCAGGGCGGCTTCGCCGGGAGGTGGGCATTCAGGAACTGGCCTGGCGGTCAGCCACCGGTGAGATCGTTCTGGGGGCGCGGATCGGCCGGAATCTGTTTCTCCGGACCTGGGGTGATCCCCGGGACTTTTTGAGTTTGTCCACCCGGATCGAATATTATCTCACCCGGAACCGGCGCTCGTCGGTCTATTTTGAGCGAAGCGGGGTGGGGCGGGTTTCCATGGGACTCCTGTATGAGTGGGAGTTCTGAGATCCCTCAGCCCAGGCGGTCCCACACCGCCCCCAGTGCTTCCGCCACCCGTTCCAGAAAGGTTCGATCGTTTTCGTCAAAAGCGGCGAGTTTGTCGCTGTCAATGTCAATTTCCGCCACAGGCCTCCCGTCCGGGGTGCGGATGGGCACCACGATCTCGGATCGGGTGTGGATGGAACAGGCGAGATACCGGGGGTCCTGATTCACATCGTCCACCACGATGGTGGCGTTTTCCCGGATGGCCGCGCCGCAGATGCCCTGGTTCACCGGGATCCGGGTGTGGGGGGTGGGACGCCCGATGTAAAAGGGGAAGAGGTCCAGATGGGTTCCTTCTTCGTTCAGAATATAGATGCCCACCCAGTGATAGGTGTCCCGGGCGTTGTGAATGGCCTGGATCACCCCGCGGAGCACCTCCTCCCGGCGGGAGGTGCTCTTCAGGAGGGAACGGATCTCTTCCAGGGCCTGGTGCATGCGGGAATCCATCGGTTGCACCTCCTATTTGCCCTTCCGCCACGGATCTGACCATAGTATGAGGAAGCTGGGAGAGAGGGTCAAACCGAAGGCATGCAGTATTGTTCGAGATACCGATCCAGGGACAGGGTGGGAGAAAGTGGCGGTGTTGACAGGGGATGTTCGACGAATGCCATCCATACCCAGATGTTCCATTGCTTGAAGGAAACTTCCCCACATTGGGTCGCGCGTAGTCGGGACCCAACGGGGCACCTCTCCTGCTCCGGACGCTGAAAAACCCCGAAACCGGGGCGATCCCCCCTCAGGGCAGCACGAGCCGGATGCGCCGCGGGGAGGAACCCTCCACCACCACCGTATACACCCCTGCCGGCAGGGGGATACGGATGCGCTCCATGCCTTCCGGCGAGACGCGACGGAACACCCGCCGTCCCAGGGCATCCAGGACAACGAGTTTCCGGGGGTGTTCTCCGGCAAACCGGAGCATCCGCGGGCCCTCCCACACGATCCGGAGCCCCGCCTTACGGGACTCTTCCCCGACTTCCAGGGCGAGAGCGGCCGAACGTCCGTGGATGTTGTCCATGAGCACGAGAGACGGCGTGGCGGATGTGGTGGAAAGGCGCCAGGCGGGATAGACGGTGCTCCCGTTGAGAGCGGCGCTCAGGGTGTCCTGCACCTTCACCCATCCGGCCTTCCCCACAAGACCCGTGAGGGTGTGACTGTTCTGCCAGAGGACGTTGGCCGTGCCGGGATCCGGTCCATCCAGCGCCTGAACGGTCAGGGTGACAGACGCACCGGCGGGAACGTTCACAAAGGCCGCGAGCACATTGCCGTAGGAAGCATCCCCCGGTGTTCCGCCCAGCGTCCAGGCGGGACCCACCAGAACGTTGTTTTCACCGGATCGCGCCGTGTCCCCCACACCGTGATAGCCGGTGTGCATCCCGCTTCCCACATACACCGCCCAGGTGGACCCGTTTCCATCCAGGTCATACGCCGTCCAGCCCGAGACGTTGAACTCAAACCCTTCTGCCCACACCGTGTAGTCGGGAAACACATAATCTGTAAAGCGCAGGGTGTCGTTGGCGGGATCCTGATCTCCGGGCTGCGCTGACCAGGCGGTGAGGGTGATCACGCCTTCATATCCCTGTCCGACATAAGGTGCAAGGGAGGTCGCAAAGGTGTCTTCGGCCGTGGAAGCGTAGGGACCGGCGGTGAGGGTGTACGTCGTGGTGTCCGACGAACCCCGGAATTCCACCACAAGGGCGCCCCCCATGGAGGTCAAATCGTTGCCGCCCCAGTTCCGGTGGACCACCCGAACTGTGTCTCCATCAAGCTGGGTGGTGATGAAGGGCCAGTTGGGAAACACGAAGGCCCACACGCCTTCATCCGTGGCGTGAGATTTCCGGGCGTACACGCCCAGACCCCAGTCCCGGGTGAAGGGGCCGTTCCAGGTCGTGCCGTCGAAGGAATACATGTTCCGGGTGGCGGGATTGGCGCAGTTGTTGCAGGCTTCAGAGGCCACCCACACCGTATCCGTCGCCGTGGCCAGCGAACGGAAACCCACCCAGAACAGCGTATTCTGTACGGGATAGGGATCGTCAAAATACACCGCAAGGCGCCAGCCCTGGATCGCGGGATCCGCTGGAATCCGAAAGGGGAAGGCGGCGAGAAGGGTGGTGGGCTGGCTGGTGGTTCCGGTCCAGAGGAACAGGGTATCGGTGAGGTTGGGGTCCTGATTCTCCGCAACGAAAAACACCTCCAGAGAATCGATCCAGATGGGCGTGGATTCCCCAGGTCCGGGGGAAATCTGAAACCGCGTCGCGATCCAGAGAGGCACGTTGGTGTAATAATAAATGTTCGTCGTGATGCTGTGATACCGATACCACTGGCCGGCCGTCAAATTCAGGGAAGGTTCACCCGTGGAAAGGGATTTGAACTCCAGGGAAGAAGCACCGTCCCGCTCCACCCGCACCACCTTCGTTTGCACCGGATAGGCCACCGCGTGCCATCCGGGACCTCCTCCCACCGGGATCCCGGCATAGACCAGAAGTGTTGAGATCAGTGTTCCCATCATCATGGATCCCCTCCGTTTCGAGTTGGTATATTATATTAGGACAAAATGCCCGAACCGTATACTGCCCCGGGGTATGGGGGTCAGGAGGGGTGCCAGAAGAAAAAACCGGTGGCGAAGATTCCGTAGGCTGCAAGGAGCATCACCCCCTCCAGCCAGTGGGACTGCCCGTCGTGGGCCACCGAGTGAATGCCCAGCACTGCAAGCCCCACCGTCACGATTTCCAGGGGATCAAAGAGGAGATCCATCGTCCAGCCCGCAAGACGGGCCACAATCACCAGAAGGGGGGCCACGAAAAGGGCAATCTGAACGCTGGACCCCAGACCAATCCCCAGCGCCACGTCCATCTGGTTCCGGTGGGCCATGAAGAAGGCCGCCGTGTGTTCCGCCGCGTTGCCGATGAGGGCCACGACCACCACCCCCACGAAAAACTCGCTCCACCCCAGGGTTTTGAGGGTTCCCTCCAGGGCGTGGATCATCCACTCGCTCAGGATCACCACCCCCAGCACCGCAACCAGGAGGATCAGGAGGGCTTTTCGGGCAGACCAGGGGGGGACTTCCCCGTGGCTCTCATGGCGCACCCGGTGGGCATGGGTTTTGAGGGTGAAAAGGAGGGAGAAGGCATACACGACGAGCAGAATGACCGAAATTTCGGTGGAGAGATCCAGCACCAGGCGGGAAGAGGCGTGCTGGAGGTGGTGAAAAATGGCAGGGAGAAACAGGGCCATCACGGCGAGGAGCATCAGGGTGGACTGCGCACCGGCGGTGACCGCGTCAAAGCGCTGCAGGGGATGACGCAGGCCACCCACCACCATGCTCCCTCCCACCACCAGCAGGAGATTGGCCAGGAGGGAACCGGTGATGGAGGCTTTCACGAGGGTGGTGTAGCCCGCCTTCAGGGCCATGAGGGCGATGATGAGTTCGGCCGCATTGCCAAAGGTGGCGTTCAGAAAGGCACTCAGCGCGGCTCCCGCCCGCTCGGCCAGGGCCTCCGTTGCCCGGCCCATCCAGGAAGCCAGGGGAACGATGGCCAGGGCGCTTGCAAAAAACACCCCCAGGGCAGGCCCCCCTATCAACTTCAGGACCAGCGCCACGGGAGCAAGCCCCAGAAGAATTTCCACACGAAGGAGAAACCGAAGGAAGGGTTTCATGTCCTGTGCAGGGTGGAGGCTCCTTCGGGGGTATAGGTGGGAACCCAGCGCCGCAACCACGCCCGCCAGAAGGCGGGATCCATCACATCCAGATGCTCCAGGAGTTCACCCTCAAGCCGGGCCAGTTCTTCGGGTGTCAGGGCTTCCCGGACCCTTGCCCGGAACACCTTTTCGTGGGGGGTAGGCTCCACACCCTCCTCGGCCTGAAGGAGCTCCTCAAAGAGTTTTTCCCCGGGACGGGGACCCGTGATCACGATGTCCACATCCCGGTAGGGCTCCAGTCCCCTGAGACGGAGGAAGGTTTCGGCAAGTTCCAGGATGGACACGGGCTCCCCCATATCCAGGACAAAAACTTCCCCTTCGCCCCGGGAAAAGAGGGCAGCCTGCAGGATGAGGAAGACGGCCTCTTTGGGGGCCATGAAATAGCGGCGCATGTCGGGGTGGGTCACCGTGAGGGGACCGCCCCGGGCGAGTTGCTGCTCAAACACGGGAAGCACACTTCCCCGGCTTCCCAGGACGTTCCCGAAGCGAACGGCAGAATAACAGGCATTCTCCGATACGGCAAAACCCGTGACGATGCGCTCGGCCAGGCGTTTGGTCGCTCCCATCACCGACGTGGGGTTCACCGCCTTATCGGTGGAGATCAGGACGAAATGGGGCACGCCGTGTTCCCGGGCAAGCCGCGCGAGATACAGGGTGCCCAGAACGTTGGTCCACACCCCTTCCCGGGGATAGGCTTCCACCACGGGCACGTGTTTGAGGGCGGCCGCATGGAAAATCACATGGGGAGGAATCTCTTCAAACAGACGGGCAAGGGATCGGGGGTCCCGGATGTCGGCGAGGGCGATCCGCACATCCCCCTGGAGGCGTTCGGCAAGGAGATACAGGTCGCTTTCGTTGATGTCCAGGAGCACCAGGGTTCGGGGATGAAAGCGGGAGGCCACCTCAGCGAGTTCGCTCCCGATGGAGCCCGCCGCTCCGGTGACCCACACCACCTGGTCGTGAAGCAGGTGCTCCATGCCTCCCTCGTCCAGAGGCACGGGCGGCCTGCGGAGGAGGTCTTCGATGCGGATGGGCCGGGCAGGAGGGATATGGTCCGCATGGAACCACTCGTAGAAATCCGGCATGGCCCGGATGTCCGTGTAGCCCGCCTTCCGGGCCTCCTCAAAGATTTCCCGGATGGTTCGGGCGGGTGCGGAAGGGATGGCAATGAGCAGGGCATCCACGCCCTCCGCCCGGAGTCTCCGGAGCCAGCGGCGCCCCCCCACCACAGGAATGCCGTGCATCAGGGTTCCCCATTTGGCGGGGTCGTCGTCCAGAATGGCCACCGGGCGATACCGTCCATCCCGCTGAAGGGTCCGGAGCACCTGCTCGCCGCCGAACCCCGCCCCATAGATCGCCAGTCCCCGTTCAGGACTCCCGGGGGCCACCACCTCGTGGAAGGCCCGGCGGGCCATCCGGAAGGCGGAAACCCCCACCAGGGAGAACAGGGCCTCCAGCACCGCAAAAGGAAAGGAAAAGGGGGTGGTGAGGGCCCAGAAGAACGCGGAGAGTGCGCTTCCGGTGAGTTCGGCCAGGGCCACCCGGAAGGCATCCACCATGGAGAAATGCCGCCAGGGAAGGGCGGGTGTGTGAAAGAGAAAACCGGCAAAGGTCTTGAAGGGAAGATACAGGAACAGCACCTCCACCGGGACAGGGACCAGGCTGCGCGCGGCGAAGAAAGCGCCCAGGCGGACCAGGGTGTCCCCGAGGGTATACACCACGCCGCGGGTATAAAAATTCCGGGGAACTTTACCCAGCAAGCCCTTCACGGAGTGCCTCCACCACCCGGATCTGTTCCCTTTCGGTGAGGGTGTTGAAGAAGGGGAGGGCGATCACTTCCCGGCTGATCTTTTCTGTGACGGGGAAGCGGCCGGCCAGGTCCGGATACCGTTCCTGATAAGCCGGCTGGAGATGGATGGGCGGATCAAAGTAAGGGCGGACCTCAATGCCCTGATCGTTCAGATGGCGCATCACTTGATCCCGCCGGTCGGCGGGCACCCGGATCACATACACAAACCAGTTCACCTCGGCATAGGGGGCTTCCCGGGGACGGCGAACCTCCGGAAGGTCCTGAAGAAGGGCATCGTAACGCTCAAAAACGGCCCGGCGCCGGGCGCGGAGTTCCTCCATCCGCTCCATCTGGGCGAGCCCCACCGCCGCGGACATCTCGTCCATGCGGTAGTTGTAGCCCACCAGGTCGTGGGTGAGCCACAGGCCTCCCCGGAGGCGTCCCTGGTTCCGCAGCGCCCGCAGGATGGGCAGGAGTTCCTCCCGGGAGGTGATGATCATGCCGCCTTCCCCCGTGGTGATCTGCTTGTTGGGATAGAAGGCAAACACGGCCACGTCTGCAAGGGCTCCGGCGTGAAATCGCGCGTTCCCCGCGAGATAGAAACTCCCCAGGGCCTCGCAGGCGTCCACCACCAGAGGGAGTCCCCACCCGTCGGCCAGGTCCCGCCACGCGGCATAGTCCAGGGGATGGCCGAACACCTCCACAGGAAGGAGGGCCGCAATCCGCCGGCCGGTGGGCCGGTGGATCACCCCTTCCTCCGTTCTCTCGGCCTCCCTTTCCAGGAGGGTCTGCACTTTCCGGACATCCAGGTTGAGGGTGTCCTCCTCCACGTCCACAAAGAGGGGATCGGCCCCGGCATACAGGATGGCGTTGGACGAGGCCACAAAGCTGAAGGGGGTGGTGATCACGAGATCGCCGGGCCGGACACGCACGGCAAGGAGAGCCATGTGGAGCCCCGCGGTCCCGCTGGAGACCGCCACAGCCGGACGGCCTGTGTATCGGGAGACGGCCTTTTCAAACCGCTCCAGGAAGGGTCCGAGGGCGAGACGCCCGGAGGCCAGAACCTCCAGGACATAGGACCGCTCCAGATCCGAAAGGTCCGGTCGGGACAGGGGAATCATGACGGTTTGAGCTTCAGAAACCGGTGTTTGCCCACCCGGAGAACGGCCTCCTCATCCACCCGGAGAACGGCCGTTTCGTCCGTGACCTTCTCACCGTTCAGGCGGACGCTCCCCTGACGGATGAGCCGCCGGGCTTCGGAGCGGGAAATCCCCAGCTCTCCCGAAAGGAGATCCACGATCCCCACCCCTTCAGGGGGCACCGCGACTTCCGGGGCATCCTTCGGTCCCTCGCGGTGGCGGAAGACCCGGACAAACTCTTCCTCTGCCTTCCGGGCGGCCTCCACGCCGTGGAAAAGGGAGACGATTTCAAAGGCGAGGAGGGCCTTGGTGTCCCGGGGGTTTTCTTCCATCTTTCGGGTGAGCTGCGCGAGTTCCGGTTCGGTCTTGTAGAGGACCAGACGGAAATAATCCAGCACCAGCTCATCCGGAATGCTCATCACCTTACCGTACATGTCAAAAGGCGGGTCTTTCAGGTTGATGGTGTTGTCATAGGATTTGGACATTTTGAGCTTGCCGTCCGTGCCCACAAGGAGGGGCAGGGTCAGGATGACCTGGGGTTCCTGACCGAAGGCCTTCTGGATTTCCCGGGCCACCAGGAAGTTGAAGGTCTGATCCGATCCCCCGACCTCCACGTCCGCCCCGATCTCATAGGAGTCGTATCCCTGAAGAAGGGGATAGAGAAACTCGTGGATATAGATGGGGACGCCTTCCCGGTAGCGTTTGGCAAAGTCATCCCGTTCCAGCATCCGGGCGACGGTGTAGGTGGCGGCGAGCTCAATCACCTGTTCAAGAGAAAGTTTCTCAAGCCACTGGGAGTTGTACACCACCTCGGTTCGGGCTTCGTCCAGCACCATGAAGACCTGCTCGAAATAGGTCTGGGCGTTTTCTTCCACCTCTTCGGGGGAAAGCCTGGGCCGGGTGGCCGATCGGCCGGAGGGGTCTCCGATCCGGGCGGTGAAATCCCCCACGATGAACACGATTTCGTGCCCCAGATCCTGGAGATCCTTGAGTTTTTTGAGACAGACGTAATGGCCCAGGTGCAGGTCGGGGCGGGTGGGGTCTGCACCGTATTTGATGCGAAGCCGCCCTTTACGCTGGAGTTTGGAGACCAGCTCCTCTTCGGGGAGGAGATCCACCGTGTTCTGCCGGAACACATCCAGTTCTTTCTGGAGATCCCGACTCATTCCTCCTCCTCGGCAAAATAGAGGAACACGCTGCAACTCGGGCACCGGAAAAGCCCCGTCCGGGCATCCGGTTCCAGGGCGGTGGGAAGGACGTTAAAGCAGTTGGTACAGATTTCCCCTCCGGCCGGGATCACGATGCCCCGGCCATAGGTCTTCCACATCCGCCGAAACTCGTCCACCGCTTCCACGCCCAGCACCTCCTCCAGCTTCTTGCAGAGTTCGTCCCGACGCTCCTGGAGCTGCTGGAGGGCGTTCTCCGGGAGGGGGAAAATTTTCTGGTAGTCCTGAGACCGGGCGTCCCGGAGGATTACCTCCAGCTCCTGGAGCTCCAGCATCAGCACCTCCGGTTTCTTCATGCTTCCTCCTTGGAGAGGGTGAGGAGATAATCCCGAAAGGCCTTGGGATCGTCGATCTCCATCCAGTCCTTCCGCCGGGCGAGTTTTCGCGCCAGGTTGGCGATGTGCCCCAGGGTGAGGAGATAGCCGGTGCTCCCGTCATGGGGTGGGGCCACGATCAGGAAGAAGAGGTGGACGGGTTTTCCGTCAATGGCATCAAAATCCACCCCTTCTTTCGAGCGTCCGACCACCACCTCCAGACGGTCCACCACCAGACTCCGGCTGTGGGGGATGGCGATCCCCTGGCCCACACCGGTGGAACCGATGGCTTCCCGTTTCTTCAGCGTGACCAGAAGGATTTCCTTCTTGTCCTCGGGAAGACCCAGCACGTCCACAAGTTCCTCCAGGGCCTCCTCTTTGGTGCGGGCCTTCATGTCCATGAGCATACGGTCTTCACGGATGAGCGACTCCAGCATGGTTCCCTCCCGGTTTGATCAGAGCGGAAGATCCAGTTCTCCAAGCATCTCCTGCATCTTCCGTTCCGTTTCTTTCAGGGCGTGTTTCTGTGCCTCCTGGATGGTCCGGGTGAGTTCCTTCTCCACCTTTTTCGTGGATTCCTGGAGAAACTCCGGCTTCAGAATCTCCAGTTTCTGGACCACACCCTCGCCGTTCACCACCACCCGGACCACTCCGGCCGGGCTTTCGTAAGGGTAGGACTGTTTCTTGATCTCTTTCTGGATTTTCTTCAGTTTGCGCTGAAGGTTCATCATATCCTTCATCTTTCCGAAATCCATCATGACGCCACCTCCTCGAGGTTCAGGGCTTCAAAGAGCAGGGCACGGGGACGGTCGTGAAGAAGTTCCACCGGCTTGCCCGCCACCTGCTCCAGTTTGGGAAGGATCTCCTGAAGGATGGATTTCTCCGTGTCGTTCCGGTAGCGGACCACCACCCGGTCCGGATGCTCTTCCACCACCGAATGGGCCACCACCCCCAGGACCATCTCCCGGGATTCCACCTTCACAAGATTCTGAAAAACGGGCGGAAGGTCGATGGACGGCCGGGCAGAGGGTGCGTCGTTCGCGGGTTCGGAGGGGGGAGCGGAGGACGAGGGCGAGGACGGTGCAGGGCGGGGTGGGCTGTGAAGAACGGCGGGACGATGGGGATAGCCGCCTCTTGATAGAAGTTCGCCAAGGGAGGGGAGGGTGGCGGCATGGGCCATGCGATAGAGGGTATAGCGGAACAGAAGTTCTTCGAACCGGGTGTAGCGCTGGAGGGCGTCGTGTTCCAGAAGGAACCGGCTCCACGCGAGAAGCCGGGAAGAGGCAACGGGTTCCCCCCGAAAGGCCCGATCCATCTGCTCTTCCAGGGTCTCGGCCAGGCCAGCCGTCCAGTCCCGGGGGAGAAGCCCCCGCTCTCTCCCCTCCTCCACCACCTTCCAGGCCGCCACAACGTCCCCGGCTTCCAGGGCGGAAAGGAGGGCACGGAAGAGATCTTCTGGAGGGAGTCCCAGGGCTTCCCGGACCGCCCGGGCGTCCAGTCGTTCCCCTCCATAGAGGGAGACGAGTTCCAGGGTGCGGAGGGCGTCCCGGAGCCCTCCCCGGGCATGCCGGGCGATTTCCAGTGCACCCTCCCGGGTGAGGGGGATGTGTTCTTTTTCGGCGACTTCCATGAGTCTCCGGGCGATCTGCTCCCGGGAAATGGGGCGGAAATCGAGGCGCTGGGCGCGGGATTGCACGGTTTCGGGGATGCGGTGGGGCTCGGTGGTGGCCAGCACAAACACCACATGGGGTGGAGGCTCTTCCAGGGTTTTGAGGAGGGCGTTGAAGGCTTCCCGGGTGAGCATGTGGGCCTCGTCAATGATATACACCTTGAAACGCCCGTCCGGGGGCAGAAGGTGCACCTTTTCCCGGATCTCCCGGATGTCGTCAATTCCGCGGTTGGAGGCGGCGTCCATCTCCACCACGGAAAGACTCCGCCCCTGCTGGATGCTCACGCAGGCAGAACACGTCCCGCAGGGCTCGGGGGTGATGCCCTGCTCGCAGTTGAGGGCCCGGGCCAGGATGCGGGCGGTGGTGGTTTTGCCCACACCCCGGGGCCCGGCAAAGAGATAGACCGGGGAAACCCGGCGTTCCCGCAGGGCGTTCTGGAGCACCCGGGCCACCCCTTCCTGGCCCACCAGATCCTCAAACCGCTGGGGCCTGTATCGAACCGGAAGATTCATCCCGCTTCCCATCCGTGCAAAAACCCCCACTCCACGATGCGTTCAGGCCGGGAATGCCTTCTGTTTCAGGAAATGAGCCAGGAGACGTACGCCGAAGCCCGTGGCCCACGGGTCGCCGATGCCCGTGCCCGCAATGTCCACATGGGCCCAGGGGGTCTCCTTCTGGATGAAGTGCCAGAGAAACGTGGCACCCACGATGGCTCCCGCCTCTCTCTTTCCCGCAGAATTCATGAGGTCCGCCACCCGGGACTTCAGGAGTCGGGTGTATTCCTCGCCCACCGGGAGGGGCCAGAGACGTTCACCCGTCTCTTCTCCGGCCCGGACGAGGGCGTCCCGGAGGTCATCGCGGTTGGAAAACACCGGTGCCCGGCTTTTCCCCAGGGCCACCACGGCCGCCCCGGTGAGGGTGGCGAAGTCCACGGTGGGGACCCCGGGAAAGCGCTCCTGGATATAGGCCAGGGCATCGGCCAGGATCAGGCGCCCCTCCGCATCCGTGTTGGTGATCTCCACATGAAGTCCGGAATACATGCGCACCACGTCCCCCGGACGCGTGGCCTTCCCTCCAGGCATGTTTTCCACGAGGGGGATGGCCGCCTCCACCCGGACGGGAAGGCCGGCGCGGGCCACGGCTTCCACGATCCCCACCACCGTGGCGGCACCCGCCTTGTCCTGGCGCATGGCCACCAGATCGTTCATCTGGGATCGTTTCAGATTGATCCCGCCCGTGTCGAACACCACCCCTTTCCCCACCAGGTTGATGGATTTCGCGGGGTTTTCCGGAACATAGGAGAGAAGGAGGAGCCGGGGGGGACGGTGGGAGCCCCGGGCAACGGCCAGGATCCCGCCGAAGCCCCTTTCTTCGAGTTCCTTCTTGTCCAGCGCCTCCACCTGAACCGGGAGGTTCGCGAAGGTTTCCCGGGCCCGTGCCACAAAGGCTTCAGGAGAAAGGAGGTTGGCGGGCATGGTCCCCAGGGTTCGGGCACGCCAGACGCCCCGCATCACCCCTTCCACCCACGTCCAATCGGGAAAGTCCCGATCCAGGACAATCCGGATGGGGTTCTGGGGGGCGGGATGGGCAAAGCGATACAGGGCGTCGAGAAGACCCTCCAGGGCGGGCGCCTCAAACCCTTCCGGGAGAACGGCCTGGAGGGTGACGCCTTCTCCAGGCAGCACGCGGGAAAGCTCGCGGGTTCGGGCGCGGATATCCCCGGGGGTGAAGGAAGCGATCACCCGGATTTCGTTTTCTCCCACGAGGAAGGGCACATCCCCCTTTTGTGCCCAGTCAGGGGCCTCTTCTTTCGGGATCCAGCGAAGCACCAGGTCGGGCGCGACCCTGTTCACCTGGATGAGGGGAAAGTTCATGAACCGTCCTCGATCACATACCGGAACACAAAATGGGCGTTGCCCAGCGTGATTTCGTCTCCGTCTTCCAGGACCGTGGGGGCCACGATCCGGGGACCCCGGTTGATGTAGGTTCCGTTGGTGGACCCCAGGTCCTCAATCACAAACTTCCCGTCCTCCCGGAGAAAGATCCGGGCATGACGGCGGGAGATGTAGGGGGCTTCGGGGAGAAAGGAGAGGTCGATGTCCACCGGCCCCGTTTCTTTGGAAAACTTCCCGATGATCACATCACCTTCCACATCGATTTCTTCACCGGTAAGACGCCCGTGGCGCTTCACCAGGAGTTTTCCCCGGACCTTCTGCCGGAGCTCTTCCGCTGCCGGGATCAGATCCTCCGGAGCCTCCTCGACCTCGATGTCCAGGGGTTCATCCTCCACACCCAGAGAGGCGGAAAGTCGAGTGGTGGAGGTCTCATCCTGACGCTGGAGGGTTTCCAGGAAGAGCATCATCCAGTCCTGATCAATGGTGCGTTCCGGTGCGGGGATGTTCATCTCCTGGAGGAACTCTCCATCCGAGAGGCTCAGGATATACAGGAGGGCCTCTTTGCCCTTCATGCGCTCGAACCAGGCGTGGACGACCTGACCCCGCTCGATGTAAATCTCGCCCTCCCCGCGATCCGTCCACACGTGGATCCGGCTGGTGTATCCCCCCTGACAATTCACCTGAACGAGATTCCGCAGATTCAGCGTGCGCAAATTCCCCCGAATGGCCATAGTGGGGGAATTATACGCCGGGGGTGAGGAAATATCAATACACCGGGCGGGGTTCATCCCATCGGCGCCCCATCGGATCGCCACAATTTGAAAGTCTTTTTCTGGACGTGTACAATATCCCTCATCCAACCCAACGAGGGAGGTGTGTGTGATGTCGGAAACTTCCGTGGATAAAAAGCCGACCAAGGAAGAGATTCTTGAGGCCCTGAAAAACGTGTATGACCCGGAGATCCCCATCAACATCGTGGATCTCGGGCTGGTGTATGGCGTGGAGATCAGCGACGAAGGCAATGTCCATGTTCTGGTGAGCCTCACGGCTCCCACCTGTCCCATCGGGGATTACATTCTGGAACAGGTGAAAGAGGCGGTTCGGAGCGTCCCGGGCGTGAAGGAGGTGTCCGCCGAACTCACCTTTGAACCCCTCTGGAACCTGTCCATGGTAAGTGAAGACGGCAAGAAGATGCTTCGCGCCATGGGGTTTCCCATCTGAAACGAGGGAGGAACGATGGCCAGACGCTTCTTTTTCACTTCAGAGTCCGTGACCGAGGGGCATCCGGACAAGATCTGCGATCAGATTTCTGACGCCATTCTGGACAAGGTGATGGAGGACGATCCCCGGGGACGGGTGGCTGTGGAAGCCCTGACCACCCGGGGCCTTGTGATGGTAGCGGGAGAGATGCGCACGTCCACCTATGTGGACATCCCCAACCTGGTGCGGGAACTCATCCGCCAGATCGGTTATACCCGTCCGGAATACGGTTTTGAGGCCGAGTCAGTTGCGGTGATCACTTCCATCCAGGAGCAGTCTCCGGACATCGCCATGGGGGTGGATATCGGTGGTGCCGGGGATCAGGGCCTGATGTTCGGGTTTGCGGTGGACGAAACTCCTGAACTCATGCCGCTCCCCATCATGCTTGCCCACCAGCTGGTTCGTCGTCTCTCCGAAGTGCGCCGTCAGGGAATTCTCCCCTATCTCCGGCCAGATGGGAAATCCCAGGTCACGGTGGAGTATGTGGACGGCGTCCCCGCCCGGGTGGAGGCGGTGGTGCTCTCCGCCCAGCATGACCCGGATGTGGCCATGGACGATCTCCGCAACGATCTTCTGGAAGAGGTGATCAAAAAGGTCATCCCCTCCTCCATGCTGGACGACAGAACCCAATATCACATCAACCCCACCGGTCGTTTTGTGATCGGGGGGCCGGTGGCCGACACCGGTCTCACCGGGCGGAAGGTTATGATTGATACCTACGGGGGATATGCCCGTCACGGAGGCGGAGCCTTTTCTGGCAAAGATCCCACCAAGGTGGACCGTTCGGCCGCCTATATGGCCCGGTATATCGCCAAAAACCTGGTGAAAGCCGGGGTGGCGAAGAAGGTTGAGGTGCAGCTGGCGTATGCCATCGGGGTCGCCCAGCCCGTGGCCATCTATGTGGACACCTTTGGAACCTCCGAGATCCCGGAAGAGGAAATCGTGAAGGCCATCCGGAAGCGCTTTGATCTCTCTCCGAAAGGGATCATTCGGGAGCTGGATCTTTTGCGCCCCGTCTATCGCAAAACGGCCGCCTATGGTCATTTCGGACGGGAAGAAGAGGGCTTCACCTGGGAACGCACAGACGTGGCCAAAGACTTTGAGGAGCTTCTTTCATGAGTCAGACGGTGGACCATCACGTGGCGGATCTCTCCCTTGCCCCGGGGGGAAAGAAAAAGATCCTCTGGGCGGGGGAGCACATGCCGGTGCTTCAGCGCCTGCGGGCGAAATACCGTGACGAGAAACCCCTCAAGGGCATCCGGATTGCGGCGTGCCTCCATGTGACCCCTGAAACGGCCAACCTGATGATCGCCCTGAAGGAAGCCGGTGCGGAGGTCCGTCTCTCCGCATCCAACCCCCTGTCCACCAAGGACGATGTGGCGGCTTCCCTGGTGGCGGATTTCGGAATCCCCGTGTTCGCCCGGCACGGGGAATCCCGGGAGGAGTATTACGAACACCTGAAGGCTGTGCTCTCCATCCATCCCCACATCACCATGGACGACGGGGGTGACCTCACCGTGTTTGCCCACACGGAGGGGAAGGCCTTCGCGGACGCCATCCTGGGCGGAACCGAAGAAACCACCACCGGGGTGATCCGCTTTCGGGCGATGGAAAAGGCTGGAACCCTGCAGTATCCCATTGTGGCCGTGAACGACTCCCTCACCAAACATCTGTTTGACAACCGGTATGGAACGGGCCAGTCCACCATCGATGGCATCCTGCGGGCCACCAACCTCTTGCTTGCGGGTTCGGTGGTGGTGGTGTGCGGCTATGGATGGTGTGGCCGGGGCGTGGCCATGCGGGCGCAGGGGATGGGGGCCCGGGTGATCGTGACGGAGGTGGACCCGGTGCGGGCGCTGGAAGCGGTGATGGACGGATTTGAAGTGATGCCCGTGGAGGAAGCGGCCAAACGGGGAGACTTCATTGTCACCGTGACGGGGAACAAGCACGTGCTGGACGTTCCGGCCTTTCAGAATCTGAAGCACGGTGCCATTCTGGCCAACGCCGGGCATTTCAACGTGGAGATCAACCTGGAGGCCCTGGAGGCCATGGCGGTGCGGGTGGAGCGGAACGTCCGGCCCTTTGTGGACGCGTATCATCTGAAAGATGGCCGGGTGGTGTATGTGCTGGGCGAAGGACGCCTGGTGAATCTGGTGGCGGCGGAAGGTCATCCACCGACGGTGATGGATATGAGTTTTGCCAATCAGTTTATGGCGGCGCTGTATCTCGTCGAGCATGGGAAAACCCTGGAGGCCAGGGTCTACACCCTCCCCCGGGAGATTGACGATGCGGTGGCCCAGGAGAAACTCGCCTCCATGGGCATCGCCATGGACACGCTCACGGAGGAGCAGCGCCGTTACCTTGAATCCTGGGAAGAGGGGACATAGGGGGTGATACGGTGAGTGACCACACAACCCTCAAAGCCCAGTATCCCGAGGTCTTCGCCACGGTGGAGGAGGCCGTGGACACCATCCGCAAGGGCGGCATGGTGATCGTGGTGGATGACGAAGACCGGGAGAACGAGGGCGATCTCATTATGGCGGCCGAAAAAGTCACGCCCGAGGCCATCAACTTCATGGCCGTGCACGGGCGGGGGCTCATCTGTCTCTCCCTCACCGAGGACCGGTTCAAATATCTCCGGCTGGAAATTCCTGTGGAAAAAAGCCATCCCGACGACACCAACTTTGGCCTTACCGTGGATGCGGCCCACGGCATCACCACGGGGTCTTCGGCTCACGATCGGGCCCGCACCATCCGGATTGCCGTGGATCCCCATGCCCGGCCGGAGGATCTGATCCGGCCCGGTCACGTCTTCACCCTCCGGGCCATGCCGGGCGGGGTGCTGGATCGTCCCGGTCACACCGAGGCTTCCGTGGATCTTGCCCGCCTGGCTGGGCTCTACCCTGCAGGGGTGCTGTGTGAGGTCCTCAACGAGGACGGGTCCATGGCCCGTCTCCCGGACCTCATCCGGTTTGCCCAGAAACACGGCCTCAAGATCCTGACCATCAAGGACCTGGTGGAATATCGTCTCCGGAACGAAGGTCTGGTGGTCCGGGAGGCCGAAGCCCACCTCCCCACCCGATTCGGGAATTTCCGGGTGGTTGCCTATGAAGACCGGTATTCCCGGGCGGTCCACCTGGCGCTGGTGAAGGGGGATCTCTCGGGAGACGAGCCGGTTCTCGTCCGGATCCACTCCGAGTGTGTGACCGGAGACCTTCTGGGTTCCCTCCGGTGCGATTGCGGAGACCAGATGGAAGACGCCCTTCGGGCCATTGAGGCGGAGGGACGGGGTGTGTTCATCTATCTCCGGCAGGAGGGCCGGGGGATCGGGCTTCTGGACAAGATTCGTGCCTATCGTCTGCAGGACAACGGTCTGGATACGGTGGAGGCCAACGAGGCGCTGGGACACCCGCCGGATGCCCGGGACTACGTGGCCGCCTATCAGATCCTCCGGGATCTGGGCGTGGGGCAGGTCCGGCTCCTCACCAACAATCCCCACAAAGTGCAACGCCTTCAAGAACTCGGCGTGGAGGTGGTGGAACGGGTCCCCATGCCGGTGCGGGTGAGGGAGGAGAATCTGCGGTATCTTCTTGCCAAACGGGACAAACTGGGCCATCTTCTGGACGGTCTGGAGCAGGCCCTTCAAAAGGAGCAAGCGTCCGAATGAGCAAAATCGCAGTCGTCTATACGCGTTATCACGAACGGGTGGTGAGCGCCCTGATGGACGGTGCGCTTGAGGCCTATTACGAGGCCGGGGGGGATCCGGACGACGTGATCCTGGTGGAGGTCCCCGGTGCCTTTGAGATCCCCTATGCAGCCAGTGCCATGGCCTATGAAGACGGTGTCCGGGGGGTGGTGGTGCTGGGATGTGTGATGAAAGGGGAGACCAGCCATCATCACCACCTGGCGTCCAGCGTGTTCCACGCTCTGGCCGAACTCAATGTCTGGGGACCGGTGCCGGTGACCCAGGCCATCCTCACCGTGGACACCATGGAACAGGCCCTTCAGCGATCCGGTGGAAAGTTCGGGAACAAGGGCCGGGAGGCCATGGAAGCCCTGCTTTCGATGCTGGATCTCTTCGCCCAGGACGAAGAGGAGGACGAGGACCACAACCATGCCGAAGATTGAGGAAGTTCGCGATCTTCTGATGCGCATCGAGATCCCGCCCGACAACACGCCCCTTTTGAAGAGCGGGTGGGTTCGGGATCTCGCGGTGGAGGATGATCGAATTTCCTTTGCTCTGGCGGTGCCCGCCGAACTGGCGGGGCTCAAAGAGGAGATCCGATCGCAGGTGGAGGCCATCGTCCGGGAAAACTTCCCGGATGCGGAGGTGTCGGTGAAAGCGGTGGCGGCGCCCCCACCTCCCAAACTCCAGCGGCCCGGAGCCACGCCGGGGAAGCCCCGGGAAGTCGAAGGCGTGAAGCACGTGATCGCGGTGGCGAGCGGGAAAGGAGGGGTGGGCAAGTCCACCGTGGCTGTGAACCTGACCCTGGCCCTGCGGGAACTGGGGCTTTCGGTGGGGATTTTTGACGGTGACATCTGGGGACCTTCGGTGGGACGGATGCTGGGACTTGAGGAGGCCGAACTCCGTCCGGATCCGGAAACCGGAAAGGTTCGTCCACCTCTGGTTCACGGGGTGCGGATGGTCACCATGGCCTTTTTCCTGGATTCTCGCACGCCCGTGATCTGGCGGGGCGCCATGATCCACAAGGCCTATGAACAGCTTTTCTTCGATCTGGATTGGAGCGGGCTGGATGTGCTGGTGGTGGACCTTCCTCCGGGCACGGGCGATCCCCAGCTCTCCCTGGTCCAGCTCGTGGAGGTTTCCGGAGGGATCGTGGTGACCACCCCCCAGGATGTGGCCCTCCTGGACGTGCGCCGGGCCATCCAGATGTTTGAAAAGGTGCAGGTGCCGGTGCTGGGCATTGTGGAAAACATGAGCGTGTTCCGCTGTCCCCACTGCGGGAAAGAAACCCACATCTTCGGAGAGGAGGGGGGCCGGCGCCTTTCGGAGGAATTCGGCGTTCCGGTGCTGGGTTCTCTGCCCCTGGACCCGGCGGTGGTCCGGTTCTCGGATGAGGGCCGACCGGTGGTGCTCACGGACCATCCCGCCCGGGAAGGATACCTTCAGCTTGCCCGGAAGGTGATGGACGTTCTGCAGGTTCGCGTATGAAAAAACCCACCGCCCTCGTGGTTCAGTCGGGCAACCCCGACATGAGGATGGTGGAACTCCTGCTTGCTTCCCTCGGGGTGCAGATCGAGAAGGTGGCCAACAGCGTGGCCTTTGGCAGGGCGCTGGAACGGACCCTCCCGCCCGACGTGGTGCTGGTGGATCTGGACGATTCGTCCTTTGTGACCCCCACCACCGTGGCCGCCCTCCGATCCCGGTGGCGGGACACCCTGATTTTCGTTCTCTCCCGGGATCGGGCGAAGGGGGAACGGGCCGAGGAGGTGGGTGCGGACGAATTCATCCCCAAGCCCGTGAACTATGAGGACCTCAAGAAACTTGTGGAGGTGGACCTTTACACCGCCATTCCCCAGGTTCAGGAAAAGATCCAGAAGGCCACGGCCCAGGTGGAGGTGGGGGAGCTCTCCCCCAAAATGGTGGCGGCGGTGGTCATGATCATGAAATCCAACCGTTCCGGGGCGTTTCGCCACGGATATGAACGGGGGGTGTATTTTGCCGGGGGCAAAATCGTGCACGCCCAGTATGACGACCGGGTGGGTGAGGCGGGGCTTGCGCTGGTGCTGGCCGAAAAGCATCCTGAAAATTACCGCTTCCATCCCCGTGAGATCCCGCGGGTGGAGATGACCCTCTCCATGAACATGAAGGCCTTTCAGGACTTTCTCAAGAAGCTTCGCTCCACGCCGTGATTCTCGGGCTTCTTCTCGCCTTTGCCCTTCCGGAAAGTCTGGTGTGGATTCCCTCCTGGGGGGGATGGGCGCGGGTGGTGTATGCGGCCGGGGTTCCGGTGGACACCCTGCCTGCCACCTACCGTCCGGAGGTGCTCCTGGACAGCCTGATGCTTGCCGGGCTCCAGACCCGCAACGCGGGAGACACCGGCCGAAGAGGTGGAGGGCTCATTCCGGACATCACCATCCCCGTGCGCCTGCCGGGCTTCGGAAATCTTGAAGAAACCAGTTCTCTGCAGGTCAACGGTAACCAGGAACTTTCCTTCTCTTTTTCCCGGAATTACACCTCCAACCCCGCCATCGTGGAGTCCCAGGGCGGGGCGGCGAGCTTCCCCGAACTGGAACTCAACCAGAAACTTCTCCTTTCCCTCGTGGGCACCATCGGCCGGAAGATCAGTGTCCAGATTGACCACAACTCCGAGGTCCAGGACAACACCAAGAACACCATCCGCCTGCGCTACACCGGGGATGAGGACGAGATCGTGAAGGTGCTTGAGGCGGGGAACACGGAGCTTCGCCTTCCCCTCTCCATGCGGTATGCGGCCTTCTCCGCCGGGGGTGGGGCCAAAAAGGGGCTGTTCGGCCTGCGGGGGGAACTCCAGTTCGGACCGGTGGACCTTGCCTTTGTGGCCACCCGCCAGCAGGGGCAGAGCCAGTCCCAGGAACTCCAGGCCGGGGGCACCGTGCAGGAGCGAACCATCTTTGCCAAAGATTATGAGAAGGACCGGTTTTTCTATCTGGGCGAGCCCCAGCCCATCCAGCAGCTTGTGGTGTTTCTCGACGATCAGAACGTCACGAACGACAACGAACTGGGGGCCCAGGTGGGCCGGGCCTGCTTTTTTGACCTGGACGGCACCCCCGACTTCAACGATTGCGAGAGCGGAAAATTCCATCCCCTCCTTGAATCCAACGGGGATTACATCTTTTACGAAACCAGCAACGTGATCGAGATCAAAAACGCCCCGACGAGTTTCCGGCTGGGCGTGTTCTACATCACCCAGAACGGAGACACGGTGGGTGACGTCTCGGGGGACACCCTGGTGCTGAAGCTCATCCGCCCCCTCTCCCCCACCATCGAAAGCGGGACCCATCGGGATTCGGTGCTGTGGTTCCTGCAGCTTCGCAACGTGTATGAACTCTATTCTGAAGTCGAAGCCCCGGAGGTGCAGAGCCTCCAGCTCACCATCTATCGAGATTCCGCCGGTGTCCTCCTCTCCGGGGAAGGAGGTCAGACCTATCTTCAAATCTTCGGTCTGGATCCGGACGGAGACGGGCAGATCAACGAAACCGTGTTCCGGAACGGACAGCCCATCACGGTGTGGGATCGGGCCCGGGGCCTCCTCTTCTTCCCCGACCCCCTTCCCTTCATCCGTTCGGACCTGTCCGAACCGGATTCTGTCATCTATTTCAAGGACCAGCTTCTTTCGGGCGAGGGGGTCACCTATCGCCTGGTGGTGCGGTATGTGACCCGGAGCCGGGAGATCCAGCTTCCCTTCAACGTGCTGGAGGGAAGCGTGCGGGTGGTGGCGAACGGCCAGCCCCTGCAGGAAGGGGTGGACTATGAGGTGGACTACGATTTTGGCGTGGTCCGCATTCTGAACCCCCAGATCCTTCAGGACACCTCCGTCCGCCTATCCGTCTCTTATGACTACGGCGAAACCTTCTCTCTCATGCAGACCTCCTTGCTGGGGATGTCCCTGTTCTCCACCACGCCGGATTCCTCCCTGTCCCTGGCGGGTGTTTTCCTCTATCGGGGCCAGAGCAGCCGGGATCTGAGACCCACCTGGGACGGGGGACCGGGGAGAAACTTCGTGGCGGATCTGAGGCTGGAAGGCGGGATGGCCCCGCTGTGGCTGCGGAGGATCCGGGATCTCTTCCCCGCCGCCCGCCGGTTGCCTCCTTCCCCTCAGCGACGGCGGGAGAACCTGCTGTCCTTTGCGCTGGAAGGAGCAAGGTCCTTTCCCAATCCCAACACCCTCGGCCGGGCCTATGTGGACGATATGGAGAGCCGGAGCCTGGTCCTGTCCTTTCCGGTGACCTATGCCCGGGCCTGGAAGTGGGGGAGTCCACCGGAGGACCGGGACACCTCGGAACTCGCCCGTTCCGCCTTCTGGGCGGCACCGGACAACTTTTTCCTTCGGGGGGACATCTATCCCAACCTCCCCACACCCCAGCAGCGAAACGAACGGGCGCCGGTGCTCATGTGGGTGGCCGACCCCATCCATCCCGGGGATACGACCAACTGGGCGAGCCTCAACACCGTGCTGGACCCGGTGGGGGCGAACCTGCGCAACTATGAGTTCCTGGACGTGGTGGTCCAGGGGGATGCCGGTGTGGTGTGGGTGGATCTGGCCACCAACCTGAACGAAAACAGCATCCGGAGAAACTGCCGTGGAGAGATCGTGGGGGCGGATCTGGTCCTGGAGACGGAAGACCGGAACAGCAACGGACTCCTGGATCCCGGGGAGGACACGGGGCTGGACGGGGTGGCCGGGGACGACAACGCCCAGGTTCCGGGGGACGACTGCAACGACGATTACCGGTTTGACCTTTCGGACTATTCCCGCGCCTCCGGAACGGAGAAAAACGGGGGCCGTCCGGACACGGAGGACCTGAACGACAACGGCCAGCTGGACGTGTCCAGCGACTACATCTCTGTTCCCGTCCCCCTGGATCCCGCCCTCTACAGCGTGTACGGCATTGCTCCCTATGCCGAGGTGAACGGGTGGAAGTTCTATCGCATCCCCATCCGGTCCCCGGTGCAGGAACGGTACGGCGCCCGGTTCCAGGAAAGTGCGGTCCGGTTTGGGCGGCTGCGGTGGGAGAACTTCACCCGGAAGGACACCCTGTTCATCGCCCAGATGGACGTGGTGGGGAACGACTGGCGCCGGGCGGGGATCGTGGACGAAACGGGCACGTCTCCGGTGGACACCACGGTGGAGCGGATGGCGGTGGGCACGGTGAGCACGGACGAGACGCCGGACTACACCCCCCCGCCCGATGCGGTGCGCCTCCGCCTGGCGGACGGCACCCTGGAGAGTGAGCGATCCACCAGCCTTCTTGTGGAAAACCTCCGCCCCGGTCATCTCGCCCTGCTGGTCCGGGATCTGGGAGAAAGGCGGCAGAATTACCGGAACTACCGGAAACTCAAACTCTGGGTCCGTCCCCGCCCCGGGTCGAGCCCCCCCTACGGCACCTTCGTTTTTCGGGTGGGCACGGACTCCGTGCGCTACTATGAAATCCGGACCCCCCTCGCCGGGGGATGGCAGGAGGTGTGGCTGGATCTGGATCACCTTCCCCGGGTGAAAGACAGCCTGCGGAACGCCGTGGGCGGAGACACCCTGACAAGCGGAAACCTCACCGTTGTGGGCGAACCCAACCTCCATGCGGTGGGCTATCTCGCCTTCGGCCTGGCCAACACCGATTCGATGGATCTTTCCCTGGAAATCTGGGTGGACGACATCCAGCTCCTGGAGCCCCGGACCCGGCCTGGCGATGCGGCGAGCGTCCAGGCAGAACTCAACCTTTCGCCCCTCCTTCGGGCTTCGGTTCAGGGCTCGTATCTGGACGACGACTTTGTCCCCTTTGAAAGCCGGGAGCCGGGATATGAAACCAGCCGGCAGGTGACCTACACCCTGCACAGCGAACCCTTCGGGGTGCTGTCTTCCCGCCCGCCTGTTCAGCTCTCCCTGAATTATGAGGAAAGCCGGGACCGCCGGGTTCCCCGCTATGCCCCCGATTCGGATCTTCTCATCGAAGGGGATCTGGCCGACCGATTTGCGAGCACCAACACCTCGTCCCGGTTCAACGCCTCCCTGGGGTTTTCCCCTCTCATGGGGGGAGGACTGGCCCTCCCCTCCTTCACCTATACTCGCAACCGTTCCAGTGCGCGGGGACCCTATGCTTCCTCGTCGAGTTTCTCCCAGAACCTCACCGGAACCTGGAATCTCCGGGTTCTCCGACCTGGCTGGACCCGGTGGGATCTTCGCCCCTGGCCCACGAACCTGAACCTCACCGCTTCTTATGCGGAAAACCGGAGCCGGAGCCGGGATGTCCGGGCGGGCACGGACATCCAGACGTGGAAGTGGTATTATGACCTGGGGGGTAACGTGGGAGCCCAGCCCTTCAAGAACCTGAACCTCTCCTATCGCCGGTCCCACCGGTTTGCGGGCTATCTCGCCCCCGGGGATCTGCGTCCTCCGGAACTGTCCCTGTCCGAAGGCTATTCTGCAAGCTGGAGTCTGGGATGGTGGGGCGTGGTCCTCTCCCCGCGCTACGACAATTCCTATTCCGAAAACCGGAGCGAAGACCCCCAGGTCCTGGCAAGTGGACTCCGGAACATCAGCCTCAACCAGACGGTGGGGGGCGGGATCACCCTGCCCACCTCCCGGATCCTCCGGCTTGTTGCCGACTGGATCCGGCGGGGTCTTCCCGACACCACCCGACGGGTGGGCTCCCCGGCCTGGCTTCTGGACCGCCTCCAGAGCAGCCTGTCCCGTATGCCGGATGTGGGGGCGAACCTGACCTATTCCCAGCGGCTCAACGCCAACAGCGTGGCCGGACGGCCGGACTGGCGGTTCCGCCTGGGGCTTTCCCGGGACCTTCCGTCCTTTGACGAACAGACCTATGGGGAAACCCGCACCACCTCGTTGCAGCTCAACAACCTCACCCTGAATGTCATGAGCCTCAACCTGACGTTTCGTCCGTCCTGGTCCTGGACCCGGACCTTCACCGCTTCGTCGGCCTCCTTCCAGGATCAGCGCACCTGGCCCTCGGTGAGCGTGTCCACCAGCCTGGCCCGTCCACCCCTCCCTCTCCCCGAACCCTGGCGGATCATGAGTCTGATGGTGAACGGGAGCGTGGACCGGACCCTTCAGGTGAGCGGGAAGCTCGAACCGGAGAAAATCCCGGAGACGGAGAGCCGTTCGGATCGTTTTGCGCTGAACCTCAACGCCTCCCTCCGGAACGGGGTGCGCCCCCAGCTTTCCTATGAGCGGAGCACCACCCGTCAGAAGACCTTCACGGTGGGCTACACCGGGGAAACCCTCAACCGGAACTCCGCCCTCACCTTTTCCTTTGCCTACACCTTCTCCCGGCCCGGGGGATTTCGTCTGCCCCTTTCCGAAACCCGTATCCTCCGGATGTCCGGCAACCTGACCCTGAACTTCTCCTATTCCCGGTCCCGGAACGAGTCTTTTGCCAACGGAACACCCAACGGAAGTTCCTCCCGGACGGAGTGGATTCTCTCCGGGAACTACAACTTTGGGACCGGTGTTTCCGGGGGGCTCACGCTGCAGAAGTGGGAAACCCGGGATCAGTCGGAGAACGTCTCGGGACGGACGGAACTCCGGTTCAACGTGGTGTTTCAGTTCTGATCAGATCACCCCCACCCGGATGCGGTGGTGGCGCCACACGAAGAAGGAGAGGGTGAGGTTCCAGATCATGAGGGATAGGGCGGTGGCGATGGCCGTGCCCACATAGCCCATCCGGGGGGTCAGAAGGGCGTTCAACACGATGTTGGTGATCAGGGCGATCCCCACCCCGGTGGCGGTGTCCCGTTCCCGGTGGGTGAGCTGAAGGACCCACCCCACCGCCCCGGCTCCCACGTTCACGAGCTGCCCGAGTCCCAGGAGGAGGAGCACGCTGTATCCGGGGCGATAGGCGTCGCCCGCCAGGCCCAGGGCCCATCCTCCCAGAAGGGCCAGGCCTCCATAAACGAGAAGTGCCCCCACAAAGGCCAGACGGATCAGGCGCCGGGCCCACCGGGCAAAACGGTCCATCTGGCCGGTCAGGTAATGCTGCACCACACGGGGGGCGATGGACGCGTTGGCCACGAGAAGAGGAAAGGACACAAACCCCGCCAGGCGGAGGGCCAGCCGATAGATCCCCACCTCCTCGTTTCCCCGGAACCATCCCAGCATCACCATGTCCACCTGGGTGTTCAGGGCGAAAAGGCTTCCGGCGAGAAACAGGGGAAGGGCGGAGGCAAACCAGTTCCGGATGTCATAGGTGGGTCGGGCGGTCCGGTAGGCGGGGGGAACACTCTGCTGAAAAATCGTCTGGAGAACGATCACCCCGAACACGTAACTGCCCACAAAGGCAGCCGCCACCCGGGGGAGGGTGAGCCCCGGAAAGGCAAAGAGCAGGATCAGGCTGAGGGCATAGGCGATGCCGGTGAAGGGGATGCTGGCCAGCACGATGCGTTTGAGGCCCCGGAGGGAAAAGATCTGAAGGGCCTCCAGGGAGGCGATGAGGAGGAAGGGAGACAGCAGGGCCAGGGTTTCCAGGCGACCGTGAGGGTCAGGGGAAAGGCGGGAGAGGAGGACCAGCCCCAGGGCGAACATCCCCCCCACGCTCACCATCCAGAGAGAGACGAACCGGCGAAGCCCCTTCACCAGGCCCCAGGTGCCTTCCACCAGGGCCCGGCCCACCTCCCGCATGGTCACGGTGGGAAAGCCCAGGTTCACCGCCACCAGGAGGATGTTGAGAAGGGCGACGGCATAGCCGTATCGCCCGTAGTCGGCAGGCCCCAGACCCCGGGCCAAGAGATAGCCGTTCACCACCTGGATGGCGATGGCCAGCACCCGGGAGGCAAACACCCCGAGAGATTCCCGGGCCTGGGGGGAGGAGCGAAGGGCACGCAGACGGTTCATGGACAGGGGCTATTGTGCAGAACGGGGGAAGGATTTTCAAACCATCCGGTGCATTTTCGGGGATCTTGCCCACCTGACCCCGTTGATATACGGGATTTACGGCGAAGTTTCAGGAAAGAGGCTTCAGATCGGGTTTCGCGTATGTTATCTTCGGGGCGGTCCCTCCGGGAAGGGAACGCGGTTCAGGATATACCGGGCGCGGTAATCCAGAACGTAAAACGCCTCGTCCCGAACGTGTCCCTGGTTGTGAAGACGCTCCAGGGTGCTGAGAAACCGCTCCAGCGTGGCGCGATAGCGGTCCAGGCGTTCTTCCCGTGCCCAGCGAAGGGCCTGCTGAAGAAGCCGGGCAAGACGATCATACGCCCGTTCACTCATCCACCCGATGGCGAAAGCCGTGTCGTTCCGGATCTGGAGGTGAATCACCATGGAGTCGAGATAAGGAGGCGGCAGGGGTCCCGGTCCCACCGTGTAGCCGTATTTACCCCCCCCAAAGGGTGTTTTGCTGAAGTACATGGCGTCCAGAATGGAGTCGATCACAACATCCAGGGGCCCCCCTTCGCTGATGCCGGTTACCGTGGGGAACAGAATCGAGTCAATGCCCCATGCTTTCCAGAACACCACATCCGGTAATAAGGGAGAAACGAGTTGCGCATGCAGGGTGTCACCTGGTAGAAAGCTCCTGAATCCCCATGAGCTAATGTTGCTGTTTAAACTTAGCATTTCAACCTCTTCAACCCACAAGGTATCGATGTTCCATGGAACGTTTCCGAAGGGTGAAAATCCTCCGATCGTCAGGTGACCTAATGGTTGTTCACTCGTAGGGAGGTTGACCACGACGTATTGATACACGAGTCGCAAGGAATCCTGCCACAGAGTTTCTCTAACGAGAACCTGGATGGAAAGCGAAAAACGATCATCTTCAGGAATCAAGAGGGTCACCGTATCGGCAAGAGACATGCGGATTACGGACACGATTGACCACATCCAGATAGCCGCCATGATTTACCCTCCTTCGACGACCGAAATATGATAGTGCCTGTTGTGGAAGCGTACATAGGGAGTCAAATGCATGGCGCTTGCAATGCGGCTCAGGATTTGACGGAACAGGACATCGTTCAGGCTGCTCCCTCCATTTCCCCTTCCCCAGAGGTCCACCTGTTCTCCTGTGCGATGGTAGTTGTGACCGGTAATCCATGTCCCACGAGCGGAAAGACACCTGTCATTCGGATCATATGTTCCACACACGTCAAACAACCCACCCCATGGAAGGCTCATGTCGTTGATGGATAAAAACTCTCCAGGAATTTCCTGGCGTGCTTGCTGAGCCAGGGCGCGAATGAATGCAAGAAGATAGGGGCGACCATAATGGTTCTGCGGATGGGATGCTGTGGCACCTACCAGTTCGTACCCCTCCCCTGTTCCAAGTTCTGCAAATCCGTCGAATCGAATAACCAGCGTGTCCACCAACGCATATCGCCTCTTTTCTCCAGGCAAAACCTTCACCAGTCGAAGACCCGCCACAGCATCCCGGTGATACTGGATTACAAATGTTCCGCTGGTATCGGTGCGTCCCCGAGCTACCAGCAACGTATCCCAGCCTTTCGCCTGATGACTATAACCAAATGTAGTATCTGTCAAAGAGGGTGCCACAACAATCCACGAACCCAGAGGGGGTAACGCACTTACCGTGTCGTGTTCATGATAGCCTGTTCGGGGTATACCCTTCAACCGAATTTCCACGGGTATGCTGTCCATGGGTGCGCCTGTTCGGGGATGTTGAACAGTGACAGACAGTGTCACAATGTCTTCAATGCCCCAATTCCTGCCGGGATTGTATATCGCCGGCACATAGGGCCGTACGGGATTGGGACTCAGGGTAATTGTGACCCGCGGCATCACCACCACCCACGCCGAATCTCTCGCCTCGTTCCCGAAAAGATCCACCGCCACCACCCGGACCTTGTATATCGCGCCAATGTCCTCCCCAAAATCCACCCCAACAGGGACCTCCCGCCACGTCTTCGTGTGCCCCACACCCACCATCACCCACGAACTCTCCCGAACCGGCTCCCCATCTTCCCACAGCTCCACCCGCAACCACGCGAACGTGTTCTCATGATACCGCACCCTCAGCGTATCCTCCCCGAAAACCTGCAACGTCTCCTGATCGTTCTTCACGATCTCCACATCCACATAATGGTCCACCACCTCAAGCGTATCTTCTTTCACCCGCTCTTCCAGCAACGTGGGAACGCCTGGACGAACATACCGGGCTCTTCCGATCCATGTCCCGGGAAAACGGGCATAATCCGTAAATCGAAGAGACCCGTATTGCCGGGTCGCAAGACGTACCCAGTGCCAGATATCCATTCCGCACTCCCATCCCCACGCAACGGTGTCGTATTCTACAATGGGAAGAATCCAGGGATTGTCCTGATACCACTTCAGAACAAGGCCCCAGTCCACCGTGTCCACCGCCGCCACATACGCGTCCATGCATTTCAGCGTATCCCGGACCTGGCCATTCGTGTCTCGTACCGGACACCAAAATTCCACGAACAGAGTGTCTCCAAGCAAGAAACAGTGGTCAAGGCTGAAAGACGTCTCTAGGGTAAGGGCAATGGTGTCCGTGACCTCCACCGTGTCCAGAGGATCCCGGTGAATGGCCAGGGTTGAATCCACCCAGATGTGGTACCAGTCAACCCACATGGAGATGGTCTGAAGATCTCCATCCCCCTTTGCCTCCCCTGCAAGAAGAAAAATGGGAAAAGCGAGCAGAAGGATGCGCCTCATCGGACCACCCCCATCCACACCATCCGACCCTTCCACCGATCCGCGCCTGCCTGAAGACGGAAAAAGTACACCCCTTGCGGAAGGCCGTGGAGCGTGAGACGGTGTTCTCCTTGTGCAAGTTGGGCCTGAAACTGAGCCACCTTTCTCCCAACGACGTCAAACAGCTCCAGCCGGATTTCCCGGGGTTCCGGAAGCTGGAGAATCCATCCACCCGGAAAGGTTTGCAACATCGGTTTCATAAAGGCAGAACCCGCATGTTCCACCACCGGAGTGATCGAGTCCTTGTGGGGATGAAGAAGTCCCATCCCCATCGAACCCCGATCCCATCCCCGGAGTATGGCCGGGCCTCTGGAGGTTTGGACCTGAAGGATTATCCGGGGTGAATCCTGAGCGGGGATGTGGAAAATGCTTCCTGCCGTGAGGACAAGAGCAAGCAAGCCCATATCCACCCCTCCGTTTTCGAAAACTCAGGTTGGGGAAAGTATACCCCCCCCCCCCCCTGACGGTTTGTCAAGAGGAACTGTAGTATTTCAATCAAGAAACCCATATGTTCGGGTGCAATGGTAAAGAAGGACCCGGGAGGAAAGACGGGTAAGGAAGGGCAATCGAAAATGCTCGGCGTTCCCATGGACAGAAGCCTCGAGGATCAGCAGGGCAATCTTCACCTGCAGGGTGGACCTTCGGAGTAGGGGAGATGGTTCAGGATATACCGGGCGCGGTAATACAAAACGTAAAACGCCTCGTCCCGAACGTGTCCCTGGTTGTGAAGACGCTCCAGGGTGCTGAGAAACCGCTCCAGCGTGGCGCGATAGCGGTCCAGGCGTTCTTCCCGTGCCCAGCGAAGGGCCTGCTGAAGAAGCCGGGCAAGACGATCATACGCCCGTTCACTCATCCACCCGATGGCGAAAGCCGTGTCGTTCCGGATCTGGAGGTGAATGGCCATGGAGTCCAAGGACTGCGGCGGCAACAGTCCCGGCCCCACCGTCCGCCCGTATTTGCCAGGGCCAAAAGGTGTTTTGCCATAATACACCGAATCAAGAAGTTGCTCTGCGCCTTCCGTCATGATGGGCGTTCCACGGGTTACAGGATTCAGATCTTTCCCTTCCGCATGCCACCAGCTGATGTCCGGCAAATCAGGGCTTAAAAACACAAATCCTCCCAGGCTTTCCCCAGGTAGGAGTGGCGAGTGGATCAGTGTCCAGAAAGCCGTGGCTGCCGTATCCAGTGTAGGAGGTCCGCTTGCACCTTCACACCATGCTTTGCCGAGTCTGTAAAAATAGACCTGAACATCTCCATTTGTAGAAAATCGCGGGATCTCAAACGTGATCACGGGTTGTCTGCTTTTCGGACGATTGTAAATCCTATACCGGTACACAAACCGCACGCTGTCGGTGTCTGTCACCTCCACCTCTGGCAAAGGCCCATGGGAACGTGCAGCGTTTTGGCGAATCTCCAGCACTTCCATCCGGAGAGGCTCCTGAATCACCGTTTCCTTCACCGCTTCGACCCGAACTTCAAGATCAAAGCTGTCCACAATGGGGAGGATATAGAGAAACGCTGAATCCCCTTCCTGAGCCCTCGCCGGAAAAGAAATGAAAAACCCTCCCACTAACGAGAAGGGCCATCCGTACCTCATGGCAACCCCTTGTTCACGAAATGAGCATAGCCTTCCCCTGACGGTTTGTCAAGGAGCGCCGGGATATGGCCCCCTAGTTCCCGCCCTCATTTTGCGGGAAATTTTCCGCGTCCCGTCCGTGGATCCATTGGATGACCTTGCGTTTGCCGGTGCGGTCTCCTGATCTATGGTCCCATCGCCGGTGAACGTCCGCAGATGTCGGGTTATCCTCTGGGTATGATCCAAGAGTCTTCACGATGAAGCCAGGAGGATCACGATGAAGCGGTCGTATGCGGTGATTCTGGTGGGTCTCGGGGTGCTAGGGGCGCAGTGCGATCGAACCACCCGTCCGCCTGGTCTTCCCTCGGGATGGGTCATTCCCCTTGTGGCGCCCGACTCCAGCGGCCATGAGCTGGAATTGCAGGAAGTCGCCTTTCTCCCATCGGGTATCGCGGTGTCCGGACGGTTCGGGATTTTTTCGGAGAACCTTTTTTTCGTGGGAATTCTTTCGATGGAAGGTACGTGGAAAACGTTCCAGCCCATCACCACCCTTCCTCCAGAAATCTCTTACTGGATCGTGCCATGGAGCAGGGGCTTTCTGGCCGTTCCTCTTAACCTGGATCCCACACAGTGCAGGATCTATCTTCTCGGACAAGATGGAAGGCTTGAGGACAGTCTCATCGTGAGGGATCCGGAAGGATACAACTGCGCATTTGCAGACGTCATCCCCTGGAGTGGCGGGTTTCTGGTGGCCGGAACCTCCTGGATCCGGGCGGATTCCTCCACTGCCTTCCTGGCGTATCTCGAACGGACATCGGGAACGTACCATCAGGTGTGGTTCCATCGGTATCATCGAAATCGACATGCATACAGCGGCGGTGGCATTCTGATTCCCTCATCCGGTGGGTTCGGATATCTGGGGAGTACGGGGGACTCCAGTGCTGCAGACTCTCTCTGGATCATGAAACTCACGGCTTCAGGTCAGGTGCTCGCCGAGACCACGCTGGGCTATGGACAAAGTCCCTGGGTCAGTGTCGTGGAGGGTGAGAACGGGTTTCTTATCCGGGAAGGCTTCTCTGATTGGACCCTCTTCTATTTCGATCTGGGAGCCTTTCGCGTCCTCTGGGAACGGGACAACGTCCCCTACCGCATGGTGGACATCCCGCCCGGCGGGTCCTTTGCCGGTGCCCTGGTGCTGGATTCCGCATCCCTGCGGTATGTCCAGCTGGATCTGCGCACCGGCCAGGAAATGTCTTCCCGGGACCTCTGGAGCGGAATTGGCTGGGTGTCTTCTTTTCACGCCGGTCCGGAGGGATTTCTTGTGGGCCTTGAGGGTTCCTATCTTGCCTATGTTCCCTATGCGGGAGACCTTCCTTCTTTGCACGGTATGAGAGCAGCAAAAACCGTGAGATTCGATCCCTGCAGGCAGGAGCCCCTACGTCCGTTTCTGGGGAAGGGATGGAACGGGTCCTGCATGAGGGGGCTCTGAAAGGGCAGAGCGTCGTGGTCCCGCCGGATGGTTCGGGGCGGTCGGCCTATAATTGAAATATATGGCGGACTTCTTTCAGAACCGGGTGCCCACCTTCACCATCCTCCGGGGGGACGCCCTCCCGGAGATGGAAGAGCGGTTGATCCGGGCCTCCCGGAGAACGCGGGCCGGCGTCATCATCCCCGCGCTGTATTCGGATCTGGTGAGCCCCGCCATGCAGGGGATCATTGAGGTCCTGTCCGACATCCCCTATGTCCATCGCGTGTATATCTCCCTGGACCGGGCGAACCGCCAGGAGTTCTATCAGGCGCTGGAAGTGGTGGCCCCCCTGGGGGAGAAAGCCGTTCTCCTCTGGAACGACAACCCCGCCGTCCGGGCCATCATCGCGGAGGTGGAAAAAACCCTCCCCGTGGGACCCCGGGGCAAGGGACAGGCGGTGTGGACGGCCCTGGGCTATGTGCTCGCCACGGAAGAGGTGGATGTCCTTGCCTTTCACGATGCAGACATCCTGACCTATGATCGGGCCTTTCTCGCCCGGCTCCTTTTCCCCGTCATGGTGCTCCGGTATCAATTTGCCAAAGGTTTCTATGCCCGGTACAAAGACCGCCTCTTCGGACGGGTGGTCCGGCTCTTCTATTTCCCCTTCGTGCATTCCCTGCGGGAGATTTTCGGGGACCTTCCTTTTCTCTCCTATATGGGCGATTTTCGCTATCCCCTGTCCGGGGAATTTGCCACCGTGCTGGACATCGCCCGGGAAATCCGGTTTCCCTCGGACTGGGGGATTGAGGTGGGCATCCTGGCGGAGATCTATCGCCTCCTTCCCCCTCACCGGGTGTGCCAGGTGGAACTCACCCACCGGTATGACCACAAGCACCAGCAGGTGGGCACCGACGCCCGTTCGGGACTTCTCAAGATGGTGGCCGACATTGCCCGGACCTTCTTCACCCAGCTTGCCGCCCAGGGGCTTGTCCTGAACGAGGAGTTTTTCCACACCCTCAAACTCACCTATCTCACCGAGGCCCGGGAGCTTGTGGGGGTGTATGAGTCCCTCGCCCGGATGAATGGGCTGACCTATGATCTCCATTCAGAGCTTTCCGCCGTGGAGTCCTTTGCCGAGGCGTTGACCTATGCCTTTGAGGATTTTCACCGCTATCCTTTCGGTTCACCCATGATCCCGAGCTGGCGGCGGGTGGATGTGGCCCTGGGAGGTGTGCTGGACGCTCTTCGGGAAGCGCTGGAGGAACCCCTGCGGGACCTTGTGTGAGATGCCTCGCCGACTCCTCATCTTCACGGATCTGGACGGGACGCTGATGCATCCCGTGACCTATGCCTATGATGCGGCGATTCCGGTGATCCGGGATCTTGCCCGCAGGGGCCACTGGGTGATCCCCACGACGAGCAAAACCCGGATCGAGGTGGAGGATCTGGTGGAGCGGGTGGGGGAGCTGGGGGCGTTCGTGGTGGAAAACGGCAGTGCTGTGTTTATTCCGCCTTCTTCGCCCCTCCACGATCGAGTGGATCTCGCCCAGTATGGCCCCTATCGGGTCCGGATCCTCGGGGTTCCGCATGAAGAGGCCCTCCGGGCCCTCCGGAAAATCCTGGAAGAGGTGGGGGAGGATGCCCTCATCCCCCTGTCGGACATGGACGATGAAGAGGTGGTGCGCCTCACCGGCCTCCCTCCGGAGAAAATCCAGGCCATGCGGGCAAGGGAGTTTTCCGAACCCTTCGTGGTGCTCAAGCCCCATCTCCGTCCGGTGATCGCGTTGCGGGCGGAAGCCCGGGGCTTCCGGATCCTCCGGGGAGATCGATTTGACCACATCATCGGTATGCGCGCCGGAAAGGGGGAAGCCGTCCGGTGGCTTGTGGAGGTATTCTCCCGGGCCTTTCCGGACGTGGAGTGGGTCACCGCCGGTCTGGGAAACGCACCCAACGACCTTTCCCTTCTGGAGGCGGTGGAGTTCCCCATGGTGATCGGGCGGCATCCCCTCCTTCGGGAACGGGGATTCCCCCGGGTGGAGACCCTGCCCCCCGAGGGGTGGATTGAGGGCGTTCAACGGATTCTCAAGGAGACAGGAGTGGAAGGATGAGACGATTTTCCACGGCGCTGCGGGATCAGGCCCGCCGCCGGATCGAGCAGATGGGGGAAGCGGACATCGTGGTCGGGATTCCCTCCTATAACGCCCAGGACACCATCGGACACGTGGTCGCCACCGCGGCTCAGGGCCTTTCCCGCTATTATCCCCGCATGCGCAGTTTGATTGTGGTTTCCGACGGGGGATCGGTGGACGACACCCGGGAAGTGGCCTCGGAGGTGGACACCACGACCTTTGAGAACGAAAAGATCGTAACCATCTATCGGGGGCTTCCGGGGAAAGGGAGTGCGGTGCGGGCGATTTTTGAGGCGGCGGTGATCCTGAAGGCCCGGCTGGTGGTCCTGCTGGATGCGGATCTCCGGTCCATCACGCCTGAATGGATTCCCAACCTTGTGGAACCCGTGCTGGAGCACGGCTACGATTTCGTGGCCCCCTATTATGCCCGGTATCGCCTGGACGGGACCATCACCAACACCATCGCCTATAACCTCACCCGTGCCCTGTTTGGCAAGCGGATTCGCCAGCCCATCGGGGGGGATTTTGCCCTTTCCCGTCCCCTCGTGCGGGCGTGCGTGGAGGAGGAGGACGTGTGGATGACGGACGTGGCCCGGTTCGGTGTGGACATCTGGCTCACCACCATGGCCATTGTCCGGGGATTCCGGGTGGTGCAGACCTATCTCGGCGTGAAGATCCACGATGTGAAAGACCCGGCCGAACACCTCACTCCCATGTTCCGTCAGGTGGTGGGGACCATCTTTTCCCTGATGGAGGTGCACGAGTCCTTCTGGATGCACATCCGGGGGAGTGAGGAGGTCCCCCTTTTGCGCCCCTATCCCATTGCAGGAAAACCCGAGCCCTTTGAGATCAGCGTGCCAGCTCTCCTGGAATACTTCCGGCTGGGCCTCAAAAATTTCGGTCCGGTGTGGCGCCAGATCGTGGGGAGAGAGGCCTACAGGCAGATCCGCCAGCTGGCTTCCCTCCCGCCAGAGGATTTTCATTTCCCTCCCGAACTGTGGGTCCGGGTGGTGTATGACTTTGCGGTGGCTTATCACGAGGCGCCCCGTCAGCGCCTGAAACTTGTGGACCTGATGGTTCCCCTCTACAACGCCCGGGTGGCCTCCCTGGTGACGGAACTCCGGGACCTTCCGGATGAGGAGGTGGAAGGCTATTTTGAGGAGCAGGCACTGATTTTTGAGGAGATGAAGCCCTATCTGATTCGCAGGTGGAAACGGGCAAAGCGTGAAGTCTCCTGATCCCCGGCGGGTGTTCGTCAAAACCCCGTCCACCTTCCACGTGGAGGAACGTCTCCCCTTTCACCCCTCCGGCGAAGGGGAACACCGGTTTCTCCGGATCTGCATGGCCGGGCGGTCCACCTCCTCCCTTCTGTCCCGTTTGAGAAAAGAAATCCCCGTGGGGGCGCTGGGCTATGCGGGACTGAAGGATCGGGATGCCACGGTGATTCAGTGGCTTTCGGTGCATCGGGACCATGAAGTCCGGGCCCGAAAGATCCTGGAAGATCTGGGGGTGGAGGTCCTGGAAATCCGTCCCCACCGGCACAAACTCCGTCCCGGGAAGGTCCGGGCCAACCGGTTCGTTCTCCGCGGGATCCGCCTTTCGCCGGGGGAGGTGGTGGACCTTCAGATGCAGGGGTTTCCCAACCGGTATGGCCCCCAGCGTTTTGCCCGGGACAACCTGGAACGGGCGCGGAATCTGGTGGATCGGATTGCCCGTGGGGAACGTATCCCCCGGCGGTTTGAAACCCGCTTTCTCCTCTCGGTGTTTCAGGCGTGGTGCTTCAACCGGATGGTGGACCTCCGGGAAGGACGGGGATGGCTCCGGAAGGTCCTCCCCGGTGACCGGGTGGTCCGTCGTCCCGGTGGGAGGCCCTATCTTTATGAAGGAGAGGCGGTGGACGTTCGCCCGGACCGCGTCCCCACCCATCTCCTCCCGGGAAAGAAAGAGGCCCCTGCTGGGGGTGCGCCGGGAGAACTGGAGCGCGACGTCCTGGAGGAAGCCGGGCTCACACCGGAGGTGCTGCAGCGCCTCCCCGTCCGGGGCACCCGCCGGGCGGTGATCGCCTTCCCCGAAGCGGTTATTCCCCGGGAAGACGGCCTGGAGGTGGTGCTCCCTTCGGGGGCGTATGCCACCGTCCTGCTGGAACACCTGGGATACCGGGTGGTGGAGTAACGGGAGGTCACGGATGCGGCGGATGGTGGGACTCCTCCTCGTAGGGATGCTGGCAATGGGGTTGCAGTGCAAGGAACCCCGGGTATGCGATCCCCCTCCTCCCCCTCCGGATCCTCCTCCGGATTTGATCTACATGGTACCTCCTGATACAACCCGGGGGTTCGTTCGCTGGCTGCCCTTTCGCCCCCGTGTGTACGGAAACACGCTGTTTTACCTCCTCGGTGAATGCCGGAGCGATTGCACCTGCGCCCCTGAGTTATGGAGCCAGGACCTTCAAACGGGAAAATCCTTTCGGGTATGGGATTTCGACAGCCTCTGTGCGAACATGTATGACGTGGGCTTCTTCGAGGGAGAAACGCTTGTGGTTGCGAGCGTTCAGGAGCCTTTCTGGTTCCGGCCTTTGCCTTTTCTCCTGCTCGTTCGTCCAGGTTCAGGCCAGGTGGATACCCTTTCCTGGGGATGTGATTTGCCGGTGGTGGATCCCCGGTTCAGCCCGGATGGCCAGTCGGTTTTTGCGGCTTTGATCCCCTACGATGAGGCGGATACGATGGGTACCCCACGCTGTACGCCGGGGGTGTGGCGTTACGACCGGGGTCAGGACTCGGCATGGAAAGTTGCGGATCTTGTGGATCTGTACGGCTTCTATTCCTATCGGGGGTATGCGCTGGATGGGGATTCGGTGTGGCAGATGCCGTACGGGTTTTTCCCTTCTATTGACCCGTGGGAGGGAAGATGGGTGGTGGGGGATCAGGTCGGCTGGTGGCGCGGCGAATGGCGGAAGCGTTTACTGATCTGGGATCGACAGGAGAATACGGGTGTGGAGGTGGAGGTCCCGTGGGAAGGGGTGACCACGGTTCGCCACCCCGTATGGGCCGAAGTCCCACAGCACGGACGGGGGATTGTATTTTTCTCCTGGGAGCCGTGGGCAGAACCTGCACCTGATGAGGTGGAATCTGCCTCGTGTCCCGCCTACCTGTGGAGGTTGCCCCCGGGCATCTGGTTGCTCAAGAACTGGGAGGAGTATATCGTCCGGTGAAGAGATCCGGGTGGATTCGCCCCCTTGACAAATCCCCCTCCAGCGTGTATCTTGAAGTTTGGTTTAAATTTAAGGAGGGGCGGATGGTCTGGTGGATCCTGGCGCAGGTGTTTCAGGTGGTGGGAGGATCGGTGACCTACTGGACGGTGGCCCGGAGTGCGGCGGGCCTCATCCCCCACGAAATCCGGGCCGAAAACATGGACGTTTCGGGAACCGTGTGGGTGGGGGACACGGCGGTGGTGGGGACGCTGTATGTCCCGGTGGTCCGGTTTTCTTCCGGCAACCTCCAGCGGGATCAGGACGTGGCGGGAATTCTGGAATACCGTCGCTTTCCCTTCATCACCGTCACCGTTCAGGCTGCACCGGAATTCGTCCAGACCGTGCTTTCCGGTGAGCGGGACTCCCTTCGCTTCCCGGTGACCCTCACCCTTACCGTCCGGGACTGCACAAGGGTGTTTGCGAACCAGGAGGTGAATCTGATTCGAAAGGAAGACACCCTCATCGCCCGCACGGCGCTGGGCACCCGGTTCACCGAACTCGGACTGGATCCCCCCCGGGTGAAGGGGCTGGGGCTTCTGGGAGGCCTGGTTTCCCGGGCAGACGACACCCTTCACCTCACCGGAGACCTCCGGTTTCTCCCTCACAAGGAAGATGAGCCATGATGGTGCTGTTTCTTCTCCACATGCTTGCCCCCCCTCCGGCGCCCACGCCCATCTGGGAAGAAGCCCGTTCCCACAGCACCCTGTTCAAGATTCACCGGATCATCGGCTATACCCTGCTCGGGACGAGTCTGGTTCAGTCCGGCCTGGGCTGGGCCACCCTTTCGGTCTATGAAAGTGGAAACGCCCCTTCCGATCCTCTCCGGAACACCCATCGGGTGCTGGGGTACGGGGTGGTGAGTCTGGCCACCACCAACGCCCTGCTGGGAAGCTGGAATCTCCTGTCCATGGATCCCGAAAAGCGCCGGCGCAAGCATTACGTGCATGCCCTTCTTTCCTGGACGGCCACCGCCCTGTATGTGACGGCCGGGGTTTTTGCCTATCAGGCCCGCACCCTTTCGGAATTTGACCGGTATTACGCCCATCGGAACGCGGCCCTGGCGGCCACCGGGGCCACCCTGCTCACCGTGGGGGTGGTGATATGGTGAGACGCAGGGGGCTGTGGATGGTGGTCATCGCTATCGGCGCAGGCCTGTTCGCCTGCAATCAGACAAAAAAGTCTCCGGTCCTCCCGGAAGCCTGTGACACCCAGGTGGATTTCGCCCAGTGCATCCAGCCGATTTTTGATGCCTACTGTGTGAGATGCCATGGAAACAACGGGGGGCTTTCCTTAGAGCCCGGTCAAGCACAGCAAAACCTCGTAAATGTACCTTCTACCTGTGACCCTAACATGATGCGCGTCAAACCAGGATTTCCAGATCTATCTCTTCTTTATCTCAAGATCACGGACGATCCGGCCAAATGCGGAAGCCGGATGCCTCCCACCGGCGAGAGGCTCTCCACCCGGGAGGTGGATCTGATTCGCCGGTGGATTGAAACCTTGAGCCCTTAACAAGGAGGGAAGGATGCACGCATGGATGATGGTTGGACTGATGATCGCCTGGTCTTCCGGGCCGCCCGATGGCGTCACGGGAGCGCCGGGCGAAGGGCTGTGCAGTCAGGTTGGCTGCCACGGTGGAGGGACGCAGGACGGCACTCCGTCGTTCGTTCACACCGTCCCCGTGAACCCCGGCGACACGGTGGAATTCACCGTCCTGCTTGCCGACCCCGATGCCCAGCGCTGGGGGTTTGAAGCCACCCTCCTCGACACGCCCGATCCCTCCGGCGTGACCGTGGGGACCTTTGAGCTCCTGGACCCCACCCTCACCCAGATGTCCACCGCCAACAACCGGACCTACGTGAAGCACACCTCCCAGGGCACGTTTGCAGGGCAGACGGATTCCGCCTCCTGGTCCTTCCGGTGGATCGCCCCGTCCGGTCCGGCGAACGTCACCGTGTACATCGCCTATAACGGAGCCAACGGAAACGGACTGGCCACCGGGGATGCCATCTACACCCTCTCGGTTCCTATCCAGGTGACAGGCGTTCAGGAAACCCCCCGGACCCGGGAATTCCGGTTCGTGGTGGTTCCTGGAGGAATCCGGCTGGAGGGGGAGCCTTCGGTTGTCTCGGTTTTTGAGGCATCCACGGGGCGTCTCCGCACCCGGGCATCCCTTCTCCCGTCGGAAATCCTGCGTCTGCCCCGGGGCGTTTACATCCTGAAGGCGGAAAGAACGGAGGCAACCCGTCCTCTCCGGGTGGTGATTCCCTGAAGGGGTGCCAGACCCTTCGCGTTTGAAAGGGCGGGCGGTGTCCCCTATACTTTGCGCCAGACGCGCACAAGGGGGAATTGTCCATGATGCTCTGGTTCCTGGCACTGGTCGCCCAGATGGGGGAGGTCCATCTTGCAAACATACGGGCCCTGACCCACGAGGGAGACAACGCCGAGGCCTATTTTTCCTTTGATGGGAAAAAGCTCACCTTCCAGTCGGTTCGCGGGGATTTTGCCTGCGATCAAATTTTCCTGATCGAGGACCTGGAGAACCCCGCTCCCCGTCTGATTTCCACCGGCAAGGGGCGGACCACCTGCAGTTATTTCCTTCCCGGAGATTCGCTTGTGATCTATTCCTCCACCCACGAAAAGCACGGTCCGGAGTGCCTGCCGGGTGGGCGGTTTGATCCGGAACTCAAGGCGTATGTCTGGCCCCTGTATGACTACGACATCTATGTGACGAACATCCGGACCGGTGAAACCCGGTTGTTCTTCTCCAGTCCCGGCTACGATGCGGAAGCCACGGTGGCCCCGGACGGCCGGGTGGTCTTCACCTCCACCTTTGAGGGGGACATGGAACTCTACATCCTGGATCCTCCCTACACGGGCAAACCCCGGCGGGTCACCCACACGCCCGGATACGACGGAGGGGCCTTCTTCACGGCGGATGGGCGGTATCTCGTCTATCGGGGATGGCATCCGGAAGATTCCGCCTCTCTTGCGGAATACCGGGACCTCCTTGCGAAAGGACTCATGAAGGGTGTGCCTCTTCAGATCTTCGTGTATGACCTGGAGCGGGACACCTTCTGGCAGGTGACCGACAACAACGCCGTGAACTTTGCACCCTTCCCCTTCCCCGGCACAAAGCGCATCATCTTTGCGTCGAATTACCAGTCCGGACGGGCCTTCCACCTGTGGGCGGTGGATTTTGACGGGGCCAACCTGGAACGGATTACCTTTGAAGGCACCTTCAATTCTTTCCCCATGTTCTCACCCGATGGGCGCTTTCTGGTGTGGGCGTCCAACCGTGGAAGCAAAAATCCTCATCTGGCCAACATTTTCATCGCAGAGTGGAAAAACAAGGAGGCAATTCATGGTGGCTCTCCAGACCACAACCCTGAACCTTGAACTCCGGACCGCCCGCAAAAAGGGCGGAGCCCGGAAACTCCGCAGGGCGGGCAAAATCCCCGGGATCGTGTATGGTGCCGGGGAGGAAAACGTTCTGGTCCAGGTGGACCGGAAGGTGATGGAGAAACTCGTGCGGGAGCTCCACGGTGAGGTGGTGGTGCTGGACCTCTCCATCGGTGGGAACGTGCGCAAGGGGTTTGTGAAAGATGTCCAGTTTCACCCCGTGACCGGCGAAGTCCTTCATGTGGACTTCCAGATTGTCCACGCTGGCGAAGAGGTGGAAGTGACCGTTCCGGTGGTCCTGGTGGGTGAGGCCCCCGGTGTGAAGGCAGGAGGTGTGCTGGATCACCTCCTTCATGAGGTGGACCTCCGCGCCCCCGCCGATCGGATTCCGCCCCACATCGAGGTGGATGTGAGCTCCCTCGGTCTGGGCGATGTTCTCCATGTCCGGGATATCCCGGTGCCGGAGGGGGTGATCCTTCTTGAGGATCCCGATGAGCCCGTGGTGGTGATCCATGCACCGCGGGCGGAAGCGGCGGAAGGAGAGGGCGCTGAGGAGGCGCCCGAGGCACCTCCGGCCGGTGGAGAGGGGACCGGAGAGGCCTGAACGCAGGCGTTCTCGGGACGCACCGGGTGAAAAGGTCGTCGGTCTGGGTGGTTCTGGCCCTGGGGAACCCGGGGGCAGACTATGTCTTCACCCGCCACAATGCCGGGTGGATGTTTGCGGACTGGGCCGTGGGGTCTCCCCGTGCCTTTCGTCCTGAAATTCCCCGGGGGCTGGTGGCCCGGGCCCATGGTTTCGTGTGGGTCAAACCCCTCACCTGGATGAATCTGTCGGGGGAGATCCTTCCCATCCTGGCGGCGTCCCTCCCGGAATGGGCGCCAGAGCGCACGGTGGTGGTGTATGACGATGTGGCCCTTCCCCTCGGGCGTGCCCGGCTGCGGCTCAAGGGATCTGCAGGGGGGCACCGGGGGATGGCGTCGGTTCTCCAGCACCTGGGGCATGACCGCATTCCCCGCCTCCGGATCGGGATTGGACCGGTCCCTCCGGGTGTACCGCTGCGGGACTTTGTCCTTGCGCCCTTTGGAGAGGAGGAGGTGGAGCGCCTGGTGGAGCCATTCCCCCGCTTCCTGGAGGGTCTGAAACTCCTCGCCGCCGGGGCGGTGGAGGAGGCCCAGCGCCTTGTGAATTCACCGGATGAAACCCCTGAAAACAGGAGGCTTTTGTCATGAGGAAAGGGCTTCTCGGTGTGATGCTCTTGGTTCTGCCCCTCCAGGCCCAGACCCCGCCGCAGGGGGTGCGGAGCCTGGCGGAGGATGCCACCCGAACCTTCTTTTTCCTGGTGGGATCGGGCACCATGACCTCGGCCACCGTCCATGGCAAACCTTTCCCCATCCCCCACTTTGACCTGGGTGTGGCTGCCAACCTGGTGAGCTTTTCGTCCGTCAATCCTGCCGACCCCACGAAGGAGATCAAGGGGATGCTGTTCTCCCCATACTTTCAGGCTGAGCTGGGGGTGTTTGACGGGTTTTCCCTGGTGCCTGGACTCCTTTCGGGCATCGGTGCAGTGGATGTCCTGGTCCGGTACCTTCCGCCCATCAAACTCTCCGCCCTGGGGTCCAGCGTGGAAACCCCTCAGGGTTTCGGGTTCGGTGTGAAGGTGGGAATTCTGAAAGACCGTCTGATTCCCCCCGTGCCGGGCGTGTCGGTCACGGTCTTCCATACCTCGTGGGGCGATCTGGTTTCGGACTATCAGGAAGGAAGCAATTACGTGGGCATGCGGATGAAGGCCAGCGTGTTGCGGATGCAGCTCGACGTGTCCAAGAACTTTCTCATTGTCACGCCCTACGCCGGGATCGGTTATGAGCGGGGGAACCTCACCGTGGACTGGCGAACCGATCCCAACGGTGGATACAGCAGCCTGAACGAGGACTTCCTGAAACAGGGGTACACCCGGATGTACGCCGGCCTGCTCCTTTCTCCCCTCCCCCTCGTGAAAGTGGTGGGAGAGGTGAGCCTCCTCAAAAACCGGACCGGGTTTTCCCTGGGCCTGAAAGCCGGACTCTGAGATGGAACGGGTGCAGCTCTCCTCCCGCCATCTTCTCGGACTGGAGGGCTATCCCCGGGAGGATATCCTGGCCATCCTGGATACCGCCCGGGGATTTCTCCAGGTGCTGAAGCAGCCCATTCCCAAACTCCCCACCCTTCGGGGCCGAACCATCCTGAACCTCTTTTTTGAGCCGTCCACCCGGACCCAGGCGTCCTTTGATCTTGCGGCCAAACGGCTTTCTGCGGATATCATGAGCATCTCACCGAAATCTTCCTCTGTGGTGAAAGGGGAAAACCTCCTGGATACCCTGCGGAACGTGGAGGCGATGCGGGTGGACGCCGTGGTGGTGCGCCACCGGGCCCCCGGGGTCCCCCACGCGCTGGCCCGTCACACCCGGACTTCGGTGATCAATGCCGGGGATGGAGCCCACGAGCATCCCACCCAGGCGCTCCTGGATCTCTTCACCCTGCGGGAGCACTTCGGGGATGTTCAGGGGCTCCGGGTGGCCATCGTCGGGGATATCCTCCACTCCCGCGTGGCCCGGTCCAACATCTTCGGGCTCACCACCCTCGGGGCCGAGGTGGTTCTGGTGGGGCCGCCCACGCTGGTGCCCCGGGCTTTTGAAGATCTCGGGAACGTCCGGGTGGTGCACCGCCTGGAGAACGATCTCCTCGAGAGCGTGGATGCGGTGATGGCTCTCCGGATCCAGAAGGAACGGCTGGAGGCGTCCTTTTTCGGAAGTCTCCGGGAATATCACCTCCTCTATGGCATCACCCGGGAGCGGGCCCGGAAGATCCGGGGCGTGCTCATGCATCCGGGACCGGTGAACTGGGGGGTGGAACTCGAGCGGGGCGTGGAGGAAGAGGTGAACACGCTGATTCTGGAACAGGTCACCCACGGGGTGGCCGTGCGCATGGCCGTTCTGTATCTGTTGCTTCCGCCGCTGGAGGGATGAGATGGCACGTACACTTCTTCGGGGCACGGTGGATCTTGCGGGGAATCCCCTGTCGGTGCTGTGGGAAGAGGATCGGATCCTGAAGGTGGCTCCAGACATCCCCGCCGGTGAGGCGGATGAACTCCTGGAGATGGAAGGAACGGTTTTGCCCGGTTTCATTGATCCCCACGTGCATCTTCGCACCCCCGGACAGGAGCACAAGGAGACCCTGGAGACCGGGGCCCGGGCGGCGGCCCACGGAGGGGTCACCACCGTCGTGGCCATGCCCAACACCGATCCCCCCCTGGATTCCCCCGAACTGCTCCGGGGACTTGTGGAGGAAGCCCGGAATCTCCCGGTGGACGTGCGGTTTGCGGCGTGTCTGACCCTCGGAAGGAAGGGAAAGGCCATCACCGAGATGCCCCTCCTTGTGGAAGCGGGAGCGGTGGCCTTCACGGATGACGGGTCCTGGGTGGAGGATGCCCATGTGGCCTATCAGGCCTATGCCATGGCAGCTGCCCTGGGGAAACCCGTTTTTTCCCATGCGGAGGATCGCCGCTGGCACCGGGAGGGTGTCGCGCACTGGGGCCGGCGAGCCCTGAAACTCGGACTTCCGGGGATTCCCCGGGAGGCGGAGGAACTTGCGGTGGTCCGGGACCTTGCTCTGGCCCGTCTCACCGGGGTGCGTCTGCACATCCAGCATGTTTCCGCCGGGACCTCCCTGGCCCATATCCGGAAGGCCGTGGAGGAGGGACTTGCGGTGACGGCCGAGGTGACCCCTCATCACCTTCTCTGGACGGATGAAGTGCTGGAGACGCTGGACACCCGCTACAAGGTCAACCCTCCCATCCGGGAAGAAGCGGATCGGGACGCCCTCCGGGGCGTTCTCGGGGAGGCATGGGTGGTGATGGGGACGGATCATGCTCCCCACACGGTGTTTGAGAAGGAGTTTGACTGGCTGGAGGCTCCCTTCGGCATCGCGTGGCTGGATCTCGCCTTTTCCGCCCTCTACACCTTCCTGGTCCAGCAGGGAGGGGTGCCCCTTGCCACCCTTGTGGAGGCCATGACCGTCCGGCCGGCGCGTCTTCTGGGGCTCACGGATCGGGGGGTGCTGGAGGAAGGGAAACGGGCGGATCTGGTGGTGGTGGACCTGACGTCCACCTGGACACCCACCACCCGAAACACCTTTTCCCGCGGAAAAAACAACCCCCTCCATGGGACGTCCCTGAAAGGTGTGGTCCGGCTCACCGTTTCGGGGGGAAAAGTCGCCTATCGGGAAAGCTAACCCAGAATCTCCGGAAGCCAGAGAAGGACTTCCAGAAGAATCAGGAGAAGAATGCCCCACTCCACGAGTTCAAGGCGGCGGTCCCGCTGGCGGTTTTCCAGGAATTCCAGGAGGGTTTCCAGATAGCGCAGGCGGCGTTCAAGGCTTTCCTGAAGCGGGGGCACACCGAACACCCGGAGGGCGCGATCATAAACCCGGGCATAGTAGAGGTCTTCGGTGAGCTGGATGCCCCCCCGGATCCGATCCAGGGATTCCAGAAAGTCGAGCGCCCACTCCCGGATTTCCCGGAGATCCCGACCGGAGAACCGGCGGCGCCCCCGGAGGATTTCGTGGACGCGGTCCGTTTCCTGTTCCAGATACCGGTCAAAGGCCGAAAGTTCCAGGTCCTGGGCCTGGGCATAGGCCACGATATCCAGCACCCCGGTTTCTTCCCAGGGGTCCAGCAGGAGGGTCCGGTCCCACCCGACCAGAAGGAGGTCAAAGGCTGTGTAGGAAAAAGAGGCGTGGCGGACGGATTCCAGAATCTCCGGGGAGAAGTCCTCATCTTCTCCCATCAGCCACTTGACCAGGGGAAGCTGGTCCCACAGCCGTTCCACCGGGATGGGGGGATCCGGGACGATCACCCCGAACCGATACAGCTCCTCCTCTCCTGAACCGTGCCCCCGGAACGCATCGCCCCCCGTCTCCATGACCTGATGAAAGATGTTCTGGAGGCGATCATACACGGTGGCCGGGATCTCTGCGAGCCATGTGCGATGGAGGTCCGCGATGCCGGTTCCAAGCGTTCTCCGCAGGGAAACTTCCAGGACGCCAAAAGGGTAGGCACGGACCTCGGTGCGCTGTTGGGGGTGAATCAGAACCCGGGGAGGCTGGGAGAGAATGGGGGGAGGCACACGGCGGGAAGGGGAGTCGGGAGGAACATAGCCCAGGGATGCCAGGCGCGCTGCCAGCCCTTCCCCCTCGATTTCATCGGCCGTGTCCACAAAAAGGGATACCCTTTCCCAGGCACGAGAAATCATGGGGAAACAGGACCTGGAAGGGGAGGGGATTCCCCCTCCCCCGATGGACCTTCAGACTCAGAACTCGTCGCGGAAGCGCGGGGAAGGACGGAAGACGGGCACCTTCCGGGCAGGGATCTGGATGGGCTTCTTGGTCCGGGGGTTGATGCCCCGGCGGGCTTTCCGCTCCTGGACCTTGAAGGTGCCGAAGCCCACGAGGCGGACGGTATCCCCGCGCTTCAGGGCTTCTTTTACCACCTCCACGAAGGCGTCCAGGGCGGCCTCCGCATCCTTTTTCCGGAGCCCAGCACGGGCGGCGACTTTGGACACGAGATCCTGCTTCTTCATGGGTAACCTCCTCGTTTCATGGGACCGATCGCGGGTAATTATACGCACCCCCCACAGGAATTTCAAGAACTGATGGGGGAAAGCCCGGGGTGACTGTCCGAAAACCCTGATGGGAAGAGGCGTTTTGTCCCTGGTTGACACGTCCGCCTCCGGGCTATACCGTTTAGGGCACCACCACAAGGGGGTGAATTATGGAACTCACGCTTCTCGGGGCCGCGCGAACCGTGACCGGTTCCATGTATTTGCTGCAGGAGGGAGACACCCGGATCCTTCTGGATGCGGGAATGTTCCAGGGGGAGATGGAGGAGGCCAGCCGGGATCCCCTGCCGGTTCCGCCTTCGGACATCCAGGCGGTGGTGCTCACCCATGCCCACCAGGACCATATCGGCCGTCTTCCCATGCTGGTGCGCCAGGGATTCCGGGGAGAGGTGATCGCCACCTCCGCCACCCTCGACCTGGCCCGGATCATGCTCCTGGATGCTGCGCACGTCCAGGAAGAGGATCTCTATCATGAAAACCGCCGCCGTGCCCGGGCAGGCCTCCCGCCCCTGGAGCCTTTGTATGACGTGGAAGACGTCCTGGAGACCTTCCGCCTTCCCTGGCGAACGGTGGCGTATGGAGAAACCTTCACGGTGGGACCTTTCGTGATGACCTTCCGGGATGCGGGCCACATTCTGGGATCGGCCTTTGTGGAGATGGAAGCCCCCCGCAGGCTGGTGTTCTCCGGAGATCTCGGGAATCGGAACAAACCCATTGTGCGGGACCCGGATGCGCCGGTGCTGAAAGATCCCGAGGCGGTGTTTCTGGAAAGCACCTACGGTGGACGGAATCACAAACCCTTTGAGGAATCCCGGCGGGAGTTTCTCCAGGCCATCCAGGAAACGCTGGATCGAGGCGGCAATGTCCTCATCCCCACCTTTGCCCTGGAGCGGGCGCAGGAAATCCTCTATGTCCTCCGGGAATTCAAAGAAACGGGTGAGGTCCCCGCGTCCGTGCCCGTGTTCCTGGACTCTCCCCTGGCCATTGACGCCACCCGGATCTTTCTCGCTCATCCGGAGTGCTTTGATCTGGAGGCCCTGGACGTTCACCGTGAAAGAGGCCGGTCCCTCTTTCAGTTTCCAGGGCTCCAGTTCACCCGGAGTGTGCGGGCCTCCCAGCGGATCAACGAGGTGGACGGCGGGGCCATCATCCTGGCGGGAAGCGGCATGATGAACGGGGGGCGGATCAAGCACCATCTGAAGCATAACCTCTGGAAAGAAAAGACGGGCCTTGTGGTGGTGGGGTATCAGGCCCGGGGAACCCTGGGAAGAAAAATCATCGAAGGGGCGCGAGAAGTCTATATCTATGGACAACCGGTGGCGGTTCGGGCGCGGATCTACACCATCAACGGTTTCTCCGCCCATGCGGGACAGGACGAACTCCTGGCCTGGTCCGGCCGGTTTGAGAACACTCCCCGAATTTTCCTGGTGCACGGGGAAGAAGACCAGATGGAGGTGCTGCGGGATCGCCTGGTGGCCCGGGGCCACCGGGTGGACATGCCCCATTACCGGGAAACCCTGCTATTCTGAAGGTTTTCGGGCGGCCACACCCACCGTCACCCCCACATAGGGGCCCAGCCCCTTTCGCTCCAGGGCCAGGGTGAGGCGCCACCAACCCCGGATCACCGGCCGGAGGGGGCCGAAAGAAGGATAGAGGGGCAGGTGGATGCTGGCCTTCTTCAGGGCTTCCCGGAGGAGACGATAGCCCAGGCCGGGACGCATGCCATAACCCCAGCCATGAAGAACCTCAAACCCCGCTTCCTGCACCACCTTCCGTAGTTCGCCATAGGAGAACTCCGTCTCCCATCCGGCGAACCACTTCCCCACCGCCATCAGGGCGTGCTTGAGAAGGGTGTAGACGTGGTATTTCTGGGGGACGTCCACCACCAGGATCCCGCCGGGTTTCAGAATCCGGAAGTTTTCCCGGAGGAGGGGCAGGGGATCCTGGAAGTGTTCCAGAAGTCCCTGGTGATATACCAGGTCAAAGGTGTTGTCGGGGAAGGGTGTGCGGAGGGCGTCCGCCCGCAGGAAGGCCGGTTCCCGGGAGATGCGCCGGGAAAGATGAAGGGCCTCCCGGGAGATATCCAGGAGCACCACCTGCGCCCCTTTCCGGGCCAGGGTGTGGCCCTCCCGACCGGTGCCCGCCCCCACCTCCAGAATCCGGGCCCCCCGGGGATCGGGGAGCACCCGGCGGATTTCATACAGAAGATCGGTGACGGCCGGATAGATTTCCGACGCGTCCCGGCCGCTCCAGAAGCGGTCCCAGACCTCGTCCCGGGTTGGATCCAGCGACGGCATGGGCGAAAGGATACGGGAAGGGGCAGGGTGATTCAAGAAAGCAGCTGACCTCCGCACAAGGATTTGGCCCCCCACCCTGTCCGGGGTTTCCGGTCCACCGGGACAAGAGGTCCCGGTGGAATATGGAATCTGAACAGCGTGTAGATTTTGTAGGCGGTCATCCCAACGATCAGGGGCTCCATCAACGGTGGATCCTGGATACGAGACATGCCCAGGAGTGAGCCGGCACCTGTTATACGAAACCAGGGATACCTGAGCCTGGTGTCGCCTAACGAGATGACCCTTGGCGTTTCATCCTGAGACGTCTCCCGCCCGGACGGTACGGGAAGGTTCCCGTTTGCCCTCCTGTTTCGGGCCCGGGTGGCGGACGTTGACAATACAATTTCTTGGGTGTATCTTTGTCAAGCACACAACATCTTGGGGGTGATCATGCGGTGTCCCTTCTGCGGTCATCTGGAAAGTCGCGTTCTGGACAGCCGGCTTGCCCGGGACGGCCGGGCCATCCGGCGGCGGCGGGTGTGTGAGTTCTGTGGGCGGCGGTTCACCACGTATGAGGAAGCGGAAGAGCTCCGCCTCAAGGTCCGGAAGCGGGACGGTCGGGTGGAGCCCTTCCGTCGGGACAAACTTCTCCGAAGCCTGGAGGTGGCGGTGAACAAACGGCCGGTGAGCGTGGAGGAGCTGGAGCGGGTGGTGGAGGACATCGAAGGCGCCCTGTATGACGCGGGGGAGCAGGTGGTGACGTCCCACAGGATCGGGGAAATGGTGATGGAGCGCCTGAAGATCCTGGACCCCGTGGCCTATGTCCGCTTTGCGTCCGTGTATTTGAGTTTTGACTCGGTGGAGGATTTTCGCCATTTTATTGAAGACGCCCTGGTGCGTCAGAAAGGAGGTGTGTGATGTCGTCTTCCATGACCCAGCGCAAACCCCGGGAGATCCCCCCGGAGACCCTGGAAGCCTTCGGAGGGGATGAGCTGCGGGCACGGGTGTTCTTTGAGAAATACGCCCTTCGGGACCTGGCCGGGAACGTCCTGGAGAAGCGCCCGGAGGAGATGTGGCACCGGGTGGCGAGAGAAGTCGCGTCGGTGGAGGCTCCGGAAAAGCGAAAAACCTGGGAAGAAAAGTTTTTCTGGCTCTTGGAAGATTTCCGGATGGTCCCCGGGGGCCGGATTCTCTTCGGGGCGGGCAATCCGCGGCGAGCCACCCTCCTCAATTGCTATGTGATCCCCATTCGGGAAGACTCCATTGAGGGGATTTTTGAAACGGCCAAGGAGATGGCCCGGACCTATTCCTTCGGCGGGGGGTGCGGAACGGACATCTCCGTTCTTCGCCCGGCCGGAAGCCCGGTGAACAACTCCGCCCTCCACTCCACCGGGGCGGTGTCCTTCATGGAGATCTTTTCCATGACCACGGGGACCATCGGCCAGGCGGGCCGGCGGGGTGCCCTGATGCTCACCATCCATGTGGCCCACCCCGATGTGCTGCGTTTCATTGAGATCAAAAACGACCCGGAACGGCGAAACGTCCGTTTCGCCAACATCTCCGTCCTGGTGTCCGATGATTTCATGAAGGCGGTGGAGAAGGATGAGGTCTGGCCCCTGTGGTATCCCGATCTTCTGCGCCGGGAAGACCTGCTGGACGAGTTCGGCACCGACGATCTTCCCTCCATTCTGGAATCGCTGGAGGGGCGTTCCGACTTTGTCCGGATTGACCTTTCCAGGGAGAGCTTTTATCACTTCCCGGACGCCCTGTATTTCTATGTGGAGAACACCGGAGAACTCCGCAAAAAACGGGTGTATGACCGGATCCCGGCCCGGGAGATCTGGGATCGCCTGGTGGCGAGCGCCTGGGATTCCGCTGAACCCGGGGTGATCTTCTGGTCCACCATCAAGCGGTTTTCCACCACCGAATATTTTGCGCCGGTCCTCACCACCAACCCCTGCTCCGAAATCCCCCTGGAGGCCTATGGGGATTGCTGTCTGGGCAACATCAACCTGGCGCGGTTTGTGAAAGAGCCCTTCACCGACAACGCCGAGGTGGACTGGGACGGTCTTCTCCAGGCCGCCCGCTACACGGTGCGGTTTCTGGACAACGTGCTGGACTATAACCGGGATCGCCATCCCCTCCCCGCGCAGACGGAAGCGTCCATGACCAGTCGCCGGATCGGGGTGGGTTTCACCGGCCTGGGGGATATGCTGGCCCAGCTTCGCCTCAAATACGACACGCCTGAAGCGGTGGACTTCGTGGACCGGCTCTTCCAGAAGATCAAGTGGACGGTGTATGACGAGTCGGCCAACATCGCCCGGGAGAAGGGTTCCTTTCCGAAGTTTGATCCGGAGCGCCACCTCCAGAGTCCCTTCTTCCAGGACTTTCCCGAGGAACTCCGGGCCAAGATCCGCGGGGGTCTCCGGAACGGCGCCCTCCTGACCGTGCCCCCCGTGGGTTCGGGTTCGGTGCTGGCGGGGGTATCGTCCGGGATTGAACCCATTTTTGCCCTGTGGTATATCCGCCGTTCAGAATCCCTCTCCCAGGAGGAATTCCGGGTGTATCATCCTCTTGTGAAGACCTTCAAGGAGCTCACGGGCACGTCCGATGAAGATCTTCCAGACTATTTCGTAACCGCTCATGAAATTGACCCTTTCTTCCGGGTGAAGATGCAGGCCACCATCCAGAAGCACATTGACCACAGCATCTCCTCCACCGTGAACCTTCCGAAAGAAACGCCGAAAGAGACCATTGCACAGGTGTATCTGGAGGCCTGGCGGCAGGGGTGCAAGGGGATCACCGTGTATCGGGAAGGGTCCCGGGAGGGCATCCTGATCACCGAGAAGGCGAAAGAGAAGGAGACGCCGTATCTCACGCCCCGTCCCCGGGACGTGGCGCTGGACGGGCGGACCTATAAGGTGCGCACCGACATGGGGAACGTGTATATCACGGTGAACCGCAACGGCGGAGGTCCCATGGAGGTGTTTGTCCACCTGGGCAAGTCCGGCTCCACCCTCATGGCCTTTGCGGAGGCGCTGGGGCGGCTGGTGTCCCTGGCTCTGCGGAGTGGCATCAAACCCGATCACGTGATCCGGCAGCTGGAGGGGATCAAGAGCGGCCCGGCCATTCGTCAGCCGGACGGGACCTTTGTGTTCTCCGTTCCGGATGCCATTGCCAAGGCCCTCCGCCGGTTTCTCCAGGAGATGAAGCACGTGCCCACCGTGGAAGAGGTTCCGGCGTCTTCCGTGAAGCTGGAGCACGGGGTGGTGCTCACCCCGCCGAAGGACAGCCTGGCGGTGGGGGATCTCTGTCCGGAGTGCGGAGCCGTGATGGTGGAGGCCAACGGGTGTGCCACCTGCATGCAGTGTGGCTATTCCCGGTGCGGATGAGCCCTGGGTTGTGAGACGCTTTTCAGCGGGGCGGGCGTTGCCCGCCCCGCGGTTTTTTCAGGGGAACAGTTCGGGGGTTGACAACCCCCTCCCCAATGCCTATGGTAAAGAAAACCCCCCTTTGATCCGGAGGTGTCGGGATGAGCAGAACGTTTGCGATGCTGGCCATGCTGCTGATTCTGGGGGCGTGCAGGCGTGATGTGGAGCGGCAGAGGGTTTTGAAGGTGTATGGGGCGGACTGGAGTGAGGATGGGAGGGTGCTGGTGCTGGGACATTTTACGGACGTGCGGGTGACGTATGGGTGGTTGTGGGGCGCGTCGTATGACACGCTGAAAGACCAGGACGTGATGCTGTGGGTGGACCCTGTGAGCCGTGCTGTGGACAGCGTGTGGGTGATCCATGAGCCGGGGGGTGTGATCCCGCAGGGGTCCGACATGTGGAGAGATCCGCGGGGAAGGGGGTGGTGGATGGTTTTGCTGGATGGAGGAATACGACACTACAACGGATCTTTTGGTGAAGTTGTTGAGGAGATCCCTGGGTGCGGGAACATATCGTTTTGGGCAGATACATTGTACTATGCGTGTCAGGAGAATCGAGACATTTACTTTATTCGGAAACCGCTGAACATCACGAACGCCGTACCGGAAACGCTATTTGTGCGTCACATCGTGAATCTCTCATCGCTTGGATTTCTCCATGGTGGGCCGTTGGGAACCGTGTATTTTTCATGGGGCGACGTTATTCTCCGCTGGGAGGGAGGAGACCGTTTCACGGTGGTGGACAGTCCGGCGCTGTATTTTGGGTTCAAGGGGGATACGCTGGTGGTGATGTATCGTTCGCGCTTTTACTTCCATTATGGGGATAGCGTGGTGGATACAGTTCACTGGGAGGGGGAGCAATGGTCGGGGGCTGCGGGGAATTGTTCCAGTATGTGGAAATGGTTTGGGCGCAATGCCATCCGTTGTGTTGAAGCAGACGTGGTTATTTGCACTCCCAAAGACGCAACACAGGAGGTGTTGCAATGTTCGCCGTACTGGCGCTGGGACTATTGAGTTTGCCCCTGGACGGGCATTACCGTCCGTATCCTGTCATCCTTGTGCACGGCATCAATAGTGACGCCAACACATGGGGGTTTGATGTAGATACTGCGGATATTCGGCGAGGGAAAGATTTTCCTGTGGTACCCGATACAATTGTGGACAAGCACACATCCAGAGCGCTGTGGAATCTGATGAGGCCGTATTTTTACTATGATGCGGACTCCTCCATCCGTACCTTTCTTGCCGCGTTGAATTTTGACGATTTTGGAGGATCCATTGATCCGGGGCAGTATGACTCGCGGAACCAGGTTGAATATTACTACTCCGAAGTGAGAAATGGGGACACGGTGAAAATTCCCGTGCGCGTACATCTGCGCGACAAAGGATCAGGGGCGGAGTTGAAGCATTTTATCAAGAAGGTGCTGTGGATCTATTACGGCGATGACTGGAACCTCAACCCCGACGCGAAAGTGGGACCGGTGTTGCAGATTGTGTATGACTGGAGGGGCGGACGATGAGAAAGAATACAGGAAAGATTCTGCCGATTACACTTGTTCTCTGGGCCGTTATAGGAACCGGTTGCGTGGCTTCTGCGCCGCCCGTGATGCCCTCCCCACGCGCTGCCACCGTGTGGATTCGCGGTGTCGTTGCCCGGGATCAGGATCTTGTGGTGTGTTACCTTTTCCAGAATCCATGCGGAGGTGTGCTTGTGGGTTGGTCAGGGCGGGGGGCCACGGTGATCGCGACCGAGCTCCCCATCCTTGCCTCCTCACTGACACTTGAACGGCTGGGATTCACCCTGGGAAGGCGATTCTCCTGGCGGGGCTTTCCGATGGCCGGTATGGTGCATCTGTGGCCGCTTGCCCGGATGAATGGGACGCACTGGCCTATCGGGCTCACCTATCAGGTGGTGCTTTACCAGAGGAGGCGTGTTCAGGTCGTGGGCTACGAAAACTTGACCTGGGGCATTCTGAAGGCAACCGGAGGAGAAGAAATTGTCCGCGGATGGCAAAACGCTGCAGGCATACATCTCACAAGAATGCCGATGTTTCTGGGACTGGCCCTGCGGTGGTATGATGTGCTGTGGTTCGGGAATGCGCGCACGAAGAGGTGGATGCCCACACTGGAGGGAGGGATGGTGATTCCCATGGAGAAAGGAAACAAGAGATGAAAACGGCGGAATGGATCTGGATGATTGCGTTGCTGATGGCCGGATGTCAGGGAATCCGATGGGAGAGGGAACGTCTTTCGTTTGTGGGGCGAGGGGCGAATGGCGGGATGGTGCTTGTGTGCGTGGATCGTGCGACACAGACCATACGGGACATCATGTCGGATTATGACATCACGCAACCGGGTGTGGCAACCATTGGCCTCTATCACCTTCATACCCGTATCTTCGCAATGAACACTCTGGCGACCCGGGAAGAACAAATCTATGAAGAACACTGCTCCGCAGAATTCGGCCCCGATTCCCCCTGTGGTGTGGATCCAGGATGGCTGCTGGATATCTTTCATCGCATCTATTATACGGAAGGAGGCATCTTGTACCTGGTGCGCTGGGGTGGTCCAGAAACGCAGACCGTCCAGCGTCATGTTGTCCATACGTTCCCATGGGAAATAAAAAGCATGCACGAAGGCGGAAGGAAATACACGTTGATAGAAAAAAATGCGCAGAAACTGACCATCGTTTACGAGGGGGACACCTTCAAATTGTTTGATCCATGGGCAACGTCAGACTGGTCAATTACGGGAGACAGTCTGTGCGTCAACAACGTACTTCTCACGTTCACGCGGAGTCAGGTGGATACGCTTGGCATTTTTCCAGGAGACTGGAAGTGTCTCTCCTGGGGACCTGGACCGGACAGTCTGACCTTTCAGATTCCCGCGGATACAGGATCGGCGATTGTGATCACAGATCTGTATGGGAATCCAGGTGACACCCTTTTTATGAATCCCGGGGTCTGGACGCGTGACGGTTCATTCTGGCTGGTGAACCGGATGAATGGGGAGGCTGTTGTGTACGACAGAAAGGGAAAGATCTACACCACGGGTGGTGATCTCTGTTCGGCACAGGCAAACCCGGGGGCAGCGCCATGACCACGGGCAAACTCCGAAAACGTAAAGATGGAAAGAGGATGTGTTTGGGGCGCAACCGCGCCCTCAACGTACAGTACGCAATCTTCCTTGTTGCTGTAATCCTTTTCTCCGGTTGCATTGCCACGGGACCTGCATCTTATCCACCGGTGTCGTCCACCGCCTCCTATCAGATGGAGATTTCATGGACACAACCCGCGGTTGAACCCCTATCCTTTGCATGTGCGCTTTTGTATGCGGGATGCGCTGAACTCAAATTGAGTGTTCACTGGAACCATCCTTTGGGGATGCCTGTCCTGTTGGGGACTGCATGGCCGGTTATCCCCAGTTATTATCTGGGGTCGGGGATCAGTGTGCTGGGAATGCAGATCTCCGTTCCTTATACATTCTCACCTACCTGGCTTGTCCTCGGTGGCATTCAAGCCTATCCACTCCTTCAGGTTGAAGGGGGCCATAATCTCTGGGGATTGCATGCCGCCATCTGGAACAAACGGGGCACATGGAAATATGGCGCCTATGTACAATGGAATACGGTGAACGTCCGGTATGCCACAGGGGAAGTCATGGCACACGGGAATCGCTGGGTTCTGGGGATCAGGACAGCCAGGGGTTCAAATCGGTATGTTTCTCTGGGACTGGACCTTACGCATATTCACCTGGAGGGAGCACATCGCTGGGTCTACTCGACATGGACTCCCGAAGTGAAGATTTCCCTGGGTACAATCTGGAGAACAAGAACAATTTCACGTTCAAAGAAGGAGTAAGTCGGATGCGGCGCTGGATTCTATTCCTCACAATGTCCCTTCTGGGATGTGGTCTGGGCAAACAGCTCTGGATCCACGAAGACCAGGGGTCTATGAATTGGCTCAATGATTCCACTGTCGTTCTTGCTTTTTTCCACAAGGACGAAAGGCTGGACAGTATTCTGGATCCACTTTCGGTTGCGCATTATGCCACAGGGCTGGTCCATGGAACCTTTTCCATATCCCGGATCAGGATTTCGTTGGATGGGACTTGGGTCAATGATGTATTGTATTATGATGAATGTACAGGTCGTCGTTCCCTTCATTGTGGTCCTCTCTGGGAGATTCTATCCAGTGTTGTCGGAACCATCAAACTGATCCCCCATCCTGATTCAACGGTGGTGTGCAAAGGCGGTGCGTGCCTGCTTGTCTTTTCAACCCATCAAGAACGTATGCCCAACATTGCAGATCTTCGTTTTTCTCCGAATGGGATTTACCGCGCCGCGCTGGTTGGTGGAGTGTGGGCGATAACTGCTGGCGGGAGTGACACTTTGCGGTATTCGGGACCGTTCCCCGTATGGTCATCGGTGGACGACACCCTTTGTGTGGGGAACACCCTCTATCGCCTGATTCCCTCACCTCTTCGCATGGAACCTATCGTGTCTTATGCAGACACCTGGATGTGTGTTTCATGGGGTCCGGGTCCCGATAGTCTGACGATTTTCGATCAATCCGACTCAACCTTTTTTGTGATCGATATTAGAGGAAACAGACGCCGGTCGCTGGATTTTGTGCATACGCCATGGGTTCAATGGTCATCAAATGGAGAATATCTCATTGTAGGGCTCCGGGTCCTGGACAGGATAGGATCCGTCATTCTGGATTGTACGCATGGTTGCGAAGCCTCAGGAGGTGGGACATGAAGGGCATCATTCTTCTTCTGGTTCTGCAACCCTACAAACCCTATCCCATTTTGTTTGTTCATGGCTATCGTTCGCACTCGGCCACATGGGGTGTGATTCCGGATCATTATGATCAGATTCACTACTTTCTGAACATCCTGTTTTTCAAAGGCAAAAATCCTGAAGCGAATCCCTCCTCAGACACTATATTACCAACATATGCCTTAGACACTGCAAAGCAAAATCTCGATCTACCAAGCTGGATCAGCAGTCTAAAAGACCCCGGGATTTTTGATGATTTTCTCGGTCTCATGATGCCGTATGCGCGTGTGTACGATTCGCTCTATCTGGACACCACCTACACCCTGCCCGGTGATCCGGCCTATCCGAACAAGGATTTTGTGGAGATTGTGAATCTGAACTATCCGCTTGGGAGTTTTGACCATGAGGAGAGAGACGTGGTGGATTATGTTCCAGGCGGGGATTATATGATTGAGCCTGCGATCTATCCACCTGGAGAAGAACAACTCGGATGGGGTGAGGAAATCGCGGCACGGATTCAAGAGGTATTGAAGGAATATTACGGTCCCGACTGGAGAAACAACCCCGACGCCAAGGTGGTGATCATTGCACACTCAGCAGGGGGATTGGGGACGCGGTGGGCGATCACAACGCATCCGGAGCTTATTCCTCATATCGAGCGGGTGATCACCCTGAACACACCGCATCTTGGGACACCGCCCATGAGTGCGTTTCCTATGGGAGAACTATGGATGGCGTGGTTTATTCAGTGGTTACCCGTTGAATTTTTGGGAAAAGACGTTTGGCGGTGGTGGAAGAATCTTAAAAATGGGCCTGGTTCAGGCGAGAGTTGGATGCACCAAATTGTCAGTTTTATCAGTGCTCTGGATCCGGTGGGCAAAGTTGGGGTTGTTATAGCGGAAGAATTTTCCATGTTTTTAGCGAAATATACGGATTCAGGAGAGGATTTGGGGAGTGGATGGCCCCTTGGGGTGGGGAGATCGGGGTTCATTCGCCGAGTGAATTCTCGAGAGGCATTGGCAGTACAAAGGAGGGTGCCGTTTTATTTGGGTGGAACGTCCGGGGATATTGGGGAACTGGCCCGGGAGGGTGTGAGGGGAGTGGCCGCGCTCCAAGCAGGGTATTATTGTTCCACGTTGAACCCGGTGGCATGTGCGTGGGGGGCGCTAAAATTGGTGAGTGCGGATCGGTTTATCGCGTGGTTTGAAAAGGGCGATGGGGCAGTACCGCCGAAGAGTCAGTGGGGTTTGTCTTTTGCGGAGCGAAAAGTATGGAGGAAATTGGAGGGATGGATCACACATTCAGAGGCTCCGAAACGACTGGATTATGTGCTTTCGCTGCTCGAAAAACCCCTCACCATCGACTCAGCGCGGATGATTGTGCCGTATCTGGATGAACAGGGGGCTGTTCAATACGACACCGTCTGGCTCGGTCAGAACCCGGTGGACACGGTGGAGGTCCCCGCCGAACTCATGGACTCTCTGCGTATGGAGTTTTATGCGGGGGCGCTTCACCCCCACCCTGACCCTCCCCCTCAAGGGGGAATACGGCGCCGATGGGACTTGCACAAAAGGCACTTTTCATGATGAAAGGGCACAATCGGGCGGAAAAACGCCGGACGCTCAGGCCTGGGGGTTGACATGAAGAGGGTGCGCACGTATATTGTTCAAGACGGGTCCAAACCTCAAAGGGAGGGGAGAGATGAACGTTTTGTGGCTTTTTCTCGTGTTGCAGATATCCCCCCAAATCCAGGCGGTGATGAACCGGATGGAGCGTTATTCCTTTGCGCCGGAGCCTGCAGAAAACGATACGATCCACGGACAGATCATTCTCCAGATGGGGGGCTTTTATGCCGAGACGCTTGGGATCAGACGGGCGCAGGGTTTTCTGCAGATTCGGAAAGGGGACAGTGTGATGGTGGAACAGAAGGGAGACGCTGTTTCCCTGATGGGCGCGATGTTTCGGATTTCCAACCCGGCAAGCATGGACACATCTTTTTGGGAGAGTGCAGAGCTCAGGAAAGAGGGGGAAGTGGACGTGGTGGAAGGGGAAGTGGGGGGTGTGAGGGTGGAGATGTGGGTGGATGGAGAGGGTCGAGTGAGGCGGCAGCGGGTGGAAGTGGGAGGAGAGGTGGTGGAAGGGGTGTGGACGTATGACGAAGGTACGGGCTATGTTCGGGAGATTCGGTGGTTGCGTGGGCAGGGTCCGGGGTTGAAGGTTGAGTATGAATGGGAGGAATGAGATGAGCAGGAAAATTCTGGTTTTGCTTGGGATTCTGGTGGTTGGGTTTTTGTCGTGCAAGACGGATGTGGAGCGTCAGAGGGTTTTGAAGGTGTATGGGGCGGACTGGAGTGAGGATGGGAGGGTGCTGGTGCTGGGTCATTTTACGGATGTGCGGGTGACGTATGGGTGGTTGTGGGGTGCGTCGTATGACACGCTGAAGGACCAGGACGTGATGCTGTGGGTGGACCCTGTGAGCCGGGTGGTGGACAGTGTGTGGGTGATCCACGAGCCGGGGGGTGTGATCCCGCAGTCCAGCGACATGTGGCGAGATCCGCGGGGAAGGGGGTGGTGGCTCGATATGAGCCGTTTTGAGGGGAAGATCTATCTGTACAGTCCGGATTTTTCGAGGAAATTGGAGGAGATACCGTGCGGATGGTCGCCCTTTCCGCAGGGGGATACGCTTCTCTATGTGTGTGGACCTCTTGAATACGTTGGCATGGACACGGTTTTTCTGAAGGATTTGAGGAGTGGTCAGGCGGTGCGGTTGTTTGCGCATCAGGAAGTCAACTTTGTGGGGCGGAACAGTGCTGGAGAGATCTATATATCGTCGGACGACGTTATTCTCCGCTGGGAGGGGGGAGACAGTTTCACGGTGGTGGACAGTCCGGCGTTGTATTTTGGGTTCAAGGGGGATACGCTGGTGGTGCAACAAAATCGGAAGTTTATTTTGTTTCTCCCGTCACTTGTCCCCGTTGATACCATTTCCTTATCGGGGTATCTTGGCTCCGAATCTCCGGGAAATTGCTTTAGTCTATGGAAATGGCATACGCAGGGAGCGATACGATGCATTGAGGCATCCGTAACGATGTGTGTATTCCATCAACAAGGAGGGATGGAATGTTCCGATCAAATCCAAGATCCGCATGGATGGCTGGATTGATTTTTTCCACAATTCTCGTGTCGCAGCCTGCTTCTTCCGAACCCTATCGTCCCTATCCCATCATCTTCGTACACGGTATTAACAGCAATGCGACCACGTGGGGGTTTGAGGTTGACAGCGCGGAAATCGCAAGAGGAGTGGATTTAACGATCCCACGTCGGTACCGGTTTGCCGAACACACAGCAGCAGCCTTTTGGATGTTGATGAGGCCCTACGGGGTACCACTTTCGGACGAGGACACCCTCTGGTACATTGCCGCGTTGAATTTTGACGATTTTGGAGGATCCATTGATCCGGGGCCGTATGACAGCGATGACACGGTTCGGTACTGGTATACCGAAGTGACCGGTCAGGGAGACACGATTGCACGGGAAGTTGAAGTGGTCCTGCGCGACAAAGGATCCGGTGCGGAGCTGAAGCATTTCATCAAGAAGGTGTTGTGGACCTATTACGGCGACGATTGGAACCTGAACCCCGATGCGAAGGTGGTCCTCGTGGCGCACTCCATGGGCGGGGTGATTGTGGAAGAAGCGCTGCATCAGGACCTGTGAAAAATGGAGGATGGCATGAAAAAGGGCGCTGTTTGGGTGATCATGGTTGTTTTGTGGCCTGTGCTCCTATCCGGGTGTTTTGCTTCATCCCCTCCCGGGTTTCCTGGTTCAGATGGGAATCCAATGTACTGGGTTCGGTATGAGCACACGCTTTTGCCTCACGAAAACCTGATCACGTGCGATCTGTTCAGATCTGGATGCTGGCTGGTAGGTGTGGGTGGCGCAATCTCATTGGCCCGCTGGATTGTGGCAATGGAGATGAGGGGAGCACCTTGGCGTCCCTTCCTCCTGGGAGGTGAGGAACTGGGATTGAGTGTGGGCAAAATAGCCCGTGGTGAAAGGATACAACCCTACGGCTTTCTTCACGCATACCCTGTGATGCGTGTCACGGGTGGACAGATGCTGTTTGGGGCTGAAGTGGGGGTTTTTCTACATCATGGGTGGAAATGGGCAAACAAAGTGTATATGCAGGGGTTGTATGGGAGCGTGAATGACTCAACCGGGAACACGTTGCGTAAGGGTGTTCGATTCAAAATAGGTGTTCAAGGCTTGTGGGGAGAGGGATGCAAGGTGATGGCAGGGATCCATGTGGCGTGGACTGATGTGTGGTGGAGGTGGGGGAGGAATGAACCTTTTTGGGGGATGGGCGTCGAATCAGGTTTTGTGTGTGAACGGAGGAAGAGATGATGTGGCGCGCGGGCCTGCTGGTTGCAATATCCTTCCTCTCCTGCTCCGTGAGCTGGTGGGAAACTGTAACGACGTCTGCAGTGGGACGGAATGAACAGGGTGGGATGGTTATGGGATGTGTCTATCTCGAACGGAAGTATGTGACCAACTGGGTTCTGGAGAACGATCCCACCGGTCCCGGACCGAGTACGGTCATGGAACGGTGTTTGCTCGTCATGCTTGGAGGCGAGAGGGACACATTGCTATACAAGGACTGGTCCGGAGGAATTGTGAAGGGATGCCCTGTAACGCAAGGTCTCGTGGTTCGGCTCCGCAACGGTGATTTTGTGGTGGGGGGAACGTATGTGGATCGGACAGGGGACGTGGATACGTCTTCTTATATACTGTTGAGTGTTTCCCCAAACGGTCAATTCCGGATTGTTTCCGGTGGCGGAAGGGGAAAACACAGACTGGTCACACCCTGGGGTGTGATCGATCTTCCCGGATATGTTCCTGCAGACTGGTCGCCGTCGGGTGACACGCTGTGTCGTGGTGCTTTTTTGTTCCGGGTGAGGGAAGGGGGTCTGGATACGCTCATGGTGTATGATTCGACCTGGTTTTGCCTTTCATGGGGTCCGGGACCGGACAGCCTCACGTTTGGGACCGGGGGATCAGGATATGCGGTGATTTCTGATCTGGAAGGAAACGTGGGTGACACGCTCTTCGTTCCATCGCCAGAAATCTCTTCGTTCAGGTGGTTGCGAGACACGTCCCTTTATGTTCTTGAGGAGGAGCGCGGCGGTGCGGTGTACAATCGAGAAGGAGTGCGAGTTCTTTCGAGCGCGGAATTTTGTAAGGAGTAAACAGGAGGTAGGCCATGAAGAGCATGTTGATGCTTGGCTGGATTATATCGATGGGGCCTTACAAACCCTATCCTGTTCTGTTTGTTCATGGATATCGATCTCATAGTGCTACATGGGGTGCGGTTCCCGACCGTGTTGGCGACGTGCGGTATTGGCTTTTCCTACTTTTTGGAATGGCAAATCCGATTGCGAATCCTTCCAGTGATACCCTTTACCCTTCTTTTGTTTTTGATGATTTGAAAGCACGAAACGGCGCAATTCCCAAGAAGTATCGAGACCCCGGGATTTTTGATGATTTTCTCGGTCTCATGATGCCGTATGCGCGTGTGTACGATTCGCTCCATCTGGACACCACCTACACCCTACCCGGTGATCCGGCCTATCCGAACAAGGATTTTGTGGAGATTGTGAATCTGAACTACCCGCTTGGGAGTTTTGATTATGAGGAGAGAGACGTGGTGGATTATGTTCCAGGCGGGGATTACATGATTGAGCCTGCGATCTATCCACCTGGAGAAGAACAACCCGGGTGGGGGGAAGAAATCGCACAGAGAATCCAGCAGGTGCTTCGTGAATATTACGGTCCCGACTGGAGAAACAACCCCGACGCCAAGGTGGTGATCATTGCACATTCAGCAGGGGGATTGGGGACGCGATGGGCGATCACAACGCATCCGGAGCTTATTCCCCATATTGATCGGGTGATCACCCTGAACACACCGCATCTTGGAACGCCGCCTATGAGTGCCGTTCCCATGGGAGAGATGTGGTTAGCCTTTGAGATCCAGTGGTTACCGGTAGAGTTTATGGGAAAAGATGTTTGGGATTGGTGGAAAACGTTGCAGGCAGGACAGGGATTTCGTGGAGAATGGATCAGGCAGATCTCTTCGTTTTTGGGCCAGCTGGGTCCGGTGGAGTTTGCGAGGCCTGGGATTTCAGGGCTGGTTGGGATGTTTATCGCGAAATATACGGATTCAGGAGAGGATTTGGGGAGTGGATGGCCCCTTGGGGTGGGGAGATCGGGGTTCATTCGCCGAGTGAATTCTCGAGAGGCATTGGCAGTACAAAGGAGGGTGCCGTTTTATTTGGGTGGAACGTCCGGGGATATTGGGGAACTGGCCCGGGAGGGTGTGAGGGGAGTGGCCGCGCTCCAAGCAGGGTATTATTGTTCCACGTTGAACCCGGTGGCATGTGCGTGGGGGGCGCTAAAATTGGTGAGTGCGGATCGGTTTATCGCGTGGTTTGAAAAGGGCGATGGGGCAGTACCGCCGAAGAGTCAGTGGGGTTTGTCTTTTGCGGAGCGAAAAGTATGGAGGAAATTGGAGGGATGGATCACACATTCAGAGGCTCCGAAACGACTGGATTATGTGCTTTCGCTGCTCGAAAAACCCCTCACCATCGACTCAGCGCGGATGATTGTGCCCCAACTGGATTCGTCTGGAGCGATGATCTTCGACACCCTCGAACTCGGTCAGAACCCGGTGGACACGGTGGAGGTCCCCGCCGAACTCATGGACTCTCTGCGTATGGAGTTTTATGCGGGGGCGCTTCACCCCCACCCTGACCCTCCCCCTCAAGGGGGAATACGGCGCCGATGGGACTTGCACAAAAGGCACTTTTCATGATGAAAGGGCACAATCGGGCGGAAAAACGCCGGACGCTCAGGCCTGGGGGTTGACATGAAGAGGGTGCGCACGTATATTGTTCAAGACGGGTCCAAACCTCAAAGGGAGGGGAGAGATGAACGTTTTGTGGCTTTTTCTCGTGTTGCAGATATCCCCCCAAATCCAGGCGGTGATGAGCCGGATGGAGCGATATCCCTTTGCTCCGGAGCCAGCGGGGAAAGACACCCTGCAGGGACAGATCATTCTCCAGATGGGGGACTTTTATGCCGAGACGCTTGGGATCAGGCGGGCGCAGGGTTTTCTGCAGATTCTGAAAGGGGACAGTGTGATGGTGGAACAGAAAGGGGACTCTGTTTCCCTGATGGGCACGATGTTTCGGATTTCCAACCAGGCAAGCATGGACGCATCTTTTTGGGAAAGCGCAGAGCTCCGGAAAGAAGGGGAAGTGGACGTGGTGGAAGGGGAAGTGGGGGGTGTGAGGGTGAAGATGTGGGTGGATGGAGAGGGGCGAGTGCTGAGGCAGCGGGTGGAAGTGGGAGGAGAGGTGGTGGAAGGGGTGTGGACGTATGATCCGGTGACGGGCTATGTTCGGGAGATCCGGTGGTTGCGTGGGCAGGGTCCGGGGATGAAGGTTGAGTATGAGTGGAGGGCAGGGCGATGAGAAAGAAAATCGGTTTTGGAATTCTCGTGCTGGTGGCTGGGTTGTTGTCGTGCAAGACGGATGTGGAGCGTCAGAGGGTTTTGAAGGTGTATGGAGCGGACTGGAGTGAGGATGGGAGGGTGCTGGTGCTGGGTCATTTTACGGATGTGCGGGTGACGTATGGGTGGTTGTGGGGTGCGTCCTATGACACGCTGAACGATCAGGACGTGATGCTGTGGGTGGACCCTGTGAGCCGTGCTGTGGACAGCGTGTGGGTGATCCATGAGCCGGGGGGTGTGATCCCGCAGGGGTCCGACATGTGGCGAGATCCACGGGGGAGGGGGTGGTGGACGGTTTTGCTGGATGGAGGAATAAGACACTACAACGGATCTTTTGGTGAAGTTGTTGAGGAGATCCCTGGGTGCGGGAACATATCGTTTTGGGCAGATACATTGTACTATGCGTGTCAGGAGAATCGAGACATTTACTTTATTCGGAAACCGCTGAACATCACGAACGCCGTACCGGAAACGCTATTTGTGCGTCACATCGTGAATCTCTCAACGCTTGGATTTCTCCATGGTGGGCCGTTGGGAACCGTGTATTTTTCATGGGGCGACGTTATTCTCCGCTGGGAGGGAGGAGACAGTTTCACGGTGGTGGACAGTCCGGCGCTGTATTTTGGGTTCAAGGGAGATACGCTGGTGGTGGAGAAGTTAATAGAGGAAGGAACCGGATATCCGGGTTTTGTAAAGATGGTGGGGGATCAGCCAATCGATACATTGAAGATGACGGGGATCATGAGTTCGGGGGCCATTGGGAATTGTTACAGTTTGTGGAAATGGAGTGGGGAGAAGGCAGTGAGTTGCAGTGAAGCGAGTGTAACGGTTTGTGTGCCAAAAGAAGGGCAACAGGGGGTGATGTCATGCAGTTACCAAATTCAGGACCCGTCTGGATTGCTGGATTGATGTTTCTGGTGGGGGTGCTTGGGGGTGAGCCGTATCGGCCGTACCCTGTGATCTTCGTCCACGGGATCAACAGCGACGCGAAGACCTGGGGATTTGCGTTCACCGATCAGGAAATCAAAGACGGGAAAGACATTACAACATTGGACTATTCGGGGCGTGCGCACGAGCACACGGCCCTCACTTTCAAAGGATTGATGAGGCCGTACAGGAAGCCAGATCCGCAAGACCCGAGGAAGACCCTCTGGTACATTGCCGCGTTGAATTTTGACGATTTTGGAGGATCCATTGATCCGGGGCCGTATGACAGCGACAACCGGATCAAATATTATTATGCCAGGATCGATCATGGCGATACGGTCCGGGACAGCGTTTTGGTCAACCTGCGCGACAAAGGATCAGGTGCGGAGCTGAAGCATTTTATCAAGAAGGTGCTGTGGACCTATTACGGCGATGACTGGAACCTCAACCCCGACGCGAAAGTCGTCCTTGTCGCCCACTCCATGGGCGGGGTGATTGTGGAAGAAGCACTCCATCAGGACCCGGCGCTGAAAGATCACGTGCATAAAGTGATCACGCTGGCATCACCGTTGAAAAAGATTTCACAGGAGGGATGAGATGAGGATTCGATGGGTGTTTTTAGGGATCGTGGCGGCAGGGGTGATGGGGTCGATGTGTTTTCGAGATCCGTGTGAAGGGAAGTGGAGTGATGCGTCGACGTTTGATGTGAGGGGAGTGGAGTGGGTGGGAGAGAAGGTGGGTGTGCTGGGGTTATATCGGAAGCGGGAGAAGTGTCCGAATCTGCTTGGGTACAGGTATCGTGATTTGTATGAGCGAGATGTGATGTTTTTTGTGGATCCGATGACGATTCATCAGGACGAGGAGAGTGGGTGGTGGATTGTGGAAGCGGAGAGTGTGTGGGTGATTCATGAGGAGCCGGAGCTTGGAGGAGGGGATTTGTGGGAGGATCCGTTGGGTCGAGGTTGGTGGCTTGGGGGGAAGTTGTATGATCCGGGATTCAATGAGGTGCTGGATTCGTTGCCGTGCAATTACCATACGTACCCTGTGGGAGATACGCTGTTGTATCTGTGTGAGACGGGGACAGATGCGACACCGGATACGGTGAAGAGGCGGGTATTAACGACGGGGGTAGATGAAGTGCTGTTTACCTATCCGATTGTGGGGCTGCTTGCAGCGGATCCGAGAGGTCGCGTGTACATTACAGGCGGGAACCGTCTTCTTCGGTGGGAAGGTGGAGACAGTTTCACGGTGGTGGACAGTCCGGTGGTGAGTTTTGGGTTTAAGGGGGATACGCTGGTGACGTGGGGAGTTCCATGGAGAGACGGTTATCTCGTTTTGAGGGACCCTGTTACGCTCACCATTCTTGACAGCGTACCTCTTACCGGATCGTTTGGTGAATTCTACAATGGAGATTGCTACATTCCATGGCGATTCCACGATGGAAAAGCGTTTGTTTGTCCACCTCAATCGATGGAGGTATTTTGTAAGCAGGATCAAACGGGAGGATGGGTATGTACGGACGAGGTTATTTATCCACGATCGCTTTTGGAATAATCTTCACGGTGGGGGTTTGCATGTCGGAGCCCTACCACCCTTATCCTGTGGTGTTTGTTCACGGTTTAAACGGAGGGGCATGGCACTGGGGAGTGTTGTTATCTTCGGAAGAGATGGGTCGACTTGAAAGGGGCGAAGGAGGCGGAGATAAACTGCGTGTGAATCCTTCGCGGTTGATGCCAGACCATATGATCACAAAATTACTCCCACTTTTCCAACCCTATGTGCGAGACACACTTAACTATCTCGCCGCCATTTCTCTTGACGATCCGTCGGGATCGATTGATGAGGGGCCGTATGTGTCGGGGGATACGATACGGTACTGGTATAAGGCGATCACGTCTTCGGGAGACACGGTAAGCCGGAAAGTGGAAGCTGTTCTTGCCGATCGAGGCGCGGGTTACGAACTTCAGCATTTTATCAAACAGGTCCTTTTCACGTATTACGACACCACCTGGAACCTCAACCCCGACGCGAAGGTGGTTCTTGTCGCCCATTCGATGGGTGGGGACGTCGTCGCCGAAGCCCTGCGACAGGATCCGTCGTTGAAACAACACATCTGGAAGGTGATCGTTCTCGGATCACCCGTGAAAGACCTGTATATCACCCATCCCCGATACAAGCCGATTTTTGTGACGGCGTTGCACTGGAACCCTTTCATACTCCTTGTTCGTCCGCTCGCCGGAGCTTTGATCGATGCCGCGCAATTCAGACTTTGTGTTTCTCCGTCGGTATTATCCCGTGCCATCAACCAGCTTCTTCAGACGTTGAATCCGGCCGATGTGGCGGTGGGTCTTCTTGGGAGCATGCATATGGCTTCGGTGGAAGATGTTCGGGAGCTCATTTGTTCTGGGGAGCGAAATTTGATTGAAGCTGGGTGGCAAGGAGGCTTGAAGGAAACGCTATCTCGACTGGCGTCGGGTTGGTTGAGTTATCCTGCCCCTGCGCGAGTGATAGGGGTTTTGGGAGATGTTTTGTATCTTTTTCACCTTATCGCGATTTACACACCGTGGGGGGAGCGGGTCACGCTGGGATTGATTAATGCGATCCACGATATTGGGATTCAATACGATCAGCCGGCGACACGGGATTTGTGGCATGGGTCAGGATTTCAGAGGAGGCTGCGAGAGGTGAGGCCGTGGGAAGGGGTTCGGTGGTATGGGCATTACGGGAAGGATTTCTGGAATTCCCATTTTGTGAGGGTTGCGGGGCAACCGGATGCGCGGGTGAGCATGCCGTCGCTGCGGGATAAAGTGAGAGGTGCGACGTATGGGGCATATGGTTTGATTTTGATATCGCTTGCAGCGAATCCCACGAATCCGTGGTGGTGGAAGCTTGCAGCGCAGGGGGCGGCGGGAATTGCGTCGCTGGAATTTACGGTGGCCAACATGGACGTGCTGATTTTCACGGGGGATGCGCTGGATATCAACAAGCGTGTACACAGCGGGGTGTGGCACGGGGAATTGCCCGCCCGAGCAGACTTTGTGCTGGCTGATCTCGAAGAACCCCTCACCATCGACTCAGCGCGGATGATTGTGCCGTATCTGGATGAACAGGGGGCTGTTCAATACGACACCGTCTGGCTCGGTCAGAACCCGGTGGACACGGTGGAGGTCCCCGCCGAACTCATGGACTCCCTGCGCATGGAGTTTTATGCGGGGAACACCTTCTTCCTGGCTTCCACCCGGATTGTTCTGGACATCAACGGCGCTGCGCAATATCGCCTGCATTATCCCGATCACATCGGCTTCAACGGCCGGTGGAGCCTTGTGCCGGGACAGGCCTTCCGCTATGTCGGCGCCGGCATGAACCACCTGTGCCTCGACGCGGTCACCATCCTTGGTCAGTACACCCACCGATGCTTCAAACTCTGGATCGTCCCCTCCGGATGGCACCTCCGCCCCCTCTCCCCCTACCCCGCCTGGGGCAACGTGTTCACCACCCTCCCCGACTCCCTCTCCTTCCTTCTCGTGAAACTCGGCCTGGACACCTCCCGATGGACCCTCCAGTGGGACACCCTCTCCCTCTGGCTCGATACCCTCACCTTCAACGACTCCCTGAACCTCTGGGAAACCGCCACCGCCGAAAGCCTCCAGGTCTCCCTGACCGGCGAAGGTCTGGCTACCCCCCAAACCCTTCCGGACGGCTATACCTACCCTCATGAACCCCACGACGCCCTGGCCGGACTTCAGATCACCCTGGATGATTTCCCGACCTTTTTCCAGCAATTCACTGGAATCACGGACGTTCCGGAAGGGGTGATCCGGATCATTTACCGGGCAAGTGACGGGAAGAAGGTCACGGTTCTGCCGATGTCCTTCGCCATTGATCGCACGCCTCCCACTGTCCGGATCGCCGAAGCCGAACACACCGATACGCTCTGGGTGAAAGACACGCTGACCGTCCATCTTCTTGCCCGGGATAACCTGGAACGGTATCGCACCCACGCCCGGCGCACCCTCGCCGCCCTGATTGGCGAAACCGGCGACACGGTCTGGACCGAAACCCTGGCCTTTGTGTATTACACATCGCCCTATCGCCTTGCCATCCCCCCACAGAACGTTCCCGAAGGCACCTATACCCTCCACATCCGGCTTGAAGATTATGCGGGGTGGGCGGACACGGCATCGGTGCCGGTGGTGGTGGACCGGACGCCACCGCAGGTTGTGGTGGAGGAGCGGGCGGATACGCTGATCAACGCACAGGAAGCCTGGTTTGTGAGGGGGCCGGTGAGCGAGCCGGTGCGGGGGAGGTTCACCGTGGAGGACGTGAACTCCGGGGAGACCTGGACCTTCGATGTTGCCGGGGAGGATACGGTTCTCTGGAGCCTTGCGCTTCCGGAAGACGGTGTGTATACGGTGACCCTGGTGGTGAGGGACCGTGCGGGGAATGCGGACACGCTGGAGACGGGGGAGCTGGTGGTGGGCGGTGCCTCCCGGTTCCGGGTGGATCGCAAAACGTTGAACGATCGCGAGAGAAACCTTATTACTTCGCCTGGACTGAGTTATGCAGGAGGGTGAAGGATGATGAAGGTTCTGCTTTTTCTTCTTTCCCTGTCCCCCCAAATCCAGGCGGTGATGAACCGGATGGAGCGTTATTCCTTTGCTCCGGAACCTGCGGGGAAAGACACCCTGCAGGGACAGATCATTCTCCAGATGGGGGACGTTTATGCCGAGACGCTTGGGATCAGGCGGGCGCAGGGTTTTCTGCAGATTCGGAAAGGGGACAGTGTGATGGTGGAACAGAAAGGAGACGCTGTTTCCCTGATGGGCACGATGTTTCGGATTTCCAACCCGGCAAGCATGGACTCATCGTTCTGGGAAAGCGCACAGCTCCGGAAGGAGGGTGATATGGACGTGGTGGAAGGGGAAGTGGGGGGTGTGGGGGTGAAGATGTGGGTGGATGGAGAGGGTCGAGTGCTGAGGCAGCGGGTGGAAGTGGGAGGTGAGGTGGTGGAGGGGGTGTGGACGTATGATCCGGTGACGGGCTATGTTCGGGAGATCCGGTGGTTGCGTGGGCAGGGTCCGGGGATGAAGGTTGAGTATGAGTGGAGGGCAGGGCGATGAGAAAGAAAATCGGTTTTGGAATTCTCGTGCTGGTGGCTGGGTTGTTGTCGTGCAAGACGGATGTGGAGCGTCAGAGGGTTTTGAAGGTGTATGGAGCGGACTGGAGTGAGGATGGGAGGGTGCTGGTGCTGGGTCATTTTACGGATGTGCGGGTGACGTATGGGTGGTTGTGGGGTGCGTCCTATGACACGCTGAACGATCAGGACGTGATGCTGTGGGTGGACCCGGAGACAAGAGCCGTGGACAGTGTGTGGGTGATCCATGAGCCGGGGGGTGTGATTGGAGGATATGATCTCTGGAGAGATTCGCTTGGGCGGGGGTGGTGGTTGGGAGGGAGATTTTATGACAGGGATTTTCGCCAGGTGCAGGAAGAGTTGCCCTGTGGAGGACGGAGGGTGCAGGGGGTGTATCCGAAGGGGGATACGGTGTATTATGTGTGTTTCACGGGTGCAAGTGTACCGCCGGACACGGTGAAGAGGAAAGTTTTGGGGAGTGGGGTGGTGGAGGATTTGTTCACTTATCCGGTGATCAAGTTGATTGGAGTGGATGAACAAGGTCGTGTGTACATATCGGGAGATTCTCGGGTTCTCCGCTGGGAAGGTGGAGACCGTTTCACGGTGGTGGACAGTCCGGCGCTGTATTTTGGGTTCAAGGGGGATACGCTGGTGGTGGAGAAGGGATCCAGATTTTATTTCTGGTATAACGATCAGGTCGTGGATACAGTCCGGGCCGAAGGTCGTGTGTGGAGTGGAGCTTCGGGAAACTGTTATAGTTTATGGAAGTGGTACGGGAGGATGGCCATTACGTGTTTTGAGGCAAACATAGGAATCTGTGTTCCGAAAGACTCAACACAGGAGGTGTTGCAATGCTCACCTTACTGACTATGCTCATTGCATTGACTTCTGCCACTGGGCCTTATCGCCCTTATCCCATCATTCTGGTTCATGGGATCAACAGCAACGCCGGAACATGGGGATTTGAGATTGATTCCGTGGACACGGCGAATGGTATAGACTATCCCGTTGTCGTGGACACATTGATTGGAGAACATACATCCCTTGCACTCTGGAATTTGCTTCGGCCTTATTTTTACCTTGTGGGCCAGGATACGTTGAGAGACCTCCGCACCTTTCTTGCCGCGTTGAATTTTGACGATTTTGGAGGATCCATTGATCCGGGGCCGTATGACAGCGATGATACGGTTCGGTACTGGTATACCGAAGTGACCGGTCAGGGAGACACGATTGCTCGGGAAGTTGAAGTGGTCCTGCGCGACAAAGGATCAGGAGCGGAGTTGAAGCATTTTATCAAGAAAGTCCTGTGGACCTATTACGGCGACGACTGGAACCTCAACCCCGACGCGAAAGTGGTGCTTGTGGCCCATTCGATGGGAGGGGACGTGGTGGCGGAGGCGTTGAGACAGGATCGGGCGTTGAAAGAACACGGGTGGGGATTGATTGGGAGAATGGGGCGAAAGGCAAAGGAGGGATGAGATGAAAAGGCGAGGGATATATCTGGCTGTGGTGGCGGCAGGGATGATGGGGTCGATGTGTTTTCGAGATCCGTGTGAAGGGAAGTGGAGTGATGCGTCGACGTTTGATGTGAGAGGGGTGGCGTGGGTGGGAGAGAAGGTTGGGGTGCTGGGGTTGTACCGGAAGCGGGAGAAGTGTCCGAATTTGCTTGGGTACAGGTATCGGGATTTATATGAGCGAGATGTGATGTTTTATGTGGATCCGATGACGATCCATCAGGACAGTGAGAGTGGGTGGTGGATTGTGGAGGCGGAGAGTGTGTGGGTGATTCATGAGGAGCCGGAGCTTGGAGGAGGGGATTTGTGGGAGGATCCGTTGGGTCGAGGGTGGTGGCTTGGGGGGAAGTTGTATGATCATGGATTCAATGAGGTGCTGGATTCGTTGCCGTGCTGGGCGCATACGTACCCTGTGGGAGATACGCTGTTGTATCTGTGCGAGACGGGGACAGATGCGACACCGGATACGGTGAAGAGGCGGATCTTGGCGACAGGGATGGACGAAGTGCTGTTTACCTATCCGATTGTGGGGCTGCTTGCAGCGGATCCGAGAGGTTGCGTGTACATTACAGGTGGTAACCGTCTTCTTCGCTGGGAAGGAGGAGACAGTTTCACGGTGATTATTGACGGACTGGTTGCAGGCTTTGGATTCAAGGACGACACTTTGGTCACTCAAGGTGCGCACAACTTTCATTTTGTCGTTGATACAACGTATGTCAAAAGTGTTCCTCATAACGGCCAGGTTTCTTTTGGAGTGTGGAAATGGAACGGGGATAAAGGGTTAGCAACCGGTGGCGAGCGCTATCCGCTTGTATGTACTCTGGATCAAACAGGAGGATACCAATGCGGATACATTCACGATTATTATTTGCTCACGCGTGGACCATCGGTGCCCTGATTTTTGGGGCAATCCGTGGTCTTGAAGCGCAGACTGAGCTTGCGCCGGACAGTGCGTATCGTCCGTATCCTGTGATTTTCGTCCATGGTCTCAATGGAGGAGCGCATCACTGGGGACTTATCTGGTGGAATGACGATGAGGATGGCAACGACGCGGTTCGGGTGAAGGATCGGTACGTCATGGAAGGGCACATGCTAAAGTCCATGGGACCATATTTTTCACCCTATCACCGGAGGGTTATTAAGGGTTTCGATTGGAGAGGGGACACGGTGTACGACACCCTCACGTACCTCGCCGCCATTTCTCTTGACGATCCGTCGGGATCGATTGATGAGGGGCCGTATGTGTCGGGGGATACGATACGGTACTGGTATGGGGAGGTGACATCTTCGGGAGACACGATAAGCCGGAAAGTGGAAGCTGTTCTTGCCAATCGGGGCGCGGGATACGAACTCCAGCATTTTATCAAACAGGTCCTTTTCACGTATTACGACACCACCTGGAACCTGAATCCCGACGCGAAAGTGGTGCTTGTGGCCCATTCGATGGGTGGTGCCGTTGTCGCCGAAGCCCTCCGACAGGATCCGTCTTTGAAAGAACACATCTGGAAAGTGATCGTTCTGGGATCACCGGTGAAAGACCTGTATATCACCCATCCCCGATACAAACCGATTTTTGTCACAGCCCTTCACTGGAACCCCGCGTTCCTCCTCATCCGCCCTTTGACATCCATCTGCTCTGGTGAACTTTGTCGCTGCTCAAACCTGCATGCCTCCTCAGGGACTGTCCCGAACCGTTGAACAATTCGTCATTAACCATGATCCTCTCAATGTTGCCATGGCTCTGATTGGAGGAGTTCGGATTGCCTCCATTGACACAGTCTATCGGCTGATCTGTTTGGGGAACCCTGCGCAGGTGGCTCAGGGGTGGAAATGGGGGTGGAAAGAATCGTTTTCTCGATTGATTTCGGGGTGGCTGGAGTTTCCTGCACACGGGGGAATTTATATGGATTTTGCGCTGGATATGCTCTACTTTTTCCATCTTATTGGGATCTACACCCCCTATGGTGAACGTCTCACGCTGAGTCTCATCGATAATGTGCTGGATATCGGGATTCAATATGATCAGCCGGCAACGCGGGATTTGTGGCATGGGTCGGGGGTTTTCGTGGAGTTGAGACTGGTTTAAAAAGGAGGAGGGAAGATGAAGAGATGGGCGATGATTTGGGTGGTGCTGGGGGGGTTGTGGATGGGATGTGAGCCGTGCAGATGGAGAGATGCGTCGACGTTTGATGTGAGGGGGGTGGCGTGGGTTGGGGAGAAGGTGGGAGTTTTGGGGTTATACACGAAGCAGGCGGTGTGTGCGAGGGGAGATGGGTGGTGGGTGGTGGATCGGAGGAGGTATTATTCGAGGGATGTGATGTTTTATGTGGATCCGATGACGATTCATCAGGACAGTGGGAGTGGGTGGTGGATTGTGGAAGCGGAGAGTGTGTGGGTGATTCATGAGGAGCCGGAGCTTGGTGGAGGGGATTTGTGGGAGGATCCGCTGGGGCGAGGGTGGTGGCTTGGGGGGAAGTTGTATGATCCGGAGTTCAACCAGGTGCTGGATTCGTTGCCGTGCTGGGCGCATACGTACCCTGTGGGAGATACGCTGTTGTATCTGTGCGAGACGGGGACAGATGCGACACCGGATACGGTGAAGAGGCGGATCTTGGCGACAGGGATGGACGAAGTGCTGTTTAGCTATCCGATTGTGGGGCTGCTTGCAGCGGATCCGAGAGGTCGCGTGTACATTACAGGCGGGAACCGTCTTCTTCGTTGGGAAGGAAGGGACAGTTTCACGGTGGTGGACAGTCCGGTGGTGAGTTTTGGGTTCAAGGGGGATACGCTGGTGATTGCAGAGAAGGCGGGATTTGTTAAGTGGGTGGATCTCACACCTGTGGATACGCTGGTTCCCCATGGAACGCTATGTGGAGGGGGGATATGGAAGTGGAATGGGGATCGAACAGTTGGGGGATGCTGTGTATGTGTGCCTGATCAAGGAGGGATGTTATGTGGCGTGATTCCCTGCCAAGATCTTGGACCTGTGCCCTGATCAGTGTGGTGTTTAGCGCTGGATGGGGATGGGCTGAACCTTACCATCCTTATCCGGTGGTGTTTGTTCACGGGCTGAACGGAGGTTCCTGGCACTGGGGCGTGAGGGTTCCGTGTGATTACGATCCGGATGGAGTGCAAAGGGGGAATGACGCGACAAGGGCGAAGCCAGGTTGTGCAATGGAAGGGCATATGATTGTGCCATTTTTGAGGTACATGTCGCCTTATTTCAAACCTTTGCAGGTGGGGATCAAAACGGACACCCTCACGTATCTCGCCGCCATTTCTCTTGACGATCCGTCGGGATCGATTGATGAGGGGCCGTATGTGTCGGGGGATACGATACGGTACTGGTATAAGGCGATCACGTCTTCGGGAGACACGGTAAGCCGGAAAGTGGAAGCTGTTCTTGCCGATCGAGGCGCGGGTTACGAACTTCAGCATTTTATCAAACAGGTCCTTTTCACGTATTACGACACCACCTGGAATCTCAATCCTGACGCGAAAGTGGTGCTTGTGGCCCATTCGATGGGCGGTGCTGTGGTGGCAGAGGCGTTGAGACAGGATCCGTCGTTGAAAGAACACATCTGGAAAGTGATCACACTGGCATCCCCGCTGAGAGGAGCGCATCAATTGCGGTTGTCCTATCGGGAGGGATATGTTCCTCTGGTCATCGGGAACTATCCACTTTTTCAGCTCGCAACGGCATGGATGCCCGTGGACCCAAGGCAGCTGTTTCTGTCTTACTGGATTGGTCAGGCATTTAGCCGTTGCGTGGGGAATGCAGCATGTGACGAGAGTGCGAGTTCGTGTTTGAACAACGGATTGGGAACGCTTCTTCTGGGGATTGCGGACCTGTTTCCCGGGGATGTTCTGAGCCACCTGTTTCGATTTGGGGTGAGCGCGATATGGCTTGGGGTGACGCGAGACCTTGTGGAAGGGATGGTGGCATGCGAAAGTCACGGGGACGGGCTGAAGGATCTTGAACCAGGTTCAGAATGGCTGGATCGAGTGGAGGGGGTTTGGGAAGACGTGCCTTTAACGTCTGTGTGTCTGAAAGACTTTTGGAACTCGCACCGTGAGCAGAGCATGGTGAGTTTTGGAATGGTGAGAAAGCCCGATGTGGCGAGAGATGGAATCCGGGGGACAGGGTATTTTCTTCTTGCTGTGCTTGGGGTTATGGCGTTGTCTGATCCTTCGAAGTGGTACAATGTTGGAATGGGGGCGTGGTCAATGGCCAATATTGAGATGATTGCCCACAGCACCGATCCTCTTGTGGATCTGAGCGATTGTCGTGGTGTTGGGCGGACAGTGGAATATTCAGGGTTAACGCACGAGGATATTTTGTTCCGGGATGATATTGTGCTTTCGCTGCTCGAGAAACCCCTCACCATCGACTCGGCGCGGATGATTGTGCCGTATCTGGATGAACAGGGGGCTGTTCAATACGACACCGTCTGGCTCGGTCAGAACCCGGTGGACACGGTGGAGGTCCCCGCCGAACTCATGGACTCCCTGCGCATGGAGTTTTATGCGGGGAACACCTTCTTCCTGGCTTCCACCCGGATTGTTCTGGACATCAACGGCGCTGCGCAATATCGCCTGCATTATCCCGATCACATCGGCTTCAACGGCCGGTGGAGCCTTGTGCCGGGACAGGCCTTCCGCTATGTCGGCGCCGGCATGAACCACCTGTGCCTCGACGCGGTCACCATCCTTGGTCAGTACACCCACCGATGCTTCAAACTCTGGATCGTGCCCTCCGGATGGCACCTCCGCCCCCTCTCCCCCTACCCCGCCTGGGGCAACGTGTTCACCACCCTCCCCGACTCCCTCTCCTTCCTTCTCGTGAAACTCGGCCTGGACACCTCCCGATGGACCCTCCAGTGGGACACCCTCTCCCTCTGGCTCGACACCCTCACCTTCAACGACTCCCTGAACCTCTGGGAAACCGCCACCGCCGAAAGCCTCCACGTCTCCCTGACCGGCCAAGGTCTGGCTACCCCCCAAACCCTTCCGGACGGCTATACCTACCCTCATGAACCCCACGACGCCCTGGCAGGCTACCATATCACCCTGGATGCCCTCCCCGCCTTCATCCAGCAACTTACCGGGGAAACAACCGCTCCCGAAGGCGTGGTCCGGATCGTTTATCGGGCAAGCGACGGGAAGAAGGTCACGGTGCTTCCGATGTCCTTCGCCATCGACCGCACGCCTCCCACCGTCCGGATCGCCGAAGCCGATCACACCGATACGCTCTGGGTGAAAGACACGCTGACCGTTCATCTTCTTGCCCGGGATAACCTGGAACGGTATCGCACCCACGCCCGGCGCACCCTCGCCGCCTTGATTGGCGAAACCGGCGACACGGTGTGGACCGATACCCTGGCCTTTGTGTATTACACATCGCCCTATCGCCTTGCCATCCCCACACAGAACGTTCCCGAAGGCACCTATACCCTCCACATCCGGCTTGAAGATTATGCGGGGTGGTCGGACACGGCGTCGGTGCCGGTGGTGGTGGACCGGACGCCACCGCACCTGGTGGTGGAGGAGCGGGCAGACACGCTGATCAACGCACAGGAAGCCTGGTTTGTGAGGGGACCGGTGAGCGAGCCAGTGCGGGGGACGTTCACCGTCCAGGACGTGAACTCCGGGGAGATCTGGACCTTCGATGTTGCTGGAGAGGATACGGTTCTGTGGAGCCTTCCTCTTCCGGAAGATGGCGTGTATACGGTGACCCTGGTGGTGAGGGACCGTGCGGGGAACGCGGACACGCTGGAGACGGGGGATCTGGTGACAGGCGGTGCCTCGCGGTTCCGGGTGGATCGCACAGCCCCCGACGTGATCCTCACCCCCTTTGCCTTCGCCTCGAGGGACACGGTGATCCCGGTGGAGGTGAACGAGCCCGACGCGCCGTGGGGGAAAGGGCGGATACGGGTGGTCGTGAGCGTGGACGATTCGGTGGTGTTTCAGGCCGCGTCGAGCGCTGCGGGATCGGGGGCGTGGCAGGTTCACCTGCCCCTTTCGGGCTTTGCACCGGGACAGCGGACCCTCACGGTGGAGGCGGAGGATGAGGCGGGCAACGTGAAGCGGGAGCGGTTTGCCTTTGCCTATCGGACGTTTGGTGTGGAGCTGGTGGCGCCCCGGGGGCGGGTGGTGCCTGGACCGGTGGGGGTGGTGGGGGTGGTGTCCGATCCAGACGCCCTTCAGGGCGGAGGTCTGCGGCGATGGAAGGTGGCCTGGCGAAGACTTCAGGATTCCACCGGCACCACACCGGGGGTTCCCCTGCCGGGCGAATGGAACACGGACCGCGCCGTTTCGTATCTTCAGGATACCACGTCTTCCTTCACCGAGCCCACCCTGCTTGCTACCCTGAACCTTCAGAGGCTGGAAGGGGAGGAGCTTCTGGTGTTGCTTTTTGCGGAGGACAGCAGTTTTGTGCTGTGGGATACGGCGCGAATCCAGGTGAAACCTTCGGATGTGCCGTATTCCTCCACCCTCGAGCTGAGGGCACGTGTGCTGGCGGGGGAGGAAGACACGGTTCCGCCTCGCCGGAATCCCACCCTTTCGGGCGTGACCCCCTTTGTTCTTCAGCCGGATCGGGGGGATCGCATAGAGGTGACGCCCCGCTATACCGGACCGGAAGGAACGGTCTGGATGCAGGTGGTGGGGGAGAAGGGGGTGGTGTTTGAAGCGGGTGGATTTTCGGTGGTGGGCGTGGACGGTCTTCCGGAGATGGGGGACGGTTTATCCCCTCCAATGGAGCGGACAGGCGGGGCGTTCTTCCTGGGCCGGGTGGGGGACACGGTGGTGGTAGGCTTTCGCGGGAAGCCGTCCCGGGGGATGGCTGCCCTTACGCTTCATTTCTACGGAGGCAAAATGCCGGTTTCGGGTGCTGGAGGGTGTGGTCCCGAAGATCCCGCGTGCGCGGGGCTTTCTGGTCTTTCCGGAGGGGATTCGACGTTTTCCCTGTGGATCCAGGATACGGTACCGGTGGACACGGTGGTGCGGTTTGTGTGGACGGGACCGGTGCGGGCGAACGTGCTGGGGGCGCCTCTTCGTGTGGGGCGGTTTGAAAAGACCTTTGCAGACACGGAGGTGGTGGTGGGCGAGCGGCCGTTTATGTGGAAAGGGACGTATACCCATGGGCTGGAGACGGTGCCGGCGGGGCGATATCGGGTGGTGGTTCGGGTGATGGAGCCTTCGGGGGAGGTCCTTTCAGACAGCGTGATGGTGGACGTTCGCCGGCGGTTTGTGGTCTCGCGGGTGAAGGTCCTTCCGGACACGCTGCGGACGGGGCTTCCGGACAGTTTGATGACGCTCACGGTGAAGGTGTGGATGAACCAGGACCGGCGAGTGGTGTGGGAGATCCGGGATTCAACGGGTCAGTCCCGGCTCAGCGGGGAGGCGTGGGTGGATGTGCTGGAAGGAGAGGGGCGTTTCTCCGTACCCCTTCAGGTGGCGCGGGTGTGGCCGGGTGGGCGATATGTCGTGCATCTTGCTTTTCCGCCAGACACGGTGGTGAAAGAAGCATCTTTTGTGCTGGTGAACGGGGTGGTGGTGACGGCGGATTCGCCGTGGCTCTATATCCCTTCCCGTTTCCGTGTGAACGATTCGGTGTTTTCGGGGGATAGATGGGTGCGCCTTTCCCTCCAGCCGGCGGGGGAGGTGCGGAGCTGGGGGGTGTATAACGTTGACGTGCCTGTCGAAGGCTATGCGCTTCCGGTGGTGGTGGATTCCCTGAAAGTGACATATGGGCGTGTGAGGCAGGAAATTCGGGAAGATTATGAGATCACACGCGGAGCATCGGGGAACAAGTTTGTGGTCCCTTCGGTTCTGGACAGCGTGCAGTTCAACGGAATGGCATGGCGATGGGGGCTTCCCTCAGACGATTCGGTCTGGATTCCTCTTTTCCCGGGACACTGGGTTCGTTCAGGAGACACCATCCGGTGGAGTCTGCACCAGGGATGTACGATTTCGGATCCCGAGGGAAATATTCAGGAACCTGGGCGATACCTTGTTGTCACGATGAATCTTCAGGGAAATGTGGTTCGGGACAGCAATACGATGTACTGCGGAAAAGACTGGTCCAATCCGCGGCTCGTGTTCTGGGTTCCGCCAGATACTTTCGATGTGTTTGAGCGTGATGATCGTTTTGTCCAGGTTCTATCAGGAGACACCCTGGCGGATACGTCGGGATGGGTGGTGCGGTATTCTTCCTTCTTCCCGGGCGTGGGTGTGGTGGAAAAAGAGACCCTGGAACTCAACCTGATGTCAGAAGGGGTCGTGACAGGTTCCTTTGACATTTCGGACGCGCTGCGAGACACGCTGGAAAACCGGGGTGTGGAAGAAGTGACCCTTCGTTACTGGGTTCGCATGGGTGACGATTTCCGGTTTCTTTCTCGCTCCGTGGTGGTACCACTCCAGCGCGTCTATACGGTTTCCGCGGTTGCCCGTCCAGCGGGAATGCTGTGGGAAGTGGTGGTCAACGTTGAGGGTGTGGAGGATACGGTGGAACTTGGGCAAAAGCCTGATGCCGTCGAAATTGAATATCCAGTGCTCCAGCAAACGTACACGTATCTCAACGCGTTTCGCATTGCGGCATGGGGGAGGTGGAAGGGACAAACGTGGAGCGATACCACCCCACCCATGTTTCTTTCCGGCGATCTGCTGAATGGAAGGCCGTGGTCTGGAAAGATGGGACCCATGGGCATTCTTCAGGTCCAGACCGGGACCGAGAACTTTTTCCATACGTTGACCCTTCGTCCCAATCTTCAAGCCCTTCGTCAGACGATCATCGCCCACTATACGGATACACTGGCGGGGGGAGACGTGGACACCTTTGGACTTCCTTCCGGTCTGGCCTTTCCGCGGGTTCTCGCCGTTCACGATACGCTGCTTTCGGGATGGGGGACGCTTCAGGTGGAGGTGGATACCGGTCTGTGGGGGGTGCGGATCCAATTTCAGGACTCGGTTCTTTCTCCCCCGACAATCGGGCATGTGGATTCGATGCGATCCCTCTCCCGGGGTGATTTCCCCTGGGAGACAGTTCTTCCCTTCACTGTCTGGCCATCCCCCATTCCACCCTTTGACTCTGTGCGGGTTTGTGTCAGCGGATATGATCTCGCTCCTCAATCCCTTCCAGCTTTCCTTCACGCTCCTTATGCCCTCATGCAGAGAGACACTTTTGTGGAGATCCGGAACAACGGGATCTTTCTGATCACTTCCGAGGGCGAAACAGAGCTTTCCTCTTCAGGAGGTGCTCAGATTGTCCCGTGCTCGGACGACCAGAACGCCGTGTGTCTGACACAGGGGAAGAGCCAGCTGTTCCGATTTCCTTCTGTCCTGGGCCTTCGGGGAGGAACCCCGCGGGATACGGTTGTAACCTTCCCACCTTTTCAGCGCCCTTCTGTGGAGAAGATGGAAATGCGGGATGTGCTGGCCATGAAGGTGATTCCCCTTTATCTAACTCGCCCATCCAGCCGATGTCGCACAATCCCGCCGGTTGAATGGTTCTGGCGCGACCGTGTGTCCCAGGCGTTTTCAGGATTCCCTGTGCCAATCGATTCGGTGAGTCGGGTGGAATATGAACGACACGTCGAAGGAGGAGGGGAAGGCGAGACCGTCATCCTCCGTCTTGTTCAAACATGGGATTATCTTTCTCTCCCCTTGCGGGTAGGGCTTCAGGGCGATCCCAATCCCTTCCTCCGGATCACGGACTGGCGTCCGCAGCTTGCCGATCTTGCGGGATCTCTCCTCACCGCCGACATCCTCCAGCAAACAGACTCCGGCTGGGGGAATTACGCGGACGATCGGGTAGACCTCCTGTTCCACCACAACTGGAATGTGGAAGCGCCTCTTCCGGTCCATGCCCGCCGTCCCGGCCGTTTGATGGCCTTTCACCGCGGTCAATGGCTGGACCTTCCGCCCTCCTCACCGGTTCGTTCCGGCGAGGACTGGCGAATCGGTTTTCTTCCTTCGGCACGCCTTGCCGGACCTGTCACCCTTCTCTGGACGCCCGCCTCCGGCGGTCCCGCCCCGCAAAGCACCGACACGCTTTTCGCCACCACGGTGTGGGTGGGCGATACGGGCCGGATCTGGTACACGCCTTTCCACCGCGCTTCCTTCACCCGCAACACACCCGGAATCGGAAACCTGTGGATGAGGGTGGCGGACGCCCTGGATTGGGGACCGTCCACTCCTTATCTTGCTCAGAGGGTCCCCGTGTTCCAGGCGCTTCCCGAATCCTCGAGCGGTTCGATCACCTTCCGGTCTACGAACCTGGACAGCCTGGACGCACCGCCGGTGCTCTATGCCCTCACCCCCGACGGCGGGATCTTCCGGATTCCCACAACCCGGAGGGAGGACACACTGGACGTGATGGGAGACTCCCTGATCCGCACGACCGTGACGGGTGTTCTTTCCGCGGGAAGTGCAGGCGCCCCGCTGGATTCTTCCCGCACCGTGGAAGGCAGACTCTGGGTTCGGATTCAGCGGGTGACCGCAGACTCGGTGACCTTTGAAATCCAGAACCAGACCCGGAGCACCCGGGCGGATCTCTTTGTGTTTCCCCGGGGTCCGGCGGTCCCTCTCCGAAAACGCCTGGTGGCGGGCAAAGCCCGGGGATATGTCCATACGTCCGTTTCCCTGATCTCCATGGCCACGAACAGGGTGGGCATTGCCCTGAACAGCCTTCCGGCGGGTGAGACTCTTCATGTGTACGTTCGGGCCGGGAGCGATACGGTGAACGCTCCGGTGGGCTATGTCCGGTGGGTTCGGGAAACGCCCGTTCTGGTTTTCCGGGTCCTGGGCGATCTCCATCGCCGGGTCACGCCACCGGCGAGTGTGGTGTTTGAGGGCGAGGCCCTTTCCGGAAAGGGACAGGTGCACTTCGTTGTGGAAGGACCTGACGGTGTGCGGTTCGGGGAACGGACCGATACCCTTCAGGCGGGCGAACGTCGAACCTATGGGCTGTCCTTTGAGGGCCTGAAGCCTGGAGATCCCCCGCCCCACGGGTACGGAACCTATCGTCTTTTCTGGATCACCCCCACGGATACGATTCAGGCAACGGTGGAGGTGAGGGCGCCGAAGTGGCAGGTGGTCATCGAAACACCGGGTGCAGGTGATACGGTGTGGACTGGATCTCCCCTGAAAGCCCATATCGAAGGGGGAGACGGTTCCATCGAGTGGTTTCTCCGGGCCGAAAGCACGGCGGTCTGGCTGGGATGGCAGCCGGGGGAGGATGTGCCCCTTCTCATGCCGGAGGTGGGACTTCCTCCGGGAAGGGTGCTTCTTGTGGTTCGGGGATGGATGGGCGAGGAAGCCCGGATGGATTCGGTTCCGGTGATCTGGGGTGGCGAGCCCGATACCCTTCCACCTGCCCTCACCCTGTCGATCTCCGGAAGTGTCGGAGACTCCATCCTTGGGCCGGCAAGTGAACTTGCCCTGCTTGTTCGGGACAACCGGGGGCTTCGGGAACTCCGGTATGGATGGGATTTCACAGGCGCCACCGAACACATCCCCCTCACCGCACGGGAGACCACGCTGACGATTCCTATTCCCGAGCAAGAAGGACAGGGGAGGCTTCAGATCGAAGCCGAAGATTCGGCAGGGCTTGTGGCCGAACTTGTCCGGGCCTTCCGTGTGGATCGTTCTCCTCCACAGGTGGAGGTGGAGGGGCCGACCTGGCCTGCGCCGGGCGACACGATCCGGTTTGTTTTCTCCGATCCTTCAGGTGTGGCGGCACACGAGATCACGGCGCCCGGCGGTTCGGTGGTGGACAACCCGCCGGGTGTGGTGTTTTCGGAAGGTAGGCGGTTCACGGTGGAAGTGAAGGCGCAGGATGGCGTGGGGAACGGGCTGGACACCATGCTCGCGATCCCCGTGGACGGATGGCCGCCGGTTCTGCAGGTGGAACTCAACGGACAGACCCGGTTCGACACGGTGGTGGGGCCGGTGGTGACCCTGCGGGTGGTGGCTCTGGACACGGGAGATGTAACGAGCGGGATCCGGGAAATTTCGGCCACGTGGGACCTTCCGGGCGGGTCCCGCGTTCTCACCCTCACCGATACGCTGGTGGGAACAGACACCCTGATGCCCGGTGTTCACCGGCTGGACGTCCGTGCCGTGGATCGGGCCGGTCTTGTCACGACGCAAAGGTTTTCCGTGGTTGTCCTTTCTCCCGACACCACACCGCCGACGGTGAGCCTTTCGGTGGAGGGGGCATCCCTGGACTCGGCGGGCGTGCTGTGGCTGCACGATACCGCTTCGATTTTGCTTGCGGCATGGGATAACGACACGGTGGAGGCCCTGCACTACAGGGTGGATGGGGGCACCTGGCAGACCTACACCGGTCCCCTGCATCTCACCCCCGGTCCCCATACCCTGGAGGCGGTGGCGGTGGACGGATGGGGGAATTCGAGCGACACCCTGCGCCGGGCGGTGTTTGTGGATGCATGGGCTCCGGTGGTCTCCATGACGGGCCGGCTGGACAGCAACGGGGTGTGGACGGACAGCCTGATTCAGGTGATGGCGTATGATTCGGGGGTGGGCCTTGGGGAGGTGGCGGTGCGTGTGGACGGAGGTGCCTGGATGTCTCTGGAGAGTCCAGAGATCGCGCCGGGATATGGCGTGCATCTTGTGGAAGCAGCGGCACAGGATCGGCTGGGTCATGGAGATACGCTGCGCGTTTCGGTGTTTGTGGACGGCTGGGCGCCCGAAATTTCCTTCACGGTGAACGGACAGGTAGTGGTGGACACCTTTCAGGGTGTGGCCGGGGACGTCACGGTCCGGGTGGTGGCGCGGGATACCGGCCAGGTGGCCAGCGGCATGGATACCCTGCTTCTTTCAGGACCTGAAGGGAATCAGATCGGGCGGGACAGTGTGGGGTGGACCGACACCCTGAGCGCCGGGGTGTATGGATTTTCCGCCCGGGCGGTGGATCGGGTGGGACGGGAGGCCGTGCGGAACCTTGTGCTGGTTCTTTCACCCTCCAGTCCGTCCGACACCACACCGCCGGTCACCCAGATCATCTTCCATCCGCCGGTGGTGACCGGGGATACGCCCGTGGTGGGGCCGTCCACCCTGATCGAACTTTCTGCCACAGATGACGCCTCCGGTGTGGACACCACCTTTTTCGCCCTTCGGCTGTCCGGCGCGCCCGATACCCTCTGGCAGATCTACACCGCGCCCTTCCATCTCACCGGCCTTCCCGATACGCTGGTGGAGATTCTCTTCTATTCGGTGGACTCGGTCGGGAATCGGGAAAGCGTGAGGGATACACTGGTTCGTCTGGACGGGACGCCGCCGGTGCTGGATCTTCCCACACCGCCGGAGAGTGCGTTTGTGAACCGGGAACTTGTGCTTTTCGGAGAGATCACGGATCCCCATCTGGAGAGCTGGACGCTGGAATGGGGGATGGGACATGATCCTTCAAGCTGGACGCTGATTGCAACGGGTGCGGCGAACATGGCGGGGCGGGATACGCTGGGGTTCTGGGATGGTTCGGTGCAGCCGGCGGGGTGGTATGCCTTTCGACTTGTGGGTCGGGATCTTCTGGGGAATGCGGACACGCTGGTTCGTCATGTGGCGGTGCCGCAGGTGGTGGCGGTGGATACGATGCAACTGGTGTGCGACACGGCACAGGGGAGTCCCTATGCCTGTCTGGACTTTGTGCGGAACGACACCACGCTGGTGGTGGCGGTCGGGGATCCCATGGGGTTTGGCCCGGTGGACGGGTGGTTGAAGGAGGAAAGACCGGACGGCACGGTGATCCGGACGCGGTATGAGATAGAGATGCATCCTGTGGAACTTCTGAAAGATGCGCTGGGGCGGGTGTGGGTGGTGTGGGACAGCGGGGGTGGATTTGTGAAAGAACGCAAAAGACGTGACGTGTTTGGGCAGTTCCGATTGGAACGGGTGGATGGGGCTCTCCAGCCTGTGGCTTCCCTGTCTCAGCAGGCCATACCGCACCCGTTTGCGGTGTTTTCGGGCGTGGATGTGGATGGCGTGGGGTGGCTGGTGCTGGACGTGCAGAACCTGGAAGACACGCTGCGGGCTCTCCGGTTCGATGAAAACGGCACGATCACGGGAGACCTTCTCCTTTGGGCGGGACAGCCCTCCTTCGGCGGACCAGGAGGGAATCCGGTGTTCGGGGTGAGGGCGAAAGGTTTACGGGGGGAGGTGCTGGTGGGAGACACGATCCCGCCCGGTCGGTTTGTGGTGGACACGTCCGTGGTGCGGTATCCCCTTGTGGATCTGCGGGGTGGGTATCGTTCTGTGAAAGGGCGGCCGGTGTGGGGAGTGTGGGATTTCGCGGATCCTTTCGGATGGGGAGATTCGGTGGTGGTGGGACTGGCAGACACCCTCACGGGACTCTGGTTGTGGCAGCATCCCGACACGCTGGTGGGGATGAGCTCCTTCCGGCTCTATGGGGACACCCTGTGGGTGCTTTTCATGGATGGTCGGCTGATCCGGTATCATCTGACTGTTCCTGTGGTGGCCCTTTCAGGGCTGGAGGCGGGGAGCCGTATCGCAGGGCTTCGTCTTCGCGGGGTGTGGGCGGTGCCGTCGGTGGTGCGGCGGGGAGGGATGGCGCAGGTGGAGGTGGTGGTGGAAGGATGGCGACCGGGGGTGGAGGTGGAGGGGGTGGTGATGGATGTGCGGGGGTTCCCGGTGTGGAAGGAACGAAGGGTGCTTTCGGGTCCCCGGATGGTCTGGATGTGGCCGGTGGTGGATCGTCGGGGGCGAGGGGTTCCGCCCGGAGCCTATGCCGTGCACATCCGGATTCTCGAGGGTCGGGCCGTGCTGGACGAAGGCCAGACCTGGGTGTTCGTGCGATGATTCCCCTCACACCCCTCCAGCTTCTCTGCGGGGGATGGGCCTTTCTCCCCTCACCGGGAGCGGTGTTCGGTGAGCCTCAGATCATGGTTCAGGGCGCTTCGGCCACCGGGATTCAGTGGCCCACGGGCGTGATGGAATACGGCCTGGCCGGTGCATTCTCCACATCCACCGTCTCCGCAGGGCTGGGCCTCCGGCGACTGGGATTTACCGCGCCCCTTTACGAAAACCCTGCCGATACGGTCCGTCCCGCCACGGCCACCTATGAGGAGTTCCAGGCCGTTGCAGGATTCTCGGCCTTCCGGTGGGTGGGGGTGAAGGCCATCCTGGCAACCCGCCGCCTGTCGGGCGTTTTTGCGAGCCGAGACATCGCCCTGGAAGGTTCCCTGGTCCACGGTCTGTCGGTTCATCCCCTCCTTTTCCTGGAAGGACGACTCTGGATTCGTATGCCCGGAGAAGAAGGGGGAGGGGGCCTGCGGATTCGGATCGCAAAAAGGGCGGTGCTCCAGATCACGAAGGAGGAAAGCACCTGGAAGAGCATCGGAGGATGTGGCGGGGTCCATGAAGACATCGGCTGGATCGCGGTGGGAAGCCGGACCTTCCCGGGCTGGGGAACGTTATGGGGTGCGGGAGGCGGCCTCCGGCTTGGGGCGTTTGCACCGTCCTGGGTTTATCTCTTCCATCCCTATGGAAAACCCATCGTGGGGCTCAGCGTGGACTGGTTCCCAAACGGGGGTGAACATCCATGATGCTTTGGCTGATGGCCTGGACCACCACACAGGGGGACTGGACGGTCACCCTGACCGGGGGACCCCTGTGGAGCTATTTCACCACCCAATCCTGGGGGGGGCTGGTTCCCTACGCCTACACCTACAGCACTTCCCGTCTGACCGGTTCCCTGAACTGGCAGGCTTCCGGGCTGGAGGATACCCTTCAGGGGCGGTGGCAGATGGATCCCGCTCCATCGGGGATTTCGACCCTGTGGCTCCGTTATGCCCGGGGCCCCTTCGAAATGCGGGCTGGGGATCTCACACCCGAAGACTGGAGCCTGCCGCTGCGCCATTCCCGTGCTCAGGGGGCGGTGACCCGCTTCCACGAGGCCTCCCTCACGACCGAGGCTCTGTGGTTCTTCCCTCAGGGGGGGATCCATCTGGATCGAATCCAGGGCGAGAATTCACAGGGGCCCTATCGTTTGTCGGAGGCTCCGGTTCTTCCAGGAAGCGAAGAGGTGTTTCTCGTGCAGGAGGGTGACCGAAAAAAACTCGTGCGGGGGGAGGATTACGACGTGGACTACTGGGTGGGAGAGGTGGTGCTTCTCCGACGGGTGCTCTATCCGGAAGATCTTCTGGAGGTGCGATACGTTGTGGCCGGGGAGGGGGAGGGCGTGCAGGCGGGCGGTGTGCGCCTGGAGCGGGGTGGACTGGCCTTCGGCGGAGGGGTGTGGCAAACGTATGCCCCCGGAGGAATCCGGGGAGAACCCGGGGGATACGCGGAAGCCGGACTGGAAATCCCCTATGGAGAAATCCATGGGCAGGCGGTGGGGATGGAACGGCAGGGCGTCATCTATGGTTCCGGCGAAGCCCGGTTCTCGTCGGCATGGTATGAGGGGGAAGTCTCGGGTGTATGGCGTCCCCGTGCGGTGTCCCTTCCGGGGGAAGGGCCCATCCAGGTTCGGGAACGGATCCACACCCGCCAGGAATTCCGGTGGGGGCGGCTTGCGGCGGGGGGAGACGGAACATGGGAAACGGGACTCCAGAGGCTTCGCAGCATGGAGGGATGGATCGCAGGGCGAAACGAACAGGGGGAGATTCGCCTTACGGGCACGCGTCGGGTGGTGGACGGGTGGTCTTCCCGGGAAGGGCTCCGTCTGGAGGCACGATGGGGGCCTTCGGGCATCTGGGTGGCCCGGTATCGTGGCTCCTACCCCGCCCGGGGCCTTCAGGAAGGCGTGTGGTGGGAAGGAGGCGGCGAAACGGAATTCATGTGGAATCCAGTTCGCATGGGGTTTTCCCTCCACAGTGAGGTGCAGGGATCCCGCCATCAGGAGACCTTTCAAGCGCATATGGGTTTTCAGGATTTCCTGACGGTGCGTGCGGAGGGACGACGGACCTTTGAGGGACTCTGGCTTGTCACCCTGTCGGGCCGGAGCAGCCTGCAGGGAAGCAGGATGGGCGTCTCCCTGAACTTCTCCCGAACCTTCCGTTCAGACCGGTATCTTCTTGCCTCGTCCAGTTTCTGGCGGGCAGGAGGCGATGGGTGGGTTCGCTGGAAAGGCATGGAAAGCCGGGTAGGGGGTGTGTTTCAGCAGGGAGAACGGGTGATGACCGATACCGGGGGCGTGTTCTCCCGAACCGCACAACTCTGGGCTGCAGGTCGTGGAACGGGGCGCTGGGGGACGGTCGAGGGGGTGGCCTCCTGGAACCGCGCCCACACCCTGATTCCTGTGGAGGGTCTTGTGGCGAACCGGGGTGGAAGCATACGATGGAAAAAATCCCTGAATCTGTGGCAGATCGTGGTGACGGGAGAAGCAGGCGACGGGGAGGGGTGGAGTCAGGGAGGGCTGGCTCAGAATCGGCGATACCACCGGATCGAGGCGGGGGTGGATCGGGAAGGAGAATGGATCCGCCAGGGGGTGCGGGGGGTGCGGGCGGAGAGCCTTGTGGTGGATACCGCGCGTTTTCTCCGGGTCTATACGGGAATGGCGTTTCCGGCCCAGGTTCGGTGGAAGGCGGTGGATCTGCGGATCACCCCCGAAGCCGGGAAGGGATCGGGCAAATGGAAAGGGGAGAAGGGTGATGGCTGGATTGTTCGCATGGAGGCTCGCCTCGGGGTTGCCGGACGGTGGGGACAGGTGTGGGGCGCGGTGGGAGAGGAGATGACCACCTTCGGGCTGTATCGCATCCGCCGGTTTCAGGGAGGCGTGAGCATCCGGTGGGGTGTGCTGCGGGCTAGAGGAATGGCAGCGTGGGAACGGGACCTTTTGAGGGGAGGGGAATACCGGTCCCTGAATCTTCAGATCGGAGGCGCGTTCTGAACCCTATCGCCCGGCGAGTTCCACCCGCCGGCGATAGGCCTCCAGGATGTCCGAACGGTGGAGAAGCCCCAGAAGGTTGCCCTGTTCATCCATCACCGGGAGTTCGTCCAGCCCGGAGGTGAAAAAGACCTGCATCGCCCGCTCCAGGGTGTCATCGGGCGACAGGGTGGGCGTGTCCTGGTGGAGGGCGTCTTCCACGAGCACGGCCAGGCCCACACCGTGGAGCACACCTTCCCACAGGGCTTTCCGCAGATCCCGCCCGAACACATAGCCCACCACCTTCTTCCCCTCGGGATCCAGGACCGGGAGACATTCCTGGTTGGGATTGATTTCGGCTGCACGATGAAGGGCGTCTTCCACCGGCTCGTTTTCAAAAAGCATCACGTCGGGCTTACGCAACTGAAGATCCCGGATCCGGATGCGCCGGAGGATGTTGATGAAATCGGCCGCATGGGCAGGGGAGTCCAGACGGGAAAAGACCTGGGCGTGGGCATAGAGCCCCCAGGTGCTGCCGAGAAGATAGCTCAGGGTGGCCACGAACAGGGCCGGAACCAGCATGCTGTATCGACCGGTGAGCTCCAGGGCCATGAATACCGAGGCGATGGGAGCGTTGGCCCCCGCGGCGAAGAACCCCACCACTCCGATGAGGGTGTAGGGCACGGGGGAAGTCACAAGATGGGGAAAGAGATCGTGGAACACGTGGCCCATCACGGTGCCGATCATGGCCCCCATCACCACGGAGGGACCAAAGGTGCCCCCGCTTCCCCCGCTCGTGATGGTGAAGGCGGTGGCCAAAGCTTTGAACACAAAGAGACTCAGGGCAAAGAGAAGGGGGAGGTTTCCATCAAAGGCGAACTGGACATATTCATAACTGGTGGAGGCGGCGGCGGGGAAGGCCAGGAGGAGAAGGCCCGTGAGAGCGGCCCCAATGGCCGGACGGAGGTAGGGAGGGGAAACCTGAAGCCGATGGAATTTGCGCTCCGTCCAGTGTTCCAGTGTGACGAAAAAGAAGCTTCCCAGGGTGGCGGCGGCGGCGAGCAGGGCATAGAGGGGAAGTTCTTTCAGGGAGAAGAACAGAGGCGGGATGGAGAAGACCGGTTCCCACCCGTGGAAACTGCCGGCCACCACATAGGCCATGATGGAGGTGAGGATGGCCGGCACCAGGGCTTCCACCTCCAGGTCCGGTCCCCGATACAGCACTTCTGTTGCAAAAAAGGCTCCGCCGATGGGGAGCCGGAAGATGGCCGACACACCCCCCGCCATGCCCATGATCATCAGGATTCGCCGGTATCGGACATCCTGGAGATCTCTCCGGAGCCGGGTGGTGAGGATGCCCAGCGCCGCACCGATCTGGACCATGGGTCCTTCCCGGCCGCCGGATCCCCCGGTGGCCAGAGACGCAATGGTGGCGAAGGCCTTGATCACGCCCACCACCGGCCGGACAAAGGCGTTGTTGAAGTGGAAGGCATACACGGCGGCATCCGTCCCGAGCCCCCGGGCTTCCGGGGCAAACCGGTGGGTGAGGTATCCCGAAACCAGCCCGCCCAGAACAGGGAACAGAAAGAGAAGGGCTTTCACGTCCACATGGGGTGGAACGCCGGGACGATAGCCCACCGCGTGTTCCATCACCCCCGTGTACACAAGATCCCAGAGGAATTCAAAGGCCACGGCGGCAAGACCGGTGAAGGTCCCCACCAGAAACGCCAGGAAGAACCACTGAGAAAGTTCGGCGATCCGAAAGTTCTCGACGATCTGCCGGAGGCCCTGGCGAAGGCTCATCCTTCCGCTTCCTCCAGCATCTTCAGAAACGTTTCTTCGTCAATGATCGTCACCCCCAGGGCCCGGGCCCGTTCATATTTGGACCCCGGATTTTCCCCCACCACCACGAAGTCCGTTTTCCGGGAGACGCTGTTGGTGACCTTGCCACCGAGCGCCTCCACGCGGGCTTTGGCCTCCTCCCGGGTCATGGACCGGAGGGCGCCGGTGAACACCACCGTCTTGCCCAGGAAGGGGTTGGGTTTGACCTCTTTCTTCGCAATGGGGGTGGGGCGGACCCCGGCCTGACGGAGTTTTTCCAGCACTTTCCGGTTGTGGGGTTCACGAAAGAAGTTCACGATGTTCCGGGCGATTTCCGGCCCGATGCCCTCGATGGACAGGAGTTCTTCCATGGAGGCCTTTTCCAGGTCTTCCAGGGAGGGATAGCGCTCCGCCAGCACCCGGGCCATCTGTTCCCCCACGCCCGGGATACCCAGGGCGTGGATCCACCGGTCCAGCGTCCGGGTTTTGGCCGCTTCGATCTGCTCCAGCAGTTTGGTGGCGGAAAGGTGCGCAAAACCGGGAAGGCGAATGAGGTCTTCATACCGAAGATAGAAGAGATCCGCAGGGTCCCGAACCAGGCCCTTCTTCACCAGAAGCTGGGCGGTTTTGGCCCCCAGACCTTCAATGTCCAGCGCCCGCCGGCCGGCCATATGGCGGAGCAGGGCTTCCAGCTTGGCGGGGCAGGCCAGGTTGATGCACTTGTAATAGGCCCCTTCTTTGACCACCTCCCCTCCGCACACCGGACAGTGGGTGGGCGGATGGATGGGTTTTTCCTCTCCCGTGCGGCGTTCTTTCACAGGCGCCACCACCTCGGGGATCACGTCGCCCGCACGCCGTACGAACACCCAGTCGCCCACACGGATGTCCTTTCGCTCCACCTCTTCAAAGTTGTGGAGGCTTGCCCGGCTCACGATGACGCCCCCGATCTCCACGGGTTCCAGAATGGCGACCGGCGTGATGATGCCGGTTCGGCCCACCTGGAACTGGACCTCCCGGATTCGGGTCACCCGCTCCCGGGGAGGGAATTTGCCGGCCACTGCCCAGCGAGGGGACCGGGCGGTGGTGCCCAGGCGCTCCCACAGCGTCATGTCGTTGACCTTGACCACGATCCCGTCCAGCTCAATGGGATAGCGATCCCGTTCCTTCTGCATCCAGGTGTAATATTCGATGACCTCTTCCATGCCCTGACACACCCGGCGGGGACTTGCCACCCGGAATCCCAGTTTGGCCAGACGATCCAGAACCTCGCTGTGCTTCGTCACCCCCAGATCCCCCACACCGATACCCCAGGCGATAAAGAGCAGGGGGCGCTGGGCCGTGATGTTGGGGTCCAGCTGACGGAGGCTTCCCGCTGCGGCATTCCGGGGGTTGGCAAAGAGGGGCTGCCCTTCCCGTTCCCGCTCCCGGTTGAGCCGTTCAAAGTCCTCTTTGGTGATCACCACCTCGCCCCGCACCTCCAGCCGTTCGGGGATGGGAAGGCCCGGAACCTTCTGGAGGCGGAGGGGGACGGACTTGATGGTCCGGACGTTGGGGGTGACGTCTTCGCCCACATAGCCGTCCCCCCGGGTGGACGCCTGCACATACCGGCCCTGCTCATACACGATTTCGCAGGAAAGGCCGTCATATTTGGGTTCACACGCATATTCGATCATTGCATCCGGCGGGAGTCCCAGGAACCGCTTCACCCGTCCGTCGAAGGCCCGGAATTCGTCGGGATTGCGGGCATCATCCAGGGAGAGCATGGGGAGGGTGTGGCGCACGGTTCCGAACTCTTCCCGGGGCGGCGCGCCCACCCGCTGGGTGGGGGAGTCCGGCGTGATGAATTCGGGGAACTTTTCCTCCAGTTCCCGGAGCTCCCGCATCAGTTCGTCGTATTCCGCATCGGAAACCAGGGGCTGGTCGAGAACGTAGTAATAATAGTCGTATTTGGCGATGAGTTCCCGGAGCTCTTCAATCCTTTTGCGGGCTTCTTCCCGCGTCATGGCTCGCCTCCTTTCCGCGGACATAAACCCGCAGACGTTTGAGACGCTGGGGGGTGGCATCCAGCACTTCCACCCGCAGATTCCCCAGATCCACCACCTCTCCCGGCGTGGGGAGGTGGTCCAGGCGGTTCAGAATATAGCCCCCCACCGTGTTCACCGATTCGTCCACCAGGGGGAGCCCTGTGACTTCGGCAAAGTCTTCCAGGTTCATGGTGGCCAGGACCTCATAGACCCCTGGCGCCACCTCCCGCCAGGGGGTGTGGGGGCGTTCGTGCTCTTCCCAGATCTCCCCCACGATCTCTTCCAGGAGATCCTCCAGGGTCACCAGGCCCACCGGGCTTCCAAATTCGTCCACCACGATACCGATGGAGAGGTGCATCTCCTGAAAGGTGGCCAGGGTATCCAGAACGGGTTTCACTTCGGGCAGGAAATACGGGGGACTCATCAGGTCTTTCACCGTGAGGGTGTCCAGTTCGTCCAGCCGCCGGAGAAGGTCCTTCATGAAGAACACCCCCACCACCTCGTCCCGGCGCTCGGACAGGACGGGAAACCGGGAATAGGGGGTTTGGGCATGCACGGTCAGCACGTCCCGAAGGGTCATGGTTTCCACCACGGTCACCATATCTGTCCGGGGGATCATGATCTCTTCCACCGTGCGTTCGGCCGCCTTCAGGACCCCCTGCATCAGGTTGAGGGCCCGTGGGGGCAGAATCCCCCGTTCTTGCGCCAGCACCAGTACCCTCTCGAGATCCTCAGGACGACGGAGGAGGGTCCGGAGTACCCGGTCGCGAAGGCTCATGGCTTACCTGCACTTCACCCTGGAGAAGCAGACCGGCCGACACCACCCACCGGAGGGCTTCTTCCACCGAAACGTTCAGAAATTGCACCTTTTCTGCCGGCACCAGAAAGCTCCAGCCCGTGGCCGGACTGGGGGTGGTGGGGAGATACACGTAGTAATAGTCCCGGCCGTTCACCCGTACGGGTCGGTTCTGGGCCACAAGTCCCACCGCCCAGAGGGGTTCTTCGGGAAAGGGCACGAGGGCGGGGCGGAACCGCTGGCGGGTATCGTGGGAGAGGACAGAGAACGCTTCCTGAGAGGCCCGGTAGATGGCACGGGCCAGGGGAATTCGGAGAAACACCCGGTTCACCCATTCCAGGGTTCGTCGGCCCACATAACTGGTGGCCCACACCCCGGTGAAATAGACCAGGGCCACCAGAAAGGCCACGCTGAGGATAAGCAGGAGGGGATAGGGCAGATGGCGGATGAGGGGGAGGGCGTCCAGAATGCGGGCGAACCGCCCGACCACGGCATCAAACAGGAGCCACAGAACGCCGAGGGTGACGGCGATGGGGATCAGGATAGCCAGACCCCGGACAAACCCCTGACGGAAAGGAAGAGGCCGGGGCAACGCAAGCCGCACGACACGCGACGCCCAGGGATCCTTTTTCATGCTGTGTGCGGGGGCACGCCCCCTCCCCCGCTCCGGGATTTATTTGTACCGGTAGACAATGCGTCCCCGGGACAGGTCGTAGGGGGTGAGTTCCACCAGAACCCGATCCCCGGGAACAATCCGGATGTAGTGCATGCGCATCTTGCCCGCAATGTGGGCGAGGACCACCATCCCGTTGTCCAGTTCCACCCGGAACATCGTGTTGGGAAGCACCTCTTTGACGGTGCCTTCCACCCGGATGACGTCTTTCTTCTTGGCCATGGAAACCTCCTTGCGGTGGATATTATACAAAGCTCCGCCCGTCCCTTCAAAAGGGAGACTTGAAGGTTTGGAGGGCAGGCCCTATCCTATGCGTCAAACGGAGGTGATGCACCATGGCTCATAAGAAAGGTCAGGGCGCCACAAGGAATGGCCGTGATTCCCTTTCCAAGCGACTGGGCGTGAAGCGGGGCGACGGCATGGTGGTGCGGGCAGGCAACATCCTTGTGCGCCAGCGCGGAACCCGGATCCATCCGGGATACAACGTGAAGCGGGGCGGGGATGACACCCTCTTCGCGCTGGTGGACGGGATTGTCCGGTTCGAGCGCCGGAAGGGCCGGACCTACGTTTCGGTGTATCCGCCCGACGAATACCGGACCTACTTCTCTTCATGAAGCCCCGCTGGGAAATTCTGATCCTCCCCCTTCACCGTGGGGGTGAAGGTCGGCGTTTTGTGGTTTCCCGGTGGCAGGTGCTGGTGGGGGGTCTGGTGCTGGGGAGCTTTCTGATCGCCGCCCTTGCGGGGTTTGCCCTGTTTGCCCGGATGACCTATCTCCAGGCACGTCTTCTCGCCGTCACCCGGGAAAGGGACGCCCTTCTTGCCCGGATGGAAACGATCACGGACCTGGAGGAAGAGGTGGCCCGTCTCCGGGAATTCCGGAATCGGGTGGGCCGGCTCTTGGTGCCGGAGCATCTCCAGACTCAGGCCTCTGGACCTTCCAGCACGGTGGTCCTGGATGCGAAGGTGCCGGTGACACCCCCTCCGCCGTCCGATCCCTTTCTCCCGACGGGACTTCCCACCCGGGGGTATCTGAGCCGGGGATTTTCCAAAGATCATCCCGGTCTTGACCTTTCGGCTCCCTATGGCACGCCTGTGGTGACCACAGCGGATGGGCGGATTCAGGCCGTTCGGGAGGATGCGGTGTATGGCAAAGTGGTGGAGATTGTCCATGGGAAGCGATGGAAAACCCGGTATGCCCACCTCCAGTCCGTGGTGGTGAGCCCGGGAGACACAGTTCGCCGGGGGCAGGTCATCGGGTTTGTGGGGTCCACCGGCGTGAGCACCGGTCCCCACCTCCACTATGAGGTGCATCAGGACAAAACCCCTCTGGATCCCCTGCTGTTTCTGGGCCCCGATCTGGAACTTCTGAAGCCAGCTTCATGATCTTACGCTATGACGGGGTTTCTCTCCTGGATGCCCGGGGCTTCCGGGATCGTCAGACCCTGATCGCGGCCGGGGGACGCTGGGTCTATGCAGGTCCGGGGAAGGAATCTCCCGACGTTCGAGGACGCACGCCGGCACTCCCGTCGGGTGCCGTTCTCCTGCCCCCTTTTGCGGACACCCACATGCATCTCGTGGGGTGGGGGCTTGAAAACCTCCTCCCCCTTCTGGAAGGTGAAACCCTGGAGGATGTGTTTGAGAAGATCCGGGAGGGCATCCGGAAATATCCAGAGTGGGATGTCTATGTGTTCTGGGGAGTGGATGAGACCACGTTGAAAGAAGGGCGTCTTCCCACCCGAGAGGAGTTGGACCGGCTCCTCCCCGATCGTCCCCTTGTGGTCCGGCGGGTGTGTGGCCATGTGGCCGTGTTGAACACGCCCGCGCTGGATCGGCTTCCCCGAAAGGATGCCTTCGTGGATCCGGACTCCGGACGGGTCACGGAACACTGGGCCCTCCGCATCCGGGACCTTTTCCCGCCCACCCGTGCCCAGCGGGATGAGGCCTTCCTCCTGGCCCAGGAACACGCTCTCCGTCAGGGCATCCTGCTGGTCCACGACTTTGGAGATGTGGAGGCGCTCAACACCCTGATGCGGGCGTGGCGGGACGGGGCGCTGGTGCTGCACGTGCGGTTTTATCTCTATGACGAAGATCGGGGGGTTCTGCAAAAGCTCCATCTCCCGGGAGGCTTCGGGGACGACCGCCTGAGGGTTGCGGGGATCAAACTCTTTCTGGACGGATCGGTGGGGGGGCGGACCGCCGCGTTTGAGGAGCCCTATGCGGATGATCCCGGGACCAGCGGGGTCCTGCTCTATTCTGACCGGCAGCTCCTGTCCCGCCTTCGGTGGGCGGCCGAGCGGGATCTTGAAGTGGCCATGCACGCCATCGGAGACCGGGCGATCCACCAGGCCATCCGGGTGCTTTCTCGCCTGGCCCGGGACGGGATGAATCTTCGGAAGGTCCGTCTGGAACACGTGGAGTTCCCCTCGGAGGAAGCCCTGGACGCCCTGGGTGAGCTGGGCGTGCGCCTTTCGGTGCAACCCAACTTCAAACGCCGCTGGGGTCAGCCGGGGGGGATGTACGAACTTCGACTGGGCCGGAAGCGTGCAGAGCGAAACAACCCCCTCTCCCGGCTGTCCGCCCGTCAGCTCCCCCACGCCTACGGTTCGGACGGTATGCCCTTTGACGTGGCGTATCTCGTGCGAGCGGCGAAAGAAGAAGTCCCTTTCCAGGAAGTCCTTCTGCGTCTCACGGGTGCGGCCTATGCCTTCACGGGTGAAGAGGATGACTGGGGATTTTGCCCCGGTGCCCGGGCCCATGCCCAGGTGGTGGTCCCCCGGCCGGGGACCGAACTGCCTCTGCCCCCGGAGGGATGGATTCTGGACGGGGAATTCTATCCTTCCACCTCAATTTCCCCTGAGCCCGCAAGCTTTTTCAAACTCCGGTAAGTCCGTCGCAAAACGCCATACACCGGATGTTCCCACACCCAGAGAGGATAACGGTAGGGTCGTCCCCCCAGACTCTCTTTGAAGAAACGAAGGCGTTCGTTTCCCGGAGGGGTGACCCCCATGGAGAACAGGCGGACCCCCGCTGCATGGGCCATGCGGATGGCCTCATAGAACAGACGGGGACTTGCCCGCAGGGGATACCCTTCCGGATCGGTCCCCTGGAGATAGGCAAACCACTCGTCCCGGGATGTGAGGATCCACAGCCCCGAGAGCATCCGCTCCCCCTGGACGGCCTTGAGGGCCACCAGGTGGTCCTGGCCATGGTTCCACAGGGCGCGGAGAAACGTTTTGGGGGGCGGATTCACGCCGTGGCGCTTCCTGTGGGTGTGTTCCACCAGCGCGAAAAAGCGAGGGAGGTCCTCGTCCGTGAGGGGAAGAACCTCCACCCCCTTTCGACGGGACTGTCGCACCTGTTCCCGGAGACTTTTCCGCATCTGCCGTTCCGCCTCTGCCCACGTTCCGTCCAGCAGGATGACCGTCTCCACCAGATCGATCCGTCGAAAGGTCGTACCGTGGGCTCGCTGAAACCGATCCACCACCTCAATGCGCCCGATCCGCCCCGAAAAGCCCCCTTTCCATGCGTCGAGATCCAGGGGCTCCGCATCCGGGGGGATGCCGGGATGGCCGTGGGGAAGGGCCTGGAGGTGGGCAAAGCCGGGGCGTTTCCGGAGAATGACGTGGACGGAGGAAACCCTCTGGAGGGGTCCGAAGGTTTCCTGGAGGGCCTCAAGGAAACCCGGAGAAAAAAAGGGGGAGGCAAAGCCTCCCCCGAAGAGTTCGTCCGCTAAAAGGGGACGGCTCACTGGATCTTCTTGAATCCCGGAATGGGCGAGACCTTGAAGGTGGTGAGGGTCACGCTCTGGGATGCGGCGTCGGGTGTGCTGGTGGCAAAATAGCCGTAGTGCCAGTTTCCGCCCACGTTGACCTTGAACACGAACTCGGCAGCGCCGGAGAACACCTGGGTCTCCTGGCTGTTTCCGGGGTCGGCGATGCCGTTAAAGCTCTGAACCCGTGCCACATAGGCGGTTTTCCACTGGCCGGAGGGGGGATTGTTGCAGGCAGGCCAGCCGCCATCCTGGGTGATCAGCGAAGCGCTCTTGAAATACACCAGGCCCACATCCACTCCAGCCGCGTCATCCGTGAAATAGAGGTCCATCATGGACGGCGCACTGGCATCGCACACACTGATGGTCTGGGCGTTGAAACTGTTATCCACATAGATCCCGCTGGGTCCGCCGGTGGAGTTGAGTTCGTACACCTGGAGGTTGGAAGTCTCCACGGGAACGGTGGAAACCGTGGCTTTGTCGCTCTCGTTCCCGTTGGCCCAGGCGCTCACGCCATAGGTTCCGAGATCCGCACTGGACACCGTGTAGGTGGTCTGGGTGCCGGGGACCGAGGCGATCTTGGTGTTGTTAAAATAGATGAAGAAGCTTTCCGGATCCACCGGACCGGCACCCACACTCCAGGTCAGAATGAGGTCCGTCCCGGAGTTGGACGTGGCGGTCAAATTTTCCGGCATCCCGGGCACATCCCCATTCGTGGTGTCACCGTCAGGGCAGGCCCAGAAGGACAGGGCCACCACGGCAACGGGAAGAAGACGTTGGGTCCATTTCATGTCCCACCTCCTGTTATTTGGCAAGGGACTTCACCGCCTTTTCCACCCGGTCCAGTTTGGCGGAGAGGCTGCTCACCTGCTGTTCAAGGGTGGACACCTTCTTTTCCAGTTTGGCGATCCTGTCCTCAAGGGGTTTGGTGTCCACGGCCACGGCTTTCCCCCCCTCGCCTTCCACCACCTGGAGCCCTTCCACTTTGGAGGAGAGGTCCTGCACCTGTTTCTGGATTTCGGCGATCTGGTTCTGGAGAGGGGTGAGGTCCACCTGCTGACCGCAGGCTCCCTGGGCTCCGAGAAGCCCGATCCCGAACATCATCGCCGCCACCATGATCATTCGCCGCATGGGCTACCTCCTGTTTTGCGGTGTGTTGGCTCAATTATGGTGTAAGGAAGCGGAACCTTCAAGGATTGAAAGTTTGGCACGGATTGCGTATACTCACCTCCATCATGTGGGGGCTTCTCCTGTTCGCAGCCGACACACTGATCATTCAGGTCCCGTCTGCGTTTCAGGCGGTGGACCGTGTGCCCGTCCGGATTGAGGCCCGGTTCACGGCTGGTGGGCTGGACACCTCCCTTTCGGGCGTGGTGAGCCTCCAGCTTCTGGAGGCGGGGGTGCCCATGGGGACGCAATACTACACTCCTCTTTCTCTGGCCATGCAGCAGGGGGTGGCGCAGGGAAGTCTTCAGGTCTACCGTGCCGGGACGTACACGCTGACGGCCACGGCTCCCGGAGGCCTTACGGACACCTCATCTTCCTTCACCGTCTCTCCCGGCCCCTATGCGGACGTGGTCCTCCTTCTTCCGGGGCAGAGCCTGGATGGAGGATATCCGGGATGGCGACGGGTGGGCCTCCCGGCGCCGGACCGGTATCCCGTGGACCAGCCCATCCCCTACGTGGTTGAACTTGTGGACACCTTCGGGAATCCGGTCCCCGGGGCCTCGGACTCCTTCATAATCGTTCCGGTGAACGGTCAGGGTACTGGCGGACTGGCCGATGTGCAGGGAGGGCCGGTTCTGTCCACGGGTGACACCCTGCGGATTCGCCCCCGTGTGGCCGACTCGTCCTTTTTCGTGATCCTTCAGGGAGGTCCGGGCGAGGACACCGCTGCCTCTGTGGTGGCCTTTCCCTCTGCGGCCCGGGGCGTGGTTCTTCTCGCACCGGGCGAGACGCTGTTTCCCGGGGACACAACCGGCCGGGGCAAGACGGGAACGCCCGCAAGCCAGAGTGTGAACGTGCCCTTCAACGTGGATCTCGTGCTGGTGGATTCCCTTTTTAACCCTGTGGCCTCCACGACGCCTTTTGGATCCCATACCTTTGCTCTGGAATTTTCGCCTGTGCCAGCTGTGGGGGCCAGCACACCCCCTCAGGCCAGTTTTGGCACAGGAAACACCCTGACCTTTCAGGTTTCCTTCAACCGGGTGGGGACCTGGGGTGTGGAAGGGGTGGATGTGGACAGCCCTTCCGTCCGGTCGGGTGTCACTCTGATCCCCGTGACCCTTCTGGCAGAGACCCTGTGGGTCTTCCCCCAGACGGACACGGTGAGTCCGGGCGGGTGGGAAACCCTGCAGGTCCACGTGGAGGCGGCGGGCGGTGTCCCGGTTCCGGCCGCGCAGGTTCAGGCAAGCCTCTCCGGACCGGGAACGCTCCTGGGAACGGTGGCCACCACGGACTCATCGGGGGTGGCCCGGTTCTATTATCAGGCCCCCCTCACCCTGGGGCTTCAGCAGGCCCGTGTTGTGGTGTCTCACGGTGCCCTCCAGGATACCGCGGAACTCTGGACCCTCACGGTGACGGACAGCGTGCTCCTCATGTATCCCAACCCCCTCACCAGCCCACCCGGAAAAGCCAACATTATGATCTTTGTGCCTGCGGTGCAGGACATCGCCTATGCCGAACTCGTGCTGTATGACCTTACCGGTGCACCGGCCTGGCGGAAAACCCTTTCCTCCGGTGAGCTTTCTCCGGGTGTCCGTCAGGTGGTGGTGTGGGATGGAACCAACGGGAAGGGCCGTCGTGTGGCCCAGGGACCCTATATGCTCACCTACCGGGTGGTGGGCTCCGGTGGACGGGTGATTCTTTTTGCCAAACGAATGGTGGCCGTGGTATGGTGATCTGGATGCTGGTGGCTGTGGCCGGAGGTTCCTGGTCCTATATGGACACGGAAAGCGGTCTTGCCTCCACCTATGCGGTGGGGCATGCCCTGGAAGCCTGGTTCCACGGTGCTGAGGGCTTTTTCTACAATCCGGCCGTGCTGTATGACCTGGAAGGCCTGGAGACCGCGGCGGGCTATGGCCGGCATTTCGGACTGGTCCAGGATTTTGCGGGGTTCATGGCCGTGCCTTTCCGACAGGGAGGGTATGGTCTCCATCTTCTGGCTTATCAGACGGACGAGATCCAGCGCTTCAACGATGTGCAGCAGCCTCAGGGAACGTTTCGCTTCCTTCTCGCCAAGGCCCTGGTGGGCTTCGCCTGGCGGTTTTCCTGGCGGTGGGGCATGGGAGCTTCCATGAAGGTGGTGTATGCCCAGGCCCACCCCTACACCGGTGCCGGAGTGGGACTCAATGTGGGGACTGTGTTCCGGCTTCATGAGATGCTGGCCCTGGGGCTCGCGGTGGACAACCTCGTGCCCCCGGCCGTCCGGATGAACACCGAACAGGTCACCTTCCCCGTGACCCTCCGGGGAGGCCTGCTTCTGGAACCCTATCCCTGGCTTTCCTGGATGGCTTCGGTGGTGTGGCCGGCGGGATACGATGCCAGCTGGGGCATCGGCGCCCGGTTCCAGCCTCTGTCCTTCTTTGCCCTGGCCGGGGGTGTGGACAACCGGAACGTTTCGGCAGGACTGAATCTCTCCTACACCATGGACCCCTGGGTGCTGGACATCCAGTATGCCTACAGTTACCCCTACGGCCGGCGGGATGTGTTCGACCCCTCCCAGCGGGTGGCCCTGAAAATGCGTCAGATCCGTTTTGGTGTGCGGGCCCAGGCCACACCGGATGTGGTGGAGGAGCCCGGGCGGGAACTGGTCAGGATCCGTCTCCTCATTTCCACCCGGACGCCCGTGCGCCGGTGGCGCATGACCCTCCGGCGGTCCACCGGGGAACTCGTGCGAGTGTTTGAAGGCACAGGTGATCCTCCCCTGCAGGTGGAGTGGGATGGACGGGATGCCTCGGGGCGGGTGGTGCCGGAAGGAATGTACGGGTATGAACTCATGGTGGAGGAAATCACGGGACAGGTGCACCGGGCCCGTGGCAGACTTGTGCGGATTCTTTCTCTGGAAGGGTGATGGGACTTCTCGGACTGGTGCTGGTGGTTTCCCTTTCTCCTTCAGTGGCGGATCAGTTTTTCCGCGCAGAGGCGGCCTTTGCCCGGGGTGAGGTGGCCCGGGCCGAATCCCTGTATCAGGATCTTGTGGGGACATTCCGGGGCACCCCCTTTGAGCCCGAACTCCGGTTTCGTCTCCTTGAGGTCCAGTTCCACCGGGGCGATTTCCGGAGGGTGAGGAAAGAAGCGGAAAGGCTTGCGAAGGACGTTCGGGGCTCCTATCTGGAACCTCCCGTGCTGGTCGTCCTGGGTCTCACCTATCTCTTTGATCGGGACACCTTCCGTCTCCGGGACGTGGCGGAACGTCTCAAAAACTATCCCCTCTTTGAAGAATACTGGGGGTACCCTCTGGTTCAGGGCATCTATCATTACCTGGCCGGAGATCTCGAAGCGGCCAAAGCGGATTTCTCCTCAGTGCCCACGCCCCTCGGACAGCTCCTGGCCGCCCGGGTGATGACCGAGCTGCTGGAACCCCGGGAAGCCCTGGAGGTGTATCAGAAACTCAAGGCGGACCTCCCGGGCGATCTCAAAGCCCTGGCCGATTACGGCATGATCGAAACCCTGTTGCTGTATGGGGATCCCTCGGGTGCCGTCCTCAAGGCCCGGCGGTTTCTTGCCGATTACCCGGATCACCCCTTCGTCCCGCGGGTCCGGTTTCTCCTGGGGGTGGGGGCGTTCCTCAACGACGACCATGAAGAGGCGTACACCACCCTGAAAAACCTTGCCCAGGACGGCACGTTTTCCTATGCCCCTTACGCAGCCTATTTCGCCGGTGTGGCCCGGTTTCATCTGGAGCGGACGGACACCGTTCAGGTGTATGCCCTGCTTCAGCAGGCCCGCGCCTTCAAGGAAGACGCCCTCCTCAACGCCATGGCCACGGTCCAGATGGTGAACGCTGCCTGGGCCAACGGCGACACCGGCCGGGTGATGGACCTGCTGGAGCAGCTCCCCTCCATGTTTGCCCTCCTCGGTGAGGGGGAAACCGGGAACTACCTGGCTGCGGCGGTGGCCAAGGAACTGCAGGCGTGGGATGAGGCCATCCGGTTTGCCGACGACCTGGTGAAAAACGGACGGCCCAATCATCCCCTGGTCGGTCCCGGTGCCGCCCTCCTCCTAGAAGCCCTGGTGGCTTCCCGGCCCGGGGAGGTGGCCACGGCGGCCGGACGAATGTACCAGCGTCTTCTGGGGGAAGGCAATCCCCTGTGGAGCGCCTATTACACCTTCGCCCTTGCGGAAGCCCTGTATAATGTGGGGAGTGTGGCGGTGGCCGAAACCCTCTACCGCAAGGTGGTGGATGCCGAACCCCCCGATCCCCGCCTCATGGGGTATGCCCGGAGCGGTCTGGCCTGGTGCTATCTCCGTCAGAACCGGGATGGCGTGGCCAAAGAGACCTTTCAGGAGGTGGTCCGGGTGGCGGAGGACACCGCCCTTCTGGTCCAGAGCTACCTGGGTCTCGGGGTGGCGCAGTTCAACACGGGGGCGTATGATTCCGCCTACGCTTCCTTCACCGCCGTGGAGCAGCTGGCGCCGAAAGACGAACAGGTCACGCCCCAGGCCATGTTTTACAAGGGGCTGTCCGCCTTTGCCCTCAAATATTACGGCGATGCGGTGAACGTCTGGGAGAAACTGGTCAAAACCTTTCCCTCCTCCCCCCGGGCGGCGGAAGCCGCCTTTCGTGCCGGGGACCTCTATGCCCGGGCGGGGAAATACGAGCAGGCCCAGTCCCTTCTCCAGTGGCTGATCGAAAGCCATCCCGATCACCCCCGCACCCCCGAAGCCCTCTTCCGTCTGGGGCAGATCCACTATAACCAGGGGGATTACCAGGCTGCCATCGCCACCTATGAAAAGTTTCTCCAGCTCTACCCTTACCATCCCATGAAAGACAACGTCCAGCAGGCGATGGAACAGGCCTATTATGCCCTTTCATCGCAGGATTCCACGCGGGTCCGGGAGTTCGGGAAGAAGTTTGCCTCGTCCGATCTTGCGGCCCAGGCGCTTTTTGATCGGGCGGCAGCCCTCTATCAGCAGGGGGACAAAGAGGAGGCAGCCCGGGTGTTTGAACAGGTGGCCATCGACTTTCCGAAAAGCCCCCTGGCGGAAAAAGCCCTGATGAACGCAGCCCAGATCTACATGGCCCTTTCCATGTGGAAGGAGGCCGCGTCCGCGTATGAGAAATACCTCACCTTTTTCAGCGAGCGGCGGGAGCAGGCCCTCTTCGGGTATGGTACGGTCCTCATCCAGATGGGGGAATACCCCAGAGCCGTTTCCGTGCTGGAAACCCTGCGAGAGGAATTTCCGGATTCGGACGTGATGCCGGATGCCATGAAAAATCTTGCGGTGGCCTATCTCAAAGCGGGGCGCACCCGGGACGGGGTGGAAACCCTCATGCTGGCTGCCGATCTTTATCTCAAGAAAGGGGACACCGGTCAGGCCCAGCAGCTTCTTCAATATGCGGCCAGTGTGGCCCCGGACCAGGATCTCCGGAACCGTGTGCTTCGTTTGATGGAACAGTACGGGATGACCTCACAGGGAGGGTAGCATGATTCTCGGTCGGAGCGTCGTGGACATCTTTCTTTCCTCCTGGGTGATGATGGCCCTTCTTCTCACGTCCGTGGTGTTTGTGGCCCTCACCCTGGAGCGGTTTGTGTTTTTCTTCACCCACCGGGTGAACTTTGATCGCCTTCACAGCGCTCTGCGGGCCGGGCTTCAGACCGGGAAGCCCCAGCAGGCCCTGGCGCCTTTTCTCACGGGAGATGCTCCCCTCGTCCGGGTGGTCCAGGCTGGACTGCAGAACCTCCACCTGGATGCCGGGAGTCTTCAGGAGATCATGGAGATCGCCCTGATCCAGGAGCGTCCTCGCCTGATGCGTTCCCTCCCGATGCTTTCCACCATCGTGGCCATCTCTCCCCTTCTGGGGCTCCTGGGAACGGTGATCGGGCTCATCAACGCCTTCTACAGCATCGTGGTTACGGGAAGCGGCGGTCCGGAGGTGGTGGCCGGTGGAATCGCCGAAGCCCTGCTCACCACGGCCTTCGGCCTCATCATCGCCATCCCCGCCCTGATTGTCCGGAACTATTTCTTCAACAAGGCCAATGAGACGGTGATTCAGGCGGAAGTATTGATCAAGGAGATCGTGGCCTGGCGGGAACGCCAGCCAGCACGGAGGGGTTCGGTCGGATGATCCCTGAACAAGGAGCGGAGTCTTGAAAGGGGTACTTGTGGGAACAGGAGGCTTGATCGCTGTTCTCTTGCTGGCCGGAGCCATGTGGGGGATTGGAGGCCGCACCCGGCCCTATGCCCCCCAGCAACCCATCGCCTACAGCCACGCGACCCATGCGGGAAAGCTCGGGATCGACTGTCAGTTCTGCCACGCCTATGCGGACAAATCCCCCCATGCCGGTGTTCCTCCGGTGATGCGCTGTGTGGGATGCCACCGGTTTCCCCTGGCGGATACCGCCAAACAGAAAGAGGTGGACAAACTCCTTGCCTACTGGAACGAGCAGCGGCCCATTGAATGGATCAAGGTGCACGACCTGCCCGATCACGTGTATTTTTCTCACAAACGTCATGTCAAAGCCGGGATTGAGTGCCAGACCTGTCACGGTCCGGTGGAGACCATGGTGGTGGTGGAAAAACAGGCCCCCCTCACCATGGGCTGGTGTGTGAGCTGCCACCGTGAAAACAACGCACCCCTTGAGTGCTGGACCTGTCACAAGTGAGGAGGGTCGAGATGAAGCTGAGTCGGCGTGAGTTTTTGAAACTGACGGGAGCCACGGCGGCCGGTCTTGCGGCGTGCAAACCCGGTCAGGACAACGTGGAGAAACTGATCTCCCAGCTTGTGCCCCCCGAAAACATCATCCCAGGGGAGCCGGTCTGGTACGCCTCTGCCTGTACGGAATGCCCGGCAGGGTGCGGCCTTCTCCTGAAGGCCCGGGAAGGGCGTCTCATCAAGGTGGAGGGGAACCCCGATCATCCCATCTCGGGGGGACGGCACTGCATGCGGGGGGAGAGTGCGCTGCAGGGGCTCTATAACCCCGACCGGGTGAAGAAACCCCTCCTGAGGAAAAACGGGAACCTTGTGGAAATTGAATGGGAGGAGGCCCTCCAGGTCCTCCGGGACCGTCTTCCTCAAGACCTCCGCGCTCTGGGGGTGCTGGCCGGTCCGGTGACGGGAGCCCTCGGAGAACTCCTGGATCTTCTCCGGGAGCATGGGGCCTGGGTGGTGATGGAGGAGGCCTTTGCCCCCACCGCTCTCCGGCGGGCTTCCCGCAGGCTATTGGGCTATGATGAAACGCCCCGCTTTGACTTCGAGGTCCCCGATCTCGTGGTCTCCTTCGGGGCGGATTTTCTGGACACCTGGCTTTCGCCGGTGGAGATCACCCGGGTGTATGCCCGTCGTCGGGTGGAGAATCCCCGACTTCGCCACGTCCAGGTGGAAAGCCGGACGTCCCTCACGGGACTCAAGGCAGATCGGCGGTTCGCCGTCCGGCCCGGAACGGAACACATGGTGGCCGGGCTTCTGCTCCAGAAGGTCGTCGAGAAGAAAGGAATCACCGGTCCCATCGCCACCTTTGCCGCCCAGTACCACGAGGAAGACCTCCGGGCTGCAGGCATGGATCCTCAGGCGTTTGAGAAACTCGCCGACGATCTCCTCCACGCCCGGAAACCCCTGGTCCTGGGAGGAGATCTGGCTCCCCGGGCGGGAGACGAGGCCCTCTGGTATGCGGCCCTGGCCCTGACGGTGCTTCTGGGCGGCGAGGAGGCCCTGCGCTTTGAGGGTCCGCAGGCCTGGGACCGGGTGACCGACCCCGAGGAGTGGGAAGCTTTTTATGCCTCTCTGGGGGAGAGGATCCGGGGCCTTCTGGTGGTGGACCGGAACCCGGCCTATGTCCGGAAAGACTTCGGAGAACTCCGGAAGAAACTGGACTTCCTTGCTGTGCTCTCGCCCTTCCTGGACGAGACGGCCGAAGAGGCGGATCTGGTTCTCCCCTCCCGCCATCCCTTTGAGGACTGGGGAGACCTGGAGCCCCGTCCCGGTGTATTCACGCTCATTCAGCCGGGGATGCAACCCGTGCCCCATTTTGACGCCCGGAGCACGGGCGATCTCCTGCTGGAGGTGGGGCGCCGCTATGGCCTTTCCCTTCCCGGTTCCTTCCAGGAAGCCCTCACGGCGCGCTGGCGGCGCATTCATGCCCGATATGGCCAGGGTGATTTTGAGTCCTTCTGGGTGGAGGTACGCAAACGGGGCGGGCTTTTCGTGGACGTCCCGGCGAAACCCCTCCGCCTGCGGAATCACGAGCCTCCCGAACGTCCCACGCTGGCGGAAAGGGCGTGGACGCTGGTGGCCTATCCTTCCCTTCGCTTCTGGGACGGAAAGCTCGCAAACCGTCCCTGGCTTCAGGAGGTACCCCACCCGGTGATCAAGGTCTCCTGGCGGAATGTCGCCGAGGTCCATCCGGAGGATGCCGGGGAACTCGGCGTGAAGGAAGGCCAGGTCATCCGGGTCAAAACATCCGAAGGAGAAGCGGAGGTGCCCGTTCGCTTCAACCCCCGTCTCCCCCGGAAGGTTCTGGCGGTGGAAAGCGGTCAGGGTCACCGGTCCTTTGGACGGTATGCCCGGGGACGGGGTGTAAACACCTTTGCCCTGGTCAACGGTTCCCACACCCTGCCGGTCTCGGTGGAACCTACCGGAAGACGGGTGATCCTGGCCCACACGGATGGGGCCACCACCACGGGTGGACGGGATGTGGTGGGGGTGATGACCCTGGAAGAGTGGCACAAAAATCGGGGGAAAGAACTTCCCTCTTTTGAAGAGGAGTTCCGGGAGAAGCATCCGAGGAGTGCCGCCTTCTGGGAATCGTACGGCCACGACGCCTACACGGAGCGCTACAAAGAGAGTCCCTATCACTGGGGCCTGGTGGTGGACACCGAAAAGTGCACCGGATGCTCGGCCTGCGTGGTGGCGTGTATGTCGGAGAACAACATCCCCTGGGTGGGTGAACAGCCCATGGCCCAGGGCCGGGAGATGTTCTGGATCCGGGTGGAGCGGTATTTCGCCGAATCGTCCCACCGGGTTCACTTCGTTCCCATGATGTGCCAGCAGTGCGAAAACGCCCCCTGTGAATCCGTCTGCCCGGTGATCGCCACCTATCACGACCCGGATGGTCTCAACGAGCAGGTGTACAACCGGTGTGTGGGGACCCGGTATTGCGCCAACAACTGTCCCTACAAGGTCCGGCGGTTCAACTGGTTCACCTTTGAGTGGCCAGAACCCCTGAACTGGCAGCTCAACCCGGACATTTCCGTGCGGGAACGGGGCGTGATGGAGAAGTGCACCTTCTGCTATCAGCGGATCCGGTATGCCAAGGACCACGCCAAAGACGAAGGGCGTCTGGTGAAGGACGGTGACGTGTTCCCGGCCTGCGTGCAGGCATGCCCCGCAGAAGCCCTCGTGTTCGGAAACTTCCGGGACCCCGAAAGCCAGATCGTGTCCATGTCCCGGGATCCTCGCCGGTTCCGGATTCTGGAAGAAACCAACACCCAGCCTTCGGTGGTGTATCTGAAAGAGCTCTGGGAGGAGGGCCATGACGTACAGAAAGATCACGGATGACGCCCTGCGGTTTCTCTTTGAGCCTCCGGGGCCCCGGTATCTTCTGGTCCAGGGGATCAACCTGGCCCTGATCGCCCTGGCCGGGCTTGCGCTGGCCTATCAGATCCGCACCGGCATGGGGGTGACGGGCCTGAACAATCCGGTGGGATGGGGGGTGTATATCGCCACCTTCGTGTTCTGGGTGGGGATCGCCCACTCCGGAACCCTGATCTCCGCCATTCTTTATCTTTTCCGGAGCAAGTGGCGGGCGGCGGTGTACCGCCTGGCCGAGGCCATGACCGTGTTCGCCGTGCTCACGGCAGGGCTCTTCCCCCTCATCCACCTGGGGCGGATCTGGAAGTTCTACTGGCTTTTCCCCTTTGACTTCGGCCGGAAGCTCTGGATCAACTTCAAATCCCCCCTGGTCTGGGACGTGTTCGCGGTGACCACCTATCTCACCGTGTCGGCCATTTTCTTCTATGTGGGTTCCATTCCGGACTTTGCTGCGGCGCGGGACCGTGCAACCGGCTGGAAGAAAACCCTCTACAAACTGCTCTCTCTCAACTTCCAGGGCTCCCATTTGGAGTGGAAGAACTACCGGAAGGCCTATCTCTATTTCGCCGCTTTCGCCACGCCCCTCGTCCTTTCCGTGCACTCGGTGGTGAGCTGGGACTTTGCCATGTCCATCGTGCCGGGATGGCATGCCACCATTTTCGCCCCCTATTTCGTGGCGGGTGCCATTTTCTCTGGCGTGGCCATGGTGATCACCCTTTCGGTGATCCTGCGCTGGGTGTTCCCCTATCTCCGGGACCACATCACGCTGAACCACCTGGAAAACCTGGCCAAACTCATGCTTCTCACGGGGATGATCGTCTCCTATGCCTACATCACCGAGTTCTTCATTGCCTGGTACAGTGGAAACCCCTACGAGTGGGAGCAGTTCGTGTTTCGGGCCACCGGACACTACGCCTGGGCCTTCTGGCTCATGGTGTTCTGCAACGTGGTGACGCCCCTTTTCGTGTTCTCCAAGAAAATCCGGCGGAACGAACTTGCCCTGTTTGTGATCTCCCTGCTTGTGAACGTGGGGATGTATTTTGAGCGCTACAACATCGTGGCCCAGTCCCTCTCCCACGAATTCATCCCCTTCGCCTGGGGCTATTACGCGCCCAGTCTGGTGGAACTTGCGATCCTTGCAGGAAGCTTTGGCTGGTTCTTCTTCTGGTGGCTCTCCGGCATGAAGCTGATCCCCTATCTCCCCATCGCCGAGCTCAAAGAGATCACGCCGCCTCCCCGCCGGGAGAGGGCAAAAGAGGAGGCTGTGGCATGAAGAACCTTCTGGGGGTGTTCGCCTTTCTGGACGATGCGGAAAAGGCGATGGATGCCCTCCGGGAGCGGGGCTTTCACCCGGTTTTCTTCGGGCCCACCACCTTTCCCGGTCTGGAAGATCGGTGGATGCCCCGGGATTCCCGGGTGAAGTGGTTCACCCTCACGGGGGCGCTTCTGGGCATCCTCACCGCCGTGGTGCTCACCACCTGGGTTTCCGTATCCTGGCCCATGATCTTCAGCGGAAAGCCGGTGGTGTCCATCCCTCCGTACGTGGTCATCTATTTCGAGCTCATGGTGCTCTTTGGGGCGATCTTCAACCTGGTGGGACTCCTCTGGACGGCCCGGATTCCCCGGCGGGACGCGACGTCGTATGCGCCCTATGACCCCCGCGTTTCCGACGATCACTTCGGCGTGCTGGTGGAAGGCGTTTCGGGGGAGAAGGAGCAGACGGTTCGGGAAATCTTCCGGTCTTTTCAGGCGGTGGACATTCACAGCTGGGAGGTGGAGGGATGACCATCCTGCTCGTTCTCGGATTTTTGAACCTGACCCCTAAGGGTCCGGAAGTGGAGATCGCACCGGCGCCGAAGACGGCGCGTTTGCCCTGGTGGTGGGATAACATGGTGGATCAGGCTTCCGTGAAGCCCTATGAGGTCCTTCATCCCGCCCCTCCGGAGGGAGCCATCCCCCGGAACGTGGTGTGGGAGCCCAAGCGGAGTCATGAGGAGGCCGGAAAAATCCTGAGGAATCCGTTGCCTGCGACGCCAGAGGTGGTGGATCGGGGCCGAACCCTCTGGATGCGGGCGTGCCGGCCCTGTCATGGCGATTTCCGGACAGCCGGACCCGTTCCCCAGCGCATCCCTGCCCTCACACCTCCGGACCTTCGGGGAGGGATCTACACGGACCCCAGCCTTCGTCCCGACGGTTACCTTTATGAGGTGATCCGTCAGGGTGGAAAAGCCCTGATGCCGCCGTACTATTACACCCTCACCCCGGAAGAACGCTGGTCGGTGATCCGGTATCTCCGGTTTGTTCAGCAGGGAGGAAATCCATGACCCTGGATCGCAAAGAACTGGCCTTTCTCCACGTGAAGGAGGGAAGTGTGAACCGGATGCTCTGGGTGGCGTATGTCCTGATGGCGATCGGGATCCTCAGTCTTCCGGTCGCCTTTATGCTGAACCATGAGCGTCTCTGGTTTATTCTGGCGACCAACGGGTTTCTCTGGCTGGGGCTTGCCCACGGGGGCGTGCTGTTTGCCACGGCCATTCGGGTGGTGTATGCCCGCTGGGGCCGTCACGTCATCCGTCCCGCGGAAGCCCTGGGTGCCCTGATCCCCGTGGCCTATTTCCTCTGGCTCCTCCTGTTCCTGAAACTGGGAGACTTCTATTACTGGGTGGGTGGACACGTTCATCATCACCACCCGGAGGTGTGGGTTAACCTGCCCTTTTTCACGGTGCGCAACCTGGTGATCGTGACCCTGATTTCCGGTCTCGCCCTCTATCTCCTGTATCTTTCCCTCAAGGCGGATGCGGGGGTGTTGCCGGAGATGCGGAAGGGATGGCTTGCCCGGTTCGGCGATCTCACGGAGGAAGAGCTTGCAGGCATCCGGAAGCGGCTTGTGAACGTGGGAGTGGTGTATGCCCTGGTGTTTGCCTGGGGATGGAGCACCGTGGGGTTTGACATGGTGATGGGCATGGACCCCATTTTCTATTCCAACATGTTCGGGGGCTATTTCTTCTGGAGCCTGTTCCTGGCGGGTGTGGTGGCCACCCTTCTGGTGGTGCTTCTTCTCCGAAAGGGCGCCCTTCGGGAGGTGTTCCACGAGGCCACCCTCCACGACCTCGGCAAGGCGGTGTTTGCCTTTTCCACCTTCTGGGCCTATCTGTTCTGGTCACAGCTTCTCGTGATCTGGTACGGTCGTCTGCCGGAAGAGACGGAATACCTGTTCACCCGGTTTGTGGAGCCCTGGAAGCCCTATCTCTGGAGCGCCTTCACGACTGCCTGGTTTCTTCCCTTCATTGTGCTTATTCCGAAAAAGACGAAGGTGACCCCCTGGATTGTGGGGCCGGTGGCCCTGGTGGTCCTTCTGGGAATCTATCTCGCACGGGTGCTGGAGATTGTCCCCACCGTCTGGACGACGGTTCACGGCAATCCCGGGGCCCCTGTGGGCATCTGGGAGATCGGAGGATTCCTGGGCTTTGCAGGGCTCTTCCTTTTCCTCTATGCCCTGTTTCTCCGGAACATTCCGGTGGTTCCGGTTTCCGATCCCCATCTGGAGGACTCCCTTCATCCGGAGCATCACTGAGGAGGCGATATGAAACGGTTTCTGGCCTTTCTCACCGGTGCGGTGTTCGGGGCGGCCCTGGCGAGCCTCTTCACCCCCTATTCGGGAGAGGAGGTGCGGGAGAAAATCCGCCGACGGGAGACACCGGAGGACCGTCTGGAACGTCTGCGCCGGGAGATCGAGGAGCTTGAGGCGGAGTTTGCCCGGGAGGATGCCGGGGGGGACTGAGGGTTCTCTCCGGCTATTTTTCCGGTGGAGGGAGGCGTTTGCGCAGAGCCTGGGGTGAGAGGACTTCGCCGGTGTAGTGGGTGGCGGGGTGGGGGACAATGTCGGTCCCCTGTTCCACAACAAGGATCTCCCCATCCCCTTTCCCACGCACCCATACACCCATCCCGGGTTCGAGGTTCTGGGGGATAGGTCCCTTCAGGACAAAGGCCCATACGGTGTCATGGCCATCCAGAATCCAGAGGAGGTAGGTCCCCCGGAGGCCCAGGATGTCCGATCCCTGCATGGTGTCCATCAGAATGGGACCGGCTTCGTGGAGGAAACCTCCAAGCCACACGGTTTTTCCCTGATGCTGTTCATATCCCCCTGCGAACCATTCGGTGGGTGTAAGGTGGGGAGGAGATGGTGAGCAGGCCTCCATCACCAGAGCAAGCCCGACGAGTCCGATGAGAGATTTCATCCTTTCCACCTCCTGTTTGACGCAGTCAGCATAGGGGATGAGGGAGGAACCATCCATGGTGATCCTCCATTCTGGAAATCGACATTGGAGATCCCTTTTGCTCAACGAAAAGGGAACCTGTCTGAAGGACCCAGTTCTGGTTCAACCGTACGGGCAGGGGGCTGTATCATAAGGCCGTTTCCGATCACGAAGGGAGTGTGAATCCGTGAGTGCATACCGGTCCTTTCTTCTGGAGGTGGGCACGGAGGAACTGCCCGTCTGGGCTGTGGAACAGGCACTGCACCAGCTCGACCGGGCCTTCCGAACCTTTTTCCAATCCTCCCGGTTGCCCTTTCGTTCGCTGCGGGTGCTCGGAACCCCCCGGCGTCTTGCGGTGCTTGCGGATGTGGCTCCGGAACAGGAGGCATGGGAGGAGAAAGTCCAGGGGCCACCCCTTCACGTGGCCCGGAAGGGTGATGCCTGGACCCCCGCAGCCGAAGGATTTGCCCGAAAACTCGGTGTCCCCCTGGATGCCCTGCAGGTGGAGGAGCGGGAGAAAGGGGTGTATGTGGTGGCGGTGGTGCGCCGGGGTGGAAAAACCGCCCGGGAACTCCTGGAAGACGGTATCCCTCACCTTCTTGCTTCACTGGAATTCCCCAAAACCATGCGCTGGAACGGAGAGGGGGTGCGATTCCCTCGCCCCATCCGGTGGCTGGTGGCCCTTCTCGACGACGAGGTCCTCAACCTTTCTTTCGCCGGTCTTTCTGCGGGGCGCGAAAGCCGTGGTCACCGCTTCGTTCGTCCGCACCTCGAAATCCCCCACGCCCGGGACTATGAACACCTTCTGGAAGAGGCCGGCGTGGTGGTGGACCCCGAAAGGCGCAAAGACCGGCTTGCCCGCCGGATGGATGAACTCGCCCGGATGCGGGCCGTGGAACGGATTGAGGACCAGGAACTCCTTCTGGAGAATACCCATCTTCTGGAATATCCGGAATCGGTGATGGGGGAATTCGACCCGGTGTTTCTTGATCTTCCCGACGTGGTGATCCTCACCGCCCTCAAGCAGCACCAGCGGTATTTCGGGGCGCGCACGGCGGAGGGCAACCTGGCGCCCGTGTTTTTGGCCCCCATGAACATGCCTGCGGACCGCGCCGATGAGGTCCGAAAGGGGGTGGAACGGGTGGTTCGGGCCCGGCTGGAAGACGCCCGGTTCTATTTTGAGGAAGATCTGAAAATCCCGATGAAAGACCGGATTCCCATGCTGAAAGGGGTGTTCTGGGTGGAACGTCTGGGCACCCTGTATGACAAAACCGAGCGACTGGTCAACCTTTCTCTGTGGATCGCCGAACGGGTGGGGGCGGATCGGGACGTGGTGGAGGAGGGTGCCTGGCTTGCCAAGGTGGACCAGACCACCCTCATGATCCGGGATGGGAAGGAGTTCACCAAACTGGAAGGTCGCATCGGCATGGAATACGCCCTTCGCCAGGGCTATCCTGAACCGGTGGCCCGGGTGATTTTCGAACATCACCTCCCGAAAGGGGAGGAATTCCCGGCATCTCTGGAAGGCGCGGTGGTGGGGCTGGCGGACCGGGTGGACACCCTGGTGGGCTTTTTTGCCATGGGAGAGCGGGTCAAGGGATCGCGGGATCCCTTCGGGTTGCGGCGGGATGCGAGCGCAGCCTTTGATCTCATCCTCCGGTTTTCCATGGATCTGAATCTCAAGGAGCTTCTTGCCGAATCTGCCCGGCTCTATCCGGAAGGTCTTGATGCCGTCCGCGCCCTTCCGGATCTTGAGGCCTTTCTCATGGACCGGTTTGAGCACCACCTGGAGGATCGGGAAGGGATCCGGTATGATATTGTGGATGCGGTGATGGCCCTGGGGAACTGGAACCTGGTGGATGTCCACGACCGTGCCTGCGCCCTGCAGGATCTCCTGGAACGGGACGAAGACCGGTTCACCGGTGTGGTGGTGGGTCTCAAGCGGGTGAACAATATCCTGAAGGGTGTGGACGTGTCAGGAGATCCGGATCCGTCACGCTTTGAAGAAGAGGCCGAGCAGGCCCTGTGGGACGCCCTGCCCGGTGTGGACAGGGTGCTGGAAGAGGCCCTGCGGGAACGGGATTATCCCCGGGCGCTGGAGGCCCTGTTTTCCCTTCGTTCCCTCATTGACCGCTTTTTTGACACGGTGTTTGTCATGGTGGACGATGAGGGCATCCGGTTGAACCGCCTCCGCCTCTTGCGGGCGGTCCGGGATCGGTTTGAACGCTACGCCGACCTTTCACGGATTGTGGTTCAGGGGTAAAGGAGGAAGCCATGCTGGAAAAACCGCTGGTGGAATGGATTCCGGTGGAGGGCTTTGACTTTCAGGATATCCTGTATCACAAGGCGAAAGAGGGCATTGCCAAGATCACCATCAACCGGCCGGAGGTCCGGAACGCCTTCCGTCCCCGCACGGTGTTTGAGATGTATCAGGCTCTTGTGGATGCCCGGAAAGACACGAACATCGGCGTGATCCTCCTCACCGGTGCCGGTCCCGCAAAAGACGGCAAATGGGCCTTCTGTGCGGGTGGAGATCAGAAAGTCCGGGGGGAAGCGGGATACCGGGACGAGACGGGGCAGGAGTGGCTGAACGTGCTGGACCTCTATCGCCTCATTCGGGCCACTCCCAAACCGGTGATCGCCCTGGTGGCGGGCTATGCCATCGGGGGAGGACACGTGCTTCATGTGGTGTGTGACCTCACCATCGCGGCGGACAACGCCGTTTTTGGCCAGATCGGTCCGAAGGTGGGAAGTTTTGATGCGGGATTGGGTTCGGCCTATCTTGCCCGGATTGTGGGCCAGAAAAAAGCCCGGGAGATCTGGTATCTCTGCCGCCAGTATTCTGCCCAGGAAGCCCTGGAGATGGGGCTTGTGAACAAGGTGGTTCCCCTGGCGCAGCTGGAGAACGAGGGCATCCGCTGGGCGCTGGAGATTCTGGAAAAGAGCCCCGTTGCCATCCGGGCCATCAAATATGCCATGAATGCCGACGTGGACGGCCAGATCGGTCTCATGGACCTGGCCGGGACCGCCACCATGCTTTATTATATGACCGATGAGGCCCAGGAAGGGAAGCGGGCGTTCCTGGAGAAACGGAAGCCCAACTTCCGGAAATTCCCCTGGCGGCCCTAACAGGGAGGGAATGATGGGATTCTGGCAGGGAAAACGCGTGCTCATCACCGGCATCAGCGGTTTCGTGGGACCGTACCTTGCCCAGGCCCTGCTAGATCGGGGTGCCGAGGTCTTTGGCCTGTTTCGACCCCGGGCGGACGGGCGGGTCCCGGAGCGGGTCCGGGAGATGGGACTGGAGGGGGATGTCCATCTGGTGGTGGGGGACCTGAGGGATCTGGCCAGCCTTGCCTCGGCTCTGGACGAGTCCAGACCCGAGGTGATTTTTCACCTGGCGGCTCAGTCCTTCGTGGCCCGGAGTTTCCGGTATCCCACCGAAACCTTTGAACTCAACACCCTCGGCACCGCCCATCTCCTGGAGGCCGTGCGGTTCAAAAATCCGGAAATTCGGGTGGTGTTTGCGGGATCCAGCGAAGAATACGGTCTTGTGTTCTATGACGAGGCCCAGCTGGAGCGGGCCCGGAAAAAATACGGAACGGTGTTCCCGGAACCCGAGCATCTCCCCGAGCTCCCCATCCGGGAGGAAAACCCCCTCCGGCCCATGTCTCCCTATGCGGTGAGCAAGGTCCAGGGGGATTTCATGATGCGCAACTATTTCCACAGCTACGGCATCCCCACCATCGTTTCCCGGGCCTTTAACCACGAGGGGGCCGGACGGGGACCCATGTTTGTCACCTCCCAGATCGCCAACCAGGTGATGCGCCGGATTATGGGCGAACAGGACGAGATCCGGCTGGGGTATGTGGCGGCCTTCCGGGACTGGTCCCATGTGCTGGATGTGGTGGAGGGATATCTGGCCCAGGCCGAGCGTGGAGAACCCGGAGAGGTCTATAACCTGGGTTCCCGAAGGACCAACAGCGTGCTCACCTATCTGCTCTGGGCGCTTGCGGAGGTGGGCTGGACGGTGCACCGCCTGGAAACCCTGGAAGGGGGGATCCGGATCGAAAACCCCGGGGAGACAGAGGTCCTGGATCGGTTCGGTTTTTCCTTTGAGGCCAGCCGGGTGGATCGGATGATCCTGGACGGTGAGGTGGACTTTACGCTGGAACACCGGGGCCTTCGGCTGGAGACCGAAAAGGGCGAGGTGATTGTCCGGTTTGATCCGTCCCGTTTCCGTCCCGCCGAGGTGCCCATCCTCCTGGCGGACCCCCGGAAGGCGGAACGGGACCTGGGATGGAAGCCCCGGCGATCCCTCCGGGAGGTGATCCGGGACCAGATCAACTATTATCTGGATCCGCACCGTCGTTTCCCGCCCGAATGAAGATTGCCATTGTGAACTGGCAGGACCCCGCTCACCCCTACGCCGGGGGCGCGGAATACTACCTGTGGGAATATTTCTCCCGTCTGGCCCATCGCCACGACATTCACTGGTTCGGTGCCCGGGCCCGGGGGATGGCTCCGGTGGAGAAGGGACCCGACGGCATCACCTATCACCGGATGGGGCCCTGGCATCTCTCCAACGTGACGACCCCTCTCCTCTATCTCCGATGGCGCCGGCATCATCGCCCGGATGTGGTGGTGGACAGCATCACGAAGGTCCCCACCTTTCTTCCCCTGTGGGAGCGGAAAGTGCCCATCGTGACCTTTGTGCCCCATTTGTTTGGGGAAACCGCCTTTGAGGAGACCAATCCTCTCCTTGCTTCCTATGTGGTGCTGATGGAACGTCCCATCCCCCGGGTCTACCGGAGAACCCCTTTTATCGCCATTTCGGAAAGCACTCGTCAGGACCTGATCCGCAGAGGGGTCCCACCGGAAAACATTCACCTGTTTCTGCCCGGCGTGGATACCACCCGCTATGTGCCCGGAGAGAAATCCCCCACACCCCTGGTGGTCTATCTGGGGCGAATGAAGCGGTACAAACGGGTGGATCTGGCCCTTCAGGCCTTTCGCAGAGTGCTTCAAACAATCCCGGAAGCCCGGATGGTGGTGGTGGGCGGGGGGGACTATCTGGAGCCCCTTAAAAGAATCGCAGCCGATCTGGGCCTTTCGGAACGTGTGACCTTCACGGGTCTGGTGCCCCAGGGGCAAAAGATCCGCTATCTCCAGCAGGCATGGGTGCTGGTCAACACGTCGCCCAAAGAGGGCTGGGGCATGGTGAACACGGAAGCCCAGGCCTGCGGCACCCCTGTGGTGGCCTTTGACGCTCCAGGCATTCGGGACAGCGTGCGACACGGGGAAACCGGATTCCTTGTCCCCTATGGGGACGTGATGGCCCTGGGTGCGCGCATTGTGGACGTCCTTCAGAACCGTGAACTCAGAGAAACGCTGGGACAGAAGGCGAGGGACTTTGCAGAGAGTCTGTCCTGGGATCGCTTTGCCCGGGAGCTGGAAGCATTTCTCACGTCTTTTGTGAAGGGCGTGGATCCAATGCCGGCCCGGGAGGATTCCCATGGAGCGTAACGCCACGTTGTTCGAACGGGCCCGCCGTGTGATGCCCGGAGGTGTGTCCAGTCCGGTTCGCGCCTTCGGGGCGGTGGGAGGCACGCCGCGGTTTCTCGTTCGGGGGGAGGGGGCCTTCGTGTGGGATGTGGAGGGGAAACGGTATGTGGACTATGTCCTTTCCTGGGGACCCCTGATCCTGGGACACCGGCATCCGGAGGTCACCGTCCGGGTGGTGGAGCGTCTTTTGAAAGGGAGTTCCTTCGGGGCTCCCACGGAGGTGGAGATCCGCCTGGCCGAAATGATCATCCGGGCGTTTCCCTTCGTGGAGAAGGTGCGCTTTGTGAATTCGGGGACGGAAGCCACCATGAGCGCTGTCCGGCTTGCCCGGGCCTTCACGAATCGGGATGGGGTGGTGAAGTTCTCCGGGTGCTATCACGGACATGCCGACACCTTCCTGATTCAGGCTGGCTCCGGTGCGCTCACTTTTGGCGTGCCGTCCTCTCCCGGTGTGCCGGCGGACCTGGTGCGTCACACCTGCAGCCTTCCCTACAACGATCTGGATGCGGTGCGTACCCTGTTTGAAGAGCGGGGAGAGGAGATCGCGGCGGTGATCGTGGAGCCTGTGGCGGGGAACATGGGGGTGGTGCTCCCCGATCCTGGCTTTCTTGAGGGACTCCGGGAAATCACGAAATCCTATGGAGCTCTCCTCATTTTTGACGAGGTGATCACCGGATTCCGGATCCATTTTGGAGGGGCCTCCACCTATTTCGGTATCGAGCCCGATCTGGTGACGCTCGGGAAGGTGATCGGTGGGGGCTTTCCGGTGGGAGCCTATGGCGGGAAGGGCGAAATCATGGCCCTGGTGGCCCCCGACGGGCCGGTGTATCAGGCGGGGACCCTCTCGGGAAACCCCGTGGCCATGGAGGCGGGTCTGGCCACCCTGGAGATCCTGGAGCGGGACAACCCCTATGAACGGCTGTCCCGGCTTCGGGAGACCCTCACTGCAGGCATCCGGGACATTTTCCACCGGCACGGAATCCCCGCGAGTCTTCCAGGGATCGGGAGCTTTTTCGGCATCTTTTTCCGGGAATCCGCCCCCCGGAATCTGGATGAAGTGAAGACCTCTTCGGCAGAGACCTACAAACGGCTGTTCCACGCCCTTCTGGAAGAGGGGGTCTATTTCGCCCCCTCCCCCTTTGAGACGGCCTTTCTCTCCACCGCCCACACCGAGGAGGTGGTGGAAGACACCCTGGAGGCGTTTGACCGCGCGGTCAAACGTCTGGGAAGCCCGTTATGATCGGACAACGGTGGGGACTTGACAAGTCCATGGGTCTCATCTATAATAAACCGCGAAGGTGAAAATGAACCGCAACCAAACGAAGGGAGGCTGAAGCGATGCAGGGTCTCGTCGACTACTTCCAGAAAGGTGGTCCCATGATGTGGCCCCTCCTGATCCTGGCGATCGTGGGGCTTGCCATCATCTTTGAGCGGATCATCACCCTGTTCATTCGGGCAGGGGACCCCTCCAAAATCGCGGAGAAAACCATTGAAATCTTTGAAACGGAGGGGATGGAGGAAGCCATTGAATACCTTCGTCGCAACCCCAATCCTGTGGCGAAGGTGATCCTCCACGGTCTGGAGCGGATTGAGAAAGGCCGCATGGTGGTGGAGGAAGCCATGGCCCAGAAGGCGGCAAGTCAGCTGGGCTTTCTTGACCGGGGGATGGTGTATCTCACCGCCATCGCCACCCTGGCTCCCATCCTCGGGTTTCTCGGGACGGTGACCGGAATGATCCGGGCGTTCCAGGCCATTGCCGTGGCGGGTGAGGTGGAGCCCAGCCTGGTGGCGGCCGGGATTTCAGAAGCCCTGATCACCACGGCGACGGGTCTGATTATCGCGGCTCCCGTTGCCTTTTTCTATGCCGTGTTTTCCAGCCGGATCAACGGATTTTTGAGGAGCATGGAGGAAGCCACCAACGGGCTGGTGGAATATCTCCTGGAGCGCGGTGTGCTCGCGGAGATGTGAGGCGCGGCCATGATGCGCTTTCGCCGGCAGATGGAAGTGCAGGAAGCAGAGATTCCGACCGCATCGATGGCGGACATCTCCTTCCTGCTCATTGTGTTCTTTATGGCCACCGCCGTGTTCGCCCGGGACAAGGGATTGAAGCTCGCCGTCACCCCCAAGAGTGACACCACCACCGTGGTGAAACTCAAAGGGAAGAAGCTCTTCAAGATCTCCATCAACGATGCGGGGCAGGTGTTTGTGGGGGATGAGCCGGTGGATCCGGCCCAGATCCCGGACCTGCTCCGCCAGCGCCTTGAAGAGGAGCCCGAAGCGGTGGTTCTGATTCGGACCCACGTAAACGCTCCCTATGGAAAGATGATCGAGGTGTTTGACCAGGTGCGCAACGTCCCCGAAGCCAACCGGGTTGCGGTGAAGGCCATCCGTCCGGAGGAATAACATGCCCAAATTCACCCAGCGTCAGCGAAAAACCGGTCGGGTGCTCATCCCCACGGCGTCCATGTCCGACATCGCCACCCTTCTCATCATCTTCTTTGTGCTCACCACCGTGTTCCGTAAGGAGGTGGGCCTTCCGGTGGCCCTTCCCCAGGCCAGCAACACGGAGCGGATCCTGAAAAGCCGGGATATCGCCAACGTGTATGTGGACAAGGAAGGGCGCATTTCGGTGGATGACCGGCTGGTGGATCCCCAGCAGGCTGCCCTGATTTTCAAGACCAAATATGCGGAAAATCCTGGCCTGATTGTTCAGATCAAAGCGGACAGGGAAGCCCCCTACGGGAAGGTGGACGACGTCATTGAGAACCTGCGAGAAACCCTCCGTGAAGCCCCGGCCATCCGGCTGGTGTTCGCCACGGAGGAGCCTCGGCGATGACAGGGGGTGAGGGATGAAGAATCTGCAGGAAATCAAGGAAAGGGAAGGACGCCGGCTGGAGGATGAATATCCCTTCAACCTTCAGCTGGGGATTACCATCACCCTGGTGCTGATGATCGGTCTCTTCACGTTCGTGAAAGGCCTGGAAGTTCATCCCTATTCGCCCAAAACGGAGTTTGAAGTCCTCCAGGAGAACGTGGACCTCACCGTGGAGGACGTGGATGAGCCTCCGCCGCCGCCGAAACCCAAAGTGGAGGTGGAAGAAGCCACGTCAGAGGAGGAGGCGGAGGTGGAGGAAGAAGAAGTGGATATTGCGCCCACAACCGAGTTCAACGAACTGGAAGCGCCGCCTCCTCCCGTGACGGAGGAGACCTTTGAGTTCTGGGCGGTGGAGAAAAAACCGGAAGTGGTGAAGCGGGTGCAGCCCCGGTATCCCGAACTCGCCCGGCGGGCCGGGATCGAGGGGCAGGTGTTTGTGCGTGTGCTGGTGGGGGAGGATGGACGGGTGGTCCGTGCGGAGATCTACGGTGCCCGTCCGCCGGAGGTGAAGGAGGTGCTGGGTCCCGCAGCCCTGGAGGCGGCAAAGCAGTTCGTGTTCACGCCCGGAATGCAGCGGGACAAGCCGGTGAAGGTGTGGGTGATGATCCCCTTCCAGTTCAAATTGCAGTGAAACCAAACAGGAGGTTTGGTATGCGCTGGTTGCGCTTGCTTGGTTTGCTGTTCCTGGCAGGAGGTCTCTGGGCGGGGACGACCGGGAAGATCACCGGTCGCGTGGTGGACGCCCAGACGGGCGAGCCTCTGGTGGGTGCCAACGTGGTGGTGGAAGGCACCCGGATGGGGGCCGCGACCGACCTGGACGGGTATTACATTATTCTGAACGTCCCTCCGGGAGAATACACCCTCACGGTCTCCTATGTGGGCTATCAGACCAAAAAGATCCAGGGTGTGGTGGTGGAGGCCGACCGCACCACCGAAATCAATGTGGAACTCTCGCCCACGGTGGTGCAGACCGAAGTGGTGGAGGTGATTGAAACCCGGATCACCCAGGCCATGCGTCCGGACGTCACCCAGAGTCTGGACGTGGTGAAGACCGAGGACGTGAAGGAGCAGGCCGTTCAGACCGTGGAGGACGTGATTGGTCAGCAGGCGGGTGTTGTGATCAGTGGTGGAGACATCCACGTCCGGGGGAGTCGTCCCGGTGAGGTGGTGTATGTGGTGGACGGTGCGGTGGTGATGGACCCCTATGCCCGAACCTCGGATATTGAAATTCCCCTTTCGGCCATTCAGGAAGCTGCCTTTTCCAAAGGTGGGTTTGGTGCCGAATACGGAAACGCCGCCTCGGCGGTGTTCAACATCGTGACCCGGGAGGGACGGGACAAATATGAGGGGAACCTGGAGTTCCGCTCCCGTCCCATGTTCCTGGATGCCGAGCGGGGGGACCGTGTGCTCAAGAAAGCCAAATTCTATTATGACCTTCCCATCGGTCCGGTGGTATCCACCCCGGGTCAGATCGACACCTTCATCACCACAGGGGATGGAACCCCCGACGTGCTGAATGCGGACTATGCCGGGAAGGACTGGAACACGGGTTACAGGCGGTGGCTTTTTGCGCTGGGCGGTCCGTTTCCGTACCTTTCGGATCTGAAATTCTATTTCTCCGGGGATCTGCTCAATTCCAATGGGCGTTTCCAGGGGTTCCCCACCAATCAGGACGGGCTTCAGTGGAAGGTCACCTGGACCCCGACTGCCAAGCTGAAACTGTTCACCAGCGGGCTGTATAACTTTGAACGGAATATCCCGTATGATGTGCAGTTCCGTCTTGCTCCCACCGGAATGTTTCGCCGCACTGCCATTCGCCGTCAGTTTGTATTTGGATTCAACTATCTTTTCAGTCCCACCACCTATCTGGAGGTGCGTGGCGGCCGCTTTGTGACGCACCTCCTTCTGAACGATTCGGAAGATCTGGACAAGGATGGTGTGGACGACTGGACGGATCTGGACGGGGACCAGCGGCCGGAGGTGGACCCCGGCTGGCTGGATTATCTCGTGCGGGCCGGCTATCTTTCCCAGGCGCAGTATGACCAGCTTGTGAGCGGAGCCACGGAGGAAAACGGGCGGCTTGAGCTCAACGCCTACTGGTGGGAGGTGGACGGTCTCTATCCCAGTTTTGTCTTCCAGCGCTCCAACATTGACTTTCTCCTGGTGGACTTCGTGAATCCCCGGACCGGTCAGCGGGAGAAGGCCTATGTCCCCACCTTCTGGATCCAGGACACCCTTCTGTTCTTTGGTCAGGACACGGTGACGAATTTCACCATCGTGAGCGATCCGGACATGGACAGCCTGGTGGCGAATCAGTACATCCCCGATGCCTGGACCCGGGATCGTTTCGTCTGGCATGAAGACTCCTCGGAAATCTGGAGTTTCCGTGCGGACTTTGTTTCGGCCTTCCGGCGGATCCACACCTTCAAGACGGGTGTGGAGTTTCGCCAGCACCACATCTGGCGCAACCATATTGACTTTGCCTCGGGTGGCAACATCTATGTGGACATCGTGGACGTGAAGCCCCGGGAGTTTGCCTATTACATCCAGGACAAGGTTGAGTACGAAGGCCTCGTGGCCAATCTGGGGTTGCGCTTTGACTACTTTGATCCCAATGCCTATTACCCGCCTGTTCTGGACTCCACCGACATTTCCAGTCTGGTTTCCTATGTGGACTTCCGCCGTTATCCTGAAGGTGGACCCCAGGCCCTGGATTCCACGAAACTGGCAAAAGCCAAACCCAAATGGCTGGTGAGTCCCCGGATCGGGATCTCCCATCCTTTCACCGAGCGTGACGTTCTGCACTTTACGTACGGGTATTACTTCCAGATTCCGCAGATGGCCCGGCTCTATTCCAACATGACCTACTGGTTCACGGGGGCCTTTCCCATCCTGGGGAATCCCAACCTGCGACCCGAACAGACCATCTCCTTTGAGGTGGGATTCCGCCATGCTTTTGACCCCTACACCATGGTGGACATCACCGCCTTCCAGAAGGATGTGCGGGATCTCATCCAGAGCAACATGACCACCCTTCCCAACCAGCTCAACGTGACCACCTATTTCAACTCGGACTTTGCCTCGTCCCGGGGAATCGAGCTCGAATTTGAGCGCCTTTACGGTGCCGCGTTTCTCCCGGATTTCAGCCTCCGTGCCAACCTGACCCTGATGCGGGCCACCGGGACCTTCTCCAGCCCGACGGATCGCTATTCCCTCCAGTGGGCGGGGATTCCTCTCGCCTTCAACGAAGAACTCCCTCTGGACTGGGACCGTCCCATTCAGCTGAACGTGCTCCTCGGTTACCGGAAGTCTCTGAAGAAAGCGCTCGGGAGCGGACTCAGCTTTGAAACGGTGGGAGCGAGCCTGACGTATCAGTATCACTCGGGAGACCCCTGGAGTCCGCCCATCCGCGATCGGGCACGTGCGCTGGAGCAGACCAACTCCCTGCGGATGCCCGCCGTGTCCACCACCGATCTCCATGCCTATCTGACCTTTGGTCTGGGCAATGTGGGACGAATCCGCCTCTACACCAACATCTATAACCTTCTGAACAACCGAACGCCTGTCGGATTTGCAGACCGTGACTTCTATTACGCCTTCGGGTATGACCCTCAGACGGGCGAGCATGTGAATCCTGCAGCGGCCGAGGGCGCGGAGCGAAATCAAACGACCCGTCAGCGTCCCCGTCACGGTGAAATCGGTGTGGAGATCTCTCTTCAGTATTGATGAAGGCAAGGAGGTTCAGGATGAAGTGGTCGAAGGCATGGTGGATGGCTGGATTGTTGATGCTGATGGGGTGGGGTGAAGCACGCCCCAACCTCGCCAAAGTTCGCCTGTCCGGTGGGGGACAGGGTACCCCACCCACCCTCACCGCACGTCCCGGTCGTGCCACTTTCGTGATGGACAAAGGGGAACTCTGGAACACCGAGTCGAACTTCGGGTCCATCGGGGATCCAAACTCGGTTCAGCCCTCCTATTCCTGGCCCGGTGGAACCCCCGGGGTGAACAACTATTATCAGTGGGAAGGTCGGTTCTGGGTGGGTGCCCAGGTGGGTGGGGTGAAATATGTCACCCAGGCGGAGTATGGAGCCTGGGAGTGGGGGCCCAGCGAGGAAAACGACCCCGGGACGGGCTTTCTGTACATCGGGCCCGGCAAGGGCGCCCTGGATGTGGTGCGAGCGTTTGACGATTTTTCCGACAACCCGTACAACCAGTCTGGTCGGCATCTCGGACTCAAGATCATCCAGCGGACGATGCAGTGGCCCAACGAACCCTACAACGACTTCCTCGCCAACGAGTTCTACATCACGTTTGATCCCTCCAAGGCGGATGTCCCGGGCGTGGGGGGGGTGCTGGATTCGGTGTTCGTGACCATCGTGTTTGACTCCGACGTGTGTGGCGGTGATCCCTCCGATCCCCACATTGACGACCTCGTGGCCTTTGACGGTGACACGAAAGGTGACTGGGGCCCCCTGATGCTGGGCGGCATGGAGGACACGCTGGCGGTGCTTTCGGACACCACCATCGTGTGCGGGTATTCGCCCTGCGACGGAATCCCCGACGGCTATTTCATCTGGGGGGACGATGACGTGGAGAAGGAGATCACCGCGCAGTGGGCGGCGAGCACGGGCAATCCCATGCCGGACAGCCAGCAACTCGTGATCTATGATGAGAACGGCGGTGTTGCCCAGACGCTGGGTTACTACTACTACGCCATTCCCCGAAACATGTCCTATATTTACGATGGGGACAACCCTTCGGTGCCCGGGAACGACACGGGTGAGGGAGGAACCTGTGCAGGATACATCGGAGGCATGTGGCTCTACGCCCCTCCCAGCCCCAACGATTCCATCGGGCCCATGGGCTTCCGGATCATCCAGCCCAACGCCCACCAGTGGTGGAACTGGGAGAGTGATCCTCCCTCGGATCCTGATCGCTACCAGTATATGATGGGTCAGCATCCCGCCACCAAATTCCACAAATACGGACCCCATCCCTTTGACCTTGGTGCGAGCGAGTTTGACTATCGCTTCCTGCTTGCGGCCGGCCCCTTTTCCATCGCGGCGGGTGAAACGCTGAAACTTGTGTTCATCGGAGGTGTGGGGCAGGGTCTTTCGGGAGGTGTGGATCCCAAATGGAGACCGGGGAACCCCTGGCTTCCCGGTCTTCGTCAGGTGATGGAACGTGCCCTCCAGGCCTATTATAGCGGTGCACTGTCCAGTGATCCGGCCCATCCTTCCGATCCGGATGCCGACCTTCACTGGCGTATCCCGGTGCCTCCGCCCTCGCCAACCCTGAGTTATGCTTCCGTGGCCACGACGAGCAAATCGGCCATCCAGCTTGTGTGGGATAACAAGGCGGAAGTCACACCGGATCCTGTGAAAGGGGTGGTGGATTTTGCGGGATATGCCATTTACCGTGCCCTGTATGGGCCTTCCTTCACAGATCCACCCATTGCGGTGATGTTTGCTTCGTCTCTGTCTCAGGCGGAGAAAGATGCCATCAAGGCCCAGTATGGATGGGAAGCGGTCCCGGAGGTTCCGTTCTCCCGGGTGTTTGAAGACACAACCGCGCCGGCCGGGTTCCCCCTCTATTACGCGGTGACGGCCTTTGACTGGGATCCCGCCTCTCAGACCAGTGTGGAATCCTCCAAAGATAACTACCGCAAGAGCGAGACAGGAGCTCCGGTTGCGGTGTTTCTGGGCACACCCGCGGGGGACACCACCTCCACGAACTGGAAGGACGCCGTTCGGGTTGTGCCCAATCCCTTCCGTGGAAGCGTGCCCTGGTCCAAGACAGCCCTCCTGAACGAAATCGAATTCCAGAACCTCCCGCCGGTTGCCCGGATCACCATCCTGACCCTGGACGGTGACATTGTGAAGGTGATTGACCACAACAACGGCACGGGTTCGGAGCGCTGGGACATGCTCAACCGGAACGGCGAGCGGATTCGCACGGGGATCTATTACTATCGCGTGGAAACCCCCTCCGGGGACTATGTTGTCAAGAAATTCCTGGTGTTGCGGTAAAGGAGGTTCATGATGAAGCGTCTCTGGCTTCTTTTCGTGGTGATGGGTGTGGCTTCCGCCCAGGAATCCTCCGGCCTCTCCTTTGGCCGGGTGGGGACGGCCGGGGCGGAGTTCCTCTCCGTGGAACTCTCCCCCCGGGCCGAAGCCCTGGGTGGGGCCTTCACGGCTGCGGTGCTGGATCCCTCGTCGCCTTTTGGGAACCCCGCAGGCGTGAACTTCGTGAACGAGCGGAGCCTTTTCGTGTCCATCCTGCCTTACTGGGTGTCCACCTATTTTGGCGGCATCTCCTATGTCCATCCCCTGGATCCCTATCAGCGCGTCTATGGCTTTGCTCGGTTCATGAATTCCTCCAACTTTGAGGGTTTTGCCGTTCTCCCGGACGGTGCCGTTCAGGATCTTGGGACCTTTTCGGTGTCCGACATCGCTATGGGTGTGGGGTATGCCCGGCGCTACACGGACCGTGCCGTGATGGCCATTCAGGTGAAGGGTGTGTATGAGCGGTTTGGCGATTTCACCTCGGCCCTTGGCGTTGCGCTGGATGTGGGGTCGGTGTATGACCTGAAGTGGAGAGGGTTCAAATTCGGCATGGCCATGCGCAATCTCGGCCCGGACCTCCGGCCAGGTGGCAAGAAGTTCGTCTATCGTGACAGCACAGAGGAAGCGTATGACACCTATCCCCTTCCCCTCACCTTCCGTCTGGGTCTGGCCTTCAACCCCATTGAGGACGAAAACCAGCGGCTCACGGTGGCCCTGGACATGGAACATCCCAACAACCAGGCCGAGCGCTTCTTCGTGGGTGCGGAATACGCCTATGCCGGCATGTTTTTCCTCCGGGCGGGGTATGTGACCGGATACGGTGGTGCGGGCAATTCCGTTCAGAACAATGTGATCCGTGCGGGTGCGGGCTTCCGGGTTGGAAACTTCCAGATTGATTACAGCTTCACCAATTCCCGGCTGATGGATGATCTTCATCGCATTGGATTCACCCAGGTCTTTGGACAGGGAGGTGTGCGATGAAAAGTGTTCGGAAACTGTTGCTTGCTTCAGCTGTTCTTGCCGTTCTGGCGTGTGCAAAGAAAGAGGAACGCCCATCGCTTGTGGGCCCAACTTACGAGCGACTCTGGACCGAAGGGTGGGAAGCCTATAGTCAAGGCAACTATGCCCTGGCTGAGGAGAAGTTTGACACGATCCTGACACTTGTTACAACGGCGGATCCCTATGCCCACGTGGCAAAAGCGTTTGCAGCCTTACCTCAGGGGAAAATCTCGACAGCGGAAAGCGAGGTTGGGATTGCGATCAGCCTTCGGGGAAACGACGCGTTTCACGCAGAGGAAAACAAACCTCTTGTCAATGTGGTTTCTCTTTCCAGTGACTCTCTTGTGGTGCGTGCTGATTTCGGTGAACCCGTCATCGGCTTCCTGGATGGCATCTCTTTCGGAATCTCGGATTATGATACCACCTACAAAGGTTGGAAAGCCGTATTGCGCCTGGGACCACAGCATACCGATACCTTTGCGATCTTGAACGGTTTCATTCCCTTTGGTTTCCAGGGGTCCAATGGGTCTGTCTTTCTCTGGGAATTGGGTGATTCCTCGGTGGTCCTGATGTACCCCGAGAGTGTCGGGACAGCGATTAGCGACTCCCTTCCCGTTGTAAATGTCCTGTCTGTTCCTGATACGGTTGTGGACACGGTGTACTATGTACCTGGGGACACTGTAGTGCTGGAGACAACGCTGGTGTTTCGCGACACGCTGCGTATGCCGAAGGGATTGGGTCCCATTTTTGCAGACGACACCCTTTTGGCCTCCTTTCTTGTGAGAAGCGCGGGGGTTCCTGCCGACACAGTCCAGGTGCTGGCTTACCTCCTTCGTTCTGCAGCGGAAATAATCAAAACGGTGAACGATCCCAATGTGTGGCCCCGGGTTGCAGCCTATGCGCGTGCTGCGGAGACGCTTATTCATGAAATGGGGTCCCAGGATTTTGCGTGGGACCCTCTGGGGGACGGAGCGCTTGCTTCTCGGTTCTCCCTTCAGAGGGCGCGTATCCTCCAGGCCAAGGCATACTGGATGATGTTCCTGTACAAGAACGCTGCGCAAAAGGTGAACGAAATCTACGGAAGCGTCCAAATTCCTCCGGACACCATCTTCACACCTGAGGTGGTTCAACAACTTGCTTTGTTGATTGAACAAGCAGAAACTTGGTAAACGAGGAGGAAGGACATGAGGGCGTTGAGAATGGTGCTCTTCCTTACGTTGATTCCCTATTTCCATGGCCTTGGGGCCAGACCCTTTGCTCAAGGGGACACATTGACCCTCTGGTACCGTGATGCTGGTCAATCGTCAGGGTATTATCAGGGGGTATTCCTGGTGGACACGGTGACACCGAACTTCTACATCATGTCGCTTCAGGTGCCTTTCCCCATAGGGCCCGTGTTCGGGTCGCTCCGTCGGAACATGGTGGCGTCGCTGATTGATGGATTTCCTCACTTCTTTATTGGAGATTCTTCCCTCTGGTATTTGGACACGACCTATGTCAACCCCGATTTGAACCTAACCCTCCAACTTCAGGGGGGTGACGGATTCGGTTATTCCGGGCTGGCGTTGCTTTTTGGCTTTCAAGGTGTTAAACTTGCCAAAGCCCCCTCGTCTCCGATGGGTAAGTGGACCTCCAGCTCTTTCTTTACCTTCCCGGATGCGCCTATTCAGGACATTGCCCTGGCACCGCGAAATCCAGGAGTTAGCCAGAATAGCGCAAAACTTTACGTTCTGCAGTCCCATTCCGTGTTTGTCCACGATCGTCCTTCACGTGCTACCTGGCGTCTTGGCCTTTTGAGCCAGGACCTGTATGTGGACGACCATTTTGAACAGGATCGCCCCTTTAACGATGCGGGTACATTTTTAACGGACTGGACGCTTGATCAGGGGACTGCGTCAGAGTCGGTTGCATACCTGGATGGCCAACCGTTCCGGGGGGTTCTTGCGGAAAATGGAGCCCGGTTTTCCAAATTCTTTTCTCTGCCTGTTCAGGACCTTCCTCTTTCGGTGGATCTTTCTCTGGGGCTTTCCTCGCAGGACGCCTTCTGGTTCGAGATGCTGAAAGCCGGGAATGAGGAGTGGCGTGTGGGGATCGCTGGGGATACCGTCAAGATCCGGATGGGGCAGGAGAAGCCACTCGGGACGCTGAACCTTTCAGCCACGTTCCGTGAACCGGTGAAAGTTCAACTCTCTCTGGGCTATGACGGAGCGGATTCCTCAAGGGTTCTTCTTGCGATCGATGTTCTGGTGCGTGGGCGTCCCGTGGTGTCAGCGCAGGAGACCCTTGCGGTGAATCAGGTCTTGGGGCTGGATCAGGTCCGTTTCGATGTTCCAGCCGGGAGACTCTTCCTTGATCGAGTTCGAGTCGCTCCTTCCTATCGGTTGGCCCTGGGGGATGTGGGAACAACGCCCGACGTCTTTATCCTCACCGAAGGAGGAACGCTCTTTCGGTATGTGACGGGATCGGGATGGGAACTCATTGCCCAGGGGCTTGTCAATGTCAAAAAGTTGATCAATTCTCCAGCAGTTTCATCCCTTACCTTCTGGTTTATTTCGCAGGATGGTGGACTCTACCAGGTGGATGTCCCGAACCCTGGTACGGCTCAGATTTCCCAGATTTCTGTAGATCCCCAGGTGTCGGAGGTGAGAGATTTCACGGTTTCGGAGACCAACCCGGATTCGTTTCTGGTTGCGACAGATGCTGGTGTGTTCGTGAGCGGAGATGGCGGCCAAAGCTGGCAGGATCTTTCTTCCCGCATGGCGATGCATGATCCCATTTCATGGGTCCGGGATGCAAAGTTCCTTCTGTGGGAAGGTGGAGACACGGCTATTGTGGCCACCTATGGTGGATATTTCCTGACGACCGATCGATTCCAGTCGTTCCGTGAGGTTGATCGCACGAACTTTATGCGCACGGAAAAAACTGAAGCGAGCCGTGAACAGGTTGCGGAATTGGCACGGGTTCTGGAAGACAGCTCGCAGTTCACGACCAACGGAATCTGGCAGGAGGTGCAGAACCTGGTGGGCGGATTGGGTTCAGACGTGGATGGAGATCCGAGGGTGGCTGTTCTCTTGGCCGACGTATCGCATCTCCCGGCGAAAGAAGGCGGGAGAATCCCCGTGTTCGACGTCGTGGATCCCTCACTTTTCGATCCCCAGTCCGAGCATTTTGATTCGATGGAATGCTTCGTGCTGGATGTCAATTTTGCTGAACCCATTGATCCTCCTCATCATCCCAGTAGTCCCATTCGCGGCCAGACGTTGCCCCATCCTGTTAGCTATGCGCAGGCCCTGCAGGAAAGCGATCCTGCTGAACCCTTTGCTCTGGACGCTGTGATCCGTGCATTAACCCGGCTGGTGGTTTATTCCCACCGGAAGAACGAGGAGTCCTGGATCGCTGAAGGGCTGGCCTCTGTTGTCGAGCGAACCCTGAGGACGGGACAACTCCCTGATGCTCCCGACACCATGCTGAATTCTATCGGACAAATTCCCGTGGCTTTCCGGATTGATCAGTGGACGTCGGGATACTTCGAAACAGCGGATGATCCACCACTACTTCGGAATTTCCTGTACGTCTTTTTCAAGTACCTGGTCGGGGGTTACAATTTGACGCTTCCGGATTTTGTCAACGCAACCGGTGCCACAGGAAAGGACCTCGTGGTTCAGCTCACGGGTGGCGCATCCTTTGCAGATGTTTACATGAATTTCTTGAAACAACTCGCCCGTCGTCAAATTGCTCTGCTTCCGCGTGTCAGCCTTGAAAGCTTTCTGACGCCCTACAGTTCTCGCGGAACGGATGTTACGGTTGAGCAGATTGTTCCCTATGGCTTCGCCTTTGTGCGCCTGGATAACAATTATGAGTTCACCGGCACAGAAACCCTGCGTGTGGACTCCCTTCGGTTTGCCATCCGCGTGTGGGATACCCTTCAGGTTTATGGAGTGGCTTTCCGGGGCGTTGGGGATCAGATTTCGCTGGATACGACGTTCAACCTGGATGCGGCGATTACCCGTGATTCCGTTTTCCATCTGAATCTGGCACTTGTGGATCCGCCGTCGGGAGGTCCTGTTCCAGGTGACCGTGCATTTCTGGTTCTGACACGATTCCCAGAAGGGGATCGCCCAGCAGGAGCGGCCATCACTATTTCGGGCTTCCAGAAGCCACAGGTATATGCCGGCTTCATCCAGGATCCACTTGTAGATACTCGGGGCTTTTATTATCTCTTTGCCAATGAGCCCCTGTTCGCGGATGTTGCGCAGGATATGGATCCCCTTCCGGTGGAAGGTCCCTGGTTCGTTGGGGTGTGGAAAAATCCTTACGGGTTGTATGACACGGCTGCAGCCCACATGGACAGGGTTGTGAGTGGCGTGCACTACGATGGGGTTGTGTATCGTATTCCGGTGAGCCTTTTGGCCGATCGAATGAATGTGACGGTGGTCGGAGAAGATCGGCTTGGAAACCTCATGGACACCCTTTCGGACACCCTCACGTTGTGGTTCCTCAAACCTGGAGCGTCTGCCGTCCTTGCAGGCCAGGGGGTTCGCCTTGAAGTTCCCGCGGGTGCGGTTCCACGTGAGGTCAGAGTGTTCGTGCGGGCGCTGGATGGGCAGTCACCCGAGCTGCTGGTTCTTCAGACTCAGCCTCTTGATGGTGCCGTGAAGGTCTATCAGGTGGGAAGCGCTTCTGTCCATCTCCTTCAGCCGGTACGTCTGTTGCTGGAGATCCCTTCAGAGGTTCGTGATCAGGAGATTCGCGTGTTCCGGTATACAGCGGATGGATGGCAGAAAGTGGAAGCCCGTCGCGTGCAGGAAGACCGCGTCGAGCTCCTGACGGACCAGCTTGGGATGTTTGCCCTTGTGGCCAATGGTCAGGCTGCCCGTCCCACCGCGTTTTCTTTCGCCCTCACCCATCCTGTGGTCAAAAACGCGCACAAACTCGCATTTGAAGTGGCGATGCCCGAAGCCGGGGATCTCCAGGTCGCGGTGTTGAATGCCCTGGGGCGGCAGATCGTCACCCGTTCCTTTCATCTCGAGCCTGGGTTCCATCACCTTGCTCTGGATGCCCACCTTGCACCTGGAACGTACTTCGTGAAGGTTCAGGCAACGGGTCGCCGTAAGGTTGACAGGTTCGTGGTGGTCCCGTAAACTATGACCACGGTGTGCCTTAACAGGAGGTTTCCAATGAGACGTGTGTATGGCCTGACGCTCTCCCTGCTGATGATGGCGGGGAGTCTGGGAGCGGGGACGCGGGCCCTGCTGGTGCCGGATGGGAGAGGCGGGGTGGACGTGGTACCGCTGAAAGGTGGGTTGCCGACGGATGTGGTGGGGTTGAGTGGAGTGGGAGGAGGATCGGAGCAGTTGCTGGGGATTCCGGACACGTTCACGTATTCGACGGATCCGCGGTATATCTATTCGGGGATCGATGCGGGGGATACACTTGCGACATGGTTCCAGTGCCAGGTGGCCTGCTCGCTGTATGCGGTGGGGTTCTATGTGTATCTGAACACGGTGACGAGTGCGGACCTGTATGGGGTGGTGGCGCCGCTGGCTGCGGGAGTGGACGTGGAGACGCCTGGTCAGAATGGTCGGGGGGACTATGTGGACTACCATCTGGGGATTGACCAGCCGGGACCGTCGCCGTGGGATCTTGCGAACAAGTATGGGGAGTTGTTCACGTCGGTGACGTCGACCGGGATCACGTGGTTGACGCTGAGCCAGCCGGTGGATGTGGGGACGAACATTTTTGTGGCGGGGTATACGCCGCTCACGACGGGGTCGGATGGAGCGGGTGAGCCGTGGATGGTGATTTCTGCGGGTGATCAGACGAACAACTATGGCTGGCATTCGCTGGTGTATCAGCAGGATTTTGGTGGGTTTGGCGTGAGTCCTGGGTGGTACAACAACTGGCATGCGCACACGATTTATGCGGCGGTGGAGTATTATGAGAACCTTCCGCCGCAGGTGAGCGTGGCGGGGCGCTCGGACACCTATGATCGTGATGGGCCGTTTGTGATTCAGGCGTCGATCGAGGATCTGGGTGTGCCTGCGGACAGCGGTGGTGTGGATCCGGCGACGGTGTATCTGCATTATTCGACGGATGGAGGGACGACGTGGGATTCGGTGGCGATGAGTCTGGTGAGTGGGGATTCGACGAACGGTGTGTGGGAGGCGACGCTGGACTTCACGGCGAATCCGCTGGCGCCGGGGACGGAGGTGCAGTATTATGTGACGGCGGTGGACATTCAGGGTGCGGCGGGGCAGAGTGCGCAGGTGTCCTTTGCGATCGGGGAGCGTGTGGGTGAGGTGCTGTGGATCCTGGGTGACAACGTGGATGACGGGATCCTGGCGTTCTACAGTGCGCTGGGTACCGTGCTGGGCTCGGTCGGCAAGAGTTCGGACATCTGGCAGACGGCGTTTTCGGGTCTTCCGGATGCGTCGGTGATTGTGGGGGATCCCCAGTGGAACCCGACCCCCTATGAGGCCATTGTGATGACGAGTTTTGCCGCTTCGGAGCTTGCGGCCGATTCCGCCCTGTTTGCGCAGTATCTGGACAACGGAGGGAATCTTCTGGTGATTTCCCAGGATCTGTTTGCGGGTGGGTTTGGCTATGGTCCGTACGATGCGCCGATCACGCTGTCGCCGGGTCAGTTTGCGTATGACTATCTCGGGATTGGGGAGGCGTTTGACGACTTTGTGGGGACGGATCCGGCGAGCGGTGGGCTGACGGCGAACAACGACACGACCATTCATTTCCTGGGGGATGCGACTTCTCCGGTGACGGGTGCCCTTTCGGGTGGCGTGTATGTGTATGACAACAACCTGTGGCTGCCCTACGTCTATTCGGCAGGTGAAGCGGGGCACACGTACTATGAGGACTTCATTTACGATTCACCCACCCAGGATAACGCCGGTGTTGCCCATGCGTTTTTCACAGGAGCCGACACCTTCAAGACCTATTTCTCGGGTGTGCCCGTTCATTACTTCGTGACGAACATTGTGGACACGGCGGGTGGTGGTGCGGACGGTGTGCCCGAGGCCTTCGACTATGACACCACGTCCATGATCAACTTCCTGGCGGGCTTCTTCACCTGGACCACGGATGTGCAGGAGCTCGTGCCGCCGCAGGCGCGCAGCCTCCAGCTCGCGGTGAAGCCCGGTGTGGGTGGGCTCACCCTCTCCTTCGCCCTGCCGACGGCGGGCGATGTCCGGCTGTCCCTCTTCGACGCCATGGGTCGTGAGGTGCGGACCCTGGCGAAGGGTCGGATGGAGGCGGGTGTGCACACCGTCCAGGTGAGCACGAAGGATCTGGCCAGTGGCCTGTATTTCGTGCGTCTGGATGCGGGAAGCCGCCAGGTGGTCAAGCGGGTGCCCATCCTGCGCTGAAGCGCAGGCATCCCTGTGCATGACCACAAGGGGGGCCTTTGGGCCCCCCTTTGTTTTTTGATTGGGCAGGAGGGAAAACAATGAAGGGTGTTGTGGCAGGCCTGACGCTCTCCCTGCTGATGATGGCGGGGAGTCTGGGAGCGGGGACGCGGGCCCTGCTGGTGCCGGATGGGAGAGGCGGGGTGGACGTGGTACCGCTGAAAGGTGGGTTGCCGACGGATGTGGTGGGGTTGAGTGGAGTGGGAGGAGGATCGGAGCAGTTGCTGGGGATTCCGGACACGTTCACGTATTCGACGAACCCTCAATACATCTATTCGGGGATTGATCCGCAGGACACGCTTGCGACGTGGTTTCAGTGCCAGGCGGCGTGTTCGCTGTATGCGGTGGGGTTTTATGTGTATCTGAACACGGTGACGAGTGCGGACCTGTATGGGGTGGTGGCGCCGCTGGCTGCGGGAGTGGATGTGGAGACGCCTGGTCAGAATGGTCGGGGGGACTATGTGGACTACCATCTGGGGATTGACCAGCCGGGACCGTCGCCGTGGGATCTTGCGAACAAATATGGGGAGGTGTTCACGACGGTGACGGCGAGTGGGATCACGTGGTTGACGCTTCCTGCGCCGGTGGATGTGGGGACGAGCATTTTTGTGGCGGGGTACACGCCGCTCACGACGGGGACGGATGGATCGGGTGAGCCGTGGATGGTGATTTCGGCGGGGGATCAGACGAACAACTATGGGTGGCATTCGCTGGTGTATCAGCAGGATCTTGCGAGTTTTGGGGTGAGTCCTGGGTGGTACAACAACTGGCATGCGCACACGATTTATGCGGCGGTGGAGTATTATGAGAACATTCCGCCGCAGATTGACGTGGTGGATCTGTCGGACACGTATGATCGTGATGGTCCGTTTGTGATTCAGGCGTCGATCGTGGATCTGGGTGTGCCTGCGGACAGCAGTGGTGTGGATCCGGCGACGGTGATGCTGAACTATTCGACGGATGGAGGGGCGACGTGGAATTCGGTGGCGATGAGTCTGGTGAGTGGGGATTCGACGAATGGTGTGTGGGAAGGGACGCTGGACTTTACGGGGAATCCGCTGGCGGCGGGGACGGAGGTACTGTATTATGTGAGTGCGACGGACCTTCAGGGGGTAGCGGGTCAGAGTGCGCAGGCGTCCTTTGTGATTGGTGAGAAGGTGGGTGAGGTGCTGTGGATCCTTTCGGACAACGTGGACGATGGGATTCTTGCGTTTTACAACGCCCTCCTCACCGTGCTGGGTGCGGCTGGCAAGAGCCCGGACATCTGGCAGACAGCGTTTTCGGGGATTCCGGATGCGTCGGTGATTGTGGGGGATCCCCAGTGGAACCCGACCCCCTATGAGGCCATCGTTGTGACGAGCTTTTCTGCTGGCGAGGTTGCGGTGGATTCGGCGCTGTTTGCGCAGTATCTGGACAACGGTGGGAATCTTCTGGTGATTTCCCAGGATCTGTTTGCGGGTGGGTTTGGCTATGGTCCGTACGATGCGCCGATCACGCTGTCGCCGGGTCAGTTTGCGTATGACTATCTCGGGATTGGGGAGGCGTTTGACGACTTTGTGGGGACGGATCCGGCGAGCGGTGGGCTGACGGCGAACAACGACACGACCATTCATTTCCTGGGGGATGCGACTTCTCCGGTGACGGGTGCCCTTTCGGGTGGCGTGTATGTGTATGACAACAACCTGTGGCTGCCCTATGTGTTCTCGGTTGCGGGTGTGGGTGAGGACTTCCTGTACGACGATCCGACCCAGGATGTGGTGGGCGTGGCGCACGACGCGGGGACATTCTGCACCTATTTCTCGGGAGCGCCCATTCACGATTTCGTGACGAACATTGTGGACACGGCGGGAGGAGGACCTGACGGTGTGCCCGAGGCCTTCGACTATGACACGACGGCAATGATACAATTTCTTTATGGATTTATCTCGTGGTGCGTGCCTGACGATGTAACGGAATCCTGGACGGGTCAGGAATCGTTCCTATTGGCCCTGACGGTGAAGCCCCATGGGGAGGGATGCACGGTCAGGTTTGTCCTGGCCGATCCGGGAGAGGTTGAGGTGTCCCTCTTCGATGCGATGGGCCGGAGGGTGCGGACCCTGGCGAAGGGTCGGATGGAGGCGGGTGTGCACACCGTCCAGGTGAGCACGAAGGATCTGGCCAGTGGCCTGTATTTCGTGCGTCTGGATGCGGGAAGCCGCCAGGTGGTCAAGCGGGTGCCCATCCTGCGCTGATGTGCAGGCAACCGGGTGCATGACTACAAGGGGGACCTTCGGGCCCCCCTTCGTTTTTCCGGAATCGTTCTTTGGCCCTGGATCTATGGGATTACGGCTTGTAGTTTTGGGAGTGTTTCATCCTCGGAACTAGAGAGATCTTGCACATCCTTTGGTAGAATGCCTCTCCTGGCGAAAAGCCATGGACAGGTGGCTGTCAGGCCCCATCCGCGATCCCCTTCGGTTCGGGAATGGGCTCCATGAAGGGGTGATGTTCTGGGAAATCCGTGACGGATCACGACGCTTTCGGGGTCGCGTCACCCTGATCCGATAGGGCGTGGCCCTCCACACGGTCAGGTCGGACTCAGCCCCTCACGGCACCAGGATGCGCACGCCCTGAACGGAATACACCCCACGGGGGAGTTCCAGGAGATAGTCCTGAGGGGTGGGACGCACGCGGAGAGGGATTTTGCGGCCCATCAGGTCCAGGGCGAAGCGGGGGCGTTTCCAGGGACCGACCAGAAGAACCCTGCCCTGTCCCATCACCTTCCAGCGACGGGCGCTCACACGCGGGGTTTGATTTTCAAAGACAAAGACGTCCGGGTCTTCCACGTGCTTTTCCAGGATCCAGTTCCGGGGGTCCAGGTTCACGGCGGTGACGACGTGGTTGCCGACGGGATACCGGAACGTCTGGAAGGGGACGGCATCGTTCCAGAGGATGATGGTGTCTCGGGCGCCGTCGGAAAAGACGAGTTCGAAGGGGAGGGGCATGCGATAGAGGGGGGCGGAGGGGGTCACGAGGGAATCCTGGACCTGCCGGATGCCGATCACCAGGGTGTCTCCTTCCTGGCGCCAGCCGTAGAGATAGAAGGGGAAGCCGGGTTCATAGAGCCAGGGGTTGAAGAACCAGGAGAGGTCCTGGCCGCTGGTCCACTGGAGGATCTGGATGAGGTCGTCGGTGGTGGTGTTGCCGTAGGCGTGGAGGTTGCCCCAGACGCGGAGGGCTCCGAAGAGGACCGGGTCGCCCAGGATGAAGCGGAGCATGTGGAAGATGCAGGCGCCTTTGTCATAAGAGTTGGTGTTGTAATAGTTGGGCAGAGGCGGGACAATGGGGTAATGATGATCGCCCTGATCCATGCCGTACGTGAAGAAGTCGTCCATAATGCTGTTCATATAAACAAAATAAAATCGCGGAATATCGGTGTCCCGTCGACTGGAATCCCGGTGACCGATATACAGGGCCTCTGCCCAGGTGGCAAAGCCTTCCTTGAGCCAGAGATGGTCCACGTTGATGGGGGTGATCCAGTCTCCCCACCATTGATGACCCAGTTCGTGAGCGAGAAGGAAGTCTGCACTGTAGGGATCTGAGGAAAGGGGTGTGTACGCCGTGATGGTCTGGTTTTCCATACCGCTGTATCCCGAGGCGTGGCCGTATTTTTCCCGGGCAAAGGGGTAAAGCCCGAAGAGGTCGCTCAGATACTGAAGCATATCCGGCACATGGGCAACGGCACCAAAGTCGGCCGAGTCCCCTTCAAAAAAGAAGTTCCAGTATGGAAGAAAGACCACACCCGTGTCGGTCTGGATCTGGACAGTGTCTTTCAAAACCACGTATTCCGGTGAAGCACTCATGTAAATCAGATAAGGTGCAATGGGATAGCGGGTTTCCCAGTGATAGATCCACCAGGGGCCTGTGGTGTCGGTTCCGGTGGGGAGGCCGTTGGCGGCCACGATCCATCCGGGGGGACCAGAACGTGAAACCGGACGGTGTCGGCTTTTTCGTTCCAGGCGAGATGGACCGGGATCCACCGGTGGGCGTCGTAGGGTTCAGCAAAAGACGCGAAGTGTCGCGGTACACCGGGAAGAGGAAAATTCCAGCCCATAGGAGAACCATGGTATCCCAGTGTCACTTGGGACGTTTCGGCGGGGAGGGGGAAAAATAATGTATCTTCGATGCGGAGAGGTGTGACCGGGTTCCCGTTCACAAGGAAGGAGTCCACGGTGAAAAGGGTGTCGTCCAGCATGATGCGGCCGGAGTCGGACCAGGTGCAGACGATGAGGACTTGCGCGGTGCCGAAGATATAGTTCGAATCGGGGACGAGCTGGAGGGTGTAGTCATAAGAGAGGATGTCAAAACCCTGCTGCTGGGGCCAGAAAGCGGTGAGGCGGGGGAGATGCTGAAAGGCCTCCCGTTTCCGCAGAAATTCCCGGGTGGGAGGCTGTCCCGGGACCGTGGTGAGAAGCAGCGCGACCACCAGGTCCATCCCACACCTCCTGTGATAAAGACGGGACAAGTATTGGATGAAGGTAGGAAGTTGTCAAAGATCGCAAACAAACAGAACATAACAACCGAAGAAACACTCCTCACCATGTCACATCATTTCCTATAACCCTCCCCCTCCTGGGGATTTGATTCAGGAAGGGGAGGGTGGCCATTTACACGGGATTAGCTGCAATCACGCACAGTTCCCCGCCAGGATGCACATAAGTTGTGATGAAGGCGCGGCTGCGCCCCCTTCCTCTCAGATTTGCGGAAATGTTCCAGAAGGATTTTGAGCATGGGCACGCCTGCGCGCGGAGTACTGAGCATACATTTTGGTGTGCCTTCGCACCAGGCTTGACTTACGTCGGGTTTGTGATACGTCTGTGCACTTCCCACGGCGGGGAGTGCGAGGGAGAGGGTGAGGAGGACGGCGGTCAGTTTGAGACCCTTCATGGGACACCTCCTGTTTGGTTAGAACGATGACCACCCTATCACACCAGAGCTGCGCAGACACGCCAGGGAGTAGTTCTCATCCGCACAGCCCCGGATTTTCTGAATCAGATCTCCAATGGTTATGTAGTGACTGTAATTCCCGATGGCGAATCGGGTGTCCTGCCCCTTGTAATAACCCAGACTGTCCACCTCTTTCTGGGCGTGTTTCGGAGCAATCCGTTGAAGAATACGGGAAAGTTCAGGGTTCCATGCTCTGTCGTTCAGCTGGTCAAAGGGGCCGTCATACCAGTTGTTTTCCACCCGGTTGATCTCGGGCACCCCCACGAGGACGAGCATGGAGTCCACCTGGACAAAGACAAACCCTGAACGGGGATGAACAGAGATGGGTTCCTTTCCAATCTGTTGAAGGTGAACAGGAACAAATTGCGTATCGCTCAGAAACCAAACGAAGTCTTCCGCCTGGTGTTCATAGGCCAGGACAAAGAGAAGGCCCGATTCATCCATGGTTCGAAAAATAAAAGAGAACCCTGGAGGAAGTGGCGGAGGTGACTGGGGGATTTCCGCAAAGCGAACGAGGAAATCGCCAAGAGGGATATGGATTTTGAAAAGGTCCTTCTTGAGGGGATGGATTTCGAGCCCGTTCTTTGAAGTGAAGCGATGAACGGTGATGGATGGGTCGAGGCTGAGCGCCGAATCGTAGAGGGAGAGGTTGAACGTGGGATAGTACACCACCCGGACTTCGGGTTCGGGATAGAAGATGGAGAAGTTCAGGTTCCCGCGGTATTCTTCACCACAGTGGGAGACGTGGAAATAGTAATAGTTTTCAGTGGGGAAGACCACGAGGGTTTCGGGGAGGAACTGGAGGAGGGCTTGTTCGAAGGGCTCGCAGTCTGCAAGGCCCTGGATGAAGCGAGCGTTCAGATCGGCACCCCCCATCGCCAGAAGCACAGTCAGGAACAGCTTCATCCTACCCCCTCGTGTGCATCGGCCGAATGATATAGAAGGCCCTCCGCCCTGTCAAGATCCGGCCCCACTGGTGCCCGGGGAATTGCTCATGCGAAGCGGGAAAAATGGTTCGGGAACCGGAAGGGGGGCGGGCCCGTCTATCAGGATGGCTGGATCCAACAGGAGGTGAACCATGCGCATGGCGGTGGCTGCCCTGATCCTGGCACTGGGATGGGCCACGCCGGGTACCGCCCAGCCCGGCGGAGACATGCCTTTCTGGCGGCCGAGGCGGGACCTCCCCCAGCTCTTCCGCCAGGCCCGGGAGGTCGCACCGGAAAAGGCGAAGGATCTGGAGAAACTGGAGTCGGAATGGGTGCCGAAATGGATGCGCCAGCACACCGAGGTCCGGATTGCCGAACTCGCCGTGGACCGCACCCTCCGGGACCCGGACGCATCCGAAAAGGACCTGAGCCGTGCGCTGGATCGGCTGAATGGCGAACGGGCCAAACTTCACGAGATCGAGAAGCAGGCCCTCCTGGCCCTGCACCGAACCCTGGGGAGTGAGGCCTTCGCCAAACTCATGAGCGAGCCGCCCTTCATGATCCGCTTCCGGGGGATGGGCCACCGGTTCTTTCCCGATGTGGAAGACATGGAGATGGAAGTCCAGAAAGTGCTGGAGGGGGTGAAGGAAGCCGCGCCGGAAGAGTGAAAAACGCACGCTGGGCGAACTATCCCAGGTGTTGCCATACGGCAACGCCTGGGACCCCTGAATTTTTCATGCAGGGTCATCTGGGGGTCCCTGAACACGGTCCGGGGGATGGCGCACGCCATCCGCCGGGAGCCTTTCCATAGACACCGGATAAGGTTTCTGGCATATCTCGGGGCGTGGTTTCCCCTTGAGCCTTCATCCCCCGCTCCCTATACTTTCCCCCATCAGGGAGGTTGCGATGGTGCGTGTGGTGGTGTTCGGAAACACCCGCTGGAAAACGGCCCTTGCGGAAGGAGGAGAGATCCGCCACCGGGAGGAGGGGACCTACCCCTTTCCCGCCCCCACCCGGCGGGTGGACGTGACGCTGTGGTTCAGCGTGAACCGGGCGGAAGAGGAGCGTGCCTGGCCCCTGCTTGAGGAGACGAGCCGTCACCTTCTCCGGGGGGGGGCCTTTCGCGACGTTCTCCCGGTGTGCTATGCCCGTCCGGAAACCTTTGGAGAAGACCGTCTTCTCCTGGTGGCCTATGGCATGAGCCGGAAGGTCCCCACCCTGATCGTGGATGCGGGGACGGCCATCACCGTGAACCTGATTCACCCGGAACGGGGCTATGCGGGGGGCGCCATTTTGCCCGGACTCTCCATGGCTTTCGGTGCCCTCCATCGGCACACGTCCCTCCTTCCCCTGGTGGGCGCGGACATCCCCGAAGACCCGGGCTGTTCCACCGAATCGGCCATGAGACTGGGCGTGGTTCGGGGAAGCGCCGGTGCCGTCCGGGAGCTTTCCTCCTTTCTGGAATCCCGCCTTTTTCCCGCATCCGCGCGTTTTCTCACCGGAGGGGATGCCCCCCTTCTCGCCCGGGCCCTTCCGGATTTTCAGGTGGAATCCGATGTCCCCTTTCGGGGTGCCCTCTGGCTTTTCGAGCAATACGGAAAACGCTTTCTGGAGGAGAAACATGAAGGACATCCCCACCCTCATTGACATCATCGGACGCACGCCTCTGGTGCGTCTCGTTCATTTCGGTCCCAACCTGGATCCGCCCCGGGAGATCCTGGCCAAACTGGAGTTTCTGAATCCCGGGGGAAGCATGAAGGACCGCATGGCCCTCAAAATGATTGAAGCCGCTGAGCGGGAGGGACGCCTCAAACCCGGCGACTGGATCGTGGAACCCACCTCCGGCAACACCGGATTTTCCCTGGCCTGGATTGCAGCCATCAAGGGGTATCGCCTGGTGCTCGTGGTGATGGACAAGGTGGCCCCGGAGAAAATCCGGGCTCTGGAAGCCCTGGGGGCCGAGGTGGTGGTGTGCCCCACCGAGGTGCCTCCCGACGACCCGCGAAGCTATTATTCCGTTGCCCGGCGCATTGCCGAGGAACGGGGGGCCTTTTATCCCAACCAGTATGCCAATCCCAACAACCCCCGGGCCTATTACGAAACCCTGGGACCGGAAATCCTGGAGGAAACCGGCGGAGAACTGGACGCCTTCATCGCCGGCATGGGCACGGGAGGCACCATCAGCGGGACCGGGAAATTCCTGAAAGAGCGTATCCCGGGTATCCGGGTGGTGGGGGTGGATCCGGTGGGATCCGTGTATGGCCCCTATGTGCGGGAAGGGAAGACCATCACGCCTCACCAATACGATGTGGAAGGGATCGGAGAGGACTTCTTCCCCTCCACCATGGACCTCTCCATTGTGGACGACGTGGTGACCGTGACGGATGAGGAGTCCTTTCGTTTTACGCACCTTCTTGCTCGCAGGGAAGGGATCTTCACCGGTGGTTCAGGCGGGGCCATTCTGGCGGGAACCCTGAAATACCTCCAGGCCCATCCGGAGATTCGGCGGGTGGTGATGGTGCTTCCGGACCGGGGGGAGCGGTATCTTTCCAAGGTCTATAACCCCGAATGGTTGAAGGAACGGGGCTACACCTTTCTGGACGATCTGGAGGAGAACGATGAAGCCTGACTGGAAACTCCGGACGCTGGCGGTGCAGGCGGGTGTCCTCAAAAACGATCCGTATGGCGCGGTGAATCCCCCGGTGTATTTCTCTTCCACTTTTCGCCAGCACGAGCCGGGAAAACCCCTGGGGGGCACGGAATACGGCCGGACGGGCAACCCCACCCGGTGGGCGCTGGAGGAAGCCCTGGGTGCGCTGGAAGGGGGGAAAGCCCTGGCCTTTGCCTCAGGGCTTGCCGCCATGGATGCGGTCCTCCACCTTCTGGAAAAGGGAGACCGGGTGGTGTGCGAGGAGGATGTGTATGCGGGCACCCGGCGGATTCTGGATCGGGTGTATGGGAAGCTGGGGATTGAGGTGGAATACCGGGATTTTTCAAAGCCCGAGGCGTATGGAGACTTTGCCCCCAACACCCGGCTCGTGTGGGTGGAGACCCCCACCAATCCCCTCCTGAAGGTGGTGGACATCCGCCGTCTTGCCGAAGTCACGGCTCCCCAGGGGATCTGGCTTGCGGTGGACAACACCTTTGCCACGCCGGTGCTCCAGCGCCCCCTGGACCTGGGGGCCACCTTCTCCGTCTACAGCACCACGAAATACCTCTCCGGGCACAGCGACATCATCGGGGGTGCGGTGGTCACCCGGGACCCGGCACTGTATGAGCGGCTCCGGTATATCCAGAATGCCGTGGGGGCGGTGCCCTCGCCCATGGATTCCTTTCTCGTTCTGCGGGGGCTTCGCACCCTGCCCCTCCGGATGAAGGCCCATTCGGACAACGCCCGGAAGGTGGCGGACTTTCTCCGGCGGCACCCGAAGGTGGAACGGGTGTATTTCACAGACGACAACCCCGTCGCCCAGAAACAGATGGCGGACACGGGGGGGATGGTGAGCGTGGTCCTGGCCACGGACCGGGCCGGGCTCCAGCGCTTTCTGGATCGCCTCCAGATCTTCCAGCTTGCCGAGAGTTTCGGTGGGGTGGAGTCCCTGGTGAACCACCCGGCCACCATGACCCACGCCTATATCCCCGAGGAGGAGCGCATCGCCCGGGGCATCGTGGACACGCTGCTCCGGATCTCCGTGGGAGTGGAGGACCCGGACGACCTGGTGGCGGATCTGGATCAGGCCCTGGAAGGGGTGTGAGAAACGGCCGAGCAGTTTCACAATGGGACAGGGAACGACCGCGGAACGATCGAAAGGGGCGGGATTTTCCTTGTAGAAAAGAGGAGTTTCGGTGTGCGTGGTGGATGGTTCGGGGGGGCGATGATACACTTTGTGTACCGAGAAGCATTATGGAAAAGGGGGTGGGCATGTATCGGATCAACGTGGAACTAATTCCCCTTCCGGCGCGGATGGAAGAGTGGGATCTGTCCGGGGGAACCGTCCGGATCCTGAACTCACAGGTCAATCGTTCTTGGGTAATGTATACCGATCTGAAGGGGGAGGACCTTCTGGATGACGGATTCTGGGAACGGGTCCACCCGGAGGATCGGGAACCTCTGATGAGAGAAGTGCGTGCGCCTTCTCCGGATTCTTTTTTTGTTCGTTACCGTTTTCGGAAGACCTGGCAGTGGATTCGGACCTTTTTGAGCGCAGAGGCGATGGAGAAGGAACGTTACAGGGTGCTATCGTTGTACGATTTTGATTTTGAGAGTCTGAAAGCGCCCCCCTATGTGCTGGGCATTGCCCAGCAAAGGGATCCGGTGACCGGTGCGCTCACACGGGAAGCCTTTTTCCACAGACTTCAGAATGTGCTGCACTCGGATCCGGCGTTCCTGCCCGTCGTCGTGGTTCGTCTGTACCGCTTTGACGAAGTGCATGTGTTATTCGGCCATGATATAGGCGATCGTATCCTCCAGGATACTGTAGAGCGCCTTTGGGAGGTGGTTGGATCCAATGCGATCGCGGGACGGACGGGACTTGAGGAATTTGCCCTTGCGCTCACGGGAGTCAGGGGATTTCAGGACCTTGTTCAGCTGGTGGATCGCATCAATGAATCTTTTGATCAGCCCTTTATCGTGGAAAAAGACGGGGGAGAAAAGATTTACCTGACCCCGCACATCGGGGTGGCCATATTCCCGCTGGATGCGGATAACCCACGGGATCTTTTGCTTCGTGCGCGGCTTGCCATCACCACCATTCGCCCCACCACCACGTCTGTAAAATCATATTACAGTGAACAGATGGAAAAAGGCCTCCTCGAAGTGGTGCCTCTTCGGAATGAACTGGTAGCCGCCCTTCAGGGGGACCGTCTGGATGTGGCTTATCAGCCTGTGGTGAACATGGAGACGCTGGCAGTGGTGGGCCTTGAGGCCCTGGTTCGGTGGTATCATCCTCTTCTGGGAGGCATCCCGCCCAGCAAGTTTGTGCCCCTGGCAGAAGAGATGGGGTTGATCGGCAGACTGGGAGAATTTGTCCTTCAGAGAAGCCTTGAAGATCTTGCCTCGCTCGAGAAGGATTCCTTATGGCTGGCGGTGAATTTTTCTCCCAGTGAACTCTATACCCGTCAGATGCTGGGGCGGCTCGATCGGGCGCTACGGGAGACGGGCGTGGACCCAGAGCGGGTGGTGGTGGAGATCACGGAGGCCGCCGCCATGCACAACCCGGAAGATGCGCAGGAGATTTTCCATCAAATCAAGGACCTGGGCTGTCAGATTGCGCTGGACGATTTTGGAACCGGCTATTCTTCCATGACCCAGCTTCTGAATCTGGAGCTGGACCGGATCAAACTGGATCGTTCATTTGTGGCCAACCTTTCTGAAAATCCCCGGGCCGTTCACCTTGCAGAGACCATCATCGACCTTGCCCACGATCTGGGAGCCCGGGCTGTGGCCGAAGGGATCGAAACCGAAACGCAACTCGCCCTTCTGAGATCCTGGGGCTGCGACGAAGGGCAGGGGTATTATTTTGCAAAGCCCATGCCCATAGAGGATCTTCGAGTGTTCTTAAAGGATTGGGAGAAACGCAAACCTTCCGGGTGAAGGATCAGGTTCCCCATCCTGCCCGGATCATGGACACGCCGATGGCGGCCAGGAAGATCATCAGGATTTTGGACAGAATCTCGGCTGCGGCGGTGCCGATCCGCTCCCTGATGTTCCGGGAGAAAAAGAGAAGGACAAACACCAGGGCGGTGTTGGCGAAAAAGCCCAGAAACACCAGCGACAGAGGATAGCGCTGGGAAAGGGTGAGGAGGGTGGTCATCACCCCCGGTCCCACGATGAGGGGCACCCCGATGGGCACCACCCCGAAATAGGGCGAGCGGATCTTCCGCTGGGGCTTGTCCCCGGACGTCATGTCCTGGATGGCGATCACGAGAAGGAGCAATCCCCCGGCCACGAGCATATCCTCAATGGAGATCCCCAGCAGGGTGAGAAAGGCCTTGCCCGCAAAGAGAAACACCAGCCCCACGCCGATGGCCGTGAGGGTGGCCTGGAGGGCCAGACGTCGAACCAAGCGGGGTGGGAGGTCCGCCGTGGAGCCCACGAAGAGGGGAAAGATCCCGAAGGGATCCATGGCCGCAAAGAGGGGAAGGAAGACCGAGAGAAACACGCTCATGGCGGTTCAGGGAGGTCCGGCCCACCGGTAGCCAAAACCCCGGCGGGTTTCGATGTATTTCCCATACGCCCCCAGTTTCTGACGCAGGTGCCGGATGTGGACGTCCACCGTCCGGGGGGTGACATCCCCCACCACACCCAGGGCGCTCAGGATGTATTCCCGGGAAAGGACGTGCCGGGCGTTGCGCATCAGGAGTTCCAGAATCTGAAACTCCATGGGGGTGAGCCGGAGGGGGCTGCCGTCCAGATAGGCGGTCTTTTCGTCAAGATCCACCAGGAGATCCCCGGAACGGAGGAAAGATACGGGCCCCCCGGTTTTCTCCTTCCTTCGCAGGAGCGCCTCCACCCGGGCGGTGAACTCCTTGATGGAGAAAGGTTTCCGGATATAGTCATCCGCCCCTTCCCGCAGGGCCGCCACCGCGTCTTCCTCGTGGGTGCGGGCGGTGACCATCAGGACGGGAACACCCTGCAGGCGGGGGCGGGTGCGGAGAAACTGCAGCACCTGGAGCCCGTCCATCCCCGGAAGCATCCAGTCCAGCACCAGGAGATCGGGCGGGTGGGTTTCCATGAAAAACAGGGCATCTTCTGCGTTGTCAAATGTCCGGACGTTGTGTTCTTTGAGGGTGAGGGCCAGAAGGTGGTTCAGGTCTGGATCGTCCTCAACGATCACGATGTGGGCCACGGAAGATCTCCCGGTTCCAGTACACCAGAGGCTGGCGCTCCGGGTGGAGCAGGCGGGCTTCCCTCACCTCCCCCACAAACAGGATATGATCGTACACCGGGAAGGTCTCCCGAACGTCCGCAAGGATCACCCCCACACTTTCGGGCAGGATCACCCATCCCTCTTGCCTTTCCACCGTGAGGCCTTCAAACCGCTTCTCCATGGAGCGCCGGGGATCCGCAAACCGCCCCACCAGCTCCTCCTGACCTTCGCCCAGGATGTTCACCGCATATTTCCGTGCTTCCTCCAGCACCCGCGCGGTGCGCCCTTCCCGGTTGAGGGACACCACCACCGAGGGAGGCGCCATGGAGAGGGACATGAAGGCGTTCACCGTGAGGCCATGGGGCGTTCCGTCCGGGGCCAGAACCGTGACCACCGTGATGCCGGTGGGATAATGACGGAGAACGGCCTTGAGATCGTCAGGCGTCTCCGGCATTGTCCTCACCCACCCCCGTTTCCAGGATTCGGTGAAAGTCCCGGATGGCTTCCTGGGCATAGTCCACAGGGACCACGGCGGGATACAGCACCACCTGGACGGAAGAGTCTTTGAAAAACACGTCCCGGATGGCCTCTTCCAGGGCCTGGATCTTCTCCCGGGGGATTTCTTTAAATTCCCGGAGCACCGCCGAGGGCTCCTCCCCCACGAAGGTGAAAAATCCCACCAGGGCGAATTCTGCTCCCATACGTTCGGGCTGACTCATGATCACCTCCCGGTTCGGGCGGGTGTTCCCCGCTCCAGCTCAAGAAGCAACCGTTTGACGTCAGTGCCATAGGCATACCCCCCTGGGCCCCGGGTGGCCACCACCCGGTGGCAGGGCACCACGATCACCCAGGGATTCCGGCGCATCACCTGCCCCACCGATCGGGGGGACCCCCCGGCCAGGCGGGCAAGATCCCCATAGGTGAGGGCCTCCCCCCAGCCCGCATGGTCCCGGAGAAGGGAGAGCACCTTCCGGGCATAGGGAGTGACCTCTTCCCAGGCAAGGGGAACCAGGCGGAAATCCACCGGTTTCCCCTGAACGTACCTTGCCATGCCTTCGGAGAAGGCCCCCCACCACGCCGGAGGGTTATCCGGCGCTTTCGGACCTGCATCCCGAACAAGCCGGAGATGCCGGAGCCGTCCGGTTTCGCCCAGGGCGCCCCGGAGGAACCATCCGTCCAGAAAGGGGAGGGCAAAGGTCATGCGGGGATCTCATCCGTCTGGGGGGCAAGCCCCAGGATCCGGTCCACCTCGTCTCCCATCACGGTTTCTTTCTCCAGCAGGGCCTGCGCCAGGGCGTGGAGGCCAGAGAGGTGTTCCCGGAGAATGGTCTCGGCCCGGTGGAGGGCCTCTTTCACCAGGCGCTGGATTTCAAGATCAATCCGTTCGGCGATCCGTTCCGAGAAGGTTTTGCGCACCCCCAGTTCCCGACCCAGAAACACCGCCCCCTCTTCCTTCCCGAAAGCCACCGGTCCCAGTTCCTCCGACATTCCCCAGGTGGTGACCATGCGCCGGGCCAGCTCCGTGACCCGTTCGATGTCGTTCTGGGCGCCCGTGGACACCTCGTTGAACACGATGCGCTCGGCCGTATAGCCGCCCAGCATCACCGCCATGGTATCCATCAGATAACTGTACGTGTAGATGTGGCGGTCCTCCTCCGGGAGGGACTGGGTGACCCCCAGGGCCATGCCCCGGGGGATGATGCTCACCTTCTCAATGGGGTCCGCGTTGGGGACAAAGCGGGACACCACCGCATGCCCCGCCTCGTGATAGGCGATGCGCTTCTTCTCTTCTTCCGAGAGGGCCAGGCTCTTCCGGGCTTTCCCCAGGCTCACCTTGTCCTTGGCTTCCAGAAGATCTTCCTGTTCCACCTGTTCTTTCCCTTTTCGGGCCGCGATGATGGCGGCCTCGTTCACCAGATTGGCAAGATCCGCGCCGGAAAAGCCAGGGGTCGCCCGGGCGATGGCTTCCAGATCCACGTCGGGGGCGAGAACCACGTTGCGGGCGTGAATTTTCAGGATGGCCAGCCTTCCGTCCACGTCCGGGCGGTCCACCACCACCATCCGGTCAAACCGGCCGGGACGGAGCAGGGCCGGGTCCAGGACGTCCGGACGGTTGGTGGCAGCCAGGACGATGATGCCTGCCGACGTGTCAAATCCGTCCATCTCCACGAGAAGCTGGTTCAGGGTTTGCTCCCGTTCGTCGTGTCCTCCTCCGAGACCCGCTCCCCGGAGTCTGCCCACCGCGTCCAGCTCGTCGATAAAGATGATGGCCGGGGCGTGCTTGCGGGCCTGATCAAAGAGATCCCGAACCCGGGCCGCGCCCACGCCCACAAAGAGCTCCACGAATTCCGAACCGCTGATGGAGAGGAAGGCCACACCGGCTTCCCCCGCCACCGCGCGGGCCATCAGGGTTTTGCCCGTTCCGGGCGGTCCCACCAGGAGGACCCCCTTGGGAATCCGGGCGCCGATCCGGCGGTATTTTTCGGGATTTTTCAGGAATTCGATCACTTCCTGGAGTTCTTCTTTGGCCTCTTCGGCGTCGGCCACATCCTGGAAGGTCACCTGGGGCCGGTTTTCCACATAGATCCTCGCCCGGCTCTGTCCGAATCGCAGGGCATCCCGGGGCCCCGCCTGCATCTGCCGGATGAAGAAGAACCAGAAGAAAAGCAGGAACACGATCCAGGGGGTCCAGTTCACAAAGATCTGCCACCAGGGACTGGGCGTCCGGGCTTTCACCACCACGCCCCGGGCGAGCAGGGTGTCCACCAGGGAGGGCATGGGGATGGGAAGGGTGGTCCGGAACTGCTCAAAGGACCCCCGGGACGTTTTCACCGGTTCCCGGAATTTCCCCCGGATCAGGTTGTCCTCAAAGGTGACCGAGGCCACCTGGCCTTCCTGCACATACGTGTAGAACTGGGAAAAGGGAATCTCCACCGTCCGGAACCGATCGGACGACACCAGTTCCAGAAGAAGAAGAGCGCCCAGGAAGACGAACATCCAGAGGAGCATGGTCCGGACAAAGGTGTTGTTCATTGTTCCTCCTCCACGAAAGCGATCCCCGGGAGATGGCGGAACCGCTCCGCCCAGTCCAGGCCATATCCCACCACGAAACGGTCCGGGATCTCAAATCCCACGTAGTGTACGGGAATCTCCACCTGCCGGCGTTCTTTCTTGTCCAGGAGCACGCAGATTTTGAGGCTCCGGGGATGGCGCTGCTGGAAGAGATCCCAGAGATACCGCAGGGTGAGGCCCGTGTCCACAATGTCCTCCACCAGGATGACGTCTTCTCCCTCCACCGGGAGGGTGATGTCCTTCAGGATCTGGACTTCGCCGGAGGATTCGGTGGCCGCCCCATAGCTGGACACGGCGAGAAAATCGATGCGCACGTCCAGATCACCGAGATGACGCACGAGATCGGCAAGAAAAATGAAGGATCCTTTCAACACCCCCACCAGCACGGGAGAGCGTCCGGCATAGTCCCGCCGGATTTCTTCGGCAAGCTCCTTTACCCGCTTATTCAGGGCTTCCGGTGAGATCAGGTATCCCGAAATCTTCCGGTTCATGTTTCTTCACCTCAACCGTGTATCCAGGGCCACGATAACGAGGTTCGGCCCCGAGCATCCAGACCACGTCATGCCCGCGGGCCACCACGGGCCACAGGGGCCAGGCCCACCGGGGGATTTCCCGGGCTTTCAGGAGGGTGGCCACCCGCTTCTCCCCCATCCGGTCTCCCCGCTCGACCCCCCGGATCTCCAGCGCCCCTTCGGGGATCACACCCCGGGCATCCGGACGAAGGTCCAGCACCAGATTGGCTTCGGGAAACACGTGACGTCCCGGCGTCACCACCCGGGACCCCAGCGCGCGGGCACGGCCCACCCACACTTCTTTCGCATCCATCCAGAGATCATAACCTCCATGCTGCCCGTGGCCCATTCCCTTCTCCACCACCCACGCAAACCAGAACGCCCTCCCCACCCGGGGAAATCGAGAGGAAAGGGCCAGGGCGATCTGCGCCTTATCATAGCCTGCAAGCACCGTCCTGTCAAGGCGAAGGCTTCCGGGGAAGGTGGGACGTATCGCCCGGGTGAGGGCGAGCCCTCCCCGACCCTCCAGCGCCCGGAGAAACCGCTGACGAAGGAGGGCCTGCCGGGTGGCCGGGAGAAGAGAAGGGAAGAGGTCCATAACCTGCCGGATCCGGTTCCGGAAGAACCGGGGATCCCGGTTGGAAGGGTCCTCATACCAGGGAAATCCCGCATTTTCCAGCGCTTCCCGGATCTCCCTGCGGGTGAGGAGGAGGAGGGGACGGAGCACCCGCCGCCGGACAAGAGGAATGCCCGTCATCCAGCCCCCACCGCCCCGGGCAAGCTGGAGGAGGAGAGTCTCCACCATATCGTCGGCGGTGTGGGCGGTGAGAACCCACCGGGCCCCGAAACGCCGGCGCACACCCTCCAGGAACCGGTACCGGATGCGCCGGAGTTCATGTTCGGGATTCCGCTCCACTTTCTTTCGCAGTCGCCCCAGAACCCGGGGATATCCCCAGGACTCCAGAACCCTGCGCACGTGGGCCTCCTCATGAGGTGCGTCCGGGCGCTGGCCGTGGTTGAGATAGGCGGCCACGGGGCGAATCCCCCGGAGTTTCGCGAGGTGATAGGCCATCCAGAGGAGAAAGGTGGAGTCGGCGCCTCCCGAAAAGGCCACCACCACCCGATCCCCTTCCCGGAGAAATCCGTCCACGAGGAAGAGCACGCGGGATCGGAGATCGGCAGGGGGAAAGGACGACCCGATCATGCCCCCACGATGTCCTGAACCAGACGGGGATAGGCCATGAAACTCGTTCGGGGCCGGCGTTCCAGGGTGGTGTAGTCCACCTCCACCAGGCCAAAACGTTTCTCAAAGCCTTCCGCCCACTCGTAGTTGTCCAGAAGGGACCAGTACAGATAGCCTTCCACGGGAAGCCCCTCGTCCCGCATCCGGCGAACCACCTGCAGGTGGTCCCGGATGAAGGTCTCCCGAACGGGATCCTCGTGCCCCTCGGCGGTGGCGATGCCGTTTTCCGTGATCCAGAGGGGGAGACCATAGGAGGCCGCGAAGCGCAAAACCCCTTCCAGTCCGGAGGCGTCCATGGACCAGCCCATGGTGTTGGGATAGAGGCTTTCGGTGGGGACCTCCTGGGCGAAAAAGCGGGTGAAGGCGCGCAGGGAAAACCGGAGGGTCCGGGTCATGTAATAATTGACCCCGATGAAATCCAGCGTTTTTCCCAGGTCCTCCCGCCCATAGGGCATGCGCATCGTTCCCGTGACCAGGATGTCCAGCACGTCCTGGTTGAACATCCGGTGAACCCGAGAGGCCACCTTTTCCGAAAGCCCCCGTCCTGCCGGCCGGAAGTCAATCAGGTGCTTGGCGATCCCCACCCGTGCGTCCGGACAGTATTCCCGGATCACCTGGGTGGCGAGTTCGTGGGCCAGGAGGATGTGCCGGAGAACGCGATAGGTTTTCCGGAGACTCCGGAGAAAGGGGGGCCAGATCCCCTCCAGAAAGCCGTGATAGGCATATACCACCGGTTCGTTGAAGGTGATCCAGATGGACGCGAGGTCCCCCAGATGCTGGAGGACCACCCGGACGTATTTCTGGAAGGCGAACGGGGCCTCCGGTCGGAGCCACCCCCCCTGGCGATAGAACCAGTAGGGGTTCACGAAATGGTGGAGGGTGACCACGGGCGTGATCGTTAATTCATGGAGGCGCTCCAGCATCCGGCGGTACCGTTCGAGCGCCCGAACGTCCCATCGTCCCTCCTGGGGTTCCACCCGGGGCCAGGAGATGGAAAACCGGTAAGCCGTGAAGCCCGCGCTGGCCATGAGAAGAAAGTCCTCTTCCCACCGGTTCCAGTGATCTGCCGCTTCCAGGGAAAGGGGGAGACGTCCGTTCTGTTCCTCCATCCACCAGTCGGCAAACACGTTCCACCCTTCCACCTGATAGGCGCTGGTGGTCGCGCCGAAATGCATGGTTGTGCTCATGTCTACATCCTTCATGTTCGACCGGTTCGGTACTGCACCCCCCAGCGGGCGATGAGGGCAAGCCCCGCAAGGAGCAAGAAAGGCCATCGCGGCCAGGGTGTGGATCGAACCGGGAGGGGAAGATCCGGAAGGACCGTTCCCCGAATCACGTCTCCGCCCGATGCACGGGCGATGGCTTCAAGCAGGGCCACATCGTAGGTTTCAGTGGGCTGCTCTTCCCGCACCACCCCCCGAACCCGGAGCCTCCGGAGGAGGGTGTCTTCGCCCACGCGAAGGGTCAGGAGGGTGTCCACCCATCCGGTGTCCGGGACGGGAAAGGTCACCTCATACAACCCCGGTTCCAGCGCGCGGGCGGGGAGGGAAAACCCCACCGGTGTGGAGGGGGGCATCACCTCCACCCAGAACCGCGCCGTGTCGGGGATCACCACCTCGTCGGTGAGGGCATAGATCTGGAGGCGGGGATGGCGGGCGCGCATGGCGTTCAGGATGCCCTCGAGATGGGCCTTGAAGCTGTCAGGCTCCCGGAGAGCCATCCGGAACACGTTGCCCAGTGTCCAGGCATAGGTGGCCTCTCCCTGCGGAACGAGCCCCAGCGAATCCGGTGCCGGTCCCGGAAAGCTTGCCCGAAGAAGCCCGGAGAACACGGGATGGGGAGACCATCGGACGCCGGTGAGGGCCCGATCCATCGAAACGGTCCACATCCCGGGGAGGGTGATGGAAGGCGGGTCGAGCACAAACCATCCCCACACTTCGGGAGGAGGCCCCTCTTCCACTCGATCGTCCAGGAGCAGACGGTCCTGAAAGACCCCCACAGGTTCCATACCGAGCTCGCGAAGCATCCGGCGCAGGGCCCCTGCATCGGGATGGGGCCTGCGGACATAGATCCCCACACGGATCCCCTGCGCACGAACCAGCACCCCCCGCCGGACGGTGTCCGAAGGGGTGGCGAATCGGGTCCGGTGGAATCCCGGAGAGAGCCGTACGCGCACCGTGGTGGTTCCGGCGAAGACCGCCCGTCTGGAGGTTCCGACCTGAAGGGTCCCCGGTTCCGGGGTCACCAGGTGGACGCTCACGGGGCCGGGAGAGGCGGTGAGGGGAAGTTCCATGGTGATGCGGTCGGTGGGGGCCTCTTCGGGAATCCAGGGCCAGACGGGATCGGAAAACCGTGCCCACCCTTCGTCCCACTGTCCGTCCGTGAGGAGGAGGGCCGGGCCTTCTGCCCGGGGAGGACGGGTGGGCCATCCCCGGAGATGGTCTCGCCGGTCATAGGGGACCGTCCGTTCCGCAAAAGCAAAAACGGGAGCCCCGGGATACCGGTTGCGGAAGATCCGGAGGGCTTCGTCCACAAACGCCCGTTTGGAGGGCGTGTCCATGCTTCGGGAGACGTCCACCAGCAGGGCCGGAGTGGGCCGGGAGGACCGTTCTGGAGGGGACCATGCGGGAAGGAGCAACAGGAGGCTCAGGGTGTGGAGGGCGAGATCAGGGAGATGGCGGCGAAAGATCCATCCTCCCACGACCAGCACCACCCCCCACACCAGGAAGAACGCGAACGACCACCCACCCGCCACGTCTTGCTCCGGATCCGGCCCCGTCAGGACGAAGCAGGCTTGCGACGGCGGATTTTGACCCCGGACTGCAGCACCGCCTTGCGGGAGAGCTTGAATTTCCCCCCTTGCGGGTCCACATCGATCACCTTCACCAGCACCTCGTCCCCGAGTTTGAGCACATCCTCCACCCGGTTCACCCGGTGGGGGGCAAGCTCGGAGATGTGAAGGAGCCCGACCTTTCCGGGCTTGATTTCCACAAAGGCCCCATAGGGTTCAATGCGCACCACCTTCCCCATGAAGGTGGACCCCACCTCCACCTCCGTGGTGATCTCCTCAATCCGGCGACGGGCTTCCTCCACGGATTCATAGGTGGGACCTGCAATGGTGACCCGCCCGGTGGTGTCTTCAATGTCGATTTTGGTTCCGGTCTCTTCCAGAATTTTCCGGATGGTCCGCCCGCCGGGACCGATCACCTCGCCGATTTTTTCTCTCGGGATGGTGATGGCCACCACCTTGGGAGCGTGTTTGGACACCTCCTTCCGGGGTTCAGGGAGAACCCGGTCCATGATGTCCAGAATGTGGTGCCGGGCTTCGTTTGCCCGTTCCAGGGCCTCCTTCACCCAGGAGAGGGGAAGCCCTGTGCGTTTCAGGTCCAGCTGGATGCCGGTGATGCCCTTCCGGGTCCCGGCCACCTTGAAGTCCATTTCCCCGTAGTGGTCTTCTGCCCCGATGATATCGGTGAGCAGGATGTGCCGGGATTCATCGGCCACCAGCCCGATGGAGATGCCGGCCACTGCACTCCGGATGGGAACCCCCGCGTCCATCAGGGACAGGGAGGCACCGCACACCGTGGCCATGGAAGACGAGCCATTGGACTCCAGGATTTCCGAGACCACCCGGATGGTGTAGGGGAAGGCCTCCTCATCCGGAATCAGGGGAGCCACAGACTTTTCGGCGAGGGCGCCGTGACCGATTTCCCGGCGGGAGGGTCCCCGGAGGGGCTTGACCTCCCGGGTGGAAAAGGGCGGAAAGTTATAGTGAAGCATGAAGCGCTTGAACTCTTCCGGATCCAGTTCTCCCATCCGCTGAACGTCCTCGGCGGTCCCTAAGGTGGTCACCACCAGGGCCTGGGTTTCGCCCCGGGTGAACAGGGCCGAACCGTGGGTGCGGGGAAGAATCCCCACCTCAATGTCAATGGGGCGGATGGCCTCCGGAGAACGGCCATCCATCCGCTCGCCGGCGAACACCCTCTCCCGGAAGATGCTTTTTTCGAGCTTATAGAGCGCGGCCCGGATGGCCACCTCGTCGGGAAAGGTCTCCAGAAGCTCCTGGACCACCGTATCCTCCAGGGCGAACAGGGCGGACTCACGTTCTACCTTGCCGGGGATCCCGAAAAGACCGCGGATCTGCTCCTCTGCCCGCTCCCGTACAGCGTTGAAGAGGGCATCCGGAATCTCGATGCGGGTGGGTTCGGCCTTGCTCACCCCCACCCGGGATGCGAGCTCTTCCTGCATGTCCCGGAGGGTCTCAAGGGGTTCCTGGGCGAACTCCAGGGCTTCCAGGAGGGCGTCTTCCTCCACCTCAGAGCCTGTGAACTCAATCATGCTTACCGTTCCGGGATCCCGCCCTGCGACCAGGAGATCAAACCGGGACGAGGAAATCTCCGAGTTGGTGGGGTTCAGGGTGGGATGCCCGTCCCGATAGCCCAGGCGAACGGCCGCCACAGGTCCCTCAAAGGGGATTTCCGACACCATCAGGGCGCTGGAAGCGGCCAGGATGCCCAGGAAATGGGGCTCGTTCTCCAGGTCATAGGAAAGAAGCTGCACCACGATCTCCACTTCGTCCATCATCCCTTCGGGGAACAGGGGACGAAGGGCCCGATCGATGGCGCGTCCGATCAGGATTTCCCGGTCCTTGGGACGCCCTTCCCGCTTGAGGAATCCCCCGGGAATTTTGCCGGCTGCGAAGGTCTGTTCTCGGTATTCCACAAGGAGGGGAAGAAATCCCATGGGGGTGGATGCCCGTTTCCACACGGCGGTGGCCAGCACCACCGTGTCACCATACTGGGCGAGCACGGCCCCATGGGCCTGGCGGGCAACCTTGCCCGTGGTCAGTTTCAGGGAACGTCCCGCGATCTCGCGGGACACTTCGATGGCCCTCATCCCCGAAGACCCAGCTTGCGAAGGACTTCCTGATATTTCTGGAAGTCGGTGCGGCGCAGGTATTTCAGGAGTTTCTTCCGCCGGGACACGAGTTTCGTGAGCCCATAGCGGGAATGGACATCTTTGGGATGAGCCTTGAGGTGTTCGGTGATCTCCCGGATGCGGGCGGTGAGGAGCGCGATCTGGACTTCCGTGGAACCCGTGTCCTTGTCGTGTTTTGCCCACTCCTGGACGATCACCCGTTTCCTGTCCTTGTTCAGGGCCATACCACATCTCCTCCTTCTCGTTGGTTTGGCTCAATTATACACGCTCTCCCGTGAACCCGCAATTTTTTGAGGAATCTGAGGTCCATCCATGAGTTCGGACATTACGGTTCCGACCTGGATAAGGAAATCGAAGATGCCCATGCCCCTCCCCCCAGCCTCTCCCACCAGGGGAGGGGAGAAGACACCCTCACCAGTTTCCGGAGGAAACTGGTTGGGGACCCCGCCAGTTCAGGGAATACTCTTCATGTTCGGGGCACATGTGGTAGGGGTGTCCGAACTCATGTCCGGAGGTCTGTACATCCGTCGTTGACAGTTTCAGGGCGTCCCTGTACAATACCCTCCGCCCAACAGGGCACAGGCTGGCGTAGCTCAGGGGTAGAGCAGCGGATTTGTAATCCGCCGGTCGGGGGTTCGAATCCCTCCGCCAGCTTGAACACAAGGATCTTTGGCAACGACGTGGGAGGGTACCCAAGCGGCCAAAGGGGCCGGGCTGTAAACCCGGTGGCGTTCGCCTTCGGGGGTTCGAATCCTCCCCCTCCCACGTTTTTTTCTGCGGGCGTAGCTCAATGGTAGAGCACCAGCCTTCCAAGCTGGGGGTTGCGGGTTCGAGTCCCGTCGCCCGCTCCATCTTCCGGGACACGAATGGATTTCAGACACGGTTTGCTTCGGAGGGCCCGCGTAGCTCAGGAGGCAGAGCGCGTCCTTGGTAAGGACGAGGTCGGCGGTTCGAGTCCGCCCGCGGGCTCCCTTCTCCGTGCCCTCCTTCTCCTCCCCTTTCTTCTTCAAACCGCCTGCTTTTTCGGCACCTTTCAGACCGCCCGCGCCGTGGCTCCCGGCCATTCGGAGTGGGGGTTCTTCGTGAACTACCCCCTCTACGCTACCCGCCAGGACCGCAACAAAGCCGAGTCCGAAGGAACGGTGTATGGTCTGCCCAATTTCGGCGGGCATCTCCTGTATGGCATCGGCCCCGGTCTGGACGGGGGCTTGCGGGGAAGTTTCGGAGAGGGGCTGGGGCCCACCCTCCGCTTTCAGTGGCTGGGACATGTCCTTCCTTCGGCCCTCAACGGCATGATCGTGGGTTTTCTGGGCTATCACCCCACGGCCGCCGCCCTCACCTGGCGGGGTGATCTCCTGTTCAGTTTTGATCCTTCCCGGTATTCTTCCATTTATGGGGGATTCGCCATGGTCCGGATGCCGGACTATGCCCACTCCCCCGCCACGGGGCTTTCCAAATTCAACGAGGCCTTTGGCGTGGAGGCCCTGCACACCTACCGTGCCCTGTATCTGGGTGTCCGGATGATGTCCCGTCAGGCCACCGGTTCCTGGCCTCCGGCGGGTCTGGCCCTGGAGGTGGCGTTTCCCCTGGAAGGCTCCCCCATCCCCGTGATCTTCGGCTTTCAGTTCACTTTATGAAACGCCTGTCTTCCCTTGAGGAAGCCGTTCGGATCCTCCGGGAAGGGCACGTTCTCGCCGTTCCCACCGACACCGTCATGGGGCTGGTGGGACGTCCCACCCCTGACGTGGTGGATGCCATCTACAGGATCAAAGGACGACCCCGGGAGAAACCCCTGATTCTCTTCACCACCGCAGCCCACCTGCCGGATCTTCTTTCCAGGACCTGCCCCTGCGCCCTCCGTCTCGCACAGGCTTTCTGGCCGGGCCCTCTCACCCTGGTGGTTCCGGCGGAAGCATACCCGGATGGCCTTACCCATCGGGGAACTCTGGGTGTTCGTCACCCCGCGCCTCCCTTTCCTCAGGAGCTCCTGGAGGCTTTCCCGGAGGGGCTTGCCTCCACAAGCGCCAACCGGAGCGGAGAGCCCCCTGCCCGAAAACCCGAAGATCTTCCTTCAGACCTTCTCCAGCAGCTCGGAGGTGTTCTCCCCGGCGAGTCTCCGGGGGGCATGCCCTCCACCGTGCTGGACTGTACCACCTCCCCTCCTCGTCTTCTCCGTCCAGGGCCGGTGGGCGTTTTTGCTCTGGAAGACGTGCTGGGGGAAGAGATCCGGTGGGGGGTGAATCGTCCCCTGCGCGTTCTTTTCCTGTGCACCGGCAACACCTGCCGGAGTCCTCTGGCCCACGGAATGCTTGCCGCCTGGGTGCGGGAACGGGGGCTGCCCGTGGAGGTGGACTCGGCCGGGACCTTTGCCCTGGAGGGCGCATCCATTGCTCCGGAGGTGGTCACGGTCCTGAAGGAGCGCGAGATTGCGTTTTCCCACATGTCTCACCAGCTCACTCCGGAATGGATCGCCTGGGCAGACCTCATCCTGGCCATGACGGGCGAGCACGTCCGGGCGGTGGAGGAACTCGGAGGAAAGGGCAAAGTTCGCCGTTTTGCTTCCTATGACATGCCCGATCCCATCGGTCAGCCCATCACGCAATACCGGTGGGTGGCGGGACTCATCGAAAAGGAACTCCGGGAGCGCTGGCTCCCCTATCTGGAGAGGAAATTCCGGTGAACCCCCTTCTGCTTTCGCCACGCCCTGTTCCGCTTTCCCATCCCCTGGGCGTTCTGGACGAAGGGAAAGGGAGACTGGAGATTCGGGAGGGGGAAACGATCACCCTCCACGAGGTTCGGGATCTCCGCCACCTTCAGGAGGTGTTCCGGGCTCTCCCCTATGATCGGGTGGTCCTCCTCCCTCCCTATGGCATCCGGATGCTGCCCCATCTCGTCCATCTGGATCAGGAAACGGTGGATATTCGTTCCGTGAGCATGCTGCTCCGGACGCGGGAGGGCTTTGTGGGGGTGCATCCCCTGTGGCGGGCGCTTTTCTCGATGGTTCCGATGAAGAATCGGGTGGTGGGGGTGGTGGGAAGCGGGCACACCGGACGGAGTGCGGTGTATGCGGCCCGACGGGCCGGTGCCCGGAAGGTTCGCCTGATCACCCGGCGGGCCCCCATTGATACGCAGAAACTATTTGACGTGTTCAGCCTGACCTTCCATCCCGTTCGTCCGCTCCAGGAGTTTCTGGGATCTGTGGACGTTCTGTTCTGGTGCTCGGTGGTCGAACCCGAGCCGGACTTCCTCGCCATGATTCCGGATTCCGCAACGGTGGTGGATGTTCGTCTGCCGGTGTCCTCCACCCCCTGGCCTGGACAGGTGATCCGGGGTGAGGAGGTGCTCGCCCGCCATCTGGAGGCATCCCGTGAGTACCCGGTGGATGTTTGAAGGCATTTCCCACGTCTATGATCGGTTCAACCATCTCCTCTCCTTCCGTCTGGACGCCTGGTGGCGCTATCACATGGTGCGGGAGCTCACCGGCGTGGGTCTGGACGTGGCGGCGGGAACCGGGGAGTCCACCGAACGGCTCATGATCCGTCCGGGGGTCCGTCTGGCGGTGGGGCTGGATGTGGCCCGCGCTCCCCTTCTTCTGGGCCGTCGCCTTCGTCCGGGTGCCTTTGTCCAGGGGGATGCCCTTCACCTTCCCGTGAGGGACCGCGCTGTGGACTTCATCACCGTGGCCTTCGGTATCCGGAATTTTCCCGATCGAAGGCAGGCCTTCCGTGAATTTTTCCGGGTGCTCCGACCCGGCGGACGCCTCCACATCCTGGAGTTCAACACCCCCCGCCTGCCGGTGTGGGGTCCGCTGTATCTCTTTTATCTGCGCCGCATCGCCCCCGTGCTTGTCCGTCTCGTGGCGGGAGAGGAGGTGGTGGACGCCTACCGGTATCTGGGCGATTCCATCGCCGCGTTCCCGCCCCCGCGGGTGATCCGGAGCGAGCTTCAGGAGGCAGGATTTCGGGAGGTTCGCTCCACGGCCCTCACCCTGGAAACGGTGGTGCTTTATCGTGCGGTTCGTCCGTGACGTTCGCCGTCTCCAGGCCCTCCAGCGCCGCCTTGCTTCCCGGGTGCGTCTGACACCCCTCATCCGTCCGGTGCGGACGGTCGCCGGGGTGGACGTGTCCTATCACCGCCCCTCCCGCCAGATGGTGGGCGGCATTGTGGTGATGCGTTTTCCCGGACTTGAGGTGCTGGAGACGGTCACGGAGGTGATGCCGGTGTGTTTTCCCTATATCCCCGGGCTCCTTTCCTTCCGGGAGCTTCCCGTCCTCCGGCGTGCGGTGAAAAGGCTTTCGACGCCGGTGGATCTCTTTCTGGTGGATGGGCAGGGGATCTGGCACCCCCGGGATTTCGGTGTGGCCGCCCACTTTGGCCTTCTTGTGGACCAGCCCACGGTGGGGGTGGCCAAATCGCCCCTGGTGCGGCCGCAGGGGATGCCCGGACGGGAACGGGGGTCGGTGTGGATGGAGGAGAAGGGGGCGGTCGTCCGGACCCGGACGGGGGTGAAGCCGGTGTATGTGTCCGTCGGTCACCGGGTAACGCTCGAGGAGGCGGTGGAATGGGTCCTACGCCTGGCTCCCCGTTTTCGCCTTCCCGAACCCATCCGCCGGGCCGATCGCCTTACCCGGGAAGTCGCCCGGTCCCTGTGATCGCCCCTTTTGGTTCATTGTCGAATATTGTACGATCGGGGGATGACCGGACGGGTCCACACAGGGCAACCACGGGACACCTGAGACGGGTCCGGGAATCAGAGCATGACCATTTGACAGGCCTTTCCTCATCGTGTATACTTCACGCACAACACAAGAATATGGGGGTAGGTTTCCAGCGCTTGAACCCTTCCTGAAAGGGTTGGTGTGTACCCCAAACCAAACGTTGAAACCCAGAAGGTTTCAGGAGGTGAAATTGTGAGCCGGTGGCCGCTTGAAAAGGTCAGGAACATCGGAATCATTGCCCACATCGATGCGGGCAAAACGACCACCACCGAGCGTATCCTGTTCTACACAGGACGGACCCACAAAATCGGCGAGGTCCACGAAGGGGAAGCCACGATGGACTGGATGCCCGAAGAGCGTCAACGGGGCATCACCATCACGGCTGCCACGACCGCCTGTTTCTGGCGGGGGCATATGATCAACATCGTGGACACGCCGGGACACGTGGACTTCACCATCGAGGTGGAGCGGAGTCTCCGGGTGCTGGACGGTGCCATCACCATTCTGGAGGCTTCCTCCGGTGTGGAACCCCAGTCCGAAACGGTGTGGCGTCAGGCAGACAAATACCGGGTCCCCCGGATTATCTTTATCAACAAAATGGACAAACTGGGGGCCAGTTTTGAACACTCCCTCCAGTCCATTCGGGATCGGCTGGGTGTGGTGCCCCTGGTGATTCAACTCCCCGTCGGTGAGGAAGAAACCTTCAAAGGCGTGATTGACCTCATCCAGATGAAAGCCATCATCTGGGAGAAGGATCACCTGGGCGCCGAGTTTGAGGTGATGGAGATTCCGGAAGAATATCGGGAAACGGCCCTCAAAGCCCGGGAAGAGATGATCGAGACCCTGGCAGAGTTCGATGAGGAAATGATGGAAAAATACATTGAGGGCGAGGACTTCACCGAAGAGGAGATCCGTCAGGCCATCCGCCGGGTGACCCTGAACCTGGACGCCTTCCCGGTGCTGGTGGGATCGGCTTTCAAGAACAAGGGCGTTCAGCCGCTTCTGGATGCGGTGGTGGACTTTCTCCCCTCTCCCCTGGATATCCCCCCGGTGAAGGGATGGCATCACGAGACCGGGGAAGAGGTCACCCTTCCCACCACCGAGGACGGACCCCTGGCCGCCCTGGCTTTCAAGATTTTCACCGATCCCTATGTGGGGAAACTCACCTTTGTGCGGGTGTATTCCGGGAAGATTGAGCCGGGCATGACCCTGTATAACCCCGTTCGGGGCACGACGGAGCGGGTGTCCCGGATCCTTCGGATGCACGCCGACAAGCGGGAAGAGCTGGAGGAACTCGCCGCCGGGGACATCGGGGTGATCGCGGGCTACAAGAACGTGCGGACAGGTGACACCCTGTGCGAGCGGGACTATCCGGTGGTGCTGGAGTCCATTGAAACGCCTGAGCCGGTGGTGTCCGCCGCGGTCTTCCCCAAGACCCAGAAGGATCAGGACCGGCTGTTTGATTCCCTGCAGAAGCTCGCCGAGGAGGACCCGTCCTTCCGGGTGACCTATGATGAGGAGACCGGGGAGACGGTGATCTCCGGCATGGGCGAGCTCCATCTGGAGATCATCCAGTCCCGGCTGGCCCGGGAGTTCAAAACCCACATTGATCTCGGTGAACCCAAGGTGGCCTATCGGGAGACCATCTCCGTTCCCGTTTCCGCCGAGGGCAAGTTCATCCGTCAGACGGGTGGACGTGGCCAGTATGGTCATGTGATTATGGAATTTGAGCCCTTGGAGCGGGGAAGCGGGGTGGTCTTTGAGGAGCGCCTGCGGGGGATGAACATCCCGCGGGAGTTCGTGCCCTCCATTGAGAAGGGCTTCCGCATGGCCCTGGAACAGGGGGTGCTGGCCAAATATCCGGTCACGGACATCAAGGCGGTGCTGGTGGACGGGTCGGCTCACGAGGTGGACAGCTCGGACTACGCCTTCCAGGTGGCCGCGTCCATCGCCACGAAGGAGGCCCTTCAGAAGGGGCAGCCCATCCTGCTGGAGCCCATCATGCGCCTGGAGGTGACCACGCCGGAAGAGTATATGGGGGATGTGATCGGCGACATCAACCGCCGGCGGGGCATCATCCAGGGGATTGAGGACCGCCGGGGTGCCAAGCTCATCACCGCCCTGGTGCCTCTTTCGGAGCTCCTGCGCTATGCCTCCCATCTGCGCTCCATCACCCAGGGTCGGGCCTCCTTCTATATGGAGTTCGACCACTACGGTGAGGTGCCCCGGGAGATTGCGGAGAAGGTGATCGAGAGCCGGAAAAAGATGGCGGCCACGAAAAGCCGCTGAACCCGGTGAGAAGGTAAGTTGCGGCGGCGCCGGTGGCGCCGCCGCGCTTTTTTTTTCACGGCAGGATCAGGATTTTCCGGATTTCCCCACCCATCTCAAGGGCATAGGGGCCTGGCTTCAACCGGAGCCGGCCCTCCCGCCGGTCTCCCACCCGGGCCACCACCCGTCCGGTCACGTCCATCACCGTGAGCACCGCGCCCTCGGGAAGGTGGTAACGCAGTCCTCCGGGGATCAGCCGGATCCGGGGCTCCGATGGGAGAGGAGCGGGACCTTCGGCCACATCCACGCGAACCACCGTCCAGGCCCCTGGGTCGGGAGAGGTCTGTGCATTCCCCACCTGGTCCACCGCCCGGGCATACCAGGAAAGGATCCGGGCAGAAGGCGGAAAAACGACCGGCACGCCGCAGGTGTCCTGCGCGATGCAGGTGTGCACCTGCCAGAGCGAATCACCTTCGGTCTGATAAAAGATCTCCACCGTGTCCACACCGGAAAAGGAGTCCACGGCCGCCACCTGAAGGAGGACCGTGTCACCCATCACCGTGTCCGGTGTAAGGGGAACGATAACGGGCCGGGCGGTGTCCCGGTAGGCCACGATCCGAACCATCCAGTCACCGGCTTCCGAGATATTCCGGACAAAAACATAGGTCCATGGCCGGAGACGGAGGGGGGGAAACGTCTGGATGGTGTAAATCCACGGCTCATCCAGAGAAACGGTATCCACCCGTCCGGAAGGGCGAACCACGCCCATCCAGGGATCGGCATCGGGGAACCCTCCCGGGCTTTTCCACCCCGGAAATACCCAGGTTTCCCGCTCCTTTCGGCAGGCTTCACCCCATTCCAGCATGGGAACCAGAGGGATATCAGGCTGGGCACCGATCCGATAGGTGGCGATCCGGTTCCCGGAAAGGGTGTAGAGGGCAAGCATCCCATCGCGTTTTTCCATCCCCGCGGCACAGATCAACCCCGGGTTGTGGGTGGGCGAAACGGCATAGAACTGGTCCACTTCCGGGGTGGAAAGGGTGTCGGCCCAGAGAAGGGTGCCGTCCCGATCCAGCCTGCCAATCCACGCATCGGCTTTGAAGGGCAGCGTGTCGGCGGGCGCATAAAACCAGCCTGCAACCATCACAGAACGGTCGGAAAGCACCGCCACCCGGGTCACGTACACACCGGGAGGGAGGGGCAGGGTGTCCACGGGTGCATGGCCCGCCCACCAGACCAGGAAGGAGGGACCACTGTCCGGACGGGCGAGGAGGAGGAGAGAATCTTCGTTTGTCCACCAGACTCTAAAGACGGAGAAAGGGAACACCAGGGTGTCCGGGGGAGAGAGATTGCCCGACCCATCCACCGTGTAGGCCAGGAGGGTGTCCCACACAGACCAGCTGGGGGTACCCCACACCGCAAATCCCCGGGATGTGGGAAGCACCCAGTGAAACACACCCACCTCCGGCACATCCCGAACGAAGCGAACCCCCCGTTCATCGTCCAGTCCGACAAGCCAGCCGAAGGAGGAATCCGTGATCTTCCGGTAGCCTGCAAGCAACGCCACGCCTTCCCTCTGGGCGACGGAATTCACGTTGTAAGTCTGGTAACGTTCACCAAACGTGGCCCACCACGCCGGTGGGACGGCCAGCCACAGGATCACGGGTACGGCAAACATCGTGTCCCTCCTGCCTGATTTTTGTTCCAAATACTATCGGATCACCACAAGCTTTCTCCGAACTCGAACCTGACCCTCCGGGTGAACCTGAACAAAATACACCCCGGGAACGGTGAGCCGGAGCGGCCGGGTGCCGAGGGGTTCCAGTTCCACGGTCTGAACTTTCCGTCCCAGGGCGTTGTAGATGCGGAGGCTGAGGGGCACTTCCACGGGGTTCACGAGGAGCACCTGGCCGGCCCGCATCAGTCCGGGAAGGCGGAGGACAGGGAGCACGCGGGTGCCGCGGGTGGCCACGCCGGACGTGGCTTCAGGCCACACCAGCGCGGGATTGGCGGTGGAGAGATTTCGGGTGCGGTACACATCATGGCTTCCGGTGAACCACGTGCTGGATGGATCGGTGGGCAGGAGTTTCAGTCCCACCACCCGTCCGTCGCCAAGAGCGGCCACCAGAAGATTCCCCAGGACGAAGGGGGTGTGCTGAATTTCCCCCATCTCCAGCGGAAACCCGTCCACGTTCACGCCCATGGTCCGGTTGCCCGCGGTGGGCAGGATCACACCGTCCCCGGCGATCACACCTTCGGCACGGATGAGGGTGGCGGTTCCGGTGAAATCGGTGACCTCCCGGCCTCCGGTGAGCAGGTTCACCCGGACCGCGGTGGAGGTGTTCCACAGCCAGAGATCCGGACCTCCCAGAATTCCCACCACCGTGTCGGGAAGTCCCGCACCATACCAGGTGTGAAGAACTTCAAACATTCCGTTTCCATTTCGACCTCCAACGTAAAGCGTGTCGCTTAAGGTGTCACCCACCCGCCAGACGATTTCTTCACCTGCCCTCAGGGTGTCCACATCTCCTGCCGCCACAAAATCCACCCCACCGGTGAAAAGGGTGTCCGTGATCTCGCCATCCCAGCGAACCAGGCCCACGCCAGAAAGAGGGAGGACGAGCACGGGGCCGTCGGTGTCGTTCCACACGGCCGGGGAAGCCAAAAGCCCGGCGGGCAGGGTGTCCACGACCGTCCAGCTGCCGTCATACCGGAAAACCCGTCTGTCTCCGGCAAAGGCGAACACCGTCACCCCGCTGTCAGTGGGGAGGCCCACCACCCGCACATGACCGGGAAGTCCCGACGGTCCATAGGTGATTCCTCCGGGCCAGGCTTTCAGCACGAACAGGTCCGCGTTGAGGGGCCAGGCCACCATCAAAGTTTCACCCCGCTCCCAGACGACGGGATCCCGAACGGGAACCCCCGAAACGGCAAGGGGAAAGCCGGACTGTTCCTTGCCTTCAGGAATGATGGCATGGAGGTGACCTCCGTCGTCCCAGATCAGGACGGTGGTGTCCGAAAGCACCACCGGAGCCCACAGGGGTTGAACGTTTCCGAGATCCACTTCCCAGAGCTTGACGGGTCCCGGAACGGTCAGGCCGGCAAACGCCGGGGCAGACAGAATGCGGGCCGAGTCCAGGGTGTAGAGCCACAGGGATTCAGGCCCGTTGAGGCCCACCTGGGCCGGAAGGGTTCCGTCAAAGAGGAAGCCCACCCCGCTCGATCCCGCAATCCGGAGCCCCCGCACACCCTCGGGGGTGCTCCCCAGAACCCGCACCCCTCCGGGAATAGCCACGAATCCCCCCGGTCCGGGTGGAGGGGGAGGACTCTGCCAGACCAGGGTGTCCTCCAGCACCCGCGTCCAGGTGCGAAGGAGGGAAATGTATCGGTCAACCCGAACCTGAAGGGTTTCGCCCGAGTGGGGCTCATAGGGGAGGAGAAAGCGGTATGCTGTGCCTTCCAGAAGCGTTCCCGTGCGGGTGAGACTTCCGTTCGCCCCGGTGAGCTGGAGGCGGTAGGTGCCGGAAGATCCCAGGTCATACACCCATTCCAGGGTATCCCGGTGCTGGGCGGTCCAGAGGCGGCGTTCGGGAGCGGCTTCCGGTTCACCCACCCAGATTTTCCAGGATTTCTGGTCCACCACAAAGGTGTAGAAGGCGGGAAGGGGGCCGTCCTCATGGCGCCAGGTGATCACCGTGTCGGTGGTGAGATCCGTCAGGGTGACCGAAGAGGGGCTCCAGGTGCCTTCGGCGGGATACACGGTGAAGGTCCCCTCGCCGTCGGGGTCCACCACCCGGGTGTGGACATAAATGCCGCCGGCAGCGGTGTATTCCACCCAGTGGTCGGCAAGGTAGGGACGGTTATCCTGGGGGAGCACCACAAAGTTGATAACGAGGGGGCTGGACTTCCCCACGCCGGCGACCCAGAGGGTGTCGGGTTCACCGATCCGATCAAAGGTGAAAATCAGGGTCCCCTCTCCCACCACAAAGGTTCGGCGATATTCCCCGGTGGCCGGTCGCCAGACCACCACCGTCCCGCTGTCGCCTCCGGGGAAGGAGAACCGGACGTCCACCTCCACCTGACTCCCCTGAACCACATAGGCCGGGTCGATTTTGGGCGGTGAGACCGGGCCTATCCAGAGGGGAAGGAGGGGGTCCCCGTGAAGAACGAATCCCAGAAGATGATAACGGGCGAACAGGGTTCCTCCATAGGGGGCCGCGTTGTTCAGCGCCCACCGGGCGGCATCCCCCACGGTGGTTTTCTGGGCCAGACGGTCAAAGAGCCAGCGGTAGAAATACTGGGACATCTGTGGGAAATTCAACCTTCCGGTCGTCCAGGCCCCCACAGGTCCCCCGCGCCGGTTAACGTAGTCGGGGATCAACCCGCTCTGGTCATAGGCGCCGGCGTCACAGACGAAGGGAAACCACAGAAACCGTGCGGAGGTGGTGTCGAAGAATGCACCGTCCGTTCGCCAGAATTCGATCTGTGGTGTGGTGTTGATCTGGAATTTGTTGAAAAATCCATCAAAGAGGGACACCACCGCCCGGTGAGGCGCCGTCAGAGAGTCCCGGAAAAGGTCCAGGGTAATGTTCACGATGGAATCGGAATCCTCATACAGCGTGGTGGTGTCCATGAGGGCTGCGAGGTTCTGAAGGGCATAGTTGACATAGAGCTGGCCCGTATAGGCATGTTCAGGAAACTCGGCCACGTTTTTCAGGATGCTGTTCACGTTCGGAGGATTCGTCCACCAGTCCCACATTTTCTCCCGATACCGGGCAAACGCCGCCGAATCACTGACCACCAGCCGACCCACCGGAATCTGCACCGAAAGGTCCACCGAGTCTTCCTTTTCACCCAGAAAGCCGTCGCCGTCCCGGTCCAGCACGTCACTCATAAGGGCGCTGTAAAAATAGTCGGTGGGGAACTGGTCATGGGCGGGATTGCCTCTATAGGGAACCCAGGTGGGAAATCCGGGCAGTTCGCTCGCCGGTCCCACCAGGAAGGCGCTGAAACGGCCCCACCGGTTCAGGATCTCCCGGAAGAGGTTCCGGATGCGCTCTGGACGCGTGGAACCGGGGCGACCGTCAATCCAGTCCGTCGTGTAGATGACCGTGTAATGCCCGGTGAAGAGACGGGCGCTCACGTAATCTTTCGCAGCACCCAGCAGAAAAGGCGGGGTGACCAGGACGAGATCGGGAGGACCCTGCAGGTTCTCGGGCGGAACGTTCACCGGAAGCTGGGCCATCTGGAGAAACGTCTCCAGGGGGACTTTGGGGAAGGGTGGGGGGGCCGGCTCGGTAGTATAGGTGATCTGAATGGCCGTGTAACGATAGGAACCCGACCACGGATACACGGTGACCACCAGACGATCGTCAGTCTGGAGCCATTCCAGGACGGAGGGCGGTTTCCAGACCACCGTGTCTTCCGTGCTGATGAACACCGAATCCGGTGGGGTGTCAGGCACCGAATCGAGAGGAGACCAGGAAAGGGTGACAACGCGTTCCCCGTCCACCGGGAAGGAAAAGGACTCCAGGAGCTTTCCCTCCGGATAAAGGATCTGGGTGTAAACCGCACCCACCAGCACCCACACCGCCATACCACCCATCATGACGGAACCTCCTGTTCGACCTGTTTTACTCTTTCGGTTCCGTTGAACGTGGTGCCGAAATCAACCGGAGCGTCTGCTCCTGGTTTGTTCTTTAGATGGACACATTCAACATATAAATTCTGATACAGGGTTTGGGACGATGCAACCCCTTCAGGAGACCGATGAACGAGGAGTTATGGAAGGAAAACCGCCAGGACATAGGTTGGAGGAACAGACCGGACAACGTTTTTCCCGCTATGTGAACCCGGAAAGAAGAGGATCATCGCGGGGTATGTCCTCCGTGAGCTCCGGACATAAGTTCGGACACCCCCACCCCAACCCTCCCCCGTCAAGGGGGAGGGAGTAACCATCTATCCACGGCTTAAGGTATCTTCTCCCCTCTCCTGGTGGGAGGGGCTGGGGGAGGGGGAGCATGGACATTTTCGACTTCCTCATCCAGATCGGGAATGTAATGTCCGAACTCATGGGTGAACCTCAGTGTCCTCCGGTTCGACGGTCCACGGGATAAACCCTATACTATGGCGTCACAGACCCTGCTCGGAGCCATGGGATACTTCACCGTCGAAGACCTTCAGCATCTGGACGATCCCGTGCGTTTTGCCTGGCGCCACGAACGCCCGGAGGATCGGGAGGTGGCTGCCTTCATCGCCGCTTCTTTTGCCTTCGGGAACGTGAAGGCCATGCTGGATGCGCTGGAAAGGGTGTTTCACCTCCTTGCCCCCTCACCGTACTTGCGTCTCCGGCAGGGGACGGTCCGGGTTCCCCGGTCTTTCCGGTACCGGTACGTGGATGCCCGGGATCTGGACAGGATGTTCACAGGTCTTTCCGGAGTTCTGAACCGTCACGGAAGCCTTGGGACCCTTGCCCGCAGAGCCTGGGAAGGGTTTTCCGACCATCCTCCCGACCACCGGCGCCTCCGGGAGGTGATGAAGGTGATCCATCGGGAACTCGCCCTTCCGGGGGATCATCCACTGGTGGCGGATCCGGAGAAAAACAGCGCCCTGAAACGGTGGTGCCTCTTCTTCCGGTGGATGGTTCGTCCAGAGCCTCCGGACCTCGGCCTCTGGACCTTCATTCCGCCCCGTGCCTTGTGCATTCCTCTGGACACCCACATCTTCCGTCTGAGCCGGCGGATGGGATGGACGCGCCGGAAAACGCCGGACTGGAAGACGGTGGAGGAGATCATGGAGCACCTGCGCGCCCAGGACCCGGACGATCCGGTGGGGCACGACTTTGCCTGGTATCAGGAGGAACGTCGTGGACGCTTTCAAGCCGGGTGAACATCTCCTTCTGTGGGGAGTGGGGACCCGAAGGGAATATGAGTTTTTCCGCGTGTATGAGCCCGAAAAAACCCTTTATCTCCACGTGGGGCATCTCACGTTGCCGGAGAACCTCCTGCCCGGAACCCCCCTCAAAACCCACAAAGGGGTGACGCTGTGGGCCCTGCGTCCCACGGTGGCGGACCGGATGATGCACGTGAAGCGGGCCACCACCATCCTGTATCCCAAGGATATGGGATGGGCGTTTTTCCACAGCCACATCGGACCGGGGAAGCGGGTTCTGGAGGTGGGTTCCGGTTCCGGGGCCACCACCCTCGCCCTGGCGTACTGGTGTGGCGAAGAAGGGGAGGTCTTCACCTTTGAACGCCGGGAAGATTTCTTCAAACTGGCCCGCCGGAATGTGGAGGCGGCGGGCCTTTCGTCCCGGGTCCGGTTCCATCACCAGGATCTCGTGGAAGCCCCCCCGGTGCTCCCGAATGCGGTGGATGCGGTGCTGGTGGACGTGCCCCAGCCGTGGGATCTGGTCCCCGTCCTCCGGGAGGTCCTGGTCCCGGGGGGCACGTGGGTCTCGCTGTCGCCCACCGTGGAGCAGGCGGAACGCACCGTACGCACCCTGAAAGATCACGCTTTCATCCGCATCCGGACGGTGGAAATTCTGGAGCGGGACTGGCTGATGCGGGAAGGAAAGTCCCGACCCGTTCAGCAGATGGTGGCCTTCACCGGCTTTCTCACCCGTGCCTTCAGAGGAGTGGAGCAACCATGAGTCTGGAAACCTTGCTTTTCCTTGCCATCGGCCTCACGGCCGGGGTTCTGTCGGGTCTCTTCGGGATCGGCGGGGGCCTCATCATCATCCCCGCTCTGGTGTTTCTCATGCATATGGACCAGCACACTGCCCAGGGCACGTCCCTCGGCGCCCTTCTCCTTCCGGTGGGACTTCTTGGATTTCTCACCTATTACCGTCACGGCCACGTCCACCTGAGGGGGGCGTTCCTGATTGCGCTGGGGTTATTCCTGGGGGCCTGGGTGGGAGGCGTGATCGCCAACGCCCTGCCCGTCCGAACCCTCTCCCGCCTCTTTGCCCTGTTTCTCCTCTTTGTGGCCGTGCGGATGCTGGTTCGATGAGCCGGAGAAGAGGAGATACAGTCCGGCCACGATCAGGAGAACGGGCCACACCAGGTCAAAGTCCACCCGGATGAGGCCCAGGTTCTGAAGAAGGAACACAGCCCCCAGCCCCACCAGGATAAGGCCCATCAGCCGTTTGCCCGAAGGGGATCCCACGGTGACTTCTCCCGTTTCCGCCGGTTCTTCCGGCATGATCCACCAGAGGATGGGATAGAGGATGAGGCCCAGACCGTTGGCAAAAATGAGGATAACAAACACAAGGCGCACCCATACGGGGTCAATGCCAAAATACTCACCCAGCCCGCCACACACACCCGCGATCATCCGGTTGCGGCGGCTGCGACGGAGTTCGCGCTGCGCGCTTTGAGACGGCATCGGTCATAGTATACAGATGCCCCCTCACGCTTTCCACCCGTTCACTTCCCGATACAGAAATGCGAGAAAATCTCATCCAGCACGGCCTCGGTGAGGTCCTCAATCCCCAGGAGTTCCTCCAGCTCCCCCACCGCCTCCCGAACCACCAGGGCCACCACCTCCAGCGGCTCACCTCGCAGGAGACGCCCCCGCGCCTCTTCCAGACGGGCTCGGGCCGCCTCCATCCGGAAGAAATCCCGTTCGGACAGCATCCGCTTCGGTGGGCGATCCCCCAGAAGATCCCGGAGCACCCGGGCAAGATCATCCAGCCCCTGCCTTTTCTGCGCTGAGGTCTTCACCACCGGCAACCCCGCCGGTGAGACATCTGGTGGTGCGTATCGGTCCGTTTTGTTCCAGATCCACACCACGGGGCCCCCATAGCCCCAGGCGTGAAACACCTCCCACGCTTCCTGGAACGGCGTGTCAGGAGATGCCACAAACAGCACGAGATCGGCTTCGTCAAGGTGCTCCTGGACCCGCCGGATCCCCTCGGCTTCCACCGGGTCCGGTGTGGCGCGAAGCCCCGCGGTGTCAAGAAACGTGAGGGGAATCCCTTCAAAGATGATCCGTTCCCGCAGCACATCCCGCGTGGTCCCCGGAAGCTCCGTCACGATGGCCCGCTCTTCTCCGAGCATGGCGTTGAACAGCGTGGACTTTCCGGCATTGGGGGGACCCACCAGGATCACCTGATGGCTTTCCACCCAGCGCCGCCCCCGTTCCCCTTCCTCCAGGGCTTCCTGAATCGCGCCCAGCGCGTCCTCAAGCCGCTCGAGCATCACCGTCCCATCGATGGGCGGGACGTCTTCGGGAAAATCAATCTGCGCCTCCATTTCCATCAGGAGTCTCAGCAGCGTTTCCCGGATGGCCTGATATTCCCGGGAATCCTCTCCCGAAAGGCGGCGGAGGGCCAGCCGGGCCCCCTCTTCACTCCCCGAGACCACAAGTTCGTGCACCGCCTGCGCCTGGAGAAGATCCATTTTTCCGTGGAGAACTGCCCGGAAGGTGAATTCCCCCGGCCGGGCTTCCCGGAATCCGATCCGCAGGGCCGCCTGCAGGATCCGGCGGGGAATGATCCAGCCTCCGTGGGAAAACACCTCCACCATATCTTCCCCCGTGTAGCTGTGGGGCGCCACAAACCGCACCGCCATCACCTGATCCAGCACCTCTCCCTCCCGGACAAGGCTCCGGAGATACAGCGTTCGGGGTTCCCAGCTGGGGAGAGGGGGATCACCTGGAAACAGGGGGGAGAGGCGCTCAAACACCCCCTCGCCCGAGAACCGGAGGACGGCAAGGGCCCCCACCCCCGGCGGCGTGGCCAGGGCCACGATGGGATCACCCGGTGGCGCGTTTTCAGAGCGCATGGGTATATTGTACGGATTTCGACGCGTATATGTGCCGAATTTGACAGACCGGTGTCCCGGACGTATCCTACGGGAAGAACCCATTTCAAACCAAGGAGGGGGACCATGCGTGCACTCCTGATGTTGCTGGCGGTGGGTGTTCTGGGGGCGGGGGGCAACGAGCCCTACTGGCAGCCCTACCAGTTCAAGGGCACCGAGCACTTCGAATACAAGGTGATGCAGAAGGAAGATGGGGAAACGACGGAGGGGAGTTATGTCATCGACCTTTCCCGGGATGGAGAAAAATACGCCATCAAACTCAACGGGAAGTTCGGGGACATGGAGGGACAGTCCACCATCCGGGTGAAGTCGGCCGAAGAAATCCAGGGTCAGCTGTTTGCCCAGATGCTGTTCAACCCCTGGCTTGCTCCCCTCACCATCACCCTGTTTGCCCAGACCTTCACCTTCATGCCTTTTGCCGCCATGGGCGCCGAGCCGGGTTCCCGATCGGTTCAGAAGAACAAGGAGGGTGAAACGGTGGAATTTGTGGTGGAGACCTGTTCCTTTCAGGGCAAGGAAGGGCGTAAGTATGTGGCCAGGGAGGCAGGCGAGGTGGTGTATGAATCCTGCGTGGTGAAGGACGTCGCCCTCCCGGTGGGACTCCGGATGGTGGACAGGGATGAAGGCACCCACTATACGCTTGAACTTGTGAAGTACACGCCCTGATTTTTGGATGGAAGGATGGGTGTTGCCGGCGCGCCTCTGGCGCGCCGGTTTTTGTTCGGGGGCGAGTCTTGAAGGATCGGCCCCGGTTTTGTACAATGCAACCGAACGGCTAGGAAACAGGAGGTGGCGTATGCGTTGGACCCTGCTTCTTGCCGTGATGATGGTTCCGGGCCTGGCCCGGGCCGAGAAAACCTGGAAACCCTATGCCTTCAAGGGGAACGAACGGTTTGAATACAGCCTGCTCGAGGTGGAAAACGGAAAGAAAACCGAAGGGCACTATGTGATTGACCTGGGGAAGGAGGGCAAGAAATTTGTGGTGAAACTGGAAGGGAAATTCGGAGAGTACGAAGGGTCCTCCACCGTCAAGGTGGGTTCGGGAGACGATCTTCAGAAAACCCTGCTGACGCAGATGTTTTTCAACCCCTGGATGGCCCCCCTTTCCGTAACCCTGTTCGCCCAGGGGATGATGACCGCCCTGATGACGGCCTTCACAGCGGGGGGCGAGGAAGGGTCCAAACACGTGATGAAGGGAGAAGACCAGACGGTGGAATACCTTGTGGAATCCTGTTCCTTTCAGGGCAGGGAAGGGCGGAAATACGTTATGAAGGAAAACGGTGAGGTGAAATACGAAAGCTGCGTGGTGGATGACATCGCCCTGCCCGTGTATCTCAAAACCATCAATGACGAGGGAGAAGTGTACGAACTCAAACTCGAAACATACGAAGAAAAGTCATGATGTGTTTCAGGGCCCGTAGCTCAATGGCAGAGCGGCGGACTCATAATCCGCGGGTTGGGGGTTCGAGTCCCTCCGGGCCCATGGAAACCGGGGAGGTTGCACGATGCTGATGCAGGGCAGACTGGAGGAGATCTCCCTCCTCAATGTGCTTCAGAGCCTTTCCGTGCTTGGCATTTCGGCCGATCTTCATGTGAAAACCCCCCGGGGAGAGGGGGCGGTGTTCATCCGGGGCGGGGCCATCGTGAATGCACAGTTCCTCGGAAAAGAAGGCGAGCATGCCCTGGCCCTCCTCCTCGCCCAGCGGCAAGGGCAGTTTGAAGTGGAGGCGGCTTCGGAAACGGTGCGCCGGACGATCCAGAAGCCGGCCCATGAGCTCCTGCTGGACCTCTCCCGAAAGATGGAGGAGGGACAGCTTCCCCAGACGCCAACCTCACCTTTTGAAGGCGTGGGGGAAACCGTTCAGTTCGCCTTTCAGAATGCCAGTTCCCTGGAGTTCCCGCCCGAGCGTCTTGCCCTCACCGCGGTGAAAGATCAGTGGTCCGGCATTCTCCAGGCCGAAGGAAGTGAAGGGAAGGGATCCCTTGTGCTCTATAAAGGCAACATCCTGTTCGCCCGGTGGAAAACCCCTCTGGAGCAGGTTCTCACCGAGGGTCGGGCCATTGCCTACTTCAACCAGGTGTGCCAGGAGGTGGAGCACCTTCTTTCTTTTGCTCAGATGCCCCCGCGCATGGTCTGGGCGGTGCTTCCTCTCTATGAAGAAACCCGGGAAGGGGACACCTTCCAGGTGAAACGGATCCAGCCGGGGACGTTTCTGGATTTTCTCGTCCAGCGGAACTTTTCGGGGGCTCTGAAGGTGATTCTCCCCGATCGGGAAGCGGCCGTGCTGTTCTTTGAAGGGCAATACCTGGGCGCCTATGATCTGGAGACCTGGGCTGCCCATGAATCGCCCTTTGAAGTGCTCACGGACCAGGCGTTTGCTCAGCTTTACGCCCTGGAAAAGGGCAAACGGAAGACCCTCCCCTGGAAGAGCCGGGAGAAGGTCTTCCCGGTGTATGAGATCCAGCAATACATGGAAGATCTCAACACCTTCATCAAACAGATTACCATGCCCTACATCAAAAAGTATTCCTACCGGAGCCTGGCCCACACGGTGGAACGGGCCATCGAGGAAAGCGGCTTTCCCGGAACCTTCAAGAGCGAAGACAAGCGCCTGGTGGTCCATCACCTGCGCTCCCTCCCCCACGACGCCATTCTCACCGTTTTCCGGAATCTCTTTGATAGCCTCGTCCGGCGTGCCCGGGAAGAGATCGGCAAGAAAGAGGTGGACAAGGCGCTCAAAGAGCTTAAGAAGAGGAAGTCTCCCCTGGTGCGTGAATGATCCCCTTTCTCCTCGCCGCACTCACCGGTACCTCGGCCCTGCAGGCGGTGTTTTTGGTCCCCCTTGCTCCAGATGAACTGGTGGGAGGACCTGCGGCGTGGCTTCAGGCGGACTTGCGGGGGTTTTTCCCCGGCCGCCCGGTGGGCGCAGGTCAGGGGAACAGTTTTGGGGGAGCTTTCACGTCCTTCTGGGCAGGAGCCGGATTCCACGGGGACGGGGGAGATGGATTCGTTCGGTTCGCCCTGCACCGGATTCCGGATCTTCCCGAAACCCGCCTGCCGGATCCTTCCTCTCCTCCTTCTCCGGACAACCAGCCCTATGTGGACGGCGTGTTTGCTGTGCACGATGTGATCACAGAGGTGGCGTGGTTCCGGGGCATGTGGGGGCTTGCCGTTCGGGGGCTGGCCCTCCTTTCCCCTCATGTCCGGGCGTATGGGGTGGGACTGGATGGATGGGCCCGGATTGCCCGTGAGTCCTGGCGTTTTGTTGCGGGGGTGGAGAACGGGGTGCCTCTGGTGGTCCGCTTCCCGGATGCGGTGGAATACGCCCGGCCCACCCTGGCCGCCGGTGTGCTCCGGTCCTTCTCCCCACGGCTTGCCGCTTCTGTTTTTGCCCGTCTCTTCCTGGACGGGCAGACCGAGGGATCCACGTTCCAGGCGGGTCCCTATGGCGTGGATCTCGCATTTCTGATGACATGGAGGGCCTTTTCTTCCCTCCCCCTGGAGGTGCTGGTGGGGGCCGATCGGTGGAATCCCGGTGTGGGGATCCGTTTCTCCCGGGGACGTCTCCGGATTTCGGGGGCCTATCGCTTTCACCTGGAACTGGGGTCCTCCTTTCGCTGGAGTGTGAGTTATGCCCGGTGAGCAGAAGGGCAAAACCGTGATGGGGCGGGTCCTCTCTGCACCGGACGTCCAGGGCATGTGGATGTTATCGCTGAGGGAAGGGGGAATGCTCTCCCGGAAAGCCATCCACCTGGGCTCCGGCCTGATGCTCCTTGCCCTGCCCCTGTGGGGCTATGGGGGTTTTCAGCGTCTTGTGTGGTTTGCTTTCGCGGTGGCCATCGGGGTGGAGGGCCTTCGCCGAACCCCCGTGGGGCGAAGGATGTTCAACCGGATCCTGGGGGTCATGCTGAAGGAACGGGAGCGGGAAGGTGCCCTCACGGACGCCTTCTGGCACCTCCTCGCCTCCGCCCTGCTTGTGACCCTCTTTCCCCCCGACGCGGCCGTCGCGGGGTTTCTCCTCCTGGTGTTTGCCGATACGGCCGCCTGGTGGGCCGGCAGACACGGACGGATCCGGCTCCACCGCAAATCGCTGGAGGGGAGCCTGGCCTTCGCCGCCACAGGTCTTTTGCTCCTCTCCCTCCTCCCCGGCGCCTCGTCTGTGCGGGTGGGGGCAACCGTCCTGGTGGCCACCCTGGTGGAACACGGGGTGGATCGGGACAACCTGTGGGTTCCCCTCGCCGGGGCGCTGGTCTGGATCCTGGGAGGCGGGTGATGGACACGAATCTCAGAAAGAAAGGAAAAACGAAAGGCCGACACCGGGTAAAGGACGCATAACGAAGAAGGAGGATGAACGATGCTGCTCATGTTCGTGTTGCTTGCCTATCCCATGCAGGCGGATGTGAAGACACTCCTGCGGAATGGCAGGGTGGATGCCGCCCGCCAGGTTCTGGAAGATGTGCTCACCCAGCGAAAACTCCTCACCCTGGACCGGGTGGAGGCCCTGCTGGACCTTGCGGAGGTGGAACTCCTCCACCGGGAGCAGCCCCAGCTCGCCCTGGCCCGGCTCCTCCAGGCAAAAGATCTCATGGAGACCCGCCATCCCCGCATCCCCGAATCCCTTGAGGCCCGTTGGCTGTATCTCTATGCTCTGACCCGGGAACGTCTGGAGGACTATCCTGAAGCTGCCAAAGCCTATCAGGACCTGGCCGTTCGATTTCCCCACAGCCCCTACGCCCGGGACGCCCTGGAGGGGGCGGAACGGGTGTTCCGAAAAACCTATGAGGGGTGGCTTGCCCGGGTGGAGCGCACCCCCATCACCGAGGTGGACCTGGACCATGTGATCGAAAGCCTCCCGCCCTTTGAACGGATGCGTTATCGGGACAAAAGGGCGCGGAAGGCCCTCCTGGAGAAGCTTGTGGCGCAGGAACTTCTCTTTCGCGCCGCCCTGGATGAGGGCTTTCTTGCCCGCTCGGACGTTCAGGAGATTCTGGAACAGCAAAAGCGCAAGATCCTCACCCATGTGTACCTCAACGAGAAGGTCCGCAGCCGGGTCACGGTGAGCGAAGAGGAACTCCGGGAAGCGTATGAACGTTCCAAGGATCAGTTTGTGATTCCGGCGGTGGCGGTGATCCGGAAGGTGGTGGTGGACGACTCGGCCCGAGCCCGCATCCTTTTTGAAGCCGTGCGCAGTGGAAAACCCCTGGACAGTCTGGGTCTTCAGGTGGTGGAAGACCGAATCCACAAGTCCACCAAACCTTCGGACCTGGCCCGGGCCGCCTTCACGGCCCGTCCGGGGGAAGCCCGGATGGTGAAAGTGGGGGCCACCTGGGTGATCTTTACGCTGGAACGAATTGAACCCCAGCGGACGCGTCCCTTTGAGGAGGTGCGGAGTTTTCTTGAAGGCCGGCTCAAAGCCCAGAAGATCCGGAAGAAAGAACGGGAACTGGTGGAGAAACTCAAGGAGCGGTATCGGGTGGAATACAACCCCAGCGCACAGGACGACACACCGTGAGGTTCCGGGTTCTTGCACGCCGGGGCCAGGCCCGTCTGGGACGCCTTGGGATGCCCGACGGGCGAACGGTGGAGACGCCGGCCTTCATGCCGGTGGCCACCCGGGCCGCGGTGAAGGGTCTGGATCTGGAGGATCTCGCCCATCTCGGGGTGGATATCCTGATCACCAACCTGTTCCACCTGTGGCTGCGTCCGGGGGTGGACGTGGTGGCCGACCTGGGAGGGGTGCGGACGTTCATGGGAGGCTACCGGGGTGTGGTGGCCATGGATTCGGGGGGATTTCAGGTCTACCGGATGGACACCCTCCGGGCCGTTTCAGAAGAGGGGGTGACCTTCCGCTCGCCCTATGACGGCCAGGAGGTGTTTCTCTCGCCGGAGAAGGTGATGGATGCCATGGAGGCCATGCGGGTGGATCTCCGAATGGTGCTGGACGAACCCTCCCCCTATCCCGTCACGGAAACGGAAGCCCGCCGCCATATGGAGCGGACCACCCGCTGGGCTGTCCGCTCCCTGGAACACCACCGGCGACAGGGATACCGGGGGCTTCTTTTCGGGATCGTTCAGGGGAGCGTGTATCCCCACCTGCGGGAAGCCCACGCCCGGGAACTGGCCGGGCTGGACTTTGACGGCTATGCCATCGGGGGTCTTGCTTTTGGGGAACCGTCCCTGGAGCGGAACCGGGCGGTGGAGGCCACCCTCCAGGCCCTTCCGGAAGATCGTCCCCGGTATCTCATGGGCGTGGGGTATCCCGAGGACATCGTGGATGCAGTGGACCGCGGTGTGGACCTGTTTGACTGTGTGCTGCCCACCCGCAATGCCCGGAAGGGGACGCTGTTTGTCCGGAGCGGACGTCTCAACCTGAAAAACGCCCGGTATGCGACGGATGAAAAGCCCCTGGATCCGGAATGCCGGTGTCCGGTGTGCATGCGCTACAGCCGGGCGTATCTGCGACACCTGTTGAAGGCTGAGGAGCCTTCGGCCCCCCGGCTTCTGACGCTGCACAACCTCTGGTTTTATATGGACCTGATGCGAACCATCCGTCACCACCTGCGGGAAGGGACATGGGAGGTGTTCCACGCGCAGTTTCAGAACCGGTGGCGGCTGGAAGCAGGCGCTGGACAGGAGGATCACGATGTGGGATCCACGATATTCGCGGTGGGCCGAGGTTCTGGTCCATCACAGTCTCCGGCTTGAAAAGGGAGACCTCCTGAAGATTGCAGCGGGCGTGGCTGCGGAGCCCCTCGTGGTGGCGGTGTTTGAGAAGGCCCTGGAGGTCGGGGCCCATCCCTACGTGCGGATCGGGGGGTCTGAATCCCTGATGGACGTGTTTTACGAAAAGGCCTCTGAAGAGCAGCTCCGGTTTGTCTCCCCCCTGGAACGGGCCGAACTGGACCATGTGCGGGCGGTGCTCAACATCTGGACGCCGGGAAACCTCCGGGGGGAAACCCGGAGAGATCCCCGGAAGATGCAGCTGGTGTATGGCGCCCGCCGGGAACTTCAGGAAGCCTGGATGCGAAAGATCGACTCCGGCGAGGTGAAGGCGTGCATCACCCTGTTTCCCACCGTTACCCAGGCCCAGGAAGCCCGGATGTCCCTGCGGGACTTCACCGAATTCGTGTTCCACGCCCTGCACCTCAACGATCCCAATCCCCTGGCCTACTGGAGGAGCAAGCGGGAAGCCAATGAGGAGCTGATCCGCCGGCTCGAGGGGGTTCGGGAACTCCGTCTGGAAGGAGACGGGACGGATCTCCGCATCCGGGTGGAGGGACGGACCTGGATCAACGACGACGGTCGGCTGAATTTCCCCGGCGGGGAGATTTTTACAAGCCCTGTGGAAACGGAGACCGAAGGCGTCGTCACCTTCAACATGCCCTCCATGTTCGGGGGGAGGGAAGTCCGGGGTGTGCGGCTGGTGTTCCGGGAAGGCAAAGTCGTGGAAGCCCACGCACAGGAGAACGAAGCCTTCCTCCGGGCCATGCTGGAGATGGACGAAGGGGCTTCGTATCTCGGGGAATTTGCCATCGGAACCAACGAAAACATCCAGGAATACACGGGGAACACCCTCTTTGACGAGAAAATCGGTGGAACGGTTCACCTGGCCCTTGGCCATGCCTTTCCGCAGGCCGGTGGAACCAACACCTCCGCCCTCCACTGGGATATGGTGTTTGACCTGCGTCAGGGTGGCCGGCTTTATGCGGACGGCACGCTGGTGATGGAGAACGGAACCTTTCTCTAACGGGGAGCATACGGATGATTCTCCACGATCAGCGCGTGATGATCCTGGGCGGGACGGGCCAGGTGGGACAGGCGGTGGCCCTCCGGATGTTCCGGGAGCGCCCGGCGCAGGTGGTGGTGGTGGGGCTCACCCGGGAGGAGGTGGAACAGGCCCTGGAACGCCTTCGAGGCGATGCGGACCTGTGGGGGGTGGAGCTTGTGGGGAAGTGGGGGGATATCTTTGCCCGGGTCGAACACCAGGGCCTTCCCCGACGCCGGTTTCTCGAGGATGTGGATCTCCAGAAGGTGATCATTGAGGACGTGCTGGGTGAGCTCTCCCGGGAGAGCGTGGAACGGGCCTTTCTTTATCGCCTGCTCGTGGAACACCGCCCGGCTGTGGTGGTGGACACCATCAACACCGCCACCGCCGTGGCCTATCAGAACATTTATCACACGGCCTCCACCGTGTTCGGAAAAATCCAGCAAGGGCAGGCGAAGGACGAGACGTTTGAGCAGGATGTCCTCCGCCTCCTCATGAGCCTTTCCATCCCCCAGCTGGTCCGTCATGTCCAGATTCTGTGGGAAGCCCTGATTGCGGCCGATGCCCGGGTGTATGTCAAGGTGGGAACCACGGGCACGGGGGGCATGGGCCTCAACATCCCTTACACCCATGGAGAAGAGCGCCCATCCCGGATGCTCCTTTCCAAGAGTGCCCTGGCCGGGGCCCACACCCTCCTCCTTCTTCTCGCCTCCCGCTCTCCCCGGATGTCCTTCCTGGAAGCCCTGTCCGATCGGTCCATCCGCTGGGAACCCCGGGAGGGTCCCGTGATCAAAGAGGTCAAACCCGCCGCGCTCATTGCATGGAAATCGCTGGGCGTGGGACCCATCGGTCGGGGGGGAACGCCCTTCCCCCTGTATGACGCCGAGGAACCCGTTCCCCTCCCGGAAGGTCGGCCTTTCCGGCCCCTCGCGGAGGACCGGGGGAGGGTGGTGAAGGATCGATTCGTGAGTGTGTATGTGGACACGGGCGAAAACGGCGTTTTTTCAGTGGAAGAGACCAAAGCCATCACCAACCTGGGGCAGATGGAGGTGGTCACGCCTGAGGAGATCGCCGAGGTGGTGGTGCACGAAATCCTGGGACGGAACACGGGGAAGGACGTGATTGCCTCCCTCAACGCCTCCATCATGGGACCCACCTACCGGGGCGGGATGCTGGTGGAGGAAGTGGACCGGTGGGCTGCGGAAGCGAGCAAAGAGGCGAATGTGGATGTGCCCAGCATCGCCTTTGAGATCCTGGGACCGCCCCGTCTGTCCAAACTTCTTTTTGAAGCATATTTCCTCTCCCGGGCTTACGGCGATATGGAGCAGGCTCTCCAGGTTTCCCCGGTGGCCATGAGCGAGGCGATGGAACGGGTCCTCCGGGAAGAGGCACCGGCACGTCGTCTTCTCCTCTCCATCGGTCTTGCGGCCCTCCTGCCCGACGGAAAACGCCTGCTCTATGTGTCCCGGAAGTCCGCAGGTCTCCGGGATCTCAAAGATTGGGAGCGGGGGGTGGATGCCCTGACACCGGAGGCCTTTCGGCGATTCCGGGATGCCGAATGGGTGGACCTGACACCGGAGAACATGGCCCGGTGGCAGGATCGTTTCCGGGAGGTCCTGCGCATGCTGGAAGCCTCGGATCCCACGCAGGGCAGTGCCCGGGTGGGGGATTTTCTCCCCTCCCGCTGGCCGCGGGAGAACGGACGGTTCCGGATTGATCCCGGCCGGCTGGTGGCGTTCGTGTTTTCTTATGAGGACCGGGGGCGGAGGATGCTCCGATGACGGAACGGGAACTGCTGGCCGCACTGGTGGAGACCGCCAAGGTCCTCAACGACACCCTGGAGGTGCAGGAGGTCCTTCTCCGCATCATTGAGGAGGCCAAGGCCCTGACGGGGGGAACGGCCGGATCGGTGTTTCTTGTGGATGAAACCACGGGGGACCTGGTGTTCTACACCACAAGCGGCGGTGCGGACTCCCGGATCCTCCAGAGCATCCGCGTGCCCATGGAAGGAAGCATCGCCGGTGAGGTGGCCCGCACCGGCAAACCCCTCATCGTCAACCATCCGGAACGTCACCCCCTGTTTTTCCGGGACCTTGAGGCAAAAACCGGATTTCACACGGACAACCTGATCGCCGTGCCCCTGGCGCACCGGGGGAAGATCCTGGGCGTGGCTGAGGTCCTGAACAAACCCGGAGGGTTTGGAGAACAGGATTTGAACGTTCTTTCCACCCTTGCGGAATTCGCCGCCATTGCCCTGCAGAACGCCCGCCTGTATGAACGCCAGCGGCGCCTGTTCCACGAAAGCATCCGGGCCCTGGTGGCGGCGGTGGACGCCCGGGATCCCTACACCGCCGGGCATTCGGAGCGGGTGGCCCAGTATGTGGAGTGGTTGGTGCGCCGCATGGATCTTGCTCCGGCGGAACGAGCCACCTTTGTGCTCGCCGCCCTCCTCCACGACATCGGCAAGATCTCCATTCCCGACCGGATCCTTCTCAAAGAAGGCCGGCTCACAGAGGAAGAATACCGGATCATGAAAACCCATCCGGAAAAAGGTGTGGAAATCCTGAAGCACGTGCGGGATCTGGCTGACGTGCTTCCCGGGGTTCTTCATCATCACGAGCGGTGGGATGGTCGGGGATATCCCTTCCGGCTTTCCGGCGAGAGCATTCCCCTCCAGGCCCGGGTGATTGCCATTGCGGACACCTTTGACGCCCTCACCACGGACCGCCCCTACCGGAAGGGGCTTCCCCCGGAAAAGGCCCTCAAAATTCTGCAGGAGGACGCGGGCACCCACTTTGATCCCCGACTGGTTCCCCTGTTTGTGGAGGAAATGCAGGTCCGTCTGGACCGATCCGGATGAGTGCGGTGTCCGAGGCCCGGCGGATTCACCATGCCCTCCGGATCTACCGTGCAGCCCTGAACGCCGTTCGCCCGGAAACCCTGCTTCCCCGGTGGTTTGAACGGAGAGGCGATCGGTGGTGGGTGGCGGGCCATCCCCTCGTGCCCCCGGTTCATGTGCTTGCGGTGGGAAAGGCCGCCTCCTGTATGATGGCGGTGGTGTTTCGGCTGATGGGGGAGGGCATCCATCGCGCCCTTGTGATCACCAAAGAAGGGCACCGTCTGCCGGATCTCCTCTGCCCTCAACTGGAAGCAGCCCATCCGGTGCCGGACGAACGCAGCCTCCAGGCCGGCCAGGCTGCCCTCGAGTTTGCAGAAAGCGTGCCGGAAGAGGGGACGCTCCTGGTTTTGCTCTCGGGAGGTGCCTCCGCCCTGATGGAGGCCCTTCACCCACCCCTCACCCTGAGGGACCTTCAGGAAACCACGCGGTGGATGCTCCGGGCGGGTCTTTCCATCCACGAGATCAACGCGGTCCGCAAACACCTCTCCCGGATCAAAGGCGGGGGACTCCTCCGGCACACCCGGGCCCGGGTGATCACCCTGGCGGTGAGCGACGTGGTGGGGGACGATCCATCCGTCATCGGATCCGGTCCCACGGTGTCGGACCCTTCCACCTGTGGGGATGCCCTGGAGGCCCTGCGCCGCGGGGGGATCCTCAAGGAGGTCCCTCCCCGGGTGCGCGAGGCACTGGTTGCCTGTCACGAAACCCTGAAACCGGGAGATCCTCTCCTTGAACGAAGCGCGTATGCCGCGATCGGGCGGAACCGGGATGCCCTTCTTCAGGCTCTGCAGGAAGCCGAACGTCTGGGATACCGGGGGCTTCTCCTCACGACCTTTGTGGACCTTCCGCTCGAGGGGCTGTCCGAGATGATGGTGGAAGTGGTGAAGGAAACCCTCGTTTCGGGCCATCCCCTTCCTCCTCCCCTTGTTCTGCTTGCGGGAGGGGAGGTGCGGGTGCGGGTTCGGGGGGCCGGCAAAGGAGGGCGCAACACCCATTTTGCGGTACACACGGCATCCCGGCTTTCGGCTGAGAATCCGGTGGTGGTTCTGGGGGGAAGCACGGACGGAACGGACGGCCCCACGGATGCCGCGGGAGGCGTGATGAGCCCCCGGTGGACGAGGTTTCTGGATCCCGTACCGTATCTTGAGAACTTTGACACGTACACGTATCTTTCCCGGGTGGGAGGTCTTCTTCGCACCGGTCCCACCTGCACCAATGTGGGGGATCTGTATATGGTGCTGCTTGGGGATACGCCGTGAACGAACAAGCTGTCTGCGCTCCTTTTGTCCCTTCAGGAGAGCACGTTCGGACGCGGGTGCTGGTGCTGGGCACCCTTCATCTTGCAGGATCTCGCGATGTGATCCAGAGTCAAGTGGGTTCTTTCCCCCTCCAGTCATTTGAATCCCTTCTGAAGGTGCTGGAGCGATTTGCCCCGGACAGGATCGGCGTGGAGGTCCTGCCCCCCTCTGTTGTGGCCCAGCTTGTGGAACGTAAGGGGCCGGAGGCCATGGGCAAGATGGGGCGCCATGGTCGATCTCTTCAGGCTCACCTGAACGTTTCATGGGAAGAAGCCTTTGAAAAGAGCGAACGACTTGTGCAACGTCTCCATCCACAGAGTCCTCCGGAGGATCGGATCGAGGCGGTTGCGATGGGGGTGGCTGCGTATGCGTGGCATACCGCCCTTCTTCAATGGTCCTACCTTCCGGAGGATGTGAGGCGTCACACGTCACGGATCCCTGCAAACGTCCGGAGAGATCTGGAAGAAGATCTTCGTTCCCGGAACGAAATTCGGGTGATCGGGATCGAACTGGCCCGGCGACTGGGACACCAGCGGATGGATCCTGTGGATGGCATGGCCGAGGATCTTCCGGATCCAGAACAGATCCCTCTTTTGATGGAAGAACTTGAGGAGAATGAGGTGTTCCGGGAGTTTGTGGCACGTATGGAACATGAAGCACGCGCTCAGACGGAGCGTTTTCACGGGTGGGTTCAGAAAGGGGACGTCGTACCCTTCTACGTAGAGCTCAACCGCCCCGCGGCTCTGAGACGGATGCTGGAGCAATGGGAGGTTCTGTTCCGTACCCGCTTGCCCTCCGGTCTGGATCGGGCCCGGGTGGCCATGTGGGAAGTACGGAACCTCCGGATGGCGGCGAATATTCGAGCGGTCATGGCCCAGGAGCCCGGGGGACGGGTGCTCGTGATCGTGGGGGCTTCCCACAAACCTTTCCTCGATGCGTACCTCCACACACAGGTGGACGTGGAGGTGGTGCATCTTGAGGATGTGGTGAAGGGGGGAGGTTGAGGTGGTTCATTTTGGGATCGTGCATGCGATGAGAGAAGGGAGAGAAGGGCATGGAGAATTTCATGTAGATCTTTTCGTGAGGCAACCATGTTCTTTGTGTAGATTTTGATCGAGACAATGCGGTCATGATATTCGACCGTTCGCTTCACAGGGTGTATGGTTACCCTGTACCCCGCGGGAGGGGTGCCCAGAACCAGGAGGGGAAATATGGATCTCCGCAAAACGTCATGGGTGACGGGGGTCGCGGTGCTGGCCCTGAGCCTCACCCTGGCCTGCAGCAAGAAGACCACCGAGGGTGGGGGCGAAGGGCCCGTGCTCCAGGATCTCTATGTCCTGGGCGTCACACCCATTGACACGAACGGGCAGTTTGAGGTGAGCGTGGTGGGCGTGTCCGATCAGAACGAGGCGTTTGATCTCGCGTCAGCGAGCATCACAGTGTCCGTGGATTCCGTGTCGTATTCCCTTCTCAAGAACAAGACCATCGGGGGGGAGTCCCGTCTGGCGGAGGTCCGGGTTCCGGTTCATTCCGGTGCAGCCCTTGCGGGGGTGACGGACACCACCTATCAGGTGAACATCCTGGGCAACCAGTTTCAGCAGCTTTCGGCCTCGGGAGACATGGGGATTTCCCTCAATTTTGACAACAGCGGAAGCCTCGCAGGCACGGACCCCAACAATCTCCGCATTCCGGCGGGGAAGGACTTCATCCGGATCCTGAATCAGGCCGGGCGGACGTCCGATCTCGTGGGGATCTTTGGCTTTTCCCGAACCTTCGGGGATGCCAACGGTGACAGCATTGACGACTATTATTTCGAAATTCTCCAGGACTACACCTCCCCTGCCGACACCGCCGCCCTCTTTGCGGCCCTGGATTCTCTCACGGCCAACGATCTCACCCCCCTCTGGTGTTCCCTGGTGCTCAACATGGATTATGCCGCCAGTCAATCCTGGTCGGGCCGGGCTCCCGTGCTGGTGAGCTTCACCGACGGCGGGGACAACGATTCCCAGAACTGCCCCCGGAAGGATTACGCGTCAGGAACCATCACGAACCAGGCCATCACCATGGACAGCGTGATCCAGGTGGCCCTCCGGACCGGCCATCGCGTGTTCTTTGTGGCCCTGAGTTACTACAGCCAGGAAATGCAGACCATCGCCCAGCAGACCGGCGGCACGGTGGTCCTTGCCGACAGCGCGGGGGCCCTCCAGCGCCTGTTCCAGGGGATGGGCTATTCGGTGAGCGGAGGGTTCAACCAGATCCAGATGCAGGTGCAGCCCGTTCCTCCCTTTGGCATGAACGTGTATCTTTCCATGGAGGTGTGCTCGGGCGGCCAGTGCCGGACGGCCCACATCCGCGTGCCCGGATACTGATCTGTTCTGGAAGGCCAACCCAGAGCCGGGCGGGGAAACCCGCCCGGTTTTTCTTGTCGTGGGGTCAGGGCGAAAGTTGAAGAATTCTCTTTTCCGTCGTATACTTGTTGTAATCGGTTCTTTTCGAGCGCACGAACGCGGGAGGTTTGCGATGAAGCCTCGTTATCAGGGAATTTGGACCACATCGGACGGAGCCGGGGCGGTGGTGTGGGTGGAGACCCACATCACCGAAGCCGCCGTGGCGTATCCCATCACGTCTTCCACCCCCATGGGGGTAGGCTATCAGGCGGCGGTGGCCAAAGGGATGAAGAACCTGTGGGGCACGCCCCTCCAGTTCTTTGAACCGGAGTCCGAGCACAGCTCCGCGTCGGCTGCCGAAGGCTTCGCGGCCGCAGGCGGACGGGTGGTGAACTTCACCTCCGGCCAGGGCCTCATCCTGATGAAAGAGGTCCTGTATGTGATTTCCGGGAAACGCCTGCCCGTGGTGTTCCACATCGGGGCCCGGGCTCTCACCTCCCAGGCCCTCAACGTCCATGCCGGACACGATGATGTGATGGGTGTTGCGGATACGGGCTGGGGCATCGTGTTTGCCAAAAACGTTCAGGAAGCGGCTGATCTCGCCCTCATTGCCCGGCGAACCGCCGAAGACGCCCTCACCCCCTTCATGGTGGTTCAGGACGGCTTCCTCACCACCCACACCCTGGAAAACGTCCTTTTCCCTGAGCCCGAACTCATGAAGGAGTTTGTGGGCGATCCCCGGGAACGCCTGATGAACCTCCTGGATCCGAAATATGCCCTCCAGATCGGAACCGTCCAGAACCAGGATTCTTACATGAAGGGCAAAATCGCCCAGCGAGCCTTCTATCACCCCCTCAAGGGCATTCTCCGGGAGAACATGCGCTTTTACAGCGAACTCACCGGACGACCCTATGACCTCCTGGAGGCCTACCGGCTGGACGATGCGGAATACGCCATCGTGACCATGGGCACCATGGTGGAGACCGCCCAGGCGGCCGTGGACTGGATGCGGGAGGAGAAGGGCTGGCGGGTGGGGGTGCTCAACGTGCGCACCTTCCGGCCCTTCCCCGGTCCGGAGATCGTGGAGGCGTTGAAGCACGTGAAGGCCCTCACGGTGGTGGAGCGGATGGACGATCCCCCGGCCCAGTCCAACCACCTCACCCGGGAGATCAAAGCCGCCTTTGCCGATGCCCTCACCGGCGCGGTCCTGCCTCATGAGACCTATCCGACCGTGGATCGGATCCCCGTGATCCACAGCGCCTCTGCGGGGCTTGGCGGACGGGATGTGCGGGGGGGCGACTTCATCGCCACCGTGGAGCACATGGTTCAGGGCGAACCCCGCCGGTATTTCGTTCTGGGCATTGCCCACGAACTCGCCCTGGAACGCCGGGAAGATCCTGATCTCCGTCCGGCCGGTTCCTTCTCCATGCGGGGCCATTCGGTGGGCGGATTCGGTTCGGTGACCACCAACAAGGTGATCGCCTCGGTGGTGGCGGATCTTCTGGACCTGTATGTGCAGGCGTTTCCCAAATACGGTGCGGAGAAGAAGGGCCTGCCCACCACCTATTACCTCACCGTGGCGACGGAGCCCATCCGGATCCACAGCGAGCTCAAAACGGTGGAATTCGTGGTGGTGAACGACTTTGACGCGTTCTTCTATACCCGGCCCCTTGCCGGGCTGGTGCCGGGCGGAAACCTCTTTATCCAGAGTGAACACGCGTCTGCCGAGGAACTCTGGAAAGCCCTGCCCTGGAAGGTGCGGGATGAGATTGTGGAGAAGGAGCTCAGTGTCTATTATCTGGACACGCTGGCCATTGCCCGGGATGTGGCCCCCACGCCGGATCTGGAACAGCGGATGCAGGGGATTGTCCTCCTGGGCGTGTTCCTGAAAGTGGCCCCCTTCATCCGGGAGCGGGAACTTCCGGAGGAAGAGGTGTGGAAGGCCGTGGAAAACGTGCTCCGGAAATACTTTGGCAAGCGTGGTGAAGCGGTGGTTCAGGCCAACCTCACGGCGGTCCGCCGGGGCTACCGTGAGGTTCAGACCATCCCCTCCGATCTGATGGTGGGGAGTCACGCGTAGGAGGTGAGCCATGAGCCCGAAAGTTTCCATTCTCAAGCCGGAAGAATACATTGAGAAGTTCCGGGACATTGTGGAAGCCTACAACGAAGGCTGGGGACCCGACGAGCTCCCCGCCGATCTCTCCACGGCCCTGTCCTGGAACGCCCCCGGTTCAGGGTATCTCCGGGATTTCAGCTACATCGCCCCCGAAATCCCGGAGTTCATCCCTGACAAGTGCGTGGGGTGCATGAAGTGCGTCACGGAGTGTCCCGACACCGCCATTCTGGGGAAAGCCGTCCCTGAAAGCGTGCTGGAAAAGCACCTTCAGGAAATTCCCGAAGGCGAACGCCCCATCTATCGACTGCATTTCGCGAAGACCAAGAAATTCTATGAGCTTCCCCAGAAGCAGGGCCTGGAAGGGGCGATGTTCGGGATCTTCATCGATCCCACCAAGTGCAAGGGATGTGCCGAGTGCGTGACGGTGTGCGAGGAACAGGGCTACAACGCCCTCCGGATGATCCGCAAGACCGAAGAGACGGTACCCCGGTATCGGAAGACCTTTGACTTCTACAAGAAGCTCCCCACCACCCCCCGGGAGTACATCAACGAGCGGGCGGTGGGGGACCTGATGCTGGCGGAGGACACCCTCCTCTATGTTGGAGGCGCCGGGTCCTGCGCGGGATGCGGGGAAGCCACACCCATCCGGATGATGCTGGCGGCCACGGCCTTTCAGTATGGCAAGGAAAACATCGCCATCGTGGCGGCCACCGGGTGCAACACGGTGTATGGCTCCACCTATCCCTTCAACCCCTTCACCGTGCCCTGGATGAACTCCCTCTTTGAGAACGCCGCCACCGTCGCCGTGGGTGTCCGGATGGCGCTGAACAAAGAAGGGAAAGACCGGGTCCGGCTCTGGGTGCTGGGTGGGGACGGTGCCATGTACGACATCGGCTTCCAGTCCCTGTCCCGGATGCTCACCACGGGGATGGACATCAAGGTGCTCATTCTGGACACCCAGGTGTATTCCAACACAGGTGGGCAGGCGTCCACCGCGAGTTTCATGGGGCAGGAAGCCAAGATGTCCGCTTTTGGAAGCGCTCAGGCCGGGAAAGTGGAGCGCCGCAAAGAGATCGCCCAGATCCTGATGATGCATCCGGACGTGTTCGTGGCACAGACCACCGCCTATCACGTGAACCACTTCTACAAGGCGATCATGGACGCCAACGACTATCCCGGTCCGGCGGTGGTGAACGTGTATGCCCCCTGCCAGCCCGAGCACGGCATTGCGGACAACGAATCCTTCCTGCGGGCGCGGATGGCCGTGTATTCCCGGGCGTTTCCTCTGCTCGTGTATGATCCGCGCAAGGGCGAGCGCATCAAGGACCGGCTCTCCCTTGCCGGCAACCCCGCGCCCAAAGAAGACTGGTACAAGAATCCCAGGACCGGTGAGGTGATTGACTTCGTCACCTTTGCCCGGGGGGAGGGGCGGTTCGCCAAGCACTTTGACAAGGACGGCAACCCTTCGGAAGCCCTCCTCCGTGCCCAGGAAGACCGCCTCAAGAACTGGCGGTTGCTCCAGGAACTCGCCGGGATTCGGTGAGTGGATCTGAGGGGGATAAACGATGATCACACGGGTACGGCTGGAGAATTTCACAGCCTTTTCTAGGCTGGACTGGGAGCCTGGTCGGGGTGTGAACATTCTGATCGGCGCAAACGGTACGGGGAAAACCCACTTGCTGAAAGTGATGTACGCGGCATGTGACGTTACCCGAACCGGTATACGTTTTGACGAGAAGCTTGTCCGGGTGTTCCTTCCCCACAAAAAAGTTCTCGGACGACTCGTTCGGAGACGACAAGGACATCAAAGGTGCAGGATTGAAATTCAGAGAGCCTTCGCTTCTACCCGAATTTCCCTTCGGGCTTCTTTTGCAACCAGGTCTAAAAAAGCCAGGGTCGAGGGGGAAGACCCCTGGTATGCGGCACGCGTGGAAGCCGTCTATATCCCCGTGAAAGAGATGCTTTCCAGTGCACCAGGGTTCCGCTCCCTTTACGCGCAGAGGGAAATCCACTTCCCCGAGGTATATGTAGACATCCTGGATCGGGCGTATCTTCCTCCAATTCGGGGACGTCCAGAGGAACGTCGGGAGAAACTCCTGGAGCAGATCCGAAAGATCATCCAGGGGCGAGTGATCGTTGAAGATGAGGAGTTTTTCCTGACCGACCGGGGGGGGAAGCTGGAGTTTTCACTTCTTGCAGAGGGCATTCGCAAGTTCGGGCTGTTGTGGTTGTTGATCCAGAATGGCACGCTCCTTGAGGGATCAATCCTGTTCTGGGATGAACCTGAAGCCAATCTGAACCCCAAGCTCATGGGGCCACTCGTTGAAATTCTCCTTGAACTTCAACGAATGGGTGTGCAGATTTTTCTTGCGACGCATGATTATGTCATCCTGAAAGAATTCGACCTCCGGAAAAGATCCGAGGATCATGTGCTGTTTCACGCGTTCTATTTTGACAAGGAACAACAAATTCGGTGCGTTTCCACAGAGGAATACAGAGACATTCACCCCAACGCCATCGCAGAAACGTTTTCTGATTTGTATGAGCGCCAGATTGACCGCATGATGGCTGCAGGCCCTTATGAGGACGCTTAAAGAAGGGGATCTTGAAATCCTTATTCCCTCTTCCGCTATGGCTTTGAAGCTCGATGCGGATCCTGGGGTTAGGAGGCTTACCCATTGCGGTGTTAAGGCTGTGGACTTTGTTGTCTTGCTGAAAAATACGGTGTGTTTCATAGAAATCAAAGATCCTGGAAATCCGAGGGCCCGACCACAAAATTACAGGAAATTCGTCGACAGACTAACCCAAAAACAACTGTTACGGGACCTCGTGCAGAAATACAAAGATTCTCTCCTGTTCTGGGCTGGGGGTTTCGATGGATTCTTCCGATATGAGCGAATATATCTGGTACTGATCACAGGAATGGAGAAAGCACTCCTTCAGGCGGTGCAGGACGATCTCGTGAGATGCCTGGGGCCCGGTGAGCAAAATTGGGTGCACAGGTGTTTTGTTTTTGACAAAGAAACGTGGAACAGGAAGGTTCCAGGCATTTTGCCGGGGGTGTTCCGTGAGAAGAACTTCAAAGACTTCTTGAGGGTTTTGGGGTGGAGGTGTATAATAGTGTCGTTCACGTCGGGGCGTAGCGCAGCCTGGTTAGCGCGCCGCCTTGGGGTGGCGGAGGTCGGTGGTTCGAATCCACTCGCCCCGACGTTTTCTTTTTCTCCCTCCTCGCCTCACTGCCCATGACGTCCCGTCCCCTGAAGGAGCCCTCCTCCCTTCTGGTGGCCATTCCGGCGTTTCAGGCCGCGTCCACCCTCCCGGCTCTCCTCACCCGCATCCGTGCGGTGTGGACCGGACCGGTGCTGGTGGTGGATGACGGATCCGACGACGCCACGGCGGAGGTGGCCCGAAAGATGGGGGCAGAGGTCATCCGTCATGGGCGGAACATGGGCAAGGGGCAGGCGCTGGCCACCGCGTTCCAGTTCGCCCTGGATCACGCCTTTGACGGGGTGATCCATCTGGATGCGGATCTCCAGCATCCCCCCGAACTCCTTCCCCGCTTTGCCGATGCCCTGCGGGTCGCGGACCTGGTGGTGGGGAGCCGGCGTCATGCCCTCGCCCGGATGCCCCGGGATCGCCAGATCTCCAACCGTCTCACCAGCCTGGTGCTCTCCGTGCTCACGGGAAAACGCATCCCCGACTCTCAATCCGGCTATCGTGCCCTCCGGTGTGATCTTCTTGCCCGCCTTTTCCCCTTCTGGACCTCGCGGTATGAAACAGAGAGCGAAATCCTGTTCAAAGCCCTTCGTCTGGGTGCCCGGGTGGTGTTTCTTCCCATTCCGGTGGTCTCTTCGTCTTCCTCCCACATCCACCGGGGGGTGGACACCCTCCGGTTTCTCCGCCTCGTGGGCACCATGCTCTGGCACCTGTGAGGAACCGAGACCGTGAACAGGACTGCTCCGGAGAAGGTGATCGTTCGGGCGGGTCCCCGGGGGACAGCGGTTCTCCTTCAGGACACACCCGTGGAGCACTGGATGCTGGATCCGCGGGGACGGCTGGTGTATGCTTTCCGTGAGGATCGGGGAGGGGTGTGGTTTCACCTGAACGGACAGGCTGTGCTCCGGCACCACCGGAGCGGTTCCCTCCACTTTGTGTCCCTCTCTTCCGAAGAGAGTCTGTCCCTGTATGGTCAGGCGGTGCGCCGGCTTCAGGAGGTGGCGGAGGGCGTGGAGGTTGCCGGTGAAGTCGTGCTGAGGGAGGATCGCCGCCGTTTTCAGGCGCTTTATGGACGGCTCCCCATCCTTCCCCCGGACCAGTATCTCACGGTGGTGCTTCAGCTCACCCGGGGCTGTCCCTGGAACCGGTGCCGGTTCTGCACCTTTTATCGGGACACCCCCTATCGGGTGCGCACCGGCCGGGCCTGGGAGGAGCACGTGCGGAGCGTGCGGGCGTGGATGGAGCCGGTCCTGACCCTCCGGGATCGCCTCTTTCTTGCGGATGCAAGCGCCCTTGCCCTGCCGGAAGACACCCTGTTCCGGGCGCTGGAAACCGTCCGGCGGGTCTTTCCGGAGATGGTGGAACGCCGGGCGGTGTTCAGTTTTGTGGATCTTCCGTCCTCCCTCCGTCGGGGTCCGCGGTTCTTTTCGGAACTCGGGCGGTTTGGCCTGCGGCGGGTGTATCTCGGGGTGGAATCCGGGGATGACGCCCTTCTGAGGGCGCTGATCAAACCCCAGACATCCCGGGATGTTGAGGGGGTGGTGCGGGCGTTCAAGGAGCACGGGGTGGCGGTGGGGCTCATTTTTCTGGTGGGGGTGGGAGGAGAACCCGTGCGGGAGAGACACCGGGATGCCAGTCTGGAACTCCTGCATCGCCTCCCCCTGGATCGGGAGGATCAGGTGTATCTTTCCCCCTATGTCCCGGTGGGGGACCTGCCGGGTCTGCCCCCTGGGGATGTGGAAGAGGAACTTGCCCGGTGGCGGGAGGAACTTTCCGGCCTTCCCTGCCCTGTGGCGCGCTATGACATCCGCCTCTGGCCGGGGGGCGAAGATCCCCCGGGAGCAAGAACAAGTGCCCCGTGATGATCTTGATCTTTGGGGAGGTGACAAGGGAACGCGGATCAACGACCTGGGGTATTTCGTGCTGTATGACCGCTTTCGGGAAGCAAGAGAAAAACTTCCGGCTTCGCCGATCAAAATTCAGGATCGGGGGTCTCGCTGACCACCCTCCGAAAAGGGGGCTGGCCCGTTATGCCAGCCCCGGTTGTCTCCTTACCGCCGGTCCAGGCTTTCGATGGCCGTGGGTCCGGGCAGGCGGTCCCGGGTCTCCCGCAGCCTCCACCCCATCACCACAAACCCCTCATGGGTGATCCGCGTTCCTTTCCCCTGAACCACCCTGTTGTACGCAAGGGAAAGCGCCCGATAGGCATCCATATACCGGCGGAACTTCCAGTGGGTGTGGGCGGCATGGATCAGGCTGTCCACCTCCTGGCGAAGGGATGGATCCCGATACCACCCCACCGAATCCACCCGTGCGGAGATCTTCAAAAGATCGGAAAACGCGGTGGGGAAGGGCGGAATGGGGTGACCGGGCACCACGCCGGGATAGATTTTCCCGGGACCATAGGGGGTGAGATTGCGATACGCCCGCAGGAGGTCGGCGAGACTATCGGGAGGGGGGACGTAGGGGGGAAGGGTATCTCTCTCCTCGCACAGGGTGGGTTCCGGGTGATGGCCTTCCACATAGATTTTCCCCACATCCGGCGGCCGGTTCACCACCACACCGAACCCGATCACCGTGTCCCCCGGCGGAAGACAGGTGGTGTCGATGTCAAAGGAATAAATCCACCCATAGATGCCGTTAAACCACCCCAGGGAATCCTGTTTCAGGGAGTCGGGGAGGGGTTCGGGGATAACGGTGACGGATTCCCGAAGTCCGGTCTCCGGATGGACAAAGGGAACCGGATAGGGCGGAATCCGGGGTATCGCCTGGAATCCCGTGAAATAGGTTTCCCACATGGAATCCGGCCGGTAGAGGGTGTCTCCTTCGTCAAAGGGAAGTCGTGCATCAATGAACCGCTGAATCGTGTCTGCCTCGGGCATGATGAGATCAAAGATTTCCAGCGGCTGCGTGGCTTCTGGATGGTTGAACACCCCATACACATACCGGAACCGGACGGAGTCGATTTTCTCCACATGAACCCACGTGGTCACCTCCACCCCATCCCCGGAAATCAGGCGAAAACAGATCCCCCGGTCCATGTTGAACGTCTGGGCCAGAAGAAAAACCATCAGCATCATGACGCACCCCCTTCAGCGAAAAATAGGATAAAGGTCCTCATGCCCCAGCAGGGCTCCACCCCGGTCAATCCAGAGGTGGAAATGCTTCGTGTCATCTTCCTCAAGAATGTCAAAGCAACCCCTGCACTTGTTCTTTAAGAATTTCTTGAGCCATTTTTTGATCACCTTCTTCTGCCCTTCAAGGTGCTGGAGGAACGACCAGTCCGGTGTGGCACGGATGATGCGATAGGGGATGTCCACCGTCCGCCCGGTGCGGTGGGAGCGATGAGGTGTGGACCAGTCCGCGTAAATGTCAAATTCCCCTCCCCAGGGAAGGGAAATGTCGTTGATATCCAGCACCCGAAACGTGTCAGGCTGGGTGGAGTCCCGGGCTTTTTGAACCGCGGTTTCTTTCACGAACTTGAGAAGTTTGTACAGCACCATGGTGGCATAAGGGGTGGCATGCTGGTTTTCGAAGTCCATCGTCCACTGACAGTTGACATGATACAGCGTATCATACGGAGGAGTGTCCGGTCGAGTGTCCAGTTTCCACCAGGCAATCCTTCCCTGATGCCTGCAGGTTCCTCCTTCAAAATACCCCAGGAGAGCCAGGTTCCCATATTCTCCGGCCGGGAACAACACAATGGGTCCTCCCACCGTTGCGGGAAACCCGATGGCCATCCAGTCTTCGCCCCCGGCGCTTTCCGCCCGGATTCTGTAGTACCCCGCATAGTAACTCGCCTGATAGATGATGGTGTCCGAAACCGCCACATGATCCTCAGGACTGACCACAACCGTGGGAATGGAATCCCATTCCGGTGTGAACGTGGTCACATCTTCGGGATAACACCGGTTCTGGAGAAGACAGGAGGGGAGAGAAGAGAGATACCCAAGGAATCCGCCCCGGGGGCGCTCGCTGAAGGGACGGTCGTTCTGATAGCTGTGGAGGTGCCCGCTCCAGGTGAAGACTTCACCTCCCGGTCCCAGAATCATCGTGTCCACCACGTTTTCCACCGTGAGATTGATCGAAGTGGGCCACGGTTCCTGGATGGTGTCCCCATTCACCACCCGGAGCTTGAACGTCATGATCCCCACGGTGGCCCAGCTCCAGTAGAGCGGATATTCCATCCCGAGAGGGTTGCTGGAGGACTTATATCGGGAAAGACCCCGGCGCTTGTCCCCCGGACGGGGGAAAAGACCCACCGCCGTGTCTGGAAGTCCCATGGGAGGAAGCCCGGAGTTGGGCCGGCGATGAAAGGGGGCCATAACAAGAGTCACACAATGAGCAAGCGCTGCACTTGCCCATGTGCACCCCTCGCCTTCCACCCAGATTTCTCCTGGAAACGTTCCCAGTAGAAGCGTATCCTCGATTACAGGAGGGGCAAGGAGGAAAAAGCTTATCCACGGGAGCATGGGGACCTCCTTTCTAAAAAATCACGAACTTTTCCCGCCATCGGTACGGGGGCTTACGGATTTCAAGGAAGTACACGCCCGGAAGGAGCCGAAGGGAAACCCGGTCTTCCGGTTGTCGGACGGAGATGGTTGCGCGACGGACAGATCGGCCCAGGACATCAAAGACGTGCAGGGTGTAATTCCCCGGAAGGGCAAAGCGGATGTCCGCCCTGCGAGGCCCGGGAAGAAGGGTAGGTGCGGGGATCATGTCCCAGGAGTAGGTTCGGGACAACCGCCGTCCATGGGTGATCACCGAGAGTCGTACGCGATTGAATCCCACGGTGCTTTGCGGATGAAACACCAAGGTTGTCTCCCGGGTGATCTGCACGGAGAGGGTTTCATCAGGTGCTTTCAGGGTTTCATGGTGGAGGATACACAGGACGCGGCTGGGTGCGGGTGTTTTGAGATGAAGGCGGATTTCAGGGGATTGGTCCAGGGGCGTGATCCATGCAAGGAGGAGTCCGAGCATTCACAACCTCCTGTTCTGTGTTGCTCCAAGGATACAGGGGGGGGGGGGTAGATTGTCAAGGGGGTCTCTCCCCTCCCGAATTTTCTTTGTCAGGAAGACCACGCCTTATCGACTCCTTTCAGGCGTTCCCGGGCCATGAACCGGTTGAACATCGGACGGGGCATGCGGATCAACGACCTGGGGTATTTCGTGCTGTATGACCGGTTTCGGGAGGCAAGGGAAAAACTGTCCACTTCACCGGCTCACTGGAAACAAACCGGGTCTCCATAGGAAAGCGGCGCTTCTCCCAGTTTCCCGGAGTTTCCATGGGGTGGCGGTTTTCTCCGCTTTGACAATTCCCCGCCCACACTGCACGCTATGCACCATCAACAGGGAGTGAGGCATGAGCGTGCTTTTTCTTGTTCTTGCCTGGCAGCCCTATCTTTCCGTGTCCATCCAGGCCCGACTGGACACCGCCTCCCACACCCTCACCGCCCGGGAGGTGGTGGAATATCCCAACGCGTCCCCGGATTCCCTTCCCTTCGTGTGGGTCCACCTGTATCCCAACGCCTATCGGCAAAATTCCGTGTTCGCTCGGGAAGCTGCCCAACGGGGAGACTTCCGGATTCACCGCGCTTCTCCTGAAGACCTGGGCGGTATCACCGTTCGGCGCCTCACCGTGAACGATTCCGTCACCTGCTCCGTCCAGACGGTCCCCCTGGAAGACCGTGCCCTTCTGGCCCAACCACCGAAGGAGAAAGGCTGCGTGCTCCGGATTGTGGACACGGAGGGCCAGATCTGGCTTCCCGCACCCCTTCCCCCCGGCGACACCCTGCGCCTGGACGTTGCCTTCACCGTGAAGATCCCCCGGGTGTTCTCCCGGATGGGACGGGAAGGCCACACCTATGCCGTGACGCAGTGGTATCCCAAGATGGTGGTGTATGACCACGTTCCTCCCAAAGCACCCCCGCTGGACCTTCCGGAAGAGGCGTACCGGGGGCCGTCCGGATTCTGGCACCCGGACGGATATCACTACGTGGGGGAATTCTATGGCGAATTCGGGACCTTCTGGACGGAAATCACCGTCCCGAAAGGCTTTGTCGTGGGCGCCACGGGGTCGCTGGTGGCCCGCCTCCATCGGGACTCGGTGGAGGTGTACCGGTTTCTTGCCGACAGCGTGCACGACTTCGCCTGGGTGGCCGCACCGGACTTTGCGGTGAAGGAGACCACCTGGAAGCACGTGACCATCCGGATCCTTTTCAAGCCCCGGCACCGCTCCATGTATGAGAAGGTGATTCCCGACCTGCCGGACATGCTGGACCGCTTTTCGGCGTGGTTCGGAACCTACCCCTATCCGGTGCTCACGGTGGTGGACGGACCTCTCCGGGCCGGAAGCGGCATGGAATATCCCACCCTGGTGATCATCGGGCGAACCTGGGGGGTGAACCGCCTGCGGGGGGTGCTCGCCCACGAGATCGCCCACCAGTGGTTCTATGGCATGTATGCCAACAACGAAATGGACGAACCCTGGCTGGATGAATCCTGGACCTCCTGGGCCACGGACCGGTTTCTGGACTGGTGGGAGGAGCAGCATCCCGACACCACCGAACACCGGAGGCCCTTCCGGATCACGTCCCTCTTCTCCCCCGGGTTCTGGATGGGCCAGCTCTGGCGGCGGGGGCGAGCGGTGTATCTTTATCGCTATGCGGCCGGGGAGGACAACGAACCGGTGGCTTCGGTCCCGGCGTATCGCATGCGGTCCTATTTTGCCACCATCTACAACAAGGGCAAGCGGGTGGTCCGCTACACCGAACACTATCTGGGGGACAGCCTGTTCAACCGGTATCTCCAGACGCTCCACCGGGAAAAGGCCCTCCGGCATGTCCATATTGAAGACGTCCGGGAACTCCTCCGCCAGACGGGGGTGCACCCCGAGGGCTTTCTGGATCCTCAGCTCTTTGACGTGGTGCGGGATGTCCGGTTTGGCGAAGTGGTCCGGACCGACACAGCTCTCCTTGTGCGCCTCGCGTATGACGGGCCTCCCGTTCCCGTTCAGGTCCGGGCGGTGGCGGGCGAGGATACCCTCACCCGCTGGGTGGACACGGCCCGGGTGGCTTTTCCGCCCGATGTGCGTCTGATGGAACTGGACCCGGAGGACGATCTCCTGGAAGCCAACGAGTGGAACAACCTCTGGGGTGCCCCGCCGCCCCTCTCCATCGGTTTCGTTCGCCTTCCGGAGATCTCGCCCCGCGTTCTTTCGGTGTGGGGTCTGCCGGTGGTGCTTTATGGTTCGGATCAGGGCTTCACGCCGGGGTTCGCCATGGCATGGACGCAGGGGACGGTGCGTCACACCGGCGCCCTGTATGGGGGTTATGGCACCCGGAGCCGAAGGGGCGAAGGGCTTCTCCTGTGGATGGAACGCTCCTTCCAGCTTGCGCTGGGCAACTGGCAGGGCTCCAACGACCAGCGCCTGACCTTCTGGCCCCTCGGGGACCGGAACCTTTCCTTCACCCTTTACCGGGAACGGGTGTTTGACACCACGTATGCGAACCCGATGGTGTATGCCCCCGGCGAGTTCCTGGCCCTTCAGGCACGCCTTCAGCGTGGGTATCGCACCCCCTGGATGCGGGCCGAGCTGAATCTGCAGGGCACCGGGGGATGGAACCGCCTCCCGCAGAAAGCAAGCTTCGGCAAGGGGGTGGCTCGCCTGGAGGCCCGGTGGAACCGCCTGGAAATGTTCCTCCTGGCTGGAGGCATCACCGGAACGCCCCCTTCTCAGGAACGGTTTTTCCTGGAAGGGGAAGGGCGGGAGTTCTTCCCCTGGAGCTTGCTGATCCCCTCCCGGGGAGACTGGGCCACCACCGGACGGTATCTCACCCTGGGCGAAGGTCTGGGGGGTTTTGGGGGACGGGGCCTGTCCGGAAATCGCCTCCTCCTTTCCACCCTCCGCCTGCGCCTTGCCTCCCGGCTCTATGGCTATGGCGGTGTCGCCTGGCTGGAGCGCTCCCGGCCCTTCGTGGAAGGGGGCCTTGCCCTGGACCTGTGGCTTCTTGAGGTGCGCTTTCCCCTGGGACTCTCGCCCGCGGTGGACGGAGAGACCTGGAGGTTCAGGGCCTATCTTCGCCTGAAACGCCTGGGTGGGCTGTGATGGAGATCCTGAACGATCTGCCCGAAGAACGGTTTCTGGACCTGGACGGATTTCTGGCGTTCCTGGGGGTGTATGAGGATGAGGGGCGTCTTCAGGCCCTGGCCCGCGGGCTTTCCCGGCTGGGGATGACGGGGGGCGTGGTGGTGGAGGCGGGGGCCGGGCTGGGACGGCTTTCGGAGGTCATTCTGGACGTGATTCGACCCCGCAAACTCTATCTTGTGGAGGAAAATCCCCTGGCCCTCCAGGTGCTCCGGTCCCGTTTTGCCCGGTGGAAGGACGTGGAGATCGTTCCGGGACTTGTGGAGGATTTTGTTCCGCCGGAGCCGGTGGACCTTCTGGTGCAGGAACTGTATGGCCCTCTCCTGTATGACGAGAGCCTCCGCGCCCTGGAGCGCCTTGCCTTCAAGCCCGCACGGATTTTCCCCGACGGCGGACGGCTGGGCGTGCAGGTGGTCTCTTTTGAAGACCTGGACGAACCGGTTCTGACACCTGAAATGTTCCGGATGCTGGAAGGGGCGCTGGTGTCGGATCTTTTTCCGGACTTTGACCGGTGGGAGGTGCAGGCGGTGGCCCTCACCTGGCAGGCGGATCGGGGGCTTGAACACCACCGCGTGGATCTTTCGTCCTATCCGGGGGAGGTGGTGGTGTTCGGGGTGGAGGTGTGGGATGGAGGGGAGAAACTGTGCGATCCGGTGAAGTGCCCCAACTGGCCCTTTGTGTTCACGCCGCGGGCGGGGGATCGCTTTTCTTTTCGTTTTGCGTATGCTCAGGGGATGACCCGGACGGATTTCCGCTGGGTCCGGTGAACTCCGGCATGGTGGCCCATCCGGGATGGGACACCCCTTCGGCGGTGATCACCTTCCACAGGGTCAGGAACAGGATTTTGAGGTCCAGCCAAAGGTTCCAGTGTTCCACATACCACACGTCCAGCTCAAAGCGTTCCTCCCAGGAAAGGGCGTTTCGTCCGTTCACCTGCGCCCATCCGGTGATGCCCGGCTTCATGAGGAGGCGCTTCTTCTGGCGTTCGCTGTATCGGGGGATATAGCGGACATAGAGGGGACGGGGTCCCACCAGGCTCATGTCTCCCCGCAGGACGTTGAAGAATTCGGGGAGTTCGTCCAGAGAATATCGGCGGAGAAAGGCTCCCAGGCGGGTGAGGCGCTGTTCGTCCGGAAGCAGGTTTCCCTGTTCGTCCCGTTCGTCCGTCATGGTCCGGAACTTGAACATGACAAAGGGCTTGCCGAAAAGCCCGGCCCGGACCTGCCGGAAGAGGACAGGGGAGCCCATCCGGAGGCGGATCAGGAGGGCGATCATCGCCATGAGGGGGAAGAGGATCACCAGGGCCACGGCGGCACCCACCACGTCCATCAGGCGTTTGATCGTCCGTGGAAAAGGGCTTCTCCAGTAGGGCGCGTCGTTCATGACGGCACGGTTTCTTCTCCGGACTCCACGAGTTCCCGCAGCGCCTCTCCCAGCCGGTGGAGGAGTTCTTCCCGGGAGCCGGTCAGGACGAAGCGCCCGTGCTCAAACACACGAACTTCGCCCCGCTCTTCGGAAACCACCACCGCCACCGCGTCCGTTTCCACCGTGATGCTCCAGGCTGCCCGGTGACGGGTGCCGAAGGTCTCGGGGAGGTCTTCTGCTCCCGGAAGGAGGGGAAGGATCACCCGGGCGGCCAGAATCCGGTCTTCTTCCACGATCACCGCCCCGTCGTGAAGAGGGCTTGAGGGGTGAAACAGGCTCATGAGGAGATCCTGGTTCACCCGGGCCTGGAGGATCACCCCCCGCTCCGCGAGGTCCCGCAGAGGATCTCTTCGCTGGATCACGATGAGGGCACCGATGTTCCGGCTGGCCATCCGGAAAGCCGCCTCGGCGATTTCCCGGAGGGCCGGATCCACGGTCTCCGGAACCATCCGCCGGAAAATGGGATTTCGCCCGAGGGTGAGGAGCGCCCGCCGGATTTCGGGCTGGAAAATGATGACCACGGCCACCAGGCCGATGGTTCGCAGCAGTCCCGTCATCCAGGCAAGGGTCACGAGGTGAAGCCACTGGGCGAGCCAGCCCACCACGGTGATGAGGAGGATGCCCAGAAAGATATACACCGCCCGGGATTGCCGGAAAAAGCGGAGGACGTGATAGATCACAAAGGTGGCGATCAGGATGTCCAGGACATCCCCGATCCCCACCGGGAGAAATCCAAACAGTCTCATGTTCGAGCGTTACGGAGCCTCAGAGCCACTCCGGAGCAAAGACCAGACGTCCGCACATTTCACACTGGATGATGCCCCGATCTTCCAGTTCCATGAGCCGATCCTCGGAAAGCACCGCCCCGCATCCTCCACAGGCCCCCTCCAGAAGTCCCACCAGTACGGGCAATCCCTGACGCCGGCGGATGCGCTCATAGAGTTCCAGCCACTCCACGTCAATGAAGTGGATCTGACGCTGCCGCTCTTCTTCAAAGTCCAGCAGGCGTTCCTCCAGGGTCCTGAGATCCTGTTCCAGCACCGCCAGACGGCTGTTGATCTCGGGGATACGGGCGTTTACCTCTTCTTCGACTTCCCGGATCCGGCTCACCAGCCCGGGTGTGTTTTCGTCTCCCAGCACTTCCATATGTTCCAGGATCTGGTTTTCTTTTTCCCGGATCAGGCGGGAAAGATAGGCGATCTCCTTCTGGATGGCTTCCAGTTCCCGGGACGTGCGCGCCCGGCGGGCCTTTTTGGTTTCTTCGTCCACCTGTTCCCGGAGGGAGGCGATTTCCCTCTCCAGGCGGCGGATTTCCCGCTCTCTCCATGCCCGCTCTTCCTGAAGTTCCGCGAGACGCTGTTCCAGCCGTGCCTTCTCTTCCTGGAGACGGGCCTGCTCCTGGGGAATCCGGTCCCGCTGACGCCGGATTTCGTCCATCTGGGCATCCAGTTCCTGAAGGGCCAGAAGCCGATCAATGATTTCCCGGGTTTTCGTCATGGTCCTCCTCCTCGATGTTCAAATAATCCAGCCCGTCTTTCGCACGAGCAACCAGCAAAAAGGAAAGGGTTTCCCCGGCCCAGAACGTCGCCCATCCATAGGCCGGAAGAAGAAGGAGATAACCCACCTGAACGAGTGCCAGAATGAAACCTGCAATGCCGGAGAGTCCCCCCACCCGGGTGATCTTCCACCCGAGAAACACATCCCGGGCGGTCAGAACCCCGGACACCGCATCCCCGCCCAGCCACCTTGCAAGACTCACGGCCAGTTCCCAGGCCCCTCCCAGGAAGAGACCAAACAGAACTCCGCCCACCAGGACGCCCAGAAAGATGAAAATCTGGTGAAGGAGGAATCGTCCGCTTTCCTGGTTGAGGGTGGTGAGGGCTTCAAAAATGCTGTCAAAGGCGTCGGCCCGGGCGACGGCCACCGCAGGGGGCGTGGTGAAGAGGGCCACCAGAAATCCCACCAGGAGATAGAGGAAGAGGAGGGCAAAAAAGAGCCCGACCGGGAGGGTGAGGACGAAGAGCAGGCCCCCGATCCACGGGATCCGTGCCAGGAGGGCAAACAGCACGGGGGGAAGGAGGACCAGGAGGAGGGCCAGGGCCAGAAGGTCCAGGGTCTGGAAGAGGGTGCGGGTTTTCTGAAAGGCAAAGCGCAGGGCTTCCCGAACCTCATAGAACTCGTCCCCTGCAAGCTGACGGAAGGTCATCCGGACCACCGCCACGGCCGAGAGATAGAGGGGAATCAGAGAAAGAACCAGAAAAAGGACCGCCAGAAGCCGGGCACTTCCCTCCAGTTCCGACCACCGCACGAGGGGCAGGAGACCGTGGAGGGACCAGGCGGTCCGGAGGCTGGTGCCCTCCAGCATCATCACACCGTAGCTCCCCACCAGGTGGATTCCGTACACCGCCACCATGCCGAGCCAGGCCAGGGCGAGTTTTTTGAGGGAAAGCCCCAGCCGGGGGAGCCTCAGGAAATCGCAGGTTTTCATCTTATCCCTCCCGGGTTCGAACCATCCCCAGCACACCCGTGATCATGAACACCACCGAAAGGGAGAGGGCCACATTTCGAGGGCCAAACACCTCTCCCAGGGCGCCGGAAATCAGGGAAAACACCAGAAAGCCCAGGGCCAGCAGCATATCCCGTGTGGAGAACACCCGGCCCTGAAAGCCGGTTTCGATCCGTTCGTGGATCACCGTGTCCTGGGCGATGAGGGCGATCACCAGAAACATCCCCCCCGGGATCCCCAGGGTGAGGAGGATTTCCCACGGGAGGTGGAAGGCCAGGCCCAGGAGGGTGGCGGCCAGCCCGGTGAGCGCACCGTAGATGGCCGGCAGTTTTCGGATCTTTCGCCCGAACCGGGCATAGAGAAGGCCTCCCAGCACCATGCCCAGCGCCGCACTTCCGCCCAGGAACCCCAGCCCCCGGGTCCCATAGCCGTACACCTGCTGAATGAGCACAAGCCCCAGGGTATACACGGTGGCCGCCTGGGCCACGAGAAGGAGAACGGACCCCAGCACCCACCGGAGATCGGACCGGCTCCGGATGAGGTGAAGGAGGGCCCGGAGATCCCCGATCACCGTGTGGAGATAGGTTTTCTCCTGCTCCCGGAGGGTGGCCAGGAGCCTGCCTTCCGACCGTTTTCGGGGGGGCCTCCGGATGGGCAGGAGGGCGATCACCAGTCCTGCAACAAGGTACGTCAGGGCGTCTCCCCAGAACCCCACCGCCCAGCCTTCCACGCCGTAGCGTTCCCATCCTGGCCAGTCAATCACCACGCCGGCCGTGACCACCCCCACCAGGGTGGCCAGGCGCCCCAGGATGTTCATCCAGGCGTTGGCCTGGAGATAGGACGCCCGGTCCGGCACGATCATGGGGATGACGGCCATGCGGGCCGCGCTGTAGAAGATCCCGATGGTGAAGATCACGAACACCATGGCAAACACCACCCGGAGGTGGAACCCCGCCAGCACCAGAAAGGGGATGGACGCCACCAGCACCGCCCGAAGAAGGTCCCCCCAGACCAGGAGTTTTTTCCGGTCCAACCGATCGGCCACCACCCCGGAAAGGGGGCCGAAAATCAGGTTGGGAAAGGTGAAATAGACCGCCATCTCCGAAAAGGCAATGGGCGAATACTTGGCCCGAGCGGCAAGAAGGGCCACCAGGGCAAGGTGGTTGAGGCGGTCCCCCAGCTGGGAAAGGCTTTCCACCAGGGCAAAGATCAGGAAACGGGCGTTGAGAAGACGAGAGGTTTCGGTTTTGGATTCTGCGGAGAGGGCCATCAGGCCTCCAGCCGGGAGACAAGGAGTTCCCGGACCATTTGGGGATCGGCTTTCCCGCCGGTTTTGCGCATCACCGCACCGATCAGCACACCGATCACACCGGTTTTCCCGGAACGATATTTCTCCACGATCTCTGGATGCTCGTGAATCACTTCGGTCACCACCTGTTCCAGCACGCCGGTATCCCGCACCACCTCCAGTCCCCGTTCCTTCACGATCTGGCGGGCGGATTTTCCGGATGAAAGCATCTCCTCAAACACCTGCTGTGCAGAGGAGTGATGCAGCACGCTCTCTTCGAGAAGCTGGAGGAGTTCCCGGAGGGCATCGGGGGAGAGAGGAAAGGCTTTCACCGGGAGGTTCTGTTCGTTCAACACCCGCAGAACCTGGGTGGCCACCCAGTTCCCGGCCAGGTCTTTCCGGGAGAGACCTTCGGCTACCTGCTCGAAATAGTCCCCCAGGGCGGGATCCCAGAGAAGGGCCTCCACCACCTTCTCGGAAAGCCCATAAGAAAGATAGCGTTTTCTCCGGGCTTCCGGAAGTTCGGGCAGATTCCGGCGGATTTCCTCGATCCAGGAGGGATCCAGCACGAGGGGAGGAAGGTCGGGATCGGGAAAATACCGGTAATCGTGGGCTTCCTCCTTGGAGCGCATGGGGCGGGTTTCTTTCTCGTGCTCGTCCCACAGGCGGGTTTCCTGAACCACCTGTCCCCCCTCTTCCAGCGCACGGGTCTGGCGACGAAATTCAAAGGTGAGGGCATCTTCCACCGCCTTGAAGGAGTTCATGTTTTTCACTTCCACTTTGGTCCCGAACGTGTCACTTCCTTCCGGGCGCACCGAGATGTTGGCATCCACCCGGAGCTGGCCTTTCTCCATATCGCAGGAGGAAATCCCGAGATACAGGATCAGGAGGCGAAGGTGCTCCAGAAACTCCCGGGCCTGTCGGGGGGTCCGGATATCCGGGAGGGTCACGATTTCCATGAGGGGAATCCCCGCCCGGTTAAAGTCCAGGAGCACCGTGCCGTCTTCCGCATGGTAGGATTTGGCGGTTTCTTCTTCCAGGTTCACCCGCTCAATCCCCACACCCCGCAGGCTCCCGCCCGTGAGGATGGATGCGGTGTACTGGGTGATCTGATAGCCTTTGGGAAGGTCGGGGTAGAAGTAATTTTTCCGGTAAAAAACGGAGGTGATGTGGACCGTGCTCCCCAGGGCAACCCCCAGCTTCAGGGCGGCCCGGACGGCCTCCTGGTTGGGAACCGGGAGGGTTCCCGGGTGCCCCATACACACCGGGCAGACCATGGTGTTGGGCTCTTCCCCGAATGTGCTGGGGCACCCGCAGAACATCTTGCTCCGGGTCTCAAGCTCCACATGGATTTCAAGGCCGATGACCGCTTCCCATGCCATCAGGAAGCAGCGCCCTCCCCGACCACTTCCTTCTTGGGCAGGTGTTTCTCCAGATATTCGCGGCGGATCCGGGACAGCTCGCTCACGGGGAGGATGGAGAGGAGTTCCCACCCGATGCGGAAGGTCTCTTCGATGGTCCGGGGTTCGGTGCCCTGGTGGATGAACTCCCGCTCAAAGCGGTCGGCAAACCGGAGATAGAGGCGGTCGGTTTCGGAGAGGGCATCCTCGCCCACGATGGCCACCAGACGGCGGAGGTCCTTTCCGCGGGCATAGGCGGCGTAGAGCTGGTTGGCCCATTCCCGGTGATAGGCTTCGGTCTTGCCTTTGCCGATCCCCAGGTTCATGAGCCGGGACAGGCAGGTCAGCACGTCAATGGGTGGGAACACCCCCGTCCGGTGAAGGTCCCGGGAGAGCACGATCTGCCCTTCGGTGATGTATCCGGTCAGGTCCGGAATGGGGTGGGTGATGTCGTCGTCGGGCATGGTGAGGATGGGGATCTGGGTCACGCTTCCCTTCCGGCCCCGGATCCGGCCCGCACGCTCATAGATGGTGGCGAGATCCGTGTACATGTATCCGGGATAACCCCGGCGGCCGGGTACCTCTTCCCGGGCCGCGCCGATTTCACGAAGGGCCTCCGCATAGTTGGTCATGTCCGTGATCACCACAAGCACGTGATAATCCAGCTCAAAGGCGAAATATTCCGCGGCGGTCAGGGCAAACCGGGGCGTGAGGATCCGCTCGATGGTGGGATCGTCGGCCAGGTTGATGAAGGCCACGAGACGGGACAGGGCACCGGCACTTTCAAATTCCTGCAAAAAGTAGGCGTATTCTCGCTGGGTGATCCCGATGGCGCCGAACACCACAAGAAACTCCTCCCCCTCGCCCCGGACCTGGGCGTTTTTCACGATCATCGCCGCGATCTCGTTGGCGGGAAGGCCGGCGCCGGAGAAGATGGGGAGCTTCTGCCCCCGCACCAGGGTGTTCAGACCGTCAATGGCGGAAATCCCCGTCTGGATAAAGTCCGACGGTTTGTCCCGGGCCACGGGGTTGATGGGCTGACCGATGATGGGGAGACGCTTCTCCGGAATGACCGGAGGAAGACCGTCCCGAGGCTCACCGCGGCCGTTGAAAATCCGGCCTACCATATCCCGGGACACCCCGAACCGCACCACGTCCTCAAGCAGGCGGATGCGGATGGATTCCACGTCCAGCCCCAGTGTCCCCTCCAGCACCTGCACCACCGCAAACTGGTCGGACACCTCCAGCACCTGACCGGATCTCCGGGAACCGTCGGGGAGGAGGATCTCCACCTGTGCACCATAGGAGAGCTCCGGTGCGCGTTCCACAATCACAAGGGGACCGGAAATATACTTCACCCCGTGGTATTCCTTCCTCAAGAGCTCCTGGCTCATCCCCTGCTCCTTGTTTGGTTGCGCTTTTCGTGCCCTGAAGGATAAAGCCTCCCCTCCGACCTTTCAATTTGTCCTTTCTGGACGTTGCGAGAACGCGGTTCATCCCGTAAGATTTTCACGATGGCGACGAGCAGGACGCACCGGGGACTTGCCCCGGAAGTGGTTCCTCTTGCGGAACTTCTGGATACGTATGTCCGGGAGGGGGAGCTGTTTGAACGTCTGGAAAAGGGGAAGGTCCGGTGTGTGGCGTGCGGGCACCGGTGCGTGATCCCGGACGGATTCCGGGGGATCTGCAAGGTCCGGTTTAACCGGGGAGGAACCCTCTATGTCCCATGGGGATACGTCGCCGCCCTTCAGGCGGATCCGGTGGAGAAAAAACCCTTTTATCACCTTCTTCCGGGGAGCACCGCCCTCACCTTTGGCATGCTGGGATGCGATTTCCACTGCTCCTATTGCCAGAACTGGGTGACTTCTCAGGCGCTCCGGGACCTGAAAGCCGGAAGCCCGATTTACACGATCACACCGGAGGAATTCTGGCGACTTGTGGAGCAGACGGGTTCCCGGGTGGTGGCAAGCTCCTACAACGAGCCCCTCATCACGTCCGAGTGGGCGCGGGCCCTGTTTGAACCGGCCCGGGGAAAACCCATCGCCACCGCCTATGTGTCCAACGGCAACGCGACCCCGGAAGTTCTGGATTACCTGTGGCCCTTTTTGCTCGCCTACAAGGTGGATCTCAAGACGATGAATCCGAAGCAATACCGGAAACTCGGGGGGGTGCTGGATCACGTGCTCCGGACGATTGAGCACGTTTTCCAGAAGGGTTTCTGGGTGGAGGTGGTCACGCTGGTGGTGCCGGGATTCAACGACCGGGAGGAGGAGATCCGGGAGGCGGCCCGTTTTCTCGTGAGCGTGTCACCGGACATCCCCTGGCACCTCACGGCCTTTTATCCGCAATACAAAATGCAGGATCGCCCCCCCACCTCGGCGCAGTTTCTGCGAAGAGCGGCCGAAATCGCCCGGGAGGAAGGGCTGCGGTTTGTGTATGTGGGCAACGTGCCGGGCCTTTTCCCGGAGTGGGAACACACCCGGTGTCCGGGGTGCCACAGCGTGCTGGTCCGGCGGCGGGGATTCACCGTGCTTGAAAATCGGATTCAGCCGGATGGCACCTGTCCGGATTGTGGAACCCGAATTCCCGGACTGTGGAGCGAACAGGAGGTTATGGAATGGTGGCGGCAGCGCTTGTCTTCCTGATGGTGGCCCCTCCGACGGACAGCGTTTCCCTTGAGATTTCCCGGAAGGCAGAAGCCATCTACTGGAAGCTGAACTGTCCGGTGTGTGCAGGTCAGAACGTGGCGGAGTCCAACTCCCCGGTGGCGAAAGAGATGCGTTCGCTGGTCCGGGAGATGCTCCGGGAGGGCAAAAGCGAGCAGGAAATCCTGGATTATTTTGTCCAGCGGTACGGGGAGTCCATCCTGGCGGTCCCTCCGGCCCGGGGTGTGAACCGTCTGCTGTGGTGGCTTCCGGTCCTGGTTCTCGCCGGCGGGGGGACGGTTCTCTTCGGATTTTACCGGTTCGTACGCCGACAGGCGTCCCTGGAAGAAGGCGCGCCCACGCCACCTCCTCCCGAGGTTCGGGAAAAGATCCAGCAGCTCCTTTCCGAAGAAGACGAATGATTCTGGTGATCGGATCGGGTGTGGCAGGTCTGGCTGCGGCCATACGCGCGAGGGAAAACGGTGCGCGTGTGGTGGTGATCCACCGGGGGTGGCGTTCGGGGAGCACCCACCATGCCCAGGGGGGGATCGCCGCCGCCCTTCTTCCCGAAGACTCTCCGGAACAACATTTCCGGGACACGCTGGACAGCGGTCAGGGGCTTGCCGATCCCCGGGCTGTGGATCTTCTGGTTCGGGAGGGGCCCCGTCTCCTGCGGGAGCTGGGTCTCACTCTCCACGACCAGCCGGCACGGGAGGGGGGGCACTCGGTCCCCCGGGTCTGGCACGCCGGCCACGACCGGTTCGGGCTCACCCTGCAGTGGCACCTTCGGACATGGGCCCGCCGTCTGGGCGTGCGCTTTCTCCGTGCGGAGGTGCTGGCCCTCGGACGTTCTGGAGATGAGGTGGTGGGTGTGTGGACGGATCGGGGTTATCTCCCCGGAGATGCCGTGATTCTTGCCACCGGAGGCTATGCGGCTCTCTGGGATCCCACCACCAACCCCCCATCCAACCGGGGAGAAGGCCTCTGGATGGCCCTCCATGCCGGTGCGGTTCTCCGCAACCTGGAACTGGTCCAGTTTCACCCCACCTGGCTGTGCCGGCCTCCGTATGGCCTGATTTCCGAAACGGTTCGGGGGGAGGGAGGGGTGCTCCGGAACCTCCGGGGGGAAGCTTTCATGCACCGGTATCATCCCATGGGCGATCTTGCACCCCGGGACGCCGTCACCCGGGCCATCGTTCAGGAGATGGCGGCCACCGGGACAGATCACGTGATTCTGGACCTTTCGGCCTTTGAGGAAGAGGCCTTTGCCCGGCGGTTTCCCCACATCTATCCGAGGGTCCGGAAGCACTGGCCCCATGTTCCGGTTCGTCCCGCCGCCCATTATGCCCTCGGGGGCGTTGTGGTGAACCATCGAGGAGAAACCGGTGTGCCCCGCCTGTATGCTGTGGGTGAGGCCACCTGGACCGGCGTCCATGGTGCCAACCGCCTGGGGAGCAACTCCCTTCTGGAAGGGCTGGTGTGGGGGACCCGGGCGGGCGAGCAGGCGGCTCGTCTGAAATCTTCGCGGCCCCGGGACCCTGAGGAGGTGACGCCGCCTGTTCCCGAGCTTCCCCCGGATCTTTCGCGCCGGATGGATCGGGAGGTCGGACCTCTGCGGACAAAGGAGAGGCTTGAGCATTTGCTTGCCGTTTTGAAAGAACCTTCTCTTCCCCGATGGATCGTGGAGGCAGCGCTGTTTCGGGAGGAAACCCGGGGGGTGCATGGGCGGGAGGATTGTCCCACCCCCGCCCCCGTGCCCTATCATATTGATCTTCGACTGGAAGGGAAAACCCCCGTGATGCACCGGGTCACCGTTCTGGAGGCTGTGGGATGAAACCCGTTCTTTCCTATTACCGTGAAGCCTGGGGGGTGATCACCCGCATGCCGGCCCTGATGGGTGTGGTCACCCTCTATTTCGTTGTGAGCGTGTTCCTTTCCTATGTTGCGGAAATCCCGGACCAGGCGTTCTTTCGCCTGGCTCTGGTGGGGCTTTCCTATCTCATCCAGTTCACCCTGGCCCTGGGTCTCTTGCGCTCCGTTCTGAAAGCCGTGGATGGGGTCTCCCCCCGACTGGCGGATCTTCTGGAGGGTTATCCCTATCTCCCCTCGGCACTGGGCGCCTATGTCCTCGTCGTTCTCTCGGTCGTGGCCGGCCTTCTGGCCCTGATCCTGCCCGGCGTCTATGGGGCGATCCGCCTTCAATTCTTCCTTTTTGCCATTGTGGAAGGCCAGAAGGCCCTGGAGGCCCTGAAGACCTCCTGGGAGATCACCCGGGGTGTGTTCTGGAAACTTGTGGCCTTCGGTCTGGTGGGTCTGCTGGTGAACCTGGTGGGATTGATGGCCTTTCTGGTGGGGATCGTGATCACCGGTCCCCTTACATTCACGGCGCAGGCACTGCTCTATCGTGACCTTCTCGCACGGGGGGATGGAGATCATGGGCAAAGTTGAGGTGTTTCGGGGCTTTCTGGGCGAGGAGGGACTCACCCTCTTCGAGACTGTTCAGTTTGCCCTCCACACGGGCCTGCCGGGGGAACTCCTGTTCCGGAAAGCGAAGGGACGGATTTTTCTCCGGGAAGGGCTGGTGGTGGGTGCAGAGATCAACCATTACCGGGGGGAAAAGGCCCTGGAGCGGGTGTGGCTCAACGCCGATCAGGATGTGGTGTCCTTTTTCGCCACTCCCGAGATCCAGGATGATCGCCTCCGGGTGACGGAGGTGGATCTCCTCTCGGTCCAGGAGCGGATTGACGGATTCCGGGTGCTTCTCAAGGACTTTCCGCCCACCACGAAAATTGCTCTGGCCAAAGCCCCGGATGAGGTAAACGAGATCGGGGCGGCCCTGGTGAGCCTTCTCACCCAGCATGAAGAGGGGCTTTCCCTTCAGGAAATTCTGGACCGATTGCCCTTTTCGGACACCATGATCCTCCGGACCGTCCGGGGGTGGGTGCTGGGCCAGTTCCTTTCGGTTTCCACCCCGGCCCCCACGCTGGAACTGGAACGGAAAAACCTGCTGGTGTTTTCCCGCACCCTGGCCGCCATCTATGCCTTTTTCCACGGACTGGGAATCCATGGCTCGGTCCAGCGAAGGGGCGGGCACATCTACTATGCGGTGCGGGATCTTCCCCCCTTCCGGGTGCACGTGTACGCCGTCCATCTCACCCCCGGTGCGCCCATCCGGGATATCCGCCATCTTCTTTCCATTTCCGATCACATGCTCGCCCTGGGGGCGCTCCCCACCCGGGGGATGAAACAGCGCATCCCCGTTCTCATCCCGGGCCCCGGCAAATGGATGGATGCCGCTTTCCGGGAAATCCCCTCCCTGGAGGACTTTTTGATGGACGAACTCAAGAAGGAGGCATCTCATGGACCATCAGCCGCGCGAAATCCTTAAGGGTCTTGTCGCCCGGGACGCCCTTTCCCTGTTTGACGTGGTGCGGGTCCTGCTGGACGAACGGCTCCGGGGCGCCCTGGAACTCCGGGGGAGGGGGACGGTGTTTGTGGACGGGGGCAGGGTGGTGGGCGCACGAGCGGGGCGGTTTCGCCGGAACAAGGCCCTCTTTCGCATCTGGGCCACACCGGGAACCTCCGTGTTCCGGTTCATCCAGCATGCCCCCCTCGAGGAAACCGATCTTGCCCTGACCCTGACGGACCTCGTGTATCTCCAGCAGCAGACGGACGAGTTTTTTGCCCTGATCAGGCGCATCCCCCTGGAGGCCCATCTGGAACGCACCACCGATCATCTGGAAGGAGAGATCGGGCGCCTCCTGGTGGAACACCTCTCGGTTCCCCGGACGGTGGGCGAACTTCTGGACACGTTTGAAGACCTCCCGGACCTTCTCATCCTCCGGGCGATGGGCCGGTTTCTTGCAGCCGGTCAGCTCCGCCTCCTCAAGGACGGAAAGGTTCTCCCCTTCACCGGGTTTCGCTTTGTCAACGTGGCCGTGCTTTCACCCCGGGAGGAGTGGCTGGAGGCCTTCTATGAGGACCTGGGCCTTGCCCGTTTTGCCCGGACCAAATCCCACCGGGTGCAATATGCATATCTCGAGCTTCAGGAAGCCCGTTTTCATCTCTATGGCATCCACTTTGCGCCGGGCATGGGTCTTGCCCAGATCCGGCCCTTCCTGGAATTCGCCCACCTGTTCATCGCCATCGGGACCGTTCCCCTGGACCTCCAGCAGAGTAACCTCCTGAAAGAAGACCGTCTGCACCTGATTTTGAAAACCCGGGAGGGCTGGCAGCATCCCGACCGCGCCCCTCTTCATCTCGGTCCCTGGCTCAAAGACGTGCTGGAGGCGTATGAATGATCGGTTGGCTCCTGGCCTGGGTGGTTCCCCACAGCCCCTGGATGACGCCCCTCTGGTTTGAACTCTACGCCCGGAGTCCCCGTTCTTTCCCCGACATGCTCCAGGTCCCTGTGGAAACCCGCCTTCTGAATCCGCCGGAGACCCCTGAGGCCCGGATGCTTTATGACCTTCTCGTTCCGCAGGAGGTCAAAGGCCCTTCCCTGGGGCTCTGGATAGAGGGCCTTCGGGATTCGGCAGGGTGGGGGATGGCGGAGGGGTGGCTTGTCGTTCCTGCCGGAGACTTTCATCTCTCCTGGAACGCCCGGGTGGTCCGCTCCGACACCCCCCGGCTCTATCCCGCCCGGGTGTGGACGAGCAGTCTCTCAGGAAACCGCAAACTCACCGGTGATCTCATGACCGGCGCAGCCAGCTACACCCGGGGAAGCCTGTGGTTGATGGTGGGTCGCAGCCCCCTGATTCTGGGGGGAGACCTCGCCTCCGCCCTGATGCTGGGGCCGTCCGGTCCCCCGCTGGACATGCTCTTTGGTGCCTACCGGTATCGCAACCTCCGGGGCTTTTTTGCCGTGAGCGGTCTGGATGCCTGGAAACTTTCCACCCGGGATGCAGTGTATTACCCGGATGCCGAAGCCGGGGACATTTTCCGGCGCTACCTTTCTGTGCACGGTCTGGAATACGTCACAAGGCGGTTTCGTCTGCGTCTTTCAGAGATCGTGCTCTACACGGGGAAAAACCGCCCACCCGAGGCTCACTACCTTAATCCTTTCTATTTTTATCTCGCCGGCCATTTCAACCGGGGCGGACTGGACAACATCTCCTGGGATCTTTCCATCCACGCCTGGTTCGGGCGAACCCTTTTCTTCGGGGAGCTCTATATTGACGATGCCCAGTATGAAACTCCGCCCACCCTGGAACCCGACCAGCTTGCCTGGATGCTGGGCATTGTTCACCCCCGGGGGCCCTGGTCCTTTCTTGCCCGCTACACCCGGGTGAATGCCTGGACCTATCTCCACGAGGGGAGCTTTCAGAACTGGGTCTTCCAGGGCTTTCCCATGGGCCACCCCCTGGGCCCGGATGTGGAAGAGATCCTCCTGGAGGGAAGCCATCTCCGGAAGGGTCTCCGGATCTCGGCCCGTGCCTGGATCCGGAACAAAGGGGAAAACACCATCCACACCCCCTGGCCCGTGTATCCCGGCGGACCATCGGCCTTTCCTTCCGGTTCTCACTTCATGTGGGGGGTGGTGGAGCACCGGGTGGGAGGAGGGCTTGAGGGGCTGTTCTGGAACCGGAGATCCTGGATCGGAGCCGAGGTCCGGCTGGATGCCGTCACGAATGCAGGGCATCAGGTGGGGGTGAACCGCACCGAAACCGCCTTTCGCCTCCACGCGGGCTTCCGCTTTCCCTGATGGGTGCACTGGAACCCCGTCTGCACTTTCTGCTGGTGGGGGTGCCCAAGGCCGGCACCACCAGCCTTCACGCCGCCCTCAAGCATCATCCGGACCTCACCCTCCCCCGGGGGAAAGAGGTTCCCTTTTTCGACCTGTATCCGCCTGACCCCGGGCGGTGGCGGGCCTTTGCGGAGGACGTGTTCCCGAAACCCTGGAAGGTGATGGGGAAAATCACACCCCAATACTGGTTTCATCCCCGGATGCCCGAGATTCTTTCCGGGGCGTTCCCCGATCTCCGGATCCTGGTCCTTCTCCGGAACCCGGTGGACCGGTTCTATTCGGAATATGCCATGTACGTCCGGCGAGGGGCCGTCCGGGAAGACCTCCCCACCTTTCTCGAACGTGCTTTCCGGGACGAGGCCCTGGCCTTTGCCCGCCGGCATCCCCTCACCGGGGATGTGCATCCGGGAGGGCATCTTCTGGTGGCCGGGGAATACGCCCGGATTCTCCGGGCCTATCGGGAGCGGTTTGATCGGGTGGGGGTGTTTTTCTTGGAAGAACTGGTGCAGCATCCGGAGGAGGTCCTGGCCGGGATCCAGCGATTTCTGGGCGTCACACCTCAAAAACTTCCTTTTGAGCGCCACCACGCTGGGGAGGTCCCCCGGCTGGAGCAATGGATGGCCTGGATGCTGCAGGGGCTTCGGGCCTTTCCGCCTGTCCACCGGCTGGGCAAAGTCCTTTTGGGGGGACGCCGGCACGACGTGAACTGGTTCATCCTCACCCGGGAGGTCCGAGCACCGACGGTCCCACCCCTGGATGGGGAAAACCGGGAGCGACTTCGACAATATTACGCGCCCCACGTGGCGGAACTCACCGAACTGCTGGGGCGGACGCCTCCGTGGGAGGAGTTTCGGTGAGACGGGAAATCGCCGGCTAATCCTTCGCCTGGATCACGCCCAGGGCCACCCGCTTGGAGCCGGCCTTTTTGGATGCATCCAGAAGTTCCAGAACCTGACCGAAGGGAACACCCTCGTCGGCCCGGATGAGCACCAGGCGGTAAAAGGGGGCCACCGTATCCTGGAGTTGAAGGGCCCGGATGGTGTCCACCAGGACGCTCCGGTCCACAGGGTTGTCATAGAGATACACCTTCCCGTCCCGGGTGAGGGTCAGGGTGATCTGATCCTCCAGTTCCGCCTCCACCACGTGGGCTTCCGGCAGGTCCACCTTCACGTTGGCCTGGGAGAGAAGGTTGGGGGCCCCCATCATGAGCATAATGAGCACGAGCAGGGCCACCCCCGCCATGGGCAGGAGAACGTCCGAAAGCTCCACTTCCGGTTCGTCAAAAGGCTCGCCTGCAAACCACCGTTGGATCATCGCCGCCGTGCTCGTTTGAGGATGGCCACGTCCAGGGCCCCGTTCAGTTTGGCAAGATCAATGAGCCGGATCACGTCCCGATACACCGCCTCCGAATCTGCCGACACCACCGCCGTTTTCGTGGTGCTCCGCTTCATGAGCTCCCGAATGAGCTCCGGGAGATCGTCCCACGCCACCGGGTCGTTGTTGAGAAGCACCGTTCCGTCCGCCCGGAGATGGAGGTTCACCGTGACTTTCTCTTTCGGTTTGGACACCACCTGCTGGGTTTTCCCCCCGGCGGCTCCCCGGCTCACAAACACGCCCGATTCAATCAAAAAAGGAATGGAGACGATGAACATGATCACAAGGGACAGGGAAATGTCCACCAGGGGGGCCAGGTTCACCCGGAGGCGGGGTTGCTGAAACTCCGCACCGAACGAACCCAGCCCCCGTTTCCTGCGTGGCATCTTATCCAATCCGGTAGCGGAGGATGGCTCCCAGGTCGGGAAGGACCTCTTTGGTTTCCGGATGGCGAAGGATGTTCACCTGGGATCCCATGTCGATGGCCTGCTCAATGGCGTCATCCACCACATCTTCCACCTCTAGGATCTGGTCGGCGGGGCAGTACGCCTCGAGGCTTTTTCGATCCACTGCCAGCAGTCCCTCCGGACAGCGGAAGCCCGGCTGACCGTAATCCTCGTTCACCAGGAGGGTCCGAACCTGACCATAGAAGAGGGCTTTGAGCACCGCATCCACCCCGGCGATCGCCCATCCGGACGGCATCTTTTCCTTCCACTCCTCCACCAGACGAACCTCGTCCCGCCGCTCGGCTTCCTCAATGGCCTCAAAGGCAAGGTCCTGAAGTTCGGCAGGCGAGATGTGGCGCACATCCCGGTGAAACACACCCACAAGACGGGAGGAAAGATAGGGATGGAGATACTCCTTGAAAGCCTCCACCTCTCCCCTGGGGCCCGCGATGACCAGACGATCAAAGGGGCGCTCCGTGAGGAGCTGGAGAAGTTTCCGGTTCACCTCGGAATAATGCTTGTGCAGGACGAGTTCTTCTTTCCGCTGGAACTTGTGCTCCCCGTACCCGTGAGCCGGAAGGGCGGAACCTCCCACCGACCGTCCCTTGAAGCTGGGGCCCTCGTCCTCGTGAAATTTGGGGGGGAGTTTCCCGCCAGGGTAGATGTAATCCGCCACCTCCTGGGGAGCGGACAGGCCGATGAAGAACACCCGTGCAACCGTGCGGTCAATGAGCAAGAGGACGGTGGGACGGAAATCTTCGATGATGGCCCGGAGCTGCCGGATGTAGGGGGTGGGGTCCTGGACCAGACGGTTCCGGTAGACCATGGGGAGAGCAAACACCTCAAAAAGGCCTTTGCCGCTTGCAGAGAAAATGGCGATGCCCCGCATTCCTTTCAGGTTGTCCGGCACAAGGTACTGCTCAATTTTACGAAGATCCTCCTCCAGAGACGCACGAACTTCCGAGGGGAGATCTCTGGCCGAAAGCCGTGCCCGGGCTTTCTTCTCAAGGTTTTTGAAGGCAATGAGATACTGTGTCCCCACCCGGGCCTGAGGGGAAAGATCAAGATAGAGGCTTGTGACCCAGTATGGATGGGTGTCCACAACCGAAAGGGCTTCCATCCGCCCCCGGGCAGTCTGAATCATCGTTCTCCTCCTTGCTCATTGAAGCACCCACACGAGATAGGCGAACACCACCAGCGTCCAGACCACATAGGCCCGCACGAGCCCGTTCTGAAATCTCGAAAGCAGGGCACCCATCCCCTTCTGGACCCACGCGGTCAGATGGACGGTGCCGTCAATCAGGCCCCGATCCCCGGCGTAATAGAGACCGATGGCCAGCCCCTTGAAGGGTTTGCGGATCAGGAAGTCGTAGATCTCGTCCACAAAGAGCTTCCGGTAGGAGAGCACCCACAGGAGCCGGAATTTTCGGGCGAGGGTCTCGCCTGAGGGGCTTCCCACGAAGAAAATCTGATAGGCCAGGGCGATTCCCAGGACCGCGGCCACGATGGAGGCCACCACCACCGGTGTGGCATGGATCTCCGGCAGCGCACGGTGGGAGAGGCTGTGGAGGAACGCGTGGAAGGGCTCGGCGAGGAAGCCCACGGTGAGGCTCCCCAGGGCCAGTGCCCACAGAGGCAGGGTCATCACAGGGGGAGATTCGTGGACGTGATCAAACACGTCCGGATCCCGCGGTTTTCCGTGGAAGGCCACGATTACCGCCCGGAACATGTAGAAAGCGGTCATCAGGGCGGTGAGGGTCCCGATCCACCACAGCCCCGTGTCCAGACCAAAGGCGGCCTTCAGGATCTCGTCTTTGGAGAAAAAGCCGGCAAGAGGGGGAATCCCCGCAAGGGCCAGGGAAGCGATGAGAAAGGTCCAGTAGGTGTGAGGCATCTTTTTGCGGAGCCCTCCCATGCGGAAGATGTCCAGCACCCCGTGGGTGGCGTGCATCACGCTCCCCGCACCCAGAAACAGGAGGGCCTTGAAGAAGGCGTGGGTGAAGAGGTGAAAGATCCCCGCCGCATAGGCCCCCAGACCCACCGCCATGAACATGTAGCCCAGCTGACTGATGGTGGAATAGGCGAGAATCCGCTTGAGATCCCGCTGGGTGAGGGCATAAAAGGCGGCCATGATGGCGGTGAGTCCGCCAATCCAGGCGATGAAATGCCCGATGTGGGGGATGAGGTCATAGAGGGGGGCGGAGCGGGCGATGAGATACACCCCGGCTGTCACCATGGTGGCCGCGTGGATCAGGGCGGAGACGGGGGTAGGACCCTCCATGGCATCGGGAAGCCAGACGTACAGGGGAATCTGGGCGGATTTGCCCGTCGCACCCACGAAAAAGAGGAGGCCCACGAGAGGGAGCACGGCCGGGAGGACGTGAAGGTGATGGAAATAGGCAAACACCTCCGGATACACCAGCGTCCCGGTGAGGGAAAACAGGAGGAACATGCCCAGCAGAAAGCCGGCGTCCCCCACCCGGTTCACCACGAAGGCCTTGATGGCCGCGTCCGCCGCAGCCTTGCGGTGGTATTCATGGCCGATGAGCAGATAGGAGCACAGACCCACGCCTTCCCAGCCGACAAAGAGCAGAAGATAGCTGTCGGCCGTCACGAGCAGGAGCATGGCGAAGACAAAGAGGTTGAGGGCTGCGAAGAACCGGGCATACCCCGGATCCCCGTGCATATAGCCGATGGAATACACGTGGATGAGGAAAGCCACGGTGGTGACCGTCAGGGTCATCACCATGGTAAGGGCATCGTAATAGAATCCCACCGACAGGTTCAGGTCCCCCACCGGTAGCCAGGGATAGAGAACGATGTGGACGGGATCCCCGGCGAACCGGAAGGCCGCCAGGACCGCAAACAGCCAGGCCCCACCCATACCCAGCAGGGCAATCCAGTGGGCGCGAGGGGCCCACAGCCGTCCCAGCACCCCATTCAGCACGGCCCCACCCAGGGGGAAAAGAAGCATCGCGATGAGATAGGCTTCCATGGCCATCCTCCTCAGCCTCGAAGCATGCGGGCAAGGTCCACGTCCGGGGAATCCTTCAGCCGGACCAGGTTGATGGCGAGGGCGAGACCGATGGCCACCTCTGCCGCTGCAAGTCCCAGGAAGAGAAGCACCAGACTCACCGGTTCAGGCGAGGGAAAAGTCGCGTGGAACACCACCAGAGCCAGACCCGCCGCGTTGAGCATGAGTTCCATGGACATCAGGATCACGATCAGATTCCGGCGGAGCACCAGGCCCAGGAGGCCCAGAAAGAACAGCGTCACCGGGAAAGACAGGGCTGCCGCCAGACTCATGGGGTTTCCTCCCTGCGGGTGAGGGCGAACACGGCAACCAGGGCGACGAGAAGAAGCACCGAAAGGATTTCAAAGGGCACGAGATAGGAACCGAACAGGCCTTCCCGGTAAAAGGCAGCCTGGAAGGACGTCTGGACCCGGAAGGGCACCTGGAGGGAGGGAGTTCGAAAGAGGGCGAACAGGGTGCCCGCCCAGACCGCCGCCACGGCGATCACCCCCACGAAGGAGCGCAGAGAAAAGTCAAAGTCGAAGGCGGGCTGGCGCAGGTTCAGGAGCATGAGCACAAACAGGAAGAGGGTGATGATGGCACCAGCGTAGATGATGAGGAACACCGCCCCCAGGAAGGGGCTCCCCAGGAGGATCATGGTGAAGCCGATGGCCACAAAGGAGAGAAGGAGGGACAGGGCGCTGTACACGGGGTTTCGCTGGAGAATGACCGAAAACCCGGCCACCAGGGCAAGAAGGGAGAAAAGGACGTACAGGGTGATCATTGATCCGCTCCGCTTTTCAGGAGTTTCTCGAAAGGCCCTTCCAGGAACTTGAGTTCCCGCTTCGCCTCTTTGGAGAGCTTCACGGGTTTCCAGAGGTAGGACTCATACCGCCGGTGTTTCGCCAGGGGGCGGGTGACCGGACCGTGGGATTCGGGCACGTCGCGATAGAAGCCCTGCCAGGCCAGGATGGGTTGCTGGTCCACGGGGACGGTGATGTCCTCTTTGTGGAGGATCATGTCGCGGCGGTTGGTCCGGGCGAGTTCAAAGTCGGGAATCATGATGATGGCCTCTTCAGGGCAGGCTTCCACGCAGAATCCGCAGAAAATGCAGCGGCCTGTGTCGTAATCCCAGATTTTCGCATAGCGTTCCCCGTGGGAGATGGGGTTGTCCGGATCGTTTTCTTCGCCGACGATATACAGGGCCTCGGTGGGGCAGATGGCCGCACAGAGCATGCATCCCACGCATCGCTCCTTGCCGTCCGGATGGCGCTGGAGATTGAGGAGCCATCGGGCTCGGGGAGGCAGGGGTTTTCGCTCCTCCGGATATTGCACCGTGAAGCGTTTGCGAAACATATGGCGAAAAGTGACCGCCAGGCCCTCAAACAGCGAAAGAAGTTTCACCGCAGGCCTCCTCGTTTTGAAAGCCCTTCAATTATACGCCATCCGTCGCGAAACGGAAAGGTTCCGCTCCCGTGAAAGAACCAGGCAGAGATCCCTTCGCCGACCACCGTTGACAGTTTTGAAGTCGGAGCTTACAATCTGAATGTTCCATCCTTCGAGAAGGAGGTGTGGATGTTCATCTGTCCGATTTGCGGGCACAAGGAGAACGAAGAAAAATCCTGCCCGGTCTGTGGCGTGCTCATGGTAGAGGCCGAGGTTTCTCCCGAAACCTCAACCATTGCGGTGGAGATTGTGGAGAACCTTGGGGAAGATGTGGGGTTTGATGAGGATCGTCCCCTTCCCATTTCACGGGAATACAAACCCCGTCCGGAAACGCCCCCGTCACAGCCCAGCACCACACCCCTGGAGGAAAAACCGTCCACAGCGGTGGGAACTCAGTGGGTGCTGGTGGTGAAGCACAAAAAAGAGGTGCTTCAAGAAATTCCCCTTACGGGCGAGCTGGTGGTGGGGCGGTTTTCCCGGTCCACCGGGCCGGTGGATGTGGACCTTTCGGAATTTCCCGGTGCAGAGTTCGTCTCCCGAAGGCACATGCGGATTTTTGTCCAGAACGGCACGGTTTTCGTGGAAGATCTTGGATCCACCAACGGCGTGTATGTGAACAGGGTCCGGATCACGGAACCCACACCGGTGGGCCCCGAGGATCGCATCCGCGTGGGTGTGCTCTTTTTCCGCATTCGACCCGCATGACGTTCTGGTTTCTCCTGGCTTTCTCCCTGGTCCGGGTGCAGTATGACGGGGGCGGGGACTGGTACAACGACCCCGACGTTCTCCCCAATCTGGCCCGGGAAGCCCGGGCGCGGGTGGGCCTTGAGGTGGACACCGCCCAGGTGGTTCTTCGCCTGGACGATCCCCGCATCTTTGATTATCCCTTTCTGTATCTCACCGGCCACGGCAACATCTATTTCTCCGAAGAAGAAGCCCGGAACCTCCGGACGTATCTGGAGCGGGGCGGGTTTCTGTATGCGGACGACGATTACGGGATGGACGAGGCCTTTCGCCGGGAGATGCGCAAGGTCTTTCCGGAGGCCACCTGGATCGAGGTTCCCTTCGATCATCCCATCTACCATATCGTGTACGACTTCCCTCAGGGGCTCCCGAAAATCCACGAGCATTACCCCGGACCGCCGAAGGGGCTCGCCCTGGTGTTTCGGGGACGGATTGTGGTGTTTTACACCTACAACACCAACATCTCGGACGGATGGACCCCCTCCCACAACGACCCGCCCGAAAAACGGGAAGAAGCCTTCCGGATGGGGATCAACATCCTGACCTATGCCCTGATGTATTGACGAACCAAACAGGAGGCATGGAATGAAGCGCGGTGTGTGGCTGGTGGCCCTGGGCGTGGCCCTGGGGTTTTCGTCCTGCGACTGGCTGAAAGAAAAACTTCCCACCCTCACGGTGCTTGCCGTGTTCGGTGAGGTGGGTCCGGCCACGGGACCGGTGGAACAGGCCCTGGGCATCGACCTTCCCACCGAGAACCTGGATCCGTCTGTGCAGACGGCGCTGGTGTATGTGGCTGACGAGCAGGGGGTCGTGAAAACGGCACAGGTCTCGCTGGACGGGACGGTGCTCCCCTTCCAGGACACGGTGGACCTGTATTTCTTCCCCATCGCCGACACCCTCCCCGTTCCCGCGCCGGTGTCCATTCAGTTTGGATCCAGCCGGCTCCGGATTGATCACGAGGGTCAGGCGGTGGAACTCCTTGTGCCCGAGGGGGCGAGTCTTCAGGATCCGGTGGTGAACCCCAGTCCCGTTCAGGCAGGCCAGTCTTTCACCGTGAGCCTTTCCTTCACCGGGGCACCGGACAGCGTGCGGATTCAGCTTTCCGGAAGCGGGGTGAATGTGGATACGGTGGTGGGTGACCCCACCTCGCCCCTGACCCTCACCTTCCCCGACACGCTCACATCGGGCATTGCGGACACCACAGTGCTTACCCTCACCGCCACCGCCTTCCACACCACGATGGGAGGGGACGGCGTGACCCCGGCGTCCATGCGCATGGTGGTCCGGTCCAAAACCGCAGCCGTTCCGGTGATCCCCTGAGCCATGTGGGAAGAAACGCCCCAGGGCTTTCGTCTTGCATTGTATCCCGTGCAGGTGTTCCTGCCCGGACACCATCCCGAAGGCGTGCTCACCCTGCGCCAGATCCACAGCGCCCGGGTGGTGGATGTGGACCGGGAACCGCCGGGGGAGGGCGATGGCCTCCTGACCCGGGAAGGGAAAGCCCTGGGGGTTCGCACGGCCGACTGCTATCCCGTGGTGCTCTGGGTTCCCGCCCGACCCGGAACCCACGCCGTGCTCCACGTGGGGTGGCGGGGATTTGTCCGGGGGATTCTGGAGGAGGGTGTGAACCGGCTGGACGATGCCGGATCCATCCAGGCCGCCATCGGTCCCGGTATCTGCGGAAGGTGCTATCCGGTGGGGGAGACCTTCACGGACTGGGCCCGGCCCTGGATGTTCCGGAACCACCAGGCCCTGCACTTTGATCTCCTGCGGGCCATCCGGGAACGCCTGAAGGCCCTGGGTGTGGACGTGGTGGCCCTTCCACCCGCCTGCACCTTTGAACATCCGCAGCTTCCCTCCTACCGGCGCACAGGCATACGAAACCGATCCCTTCTTACTGTGGTGGGATCCGCGCCATGATCCGGGAACATTCCGCTGGGGGTGTGGTCTTCCGCCGCCGGAACGGCGATCTGGAAGTCCTGCTTGTGGCCACCCGGGGCGGAAAGCGCTGGCAGCTCCCCAAGGGCCAGGTGGAATCCTGGGAAAAGCCCGAGGAAACCGCCCAGCGGGAGGTGGCGGAGGAAGGCGGCGTGGTGGGCCGGGTGCTCGCACCGGCCGGAAGTGTGCAGTACTGGTATGTCCGGGAGGGCCAGAAGGTCAGGAAAACCGTGGATTTCTTCGTGATGGAATACGAGCGGGGGGACCCGTCCGAGCACGACTGGGAGGTGGACGACGCCCGGTTTTTCCCCGTGGACGAAGCCCTGCGCAAGCTGTCCTTCAAAAACGAGCGGGAGATCGTGGAACGGGCGCTGGAGGTGTATCGCTCCCTCCAGCGCGACGGAGAGGAGGGGTGACGTCAGGGCTTCTCTGGATTCTGTTTCTGGTGGGAACCCTCATCCTCCTTGCGGGGTATGCTCAGGGGGTGCGCCTGAACCGGGCGCTGGCCTGGTGGACCGCCCATGAGATCGAGCGGTTCTTCCGGGTTGAGGAGGGAACCTACACCTGGATGGGGGGCGTGATGGGTTATGAAGCCCAGCTCACCGGGAAACTGGGGCCGATTCACGCGGTGGTCACCTTCCTGCCCCGCCATGCTCTTCTGTATTATCCCATCGCCCGGTTTCTCACGAGCAAGGGGGACCGGGTCCGCATCACCTGCCGGGGTCGGGAGTTTCTGTTCGTGGGGCGCCTCCACGCCGAAAAGGAGCGCCGGCGTTTTCAGGAGGCCCTCAAGGATTTCACCGAGGCCCTGGACGACAGGGAGGTCCCGGGAGTATGATCTGGGATTCCACAGTGACGCAGGCCATCCTCCTGCTCCTCGGGGGGTGGGGAATGGACTCCACGGTGCTCGTGGCCGATCGCCTGTGGGATCCCCCCGATCCCTTCACCCTTCCGGTGGTGGCGTCGGTGCTGGATAACCCCCTGAACCTCTCTTCCCTGGAACCGTCCTTTCACCATCCCCTGGACAGCCTGCCCTCCCTTCTCTCCCTTGCGCAAGAACCTCCCCGCCCCCTGCGGGACGATCCGGAGGCTCTCCTCCGGGAGCTCGGCCGGGTGTGTGCCGAAAGCAAAGCCTTTTACAGGCGTTTGCATAGAGAACTCCGCCCCGTGCTGGATTCCCTGGTGGCGGCGGTGCCCGATCTGATTCTGGATGAAGAAGATTCCCTCCTCCGGTCCCGCTGGGGAGAACTCAACGAAACCCTCACCGGCCGCCGCTGGTCGGGAGACACCCTTCCCGACACCACCCTGTTTCGGCTTCTCCGGCGGGTGCCCTTCCGGGAGATCTGGGCGCAGGGGCTCCGGGAACAGCGTGTCCTTCACGACATCGCCCGGCGACTGGCTCCCCATGCGGGTCGCCTCCCTCCCGGCGAACTGAACCTTTCCGGCTGCCGGGTCTGGGTGGGGACCTGGGGACGGGATACATACGCTCCGCCCTGGGATTATGACGTGATTCTGGAACCCGGAGGGGACGACCGGTACATGGGGGTCCCGGCGGGGATGGGACGCGTTCAGGTGGTTCTGGATTTTGAAGGAAACGATCTTTATGAGGGGGCTTCCTGGGGTGAGCCGGGGGGTGCCCTCTTCGGGAGCGCATGGATCGTGGATCTTCAGGGGGACGACACCTACCGGGGTGGGGATCTCTCCCTGGGCGCGGGGTTTGGAGGCAGTGCGGGGGTGATGGACTTTTCCGGGGACGACGTGTACCGCTGCGGGCAGTTTTGTCTGGGGGCTTCCGCGTGGGGCCTGGGCCTGGTGCTGGAGGGCGACGGCCACGACCTGTATCATGTGGACGAGGGAGGGGAGGCCTTTGCCCGCACGGGTGGACTGGCCCTTCTTCTGGACGAAGGGGGAAACGACGGATACCTGGCCGGCGCCACCCGGTTGCATGAGCCCCTCCAGCCCGATATGCTCCGGGGGTTTGCCCAGGGCTTTGCCTTCGGATACCGCCCTTACGCTTCCGGTGGCATTGCCCTTCTCGTGGATCGTCAAGGTCACGACCGGTATTCCAGCCCGGTGTATGGCCAGGGGGCGGCCTACTGGAAGGGCCTAGGGGTGCTGGTGGATGAGGAGGGGAGCGACGTGTATGAGGCGGTGCAGTATGCCCAGGGGGCGGGCATCCATCTGGCGGTGGGGGTGCTTCTGGACGGGAAGGGACGGGACCGGTATGCCTCCCGGTTTGGTCCGGCGCTGGGAGAAGGACACGACCTTTCGGTGGGGGTTCTGGTGGACGGCGGGGGAGACGATCTCTATGAGGTCTCCGGCGGACTGGGGCTGGGGCTTGCCAACAGCATCGGGATCCTGGTGGATCGTTCCGGCAACGACCTGTACCGGCTCACGGAGCCCCGGGGGCTGGGAGACGGAGACACCGCCCGGGGGACGGGAAGTCTGGGACTGTTCGCCGATCTTTCCGGACAGGATGTCTATCTTGCCCCCGGGCAGGCCTGGTCCAACGGGACGTCGTGGGTTCGGGGCGAGGTGGGATTCGGAATGGACGCTTCCCTTCTTCCCGACACCCTTCCGGAGGTCCCTCCGGACACGACGGGGCTTCAGACCTTTCTGGATACGGCGGGGGTGGCGTCCCTATACAGAGAAGCCCGCACGTGGGGTGTGGGGTCCCGCCGGATCTGGGTGCGGCGGGTGCGGGAGGCCCTGGCGGAACGGGGTGGCGAGGCCCTCCGGTTTCTGATCCCCGACAAACTCCGGGACCCCTATCCCCTGAACTGGCGGGTGATCAAAGCGGTGGTGAAGAAAAACCCGGACACGGCAAAGGTGCTGCTCCGCCAGGCTCTTGCTCACCCTTCCGACACGGTGCAGGGACTGGCTGTTCGGCTTCTTGCGGAGATCAAGGACACGGCGTCTCTTCCCGCCATCCTGAAGCTGTGGGACCCGGGCAAAAGCCGGTTTTTCCGCCGGGCCTTTCTGCGGGCCCTGGCCACCCTTCAGGATTCAGAAGCCTGCTCTTTTCTTGAAAGGCGTCTCCGGGATACGGTGGGGGTGGTCCGGGCCTATGCGGCCACGGCGTGGGGGGCCTGTGCCTGCCCACCGGAATCGCTCTTGAATCTTCTTGCGGATCGGTTCCCGGTGGCCCAGGCGGCCTTTCTGGCTCTCCGGGAGCAAGACCTTCCCGAAGACACCCTCCTTGCGCGTCTGGATGGGTGTTCCGAACAGGACTGCGGATTTCTCGTCCGGCTTGTCGGGGAGCGCTCCAACCTTTCCTGGCATGCCCGGGAGCGGCTTGCCCGCCTTCCCGAACCTCTTCTCCGGTTTCTCCCGGACTCCGTCAGGCGGAAGCTTCCCTTATCTGTGAAAGACCTCCCTGCCATCCACATTCCCGGCCGTTAGCGCCCGAGCCGCGGGGCAACGATCCGGGAGAAGGCGTCGCCTTCCACGGTTTTCCGGAGTTCCATCAGGGTTTCTTCCTGGATTTTGTGGAGTTCCTGGTCCCGTTCCCGGACGTTCTGCAGGGCGCGTTCCAGTTCCGCCGGTGAGGCGTCGGGGTTTCTCAGGGTGCGGGCGAGTTCCTGTCGGGCAATGCGCAGTTCGGTCCGGGCCCGGAGCCAGCGGGGGGTGAGGCGGGCCTCCAGGTCCCGGAGTTCCTTGGCCCGATGGGGGGCGATGCGGGCTGCGCGCCGGAAGAGATGGGGCGGGGCAAGGCGCTGCCGGGCATGCCGCCGTGCACGCCGGATCCTGCGGGCCTGTCTCCCGGACCGGAGAAACCGGGCTTTCCGGATGGGACGGGCATCCCGGAAGGCCGGCTGGGGCCTATCAGGAAGAGGCTGGCTCCTCCCGGCCGCCGGGAGGGTGAGGACAAGGGCCATGATCATCCACCGCATGGGAAACCTCCTGTTTGCACGGGTTCATGGAGAAAGACGGGGGAAAAGGGCAAAAGGTTCCCGGACGTGACAGGATCGTTTGATGCTGCGGTATTCGACCCGTATACTTTGGGCAATGGGTGAGGGGGGGAGGCGAATCCTTGAACAAGGAGGGGAACCATGAAGAAGCTGGCCCTGGCTGTTGTGATGGTGGTGGGTCTCGTGGCCTCTGGGTGTGCCACCATTAACGTGACTGCGCCTCCCGGCGCTCAGGTTACCATTGCCGCGAAAGGAACCACAGGTCCCGCGGGATGCACCCTGTATGCCGAGAAACGGGCCATGTATCTTCTCTGGGGACTTGTGCCGCTGGGGGACAACTCCACCGCCACCATCATGCCCAAATCGGGCAAGGTGGTGGTCCAGACCCAGTATACGTTCATTGACTGGGGCCTGGGTGTTCTGGCCAACCTGCTCATCCCCACAACGCTCCACTTCAAGTCGGCCAAGGTCTACACCTGCTCACAGTAAGCGTTCGACGCTCCGGTCCCCCCTCACCCGACCCTGGCGGGCAGGTTCGTCATACCCCCGCGATCCCTTTCCCCGGGTGTCCGGGAACACAGCAAACGCGGAGAGACCCCTTCAGGGATTTGCCCGTTCGGATCCCGTTCAACCGCGTGCTGGGCCTCCGGAAGCGGGGGTACTACAGCGGTGGCGGCGGGAGCTCATAAACGGGAACAAGGATGGGCGTGGTGATGGCGCCAGGCTGCGGAAAGCCCCGAAAGGTAGAGCGGTTCGCTCCCGTTGGTGTGGGTCCTTGTGAGGGAAAACACGCCCCCCGCCACACAGACAGGCACCGGAACGTTGCTTTTCCTCCCGAGCCAGATGTCGAAGCTCCTCTGGGGTGGGTATAGGCCTGCTTGGAGGAAAAGGTTTGAACCTGCGGGTGCGCACAAGGGAGGTCCTGCGCCCATCACCCCCACGATCCCCGCGCCCCACACTGCACACGGGGCAAGCAGGACCAGAATCCTCACCGCCCTCACCGGCGTTCGCATCCCTCCGGTTCAGCGGTTCACGATGTGGATGGCCCGTTTGTGGACGTTTTCGGCCGCCTCCATCAGGGCTTCGGACAGGGTGGGGTGGGGATGCACGGAGAGACCGATATCTTCTGCCGTGGCGGCCATCTCCACGGCCAGCACCCCTTCCCCGATCAGGCTGGAGGCTTCGGGTCCCACCACGTGCACCCCGATCACCACATCGTTCTCGTCGGTGATGATCTTGGCAAACCCCTCCCGCACGCCGTAGGTCAGGGCCCGGCCGTTCGCCACCCAGGGGAATTTCCCCACCCGATAGGCAATGCCCCGGGCTTTCGCTTCTTCTTCCGAGAGTCCCACGGAAGCGAGCTGAGGTTCCGTATACACCACGGCCGGGATGGCCCGGACATCCATGGCGGAGGGGAGCCCCGCGATGTGCTCGGCGGCCACAATGCCTTCCCGGGACGCCTTGTGGGCCAGCATGGGACCGGGGACGATGTCGCCGATGGCATACACGCCCTTCACCGACGTCTCCATGTGCTCGTTCACCTCCACAAACCCCCGGTCGTTCGTTTTCACGCCAATCTCTTCCAGTCCGATCCCGGACGTGTTGGGTTTCCGTCCCACGGCCACCAGGAGGACGTCGCCTTCCACCACCCGGGTCTCGCCCCCCATCCGGACGTGGAGGCGAACACCCGAGGCGGTTTTTTCAAGTTTTTCCGCCCGGGCCGATGTGTGGATGGTGATCTTCTGGCGCTTGAGGGCTTTCGCTAGCTCCCGGGCGCTTTCGCTGTCCATCCCGGGAAGGATCTGGTCCATGAGTTCAAACACCTCCACTTCGGCGCCGAAATGCCGATACACAAAGGCAAACTCCAGCCCGATGGCCCCTGCCCCCAGCACCAGGAGTTTCTTCGGAATACGGGGGAAGGCCACGGCATGGTCGGAATGCCACACCCGCTCGCCGTCCACCTCAAACCCGGGAAGCTCCGCCGGCCGGGAACCCGTGGCCACGATCACCGCCCCCGCTTCCACCACTTCCTGGCGTCCGTCGGGATGGGTGATCTCCACCTGGCGGGGACTTTTGAGTTTCCCCACCCCCTGCACCCACTCCACGCCGTGGGTTTTCCAGAGGGTCTGAATCCCCCGCACCAGCCGGTCCACGATCCCCTGCTTCCAGCTGTTGAGCTTGTCAAGGTCCACCGGACCCGCCTGAATCCCCAGCCCCATCCGGGACGCCTCGCCAGCTTCCCGGTGGAGGTGGGCCGCATGGAGGAGGGCTTTGGTGGGGATGCACCCCACGTTCAGGCACACCCCGCCCACATACTGTTTTTCCACCACAAGAACCTTTTTCCCGAGCTGGCCGAGACGGATGGCCGCCACATAGCCGCCCGGTCCCGCGCCGATCACAACCGCATCATACCGTTTCACCGCATGCCTCCCGGTTTGGTTTTTCCGTATGATATGGTTTTTCGGGTGAAATATCCCGACCGCCTTCTTGCATCGCAATAGACAGACGGACGCTCTGGCGGAGATTCAGGATGCCGTTCTCCTGTGGGCCAGGCTCAGGCCCACCCACCGGGCGAAAGGCTCCAGCACCTCCCGCGCCCGGGCCTCCTTCTCTTCCGGAGGAAGGGACAGGTATTCCTCCAGGGATTGCTCCCACGCCCGGATGCTGTCCGCATCCACCTGACCCCGGAGGTCCTCCAGGAGAAGGCGGTGGGCCTGCTTTCGCTCCATGGCCTCCAGGCCGTCCAGAAGCTGGCGGTGAGGGGTGCCCTCCCAGATGGGAAGGATGAGCGCCTCCCGCAGCAGACGCTCCACCCCCATCTCCTCCAGAATCCCGATCCCTCCAAACACCTCGATGGCCCACCGGGAGAGTTTCACCGCCACCTCTGCCGTCCAGTATTTGGCCAGGTGAGCCACGAAACGAAAGAGATGATAGCGTTCGGAATACCGGGGCCGATCCTCCCACACCTCATCCAGGAGTTCCACTGCCCGCCAGGCCAGGGCAAAGGCCCCATCCAGTTCCCGTCTCCAGGTTTCGATTTCGTGGGCCAGGAGGGGATGAAAGGCGATGGGCTTCCCGAAGGCTTCACGACTCCGGGCATAGGCCACCGCCCGGGCCAGCGCACTCTGAGCCAGGGCGACGCTCCCCACACTGTTGGCCACCCGCGAGATGTTCAGGGCCTCCAGAATGAGATAGATCCCGTGCTCCGGCTCGCCCAGAAGCCAGGCTTCCGCATCTTCGAGGAGTACCTCCCCGGTGGGAACGGACCGGGTGCCGATCTTGTCCTTCAGGCGCTGAATGGTGTAGTTGAGGCTTCCGTCCTGGCGAAACCGGGGTACCAGAAAAAGGGCAAGTCCCCGGACCGTGGGCGGAGCACCTTCGGGCCGGGCGGCCACAATGGCGTATTCCGCCCCGGCGTTGCTCGCAAAATATTTGAGGCCCGAAAGATGCCAGCGGTCACCGTCCCGGCGGGCCACGGTCTCCACGCCGGAGCCCAGATCCGACCCACCCCGAATTTCCGTCATCCAGGTGGCTCCCTGAGCCGGCCGGTTTTTGCGGGTCATCTCCGTGAGCACCCGTTCCCGGATGGCGGACGGCGCGTATTTCTGAACGGCCACAGCGGTGGAAACGCTCACGGTGTAGGGGCAATAGAGCCCAGGATCCCAGAAGGACGTGATGTAGCCCAGCAGGAAAAAGGGACGGAGGCGGTTTTCTTCAAACACCCGCCAGATGTGACCCGCTTCGTATCCGTAATCGAGCATCTCCCAGTATTCCGGGGGATACTGGATTTCGTCCACCCGCTCGCCCCGTTCGTTGAACATCCGAAGCCAGGGGGTGCGCATCCGGTCCACGGCCTGGGAGACTGCCTCCCCTTCCTCCAGCCACCAGGTTTCATAGGCCGTGAGATAGGCTTCCTCCTCACCCGACAGGGAAACCCGGGATTTCAAATAATCGAGGGGTTTTGCGAAGTCCATGGGATGCCTCCCGTTCGTGTTCCCTCCCGGAGTGATTGTATGGACTTTCCGGCGAATCGTCCAGAAGGGCCTTTGGATTGAAGGTTCCCTTCCAGTTGTGTACACTCTCTCCATCATGAAACTCGCCCACGTGGGAATCGTGACCCGTGACGCCCGAGCCCTGGCCCGGGTGCTGGAGACGGTGCTGAGCCTTCCCATCACCGCGGAAGATCGGGATGAGGAGCGGGGGCTGGCCTTTCTGTTCCTGGGAGAAGATCCGGCCCTGGAGCTCATTCAGCCCCTCCGGGAAGGAACGGCGGTGGATCGCTTCCTTGCCGAACGGAAGGGGGGCCTTCATCATCTGGCTTTCTGGGTGGAGGATCTGGAAGCTGCCCTTCGGAGGCTTGAGCAAGAGGGCTACCGGGTGGTCGATGGGCCCCGGAAAGGGGCGCTGGGGCACACCATCGCCTTTCTGCATCCCCGGGATACGGGATATGTCCTGATTGAACTCGTCCAGGCTCACCCATGACCTGGCTGGTGATCTCCCTGATCCTCGGCACCTCCATCGAGCCCCTCCGGCTGATGCTCGCCGAACTCGGGGGCTCCCGGGTGGAGGCGTTTGCCCTGATTCCTCCGGGGGCTTCTCCCCACACCTATGATCCCCGCCCCCGGGATTTCGCCCGCCTTGCGCAGGCCGACGCGGTGATTCTGGTGGGGAAACCCCTGGATCACTGGGTTCACCACTCCCGCCGGGTGGTGCTGAAGGATGTTCTGGGTCTTCCCGATTCCGCCAATCCCCACATCTGGCTTTCCTTTGCATTCTCCCGGCGGGTTGCGGCCATCCTCACGGATTCCCTTGCCACCTGGGACCCGGAGGGTGCCGACACCTACAAACAGCGCCTCCAAGCCTTCCTTCAGCGGACAGACGGCCTGGAAGCCCGGGCGAAGGAGATGGCGAAAGACCTGGGGCCGGTGGTGCTCGAACATCCGGCCTGGACCTATCTCTTTCGGGAAATTGACGTTCCGGTAGCCGGAGTGGTGATCCCCCATGAAGGTGCAGAACCCTCCCCCAAAGCCCTTGTGTTCCTGATCCGGACGGTCCGGAAGGCGAAGGCCCGCCTCCTCATCCTGGAGCCCGCCGGGCGGCATCCCCTCCTGGAAACCATCCTCTCAGAAACCCGTCTGGACACCGTGACGCTGGACCCGCTGGGCGGATGGCTCCGACCGGCATCCTTCACCGAGCTCCTGGAAAAGAACCTGGAACGACTGGAGCAGGCGGTGGTCCATGACACCCCTCGTTGAACTCCAGGATGTCGCCGTCCGGTTCGGCAAGCACATCGCGCTGGAGGGGATTTCGTTCCGTGTGGAGGAGGGAGAGTTCACCGCCATCATCGGCCCCAACGGAGCCGGAAAGACCACCCTCCTGCGGGTGATTCTGGGAATCCTCCGGCCGGAGGAGGGGACGGTCCGGGTGCTGGGGAAGCCTCCCTGGACTCTGAACCGGAAAGAGCGGCTGGCCCTGGGCTATGTTCCTCAGGAATTTTCCCTTCACCGGCATTTTCCCCTCCGGGTGATGGATGTGGTGCTCATGGGGCGATACGGTGCCCTCGGTTGGTTTCGCCGTCCCGGCCCCGAGGACCGGCGTATGGCCCTTCAAACCCTGGAGTTGCTGGAGATCGCCCATGTGGCCGACCGGCGGCTGTCGGAACTCTCCGGGGGACAGCGCCAGCGCACCCTGATTGCCCGGGCGCTGGTGAACCGTCCCCGCCTGCTCCTCCTGGACGAACCCTCGGCTTCGCTGGATCCGGCCATGACAGAAGGCCTTTTTTCCCTGCTGGATCGCCTGCGGCGGGATCTTGCCCTCACTGTGATCCTGGTGTCCCATGATGTGGGAATTGTGGCCTCCTTCGCGGATCGGGTGGCGTGCCTGTCCCGGCGCCTGGTGGCCCACGGACGCCCCCAGGAAGTTCTCACGGAGGAGACCCTGGAGTGCATGTATGGCCGGCACGCCGCGGCCGTCGGGCACGGCCGCCTCCCCCACATCGTTCTCCCCCTGAAAGATCACGAAGAACCGAAGGGCAGCGGCTCATGAGCGGGGTGATGGATCTCCTTGCCTTCGGGTTCTTTCAGAAAGCCCTGGTGGCTTCGGTGGTGATCGGGGCGGTCATGGCCCTGGTGGGAACCCACGTGGTTCTGCGAAACCTGGCGTTCATCGGGGCGGGGGTGGCCCATGCGAGTTTCGGCGGCATCGCCCTGGCCCTCCTTCTCGGGTGGTCGCCGGTGGGCCTGGCCTGGGTGTTTGCCCTGCTCACCGCACTGGGGGTGGCCTATGTCCAGGAGCGAACCCCCATCCACGAGGACACCGCCATCGGGATCCTGTTCACCACCTTCATGGCCCTGGGGATCGTGGTGATCGGGTTCTATCCGGGCTATGCCGGGGATCTGTTTGCCTATCTTTTCGGGAACGTGCTGGCCATCCCGGCCGGGGAACTCCGTCTGGGGCTGGGGGTGGGCGGCCTGCTGATTCTGGTTCTGATCCTTCTGGACAAGGAGTTTCTTCTCATCGCCTTTGACCCGGAATTCGCCCGGGTTCAGGGGTTCCCGGTGAGTGTCCTGAACGCCCTGGAACTCATGCTGATGGCTTCGGCGGTGGTCCTGTCCATCCGGATGGTGGGGGTGATCCTCTCTTCGGCCCTCCTGGTGATCCCGCCCGCCACCGCCCTCCTGGTGGCCCGGAATATCCGGGAACTTCAGATTCTTTCAGTTCTTTTCGGGGTGGGGGCCAGTGTGGTGGGGCTTTTTCTGGCCTATGCCTTCAACGCCCCTTCGGGGGCCACGGTGGTGCTGTGCTCAAGTGTCCTGTTTTTTGGACTTCTCGGCCTCAAACGTCTTCCACTTGTCCAGGGAAGGTAAGAGCCGGATCTCCGCCCGGATGCGTTCCGGCGTGAGTTCCAGAAGGGCGAAGGTCTGACGCCGGGCATACACCGTGTCGGTGGGGCTTCCCGGGTTGAGAAAGAGAATCCCGTCCCGCGCTTCCGCCAGGGCCTCGTGGCTGTGTCCAAAGATGATGAGGTCCACCGGCGTGTCCCGGAACCGATCCCGCACCCGGTCCACGATCCCCACCGGGGCACCGGAGCCGTGGGTGATCCCCACCGTCCACCCTTCAAACTCCACCACCATCCGCTCGGGGAGTCGCCGATAGAGGGCTTCTTCGTCCATGTTCCCCCAGACCGCATGCACGGGCTTGCCCCACGCCTCCAGTTCCAGAAGCACGTCCAGGGTGGTGAAGTCCCCCGCGTGGATGATCCCGTCTGCTTCTTCAAAGAAAGGATTCAGGGCCCGGGGGAGGGCCCGGGCCCTGTGAGGGATATGGGTGTCGGAAAGGACCAGGAGCCTCATCCTTCCGAAGCGGGCTCTTCGGTTTCCTCTTCCTCCTCGTCCAGCCCTTCCTGAAGAGCACGGACTTTCTCAAGCTCGCTGCGCAGAATTTCACCCAGGTTCAGCCGAACGGGCTCCAGACGGCTCTGGACCGCGCGGATTTCCTCCTTCTCTTTCCGGCGTTCCTCTTCCCGGATCCGGCGGTGGAGTTCCCGCTCGGAGAGGAGAATCCGCTTCCGCTCCGGCTCGATCTTCATCACCTGGAGACGCAGGGTCTGACCCACCTGATAGTGGTTGTGCATGTCATCCCGGTGAAGGAGGTGGGACCGGGGGACGAAGCCTTCCAGGCCCTCTTCCACCTGAACCACAATGCCCCGCTCTCCGATCTGGATGATGGGCAGTTCCACCACCGTGCCTTCGGGAAGCTGCTCCCGGATGGAATCCCAGGGGTTGGGACGGGTGTGCTTGAGGGACACCTCGAGAATCCGCTCCCGGGAGTCCACCTTGATGACCATCACCCGGAGTTTCTGTCCCACCCGCAGGGCGTCCGCGGGGCTGGAGAAGCGCTGGGTCCAGGAGAGGTTCCCCACGTGGAGGAAGCCTTCCACGCCGCCCTCAAACTCCATGAACGCACCGGTGTTGGTGAGCTCTTTCACCGTTCCCCGCACCACGGTACCCACGGGGTACTTCTCCTCGATGAGAGCCCAGGGATCGGCCTGAGCCTGCTTGAGTCCCAGGGAGATGCGCTGGTTTTCAATGTCCACATACAGCACCACGAACTCGTGGCGCTCGCCCTCCTGAATCACCTGGCTGGGATGGCGGGGAGGACGGCCCCACTTGAGCTCGTTGATGTGGACGAATCCCTCCACCCCCGGCTCCAGCTCCACGATGGCGCCGTGGTCCAGAATCTTTTTGACCACGCCCACCACCTTGCTGCCCACGGGGTATTTCTCCGCCACCTTCTCCCAGGGATGGGGCTGGAGATGCTTCAGGGACAGGGAAACCCGCATCCGATCCACGTCCACGCTGAGCACCTTCACCTCCACTTCCTGACCCACTTTCACCACCTGAGAGGGATGGGACACACGTTCCCATGAGAGGTCGGACAGATGGATGAGACCGTCCACGAACCCCAGGTCCACGAAGGCACCGAAGTCGGTGAGATGCTTCACCACGCCTTTGAGCACCTCGCCGGGGCGGAGTTCTTTGAGGCGTTCCCGGGCTTTCTCCCGCTCCTCCTCCAGCACCTCTCGCCGGCTCACCACGATGTTTTTCCGGGCCTTGTTCACCTTGATAATCTTCACCGGGATCTCCTCCCCCACCCAGCGGGCAAAGTTCCGCACCCGCCGGATGTCCACCTGGGAACCGGGGAGGAAAGCGTTCACCCCGAAGACCTCCACCAGGAGACCTCCCTTCACCTGGGAGAGCACCCGGGCCGTGACGGTCTTGTTTTCCGTATAGGCCTCGTGGATCTTATCCCAGGCAAGGGTGAAGTCGGCTTTGTGTTTGGAGATGATGGTCCGGCCACCCCGGCCGTCGACGCTTTCGATATATACGGTCACCTTGTCTCCCGGCTTGACCTCCTCTTTGAATTCACTCCGGGGAACGATTCCCTCGGACTTGGCCCCGACGTCCACATACACTTCCTTGTCGGTGACCTTGACCACGGTGCCTTCGACGAGATCCCCCTCCTTCAGTTGCCGGAGGCTCTGTTCCAGGAGCGCTCCGAAGTCCACATCGGACCAGTCTTTTTTCTCATCCATCTGCCTCACACCTCCTGTTTGGTTGGTTGTTGTTTGTTTTCTTTCTCAAGGCTCCTCAAAAAGGGGTAATACCCCTTCTGGCGCGCTTCTTCAAACTTGGCCCGGTCGGCGGGATCCGCCAGGGCGATGATGGAAAGGGCCAGCCGGGCCACAAAGGTGTCCACATCCTCACCGGGCTCCACCCGCAGGGGAGGTCCGAACCGGACCTCCGGTCGGGCGATCCGGAGGATCCACTTCCACAGAGGGGCCTTCATGTTCACAAGCCAGACGGGCACCACGGGCACGTTGGCCTTGTAGGCCAGAAACACCACCCCCCGCTGGAGGGGAAGCAGGGGATAGCGGGTGCGGTTGCGGGTTCCTTCCGGAAAGATGGTGACCACGTGGCCGGACTGGAGGAGCCGGAGAGACCGCCGCAGAGCCGCCACCCCGCCGGCTGCCCGGTCCACAGGCAGGGCGTTCCAGGTGCGGATCACCCAGGCGAACAGGCGACCCCAGGGGGTGGGGGAGTCAAAGAGTTCCCGCTTGGCCAGGAAAAAGATCTCCCGGGGGGAGCCATAGCCCACCATGGGAGGGTCCCAGGACGACCGGTGGTTGGGGGCAAGAATCACGCTCCCCGTCCGGGGGACGTGTTCGGCGCCCCGGACCCGCACCCCCAGGACAAAGCGGAACACCGGACCCAGCAGGATCCGGGCCAGCCTCCAGTGGACGCTCATGGGGGCTTCAGCCTTCACCGCACCGCTCCGCATAGAGATGGACAATGGCCGACACCACCTCTTCAGGAGAAAGGTCCGTGGTGTCCAGCACCACCGCGTCGGGATGGACGGTGAGAGGGCCGTCCGCCCGGCGGGCGTCGGCCGTATCCCGCCGGATCAGATCGTCCAGCACCGCGCGAAAGGCGGGGGCATCCTCGCCGGCCGCCTCCCAGCGCCGGCGGGCCCGCTCTTTCCGGGTGGCGGTCAGGAACACCTTGAGGCAGGCATCCGGGGCGATCACCGTGGTGGCGTCCCGCCCTTCCAGCACCACCTTCCCCTCCTCGGCGAGGCGTCGCTGGAGGGCCACCAGGATCTCCCGGACTTTTCCGCAGGAGGCCACCCGGGACACCCCGCGATCCACCTCTGGCAGGCGAAGATAGGGTGTCACATCCTCCCCGTCCAGGAACACCCGGGGCTCCCCGTTTTCCACGTCCACGGTGAGAGACACCTGCCGGGCCTCCCGGGCCATGCGATCGCAATCGTCCAGGGGAATGTTCCGGGTGAGAAACGCCCAGGTGAGGGCACGATACATCAGACCGGTATAGATGGGCCGAAAACCCAGCGCGCGGGCAACCTCCCGCGTGATCACGGTCTTGCCTGCACCGGCCGGCCCATCAATGGCAACCGCACGGAGAACCAACGACGCAACGCCTCCAAATGGGATGCGCTAATGATACGGTGTCCACCCGCGCCTGTCAAGGATCGGGGCTCTCATGCCCCCCTCTTGAACGTCTGAACCTTCTCCCGTACAGTACCTCCCATGAGGGTCACCCTTCGCTTTTGGCCCCGGGAAGGACCCCTGGTCCTTCCTGTCCATTATCATCCCATCCTTCAGGGGTTCATCTATCGCCATCTGGACGCCGCCCTGGCCCGCTGGTTTCACAACGAGGGCTACCGCTATGGCAAACGGCGGTTCAAGATGTTCACCTTTTCCCGGATCCTCGGCCGAAAACCCCGGTATGATCCCGAAACCCGGAGCCTTGCCTTCACCGGAACCCTCACCCTGAAGGTGAGTGCGGTGGATGTGGATTTTCTCGAGTCTTTCGCCACCTATCTCGTGCGCAAACGGCATGTGGAACTCCGGGGTCAGACGTGTGATCTCGTGGGGGTGGAGGTGGAAATGACGCCGCCCTATGCGAAGTCGGTTCGCATCCGCACCCTTTCCCCCATCACGGTGTATCGGACGCTGGAGGAAAACGGCCGGAAAAGGACGCACTTTTTCCATCCGGAAGAGGAGGAGTTTGGTCGCATGGTGCTGGACAACCTCGCCCGCAAAGCCCACGCCCTGTGGGGTGAAGCCCCCTCACTCAACGGTGCGTGGATCCGGCCACGAAGGATCCGGAAGCAGGTGATCACCTATTTCAAGACCACCCTGATCAAGGGGTGGGATGGAGAGTTTGACATCCACCTCCCGAAAGCGTATTTTCCCCTGATGCTGGATGCCGGTCTGGGCGCCAAAAACGCCCAGGGATTCGGGATGGTGGAGGTGGTGCCCGGAGACGAAAGCAAGGAGGACGGGGTATGATCCGGATCCTGTATGATCTTGGACGTCAGGTTGCCGGGGGACAGGACGTTTCTCTCCCTTATGCCCCTGTGAAAAAACCGTACACGGTTTTCATCTTTCGGTCAGAACCCGACGGGTTTCGGCGGATCCCACAGGAGATTCAACCACGGGAAGGGCTGGATGTTCATCCGCTTGTCCGTAAACTCGCCTTTGTGGGGAATCGGAAGGGCAATGCCCCCAAGGACCTCCTGACCGTGGAAGGAAACGGCATCCGGTATCTTCTGTTTGGGGGTCCCTGGACACTGCTTGCTGAAGTTGAAAAACGGAGTGAAAAACATCCCGATATGGCGCGTTTTGCAACGCGCCTCAGGCGTCTGATCGAACGGGTGGGATTCCTGGAATTCCGGGATGGGAACGGCAATACATCTCGAATGCTGAATCTCCTGCGGTTTCTCCCGCAGGAAGAAATGCAAAGATTCTGGGAAGGCCTGCGCGAGGCCCTTCAGGAGATCGGGATCCCTGCAGGGGAAGACATGAACGAAACGAGCCTTATCGAGCTTGCATCCTCTTTGGGAAAGATCTCGGAGTTTGAAAAGCGGGTGGCGCAAGTCTTTCAGCGCGTGGTGGCGGGGAAGGTTTCTTCCAAAGAAGGCGTGATCTGGACGCTTGCGGACGAAGAGGGACTTCTTGCCGAAGATCCTGCTTATCGAGCCTATGTGGCTGAGACCTTCCGGCCCTCTTCCCACGGAGGGGAGGAGGGGCACTGTCGTTTGTGTAACCGGAGAACGCAGGTTTCCTCCCGCACCTCGGAATTGAAGTTTTTCAAGTTTTACAACACGGATAAACCGGGATTTGCTCCCCATCTCCGGGAAGAAGCCTTCACCTCCCTTCTCGGGATCTGTGATCGCTGTTTTACCTTTATTCTCCATGGAGATCGGATGGTGGCCGAGCGGTTATCCACAAATCTTGCGGGGAAGAAAGTTTATCTTCTCCCCCATCCCGTTCCTGATCGTCTGGACCTTCAGGAACTATCCGAGGTGCTTCGGGGGAAGGTGGACAGTTTGTGGACCCTGAAGCAGTGGAAGGTTTTTCAGGACAGATTTCAGAAAATTGTGCGCTGGCAGGAAACCTGGGATATGTTGCGAGAGACGGTTCGTGTGGATTTTGTTTTTGCCACGCCGTCCAATGCGGCGGTCAAAGTCCATCGGGTGATCCATGACGTTCCCCCTTCCCGTCTGGAAGAACTGGACCAGACCCGCCAGACCGTGGAGGAATGGGCGGAGTCCCGATTCTTCCTTCCAGGCAACTGGAATTTTCATCTGGATGCCCATTACCGTCTCTTCCCCATCACGAAAAACGCTCAGGTTCCCCTTGTGTTTCTGGATTATCTGGAAGCGCTCTTTCAGGGCTACCCTCTGCTGTGGGAGGACCTCACCCGGTTCTGGGTGGAAGGGGCCCGGATTCACCATTTTGGTCTTGAAAAGGCGTATAAAATGCGAAGCGGGGTCTCTGTGGAACGGTATATGGTCGAGACCCTGGTGCTTTATCATTTTCTGGCCCTTCTGGGTCTTCTCGAGTCTGTTCAATCCACACCAGGAGGATGGGAGATGTCTGGATTGCCTTCTCATCTCGAAGCGTTTCTTCAGGAGACCGGGCTTACCGGTCGGCGAGCCGGTCTGTTTCTCATCGGCTATGTGATGGGCAAAATCGGGGAAGCACAGCAGCAGGGGGTTCCCCTCAAAGAGCGAAAAAGTCCGCCAATCCTGAACGCCATCACCTTCACGGGAATGGACGATGGAAAAATTCGCCGTCTTGTCAATCAGGTGTTTGATCGGATGCGCCATTACCTGAAGGGCTATGATTATGAAGAGGGGACGAGACTTCTGGCCCTGGGGCAAGCATGGTATGAACAGGGCAAAGACCCCCTTGCCCCTTATGAAGCCACATACTGGGTTCTTGCCGGATATGGGTTTGCCCGTCTCGGGAAAAAAGAACGGAAAAACAGGGAGGAGGAAGCATGATCACCCGCAACAGTGAAATCCTGTTCCTGTATGATGCTCGTCTGTGCAATCCCAACGGGGATCCGGACGAGGAAAACCGGCCCCGGATGGATTATGAAACGGGGCGGAATCTGGTGAGCGATGTACGTCTCAAGCGTTATCTCCGGGACTACTGGCTGAGTTTTGATGAAGCCCGGTGGAAGGCCCTGGGATATGATGCGCCGCAGGACATCTGGGTGCGCAAAGAAGAAAAGGACGGAATGGCCCGAACCGTCAGCGCAAAAGAACGGATTGAAAGTCTGGCTCAGGCGTATGGTGGTGGGAAAAAAGCCAAGGAACTTTCAAAAGACCCGGAGTTTCCCGCTTTTCTGAAGCGGCATCTGGTGGATCTCCGGATGTTTGGTGCGACGGTACCCATTGAGGGGGGAACCGGGGGCGGTGCTTCCCTCACCTTCACGGGACCGGTTCAGTTCTCCTGGGGATATTCCCTGAACCGTGTGGAGATCCTTCCTTCGGCGACCATCTCCTCCACCTTTGCCGGTCGGGAAACGGGGGAAAAGGGGGAGTACGGAACGTTTGGAAAAGACTGGCGGGTGAAATATTCCTTTCTTGCTTTCTGGGGTCAGGTGAGTGCCTTTCGGGCGAAAGAGACGGGCATGACGGAGAGGGATCTGGAACTTCTGGATCGGAGCATGTTTGAAGCCCTTCCCCTTCTGGCCACAACCCGGAGCAAAATCGGACAGACGCCCCGGCTGTATTTCCGGGTGGAATACCGGGATCCCCATACCTTTGTGGGAGATCTTCGGGAGGGGCTTCGTCTTGAGCGGACGGAGGGACTGGAGAGTCTGGACGATGTGAAACTGGATTTTACGGGGCTTGTGGATCGACTGGTTCGGGTGAAAGACCGGATCCAGGAGGTGCGGGTTCAGATTCACCCGTCTTTTCAGGAAGGAAAGAGGCTTCTTACGGTTCTCCGGGAGGCTCTGGGGGATCGTGTGAAGCAACAGGGGGAACCGGGATGAGGGAGACCATCCCTCTTGCGGCCCTGACCCTGCGGGGTCCCATGGCCCATTTTCGAAAATTTTATGCCACCACCTCCGCCCTCACATACCCCTTTCCCCCCCGGACAACCCTCATGGGGCTCGTGGCAGGTCTCCTGGGGCGGGATCGCGACACATACTATGAAGCGTTCCGAAGTGAGAACCTGTGGGTTGCGGTGCGAATCCTTGTTCCGGTGCGCATCCGTGCGTTCACGGTGAACTATCTCTTCACGAAAGGCGGTGCGCTTTACAACGAGGGGCGGGGAACGCAGATCCCTCTGCACTGGGTCCTTCCCCGCCCCCCTCATCGAACCCTTGCCTACCGGGTGTACGTTTCCACGCCGGATTCAGCTCTGTGGGAGGAGATGGTACGGGTTTTCCGGGAAGGGACGTTTCACTGGCCGGCGTATCTCGGGATCACGGAAGCACTTGCATGGATCAGTGACGTCTGGATTGGCGAGACGGAGCTTTTTTCCCCGGAGGAACCGGTGACGCTGGTGACGCCCTTTCCCCATCATCCCGATCTTCGGCTGGCGCTCGGGAACGCAACCGGGCGCCGGGCTCTCCTTCTGGACGAGTTCACAGAGGATTTCGTCTCTTCTGAACCGGGGGGCTGGTGGAAGCGTGTCCCCCGTCGCACCATCACGCTGATGTTTGAAGAAGCGGGTCGGCCGGTCCAGGTGTACGTGCCCTATCCCGTGTTCCGGATCCCTGAAGACGAAGGGGTTGCCGGGGCGTTTCTTCATGCGTTTCGAGTCCCATCCGGGCATCCCGCTTGAGGAACATCTCAGGGCCGTTGCTGAAGGGGCCCGAAAGAACCTGGATCATCCGGCGCTCAGGGCGTCATTTCTGAAAGATCTGGCGTGGATTGTGGGGTATGCCCACGATTTTGGGAAATACACGCGGTTTTTTCAGTCGTACCTGCGACACGGCAAACCTTCCCCCCTGACCCGCCACAGCGTCCTGTCGGCGTTTTTTGCGTGGCACCTTGCAAAGCGTCACGTAAAGGACCCGCTGGCGCCCCTTCTTGCCTATCTTGCCGTGCACCGTCACCATGGACATCTCGTGCATCCGGCATCCGCCTTGCCCGATCTGAAGAATCGGCGATTCTGGCATGTGCTGAGACAGCAGTGGGAAGATCTTCAACAGCGTCGGGAGGCGGTGAGAGAAAGCCTTTCCAGAGTTCATCCACACGCGGATGAGGGGTTTCTGGACCACACGGTGGATGATGTTCGGCGCTGGGTGGAGGAAATGGAAGAAGCGCATTACAGGTTTGATCGGACGATGCGTCAGGCGTTCAGTCCGGACCGAGCCCGTTATGCCCTGTATCTTCAGCTTCTTTTTTCTGCCCTCATCAGTGCAGACAAGTTTGCCGCTGCGGGTGTGGAGCGTCCGGACCGGGTGGAGTCCCTGCCGCCGGATCTTGTGGATGCATATGTCTCGAAGTTGCCTGCGGGGGACCTTTCCGAACTGCGCGGAAACATTCAGAAAGACGTGAGCGATGTGCTGGAAAGCGCTCCTCTCCCCGGGGTATTCACCCTGACGGCACCCACGGGTTCGGGGAAAACGCTGGCGGCTCTTCGGGGAGGACTTGTGATTCGAATGCGGCTTCAGGAAGACTGGGGTGTGCCCCCACGGATCCTGTATGCCCTTCCATTCATCAACTTGATTGAGCAAACCGTGGGGGGTTTTGAACGTGTGCTTTCGGGGCATCCCGAATTCCCGAAATCTCCTGAGCGCTTTCTTCTTCCCCATCACCATCTTGCCGATGTGCGTTATCGGGAGGAGGAAGAGGAGCGTCCTGTGAGAGAAGCCCTGCTTCTTGCAGAAGATTTTGAGAGCGAGGTTGTGGTCACCACCTTTGTTCAGATTTTTCACACCCTTCTGGGCTATGAAAACCGGATGCTCAAAAAGTTCCACAACGTGATCGGTTCGGTTTTGATCCTGGACGAGCCTCAGCAGTTTCCGGCGGAATACTGGAATGCGCTCGGGTGGATGCTGAACCTTTTGAAGGAAGAAGTGGGTGTGACGGCTATACTCATGACGGCGACGCAGCCCGAGATCCCCGTGAAGGCGGTGGAACTTGTGAAGGAGGCGACGGCGAAGGCTTTCTGGATCCGGAGCCGGTATGAAGTTCAGGATCTTGAAGGCGATCTTGAGATGCAGGTTCGGGACATGGCGGATCGAGGCGTCCGTCAGCTTGTGGTGGTGAACACCATCCGGACCAGTTTGGAGTTGTGGGATCGTTTTGCTTCGCTGGATGTTCCCCGGTTTTATCTTTCGACGAATATCCTTCCCCTGCATCGTCGGAGGCGGGTGGAGGAGATCCGGCGTCTTCTGCAGGAGGGAGAGCCTTTGCTTGTGGTTGCGACGCAGGTGGTGGAAGCCGGGGTGGATCTGGATTTTGATGTGGTGTATCGTGAGCATGCACCGCTGGACGCGCTGATCCAGGCAGCGGGGCGGTGCAATCGGGAGGCGAAGCGTTCGTCTGGAAGGGTTTATCGCTTTTCTCTGGAACATACGCTTGAGCGAAGCCGGCCGGTGTATGGCCGGGTGGCGCTGGATGTTGCGCGGGAGGTGTGGGACGGATCGTTGATGGCGGAAGCCGATCTTGTGCGTCTGTTGCGGGAGAAGTATTATCCCGAACTTCGCCTTCGGCGGGATCTTCTGTCAGGCTCGGAACGTCTGTGGAGGCTGTATGGGCGGATGATGTTTCTGGACCCTGCGGGATTCAGGGAATCGTTGAGGGATTTTCCGCTGATTGCCCCCCGTCGTGAGGTGCCGGTGCTTGTGATGCTGAGCGAGGCAGATGAGGAGCGACTGGAAGAAGTGTGGGAAGAGGTTTTTCAGGGAGAGGATTTTGAAAGGCGAACCGAAGCCTATTTGCGCCATCGCAGGTGGCTTCATGAGCGGACCCTGCGCGTGCTGGAGTCCCGTGTTCGGGTGAATCTTCCTCCCGCATGGAAAGATACGGGGTACCGGTGGGTTCCTTATGCTGAACTTTCGGCTTATTACGATGGGGAGACGGGTTATCGGTGGCGTTTTGAAGAGGTGGAGGGGGACGTGTGGATGCTTTGAGCCGGGTGCGTCCGTATCTGGTGCAGGCGTTTCTGGTGTGTCCGCGGCAGGCCTGGCTGGAGGGACATGGACTTTCAGGAGACCAGGAGCAGGATGATCTGGTCCTGGGGCGGTGGGTGCATGAGACGAGTTACAGGAGGTTACGGAAGGAGATCTGGGTGGATGAGCAGTTGAAGGTGGATCTGATGGAAGGGGAGATTGTGGCGGAGGTGAAGAAATCGTCTTCCAGGGTGGAGGCAGCGCGTTGGCAGTTGCTGTATTACCTGTACTATTTGAAGCACGTGAAAGGGCTTGAGCGGGAAGGGGTTCTTCTGTTCCCCCGGGAGCGCAGGCGGGAGCGGGTGGTTCTCACGCCGGAGCTTGAAAAGGCGCTGGAAGAGAAAATTCGGGAGCTTGTGGATCTTCTTGAGGCGCCGGTTCCTCCACCGGCGGTATGGATTGGGGCATGCAGGCGGTGTTCTTTTGTGGAGTATTGCTGGAGCGATGACGATATGGAGGTGGATGAATGAGTGGCCCATCCCTTCGGGAGAGGTTGTATCTTTTTTCAAGTGGGAGTCTGAAGCGGGAGCACCATACGATTCGGTTTGATCCCCTGCATGGAGGGCGGCCGGTTTTTCTTCCGGTGGAGCAGGTTCGGGAGATTCTTGTGTTCGGGGAGGTGGATCTCAACAAGCGGTTTCTTGAGTTTTTGAGTGCTCGTGGGATTCTTTTGCATTTTTTCAACCGTTACGGGTGGTATGTGGGGACGTTCTATCCCCGTGAGCATCAGAATGCGGGGCTGGTGGTGGTCCGACAGGTGGAGCATTATCTGAATCCGGAGTGGCGGCTTCGTCTGGCGAAAGCATTTGTGAAGGGAGCGATCTGGAATATGCGGCAGGTTCTTGTGTATTATGAGCGGCGAGGTGTGGAGGTGGGAGATGTTCGGGAATATCTTGAGCGTGTGAATCTGGAGAGGGTGAAGGGCACGGCGGATTTGATGGCGCTGGAGGGGCGGGTTCGGGAAGCATACTGGCGGGCGTTTGATCGGGTGATTGAGGGGACGGGGTTTGCGATGGGGAAGCGGGAAAGGCGTCCGCCGTCCAATGAGGTGAATGCTCTGGTGAGTTTTGGGAACGGTTTGCTTTACGCGGCGGTGTTATCGGAGATTTACCGGACGCATCTGGATCCGAGGATTGGTTTTTTGCACGAAACGAATTTCCGGCGGTTCACGTTGCATCTGGATGTATCCGAAGTGTTCAAGCCTGTGCTGGTGGAGCGGACAGTGCTGTCGCTGTTGAGGCGGAAGAAGATTCAGGAGAAGCATTTTCGTGGGGTGGAAGGGGGGATCTATTTGAACGAAGAAGGAAGACGGGTGTTTGTGGAGGCGTGGGAGAGAGCTCTTCGTCGGACGCTGATGCACCGGCGGTTGAAGCGGAAGGTATCGTACAGGCGGGTGATTCGGCTGGAGCTTCTTCGACTGGAGAAGCATTTCGTGGAGGGAGTGGTGTATGAGCCGTTTCGGTTGAAGGGGTAGGGGGGATGTATGTAATTCTGGTGTATGATGTGGAGGTGGAGCGGGTTGCGAAGGTGTTGAAGGTGGCGCGGCGGTATTTGATGTGGGTGCAGAATTCGGTGCTGGAAGGGGAGCTGACGCCGGCACAGTTTGAGCGGTTGAAGGCGGAGTTGCGAGGGGTGATGGATCCGGAGGTGGATTCGGTGATCTTTTATGTTTTTCGTTATCGGGAGATGGTGAAGCGGGAGCAACTTGGGAAGGAGAAGGGTCTTGAGGGGTTTGTGCTCTGAGGGAGCATGGTGTGTCGTCGACCTCCGGTGGTGCAAAAAGTCCGGGGGGTCGACGACAGGTGGGGGAGGGTGAGAAAATCCTGAAGGGAAGGGGTGTTTGACCTTTCCGGACTCAAACTATATGATAAGAAACGCAGGGTCTTTTGAACTGAGAGTGGATGTGAGGAATCCCGCCGGGATCGGGGATGCTGGCGGGTTTCGAGCCTACCTATAAGGGATGGAAACTTCCACGGGGACGTCCGGGCCGGTGGTGATGTCCGTGGTTTCGAGCCTACCTATAAGGGATGGAAACGCCCGAACCCATCCCCGATTATTTCTCCCACAACCCCGGGGTTTCGAGCCTACCTATAAGGGATGGAAACCCTTTCTGTGGCGGGAACTTCCAAAACGAGACGAGGCGGTTTCGAGCCTACCTATAAGGGATGGAAACTTTGTGGATGGGTGGTCGGGTTTATTTGGGGGAGGGGGTTTCGAGCCTACCTATAAGGGATGGAAACCCCCAGGCCTACATCGGACCGGATGAGCGGGAGCGGGTTTCGAGCCTACCTATAAGGGATGGAAACTTTCCTCCTCCACCACTTCGACCTCCTCCACGAAACGTTTCGAGCCTACCTATAAGGGATGGAAACGAGAGGGCAGTCCCGGCACCAACCCAGGAGGCGGTGGGTTTCGAGCCTACCTATAAGGGATGGAAACCAGGATACACAATCGCGCCCGCCTTCCGGGGCAGAGTTTCGAGCCTACCTATAAGGGATGGAAACCTCCATCCGGACCGGGACGGCCTGCACCGTGTGCGGGGTTTCGAGCCTACCTATAAGGGATGGAAACCCCGAAGCAAGCAGGCAAGGGAGGCCGTAGGCCGACGTTTCGAGCCTACCTATAAGGGATGGAAACTCCGGCCTCCATGGCCTCCATCCCGTGGGAAGTAGGGTTTCGAGCCTACCTATAAGGGATGGAAACAGAGTGGACCGGTCCGGCGTGGGACGCTCCGGCTCCGTTTCGAGCCTACCTATAAGGGATGGAAACTGAGGAATCTCACCTTCCATCACCAGGGCATCCAGAAGTTTCGAGCCTACCTATAAGGGATGGAAACAACTGCGGAACCGTGCACGGGAGCTGTTGAGCACTGGTTTCGAGCCTACCTATAAGGGATGGAAACCGGACATGAAGCCTTCTTTCGGGCTCTGGTGGACGAGGTTTCGAGCCTACCTATAAGGGATGGAAACTGATGCGGAAACCGTTGTGGAAGCCTTGGGGCTTACGGTTTCGAGCCTACCTATAAGGGATGGAAACAACTTCCGCCCCATGTTGTGTTGACTCGCACGCTGGGTTTCGAGCCTACCTATAAGGGATGGAAACCGGATCTTTCAAGGGACGTCACGCTGGACCAGGTGAGTTTCGAGCCTACCTATAAGGGATGGAAACAGAGACTCCCCTTCGGGTGGTCGGCGGCGGGTTCCACGTTTCGAGCCTACCTATAAGGGATGGAAACGGGCCTCCCGCATCCGCCCACGGATGATGGAGGTCTGGTTTCGAGCCTACCTATAAGGGATGGAAACCATCCGGGCGCAGAAGATTGGTCTGGACGGTGCGGTGGTTTCGAGCCTACCTATAAGGGATGGAAACCCACAACGACCGTCACGGGGTGCAGCCGGTCCATGAGTTTCGAGCCTACCTATAAGGGATGGAAACACCATTTTGAGCTTCTGGATACCTTGGTTCCACCACCTCTGTTTCGAGCCTACCTATAAGGGATGGAAACATGAACGCCGGAGGGTTTGTCAAGGCAAACAAAAACGTTTCGAGCCTACCTATAAGGGATGGAAAGAGCCACCCCACGAGGTTGTTCAACACCAAAAACCTCGTGGGGACCCCGACGTGAAAAAACATCCTGAAAACCGTAAAATCTCTGGAGTTTATCGGGGTCCCCGCGGAAAAATCTCTGATTTTTTCGCGGGGGGGGAACTTTCGAGCCTACCTATAAGGGATGGAAACATGATCACCCACACCCGACGGTCCAGATCGTCCGGAGTTTCGAGCCTACCTATAAGGGATGGAAAGAGGAAGAACAGGAAAGAAAAGAATTGGAGAGAGTGGGTTTCGAGCCTACCTATAAGGGATGGAAACAATGGGTGATGATGGGAGAGAAGGCAGCGATGGTGTGGTTTCGAGCCTACCTATAAGGGATGGAAACAACTACGCGGGTGGGACCGTGTGCAACAGCGCCTGAGTTTCGAGCCTACCTATAAGGGATGGAAACCCGATACACCGCCCACCACCATCCGGTCTTTCGTGATATGGTTTCGAGCCTACCTATAAGGGATGGAAAGAGCCACCCCACGAGGTTTTTCAACACCAAAAAACCTCGTGGGGACCCCGACATGAAAAAACATCCTGAAAACCGTAAAATCTCTGGAGTTTATCGGGGTCCCCGCGGAAAAATCTCTGATTTTTTCGCGGGGGGAACTTTCGAGCCTACCTATAAGGGATGGAAACCGCCGTGCGCCAGGGCGTACAACTCAATGACCACAAGTTTCGAGCCTACCTATAAGGGATGGAAAGAGCCACCCCACGAGGTTTTTCAACACCAAAAAACCTCGTGGGGACCCCGACATGAAAAAACATCCTGAAAACCGTAAAATCTCTGGAGTTTATCGGGGTCCCCGCGGAAAAATCTCTGATTTTTTCGCGGGGGGAACTTTCGAGCCTACCTATAAGGGATGGAAACTTGAACACCACGATCATACTTTCACCCCGGCGCTTTGTTTCGAGCCTACCTATAAGGGATGGAAACCGGGTACGGCGGGAAGGTGTTTGCTGCGTCCCTGCGTTTCGAGCCTACCTATAAGGGATGGAAACCCTGGGCTGGGTGGGATGAGGACCCGGACCCGGCAAGTTTCGAGCCTACCTATAAGGGATGGAAACAAAACACGGAAAAAACTCTGGACCTGTCCCCCGTGTTTCGAGCCTACCTATAAGGGATGGAAACTTCTCCCCGCGCCGCAGTGCCAGCGCGTGGCGCAGGTTTCGAGCCTACCTATAAGGGATGGAAACCCCCGGCGGTGGGTGTCCCGTCCGGCTATATGTTTACATCCGGAAGGGGGGAGTCGGTTCATGATGGCCTCCCGGATGCTTTGATGGCTTCAAAAGCTGGAATGACAACCTCTCCTCTGTACACCTCCTCCGGTGTCGCATACCCCAACGCTTCGTGAGGACGATCCGTGTTGTACAGCCTGATCGCCTCTTCCACCGCCCGACGCAATGACTCCTCGTCCGGAAATCCCTCCCCAAGCCCATACTCCCCCTTCAACGTCCCAATCGCCCGCTCCATGTACGCGTTGTCATACGCATTCCCCTTCCGACCCATGCTCGCCTGAATTTCCTGCCTTTCCAGATACTCCACGTACCGCCGGTTCGTGTACTGCACCCCATGGTCGCTGTGATGCACCATCCCCTCCCGCTTCCACAACGCGCCTTCCACCGCCATCTGCAGTGCCTCCAGCGCATAGGTCCCCTCCAGGCTCCGACCCACCCTCCATCCCACGATCTTCCGGCTGTACAGGTCCATTACAACAAACAGATACCGGAAATCCCCGCCCACCGGCAAAAACGTGATATCTGCCACCCACACCTGGTCCGGACCCGTGACCCAGAAACCCTTCAGACGATTGGGAAAAGTCTGATCTCCGGATCTTGTGGTCCGAACCCGGGATCGCGGGGATGGCACCGTCAGATCCGTCTCTCGAAGAAGGGCATACAGCCTGTCCCGTCCCATCCGGATCCCTTCTCGTTCCAGAAAGGGCTTCAACTTCACAAGAAGTTTTCGCCCGCCCATCCGGGGGTGCTTCCTCCGGATCATCTGGACCATGAAGATAACCTTCTCTTCCTCTTCTCGCCTTCGTTTCTCCCGACGCTTCTTCTGATAGTACGCCTGGCGGGTGATCCCCATGGCTCTGCATACGGCTTCCACCGTCACCCCCGGTCCTCCTTTTTCTCTCGCCCGTTCGATGATCTCCGTCCGTTTTTTTTCGCGAGGTCCTTTCCATACGTCTCCTGATAGATCTCCAGCGTACCTTCCAGAACGGCCTTTTCCACGGCCAGACGGGCGATGGTTTTCTCCATCCAGGCGATCCGGCGACGGAGTTTCCGGATCTCGGCTTCGGCGTCGTTTTCCGTTCCCGAAGTTACAGGTGGATGCACGCTGTATTGCTCAATCCACCGCTTGATCGTCATGGTGCCTCCAATGCCATACTTCCTCCGGAGGGATGATAGCGAAGCCCCTTCCTCATATTCCCGGACCACCTGAAGTTTGAAGGCTTCCGTGTACCGTTTTTTCTTGCTTTTTCCAGACATTTCTTCTCCTCCCCCGACCCCCCTATGATACACCCAAAAATGTAAACGTTTTTCCGGACGGGTCAGAAACTCGTAGAACCAGTACTGGATGGGTTCTTGAGCTTCTGTTTCGAGCCTACCTATAAGGGATGGAAACTACCAGTCCCTCCTGCTCGAGCTCCTCCCAGAGCTGCGTTTCGAGCCTACCTATAAGGGATGGAAACTAACCTCGACGGGATAGACTTTCAGCGATAGTCATAGGTTTCGAGCCTACCTATAAGGGATGGAAACCCGATACACCGCCCACCACCATCCGGTCTTTCGTGATATGGTTTCGAGCCTACCTATAAGGGATGGAAAGAGCCACCCCACGAGGTTTTCAACACCAAAAACCTCGTGGGGACCCCGGCAGATTCACCCCATGGAGTTTTCTACATCAAAAACTCCATGGGGACCCCGGCGGGAAAAACATCCTGAAAACCGTAAAATCTTGACCTCTCCGCAGAATTCAGATTCCCCCCAACCTATCCCTGCTCAGAAGCGGCAACGCGTTTCCCGGGATGATCGGGATCTCCACCTGGGTGGGCTTTCTTGGACATGCGAGGACCGTTGATTTTCCTGAAGGGGGAATGTATACTAACCACGAAGGAGGTGGATGATGCGTGCGTCGGTTTTGAAACGTTTGATGGAGATTGAGGACAAGCGTCTTCGGGATGTACTTGTGGATGTGGTGGAGGAAATGGAGCGGGAGCTTGCCACAAAAGAGATGCTTGAAGCATTTGTTCAGCGAACGGATGAAAATTTCAAACGGGTTTGGGAAGCGATTCACGAGCTTGCCGAGGCCCAGAAACGTACTGAACAACGGGTGGAAGAGCTTGCGGAGGCGCAGAAGCGTACAGAGGAACGAGTGGGTCGTTTGGAGAAGGTGGTGGAGGAGCTTGCGGAGGCGCAGAAGCGTACAGAGGAACGAGTAGGTCGTCTGGAGAAGGTGGTGGAGGAACTTGCGGAGGCGCAGAAACGTACAGAGGAACGAGTAGGTCGTCTGGAGAAGGTGGTGGAAGATCTTGCAGAGGCGCAGAAGCGCACGGAGGAGGAGTTACGGAGTTTGGCGGAAGAAGTTCATGAGCTCCACCGCGCCTTCTGGGGGGAGAAGGGTCGGCTGGATGGGGAGCGGTATGAGCGAAAGATCGCCCAGTCCGCCCGACGGCTTCTGGGGAGAGGAAAGGGTGGAAGCCCTTCCACGGTTGAAGTTCAGCGGATGCTGGATGAAATGCTGAAGGATGTGGATGTGGTGACGCTGGATGCAGAAGAAGATCCGTATCTTGCGGATCTGATCTGGATGAAAGATGGGGTGGTGCTGGTGGTGGAGATTTCGCTGGTTGTGGATCGGTGGGATGTGGTGCGAGCAAAGAAGCGTGCGGAAGTGATGAGGCGTGGGGGGATCGAGGCAAAGCCGGTGGTGATGGGTGAGCGGTGGGCAACGGAGGATACGAAAACCCTGGCAGAAGAGAAAGGCGTGGCATGGCATGTGGGAGGAAAATTTTCATCGGATCTCATCGAGATCCGACGGAAGACATGACGCGTTCGGTTTTGTGCGGTGAACTCTGAACGGAAGTTCACCCATGAGTTCGGACACCGGGGAAGAGGGATTGGGTTTCTCACCCCACGACGTTCCGAAGGAATGTCGTGGGGATCCCTTTGAATAACCAGGTTTTGATCGGATTTTCGTGAGAAATCCGTGGGGTGAAAATACGACGGAAAAGTTCCTGGCGTACCTCTCCTCCAAGAAGTAACACAATGCCGTAGATCAGGAGCAAAAATCCTACCAGCTTTTCCATCACCACTTGTTTCTTGCTCATCACATCTCCCAACCCCAGCAGGCTTTTCATGTCCCAAAACGTCCTCAATCTCCATCCGCCTGCGGAAAACCCTCCGCTTCTTCAGGTTCCAGTGTGGTCATCAGCCATCAAGGTCACCCGCCCCCACGCCCACGTTGACAAACGTATACTTTCCGGGGTCCCCATGGCGTTTCCGGAGGGAAACGTCATGGGGTGAGAGATGGCGCAGGAGGGTGGTATAACTGAATTCCCGGTCCATCCCAAGGGGACGATCTCCAGAGAACCTTCCAGGAAAGAAGCGTCTGGATGTGGACGGCATTTCGTGAGTTTCCAGTATCTTTGAGGGTTTTTGAGGAGAAGGCTGTATGCAAAGGGGATGGCGCGCCCTCGCAGAGGGGCGGCGAGAACGAGGAGCCAGAAGCCGCGGGTTTTGCCATCTTTCAGGGTTCCGACGTATTCTGTCTTGCGGGCCTGGGGTCTTTCGATTTCGGTGACGTCGGCGATCACGAAAGGAGCGGTTTCAGGGAAAAGCCTCCAGAGGGTTTCATGGGGATCAAAGTGTTCGAGGAAGCGCTGGATACGCTTATACGCGGCACTTTCAGAAACGCCTTTCATCTTGCGAGCCATGGAAGAGATACGCAGTGACGGGCCTCCAGGAAAGCGTATCCGAGGGGAAAGTATACAGCTTTCCCCCGGAGGATCCCCACCTCCCTTTCACCCCTGTCCGAACTCTTGTCCGGAGGACACAACGCTATTTTGCAAAATTCCCTTGGGGCGTGTATAATTTGAACCCAACCGAAGCATCCCGCATGAGCAAGGAGGAGATGGATGCCCTGCGGACGGAAGCGTAAGTTGCGCAAAATCAAGAAACACAAGCTGAAAAAGCGCCGCAAGAAGATGCGCCACAAGAAGAAGAAACGCTGATGAAACTTGCCGGCAGGGTTGCCCTCATCACGGGAGCCAGCCGCGGGATCGGAGAAGCCCTGGCCCGGGAACTCGCCCGGGAGGGGGTTTATCTTGTCCTTGGCGCCCGCACAGCCGACAGAGTCGAGGCCCTCGCCCGGGAACTTCGGGACGCCCACGGGATCCGCGCCCGGGCCTATGCCCTGGACGTGACGGATCGCGCTTCCATTCAGCACTTCGTGGGGGCCGCGCTGGAAGAGATGAACTCCCTGGATATCCTGGTGAACAACGCGGGCGTGGGCTTTGAAGGACCCATCGAGTCGGTGGAGCCGGAAGACTATGACCGGGTGATGAAAACCAACCTGGAAGGGGCCTTCTGGCTCACCCGGGAAGTGGTTCCCATCATGAAACAGCAGGGCCAGGGGATGATCGTCAACATCTCCAGCCTGGCGGGGTATGTGGGCCTTCCCCGCTGGAGCCTCTATCACATGTCCAAATTCGGCATCCGGGGGTTCACGGAATCCCTGCGGCTGGAGCTCAAGCCCTTCGGCATTCATGTGATGGGGGTGTATCCGGGGCCTGTGAAAACGGGCTTCTTCAAGCACGCTGTGGTGAAAACCTCCCGTTCCCTTGAAGCCCGGGGCGGGCGTTTCCTCACCCCGGACACAATGGCCCGCGCCATCGTGCGGGGGATGAAAAAGAACAAACGGGATGTGTTCGGGACCTTTTCCTGGTGGTTCATCGCGGCCCTGGCCTCCCGCTATCCCGCCCTGGCCGACTGGGTGATCCTCCGGTTCGGACGATGAAATTCGCACGGATTCTGGTGGGGGACGAGATTCTGGAACGGTGGTTTGACGGGGATCGTCCGCCGGTTCCGGGTCGCCTTCTTCCTCCGGCCACCCCGCGCCAGATTTTCGGTGTGGGGCTGAATTTCCGGGACCACATCGGGGAGACCGGCAGCCTTCAGGAGGTCCCCGAGACCCCCGTGATCTTCATGAAACCCCTCTCCAGCCTGGCGGCACCGGGCGATCCCGTCCGGATCCCGTCCGGCGTGGGTCGGGTGGACTATGAAGGGGAGCTGGCCGTGGTGGTGGGCGAACCCCTTTTCCGGGCCACACCCGAGGAGGTCCAGTTGGCCATCGCGGGCTACACCCTGGCCCTGGACGTCACCGCCCGGGACCTTCAGAAAAAAGAACCCCAGTGGATCCGGGCGAAAGGATTTGTGACCTTCTGCCCGCTGGGGCCCTATCTCGTGCGGGAGTTTCCGGAAGATGACCTCCTGACCACCCGGGTGAACGGAGAGGTTCGCCAGCAGGCCCCTCTTTCCGCCATGATCCGCAAACCCTGGGAGATCCTTTCCTTCATCAGCCAGTTCGCCGTTCTGTTCCCTGACGACGTGGTGCTCCTGGGGACGCCCCGTGGGGTGGGTCCCCTTGCGCCCGGGGATCGGGTGGAGGTGGAGGTCCCCACCATCGGTGTGCTGTCCGTTCCGGTGGAGGGGGAAGATGGCTGATCTGGAACAGGCCTGGGAGAACCTTCTTCAGGATTTCACCCGTGGTTCCAGCCTCCTCTTTGTGGAAACCCTTAAACTTCTGGAACAATTTGCCCGGAAAGGCGAAGACGTCCGTCCCCGTCTTTCGGCCATGCGGGAAGCCCATCCCACCATGGCCCTCTTCATCAAACTGGAACGGGTCTGGTCCGAGAAAGACGAGGTGACCCCTGAAGACATCCAGAAACTCCGGAAAGTCTTTCTCAAAGCCCAGGATCGAGCCGTTCAGCACGCGGTGGATCGTCTCCTCAAGCTCCGGCCGACCCGGGTGCTCACCTATTCTTACAGCGGGATGGTGCTGAAGGTGCTCCAGCGCCTCCGGAATCCCCGGCCCACCGTGATCATTTCGGAAGGGAGGCCGGATCTGGAGGGAAAGGTGCTTGCCGAACAGCTTGCCGATCTCGGATTTTCCGTCATCTACACGACGGACATGGGCCTGTTCCCCCTTCTCCAGGAGGTGCGGGTGGTGCTGGTGGGGGCGGATGCGGTGGTTCCGTGGGGGGTGGTGAACAAAGCGGGAACGTCGGGGGTGTGTGCCGTGGCCCGGCGGATGGAAAAAGACGTGTTTGCCCTGGGGCTGTCCTTCAAGTTTCTGACCCTTCAAGAAAGCCGTCTTTTTGCCTTTCAGGATGCACCGGACGGAGTGTGGGAGAACGCTCCGCAGAACGTGACCACCCGGGTTCCCCTCTTTGACGTCACCCCCTTTGACGACTTTTCCGGGATCCTCACGGAGAACGGCGTGCTCTCTCCCACGGAAGCCCGTCTCCTCACCGAGCAGGAGGTGGTCTGGTGAACCGGCCGGATCGTGAAGCCCTGAAAAGACGGATCGGCGATCGCCCGGTGGTGGTGCTCGCCGGGGGATGGTCCCGGGAACGGGAGGTGTCTCTCCGCTCGGGACGCAACGTTCACGCCTCCCTGGAACGCCAGGGGTTTCGGACGGTTTTGCTGGACATGACCCGGCAGTATCTCCTGGATCTTCAAAAACTGGACCCGGCTGTGGTGGTGATCATGCTCCACGGAAGCCCCGGAGAGGACGGAACCGTGCAGGGAGCCCTGGAAACCCTCGGCATTCCCTACACGGGATCCGGGGTGCTGGCCTCGGCCCTGGGCATGGACAAGTGGCTCTCCACCCTCCTCTTTCAGGCCGCGGGTCTCCCCGTGATCCCCACCGTCCTGATCCCGGGATCGGTGAATCCCGAAACGAAGCGATCCGAACTTGCCCAGCTCCAGGCTCCCTACATCACCAAGCCCCGTGCGGAAGGGTCCTCCATCGGAATGGAGATCTATGAAACGCTGGACGCCCTCCTGGAGGGCCTGCCCCGGTTGCAGGAAGAATTCGGGGATATGCTGGTCCAGCCCTTCCTTCCGGGACGCACGGTGACCACGGGGATTCTGGGCACAGGAGAGGGGGCCTTTGCCCTACCCGTGCTGGAACTTCGCCCGAAGGAGCGGCCGTTCTACGATTATGAAGCCAAATACACCCACGGCGCCACGGAGTTTATCCTGCCTGCCGAGCTCCCGGAGGACCTGTATCGGGATCTTCAGGAAGCTTCCGTCCGGGCCCATCGTCTGCTGGGATGCCGTGGGTTTTCCCGGGTGGACGGGCTGGTGGTGGGGGATGCCTTTTATTTGCTGGAGGTGAACACCATCCCGGGGATGACGGATCTTTCGGATCTCCCCGCCCAGGCGAAGGCGGCGGGGATTTCCTATGACGAACTGGTTCTCTGGATTCTCCAGTCCGCCTTTGAACAGGCATGACCTTCCAGACGGCAGGCCTTCTCACGGTCGGCCGGGAAGTGCTCATCGGCCGGATTACGGACACCAACGCCTCTTATCTTTCCCGTGAACTCACCCGTCGCGGCGTCCAGGTGGTCCGCCGGGCCACCGTGGACGACGATCCGGAGGAAATCCGGTCGGGTCTCCGGTTTCTCCGGAAGAAGGCGGCCCTTGTGGTCACCTGCGGAGGCCTGGGGCCCACGGACGACGACCTCACCCTGGAGGCCGTGAGCGAGGCCCTGGGACGCAAACTCCGGGAAGATCCCGGAGTTCGAGACCATCTCACCCAGCGTCTCCGGCGTCTTCGGGGAGCGGAAGCGCTTAAGAGTCCGGCGTATGTTCGGGCCATTGCCAAGATGTCCCGGGTTCCGGAAGGGGCGGTGTGGCTGGAGAACGGGGTGGGGGCTGCTCCAGGAATATGGATTGGGGAAGAACGGGGCGGGGTGCTGCTTCTTCCGGGGGTGCCGGAGGAGATGAAGGATCTTTTGGAGAAGTTTTTCAACCGGTTTGGGGATCACTTTCCCCGTCGCGTTTCGGTGGAGGAGGTGTTTGAAAGCCCGGTCCCCTATGAGGCCCTCCTTGCCCCCCATCTGGAGGCGGTGCGAAGGCGCTTCCCGGACGTGTATGTGAAAAGTCACGTCCGTCCCGGTGAACGTCCCCGGATCGCCATCCAGGTGTTCGCCGAAAGCGAAGAATCCGCCCGGGCACGCATTCAGGAAGTGTGGAACGCCCTCCGCTCCCGGGTGGGGCCTTCGTCATCCTCCTGAGTCCCCGGGAGATCCGGGCGGCGGTCGGTCGGGCATGAGGGCAAGGAGAAGGAGGAGCCCCCCCGCTGCGATCACCACCGGTCCAAAGCCGATGTGATCGGCCAGGATTCCCGAAAGGCCACTGGCAAGGACCACCAGCACACCCCCCAGACCTTCCTTGAGGGCGAAGGCCCGTCCCCGCTCTTCCCGGCCAAACCGTTTCTGGAGAAGGGTGTCCACGCCCACGAGCAGGGGGGCCATGCCCACGCCCACGACCAGGCTTCCCCCATACAGCACCGCAAGATCCCTCACAAAGGAGATGCCGAGAAAGGCGCCGCCAAGGAGAAGAAGACTGATCCGAATGGACAGGGGCAGGAACCGATCGGGGAGAAAACCCATGCCGAAGATCCCGACCCCCAGTCCCAGGGCGAGCAACCCTCCTGCCACCCCCACCCCGGCCGTTCCCCCTCCCAGATTCTGCTGGACGAGGGGAACCAGCAGGCTCAGGGCCAACCCGCTCGCGGCAAAGAAGCCGGCAGCCCCGGCATAGGCCAGGCCTCCCCGCCGGAGGAGCCCGCCCAGACCCCTCGGAGGGAACCGGAGGCTTTCGGAAAGGGCATGATTGGAGGAACCGCGGGAGGCGGAGAGCGGGGAATCGGCGGGCAGGGCGAGAAGGATGAGGAAAGAGGCGAAATAGGTGAAGCTGTTGGCAAGAAAACTCCGGGAAGGCCCGAGGTGATCGGCCAGGAACCCTCCACCCACCGCCCCCACCAGGGTGGTGAGCCGAACCACGATGGCGTTCAGGCTGTTGGCAGGAAGGAGGAGGGCCCGGGGGACCAGATCGGGCAGGTACGCGCCTTTAGCGACGTTGAACAGAAGGGTGAGGCCCACCCAGAGGAAGGCCAGGCCATACACCCCCGCCAGGGGGGCACCTTCCATGGCCGCAAGGGCAAAGCCAAACAGCAACAGCACCCGGATGAGGTCCGCGGCAAGAAGGAGGCGCTTCCGGGAAACCCGGTCCGTGATCCGGCCCACGAAGGGGGAGAACAGAATGATGGGCAGGGCAAGAATCACCCCCAGTCCCCCGAACACGCTGTAAGATCCGGGATGGGATGCCCCGAGGAGGGCCACCAGGGCCATGTGGCCCACCCGGTCGCCAATCTGGGAGATTCCGTTGGCCAGGGTGAGGCCCCAGAAGGCCCAGTATCGTCTGGAGAACAGTACCCTCATGGTGCGAACGTCCTAACGGTACAGCCCCGCCCTCGAACCGTCCCGGAGCGTTCACCCTGTGGGGACCCCGGACAGAGGGTGGGCGTCCGGACGCTGATCCGGAGGGGAAACCCTGCCCCTTGACAACGCAATGTCATGAGATTATAATACATATGCTCACGAAGATTATCTTACTGGTCTTTGGAGGGAAGGTGAACGGAAGGGACGCACCGAACAGGAGGTGGAGCCATGAAAGGGACCCTGATGAAACGGGAAACCCTGGGCTACACCTCTCCGGTGTCCCTCATCCGGGAGATTGACCGGGCGCTGGACGATATCTTCCGCCGGTTCTTCGGAGCCTATGAACCGGCGGCGGTGACGGAGTCCGGTGAGATGGTGTGGACCCCTGCGGTGGATGTGGTGGAGACGCCCGATTCCTTCGAGGTGTACATGGTGCTCCCCCATGCGGATTCGAATTCCCTGAAGGTGCGAGCGCAGGACAATGCGCTGGTGATTTCGGGTGAGACCCGGATGCCCTATGAGGTGAAGGACGACACCACGGTGCTCTATAACGAGGTGCTGTGGGGTCGGTTCCACCGGAGCATCCAGCTTCCGGCTCCGGTGAACTGGGAGAAGGTGAAAGCGGAGTATCGGAATGGCCTCCTCCACGTGCATCTGCCGAAGGCGGAGGAGGTGAAGACCCGGGAGATCCGGATCGAGGTGAAGTGAGGTGGGGAGGATGAGAACCCAGGGGCGGGGCCTGTGGCCCCGCCCCTTTTGATTTCTGGACCGGATGGTTCACCGGAAAACCTGGATCATTCTTTCATCATGAAGCCTCAAACCCCGGCGGTCATCTTTTTTGATGTGGGCCATACCCTGGCCTTTCCGCCGGACCGGTTTTTTCTGGATGTGGCCCGGGCGTTTGGAGGCGATGCCCGGATGGAGACCCTGCGGGAGGCGGAAGCCCGGGCCCGCCGGGTGTATGAGGAGGAGGTGGTCCGCCGGGGAACCGCCCTGCTCTGGCGGGTGTTTTTCGACGCCTTCTTTGACGGGCTTCGCATTCCTCCGTCCCGGTGGGATCAGGCTTTTGAAGCGGTGAAACAGGCCCACGCGCAGGGGATCGGGATTTTTCACGACGTTCCCCGTGAGGTGTATGCCTTTCTCCGCCGGCTCAAAGCCCGGGGGATTCCGATGGGGGTGATCTCCAACGCGGATCGCCGCCTCCGGGCTCAGCTCCGGTTTCTGGGGCTGGAGGACTTTTTCCGATGGATCCTGGTCTCGGAAGAGGTGGGGGTGGAAAAACCCCATCCCCGGATCTTTGAACTCGCACTGGAGCAGTGCGGTGTGGAGCCGGAGCGGGTGGTGTATGTGGGGGATTATCTCCTTCTGGATGCCGAACCTGCTCGGAAACTGGGGATCCGGGCATGGGTGCTGGACCGACTGGGGATCTATCCTGACGATCCCTTTCGGATTTCCCGGCTTGACCATCTCCCGGTGGGATAGGGGGAACGGGTTGCCCTTTCACCGGGGGGAACGTATACTTGACGCCAGCCAGCGCAGAATCGGGATGGGTGGGAGAACGGATGCGTCTGCGATCGTTTTTGCTGTCCCCTCCGGGAGAATGGCTTGCCTTCGGGCTGTACACGGCCTGGGTGTATAGCCTCCGGGTTCAGAGAAGTGGGGAGGATCCACCGCCCCCCGTGCTGTATGTGTTCTGGCACAGCAAGGACTTTGTTCTTCCCCGCACCCACCGGAACAGCCAGGTGGGGGTTCTGGTGTCCCGGCATGAGGATGGGGAACTCCCCGCCCGTCTCATCCGCCGGTTCGGTCTCATCCCCGTGCGCGGCTCGGCCACCCGGGGCGGCGTGGCAGCGGTGAAGGAGATGATCCGCCTTGTGCAAAACGGGCACAGTCTGGGGATCACACCCGACGGGCCCCGGGGACCCCGGTTCCGGATGAAACCCGAGGTGGTGAAACTCGCCCGGAAACTGTCCCTTCCCATCGTTCCGGTGGGGGTGGCGTATGGGTGGAAGTGGATGGCTCCGAGCTGGGACCGGTATGAACTCCCCTTTCCCGGAAGCCGGGTGGCGGTGGTGCTGGGCGAACCCCTGGATCCCCACACCCTCACGCCGGAAGAGGCCGAACGGGCCCTTATGGCCGTGAACGCCGAGGCGGAAAAGATGCTGAGAAGTTAGGGTATACAATGCTTACGAAGACACTCCGTCGGTCCAGGTCTGGGGCGGCGCGTGTCTGGGCCTCATCTTTCCCTTGACAACCCGTCAGGGGGGGGGTATACTTATGCTGCGACGGCGGTAAGGGAGGCCAGAAGGATGATCCGTCAAGGTGTCTGGATCACTGGGGTGCTGGTGGTGGGGATGGGGGTGCTTTCCTGTTCCCGGGCCGGGAGAGAAACCCCTGAACCTTCTCTGCCGAACGTTGAAATCTATCCCCCGGAATCCATGCCCGAAGGCTGGACGTTTCTCGGTCAGAACGCCGATTCCTGGCAGCGCCAACCCTTTCAATCCCTGAATCTCCCCGGTTTTGTCCTGATGGATTCACTCTGGGAGGCGATCCGGGCGCGAAACGATACGATCTGGACGTTGACAACCACGACATTGGGTGACACGGTGGTCCTCCCTTCTCTCCCGTGGAGGGGCGAGGGGTGCCAGCAGGCGGTGGATCTTCCTCTCCTCCTGTATCCCTCGAGCGAAATCCAGTCCCCCACGTCCCCCCTGGAGATCCACATCCAGGTCCGTACGGATCAGGACGCTTCCTGGAAGGAGGCAAGGCGGTGGGGAAGTCCCTTCTGGATGTTTTTGAGGGAAGCGGACACGTCGTATGTTCCGGGGTGCATGCAGGAAGGACCGTTTGCGGATTCGGTGTTTCTCTGGGGTGGGGGGACGTGCTGGGGTGCGTTGGATCCGCTCCCCGGAGAATCCCTCCAGATCCGGCTGATTTTGCGGGGAGGGGATGCGGGGGTGACCTGGACGGTGGGGCTGTGGGGAGCGGGTTGGCGGTGGCGGAGTCCGGGGGAGGAGGTCTGGGATCTTCAATGGAGCGGGTTGCCGCGGGATTTTGGTCTGGAGGTTTCGGGGGCCCCGTGTTCGGGGAAGATCTGGATGTGGGGAAGGGTGGTGCGACAAGGGACCACGGTGGTGGATACGTTTGTGGGACTGTTTTATCTTCCGGCGCCCTTCAACGAGCGATATGAATCGAAGAAACCCAAAGTTTTTGCGCGTAATCTTCCTTCTCTGGGGGAGACCCTTCGCCTTGTGGCCCGTGTGAACGATGTGCAAAAAGAAACCACCCTGATCTTTCCCCGCTATGCGCTTGTGCCGGCAGAAACCCTTCTCCAGATCGTCAACCCGCCGGTGTGGCCTCTTGGACTCACAGAAGAAGGGGTGCTGATGCAGCGCTTCAGTGTGGACGGGGTACTGCTGGAGCGCTGGCGCTGGACGGGGGAGGTGGACACCCTGGTTCATCAGCCAGAACTCGCATACCGTTTCCTTGAGGCCGTGTATGATCAGGACGATCCTGCACTGGTTGTGGGCGTTCCATCCCGTGCGGGGGACTCCATTTTTGTGGTGTTTCATCCGCAGGGATATGTCGTGGATACACTGCACCTTGGAGGTGTTGTGGATCTGGTGGATCTCCCGGGGAAGCACCGGTGGCGAGCAGCGGTTGTAAAGGGGGGGTATCGCAGAACAGAACTATGGGCGGTGGATCTCCGGTGGGACGGCGAACGGTTGATTTCCGATACGCTTCACAAACTGGCTGAATGGGCAACAGAAGACGTTTTTGGCCCCTCCGTGGAGGCATTTACTGCACCCGACACGGGATGGAGTCGCTGGGCGGTGAGTCTGGATTCGTGTGCCGTGGAATTTTATGAGGGCGGCAATCTGGTGGCCCAGACCCGGCATTGTCCTGAATTCCAGGAGGTGCTGTGGGATCCGGACGGAAAAACGCTCACCGGAGTCTGGATGGAAAACGATACCGCAGCGAGGAGGGTGATTCAATGGGGCGTGCGATACGACTTGCCGGGATTTTGATTCTGCTTGCAGGGTGTGATTTTCGATCGCCCACGCGTGCTCCCGTGGGAGAGGAGTCCGTTCTATGGCTCACCTATGACGAATCCGATATCCCGGCCTATCCCGAGGTGGGGCTTCTTAAAATCTATCTTGCCTTCCTGCAGAGCCCCTTTCCGGAACTTGCATCCGCTGCGGACAGCGCTCTGGATACCTTTCCCGTGGAGCGGGTTCTGGCATGGGCGGAAGAAGAAGCCCGGGCGATGGGAACGTCTCTGGATTTTGCGGATCGTCCCCGGCTCCTTGTGGAAGATGGGACGTGCGCCGAAGGGCGAGTGAAGGGGTCAGGCCTCCTCTCGATTCACTGGCTGCTTGCATGTGTGAGGGCGCAGGTCTTTCCCACTGCATATCCAACACCCACAACATCAGGGGAGTACTGGGCAGAAGCAAATTATATGGTCAAGATCACCTCTTTCATCCCTTTCGGTGAAATCGGGACATTTGGACTCTCAATGGATGCAAACACGGTAAGTTTTTTTGGGTTGGGCGGGAACATCCCCCTTCGCCAGGACACCTCGTTTTCCCAACCCCTCTGGTGTGTGAATCTCCCGGAACTCACGATGCTGATCCTCTTCTTTCGCTCCCTCCCACGGGGGCTGACCCCCGAGGTGATCGCCACCCTTCCCAGCGATTTCCCCGTGGACCGTATTCCGGATCCAGGGGATTACTGCGATTATGATGGAGAAATTGAAAAAAGCACCAATGGCTTTTGGACGGTTGGAGGACCCGGTGGTGCGGGCTGGGCGCGGACAGAGTTTCATGTGCTGGGAACCTACGTCCTTCCGCCTCATGGGATCACCCGGAACTGTGATGTGGCGATGCAAATGGACGAGTCGGGGACGATTCGGGTTTCCAGAGGGTGCGATTAGACCATCTCTGGACTCACTTGTTTTTTCTCTCCCACAGCTCCAGAATGGCCAGGGCGCCGGCTTTGGAGAGGATGCGGTTGGCGTTCCCGCACTTGGGTGACTGGATGCAGGAGGGGCACCCAGAATCCAGCTCACACCGGCACCGTTCAATGCGGTCCCGCGTGGCGGCCACGATCCGTTCAAAGCGGGTGAAAGCCGCCTCCGTGAATCCCGCTCCTCCCTCCACGCCGTCATAGATGAACACGGTGGGCCGTTCGGTCTGGGGATGGAAGGGCGTGGAGAGCCCCCCGATGTCCGAGCGGTCCGCCAGAACCTCGGTGGGAAAAAGACCGATGCACCCATGCTCCGCCCCATGGAGCCCGGCGCCGATCTGGAAGGCGGGCAGAAACTCCGGAAGGGAGGGGTTGCGCCGCAGGATGTCCACCACGTCGTGGCGGGCATAGGCTTCCCAGATGGTGGACGCCTCTCCCACAAGCCACAGGGCGGTGGTGTCAAAGGCATAGCGGATGGGTTCTTCATACAGGATGGTGTCCAGCACCTCCCGGGTTCCCTTCCGATACCGGGTGAGTCCGATGTAGGTGCGGACCACACGGACATCGCCCAGGAACAGCCGCCAGGACCCCATGGGCCGCTCCTTCCGGATGCGCCGGATCTCGATGTCCGTGTCATAGTGGACTTCCGTTTCCACGGGAAGGCGGAAGGGCCGGACGAACACCCGGTGGGTTTCTTCTTCCCACCGGACCACTTCATAGGTCTCACCCAGGTGGTAATACACGGCAAAGGGGTAGGTCTCTTCAAACAGATGGGGCGGGGCAATGGTCCCCAGAAGCTCGCCCGTGGTTTCGTCCCAGATTTCCCAGGTGTCGCCCGTGTGGCGGAGCCCCACCCGGTGGATGAGTTCGTGACGGCGCATCCGGGAGAAAAACACCGATCCCCGCCGCGTCAGAAAGCGGTTGAAGAGCTCCGGACGGTTCTGGGCCAGGTCCTCCAGGGCCTCTCCAGCCTTCTCCCCAAAGATTCGTTGGAGAAGGCTTTCGTTCAGGGAAAAGCCGATCTCGGCGAGTTCCCACACCGCCATGGCGGCGTGCTGGGTCAGGACATAGGGGTTATGGGGCCACAGCACCGCCTCTTCCACCTGAAAGTCCAGGAGACGTTCGGGATGGTCCCGGTAATACTGATCCAGCGCATCCAGCGATGGCACGAAGATGCACAGCCCCGGAAGGGTTCGGCCCGCCCGGCCGCACCGCTGATAAAAGGCCATTTTGCTCCCCGGAAAGCCCACCACCAGTACGGCCGTCAGGTCACCGATGTCAATGCCCAGTTCCAGGGCGGATGTGGCCAGGAGCCCCATGAGTTCGCCGCTGGCCATGGCCTCCTGGATCTCCCGTCGAACTTCCGGAAGATACCCGGCGCGGTAGGGTGCGATGCGCTCCGCTTCCCGGTCCCGGATGTGGGCAAAGGCTTTTTCCACACCTCTCCGGGTTTTGGCAAAGGCCAGAACCCGGTGACCCTGGGCGATGAGGCGACGGGTCAGATAGGAGAGGATCACGTCCTGGGGCGGCTGGACGTCGTCCCCTTCTTTCACTTCGGCCACCATGTAGGTTTTTTCCGGTCGGGGGGCGCCGGATTCCCGGATCTCCACCACGTCCGAAAGGCCGGTGAGATCCCGGAAAAAGCGTTCTCCGCCTTCCAGCGTGGCCGAAAGCAGGAGATACCGGGGTGTTCCCCCATAAAAGCGCCACAGAAAGTTCAGCCTTCGGAGAACGGCTGCAAGATGACTTCCAAACACGCCCCGATAGACGTGGGCCTCATCCAGCACCACCAGGCGGAGCCTCCGGAGAAGGGCTTCCCACCGGGGGTGGAAGGGGAGAATGCTGGTGTGGAGCATTTCGGGGGTGGCAAGGAGGAGATGGGGGGGACGGCGCCGAATTTCCCGGCGAAGGGAGGTGGGGGTGTCTCCGGAAAGGATGGCGGTTCGGAGATCGGGGGAAAAGTCCTTCAACGCCCGCCGGATCTTGCGGTGCTGGTCTTCCAGCAGGGCTTTGAGGGGCGAAATATACAGGACGGTGACGTCAGGCTGTTCCAGATAGGCTTCCATCAGGGCGATCTGGTATACCAGGCTTTTCCCCGATGCGGTGGGGGTGGTGAGGGCCACGGCCGGGTGGGTGCGCAGGGCCCGTAGGGCCCGGGTCTGGTGGGTGTAGAGTCGGATGTTTTCCCGCTTCAGCCACGTCCGGACAGGTTCGGGAAGGTCCAGCCGTCCGTAGCGGGCTTTTCGGGGAGGAAGGCGAATCTCGTGGAGGATCTCCAGTCGCAGCACGTCAGGTTCCTTTGAGGGCCACCACCTGAATTCGGTTGTCCGTGGCGCGGGCGGGACGGAAAGAGAGGTGGCGGAACATCAGGATCTTCCGGAATCCGGCGCTCTGGAGGTGCTCCCGCAGTTCGTCAAGATCATAACCCTGTTCCTCATGGATTTCGTCCATGCGCTCATACAGCCCCGGAACCCGGGTGGGCACAAACACGGTGATCCAGAGGCGGGACCGTCTCCGTCGGGCGTCATAGGTGGTCCGCCAGATGGAGACGACGTGGCCAATCTCCTTCACCTTTTCGTCGTCCCCCCAGAAGTGCTCCAGCACCCATGGGGTGTTGACATCAAAGGTGAACAGGCCGCCGGGGGTGAGGATCCGGAAGGTTTCCCGGAAGGCTTGTTCAAGATCGTCGGGGGTGAGGAGGTTGTTGATGGAGTCGAACATGGAGAAGGCGGTGGTGAACGCCTCATTCCGGAAGGGAAGGGCCCGGAAGTCTGCCTGGACCAGGGGAATTCGGTGGTCCGTTTTCTCCCGGGCAACATCCAGCATGCTCCGGGAGGCGTCCAGTCCCACAACGGAATACCCTTTCCGGGCAAGAAGGTTCGTGGCGGTTCCGGTTCCGCATCCCAGGTCCAGAATGTTGCGGGGGGTATGGTGGACGCGCCGGAACAGTTCCAGGAGATAGTCCACCCACCGGGCATAGGGGACATCGCTCATCAGGGTGTCGTACACACGGCCCAGGGTGGTGAAGGCTCGTCGGGGATCCGGACCTGCCGTCATCCACGGGCCTCCCGGGAGGACCGCCGGATTTCGTACAGGGCGATGGCCGTGGCGCTGGCCACATTGAGGGATGCAAGCCCCGAGCCGGGAATGGTGACCACGGCATCGGCAAGGCGGAGGAGGGATTTCCGAACGCCTCGTTTCTCCGCACCCACCACGAGAAGGAGGGGGCGGAGGAAGGCGACGCGGTGGAGGGGTTTGCCCCCCGTTTCCAGGGCATAGATCCAGATTTCCCGTTCCCGGGCCTCTTCCAGAAAGCGGGGAAGGGAAGGCACCCGGCTCCAGAGGATCCGAGCGGCTCCGCCGCTGGAGGCATGGAGGAGTTCAATGGAAAGGGGAACGCTCCGGCGGGCGGGGAGAACCACACCGGTCCCGTGGAAAAAGGCCACGCTCCGTGCGATGTTGCCCGCATTGCCCACATCCTGCACCTCATCCAGCACCACCCCCACCCCCTTTTGCGCGATGAGCCGGTTCAGGAATACTTCGGGAGAGATGGGCTGGAGTTCGGAGAGACGGAACACCACGCCGGACGAGACCCCAAATCGCTCCTGAAAAACCGAGGGTTCCATCCGGTGGAGGGGGACCTTCTGTTCACGGATCTGGCGGTACACATCCCCGGGCAGGCGGACATCCCGGGAAATCCAGACGCCCTCCACCGGAAGTTCCCGGTGAAGGGCACGGCGAAGCTCCCCCACACCTTCCTGAAAGGCCATGGGCAAAAGATACGCAACGAAGGGGGAACCATCAAACCCTGCCCCTGAATGCCAGGTGCCTTTACGGAGGGTTCCACGGCACGAAAATTCGCAAAGCGCAAAAGAATTCGCAGGACGCAAATCCAACCGGAGGAGAAACGCCCGAAGGGTGGGCGATCCAGCCATGGATGGGTCTGGCAACATTTTTGCTCTCCATGAGATGGTTGACAATCTTGCAGGGGGCGCATATAGTTAATACACACAGGGAGGTGTGCATGGATCGCCTGCGGTCCCGGGGAATGACCCTGGTGGAAATCATGGTGGTGGTGGCCATTATGGCGGTGATCCTGGGGGCAGCATGGATGTCCTCTCGCGTTCTCCGGGGATCCCGCCCGGAACTGGAAGCGGCCTCCCGGGTGAAGGGGCTCTTTCAGCGTGCCCGGGCCATGGCCATGGCGGAGGGAACCTATGTCCGGGTGATCCGGAACGGAAACGAACTGGTGCTGGAAGCCTTTGTGGCCGACAGCAACCGGTGGGTGTTCCGGGGACGGGATGAACTGCCCCGTCTGGGATCCGGCTGCGCTGCGCCGCCGTCCGGGCTTTCACCGGTGGATACGGTGGTGGTGAACCTCACGGGTGCCCTCACGCCCCAGGGCATCATGGTGTTCTGTGATCCTTCGGGGGTTCATGCGGCGGGGGTGGAAATCACGCCGGGAGGGGCAGTCCGGATCTGGAAAAACCCCAACAATACAGGATGGAGGCTTTCGGAACATGAGAAATAAACGCCATCGGGGCATGACGCTGGTGGAGGTGCTGGTGGCCATCGCCCTCTTTGCCATTTTGCTGGGAGGGCTCGGTCCCCTCATGGTGAGCCAGGTCCGCCAGGCAGGCATGAATGTGACCCGGAACCGCCTTTCGGTGGTGGCCAGCAACATCCTGGAGCGGTATCATGCCCTGACGCCGGAGGCCCTTGCGGGCCTGGTGGGGTTTCATCAGGAAACGGTGGTGACCCAGACGCGACAGGGGGAGACGGTGTTTGTGAACATCACCATCCAGCCGGTGGACACGCAGTCCTATGAGATCCGGGTTCGGGCCGTCCCGTCTCTGGATCCCCGCCTGGCGGTGGAGGCGTGGACCCTCAAGCAGAGGGAGGCACCCTGATGAGAGCGATGGCGAACAATCACAGGGGATTCACCCTGGTGGAGATGATCGTGGTGGTGGCTCTCACCGCGATTTTCCTGGTGAGCGCCATTTCCCTCATGACCGCTTCGGCGCGCAGCCTTGCCTTTGCCCAGTCCGTGGGGGGGACGGTTACGGACGAGGCGGTGGCCGCCCGGATTCTCCAGTGGGATCTCTCCATGGCCGGATATGGGATCCCCCCCAATCTCTATGGTCGGTATGTCCCCCTGGAACTCTATGACAACGTGAACGCCCGCTCGGACAGCCTGGTGATCCGGGGGGTCAACCTGGGGGTGGAGCCCCAGCGGGGGAAGTGGAGCATTGTGCTGGAAGGTTCCTTTGTCCCCACCGACAGGGTGCTGGTTCTGCGGTGGAACCACCCCTTCCGGGATTTTGCCGTGGGAGACACGGTGCTCCTCATCACAGCGCTGGGAGGAAGCATCGAGAGTGCCGATTTTGATACGGCGGCGGTGACCGCCGTCCGGAATGTTCCCTGGACGGATCCCCGGTCGGGGACCACGTGGGAGGCGATGGAACTCACTCTGGACCGGAACGTCACACCCATCGCCGGCCTGGTGGCCTATGGCTCCAGCGGGATTCTGGCCGCGGAATATCATCTGGATCCGGCCACCAACCAGCTCCTCCGCAACGGGGAGGTCTTCATGGACGGGGTGTATGCCTTCCAGGTCCAGGTCTGGGTGGATGCCAACAACAACGGGATCGACGACCCGGGCGAGTGGCGGGACGATCTTTCCAATTTCCCACCGGACGATTTCCGCTTTCTCCGGGCCATCCGGGTTCAGGCCCTGGTTCTTCGGGGGTTTACCCGAAGAGAAGGGGCAAGCCCGGTTCCTCCTTCCGTGTCCATCGGGAACACCACCGTCAGCATTCCCCCTGCCCTGCGGGCGGAGAATTTTGGAGACCTTCTGGACGTGCAGGTGGCGCCCAAAAACCTGTAGGAGGACGTTATGAGGAACGAACGGGGTTCGGCGCTGGTGACGTTCATTGTGGTGGGCGCCTTTATTCTGGGACTGACGGCCGTGACCTATTTCACCGTCCAGCGGGCGCTGGAGGTTCAGGGCACGGTCCGGCGGGCGGTGCTGGCCTATCAGGCGGCCATGGGCGGAATGGATGTGCTGTTTTTCAGGGACAATGTGGAGCGGGCCGAGAGGGGAGACACCGTGCGGGTTTCGGTGGGCTTTCCCCATGGATACCAGGTGGATGCCTCCTCCCGCCGGCTCTTCTCCATTCCCGTTCCCGGTTCGTCCCTGCTCTTTGCCATGGGATATGAATCCATCGGTGCGGGAGCCGTGCGGGGAGGGATCGCCACGTATATCCTGGGGCTTTCCCAGGCGCGGGGAAGCGGTCTTCCGGCCCGGAGCCGGCTGGAAGCCCTGTATATCCGGCTTCTGGGTCTTCCATGAACACAAGGAGGTTTGTCATGAGATGGCGGTGGATGGTGTGGGGACTGGTGGCAGGGCTTCCGGGCATGGTCCATGCCCAGGCCCGGTGTCAGCTGCCGCCCCTTTCGGGGACGGCGGTTCCGCCCAACGTGCTCATCGTGTTTGACAAATCGGGAAGCATGGGCTGGCGGGCCTACTGGAAGCTGGATCCCGACGGGAGCGGTCCTCTTGGACAGGGCGATTACGACCCCGGCTACGATTATTACGGAAACTTCAACTCCAACAAGCTGTATGAGTACCGAAGTGGAGTGTGGCGGCCTGTAGGCCCTGACCCCTATCGAAATGTGATTGATATTTCCGACAAAAATCACCCTGTGATGTCGGGAAACCTCCTGAACTGGGCGCTGATGTCTCGGATGGATGTCTTGAAAAAGGTGCTCACGGGCGGTGAGGGAACCCCAACGGGACAAATCCTTAAAAACCGGATCGTGTCCAGGGGATACACACCAGGTTGGCGATACTGTTACTGGTATGGAGGGAACTGTGCGACGGTCCGTGCGAGAAACGGAAAGTGGTTTGATTTCGACCGATCCGGACTAAAACCGAACTTCACTCTTTACGTTTGGGAAAAAGGGGACTGGAATAAAGTGGGGAACTATTCCGCGACGGTGGATGTCTCGTCGGAGCCGGTTGCAAGCCGCATCGGGATTTTTCGGCAACTTTCAGACAAGGATCTGGATGGACGGTGGGACCCTGGCAGTCCCCGGTGGGGGGTGTTTGCTTTTGACCGGGATCCTCAAAGGGTGGTCTATGAGCCCTTTGAAGTGGAATTTGATCCGGACATCAAGCGTCTGTACGATGCGATTAACGGGATTTATGCCAAAGGAGGCACCGGCGTGGCCGATGCCCTCCTGGCTGCCTACCATTACCTTGCCTGGAAACGGGACACCCACTGGAACAGTTTTGGCATGGGGGGCGGAGCCGGTGGAACCAAAGATCCATGGAAGGACTGGCGCACCGGGGTGGAGATGTCTTGCCGGCAGTCTTTTGTGCTCATCATCGGGGACGGGGAATCCAACAGCGACGATTATCTGGTGGATTCCGGACATTTTCCGGGATATGACCGCCGGGATTATGACCGGGACGGGAATCGGGGGGATACGAACCCTTACTGGTGGGGATGCTGTGCGGATTGTGACGGGTGTGATGACATCGCGGACGATTACGCCTGTTACATGAACGACTGCAGGGGACGGGGAGTGGACGTGCGATCGGATATCCCCGGAACCCAGCTTGTGAAGACCTATGGGGTGTTCACCTTCGGGCATCCGCGGGGCTACCAGCTCTTCAGCGACATCGCCAAAAACGGGGATGGGGAAGCCTATTACGCCCAGTCCGGAAAGGACATTGAGAACGCCATCCGCAACGCCCTCCTGTCCATCATCGCCCGGGCCCAGTCCGGGACGGCCGTCGGCGTGGTGTCCACCGGGTCCAAGGGTGAAGGAACCACGGCCATGGCCTTCTATTTCGCCCGCCATCCCATCCGGGGAGGCTCGGCCACCTGGATCGGGGACATCCGGGGATTCTGGATCGATCCCTGGGGGAACCTCCGGGGCGACCTGAACCGGAACCGCCAGCTGGATCTGGATCAGGATCCCATTCTGCGGATGCAGCCGCCCGCAAGCGGAAATCTGTATCCCACGGTAGAGATGTACAGCGACGGCAACGCCGATGGAAATCCGGATGGCCTTCTGGGGATCACCACCACGCAGGACACGTCCTTCATGCTCTGGTCGGGAGGCTGGCGTCTCCAGAAGCGGGAGCCCGATGACCGCAACATCTGGATCAACACGACATCCCTCTCGGCTGCTCTTCTTGAGTTCAACCCCGGCGATCCCGCGGTGGTGGCGATCCTTTCCGCGAGATGGGGCCTCCCTGCAGACATGGTGCGGGACTACATGGAATACATCCGGGGGCTGGACCAGGCTGGGCTTCGCAACCGAAAGCTGGATCTTTCCTGGGACGATGAGGAAACCTGGAAGCTGGGGGACATCGTGTATGGCACGCCCACGTATGTGGGGACGCCGGCGGAGAACTATCACATCCTGTATGGGGACGCCACCTATGCCGAATTTTACGAAACCCACAAGAATCGTCGGGGGACCTTTTATGTGGGGGCAAACGACGGGATGCTCCATGCCTTCAACGCCGGGCGCTATGTGTCCCTTGCCGGTGGCGGGAACACGGTCGGGCGTCTCCTGGACGGAGGCACTCCCCTCGGGGAGGAACTGTGGGCCCTCATTCCCAACGCGGCCATCGGAGGCCTGAAGGACTATCCCACCCGAGATTACTGTCACTATTACTTTGTGGACCTCAAGGGGAAGGCCACGGACGTTCGGATTTTCAGCCCCGATCCGAGTCATCCTCAGGGGTGGGGGACCCTCCTGATCCAGGGGATGCGCCTGGGGTGCGGTGCGGACAGCCGGTCCAGCTATATGTTTCTGGACGTCACGAATCCCGGTGTGTCCCGTCCCGCCCTTCTCTATGAATTCTCCGATCCGGATCTCGGATTCAGCACGCCCTATCCGGCGGCGGCCAAGGTGCAGGATCAGTGGTTTGCCCTGCTGGGTTCGGGACCGGACAGCCTGGACGGGTGGACCTCGCCCTCCAAAAACGCCTATTTCTATGTGGTGGACCTGAACTCCCTCACCGGTCCATCTCCGGTGGTCTATAAGTTCCGGGTTGCGGATTATCTCCCGGGGGTGGGGGATCGGAACGCCTATCTCGGAGATCCGGTGGCGGTGGATGTGGATCTGAACTATCACGTGGACGTGATCTATTTCCCTGTGATTGAGGGCGACCGCGCCTATCTCGTGCGGGTGAACACCTTTGAGGACCCCAATCCCAACGCCTGGACGTTCACCCGGGTGATGGATCTCCCCAGACCCCAGGTGGCGGCAGTGAACGTGAGCCTTCGCCAGAAAGGCGGGCAGCTCTGGGTGTTTGGGGGCACGGGCCGGTTCTTCAACATCCAGCAGGCCGACACGAACGCCATGGAGTACTTTTACGGCATCCTGGATCCCTGGACGTCCACGGGAGGCGGGCCCCTGGTGAACTTCACCAGTCTTCTCGACGTGACGGGGGCTCAGACGATTGTGGACACCACGACGGGGGATGCCACCATCCGTCTGGGTGGGCCGAACTTCTCTCCGGAGTCTCTTCTTGCCCGGGTGGTGGCCCAGGGCGGATGGCGGGTGACCATGCCCGCCCACAAGGTCCTGGCCATGCCCCTGGTGTTTGCAGGGGTGGTGTATTTCACCACCTTCAACCTGAACCGGGTGACCCCCTGTGAGGCGGGCGGGACGTCCTATCTCTGGGCCCTCCAGTCGGAACTCGGGAGTCCCACCACCGAGGCGGTGCTCGGCGTCGGACCGGGCGACAAGGCGGTGGGCATGATCCGTGTGGGATCGGGCCTTGCCTCTGCCCCGGTTCTCCACGTCGGTGAGAACTCCCAGTCCGTGATCGTTCAGACGGGTGAAGGCGTTATTTCCGTCACCCGGGAGCGTGGTGACCGAAGGCTTGAATCCCGGATTGGCCACCTCCGGCCGATGCCGGCACAATAGGGAGGAAAACCATGCGTGGATGGATGATCCTTCTCGGATGTTTGGGGATGGCGACTGCGGGGGTGGCGCAGGGCGTGGATGAGGCCACGCTGGAGGCCCGGATGGAAGCCTTTCAGGAGGCCTTCGCCCCCATGGCCCGTCAGTGGGAGGCCCTGACCTCGCGGGGCAGACTTTCGTGGAGTGCCGGGTTCTTTGAGAAACTGGGGGGTGATGAAATCGTGGTGTTCCAGGCACCTCTGATGGAACTCGCAGAGCGGGCTCATAAAGGGGAAAACTTCACAGAGCGTCCGCAGTGGAAGGGTGAAACCCCTCCTCCGGTCTATGCTTTTCCCCTTGCTCCGAATGCGGTGTTTCTCACGCCGGATGGACAGATTCTTCCCCGAGAAAACCTGAAACTCCCCCGGAACCAGATTCTCGCCCTCGGACTGAATCCGGAGACGGGGGAAGTGGTGGAGGTGGTGGTGTTGAACCCGCCCGCTCTCCAGCAGCTTGGACAAACGTACGTCTCCAGATTGCAAGAGAAGTTTCAGGCACAGGAATGAACGTCATCGGGGTGCTGTTTCTCCTGGCACAATCCCCGGTGGCGGGGGTGGTTCTGGAGCCTTTTCCGGTGCGCACGGGCACGAAGGAGCTCCAGGCCACCCTCCGCCTCCGGCAGGAGGGCCGGCTCTATTGGGCCCTTTTCCGGGGAAGCCAGATGGTGGCCTCCAGCACCACACCGGACCTCACCGCCCGGTTTGACCCTCCCCTCAAAGCGGGCGAAAGCGTCTATTTCACGGTGCGGGTGGATCTCCCCGATGGGAAGTCTCTGGAGGATGTGGTGCGGGTGGACGTCCTGAACGCCCCGCCGGAATTCAAAGGAGCGGACGTGGAGGCCACCGCCACCGACGTGGAGATTCGTCCCCACTTTGAGGATCCGGAAGGGGATTCCCTCACCTTCAGGGTGCTGAAGCCCGAAGGATTCCGGGTGGAGGGAGGCGTGGTCCGGGGCAAACTTCCGGAAACGCTCCCGTTCACCGTGGAACTGGAAGTTTCGGACGGCACGAACACCATCCGGGTGAGCATTCCGATAGAAAAGGCGCAGGAAGGGTAGGGCCTGTCTGGGCCTCTCGTCAGCCTGCCTGTTCGTGCTGCTCCAAAAAGGTGCGGGTGTGGCGGATGCGGGAGAGGAGAAGGGCCCGGGGGGTTTTTCTCTTCCCGAACCGATAGGCGTAGTAGTCTTCCACCAGTTCTGTGAAGGGGGAGAGATTCACCCGGGACGCCAGGTCCCGGAGCCCTTCACCGGGTGAACGGGTGTAGCCTTTCCGGGACAGGATCTCCAGAAGGGCCTCCATCTCCCGGACCACGGGATCCCGATCCTCCTTTTTGCGGAGGAGAAAAAGGAGGGCGAGAAAAAGAGACAGGTAAAACGCGGCAAATCCCCCTTTGCGCAGCCACGTCCGCACGCCCTCCATACCGGAAAACACAAGCCGCATCTGGTCTTCCCGGGAATACTGCACCACCCGCCGGGCCCACAGAAGCCGGAGGTAGTCCCACCACGCCGCAAACCCCGAAAGTTCCGCCTCTTCGGCGGTGAAACGAACGGGAGGGGTGGGGTCCAACATCACCCACCCTTCTCCGGGAATCCAGGCCTCCACCCACGTGTGGGCGTCCTGCTGGCGGAACATCCAGTAGCCCCCTTCCCCGTTCCACATCCCGCCGGCCAGCCCCCCGATCACCCGGGCAGGAATGCCCGCCTTCCGGAGCATTAGGGCCATGGCGGCGGCAAAGTATTCACAATAGCCCGTCCGTGCCCGCATGAACGCTTCCAGAGGGTGTCCGGCGGTCCGTGGAGGATTCAGCGAATACTGAAAACTCCAGAATTTTTTCTGGATGCGATCCGCGAGACGCCGGGGATCCGTTTCGCCCTGAGCCCACGCCGTGAGGCTGTCCCAGAGAAGGGAGGGCACATCGGGAGGGATACGGAGATGGATCCGTCGCGGAGGGTCCACATAGGGCACGGTCCGCCGCAACACCTCAAACCGGTGACGGAGTCCCCGGGCGGGAGGTTCCAGCCAGACCGTTCCGTTTTCCTGAAAATACCACCGGGAAGGGGGAGGCCCTCCATCCAGGTGTGCGGTTCCGTTCACCACCGGGAGATAAGAGATGCGCAGAGGCTCCACCACCACTTCAAAGCGCTCGGATGTCCCGCCCGGTGCCAGGCGGGGAGAATGGGGAAGCATCCGCCGGGGAAACCAGTGGCGGCCGTCCGTTTCGGCGTATTCCACGAGGCGAAGATAGAGACTCCGGGATGTTCGGGAGAGCGGGACCACCCGGGCCACGGGTGTGGGGTCCTGAAGAAGGGGGGAAAGCCCCCCGAAGTCCAAGGTGTCCGTGATCCCCACCGCCTGATCCGATGTGCGGAGCACCGGGGCAAAGAGGGGCAGGGCACTCCGGGGGAGAAACACGAAGAAGAACACCGACAGGAAGAGTGTGGCGAGTTCATACGGGAGCAGGCTGGCAAGCAGAGCCCGGATCTCCCGCATCCGGAGGGGCACGTCCCCCAGTTCGGCATACACATAGGTCAGGCTTGCGGTGAGGATGGAAAGCGCGAGAAACACCACGAACACCACGCCAAAGATGGGGTCGGGATACAGCACACCGCCTGCAGCCAGTACCGCCACAGCCAGAATCAGGATCTGGAAGGCGTCCCGAACGGCTTTGGGGGTGAGATACCGGACGGTGAGAAGCCACAGCAAAAACAGATAAATCCGGTCAAAGATGGTCCCGGGTCCCACGAAGAAAATGCCCAGGGAAAGGGCATAGGCCAGCACCGTGGCGGCGGTCCCCTGGATCAGGGCGCCCCGGCGCCATTCCAGAAGGAGATGGGCAAGCCAGATCCAGAGGAAGAAAAAGGCGGACACCTCCAGACCCAGGAGCACCGGGACGACCGCCACGCCTCCGGCGGCATACAGCCCCAGGAGCATGGCCCTGTAGGTGGTGAGGCGATTCACACGATCCTCCGCGAATCCAGAGATGGTCCCCTTCAGGCGGGAGAGGGTTCCCGATAGAGGTTTCGCTCCAGGAGATACCGGTAGGCGGGTTCGGGGACGAGATACCGGAAGGGCCGTCCCTCCCGGATTCGTTTGCGGATTTCCGACGAAGAAACCTCTACCTCCCGACGGCCGATGAACCGGACCCGGCTCAGGGCTTCCGGCACGACCTCCACTTCATAGAAGGGGCGCTTCAGCACCACCACCTGCACCATCTGGAGAAGTTCTTCGTAGCGATACCAGCTGTGGATGTTCCGAAATTCGTCCGAACCCATCAGGAAAAACACTTCGTCCGCCCGGAGTTCGGGAAGGAGGCGGCGGAGAACCTCCACGGTGTAGCTTTTGGGAAGGTTGAGCCGGCGTTCCGCGTCCAGGACGTCCAGGAGGGGATCGTCCTCCACGGAACGCTGCACCATGGTGTATCGATCTTCAAAGGGGGCAAAAGCGGGTTTGTGGGGAGGGTTGTGAGAGGGGAGAAAGAAGAGCCGGTCCACCCCGAGAAACTCGGCCGCGTCCTGGGCCACGATGAGATGACCGATGTGGACGGGATCAAACCGCCCGCCGAAAAGGGCGACCTTCATGGCCCCCACGCCAGACGTTTTCCGATCTGGACGGCCACGTGGAGGAGGGGCACGAGGTGTTTCAGGACGTGGGTCTGGGCCACGATCCGAGCACCGGGAGGGGTGGCCTGCAGGACAGCCCCCACCCCGCCCGCAATCAGCAAGCCCTCGACCGCACCGAGCATGAGTCCCAGAAGCCGGTCAAACAGCCCCACGCCCGTCCACTGGAGGAGCCGGGCCGCCACCTCCGCCAGCACCCTCAGGGCACCCACAAGGAGGAGAAAGATCACCGGATAGACCAGGAGATGGGCTCCTTTGCTGGCCCCGAAGAGTTTGTACACGAGAGGGCGAACCCCCGGAGCCAGGGCCACGGTCAGGGCCACACCCACCGGGATGCCCAGAATCATCACGATTTCCCGGATGGCGCCCCGATAGAATCCCCGGATGAGGAAGAGGAGAAAGACCGCAAGGACTCCCAGATCAAGCCAGGTCGGAAGGGGTGCGTTCACCATAGACCTCCAGAAGTTCCCGCATCCAGTCCGGAAGGGGTGCGCTCTGGCCGTTTTCCAGATACACCTGGACGGTGCGGGCCCGGGCCACCTCCTCCATGGCGGTGTTGCGGAGAACATAGGTGAAATCAAAGCTCTTCGTGCCTACCCGGGACACCCACAGATCAATCCACACCCGGTCGCCCAGGAAGAGAGGGGCGCGGTAGTCAATCTCCGCGCGGGCCACCACAAAGGGGAACCGGTCGGGCGTCACACCGGGATAGAGGCTGGCCAGATGGTCCCAGAACCGGACGCGGGCTTCTTCCAGATAGGTGAGATAGGTGGCGTTGTTCACGTGCCCCATGGCATCCAGGTCCCGGAAGCGCACCACCAGCGAGGTTCGGAACACCGCCATGTCAATACTGAAGAGAAACGGATTCAAGCCCAGGGAAACACCGGGATGCGTCCTTTCCAAGAACGATCACCACATCCACCACCCGAACGGGGTCTTCTTTGTGCTCCACCGGTGGATGGCAGGGGAGGGCGCGGGAGAGGCGCTCGGCCTTGTCCGGGTCGGAGGTGACGGCAAGGATAAAGGTGGTCTGGACGGTGTCTTCGGGGGCGTTGCCGTAATACCACACGTCCACCCCCCGTTCCCGGAGCCACAGGGTGGTTCGCCAGGCAAGCCGGGGCTCCCGGGTGCCGTTCAGGACTTCCGCCGTGAGGGCCGGGATGCCCGCGCGGGGACGGGTGATCCAGAATCCACCCACCCCCAGGATCAGGATCAGAAGCCCCAGGAGGATCCACTGAGACAGTCGGCCGGTTGTTCCACCAGGGAAGCCCATGGTCAGGCGGAGTGTTTCTGAAGGCGAATGGAATAACCCACCGCGTCCTTGATGAGTTTTTCCACATAGGCTTCCACGTTCCGCTCCCCCGCTTCTTCCGGAGAGATCACCAGAAACAGGGGAATCACGCTGTCCAGAACCCGGCTTTTGAGGCGGGAATCCAGCGATTCATAGAGCTTCTCGTGGAGAAGCACCACGCCCACATCGCCGGCCCGGAGGAGGTCCCGGATCACCCGCCGGGTCTCATCCGGCTCGGACACGGCAACGGAAGAAATGCCCGCAAGCTCAAAACCGAACGCGAGTTTCTGGGGCATCACGGCCAGCACTTTATATTCCATACGATTCCTCCTGGTTGAGAAGGACAAGGTCGGCCATCTCGGGAAGGTGTTCCCGATAGAAGGCCCGGATGAGCTCCCGGACTTCCCGGAGGGTTTCGGCCTGGAGGGCCCGGTCCAGGAGCTTCCGGGTGGCTTCTCCGTTCAGGGCATGGATGATGCCTTTGGCGTCCAGATAGACGGAGGGACTCATGGAAAGTTCCTCCACCCGCAGGGCGATAAGGAGAGGCAGGGCTTCAAGGTCCGAGGCCATTTCCCCACAAATCCCGATCCACACCCCGGCTTTCTGCGCTCGTTTCACGGTGAACCACAGGAGGCGGAGGACGGCGGGATGGAGGTGGTGGAATTCCGACTGCAGGAGGGGATGGGTCCGGTCAATGGCCAGAACGTACTGGGTGAGATCGTTGGTTCCGATGGAAAAAAAGGATACGTGGTGGGCAAAAACTTCGGCCATCAGCGCGGCGGCGGGCGTTTCCACCATCATGCCGAGCTGGGGAAGATCCTTTTCCGAAAGCCCCTCCTCACGGCCGATCTGAAAGAGGATTTCTTTCACCTGAAGGACTTCTTCCAGGGACGTCACCATGGGGATCATGATCCGGAGGTTGTGGGTATCCCGGTGCACCCGGAGAATGGCACGGATCTGGGTGTGAAGGAGCTCCGGCGCCCTGAGCAGCACCCTCACCCCCCGGAGGCCCAGAAAGGGATTGGTCTCCTGGGGGAGATCCAGCACTTTGTCCCCCCCCAGATCAAACAGACGCACCGTCACGGGGTGAGGGGCCATATCTTCAGCCACTTTACGATAGAAGGCTTCCTGCTCATCCACCCCCTGATGGGTGTGGAAAAGCATCTCGGTCCGGAGCAGCCCCACACCCCGAATGCCGAGTTGTTTGAGAAGGGGAATCTCTTCCGGAAGTTCCACGTTGGCCAGAAGGTGGATCACCAGCCCGTCCCGGGTGGAGGTTTCCACCTCCCGGAGGGCAAGGAGTTCGGCTTCCCGATTTGCCCAGGCCTGGAGGATTTGCCGATACTGGCTGCGAGTTTGAGGGGATGGCCAGAGAATCACCAGACCCCGGCGGGTGTCCAGGATGGCCGGGGTTCCGGTCACATTTTCCTCCGGAAAATCCTCGGTTTGAATGAGCAGGGGAAGGCGAAAGTCCCGAAGGAGAAGAACGGGATGGGAGGTTTTCCCCCCTCGTGTCAGGATGACGCCTTTGAATCCGTTGCGCACGATCTCAATGGCTTCCTGGACACTCAGATGATCGCTCACCAGGATGTCCCCATCTTCGGGAGTCAGGCGATGGGGAAGACCGCTCCGGGCTTCCTGGGAAAGCACCCGGGCCAGGGCGTGGAGTTCCCGGGCCCGGTCCTGGAACACCGGAAATTCCGCCTGTTCCATGGGGCGCGCGAACTCCTCCAGGGTCATGGCAATGGCGCGCTCGGCGGGATATCCGGCCTCAATGAGCCGCAGAACCCGGGAGCGAAAGTTCTGGTCCCGGAGAACCTGTTCTTCAAACACCAGAAATCCCCGGAGTTCAGGGGACAGGTAGCGCTGGGATTGCTGGATTTTTTCAAGCACCCGCTCCACCGCGGAAAGGAAACGCTCTTTTTCCTCTTCGGGATCGAGGGCTGTTGCGGGGTGACTTCCTCCGCTCTCCAGCCGGATGTCCAGGAGGGTTCCCTCCACGATCCCGCTGGAGACGGGAATCCCACGGATCACCCGTTCACGGGGTGTCGTTTCGGTGGGAGAGTGTTCCCGTGCCATTTCATTCCTCTCCGAACCCGGACTCCACGAGACGCACAATGGCGTCCACTGCCTCCTGAGCATCCTCACCTTCCGCCCGAACGGTGATGACCGATCCCTGGGCGGCAACCAGCATCATGAGTCCCAGAATGCTCCGGGCTTCCACCTCCACACCGTCCTTTTCAATCACGATACGAGCACGAAACTTGCCCGCTTCCTGGGCAAGAAGCTGGGCCGGACGGGCATGAATCCCCAGCCGGTTGGGGATTACCACTTTCTTTTCCACGATGCGCGTTGATTTCATCGGAACTCCATCCGGTGTGCCGTGATTTCAAACCGTGCGTCCTGATCCAGAAACTCAAGGATTTCCTGAAGTATGCGGGAGACATAGGCTCCGTCCTTTCCCACCACCGCAAAGGCGAAGGTGCTGCGCTGCCAGAGGTCCTGACCGTCCACCTCCGCCACGGACACGTTGAACCGGCCTGCAAGCCGGTCTTTGAGGCTCCGAAGGATTTTGCGCTTCTCCTTCAGAGAGGACGCGTCGAAGAGGAGCAATTCCACCTCAAGCACGCCCACGATCATACGGGGATTTCCTCAAGGGTGAAGAATTCCAGCACATCCCCTTCCTTGACTTTCTGGAAGTTTTTGAGGCGGATTCCGCACTCCATCCCGGCCGGAACTTCCTGAACGTCCTCCTGGAAGTGTTTAAGGGAGGCGATTTCCCCCGTGTGGATCACCGCACCGTCCCGGAGAACCCGCACGTTCGCATCCCGCCGGGCCCGCCCTTCCAGCACCAGGCATCCTGCAACCGTACCCACCTTGAGCTTGAAGACCTTGCGGACCTCCGCCCGTCCGAGGACCACCTCCCGGAACTGGGGCTCCACATAGGATCGGATCACCCGTTCCACATGCTGGAGAAGTTCGTAGATCACCCGGAACTGGGCGATTTCCACGTCTTTCTCCTCGGCGAGCTTCCGGGCGTTACTGTCGGGGCGGGTGTGGAAGGCGATGATATGCCCCCCGCTTGCATCCGCCAGCTCCACATCGGCTTCGGTGACCATGCCCACGCCGGAGTGAATGAGCACCGGACGGATTCCCTGCACCTCGATGCGGGACAGGGCGTCGGCAATGGCTTCCACGGAACCCAGGGCATCGGCTTTCAGGATGAAGGGAATCTCCCGGATTTCCCCCTTCTGGATCATCTCCTGAACCCGCTTGATCCGCAGGGTGCGCTCGCCCCGGAGCAACTGCTCCCGCTTCAGCGTTGAGCGCTCTTCGGCGACGGAACGGGCGACTTTTTCATCTTCCACCACTTCCAGCCGATCCCCGGTGTGGGGGAGGTCGCTGAACCCCTGCACCAGCACGGGGGTGGCCGGTCCGGCTTCTTTCACCCGTTTGCCATGTTCATCGTACATCGCCCGGACCCGGCCCCACGTCGTGCCACACACAAAGACGTCCCGAACGTGGAGACGCCCCCGCTGCACCAGCACGGTGGCCACGGGACCCATGCCCCGATCCAGCCGGGCTTCCAGCACCGTTCCGGCTGCCGGACCTTCCGGGATGGCCCGGAGGTTCAGTTCTTCGGCTTTGAGGAGCAGGGCTTCCAGGAGGGTGTCCACGTTCATCCCGGTCTTGGCGGAAATTTCCACCATGATGGTGTCGCCGCCCCACTCCTCCGGAATCAGCCCGTGCTGGGAAAGTTCCCGTTTCACCCGATCCGGATTGGCCTCCGGAAGGTCCATTTTGTTGATGGCCACGATGATGGGCACACCTGCCGCTTTCGCGTGGTTGATGGCTTCCACCGTCTGGGGTTTCACCCCTTCGTTGGCGGCCACCACAAGCACAACGATGTCCGTGACCTGGGCCCCCCGGGCCCGCATGGCGGTGAAGGCTTCGTGTCCCGGTGTGTCAATGAAGGTGATCCACCGATCTCCCACCGGCACCCGGTAGGCGCCGATGTGCTGGGTGATTCCCCCGGCTTCCTGGGCGGCCACCGAGGATTTGCGCAGATAGTCCAGCAGGGTGGTTTTTCCATGGTCCACGTGACCCATCACCGTGACCACAGGGGGACGGGGCTCCCCTTCCTCTTCCCCTTCCACCGTCTCAGGACGAGGGGCAGACGTTTCTTCGCGCTCCGTCACCACTTCAAAGCCATAGCTTTCGGCCAGGAGCTGGACCAGGTCTTCCGTGAGGGTCTGGTTGATGGAGGTGGGGACCCCCAGTTCGAGGGTTTTTTTCACGAGTTCCACGGGCTCCACCCCCATCATGTGGGCGAGTTCCTGGAGGGTGATCTGCCCGGGAATCACAAGTTGCTTTTTCTCTTCTTTCGTTGCCGGAGGTTCCTGGGTGCGGGCTTTCTGGGGAGGACGACGGCGGGGTTTTCGGGTCGGGCGTTCGCGCTCCTGGGGTTGAGCCGGCTGGGCTTCCCGGGATTTTTCCCGTGACGGCTCCTCCTGTCCCCAGATTTTCTTCCGCTGCACCAGGGATTCTTTCGCTTCTTTCCGGGTCTGGGCAATTTTCTCCCGGACCGCTTCCTCCATTTCTTCCGTGATCACCGACTGGTGGGAGCGGACCCGGTAGCCCATCTCCCGGAGAAGGTCCATCACCGCGCTGGGTGAGAGGGAGACCTCTTTGGCGAGGTCCCGGACACGTTTCCCTTTGGGGGAGGTGGGTTTGGGTTTTTTCTCAGGCATGGGTCACCCTTTCTCTCAGTTTGTGCTCAATCTCGTCCAGAATCCGCATGGCCGTGTCCTCATCCAGCCCGAGCCGGTGCATTTCTGCGAGGGAGGGAACCTCGGTGAACACGTATTTCCGGGCTGTCCGGAAGATGCGCTGAACGGATTCCGGGAGGTCCAGGTCATAGATGGAAATCCCGTTGGGGGGCGGTGGAACCTTGGAAAACTCCACCACCTCAATCCGGCGTCCCACCAGATCGGAGGCGAGGATCACGTTGATCCCTTCTTTCCCTTTGGCTTCGGAGATCTCTTCGTCCCGCACACCCACCAGGATATATTCGTTGCCTTCTTCGTCGGTGGTGAGATAGGCGATCAGGGGATCGGTGGGCGAAAGGGCCAGAGCAGCGAATTCCACGGGATCCGGGGAATAACGGACCACGTCAATCCGCTCCCCCTGGAGTTCCCGCTGGATGGGCAGAAGACGGGTTCCCCGATGGCCGACCACGATGCCTACGGGATCCAGCCGGGGATCCGAACTCCACACCGCCACCTTCGCCCGCACCCCCGGACGGCGGGCCACCGCTTTGATCTCCACCTTCCCTTCCGCGACCTCCGGAATGTCCATTTCCAGGAGCCCCCGGAGAAAGTCGGGATGGGTTCGGGACAGAATGATCTGCGGCTGATTGCGGCGCTCTTCGTCCACCCGGAGGACCATCACCCGGAGGGTGTCACCCGGGCGATAGCGCTCACCGGGGATCATCTCCCGGTTTGGAAGGAACCCTTCCACCTTGTCAATGCTCACAAAGAGTCCGTTCTTATCCACCTTCTGAACTTTCCCCCGGCGGATGCTCTTCACCTGGAGCTTAAATTCCTTCACGATCTGACGGCGTTCCTCATCCACAATGGTGTCTTTGAACCGGTGCTGGAGCCGTTTGATGGCCGAGCGGGGAATCTGCTCCAGAGAAACTTCTTCCCAGATGCTTTCCCCGATCACCGGTTCGTGGCCCAGTTTCCGGCGGGCTTCCATCACCGAGATCTCGAAGTGAGGATTGGTCACCCGCTCCACCACCGTTCGCCGAACCCGGATGTCCAGATCCCCCGTCTGGGGGTTGAGGCGGACCCGAACAAAGGGATGCTCCATCTTGCACTTGTTTTCTTTCCACTTCCGGGTTTCTTCCGTTTCCGGAGCCCGCCAGGTTTTGGCCAGGATGTCTGTGAGAAGGCATTCCAGTGTCTCCACCACAAACTCCCGGCTGATTCCCCGGCGTTCCCGGGTGATGGACTCAATGAAATCCAGAATAAACGCGTTGGCCATGCTCCCACCTCCCACGTTATTTTCGAAGTTCAGGAAGTTCGGCAAGCCGGGCGCGGGCCACCTCTTCCCGGGAAATCTCCCGGGTGGTTCCCCCTCCCGAAAGGGAAAGGGTGGAGGCATCCACGTGAACCAGCGTGCCTTCCACCACCTCTCCGGAGGTCAGCGTGACCCGGACCCGCTTTCCGAGCGCCCAGCGAAACTCGCGATCTTTTTTCAGCACACGGTCCAGACCGGGCGAGGAGACCTCCAGGGTGTAGCGTCCCGGAACGGGATCCTCCACGTCCAGGTGGGCGGAAATCTCCTCCGAGAGGGCTTTGAGCTCCCGGATGGTGATGCCCCCGGCTTCCCGGTCCACAAAGATCTGGAGGAGAAACCGTCCCGGTCGGCCCCGCAGTTCCACGTCCACCAGCACATACCGGTGGGCCTCCAGGATCGGGGCAATGATCTCCTCAACCCGTGTGATAATGTCTTCTCTCATCATCCACCCATTGGGCAAGGCGGGACACGGCCTCGCCCACCGAAACCTGCTGTGAGGTCCCGTCCCACCGGCGCTGAAGTTCCACCTTGTTTTCCTTCATCCCCCGTTCCCCAACCACCAGCCGGAAGGGATATCCGATCAGGTCCGCATCCTTGAACTTCACACCCGCCGACACGCTCCGGTCGTCCCAGACCACCTCCACGCCCCTGTCCTGAAGGGCGGTATACAGCTGCTCTGACGTGCTCCCGAAACGCCCGGGATCCAGATCCAGAAGGGCCACCTCAAAGGGCGCAATGGAGATGGGCCAGCGAATGCCCTTTGCGTCGGCATACAGCTCCACCGCCGCGGCCATCACCCGGGCAAGGCCGATGCCGTAGCTGCCCATGATGATGGGATGCTCCTTCCCTTCGGCATCGGTGAAAAAGGCCCCCAGCGCCTCAGAGTATTTGGTTCCCAGTTTGAAAATGTGTCCCACCTCAATGGCGTTCCGGAAAGAAAGGGGCGCGTCGCACTTTGCGCAGCGGTCCCCTTCTTTCACCAGGGCCAGGTCCAGATACCGGGAGACGGGGAAATCCACCCCGGGGGTGACGCCCACATAGTGGGTGTCCTCCTCGTTTCCACCCACCACACCCCGTTCCACAGTCTGGACCGACAGATCCGCGATGATCTCCACCTCCGGGGGCGCATCCACCGGTCCCACAAAACCGATGGGCACCCCGAACACGGAGAGAACCTCTTCGGGTGTGGCCAGTCGCACTTCTTCTCCCAGCGCCCGCTGAAGTTTGCTTTCGGCAAGATCCCGATCCCCCCGAACCAGAACCATAAGCATGCGGGTGGGGGTCCGGACCACCAGTCCTTTGATGATGAGTTCCGGTGTCACGCCGAGAAACTGCGCGACTTCCTCCACGCTCCGCACACCCGGTGTGTCGACCTTTTCCCGGGTCTGGAAGGGAGAAAAAACGGTGGAATCCGTCCGCCTGCCCTCTGCCACCTCAATGTTGGCAGCATAACCGCACGATTCGCAAAGCACAAGCCGGTCCTCTCCGGCTTCCGAAAGCACCATGAATTCCTCGGACTGGCTTCCACCCATGAGACCGGAAGATGCCGAAACCACCACGTATTGAAGCCCCGCCCGGTCAAAAATCCTGCGGTAAGCCTGGTCATGAAGGGCGTAGGATTCGTCCAGCCCCTCCCAGGTGGCGTCAAAACTGTAGGAGTCTTTCATGGCAAATTCCCGGGAGCGGAGCACGCCACCCCGGGGCCGGGGTTCATCCCGGAATTTGGTCTGGATCTGATAGAGGATCTGGGGCAGATCCCGGTAAGACCGGAAGTGGTTTTTCGCCAGGAGGGTCATGAGCTCCTCATGGGTGGGAGCCAGGGCAAGATCCCGCCCTTTCCGGTCTTTCAGGCGGAACATATCGGGTCCAAAGGCTTCCCACCGGCCGGTGGCCTTCCACACCTCGCTGGCCGTGAGAGACGGCATCAGAACTTCCTGAGCCCCGATCCGGTCCATTTCTTCCCGGATGATCCGGGCCACCTTCTGAAGCACCCGCCATCCGAGGGGGAGAAAGATGAACACCCCGCTCATATGGGGGCGGAAAAAGCCACCCCGCAGAAGCAGGCGATGGGAGAGAACCTCCGCCTCTTTGGGATCCTCTTTCAGCGTGGGTGCCAGAAACCGCGAAAACCGCACAATAAACCTCCTTTATTTACGACTCTCATCCGCCCCATCAACCCCGCATCCCCAATCCTTGCGTTCAGGGCGGGAACACGCCAATTATACGCGGAAAACCGCGAAGCATCAAACCGAAACGGTCGGGCGGTTCAGGGCTCCGGTGAAAAGCCCGGGAAGGATCGGGAGAGGAGTTTGCGCTCCCAGGCTGCCCGTTCCAGTTCCTCCCGAAAGTCTGGATGGGCGATGTCGATGAGGGCGCGGGTGCGCTCCTGGAGGGTTTTCCCGAACAAATGAGCCACCCCATATTCGGTCACCACATAGTGCACATCCGCCCGGGTGGTCACCACCCCGGCTCCCGGTTTGAGCGTGGACACAATCCGGGAAAGCGTTCCACCTTTTGCTGTGGAGGGCATGGCGATGATGGGGCGTCCACCGCGGGACCTCGCGGCACCCCGGATGAAATCCACCTGACCGCCGAATCCGGAATAGATGTACGTCCCGATGGAGTCCGCGCACACCTGGCCGGTGAGGTCCACCTCCAGCGCCGAGTTGATGGCCACCATCCGTTCGTTCTGGGCGATCCGGTAGGGGTCGTTGGTGTAATCGGCGGGGTGGAGTTCAAACAGGGGATTGTCGTGCACAAACCGGTAGAGCCTGCGGGAGCCCAGGATAAAGGTTCCGATCACCTTGCCGGGGTGCAGGGTCTTGCGCATCCCGGTGATCATGCCTTTTTCCACACCTTCCATGATGCCGTCCGAGATCATCTCGGTGTGAATGCCGAGATCCCGGCGTCCTTCCAGAAGCTGAAGCACCGCGTCCGGGATCCCTCCGATGCCCAGCTGGAGGGTGTCCCCATCCTCAATCATGTCCGCGATGTACTGCGCGATCCGGAATTCCACCTCCGTGGGCTGTTTCCGGTTCAGCTCCGGGAGTTCGGTGGCATGTTCCACGATGAGATCCACCTGGGAGAGGTGGACGAAGGAGTCCCCGTGGGTGCGGGGCATGTGCTCGTTCACAAGGGCGATCACACGCCGGGCCGCATGGACGGCGGCTTTGGACAGGAGGACCTCAACCCCCAGAGACAGAAAGCCGTGCTCATCCGGTGGAGAGGTGTGGATTACGGCCACATCGAGAGGAATATGGCCTTCCAGGAAAAGCCGGGGCATCTCGTGGAGATGGGTGGGGGCATAGCCCCCCCGTCCTTCGTTCACCGCCTCCCGATCCGAAGGTCCCACAAAAAGAGAACGGTGGAACACCCGGTCCCGAATTTCGGGGGCATCCAGGGGGTCCTTTCCGAGGAGAAGCACGTGGACGAGCTCCAGAGACTCCAGGTCTCGAAGGCGTTCGGCGAGCGCTTGAAGGAAGGCAAAGGGTGTGGCTCCGTTGCCAGAGACAAACACCCGCTCTCCGTTCTGGATGGTGGTCACCGCATCATCCAGGGAAACTTTCCTGGAGGCATACAGGTTGGAGAGGCTCATGCTGCGGACTCCCGTTCTCCGTTTCGCACGGTGAGGGCAGTCATGAGTCCGGGACAGGCATGGAGGACGTCGGGGTAGCCGTGTTCAAGGAACATTTTGAGATAGGGAAGGAGAGCATAGGTCAGGGCATGGCTTGCGGTGCGGGCGACGCGGGAAGGCACGTTGGGAACGGCAAAGAAAATGCGGTTGTCCCACACATAGGGATCCCGCTGGGGACCCCGGGCCCGGGTGACCGCCGTGCTCCCGCCATGATCGATGGAAAAGTCCAGAATCACCGCGCCCCGGCGCATGGCCCGGAGATCGTCTTCGGTGAAGAGAAGGGGAGCGGGCTTGCCCGGAACCGAGACGGCAAGAACCAGAACTTCGGCAAAGGATGAAAATTTGCGAAGGTTGAAGCGGGTGGCCGGTGCCGTGACCACCCCCAGGTCGTTGTGGATCTGCTGGAGTTTCTGGAGGTCCACATCCAGCACATACACCATTGCCCCGGCGCCCTGAAAGGACCGGGCAGCGAAACGCCCCAGCACACCTGCGCCCACGATCACCACATCCGCAGGGGGCATGACCGAGGTCCCGGGGAGCAAAATCCCCACGCCGCGGGGGCTCTCCAGAAGTTGGGAAGCGATTTGAGGGGAGAGCAGACCCGCGATTTCGCTGGATGTGGCCAGGATGGGGCGGTATCCTCCCCGTTCCTGAAGGAGTTCCAGAGAGAAAAAGGTTGTTTTGCGTTCCCGGAGTGCCTCAAGAAGGCGGGAGGAAGCCACGGACAGATACCCGAAGGCAAACACAAAACTTCCTTCCGGAAGCAGGGAGACCTCCTCCGGCGTGGGTGGCGCCACTTTCACCAGGATATCGGCTCTTCCCAGCGCTTCTTCGTGGGAATACACGATCCGGGCACCGGCACTCTGGTATTCCATGTCGGAAAATCCGGCAGCGCTCCCCGCATCCTGCTCCACCACGATGGAAATGCCGTATTCCGCAAGCTCCTCCACGCCTGCCGGGGTCAGGGCCACCCGGTGTTCGTCAATCCCCCGATGGGGGAAGTGTTCTTTCACCACGGCAAGGGTGGGCATCTCATGCCTCCTTGAAGGGAAAGGCAAGGGTGATCTGAAAACCCAGCCGGGTCCGGGGGGCATTCTTCCCCAGGAGAGCCAGACCCGGGGCGATGGATTCAAAGGGTGTCCCCGCACGAATCTCCCACCGGAAAGGTGGGGTGATCAGGGCACCGTACGGGATCACGGAAAGAAGGGTGGAGGCGGTCCCATCCACCGAACGTCCGTTGAGGCTCATGGCAGTGTTGTGCGTCCAGGTGAGCAGCAGGCCCACCTCTCCCCGATGCAAACGATGGGCCGCCCCCAGGGAAACTTCAAACCAGTCCCCGTCGTCGGTCTCCAGGGTGAGCCCCGACGTGTGCTCCGTTCGGGGAAATGTGAGGACATGGAAAAAGGATCCCGTGAGGTTCCATGAAAGAAATCGTTTCTGAGCGTTGATCCGGAAAAAGAAGGCGGTTTGCCGGTCAGAAACGGGGAGGGTTTGTTCATCGGGAGGTGGCACGCCCAGGTCGGCCTGCACACCGGCAAAAGCCTGAAAAGAAGGATGAACAAACCCGGAAAACAGGGAGAACCCCTGGGGTTGTATCCCGCTTTTAAACGTCATGGTCGAGGTGATCAGGCGCTGGCTTGCGATGGTGAGCAGAGCGCCCACCCGGAAGGGGTATCCGGGATCGGGGTGAAAACGGTAGAGCCCCCCGGCGGCGATCTGGAAGGCTTCGAGAAATTCGCCGGGAGGAGCGGCTTGCGCTGTGCCAAAGGAATCAAACCAGGCATCCACCCTTCCCCATCCCACGGTGGTCCAGGCCATGCCCCGTGAAGAAGAAAGGGAGAGTGGAATCCATGACAGAATGAGGGAAAGGAAAGACCACATCATCGTGATCAGAGAAACAGAAGGGGCGGGGCTATGCCCCGCCCCGGGAAATCCTTACAGGCTCATCATGGCACCCAGGGTGAATCCGAGACGGGTCACGGGCGCGTTCTTGCCGGCCAGGGAGAAGCCGTAATAGGCGTATTCCTCCATGGCCGCGAGTTTCAGCATGAAGGACACGGGGCTCATGGGCGGGGCGATCTTCACATAGGGATATACCGTGATGAGATAGGCGTCGGTGTTGTTCACCGTGTTGCCGTCCACGGACATCGCCGTTTTCAGGATGTAGTTCAGGACGAGCCCGATCTCGCCCATGGGGATCTTGTAGCCGCCCTTCACTCCGATCTCAAACCAGTCACCGTTGTCCACGTCAACGGTGGTGTTAAGCACTTCTTCACTGCGGGCAAGGGTGAAGTGATAGGCCAGATACCCGGAGAGGGCGAACATGGGGTTGGGAAGCCAGGCTGCCGCCTTCACAAAGATGTCATGCTGGCGGTCGGAGTTTTCATATTCATCCGCCGCTTCCGCTTTGGGCCCCAGATCAGCGGAAAACCCGAGCTTGGCCATATAGAGCGGTCCCCGGAGCCCGGCAAACACGGTGAAGGCCTGGGGAGCAAAACCGCTGGACGCATCCATGCTCTGTCCCGACAAGGTCATGGAGAAGCTGCGCTGCTGGAGGGCCAGCCTACCCCCAACGAACACGCTCTGGGTGGGAAGAGAGAGGACGGTGTAGGAACCGCCGAGATGGAGGTTCAGAACCTGGAGAGAGGCATCCTGCCCCAGGTCCTGCGCGGTTCCATCCGCGTCGTACATCTGGGTGACCTGGCCCCAGCCGAAGGAAGCATACACGGACCCCATCCCTCCGGCAGAGAGGGGTGTTGCGAGGAGTGCTGCGGTGAGAAGCTTCTTCATGGAGCAACCTCCTGTTTGGTGGGGTTTCCCCCGCGTCAACGACAGAATAAGCGTACAGCCCCAAAGAAAAACCATCAATCTTCCTCTCCCTGTGGGGCACCCAGCATCCCCCGATCCAGGTCGGGCTCCAGCCCCGTTTTCCGGAGGAGTTCCACCACATGGGGGATGGGCAGTCCGATCACGTTGTAGAGGTTTCCTTCGATGGATTCCACAAACAGTCCCGCCGTGCCCTGAAAGGCATAACCCCCGGCTTTGTCCAGGGGGTTGTCCTGTTCCAGAATCCATCGGATTTCATCCTCCGTGAGGTGTTTGAACCGGACTTTTGTCTTCGCGAGCATCTGCCACCGGCGATCTTCCAGGCGGTCATAGAGCACCAGGGCGGTGAACACCCAGTGGGTTTCTCCGGAGAGGCGTTTCAGGAAACGTCGGGCTTCTTCAAGATCCCGGGGCTTGCCCAGAACCTCGCCCTCTTTCCAGACCACGGTGTCCGCCGCCAGAAACACCGCCTGGCGGTCCGGAACCACGTCCAGCACGCTTTCCAGTTTTCGCCAGGCCACCGAAACCGTGTAATCCGGAAGGATCTGCCGGGCCACAGGGGGCTCTTTCCAGCGCGGGGCAACCACGTCAAAGGCATAGCCCAGCCGGGCGAGGAGCATCCGTCGCCGGGGGGACGTGGACACCAGGAACAGGCGTTTCATGGATGACCGGCAAGGAGAAGGCGCCGCCGGAGTTCCACCTCGATCATCCGGGCCGCCCGTTTCAGCGACGCTTCCGGCGTAAGCACGCCCCGGAGGGCGGGTTCCAGGCCTTCGGTGGAAAGATACCGGCGGGCGGTGAACCACACCGGATCCCGGGGCTCGGTGACGGCATAGGACACCTGAAGCATGGCCTCCCGCATGCCCGGCACATCCCGGAACAGCCCCTCAAGGCCGGGGTGGTCCAGGACGCTTCGCCGGAGGGGAAGATATCCGGTTCCCAGCACCCACCGGACCTGAACCTCAGGACGCAGGAAAAACCGGAGAAAGTCCCGGACGGTTTGATAGGCGGAGTCCGGGTATCCGGCAAACATGGCCAGGTTGGTCCCTGCCATCACCGTGATGGGATGGTCTGGGTCCACCTGAGGGAGAGGAGCCACACCCAGGGGAAAGGTCAGGCGGTCTTTCAGAAACTGATACGAGACGATGGTTCCGAACACCATGGCCACCCGTCCCACGGCGAAATCGTCCTGGTGGCTGTAGCCGGTGGCGAGATAGGCCACCTTTTCATCCAGCAGGCTTTTCAGGAAGGAAAGGGCCCAGACCCCCGGGGAATCCGCCACCGCCACGCGGTTTCCGTCAAAGATCTTCCCCCCGTTCTGATACAGGATGCACGTGAACAGCCACACGTCCACGGGAAAGGCGGTGCCCCACCGCTCCGGAACCCCATCGCCGTTTGCGTCCACCGTGAGCCTCCTGGCGAGATCCCGGAATTCCTCCCAGGTGCGGGGAGGGGTGAGTCCCAGGCTGTCAAACAGGGCACGGTTGTAATAGAGAACGGGGACGCTTTTGTTGAAGGGGAAGGTCCAGAGGGTCTCGTCCCAGGTGTTGGCTTCGAGAAAGGGGGGAAAGATGTCGTTCAGGATGGAGTCGGGGAGGAAGTCGGTTCCCACGGGAACGAGTTTGCCCGCCTCCTGGAGTTCAGACGTCCAGGATTCATACACCTGCCCGGCCACAGGGAGTTTTCGCGCCACTGCCGCGGCCATGAGCTTCTGGGAAAGGGTGGCGTAATTCCCCATGAACACCGGCTTGAGGCGAGTCCCTGTGGTTTGATTAAAGTCCGCGACGATAGAACGCAGGGTCACGCCCAGCGGCCCCCCCAGGGCATGCCACAGGGCAAGATCCTCCCCCTGAGGGGAACCACAGGCAAGCAGCACAGCGGATGTGAGAATTCCGGGGAGAAGGCCCTGTCTCATGGACTCTCGGGTTTGGGGGAGCGGGGTGTGGTGGAGGCCGGTGGGCCGGCCGGAAGGTTCATACGATAGGAGATCTGGAATCGCCAGTTGCCGGAAGAACTTGTGAAGGAATAAATATACCGGTCATCCGCGAAGTCCACAGCAAAGTTACCAAACTGAATCCCTCCACCCCAGGTGAGGCCTTCCCGCGCACCGGTTTTGTCCACAAAATACCCGACCCGCAGGGCCACAAACTGGCCGTAATTCACTTCCAGCCCCGTGCTCACCCAGGTGTCTTTCAGGATGGTGTCCACACCCCAGTTTTTGTAGTCATTCAGGATGTTCACGATCACCTTGTGAAGGTCCACGGCAAACCGGATGCGGAAGAGTTCGTTCAGCGTGGTGTCGATGCCCACCCCCAGCCGGAGGAGCTCAGGAAGAGGGGTTCCCGTGGTGTCCAGGGAGGTGTATCGCAGAGCAGGCCCAATGTTCTGAAGAGATACCGCGACAGATGTGTTGTACGGCGCCTCATACAGGACCCCGGCGTCCAGGGCCACCGACGCCGCGTTTCCGCCCGCCACATTGGTCTGGTAGATGGCCCGCAGGACGTCTTCGGGTGCCAGGAAGTCATAAATCACCTTGCCGCCGATCCCGGCATAGAGGCCGGGCCCCACCTCCCGGGCATAGGAGACCTGAAGGGCCACGCTGAAGGGATTCCAGGCCGCCGGCACGGGTTCGGGGATTTCCACCTTCCCCAGGTTCATATAGATGATATGGCCTCCCACCACCCCCCGGTCTCCCGGAAGGGGATACACGCCCCCCAGAAAGTCGTAATACATGTCCGGTGCCAGTGCGGGAAGCCAGGGTGAATGGATCAGGGTAAATTCGGGATGGGTGAACCGGGCCAGGGAAGCGGGATTGAAATAACTTGCCGTGGCGTCGTCCGCGATAGCGCTGAAGGCTGCACCCATACCGGTGGCCCGGGCACCGGGGAAAATGAGGAGAAACACCGCGCCCGCGTCAAAGGAATCCGCAACCAGAAGGGTGGGGAGGAAGAGAAGGAGGAGTATGCGCCTCATACGCCCACCTCCAGCATCCGCTCGATCGCCTGAAGCGCCCGCTCCCGAATCTCCTGGTCCACGGTGATCTCATACACCTCATCCGTGAGGCTCCGGAGCACCTTTTCCAGCGTGATGGTTTTCATATACGGGCAGATGGCTTCGCGATCCACCGGAATGAAGCGCTTCTCCGGGGCATGCTTGCGAAGGGGATGAAGGATGCCCACTTCGGTGGCCACCAGGAAGGTGGTGTCAGGGCTCTGGGAGGCATGCCGGATCATCCCCCCGGTGGAAAGGATTTGCACCTTGTCCCCCAAACTTCCCTCCTCGGCGAAATACATGCAGGAGGTGGAACATCCGCACTCGGGATGGACCAGGAGGGTCGCTTCCGGATGGGCTTTCTGGGCCTGGCGAATGGTGTGGAATCCCAGGCGGGCGTGCACGTGGCATTCGCCCGGCCAGATGTGAATCTTGCGGCCGGTTTTCCGGGCCACATAGGCCCCGAGAAACATGTCGGGGAGAAAGAGGATTTCCCGGTCCTCCGGAAGGCTTGCCACCACCTCCACGGCGTTGCTGGAGGTGACACACACGTCGCACTCCGCTTTCACCTCGGCGGTGGTGTTGATGTATCCCACCACCAGGGCATCCGGGTGTTCGGCTTTCCACCGCCGGACGTCCTCGGCGGTGATGCTGTCGGCCAGGGAGCACCCGGCCTCAAGGTCCGGCAGAAGAACCTTCTTCTCGGGGTTCAGGATTTTGGCGGTTTCCGCCATGAAATGGACCCCGCAGAACACGATGATGTCGGCGTCCACGTCCCGGGCTTTCCGGGAAAGTCCCAGGGAGTCCCCCACGAAATCGGCCACATCCTGGACTTCCGGGACCTGATAATTGTGGGCCAGGATCACGGCCCGTTTTTCTTTCTTGAGACGACGGATTTTCTCCATCATCTCCCGCGTTTCCGGTGCATATCCCATCATGACACCTCCTCACAGGGGTTTCCGGAAGTGTACAGGAGCCGTGAGAGACCTTCAACCTCCCGAAAACACTGTCTCCACGGGGATTTTTTGGGGTGTCGGGAGGAAAAGATGTCGGAGAACTGGCCTCCGGACAAGAGTTCGGACAGGGGCGAAAGGGAGGTGGGGATCCTCCGGGGGAAAGCTGTATACTTTCCCTGCTGAACAAGAAACAACGAAAAGAAAGGAGGATCCCCATGAGGAAGTTTATACCCCTGAAGTCGTTCATGCAAGTTCTTTTTCCGGATCCTCGCTTTGCAGAACGGGCAACGGAAATCGGATATGCTCTCCTGGACGCCCGGTCACTCCGGATCTCTTCCATGGCTCGCAAGATGAAAGGCGTTTCTGAAAGCGCCGCGTATAAGCGTATCCAGCGCTTCCTCGAACATTTTAATCCCCATGAAACCCTCTGGAGGCTTTTCCCCGAAACCGCTCCCTTCGTGATCGCTGACGTCACCGAAATCGAAAGACCCCAGGCCCGCAAGACAGAATACGTCGGAACCCTGAAAGATGGCAAAACCCGCGGCTTCTGGCTCCTCGTTCTCGCCGCCCCTCTGCGAGGACGCGCCATCCCCTTTGCCATGACCACCTTCTCTTCAAGAACCTTCAAAGATACGGGAAGCTCGCGAAATGCCGTCCACATCCAGACGCTTCTTTCCTGGAAGGTTCTCTGGAAATCGTCCCCTTGTGATGGACCGGGAATTCAGCTATACGACTCTCCTGCGCCATCTGCGGGAAGCGGGGATGAATTTCGTGATCCGCTTGAGAATGGGATCCCGTCCTCCGGTTTTTCTGGACGCCGAGGGACGAAAGGTCCATCTCACATGTCCTGTTGGAGAAAAAGTGGTCTTTCGGGGGCTGCGATACCGTGGGGAAGTGGAGGTCAACGTTATCGGGGTGTGGGAGTGGGGCCAGAAGGAACCCCTGTGGCTGATGACCACACTGGAGCCTGAAGAAGCGCTGCGGTTGTACCGCAGGCGGATGGAGATTGAGGACGTTTTGGGACATGAAAAGCCTGCTGGGGTTGGGAGATGTGATGAGCAAGAAACAAGCGGTGATGGAAAAGCTGGTAGGATTTATGCTCCTGGTCTACGGCATTGTGCTGCTTCTTGGAGGAGAGGTGCGTCAGGAACTTCTCCGTCGTACAGGCTCTGCAAGATGGGAACGCTTTTCCGGACCTTTTATCCTGCTTGAGAAGAAATGGCGATTGCCGCTCAAAGAATGGAGATCCTTGATTCAACGTGTCCACCACACGTTCATCCAATCCCTATACCCAGGTGTCCGAACTCATGGGTGAACTTCAGCGGAGAAAAGTTGAAAAAACCGGGTCCATCCCGTATAAATGAGGCATGCGACTGCAGGGAACGTGGATCCGCGCTCTCCGTGTGTTCCTGGAGCGGGGGGAAGAGGTGGATGAGCTCCTGAACACCCTGCGTGTGCGGGATGATTTTCGGTCCACACCCCTGGTGGTGCAGGCACCCAATGGCCTTCTGGAAGATGTGCTGGCGCGCCTCCAGGGAGAGGGAATCGCGGCCCTTCCGGATCGAGGGGGACGCGCCCCGGCTGAGCCCCCCCGTCGCGCAGAGGAGCGGTCCCCCGAGCGCAGAGCTTTGCAGGTGGTGACAGGCCATCTCCGGGGTGGGCGGGAAGTGGAGAGCGAGGGGGATCTGGTGGTGGTGGGCAATGTGAATCCGGATGCCTATGTTCGCGCCGGAGGAAGCATTTTCGTGCTGGGTGAGGTGTATGGGGTGGCCTATGCCGGGGTCCCGGATCGCACGGATGCGGTGGTGGTGGCCCTGAGGATCGAACCCCAGCAGATTGGCATCGCGGATCTCCTTGCCCGCTCACCCTACCGGGTGTTCCCCCAGAAGTCGCGAAAGAAGGGGCCTGTGGGTCTGGAGGTGGCCTATTATAACGGCCGGGAAGGCCGGATTGAAATCACGTCCCTTGAAACCTATTTACGAGGAGGGGCCTCATGAGCCGCGTGGTGGTTTTTACCTCGGGCAAAGGAGGGGTGGGGAAGACCACGGCTACGGCCAACGTGGGCATTTCCCTGGCCCTTCGCGGGAAGCGTGTGATTGTAATTGACGCCGATGTGGGGCTCCGGAACCTGGACATGGTTCTGGGCCTGGAAAACCGCATTGTGTATGACGTGATCGACGTTCTGGAGGGGCATGTCACGCCGGAGAAAGCCCTGATCCGGGACAAGCACACCTCCAACCTCTATCTCCTGGCAGCTTCCCAGACGAAAGGAAAAGAACTGGTGGATCTGGAAAAGTTTGCCCAGCTTGTGGATTATTACCGGAATCTTGCCGATTACGTGCTGATCGACTGCCCTGCAGGCATTGAGCACGGGTTCCGGGTGGCGGTCACCCCGGCGGATGTGGCGGTGGTGGTGGTCAATCCGGAGGTGACCTCTGTGCGGGATGCCGACCGGGTGGTGGGCCTGCTGGAGTCCATGGAGAAGAAGGAATCCTATGCCCTGGTGAACCGCGTCCAGCCCGATCGGGTGAGCAGGGGGGAGACCCTTGCACCAGAAGACGTGGAGGACCTGCTCCGGATTCCCCTTGTGGGCATCGTTCCGGAGGACTCCCGGATCGTGGAGGCCAGCGCCCGGGGCGAGCCCGTGGCCCTCAACAACCACAGTGCGGCCGGTTATGCCTTCCGGAACGTGGCGGCCCGTCTGGATGGGGAGAACCTTCCCTTTGATGAACTCTCCAAGGTGAAACGGTCTTTTCTTGAACGGCTTTTTGGGCGATAACGGGAGGGGTTTATGTTGCGGTACCTGAAGGGTTTGGGGCGTCGCCGGGAGCCTTCGGCCCGGGAGATGGCCAAACAGCGTCTTTCCATGGTGATCATGATCGACCGGGGTGTGCTCCCTCCGGGGATGCTGGAGGATCTCCAGGAGGACATCCGCAAGCTCCTGGCCAAATATCCCGTGTTTGACCTCTCCAATCTGGTGATCGAAATGAAGGAAGCCGACAGCCGGCAGCGGGTCCAGATCGTCGTCCCCATCAAAGCGAACTCCTCCTGATCCCCACGGTTTTTCCTCCGGTGCCGGCTGCTTCTGTCGGCACCGTGTTGTTTCCCCATAAATGTGATTTCAGCGCATGTCCTGTCGGTCCCTTCTTGAAGGACCATCCCCTTTCGGGTATCATAACACCACCGAAAGGAGGGACAGGATGCGGATTCTTGCAGCCAACTGGAAAATGCACCATGGACCACGGGAGACCCGCTCCTTTTTCCAGGTCTTCCGGGATCGGTGGAAAGCCCTCCCGGGCATCGAAACCTGGGTGGCGCCCCCCTTCGTTTCCCTTCAGGTGGCCCTGGAGTCCCGGCTGGAGGGCGTGAAGATCGGAGCGCAAAACGTCCACGAAGAAGAAAAAGGCGCTTACACCGGGGAGATCTCCCTGCCCATGCTCCTGGAAGTGGGCGTGGACTTCGTGATCGTGGGGCACTCGGAGCGGCGGAAGTTCTTCTGCGAAACGGACGAGCGGATCCAGAAGAAGCTTGCCCGGACCCTGCCGGTGCTGCCTGCCATCCTGTGCGTGGGGGAGACGCTGGAGGAGCGGCGGGCGGGGAAAGCCGAAGAGGTGGTGCTCCGGCAGCTGGACCTTGCCCTGGAAGGCATTCCGGTGGAACACTGGAACCATCTGGTGGTGGCCTATGAACCGGTGTGGGCGATCGGCACGGGCGTCCCCGCAACGCCGGAGGACGCCCAGGTCATGCACCGCCGGATCCGGGAACATCTCCGGGCGAAAGGGGGACTGGACGTTCCCGTGCTGTATGGCGGAAGTGTGAAGCCGGAGAACGCCGAGGGATTTGCCCGAATTCCGGAAGTGGCCGGGGCGTTGATCGGGGGTGCCTCGCTGGACCCGGAGAGCTTCTGGGCCATCCACGAGGTGTTTGCCCATGCCGGCGTGTAAGCGTCTCCATGTCTTTTTCTCCGGACGGGTGCAGGGGGTATTTTTCCGGGCCTTCACCCGGGATGCGGCCCGTCGTCACGGTGTGAAAGGCTGGGTTCGGAACCTTCCGGACGGCCGTGTGGAAGCGGTGTTTGAGGGTTCCCCTGAAGCCGTGGACGCGGTTCTGTCCATCTGCCGCGAGGGACCGCCCCTCGCCCGGGTGGACCGGGTGGACGTCCAGGAGGAACCCTGCACAGGGGAATTTGAGGATTTTGACATCCGGTACTGACGATGAGGTGGGGGACGTTGCCTGTGGCGATTGCACTGATATGTTCGGCGTGTGATCTTTTCACGCATCCGGGCGAAGGTAGAGGAAGTCAGGATGCCGACACCCTTCGCTCACAAGATCGTGTATGGGTGATCGTGTTGCTGGAATCCGTCGATCTTCCGGATACGTTGGCGCGTTCTTTCCCCTGGGCGGAGCACAACGGCACGCGAGGAGAAATGCGGTTACTGGACCAGTTGATCACCACCGGAGGGTATCTGGATACGCCGATGGTATCGGTGGGCGCACAGGATCCGGTTTCGGGGGAGTACATCAGGGAAGCTCGATATGTGGGAATTCCAGGGAGTGAAACACTCTTTGTGGGGTTTGCACCGGTGCCTTTGCGCTATTCGTCCGGGCATCCCCGGCCCATTACCCTGCCCGACACCCTGGATCTCCTGTGGTTTTGTCCTTCCGGGATTGTTCATATGGATTTTGTCACAACGCGTGGGGAAACCCTTCGAGGATCCGGGGTAGGGTTGCCCTTTTCGATGGCCGATAGCGTTGCGAACGTTTATCGTCATCACCGTGACCGGTATCGCTGGTGGCTGCCCTTCACCCTCACAGGGGACACGCTGGTCCTCGGGATGAGAGGCCAGTACCTGGAAGGGGGATACCTGGGCCTGGCCTGCACCGGCTCATCGTATCCTGCGCTCCATTACCGCATTCGCAAGGGGGGCAGGTCTTTGCTCAAACCCCGGGATCGCAGGGAGGCCACCCCATGAGAACCTATGAGCCCTATCGGGTCACCCCTCGCATGCGGGAGCTTGCGGGCACACCCCTTGCAAGTTTCCGGAAACGGGCGGTGGCGTTTCTCTTTGACCTGGCCCTGGCCACCCTCCTCGCCAACCTGTTCTATGTGATCCTCCTTTTCACACCCCTTTATCCTTACGTTGCCCCCTATCTCCTCCCCTCCGGGCGGCCGGAAGAAGACGCCATCTTTTATCTCCTGATGATTGGGCCCTATCTGGTTTATTTCACCCTCTGGTTTCGCCTCACCAACGGGTCCAGTCCAGGCAAGAAACTCATGAAGATCCGGGTGCTTTCCCTTCTGGATGAGCGCATCACCTGGATCCAAGCTTTTGCCCGGGCTTTCGGCTATGTGATTTCCACGGCGCTGCTGGGGATTGGGTTTTTCCAGTATTTCCTGGACCCCAACCACCAGACGGTTCAGGATGCCATCGCCATGACCATCGTGGGGGACGAACGGTGAACCTCCGGACCCTCTGGATCGCGGGATTGCTGGTGCTGGGGGGATGCGTGAGCGTTCCCCGCGTGGACGAACCCATGCCGCCTGCCGAGGCGGGAGGCCGATATGTTCAGGTGGGCATCGCCTCCTGGTATGGCCCCAAATTCCACGGCCGGAGAACCGCATCGGGCGAGGTGTTTGACATGCATGCCCTCACGGCGGCCCACCGAACCCTTCCCTTCGGGACCCTGGTTCGTGTAACCTATCTCAAGACCGGCAAGAGCGTGGTGGTCCGCATCAACGATCGGGGCCCCTGGAAGCGTGGCCGGATTCTGGACCTTTCCTATGGTGCGGCGAAGGCCATCGGTCTTGTCCGGGATGGAACGGGAAAAGTCAAACTCGAGGTGATCCAATGGCCATCCAGGTGATTCGGGATCCACAGGAGTTTCAGCACCTTTCCCTCCGTCTCCGGATGGAGGGAAAGACCATCGGGTTTGTGCCCACCATGGGCGCCCTCCACGACGGACATCTCTCCCTCTTTCACCGCGCCCGGGAGGAAAACGACGTCGTGAGCATCTCCATCTTTGTGAACCCCACGCAATTTGGACCCAATGAGGACCTGTCCCGTTACCCCCGGGATCCGGAAGGGGACCTCCGGAAGGCGGAGGCCCTGGGTGTGGACCTGGTGTTCATGCCCACCCCCGAAAGCATGTATCCCCCGGGATTCCAGACCTATGTGGAGGTGACGGAGCTGTCCCGGCCCCTCTGCGGTGCCTTTCGCCCGGGCCATTTCCGGGGTGTGGCGACGGTGGTGACCAAGCTCCTGCTCCTTGCCTTTCCCACCCGGGCGTATTTCGGTCGGAAAGACTTTCAGCAGTGGCGGCTGATCGAGCGGATGGTGGCGGATCTCAACATTCCCACCACCATTGTGTCCATGCCCATCATCCGGGAGGTGGACGGGCTGGCCATGAGTTCACGGAACCGGTATCTTTCCCCGGAGGAACGGGAGGCTTCCCTTGCCCTCTATCGCGGGCTATTGAGGGCGCAGGAGCTTTTCGAGGGTGGAGAGACGGATCCGGAACGGATGCGTCAGGAAGTCCGGAACGTGCTTGAATCCACACCGGGGGTGCGGGCGGTGGACTATGTGGACATTCGGCACGGGCGAACCCTTGAACCGGTGGAACGGGTGGAGCGGGGAAGCCTTCTGGCCATCGCCGCCCACGTGGGACCCGCCCGGCTCATTGATAACTGGTGGATCGGGGTGGACACCCTGAACCTGGTGCCGGGATACAATATCCCGCCTTTCACCTGGAGTGAACGGATATGAACGCCTTTGGTTATCTCAACGGGGTGTGGGCACCCCTGGATCAGCTCCGGATCTCGCCCATGGACCGGGGGTTTCTGTTCGGAGACGGGATCTATGAGGTGATCCGGGTTCGAAACGGCCATCCCTTCCGACTTGAAGCCCATCTGGAACGGCTGGAGGCGAGTGCCCGGGGGATCCGGCTGGATCTCTGGAAATCCCGGGACGAGGTCCGTGAACTGGTGGATCGTCTGCTGGAACACGCATCCCCCGAAGGGGAAGCGCTGATCTATGTTCAGGTCACCCGGGGGGTCCAGTTTCCCCGCAGCCACGCCTTTCCCTCGCCCGACACACCACCCACCTGGTTTCTGGCCATCTGGCCCTTTGAGGGATATCCGGACGAGATCTACACCCGCGGCGTGTCGGTGGCTGTGTTCCCCGAAATCCGGTGGAAATGGGTGCACTTCAAAACCATCCAGCTTCTTCCCAACGTGCTGGCCAAAGGAGAAGCCCATCTGAAGGGCGCCTTTGAGGGGGTGTTCGTGACAGAAGAGGGGCAACTCGTGGAAGGATCCTCCTCCACCCTGTTTGCCGTCCACAACGGAGCGGTGCTCACCACTCCCTCTTCCACGCCCGTCCTCCCGGGGATCACCCGGCAGGTGGTGGAAGAAGCCTGCAGAGATCTGGACATTCCCGTGCGGGAGACCCCCCTCCGGCGGGCTGACCTTCCTTCCTATGACGAGATGTTTCTCGCCTCCACCACCGCCCACGTGGTGCCGGTGGTTCGGGTGGAAGACACGCCGGTGGGTGAGGGAGAACCCGGTCCAGTGACCCGATCCATCCTGAACCGGGTTCTGGAGATCTATCGCCGGGAAACGGGGGGATGAGGGCGGGGCTCCGGGATTTTCTCCAGCTCCTCCGTCCCCATCAGTGGGTGAAAAACGTTCTGGTGGTGGTGCCCCTTGTGTTCGGTCGCCCGCCCGCGGAGTGGTCCCTGTATCTCGTTCCGGTGATCCTGGCTTTTCTTGCCTTTTCGCTGGTGGCTTCGTCTGTGTATATCCTGAACGATGTGGCGGATCGGGAGGCGGATCGGCTTCATCCTGTGAAACGCCGGCGCCCCATCGCCCGGGGCGCGGTTTCGGTGCAGCAGGCGATCACCCTTTCGGCCTTTCTCCTGGTTGTGGGCTTTGTCGTGGCCGAAAGCGTGTCCGGCCACCTTCTCTTCGTGGTGCTCCTTTACTTTGCCAACAACCTGCTCTACACCTTTCTCCTCCGGGATCTCCCCCTTCTGGACGTGTTCTCAGTGGCAGCCGGGTTTCTCCTTCGTGTGTACGGTGGGGCGGTGGCGGTGGACGTGCCGGTTTCGGTGTATCTCTTCCTCACCGTGTTTTTCCTGGCGCTCTTCTTTGCCCTGGGCAAACGCCGGCACGAAATCCTTTTGCTCTCAGGGGAGGCCTCCCGGCACCGGAAGGCCCTCCGGATGTATACCGTCTATTATCTGGACCAGCTCATGCTCCTCGCGGCTTCACTCGCACTGGTGGTCTATACCCTCTACACCATCCAGCACGCCCGTCCGGGCATGGTCTACACCGTTCCCGTGGCGGTGTTCGGGGTGTTCCGGTATTACCATCTCACCCACAACCTGAACCGCGGGGAACCTTCCGACGATCTTCTCACCGATCCGTGGATTTTGCTGGCCGGACTTGTGTATGCGGGGATTGTGCTATGGAGTCTGTGGAACGGGTGATCCGGGGCTGGGGAAGCCCCCCACGGAGAGCATCCGTTGTTCCTGTCCGTCGGTGGCAGGTGCTGGAAAAGATTCCGGCGGGGTGGATTCCCCGGGGAAAGGGCCGGAGCTATGCGGATCAGGCCCTGGCCGACCGGGTGGCCGATCTCACCCGCCACCCCTTTCTCCTGTCCTTTGACGAACGAAAAGGCATCCTCCGGACGGAGGCGGGTGTTACTTTCCGGGATCTTCTCACCGTGTTCCTCGCCCGGGGCTGGTTTCCTCCGGTGACGCCAGGAACGATGGAGGTCACCCTGGGGGGTGCGCTTGCAAGCAACATTCACGGGAAAAATCACCACCATGATGGAGATTTTGCCCGGTGGGTGCGGAAGGTCCGGGTGTGGTTTCCCGCGCAGGGGGTGGTGGACCTCACCCCGGAGGATTCGGCCTTTGAAGCCCTTGCGGGGAGTCTGGGACTTCTGGGCGTGATTCTGGAGATGGAGCTGGAACTCTTGGGGGTGGGCACCTCCTGGATCTGGATGCGCCGGAGAAGGGTGGAGGATCTGGAACGCCTCCTTTCGGCCATGCGGGAAGGCGATCCCCACCACCGGTATGCGGTGGCCTGGGTGGATGGGTTTGCCCGGGGGCCCCGCTTCGGCCGGGGTGTGATCTTCTTCGGGGACCACCTTCCGGCTTCCGAACTTCCTCCCGGAAAACCCGCCTTCCAACCGGTTCCGACCGGCGCCCTCCCCGTGCCGGACCTTCACAAACGGATCCTGACACCGGCACTCATCCGCCTTCACAACGCCTGGTATTACGACACCCGGGGGGATCGGGAGGGTCTGGTGGATGTCCGCGCCTTCTTCTATCCCCTCGACGGGCTTGCCCACTGGAACCGCCTCTACGGTCCCGAGGGGATGGCTCAGATCCAGGTGGTGGTGCCGGACGAGCGGGTGGAGGCGTTCGCGAAACTTCTCCTTGAGGAAAGTCCGGTCCTGCCCTATCTCGTGGTGCTCAAGCGGATGGGAGAGAGCCGGGGCCTTCTGGGCTTTGGCAGACCCGGATGGACCCTTGCCTGTGATTATCCGCGGATTCCGGAACTGGAGGGGTTTGCCCGCCGGGTGTATGAGAAGACGGCGGAAGCGGGAGGCCAGGTCTACCTCACCAAGGACGCCTTTCTCACGCCGGAACTTCTCGAGGCGGTGTATGGCGAGCGGGTGGAAGCCTTCCGGGAGTGGAAAGCCCGGATGGACCCGAAAGGGGTGCTGTGTTCCGATTTTGGACGGAGGGTGGGACTGTGCGGGTCGTAGTGTTCGGAGCGGGAAGCGACATGGCGCAGGCGCTGGTGCGCCAGATGGCGGCGCTTGAGGAAGACGTGGGGTTTGACCTTCTCTCCCGGGACACGGAATATCTGGAGCGCTTTGCCCGGGATCTCGCCGTCCGTTTCGGGAAAGAAGCCCGGGTCCATCCCTTTGAAGCAACGGCCTATGAAACCCACAGAGACCTCGTGACGAAACTTTTTGAGGAACCGGTGGACGTGGGGGTGGTGGCCTTCGGGGTGCTGGGAGATCAGGCAAAGGCTCAGCAGGACTGGGAGGAGGCCCGCAGGATTCTGGAGGTGAACTTTCTGGGTGCGGTTTCGGTGCTCCATCACCTTGCGAACCGGATGGAGGCGCAGGGGCGGGGGGTGCTGGTGGTGTTTTCGTCGGTGGCGGGGGATCGGGGGCGGAAGAAAAACTACGTGTACGGCAGTGCCAAAGCGGGGTTATCGGCCTTTGCAAGCGGTCTGCGGGGGCGTCTCGGGAAGGCGGGGGTGAAGGTGATCACGGTGAAGCCGGGTGTGGTCCGCACGAAGATGACGGAGCACCTGAACACCGGGTTGCTTGCGGTGGATCCGGAGGTGGTGGCGCGGGATGTTCACCGGGCCATCCGGCGGGGACGCCCTTCGGTGCTCTATACGCCGTGGCGCTGGCGAATCATCATGGCCCTTCTTCGCGCCCTTCCGGAGGGTGTCTTTCACCGGCTGGGGGTGTGAAAAACACTGTGCGGAAACGAGTAGTTCAGGAATTTTGAGTTAGATTTTACGATTTTCCTGGCGAGATGAAGATGATTCACTTTTTCCGCGTCGTGATCTCCGATGAGTCGATGTTCAATAGCTCGGGGGTTGCGCCGTCGGATTTCGGAGCGCAGAAGGTCATCAAAAGCGGTACCCATAAGGCTTGGTTTTTCGGCTTTGGGGCATGCATTACATTTTTTAGATCCCCGAAAAGGGGGTCGAGGGATTACTTTCTCCACAACTTGTTAAGCTCGTCTTCCCGTTTTGAAACGAAGATCCCCATACCCGATGTCCGCGTTGGCGCCGGTGATCACGAAAGTTTTGCCCTTCTGGGAGTTGAAACGTTCGGGTGTTCTTCCCCGGATCCCGGACACGGGTTCACCGTTTATGGCTCGTCTCTCCGTATTGCAGCCATCTCCCGGAGGTTGCACCGTGTCCCCCCCACACACACGATTATCCATCGACAGTACAGGTGGTGCAGCCAGATCCGGGTCATCCCGAGGCGCCATGATTCACGCCCTGTTCGATCCGTGGACATTCCCCGCTATGCCCCAGGTCTATATGCATGCATTATGCACATATTGCATTCCCTTTCTGCCCACCTCGCCGGAAGGGGATGATGAGATCGGCTGTGTTGACGAAACGGACCTATTCCAGCCCCCGTTTTTCCGGGAAGGACCTCCCACCATGACATAAGGTTCATTATGTTTCGATTTTTGGCCACAGATTCGTTCCGACCGGTCGGTCTGTTTGGGTGGGTCTCGTGGAGGGAGACGCGCTCCGGGAAGGCTCTCCGGTCGGCGGGATGCTTGACGGTCAGGCGGTGGGTGTGTATCTTTAGGACTGTATCGGACGGACCGGAGACCCCATGCGAATTCTGCTCTATTTTCAAACGGCCTGGCGGAGTTTCACCGCCCACAAACTCCGGGCGGTCCTCACCACCTTAGGGGTGGTGATCGGCATTGCCTCCGTCATCGCCATGGTTTCCATCGTGGAGGGGATCAACCGCTATGTGAGCGAATCCTTTTCCGCCATCGGGGGCAACCTGGTCTATGTGTCCAAGCGGGAATGGTTCCTGATGGGAGGGCGGCCGGACCGGCAGAAACTCCTGGAATATGCCCGGCGCCCCGAATTCACCGTGGACGATGCCCGGGCGCTGGAGACCCTGCCGTCCGTTCAGAAGGCCTATGTGAACATCTGGGGACGGTCCCGGACCCTCCAGCGGGAGACCCGCTCCGTCAGCGTGGAGGTCACCGCCACCACGGACGACTTCCCCCTCGCCTCGGGATACAACCTCCTGGCGGGACGGGTGTTCGATCAGGAAGACACCCTGTTTCGCCGACAGGTCATCGTTCTGGGCTATCGGGCCTTCACCGAACTGTTTCCCGACACCCCGCCGGATCAGGCCCTGGGAGAATACGTCACGCTGGAAGGCCGCCATTTCCGGGTGATTGGCATCCTGGACCGCAGGGGTTCGTTCCTGGGGCAGGATTTTGACGCGGTGGCGTATGTTCCCTTTACCACCGGCACCCGGATCTTCCCCCGCCCCCGGGGGCTGTGGGGCCGGGCCTGGGGCTATGTGACCATTGCTCTGAAGCAGAACCCGGAGGTCCCGCTGGAGCGGATGCTTCAGGAGGTCGAGGACTTTCTCCGCATCCGCCGGGGTCTTTCCTTTCAGGAAGAAAAAAACTTTGCCATCAACACCCAGGAAGCCCTGATCGGGACCTTCCGCCAGATCACCGTGGGGATCTTTGCCGCCATGATCGGCATTGCCTCCCTGGCTTTGCTGGTGGGAGGGATCGGCATCATGAACATCATGCTGGTGTCGGTGGCGGAGCGCACTCGGGAGATCGGGATCCGGATGGCCGTGGGTGCCACTCGGAACGATATCCTGTATCAGTTCCTGGTGGAGTCGGTGGTGCTCACCTCCATCGGGGGGGCCATCGGGTATACCCTGGGGATCGGCATCGCCAAACTCGTGGAGGTGTTCACGCCCCTCCCCGCGGCGGTCCCCCTGTGGAGCGTCCTGGTGGCGCTGGGATTCTCCACGGTGGTGGGCCTCTTTTTCGGTGTGTATCCCGCCCGCCGGGCCGCCAGTCTGGATCCGGTGGAAGCCCTGAGTTACGAATAACCCGGAGGTCGGAACACGGTGCTGATGTTTCTGGTGACACTGACCTTTCAACAGGCCTGGGAGCAGGCCCTTCGTGGACCGGAGGGACAGATTCCGGACGTCCAGGTCCAGCAGGCCCGGATTGCCTTTGTTCAGAGCGTGACCGGGATTCTTCCCTGGGGAAGCGTGTCCGCACGCTACACCAGCGCTTTCACCGCCCCGCCCAGCCTTCCCCTTCCCGTTGCACCGGACCGGTATTACAGCCACGTCCTTTCCCTGCGCCTGGTCCTCTTTTCTCCGGCGTGGATCGAAGAAGCCCTCCAGGCCCGGGCCCGCCTGACGGATCAGGAGCTGGCCCGCCGGCAGGCGCGATACAACCTGTATGTCCAGGTGGCCCAGGCCTATGCCCGCGCCTGGCAGGCCCAGGAGGCCCTGAAACTCCGGAAAGCCCGGATGGAAAGCGCGGAACTGGCTCTCCGTGCCACCCGGAGACGGATGGAGCTGGGGGCGGCCACCGAACTGGATCTTCTCAACGCGCAATACGCCTATCTCCAGGCTCAGACCCGCCTCCAGGAGGCGGAAAAAAACGCCCGGGACGCCCTGGACGAACTTGCGGCCCTTCTGGGACTGGAGGAACTCCGGGACACCCTCGCCCCTCCGGATCTGGAGGATCTTCCCCTCCCTTTGCCCGAGAGGGAGCCCGGGTATGTGCGAGCGAAAAAGTCCCGGTTCTATGCGGGCCTTTCGTTCCTTGCCGGGGTGGCCTCCTTCCTGCCGGAAGTTTCCATGGAATGGACCTGGAGCAAATCGGCGTATGACCTTCCGGCCTGGTCGGACCTCACACGGGACCAGCGCTATATGGACGGATGGACGATTTCCCTTCAGTTCTCGCTGGACCGGTATCTGTTTGGACTCTGGAGCCGGAAGACGAACACGCGCCTTGCGGAACTTCAGGCCCGTTCGGCCTATCTTTCAGCCCTGACGCAGGCCCGGAGCCTGGCGAGGGAGGAGCGTCTTCTTGCGGTGCAGGAAGAAGAGCGCCATGCCGCGCTGGACGTGGCGAAACGGGCACGGGAGCTCGCGGAAAAACGGTATGCCCTGGGGGAGGTTTCCCTTCTTGAGCTCCTGGAGGTTCAGGATCAATATCTGGAGGCACAGGAAGCCTGGATCGGCTTTCGTGCCCAGCGGTTTGTTCACCGTGCACGGCGTGCCTGGGAGGTGATGCGATGAAACGGATTGTCTGGATTGCTGGTGCGCTTGTTCTTCTTTTGATCGCGGGCCTGGGGGTCCGCAAACTCCGGGGGAAGGAGGTCACCGTCCGGGTGACGGTGGTGGAGCGGGGCCGTCTTGAGAAAACCGTGGAAGTGGAGGGCGTGCTCCACGCCGTTCAGGAGGCGGAGATTCTCCCGGACGTGAGTGGAAAAATTCTCGGGGTGCGGGTGAAGGAAGGGGACACCGTTCGGGAGGGGGATACCCTGCTGGTGATTGATCCCTCGGAATACCGGGCGCGGGTGCTGGAGCTTTCCGCCCAGCTCCTTGCGGACAGCGCCCGTTTTCGCAAGCTCCAGCGGGATCTGGAACGGGCGAAGAAACTTCTGGCGGACTCTCTGGTCTCGCCCGTGGATGTCCAGAACCTGGAAAGCGATCTCCGGGCCCTTGAAGCCCAGCTCAAAGCCCAGGCCTATGCCCTGGAAGAGGCGAAGGTGCGCCTTTCCAAAACGGTGGTCCGGGCGCCCTTTTCCGGCGTGGTCCTCCGGGTCTACAAGGAACCCGGGGACCAGGCCATCGCCACCGGGTTCAACGTGAGTGAAAACGTGCTCATGGTCCTTGCGGACACCCGGGGGTATTATGCGGAGGTGCTGGTGGACGAGACGGAAATGCCCACCCTCCGTCCGGGTCTTCCGGCCCGGGTGTTTGTGACCGCCCTGCCGGGGCGCCCCCTCCGGGGAAAGGTTTCAGCCCTCGCCGGGATCCCCCAGGACTTTTTCAACCAGAGCTCCCAGGAAGGAACCGTGTTTCCGGTGAAAATTGAACTGCAGGATCTCCCGGAGGGGCTTTTTCCGGGGATGAACGCCCGCGCGGAAATCCTTGTGGAACGTCTGGACAGCGTGCTCCGGATTCCCCGGGCCGCCATCGGGAAAGACGGTGAGGGCGCCTTTGTGTGGAGGGTGTCCGGTGGCAGGGTTCAGAAGGTCTGGATCCGGACGGGTCTCCGGGCGGATCTTTTTGTGGAGGTCAAAGAAGGCCTTGCGGAAGGGGATACGGTGGTGGTGGGGCCGTCCTCCGTTCAGCGAAAACTCCGGGAAGGTCAGACGGTCCAGGTGGAGATGGAGGAGCTCTCCACCCGGCAAGGCCCTCGTCGGAAGGTCGGCATGCCCCGGAGGAGACGGTGATCCTGCTGGAAACCCGGGACCTGGTGAAGGTGTATCGCCGGGGGACAGTGGACGTCCCGGCGCTGCGGGGGGTGAGTTTTTCGGTGGAGGAGGGAGAATACGTGGCCATCATGGGGCCGTCGGGCTCGGGCAAGTCCACCCTGATGCACATCCTGGGGTGCCTTCTCACCCCCACGTCGGGGGCCTACCGGTTGAAGGGGGTGGAGGTGTCTGTTCTCACGGATGAGGAACGGGCACGTTTGCGCCGGGAGGAGATCGGGTTTGTGTTTCAGCGGTTCAATCTCCTGCCCCGGCTCACCGTGCTGGAGAACGTGGAACTTCCCATGATGTATGCGGGTGTGCCGGCCCGGGAGCGCCGCCGGCGGGCGCTGGAACTCCTCGAACGGGTGGGGCTGGCTCACCGGGCGGACCACACGCCCCTTGAGATTTCCGGAGGAGAAGCCCAGCGGGTGGCCATCGCCCGGTCCCTGGTGAACAACCCGTCCATTCTCCTTGCCGACGAGCCCACGGGGAACCTGGACACCCGGACGGGTGCATCCATCCTGGAGATGTTTGATGAACTCAACCGGGAGGGCCGGACCATCATCCTGGTGACCCACGACCCGGACGTGGCCCGGCACGCCCGGCGGGTGCTCCACATCCGGGACGGCGAGATCATGAAAGACGAACCCATCAGGGAATAAAAAACCCTTCCACCCTTCCGTTATGGGCGTAAAGGAACCTTGACCGGAATTTTTCCCATACGGACAAAGTTATGGAAAAATGCCGGATGTTGATCGCCCTCGGCAGGATAGAGAATCCACAGATACATGGGGCACTCCCTGTGATTCGAGGAACCCCGGTCTTTCCCCGTGTACTGCTTGAAAAGTTCTTCGGGTTCGATTCGCCCGTACAGGGCGATCTGCTGAAGATCTTCTTTCAGGGTGTCTCGATCCGTGTTATACCGGAGTTTGTATTTGGCATCGGCAATCATGAGATCCCCGTTTTGACACGCGATCACAAAATCCGGACGCAATTTCTTCACTTCCGTTTCAACCCCGCCTCCCTGGCCATATCCTGCATAGACCTCGTAATCCCGGATTTCTTTTTCACCCACAGGAAACGCAATTTCTTGCTTGCGGAGTTTGACTTCCACATACCGCTCGAACAGTTCGTTCATATCCACCCAGAAGGGATAAACCCGGCGCACACGGATATCTTCGTGATGGGCGAGGGGGTCGTATCCCAGCGTACGGAGAATGGCTCCCGCCAGTCGCAGGGCCTCGCGGTAGTCGGGGCGGATACGGCTTGTTTGAGCCTGCACCAGATCGGAAAGCAGAATGCGCACGAGCGAAACTCGTTCGAGAAAGGCCTGTTTGGGGCGCAGGATCAGGTCCCTCACCCGTGAATCTTTTGGCAAAAGGATGGAGAGGGCGTGTTCGGCTTTCACAAGCGCGGCATAGAGAATGCGGTTTTCGAGGGTATCCTCTTCAAAAGTAAAAATCCGGGCTTCCACCCGATCCCGGTATCCCCGAAGATGGTGCTGTCGAAGGGTTGCCCCCACCAGAATCCGGCCCCGAACCCTTCCCCGAAGGGTGTGATCCCTCACGCGGTAACCCTTTTCAAGCCCACGGTGAACGAGAGGATTCAATGTATGGAGATAGGCAAGAAGAAGCATGGGCAAATACACAGACGGGACCTCTTTCACCTCCACTGGAGGGAGATCCACCCGGATGTCATAAGTTATCTTTTGCTGAACGTGCTTTTGCGCCACGGGATGACCAAGCACGTCCATCAACATGGCCGCAGCGTCAAGATGCTCCATTTTCGGCAAAACCCGAAGATAAAGGTCCCGGTTTCCCGGCAAAGGCATGAGTCCCACACGGGACGAAGCGCGAAGGTTCACTTCCCCCTTTTCTTCCTCCACAGCAAGCTCCAGACCGAGCGGGTTTTCCTCAGGGTTATCCAGATCACGAAGGGAAAACCTGAATTCTTTTCCGCTGTACGTCAGGATTACGTGTGTTTCTTTTTCGTGGTCGAGGGATGATTCAATGCGTATCTGAATGTCCTGGATGGCTTCATATTCTTTCACGGAAAGGATCACGGGAGGCCTCCAGCTGTTTTTAATTTCTCAGGGGTACTCGGATTTTCTCCCGTTCAGCAGTTCTTCTTTCACCTGATCGACGGTGACCGGTTTTTTCTCCTTATCGAGGAGTGTGAGGCCCCGAATGAAAAACTCTTTTTTCTCCGTCTCCGTTGCCATTACAAGGGTGAGAGGGATGTTGGTTCCGTCTCTGTTTGTGTTCACCAGGCCGTCGGCGACGTATTCGGCAAGCAGGGGGACCACCTGATAGAGGAATTTGAAGGCGACGGTGTCCCGATCGCCCATGAAATAGGTGTGTCCCACGGCAATATCGGCCGGCACGATGTCGGGGGCAGCGTTGTCTTCGATCCACCGGTTCACCGCTTTCATGAGCGGGCGGGCGAAGGGCGAAGCCTTCTCTGGATCAGCGGGCATGGGAATGAAGACAAAGCGCCGGCGGACGGCGTAGTCCAGGCGTCCTGCGGAGCGATCCGCAGTGTTCATCGTACCGATCACATAGAGGTTTTTGGGCACAGTGATTTCACCGCCGTAAAGGGTGTTCACCGTGGAGTCCCGGTATTCCAGGGCATAAATGAGTTCACCGAGGACCGCGGGAAGATTGGCCCGGTTGATCTCGTCCAGGATGAGGACATAGGGATTGTTCTTATCCTTCCGGGCTTTTTCGGCCATTTCCGCGAAAACCCGGTCCACGATCTCATAGGAGATCTGACCGTTCTTGGTTTTGACCTCAATGCCCCGGATGAAGTCTTCGTAGTGGTAGGCGGGATGGAACTGCACCAGTTTCCAGCGTTTCTGGATCTCTTCCGACTCCAGTTCGGCCTCCCAGTTTCCGGAAGGAAGTTTTCTCGTGATGAGAAGGTAGGCGATCTGTTTGGCGGTCCAGGTCTTGCCGGTTCCGGGCGGACCGGAGAGGATGAGGTTGGGGAAGCGGTCAATGAGGGCCCGTGTTTTCTCAAGATTTTTCTCCTGTTCTGCCTGTTTCAAGATCTGTTTGATTTGAGCCTTTACCTCCTCTTTTTGGATGAGAGCAAACGTCCCCTGTGGATGGTAGTCAATGCGTTTTTCATCCCAGGAAGCAATCACTTCAACAGACCGAAAAAGCGGGAACCATACCCCATCTGGAGCTGTTTTTTTCTCGACCTTTACTTCAAGTTGTTCCAGAATTTCCGGACTTTCCAGACTTTCCTTCTTGGATCGATCCAGATAAACCTTGTCATCGCGTACCTTCACAATAGCTTGATACCACGTTCCACCTTCATCGTTATACCATACGAAAACGAGATCCCCTGGCTTGAGTTTCTTTGTGAAACGCTCAACATCGTCTCGGCCTTTTTTCCAGACTCCCATGCCGATCACACCATCCTTTTCGACGTAGTGTTTTACGGCTTCGGCCCCACTCTGAAACACCGGTTTATTTTCCTTATCCTTAAAATCCTTAAACCAATCTGGTCTGTATTTCTTGTTTGGATGGAGCTGAATGTACCATACGTTGTTCACCATAAACCTCCTGTGTTTGTGGGCTTATGCTCCACCACCGCACTTTCGAGTAGCTACAGTGCAGTAACGCAAAATCGATCCATTCAGGCGCCACCTGACCCACGGATCACCATGAGCCGTTCCTTTGAACAGGGCGTTCGTCGTGACGAAGTTCACTGAAACAGCTCCTTGACCTTTTCTTCGGACACAGGTACTCCAGACTTCTCAAAAAGTTGCGCCCCTTGGATAATAAACTCGTGAGAAGTGCCCCCAATTTTGAGAGAAAGATGAAAACCTCTGCCTTCTCGCTCCGCATTTACCAAGCCGTCGGCGATATATTCAGCAAGCAGGGGGACCACCTGATAGAGGAATTTGAAGGCGACGGTGTCCCGATCGCCCATGAAATAGGTGTGTCCCACGGCAATATCGGCCGGCACGATGTCGGGGGCAGCGTTGTCTTCGATCCACCGGTTCACCGCTTCCATGAGCGGTTGGGCAAAGGGCGAAGCCTTCTCTGGATCGGCGGGCATGGGGATGAAGACGAAGCGCCGACGGACGGCGTAGTCCAGTCTCCCGGCGGAGCGATCCGCCGTGTTCATCGTGCCGATCACATAGAGGTTTTTCGGCACGGTAATTTTACCACCGTAAAGGGTGTTCACCGTGGAGTCCCGGTATTCCAGGGCATAGATGAGTTCGCCGAGGACCGCGGGGAGATTGGCCCGGTTGATCTCGTCCAGGATGAGGACGTAGGGATTGTTCTCATCCTCACGGGCTTTTTTGGCCATTTTCGCGAAAACCCGGTCCACGATCTCATAGGTGATCTGACCGTTCTCTTTACCGCTCTCGTTGTTCTCTTTGTTCTCGTTGTTCTCGTTCCCTTTGTTCTCTTTTTTGACCCTAACCTCAATGCCGCGGATGAAGTCTTCGTAGTGGTAGGCGGGATGGAACTGAACCAGCGCCCACCGGTCACGGTATGTATCGTCGTTCAGTTCTTCCTGCCAGTTGCTTTCCAGATCGGGGATTTTTCCGGTGATGAGATAATAGGCAATCAGCCTGGCTGTCCAGGTCTTGCCGGTTCCGGGAGGACCTGCAAGGATCAGGTTGGGGGGAAAGCTTTTGAGCAATGTTTCGGCTTCTTTCACGTGTTCAATGATCTTTTGTGCCTTCAAGTCCTCTCCAGCATGACCCGGATTGCTGGCCCTGTTCCAGACATCTTCTGGCCAGAGAAACTCAAAAAGCGGCCAGAGGGTGACAAAAGTTTCGGCGACGAGCTCGACCAGCCCTCTTCCGGATTTTTCCGCCTGTTCATCCAGCCGCACCGCGTCATTGCAGGACATCTCAATGCCAACGAGCCAGGCGTTGTAAGGTTTATTTCCGCCAAGGATGGGCTCACCCTCTTCGTTGGCAACGTATTTACGCAGCAGTTCTTGAACTTTCTCCTTTGACACAGCTTGCGTTTCCCGGGTGTCGAAAATTATGTTGACCTCGATCGGTTCGCCATTTTCATTCTTTCTCCCACCTATAATCACCTTTCCCGCAATATCAGAAGGAAGTCGCATTCGAATAAGGTTATATAGATTTTGAAGTTTCTCATGCAACACATCCACAAATTCTCCGCCCGCCTTTACATGCTTCACGAGACGATCCGCATCGCGACCATCGGATGGATTTTGGGTGGGCCATTCTACCATAGTTCCGAAACGGATGATCCGTTCATCTTTATCTCGAGAGAAAAAGAAATGGGCCTGGTTTTGCCAGTCAGAGTCCGAACGAACCTTTATGTTAGGATTGTAAAAGTGCAGCATAAGCCAATCAGAACGGGGATTCCAGGGTCGTGCGTTGAAGTCATCCAGGTGCGGAAGATGTTCTGAGAGACGTTGTTTGACAGAAACCCACAGGGTGTTTTGTCCGCGGTGTTTTCTTAGTGCATCCTTATCTACGTACTCTTCGCAGTCCTCTTCATGTATCCGAAACGTTTTCAGAGCAGCCATGCCTTAACCTCCTTTCGCAACATTCTGCCTAAAGATACTCTCCGATTCCTGGACCTTCAACACGGTTCCTTGAAGTTCACAGGACTGGAGATTTCCCCATCTCCCAGCCCCCTATGATACACCCAAAAATGGTAAACGTTAACGTTTTTCTGGACGGGTCGGTCTTCCCCGTTCATCCACCGCACCGTATCATATCCCTGAACGTCATGCGTGTGCGCGAGCGGCAGGAACTCCGAACCTGGCTTGCCTCCCATCCGCCCCGGACGGGGTGGCCGGAGGGTCTGGTTGCCCTGTGGGTGGCGAATGCGGCGCGGGAAGGGGAAGTGCTCGTGCTGGAAGGGCTTTCCTCGGCCCTCCACCTCGCCCTTTCCCGCAGTCTTCCAGCATTTCCCGGCATTTTCCTGGCGGATCCCCGGGAGCCTTCCCTTCTCCCCACCCGGAAAAACGTCCTGCTTCTCCGGGAAGGGGAGGATCTCCCGGAACTCCTGATGCCCACGGAAAAGTGGTTCCTCCGGCCCGGGGATGAACTGGATCCCTGGGAATTCGGGGAACGCCTCACCCGGGCGGGCTATGAACGGGTGGACTATGTGGTGGAAGAGGGGCAGTGGGCCCGAAGGGGGAGTGTCCTGGACGTGTTCCCCCGGGGGGGTGAGGACCCGGTGCGCCTGGAGGTGGACGGGGAGGTGATCGCCTCCCTTCGCCGGTTTCACCCCCTCACCCAGCGAAGCGAAGGCAACCTCCCTGAACTCCTGCTGTATCTCGGACAGACACCGGTGAAGCCCCGAAGGGTGAGACTTCAGGAGGGACCTCAGGACGGGGTTCATCCCACCCCGCCCTCCGGAGGTGATCCCGCCCGACTGGTGGCCTTCGCCCGAAAGATGCGGGAAGCGGGCTTTCGGGTTCTGCTCTTTCTTCTTCCCTCGCAGCGAAAACTCCCCTGGGTGGGAGAACTGGAGGGAGTGGCGGAGTTCCACGAAGGGCTGTTTGAAGAGGGCGCGGTGCTGGAAGACGCCGGCGTGGTTCTCCTTTCGGCCGGAGAGATCTATCCCCTGGTGGTGGAGAAGCGGAAACGCCTCGGTGAGCGCATCGAGGACCCCCATCGCCTGGAACCTGGCGAGGTGGTGGTTCACTGGGATTATGGCCTGGGCCGGTTTGCCGGACTGGAGCGGATCGAACACGCCGGAAAGACCTATGATGCGGTCAAACTCATCTATCGGGACGGAACCGTGTTCGTTCCCGTTCACCGTCTGGACCTTCTGGAGCGTTATCCGGTGGAGGATCCGGATCGGGTCCGCCTGTCCAGCCTGGGAAGCACCTCATGGCTCCTGCGACGGCGGAAGTTTGAGAAGGACATCCTGGCCTATGCCCAGACCATCCTGAAAATCCACGCCCTCCGGCAAATCCAGCCCGGCTTTGCCTTCCAGATTCCGGAGGATCTCCTGGAGCATCTGTCCCGGACCTTTCCGTATGACGAAACCCCCGATCAGACCCGGGTCCTTCAGGAAGTGCTTCAGGATATGGCCTCTTCCCGGCCGATGGACCGCCTCCTCGCCGGAGATGTGGGGTTTGGAAAAACCGAGGTGGCGGTTCGGGCGGCGGCGGTGGCGGTGTGGAACGGAAAGCAGGTCCTGGTGCTCGTGCCCACCACCCTTCTGGCCCTCCAGCACCACCGGACCTTCCGGGATCGGCTGGGCGAACTCTTCCGGGTGGAGGTGATCTCCCGATTCCAGTCCGACCGGCAGGTTCGGGTGATTCTGGAAGGCTTGAAGCAGGGCATGGTGGACATCGTGATTGCCACCCCCCGGGTGTTCTTTCAGGAAAGGGTGGACTTTCGCGACCTCGGGCTCCTTGTGATTGATGAGGAACACCGGTTTGGGGTGAAACAGAAGGAGTTTTTCCGGGAGCGGTATCCCACCGTGGACACCCTGCGCATGACCGCAACCCCCATCCCCCGCACGCTGTATGCCGCCCTGGGCAAAATCTACGATCTCTCGGTGATGGAGATCCCGCCACGGGGACGGATGCCGGTGGCCACCTTTGTGGGCGCGTGGGATCCCGACCTTGTGCGCTATGCCGTCGAAAAAGAACTGGGTCGGGGAGGGCAGGTGTTTTATGTGTACAACCGGATCCGGGGGCTTTTGAAACGGAAGCGTATGATGGAGGACTGGTTTCCCGGCGTGCGGGTGGGGCTCGCCCACGGGAAGCTGAGCCGGAAGGAGCTGGAAAACGTGTTCCTCCGGTTTCTCTCCGGGGACATCCAGATTCTGGTGGCCACAGCTCTGCTCGAGACCGGCGTGGACGTCCCGGAAGCCAACACCCTGATCGTGGAGAAAGCCGAGCTCTTCGGTCTTGCGGAGCTCCATCAGCTGCGGGGACGGGTGGGGCGGAGCACCCGGCAGGCCTATGCCTATTTTTTCCACGATCGCAAGGCGAGCGAAAAGGCCCGAACCCGCCTGGAGGTTCTCCGGAAATACGCCCATCTGGGAAGCGGCATGGCCATTGCCACCATGGACATGAAGCAGCGGGGGGTGGGAAATCTCCTGGGGCTTGCCCAGCACGGCACCGCCCACGCGCTGGGCTATGGTCTGTTCTTCCGTCTGGTGGAGGAGGCGGTGTCTTTCCTTTCGGGGAAGCGCCCCAGTCAGGTGGAGGTCACGCTGGAAGATTCCGCCTTCATCCCGGATACTTATATCCCGGACGGAGCCACCCGGACGGTGGTGTATCGCCGTTTGTTTGAAACCACCACGGAGGAGGAAGTTCAGGCGCTTGCGGAGGAATTGCGGGATCGGTTCGGTCCCCCACCCCGGGAGGTGGAGGTGCTCCTGGGTCTGGCACGTGCGCGAATCCGTGCGGCGCGGGAAGGATTTGATCGCGTCCGGGTGAGAAAGGGACAGATTTTCTTTGTGCGAGCCAATCAGGAGGTGCTCGGTGAACGGGTGGATGAACTGGTTTCGATGGGCAACGACGGGGTTTCTGGTCGTGGGTCTCGCCGCCTGTGAGGACAACGTGGAGCCGAAGGGCACACCGGTGGTGGTGGGTCAGCATGTGGTGGTGACGGATTCGGACCTTGTGTGGTATGGCATTCCCTTCCCGAAGCTCTCCCGGGAGCAGCAGGAACAGGTGGTGGAGGAGTGGAAGAACCAGGTGGCCCTGTATGAGGAAGCCCTTGCCCGGGGTTATCTGGAGCGTCCGGACATCCGCCGAAAGCTGAAGCTCGTGGAAGTGTCGGCGGTGGCCAGCTGGCTCCTGGAGGACCTGTCCCGGGAAGCGGTGTCGCAGGAAGCCTTTGCCCGGTTTCTTGAGCAATACGGGGATCTTTTCCGGGTTCGGGCGACGGTGGTGGCGGTGTATTATGAAGACAGCACGCAAACCCCGCGGATCCAGAGCATTCTGAAGCGCCGGTGGGCCCTTTCGGGGATTGGCGATGCCCTGGATCGGGTGCCGGAGACCCAGTATACCTTTGCCGAAGATGTGGTGCTGGGCGAGTGGGTGGTGAGCCATCTTCCGGAATCCCTCTGGTCCCGTGTTCCGGTGCCGGAGAAATCCCTGGAGGTGGTGGGACCGCTCCGGCTCAACAGTTTCTGGGTGCTGGTGCGGATCACCGATGTGACCCGGGCGGAGGATGTCCTCATTCCCCTTGACCGTATCCGGGCCTTTTTTATGGAACATGAGCGCATGAAACGCCGGGAGACCCTGATTCAGGAACTGCGCTCCCGGCATCTTGTGGACACACGTCCCTGACCAGGAAAAAACAAGGAGGATCTGGATGAACTGGATGTTGCTCCTCGGGCTTCTGGTCCAGAGTGCACCCCAGGACCGCGTGGCGGCACTGGTGGACGGCGAACCCATCATGCTTTCCGAGGTGCGGGAAGCCCTCTTTATGATGGTTCCCCAGCCTCTTCTCGCCCAGGCGGATCCCAGAACGGTGGACAGCCTGGAGCGGGTGGTGCTGGACGAACTGATCAAGCGGAAAATCCTGTATCTTGAGGCCAGGAAAGATACCGCCCTTCAGGTGACGGATGAGGAAGTGGAACAGAACCTGGACGCCCAGCTCCAGGAGCTGGAAAAACAGTTTGGAAAGGAACAGCTGGACGCCATGCTGAAGCAGAACAACACCTCCCGGCAGGAGCTCAAGGATCTCTATCGGGATCGGGTCCGGGAGGATCTTCTGGTTCAGAAGTTTGTCCAGACACGGATTGCGCCGAAGGTCACCATCACGCCGGATGAACTTCAGGCCTTTTATGAGCAGGTGAAGGACACCCTCCGCCAGCCGGAGGAGGTCCGGCTCTATCAGATCGTGGTGCTGGTGAAACCTTCCGATGAAGCCCTTCAGGTGACGGCCCGAAAGGCCCGGAAAGTGTTTGATCAGATCACGAAAGGTGGACTTTCTTTTGAGGAGGCCGCCCGGCAGTATTCGGACGACCGGGCCTCGGCGGAAAAGGGCGGTCTGGTGGGAGAAATTCCCCGATCGGGCCTCTATGAACTCCTCCCGGACACCCTTGCGGACAAAATCCTGAAAGCCAAACCCGGAACGGTGTTTCCGCCCCAGCGCCTTCCCCTGGGTTATGCCATTTTCAAGGTGGACACCCTGACCGATCAGTCGGTGGTTCTCCGGTACATCATGTTCCGGGCCGAGCAAACCGTTCAGGACACCCTTCGGGCAAAGAGGCTTGCCCAGGAGATCGCCGAGCGGGCACGGAAGGGGGAGAGTTTCTCCAAACTCGCCCTGAAATATTCCGACGATCATGCCACCCGGGATCTGGGAGGCGATGCAGGGTGGAAACGGCTGGATCTTCTCCCGCCGGAGGTGGCGCAGGTGATCCGGGAGCTCAAGCCGGGTGAGATCAGTGATCCGGTGTTTTTTGAGGGCGCATTCTGGGTGTTTATGGTGAAGGAGAAACGGGGTGGCGAGACCCCGCCCTTCGAACAGGTGCAGGATCAGCTCCGGCAGATTCTGTTTGGGCGGAAACTCCAGGCGGCGGTGGAAGCGTTCATTGAGAAGGTGCGGGATCGCCACACGGTTGAGATCAAACTCTGATCCATGGCGGGCAGGCCGTTGCGGGTGGTCCTGGATCCGGGCCACGGAGGAGGGCAGACGGGCACCCGGGGTCCCCGGGGAACCCTGGAGAAAGACGTCAACCTCAGGGTGGCGCGGGAACTTGCCCCGCGCCTGCGGGCCCTGGGACTGCAGGTGGTCCTGACCCGGGAAGACGATGTGGAGCGCGCCCTGGACGAACGGGTGGCGGTGGAAGGGGACCTCTGGATCTCCATCCATCACAACGCCACCGCCGAGGGACCTCCCCTCCTGAACCGGGGTGAATTTTATGTTCCCCTTGTCCGGATCCATCCTTCCCTTGAGCTTGCCCGGGAGGTGATCCGGGCCTTTCAGGACCCCCGCTGGCCCTTTCCACCCCATCCCGAGCCCTTTCCCGCAACCTATCGGGTGCTGGTGCCGGATCGGGTGAGCCTTCTCACCGAGGCGTGTTATCTCCTCCATGAAGACGGAGAAGCCTTTCTGCTGGGGGAAGGGACCTCCCTGGAAGCGGAAATTCTGGCCCGGGCGGTGGAAGCCTTTCTGGACCGGACCGGGGGAACCGTTCCCCGGATCCGCGAGATGGAGCGAAGAAGAGATGTGCTGAGCTTTTCGGTGGAGGGGCCGGTGGATCCCTCCACCTTTGAAATCTGGCTCGGGGATCAGCGGCTTGCTGTGGACGATGACGAAGGAGATCGGTTTCATGTGCGGATCCCCCGGGACTTTCCCGCCGGTCGGTGGACGGTTCGGGCGCAGTTTTTCACACTGGAGGGGGTTCCATCTCTGCCTTTTGAGGCGCCGGTTTCGGTGGAACAGCCGGTGCACGGATTTGTGATGCACGCCTATCCGCTGTCCTTCCGGATCCCCTCCCATGTTCGGATCCGGGTTGTGGACCCCTTCGGGCGGCCGGCGCCGCCCGGGCTGCGGGTGGGGCTCCGCCTCCAGGACGGAGAAATCCTTGAGCGGGACGAACGCACCCGGCCCGGAGGAGAGGTCCATCTGGTGGTGCGCCTTCCCCGGGGGAGCGGGGTGCTGGAGGTGGATCTTCCCGGATTCAGCGGAGTTGGGCAACTCACCTATCAGGAACGGCGGACCTATCAGTTCGGCCGGATCCGGGATGCCCGGACGGGGGAGGTCCTGGAGAACGTGGACATCCACACGCCTTCAGGTGTGTTCCACCCCCTCCCGGGCGGGTGGTTTTTCACACCCGGCAGGGGACCCCTCACCTTCCGGGCCCGGGGCTATGGGGTGCTCCGGAAGGAGGGTGCCTCCGGTGAAGAGGTTCTCCTTGAGCCCCTCCTGGACGGCGTGCTCCACCGGAAGCTGTGGCTGGAAGGTCCTCCCGAGGTGGTTCGTCTCCTTGCAGGATGGTGCGCCTTTTTCGGAGCAGACGTCCATATCCCGCCGGAAGGTATGTCCGACGTGGACCGGGTGTTTCTTCAGAACGAGGTCCGTCCCGATCTCACCGTGATGTTTGAGGAGAGCCTCGATGAGCCCAGGATCGGGTTTTTCCCGGGGGTTCCGGAGGAGCGATCCGAAGGTCCGGCGCGCCGGCTTGCCCACACCCTTCACCGGATGGGCCTTCCCCACCGGGTGGGGGGAACTTCTTTTTACCGCCTGATCCATTACACCGGACTCCGGTTTGTGATCCGGAGACCGGCGTACCCTCCTGAGTTTGTGAACGCCCTGTTTGCCGCGCTGGTTCATCTCCTGGGTGGACCGGAGCCCTGGAGGCGGGTGGTGCGGGTGCACCGGGAAGGGGAGGGGCTTGTGGGGGTGGTGGTGCGGGTTGCCGGACTCCCTCTGTGGACACGAACCACGAGGGAAGGGATTGCCCATCTCTGGTCTCCCCTCCCCGATCCACAGCCGGTGATCCCGGAAGAGGCAGGAACCCTGGAGGTTCTGGAATGAAACGCAATCAACTGCTCTGGGTGACGGTGGGCACCATCATCGCCCTCATGGTGATGGGCAATCTGGTGAGCGTGATGGGGGCAGGGCTGGGATGCCCGGACTGGCCCCTCTGCTATGGACGGCTCATTCCTCCTCCCCGGTGGGATGCCTGGGTGGAGTTCACCCATCGGCTGCTGGGTCTTGTGACCACCGTCCTGATTCTCGTCTCCGCATGGACGCTATGGAAAGAGGGCCCTGCACTCTCTCGCAAACTCCTCCTGGCCGTGCTGGTTCTTCTTGCCGTCCAGATCCCCCTCGGGGGCATCGTGGTGTTCCTGGAACTTCCCGTCCTCATCACCTCCATTCACCTGGTGACGGCCTTTCTCATCCTTGGCCTCTTTTTCTTTGCCGTGTGGGCGGACGCCCGAAAGGCCGAACGCCTGATCCTTGTGGATCGCGCCGCCCTGGTGATGGTCGGGCTGGTACTCCTGCAGGTCTTCATCGGGGGCGTTCTTCGCCACAGCAAGGCGTCCCTGGCCTGTCCCGAATTCCCCACCTGTGTGGGGGGCGCCTGGTTTCCCCCGGTGATGACCCACGCCCTGGGCGTTCACCTCACCCACCGCTTTCTGGGCTATGCTCTTGCTCTTCTTCCCCTGTTTTTCATCCGCCGGAGGTGGGCGAGAGTTTTTCTCGGGCTGGTGGTGCTCCAGATCGCCCTGGGGGCCTGGACGGTGCTTTCCCGGGTGAACGTGGGGGTGGTGAGCCTCCACTACCTGAACGCCATCCTGATGTATCTCTTCCTTCTCCACACCGCCATCCGGCCGGTGTCGGATCAATAGTCGGGACCGCCGCTCACCACCAGACGGACCTTCCGGCCCTTCTTGATCCGCATCCCGCCATGGGGGTCCTGACGAACCACCGTGCCTTCCGGCTGGGTGGAGGCGATGGTGTCCACGTCTTCCAGGGGGATACGATGGGCGGCCAGGCTGTCCAGGGCTTCGTTGAGGGGAAGGCCGGTCACATCGGGAAGAAACACCTCCTGACCGTGCCGGGTGTAGGCCGGCATGACGCACCGGTCCAAGATTACAAAGGAAAGTCCTGACAGGAGAAAGATGGCCGTGACAAATCCCAGGAAACGGTCCCGCCATGCGCGAAAACGGGGTGACATGGTGTCCTCCTATCGAAGCAGGATTTTCTTCCCCTTTTGAAGAACGATCTGGAGCCCTCCCGGTCGGGCCAGCCTGCGGCCCAGGGGGTCAAACAGGGGCAACCTCCGGTCTTGCACGACACGCACACGGTGTTCCCGCACGCCCACAACCCCGTCGCCGGGGGAGGGGAGGAAGGTCCAGCCCAGGGTGTCTTCCACCAGCACACCCCGAAGGATCACGTGCGCGCCTGCGGGGGGAAGGGAAAACGTCCCGCCCCACCGCCCCACTTCCAGGGTGTCGGAACCCTGCCCCACCGTGAAGCGTCCCCCTCCCGAACGGAGAACCTGGAGGGGGCCGATTTCCACAAACACCCCTTCATAGGCCTCCTGAAGGAGGGAAGACAGGGACGATACGGGCCAGGGGGAAGGAGAAGGGTAGGCCCCTTCGGTCCACACGGTGTCCGCCACCACCAGGGTGGTGTGAAGGCTTTCCGCGATCATCCCGTGGAGGTGCACCCGGTCTCCGGGGGAAAAAGGGCCACCCGGAAGCCGGACCACCAGCCCCTGCCAGGGAAAGGGAAACACCGAATCCACCACGGCGTAGAGATCTCCGCTGAGGGGGGTGGCCACGGTCCAGATCCCGCCGATCCGCCGTCCGGCAAAGGAGGAACTGTCCCCGTCGGAACCGGTCATCTGAACGTTCACCGTTCGGAGGTGTCCGGGAAGTTTCCCGGTGCTGCTTGCCTCCTGCCACCGTGCTGCGAGTTCCTGGAGAAAGGCATCGGCCAGCGTGTCAGAGAGCACCAGCACCAGGTTTTCGTCGTTGGAAAAGAAACCGTTGTAGGTCCAGTTGGTGGACCCGAAGGCCACCCACCGGTCGTCAAAGACCCCCACCTTGTGATGGAGCCTGCCCTGAAGGCCATCCGGTGCCACCCAGGCCGGCGGGTCCCAGGGCGTTCCCACACAGGAAGGATCGCCCACCAGGCACCAGGATTCGGAGTTCCGGTCGGGATCCAGCCAGTTCCCTTCGTCAAAGAGACCCCCCACCACCGCTCCCTGTTCCCACACCATCCGGAGGGTTTCGGCGATTTCCCCCAGGGTGAAGAACCACTGCTCGAAAAAGGCGTGGGACCGGGTGGTGCGAACCACGGAGAGAAAAGTGTCCAGCACCGTGAAGGGATCCTGGGGGGAGAAGAACACATACACGTCGTGGCCGTTTACGGTGAGGTGATGGACGGCGGGGGTGAGCTTCCGGGTGCCCGTGCGGGAAGCCTGGGAATCGGGGAAGGGCCCGGAGGACCCCCACATCTCTTCAAAATCCTGGCGGAACACGGCCGCGAGGGCGGAATCGTCCATCACCACCACGTGGTTGGCGTCGGTGGTGGGGCTTGAAAAGTTGAGGGATCCCGTGATCACCCGGTATCCGTCCACGATGGCATATTTGTTGTGCATGGTGTGGCTGGTGTTCTGGCCGGCTGCGCTGTGAAGGACCGGGATGCCCGCGTTCTGCATCGCCTGAAAATACACGTGGTCCGACCCCGTATAATTGTTGTAATCGGCGATCACCCGCACCTGCACGCCCCGGTTGTGGGCGGCGATGAGGGCATCGGTGATGTCGTTCCGGTTGATGGAATAGATGCACACGTCAATGGAAGATTGGGCGTTGTTGAAAGCCTGGATGTAGATCTGGCCGAGATCGGTGTCTCCAACCGCCGGCGCAAACCGGGCAAGAGACGTGTCCACCGAAAGGGCAAAGAAGGGCTGGAAGGCCAGGAGAAAATTCAGAAGAGCAACCATAGTCCCACCAGTCCGGAAAGGGCAAGGGTGTAGGCACCGAACATCCAGAGCCGTCCGGTCAGGGTGAACCGGCGGAGCCACACCAGAGCCAGGAGTCCGCTGGCCAGGGAGGCACCGAAGGTGGAGAGGCTCAGGAGAGGGGGAAGAGCCTGGAAGTTCCCGTCCAGAAGTTCGAGAAGGAGGGCACCGGCCATGAGGGGAAACCCGATGAGAAAGGAGAAACGGAAGGCGCGATCGGCGTCCACACCGGCGTGGAGAGCGGTGGCAATGGTGGAACCGGACCGGGATATGCCGGGGAAAAGGGCGGCAATCTGGGCCACGCCCACAAGAAGCGCCCGGGACGGAGTCAGGTCATCCCGGGGGGATCGGGTGCGGGTGGAGAGAAGAAACAGACCATTTAGGAAGAAGGTAATCACGAGCGTACCGGGATGGGCGAAGGCACGTTCCACCACGTCGTCGAAGAACAGGCCCGCAAGACCGGCCGGGAGCATTCCCAGCACCACAAGTCCGAGCAGACGGGGCTTTCGGAACATGGAGAGAATGTCCCGCCAGAAATACAGCACGATGGCAAGGAGGGTCCCCCCGTGGGCCAGCACCTCCAGGGTGATGCCGGGCGTGCGAAGCCCCAGGAGATGCCGGGCGAGCACGAGATGGCCCGAACTGGAGACGGGAAGAAATTCGGTGAGCCCCTGCAGTACACCGAGGAGAAGACCGTCTGCAAGTTCGCGCATGCCGTAAGGATACGCCATCCATCCCGCCCCTTCATCCACCTGTGACTGACCTCCGGAGATGATTCGAACTGGGAGGCGGTCGGTTAGGGTGTCGGAATTCTTGTCCAGATAGCATGATATCATGGGAAGCTGAAGTCTTCGAACCAGTGCCTTAGGGGAACCCGGATGCCGTCTTTGATATACAGCAGGGATGTCGATCGTTTCAGATAATTTAGGTTTCGTTGATGTGTGATCGGTTTGAACTGATGAAGGTTCTTCCTTGGAGGTGATCGATGAAGTCCAGCAGACCTTCAACGGTTCAGTGCTGGAGCCGTATACTATTCCCGATGGTCGGGGCGATACTCTGGATGGTCGTTGCCACCTATCCCATCTTGCCCATGCCTGGAAAGTCAAATGGGTTTGTTTATTTCGGTTTTCGCGGGACGCTGTCCACCCTTTTCCCACCAACTCTGTGCGAGGGATATATCGTTATGTTCTGGACCTTTGCAGACCTGATGACCTCCGACAGGCGTTGTTCAGCGATGTCAGGCGGGGTGGTGATGACCACACCGAATTGGGTTGCCGGTTTCTTTGCGTTTCATGTTGGTTTCCTGACTCGTCTGGCCCCTCGTCTGTATGGGCTCCTGTATGCACCACCTGTTCACCTTGGCCTCGCCGTGCGGTCCTCCCTTTCTACCCGGGCCTGGTGGGGCGTGGAGGTCCTCTGGCGTAGGGGAGAAATCCGAACAGTTCCGGGTTCGGGGCGTTCGGAGACCCTTCTCAAACTGGACGAGATCTGGCTGTCCGGTGTCCTTGGAATGTCCGGGGTGCTGGTTTCTTTTCGCGTGCCCTACCATCACATCGTCTGGTGGGGACGGAACCCACAGGGGATGTTCAGCTTATGGTTGGACGTAGCCGTATATTTTTCTGGACCCCCTTCTTCTTCGCGCTGAGCGGTTGCAACGGGTGGAGCTATAGCGAGTGGTGTGGATCCCCGGATGTGGATCCGTCAGGGAGGCTTTTTCAGCACGGTGCGATCGCCCGGTATGAGGGGTTTCGGGCCGGGTTGTTCGGCACGGAGAACTATCTCTCTCGCATCATCTTTGAAGACGACAGTGCGTATTTTTTCATGTATGATCCCCCACAATTCTTGCAAAAAGCATACATGGCCTGGGGATGTGCTGCGGATCGTCCCCCCCGGGGTGCATCCCCCAGTGAATGCGAGGTGGGTGTTCCCGGAATTCTGTATGGGAAAACCCGATTCTATATCGGAGATCATGGAAACGTGATGAGCCTGTGTGAGAATGATGGATGGAACCCTCCCGGGTGCCTTGTGTTTTCTCGGCAGGAGGCGTTTCCTTATGTGGTGATCGACTCGGTTGTCTGGGGTGCGCTGTCCTTTTTCCGATCACCCCGGGGAAATTGGAACGTTTTCAGCGACTCTTCCGGTCTCGTGCTGTCATATTTACCGCAGGATTTACGGATTTTCCTTCCCATCCCTGCGTTCCGCGGTGATGTGGCGTGGTCTCCTTCGGAAGATACCTTCTGTATCGAAAACGTTCTGTTCCGCCGCACAGGGGATGCAGTGGAAACCCTGTACGTTTATGCGGATACCCTTCGGTGTGCAACCTGGGGGCCCGGGATAGATGCGATCACGGTTATTACCCAAAACGGCAATCAGTTCTTCTGGATGACACTGGATGGACGGGCGTGGGGATCGGTGCCCGAGTGGACCTATGAGGCGGAGCGCCCCCTGGAGCGCATTCGGTGGATTTATACTCCCGGGGATACCCTGCTCCTGGTGGACCGTCGGGTGATTCACCCCCGGGATGGTGTACGCAAAATATTAGGACCGGGCTGCACCGGCGCACTTCCCAGCCGCTGATAAATTTCGATCATTGATCCCTCCCATCGTCAGCGACTTCAGGGGGTCGTTGCCTCACGGAAAAATCTATTCGACCCCCGGCTGAAGTTCACCCATGAGTTCGGACACCTGGGTAGATGGATTGGATGAACGTGTGGTGGACACGTTGAATCAAGGATCTCCATTCTTTGAGCGGCAATCGCCATTTCTTCTCAAGCAGGATAAAAGGTCCGGAAAAGCGTTCCCATCTTGCAGAGCCTGTACGACGGAGAAGTTCCTGACGCACCTCTCCTCCAAGAAGCAGCACAATGCCGTAGACCAGGAGCATAAATCCTACCAGCTTTTCCATCACCGCTTGTTTCTTGCTCATCACATCTCCCAACCCCAGCAGGCTTTTCATGTCCCAAAACGTCCTCAATCTCCATCCGCCTGCGGTACAACCGCAGCGCTTCTTCAGGCTCCAGTGTGGTCATCAGCCACAGGGGTTCCTTCTGGCCCCACTCCCACACCCCGATAACGTTGACCTCCACTTCCCCACGGTATCGCAGCCCCCGAAAGACCACTTTTTCTCCAACAGGACATGTGAGATGGACCTTTCGTCCCTCGGCGTCCAGAAAAACCGGAGGACGGGATCCCATTCTCAAGCGGATCACGAAATTCATCCCCGCTTCCCGCAGATGGCGCAGGAGAGTCGTATAGCTGAATTCCCGGTCCATCACAAGGGGACGATTTCCAGAGAACCTTCCAGGAAAGAAGCGTCTGGATGTGGACGGCATTTCGTGAGCTTCCCGTATCTTTGAGAGTTCTTGAAGAGAAGGTGGTCATGGCAAAGGGGATGGCGCGTCCTCGCAGAGGGGCGGCGAGAACAAGGAGCCAGAAGCCGCGGGTTTTGCCATCTTTCAGGGTTCCGACGTATTCTGTCTTGCGGGCCTGGGGTCTTTCGATTTCGGTGACGTCAGCGATCACGAAGGGAGCGGTTTCGGGGAAAAGCCTCCAGAGGGTTTCATGGGGATTAAAATGTTCGAGGAAGCGCTGGATACGCTTATACGCGGCGCTTTCAGAAACGCCTTTCATCTTGCGAGCCATGGAAGAGATCCGGAGTGACCGGGCGTCCAGGAGAGCATATCCGATTTCCGTTGCTCGTTCTGCAAAGCGAGGATCCGGAAAAAGAACTTGCATGAACGACTTCAGGGGTATAAACTTCCTCATGGGGATCCTCCTTTCTTTTCGTTGTTTCTTGTTCAGCAGGGAAAGTATACAGCTTTCCCCCGGAGGATCCCCACCTCCCTTTCACTCCTGTCCGAACTCTTGTCCGGAGGCCAGACCCCCGGATCTTGACATCTCCTCCGGGGAGGTGTATCCTTATAAGGCTCGCAAATCCGGGCAAGTGATCTTTGGCAAGTGAGGATTGCGTGAGAGGAAGGTATCGGTGATTGAGACAGGATTTCCCTATGGAGGGTTTGATCCTGGCTCAGGGCTAACGCTGGCAGCGTGCCTTAGCCATGCAAGTCGAGCGGGGGTTGTTCTCCTAGTGGGAGCAACCTTAGCGGCGGACGGCGGAGTAACACGTGACCAACCTGCCCCCCGGAGGGGGACAACCCTGGGAAACTGGGGCTAATCCCCCATACAGCCTCTGTGGGGCATCCCATGGAGGTGAAAGGGGGCCTCTGCGAAGCAAGCTCCCGCCGGGGGAGGGGGTCGCGGCCCATCAGGTAGTTGGTGGGGTAATGGCCCACCAAGCCGATGACGGGTAGCCGGCGTGAGAGCGCGGCCGGCCCGAGGGGCACTGAGACACGGGCCCCACTCCTACGGGAGGCAGCAGGCTGGAAATTTGGGCAATGGGGGAAACCCTGACCCAGCGACGCTGCGTGGGGGAAGAAGCCCTTCGGGGTGTAAACCCCTGTCAGGGAGGACGAAGGGAGGCAGGGCGAACAGTCCTGTCTCTTGACGGTACTCCCAGAGGAAGCCCCGGCTAACCCCGTGCCAGCAGCCGCGGTAATACGGGGGGGGCGAGCGTTGCCCGGAATCACTGGGCTTAAAGGGGGCGTAGGCGGCCGGGTGTGTCGGGTGTGTAATCCACCGGCTCAACCGGTGGGCTGCATCCGAAACTGCCCGGCTAGAGGGCGTCAGAGGGGACCGGAACGCCCGGTGTAGCGGTGAAATGCGTGGATATCGGGCGGAACGCCGGTGGGGAAGCCGGGTCCCTGGGGCGCGCCTGACGCTGAGGCCCGAAAGCCAGGGGAGCGAAGGGGATTAGATACCCCCGTAGTCCTGGCCGTAAACGATGCCCACTAGGTGTGGGGGAGAGAAGTCTCCTCCGTGCCGAAGGGAAACCGATAAGTGGGCCGCCTGGGGAGTACGCCCGCAAGGGTGAAACTCAAAGGAATTGGCGGGGGCCCGCACAAGCGGCGGAGCGCGTGGTTTAATTCGATGCTAACCGAAGAACCTTACCCGGGCTTGACATGCCGGTGGTACCCTGCCTGAAAGGGTGGGGGACCCCTTTGGGGAGCCGGCACAGGTGCTGCACGGCTGTCGTCAGCTCGTGCCGTGAGGTGTTGGGTTAAGTCCCGCAACGAGCGCAACCCCTGCCCTTAGTTGCCACGGCGGCTATAGGCCGGCTGGGCACACTAAGGGGACTGCCGGCGATGAGCCGGAGGAAGGTGGGGATGACGTCAAGTCCGTGTGGCCTTTATGCCCGGGGCTACACACGCGCTACAATGGGTGGTACAGAGGGAAGCGACCCTGTGAGGGGGAGCGGATCCCTAAAGCCACCCCCAGTTCGGATCGCAGGCTGCAACTCGCCTGCGTGAAGCCGGAGTCGCTAGTAATCGCCGATCAGCAAAGCGGCGGTGAATACGTTCCCGGGCCTTGCACACACCGCCCGTCACGCCATGGGAGCCGGCTTCACCCGAAGACGGCCCGCCCAACCCGCAAGGGAGGGAGGTCGTTGAGGGTGGGGTCGGTGACTGGGGCGAAGTCGTAACAAGGTAGCCGTACGGGAACGTGCGGCTGGATCACCTCCTTTACAGAGAAACTCCCCTCCTTCCTCTCGCGCAATCCTCACTTGCTTTTTTTAAGTTTTGTATCAATGGGGCTTCCTCGAACAATCGCGCTCTCCCCTGGTTGGATGGGTTTATATGAACCGAGAGGTTATGACATGAAGGTTCGTGCATCGGTCAAAAAGATGTGTGAACACTGCCGGATTATCCGGCGGAAAGGTCGGGTGTATGTGATCTGCAAACGCAACCCGAAGCACAAACAGAGACAGGGGTGAGAGGATGGCTCGCATCGCAGGTGTGGATCTTCCCCGGAACAAGCGCATTGATGTTGCGCTGACCTATATTTATGGCATCGGATGGAGCACCTCCCGGAAAATCCTTGAGAAAACCGGTGTGGATCCCTCCAAGCGGGTGAAGGATCTCACCCCGGAAGAGGTGACCCTCCTGCGGCAGGAAGTGGAGAACAACTACAAGGTGGAAGGTGCCCTCCGGGCCGAGGTTCAGCGGAACATTCAGCGACTCATCGAGATCGGCTGCTACCGTGGAATCCGTCACAAGCTGGGCCTTCCCGTGCGTGGACAGCGGACCCGTCACAACGCCCGGACCCGGAAGGGGCCGCGGGGGAACATGTTTCGTCGGAGTCGAAAAGGATAAGGAGATCGCGCAATGGCAAGACGTCGTCGGGGACCCAGTCAGGCAGCGCTCAAGCGTAAACGCGCCAAACACATAGAGCCTGTGGGGATTGCCCACATTCAGTCCACTTTCAACAACACCATCGTGACCATCACCGACACCCGGGGCAACACCATCTCCTGGGCGAGCGGGGGTACGGCCGGATTCAAGGGAACCCGGAAGGGAACCCCGTTTGCTGCATCCCTTGCCGCCCGTCGTGCGGCGGAAGAGGCCTATGCCCTGGGGGTGCGCCAGGTGGAGGTGCGGGTGAAAGGTCCCGGTCCCGGTCGTGAGGCGGCCATTCGTGCCCTTGCGAGCGCGGGGCTTCAGATCACGGCCATTGTGGATGTGACCCCCATTCCCCACAACGGACCCCGTCCCCCGAAACGCAGGAGGGTGTGATGGCACGGTACACCGGACCCAAGTGCAGGCTCTGTCGTCGGGAAGGAGAAAAACTCTTTTTGAAAGGGGCCAAGTGCTTTTCGCCCAAGTGTCCGCTGGAGAGGAGGAAATATCCTCCGGGCCAGCACGGTCCCTCTCGCCGCCGCCGGAAACTCTCCATCTATGGTCTGCAGCTTCGTGAGAAGCAGAAGGTGAAGCGGATTTATGGTGTGCTGGAAGGACAGTTCCGTCGCTATTTTGAAATGGCTCGCCGGATGGGCGGAAACACGGGGGAAAACCTTCTGTCCCTTCTGGAGCGGCGCCTGGACAACGTGGTGTATCGTCTGGGATTTGCCTCGTCCCGGTCCCAGGCACGCCAGCTTGTGCGGCACGGGCACGTGCTGGTGAATGGCCGGAAGGTGGACATTCCTTCCTATCTTGTCCGGATCGGCGATGTGGTGGAGCTTGCCCCCAGGATGCGCAACAATCCCTTTGTTCAGGAGGCCTTTGAAGCCATCCGTCCGGACGAGGTGGTGCCCTGGCTTTCGGTGGACAAAGACCATTTCCGCGGGCGTGTGGAACGGCTTCCGGTCCGTGCGGACATCACCCATCCCATTAACGAACGGCTCATCATCGAGCTCTACTCCAAGTAAGGGGGAACGCGATGCAACTCGTTTTTCCGGAAGAAACGCTGGTTGTGGAGAAGAAGGATGGGTATGGGCGGTTCGTGATCCGTCCCCTTTCCCGGGGCTACGGTCACACCCTGGGTAACGCCCTGCGGCGGGTGATCCTTTCCTCCATTCCGGGGCTTGCGGTGGTGGCCGTTCGGATTGAGGGAACGGACGGACCGGTCCTCCACGAGTTCTCCACCATTTCCGGTATGCTGGAGGACGTTCCCACCCTGATCCTGAACCTGAAACGCCTTCGCTTTCGGAAAGCCGGTGGATTCACGGGCAAGGCGGAGGTGTTTCTGAACAAGCGGGGTGCGGGGGAGGTGACGGCGGCGGACCTGGAACTGCCCGGAGAACTGGAAATCGCCAATCCCGACCAGCACATTGCCACCCTCACGGACGAGGGGGCGGTTCTGCGGATTGAGATGTGGGTGTATGAGGGAATCGGCTATGTTCCCGCGGAGGAGCTGGATCAGGAGTTCCCGGAGATTCAGGACCTGCCGCAGATGTACATCCTCACCGATGCCCTGTTTTCCCCGGTTCGCAAGGTGAACTTCACAGTGGAAGGTACCCGGGTGGGCGCCCGCACGGACTATGATCAGCTGGTGCTGGAGGTCTGGACGGACGGGACGGTGGACCCGGAGGATGCCTTTCTCCATGCGGCGCGGACCCTGTCGGATGCCTTTGAACGCATCCAGTTTGTCTCCCGCGCGCAGGTGGAAGCGTCCGATGAACCCATCGGTACCCTCGGGCTTTCGGCTCGCGTCGCCCGTGCACTGGAGGATGCGGGCATCACAACGGTGGGACAGCTTGTGAACCTCTCGGCCAGCGAGGTGCTTGCCCTTCCCAAAATCGGAGAAAAAGCTCTGGACGAGATCCGGGAGGCGCTGGAACGCAAGGGTCTCAGGTTGAAGGAGGAAGCCCATGAGGCATCTTAAGCGGGGACGCAAACTCGGTCGGGATCATGAGCACCGGAGGGCTCTGCTCCGGAATCAGGTTCGTTCCCTTTTCCTGTATGGCCGGATCACCACCACCCTGGCCAAAGCGAAAGAGGTCCGGCGCTATGCGGAGAAAATGATTACCCTTGCCCGAAAGGGAGATCTTGCCTCTCGCAGGCAGGCCCGGCGTTTTCTGGTGGACCGTGTGTTCACCAACTATGTGTTTGAGGTTTTCCCCGGGCTGTTTGCTGATCGGAACAGCGGGTTCGTGCGGTTCTATCGGCTGGAACCCCGCAAGGGCGACGGTGCCGAGATGGCCATGCTGGAACTTGTGAACTTCAACGAGGACGAAGCGAAGAAAGTCCGGAAGCGCCTGGGGCTTCTTCACTGATCGCAGGCGGTGCCTGAACGATCCGGGGGGAGCGGCCGCTCCCCCCTTTGTTTTTTCAGAGAAGGAGGCCATACCTGGGGTGGTGCTCCAGGTGGTGGCGGAGGGATTCCGGGGTGTTCCTGTACACGAACCGGGCGATGAGGCGCGCTTTCCACAAAAGTCGAGGTTGCCAGGCGGGTTCCCGCTCCATCACTTCAAGAAACCAGTCCAGCCAGGTGTTCCAGGCCAGGTGGGGCAAGGAGGCGCGGAGAAGATCCTCCACGCCGGGGCGGGGGTGGGGGACCCATCGCTGAACCGCCGGGTGTTCCCCCCACCGCCACAGGAAGAAGGTCTGTTCGAAGACATCCCAGCGGGGCCACGCCCACCGGGCAAGTTCCCCTCCAGCGGCCCGGTCCATCTCGAGAAGGAGCCAGGCGTATGCAAATAAAACCATGGCACGCAGGGCATCGCTCTGGAGCCTGTGAGCCCAGGAACTGGCCTGCTGGAAGTGGTGGAGAGCCTCCTGGAGGTCGCCTTCCTCCCGGGCGAGCGTTCCTTTCACAAAGTGGCCATAAACAAAGCCCAGACGATTGTGGATCCGGGCACTCAGGGAGAGATAGGCGTCCAGATGGGCGTGGGCCTCCTGAAACGCCCCGATGGTGTAATGGGTCTCCCCCAGGTTATACAGGGTGATGGCTTCTCCCAGGGGATTGCCGATTTTTCGGGCAAGTTCCAGAGACCGTTCCAGGTGGAGGAGGGCCTCCCCGATGTGTCCCCTTGCCGCAAGCCCCGCCATGTTGTTGCGAATGGTCATTTCCATGGACGCGTACCCGTGGGCCAGCGCGATTTCAAGCACCTCCCTTCGCAGGGTAAAAATGGTTTTCCCCCGCTTCTCCGGGAGGGTGTTGGCCCGAAGGTTGAGAAGCCGTGCACGGTCCAGGGGGTGTTCGGGGGGAGGGAGGGCGTTGCAGACTTCCCACAGGCGCTCCACCTCCCTGAATCTCCCCATCAGGTAATTGACCCAGATCAGTTCCTGGAGACGTTTCCGTTCTTCGTTGAGGTTTGTGGTCTGGATGCGCTCCAGGACGTTGAGCGCATCCTCATAGCGGCTTTCGTGCTCCAGGAGGGTCCCGAGGAGGATCTGATCCCGGGGTTTCTCGCCCACGAGCTCCCGGTTTTGCTCAAGCTGCGAGCGGGCGGCCTCGTGATCGCCCATCTCCAGCCATGCCTCCGCCCGGTAGGTTCCGATCTCCCCCAGGTCCTCCCGGGACAGGAGCCGGTCAAGGTCCGGAAATTCATCAAGGAAATCTAGCAGTTCCCGCCACGCACCGGCAGAAGAAAGGCTTTGGATCGTCCTGAACAGGGCATCGCGGAACTGAGTGGCGTCTTCGGCGAAACAGGCAAACCGTGCCAGCATCTGGGTGTGCTGGAGGGTGGGAACCTCCTCCTGTTGAAACACCCGGAGAAGCTTGCGGGCGAGCTCCCGACGGCGGGTCCGGGGAAGACTCCGGAACACGGTTTCCTGAAGAAGGATATGCCGGAAAGCCAGTTCTTCCCAGTCTTCCCGCTGTCGAACCGTTCTCCGGATGACGAGGTTCTGGGCCAGAAGGGGGACAAGGGCTCTCTCGAAGGTGTCCCGGTCCCATGCCAGGGCCTGTTCCAGGGGTTCCCGGAAGAAGATCTGGCCCACCAGGGAAGCCATGTCCAGAAGGGTTTGACTTTCCGGAGGAAGCCGGGAAATCCGGGATAGGAAGAGCTCTTCCAGATGTCGCGGAGGGGTCGGGTCGTCCGGGCGTTCCTGGAGATGCCGGGCATATTCCTCCAGAAGAAGGGGAAGACCGCCCGTGAGCTTGAGGATGGATTGCAGGCGTTCCTCAGAAAGGCGCGTGCCCCACACCGCCTCCCACCAGGTTCGGACGTCTTCGGGGGTGAGCGGCCTCAGCCGGAACACCAGGGCGGGAAACTCCCGTTCCATCTCCTGCAGGGTTTCCCGCCAGATGGTGTCTTCCCGCAGAGGTTTCCGGGCGATCAGGATGAGGAACACCGGAAGCCCCTGACGCAGAAGGGTGGTGATCACCCGGTGGGTGAAGGTGTCCGCCCACTGGGCATCCTCCAGAATAAAAAGGGTGGGCCGGGTGAGCAATTCCCGGTAGGTCTGGAGGAAGATCCGGAAGGCTTCGTCCGGGGCGAGGAGCATATCGGGAGAAAGGGCTTTCTGGATTTCGACAAGAGCGGACGGTGCTGCCTGGAACAGGGGGTTGTGGGTTCGCTCTCCGACTTTTTCGGAGGAGGACAGGCGTCGCAGGGCATAGATGAGAGGCCCAAAAGGCGGCATGCCGTAGGGGAGGGCCCGGGCGATGACCACCCGTTCATCCGGGGAAAGGGCTTTGAGGAACTCCACCACAAGCCGGGTTTTCCCCACTCCGGGCTCACCGATGATGCGAATGACGTGGGGCTGAGGGTTTTGAAGAAAGTGCTCCCGGGAGGACAGGAGGTCCAGGAGTTCTCGGGTTCTGCCCACAAACACGTCCCGGGGAAGGTTTTCTTTTCGCCAGGTGAGCCCCTGTTCCCGAACGCTCTGCAGGGCATAGATGCGCTGGGAGTCAAGTCCCTGAAGGGAGATCTCTCCGGCGGGGGTCAGGGTGTAGGCGTGATGGGTCAGACGGTAGGTGGTTTCGTCCACCAGGAAGGTTCCGGGGGGCGCAACGTCCTGGAGCCGGGCCGCCAGGTTCATGGGGGTGCCCACAAAGCGGACCTCCCGTCCCGACACCACCAGCACTTTTCCGGTGGCCACGCCCCCGTGGACGGACAGCCCTTCTGGAAGTTCGCCCGTCCGGTCTTTCAGGGCGCAGCAGGTCATGAGGGCCCGTTCGGCTTCGTCTTCCAGGGGATGAGGATATCCGAAAATGCACAGGGCGCCGTCGCCCAGGCGCTGATAGAGAAATCCCCCGGTTCGGTTCACTTCCTCTTCCACGATGCGGAAGAAGCCCTCCATGATTTCGGCCACTTCTTCGGGGGATCGGTCCTGAACCAGACGGGTGTATCCCGAGAGATCCACATACAGCACGGTCACGGGAACAAAGCTCTCCCGGACCTCCTCCACACGCTGACCGCAGGAGGGGCAAAAGCGACCTCCTTCCGGAACGGGAGCGTGACAGAACGGACACCGCATGGCCTTTGCCCAAAGCGTACACCTTGCCCATCAATCTGTCAACGGGGGATGTCAGAGGCTGCCTTCGGGATACCGGTCTGTGAAACACCCGAAACAGAAATCGTTGCGGCCCGCGGCCTGCTGGAGATCCTCCACGGAGAGATACACCACCGAATCCGCCCCGATTCCCCGGGCCACCCCCTCCGGATCGTTCCGGTAGGCCACGAGCTCTTCATGGGTGGGAATGTCGATCCCGAAGTGACAGGGGGCCACGATGGGGGGAGAAGCCACACGGAAGTGGACCTCCCGGGCACCATACGCCCGGAGGAGTTCCACGATCCGGCGGGATGTGGTTCCCCGGACAATGGAGTCGTCCACCACCGCAACCGATTTCCCCTCCAGCACCTCCCGGATGGGGATGAGTTTGCGTCGCACGGAACGGGCCCGCTCCGCCTGCGTGGGGCGGATGAACGTCCGTCCGGCATAGTGACTGCGCACAAGGCCGAATCGCAGGGGCTTTCCAAGCGCCCGGGCATACCCCACCGCTGCCGCAAGCCCCGAATCCGGCACCGGCACCACAACGTCAATGGAGCGGGTTTCCCGTTGTGCCAGGAGTTCGCCAGAACGCTCCCGGAAGGCATACACGGAGACGTCCGAAAACACGCCGTCGGGACGGGAGAAGTAGATGAGTTCAAACACGCAGGGAGCCGGTTTTCGCGCCTTCTTGTACATGTTCCTGTGGAGTTCGCCCTTTTCCACCCACACCACCTCACCCGGACGAATCTCCTCCCAGAAGAGGGGATCGCCCAGTTCATAAAAGGCGCCGGGTTCCGAAGCAAACAGATAAAAATCCTCATACACGCCCATCACCAAGGGCCGGAATCCGAAGGCGTCCCGGAAGGCAAGGAGCCGCTCACCGTCCTGGAGGATGATGCTGTAGGCGGCGGGGAGATCCCGGGCAAGACCGCGGAGACGTTCAGGAGGGTCTCCGGTGGTCCGGGCATACAGGCGGAGGAACACTTCCGTGTCCGAGGTGGTGAAGAAAATCTCCCCCCGGTTTTCCATCCCTTCCCGGAGATGAGGGGCCCGGTGGAGATGTCCGTTGTGGGCAATCACGAGAGGTTTCCCCCGGTGATACACCCAGAGGGGCTGGGCGTTCTGCCAGGCCCGGCTTCCCCCCGCCGTGGAATAGCGGGTGTGGGCGATGCCCATCACCGCCTGGAGTGCGGGTTCCGGTGCGCGGGAGAACACCGCTTCCACCGACCCCAGATCTTTGAATCCCTGGACCCGGTGTCCGTCGGATACCACGAATCCCGCGGCCTCCTGACCGCGGTGCTGGAGGGAGAAGAGGGCCAGGTGAAGGATGCGCTTGAGATCCAGCCCTTCCTTACGGGCGTACACGCCGACGATACCACACACGGTTCCCCGCTCCTCTCAGGTTGAACATCCAGGCCGGGAACAGGTGGAGGAAGACGCGTTCCTCCTCCGCGCCCAGCAGGTTTTTCACAAGATCCAGCCCCGGCTGCCCGGACGGGTGATGCCCGAGGTCCACCCGGCGGAAGCCCTTTTCCCGGGCAAGGCGGGCGGCTTCGACCACCAGCAGATGAAACCCCCCTTCCTTTCGGGCCACAGGGTCCAGGAAGATGGTGTGGAGCAGGGCTTCTTCCCCGTCCCCCACGCCCAGCAGGCCTCCCGCCCAGGCACCATCCCGAACAAGTCCCAGCGCAATCCGGTTCTCTTCCGGAATCGTGCGGAAAAAGGTGTCGAAAAACACCCGATCCAGGTGGGGGGTCCGTTTCATTTTCTGAAAGGCCACGTAGAGGGGATAGAGTTCGGCGAAGGCTTCGCCATCCAGCGTGCGAACGGTGTAGTGGTCCCGGGCCCGGTCCACCGTCCGCCGGGCAGACGGAGACGGGACAGCCTCCGCGGGGAGGACATGGTGGACCACCTCCCGGTTGGGAAAAGACCAGGCCAGTCCAACCGTTCCGTACCGGTCCAGAAAGGTGAAATATTGAAAACGTCGGAGGCTGCGCTGGATCTCTCCCAGGATCTCCATCCGGCGAGCCTCCGGAACCGCGGGTGAGATCCACACCCCTCCGGGCATGTTCCAGGGGAGAGCGTGACCTTCTCGGTAGACCCCCAGACGCTTCCGCCGGGCCAGAGGGAACACCGCGAGACGGCGCCCACCCGCTTCCACCGTGAGGACCTCCACGGACAACCGGGGAAGTTCGTGGAAGAAATCCAGAAAAAAGGAGGCGGTGGCATAGGTTTGGGGGAGTTCCCAGGAAGCCCGCAGTTCCTCCCAGACATGACGCAGGTCCGCCCAGGGAATCCAGCGGGTCTGAAGCGGTGCCACGGTTGCCCCTCAGGAGCCTGAGAGCCAGGCGCGGAGATCCTGCAGATTGCGGAACTCTGACAGGATCTTCAGGGTGGAGTCCATCACGGGATCGGTGCGGAGCATCACCGCGTAGCGCCCCTTCATGCCAAAATACTTTTCGGCAATTTCCTGAAGCAGATAGCGTTCCACCCAGTCCCGGGCCTGATCCCAGTCGCAGGAGGAGAAATCGATTCCGTTTTCCTGCAGATATTGCCGGAAGGCTTCCAGTTCCTGAGACGAAAGGGAGAGGTCATCGGGAGAGGCCGGTCTGGGGTGCTTGCCAGCATAGTCCACGGCGAACTGGAAGAACAGGTTTTTGCCCAGCGCGGACAGGACGAACCGGGGGATCTCCGGAGGCCGGAGTTCCACATCCGGTGCGATCCCGCCTCCCCCATACACAGGGCGTTTCAGGACCAGGGTGTGGTATTCCAGGGTGTCTTTCTGGTCCCCTTTGTGGAAGGCGCGGTGGATGGAGCGTCCGGAGGGGGTGTAATATTTGGCGATGGTGAGCTTGAGGGCATAGCCCTCGGACAGGGAGAAAATTCGCTGGACGGAACCTTTCCCGAAGGTGGTGTCCCCGATGATCACGGCCCGGTCATAATCCTGAAGGGCACCGGAGACGATCTCGGTGGCGCTTGCGGAACTCCGGTTCACCAGAACCGCCACCGGCATGGTGTCCGGGACCAGCGTGGGGCGGAAGGTCCGGAACTCTTCGTTGAACTGCTCGATCCGGCTCTGGGTGTAGACCGCGAGACTCCGGGGAGGGAGGAAAAGGGACAGGACATCCACCGCCTGGTTCAGGAGACCGCCTCCGTTGTCCCGGAGGTCCAGCACCAGCTTTTGTGCCCCCGCCTGGAGGAGGCTGTCCACAGCGTTCCGGAGCTCCTCATAGGCCGTTTCGGAGAAGGAAGAAAGCCGAACATACCCCACCTTTCCCGGAAGGAGGGCCGCATACGGCACGGTGTGGAGTTCGATCTTTTCCCGGGTCAGCGTCATTTCGATGAGGTCGTCCAGTCCCGGTCGGGCGATTTTGAGGGTCACCTGGCTTCCGGGTTCACCCCGGAGGTGCTTGACGGCGTCCCGGCTGGACCACCCTTCCGTGGATTCCCCGTCCACCTCCACGATCCGGTCGCCGGGACGGATGCCAGCCCGATAGGCCGGGGTGCCTTCCATCACACTGATCACGGTGAGCACGCCGTTCTGGGAGGAAATCACGATCCCCAGCCCGCCGTATTCTCCGTGGGTGGCGATGTCCCACTCCTCCCGGGTTTCAGGTTTCAGGAATTCAGAGAAGGGATCCAGACTGTTCACCATGCGGGCGATGCCCGTCTCCACCATCTCCGGAACGTCCACGTCCTCCACATAGAACTGGTCCACATACCGGATGACCTCACCCAGCAGCCGGTTGGTTTTCCGGAGCCGGGCGGCCTCTTCCCCTTCAATGGAGAGGCCCAGGAAAAAGCCCGCGGCCAGGGTGGCCAGGGCCCCTGCCGGCCAGAGAAGTCCTTTGAGTTTCCTGAACATTTTATCCCTCCCTCGGTCTGAGTTGCGGAAAGAGGATCACGTCCCGGATGGACGGCTGATCCGTGAAGATCATCACGATTCGATCCATCCCATACCCGATGCCCCCGGTGGGAGGCATCCCGTGCTCCAGAGCGGTGAGAAAGTCCTCGTCGATTTCTGCAGGGATTTCGGGGTCTTTTTCCTTTTCCCGGAGCTGAGCCTCAAAGCGCTCCCGCTGATCCAGGGGATCGTTGAGCTCGCTGAAGGCGTTGGCCACCTCCATCCCGGCGACAAAAAGCTCAAAGCGTTCCGTGAGGCGGGGGTCGGTTCGGTGGGCCTTGGCAAGGGGGGAAAGGATTTTGGGGTGGTCCATCACGAAGGTGGGATGGGTGATGTGGTCTCCCACGAGAAGGTCAAAGAGTTTGTCCAGAAGTTTGGCACGGGTGTGTTTCTCCGGGTGCTCCAGCCCTTTTTCCCGGGCGATGGCGTGGAGGCGTTCTTCGGAGACCTCCAGGAGGTCGGCACCGGTGTGCTCCCGGAGGGCTTCCATGAAGGAGATCCGGCGGAAAGGGGGACGGAAGGACAGGGTCTGGCCCTGAAAGGTGACCTCATAGGACCCGTGGAGGGCGAGGGCGAGCCGGGACAGAAGGTCTTCGGTAACGTTCATCCAGTCGGTGTAGTCCCAGAAGGCGGCATAGGCTTCCAGCATGGTGAATTCGGGGAAATGGAGACGGTCAATCCCCTCGTTGCGGAAGTCTTTGCCCACCTCAAACACCCGGGGATAGCCGGCCACAATCAGGCGTTTGAGATAGAGTTCGGTGGCGATGCGAAGGTACAGTTTGCTTTCCAGGGCGTGGGCATAGGTTTCAAAGGGACGGGCGGCGGCACCGCCGTATACGGGCTGGAGTTCGGGGGTTTCCACCTCCAGGAAGCCCAGTCCCGCCAGGTATTCCCGGAAGAAGTTCAGAATCCGGGTGCGGGTTCGGAAGATCTCCAGGGCTTCGGGGCGGGCGATGAGGTCGAGATAGCGCTGGCGATAACGCGTTTCCACATCCTGGAGGCCGTGCCACTTCTCCGGCAGAGGCAGAAGGCTCTTGGCGAGGAGGGTGAGGGCTTCCACCCGGAGGGTGGGTTCGCCTTTCTGGGTTCGGAAAAGGGTTCCGCTCACACCGATCCAGTCCCCCAGGTCCACGAACTTCTTGAAGAACTTGACGGCGTTGGGTTCCTGTTCCACGGGGGAGCGGGTGGTGTTTCGTTCCAGGGCGATCTGGAGGCGGACACCGTCTTCCTGAATATGGGCGAACGCGAGTTTGCCGAACACCCGTTTGGCCATCACCCGTCCGGCCACACGGACGGGGGTGCCGGCCTCCATCAGGGTGTCAAAGGCCTCCTGAACCTGCTTCAGGGTGTGGGTGGGATCAAAGCGATAGGCGTAGGGCTCAAGCCCCCATTCCCGGAGGGTCTGAACTTTTTGAAGGCGGACGTTGAATTCTTCGGGACGGTGCGTCAAGGATACCCCCTTGAAGAAAAAACGAGCGGGAGACGGGATTCGAACCCGCGACCCCCAGCATGGCAAGCTGGTGCTCTACCACTGAGCTACTCCCGCCCGTGTCGGTCCATATTGTATCCAATCCACCGGGACCTGTCAAGATGGCAGGGAGTCGGCATTTCACCGTTCAGGGGATAGACACACCCGGAAGACCAGACAAGCCAGAGGAAGGGTCCAGACCCCCTGTGCCACCCGAACCGCTTCAAAGCCATGGCATGATTTTGATTGCCTTTGAAGGATTTGTCAAGAAGACCCACCCACCCGGCCGTCGGTTGCCACACGGAAGGAGGGTGCTGGCAAGGTGTCTGTCCGTTTTTCCGGATGGGTCAGGTCGGAGGATTCGGGCTCTTTTGTGTGCGGTGTCATGGTGGGAGTGCCCGAGTGAACGTCCGGGCCCGCCCCCCACCCGAAAGGAGGGTTCTGGGTCGTGTTCACCCAGGGCGGCACGATCGGGCATGGTTGGGTGGATTCCTCCTGCACATCCCTCACCGCGCTGTCGGGCGGGGTCTCCGGGATTGTTTCGGAAAGGACCAACCTGGCTCCCCGGCCCAGAGAGAAACGGGTGGTGGATCTCCTGGGCCGGGTCCTCCCGGAGCCCCGGGCTCCGGGGCTTGTGTTTGAAGTGGAAAAGGGACGGAAAGTGCTTATCCTTCCCCGGTGATTTTTGGGCCTTCCCAAATCGGGCCGCCACCCCTTTCCGTGCCAAAACGTGGCGTCCCTCGGGTTCTATTGCGATGGATTTCCTTACCCATGGGTAAGTTGCAAGGGGGAGAGGGAAGCCGTATAATCCTCCCATGTCGTTTCAAACAGGAGGTGCATGATGCGCTGGTGGTTGCTCGCTCTCCCGGTGGTGGCGTGGGCGGGGGTGATTCACCCCGAACTGGAACCTGCCCTGACCGGGAGTAACCCTGTGGAGGCCCTGGTGGTGTTCTCCGACCAGGTGGACCTCCTCCCCTACAAGGGTCGTCTTACCTATCATGAGATGGCCGAGCTCAAGCGGAACGTCGCCCGGACCACCCAGTCCCGGGCTGTGGAAATCCTCACCGCGTCCCCCGATGTGGAGGCGTGGAAATCCTTCTGGATCGTGAACGCCCTGTATGTCAAAGCCAAACCCGATGTGATCCGGACGCTCGCCGCCCTTCCGGAAGTAAAGGTGGTTCGTCCCGTTCGGCACGATTTCCACGTCCTGGGCAAACCCTCTACGGCCACGAAACACCCGCCCCGGGTGAATGCGGTGGAGTGGAACATCGCCCGGATCAAGGCGGACTCGGTGTGGAGTCAGTATGGTCTCTCCGGCCAGGGGGTCCTGGTGGGGGTACTGGACACCGGAATTGATCCCTCCCACCCTGCCCTCAGCGGAAACTTCTCCGGCTATTTCCACGATGCGGTGGGCGGTCAGACCACACCCTATGACGACCACGGGCACGGGACCCACGTGTCCGGGACCATCGCCGGAGGGGACGGACCGGGTCCCTTTGCCGACGACATCGGCGTGGCCTACAACGCCCAGATTGCGTCCTGCAAAGCCTTCGACTCCGGTGGAAGTGGTACGGATGCGGACATTATCGAATGTGTCCAGTGGTTCACCTCCCTCAAGGCGGATTCCGGGCTGGACCTTAAGGCGGTGAACAACTCCTGGGGTGGCGGCGGTGGAGACACCTGGCTGTGGAACGATCTCTGGACGGGATGGCGGGCCATGGACATCATCCCGGTGTTTGCCGCCGGAAACAGTGGTCCCGGGTCCGGAACCGTGGGAAGTCCAGGAGACTATCCCATTGTGATCGCGGTGGGGGCGACGGACAATGCCGACAACATTGCCAGCTTCTCCAGCCGGGGACCTGCGCCGAACACAGGGCTCTATGCCGACACCACCTACTGGAGCCGCCCGGACTGGAACTACATCAAACCCGACATCTCCGCTCCGGGTGCTGGAATTCGCTCCAGTGTGCCTGGGGGAGGGTATCAGACCTGGGACGGCACCTCCATGGCGACACCCCATGTCACGGGCGTGATCGCCCTGATGTTTGAGATGAACCCCACGCTGGACTACATGACCATCTATGACATCCTCACGAACTACGGTGTGGACCAGCCCTCTCAGGGCGCCCCCTATCCCAACAACGACTACGGATGGGGCCGGATCAACGCCCTGAAAGTCATCCAGAGTACCCCGGGCCTGAACGCCCCCTTCGTCAAGGTGGCCGGCTACACGGTGAACGACGCCTCGGGCAACAACGACGGCATCGCCGATCCGGGAGAGAGCGTGGTGTTCTATGTGCGCCTGCGGAACCTGGGGCTGGACGCCTCCAACGTGAATGCCACCCTGAGCGTCCTTCCGCCAGCGGATACGGCCGTCACCATCACGGATAACGTTTCAGCTTATGGAACCCTGGTGCAGGGGGACACGTCGTCCGGCGACGGGTTTGCCTTCACGGTTGCCTCCAGCTGGCGCCCCGGCGTGTCTGCGCAGTTCGTGGTGGACATCACCGCAGACGGGGGATACGCCCGGAGCGAAACCCTGACGGTGCAGCTGGGCCAGCCCACCTATTACACCTGGTTCCAGTATGACTTTTCTTCCGTCGGCCCCTGGGTAACCAACCAGGGTTGGGGTCTCACCACGGCGGATTACAACTCTCCGCCTTCCTCCTACACCGATTCACCGGGTGGGAGTTACGGCAACAATGTCCACAACTATCTGGTCCACACCACGCCTTTCGACCTTTCGGATGCTTATTTCGCCCGGATCATCTTCTCCCACAAATACGACATCGAGTCCGGATATGACTACGGTTATGTCCAGGTGGCCACGGACACGGCGGACAACGCCGCATGGACCACCATCGGGAGCTACACCGATACCCAGAGCACATGGGTGGCAGAGACCCTTCAGATTCCCTCCCAGTTCATGGGTCAGCAGGTTTATGTCCGGTTCCTTCTTGAAACAGACGGGTCGGTGACCCGGGACGGCTGGTATGTGGACGACGTGATTCTCCAGCAGGACGTGCCCCTCACGGGGGCGGTGCTCGTGAGTCAGGGCACCACGGTGCTGGACACCTTCCCCGGTGCCAACAACAACGGCGTGGTGGATCCGGGTGAGCAGGCCACCCTGGTGTGGAAACTTGTGAACATGGGAACGGACACCGCCCTGGGGGTGCAGGCGGACCTTGCCTCCTCCCTGGCCGACCTCGCGGTGGGAGGCACGCCCCAGACGGTGGGGGACATTCTCCCCGGTGACACAGCGACGCTGGTGTTCACCTTAACCGCCGCGGCGTCCATCCCTAACGGAGCCTCCGCCGGCCTCACCCTCGCCCTCTCGGGAACGAACGTTGTGGACACCTTCACCACGTCTCTGACCATCGGGAAGGTGTTCTGGACGCCGGATATCGCGGGTGGGCCCTACATTGCCCTGGACAACACGGACGGTCCCTATCACCCCCATGCCCCCACCTTCGGCTGGGTGGACATCACGGGCACCGGCACGCCCCTGACCCTTGCCGATGACGACCGGGCTTCCGTGTCCCTGCCTTTCAACTTCACCTATTATGGCCAGTCCTACAACACCCTCTGGGTGGGCTCCAACGGGTGGGTGGCCCTGGGTCCCGATCCCGGAACCAACGATTTCTCCAACGATCCCATTGGATCCACCACCGCACCGGACATCTTTGTGGCCGGATTGTGGGACGACCTGAATCCCTCTTCGGGTGGACAGATCCTGTATGACTACGACGCCTCGAGCGGCATGTTCATCGTCTCCTATGTGGATGTGCCCCACTACGGCGCCTCCTCCGATCTGGAGCAGTTTCAGATCATCTTCCTGGATCCCGCGGTGCACACCACCCCCGATGGAAATGGGGAAATTCTGGTCCAGTATAACCGCACGCCGCCTCAGAGCGACTTCACGGTAGGGATTGAATATGACGACGGAAGCGGAACCGTCTATGGCGTGGCGTATTACCACGACGGTATGCTCTATCAGGGAGCGGAGCCCATTGACTCGGGTCGGGCCGTTCTCTTCACCACCTATCCTTATGTGGAGGTGGCCGAAGGCGTGACACCGGCGGTCCGGCACCTGCAGTTTGCCCTCCGGCCCTACCGCGGCGCCATGGAATTCCGGCTGGCCCTCCCCACCACACAGGACGTGGAGATCCGGGTGTATGATCCGGCGGGTCGGCGGGTGGCCGTGCCCTTTAAGGGACGGCTGGAGGCCGGTGAGCACCGGATTCGTGCGGCGATGAAGCTGCCGACGGGCGTGTATTTCTTCCAGCTTGCCACGCCCGGAAAAACCCTCACCCGCCGGATGGTGGTGGTGCGCTGATCGGAGGGAGGTCTTTGAACCTTTGGGGGCGGCCGAAGGCCGCCCCTTTTTGATTGGTCCGTATGTGTGGCGGAGCGATAGAAAGATCAGGATACGCATTGGGCTTGCAAAGAAGGTATCCCCCAGAGCGCGTTCAGTTCTCCGGCTTCTCGGGCATTTCTTGACATCCATCCGGCTTTTCTCTATAATGGCATTGTGCAGAGGGGTGGGTGCGAACGAACAAGGAGGACGCATGATGCAGGGATACCGGTATCAGGCGTATGGTCTTCACAATTACACCAAAATTCCCCAGATTCAGAAACTTCCGGAAGAATACCGCTGGGCCATTGAAGTGGTGGGAAGGGTGCTTCCCTTCAAAACCAACAACTACGTGGTGAACGAGCTGATTGACTGGGATAAGGTGCCGGACGATCCCATCTACCGGCTCAATTTTCCCCAGCCCGAAATGCTGGTTCCCGAAGACTTTGAAGCGATTTCCTCCCTTTTGAAACGTAATGCCCCTCAGGAAGAGATTCTGAACGAGGCCATCCGGATCCGGATGAAACTCAACCCGCATCCCGCCGGCCAGATGGAGCTCAACGTACCGCGACTCAACGGGAAAAAACTCCCCGGGATCCAGCACAAATATTACGAAACCGTGCTCTTCTTCCCCTCCCAGGGGCAGACGTGCCACGCCTATTGCACCTTCTGCTTCCGGTGGCCCCAGTTTGTGGGCATGGACGATCTGAAGTTCGCCATGAAAGAAATTGAGGACGTCATCGCCTATCTCCAGGCGCATCCAGAGGTGAGCGATCTCCTCTTTACCGGCGGAGATCCCATGGTGATGAGTGCGAAGATCTTCGGGGCCTACATTGACGCTCTGCTGGAAGCGGACCTCCCTCATCTGCGGAACATCCGGATCGGAACCAAAGCCCTGGCGTACTGGCCCTACAAATTTGTTACCGATCGGGAGGCCGATGACTTTCTCCGGATCTTTGAGAAGATCGTGAAGGCCGGAAAACACCTTGCCATCATGGCCCATTTCAACCATCCGCGGGAGCTGTCCACCGAGGTGGTGCGCAGGGCCATTGAGCGCATCCGGTCCACGGGCGCCCAGATCCGGACTCAGTCGCCGGTAATCCGCCATATCAACGATGACCCCGACGTGTGGGCCGAGATGTGGCGCACCCAGGTGAACCTGGGACTGGTTCCCTATTATATGTTTGTGGCCCGGGATACCGGTGCCCACCACTACTTCGCCCTCCCCCTGGTTCGGGCGTGGGAGATCTTCCGGAAGGCCTATTCGCAGGTGAGCGGTCTCGCCCGCACGGTGCGGGGTCCCAGCATGTCGGCCAAACCCGGGAAGGTCCAGGTTCTGGGTGTGGCGGAGATCCGGGGCGAAAAGGTGTTCGTTCTCCGGTTTCTCCAGGGACGGAATCCCGACTGGGTCCACCGTCCGTTCTTTGCCCGGTTTGATCCCGAGGCCACCTGGCTGGATGAGCTCACTCCCGCCTTTGGAGAGGAAAAGTTCTTCTTCGAACAGGAGGAGTGGCCCCTTCCCTGGAAACAACCCGTGGCGGCCCTGAGAAGCTGAGGGCAGGGGGGCATTTGCCCCCCTTTGTTTGAACAGCCGGTCAGGAGTGTATATACTAACTCCATGCGGGAGTTTTCGGATCACTATCGGGATGATCTCACCGGGGCCCTGAACCGCCGGTACCTGCGGGAAGCCCTCCCTCAGGTGTTTGAGGAGATGCGTTCCCTGGGCCTTCCCCTTTCCATGCTGGTTCTGGATCTGGACAACTTCAAGGCCATCAACGACACTTACGGTCATCTGGAGGGGGACGCGGTTCTTCGGGAGCTGGTGAGCTTTCTCCGGGCCCGCCTTCGCCACAGTGACCTGATCATCCGGTATGGAGGGGACGAGTTCATCCTGGTGCTTCCCCACACCGATCAGGACACCGCGTGGAAGGTGGCCAACCGGCTCATGGAGGACCTCCGGCGAACTCCCCTGCACGGGCATGACATTTCGGCCAGCATCGGCGTGGCCACCTTCCCGGTGGACGGCTGGACCCTCAACGATCTGTTTGCCCGTGCGGATGAAGCGCTGTATCGAGCCAAGAACCTGGGACGGAACCGGGTGGAGTCCGCCCACACCCGGACCCCTACCCTGGAATGGCCCGTGTCTTTTATTTCCCGGATCCGGGAGGAACGGGCTCTGGAGCAGGCTTTCGCCCGGCATCCGGGGCTGGTGCTGGTCACCGGGCCGGCGGGCATCGGAAAAACCCGGCTGGTCACCGAGTTCCTGCGGACGCGGAGCGTTCCCTTTTTCCGGGGGAACGCGTATGCCCTCTTTCAGGGCATGCCCTATGCCCCCTTCATGGAGATCCTCCAGGCCATCCTTCAGGCCCACCCGAATCTTCTTGAGACGTTGCCTCCCGTGTATGCCGGGGATCTCCGCCATCTCCTGGAACGGAGTCCGGACCCAAAGGGTTCACGCTCCCGAATGTTTGAAGCCATCTTCCGGCTTTTTGAAGCCGCTCCGGCCGAGGTGCTGATGCTGGACGATCTCCAGTGGCTGGATGAGGCCAGTCAGGAGCTCCTGTATTTCCTTCTGCGTTCGGGGATCCGGTTTGTGGCCACCCTCCGGAAGGAGGAGCAGGAACGGGTGGCTGTCTCTTATCTCCACGCCCTCCACCGGGAAGGCAGGGTCACGGAAATCGCCGTTCCTCCTCTCTCCCGGGAACAGGTCCGGGTGTTGCTTCAGCGTGCCCTGCACATGGCCCCCGACGACGCCATCGTGGACACCCTCCACCGCTTTTCTGGAGGGAATCCCTATCTGGTGGGCGAAATCCTGTCCGACCTTTATCGCCACGGGTATCTCCGTTTCCGGAACGTGTGGGAACTGCGCCTGCCTCCCAACTACAGCCCTCCCCGGAGCGTGGAGACTCTGGTGACCTATAAGCTGGGATTGCTCTCCCCGGACCACGCCCGGGTGCTGGAAGCTGCGGCGGTGGTGGGCCCCCGGTTTGACCTGGACACCCTTGCCCGGGTCACAGGACACCCCGTTCCGGTCCTTCTGGATACCCTCGAGGACCTGGCCCGGGTGGGATTCCTTGAGGAGAGCCGGGAGGGCTTTGCCTTCCGGGAAGACGTCATCCGGGAGGCCGTGCTGGACCGGATGTCTTCCCTGCGTCGCCGGGCCCTCCACGCCCGGGCTGCCGAGATCGCCCGGGAAGGGGGATGGCCTTCCGAGGTGCTGGCTTTTCATCTCCACCACGCAGGGGAACGATCTCGGGCCTTTCAGGCTTTCCTCCAGGCGGTGGATGAGGCCATGGCCATCTATGCCTATCCCTCGGCTCTGCGGCTTTCTGAACTCGCTCTGGAAAACGTCTCTTCGGACCCGGAGCGATATCAGATCCTGTTCCGCCGGGGCAAAATATTCTGGTTTCTCGGGGAATACGATGCCGCAGAAGCCGCCTTTCAGGAGCTCCTTCACGCCTCAGACATTCCGGAGGATCTTCTGGGGGAGGCGGTGATCGCATGGATCCAGCTTCTGGTGGCCCGGGGGCGCCACCGGGAAGCGCTGGAAGAGGCTCGACGTTTTGAAGAGAGGATCCCCGAAACCCCTCACCGGATCCGGCTGGTCCTGGAAGAGGCCTGGGCCCTCATTCAGCTCCAGCAATACGGAAAAGCCCAGAAACTCCTCAAACGGGTTCAGGACGATATCATCCGGATGGACGGGGAGGTGAAAGCCAAGTTCCTCAACCTCCAGGCCCAGATCCATGAGGAGCGGGAACAGTGGAAGCGGGCCGAAAAACTTTATCATCAGGCCCTTGAGGTCTATCGCTCTCTGGGCGATCGCCGGGGGGAAGGGGTGATCCTCACCAACCTGGCGGGGCTGTTCCTGGATCAGGATCGTCTGGAGGAAGCCCTGAAGTATTATCAGAAAGCCCTTGCGGTGTACGATTCCATCGGTTATCTGGAAGGGCGAATGGTCACCCTGGGTGATCTGGGGGTGGTGTACAACCACATGGGGTATGTGGAGGCGGCCATCCAGGCCCTCCAGGAGGCCGTTCTCCTCGCGCACCGAATGGACTACCGGCGGATCCTTCCGGGATTTTATGGCCAGCTCGCCTGGGCGTATGCCTATCGGGGAGAAAAGGAGCGGGCCCTGGGATTTGTGGATCTTGCCCTGGAACACGCCATCGATCAGGAGCAGGTCGGGAACGTCTTTTATCGAAGACTCGAAAAGGCGTATTTTCACGTTCTTTTCGGTGAACCTGAACGGGCGAGGGTGATGCTGGAAGAACTCCGTCCGAACATGTCTCCTGCGGACGATCGGCAGCGGTTCTGGTGGTGGCTCACCGTTCTTGAAACCGAACTGGAAAAGGGGGAAACCGGGCATCTGGAAGAAGGGATCCGTGTCCTGGATGACGTGCTTCCCCGCCTTCGCGGGCGAACGACCCGGATGTACGGTTATCTCACCCGGGCCAAGGCCCTGGCAGCCCTTTCAAGAGGTGAAGAGGCCCTGGACAGCCTTCAGCGGGCCCGCAACCTTCTCCGGAGGCTCAAAATCCCCATGGTCCGTGGGGAATTTTATCTGGATCAGGGAAAGGTCTACACCCTCCTGGGGGATCTTCCCCGGGCCCTCCGGTCCTTCCGCCAGGCCGAAAAGATCTTCCAGAACCTTGGGGTGGAACTCCTCCGGGAGCAGGCGCTGCGTCATATTGCATCCCTTGAAGCGCAAAAACCCCGGCGGTGATGCTTTATCTGGATTACAACGCCACCACCCCTCTGGATCCCCGGGTCTGGGAAGCGCTGGTGAAGGCGATGGAAACGTTCGGGAACCCGTCCAGCCTGCACCGTTTTGGGCAGAAAGCCCGGTTCATGCTGGAAGAAGCCCGGGAACGGGTGGCCGCCGCGGCGGGACGGAGGGCGGAGGAAGTGATCTTCACGGCGTCGGCAACGGAGGCGCTGAACCTTGCCATTCTGGGTTTTGCCCGCCGGAATCCCGGACTTCCCCTTGCGGGATCCCGGGTGGAACACCCGGCCGCCCTGCGCCCCCTCGAACGGCTTCAAGCCTCCGGGCATCCGGTGTGCTGGATGGGTGTGGAGGAAAACGGCCAGATTCGCCTGGCAGACCTGGACAGGGCGCTTGAGAGGGGTGCAAAACTCGTTGTGATTCAGGCGGCAAGCGGAGAAACCGGGGTTCTTCAACCCCTGGAGGCCATCCGGGAGCGGGTGGAACGCCACGGGGCGCTGTGGCTGGCGGACGCCTCCCAGATCCCGGGGAAGGAGGACCTCCTGGCGTGGGGGCGTGCAGCCCATCTCCTGGTGATTTCGTCCCACAAAGTGTATGGCCCACGGGGGATCGCGGCCCTCATCCGGCCGGTGGATGTGGACCTGGAACCCCTTGCGTATGGGGGGGAACAGGAGAGTGGACTCCGGCCCGGAACGGAACCCGCACCCCTTGCATGGGCTTTTGCGGAAGCTCTGGAGGTGGCCCAGGAGAGGCTCCATGAGGATCGCGCCCGGATACTGGCCTTCCGGGAACGTCTGGAGGAGGGGCTTCATGCCCTGGGACTTCCCGTGGTTGCCCCTTCCACTCTCCGTCTCCCCAACACCACCCTGTTTCTTTCCCCTGTGGAAGGGACCCGGATGGTCGCGGCACTGGATATCCGCGGAATCGCCGTCTCCAGTTCGAGCGCCTGCACCACCGGCCGTGGACGCCCCTCCACCACCCTTCTCGCGATGGGATACGCCGAACGGGATGCACGCCGGTCCGTGCGGGTGAGCGCCGGTCGCTGGACGGAGCCGGAACAGGCAGAGCGCGTCCTTGAAGCCCTGAGGGAGGTGCTTGCCTCATGATGCTCTGGTTCCTTGCCGCCCTCTCCCTCCATCTCCCCGTGGATTCCCTCACCGGCATGGACCTTTCAGGAAACGGACAGCGAACCACCGTTGGACATCCCTTTCGCTCCCCTTTTCGGGTGATGGTGATGGACTCGGTCCCGGTCCCCGGTGTCCCGGTTACCGTGGCCATCGCCACACCCGAGCGGGACTGGATTGAGACCCTCTCTTCCGACGCCCGGGGATGGGTGGAGGTTGCTCTTCCTCCCCTTGAGAAGCCGGGAGAAGTCAAAATCGTTTTTTCTCTGCTGGAGGACACGGACGTGGTGACCCTCCGGGGATGGGTGCTGGACCGGGGATATCTTCTGCGACTCCTCGTGCTGTTCATCGGGGGGTTCACCCTGTTTTTCTTTGGGTTCCGGCGTGGAAGCCGCGGCCTGGTGGAACTTGCGGGGGTGCGGGTGCGTAACGTGCTGTGGCGCCTCGCCCGGCGTCCCTGGACCGGCTTTCTGGGCGGTTTTCTGGCCACACTGGCCTTTCAGTCGTCCACGGCGTTTTCCGTTCTCCTTGTCTCCTTTGTGGATGCGGGGTGGGTGCCCCTGCGCTCCGCCCTGGCCGCGGTTCTGGGCGGTGGGGTGGCCACCACCCTGACCGTCCAGTTTCTTGCCCTGGGCGTGTTCGATCTCGCTCTTCTTGTGGTGGCGGTGGGGTATGTGGTGGAGCGGCGATTGCCCGTCTATCGTTCCCTGGGGCGGGCTCTGTTCGGTTTCGGTCTCGTGTTTTACAGCATTGCCCTCATGAGTTCGGCCGCGGGCTATCTGGAACCCTATCCGGAAGTCGCCCGGGCCCTCGCATCCATGCAGGCGGACTATGCCTGGGCCGGGTTCCTTCTGGGCGCCGTCCTCGCAGCCCTGGTCCACTCGAGCGCGGCGGTGATCGGGATTCTCCTTTCCCTGGCCTTTCAGCATCTCGTGTCCCTGGAGGCCGCCTTTCCCATCATCCTGGGGGCCAATGTGGGCACCACCTTCACGGCGCTGGTGGCGGCCAGCGGAGGTGGGGTGGACGGTCGGCGGGTTGCCCTGGCCCACCTGCTCTTCAAACTCACGGGTGTGCTCCTGATCTGGAAATGGACATCCCCCCTGAGCGACTGGATCCATTCCTTTTCGGGGTCGGAGGCCCAGGCCATCGCCAACGCCCACACCCTGTTCAACTTGGGAGTGGCCGCGCTGGCCATGCCGTTCCTCCGGTTCGCAGAGGCACTGGTGATCCGCCTGGTGCCCGTGCAGGAAAGCGCCCTGCCCACCGATGCCCTGAGCGCCGAGCTTTTTGAACACCCCGAAGTCGCCCTGACCCACATTCAGCGCAAGGTTCTACAGGTGGCGGACACCGCCTTTTTCATGGTGCGGGAAAGCCTCCAGGCCTTCCGGACCCGGGATGTCGCCCTCATCGAGCGTATTCTCCGGGAAGATGACAAGATCGACGCCCTCCAGCGCACCCTCACCCCGTTCCTTTCCCGCCTGCTGGAAGAACACGAAATGCCCGCATCCCTCACCCGCCGGATGGTGGCCACCCTCCACGTGCTGGGAGAAATTGAGCACATCGGGGACATCGTGTCCCGGGACCTCATGCCCATGGCCCACAAAATGCGAAGGGAAGGGCTCACTTTTTCCGAAGAGGGATGGAAAGATCTGGAGAGTCTGCACCGGGAAGTGCTCCAGACTTTTGAACTCGCCCTCGGGGCGTTCACCTCCTGGGATCCCTCCCTGGCCAAGCGGGCGTGGGAGCGGCGGGACGAGATCAACCAGTATGCACGGGAACTCTATGGGCGACACCTGGATCGCCTGGCCCAGGGGTTGCAGGAAACCCTTTCCACGAGCACCATCCATCTGGACGTGATCTCGGGGCTGGAGCGGATCAACTTCCACTGTGCTTCCATCGGAGCGGCGGTGCTGGGCCACATCGGATCATGAAACTCCCCCGGGCCATTTTGTGTGATCTGGACGGTGTGATCTGGCGGGGAAACCGGGTCCTTGAGGAAAACCTGGAGCGCATGCGGGCATGGTCCCGCCGCGTTCCGGTGGTGTTCCTCACCAACAACAGCACCCGCCACCACGGGGAGGTGGAGGATCGCCTGCGGCAGCTGGGCTTTGACGCCCCCCGGGTGGTGACGAGCGGAAGGGTGGCGTCCGCAGCCCTGCGGGAGGAGGGGTATCGCCGGGTTTTTGTGATCGGAGAACAGGGGCTTCGGGCTGAACTGGAGGAGGCAAAACTTCGTCCCGTGGAACAGGATGCCGAGGTGGTGCTGGTGGGCATGGACCGAACCGCCTGTTATGAACGGCTCAACCGAGCGTTTCACGAACTCCAGAAAGGCGCCCGTTTCTGGGCCACCAACCTGGACGTTTCGTATCCCGCGGAGGCGATGCTGGATCTGGGAGCCGGGGCTCTGGTGAGCTCTCTTTCCGCGGCATGGGGACCGCCCGAACGGGCCTTCGGGAAACCCGAACCGGCCATGTTCCTTCATGCCCTGAAGCTTCTGGGGCTTTCCCCTTCCCCCGACATCTGGGTGGTGGGGGACCGGATGGATACGGATGTGGAAGGGGCGCGCCGCCTGGGGCTCACCCCCGTCCTCGTGCTCTCGGGCGTCACCCGGCATCCTCCCGCCACGTTTCAGGGGCTCGTGGGGATTCCGGAAGTGCCGTGATCCTGGTGTTCGCCACCTGGTTTGCCTGTCCCTTCCCGATCGTGGGCCACGGGGTTGTCTTCTGCCTGGATCGTCCGCCTTCTTCGTCCCGGATCGTTCTTCAGGAACTGGCCGACCGGGGTTATCCCCTTGCCACCTTCCTGCGCTTTGGACAGGACACGGCCTATGTGGATGAGGGGCCCCTGGTTCCCGCGGGCGCCATCCGGGTTCATCCTCCCCACGGCACCCTTCTTCGATGGTTTCAGGGGCGTTCGGGAGGGGTGTTTCGCATGAGCAGGGTCCAGGAACTTCGTTCATGGCTTGGGCGGGTGGGGTTCGCCACGGATCTCCGCTGGGATGGAACCCATCCCGTGGTGCGGTGGTCCCTTCCCCCGCCCCGGGGCCGGGCCACCCTCACCTGGAACCGGACGGGTTTTCTGGGAAATGGCCGTCTTTCCGGGTGGATCCCGGCTTGGCTCACCCGGATGGATCTCCAGGTGGAAGGTGAGGGAGATCGGGAATGGGCCCGGCTGGACCTTCGTCGTCCCCTGACCGTTCCGGTGGAGGGGACCGCAGCCCTGGCGTATTTCAACGCGGATCAGCCCGCCCTGTCCGTGGAAGGGGGGATGCAATGGGGATGGGAGAAGGTCATCCTGGGCGCCGGTCTTCACGGCGTGTGGGATACCACCGTCCGCGGAGGTGTTGTCGCCTGGGGAGGGGTCCAGAAAGGCAGGGACACCCTTTCCATCCGGGCGCTGTTCAGGCGGGAAGGGGTGTTTGTCCGTCTTCGGGGATCCGTTGAGGGCTCCTGGGGGGAAGGAGGGGGGCTCGTTCTGGCGGGAACCCTGGTGGACTCTGTGCTGGCCGAGCCCCGGGGAGGCCCCGGTGGACTTCGTGGCTGGCCTGGTACAGGACGCTTTCTTCGGGGGGTGAGAGGGTATGGGGGGCTGGGCCCTCCCTTTCTTCGTTTGTTTCTGGAGGGCCTGTGGGAACGGGGGGCTTCCCCCCTCTGGAGCGTTGCCCTGCGAATCGAACGGGAGAATGTGGGACTCTGGCTTGCCCGGGGACTCCCCGGGGGGCGAACCTGGGTGTATGTCAGCGTTCGTATGGAGTAGGGGACCAGCCTTCGGGAAGGATGACCCGCCACACCTCGCCCTTCTGTATGCGAACTTTCCCAGGCTGTCCCGGAATACTCCGGACGAATCGCCGCCGGGTCACCCACACCTCTCCGGCTCCGGACTCCCGGGCATCGGAAAACCACAAAGCGATCCGGGCCGCTTCCTCCAGGTCCGGGGACGGAGGATGGGGGTCCGGAATCACCACATGGGCGCCGGGAAGATCCTTCCCATGAAACCACCAGGCGTGGGGTGGGGCAAGGTGGAAGGTGAGGCGGTGGTTGTCCACAGCGGACCGGCCCACCAGGATCCGGCTTCCCTCCGGGCCGCGAAACACCCGATAGGGCCGCCGAACCTCCCGGGAAGGTGAGGGCGAGGGGATACGGGAGGGCGTGGGTTCACCCTCTTCGAGCTCTTCCAGAGTTGCAAGCCGCCGGGAAAGGGTTTCATATCCCCGTTTCATCTTCTTGTACCGGGCAAACAGCGATTCGGCCACTTCGATAGGATTGTCTTCCGGATGGAGCACCACCTCCACCGCGTCCTCCCGGAGGAGGATGGGTTCTGCCGGGGGAGAGGGGAATTCCCGGAGGATGCGTTCGGCAATGCGCCGGTAGGCTTCATGGTGGGCGAGCTGCTCCCGTTCCCGCTCCAGCCGTTCCCGGAGGGAGGAGGCGGTCTGTCGCGGCGGGGGGAGGGCCTCTTTTTCGGGGGGAAGAAGGCTCAGAAAGCCCTCGGAAAAGGTGGCGAGGGGGTGCATTCGCTCTCCCTTCTGAAGGGGGACGGGATGAGGAGCCAGGAAGGCCCCCCCGGCACGTTCCACCAGGACGGGCTGGGGGTGGCGGAGGGCGGTGCACACATAGGCCATGGGGTCCGGAACCCGTTCCAGATAGGGGGCCACCCGGAAAAGACGGTCAGGCCGGGTCTGGAGAAGGGTCCGGAAATCGGGCTGGGGCGGGGGGGGGAAAGAATAGGGCTCACCCGGGGCAAGGCGGGCGGAAAACCGCGCCGCCAGGACGCGGGTGTCTTCATCCAGAACCAGCACATTCCGGTGTTTCCCGGTCAACTCCACCACCAGAGCCCGGTCTCCCGCCCGCACGAAGAGGATCCGGTCCCCCGTGCGCGTCCGAACACGCTGAATGCTTCGTTTGCGAAGAAGCTGCGTGAAGAAAGGGAGTTCCTCACCGGAGACCTCCTCCGAAAGGGCGACGCCCAGGTGGGAGGGGTGGAGGGAAACGAACAGGTGGGGCGGGTGATCCATCCGCACCCAGAGGCTGTGGTTTGTGACACGGACCTCCCGGATGCGTGCGCCTCTCAGGAAGCTTTCGAGTTCCCTGCTCACCAGGTACACGTCCAGGGGGTTCAGACTCATGGGGGTGGAAATCAGGCGGAGGAGAGTTCTTCCACGGGACCCCCGGGCCGGGTTTCCATGAAACGACGGGTCCGGAAGAGCTGGATCCGGGCTTTTGGACTCTGCCATGCGTCTTCCGGAAGTCCCGCTTTGAGGGCGACCGCCCGGAGCATGTCTTCTCCGGTTTGGGCCTGGATGGTTTCGGCAACTTCCGGGAGAAGAAGCCCCCGATGAAAGCCCAGAGAGAGGACCACGCCGTGCACATGGGGCATGAGACGCCGGGGGGCTTCGTCCGGTGTGACCTCTTCAAACCCATAAAGGAGGGACAGTTCGATCACGATGTGGGGGAGTTCCCGGGACAGCAGAGGGGGAAACCGGGGGTCGTTGAAGGCAGCCTGAAGGGCACTCCACCGGATCTGCTCCCCCAGGGATCGCCGCTCCAGCACCCCGATGCACCCACGGAGTTCCCGTTCGGGGAAGGTCCACAGCGTCACAAACACGCCGGGACATCCAGGCTCATCCCACACTCCTCCGGTGAGGGCATGGGGTGTTTCCCCCCGAAACACGACGGCATAGGCTTCCCGGATCCACCGGATGGCTTCCTGAGCCTGTTCAAGGGTGACAGCGGGACAATCCTTCATGGACCGTTCAGGACGTGGATGGAATCCCGGGGGACTGGATGGGAAGGCGCCGGACCTCGATCAGGTGATTCTCCCCGTCAAACAGGGCGACACGGGGGGAAAAGGTCGAGAGTTCTTCTTCGTCCAGCCAGACGAAGGCGGACACAATGAGCAGGTCCCCCACCTCGCCCAGACGGGCCGCCGCACCGTTGAGTTCCACTTCGCCCCGCCCGGGGGTCCCGGGAATCACATAGGTGGTCCAGCGCATCCCGTTGGACACGTTATACACCTCAATGTGCTCATAGGGAAGGAGCCCCACCGCGTCCATCCACACGGGATCCACCCGCAGGCTTCCTTCATAATCCAGGGCTTTTCCGGTCACCCGGATCCGGTGAAGTTTGGCTTTGAGAAGATGGAGTTTCATTGCACCGTCCGTCTGAGTTTTTCAAGGGCTTTGAGCGCCCACTGGTCTTCCCGCTCCAGCAGACCCCGGGACGAACCTGCCCGGATGGCCTGAACGCGGGCTTCCAGCCAGGGACTCCCGGCTTCCCGCGCCGCGGACTCCAGCATCCCATCCCGGCGATATCCCAACCACCCCGCCCACTCCAGAAGCAGGGCCCGCAATACAGGATAGGGTTCAGCGGCATTTATAAGATGGGGCAGAACGTCCGAACGGTCCACCATCTCCGCCATGCCCTGGAGCACCCGGGCCGGGACGTGGGTTTCGTCCACCTGTATCGTCCAGCTCCGGAAGCGAGGCGGTTCATCCTTCACCCATGCCACCGTGGCATCCAGCCAGGCCAGCAGGGCCTGGACCCAGGAGGGATCTCCCGGGGCGGGAGGGTCGGGTCGTTCGAGACGCTGCAGGGTGTTGAGCCAGGAGAGGAGCGCATGGGCCAGCCGGCCATATCGGGAGTGCTCTTCTCTCCAGGTGTGGAGACGGGACCGGAGGTGGTCCCAGTCTCCGTGAACCAGTTGATGAAAGGCCTGCCAGATCTGGGCCTGAACCGTCTTTCCGGAAGGGGGGGGCGATCCGAGAAAGAAGGAGGCCATCCCCTCGATTTCGTTTCGGAGAAACAGGGTGAAGCCTTCGGGTCGTGCCCTTCGGGAGGCCTGATCCAGAAGAGGCTGGACCTGCCCGGGGGAGCCCCCCACCAGGGCGTAGGCTGCTTCCAGGGTGTGAAGTTCGCCAAACAGGCGTTCAAGAGAAAGGGGAAGGGTTCCACGGGATCGGGCGGCCATGGTGAACAGGGCCCGGCGGCTTTCCTCAAGAAGAGCCTTGCCTGCCTGGATTTCACCCATGAGCCACCGCGCAACACTCTGGCGAAGCCGGATCCGGAGATTCATTTCCGGATTGTCTTGAAGCATTCGGGAAACCCGCGCATCGTCCAGGATCCTGTCCATATAGGCAAAATCTCCAAGCTGGATGCGGGTTTCCAGGAGAAAGAGGGCGGCCCGGGCACGGGCTTCCTCCCCCATGGCCTGTTCCAGAAGACGCTCCGCAAAGGGAATCGCACGGGCGTCGCCCCGGGCCAGGAGGAAGTTCACGGCACCGCTCAGGGTCTGTTCCAGGGCGGGATAGGGAAGGGGGGCGTCCCGGAAGTCCTCAAGAAACCCGTCCAGCCACTGGAGCACCTGCTGCTCCTCGTGGGATGCGGAGGCAAGCAGAGAAGGGAAAACGGAAAGGGCGTTGCCCGGATCTTCCATGCCCCAGGCGTGCCAGACCATCTGCAGGAGGAACTGGATGTCCTGGCTTTCCAGCGTTCGGGCCTGGAAGTGATCGAACACGATCTTGTGAAAACGACGGCGAACCGGTGGCTGAAGGGTGGCATAGAGGCCCTTCCAGAAGAGAGGGGGAACAAATTCCCACCGCGTCTCCTCCCGCCGCAGCCAACCTTCCTGCTCGGCGCGTTCCAGAAAGGTCCGGAGTTTCACGGGGTCTTCTGAAGCAAACAGACTCTGGGCAAAATCCATGGTGAAGGTGGGGCCCAGGACAGAAAGGGTCTGAAGGAACTGGAACAGGCTGGGTTTCATCACCCCGCGGGCCCGCTCGGTGGCCAGACGAATGGGTTCAGGCGGAGGGCTCAGCAACCGGTAAAAGAAGGAGAGGTCACGATCCAGGATGGGAAACAGAAGGGAAGGATATCCTCCGGAAAGGATGAATTTGCGCTCCAGCTCTTCCACTGGCAGGGAGAGGGCGAGGATGTTGCGGGCCATGTGGAGAAAATCGTCCCGGGTGAGGGGGAAAAGGCGGATTTCGATGAGGGCATCCGAAAGGCGCAGAAATTGCTCAAATGCAGCCTGATGAGCAAAGGTTTCGTCCGCTTCCTGAACAAAGAGAAGCAGGAGGGACGTGCCCGGGGGGAGCGCGTTCCAGATGGCGCGCAGATACGGAAACGCCTCTTTGGGAAGCCGGGCGGGCGACCGGATCACCCAGAGGGTATACACATCCTGAAGGGACCGGGCCACGGACCGCGGGGAGAGATCTTCAGAAACCTCGGCGAAAAACTCTTTCCACAGGTTGAAATCCACCTCCTCCCCTTCCATGACCGACAGGTCCACCACCCGAACTTCCCGGCGAACCTTCTCCAGGAATTGATCCAGCAACCGCCCCGGTTCGGTCCAGGGGTGCCCCTGGAGTTTCACCGCCAGGGCCTGTCCATCTTTTGCCCGCTCATGGGCCCGGTGGAGCACCTTGAGAGGAGATGCAAAATACACCCCCCACGCATCGTCTGGACGGGACGTCGTCACCCGCCGGGGCGCCGTTCCTTCCAGAAGATCCTGAGGGGAGTTCCCGTCGTCCGGGAAGGCCTTCAGGACCATTTCCGCGACACGGCCCTCCAGAATGGACTGCAGGCGCTCCTCGATCCGGTGAAGATAGGCACTGGGGGTGTGGGGAAACAGGATCAGCACACCTCCGGGAATCCGGAGGACGATGTCACTTCGCTTGATGAACCGGCGAAGGTGGAGGATGGTTTCGTCCGGATTCACCGAAGGGGAAAACCGGATGCGTGCCACCACGAAGGAATCCGCCAGCGCGGTGTGGCGGGCGATCTGTTCCTGAAGGACCTCCTCCACGGACGGCTGGCTCACGCCACCTCACTCCTGAATCCGGCGGATATACGGTGGAATGTCGCGCCGCTCCCTCCTCCAGGTGGGGAAAATGTCACGGGAATCCCGGGGATGACGGGGAGCGGGGCGGGAAAGACGGCTCCGTCGGGAGGGTGGGGGCAGCTCTTCCGAAATTCCCGAGACCACAAGGGTGATCTGGATTTTGTTGCCCAGGCCTTCATGTTGCGCCATGCCATAGGCGGTGAGAGGCTCGTATCCATCCGGATCCACTTCTTCCATCACGTATTCCATGATGGATTCGATTTCCCGTGTATCGGGTTCGTCCTCATCAAACAGGATGTTGACCAGGATGTTCCGTGCCCCCTGGATGGACATGTCGTCCAGGAGAGGGCTTTTGAGGGCTTTCTCCACGGCCTGGATGGCGCGGTCCTGTCCCTCGGCATAGCCGATGCCCATGAGGGCCCGTCCCCCTTCTTCCAGAACGGTCCGGACATCCTGAAAGTCCACGTTGATCACCCCGGCCCGTGCGATGATGTCCACAATACCCTTGACCGAACGGAAGACCACCATGCTCCCTTCTTTCAGGGCCTGGGTGAATTTTTTCTGTTCGGCAAGTTCGGTCAGGCGATCGTTGCGGAGGATGATATAGCTGTCCACGTACTGTTTGATCTCTTCAAGGGATTCCTCGGCCACCCGACGACGATAGGCGCCTTCGCCTCTCCAGGGCAAAACCAGCATGGCCAGGGTGAGGATTTCGGGATGTCGCTCCGAAAGGGCCCGTGCCAGCACGGGAAGGGCACCGGAGCCCGTTCCACCGCCCAGGCCGGCAACAAGAAAGACCATGTGGGCATCTTCCAGCTCGGCGAGCACGTCATCCAGCGACTCCTCCATGGCTTTGGCGCCGAGCTCGGGCCGCATGCCGGCCCCCAGGCCGTGGGTCACGTTGGGTCCGAGAACGATTTTCTTGGGAGATTGAATCTTGTTCAGGTCCTGCATGTCCGTGTTGAGAGCGAGCAGATCCGCTCCCTGCACGCCAAACTCGACCAGGTGGTCGATGGTGTTGCCGCCACATCCCCCCACCCCGACCACAACGACGCGGGGCACCCCGAAACCCTTGTCCATCCTCTCACCTCCCGGATCAAACGATTTTTAATTTCTCCAAGAGCTGCGACCAGAATGTACGTAAACGGGTGGGAAACCCCATCCCGTTGGTGGTGGATGCAAGAACCGGGCGCGCCCGGCGTTCGCGAGCCCGCCAGAGGGCAATCCCGAGAAGGGGGAACAGCCCGGGATTTTCCAGAAAGTCCTCCCGTTCACCCGGAGGCACATCCCGGATGATCTGAATCACCTCTTCGGGAGGCGTGGGGGGGATCCGTACCTGTTTGCCCCACAGCTCTTCAATAAGGGCGTCAATGCCGTGAAGGAGGAGGAACGTTCCGTTCATCACCACGGCATGGGCAAAGTCCAGCCAGTTTCGTCCCACATCCGGGTCATGAAGGAAGGTTTTCTCCAGATCCGACAGCATGTCCCATGCCACCTGATGAAGCACCTCGATCAGCTCTCGCCTCGGAATGGCAAACACCTGATCCCCCACCGTGATCTCGATTTTGCTGGGGACGCCCACATGCCCGGCGTCATAGAGCTCCCCATAGGTTTTCAGGACTTCCCGGGCCGCATCCAGGGGAATGTGGAACGTGTCCGCAATGCTTCGCACAAAGTCCTTCCACCCTCCGCTGTAGGAGAAAAACCGGATGGGTTGTCTCTCAAACCACACCACCCCGTCCATCACCGACTCCCCCGTCTCCAGCACGAGAACCCCTGCGTCCTTCTCCGCCTCAGTCACCACCCAGTGGGATGTGCCAAAGGATCGAAGATGGAAGTCGTGGTAATGGATGCCGGCACTTCGGAGGAGTTGACGCAAATTGGTGACGAACGTGCTGTGGGCGAGCAGAAGGTGCCCGCGAACCGTCAGGTGGGAGGCCCGCATGCCCAGGGGAGACTGAACGCGGTGATGCTCGTTGCTGTTCAGGATATAGAACATGGGGTAGAACTGGATTTTCTCCATCTGGGTCCCGAAGGCATGCCCCCTCCGCCGGGGAGACAGCTGGGCCTGCCGGTGGGCTTCCTCAATGTGCCGCCGTGTGATTTCACCCCGGGGGACTTCAGCGGATCCCTCCACGTCTTCATATTCGATTTCCCCGGAGATCAGGATGGTGGCTTCCTGCGGAAGGCTCCGGGAAGAGAGGGACAGACCGTCAAGCAGACGGAGCAGGCCCTCACGGGCCGCTTCCATATCGGTGATCATCCCTCGACGGAACCCCCGCGCAGGGACCTCCGCATGTTTCCGGATGGTGAGCCCACCCAGATCCAGCGTGGCGACAATACCCCGCCACGGGTCATCCGACAAATCGAGAACAAGGAGAATATCCCCCTTCAGCGGCGGCCTCCTTTTGCATTATCCCCGAAAGGATACACCATGCCCACAAGAATGTCAAGGTAGGGCAGGGGCTCGGTGTCGAAGCCGTGGCGATCCCGGTCTCCTCAACCCCGACGTTCAGGGGTTTCCAGCCGGGCATGATGGGCGCCGTGTTCGGCGAGGGCGGTGATGGTGAGAGAAGGGTTCACCCCCGGATTGGCCGGAATGACCGAGCCGTCCATGATCCAGAAGTTGGGGAGGGTGGGAAGGCGCAACCGGGCATCCACCACCTTTCCCATGGGGGCACCCCCCAGGATATGGGCGGTGGTGGGGATGTCCAGAAGGCTTTCGGTGAAGAGCACAAAGGGCATGCCGCCCACGATTTGGGCATACATCCGGGCAAGGTCCCGGGCCTCTTTCAGGCGGGTGGTGGGAGGATCGCCCGTTTCCACACGGGTTACCAGGCGATTTCCCCGCAGATCCAGGGCCAGGGTGGCATCCCCTTCCACGCGCATGTAGAGAAGGATCACAAACCGCTCCCCCCACGGCCAGGGCCACAGACTCCGGAAAAACGCACGGGGCCACAGGAGGGGCCAGAACAGGGCAAGGCCCAGGCGTCTCAGAAAGGGACCTTCGGCAAGGGGTGCCCCCAGAAGGCGCCAGAAACCGGACGTGCGGGTGTAGCGAACCGCCTCCATATGCCGGTCGTCCCCGAGTTTCAAAATGGAACCGATGGCCACGCCCTCGGAGAAATCCCCCATTCCCGGCCGGGTCATGATGCCGATGAGGCTTTCGGAATTGGTCCGCACGTTGCGTCCCACCTCGGGAGGAAGGGGATAGCCCTCCCGTTTCATGGCCAGAAGAAGTTGGACAGTTCCCAGCACGCCGGCGGCCAGAACCACCCCGCGGGTGCATATCACCTCTTCTCCGCGGGGCGTTTTCACATGGAGGGCATACCCTTCCCGACCTTCTCTCACAGGGCGGATGGCCCGCACCTCGTGCCGGGGGAGAATGCGCACGCCCCGTTGCTGGGCAAGGTAGAGATAGTTGGCGTCCAGCGTGTTTTTCGCCCCATACCGGCACCCCAGCATGCACCCTCCGCAGAACACGCACACCGTTCGGTCTTTGCCCACCACGGGCTGACCGAAGGAAAGGCCCACATGGGTTGTGCGGTAGGCATCTTCTCGCCCAAGCCTCCGGGCAAGTTCCCGGAGGGCGTGATCAGCCGGTCCTTCATGGGGAGTGGGTGCAGCGCCCAGCATCCTCCGGGCCGTGGCATAATGGGGGCGGAGCACCTCTGCCCAGTTGTCCAGGTCCCGCCAGGCGGGATGGCGGAAGAAGGGGAGGGAAGGTTCTTCCAGAACGGCCGCATACACAAGGGATCCGCCCCCCACCCCGACCCCGGACAGCACGGTCACGTGACGGAAAAAGTGAAGGGCGAAGGGACCATGAAAGCCCAGTCGGGGCATCCACAACCACCGGGGCAGGTTCCAGTTGCTCTCGGGGAAATCTTCCTCCTGAAAGGCCCGGCCCTTTTCCAGGACAACCACCCGGTAGCCTTTTTCCGCAAAGCGGAGGGCGGCCACCGATCCCCCGAACCCGGAACCCACAACGGCGATGTCTGCATTGAACATGGAGAAAGAATAGAGAACCCCTGCGGGCATTTCAAGCACGGGTCAATCACGGTCAGGTGCAATTTTGAGACACCTGCGCCACCCCACATTTTCCATGGGGCATCTCTTGACATTTCTCACCGCCCTCTGGACAATACGTCCCACAAATGAGATTTTTGATGCAAGGTTGAGACACAGGGAGGTCTGTCCATGCTGCCGGAGGCTGCTTCAACCTTTGCACCCGCGGTGGACCGGGTGTTCTGGGTGATTTTTGGCCTGAGCGCCTTCTTCTTCCTCTTGATCGTTGCCCTGCTTGTTGTGTTCGTGCTCCGGTATCGGAACAACCCGGAGATCCTTCCCGCCTTTGAGAGTGTCCAGCTTGAGATTGCCTGGACGGTGATCCCATTCATCCTGGTTGTGGGCATTTTCTATCTGGGATGGAAGGCGTTTGCCCTTCAGCGTGCGGTGCCTTCGCAGGCCTTTGAACTTCAGGTGAACGCCCGCCAGTGGCTCTGGGAATTCCGTACCCCCGACGGCCAGGTTTCCGTGAACCGGGTGGTCATTCCCGCCGACACGCCTGTCAAAGTGATCCTTTCCTCATCGGACGTGATTCACTCGTTCTATGTCCCTGCTTTCCGGGTGAAGATGGACGCCGTGCCCGGGCGCTACACCTATGCCTGGTTCCGGGCCAACCCCGGGACCTACACCGTGTACTGCGCCGAATACTGCGGTGCAGCACACTCGCGCATGCTGGCCACCCTGGAGGTGGTCCCCAAAGAGGAGTATGATAGGCGGAAAAGCCAGGGAACAGCGGTTCCCGCCGCAGCGACTTCACAGGATCCGGTGGCGTTCGGTCAAGCCCTTTTTGAAGCCAAGGGCTGCAACGCCTGCCATTCGGTGGACGGCACACCCGGCGTGGGTCCTTCGCTCAAGGGGGTGTTCGGTCATAACGTCCGCCTGGCTGACGGACGGGAAGTGGTCGCCGACGAAAACTATATCCGGAACTCCATCCTGAATCCCGCGGCCGATGTGGTGGAAGGCTTCAATCCCGTGATGCCGCCCTTTGCGGGCCTTCTTTCCGAAGAAGAACTGAGCGCCCTGATCGCATATATCAAAAGCCTGAAGTGATGATTGCTATCCTTTTCGCCTTTGGCGCCGTCCAGTCGCCCTCTCCAGGCCTTCCCAACCAGACGCCCGCGGATCTCCAGGAGCTTGAGGTCCAGGAACACCTGGGAGAGCAGATTCCCCTGGACGTGAAACTTGTGAACGACGCGGGGGAAGCCTTCACCGTGGAGTCGTTTCTGCGAGACGGCAAACCGGTGGTGCTCTCCTTCGCCTATTACTCCTGCACCATGCTCTGCCCCATGATTCTCGATGGAATCGCCGACGCCCTGCGGGGGATGGACCTGAAAGCCGGGAAAGATTTTCGCCTCCTCACGGTGAGTTTTGACCCGGGAGACACCCCCGAAAAAGCAAGGGAGGCGAGCAAAACCTATCGCCACGGGATTGTGTCCCGGGAGGCCTGGCGGTTTGCGGTGGGGGATTCCGGTGAGATCCGGAGGCTCGCGGATGCCGTCGGGTTCCCTTACCGGAAGGTTCAGGACGATCCCGTCATGTTTGCCCACCCCGCCGTGATCATGGTCCTCACGCCGGATGGCGTGATCTCCCGGTATTTTTATGGGGTGAACTTCAACCCCCGCGACCTGAAACTCGCCCTTCTGGAAGCGGGAGAAGGCAAAATCGGGAGCATCACCGATCGGGTGCTTCTTTATTGCTACCGGTATGATCCCCAGACGGGGAAATACACCCTTCTGGCCGTGCGGGTGATGCAGCTTGCCGGCCTCCTGACCACCCTCCTGGTGGGGGTGATGCTGGGCATGTTCTGGATTCGGGAAAAACGAAGGAGGTTTCACCATGGCGGTGCGTGAACACCACGCAAGCTTTTATGAAGAGGGAGGAAAGGGTCTCCGGTCCTGGCTTCTCACCCTGGACCACAAACGGATCGGCATCCTCTATCTGGTCTCCATCCTGACCATGTTTTTCCTTGCCGGCGTCCTGGCGCTCCTCATCCGGACCGAACTCCTCGCCCCCGGAAAAACCATCATGGACGCCGAGACGTACAACCGGGTCTTCACCCTTCACGGGGCCCTGATGATCTTCACCGTGATCATTCCGGCCATTCCCGCCACCCTCGGAAACTTTCTGCTTCCCATCATGCTCGGCGCCAAAGACGTGGCCTTTCCCCGTCTGAACCTGGCCAGCTGGTATTTCTATATGGCGGGGACCCTGCTCATGATGCTCACCCTTCTGGGTGGGGCGGTGGACACGGGGTGGACCTTTTATGCCCCCTACAGCATCCTCACGAAAAACACCGTCGTGGTGGTGCTTCTGGGAGCCTTCCTCCTGGGCATGTCCTCCATCTTCACCGGGATGAACTTCATTGTCACCATCCACCGCCTTCGGGTCCCCGGTCTGACCTGGAATCGCCTTCCCCTTTTCATCTGGGCCCTCTATGCCACGAGCATCATCCAGGTTCTGGCCACGCCGGTGGTGGGGATCACCCTGCTCCTCATCGGCCTTGAGCGGATCCTGCACATCGGGATCTTCAACCCGGCCATGGGCGGAGACCCTGTGCTCTTTCAGCACTTTTTCTGGTTTTATTCTCATCCCGCCGTGTACATCATGATTCTCCCGGCCATGGGCGTGATGTCGGAGGTGGTGACCGTGCATTCTCGCCGGCCCATTTTTGGGTACTGGGCCATCGCCTTTTCCAGCATGGCCATTGCCGCCATTTCCTTCCTGGTGTGGGGTCACCACATGTTCGTGAGCGGGATGTCCGAACTGGCGGGCATCATCTTCTCGTTTCTGACCTTCTTTGTGGCCATCCCCACGGCCATCAAGGTGTTCAGCTGGACCATGACCCTCTATCGGGGTCAGATCCGCCTGCGCACCCCCATGCTCTATGCCCTCAACTTCATTCTTCTCTTCACCATCGGGGGACTCACCGGCCTTTTCCTGGGCTCGCTGGCGACGGACGTCCACCTTCACGACACCTACTTCGTGGTGGCCCATTTCCACTACACCATGATGGGCGGGGTGCTCACCGGTTTTCTGGCCGGCCTGTTCCACTGGTGGCCCAAGATGACCGGCAAACTCTACAGCGAACGCTGGGGGCAGATCGGAGCCGTTCTGTATTTCCTGGGCTTTAACCTGACCTACATTCCGCAATTTATCATGGGGTCCCGGGGCATGCCCCGGCGCTACTGGGACTATCTCCCCGAATTCCAGGGGCTTCACCAGCTTTCCACCCTCGGGTCCTATGTGCTCGCCCTCGGACTGTTTGTTTCCCTCGGTGTGATTCTCCACTCCCTTTTCCGGGGACGGAAATCGCCGGCCAACCCCTGGGGTGGACTCACCCTGGAATGGAAGACGTCCTCTCCCCCGCCCCTTCACAACTTCCACGAACCCGTGAAGGTGGAACACGGGCCGTACGCGTATGATAAAATTCACGTGAAGGGAGAAGTTGAGGAGGTGGTCGCATGAGCACGGCCGAGCACATCCAGGCGCTGGTGGCGGAAAAGGAAGAGCTTGCCGGATACAGCGGCGCCAAGTTCGGGATGTGGCTTTTCCTCATCACCGAGCTTATGCTCTTTGCCGTTCTCTTCACGGCCTACGGCGTGTTCCGGGCCCTGCATCTGGACGCCTTTCACCATGCCCACCGGGAACTCAATCTGACGCTGGGAACGATCAACACGGTCATTCTGATCACGAGCAGTTTCACCATGGCTCTGGCGGTGGGTGCCGCTCAGCGGGGCAAACGGGGACTCACCACCCTGTTCCTGTCCGCTACCCTGTTGTTTGGAATCGCGTTTCTTTTCGTGAAAGCTGTCGAGTATGGGGCGAAGATCCATCACGGACTCTATCCCGGTGGTCCCGCCTTCATGGCATTGCCGGATGGGGAAAAGCTCTTCTTCGGTCTCTATTTCGCCATGACGGGTCTTCACGCCCTGCACGTGTATGCCGGCATCCTGGTGGTGTTCTGGCTTCTGGTGCGCAACCTCATGGGACACTTCTCCCGCGAATATTTCGCACCGGTGGAGATCGGTGGGCTCTACTGGCACCTGGTGGACCTGATCTGGATCTATCTCTTCCCGCTGCTCTATCTTGTGGGATAAAGGAGGACGGCCATGCTCCACGACAAACCCCATGCCCATGTCACCCCCTGGTGGGTGTACGGCGCCGTGTATGGGGCGCTCCTGGTGCTCACCTGGATCACTGTCGCCGTGGCGCAGGTCAACCTGGGCGCCTGGAACGTGATCGTGGCGGTGGGTATCGCGACGGTGAAGGCGGCGCTGGTGGCCCTCTTTTTCATGCATCTTCTGTATGAAAGCAAGCTGACCTGGAGTTACCTGGGCCTCACGCTGTTCGCCATCGCCCTCCTTCTCGGGCTCTCCCTTCTGGATGCCTGGGCCATTTTCCTTCGACACGGGGGCGCATGAGGACCCTTCGGCTCTATCTTGAACTCGCCAAAATCCGGATCGTGTTTCTGGTCCTGTGGACGGTGGGGATCGGCTATCGGATGGGTGGGGGAACGTTCGTTGAGGGGGTGCTCACGGTGCTGGGGGTGGGCCTTGCGGCGGCAGGGGCGGCGATGCTCAACCACTGGATGGATCGGGACGTGGACGCCCGGATGCCCCGCACCCGCAATCGTCCCATCCCTTCGGGGCGGGTTCGACCCCGGACCGTCTTTCTCATGGGAACCCTGCATGTTCTCGCAGGCCTTGCGCTGTTAACCCCTATTTCCTGGACCGTCGTGGGGCTTACGGCTCTCACGGTGATCCTGTATACCCCCGTGTACACCTGGCACAAGCGCCGGAGTCCCTACAGCACGGTGGTGGGGAGCCTGATCGGAGCCCTTCCCCCCGCCATCGGTGCGGTGGCTTCCCGGGGCACGTGGGGGCTTGAAGCCACCCTTCTGTTTGCCCTTCTCTTCCTCTGGCAGCCCGCGCATTTCTGGGCCCTTGCCCGGATGAAGGCAAAGGATTACGGTCAGGCGGAAATCCCCGTCCTCCCCCGAACCCACGGGGCGTTCTGGACGGATCTGCTCACCCTGCTGTATGCCGCCTCCCTTCTCCCGGTGGTGGCCCTGTTCTCCCTCACCGGCCGGGCGCCCCTCTGGGGTATCCTCTGGGCGTGGGGGTTGACGCTGGGATTTGTGGGGGTGTGTGGGGGGGTGCTGTTCAGAAGAACCCGTCCGCACCTGGTCTTTCGCTATTCCACCCTGTATCTCCTGGGTGTGCTTCTGCCCTTTTCTTTCTGATCACTTTTTCCAGGTCGCCCGGAAGTGGGCCTGGGCGATGCCCAGGAGGGCGAATTCTGCAAGAAGATGGCTTCCCCCGTAACTCATGAAGGGGAGGGGAAGGCCCGCCACCGGAAACACCCGGAGGTTCATGGCCAGATTGAACCCCGCGTGGAGGAAAAAGAAACCGGCGATTCCCAGCACCACGAGCTGATCCCGTGGGTCCGGGAGTGCACTGCCCCAGGCGATCAGATTACCGATCAGGAGACCGAAGAGGAGAAACACCACCACGCCTCCCACGAACCCCCATTCCTCGGCAAATGCGGAAAACACGAAGTCCGTGTGGGCGGCGGGGAGGAAGCGGAGGGCCTTCTGGGTTCCCTTGCCGTACCCCTTGCCCCAGAGTCCTCCGGATCCCACGGCGATTTCGGCCTGATAGGCCTGCCAGGATGCCCGCGGATTTTCAGGCCGGAAAAACCGGACGATCCGCTCCCGTTGATAGGGTTTCAACGCCCGGTTCCACACAATGGGCGTGAGGACGCCCCCGAGCACCATGAGGGACGCATAGAACAGCCAGTACCCCCGCCCCAGGGAGGCCGTCAGAATCAAAAGACTCCCGGCCCCCAGGAGGACCCAGAAGAACCAGGGGATCACCACGGTGATGAGCAGCAGAGGCAGGCTCACGGCAAGGAGAAGAAAGCGCAGGGAAAGTCCGGCCAGGAAGGTCTGGATAAAGGCGATGAGCCCGATCACGCCGGCGGTGGCCAGGTCGGGCTCCACGGCCACCAGGATGCTGGCCGCACCCACCAGCGCACCCCCCCGGAGCAGGTTTTCAAGATACAGGGGATAGGCCACGTGGGGGAACAGGAGGGTGAGGATCACCTTCATCCCCTCGGAAGGCTGATAGGTGAATACCCCCAGATCCAGCCACCGGTGGACGGGACCTTTGCCGACGGCGAGAACCGCAAAGAGGAGGAGAAGGTGCAGCACGTATCCGGCCCAGGCAAGCCGAACGAGGGTTCGGGGGGAGAGATTCCGGACGAGGCCATAGGCGAGTAGCCCCACACCCAGCCACACGCCCTGGCGGAGGGCAAGGGACGGGGCGATGGCGTTCAGGGTGAGAAGCCCCAGCCCGGACAGGGCCAGGGCACAGAAGAGGAGAAGAGCTTCCTGAAGCCGGAGCATGGAACGCCACCGCCCCTCATGGACTCATGGGTAAATCCCACGGATCTTGATGGCCTGAACCACCCGCTCAATGGCCAGGACATAAGCGGCCAGCCGCGGATGCACCTTCAGGGTATCCACCTTATCAAAGACCTCGTGAAAGGCCCGTTCCATCACCTTACGGAGCTCTTCCCGCACCCGGTTGTGATCCCAGAAGAAGGAATAGAGGTCCTGCACCCACTCAAAATAGGACACGGTCACCCCCCCGGCGTTGGCCAGGATGTCGGGAAGGACCAGAATGCCGCGATCGTGCAGAATCCGATCCGCTTCCGGTGTGGTGGGACCGTTGGCGGCTTCCACCACCACCTTGGCCTGAATCTTGTCGGCGTTTTCCTTCGTGATCTGGTTTTCCAGAGCCGCCGGGATCAGGATGTCGCAGTCCAGCTCCAGGACATCCGCCGGCCCCACTTTCTCTCCGTCCTCATAGGCCACCACAGTCCGTTCTTTTCGCTTCACCTCCAGCAGCCGCTGGACATCCAGACCTTTGGGATTGACCACACCCCCGCGGGAGTCACTCACCGCCACGATCCGTGCCCCGGCTTCCGAGAAAATCCTTGCTGCAAACTGTCCCGCGTTGCCAAAGCCCTGGATGGAGACCCGTGCGCCTTCCAGGGGGACGTTGAGGCGTTTTAGAGCCTCCAGCGTGACATAGAAGGATCCCAGAGCCGTGGCTTCAATGCGGCCTTTCGATCCGCCGATCTCCACGGGTTTGCCGGTGACCACACCGGGGACGGAATAGCCCTTGTGCATGGAATAGGTGTCCATGATCCAGGCCATCACCTGGGGGTTGGTGTTCACGTCGGGGGCGGGGATGTCCCGTTCCGGCCCGATCAGGATGGAGATCTCCGTGGCAAACCGGCGGGTGAGGCGCTCCAGTTCCCGTTCGCTCAGGGTGTGGGGGTCCACCCGTACCCCGCCTTTGGCTCCACCAAAGGGAATGTTCACCACCGCGGTTTTCCAGGTCATCCACATGGCCAGGGCCCGCACCTCATCCAGGTTCACATCCGGGGCATACCGGATCCCGCCCTTCGCAGGGCCCCGGGCGATGTTGTGCTGAACCCGGTAGCCGGTGAACACCTCCACCCGCCCGTCGTCCATCTGGACCGGAAAGTGGACGATGAGTTCCCGTTTGGGGTGGGAGAGAATTTTGCGGAAGCCTTCTTCCAGACCCATGAAATCCGCCGCCTCAAAAAACTGCGCCCTTGCAACATCCCAGGGATTCAGGGTGCTCATGATAACCCTCCTGTTTTTAATAATCCCGAAAGACCTGTTTCCGCAGGCCCTCCTGCCACACCCAGGCGCCCTCCTCCTCGCTTTCCCGGGCCTGACGGAACATCCAGGCTTTGGCGTCCAGATTGTCCAGAAAGTGGAGGACCTGGGCCTCATAGGTGTGAGGTTCCACCGGTGAGCCCCAGGCTTTTTCTCCGTGGTGGGCCAGGATCATGTGGAGGAGGGCCAGGCGGAGGTTGTCGGGAAACTCCACGCCGCGGTTTCGAAGTTCCTCAATCGCTTGATTCACCCGCTCATACCCCAGAATGATGTGACCGAGGAGCCGTCCCTGATCCGTGTAATCGATCACCGGGAAATACGTCAATTCGTCAATTTTTCCGAGATCGTGCAGGATCACGCCGGCCAGGAGAAGGTCGCGCCGAACATCCGGATGGGTTTGGGCATAGGCATCGGCCAGGGCCAGGAGGCTCACCACATGCTCCAGCAGGCCGCCGAGATAGGCGTGATGAAACTTTTTGGCCGCAGGGGCTTTGCGGAATTTCTCCCAGATATCCTGGCGTTCCTCAAAGAGATAGCGAAGAAGGTGGCGCAGCGGAGGATCCTCCACGCTGTGGAGAAACCGGAAAAACGTCTGTTCCAGTTCCTGGATGTCCGCCGGTGTGACCGGGACCAGATCGGCGAGGGTATAGAATTCCAGAAGGGAAAAGTCGCGAATTTTAATCCTGCGTTGATCCGGTTGATAGAACCCCCGAATGGCATACACCCGGCCCGGGACGAGTTCCTTCACCCGGTGGGCGAGGTCTTCAAACACATAGGCCTGAATTTGACCGGTGGCGTCGGACAGGGTGAGGAGCCAGTACGCCTGCTGAGGGCCCTGTCGGGGTTCCACCTGAAGCAGGGCGAAATACGTTTCAACCTCTCGTGCTGTCCGACCGGAAACCAGGTCTGCAACGAAAACCTTGGGCATATACTCAATGTTCCAGTGTGAGAGAGGAATCATCAAGCACCCCCTTCAGATGGTTCGCGGTGGGGGATCTATCATAGGCCCATGATGGACGTGATCTGGGTGGGTGCCGGAGGGTTTCTCGGTGCGGTGGCACGATGGGTGGTCACCGGGTGGTTCCACGGCGATTTCCCCTGGGGAACCGTGGCGGTCAACCTTGGGGGATCGCTGGTGATGGGGGCGGTGATGGAGGCGTTTGTGAGCGAGGTGATCGCCCTTCCCGTGCCCGCCCGCCTGTTTTTCCTGGTGGGGTTTCTGGGCTCCTTCACCACCTTTTCCACCTTTTCACTGGAGGCGGTGCGACTCCTTGAATCCCGGACGTGGCCGGCGTTCTTTCTTTACGCCTCCCAGGTGCTTCTCGGGCCCCTGATGGTGATTCTGGGTATGGTCATGGTCCGCGTTCTGCTCCTCAGGAGGTGAACATGAGAGGGATTGAAGGCGAGGGGGTTCTCGTGCGGATTTTCTTCGGGGAACAGGATCGGTATCACGGGAAACCCCTGTATCAGGCGCTGGTGGAGCGTCTGCGGCAGGAAGGTGTTGCGGGGGCGACCGTCTTTCGGGGCATCATGGGCTACGGTGCCCACAGCGTTCTCCACACCCTCCATGTGCTTCGCCTGTCCACCGATCTTCCCATCGTGGTGGAGGTGGTGGACACAGAAGAAAAAATCCAGCAGATCCTCCCCATTCTGGATGAGATGATTCCCGAAGGGCTCGTGACGATGGAGAAGGTCCGGGTGATCCACTACCGGGCGGGCGACCGGTCTCAGAAGGGGCGGTAGAGCAGGATCCACCCCACGAGAAATACGCTGGTGTAGGCGGTTTCCATCCACCCCAGTCTCCGGAACTCCCGCCGGGTGGTGGGGGGGCGCCACATGCGGGCGAGAAACGTTTTTCCGAGCAGCAGAATGGCAAGAAAGAGCGCCGTTCCCGGGGGATACACGGCCAACGCGATCAGGGTGGCAAGCACGGAAAACCCCGCAAGTGTTTTCATCTGCCCCCGCCCTCCCCGGGAGGCGGCGAGATGACGCACGAACAGCACCCCCTCTTCCGCCACCAGACCAAACCCCAGCGCGATCCAGAACGCTTCCAGCCAGGGGCGTCCGCCCAGGTGGAGGACAAAGGCCAGCATCAGTCCGAGCCCGGCCACCCCGAGGCTTTCGGCCGCCAGGCTCCTTGAGGCGGTTTGGGCCTGGAACCATCCGTCCAGGGCGAGCAGGAAAATGAGTCCCCAGATGACCGGCATCACGTCCGGGCGGAGTACGGCAAGGCTGCCCACCAGGATGCCCCCACCGGCCAGTGCAAAAAACCAGTCCTGGGGCCGATCCCCCCGGAGGATCATCTGACGCTGGATTTCCCGGAAGAAGGGCATGAACACCACCAGAAGAAGACCGCTCCACCAGGCAGGGCCGTGATGCACGGCCAGCACGCTGCCCAGGACCACCACCTGGAGGGTCATCACCACCAGGCCGTGCTCTTTGGGACGATACCGGTTCCACCAGTTGCGAATGGACATGGTGTGCCTCCGATCAACTGAACGGTCGGTCAATACGATACAGGGAAACCATCGAACGTTCCTTCCTGACCTCCGGACAAGAGTTCGGACAGGGGCGAAAGGGAGGTGGGGATCCTCCGGGGGAAAGCTGTATACTTTCCCTGCTGAACAAGAAACAACGAAAAGAAAGGAGGATCCCCATGAGGAAGTTTATACCCCTGAAGTCGTTCATGCAAGTTCTTTTTCCGGATCCTCGCTTTGCAGAACGAGCAACGGAAATCGGATATGCTCTCCTGGACGCCCGGTCACTCCGGATCTCTTCCATGGCTCGCAAGATGAAAGGCGTTTCTGAAAGCGCCGCGTATAAGCGTATCCAGCGCTTCCTCGAACATTTTAATCCCCATGAAACCCTCTGGAGGCTTTTCCCCGAAACCGCTCCCTTCGTGATCGCTGACGTCACCGAAATCGAAAGACCCCAGGCCCGCAAGACAGAATACGTCGGAACCCTGAAAGATGGCAAAACCCGCGGCTTCTGGCTCCTCGTTCTCGCCGCCCCTCTGCGAGGACGCGCCATCCCCTTTGCCATGACCACCTTCTCTTCAAGAACCTTCAAAGATACGGGAAGCTCACGAAATGCCGTCCACATCCAGACGCTTCTTTCCTGGAAGGTTCTCTGGAAATCGTCCCCTTGTGATGGACCGGGAATTCAGCTATACGACTCTCCTGCGCCATCTGCGGGAAGCGGGGATGAATTTCGTGATCCGCTTGAGAATGGGATCCCGTCCTCCGGTTTTTCTGGACGCCGAGGGACGAAAGGTCCATCTCACATGTCCTGTTGGAGAAAAAGTGGTCTTTCGGGGGCTGCGATACCGTGGGGAAGTGGAGGTCAACGTTATCGGGGTGTGGGAGTGGGGCCAGAAGGAACCCCTGTGGCTGATGACCACACTGGAGCCTGAAGAAGCGCTGCGGTTGTACCGCAGGCGGATGGAGATTGAGGAATCGTTCCGGGACATGAAAAGCCTGCTGGGGTTGGGAGATGTGATGAGCAAGAAACAAGCGGTGATGGAAAAGCTGGTAGGATTTATGCTCCTGGTCTACGGCATTGTGCTGCTTCTTGGAGGAGAGGTGCGTCAGGAACTTCTCCGTCGTACAGGCTCTGCAAGATGGAAACGCTTCTCCGGGCCTTTTGTCCTGCTTGAGAAGAAATGGCGATTGCCACCCAAAGAATGGAGATCCTTGATTCAACGTGTCCACCACACGTTCATCCAATCCCTCTTCCCGGGTGTCCGAACTCATGGGTGAACTTCAGTCCTTCACCTTGATGGGACGGGGGAAAATGCCTATAATCTCGGTGATGATTGCCTTTTTCTTTGCCTGGACGGCGCTGGCTGCCTTTCAGGATCGCATGTTTCAGGAAGCCGCGCGACTTGCGGTGGAGGACACCCTCCCCCTCCACCGCTGGGTCCGGGCGGTGTCCTTCCGGCATCTGGGCTGGAACGAATCCCTCCGGGTCCTCCTTTCCCCACCCCGGACCCGTGCCGAGAGCCTTCTCCTGGCAGATGCCCTGCTGGATCTGGCCCCGGACCAGGCCGTTCCCCTGGTGCGCCCTTTTCTCCACGACGCCTCCCTTGACCTGTGGGCGAAGGACCGGCTGGTGCAGGTTTTTCTGCGAACCGACCGGCCCTGGGATGCCCTGGCATTTTATGAAGATCTTCCCCCGACAAGGCGAAGGACCCACCTCCCGGATATGGTGCGTCTCGCCGAAGAGGCGGGGGACACCGCCCTCCTGTTTGCCCTTCTCTCGGATATGGAGCGTTTTCTCCCGGCGGCGGCGCTTTTCTGGCGGGGTGTGATGGATCCTGCCCGGCGTTCCCGATGGTGGGACAGCCTCCTTTTGCGGTTTCCGGAATCTTCATGGGCCGAGCGGGCGGTGGGGCAATACCGGCCCTCCAGGGAAGCCCATCTGGCCTATCTTCTGGCCCGGCGGCGATTTCGGGACGTCCTTCGGAAAATCCGAATTCCCCGAACTTCACGGGAGGTGGAGGCGCGGTTTCTGGCCTATTACCGGGCCGACCGGTATCGGCGGGCGCTGGAGGTGTACCGGCGTTACCGCCGTGCCTTCCGGAAACTTTCCCCCGAGCGAACCTTTCAGGCTCTGATCGCCGCCTATTACGCCGGGACTCCCCATTATCCCTCCATCCTGCGGGACCTTCTTCAGCGACGCTCCGCCCGCTACACGGACTATGCTGCCCACCTCACCGCCCATTACCTTTTCCGGCATCCGGAGCGATACCGGGACGTGGCGCCCTTGGCGCGCCGGTTTCGGAGTGGAGACCTCGCCTTTCAGCTGGGCATCGTCACCCTCACCCGGGGGGACACCGCAACCGCCCAGACCTGGTTCGCCCGCGCCCGATCCTGGGCCACCGACCGGTTCCTGGAAGAGCAGGCGTCCTTCTGGCTCCGGCGCACGGGACGTCAGGTGGAAGAATATCCGGCCTGGTATTCTTATTACTGGTGGGCGGATGTCGAAGAGGACACCCTGGTTTCTCCCCTTGTGCTGGACCCCCCGCCGGTGGTGGACCCGTCGTGGCTCTGGGCTGCCCGTCTCGGCGAGACCTGGTGGCTTCCGGACACCCTTCCGGCTCAGGCCCTCAAGGATCTCGTGAGGGAGGCCTCCCGGTGGGGACACACCCCCCTCGCCCTCCGGTGGGCCTTCCGGTATGCGACACGCACCGGAGACTGGGAAGGCATGCTTCCCTATTTGTTTCCCCGGCCCTACCGGCGTGTGGTGTGCGAGGTGGCTCCGGCACTGGGGGTGGATCCCGCCCTGGTGTGGGCCATCATGCGAGAGGAAAGCCATTTTGATCCCCGGGCGATTTCCCCTGCAGGAGCGGTGGGGCTCATGCAGATCATGCCCTATACGGCGGAAAGGGTGGTGGGGAAACCCGTGAACCTCACCGATCCGGAGACCAATATCCGGGTGGGTGTCCGTTACCTTTCCGGTCTTCTTAAAGCGTTCCCCCATGTGTTTGCGGCCCTGGCCGGGTATAACGCGGGGGAAAGACACGCCCGGCGATGGCTTGCCATCCCGGCAGAGGACCCCCTGCTCTGGGCGGAGTGGATCGGGTTCCGGGAAACGCGCAACTATGTCCGTCGGGTGTTCCGGAGCTATCTGGTGTACGCCTCCCTTGAGCGAGCCCGATCGGTTTGCGGACAGGGACTGTGATGCCTTCCCGAGCCCTCATCCTTCTCACCGACTTTGGACTGATGGACCCCTATGTGGGGGTGATGAAGCTCGTGGTGCTCCGGGAGGTTTCTCCCGATCTGGGGGTGAATTTCGTGGATCTCTCCCACGGTGTGCCCCCTCAGAACATCGGTGTGGCCGTGCGGATGATCCGGTGCAGCCGGGCGTATGCCCCTCCGGAGGCCACCTGGCTCATCGTGGTGGATCCCGGTGTGGGCACTGCGCGGCGGGCCCTGGCCTTTCTCCTCCGGGATGGTTCCCGGGGGGTGGCCCCCGACAATGGGGTGATCACACCCTTCCGGGGGGAACTCACCGCGGTGAGCGCCCTGCCCGTTCCTTCGGACGCCTCGTCCACCTTTCACGGGAGGGACGTGTTTGCTCCGGCGGCCGCCCGACTGCTCGCGGGGGCCCATCCCCATGACCTGGGCGAGCCGGTGGATCCGGAGGATCTGGTGTGGCTGGATCCGCGCCGTCCCGAACTGCGCCCGGACGGGATCCGGGGCGAGGTGGTGGCCGTGGATCATTTCGGGAACCTGATCACCAACATTCCCGGGGACTGGTTGCGGGGCAGACGGGTGCGGATCCAGGCCGGCAAGGTCTGGGTTCCCCTGGTTCGAACCTATGGCGAGGTCCCGGAGGGTGAACTCCTGGCCCTCGTCGGTTCGTGCGGTGAACTGGAGATCAGCGTGCGCAACGGAAGTGCCCGGGACCGTCTCGGCCTGGCCGAAGGAGATCCGGTATGGGTTTTCTGGGCTTCCTGATCGCCGTCCCCCTGGTTTCCTTCACGGTGGAGGGCAATCGTTTTTTCAGTGATCGGGAACTTCTGACGGTCACGGGACTTTCCCGGGGCGAGGTGTTTCGCCGACCCCTCCTGACCCGGGCGGCCTGGACGATGGAGGATCTGTATCGGGAAAAGGGGTTTCTGGACGTGTCCATCCGATTTGAGGTGGAGGATGTGGAAAGGGGAAAGGCGGTGCGGTTTCTGGTGAAGGAGGGCCCCCGATACCGGATCCAGGAGGTGGTGGTGGAGGATGCGGGGCCGCTTGTGGACCCGTCCCGTCTGGCGCGTCTTGTGACGCCCGGCACACCCCTGGACCTGGACATGCTGAGCCGGAGGGAACGAGAAATCGTGCGGTTCTATCAGGATCGCGGCTATCCCTTTGCCACCCTGGAACGCGCCATCGAAAAGGGGGAAAGCGCCCGGGTGGTGCTGCGCTACCGGCTGAAAAGCGGACCCTTTGTGATCATCCAGGAAGTTCAGGCCATCACCGATGGGGGGCTGTCTGTCCGCCGAATTCGCCGTGCCACCGGCCTCCATCCACCGGAACCCTTTCGGCAATCCAGCCTGGAGGAAGCCCTGGCCAATCTCTATCGCATGCGGGTGGTGCAGTCGGCGGCGTATCGTCATGACACCCTCCGCAGGGTTTCCGACACCCTGTTCCTTCGCCTGGTGTTCGAGGTGCAGGAACGAAGTCCGCGGTTTGTTCGGATGGGCACGGGTTTCCAGTCCCCCGACCGGCTGGAAGGCCTGGCGGGAGGGGGGCACCGGAATCTCTTCGGAAACGCCCAGGAAGTGGAGGTGGAGGCCACCGGTTCCATCCGGTTCAGTCAGCTGGATCGCCTGAGTTATGAGCGGGTTGCCCTCTCCTATCGGGAACCTTTTTTTTTCGGGCTCAACCTGTCCAGCAATCTCCAGGCCGTGTATCTTCTGGATGTGGATCGGCTGACCCGGGAGATCTCCCTGTCCTGGAGCCTCGAGAAAACCTGGCATCGCCGGCTTTTTTCCCGGACCACCCTGAGCTGGCGCAAAAACTTCACCGGCCAGGCCGGAATCACCAACACCCTGGAGCAGACCCTCACCTACGAGGGTCGGGATCAGCCGCTGGATCCGAGGGAAGGATTGTGGGTCTTTCTGGGGCACACCCACGCGGGCGGGATTCTGCAGGGAAATCACACGTTTGAGCGATCGGTGCTGGACCTGAGGGCCTACCTCCATCCCGGACGGGACGTGACCCTTGCAGTCCGTCTGCGGGGAGGAAGCTTCTGGGGGCTTCCGGACCCCTCCACCATTGCCCTGGTGGACCTGTTTACCCTCGGGGGGGACGGAAGCCTGCGGGGATACCCCCTCAATGGGGTGGGGTCCTATCGGGTGGAAGGAAGCGATTTCCGCTATGGAACCCTCCTGGGAAACGCCAACCTGGAGGTCCGGGTGCGGGGTCGGGGGATCCGGATCTTCGGGATCCGCGTTCCTCTGGGGGCTGCGGTGTTCTGGGACATGGGGGTGCTGGATCACCGGTGGCCCCTCCAGGAAAAGGTTCGTCACAGCCTGGGGCTGGGGTTCCGTCTCCACAGTCTGGCCGTGCCCGTCCGCCTGGATGTGGCGGAGGCCCTTCCGACCGGAAAGCCTCAGGTGATCTTTGCCCTGGGACACATGTTCTGATCAGTCAGGCTTGCGGATAAGCGCCAGGAAAAACCCCTCCGTGTCGTTTTCAAAGGGCAGAAGCCGTCCAGTTCGGGCGAGAACCTCGGGGTAGGTCCGGTCCCGCCAGCGGGTGAGACCGGGGCGGAACCGGATGCCCGGACGTTCGGGCAGAGGCAGAATCTCCACCCCTTCCCGGGAGGCAAGGAGATGGGCCACGATCTCTTCGTTCTCATCCGGCGTCAGGGTGCAGGTGGAATACACCAGAACACCGCCCGGTATCAGGGCATCCCACGCCGAGAGAATGAGTTTTCTCTGGAGGCCCACCAGGCGACGCACTTTGGAAAACCCCCACCAGCGGAGAATTTCCCGGTTTTCGTGGAGGGTTCCCAGGGCCGAGCAAGGGGCGTCCAGCAGAACCCGGTGGAAGAAACCGGTGTGGGTGGTCCCAAAGCGAGTCCCGTCCATTTCGGTGATCACCACGTTGAGCGCCCCCATACGGTCCACGTTGTTGGCCAGGGCCCGCAGGCGCTTGCGGTCAATGTCGTTGGCCACGATCACGCCCCGGTTGGCCATCATTTCGCTCATCTGGGTGGTCTTGGAGCCCGGGGCTGCGGCAAGATCCAGCACCCGCTCACCCGGCCGGGGTGCGAGAAGGAGGGGCGGAAGAAGAGAGGCCAGGGACTGCACATAAAAATACCCCAGGTGATGCTCCAGGGTGTTCCCCAGGGGAAAGGGCCAGGCCTTCACCCGGAAAATTCCGGCATGGAGGGGAAGGGGCTCAAGTTCAAATCCCTGAGCTTCCAGGCGGGCGCGAAGGCGATCGGGGGAAATCCGGAGGAGGTTGGTGCGGATCACGGGTTTGAGGGAGCGTTCCATCCACTGGAGGAACAGGGGCCATTCGTCCCCGAGGAGCGAGTGAAGGAAGGTCTCAAGTTCCCGGTTGGTCATGGGCGGAGGGTGCGGACAAATCGCCGGGTGGCCTCGTCCCAGGGAGGAAGAGAGGGAAGGCCCAGAGAAAGCCAGCGGCGGGGAAAAAGGGGCGTGGACCGGGGCCGCCGGGCCGGGGAGGGAAAGGCCGAGGAACAGGCGGGCAGAAGGGGCACGTTCAATCCGGCGGCCTCAAGAATTGATTTCGCCCACGCATAGCGGGTGGTTTCCCCCGAATTGGCGAGATGATACACGCCCGGAGGGAGATCCTCTTCAAAGAACCGGACGATGGCCGGAGCCAGATCCTCCGTGAAGGTGGGGCTTCCCACCTGATCGGCCACGATTTCAAGCCGACCCTGACGGGCCCAGCGAAGGAGTTTGGTCACAAAGTTGTTCCCATCCCCGAACACCCAGCTCGTGCGGACCACCCAGGCCCGGGGATAGGCCAGGGCAACCCGCTCGGCTTCAAGTTTGGTGACGCCGTATACGTTGAGAGGATGGGTGGGGTCGTCTTCCACGTAGGGGCGGCCTTTCTCCCCGTCAAACACATAGTCGGTGCTGGCCATCCACACCCGGCATCCCATTGCCTCAGCTGCCCGAATCACGTGGGTTGTCCCCTCCACATGGACCTTTCGGGCACGATCCGGATCGCGCTCGCAGCCGTCCACGTCGGTCCAGGCCGCGAGGTGCACCACCACGTCCGGCCGAAAGGAAGTCAGCGTTTCCCGCACGGCGCGTTCGTCCGTCACATCCAGATCTCGATGACCGGGGGCCCGGACCTCATAGGCCGGACGCTCCCTTTCCAGGAACGCGTGGAGCGCCTTGCCGAGCTGGCCCGTTCCTCCGGTGATCAGGATGCGCATCAGCGACGAACGGCCTGAAGAACCTTGCGCACCGCACGGACCACGTCGTCCACGTCCCGATGGCTCATGGCGGGGGAGAGGGGAAGAGAGAGAAGGCGCGGTGCCAGATGTTCGGTGTGGGGGAGGGGAAGGGGATGGGCTTCATGGTAGGGGCGAAAGGCGGGATGGACATGGAGGGGGACAAAGTGAACGCTGGTCTGAATCCCCTCCGCCCGGAGGGCCTGAATGATCCAGTCGCGGTTTTCCCGTAGGGCTTCCAGATCCAGCACCACCACAGCGAGATGGACGTTGGATTCACCATGGGGAGGGGATTCGATCCATCGGAGGGGCAGATCGGCAAAGGCCTGGCGATACACTTCCAGCATGTGGCGGCGCATGGCCGTGCCCTGGTGGAGCCTCCGGTACTGGGACAGGCCCAGGGCTGCCAGGGGATCCGGGAGGTTGAACTTGTAGCCGGGTTCCTGAACCTCATAATAGGGCAGACGCCCCTGGGCCCGGCTCCAGGATTCGCGGGAAAGACCGTGAAGGGTGAGGCGTTCGGCTCGATCCCGGAGATCGGGATCCCGGAGAACCAGGGCCCCGCCTTCGCCGGAGGTGACCACTTTGGTGGCATAAAAACTGAATGCGGTGAAAGGGGCGTGCCGGCCCACAGGTTCTCCACGATAGGTGCTCCCCAGGGCGTGGGCGGCATCGGAAACCCAGAAAAGACCACGCCGCTGAACGATCTCGTGAATGGCCGCATAATCCACAGGGTTTCCCCCGTAGTCCACCGTGATGAGGCCCCGAATGTCCGGCATGCGCTCCAGCGCATCTTCGATGATCTCGGGTGTGAGGAGGCCCGTCCGGGCGTCCACGTCTGCAAACACGGGGATGCCCCCGTGATGAATGACGACGGAGGCCGTGGCGGCAAAGGTCAGGCTGGGAAGAAGAACCCGGTCACCGGGCTGGATTCCCGCGAGTTTGAGAGCGAGAAACAGGGCGGAGGTGCAGGAATTGGTGAGGACCACGGCACGATCCAGGTCTTTCTCCAGCACTTCCCGAAAGGCTCGGGCGGCAGGACCGGTGGTGAGCCAGCCCGAACGCAGGGACGCGAGAACCGCCGCTTCGTCTTCCGGGGTGATCCAGGGACGGTGGAAGGGAAGCAGGCGATCCCGGACGGGGATCCCTCCCTCAAGCGCGAGGTTCCCCATGCATTCTCCTGAGCCGTTTCTGGGTTTCTTCCAGGTTTCTCCGGAGTTCGTCCACCCGCTCAAACAGGGGGCGAAGGTCCGGATCGTCCGGCAGCGCCACCGGCGTTTTCAGATCCCCCAGGCCGATCCGGTGAAGGGCCATGGAGAGGCTGTGCAGGGGCTGGAGCACCCACCGCACCACCAGGAAGGGGAGGATCAGGGTGGCGGCGAGGGCGAGAAGCATCAGCAGAAACGCCAGGGTTCGCTGAACCTGGATGTGGCGGCTGAGAGCCTGGATCTCCGCTTGGGTGGCCGTCTGGAGGTCCTGCATGACGGGTTGGGAGTTCCGGGTAAACCGGGCGTAACGTTTCTGGAACACCGTCTTGCGGGGCATCCGGTGGGGAAGCCCGGCGAGGAGGGAATCCACCTCCTGACGGAGGGTCTGGAATCTCTGGAGAAGGTGGTTCTTCTCTTCGTCCGGCAGAACCTGGAGAAGGGAGTCCATCACGGCTATTTCTCGCTGGATGTCACCGGCGAAGCGAACATCCCGGGTGGAAAAGAGCTGGGCGGCCGCATAGGCGACGGTGGGCACACCCGAGGAAATGCGGGAAAGGACCACGATGCGCTGAACGCTCGTGGCCACGCTCCCCAGGAGAAGATAGTTGGCCAGAAAAGATCCGGCCACAACAAGGTTCAGAACACCCAGGGCGAAAACGATCTTTTTTCTCATGAGAGACTCTCAAGTCCAAGCACGGTGAGGAGCCGGGTGTGGGCCTCCTCCAGAATCTGCCGGGCCATCTCGGAAAGGTGATCCAGTTCGTATTTCCGGATGAACCGGGAGGTGGCTTCATCCAGCGCTTTCCACACCGCCTGAACCACCTCCTCAAGGGAACGACTTTCGGGATTGGAGAGCACGATTTTCCCCTCTTCCACCTGAACCACCCCCACCAGTGGATCCAGAAAGGGAAACTCCTCGGCCATCTCCCGCATCACCTCCCGGAGGGTGAGCTCCATCCCCTGGGTGGCCTCGATCACACCATAAGGCAGGCCGGCAGTGAGAAGATCGTTGAGCTGGGCATACGCCTCAGACAGAATTTCGTTGGCCACCTCACGGTGGTGGCGGATTTCCACCTCTTGCAGGGCACGCTCCACGGAATAGATGGAAAAGGTGGCCCGGGAGAGGAGGGGGAGGACGTCCTCCACCTTTGCGGGTGTTCGCTCCAGAAACGCCTGAACGGGATGCCCCTCGTGGAAAAAAAGCCACACACGGTGATCTTCACTGCGCAGAAATCCGGAGAACTCGGAGGGCTCCACCTCTTTCAGAAAACTCTCCAGGTCAAAATCCTCTCCGTGGACGCCGATCACCACCGGTTCCGCTTTGTGGAGAGAGACGAGCACGGAAAACACCGCCGGATCGTAGCTTGTGGCGTCCACCCACCCGTCCATCCCCTCTTCCAGAAAATCCAGCATCCGTTTCCGGGCCACGTCCTCCGATTCCAGCGGAACCACCTCTCGCCCTTCTTCCAGCCCCTGATGGGTGCGATGCTCTTCAAAGGCCCGGACAAAGGTTCCGTCGAAATAGTCCACCGCGAAACTCACCTCGTCGAACACCACCTCCACCCGCCCGGAAAACCGGTCCGCTTTCAGGAAGTCCAGATAACGGGGAAGGTCCAGATAGCTTGTGTGGAGGCGCTGGTGAAGAATCTCACCAGAGAAAAGGAGTTCGCCCGGGGGCAGGGTGCGTTCCTCCATCAGCCCAGCTCGAGTTCGCGCTCCAGGGCCTCAAGATAGGGTTTGCGAACCTTTTCGTACCACTCCTGCACATAGGCCACGATCTCTTTGAGAGGCGTTCCGGGTCCGAAAATCCGGCCCACGCCCATGGATTCCAGTTTTCGGGCGTCGTCTTCCGGGATGATCCCGCCCCCGAACAGAAGGACGTTCTCCAGCCCCTTTTCCTGCATGAGACGGAGAATCCGTGGGAAATAGGTCATGTGGGCTCCGGAGAGAATGGACACGCCGATGGCATCCACATCCTCCTGAAGGGCGGCTTCCACGATCTGCTCGGCCGTTTTGTGGAGACCGGTGTAGATCACCTCCATCCCTGCATCCCGGAGGGCCCGTGCCACCACCTTGGCCCCCCGATCGTGGCCATCCAGCCCAGGTTTCGCGATGAGAACCCTGATCCTGCGGTCTTTCATCAGCATTAAATATAGGCGATAACCTGTGGTCTGTCAACCGTCACCGTCCCGAAATGGGACCCCACCCCCGAAACTGTCCCCGGAATTCCCTCTCTTGAACGTTCAAAGACCGGGCTGTAAGAGTTTTCACATGAAGAACATCCGAGGATTTACCCTGGTGGAGATCCTGGTGGTGGTGGCCATTGTGGCCGTCCTGGCGGCCATTGCCCTCCCGGTGTTTTCCCGCTACCGCCAGTCCGCCTATCGGAATGCCGTTCGCAGCGACCTTCGCAACGCCGTGGCCGCCGTCATGGCTTTTGCAGAGCAATATGATCACTATCCCCGGCGGTTTGTGGGAGGACGGCGGTGCGGCCCTGGTCCGGCGGTGTGCGGTCTCCGGGGACGACGGGGGGAGGTCCTGAACAACGCCGTGAGCGTCAGCCGGGGGGTGACTCTCCGGTATCGACGGATCACCTGTCCGGATGGGAGCGAGGGGTTTGAACTCCGGGGAGAGCACCGGGAGATTCGCCGGAGGAACTGGCAGGCCCGGTACAACTCCTGTACGGGCCAGTATACCGGTTTCTGACCACCAGGATCGGGACGGTGTGCTGCCGCCGTGGTGGATGGTGGGTTCTTTGTTGTGTTACGCGCGCAATTTCCCCTCCCTTTTGCGAACCCGCTGAGAATTGCGGGAGATGGACGCGAAACCGGGATTTGCACGGAAGGCATACACGGACATGGGGATACGCATGGGGCGGGAGGGGAAGTGATCTTGTCCGGTGGGCCGCAGGGCACGGCCCTGGGGATCCAGCGAGGATCGTGGACCCCTGAAGACCGGGAAAATGGCGGTATTGAGAGAACCGCCATCCTGAATCTGGGGTGTGTCCCTTTCCTTCGGACGTATCTCCGGAGGTTCTTCTTCCGCCCTTGAAGGCTTGAAGGGCTGTGGCCTTTGGAGTATCCTTAAAGGGCACAGGGGGAATCCATGTACGTGATCGGTCAGTTGCTCCTCGCGATTGCGAAGGTGATCGGGGTGGTGCTGGATGTGTACACCTGGGTGGTGATCATCGCCGTGATCCTCTCCTGGGTGAATGCAGACCCCTACAACCCCATCGTCCAGGCCATCCGATCCGTCACCGAACCCGTCTTCCGGTTTGTTCGCCGCACCGTTCCCTTTGCGGTGGTGGGGATGCTGGACCTGTCCCCCCTGTTCGTGCTTCTGGGCATACTCTTTTTGAAAATCTTTCTCGTGAACACGCTGGTTCTGACGGCCTATCGTTTGTTCTGAGGGAGGTGGCCCATGTGGTCCCATATTCTGGTTGGTGTGGATTTCACCCCGGCGACGGGGATGGTTCTTGAAAAGGCGCTGGAACTCGCCCGGTATTACCGTTCCCGCCTCACCCTTCTTCATGTCATCCGGCCGGTGGAGATCCCCTTTGAACTCGGTTCCGGGTTTGATTTTTACACGGCCGGATTTATGGACGAGCAGGAGCGGGAAGCCCGGCGGGAAATGGAGCAGATTCTGGAAAAAATCCGCCGTGTGGCACCGGATCTTGAGGTGGAGACCGAGTTCCGGGTGGGGTTCCCCGCCGTGGAGATCCTGGAGGTTCAGCAAAAGACCGGGGCCGATCTCATCGTGCTGGGGGCCCACAAATACAACATTCTGGAGCGTATCCTGGTGGGGGGGACCGCCCTCCGGGTGGCCCGGGAGGCACCGGTGTCCGTCCTGGTGGTCCGCCGGGGAGCCGAGGAGCAGAAGAAGACACCCCTCTACCTCGTTCCCCTCGCCCTTTCCGAACCTTCCCTCAAAGCCGTGGAGGTGGCGGTGGACCTTGCCCGGCATACGGGGGCAAGGGTGCTCACCTTCACCGTGCTTCCCAAACTGAGGGACGAGGAAAAGGCCCGGATGCTCGCGGAAGAAGCCCGGAAGCGGGCCCAGGAGCTCCTCAAGCCCTTTGATGTACCCCATGAGATCGCCTTCGGTCAGGCCAGCGTGGAGATCCTCCACAAGATCAAAGAACTCCATCCTGCCAAGGTGATCATGGCTCCGAAACGGGGGCCCCGGGGGCTTGTGGAAACCATCCTGGGCACCACCACAGAACGCGTGCTCAGGGACGCGCCCACCACAGTCTGGGTGGTTCGATGAAAGAGATCGTGCTCTTTTATGACGTTTCCACGTCGTATGGTTCCTGGAAGGCGCTGGATCATGTGACCGTTTCCATCGAAAAAGGGGAGTTTGTGTTTCTCCTGGGACCCACGGGATCGGGGAAAACCACGTTTCTGCGCCACATCTATTTTGATCTCCTTCCGGACGAAGGATTTGTCCAGGTGCTGGAATACAACTCCTCGTCCATATCCCGAAAGGACATTCTGGAACTTCGTCGCCGCATCGGGGTGGTGTTCCAGGATTTTCGTCTCCTTTCGGACCGAACGGTGTTTGAAAACGTGGCCGTCGCCCTTGAGGTAATGGGCTATCGGGGTGCACGGGTCCGGGAGAAGGTTCGGGAGGTGCTCACCGATCTGGGGCTCATTTCCCGCATGAATCATTATCCCCACGAGCTCTCCGGGGGTGAGCGTCAGCGGGTGGCCCTGGCTCGGGCGATTGTCCGGGATCCCATTCTTCTGCTTGCCGACGAGCCCACCGGGAACCTGGATCCTTCCACCGCCCATGAAATTCTGGAGATTCTGAAAGACGTGCATTTTCAGGGGGTCACCGTCGTGATGGCCACCCACAACTATACCCTTCTCCCCCAGGTGGAAAGCAAGCGTCTCCTCCGGATTGAACGGGGAAGGATTGTGTATGATTCGGGAACACAGGGACAGGTTCTGAGCGTTTCACCCGAGGAGGAAGAAGCATGAACGTTTATCTTGCCGGGGGCGTGCGAACCCCCATCGGAAAAATTCTCGGGAATCTGTCGCGTTTTCGGGCCACGGATCTCGGTGCCCTGGTTCTTCGGGAAGCCGTCCGCCGGGCGGGGATTCCGGAAGATCGGCTGGACGAGGTGATCGTTGGCAACGTGATCCAGGCGGGGAACGGTCAGAGTCCTGGCCGGATCGCTGCCGTGAAGGCCGGTCTCCCGCCCACCATCCCGGCTTTCACCGTCAACAAGGTGTGTGGTTCCGGGCTCAAGGCGGTGATGCTTGCCGCCCAGGCCATCAAAGCCGGAGACGCCCGGGTGGTGCTTGCAGGCGGGATGGAATCCATGACCCATGCCCCCCATGCGGCCTGGCTCCGGGGCGGCGTGAAATACGGCCATGTGGAGTTCAAGGACCTCATGCTTCACGACGGTCTGTGGTGTGCCTTCAACGACGTCCACATGGGGAATCTGGCTGAATACACCGCCCGAAAAGCCGGAATTTCGAGAGAGGAACAGGATCGGTTTGCGCTGGAAAGCCATCAGAAAGCCATCCGGGCCATCGACGAAGGGGCTTTCAAGGACGAGATCCTTCCGGTGACCTATGAGGACCGGAAGAGGGGAACCGTTGTGGTGGATACGGACGAAACCCCGCGTCGGGATACCAGCCTGGAGAAACTCGCCAAACTCCCGCCCGCCTTTGAAAAAGACGGCACCGTGACCGCCGGGAACGCGCCGCCCCTTTCGGACGGTGCGGCGGCCATTCTGGCGCTTTCAGAAGATGCGGTGAAGGAATACGGTGTGGAGGTCCAGGGGATCGTCCGGGGATATGCGGCGGCCTTCCGGGAGCCGAAGGAGCTGTTCTTTGCCCCCATTGACGCCATCCGGAAGCTCCTTGCTCAGGTGGGATGGACGCTGGACGAGGTGGACCTCTTTGAGATCAATGAGGCCTTTGCGGCGCAGATCCTTGCGGATGGGAAGGAACTGGGACTGGACTGGAGCAAGGTGAACGTGCACGGTGGGGCCATTGCCCTGGGGCACCCCATCGGCGCGAGCGGAACCCGGGTCCTGGTCACCCTCCTTTATGCCATGAAACGCCACAACGCCCGGAAAGGGGTGGCCGCCCTCTGCCTGGGTGGAGGTGGAGCGGTGGCCATGGCCGTGGAGCGTCCCTGATAGGGAAACGAGAACACGAGGACAGGAAGGAGGATGTCGGTGGAGACCTTGCGAATCGGAATCGTGGGGCTGGGCCATGTGGGCCTGGTGAGCGCAGCGGGATTTGCCGAACTGGGGTTCCCCGTGGTGGGAACGGACAAGGATGAGGAAAAACTCGCGAAGATCCGCCGGGGGGAAGGCCCCTTCTTTGAGCCCGGGCTGGACGACCTTCTCAAAAAGCATGGGAAGAGCGGGCAGCTTTCCGTTGTGGACAGCCTGGCGGAACTGGCCGAACGGACCGACGTGATTTTCATCTGCGTGGGGACGCCTTCGCGCCCTGACGGATCGGCCGATCTCTCCCAGGTGGAAGGGGTGGTCCGGGAGCTCAGCCAGTATATCTCGGGCTACAAGCTTCTCGTGGAAAAATCCACGGTCCCGGTGGAGACGGCCCGGTGGATCAAGCGAACCGTTCGCCGGTATGCCCGCCGGGATGCCACCATCGAAGTGGCCTCCAATCCGGAGTTCCTCCGGGAGGGCTCAGCCGTTCAGGATTTTCTGAAACCGGATCGGATTGTGATCGGTGTGGACAACGGGAAAGCCCGGGAGATCCTCCTGAAACTCTATGAAAAGATCGACGCCCCCAAGCTCGTGGTGGACATCGAGACGGCCGAGATCATCAAACATGCGAGCAACGCCTTCCTGGCCATGAAAATCTCCTTCATCAACATGGTGGCGGATCTGTGTGAGCGCACGGGGGCGGATGTGACCCAGGTGGCCGAAGGGATGGGGCTGGACCCCCGCATCGGCCGGGCCTTTCTGGGGGCAGGTCTGGGATACGGCGGAAGCTGTTTCCCCAAGGATGTGAAGGCCTTTTACTGGATCGGACAGAATTACGGGCTGGACTTCTCCCTGCTCAAAGCGGTCCACGAGATCAACGAGCGGCGGGTGGACGTGTTCATGGAACACCTTCACGACGCCCTGTGGGTGCTCCGAGACAAAACCCTGGCCGTCTGGGGGCTGTCCTTCAAACCCGGCACGGACGATCTCCGTGAGGCACCGAGCCTGAAGGTGATTCGGAGACTCCTGGACGAAGGGGCGCTTCTGCGTCTCTATGATCCCCATGCCATGAACGCCATGAAGAAGGTGTATCCCGAAGATCCGCCCCGCATCGTCTATGCCTCCTCTCCAGAAGAGGCCGCCGAAGGTGCGGATGCCATCCTTCTGGTGACGGAGTGGCCGGAGTTTCTGGAGGTGGATTTTGAGGCCCTCCGGAAGCGGGTACGCACCCCGGTGGTGGTGGACGGGCGGAATGCGCTGGATGTGGACCGGGTGACCGGCGCCGGGTTTGAATATTACGGCATGGGCCGGCCCTTCCGGGCTCCCCAGAGGTCCTGATGAAACGGGACCTTGCCTCCTTTGCCCGCGTGCTGGGGGTGGAAGCTCCGGCCTCCCTTCCCATCAAGCGGGTCGTCGTGGACAGCCGGGTTGTTCAGGAGGGGGATCTTTTCGTGGCCCTCCCCGGTTCCCACCATGACGGTCACGAATTTCTGGAGGATGCGAGGGCAAGGGGGGCGGTCGCGGCCCTGGTGAGCCGGCCCACCGAGATCCTCCCGGCCCTGGTGGTCCCGGACACACGGGAGGCGCTCTGGAGGCTGGCCCGCTGGTGGAGAAGGGGGCTTGAGGGGCATGTGATCGGGGTGACGGGCACCTCCGGCAAAACCACCGCAAAAGAACTCCTTCGTCACGTGCTGGGTACGTTCGGTGCGGTGTATGCGAGCCCTGCATCCTACAACAGCACGATTGGCCTTCCTCTCTCCATTCTGAACACGCCCCCGGAAAGCCGCTGGGTGGTGTATGAACTGGGGATCAACCGGCCGGGAGAAATGGCCCTTCTTGCGGACCTGGCCCATCCCCGGGATCTGGTCCTGACAGCCCTGGGCCCCGCCCACCTGGAATTTTTCCGGTCCTATCGGCATTACCTCGAAGAAAAACTCACCGTTCTGCGGTTCCTCCCGGAGGGGGGCCGCGTGTTCCATCCTCCTTTCCCGGGAGATGAAACCCTGGTCTTTCGGGAGCTCTTTCCGCCCACCCTGGAGGATCATGAAGCCCCGCCCCTGGAGGAAGCCTGGCAGGACACCCGGAGTGCCCGGTTGCTTTCCGGGGTGGTGTGGGCGGTGGCCCGGGCGCTGGGGCTGCCGGACGATGCGGTGCGGGAGCGGATCCGGACGTTTCCGGGGGTGTGGGGACGCAAGACGGCGATGGATCTCGGCGGAAGCCGGTGGGTGCACGATGCCTACAACGCCAATCCCCTCTCGGTGCAGGATCTCCTGGTGAGCTTTCAACACCGGTCCCTGGTGGCCGCGGTGGTGCTGGGAGATATGCTGGAACTCGGAAACGAATCCGAGCGCTGGCACCGGTGGGTGGGTCGGGAGGTGGCCCGCCTGGGTTACCGGAACCTCTATGCCGTGGGGGAGCGTGCCCGCTGGATTGCAGAAGAGGCAGCCCTTCACGGTGTGCCCGCCCAGTGGTTCCCCGATGTGGAAAGCCTGATCCGGGAGGCACTGGAGGACCTCCTTTCGGCTCCCCTGGTCCTTCTCAAGGCGTCCAACGCCATGAACTTTGAACGCATCCTGGAGGCTGCCCGTGCTCGCCGAGCTTCTTCTTCCTCTGCGGGATGAGTGGATCGTTTTCAACCTGTTTCGCTACATCACCTTCCGGAGTTTTCTCGCCGCTTCCCTGGGGTTTCTGCTGGTGGTCCTTCTGATGCCCCTCTATCTCCGGGCGAGTCGTCGCCTGGGGTTTCGGGAGGTGATCTCGGAAGAGCTCCCCGAACACCGGGATAAGGCTGGGACGCCCACGGCGGGGGGGCTGGTGTTTGTGACCGTTGCCCTTGCTGTGGGTGTGCTTCTTGCCCGACCCGGGGTTCCCTGGACGTGGCTTGCCCTGCTTGTGCCGGCGTATATGGGGCTTCTGGGGTTCTGGGACGATTTCCGCAAGGTCCGGTATCACAAACGGGGCCTTCCCAAACGGTGGAAGCTGTTCTTTCAGGGGGTACTGGCCCTGGCCGTGTGGCGGTTTGTCGAACTCCACATTCCCGGTTTTCCCCCCGATGTCACCCAGGTGCTCTTTTTCAAAAATCTCCTGATCCCCCTGGGAGTGCTGTATCCGGTGTTTGCCTTTTTCGTGCTGGTGGGGAGCGTGAACGCGGTGAACCTTACCGACGGTCTGGATGGCCTTGCAGGAGGGGTGGTGCTCCCTCCCCTGGCGGTGATGAGCGTGGTGACCTATATCGCCGGACACCGGGCCCTTGCCGATTACCTGAACGTGCTGTATATCCCCCATGCGGGGGAGGCGGCGGTGGTGGGGGCGGCCTTTGCCGGTGCGGTTCTCGGGTTTCTCTGGTATAATGTGCACCCGGCCGAAGTGTTTATGGGGGATACGGGAAGTCAGGCACTTGGCGGGATTCTGGGGGTCCTGGCCCTGATCGCCAAGCAGGAGATTCTGCTCGCAGTGGCCGGGGGAATGCTCGTGATGGAAACGCTGAGTGTGGCCCTTCAGATTTTCACCTTCCGGGCCCTGGGAGGACGAAGGGTGTTCCGCAAGGCCCCTCTGCACCACCATTTTCAGCTTCTGGGGTGGCCGGAGACCAAAATTGTCGCCCGGTTCTGGTTTCTGTCGGTCGTGTGTTCCGTGCTGGCCCTGGCAACCCTGAAGATCCGGTGATGAGCCGCAGACGGGAACAGGGAATTCTCAGAGGGTTTCTCGGGTACCTTGCCACGGTGCGGGGGCTTTCGCCCCGCACGCTGGATGCCTATGCCCGGGACCTTCGCAAACTCCAGGATTTTCTTGCCCTGATGGACCGGACACTTCTGGACGCCACGGAAGAGGATTTGCGGGCCTTTCTGGCATCGCTGGATGGGCAACTTGCTCCATCGTCTGTGGCCCGAATGGTGAGCTCCCTTCGCCGATTCTATCGCTATCTCGTGATGCAGGGCCTGCGGGAAAAGAACCCGGCGGAGCTTCTGGTGGCTCCCCGGAAACCCCGAACCCTGCCCCAGTTCCTCACGGTGGAAGAGGTGGAGCGTCTCCTTGACGCGCCCAACACGAAGCGTCCCCAGGGAATCCGGGACCGGGCCCTTCTGGAGGTGATGTACGGGAGCGGTCTCCGGGTGAGCGAAACGGTGGGGCTGGAACTTCCCCACCTGGATCTCCAGGACGGGCTGGTCCGGGTCCGGGGCAAGGGCTCCAAGGATCGGGTGGTTCCCCTCACGGACGCGGCGGTGGAATGGGTGTCAGCCTATCTGGACAAGGTTCGACCGGCGTGGAACCACCGGAACACGTCCCGGGTGTTTCTCACCCGCCGGGGGGGGCATCTCACCCGGGTGGCCGTGTGGAAACTGCTCCGGAAATACGCCCGCAAAGCCGGGATTGAGAAAGATGTGCATCCCCACATGCTCCGGCATTCCTTTGCCACCCATCTCCTGATGGGCGGAATGGACCTCCGGACACTCCAGGCCCTGCTGGGACATGCCTCCCTGAACACCACCCAGATCTACACCCATCTGGATCTGGCCCGTCTCCGGGAGGCCGTGCGGAAGTTTCACCCGCGGAGTTAGCCCGTCCGGTGTCCTGTTGGCTATCCCCTATGGTTCCATCGGGAGGGGGGCGGTTCATGAAACCTTCTTGCTTCTTCCTCCCGCGCGATACTCCGGTAGGTCCTGTTCTCCGCCATCCGGATCAATTCTCCGAGGATACTTTCGCGGCATCCCGGGCTGCTACGCAATCCACATCGCCGCAATGCGGGCCTCGACCTCGCAAATCAACCTATCCCTGCTCATGCCTGAAAATGACCTTCTCACCCACGAACGTTCAGCACTCGGGGACCTTTTTGACAAACCCTGTGTGCCCCTTGACAAACCGTCAGGGGGGGTATCATGAAGGCCGGACAAAACAGGAGGGTTTTTGATGGCGCATGCTCTCTTGTTCTTTGTCACGATGATCCCCGTGTCCCCTTTCCTTCTCCCCGATTCGCTCCCCGTCCAGACCCGGGAAATTCCCCTTGCAGTGGCTCCGAAGGGAAAACCCATGAAGGCGGTGGTGAGTCGCCAGGGATTTCGGACACTGGTCCACCTTGTTCCACGGGAGGTGAGCGTTCGCACATTCTGGGTCCGTACCTGGGAAGCCGACGCCCTTCCCTTCTCTTTCGGCTCCTCAGCCCCGCCTGTTCACCCCGAAGTGATCGGCCTTCCGGGTGCCCTTCGCTTTTCTTTTCCGGAACCGATATCGGTCCATCTTGAGGTGTTCAACGTTCTCGGACGAAGGGTGCTTTCCCGGGACATTCACGTTCCTGCAGGGCGGCATCTTCTTCGGTTTCAGGGATTGCCTGCCGGGATCTATCTCTTTCGGGTCCAGAGTCCCCTGGGTTCTTTTAAGGGAAGATTCCTCGCAGGAGCAGGGCGATGAAGAAGATCGGGTTGCTGTGTTTGGTGTTTTCTCTTCCGCTCTGGGCGCAAAGTGAGGAAGTGTTTGAGCTCCAGGATCTTCAGTGGGGCACGCTGGTCCCTGTGGATACGCTGGATGGGATCGTGATTGAAGATACGGTTCATCTGGATACAGTGCGGGTGACAGACACCCTCACAGCCTATGCCTTTTTGACGGCGAAGAATTTCCGGATTGGGGATACGGTTCATGTCCGGTGGGTGTGTGAGGCGAGAGATTCGACGGGGGCGGTGGTGGATTTGCTTGAATGTTTCTTTTCGTCGCTTGTTCTGCACAGTGTGGACACGGCGGCCCTGACGGCTGTGTGGAAGTGGATCTGGGAGGTCAACCTTCCCGAGGCGGGGGATGCCTGTGTCACCGGTGGGGTGATCTGGGACACCTTGCGATACACGATCTGGCATACGATAAGCGATCTGAACGACTGGGGACCCGGGGGCCTGGGATTTGCCTCTTCCGTGTGGATCGGGGGTCACCGGTATCTGGATTGCATCACGGTATATCCGGGAAGGGTGCGGGCGGAGGCCTGGTATGCTCCTGTGGTGGTTCCGGCAAAGCGGAGGGGTGGGAAGGAGGATCTTCAAACCCAGCCTCCTGTGGTGGTGGACGATCTGTGGTTGCAGGATGACTTTCTGGAACTGGAACTGGTGTCCGGAACGGGGGCGGACGTGGATACGGTGTTTGGGGTGGACACGGTGAATCTCCGGATCCGGGAGAATTCCTGGGCGGATGTGGGGATTCGTGTGGTGGGTGTGGATTCCCTCGGAAACACGGTGGGTCCGGTGATCAAGGATACGGTTTTCCGTGTGTTTGCCTGGACGGGGTTGAACGACATAGCGCAGATTCCGGTGGATTTCGGGATGGAAATCGGGAAGCGATACCGGGTGATGGCGTGGTCTCATGATCTTTTCTCCAAATATCTTGCGGACACCATGGAGGTGGTGGTGATGCCGCGGGTCAGTGTTACACTTCTCCCGGATTCCATTTTGCCCTCAAGTGTGGGCCAGCCCGACACCACCCGCATCACGGTCCAGGTTCTCCATCCACGGAGGGGCAAAGGGATTCCACAGGTTCCGGTCAAGGTCCGCATCCATCCAGTGGATTCTTCCGGATGGCATTATCATAATCATTCCCGTCCAATCGGGATATTCAAGCGGGATACGGTGGGGGTGACCGATACGGCGGGAACGTTCTTCACGGTCTATCGTTCATCGAGAATCAGCGGAAAAGAACTTGTCAAGGTGTATGTGGGACCGGATTCAACGGGAGATACAACGCCAGCCAGGGTGGAAACCCTTATCATTCGGGTTCCGGGGCTTGTGGAACTTCAGCCAGGGCGGGGGTATCGCCTGATTCCGGATCGGAGCAATCATCCGGAGAGTCACTGGGGGACTCCGATGCTTGTGGCGTTTCTCCAGGCGTTTGCCGAGCGGTATCAGTCCAGAGGTGGGGAGGAGGTCTGGATCAACGATATGGCTTTGCCGTGGGGAGGGCTGTATGATTTTAGACAGAACTGGAATCCTCCGCACCACACGCACGACGACGGGACGCGTGTGGATATGGGTGGGGATTCCACGATCACACGCGTGATTCGAGTGGATTCCACCCGAACCATCACCATCGAGGAACGGGGACATTTCCGACTGGAACAGTGGGTCATTGACACGTTGATTCCTGAACTTGAACGAACCTTAAGGGTGGACGTACGGGGCGGCTACGAGTATTACAATGGCGACTCGACACAACCTCGTCACCACTACCATTACAGAGTTGTTTCTCGTTAACAGGAGAAGGGGACCATGAATCTTATGCTGCTTTGGATCACGGGGCCTATTGTGAATCCATCGCCTTTCTTTATGGTTCCGGTCCTGGATAACTTTGTTGCTGATGTCTGGGTCACCGTACAGGAGAGTGTTTCCGCAGCCGACGAGACACTCTACGTCTACAACTATACGGTCTGGAATCACCCTGAGAGTGGCCAACCCATCAAACGATTTGGTCTTCCAGGCTTTGTATCTCCTGAATGGAAAACATGGGAAGGGAAAGTTTGGGTCCATGATCATCAACCTGGCAAGAAAATCTCGCCTGGCGTACCACCCGAAGCGGATACCTTTCCCTATCCCCTGTGGCTTGGATTATCCGATCACCTTCGCCCTGGTGACACCCTGAGCGGGCTCGTGTTCATAAGCCGTGAGCTTCCGGATATCAGCTGGTGGTACGCAGAGGGTTATGATTCGACCCTTACCGTTCCCATCATTACAGAAGAAGCCGAGGACACGCTGGAAAAGATTTTCTGGGGCAAAACTCCCTTTGGACCTGGCAAATACGGGCGGACGGTGGGTCCGGGACCGTTGCCACCGCAGTCCCTGGACTCCATGGTGATTCACCTCCAGATCCGGAACGACACGGCTTTCGCCATCGGGTGGATGAGTGAACGGGCGCATGATCGTCTTGCCCGGCTTCTTCAGCAGGCCCTTCGGTGGGCACGGGAAGAACGGTTGGATCGCTATCGCGCCACGCTGGAACGGTTTCTCAACACCCTGGAGCGTCTTCACAACCAGGGGCACATTCAGGACGAGGCATTTTACGTTTTGTATTACCGCGCCCGGTATATCCTGAACCGCATTCCCTTCCCGGAGGGACCGCCCCGGAGGTGAGGGGAAACAGTCATCTTTCCGTAGTCTTTTCAGACGACCTGTGCCCTAAAGTTCGGACATCTCCCCCAGCCCCTTCCATCGGGGGAGGGGAGAAGATACCTCAAGGCAAGTCCTCGACGTCGTATTGCCTCACGAGAAAATCTATTCGGACGTTTGACAGTCAGGAAGCATGCCTTTATGATTAGAGCATGAAACTCAACATTTCGAGAAGGCTGGATTATGCGGTGCGGATCCTCACCGAACTCACCCTTCACGAGGGCGAGGTGGTGCCCTCCCGCCAGATTTCGGAGAATCAGCATATTCCCTTTCCCTATCTTCAGAAGATCGTCAATCAGATGGCGGGGGTGGGGCTTGTCCGCACCCACCGGGGAAAAGAAGGGGGAGTGAGTCTGAACGTGGACCCCGAGCGGATCACCCTTCTGGACATCGTGCGTCTCCTGGGAGAGATGGACCTCACCGGGGGTATCTGTCTGGTGGGGGTGGACGAGTGCCCGGTGTATGAAACGTGTGGTGCCCACACGGTGTGGGATGAAATCTATCGTCTGATGCTTCAACATGCTTCCCGGATTACCCTGAAAGACCTGACGGTCAAAACCCCAATCGGCCATGGGACACGGAACAACGCTTGAAGGTTCGGTGATTGGTGGTGGTTTCGGACGGTGGGCCTATCGTGGCCCCAGCGTGCCCCGGGGTGTGATCGCCTGGGCCTATGTGGAAGGAGAGGAACATCCCCTTCCCGTGAAGATTCGCGGGGTCTCCTCCAAGCCTCCGGAGGGTCAGATCCTGCGTCTGGAGCCCATGCCCCGGGAGACCAAACTCCGGCTCCTCAAGAACATGACGCGGGCTTTCCTCTGGGATCAGGGCTACAAAAACCTCCGTATCGTGCGCACGGATCTCAACGAACAGGTGGGACATGTCCATTTTGTGTATATCGCGGATGACCGGCTCCAGCTGGATCACCTGGTGCGGACCCTCTCCAAAAAACTGCACCTTCGGGTGACGTTTGAGCAGATGGGGGCGCGGGACCACGCCCGGTGGCTTGGGGGCATTGACGTGTGTGGCCGGGAACTGTGCTGCACCCTGTTCATGAAGGATATCCCAAGCGTATCCCTGGACATGGCCCGGAAACAGTTCCTTTTTGTGGCGCCCGATCGCCTCACCGGGGTGTGTGGGCGGCTGATGTGCTGCTTGCGGTATGAACTTCCGGTCTATGAAGAGCTCCACAAACGTCTGCCGAAAATCGGTGCGGTCTATCGGGATCCGGAGGGGGTGGAACTCAAGGTGGTGAAGGTGATGCATCTGCAGGAGAAGGTGGAGCTCATGGATCCGGAGGGCGGAGCGCGGGTGATGACCCTGGAAGAGCTGCTCCAGCTTGAGCCTGTTGCGGCAGCTTCGGGATCGCCCAAGCGGGAGCGTAAGCGGTGAGCGCCCGGGACACCCTGGAGATCCTCGAGATCGGGAAGGGAGAGCTGTTCTCCCCCCCTGATGTGGAGGCCTTTCGTCAGGTGGCGGCTCAAAAACCCCGTGCCCTTGTTCCCAAGTTGATGACCGAAAAGGAGGCGGTGGAACGCCTGGTCCACGACGGGGATTACATTGCAGTGGAGCTGTATGGAACGGTTCGGGCCCCCCTGTCCGTGGTGCGGGAAATCGTCCGCCAGGGGAAGAAAAACCTGAAGGTTGCGGGACAGGGTTTGCTGGAAGTGGACTTTCTCCTTGCGGCGGATCTGGTGGACGCCGTGGATCTCACCTATGTGGGCTATGAGGTGCTGGGCCTTTCCAGCATTCTTCGCCGGGCGGTGGAGAGCGGTCGGGTCCGGGTGACGGAATGGTCCAACGGTGCCCTGTCCTGGCGCTTCAAAGCCGCGGCCATGGGGGTGCCCTTCATTCCGGTCCGGAGCATGCTGGGCAGTGACACCCTCCGGAAAAGCGCGGCTCGAGTGATTCGGGATCCCTGGACCGGAAAACCTGTCGCCCTTCTTCCCGCCCTGTTTCCGGATGTGGGCATCATCCACGTCCACCGGGCGGACGTTTATGGGAACGCCCAGATTGACGGCATCGTGGGATTTGCTCCGGAGCTGGCCCGGGCGTGCAAGCGCCTGATCATCAGCGCAGAGGAGATCGTCTCTCCGGAGGAGATCCGTGCCTATCCCGATCGTACGGTGATCCCCTATTTCCTGGTGGATGCCGTGGTGCATGCCCCCTTTGGGTCCCATCCGGGGGAGATGGCCTACCTCTATGAACGGGATGAGGAACATCTCCGGATGTTTCTGGAGGCGGCCCGAACCCCGGAAGGAACCCGGACTTACCTGGAGGAATGGATCTACGGTGTGGAAGATCACTGGGCCTATCTGGAGAAGGTGGGCATGGCCCATCTGTATGCGCTGAAACGGCAGGCCCAGTCCCGCTTTGGGGGAGGGTGAACCATGGCCACCCTGGGGATTCTTCTCGCGGCGGGACTGTATCTCGCCCTGTATGTCTTGTATGGAAAGCGCCTGGAACGGCGTCTTCTCCGTGTGGACGATGCCCGGCCCACGCCGGCCCACCGGTTTTATGACGGGATGGATTTTGTCCCCACACGCAGGGAAGTTCTGTTTGGTCATCATTTTGCCTCCATTGCCGGGGCATCGCCCATCGTGGGACCGGCCATTGCCATGGCCTGGGGGTGGCTGCCGGGTCTGCTCTGGATCTGGATGGGCAACGTGTTCCTCGGGGCCGTCCACGACTATCTGTCTCTCATGGCCTCCGTCCGCAACGACGGCCGTTCGGTGCAGTGGCTTGCGGGACGATTGATGTCCTCCCGAGCCGGTGTCCTGTTCCAGCTTTTCATCCTGTTCACCGTTATCCTGATCGTGGCCGCCTTTGCCTCCATCATCGCCTCCCTGTTTGCCGCCCATGGGGAGGTGGCCACCGCATCCCTGCTGTTTATTCTGGCCGCGCTCCTCACCGGATGGATCCTGTACCGGTCTTCCCTGGGTCTCATCCCCGGAACCCTGGTGGGCCTTGTGCTCACGGGCCTGGCCGTGGCGGGCGGATTCTTTTTCCCCCTCCACCTTTCCTCGCAAACCTGGCTGGTCATCCTGGGGGTGTATGCGGTGGTGGCCTCCTCCCTCCCCGTCTGGGTGCTCCTCCAGCCCCGGGATTATCTCAACGCCTTCCTCCTCTGGGGTGGCCTGCTCCTGGGTGCGCTGGCGCTGCTTCTCCTGCGAGGACATCTGACCTGGCCCGCCTTCACCACCTGGTCGGCCCATGTGGTGGCGGGACACCCATCGCCCTTCTGGCCGGTGGTTCCCCTGATCATTGCCTGCGGCGCGCTTTCAGGTTTTCATGCTCTGGTGGCAAGTGGTACCACGTCCAAGCAGCTTGCAAAAGAAAGCGATGCCCTGTTTGTGGGGTTCGGGGGGATGCTGACGGAGGGATTCCTGTCCACGGTGGTGGTGCTGTCCCTGGCCGCCCTGGGTGCGGAGGTCCTTGCAGGAAAGCCCCTGCTGTCCGGAGCCATCGCCGCAGGGTATGTGGGATGGATCCGGGAGGTGGGCGGACCCGTGGGGGTGTTTTCCCGCGCCTACGGTCTGGCGGTGGAGCGAACCCTGGGTCTGCCTGGGGCCACCGTGTCCGTCCTGGCCTCCCTCTGGGTTTCGGCTTTTGCCCTCACCACCCTGGACACCACCGCCCGGATCGGCCGGATGGTGGTGCGGGAGCTGCTTCCGTTCCGGCTTTTTGAAAACGCTCTCACGGGGGCGGTCCTGGTGGTGGCCCTGGGGACCTGGATGGCCTGGGGCGGGGGATGGCGCCTCATCTGGCCCGCTTTCGGAGGGGCCAATCAGATGCTTGCCTCCATCGCCCTGGTGACGGTGGCCATCTGGGTGATCCGGGCATACGTGCCTTCCGCACTGTATCGCCTGGCGGTCCTGGCCCCTGCAGGATTCCTCTGGATCACTGTGAGCCTGGCCCTTCTGTGGTACGCGGGCGCGGTCCTTCCCGGGGTGATGAGGTCTTCCCCCGGTCAGGGGGCCCTCCTGTACGCCATCGTAGCCGTGGAGCTCTTTCTCAATCTTCTCCTTCTCGTGTTCGCCCTCCGGACTCTCCTCTCCCGCTCGCTCCTGACGGAAGCGGGCGAACGCGCGTAGGGGGTGGGTGATCCTTCATATGTCCGGTGTGGCTCTTGTTCCAGCCGTTCTCACCTGGGTGTTTCCCGGAGAGCGGAAACTGGTCCCCCGACTTTTCTTGTCCCTTATGTGGGTGGGCTTTGTTTTTCCCCCCATTCCGGCGATTTCCTTCCTTGCGTCCGTGTTGTTCCTGTTGGCGCTGACGCTTCTCTTCCCCTCGCCCCGGTCCTGGCTTGTGCGGTTGACGGTTGCAGGTGGCGCGCTTCTTGCCCTGGTAACGGGAATCGTATCCCGTCCCGAGATGACGGCAGCCACGTATGTCCTGGGCGCTGGCTATGCGCTCTGGGTGCTTCGCCTCCAGGAGCACGCCTTTCACCGGAATCTCCTGTGGGGGATGGCTTTGCTCGGGCTTTTCCTTGCACTTTTTGTGCTGGAAGGGCATGCCCTGTTTCTCCTGGGAGCTGTGGCCCTGTTTGTTCACCTGGGCTATCGGGATGGTCTGTTTGAGCCTGAAGTGGCCTTCATTCCCTCCCTATCCCGGGAGCTCATGACCGGTTTCCCGGTGGGATTGCTCCTCACGGACTTTCGGCACCGGGTGGTGTGGGAGAACGAAACCGCCCGGAATCTCCTGGCTCCCCGAAAGATCCGGGGGAAAACCCTGGAGGACCTTTTTGGGGCCATTCCGCTCGATTCCCGGGAAACCTCCTATGTGCTCACACCCAACAACCGGGCATATCTGGTGTGGAAGGTCCCCGTCCGTCACGGGTATGTGTATCTGCTCCATCCGGTGGACGCCTTTGTCCAGAGTTTCCGGGAGGTGAACCTCAAGGCGGTGCAGTATGAGAAACTCGCGTCCCTGGATCCCCTCACCGGGGTGTTCAACCGCAGGGTGCTATACCCTCTCCTGGATGAGCTGTTCAAGCGGAGTGATACGGAGGGGACGCCCTTCTCCCTCATCATGCTGGATCTGGACGGATTCAAAGCCCTCAACGATACTTATGGTCATGAAACCGGTGATCAGGTGCTGAAGGCGCTGGCCTCCTTCCTCCGCACGAATCTCCGGAAATCGGACGTGGTTGTGCGGTATGGCGGGGATGAGTTTGTGCTGGTCCTGGCCGGCACCTCCCTGCAGGAGGGACTGTATGTGGCTTCTCAGATCAAAAAGCGGTGGAAAGAAGTTGCGCTGCCCGGGGAACTGAACGTCCAGTTCTGCATGGGGGTGGTGGACAGTACCCATCTTCCCCGGAATGCGGAGGATGCCCTCCGTGTGGTGGATGAATATCTGTACAAAGCCAAGGCCACAGGCACCGGCGTGATCGTGTCTCCCCTTCTTCAGGGGGACTCCTGAGCGTTTCGGAAGGTTCTTCGAAAATAGGAGCGAAGGGTTCCTTCTTTCAGCGCACGGAAGAGGGGAAGATCCTCCCGAAAGGTGAGAAGGACGTTCTCACCCTCCCCCATCCAGGTGAGCCAGGAAAGGCGCAGCGCCAGGCGTTGTTCCTCTGCCTGGGTGTGTAGAAAGGTTTCCGGATACCACACCAGAAGCATCCGGACGGCGGGGTGGACGAACCCCGCGCGGGCCGCCCAGGTCCCCACCAGCACGTCCGCTCCCCCCTTCTCCCACAGGTGAAGCAGGCGGTGGGGGGAGGAGGAAGATCCCGGTGTTCCGGCGAGGGTGAGCACCCGGGCGTGGGGGAACTGCGCCTTCACCTCTTCGGCCACGAATTCCATCCCCCGCCCGCGGGTTCGCAGGGTTTCCCCGCCGCATACCGGACAGTGATGGGGAGGGGGCTGGGTGAAACCACATCGTGGGCAGACCAGGTGGGGTTCGGGTTTTCGGTGCAGGACCAGCGGAACGTGATCCCGGGGACAGCGGGCCCGCCATCCGCATGCGTCACACAGCAAAAGTCCATAGCCCTTCCGTTCCACCCAGATGGCCACATTGTGCCCCCGTTCCAGCGCCCGTCCCATCCGGGCCCAGAGAGGGCGGGGGCTCCGGAACACGTCCCACACCGGACTCCGCTCCGGAAGGCGGCGGAGGATGGTGAAGTCGGGGCGACGTCCTTCTTCCGGTTCAGGGGCCGACCGGAGGACCACCACCCGCGTGGCAAGCGCTGGAATCACGTCGGACAGGGTGAGACTCTCCCGGAAGAAAAAACCTTCCATCCAGGGTTCGTCCACGATCACGTCGGGTTCCGGGAGGGGGAAAAGAAACCCCGCATGGGTGACCACCACACCCCTCAGGCGACCTTCCAGCGCTTCCCGCCATATGCGGCGACGGAGAGCCAGCCGGGTGGTGGAGGTATACACGGGCCACCCAAGCTCATGCCCCCAGCGTTCGGCAAGGGCAGAGTCGGCGCACCAGAGAAGAACAGAGCGTTTTTGGGATCGGGAGAGGAGAAACTGGCGTTTCTGCTGTGCTGTGAGTCCGAACATCACGCCCCGGGGAAAATCTTCCCCGCCGGGGAGGGTGGTCCGCACTCTCTCGGCAAGTTTGGGGAAAATCTCCCGGACCTCCACGGCTCCCGCATCAAGAAGACGAAACAGGTCCCGGGAGGTGGCCCCGGTCATCTTCTTCAGGCGCTTCCAGGAACGCCATCTCCGGTCGGTCAGGGCGTTCAAAAGGCGAGACCGCACCCCTGGCACATGAACGGGAAGCACGCGGGGACGGATCTGCAGGCGGGGCAAATCTTCCACGCCCGGAGGGAGGGCAAACCGGAGAAAATACCCCGGAGGATGCTCCGTGGTATGCGCCAGGCGTTCCATGGAGGCCATCACCCAGCCAGGAAGAATGGCCCCCGTTGAGGCAAGGATGGGTTTGAGTCCATCCCGCCTTTCGCCTTCCCCCCACACCACGCCCACCGTGAGCCGTGCCTGGAGGGGCACATACACCACGGCACCCCGCGGGGCTTCTCCCAGATAGGAAAGCGGTCCCCAGGGGGGATGGGGAAGGATCACGGAAAGAGGGGAGGGGTCCACCTTATTTCGTGGCAAACACCAGCACTCCCTGATGGGCGAGGACCTCGTCCGGTTTTTCGGTGAGCCAGGAGGCGTAAAAGGCGGCTGCGGGATCCAGTTCCGAAAGGCGCTGAAAGATCCGCAGGGCTTCTTTCAGCCGGCCCTGCTCCAGGGCCTGGAGGGCATGGTTCCAGAGAGGGAGGTCGGGATAGGGTTCTCTCCGGAGTTCCCAGATTTCGATGGCCTGTTGTTTCCCCTTGACCCGCACCCGGCCCATTTTCCTGACGTGGAAACCCTCCCCTGCCGCCCGGCGGGTTTCGTCATGGATCAGGATATCCACACCGAACATCCGGGTGAGCCCTTCCAGCCGGGAGGCGGTGTTCACCGTGTCGCCCACCGCCGTATAGTCAAAATGCCGGGCAGAGCCGAAGTTCCCCACCACAGCGGGACCCGTGGTCAGGCCCACGCCGATCCGGAGGGCGGGCAGTCCTTTTCTCCGCAGGGAGCGGGAAAAATCCTCCACCACCTCCTGGACGTCCAGGGCCGCCATGCAGGCTCTCCGGGCGTGATCGGGCTGGGACAAAGGGGCACCCCAGAAGGCCATGACCCCGTCGCCGAGATATTTGTCCAGGGTGGCTCCGTGCTGAAACAGAACCTCGGTCACACGGTCCAGATAGGCGTTCATCACCTCCACCAGCACATCGGGCGGGAGGTTTTCCGAAAGGGTGGTGAACCCCCGGACATCCGAGAAGAAGACGGTGATTTCCCGGCGCTCACCCCCCAGACGCAGGCGGGACGGATCGTCCAGGAGCACCCGGGTCACTTCGGGGGCGAGATACAGAGAGAGGACCTTCCGGATGAAGGCACGCTGGCGCCCTTCCTCGCGGTAGAGCCAGGTCTGAAACACCAGAAGGCTTGCAGCCCAGGCGAGCAAGAGGCGAAACAGAGACACATCCAGATACCCTGCGCCCAGAAGCAGGAGATCCACCCCCACCATCCCGAAGAGCAGTCCCCCCTCAAGAAGCAGCGTTCCGGTCAGGGTTTTGCGAAGAGGGAACCGGAGGAGCAGGAGGAGAAAGGGGAGTGATATCCACAGCACCCGGGCCGGCCATCCCCCGAGGGGGGTGAGATGAACGGATCTCAGAAGGCTTTCCAGAGCCCACGCATGGATGGCCATCCCGGCGGTGGTGGATGCATAGGGGGTGGGGCGCACGTCCTTGAGCCCCGGCGCCGTTGTGCCCAGGATGACAATGCGATCCTTGAACAGGGGCATGGGTTTGCCCTCAAATGCCCAGCGAACCACCTCGGAAAAGGAAACCACCGGATACCGGCGCTCGGGATTTCCGATGGGTGGGAGAAGGAGGGTCCCGGGGAGATCGCACGGCGAGGCCCGGGTGATCACACTCCACAGTGCGGCGGAAAAAGATGGGATGAGACCCAGGTGGTTTTCCGTGAGGAGATGGATTCTCCGGAACACGCCGTCCGGATCTGGATGTTCGGCCACATTGCCCACCGCCGCCGCCCCTTCCTGAAGGATAGGCACAGGTCCCATGGTGAGGTTTTCGGGCGGAGGGGTGGCGGGCGAAGGGCACAGGAACAGCGGTTCCACCTGGGGACCCTCCTGGCCGACGAAGGCCGCCAGAACCACGGGCATGGAAAGGGCGAGGAGGGTGTCTCGCAGGGCCTCATCGTCCCCTGCATGGACGGACGGTTCGGTGAACAGAAGATCCACCCCCAGGGCTTCTGCCCCGGATCGGGCGAGAAAGGAAGCCACCAGACCGTAATACGCCCGGGGGAAGGGCCAGACCACCCCCACCTGGGCGAAATCCCGGAGACTCTGCTGATCCACCGCGATCAGGACGATCCGGGGATTGGGGGGAGGGGACTGGAAGCGATCCAGCACGCGAAAGGCGAGGTCCCGGAAACGGAGTTCCACTGTGGTGGAGGGAAGAAAGGCCACCCCGAGCCCCACCAGGAGCATCCCCCCGGAAAGAACAAGGAAAGAGAGCCTCCGATGGCTCACCGGTAAGGTTCCGTGTAGCGGGCGAATCGTGCTGCCCGCGCGGGAGGAATCGCCACCTCTGTCGGGACTTGGAAATTCCGCACCCGGGTGATCCGTTCGGGGGCCGGCGGATGAGTCCGGAGGATCCCCGGGCCGGAAGAGGACTCCAGGGCTGCGATTTTCGTGAGCACCCGGATCAGGGCGGTGGGGTCATAGCCCGAACGGACCAGGAGGACAAACGCCACCGAATCCGCCTGCATCTCCTCTCCCCGGGAAAACCCCCGTTCCAGGAGAAGATGGGTGAGATCGGTGGCCACATCCAGGAGGAGCTTCGGATAGTCGGAGAGGTCCAGCACTTCTGTTCCCAGAACCTTGACGATGGAAGCCCGGCGGGCCCGGCGAACACTGTTGAGGCCGTGCTGGAGGGTGACGTGGGCCACTTCGTGGGCCAGGACTGCCGCGAGTTCGTCCTCACTTTCGGCGAGCTTGAGCAGGGGAAGGGTCATGGCCACATACCCTCCCGGAGTGGAGAAAGCGTTGGGCATGTCGGCCTGGACCACTGCAGCACGCCATCCCCTGAACGTCACCGGGCGATCGCTGTGGGCAACCAGGACAAGAAGCACACTGTTCACATACATCTGCAGGCTGTCGTCGGGAACGGGGGGATACCGGGAAAGGATCTCCAGGAACACGGAGCGACCGATGGCGTCTTCTTCTTCAGGGGTGAAGGGCCGGAATCCCTCCCCTGCCACCCGGGCGACCCGGAGGGCTCTGGAAAGATCGGAGTTCCCTGTGAAGGCCACGGATGGCGCCGTGGCACAGTTCGAGAAGACGAGGAAGACAGGGAAAAGCAGCAGCATCCGCTTCATCGGAGCCCTCCTTCCGCAGCAAAGTCAGCCAGATGGCGAAGGGCGAGCTCGGCAAGCTCATCCAGGTGTTCCAGCGCCTCCCGGGCGCCGGCATGGGTTTTTTCCTGTTTCTGGAGCATGGAGGCCAGACCCTTGCTTGCCAGAGCCACAGCCTTGTCGTCCCCTTTCCTCCCGGCTTTTCCGGGGAGGAGGAGCTTCGGGCGTTCCAGGGCCGTGGCTGGAATCCAGCCGGTTTTCTGAAGGGCCGGGACCGCCACCCGCTTCCATCCCGGTTGCTCGGTGAGGACCTTGACCTCCATCCCCCGGACCAGGACGGTGTCCACCGGAGCCAGAAAAGAAGGTTGCGAATAGAGCGGGACTTTCCCGACCTGGATGGGCAGGGCGAGCAGGAGGAGCATCATGGCTTCACTCCGGTCGGATGGGCACAAACACGGCGCGGGCCCCCCGGCGCACCTTCACCGCCACCGTCTGGGAGGCGTAGCGCCGAATCACCTTCTGGAAGTCCTTCAGGGACTTCACGGGCTGATCCTGAATCTTTTCGATCACGTCACCACGCTGGAGTTCCGCCTCGGCGGCCGGGCTTCCTTCTTTCACCTTCACCACAACCACTCCGTCCACCTCTTCACCCAGGATCTGTCGGGCCGTGAAACTGTGGCCGTCCACCACCACCGCCCCCCGCCATGTGACCTCCCGGGAGGGAGCCTCTTCTTCCTCCTCATTCCCGGGTGTCGCGGCCACCGGCGTTCCGGGATATTCTCCCAGGGTGACGGTGACGGTCCGTCGCTTCCGGTCCGGACTCACCACGGTAAGGTTGACTTTGCTTCCCGGCTCATGACTGGAAATCAGGATCCGGAGATGCTGCACAGAGTGAACGGGTTTCCCGTCCACCTCGATGATGAGATCCCCGTCCTTCAGCCCGGCTTTGTCCGCAGGAGAGTCTTTTTGCACTTCGGTGATCAGCGCACCGTAGGGATGATCCAGCCCATAGGCCTCAGCGAGATCCGAGGAGACCTCCTGGATGATCACACCCAGGAATCCACGCCGAACCACGCCCTTCTCCACGAGCTGGAGGGCGATGGTCTTCACATAGTTGATGGGAATGGCAAAACCGATGCCGATGTTTCCAGGACTCATGGGATTGGGAGAGGTGATGGCCGAATTCATCCCCACGACTTCACCCCGGATGTTCAGGAGGGGACCACCGGAGTTGCCGGGATTGATGGCCGCGTCCGTCTGAATGAAGTCCTGGAATTCCGGCCCTTCGGGAATCCGGAGGCCCGATCGGCCCACCGCGCTCACCACGCCCACCGTAACCGTATTGTTGAAGCCAAAGGGATTGCCGATGGCCACCACCCAGTCGCCGGGCTTCAGGCTGTCCGAATCCCCCAGGGGAAGGACCGTGAGTTTTTCTTTGGTTTTGACCGAGAGGACCGCCACATCCGAAAGGGAATCGGCCCCGACGATCTCCACATCCTCGCCCCGGAACTCTTTTCCATCCACGAGCCGGACCACGATCCGTTTGGCGTTCCGGATCACGTGGTTGTTGGTGAGGATGTAATACCGGTCTTTCTTGTGGGCAAAAATGAACCCGGAACCCAGGGACGTGATGGTCTGCTCCTGCTGGGGTATCTGGGGGTGTTCAAACTGGAAGAACCGGAAGAACTCCTCAAAGGGCGTGGTGCCCACCACCTGTTCCGCCGCGATGTTCACCACGCCAGGCATGGCCCGCTCCGCCACCCGCGTGAAAGGGGAGTGGAGAGACACCGTGTCCGATGAAGCGGGCGCGAAGACAAGTTCCGAATCGGCAAAGATCGGGCTGAACCAGTCCATCCGGATGGAGAGAGCAAAGGCTGCAAGCACGAGAATCGCGAGAATGCCAAGAAGTTTGCGCATCACCGCTGACCTCCTTTTCGATTCAGAACTGGACGCGGGGAGCCTCCCGCTCTCCGGGTTCGGCGATTTCAAAATAGGGCCGTTCCCGGAAACCGAACATTCCGGCCAGGATGCTGGCCGGGAAGACCTGGATGGCCGTGTTGTAGGTTCGGACCACGTTGTTATAGGTGGAACGCTGGGACGCGATCATGTTTTCCGTCTGGGTGAGCTCCTGCTGAAGCTGGAGGAAGTTCTGGTTGGCTTTGAGGTCGGGATATTGCTCGGCCACCGCGAAAAGGTTGACCAGCGCCTGGGAGAGCTGGCCCTCCGCCTGCATGCGTTCTTCCGGGGTCCGGGCCTGGCCCAGACGGGCCCGTGCCCGGGTCACGGCTTCCAGGGTCTCCCGTTCGTGTTTCATGTACCCCTTGACCGTTTCCACAAGGTTAGGAATGAGGTCAAACCGGCGTTTGAGCAGGACATCAATGTTGGCCCAGGCCTGATCCACTTGATTGCGGAGGGCCACCAGCCGGTTGTAGGTCCCGATGGCCCAGAACACCACAAGAAGCCCCACCACAAAAACCACACCCACCACCAGAAGCAATGCTCCCATGCCCCTCCTCCCTGTTGGTTTCAAAGGGTTCTCATCAAGTATACACCTTCTTCCCGAAAGCATCAAACCGCGGTTGACAGCATACTCTGTCGGGACTGCAATGACAGAACATATGGAAACAGGAGAGTGACCATGAAAGCCATCGTGTTGAAGGACCTTAGGGGAGCTGGAGGTGCTGGAAGGGCTTCCCACCCCGGAAGCCGGACCGGGGGAAATCGTTTTCATCATGGAAAGAGTCGGGGCCTGGGATCTCCGAGCATGGCTGGGGGAGGGTGATCCTCACCCTGACCTGAACGGGGCACAGGGCGGGTTTTCGTCCTGTCCTGGGCGAACTTTGAAGGTTCATGTCCGCCCCCCTATCTTTAAGGGCAAAAGGAGCTTTTCCGTGCGCTGGATTTTCAAGCAAACCCTTCCGGAGGTGAGGGAAGAGGTTTCGTTTTCACCCTTCACCCAGGCCCTTCTCGCCTCCCGGGGGATTCCGCCGGACAGCGTGGAGGATTTTCTGTTTCCCCGGATTGAGGCCCTTTCATCTCCCTTTCTTCTCCCCGGCATGGAACGGGCGGTGGACCGGATCGTCGCCGCGCTGAAAAACCGGGAACGGATTCTGGTCCACGGTGACTACGATGCGGATGGTGTGGTATCCACGGCTCTTCTCGTGCGAAATCTCCGGAGACTGGGAGCGGACGTGGTGGCCTATATCCCCGATCGGTTTGAGGAGGGCTATGGCCTTTCGGCAGAGGGGGTGGAACACGCCAAATCGGCCGGCGCCTCCCTGATCATCACCGTGGACTGCGGGATCACGGCGGTGGAGGAGGTGGAACTCGCCCGTTCCTACGGCATTGATGTGGTGGTCACGGACCATCACCTCCCCCAGGAGCACCTGCCGGATGCCGTGGCTCTCGTGAACCCGAAACTGCTGCGGGATGGCGAAGAACTTGCCGGGGTCGGGGTGGTGTTCAAGCTGCTGGATGCCCTGTATACGGCGCTGGATCTGGATAAATCTGCGCTCTACTGGGACCTGGACCTGGTTGCGCTGGGTACGGTGGCGGACCTCATGCCGCTGGTGGGGGAAAACCGGATCCTGGTGCATTACGGACTGAAGGTTCTTTCCCAGACCCGAAAGGCGGGCCTCAAAGCCCTCCAGGAGGTCGCCCGGCTGCGGGGAAAAACCGTGAGCCCCTGGCATATCTCCTTCATCTTTGGCCCCCGGCTGAATGTGGCGGGCCGCCTCCGCCACGCCCGCATCGCGCTGGAGCTTCTCACCACCCCCGAGGGCCAGCGGGCCCTGGAGCTGGCACGGCTTCTGGATCAGGAAAACCGCCGGCGCCAGAGTCTGGAGCGGACCATTGTGGAGGAGGCGTCCCGTCGGATTGAGTCCACCGATCTGCGGGACCATCCCGTCCTGGTGGTGGAAGGGGAAGGCTGGCATGAGGGAGTGATCGGCATTGTGGCTTCCCGGCTTGTGGAACGGTATGAACGGCCCGCCATTGTGATCGCGGTGGAAGACGGCTGGGGCAAAGGCTCCGGACGGAGCGTCCCCGGTTTTCATCTCTTTGAAGCCCTCCACGCCCACCGGCATCTCCTGGAAGCCTTTGGAGGGCACCGGATGGCGGCGGGTCTGCGCCTGCGTCGAGAACGGATCCCTGAGCTCCGGGAGGCGCTGGTGGCCTATGTGGACGAGAATCTGCCCGAGCCCCCGGAGCCGGAGGTGGAGGTGGATTTTGTGCTGCCCGAGCCGGGATGGCTGGACGATCCCCGTCTCCCCGAGGAGTTCCGGAAGCTGGAGCCTTTTGGGATGGGGAATCCCTACCCCACCTTCGTGTTGCAGGGGGCACGCATCCTTCAGCGAAGCCGGAAAAGCAAGCATCTCCTCCGGTTTCTCCTCCTGTTCCAGGGGAAATCCCTTGTGGTGGAGCGCAGAACAACCGGTCAGCCCTGGGAGCAGGTCTCCGGGGTGGTGGCGGATGTGCTGGTCCGGCTCAAAGGATTCCAGGGGGGATACCCGTTGCTGGAGGCTCTCGACGCCCGCGTTCGGTGAAGTGGGTTGACAGACCCTCCTTCTCCGACCATAGTTTATATAGCCGAGGGCTGGGGGAGCGTTCATGTCTCAGGGGGTTGTCGAGCGATGGAAGGCAAGGCTTCAGGGGATACCCTCCCTGGTGCGGGCCCCGTTTGAGGAGCTGGAACGGTGGGACCGGGACATCGCCCCCCGCCTCCTTGAGGATCTCACCGCATGTGACAGCGCGAATGCTAATGCTGTGGAATTTCGCGCCCTCCTCGAACTCACCCGCCTGATCCGGGAGAAGGGGGACCCCTATCTGGCTGCCCAGGTGCTTCTGTCGCTGGCGGATCGGTGCCCCGATGAGGGAAGCAGCGAGTTTTTGAAAGCCCGGGCTGCCCTGTATCTCTGCACCTATGGCCTGTTTGAAGACGCCCTTCGGTGCGTGGAGGACCTTCTGGTGGAGGACCGTGCCCTCCTCCGGGCGCGGGTGTTTGCCGCCCGCGTGGCCGCCCTCTATCATCAATATGCCCATCGCTGGGACGAGGCCCTCCGGTGGAACCGGGTGGAAGAAGACCTGATCCATCAGGGGCTGGACGATCCCGAAATCGCCTATCGCCTGCCGGTGGTCTATCTCAACCGCGTTCATCTTCTCCTTCACCGGTTCCGAACCCGTGCGCTGAGGGGGGAAGAGATGCGCCCCACCCGGGAGGAGGTCCGGGAACTGACCCGTGCCCTTCAGCAGTTTCATGCCCATCGGGCACGCTACCCTGATTTTTACACCTTTGCCTGGCCGGTGCTGACGGAAACCTATCTCCATCTGGACGGGTATGAGCGCGCGAAGCGTTTGATCCGGTATGTCCTGTCCCGGAGGAAACAAAGGTCGCCGGAACTCGCCGCGGCGATGCACTTCTATCAGGCGGTGATCGAGTTCCGGGAGGGGCGGACGGGTTCTCTTTCCGCCCTGCGCCAGGCCCTCCGCCTGGCCATGGAAGGTGGGGCGTTCTTTCGGGAACGGGATATCCTGTATTCGGCGTTGATTCTCTTGCGTGGGCTTCCCGGGAGCGTGGAGGGGAACCTGCTCGCACAATATGAAGAGTTGTTTCGAGCCCTCCTGCAGCTTCTTGCGGAGAAGGACCTGTATACTGCGGGGGACCATTCCCTCCGGGTGAGCTGGATCGCCTACTGGATCGGGCGGGTGCTCACAGAAAAAGACGCTTCCCTCCGCCGGGCTGTGTTCCCCCGGTCCCTGGCCATCGCCGGGCTGGTGCACGATATCGGAAAACTGTATCTTCCCTGGATCCTTCTGAACCGCGTTCGCCCCTTCACGGAAGCGGAGTGGAAGTTGATCCGGGAGCACGTGGCTTATGGCGTGGAGGCCCTGAACCTTCTGGGAATGCCCGGGGTGGCCCGGGTGGTGGCCGAACATCACGAGCGGGTGGACGGCTCCGGCTATCCCCGGGGACTCACCCGTCAGGAACTATCCATGATGGGGGCCGTGCTGGCGGCCGCCGACACCTTTGAGGCGGCAACGTCGCCCAACCGGCACTATCGCCCACCCAAGCCGCCGGAGGTGGTGCTGGAAGAAATGAGAGGCAATCATCATCCCCGGGTGGTGGATGCCCTGGGGGAGCTGGTGGCGCGGGGATCACTCCTCCGCCAGACGCCCTCCCTCCCCGCCTGGCTGGAGATGATCCGGCGGGGGATATGAAAGGCGAACCAGCACCTGGCCGAGATCCACAAGATCTCCTTCCTTCACCGGAATGGCCTGCACCATGGCGGGGGCCGGTGCGGTTAGGTGATATTCCATTTTCATGGCCTCCACCGTGACGAGAGGCGCGCCTTCCTCCACCCGGTCCCCTTCCCGCACGTGGATTTTCTGAACTTTGCCCGTGAGGGGGGAGGAGATCTCCTCCGGGTGTTCCGTTCTCGCCGGACGGTTACGGGGAGGGGCCGGTTCCAGGCGAAACACTTCCCCCCTGAAGGAGACCCAGATCCCGCCGTTTCGGTCCTGAGCAACCCACAGAGGAATTCGCGTGTGTCCCTCCACCAGCACCACCCGCTTCCCATCCCGCGAAACGCCCCACGCGCGGGAGACCGGATGTTCCAGCCGGACCTCTCCCTCGTGGAGGCTTCCCCGCACCTCCACCACCTGTCCCCGAATGCGGAAAAAACGGGACGTCATGACGTTTCTCCGATCCGAAATCGCCCAAGGGTTTTGAAGGGCGAAAAGGGGTCGCCCGCGGGCACCGATTCAGGCGGCGGGCTGGAGGGTGTTGGCTGGGAAAGAAGACCGGCCACCAGAACTTCCGGCGGGGGATCGGGAGGTTCGGGTGTCATGGCCTCCACCGTGGTGGTGTAGGTTTCCGCATTCCGGAATACGTCGCTTTCCAGAAGGTGGATCAGGAAACCGATGTTGTGCATCACCCCCAGAAGCGCTGTATCTTTCAGGGCTTCCACCAGACGGGCTCGCGCCTGCTCCCGGGTTTCCCCCCAGGCGATCACCTTGGCGAGCATGGGGTCGTAAAAGGCGTGGATGGCGAGGCCTTCCCGGAGGGCGTGATCCACCCGGACTCCCGGATGGTGGGGAAGGTGCAGGGCAAGGAGATCCCCGGTGGACGGAAGAAACCCGGCATAGGGATCTTCGGCATAGATCCGGGCTTCGATGGCATGTCCCCGGGGGGTGAAGGGAAGATCCGGAAGACGCTCACCCCGGGCCACCCGGATCTGCCAGGCCACGAGATCCAGCCCCCAGACCATTTCGGTGACCGGATGTTCCACCTGAAGCCGGGTGTTCATCTCCATGAAATAGAAGTTCCCTTCCCGGTCCACCAGAAACTCCAGCGTCCCGGCGGAGGTGTAACCGGCGGCTTCCACCATCCTCCGGGCCGCTTCGTGGAGGGCCTTTCGGGTGTCTTCGGAAATCCCGGGTGAGGGGGTTTCCTCAATGATTTTCTGATAGCGGCGCTGGAGGCTGCATTCCCGCTCCCCAAGAATCCAGATGGTTCCGTGATGGTCGGCCAGAACCTGGACCTCCACGTGTCGGGCGGGCTCAATCCACTTTTCCACAAACACCCGGGGATCTCCGAAGGCGCTCCGGGCTTCCCGGATGGCGCTTTCCACCTGGTGGGCAAGTTCCTCCGGCCCATACACCCGCCGCATCCCCTTCCCACCGCCTCCGCCGGCCGCTTTGATCACCACCGGATACCCCAGGTTTTCTGCGGCTTTCTGTGCTTCCTCGGGGCCGGACACCAGCACCCCTCCGGGAGGGGTGGGGACACCCGCCTTCCGGGCAAGGGCATGGGCCCGGGTCTTGTCGCCCATGAGGGCCATCACGTCGGGTTTCGGCCCGATGAACACCAGCCCTGCTTCCTGCACCTTCCGGGCAAACTCCGGGTTTTCCGCGAGGAAACCGTATCCCGGATGGATGGCCTGGGCGCCGGCTTGTTTGGCTGCATCCAGGATCCGATCCATCTGGAGGTAGCTTTCCTGCGGGGTGGTTCCCCCGATGGGGAGGGCGATGTCGGCGGCGTCCACGTGGGGACTTCCAGCGTCGGCATCGGAGAAGACCGCCACGGCCTCAAGCCCGAGGGCGTGGAGGGTCCGGATGATCCGCAGGGCAATCTCACCCCGGTTGGCCACAAGCACACGACGAAGGGTCATGGATGTCTCCCGTACGGCCCGAATGGTACAGTTTTCCCGGCTGACTGTCAACGCGGAAAGGTGCAGGTTCGCTCTCCTGCGCGTATACTAAAGGCATGGAAATTCGTGGAAAACTTCCCCTTGTGGTGATCGTCGGCCGGGTGAACGTGGGCAAGTCCTCCCTGTTCAACGCCCTGGTGGGCAAACCCCTGGCTCTCGTGGATCGCACCCCCGGGGTGACCCGCGGCGGACTGCGCAAAACCCTCCACCATGAGGGCTACGCCTTTGAACTCATGGACACGGGCGGGCTGTATCCTCCCGAAGAAGACGAGGTGTTTGAAAAGGTCAAACGCCACATTGAACGGGCTGTCCGGGAAAGCGATCTGGTCCTCTTCCTTGTGGATCTGAAGGCCGGTCTTCACCCCCGGGATGCGGAAATCGCTCAATGGCTTCGGGAACTCGGGAAAGACGTGATCCTGGTGGCCAACAAGGCGGACATCAAAAACCCCGATCCCTATGAGTTTTTCTCCCTGGGGTATGGGGAGCCTCTCCTGGTGAGCGCGGCCCACAGGGAGGGACTCCTGGAACTCAAAGACCGGATCGTGGACCGCCTTGCCGAAAAGGGATACCGGCCTCTTGAGGAAGAGGAGGGCTCCCGGATCCGGGTGGCCCTTCTCGGAAAACCCAACACGGGCAAGTCGTCTCTGCTGAACCGGATCGCCGGGCGGGAGATCACCGTGGTATCGGATGTGCCGGGGACCACCCGGGACGCGGTGGACGTGGAAGTGGAGGATTTTGTCTTTGTGGACACGGCGGGGATCCTCCGGCGTTATCCGGATGAGGTGAGTTACTGGGCGTCTCTTCGAAGCGAAAGTTCTGTCCGATTTGCGGAAGTCGCGGTGGTTCTTCTGGATCTCACCCAGGGGGTTACCCGGGTGGACCGGAACATCCTCCGGATGGTGGTGGAGGAGGGAAGAGGGCTGGTGGTGGGCCTTTCCAAATCCGACCTGATTCCCTCGAAAGAACGGACCGCCGTGTTTCAGGGCATCAAGGATGCCCTGCCCTTTGTGGACTTTGCCCCCTTCCTGTTTGTGAGCGCGAAAACGGGCGAAAACGTGGAGTATCTCAAAAAGCTGATCCGGACCGTTCACCGGGAGTGGAAGCGCCGGATCCCCCATCCACAACTGGTGAGGGCGCTGGATGAGATCCTGGACGAATACCATCCCCCCACCCGGGCCTTTCGCTATGCTCAGGTGGGGCGCAAGCCGCCCACCATCCTGATCGTTGTGGAAAACCCCTGGCCGGAAAGCTACCTCCGGTTTGTGGAACGCAGACTCCGGGATCGCCTGGGCCTTGTGGGCACCCCCATCCGGTTTGTTCAAAAACGGAAGAGCGAACTTGTCCGGAAAGGAGGCCGCCGATGAGAAGGGTGGAAAAACGGGGGGAACGGTATGTGTATCGCGGGCGGGTGGTGAACCTGCGGGTGGACACCCTCTTTTTCCCGGACACCGGTCGAACCGTGGACTTTGAAGTGGTGGAATATGCGCCGGCCGTGACCATCCTGCCCATCACACCGGAAGGCCGGATCGTGTTCACCCGGCAATACCGCCATGCCCTGGGTCGAACCATTCTGGAACTCCCCGCAGGAAAGTGCGATCACGGAGAGGAAAAGGCGCTGGAAGCGGCAAAGCGTGAACTTGCGGAGGAAACCGGTTATCGGGCGGGATCGTGGGAGTTCCTCCTTTTCTATTATGTCGCGCCGGGCTATTCCACCGAACGGATGACGTTCTGGATTGCCCGGGACCTTGTGAAGGGTGAGCAGAACCTGGATCCGGACGAGATTCTGGAGGTGGAAGAACTTCCGGAGGATGAGGCGTTGACCATGCTCCTTGCGGGGGAGTTTGAAGACGCCAAAACCATCATTGGCCTCACCTATTATTTCCTCAAGAAGCATCTCACCTGAAAGGCGATGGCCTTGCCCTTCCGTCTGGGCGTGTCGGGCTGGGTTTTCCAGAAGGTGGGACCCCTTCTCTATCCCCCATGGGTCCGGTCGGTTCTGGAGATGGTGGGGTGGCTGCTTCCTGAAAACGGAAAGGTGCTGGATGTGGGAGGGGGAACCGGGACGATGGGGACCCTTCTCGCCCGTCCCCGGGGTCTTCCGGTCTGGGTGGCCGATCCCGCGCCGGGCATGCTCCGTTACGGAGAGGGGATTCGCCCCATCCTCGCCCGAACGCCGGGCCTTCCCTTTCGGGAGAAGGCCTTTTCCGCGGTATGCGTGGGGGAAGCCCTCCACCATTTTCAGGACGTGGATGCCGCGCTGGAGGAGATGGTCACCCTCCTTGCACCGGGCGGGTATCTCGTGATGTATGACTTTGATCCTTCCACCGTGATGGGAAAGATCCTCCGTTTTGCCGAACGCGCGCTGGGCGAGCCCGGAAATTTTTTCACACCCTTCACTCTCAAAGAGCGTTTCATCAGGCGGGGTTTTCATGTCCGGGTGTATGCGCGAAATTTTCGTTACGTTTTGATTGCCTCGCCGGAACATTCCCACATTTTTGAGGAGGTGGCGCCATGAAAACCTATCCCCTTCTTGCAGGTCCCGGAGAACTTCACACGTCGGAGGTTCAGGAAAGCCCGGCAGGGCGGGTGAGTCTTGCGGGCGACGGGGAGATTGAACTTGCCCTGGAGACGGCTTTTGCCTTTCGCAGGACCTTTGCCCGCATGCCCCTGTTCAAACGGCTTGAAGCCCTGGAGAAGGCTCTTCGTTTGGTGGAGGGCCGGTCAGAGGAGCTGGCCGAGCTCATCCATAAGGAAAACCGCAAGCCCCTGCCCCTTGCCCGCAACGAGGTGGCCCGTGCCCGGGTCACCCTCCAGACCACCCTCGCGGAGGCCTGGACCTGGCGGGATGAGCACCTCCGCCTGGACCAGACACCGCTGGGCGCCGGACGGTGGGCGGTGGTCCGCCGGGTTCCCTACGGGGTGGTTCTCGCCATCACACCCTTCAACTATCCCCTGAACCTGCCCCTCCACAAGGTGGCGCCGGCACTGGCTGTGGGTGCACCGGTGATCCTGAAACCCGCACCGGCCACGCCTGTGACGGCGGTGGTGCTGGGAGAAATTCTGCGGGAGGCGGGATTTCCGTCTGAAGCCATCCAGGTGGTGCCCACCACCAACGAGCGGGCCGAACGGATGGTCCGGGACGAACGGGTTGCGGTCCTGTCCTTCACGGGAAGCGCCCAGGTGGGCTGGCATCTCAAGAAAATCACGGCGGCGAAGGTGGTGATCCTGGAGCTGGGGGGCAATGCCGGTGTGATCGTGGAGGAGGATGCCGATCTTCCCTTTGCCGCCGAACGGATCGTCACAGGCGCCTTTGGTTATTCCGGTCAGGTCTGCATCTCCGTACAGCGGATCTTTGTTCATGAAAAGGTGGCCGATTCCTTCCGGGACGCCCTGATCCACGCCCTTCATTCGGTGGACCGGGAGGCCCTTCTGTGCCCTCTGATCACGCCGGGGGCTGTCCAGAAAGTGAAGGCGTTTCTGGACGAAGCCCTTTCCCGGGGGGCACAGGTGGTGTTTGGAGACCCCGAGAAACTTTCCGACCTTCCCGAGCCCATTCTGGTGGAGAAGGTCCCCCACGACACGCTCCTCTGGAGGGAGGAGGTGTTTGGCCCCGTGGCTCTGCTCGAAACCTATGCCGATTTTGACGAGGCTCTGGAGCGGGTGAACGACAGCCGGTATGGCCTCCAGGCGGGGCTCTTCACCCATGACATCCGAAAGATCCTGAAAGCCTTTGAGGAACTGGAGGTCGGAGGGCTGATGGTGAACGATGTGCCCACCTATCGGGCGGACATCATGCCCTACGGTGGGGCCAAGGCATCTGGTCTTCTGCGGGAAGGTCCCCGCTATGCCATGGACGCCCTCACCGAGCCCCGGGTGATGGTCGTGAACCGGATGCCGGAATGGACATGATCCCGGGACGACGTGCTTCCACGCACATCCGGTAGCATGGTGAAAGTTTATCCAGCGGGGTTTTCCTGCCTGCATTGTTCCGAATCGGCTCTGGCAAAGGGGGATTTTTCATGACCGCGAATCCGTGGCATTGTAAGGGCTTTCACGATGGAAAGACAACGGCATAACTTTGCCGGATTTCGGGTGACGCTCATCTCCCTGACCCGTCAAAGAGGCAGAGGCTCAGGTCCTGTCTGAACTTCAATGCTTCTATGGACAGCCTTCGGGCGGGAAAACATCGGGCCGGGGAGACCTGCGCCCGCATCTTGCACGAACGGGGATGTTGAACTAAACTTGATTCTGGATCGCTGGAGGCAAACAGGGGAACAGCGATGCGCAGGGTATGGCTGGCTACCAGGGTCGCGGTGCTGAGCGGAGGGGTGCTGGGGGTGGGGTGTTTCAACCCACTTTTTCCGTTCTTTCCGTGGGGTATGAGGCAGACGATCGTGAAAAGCGTAGCCGTGGACGGAGGGCGCAACCTTGTGTTTGCGGGTGTGTCGCGGTCAGAGGGGCACGGTCCATCTGTGGAGGAGGTTCATGTTCTGGCTGTGTCGGATGGGGGTGAAATGAGGCGGGTTGGGGAGATTGAGGGGTATGGATGGATCGCAGACCTGTGGTACGACGCCGCATCCCAAAAACTTTATGGAGCGGTGAGCGCGGGGGGCCTCTGGGTGATGGACGTGTCGGATCCGGCGAACCCGAGGAGAGTGGGGTTCTACGACACACCGGATGAAGCCAGGGCCGTGGTGGTTTCGGGGCGTTACGCTTATGTTGCGGCTCGAAAAGCCGGCCTCCGTGTGATGGACGTATCGGATCCGGAAAATCCCGTGGAGGTGGGGGCTTATGACACGCCAGGGTATGCCGAGGCCGTGTCGGACCCGGCGAATCCTGTGGATGTGGGAGCATACGATACACCGGGGTATGCAGCAGACGTGGCGATTTCGGGAAATTTCGCCTATGTTGCAGATCAGAGGGGTGGTCTCCGTGTCATTGACGTATCGGTTCCGGAAAATCCGAGAGAAGTGGGAGCATACGATACGCCGGGGTATGCCAAGGCCGTGGTGGTTTCGGGGCGCTACGCCTATGTCGTGGATGATAATTTTCGTGTGATCGACGTGTCGGACCCGGCGAATCCGAGGGAAGTTGGGGCGTATGACACACCGGAAAATGCAGAAGACCTGGCCATTGCGGGAAATTACGCCTATGTCGCGGATGGGTGGGACGGACTCCGCGTGGTGGACGTGTCGGATCCGGCGAACCCTGTGGAAGTGGGGCATTACGAAGGGGAATAAACGGGTTTGTGCGTGTGGGAAGATACATTTGGCGTCCAGGACAGGTTCGCAGGAGAGGTTCTTTGAGGTGTTCATGCGAGTGTAGACATTTTCCGTTGTTTCGCCCGGGGAGGCTGTCTGCATGTGGGTGATCTGCGGTGGGGGCATCGTGGGGTTGTCCATTGCCCGGGAAGCCGTCCGCCGGGGTGCGGAGGTGATGGTGCTGGAAGAGGAGCGGGATGTGGGCCTTCACGCTTCGGGACGGAACTCGGGGGTGCTTCACGCGGGGATCTATTATCCGGCCGGGAGCCACAAAGCCCGGTTCTGTCTGGAGGGACACCGCCTCCTCCGGGACTACATCCGGGAAAAGGGCCTTCCCCTGCTGGAGACAGGCAAGGTGGTGGTGGCGCGTCGCGAAGAGGATCTGGAGACCCTTGAGGAGATTTACAGGCGGGCCACCGCCAACGGCGCGCCCATCTCCTGGGTGGATGAGGAAGAACTGGAGGATCTGTTTCCCGGAGCCCGGACGGTGGATCGGGCGCTCTTTACCCCTCTCACGGCGACCACCCTTCCCCACCGGGTGATGCAGGCCCTGAAGGCCGATCTCCTTGCGCAGGGGGTGAAGATCCGGCTGGGGGTCCGGTGCCTGGGACCGGCGGGATCGGGGAGATTGCACACCACGGACGGAGACATCTCCTTCACCCGGTTCGTGAATGCAGCGGGGATGGGTGCGGACCGGCTGGCCCATGCCTTCGGGGTGGCCCGGCATCTTCGGGTGCTTCCCTTTCAGGGGATCTATTATCGCCTTCACCCCCGGCTTGCACCCCGGATCCTCCGGAACCTCTATCCGGCACCCCGGAAGGGTCTGCCTTTCCTGGGGGTCCATTTCACCCCCTGGCCCAACGGCGAGGTGTGGGTGGGTCCCACCGCCATTCCCGCCCTGGGACGAAAGCATTACGGTATTCTCCGGGGCATGGACCGGGAGGCCTTTTCCATCCTGGCTCGGGAAGGGATCCTGTTTTTCCGGGATCCGGCGTTCAGGAGGCACGCCTTCAGCGAAACCCGGAAATACCTGCGGCGGTTTTTCTTTGAGGATGCTCGCAGTCTGTTTCCCGCCCTTCAACCGGAGGACCTGCTTCCCGAACGGAGGATCGGTCTCCGGGCACAGCTTGTGGACATGAAACGGGGGAAACTGGTGATGGACTATGTGGTGGCGGAGGATGGGGATGCGGTCCACATCCTGAATGCGGTCTCGCCGGCGTTCACCAGCGCCTTCGCCTTCGCCCGGTTTGTGGTGGACCGGATGGTTTGATGGAACGATGCGCCTTCCGTATACTTTCCACCAATCGGAGGGATAGCGATGGAACAGGTTAGCCCGACCCGGATGAACCTTTTGCTTCTCCGGCGCCAGATCAAGGTGGCGGAGCAGGGGGTTCGTCTTCTCAAAACCAAGCGAGACGCCCTCTTTGCCGAGTTCCGGAAGATGATCGAGCCCCTCCTTGAAAAGGAGCGGGAGCTGGATCGTGCCCTGCAGCAGGCGACCCGGGTGCTCACCCTGGCGCTGGGGGTGGATGGTCCGGAACGCCTGGCATCCACCGCCATGGTGACCCGGCGAAAGGACCTTGCCCTGGAGATGAAAGAGCGGAAGATGTGGGGCGTGAAGATGCTGGACATCGCCGGGGTGAAGCTTCGCCGGCGCTTTCTGGAGCGGGGCTACAGCCCCCTCACCGTGTCCACCCGCATCGATTTTGCTGCGGAGCGGTTTGAAGAGGCGGTGGAGATCCTCCTGGCCCTCGCGCCCATGGAAATCCGTCTCAAGAAGCTCGGGGAGGAGATCAAGAAAACCACCCGGCGGGTGAACGCTCTGGAGCAGAAGGTGATCCCGGAATTGCGTGAGCAGGTGAAATTCATCCGGCAGGTGCTGGAAGATCGTGAGCGTGAGGACAAATTCCGCCTGAAAAAACTGAAATCCAAAGGTTCGCAGAAATCTTATTCCTGATTCTGGCTCGGACGTGGGGACGTAGCTCAGGACGGGAGAGCACCGGCTTTGCAAGCCGGGGGTCGGGGGTTCGAATCCCCCCGTCTCCACGTTGAAATCCTCCCATGACCCTTCCCTTTGAGGTGATCGCTTTTGATCCCGGTGTTCCCGCCGTGCGGGCGCTGGACCAGCGCTTTCTTCCGGACGAGGAAATCATCCGCGAGCTTCGGACCCCGGAGGATGTGGCCCGGGCCATTGAAGACCTGGTGGTGCGCGGAGCCCCCCTGGTGGGCATCACCGCGGCGTATGGCGTGGCCCTCGCTTCCGTTCGGGGGGAACCGGTGGAACCGGTCCTTGACCGGATGCGGAAAACCCGCCCGACGGCGGTCAACCTTTTCTGGGCCCTGGAACGGATGGAGAAGGCCCACCGGGAAGGTCGGGATCTGGTGGAGGAAGCCCGGGCGATCCACGAAGATGAGAAACAGCGGACACTTGCCATTGCCCGGAACGGGGCAGATCTTTTCCTGAAACCCGTTCGGGTGATGACCATCTGCAACACGGGGATTCTGGCGACAGGCGGGATCGGCACCGCCCTGGGGGTGGTGTATGAACTCCACCGGCGGGGTCGGTTGAAGGAGGTGGTTGCCCTGGAGACCCGGCCGGTCCTGCAGGGCGCCCGGCTCACAGTGTATGAACTCGCCCGGATGGGGCTTCCCCACACCCTGATTGTGGACAGCCAGGCGGCTGCCCTTCTCGCCCGCAAAGCCGTGGACGCGGTGATTGTGGGGGCGGATCGGGTGGCGGCCAACGGAGATACGGCGAACAAGATCGGGACGCTGATGCTCGCCGTCCTTGCCCACCATTTTGAGGTTCCTTTTTACGTGGCGGCGCCCCTGTCCACCTTTGACCCTTCCCTTCCGGACGGGCGCCACATCCCCATTGAACAGCGAAGTCCGGAGGAAGTCCGGCGGGTCCGGTCCTGCCGGATCACCATGGAAAACACGCCGGTTTTGAACGAGGCTTTTGATGTGACCCCGGCTCATCTGATCCGGGGCTGGATCACCGAACGGGGGGTTCTGGAGGAGGTATCCCATGACACCGTGGGTCTATATTGAAGATCTCGCCCAACATGTGGGGGAAACGGTGGAGCTCCGGGGCTGGCTCCACAACAAGCGCTCATCCGGAAAGATTCGGTTCCTCATCGTGCGGGACGGAACGGGTTTTGTGCAGGTGGTGGCTGTGAAAAACCAGGTTGCGCCGGAGGTTTTTGATCTCCTGGATGACCTCTATTACGAGTCCTCCATCATCGTGCGGGGAAAGGTTCGAAAAGACGCCCGGGCACCGGGGGGCGTGGAGCTGGATCTCGTGGACCTGGAGGTGATCCAGAACCCCGGAGACTATCCCATCCCCAAAGTCCGGGAAGAGAACATTCCGGACGTGGGAAAACTCCTGAACCTGCGTCATCTCTGGATTCGGGGACGGCGTCAGTGGGCCATTCTCCGGATCCGGGACGAAGTGGTACGAGCGCTGGAAGACTTCATGCACGCGCGGGGATTCATCCGGCTGGATCCCCCCATCCTCACCGCCATGGCGGTGGAGGGAACCACCACGCTGTTCAAGATCGATTATTTCGGTCAGCCCGCCTATCTTTCTCAGTCTGGCCAGCTCTATATGGAAGCCCTGGCCATGTCCCACGGGAAGGTGTACAGTTTTGGCCCCACCTTCCGGGCGGAAAAGTCCAAAACCCGGCGGCACCTCGCCGAATTCTGGATGATGGAACCCGAATGGGCCTATGCCACCCTGGAGGATCTTCTGGCTCTGATTGAAGATATGCTCTCCTATGTGGTGGAGCGGGTGCTGGACCGGCGGCGGATGGAACTGGACATCTTGGAGCGGGACATCTCCAGACTGGAGGCCATCCAGAAACCTTTTCCCCGCATCACCTACGATGAGGCGGTGGACCTTCTCCACAAGAAGGGATTGGACTTCCCCTTTGGGGAGGATTTCGGTGCGGACGAAGAAACGGCCATTTCGGAAAGCTTTGATCGCCCGGTCATGGTGACCCACTATCCCGCGGCGGTCAAGGCCTTCTATATGAAGCGGGATCCGGAAAAACCGGACCGGGCACGGTGTGTGGACGTGCTGGCTCCCGAAGGGTATGGGGAGATCATTGGAGGGAGCGAACGAGAAGAGGATTACGAGACGCTGGTTCGCTATATCCGGGAGCACAACCTTCCCCTGGAACCGTACGAATGGTATCTGGACCTGCGGAAATACGGAACGGTACCCCATGCGGGCTTTGGTCTGGGACTGGAGCGGACGGTGGCCTGGATTACCGGCATCCGCCACGTTCGGGAAGCCATTCCCTTCCCCCGCCTGGTGGATCGGATCTACCCCTGATTGATGCTGGCGCCCTATCGACTGGCCCACCGCCTGGCCGCTCCGCTGATCCTGCGGGAACTTGCCTCCTTTCCCACGGAGCCTGAAGGAGAAGGTGCCCTGTGGGTCCACGTGGCCTCGGTGGGCGAACTCCACGGCGTGGTTCCCTTTCTCAAGCGCATCCGGCGGAGGTTTCCCCTCTGGGTTTCCACCACCACCGCCCGGGGATATGAGCGGGCGGTGCGCCTTCTCTCCGGGGAGGCCTCGGTCTTTCGCTTTCCCCTGGATCACCCTCCGGCGCTGGAACGGGTGTTTGCCCACCGACCCCGGGCCCTTGCTCTGGTGGAAACCGAGCTCTGGCCCCACCTCCTGGTGGAGGCATCCCGGCGGAACGTGCCCCTCGTGCTCTTCAACGGCCGGATGACCCGGAAAACCTTTCAGTTCTACCGCATGCTGGGGATGTTTCGCCCGGCGCTCTCTCGCTTCGAGAGGCTCTTCGTCCAGACCCAGTGGGATGCCTGGCGGTTCTGGCGACTGGGGGCCCGCCGGGAAGCCATCCGGGTGACGGGGAACTGGAAACGGTATCTCCCGCCTGTTCTGGAGCGGCGCTGGCGCCGGGAGGACCTGGGTCTGGGGGAAGGCATCCCGGTCATTCTGGTGGCAAGTCTGCGCTCCCGGGAGATGGAGGTGATCCTTTCCGCCATGGACCATTTGAGAGAGACCCTTCCCGGCGTTCGCTGGATCCTCGCCCCCCGTCATTTCGGGTGGCTTCCAGAACTCTTATCTCGCCTTCAAAACCGCGGATTCAGCTTCCGGCGCTGGAGGGAAGGCCACCGTCTTTCCGGGGAAGACGTTCTTGTGGTGGACGTGCTGGGGGAGCTTGCAAGTCTCTATGGGGTGGCGGACTGCGTGGTGGTGGGCGGGACCTTTGCCCCCTATGGGGGGCACAACCTGATGGAGCCTGTCCACAGCGGGCGTCCCGTGGTGTTCGGGCCCTTCACCGGACACGTGCAGGACATGAAAGAGGAGATCCTCCGGTTCTGTGCCGGGGTTCAGACGGACGGAGAGGGTCTGGCCCCCCTTCTTCAGCACTTTTTCCAGGACGCCGCCTTCCGGGAACGTCTTGAAAAGGGGACACAGAGACTTCGGGACGAGGGGGCTCGCAGGGTGAACGCGATCGTTGAGGAAGTGGAGGATGTCCTTGGCTCGATCGGTGCGTGAGGTGGTCTTCCTGGGGCTGGATGTGGAAACCACCGGAGTTTCCCCCCTGTACGACCGGGTGATCGAGATCGGTTTTGCCGTGGGGCGACTTCATGAAACCCCCCGGGTCTATGCCACCCTGGTCCGGACGGACCGGCCCATTCACCCCCGTGCCCGCCAGGTTCACGGAATTGACGAGGCCATGCTGGAAGGGGCCCCACTCTTTCACGAGACCGTCCCGGAATGGGAGGAACTGCTGGAGGGGGTCCATGTGGTGGTGGGGCACAACGTGATGGAGTTTGACATGCCTTTCGTGAACCACGAGCGGGTTCGGGCCGGTTTTCCCCCGCTCTTTCTTCCCGGTGTGGACACCCTGAAGGTGTCCCGGCGGTTTCTGCGGGGCCTTCCCGGCTATTCCCTTCGGGCGGTGGCCGAAGCCCTGCAGATCTCAGTGCCCACCAGTCATCGGGCCGGATGGGACGCCCTGGTGAGCCTCCGGGTGTGGATGAAGATCCTGGAAAGGCTGGAAAAAGACGGCGTTCGGACCCTGGAGGACCTGGACCGGATGGGTCTCCTGACGCCGCCCTTTCGCCACCCCCTTGCCCGGGACATTGTGGAATGTTATGAGGTGGAGGGAGAAGTCATCCTCCACGCCCATCATCCCGAGTTTTCTTCCCGTGAATTCCGGGTGGTTCCGGTGTGGCTCCGGAGAAAGCCCTGGTGGTTCTTTGAAACCAGGATGGAGCGTCTTCTCCGCATACCTCCTGAGGCCATCCATCGCGTTCGTGGTCTGGTCTGACCCCCGCGTTGAAGTGTCCGTGCCCAGGCTGTATAACTTGCACCATCCCGAAGTGGAGCGAACAAGGAGGAGGCCATGGCCGGCATGACGGATGATCAGATTCTGGGTGTCTGGCAGTCTGCCACCGATGAGCTCGAAGGGTGGTGGCACGTGATTGGCGAGATCAACAGCTATCTGGACTCCCTGCGAGAAGAACTCCCGGAGGACTACACGGAACGCCTGGATTACCTCCAGAAGCGCATCGCCCAAATTGAGGGCGAAATCGCGGATCTGGTGGAACGGGCGCGCCAGGGAGAAATCTCTGCGGAAGATCTGGAGAGCGCTTTTCAGGAGAAATACGACGAACTTTCCGAAATCGAAGAAGAGCTCATGGAGATTGAGTCCGAAGAGGAAATCGAGACGTTCTGGGAGGAAGAGGAAGAGGAGGAATGACAGAAGACCTGCGCGCGCTGGGGCGTTCCTGGGGTCTCCGGGACGAAGAGATGGACGAGTTCGCCCGGCGGCTGGGTCGCCCCCCCACCCGGGTGGAACTGGCGGTGCTCAGCCTGAACTGGTCGGAGCACTGCAGCTATAAAACGTCCAAGCCCTTTCTGAAGCGCTTTCCCAACCGGGGCCCACGGACCCTGCTGGGCCCAGGAGAAAATGCCGGTGTGGTCCGGATCAACGACCGGATCGGTGTGGCCTTCAAAATCGAGAGTCACAACCACCCCTCGGCGGTGGAGCCCTTCCACGGGGCGGCCACGGGGGTGGGAGGGATTCTGCGGGACATCCTTGCCGTGGGGGCCTGGCCTCTCCTCCTTGCCGACAGCCTCCGGTTTGGTGACCCGGCCCTTCCGCGCACCCGGGAACTTGCCCGGGGTGTGGTTCGGGGCATCAGCTTCTACGGCAATGCCACCGGCGTCCCCACTGTTGCGGGGGAGATTTTCTTCCATCCCCATTACAACGACAACCCCCTGGTGAACGCCATGTGTGTGGGGGTTGTGCGTCTGGATCGTCTCAAACAGGCCATCCTCAAGAAACCCGGCAGCAAAATTCTCCTTTTTGGCTCCACAACCGGACGGGACGGGATCCACGGAGCCACCTTCGCCTCGGAAGACCTTGCGGAGGAAGTGGAGGAAAAACGGCCCAACGTGCAGATTGGAGACCCGTTTTATGAGAAACTCCTGATTGAGGTGGTTCAGGAAATCCTTCCCCTTCCCGGGCTGATCGGCCTTCAGGACCTGGGAGCGGGCGGCCTTTCCACCGCCCCGGCTGAAATGGCGGCCAAAGGAGGGGTGGGCGTTCACCTGTACCTTGACCGGGTGCCTCTCCGGGAACCCCTCACGCCGGAAGAGATTCTGCTTTCGGAATCCCAGGAACGGATGATCGCGTGCGTGGAGGCGGAACATGTGGAGGCGTTTCTCCGGGTGTTCCGGAAATGGCACCTCCCCCATGCGGAGATCGGGGAGGTGCTGGAAGAGCCCGTGTTCCGGGCATCCTACCAGGGCGAGATCGTGCTGGACGTTCCTCTCCCCGCCCTTCTGGATCCTCCCCTGCGGGTCTATCCGGTGAAGTCCCCGAGGCGTGAGGAACGGCGTGCCCCTTCTCGCTCCGTGGTTCGGTTGAAAGAGACCCTTGTGAAACTTCTCCAGTCCCCCAATCTCCGGTCGAAGGCGTGGGTTTATGAGCGATACGATCACACCGTGCAGGGCAACACCCTGGTTCCCCCGGGGAAAGCCGGTGCGGCCGTGGTGGAACTCCGGTATGTGGGTCCTCATCCCGAGGATGAGGGGGTGGAAGACGTCCACCTTGCCGTGACGGTGGACGGCAATTCCCGCTGGGTGGCCCTGGATCCCTATGAAGGAGGGAAAGCCGTGGTGGCGGAAGCGGCCCGGAACATCGTGGCGGTGGGAGGAGACCCCATCGCCCTCACCAACGGCCTGAATTTCGCCAATCCGGAAGACCCGGAGGTGTATGCCCAGCTGGATGCGGTCACCCGGGGAATGGCTGAAGCGGCGGAAGCCTTTGGGATTCCGATCGTGTCGGGCAATGTGAGCCTGTATAACCAGTCCCCCCGTCACCGGATTGACCCCACGCCCATCATCGGCATGGTGGGGCTCGTTCCTGTGGGGAAGGTGTTTCTTCCCGATTTCCGCACACCCGGGGACGAGATCTGGGTGGTGGGGAAACCGGTGGGCGAGGTGGGGGGGAGCGAATATCTCCGGGTGCTCTATGGTGAGGACACCTATGCCCCCGACGGCGTGGACCTGGCGTTTGAAAAGCGTCTTCACCAGGTGATCCGGGAACTCCAGCGCCGGGGGTGGGTGGCCAGTGTGGATGATGTGAGTCTGGGTGGGCTCCTGTTCACGCTTCTTCGGGGTGCCTTTGCAAGTGGCCTGGGATTTGCCTATTTCGGGGATATGGAAGAGCGGGCCCTCTTCGGGGAGTGGCAGAGCCGGTTTGTGATCACCGTTCCACCTTCTTTCCGGGATCAGGTGATGGCCTTTCTGGAAGAGGAGGGCCTTCCCTGGCAGGTGGTGGGGCAGGTCCTGGACGAGTTTGTTCTGGAAGCGGATGGGGAGAAGATCCCCCTGGAGGAACTCCGCGCCCTCTACACCACACCGCCCTTTTCCTGATGGACGCCCGGCGGACTCGGATTGTGGCCACCGTGGGGCCGGCATCCTGGACCCCTGAGGTGTTGAGGCGGCTCCTTGAGGCGGGGGTGGATGTCGTCCGTCTCAACTTCAGCCATGGGGATCACGACATTCACCGGCGGGTGATGCTTCTGGTCCGATCCATCGCCCGGGATCTGGGGCGGGTGGTTGTGATCCTTCAGGATCTTCAGGGCCCCAAGCTCCGCATTGGAAAACTTGTGCCCGACACGGTGGAACTCCGCCGCGGCGATGAGGTGATCCTTTCTTCGGAGGTCAAGGAAGGAAACGCCCATCTTCTCCCCGTTCCCATCCCCGAACTGCTCCGGTCCCTTGCCCCCGGTCACCGGGTTCTTCTCAGGGACGGGCAGATCGTTCTCCGGGTCCGGGAGGTTCGCCCTTCCGATGTGGTGGCCACGGTGGAAGCGGGTGGCCCCATCACCTCCCGGAGCGGACTGGACGTGCGGGGTCTGGAGCTCCCCATTCCCCCCCTCACACCCAAGGATCTGGAGGATCTCCGCTTCGGAGTGGACATGGGGGTGGACTGGGTGGCCATGAGTTTTGTGCGCAGGGGTGACGATATCCGTCTGCTTCGCCAGGAGCTTGCCCGCCTGGGGGGCGAACATGTGCGGGTGATGGCCAAGATCGAGCGACCGGGTGCGGTGGAGCATTTTTCGGAAATCCTCAAAGAAGCGGACGGTGTGATGGTGGCGCGCGGGGATCTGGGGGTGGCGCTGCCCCTCCACGAAATCCCCCTGGTGCAAAAACGCCTGATCCGGGAAGCACGACACGCAGGAAAACCCGTGATCACCGCCACCCAGATGCTGGAGTCCATGCTCCACAATCCTTCCCCCACCCGGGCGGAAGTGACCGACGTGGCCAATGCGATCTTCGACGGTTCCGATGGGGTGATGCTCTCTGCGGAAACCGCCATGGGCGACTATCCGGTGGAGGCGGTTCGGGTGGTGGATCGGATTGCCCGGGCGGTGGAGGCGTCTGAGGAGTTTCAGGGAACCCTCCTTCAACAGCGGCCGGAACCCCTGTCTGCTCCTCAGGATGCAGTGGCCCACGCCGCGGTGGATCTGGCCGAGACCCTTCCGGCCGATCTCATTGTGGTTTTTTCCTCATCCGGTGCGACTGCCCAGCGGGTTGCCCGATACCGTCCCAGGGTTCCCGTTCTCGCCCTCACGACGGATGAACGGGTGGCCCGCCAGATCACCCTGTATTTCGGGGTGCGGAGCACCACCGCTCCCACACCGGCCAACACGGATGACATGGTGGCCATTGCCCTCCGTCAGGCGGTGGAGATGGGCCTTGCCCGGCCGGGGTGCCGGGTGGTGATCGTGGCGGGCGTGCCTTTTGGACAGCGGGGATCCACCAACCTGATCCGCCTGGCCCGGGTCCCGGCCCCCCTTGCCCCCCATGGATGAAACCACCTTCCGGTGGGAATCCCGCCGGCTTGAGGGTGTTCCTCTCCGCCTATCCTGGATTCTCACCCTGTGCCGGGGCTCCCTGTGCGGTCGGGGGGAAGCCGCCCCTCTGGATCATCAGGAACCGCCGGAGAGGGAGGGAAATGGCACAGCCCGGGAGATGGAGGCGCGCCTGAAGGACTGGCCTGCACCCTTTGCGTTTGCACTGGAGTCCGCCATGATGGAGCTCCGTGCCCGCGAACGGGGGCGCACCCTTCGTGATCTCGTCCCTCCGGACCGACGGGTCCACACCCATGCCCACGCCGGGATACCCGGAAAAAGGCAGGCAAAGGGTGTATGGGTGTGGGAGCCGGGTGTGGAAGAACGCCTCCGGGCAATGGGGTATCGGGTGATCAAGGCCAAGGTCCGGACCCTGGACGATGTGGCCTTCTGGGTGGAGAACCCGCCCCGGGAACTTCAGCTCCGGCTGGATGCGAACCGCGCGTTTGGTCCCGAAGACCTGAAGGAACTCGTCCCCATGCTCCGGCGCCTTCCCCTGGATTTTGTGGAGGAGCCCTGTGCTCCTGCAGATGGAGCGTGTGTGGAGAGCCTGGCACGGGCGGGCATCCGCGTGGCGCTGGATGAGAGTTTGCGGGATTGCATGGAGATGGCCACGGCGTGGATCCGGAAAGGGTGGGTGGCGGTGGCCGTGGTGAAGCCGGGACTTCTGGGTCCCCTGCCCCGGTTGAAGACCTTTCTTTCCGCCCTGGAGAGGGTCGGATCCCTTCCGGTGGTGTTCACCCACCTTCTGGAAGGTCCCGTGGGACGGCGCCACGCGCTTTTCCGGGCTTTGAGGCTGGACCTTCCGGGCGTGCACGGGCTGGACCTTGGAAAAGGCTCGCCCCTGGGTCCGTCTCATCTTTGACGCACCCCAACCCCCCGTTTTCTCAAAAGTGAAGATGGGGCGAAAAGGGGAAAGCCGGAATTTGCCCGGTGAATTCGTGTCCAAACGCCCTTTCTGCCCTGTCCCCCATTTTGGCAAAATTTTTGCTGGAAGACAGTCCCCTCTCTGGTACGAGGCAACCCCTACCCCCACCCTCCCCGTTCCCCACGGGGAGGGTTTGTTGTGGGGACAGAAGTCCGGACATGGCCTCTTTCCGACATAGCTTTTCTTGTTCATTGCGGGGAGGTGAAGCTTCCTGCTGAATTCGGCAACTTCGGTGAAATGACCCCCCTTGACAGATCTTTCATCTTCTCCTATCATCACGAACGATGCGTTGACACCTGGAGGGACGGATGCGTGTTCGGCTGGCGATGGTGATCCTTTCCGCCCTCCTTGGGGTGGGAGGAAGCCGTTCTTCATCCTCCGCCCTCCAGACCACCCTCCAGGACACCCTCTATCTCAACATCTTCTGTCTCAAAGACACCCTCCGGGGTCCCGCCGTCCCCGAGACCCTTGCCACCTGGGTGGACGTCTGTCCGGATTCTTTTAGAGTTGAGGTTTATCAAACACATATTGAATGGCCTAATGTTGGAGGTTCTTGGCGTATAGAATATTATGGAATTAATCATGATCCTCAACTTCGCGATACCACTGTATCTTACTCATTCCTACCATTAGGAGGTGTTCCTCCTGATTGGCAACAATTGTTAGGAATAAATGATCCTAACACATTATTATTGTTACAAGATACTGTGCAAGCGAATGAACTCCATAAGAGATTGGTGTTGAATCCTGTTCAAGTTTCTGAAAGTAATGATCCTGGTTTAAGGCAAAAAGAAGTTTATTTACAATATAAGAATGGAATTTTAGATTTGAGTAAGATTAGAGGTGTGGAAGAAGTAGATATTTATGATGTTGCTGGCAGGGTAGTTGCAAGATTAAGAGGCAAAGGTAAATTAGATTTGAGGAGATTGCCTAAAGGCAATTACTTTGTTGATATTAAAACAAAATGGAGAGGACATTTTGTAGGAAAATTGCCTCATTTAGGAGGAAATTTTAATTTGAGATATCGTGAGAAGGAAAGAAATAAAGATAAGAATAAGGTTAATTTAGAATATTTAGTTAGAGTGAAAGGCTTTGAAAAGAAAAATGAAACTAGAATTAATCCAGGATTTGTATTTTGGATTAGACCGGTGAACCCAAATTCAAAATATACGGATTATACTAATGCATATGGTATAGGTAGAGTTTTAGAAGCTGATTCTACAAGACTGGCTGTAGGAATTCCTTTTAATGCGGCTGACACCTTAAACATATTATTGTTTCCAAAAGTCTTAACTATTCAAGATGAGAATGGAGATTATTATACTTTAGATTTTGAAGCTGAACCACTTCGCCTTTGGGAGCTTGGAGCTTTGTTAGGGGGCCCTCTTGTTTTTGGAAATAGTGATGCAACTACATATCATCAAGGAATGGATCAAAGAATTAATTATGGTGATTGATTAAACGGGTCCATTAGTGTATACTAAAAGGCAACAGAAGAGGGAAACGATGGACCTGGTTCAATTAAGCAAGATTGCATCGGACGAAAAGAAGGCGGAAGCGTTTTTACGGGAGAAAGGAATTCTCAAGACGTTTCGCACGTGTCCGTACTGCGGGAGCGACAAGGTGAAGCGTGCGCGGAGGAAATCGTATAAGTGCTATGGATGTAAGCGGGAATGGGGGGTGAGGAAGGGGAGTGTGCTGGAGCGATCCGGTGTGAAATATGGCCAGTTTTTGCTGGCGTTGAAAATGTTTGAGCTGGAGATTCCTGTCTTGCGTGCGTCGAAAGAGTTGGGGCTTGCGTACAACACGGTGAGGCGTTTGTACATGCTTTTTCGCAAGAAGATTGTGGAAGAGGCGACGAAAGACGATCTTTTGTGGGGGGAGATTGAGATGGATGAGAGTTACTTTGGAGGTCGGAGGAAGGGCAAGAGAGGGAGGGGGGCGGAAGGGAAGATTCCGGTGTTTGGGATTCTGGAGCGTGGTGGGAAGGTGAAAGTGGAGGTGGTGAAGGATGTGAAGGCAGAAACGTTGTTAAGGGAGGCGATTCGGAAGGTGAAAAGGGGAAGTCTGGTGTACACGGATCAGTTCAAAGGCTATGACAGCCTGGTGATGTACGGATTTCGTCATGAGCGAATCGACCATGGGAAGCGTTTTAAGAACGGGAAGGTGTATATCAACGGGATTGAGGGTTTCTGGAGTTATGCGAAGGAACGGCTGATGCAGTTTCATGGGTTATCATCTCGGTGGTTTCCGTATTATTTGAAAGAACTGGAGTATCGATACAATCATCGTGATGAGGATCTTTATGAGTTATTTCTGGAGCTCCTGAGGGTGGAATAGATTGATGAATCACCTAAGATTTTTACCAGATTCTTATTCCAGCGTTGTCCCTTTTGACAGTTCCCGGTTTTTGCAAAGGAAGGGAGTCCGCTTGAGTTGCCATGGGGGTCTTGATGTTTCCGCGGGGGTTCCGTATACTAACAGGGCCTGCGCGCCCGTAGCTCAATTGGACAGAGCGCCTGGCTACGGACCAGGAGGTTGGGGGTTCGAGTCCTCCCGGGCGCGCGGTTTCTTTTTATCCCCCCTGCGCCCGAAGGGAGTCCAGCACCGACCGGAGCTTTGCGGGATCTGAAGCGGCAAGGGGTCCCCGGGGTGATTTCCCCAATTTCCGGTACAGTTCATCCACGCTCTTCTTGAGACGGCCCCACTCGGGAAGGTTCTGATCCGCCTGCCACATGAGCCCCTCCGCCACCTCCAGATACCACAGCGCCTCAGCTTTGCGTCCGATATAGTAATACCCCTGCGCCAGTTTCAGCGTCGCAAGGGCGACATCATAGGTGGACCGGAACTGATCCCGCACCGTCAGGAAGAAAATGGCCTTGTGCACCTCAAACCAGTCCCGCCAGCGGCCCATCCGCCCATACACATACGCGAGCGTCCAGAGAAAGTTGCGGTTCTGAGGGTATTTTCGGGCGGCGTAGAGGGCAAAAGGCAGCGCCTCCCGGGGACGCCCCAGATAGGCCAGGGTGTAGGCCAGGGCGTCGTGGGCGAACATGTGGACATACCGCCCCTTCTCCGCCGCAAGGCGCATCTCCCGCAGGCCTCGCTCCACATCACCCGGAGGGAGAAAGGGCATGAAAAACCGGATCCATCCGGGAATTTTCGCCAGCGCCACGTGCACCGTTCCGATCCCGAGATAGGCATCGTACAGGGTGGAATCCAGCTCCACCGCCTTCATGAGCGATTTGTAGCCCCGCCATCCGTCTTTGGCGGCGTCCAGATAATCGGAATGACGGGCTTTGCGCTCGGCACGATACAGAAACGCCGCTCCCTGAAAGAAAAACAGCCAGGCCCGCTCCCGGGGATCCTCCACCACCTCCAGCCTTGCCCGGGCTTTCCGGATGGCGGTTTCCGCAAGCGCGTAAAAGTCTTTTTCCGGTTCATAGGTGGTGTAGTCCAGCATATAGGTGGCCAGGGTGGCGGCTTTCAGGAGATACCCTGCGGGCTCGTCCGGCCACTGACGCACGATGTCGTCAAAGAGAAACAGGGCTTCCGGATATTTTTGCTCATACACCAGCTCCAGCCCGTCCCGGATGAGGGTGTCCATGCGGGTGGGGGTGCCATAAAGCAGGGCGACAACGAGAAGGGTCATCCGGCGCTCACCGCTTTTTCCGTCGCCACGCCCGGGCCTCTTCCAGTTCTTCCTTCAGTGCAAAATAGAAACGGTAGCGGAAGGGATCCAGTTCCCCGCGTTCCAGCGCCTCCCGGATGGCGCAGCCGGGTTCCTCCGTGTGGGTGCAGTCCCGGAAGGCACAGGGCAGGAATTTCTGGAAATCCCGCATATACTGATCCAGTTCTTCCGGCTCCATCCAGGCGCCCAGGTCCAGACGGGAAAAGCCCGGGGTGTCGGCCACCCAGCCGTCGTCAAGGGGAAGGAGTTCCACCCAGGTGGTCGTGTGCCGACCCCGACCCGTTTTTTCCGAAACGTCTCCCGTCTTGAGGGATGCGCCGGGGATCAGGCGGTTGAGCAGGGCGGATTTGCCCACGCCGGAGGGTCCGGCAAGGACGCTGATCCTGTCCCGCAGCACTTCGCGAAGACGTTCCAGCCCTTCACCCGTGACGGCGCTCGTGGGAAAGACGGGATAGCCCACCTTCTGCCCATACCGTTCCCGAAAGGTTTCCACCTCTTCCGGGGGCACGAGGTCCACCTTGTTCAGGACGATGAGGGCTTCCAGTCCGAAGGCTTCTGAGGCCACCAGCACACGGTTGAGGAACCATTCGTCCAGGTCGGGCTCCACCAGGCTCACCACCACCAGAACCTGATCCACATTGGCCACAGGGGGATGGGGCAAAAAGGACGTCCGGGGCAGAACTTCTTCCACCACGGCCTCCTCACCGGGGAGCTCCCGGAACCGGACCCGGTCTCCCACCACCACGGGCCCGTGGGTCCGGAGAATCCGGCTTCGCACCAGCGCCCGAAGCACCCGGCCATCCTCCGTGCGAAGGCGGAAATGGGGACCTTCCCGGGCGATCAGGAGGCCTTCCGGCAGATCCCTGCGAGAAGCGTCAGGACGTTTGTTCCGTTTCCCCATGCAGTTCCTCGAACACACCGAACCGGAGATACCGGTTTTTTCGGCGAAAGAGAAGGTCGTCCTCCGGAATCCGGGAAAGCTCCTCCAGGGCCTGGAGGATCACCTTCCGGGTGGACTGGATGGTGGTGTGGGGGTCCCGGTGGGCACCGCCCAGCGGCTCGGGGATCACACCGTCCACCACGCCCAGCGCCAGGAGGTCTTCCGCGGTGAGTTTCAGGGCTTCCGCCGCTTCCGGCGCCCGTGCCGCATCCCGGAAGAGAATGGAGGCGCAGCCTTCCGGCGAAATCACGGAATAGATGCTGTATTGAAGGGCATACACCCGGTCCGCCACCGCAAGGGCGAGCGCCCCTCCCGATCCCCCTTCTCCGATGACCACCGTCACCAGGGGGATGCGAAGTCCCAGCATTTCGTAGATGTTCCGGGCGATGGCATAGAACTGGCCATGCTGTTCGGCCTCAATGCCCGGATAGGCGCCGGGGGTGTCCACTAAGGTCACCACCGGAAGGCCGAACTTCTCCGCGAGTTTCATGGTCCGGAGGGCTTTCCGGTATCCTTCCGGCTGGGGCATCCCGAAGTTCCGGAACTGCCGGGATTTCAGGTCCCGTCCCTTCTCTTGCCCGATGATGGCCACCCGGAAGTCACCGATTTGCCCGAGCCCCGCCACGACGGAAGGGTCGTCCCGGAGGGTTCGGTCCCCGTGAAGTTCCACAAAGACCTCCGTCATCCCGTGGATGAAGTCCAGGGCGTGGGGCCGGTCGGGGTGGCGGGCGAGCTGAACCTTCTGCCACCGGGTTAAGCGGGAGAACACCTCCTCCTGGAGATGCCGGAGCCGTGCCCGAAGGGCATCCAGCTCCTGCTGGAGTTCCGGGCGGTCCCGCACCGCCAGGGAGAGTTCCTGAATCTTCCGCTCAAGCTCCACGATGGGGCGTTCAAAATCCAGAACGGCCATGATACAGCACTCCGATTTGCACCAGGTCCTCCACGGACCGGGTGAAGGTGTGGCGATAAAACACCGTCCAGGGGCCGTAGGGGAGGGCAACGAACACCCGGAAGGGATCCAGTTCCCTTCCGTCCCGGAATTCCGCCCCCACCGTAAACCGCGGATGACGGTAGGTGGCCTCCACCCCCCGCTCCACACCGGGCCCCCGGAACCAGTCCCGTGAGCCATAGGCCTGAACGGATCGCCAGAACAGGGCGACCCGGAAGCGGGGATGGGGGAAGAGAAGGCGGAGGAAAAAGATCTGGGGGAGATCCACCAGTTCGGCGTAGCTCTGGGGATTCACCCCGAGATACCGTACCCCTCCGTCCAGGAGGGGGGTGACCGGAAGTCGGACGTTTCCTTCCAGACGATAGCGGAACATCAGATGAAGAAAAGCGCCCTGGAGGTGATATTCCGGTGTGCTGAACAGAAATCCTCCCAGGGCAGGCGTGACGGAAAGGCGGGGGTCCATGGGATAACGCCGCCCGATCCAGCCCTCCAGCGCATAGGGGCGGAACCGGACGGGGTTGTCCTGGGGAACCTCCGTCTGGGCCTCAAACTCTCCGAAATCAAAATATCGGAGCCCCCCCGTCCAGGGTGAAGCCTCCACATCCAGGCGCACGATGGATGCGCCCGCCCACCACCGGAGGGCGGAAACGCCCGTCCCTCCCACCGGCGGAGCATCGGGGAAACTCAGGAAATCCAGCCCTCCCACAAAGGCTAAGAACAGAACAATCACCCCATTACCTCCCGTCCGGGGGAAGGATAGAGGATGGTGAAAAGCCTGTCAACGCGCACCGCCCGGAGCTTCCGGAAAAGCCACATCTCCATAGACCTCCCGGATGATCCGGCCCCGGAGATAGTCTTCGGCCGGGAGGTCGGTCTGGAAAATCACGCCCCGGAGGTCATGCTCCAGGAGGATGTCCAGGGCCTGGAGAGCGCCTGCCGTGGTGGTGGCCTGAATGGCCGAGAGGCGATGCCCTCCGAACACACCGGGCCGGACATCCACCATCCGGTCCAGGCTCCGGAACACACCCTCTTTATCCCGGCCCAGGACGACGGCATAGGCCACCACCCAGTCCTCCTCCACCACCGGGACGTTTTGCACCAGATGATCGTGCAGGGCCTGGATCCGCTCCTCATCCGAAAGGTGATCAGGAAGGCCGGACAGGAAGTCCCGCACCCAGGCGAAATGCCCCGGCCAGCGGAGGGTTTTGTAATCCAGACGGTCCACCTTTCCTTCAAAGTGTTCCGGCGTGCTGGCTGCACCCCCTGAGGTGAGATCGGCTTCCAGGGTGACGCCGTTGAGCACCAGGGTTTCCGGCTCTGAAAGGGCAGCGAGGAGGGTGCGCTTTCCTTCCCGGATCACGATGGAGGGCTTCACGTATTCCACCGCCACCCCCATGCTGCTCCAGGTGAGGGCGTAGAAGTGGGGCGAGGACACCCGCGGGGTGAGGGCGCCCACCCGCATCCGGATGTCGGCGGGATGGGCACCAAAACGGTCTTCAAACACCGAGGCCAGATGCACGGCCAGCACGTTGATGAACCCCGGGGCAAGACCGGCCTGGAGCACAAAGCCCACAGATACCTCCCCGGCTTCCCGGACCATCCGGGTGATGGCTTCGGTGGCGTGGATATGTTCGGTGAGGTTGATGTAATGGGTCCGGGTCCGGAGGGCTGCTTCCGCCATCCGGGTGGCTTCCTTTCCGGGAAGGCAGTCCACCAGGACCGTGGCGTCCTCCAGAACCCGGAGAAGGTCGTCGGAAAGCCCCTCCTCCGGAAGGGCAAAGGTTTTACCCTCCACAAGGGATGCCACCGCCTCCGCTCGCCGGGGGTTCATGTCCCCCACAAAAATCTCTGCATCCCGGAAGAAGTATTTCCCCAGAAGGGCGGTGGAACGCCCGATGTTGCCTGCACCGGCAATCACAAGTTTCAGTGCCAACGTGAACCTCCCTGTTTCAGATTCCCGGCAGGAAGGGGAAAGACAGGGCTTTCCCCTTCAGACGCTTAATCGTGATCGTGTTTGTGGGGGGTCTGCTGGAAGATCACCTGATCGCCCTTGCGCAGGGTGTGGACGTACACCGCGTGCATGTCCGGATAGAGCTCGCCCTCGACGGTCACGTCTTCCCGGTTCACCTTGCGGAGGGCTTCCGGGGGAACGTTGATCAGGAAGAAAAAGCCCTTGCCGTCCACGAAGAGACCCAGGAGTTCAAAATGGTGTTCCGGATCGGGTTTGTGGGTGCAACCCATCCCGTGCACGCCGCACACCGCCCCGCTCACCACACCGGAGAGGGTGACCTTTTCAGCCTTCACCGCGTGTTCATGCTCATGCTCGTGCCCGTGTGAATCGGCCGCAACCCCCGCAAGTGGCGTAGCCAGAATCGCAAGAATCATGAGTGCACGCATCGTTCACCTCCTTGTTTGGACCCCCGGAGGGTCAGGATTTGGATGCCGCCTCGGCCAGATTGGAGGAATGGCCGGGGAAGAGTTTGGCTGAGGGGTCCACGTGGATCTTGGCCACGTTCACCGCCAGCGACGCCTGGGCAAAGCCCAGAACCAGCAGTTTGAGATTTCCGATCCCTTCCACATACACCACGTCCCCCGCCGCATACACCCCGGGGATGTTGGTTTCCATGCGACAGTTCACCTTGATGTTTCGCCCTTCCAGTTCCAGTCCCCAGTTTGCGATGGAACCCAGGTTGGCCCGGTATCCCAGCGCCAGAATCACGGCATCCACCGGGAGGGTGTCTTCTTCCTGGGTCTGGTTGTGAAAGATCACGGCTTCGGTGGGTTTTTCACCGTCACCCCGAATTTCCTTGAGTTCGTGGAAGAGGCGGACGTTCACGGGTGAGGCGAAGAGCTCTTTCACGCTGGACTCGTGGGCACGGAAGCGGTCTCTCCGGTGAATCAGGGTCACCGACTTGGCCACTCCCACCAGCATCAGGGCAAAGTCCACCGCCGAATCACCGCCGCCCACCACCAGGACCCGTTTGTCTTTAAAATCCTGCGGGTCCCGGACAAAATAGAACACGCCTTTGCCTTCGTATTCTTTCACGCCCGGACGATCCAGGGTGTTGGGGGTGAACCGTCCGATTCCCGCCGTGATGAGCACGCTTCTGGTGGGATATTCCCCTTTAGGGGTGCGCACGGTGAAGGTTCCGTCGTCGTGCCGCACAAGGTCCTGAGCCGGTTCTTCCGTCCGGATCTCCTGGTCGTACCGCCGGGCCTGTTCCAGCAGATTGGCCACGAGGTCTTTGGCCAGGATTTTGGGGAAACCTGCCACGTCGTAAATGTATTTGTTGGGATAAAGCACGGTGAGCTGACCGCCGACCTCCGGAAGGGCCTCAAGCACCGTGGCCTTCATCCCCCGGAATCCGGCGTAGAAGGCTGCGAAAAGGCCCACCGGACCACCGCCCACAATCACCATGTCCCGAACCTCGCTCATTCCTTGGCCTCCTGTTTTTTCTCCTTTTCAAGTTCGCATTTCGGACAAAAGGTTTTTCGTCCATACCGGAAAAGGGCGGGGTATCCACACACCTCACAGGCCTGAGACGTGGGAGTCCCGCGGGTGGTGTAGGTGCAGGCGGGATACCGGCTGCAGCCCCAGAAGGTGCGTCCTCCCTTGCGGGCTCTCCGTTTCACAAGTTCTCCTTCCCCACAGGAAGGACAGGGCAATCCCGACGTGATGTTCCGGGTATAGGTGCACTCGGGATAGCGGGAACAGGCAAGAAACCGTCCGTATTTTCCCCACCGGCTCACCAGGGGCGCCCCGCACTCGGGACACACCTCATCGGTGGATTCGGTGAGGCTATCCCGCATCTCGTCCAGGTTTTCCATCACCCGGTTCAGGGTTTCTTCAAAGGACGCATAGAACCGTTTGAGCAGGGCTTTCCGGTCTTCTTCCCCCGCCTCGATCCGGTCCAGGGCTTCTTCCATCCGGGCGGTGAAGGAGGTTTCAAACAGATCGGGGAACCGGGGAATCAGAAGCTTATACACGGTCATCCCCAGATCCGTGGGCTTGAGGGCCCGGCCCATCCGCTCCACATACCCCCGCGCAAACAGGGTCTGGATGGTGGGGGCATAGGTGGACGGTCGTCCGATCCCCAGTTTCTCCAGGGTCTGAACCAGGGTGGCTTCCGTGTAGCGGGGAGGAGGCTGGGTGGTTCGCTCCAGCACCTCCACGGAACGGATGCGGATCACTTCCCCTTCCTGAAGGGGAGGGAGTTCGGAGGTCTCCGGCGGATCGCCGTAGAGTTTGAAAAAGCCGTCAAACAGAAGTTTCTGGGCTGAACCCACGAAGAGGGCATCTTCGTGGCGGAGAATCACGTCGGTTTTTTCCACTTCTGCAGGTTTCATCTGGCTGGCCACCGCCCGCCGCCAGATGAGGTCATACAGCCGCGCGGCGTCTCTGTCGATGTCCCGGGCCACCCGTTCTGGCGTGAGATCCACCGCCGTGGGCCGGATGGCCTCGTGGGCACCCTGAACGGCCGGGCCTTTGTCCTGATATTGCCGGGGGCGGGACGGGAGGTAATCGTCTCCCACGTGGGCTTTGATCCACTTCCGGATGGCCCGGACGGCCTTTTCCGAGAGGCGAACGGAGTCTGTCCGCATATAGGTGATGAGCCCCCGGGTTTTCCCTTCCACCTCCAGCCCCTCATACAGCCTCTGGGCAAGCTGCATGGTGCGGGCGGCGGAAAACCGGAGGCGGTTGGCCGCATCCTGCTGGAGGGTGGAGGTCTTGAAGGGCGGGGGTGGAGAAATTTTCCGGGTCTTCCGGAGGATCTGTTCCACCCGGAGGGTTTTCCCCTGAAGCCGGCTTGCAAGGTCCTCGGCGGTTTCCTTGTCCAGCTGAACGTTCTGGCCCGCAGGTTTTTCTTTCCCCAGTCCCCGGAGGAAGGCCTCAAACGTCACGCCGTCTTTTTCAAGAACCACCCGGAGGACATAATAGGACCGGGGCTTGAAGGCCTGGATTTCCTCTTCCCGCTCGCACAGAAGCCGGAGAGCCACCGTCTGGACCCGTCCCGCCGAAAGGTTCGTCTGGCGCAGAACCCGCCAGAGCACCGGACTCACCTTGTAGCCCACGATCCGATCCAGAATCCGCCGGGCTTTCTGGGCCTCCACCTTCCGGAGATCCAGTTCCTGGGGAGACTGGAGAGCCTCCCGGACCGCCTCGGGTGTGATTTCAAAGAACAGAACCCGGTGAACGGGTTTCTGGGGCGCCTTTTTCCGGATTTCCTCAGCGATGTGATAGGCAATGGCTTCCCCTTCCCGATCCGGGTCGGTGCCGAGATAGATTTCCTCTGCCTGCTGGGCGGCTTTTTTCAGAGAATCCAGGACCTTTTTCTTGCCTTTCAGCACCCGGTAGGAAGGTTCAAACGTCTCAAGATCCACCCCGAAATCGCTCTTGGGGAGGTCTTTCACATGCCCCATGGACGCCAGGACCTCCACCCCTTTGAGATACCGCTTCAGGGTGCGGGCCTTGGTGGGGGACTCAACGATCAGAAGTTTCCTGGCTTGCTGCTTTTTCGTTTTTCCCATCGCTCCATCGCCTCATGGTCGTTCACACGGAGTCGCCACGCACCTCCGCGCTTTCCTCGCGGGGGCATCAGGATGCCCACCCGTTTCATCTCCGCAAACAGCTCCCGTATGAGGGCCGCAGGAACACCCAGGAGATCCGCACCTTCTTCCTCGGTGATCCGTTTCCGGTTGCTTTCGGCAAAACCCACCACCTGCTGGACCATCACCCGGAGTTCGTCCTCCGAAAGGTCCCGCAGGCGCATGTGCTGGATGGGAGCGGCCTGAAGTTCCGGAATGGGGAGATAATAGTGTTTCCGGATGTCCCGGATCACCTCCATGGCTTTCTGGGTGTTCACTCCGGCGTGTTCCTGGATTCTGCGGACCAAGTGATACACCCGCTCCTCGGTGCCGGGTTCGTCGTCCCGGATGAAGGCCACATAGTGCCCGTCATCCAGAACGGACTGGATGAAGTCGTCCACGCTGGAAAAGGAAGGCAGTCGCTGGAGGAGATGACGGCGCAGATACTGCTCGATCAGGGTGTGGACCACCTTCCGGGTTTCCTCCTCGGAAATGTAGGGTCCGTGGAGGCGGATGGGCTCGGCTTCTCCCGGGGGAATGAAGAGCATGTCCCCTTTCCCCAGGAGTTTTTCCGCCCCCTGCTGGTCCAGAATGGTCCGGGAGTCCACCCGGGACGCCACCTTGAAGGCAATCCGGACCGGGAAGTTCGCCTTGATGGTTCCGGTGATCACGTCCACGGATGGGCGCTGAGTGGCCACCACCAGGTGGATGCCCACCGCCCGGGCCATCTGGGCCAGGCGGGCAAGGGGTTCTTCCACCTCCTTCCGGTCGGAGGTGAGGATGATGTCGGCAAACTCGTCAATGATGATCACGATATACGGCATGAGGGACTGGCCCGATTTCTGAGCCCAGCGGTTGTAGGAGCCGATATCCCGCCGCCCCGCTTTGGCCAGGAGATTATAGCGAAACTCCATCCACTTCACCGCCTGTCGCAAGGCCTCCACGGCGGCTTCGCTCTCTTTGATCACGGGCATGAGAAGGTGAGGGATGCCTTCATAAAAGGAAAGTTCCACCCGTTTCGGGTCCACAAGGAGAAAGCGAACCTGCTCGGGACCCACCCGGAACAGGATGCTGGTGATCATGGTGTTGATGGCCACGGATTTTCCGGAGCCCGTGGCCCCCGCGATGAGCAGGTGGGGCATTTTGGCGAGGTCTCCAAACATGGGATAGCCCGACGGGTCCACACCCAGGGCAAAAGCCAGAGGAGAATGCATCTTCCGGAATTCCGGACGGTCCACCAGTTCCTTGAGGTGCACGGTCCGCCGCTTGGGGGATGGGACCTCGATGCCCACGAGACCTTTGTTGGGAAGGGGAGCCACCACCCGGATCTGGCTGCTTTTGAGACGGAGGGCCAGGTCATCCGCGAGCTGGGTGATGCGGGAGATTTTGACCCCCGGCGCGGGGGCATATTCATATCGGGTGACCACCGGGCCGGGGGAAAAATTCACCACTTTCCCGGAGATCCCGAACTCTTCCAGGACGTCCTGAAGCTGTTTGGCCTGCTCTTCATACACCTCGGTCGGAACCCGCTCCGAAGGCACCGGATCCGAAAGCAGGGAAACCAGCGCCTCGCTCTTGGGATACACAAGGGGGGTGTGGACCTCTTTCAATCCCGATTTCAATCCCGAGGACGTGGGGCGAAGGGTTGAGGACGAAGAGGATTCCGGGGGGTTCCCGTTGTCCGGGAGGACTTCCGGCGGTTCGGGCGTCTCCGCATCTGGGGAGGGCGGGGGAAAGAGGGACGGAGGAGAGTCCGGGGGGCTGGCACTTCCGGGTTCTTCATCTTCCTCGGACCCGATCAGACCCGCCAGGGTGGACGGCATGGCCAGGGTGTCTGCGGGTCCTTCCCCAGGAGAGGACGTGGAACGGGAACCGGACGCAAGTCCCCGCAGGATCATCCAGGCCGCCGCAAGCGTGGCCGCGAGAAGGAGATTCAGGATGAGCACGCCACCCACGGGGCCAAAGACTTCCCGGAGGGCACCGTACAGCATCCGGGGGAGAATCCCCTCGTCAAAGGGGAGGTGGAAGAAGGGAAGAAGAAGGGCAATCCAGACCCCACCATACAGCACCAGGCCTGCAAGGAGAGGGTGATGTTCCCGGGGACGGGCCAGGTGGATGCTCCCCAGAACGAGCACAAGGAGACTGGTCCAGAAGGCGAGAAACCAGCCCAGGTATCGGGTGGTCACCCCGGCCAGGGTTTGCCCCAGCGTGCCCATCCAGTTGGGGGACTGATGGAGGGCGTGGCTCGCAAGTCCCAGGAACCAGAACAGACCCAGGAGGGCCAGGAAGCCTCCGGCTACACGCTGGGCCAGGGTGCGCTGGGGCCCCTTCCAGGTGAGGAGAAGGGCCAGGAAGCCGGCCACCAGCGCACCGAAGAGAAGAAGAGCTTTCATCGACCCAGGGCGTCGGCCACGAGATCCGCCACCTCGGCAGGGATGGCAGCCACCTTCACCCCCACCGCCTTAAAGGCGCGGATCTTTTCTTCGGCCGTGCCCTCGCCGCCGGAGATGATGGCGCCCGCATGGCCCATCCGCTTCTCGGGGGGCGCCGTCCGTCCGGCAACAAAGGCCACAACGGGTTTGGTCACGTGGTCCCGAATATAGGCTGCGGCATCCTGTTCGTCGGTCCCGCCGATCTCGCCGATGAGCACAATGGCCTCCGTTTCGGGGTCCTTCTCGAACATCTCCAGAAGATCAATGAAGCGCGTGCCGATGAGGGGGTCTCCGCCGATCCCCACCGCCGTGGACTGGCCCAGACCCTTTGCGGTGAGGGCCGCCACCACCTCATAGGTCAGCGTACCGCTCCGGGAGATCACCCCCACGGGCCCTTTTTTGAAAATGTGACCGGGCATGATCCCCACCTTGGCGACCTCAGGGGAGATCACCCCCGGGCAGTTGGGTCCGATGAGACGAACATCTTTGTCCCGCAGGATGCGAAGCACCCGGGCCATGTCCTGAACGGGGATCCCCTCCGTGATGGCCACAATGAGGGAAACCCCGGCGTCGGCTGCTTCCAGGATGGCGTCGGCGGCGAAGGGGGCCGGCACGAAGATGATGGACGTGTTGGCACCGGCTTGTTCCACCGCGTCCCGAACGGTGTTGAACACCGGGATTCCGTCCACGTCCTGTCCCCCTTTGCCGGGGGTGACGCCGGCCACCACGTGGGTGCCGTATTCTTTCATGAGGCGCGCATGGAAGGACCCGTCCCGTCCGGTGATTCCCTGCACCACCACACGCGTGTTCTCGTTCACAAGGATCATCGTCAACCTCCTTACGCTTCAAGAAACCGGGTTCGAAGGATGGTGGAAATCTCCTTTTCAGGCTCCCGTTCCGGATGCCACTGAACGCCCAGAAGAAACCGGGCATCCGGTGCATACACCATCTCCACCACACCGTCCGGTGCCACGCCCCCCACTTCAAGAGAGGGCGCCACCCGCCGGATGGCCTGGTGATGGGACGAATTCACGAGCGCAAGATGGGTGTTGAGGCGATAGCGCACTGGAGGAGTCCCCAGGAACATCACCGGGTGTTCCGGAAGGGGATCCTCCGGCGCAAGCCGGGCGTGGTGCAGGAAGGAAGGGTGCTCCGCGGGGAGATGCTGATAGAGGCTTCCTCCGAAAAACACGTTCACAACCTGAAGGCCCCGACAGATGGCAAACACCGGCAGATCCCGTTCCATCGCCTCTTCCAGGAGAGCAAATTCCAGCGTGTCCCGTCCCGGATCGATGGTGTTCTTGTCCGGAAAGCGATTCTGTTCACCGTAATACCGGGGGTCCACATCCGGACCTCCCGGAAGCAGCAGGCGTTCGGCAAACCGGAGGTCCTCCACCCGCTCGGCACGCACCACCCGCACGCCGGCCGCTTCGAGCCAGGTGATGTAGGGCCGGATTTTCTTCTCCCGAACCCACGGACCCCACGGAAGGGCAACGCTCATGGGGGTATTATACGTCGTGGGCTTCATATCATCAACGCCCATGGACGCCGACCGTGGAACGATCCCTTGACACGCCCCCGTCCGGCGTGTATCCTTAATGTTGACTTTGAGCGTCAAATTTGACAACAAGAAGGAGGTTGGAACGATGGCCGATCTTGTGATTCGCGACCTTCGGGTGGCGGTGGAAGGAAAAGAAATCCTCAAAGGCATGAACCTGGAACTCAACAAAGGGGAGTTCCACGCCGTGATGGGGCCCAACGGCTCCGGAAAGTCCACCCTGGCCATGACCCTCATGGGTCATCCCAAATATGAGGTTCTGGGCGGGGAAGTGCTCTTCAAGGGCGAGAACATCCTGGAACTCTCCCCTGACGAGCGGGCCAAACTCGGTCTCTTTCTCGCCTTTCAATATCCCATGGAGATCGAAGGGGTGGCCCTTTCCCAGTTTCTGTGGGCTGCGGTGAAGGCGCGGGCGGAAGATCCGGAGGCCCTCAAGGGCAAAGCCCTGCTGGATTTCCGCAAGCAGCTGGAGCAGGCCCTGGATGTGGTGAAACTGCCCAATGAATTCGCCGATCGCTACCTCAACGTGGGCTTTTCGGGCGGGGAGAAGAAGCGCACGGAAATCGCCCAGCTTCTCACCCTGAAGCCCGAGATCGCCATCCTGGACGAAACGGACTCCGGGCTGGACATTGACTCGGTGCGGATTGTGGCCGAAGCGGTGAAGTCCCTCAAGGGTCCCGACTTCGGTGCCCTGATCATCACCCACTATCAGCGGATCCTGAACTATCTTGAACCCGATTTTGTGCATGTGATGGTGGACGGCCGGATTGTGAAGTCCGGCGGTCCTGAACTCGCCCACATGCTGGAGGAGAAAGGTTATGACTGGATCCTCCAGGAAGTGGGGGTTGCCTGAAAGGGAGGTGAACCATGTCGGTGGAGAAACCCGACATTCAGGTGGATCTGAAAAAATATGACTTCAAGGATCCCGAGCTTTATGTGTATAAGACCCCGAAGGGGCTTTCCCGCCGGATCGTGGAGGAGATCTCCCACATCAAGGGCGAACCGGACTGGATGCGGGAACTCCGGCTCAAAGCCTATGAGCATTTTATCCGCCGGCCCATGCCCACCTGGGGTGCCGATCTTTCCGGGATCAACTTTGACGAAATCACCTATTACATTCGCCCCACCGACCGTCAGGCCCGGTCCTGGGACGAAGTTCCGGAATACATCAAGGAAACCTTTGAGCGGCTCGGCATTCCCGAAGCGGAGCGCAAGTTCCTGGCCGGTGTGGGGGCGCAGTACGAATCGGAGGTGGTGTATCACTCCATCCGGGAGGACCTGGCCAAACAGGGCGTGATCTTCACGGATATGGACACCGCCCTCCGGGAATATCCGGATCTCGTGAAGGAGTATTTCGGGACGGTGGTCCCCTACACGGACAACAAGTTTGCTGCCCTCAACACCGCGGTCTGGAGCGGGGGAAGCTTTGTGTATGTGCCGAAAGGCGTGAAGGTGGACATTCCCCTGCAGGCCTATTTCCGGATCAACGCCGCGGCCATGGGCCAGTTCGAGCGCACCCTGATCATCGTGGAAGAAGGTGCATCCGTCCACTACATTGAGGGGTGCACCGCGCCCATCTATTCCGAAGACTCTCTCCACTCCGCGGTGGTGGAGATCATCGCCAAACCCTATTCCCACGTGCGCTACACCACCATCCAGAACTGGTCCACCAACGTGTATAACCTGGTGACCAAGCGCTCCGTGGCCTATGAGGGCGCCTTCGTGGAATGGGTGGACGGCAACCTGGGCTCCAAGGTGACCATGAAATACCCGGGAATTATCCTGAAAGGTCCGAAAGCCCGGGGTGAGGTGCTGTCCATCGCCTATGCCGGGGATGGCCAGCACCAGGACACGGGGGCCAAGATCATCCACATGGCACCGGAGACCACGTCCCGGATCGTGTCCAAGTCCATCTCCAAGGGGACCGGACGGGCTTCCTATCGCGGTCTTCTGCGGGTGATGAAGGGGGCCAAGGACGTGAAAGCCAATGTCCAGTGCGACGCCCTCCTTCTGGACCGGGAGTCCCGGACGGACACCTATCCCTACATCGAAATTGAGGAAGAGGATGTGACCATCGGGCACGAGGCCACGGTGGGCCGTGTCGGCGAGGACCAGATCTTCTATCTCCAGAGCCGCGGTATCCCGGAGGCCGAAGCCCTCACCATGATCGTGATGGGCTTCATCGAGCCCTTCACCAAGGAGCTTCCGCTGGAATACGCCGTGGAGCTCAACCGTCTCATCCAGCTTGAGATGGAAGGCTCGGTGGGATAAGGAGGATCACGATGAGCGACATCAAAACCTTTGGGGAAAGCCTTCTTCAGGCAACCCCGGAACCGTTGAAGGAGTTTCGTCAGCATGGATTACAGATTCTTGAGCAGTTTGATGGGTTCCCGCGATCCCGATATGCCCAGTTCCGGGAACTCGATGGGCGTGCGTGGAAACTTGAGGGCGCCCTCCGTTCGCCGGAAGCGGTGGCGGGGAAGCTCGCGTATGACGTCCCGGCCCGCCGGGAAGAGGCGTCGGTTCTTCTCACCGTGGTGAACGGGTACCCTCACCTGGAAGGTGAGGGAGTGCGCCTTCTCCCCGTGTCGGAGGCCCTGGACGTCCCTGGGGTGCGGGAGGCCTTCATGGCCGGTCCCCGCGCCTTTTCGGACAACCGGTTTGCCGGACTTCTCCTGGGACTCTGGAAAAACGCCTGGGTGCTCCACGTCCCGAAGGACACCGAAATCCCCGGCGGCGTGCGGGTTCTTCATCTCTACGATGAGGAGGGGCTTCTGGACACCTTCTATCTCCTGGTGGTGGCCGAGCGCCTTGCCCGGGTGGAGGTGATTCAGGAGGTCCATTCCGTGACCCTGGAAGATCCCACCCTGGTGGTCCACGGGGTGGATGTGGTGGCGGGTGACGGGGCAGAGGTGACAGTGAGCCTGCTTCAGAACCTCCAGGGCAACACCTATTTCGCCGATTTTCGGTATGCCCGAACCTCCCGGGATGCGAAGGTCCAGTTTGCCGCCGCCACCCTGGGGACCCGGAAGGCTTATGTCCGGAACCTCTTTGACATTTATGGCGAAGGCTCGGAAAACAACTACACGGAGCTTTTCCAGCTCATGGATCATCAGCTCGTGGACGTGTATGCCGAGCTCAATCACGCGGTTCCGGCCGCCCAGGGCGAGCTCCTTTCCCAGGCGGTGCTGTCGGATGAAGCCCGCAAGGTGTTTGAGGGGATGATCCGGATCCGTCCCGGTGCGCTCAAGTCCAACGCCTTCCAGGCGGACCACAACCTCATGCTCTCCTCCAAAGCCCGGGCTGACTCCATCCCCAGCCTGGAAATCCAGGCGGACGATGTGCGGGCCACCCACTCGGCCACCGTGGGCAAGCTGGATGAGGAAAAGCTCTTTTATCTCCAGAGCCGCGGGCTGTCACCGAAGGAAGCCCGTTTCCTCATGGCGATGGGCTTTTTCGGTCCCACCCTCTCCCGCATGCCCAGCCGGCGGTTTCGGGATCGGGTCCAGAAGCTTCTGGAACACCGCTGGGAAACCTACCACACCCTGGACTGAACCTTGGGGCGGGGCCGAATGGCCCCGCCTTTTTGTCATGGACACCCTCCACATCCTCTCCGTTCTGATCCTTTCGGGATCCCCTCCCTCACCGGGATCGAAGTTCCTTTTTTCCGGGGATTCCTGTCGCCTTCAGGCGGTGGTGAAGGTTGCCCTGGACCAGGACACCTTCTGGACCACCGGCGGACCTCTGTCCCTTCAGGGGGTTGCAGGCGTCCGTCCCTGGCGGGAGGAGTGGGAAAAGCCGGAGATCCGCTGGTTCAAGGTGGAAAATGCCCATCCGGCATACCGGAACGGACCGGAAAATCCGGGCTGGTGGGCCCGGCTTGCGTATGTGGAGACGCCGTTTGACACGGGCTGGACGGCCCCCTGTGACGTTCGCCCCACCGTGTTGAAGGGGGCACCGGGAGGGGCCAACCTCGGAACCATGCGCTTCAAGGTTCAGATCCGATACGGTGAGCAGGAGGTGGCTTCGCCCGGTGCGGAGGCTGTGGAAAAGCGGGGAATCTCCGACAGAGTTCACCGGCTGAGCATCGCCCGGGATACGAGCCTGGTGGGGCTGGCCTATGCCTGGTTTGGCCTCCCCTACATCTACGGTTCGGCGTCTCTCCGGGATCAGGACCCCCCGGAAGCCCACCAGGCCGAGCGGTTCATCGGTGCGGACTGTGCGGATCTCATGGTGGCGGTCCTTCGTCGCTCCACGGGGCTGGATCTCCCCTACCGCAACAGCCGTGCCTTCCACGAGGGTGGGGCGTTTGACCGGTATCTGGTGACTCTCTTCCGGAAGGTTCACCCTTCAGGGGACCGGTATGTGGATGCCCGTGGGCGTCCTGTTCCGGTGGGGCCTTCCGGGGTTCAGCCCGGGGATCTCCTGGTGTATGACCGCCATGTGGCCCTCTTTTCTGAGGACCGCCCACCCCGGGGCGTGCTGGATCCGGGGGATCTCCACATCCACACCTGCAACGGAGAAGTTTCCGAAGATCCCCTCCGGGAGGGGTTTGACCCACCCTTTGACATCCGGCGGTGGGTGGGTTCTCCCGGAGATTAGTCTTTAAGAACACATTATCAGCAATAATATACCTCCTGCCCGATGAAAAATAGGGGAAGCACTCAGGTGAAAGAATGGAGGAAACCCGGTCTCACCCGGAATTTAGTGGCTTCGGGCGCTCCGCATAATCCCTACCCCAGCATCTGGGCGATGGCTTCCAGATCCTCCCGGTAACGGTCCATGATGGCGATGCCCGTCTCGCCGCCTTCCCCCTCTCCACGGGCATAGATGAGGAGCGTCGCGTATTTCAACCCCGCAAGGGGGATCATCACGATCACGTCGTTCACGTCCCGGGTGAGGACCATGTCCACCATATCCCGGGTCTCTTTTCCCCGGGTGGCGATTTCCGTGGTGTCCGCCACCAGGTTCATGAGCTCGCTGTAGAGCCGGGCGGTGGTCACAAAGGTGAATTCCGGGTGAGGGGTGCGGTAATAGATGGGTTCACCCTCCTCCACGTTGAAGAGCGCCACCCCCATGAAGCCCGGAACCTCCGCCTCGATCCGGGCGAAGATGCGGTCCAGCTCCTCCTGATGGGGAACCTTCTGGGCACGCACCGGCTGTCCGGATTCATCCATGAGCCGGGCGAATTCGAGGAGCAGAAAATCGGTGGATTCCCGCACGCTGCGGGGCACGTCCGGGGGGACCTCCGGTTCCACCACGAACGTCCCGGAGCGCCACCGCATCATCTCAAACAGGGCGGATTTGCCCTTTTCTTCCGGGGTTTCTGCGTGAAAGATCTGCCCCTCCCGCATGAAGATGCTTCCTCTCCGACCCAGGCGGGGATTTTCCACCCGAAGGGTGGCCGAATAGCCTCCCATGGAGAGAAGCTGGAGAAAGTCAAACAGGGACATGCCGGTGACCCGGCCCTCAAAACCGGCCACGGCTTTCAGCCCGGACCGGATCACCGGCAGGATCTGGTTCCGCTCGATCTCCCGTCCCGTCAGCACCTGAACGTTTTCCACCTCACTCTCCAGGATGTGCTGGAGGACCTCCGAGAATTTGGGACCCACCACCAGCACCTGCGCCGTGGGCAGCTCCCGCCGGAGCCAGTCAATGAAGTCCATGCCGCCCACGTCCCGGAGCACGAGATCCGTCACCACCACCCGAATTTCCGACGGATCCTCCAGAATCCGCTCCACCACCCGGGTGATTTCCTCCAGCGATTCACCCCAGATGAAGGGGATATCCTCATCCTGGAGCCACTTTTCCAGGGTCTCAAGATACCCCTTCTTGAGACCCGCAATGAGCACTTTGTTCATCCTACCCTCCTGCTGCGATCAGGGCGGGGTGGGCAAGCACCTGGGGTGCAAGCCCTCCCACCACCACCACGAGGGCCGCAAACACCACCAGCGCCACCACTTCACCCGGCGCCGGTGAAGTGGGGCTGGGCCCTTCCTCCACAATGAGCATCCACCGCGCCACATTGAGATAATAATACAGCGCCACCACCGCAAGAAGTGCCCCAAGGAACACAAGGAACCACAATCCCGCCCGGGCTGCGGCGAAGAACACGAACAGCTTGCTCCAGAAACCGAGCACAAAGGGAATCCCCCCGAGGGAGAGGAGGAAGGCGAGAAAGGCCATGGCGAGGGTCATGTTTCGCCGGAACAGTCCGGCCACCCCCTCTAAGGTGGGGGGAAGCCCCATCATCTCCACGGCCGCCACACCCAGAAAGGCGCCCATGTTGGAAAAGAGATACACGGTGAAATAAAAGAGGCTCATGCCAGCCCCTTCCACCGAGCCCGAAGCCAGGGCCGCCAGGACATAGCCAATGTGGGCCACACCCGAATAGGCGAGAAGCCGCTTCAGATTCGTCTGGGGCAGGGCAAGGAGGTTCCCCACAATCATGGTGAGGGCGCTGGCCAGGGCCACCCACGCAAGGGCCGACCCAAGCCCGGCGGGAATCACCACATCCTGCATGATCCGGAAGAGGATCAGGATTCCGGCTGCCTTGGGAGCCACCGAGAGGAAGGCCACCAGGGGCGTGGGCGCGCTTTCATACACGTCGGGAGCCCAGAAATAAAAGGGAAACATGGCCACCTTGAACCCGAAGCCCACGAGAAGCAGGGCAAGCCCGGCCGGAAGGAAAGCCTCCCGAACCACCACGGAGGAGAAGACAGAATCGCCCGACACGAGGGTCATCATTCCCACGCCCAGAAGAAGGAAGGCGGACGAGACGGAACCAAACAGGAAGAACTTGAGGGCTCCTTCCGCACCCAGACGGCTGCGCTTGTTCAGGGCGGCTGCCGCATAAAGGGGAATGGAGAGGAGCTCAAACGCCACGAACAGCGCGAGCCAGTCCCGAACGCTCACCAGAAGCATGCCCCCAATGAGGGTGAAGAGAAGGAGGAGGGTGTAGTCCCCGCCAACACGCTCCATGCGGGCGTACCGGAGATAGGCGGGACTTGCCAGGAGAGCAAGCACAGCAGCCCCCAGGAGAACAGCCTGGGCATATCGGACGAAGGCGTCCACTGAGAGACCAAGAAACGCTCCATCCGGTGTCCAGATAAGGGACACCAGCCCCAGCAGAGTCCCGAGCGTCGCCACCTGAAGGGCCTGACGTGGACGGCCGAAGATATCCAGGAGAAAGGCCATACCCAGCGTTCCAAGGATCACCCAGATCGGCAAAAGACTCATGGCCTGCATGGTTATCCTCCAAAGAGTTTCAGAAAGGCCACCACCGTGGGCTGAAGGCTGTCCAGGAGAAAGCGGGGCAGAACGCCAAGAAACACCAGGGTCGCCACCAGACACACGATGCTCACCACCTCACTCCCCTGGGCGTCCTCCACGCTGTGGGCCGGTGCGGGACCGAAGAAGATGTTTTTGGCGGCCCGCAGGACATAGATGGACGTGAGGAGCGCCCCCACAATGGCGGGCACCGCCCACCAGGGATGCTGGCTCGTGAAGGCCCCCAGGAACACCAGAAACTCTGCCACGAACCCGGAGAGTCCCGGCAGGCCCAGGGACGTCATTCCCGCCACCACGAAGGCCGTGGCGAGCACGGGCTGATTATGGGCAAGCCCCCCCATCCGGGAGATTTCCCGCACGTGGGTTTTGTGATACACCAGGTTCACGATGGTAAACAGGAGGCCCGTCATGATGCCGTGGGAGACCATCTGATAGACCGATCCCGCCACACCGGGCTCGGTCAGGGTGGCCATTCCCAGCATCACAACCCCCATGTGGGACACCGAGGAATAGGCGATGAGGTATTTGATGTCATCCTGCCATCCGGCTCCGAAGGCGCCATACAGGATGTTGATCACCGCGATGGTGCCCACAAGCCAGGCGAGCTCCGCTCCGGCGCCCGGAAGGAGGCCGAACCCCACCCGGAGCACCCCATAGGCGCCCAGTTTCATGAGCACACCCGCGTGCATCATGGACCCGGCGGCCGGTGCGGCGGCGTGACCGTCCGGAGACCAGGTGTGGAGGGGCCAGATGCCAGCCAGCACCCCGAATCCCACATAGAAGATCAGGAAGAGCACACGGGCCACGTCCGGGGGAAGGGACAGGCGCTCCTGGAGATCCAGATAGGAGAAACTTCCGCCGTGAACCGCAAGATAGAAGATCCCCGCAAGGATGAAGGCGGAACCCACCAGGAGATAGAGGGTGAGTTTCATGGCGCCGTATTCTTTGGTGCCCACCTTGAGCGCTTCATAGGTCCACCCGAAGATACCCTTCCCGGGGATTTCCTTCGTGGATCCCCAGATGCCGATGAGGAGGTACATGGGGAGCACCGCAAGCTCATAGAACAGGAAGAACAGGAAGAGGTCCAGGGACACAAACACGCCGAACACGCCGGTCACCAGGAGGGCGAGATAGATGAAGAACTCCTTGTCCCGGGTGTGGATGCGCCAGGAGGTGAAAATGGCCGTGATGTAGATCACCGCGGTGAGGAAAAGGAGGGCAATGGAGATGCCATCCACCCCCACACGATAGGCAATCCCCAGCTCCGGAAGGAGGGGAATCTCCCCCAGAAACTGGAAACCTCCGTGGGCCGTGTCATACACAAAGGGCAGATAGATGGACAACACCAGGGGAGGCAGGGCGGAAAGCAGGGCCACCAGGCGAATGAGCCCCCGCGCACCCCGCGGGACAAAGAAGAGAAGCACCGCACCCAGAAAGGGGGAGAGAAGGAACACCGATAGCAGATTCATCGTTCGCCCTCCTTAAAATCCGGTTGCAAGGAACGCGAGAAGGAGAAACCCGACCACCACACCCAGAAGGATGTCCTGCACCACCCCGTTGTGAAAGCGTCGCAGGGCTTTCCCGATCTCGAAGGTGCCCCAGGTGACGAAGTTCACCACACCGTCCACGATATACCGGTCCACAAACCCCACCACCGTCGCCACCATGTTGTAGCCCACCCAGTAGAGCACCAGAAAGATGTGGTCGATGAAATACCGTTCCTTGAGGACATAGGCCACGGGATAGAAGGTTTCATACACCCGTTCGGGCTGGAACACCCGCCGGGCATAGCCCATCCAGGCCACCAGAATCCCCAGGAGTCCCAGACCCAGACCGAGATAGGGAATCCAGGCCGGGTGAGCCCCCTCGCCGTGATGGAGGTGTTCAAAGCCCAGGGTGTGTTCCAGCATACCGTGGACGGTGGGGCCGAAAAAGCCCGCCACCACCGCAAGAAGGGCAAGCACGCCCATGGGCCAGAGCATCACCAGCGGGGATTCATGGGGGTGATGTTCAGGGTCACGGGGTTCCCCGGTGAAGGTGAGGAAAAAGGCCCGGAACATATAGAAGGCGGTCAGAAACACCGTGATGACCAGGAGGGCAAAAGGCACGGGCGCATGGGCGGTGGCCACCAGAATCTCGTCCTTGGAGAAATAGCCGGAGAAAGGCGGAATCCCTGCCAGGGCCAGGGCGCCCACCAGGAAGAGGATCATGGTCCAGCGCATGGGCTTTCCGAGACCACCCATGGCGAACATGTCGTTGGTGTGCATGGCGTGGATCACGCTTCCGGCGGCAAGGAACAGCAGGGCTTTGAAGAAGGCGTGGGTGAAGAGGTGGAAGAAGGCCGCACCGGCGGAAAGGGCCCCCACCGCCGCCATCATGTAGCCCAGCTGGCTGATGGTGGAGAAAGCCAGCACCCGCTTGATGTCCCGTTCCACCAGAGCCATGGTGGCGGCAAGAAACGCCGTGATGGCGCCGATCCAGAGCACGATGTGGAGGAGCTCCGGCGCGTTCTGGAGGGCGGGCATCAGGCGGACCATCAGGAACACACCGGCGGCCACCATGGTCGCGGCGTGGATGAGGGCGGAGACCGGCGTGGGACCTTCCATCGCATCGGGAAGCCAGATGTGGAGGGGGAACTGGGCGCTTTTGCCCATCGCCCCCACATACACCCCCAGAAGGCCCAGGAAGAGGGCGTGGGAGGGCTCCAGGGCAAAGAGTTTCTCATACGAAAGGAAGCCGTAGTGGGCGAACAGCACGGCAATGCCCAGGGCGAACCCCACGTCCCCCAGCCGGGTGGTCCAGAAGGCCTTGAGGGCGGCGCGGGCAGCGGAAGGTTTGTAGAACCAGAAGCCGATCAGGAGATAGGAGCACGCCCCCACGAGTTCCCAGAAGATATAGGCTTCCAGAAGGTTGTCCGCAAACACGAGTCCCAGCATGGAGAAGGCGAACAGACTGTGGTAGGTGTAATACCGACCGAGGGAGGCGGGGGGTTCTTCACTCATGTAGCCCAGGGAATAGACCTGGACCGCAAAGGCGACCAGCGCCACCACCAGGGCCATCACCACGGAAAGCCCGTCCACCAGGAACCCGATCTGGAGCGGGGGGAAATGCTCGAGGGGAATCCACACCCAGGAGAGGTGGTGCACGTCCCCGTCATAGGCGAAGAACAGCGTCACCGCCGAGGCAAGGGAAAGGGTGATGGCGGTGATGGAGAGATAGGCGGCACCTTTCCCCGACCGCCTGAGGGGCGGGATCACCGCAAGCAGGGCAAAGGAGAGAAGAGGAAAGAACAGCACGCCGTAAAAGGCTTCCATCGTCATGCCTCCTTATGGCGAGTCATGCAACCACCCTGGATAGTAACAGTCTGGATATTTCACCGGTTTTCCGCGATAGAGAATCTCTCCCTCTGGCGTGAGCACAAACCGCACGCCGTTCACCTTCAGTTCAGCCGGTTCATACAGGAAAAGATCGTCCACCCGCAACTTCCACGTCCCCACCGTCTCCACCCTGAAAGTTCCGGACCGGCAACCGGGACTTTTTGTGTCCACCTTCAGGGTTCCATGATATTGCAAGGGAACGTACGTTTCGGCCGTCTCCCAGTCGCCCAGGAGAAGGACAAAGTCCTTGAACTCCACCCGGTGTTCCCAACGCATAGAGGTCCGGTCGAATTCCACCGTCCCGTTGGCCGTGACCACCTCCGGCCAGCCTTCTCTGCGCTCCCGGTGAAGGCGCAGATCAAAGGTCAACGAATCGTCCAGATCCCGGAGCTGTGCGATGAAAGTATAGGGGCGCCGGTTGGTCGCCGGTTCGGTTCGGATCACCCCATCCCGATAGTTTGTGTGCACCTCCATTTTCCAGCCCAGAAAGGTGTGGCCGGTCACGGTGACCACGGCATAACCGCCCATGGGACATTCCCATCGCTGTGTTTTTTCCAGACACTGTCCGTCGTGGCTTTTGAAACAGGTGGGAGGGATCCGGAAACTGCATCCAGCCCACCGCACATCCCCTTCGGGATCCATCACGTAGTCCATGAGCGTCATACGTTCCCTTTCTGCATAGAGAACGCCGTAGATTTCAGGAGGAGGGGAGGCCAGGGCGAGGAGGATGAGCATCATCCCCTGAGCTCCGCGAGTTCGTCCGCCGCGGCCGTTCCGGAAAGACGCACCACCAGCAGGAAGATGGCGAGTCCCACCGCCACTTCCGCCACCGTCACCGCGATGCCCAGAAAGGCAAGGGAAGCCGCGGACAGAACCCCATAGGCCCAGGCAAAGGTCAGAAGGGCCAGGTTCACGCCGTTGAAAAGCAGCTCAATGGAGAGCATCAGGGCCACCACGTGCCGGCGGGACAGGATGCCGAAAATCCCGGTGGCGAACATCCAGGCCGAAAGGAAGAGCAGTCCGCGGAAACTCATCCTTCGCCTCCCTGTTTGCGGGCCACGGCCAGGGCCCCGAACAGCGCGGCAAGAAGGAGCAGGGACAGGATCTCAAAGGCCAGCGCGCCCTGACGGAAGAAATAGGCGGCGAACACGTCGGCAGAAATGGACGTCATCGGATCGGGTTCGGGAAGACGGGCGGTGAGGGAGAGAAGGGCGAAGAACACCAGGAGGGCCGCCACCAGTCCCTGGAGGGGTTTGTGGAACACGTTCGGCAGTTCGGGCTTGCCGGCGAGCATCACGGCAAAGATCACGAGGGTGAGGACGCCACCCGTGTAGAGGAGGATCTGCACGGCGGCAAACAGGGGGGACATGCCCAGATACAGAAAGGCCGTTCCCACCAGGGCGAAAGCCAGGAAATAGGCGGCCCGGAACACGCTCCGGGAAAGCACCACCCCAAGGGACGAAATCATGACCACGAACACGAGGAGGGCAAACACGGGATTCATGAGGCGGCTCCTTTTTTGGCATCGGTCCATTCCCGGAGACGTTCACCCGTGGTGAAGGAGAGGAGCTCGGGCTGTTCCAGCGCTCGCCGTCCGTTTTCCAGAAGTTTTTCCTTGGTGTAGAACAGGTCCTCCCGGGAGAAAGTGGGTGTGTGAAGTTCCCGGAGCATCACAATGGCGTCGGTGGGACACACCTGGACGCACAGCTCACACTGCATGCACGCCTGGAAGTTCAGGGTGAAGGATTTGGCATAGGTGGCCCCTTTCCCGTTCTTCCGGGGTTCCCCTTTCACCATTTCCACCGAGATGATCTGCGAGGGGCAGATGAACTGGCACAGGCGGCAGCCGATGCAGTTTTCCTCACCGGTTTCCGGGTCCAGGGTGAGGGCAAATCCCCCGGCGCGCCAGGAGCGGGGAACAGGGCGCTTCTCATGGGGATACATCACGGTGATGGGGCGGCGGAACAGGTTCCGCAGCGTCACCCTCATCGCCTTCAAACTTCCCCGAACAATCAAACCCAGCGAAGCCATGGCATGCCTCCTTAAAGAGTGAGAAAGCCTGCAAGGAGCAGGTTGAGAAGGGCAAGGGGAAACAGGTATTTCCAGTTCAGCGCCAGGGCCTGGTCAATCCGAAGCCGGACAAAACTCCACCGAATCCACAGGATAAGAAGGAACACCAGGAGGGCTTTGAGGAGAAGCCAGAGGGCTCCCGGAAGTCCGGGTCCGAGATAACCTCCGAGAAAGAGGGTGGCCGCCAGGAGTGAAAGCACAAAGGTGTGGGCGTATTCGCCTGCATAGAAGAGGGCGAATTTAATGCCCGCGTATTCGGTGTTGTAGGCGGCGATGAGTTCGGATTCCGCTTCAATGAGGTCCAGAGGGGTTTTGTTCATCTCGGCCAGAGAGGCGATGAGAAACACCAGGAAACTGAGGGTCCCCACCGGGAACTGGAGGATCATGGGGAGGGTGTGCTGCGCCTCCACCAGGTCCACGAGACGGAAACTGCCGACCATCACGGCCGGCGCCAGAAGAGCCAGGACCAGAGGGACCTCATAGGCCACGAGCATGGCCACCATCCGCAGGGCGGAGATCAGGGCGTATTTGTTGTTGGAAGCCCAGCCTGCGGCGAAGATCCCCAGAAGGGTGAGGGAGGCAAGGGCCAGCATCAGGAGAAGGGACAGCGGATGATCCACCAGGGCCAGGTCTTTTCCGACGGGAATGAAGGCGAAGCCCATCAGGGCCGGGACGATCACCAGGATGGGAGCCAGGTTGAACAGGAGCCGGTCTGCATTCCGGGGAACGATGTCTTCCTTCACAAGGAGTTTCACCACATCGGCGAGGGGCTGGAGCCATCCGTGGGGGCGTCCCACATAATAGGGCCCCACCCGGTTCTGAATGCGGGCGGCCACCTTCCGCTCGAGCCAGGTGAGATAGGCCACCACCGTCATCCCCACCCCCAGAAGGGCCACCGACCAGATGAACGCAAGCAGGGCGTCATGCATGGCAGGCCTCCTTAGCGATCCACATCTCCGAGCACCGGATCCAGGGACCCCAGAATGGCCACCACGTCCGCCACGAGATGTCCGGGGAGGATGTGGGGAACCACCTGCAGGTTGGCGAAGGACGGCGCGTTGATTTTGAGGCGATAGGGCTTGAAGGTTCCGTCGGACACGAGATACATCCCCAGTTCTCCCCGGGGAGACTCCACGGCCGCGTAATGCTCCCCTTCGGGGATCCGGAACACTTTGGGGTTTTTGATGGGCTTGCGGGAGAAAATGGGCCCGTCCGGAAGGCGATCCAGAATCTGCTCCACCAGGCGCAGGGACTGCCGGATTTCTTCAATCCGCACCTCAAACCGGGCGAGCACATCCCCTTCGGTGCGGACGGGAATTTCAAACTCCAGATCCGGATAGGCGTCGTAGGGCTGCGCTTTGCGCACGTCAAAGGCCACACCCGACGCCCGAAGGACCGGTCCCACCACACCCACCGAAAGGGCCAGGTCCCGGGAGATCACGCCCACCCCCCGGGTTCGCTCCAGAAACACCGGCGATTCCTGCGTGAGGGCAAGGATTTCATCCAGGGCGGAACGGATCTCCTGAACCGTTTTCCGGATCTCGCGGGCGAGATCCCCGGTGAGGTCATACCGCACGCCCCCGATCAGGTTGAAGTTGGTGTGGAAGCGGGTTCCGGTCCAGGTTTCAAAGATGTCCAGGAGTTTTTCCCGCTCCCGGAAACAATACATGAACACCGTGGTTCCGCCCCCGAGGGCTCCGCCCAGGTCCAGTCCAAAGGTGCCGAGCCACACCAGATGGCTGGCCACACGCTGGAGTTCTGCCATCAGGCTCCGGAGATACCGGGCGCGGGGAGGAACCTCCACCCCGGCGGCCTGTTCCACGACGTGGACAAAGGCGAGGGAGTTGGCCGTGGGGGCGAGATAATCGTCCCGTTCAAAAATGGGGGCAAGCTGATCGTATCCCAGTTCTTCCGAGAGTTTTTCCACACCCCGGTGCAGATAGCCAATCACCGGTTCGGCCTTGACGATGGTTTCTCCCGAAAGGTGGAGGACCAGCCGGAGCACCCCGTGGGTGGAGGGGTGCTGCGGCCCCATGTTCATGGCAAGTTCGCCAAATTCCTTTTCCACGATCTGGAGACTCATGGCACCTGCTCCTCAAAACGGTAGCCCGGTTCATAGGGCGTTCCGGCTTTGAAAGACTTCCGGAGGGGATGGCCGCGGTCGTATTCTTCCGGGAGGAGGATGCGCTTCAGGTTGGGATGGCCTTCAAACACCACACCGAACAGGTCAAACACCTCCCGCTCATACCAGTCGGCCCCGGAATAGATGTCCACCACGGAGGGGACGCGGGGGTCGTCGGAAGGGACCTCCACCTTCACGAAGATCACGTCGCCGGAGGCGGGGTGGCGCACACCGTGGACCACCTCCAGGGTTTCTCCCCGATCCGTGGCGGAAGCCAGCACATAGTGCCGGTATCCGTACTGGTCCCGAAGGGTTTTGAGGATTTCTTTCAGGGAGGCGGGTGGGACCACCACACCCAGAGGGAACGGCGTGGCATTGTAGCGGACTTCCAGGGCGCTCACCACCTCAGGAGCGGGCATGGCTCCCCTCCATGATCTTTTTCTGCAGGGCCAGAATGCCCTCGGTCAGGGCTTCCGGGCTGGGAGGACAGCCGGGGACATAGATGTCCACGGGGATCACCTGATCCACACCGGGCACGACGGAATAGATGTTCCGGTAATGGTCGCCCGAGATGGCGCAACTTCCCATGGCGATCACCCATTTGGGATGGGGCATCTGGTCATAGAGTTTCCGGATGCGGGGAGCCATCTTGATGGTCACCGTGCCGGCGATGATCATCACATCCGCCTGACGGGGGGTGGGACGCATGATCATGCCGAAGCGGTCCAGGTCAAACCGGTTGGCGAAGGTGGCCATCATCTCAATGGCGCAGCAGGCAAGACCGAAGGTGAGAGGCCAGAGACTGGATTTCTGTGCCCAGTGAAAGAGCACGTCCGACCGCACCAGCGCAATGCCCCCACCCGGAAAATGGATCACCTCGTCGGCAATATCTTCCAGGCGTTTGGGTTTCACCTCTGCCATGCGAGATCTCCTTTGCGAAGGGCATACACCCAGCCCAGGAACAGCACCAGCAGGAAGATCACCATCTCCCAGAACACGAAGGTGCGGGGGACGGACTCCCCGTGAAGGGCGAAGACCCAGGGAAAGAGGAAGGCCGCTTCCAGATCAAACAGAACAAAGAGAAGGGCCACGAGATAGAAGCTCACAGGGATGCGCACATGGGCTTCGTGAAAGGGCGTTTCGCCGCATTCGTAGGTTTCCTCACGGGAGGGCGGGGGGGTTTTCACCCGATAGCGAAGCAGGGCTCCCGCGAGGATGAGCCCCACCGCAAGGACCACCGAAACCAGCAAATGGATCCCCAGACCCCAGAAGGGATGAGGCGTCATGGAAAACCTCCTGTGCGGAAAAAGCCGGCACCCGATGCTCTGTGCATTCAGGCCTGCCCCCGTGCAAGGGCCACCGCCTTCTGAGCCCCTTCCGCCATGGTGGAGGCCACCACCAGGGGAAGGCCCGACTCCTGAAGGAGTTTGTGAGCGATTTCTTCATTGGTCCCCGTGAGGCGGATCACCACCGGCACGGGGACTTCCCGGGTTTTGAACACCTCAATGAGGCCTTTCGCCACATCGTCTGTTCGGGTGATACCCCCGAAGATGTTGAAGAAAATCACCTTCACCCGGGGGTCCCGGAGAATGATGTCCAGAGCCTTGATCACCTTTTCGGGACGGGAACTCCCGCCGATATCCAGGAAGTTGGCCGGTTCGCCGCCAAAGTGCTTGACCACATCCATGGTGGCCATGGCGAGCCCCGCCCCATTCACCACACAGCCGATGTCCCCGTCCAGTTTCACGAAGGAAAGACCGGCCTCTTTGGCTTCCAGTTCCTCTTTGTTCTCATAATCCAGGTCGCGCTTGTCTTCCAGATCGGGATGGCGATAGAGGGCGTTGTCGTCCAGCACAATCTTGGCGTCCACCGCCACCAGGTTGCCCTCCGGCGTTTTCACCAGGGGATTGATCTCCGCAAGCTGTGCATCCACCGCCAGAGCGGTTTCCACGAGTTTCTTCAGGATGGGCGCGCCCTGCTTCACCAGGGCCCAGTCGCCGAAAAGCCAGAAGGCGATTTCCCGGGCCTTGTAATCCGGAAGCCCCACCAGGATGTCCACAGGATATTTCAGAATCGCTTCGGGTTTGGTGCGGGCCACCTCCTCAATGTCCACACCCCCTTCGGGGCTCACCATCAGGGTGTAGGTCTGGTTCCTGCGGTCCAGCACAACCCCCACGTAATATTCTTTTTCAATGTCCACCGCTTCGGTCACCAGCACTTTCTTCACCGGGATGCCCTTGATCTCCATCCCCAGGATGGCGCGGGCTTTTTCCAGGGCTTCTTCCCGGGAGGAGGCCAGTTTGATTCCGCCGGCCTTGCCTCGCCCGCCCACGGGGACCTGCGCCTTGATCACCACGGGGAAGGAAAGTTGGGAGAGTGCCTGCTCCACTTCCTCAAGATTCCGGGCGAGAATGCCTTTCTGCACGGGGAAGCCAAAGGATGCGAGGACTTCTTTGGAGGCATATTCGAGAAGTTTCATTTTCTCCTCCCTTGTTTCAGGGCATGTGCCCGATGACACGGACAGAACGAGAGATGAGAAAAAGTGTTGTGTATTATACGCCAAATTCCGCGAAAATTCAGGGGACCGGATGGTGCTTCCCGGATCGAGCAAAGGAACGTCATGAGGAAGGTACAGGTGTTGGGATCCATGAGGTTCGGAGAGGGTGTCAGGAACCTGATCGGGGGACAGGACGTCTGTCAGAGTGTATCCTTCAGGCACAAACAGGAGGCAAGCCATGAACCGGAAAGGTCTGTGGATGGCCGGTCTCTTCCTCGCTCTGACCGCCTGCGTCACCGCACCTCCCGCCCCACCCCCTCAGCCCGAGGTGCATCTTCGGAATGGGGTGAAACTTTTGAAAAGGGGCAACTGCCGTGCGGCGCAGGAGCAGTTTGAAAAGGCCCTCCGGTGGGACCCGGACAACTTCCGGGCTCACTTTGGGTTGGGGGCAAGCGCGCTGGTGTGTGATCGTCCGAAGAAAGCGGAACGGGAGCTTGAAATCGCCCTTCGTCTTGCCCCGACACCCGTGTGGAAAGATCGGGTGCGCACATTGCTGTCCGTGGCGGAAGCCGAGGAACACCACCACAAAAAGCGGCGCCGGGGGCACCCCCGACGGATGGGCCGCGTGGATGTGGATCTCATCATCGTCTGGATGGAGGAGTGAACCGGGCGGTCACGAGCACCCCAGCCGCCGGAGTCGTTCCCCATAGAGCTTCCGGCCCGTCCGAGCATAGAGGGTTCGGAGGAGACGGCAGGCCTCTTCGCGGTACCGTGCATTGCCGGTAAGATGCCACCGGAGTTCCAGAATCCAGGCCTGATCTCCCGGGGTTCGCGCGAACCTCTCAAGGATGTGGAGTTCGTCCAGCGGGCCGGAGCCCGAAAGGTGGAGTCGGGCTTCGGTCAGAAAAGCCCGGGAGGCGAACTGAAACCGCGGATGATTGATCCTGTCCCCCAGATGTTTGATTCGTAATGCCACCTGATGGAGATCCACCCAGCGACGCTCCATTCGCAAAAGTTCGGCAAGGACAAGGAGCGCCTCGGCCCGGGCATAGGGCACGTTTCCCTTTCGGGCATACCGGAGGGCCAGGCGGATGTGAGTTCGGACGCGAGAAGGATGGCCGGTTCGCCGAAAGATTTCGGCCATCACCCCGTGAATCATGGCGAGACCCTTGCGAAATCCCAGCACCTGATAAATTCTTCGGGCCCGGAAGGCATGGCGCAGTGCAATTCCGTAATGACCGCGCTCCATGAGCGCCATGCTCAGGTTGTGATCTGCGCTGGCAAGCCCGCGGAGATGCCGGAGATTTTGAAGAAGCCGGCGGGAGTGCCGGAGCACCTGGATGGCCTCGTCATATCGTTCCTGCAGGAGAAGATTCCCCCCCAGGTTCAGAAGGCCGGAGGCTTCCCGCAGAGGGTTGTTGTCCCTTCGAGTAAACTGGATGTATTCCCGGTAACACTTCTCGGCCTCGGTGTGATGCCCCAGATCGTCCAGCGCGTTGGCGATGTTGTTCAGGGCCCGAATCACGAAATCGTTTCGCCCGGCTCGACCGGCGGCTTCCCGAGCCCTGCGAAAAGCTTCCAGAGCCTGAAGGGGCCTTCCCTGGTGCCAGTACACCATCCCTCGAACGTTTTCGATCCCCGCCACACGCTCGTGATCTCCCGCATGGAGGACGAGTTTTTCAGCTTCGTCCAGGAGATGGAGCGCCCCGCTGTGGTCACTCCGGAGCATGGACAGGAAAGCCCGCTCTTTCAGGACGTCCACCACCAGGTCTGAACGACCCAAACGCCGGGCCAGGGCTTCGGCGGATCGAAACATTTCTTCGGCGGGCCCCCAGTTGCCCAGACGTCCGTGGATTTTGCCCTTTTCCAGATAGACGTTGATCCGGTCTTCGGGAGAGATGTCCAGGGTTTCCAGGGCTTCCAGGAGGCTCAGGACCACATGGGGATCCGTACCCCGTGTCTGTTCAAGGGCCTTTTGCAGACGGTTTCGGACCTCTTCCGAATTTCCCTGTCCCAGTTCCCATGCACGGAAATGGTGGAGGGCTGCGAGAACCGGATCTTCTTCTTCCAGGGCTCTGGCAAGGGCAAGGTGCCTCCGCGCCCGGGCACGGGATGTCTGCATCTCCTGAAGCACATCCCGGATCATGGCGTGGGTGAACCTTCCCCAGGGGGGATCAATCCGGAGAAAGCCGGCCTCTGATGCCCGGAAAAGAGCAGCGTCCACGTCCTGCAAGGAAAAGAGCCATTCCAGCCAGGCCAGTTTCCACCGGTTTCCCGCGACCGCTGCGGTGCAGAGAACCTCCTGTGTGTGGGTGTCCAGCTGGTCAAAGCGGGCGAGGATCACCTCCCGGATGCGGAAGGGCAGGTGGGTGACCTCTCCTTCGGGTTTCCAGAAGCCCCGGTCCTTGACCAGCTTCCCGGCCCGGAGGAGATACAGGAGGATGTGCTCAAGGAAGAGAGGATTGCCTCCGCTTCGCTCTTCCAGGAGGGCAACGAAGGAGGGATCTGGAGGACCTTCCAGAAGCGCGGAGACGAACCGCCGGATTTCCTTACGGGTGAAGGGGGCGAGGCGGAGGGTGTCCGAGATCTTCCCGATGGGGACGTCCCCACTTCCCGGTGCGGTGGCCCAGAGACCCAGGGGGAGGCGGTCCCGTGACAGAAGGCCCCGGATCGCCTCAAGGGAAGCGTGGTCGAGCCAGAGGATGTCATCCACGGCCAGAATCAGAGGTCCTTCATCCTTCGTGAGGCGGACCAGAATGTCCACCAGATCCACGAGCCATCGCGTGATTCCGAGGCTCTCCTGAACCCCCGGTTTCAGGAGGTCGTCAAGTCGGGAGCGAGGGCGAGACCCGGTGGAGGCATGGGGTTTAAGAAGCCGGAAAACCGCTTCCGGGAAGGTGGATTCTCCAGGCCGGGCTCCGATCCAGCGCTCAAGGAATTCAAGGAGGGGTTCCAGGGGAGGTTTGTCCGGGTCTGCCTGGATGAGGAAGGCCCGATGGGGCAGAAGGCGACGGACTGCCTCTTCCAGAAACCGGGACTTTCCGATGCCCGGCGGTCCGGTGATGAGCACCACCTCAGGCCCGTGTTCCACCGTTCGCTCCAGGGCATGCTCCAGGGCCTCAAAGGCCCCTTCCCGTCCGATGAAGGGAGGGGAAACCACTGGATAGGGAGCAGATCGGTGAAGGATAGACAGTTCTTCCCGGACGGTTCCCCAGGGAGCCTCCAGGGCGAGATGGGCGGCCCGGTTCACCGCACTGCCCATCACCGTGTATTCTCCCCGTTCGCCGCCCACCCATCCCGCAAACACCTGGCCTGTGGAAAGGCCTCCCCGGATCCGCTCACCCATCCGTTCCCGGACCCGGGCCACAAAGGTCTGAGCCCGCTGGATCATCCCCTCTCGGGCGCGGGGTGCCCCGAAAAGCACCAGCGCCTCCAGACCCTTTTCCGAAAACCCCATCCGTGCAATCCATCCGCCCGCTTCTTTTGCGGCATCCAGGAGGCTGCGGGCGTCTTCTTCCGGATCGTCCAGAGGGCGGCGATCCAGGAGAAGAAACACCACCGCAACATCCCGGAAGGCCCCTTCGTCCGGGCCGGAGAGGACCGAGAAGGGGAGAAAACGGCTGACCAGATCGTGATTCGTGGCGCCCCTCCAGAAACCCCGCGGAGAGGGGGAGGGAGGCGAAGGTTCGGAAGGGTCTTTGGAGAGAGGGCTGGAGGTCCGGGGGAGAGAGAGCCAGTGATCCGGGAGAAAGGCTTCGCCAAAGATCACATACAGGGCATGATGCCTGTGCTCCACGATTTTCCACCGGAGAGGACCGGCGAGAAGGGCTCCCCGGAACACCAGCGTGCGGGACGAAGCAAGAAGGCGTTTGAGAAGCGTTTCCGCATGGGTGCGGTCGGGATCTCCCACCCAGGCAATCAGGCCGTCACCGGTGAACTGAATCACTTCCCCGCCGTGGTCCCGGAGGATGGAAAAGATCTCCTCATAGGCTTCCCGGAGATGGTCCACCAGCCGTTCCAGTCCGCGGGAACCATAGGTGCGTTCAAGTTCCTCGGTGAAGGCGGTGAAGCCCACGATGTCCAGCATCACACCCCACCCTTCCCACCTCCCCTCCCGGATCCCGTGGGCAAATTTTTCCAGAACGGATGCTGGAACAGGAAGCCGCATGTTTGTTCTCTTCGGAGGAAAAGATACAGAACGATCCCCGGTTTGTCATCCACGAAGTTCGAATATCGCCCCCTCCCGCCAGGGGAGGAGATTCTCTTCGTACTTCCATTTTCGGGGGTGCTTTTGGGCGGGAAGGGTAGGGGGTCTACGATGGCACAGGTGAACCTGAGGGTACAAGCTCTGACCTCCGGACAAGAGTTCGGACACCCCCACCCCGACCCTCCCCCATCAAGGGGGAGGGCGTAACCATCCACGGCTTCAAGGTGTCTTCTCCCCTCCCCTGGTGGGAGGGGCTGGGGGAGGGGGAGCACAGATGTCCTCGATCTCGATTGCGTTATCCGGAACAAAAACGTGGTGTCCGAACTCATGGGTGAACCTCAGTACAAGCTCCCTTGCCCATTCGCGTCCCTTCGTGTATCTTCCAGGCATGCACGCCGGATTTGTGTTCCTTGCCTCTCCTCGACCGCAGCACGGCCTGAAGCGGTGGGTGGTGGCCCGGGAGCCCACCCGGATCGTCACATCCTGGGACGAACTGGATGCGCTCAGGGAAACCCCGGGCCTTGTGGTGGGCTATGTGGGATACACCGCCTATCGCCACACGCTGGACCTCCCTGCACCGGAACCACCGCTTGGATTTCCGGAAATCTGGCTGGGCGTGTTTGAGGACTTCTGGATCGGATCTCCGGAAGAGGGGTTTCGGCATTCCTCGGGCAAACCTGCAACCCCGCCCCTTCCCCGTGTCGTCCCGGGGACGCTGACGTTTGAAACCCTCCACGAATCGTTTTCCACCTATCGGAGAAAAATCCAGGCTCTCCGGGAACACCTCCGGAGAGGGGACATCTATCAGGCAAACTACACCGTTTCCTCCTCCTGGAGGCTGGAAGGATCCCCCTGGGGGGTGTTCCACAGCCTTCTGGAAAGGCAACCCACCGCCTTTGCCGCCTATCTCCAGATCGCACCCCATCAGGCGGTCCTCTCCTTTTCCCCCGAACTTTTCTTCCACCTGAGGGACGGTCGCATCCGGACCGTCCCCATGAAAGGCACCCGCCCCCGCGGACAAACCCCCGAAGAGGACGAGAACCTCCGGGAAGATCTCCGCAATGCGGAAAAAGACCGGGCGGAAAACGTGATGATTGTGGATCTCCTGCGGAACGACCTGGGGAAAATTGCCCTCCCCGGCGGCGTGTCCGCGCCCATCCTCTTTGCGGTGGAAAGCTTTCCCACCGTCCACCAGATGATCTCCGTCGTGGAGGCTGAACTTCGTCCGGAAGCCGCACACCCTGCGCAAATCTTTCACGCCCTCTTCCCGGGAGGGTCTGTGACGGGTGCCCCGAAAAAACGGGCGGTGGAGATTCTGAGAGAGCTGGAGGGATGGGCCCGGGGGGTGTATACCGGCGCGATCGGAGTGGTGTATCCCTGGAAGGAAGCCGTGTTCTCCATTGCCATCCGCACCCTTCAGGTGGCGGGCACCACCGCCCTGTATGGCGCGGGGGGCGGCATTGTCCTGGACTCCTCTCCGGAGGCGGAATGGGAGGAACTCCTTGCCAAGATGGCTTTCCTGACATCATGAGTTTACCCGAAGTCTTCACCGTCCTCCGGGTGGAAAACCGCACGGTTCCCCTCTTTTCCCTTCATGTGGACCGCCTTTTCTGGGGGATGCGATCGGCCGGCTGGAATCCTCCCCCGTCCCGGGACGAAGTGGTCCGGACCCTGCGGGACGCATTGAAGGACCTCCCCGAAGGACGGTTTCGGGTCAGGATCGGCTTCACCCCGCAGGCGCACACGATTCAGCGCGCACCTGTGGAGCCGGCTCCACAGTGGGCCTGGAGGACCGTCTGCCCCATCTCTTTTGAGGGACCCTTCCGCCGGTGGAAGGTGGGGGACTGGGAACCCTTCTGGAAGGCACAGGCACGGGCACAACAGGAGGGGTATGACGAAGCCCTCCTTCTGCGGGAGGATCGGGTGGTTTCCCTCGCCCGGGCCAATCTGCTGTGCTTTGTGGACGGGGTGTGGTGCACCCCTCCGGGGCGAACGGGGGCTCTCAACGGCGTGATGCGACGGTTTGTGTACCGTATGCTTAAGGCACATTCTGTTCCTCTGGTATTTCGGGACCTCACGCTGGCGGACCTTCGCCGGGCGGAGGTGGTGACCGGAATGAACGCGGTTCGGCTGTTTCTGCCCCTTGCGATGGGAAGGATGAATCTGGAGCCTTTGAAAGCGTTGTGGAAAGAACTGGAGCCGGCCTACTGGAGCACGGCGGTGCGCCTGCCATGAACGTGCTTTTCGTGGACCACGAGGATTCCTTTTCCTTCAACATCGTGCAGGAACTCCTCCGGCTGGGGGTTGGGGTGGAGGTGGTGTCCTTCCGGGATCTTCCGGTTTCTCCTGCCGCCTGGGATGGGGTGGTGCTTTCCCCCGGGCCGGGACACCCGGAGGATTATCCCGCTTCCCTTGCCCTCATCCGGCAATGTGAAGGGCGGATTCCCGTGGTGGGGATCTGTCTGGGCCATCAGATGCTGGGCCTTGCCCTGGGCGGGACGATCCGACCTTCCCGGAGGATTCTCCACGGCAAGACCACGCCCGTTTTCCACACGGGCGCCCCGCCCTTTGAGGGCGTTCCTTCCGGATTCCGGGCCATGCGATACAACTCCCTGGTGGTGGACCTCGCACCGGACTATGTCACCGCCCGGGATCACCTGGGGGAGGTGATGGCCCTCCGCTGTGAAGACCGGGGTTTTCTGGGACTGCAATTTCATCCGGAGTCCATTTTGACCGAACACCGGGACCGCCTGTTCCGGAACCTGCAGGGATGGATAGGATCCTGGAGATGGAAATCTGGCCAGCCCGTCAGGCGCCTTTCCGGGCACTGACGGCCGGGCTGTGGACGGTGGGGGTGGCCACCCTGGCCTATGTGTGGGTGGGGCTGGTGGGCGGGCTGTTTGCCTTTTTCCTCCTGGTGGCCTGGCTTGCAGACTTCTGGTTTCCCTGGCGGGTCCGGCTGTCCCGGGAAGGCATCACCCTCATCCGGATGGGGAAAGCGCAGACCCTGTCATGGAAGGAAGTCCGGCGGGTGGTGATCGCACCGGAAGGCGTGCTCTTTTCACCTTTCCACGAGCCCCGCTTTCTGGAACGATACCGGGGGATCTGGGTTCCCTATCCCCCGCCCGCCTTTCTGGATCTTCTGGAGGAGATGTATGAAGGTCCGGTTCAGCGAATTTCTTGAGGAAGTCCGGGAATTCTGCGAACGCCACGGGTTGCCCCTGCCCCGGATCATGGGGGTCACGAAAACGGTGGAGGCGGAACGCATCCGGGAAGCCTATCGCCAGGGGCTCCGGCTGTTCGGGGAAAACCGCGTCCAGGAAGTGAAAACCAAGTGGGCGTCCATGAGAGAGGAGCTTCCGGAAGCCGAACTTCATCTGGTGGGATATCTCCAGCGGAACAAGGTCCGGGATGCCCTCCGGTGGTGTGACATGGTCCAGTCGGTGGACCGCATTCCTCTGGTGGACGTGATGGAGGCCCGGCTTCTAAACCTTGCCGACCGGACGCCCTATCCCGTTCTGGTGGAGGTGAACACCTCGGGCGAGCCGCAGAAACACGGGGTGGTCCCGGAGGAGGTGGAGGCGCTGGTGGAAGAGATCCTCCGTCGGGAGGTGCTGGCTGTGAAGGGGCTCATGACCGTGGGACCCTATCCCGTGGAAGAAAAGCGCTCCCGCGCCGCCTTTGCCCTCCTCCGGCAGATCCGGGATCGGCTGGAAGAGCGGCTGGGCCTGTCCCTCCCCGTTCTCTCCATGGGGATGACGGAAGACTGGCGGTTTGCCGTGCTGGAAGGAAGCACCCTCATCCGCATCGGGCGGGCCATCTTTGGAGAGCGCCCATGAGCCTTCGGGTGGCCCTCCTGGGAGATCTCGCCACCGTTCACACCGGGAGGCTTCGGGATGCCCTCGCACAGCGGGGGCTGGAGGTCCGGGCCTTTTCCATGGAGGCGTTTGAGGGTGAGGGAGTGTTTGTCCCCCCGGTGATCCGTCATCCGCAGCAACTCCGGTATGTCCTGTCCGCTTCGCGCCTCCGCAAGAGCATGGCCGGGTTCTCACCGGATGTCACGGTGGCGGTGAGCCTGGCCAATTATGGCCTTCTTGCCTGGAGACTTGGCCTTCGCCCCACCTATCTTATGATCTGGGGGTCGGATCTCCTGTTTTCTGCAAGAAAAACGCCCCTTCACCGGTGGATTGCCCGGCGCATTCTCCGTCATGCCGACCGGATCAACGTGGACAGCACAGATATGCTGCACGATCTCGTCACGGTGTGGGGGATTCTCCCGGATCGGGTGGACTTCATGACCTGGGGGCTTCCGGAAGCATGGTTCGCGCCCCTTCCCGAAAAACCTCCGGCCCCGCCCTGGCGGGTGGTGTCCACCCGGCGGCTGGACCCGGACATGGACCCCCTCACCCTTGTGCGGGGCGTTGCCCGTGCGGTGCGGGAGGGCCTGGACATCCGGCTGGACCTTGTGGGCTGGGGATCGCTGGAGGAGCGGGTCCGCAAGGAAGTGGCCCGGCTGGGTCTTGAAGCGCGTGTCCGGTTCTGGGGAAGGCGCCCGGCATCGGAAATCCGGGAGATTCTGGATGGAGCGCACATCTATCTCGCCAGTCCGCTGGTGGATTCCACGTCGGTTTCCCTTCTGGAAGCCATGAGCCGGGGGTGCATTCCGGTGGTCACGGACCTTCCGGCCAACCGGGAGTGGGTTCTTCACGCCTTTTCGGGCTATCTGTTCCCGGCAGGCCGTCCGGATCTCCTGGCCATGGGGCTTGACTGGGCCATCCGGGCACCGGAGGAAGTCCGCGTTGTGAACCGTCAGGTGGTGGAGCGACGGGCCCGGTGGGAGGTGCACGTGGACCGGATGGTGGAACGTCTCACCCGTCTTGCCGCATCCCATGGGGCATAGGGTCGGGCCAGTCCTTCTCTGGTTGCTGGTTGCGCTGGTCTTTTTCGTGAAGCGGTGGCTCCAGCCCGTGGGTCGCCCCTTTCACGGCGCCACCTATACCCTGATGTTCCTCCCCGACCGGTTCTGCCGGATCCCTCCGGACGTGGAAGGGGTGCTCCGGAATGCGTGCTGTTCGCTGGATCTTGCCCTCTATAACCTGGACTTCAAGCCCCTGGAGGACCTTCTCCTTGAGCAAGCCCAATCGGGCGTTCGCATCCGGGTGGTCGCGGATGGAAGGCGGAGGAACCGCCGGGCCTTCCGGAGGCTTGCCCGCCACGGTATCCCGGTGGTTTTTCGCCCGAAAGGGGGGCTCATGCACAACAAGTTTATCGTGGTGGACGATGAGGTGGTGATCACGGGCTCGGCCAACTGGACCCGGGATGGACTGTGTGAACAGGCCAACCACATCGTCCTTGTCCGTCATCAGGGGGTTGCCCGGGCTTACGCAAGGGAATTTGAGGAGATGTTCTCCCGGAAGGTCTTCGGCAACCGCGGGAAGGAATCGCCGGTGCGGTTTGGGGACACGCTGGAGGTGTGGTTTTCTCCGGACATGGACGTTCCGGATCTTCTGGTTTCCCGGATACGGCGCACACGGGACACCCTTCAGGTCCTGGCCCTCACCCTCACGGATGACCGGATTGCCCGGGCGCTGCTGGATGCCCGGAAGCGGGGGGTGTTTGTGGAGGTCCTTGCAGAAAAGGACGAACCCTCAGGGAGCGATCTCGGACGGCTTGCCCGTGTTCTTCCCGTGTGCCGGGATCGGGATTCACGCCTGTTTCACCACAAAGCCATGCGTCTGGATCGCTGGCTTCTCCTGGGGTCGTATAACTTTTCCCGGAGCGCGGCCACCCGGAATGACGAGAACCTTCTTCTCATCAAAGCATCGCCCGAACTTCTTGAGGTGTGGAATCAGAACGTTCAGCTTCTCAAGGGGCAGATGGCCTGCACGGTTCCGTCCTCTTAAAGGACTTCCCGGGTTTCCATCCGCCGGGAGGGGGCAAGTTTTTTCCCAAGATGGTCATGAAGGGCGTCCACGGTTTCCTGTATCCACCGCCGGTCCAGCACGAATTCGGCCCGCACACGCTGGAGGAGGCGTTCCACTTTCCAGGGGTAATTGAGGGGATCCACCCATACGGTGCGGGCAAAGGGACCCACGAGGGCCGCATAGCGTGCCGGGTTGAGGGGGAGAAGGGGAGCGAGGAGCACGTCCACCGAAATCCCCGCCCGGGAAAGCTCCCGCAGGGTTTCCAGTCGTTTCATGATGGAGGGCGCCCGGGGTTCAAACACCTTCCGGACGACTTCCCGATCGGTGGTGATGGACAGCCCCACCTCCAGACGGTCCCCGAAGGCCCGGAGGAGATCCAGATCCCGAAGGATCAGTGGCGAACGGGTCAGAATCCGGACCCGGACGTCTTCCCGTGGAAGGAGAAGTTCCAGGAGTTTGCGGGTGAGTCGGTATTGGGCTTCCACCCCCTGATAGGGGTCGGTCACGGAGGAGAGGAGGACGGTGCCGCCCCGGGGAATCCGGTGGCGTTCGGCAAGGAGGCGTTCGGGGGCGTTGATGCGGACGTCCACATATCCGCCCCACGGCTCGTCGCCCCGGTGGAACTTCCGGGTGAAGGCGGCATAGCAATAGGTGCACCCGAAGGCACATCCGCTGTAGGGGGTGAGCACCCCGTCCACGCCGGGAATCCGGCTTTTCTGGACGATGGCGCGCACCCGGACCTCCCGAACTTTCACCGCCATGCGTTCAGTATACAGCATGGAAGAAAAACAAAGGGGGCGGGCTCTGCCCGCCCCCGCCGTTCGGTTTTTCCCGAAATCAGCGCTCGTTGATGGGCACGTAGGGGCGATCCCACACCTGGTCGGCATACCAGGCCCGCGGACGGATGAGACGGTTCTCCTTCCAGTATTCCAGGACGTCCGCCACCCATCCGGAGACCCGTGCCACCGCAAAAATCGGCGTGAAGAAGTCGGTGGGGATGCCCAGGGCGCCGTACACCAGACCGCTGTAGAAGTCCACGTTGGGGAAGATGCCCTTCTGGCCGAGTTTCTGGATGTTGATCTCCTCCAGCTTCACCGCGATCTCATAGAGCTCCCGCTCCTTCTCTTTCGCGAGTTCCCCGGCCCAGCGTTTCAGGATCCGTGCCCGGGGGTCATAGGCCTTGTACACCCGGTGTCCGAAGCCCATCACCCGGCCTTTCTTGGCAAGGAGGTCCTCCAGCCACTCCTCGATCTTGCTCACACCGCCCCGGGCCTGGATTTCCCGGAGCTGGGCGAGAACCAGCTGGTTGGCTCCGCCGTGGAGGGGTCCTTTCAGGGCCCCGATGGCACCGGCGATGGCGCTGTACATGTCCACAGCGGTGGAGGCGATCACGATGGCCGTGAAGGTGGAGGCGTTCATCCCGTGGGCGGCATGGAGAATGAGGGCCACGTCCATCACCCGTTCTGCCGTGGGGGTGGGTTTTTCACCGAACATCATATAAAGGAAGTTGCCCGCGTGGGAGAGATCGGGAAGGGGATCCACCACGGGAAGTCCCTGACGGATGCGGTGCCAGGCGGCCACGATGGTGGGGAACTTGGCGATCAGACGGATCCCCATGCGCTTGCCCTTTTCCCAGTAAGCTTTCCGGGCTTCCTCGTCCTTGCTCATCAGGGCAAGCCCCTCCCGGGGATCCATCACTTCCGCATCGAAGCCCACCAGCGCACTCACCCCGAATCGAAGAGCGTCCATGGGATGGGTGCTTTTCGGGAGTTTCCTGAGGGCGTCCACCACCTGCCCGGGGATGTCCATGTTCCGGCGGAGGGTCTGGGTGAAGACCTCCAGTTCGTCCCGCTTCGGGAGTCTGCCTTCGATGAGGAGGAAGGAGGTCTCTTCAAAGCTGGAGTGCTCTGCAAGTTCCTCAATGGGAATGCCCCGATAGACCAGCTTTCCCTCCTGCCCGTTGATGGCGCTCACGTTGGAGATGGTGAAATAGACCCCTTCCAGCCCCTTTTTGATCTCAGGAGCCTCAATCGTGGACATGACCAGCCTCCTTTTTTGTTAAAGTTCCACCAAGGTCAAAGGACCTTGACGCGTAGGAAAGATATTATTGTCAAGGTGCTATAATAAAGTATACACCTTTTTCCCCGAATGAGCAGGAATCAAAGGCCACTGGGCGGAAAGGGCACCCGGCGGGTGAACCATCCGGGGAGGTGCTCCGGGAGGATCACCTTTTCCTCCTGGTGGGCAAGGAGAAGCTGATACAGGATGTTCCGGAGTTCCAGGAGGTTGCCGGGCCAGGGATAGGCCATGAAGATCTTCAGGACCTCCGGGGATACCTCCACATCCGGCGCATCCCATTTGTTCAGGAAATAGCGGACAAAGTGGGGGATTTCCTCCGCACGCTCCCGGAGGGGAGGAAGATGAAGGGTGTGAACAAACCGATAAAAGATCTGGCGCAGGGCCGGGTGTTTTTCCGCGGTCTGGAGAAACACGGGCAAGGCACTCCCCACGACCCGGATGGGAGGCGTTTCCAGGGCCCGGAAAACCCAGGGGTGGAGATCCTGGGGCATTTCGTCCACCCGGTGGAAAAACCAGGTCCCCCGGAGGGGAAACTGATCAAAATACCGGGAGAGCTCCTCATGGGACGTCTGCTGGCAGTCGATCCGGACCCAGGCTTCTTCGTCCCCCCGGAGATAGGCGATCCACCGGGCAAGGTGCTCTTTCCCGGTCCCCACTTCTCCCACAATCAAAATGGGATCCCCCACCTCCGCCAGCCGGCGGGCGGATTCCCGGATGCGCACCATCTTCTCCGAGACAGCCAGGAAGGTCATGCCAGTGTTTTAGCAAAAGCATTGCCAGAATAACCCCCTGCATTTTCAACCTCTTTGTCTCAAATTTGAGAATCCCCGAACTTCTTCCTCGCCGTTTCAGGGACGAAGGATGGGGATCGCCTTTTCGTTGATCCGGGCCCGGTAGATGCCAGGGGGCAGGGGAAGAGGCAGGAGACGACTGCGGTTGGCCGGGGGAAGGAAGTGCCGGAGAAGGCGCCGTCCGGATGCGTCAAACACCTCAAGGACAAGGGGGCGGGAGTGGGGCCCCACCCGGATGCCACGGGGATGGGGGACGAGGAAAACGGAAGCCCCGGAAACCGGGGATTCCACCACCCCGGTGGTCCGGATGCCGGTGAGCACGGTGTCGCCGAAGCGCACGCCCTGAAGGTCCACGGCCACGATGTAATAGTGCACCGATTCCGCACCGGTGGCGGTGGTGTCAAAGCTGTAGAAGGCTGTGCCCAGAAGGGACGAGTCCCGAAGGGCACCGAACCAGGGTCCCCATCCGGAGGCGGTGGTGTAAAACCGATAGAACAGGGTGTCGGCCACCACACCGTCCCCCGGCGGCAGAAAGTCTCTCACCGTGGCACTCACCACAAACCGTCCCCCGGAGGCCGGCGTGGGGAAGGTGATGTCCATCACCTGAGGAGGCAGGTTTCCGGGCGAAGGGGTCGGGTTGGCAAAGAAGTCCTGCGCCGGGAGACCCGACCAGACGGGATAGCTCTGGGGGTTTCGCTCGATGGACGAGCCCGCGGGGGCATCCACGGCCGCATCCGCTGAACCCATATCCCCACCGCTCCCCCACCACACGGCGTCCGTCTCCAGCAGTGAGTCCCAGGGGGAGGGGAATTCAGGCTGAAAGAGGTGGGCGTCATCGCCGGTGTTGGCCAGGCTGATGGACCCCACCCGGAAGGGACCATAGGCATACACGGGCGTTCCGGCATACAGGGGATCCTGAAGAAGGTTCCCCCAGTAGGTGCTGAACGTGTCTGCGTCGTTGACGAGCAGAAGAAACCCGTTCGGCGGGATCACCGCGTCGGCGGGGAGGCGCACATACCCCTCGCTTGCGCCGGGATTGGGATCATCTGAAAAGACGGCAAACGAAAGGTCCAGGGTGTCCAGTGTGGGGTTGAAGATTTCCACCCATTCGGAGGTGGGTTCCGGATAACCTGAGGGGGCGTCATACATCACCTCCGAAATCACCGCACCCTGGCGTTTCCAGGGGGAAAGCCGCACAAACCGTGTGAGGGTGTCGGTGTCCGTGAATTCGTCCGCGTTGTCCGAACATGCGGCGTCGGAGGGGATGCAGTCCAGGGCAGATCCTGTGGTGCTGGTGGTCCAGGCGATGAGGTGCGCCACCCGTCCCCCGAGGGAATCCACGGCCACGGCAAGTTCCAGCACCCGAACACCGCCCGTATCCGAAGACCAGGCCACGTTCACCCCGCCCCGCGGGACAAAGCCCGAACCGTCCCAGACATAGAGGACCGGTGTCAGCGTGTTTTGCGTTGCATCCCAGTCTAGATACAGTTCGGCGTCCACGCTCAGGCTGAAGAGGCGGTTGTCCAGATAGAGGCTGTCGGTGAAGGTGATGGACCGTCCGTGGGCGTCAGGTGTTCCTTCCTGAAGGTCAAACCCGTTTCCGGGGATCCCGTCCAGGTCCAGTCCAAAGGCATAGGACGTGTTCCAGTTCTGGGTATTCCGGGTGGAGAGAGCAAGATACAGACTGTCGGGACCTACCGCCCCGAAAAGGCTGTCCAGATCCGCGCCTTCCATGGTTGCGCCGGTGATGGTGGACACCCCCAGAAGGTTCCAGCCCTCCTGCGGGGAAATCTGGCCGTCCAGAAGGGGGAGAAGAACAAGCACAAGCAGCATCGAAACCCTCCTGTATGGTTTTTATGCAACCCTCTCAAGGGAAGACAGAAGTTCCCGGATCCGTTCCAGGACCTCTGGAAGCGGGGCAACGTCAAAAAAGCGCCGGCCCGTGACCGCGTTGGCCAGGGCCTGATACATGGCCGAAACGGTTTGAAGCCACACGGGAGGAAGGGGAGGGGGCGGGGGAACCTCTTTGCGCAGGTCCTCCACCCCCCGGGATTTGGCGTCCTCCAGCATCCCGTACCAGGGGGTGTTCCGGTAATACATCCGGAGGAGTTCCTTGCTCAGGGGGATTCCGTTCCAGGCAAACCGGCATTCGTCGGGGGTCCCCACCACGTCCACCACCATCAGGTTCCGGTGTTCGTCCAGGGCAAATTCAAACTTGCCGTCCAGATTTTCGATCCCCAGGTCGGCCATGCGTTCGGTGATGAGTTCGACAAGGGCCAGAGCAAGTTCCTGGAGGCGGGCGAATTCTTCGTCTGACAGCCCCGAAATCTCCCGGGCTTCGTTCGGTGTGAGATACCGGTCCAGGGGCTCCAGTTTGGTGGAGAAATCCAGCACGGGATGGGGAAGATGTTCGCTTTCCGGAGGCCCGGAAAGCCCGAGGTCCTCCCAGGTCAGGTCGCCCCGGGCAATCCTGCGGTGGACGCTGGATCCCGGCGGCAGAGCCCGGCGATAGATCACCTCCAGAGGGAGGAGAACGTTTCCGCGCACATTCTTCAGCACCCGATAATCATAACCCGTTTCCGTTCGGAAGGGGCGGATCACCCGGACCAGACGGACCTCCATGACAGAGGAAGGGTTCGAGAGACGGGAAAGGGAAAGGACCTGATCGTGTTCCACCAGTCCCCGGTAATGATGGCGGATGCCCCGCCGTCCCATCTCCTCAAAAAACCAGGCCCCGATGAGGGCGAGGGCGGCGCCTTTGCCGGGAATGGTGTCGGGCATCTCGCCCCAGTCAAAGACGGAATAACGGTCGGAGAAGAAAAACCGGCCGATGCCGGTCCGGTCCGGTTCAGGGGGAGAGAGCACAACGAGATCCTTCACACTCCCCATCCATCACCTTCCTGGCTCCAGAAAGCGCAATCCTTCTGCGCTTCAGGGGATCAACCGGGGAAAGCCCTGTTCCCGGAGCAGGGGCATGGAGCCCATCACGGTCATCTGAAAACCGGGACGGACATAGTCCCACCGGCCGCGGAGATACAGGGTGTTTTCGCCGCTCAGCCGGAACCAACCCACCCCCAGCTCCAGCGTGTGGTTTCCGAAGGCCATGCGGGAGGTGCGGTCCACCTGCATGTAACTCCCGATGCCGGAGACATATCCCATCTGGACGGATGTGGTGGAACCACCCTGCTCCAGGGAGGGCACCCCGAGCCCCAGAAACGCGACCACCAGTCCGATCATCATGGGAAAAGGATACAGGCTGTGGCGCGGTGGGACAACATCGTGCCAGAACTTCAGAAAATCACAACCTTCCGAATCCAGGTGTTGCCGATGCGAAGGCGATACATCCCCGGCTTCAACGGCCCCACCTCCAGCACCCTTCCCCGCACCGTTCCCAAAACCACCCTGCGACCCAGCATGTCCTGAAGCCAGAAGGACACCCCCTCCCACGTTTCGGGCATGTGTTCCACCCGAACCCGTCGGGGGAGCACCACCAGCCGGACGGGACGTTCCACCTCACCCCATCCCGGTGGCGGTTGGCTCTGCCCCCGCAACACAAACCGCCCCATCCGGTTGGCATGAATGACAAGGTCACGATAAAACAGGGGATAAAAGAAAGAGTTGCTTACAAAGTATTCCCACTCTTCCCAGTTGCCTGGCATCTTTCCAAGACTGTCTATAGAAATGGACTTTGGATCAACAACGAAACCATACTGTGCTGGCATCCACACTGCAGGAAGGCCACTCTTTCCCCCGCTGAGCGAAAGGAGGCCTCCTCCCCCTTTTGCAATATACACAAAAAATCGCTCCTCTACCTGCCATCCACTAGGACCGCACCCTTTTGGAACCCACACCTTGAGTGTGCTTCCAATAAGATGGCTATTCCAAATCCAGAAAAGCTCAGAAACAACCAAAGTATCATGCCAAAATGCTAGGCTAGGGTAGGATTCTGGACTCACCGAAACCGTTTCTACAAGATTTTGCTGCAAGACTAACCGCAGTAAAGGGCGGTCAAACTCCATAACCCACACCCCCTTAGGATCATCAGGAAATGAGCGCAAATCCCCACTTCCTGCCGGGTAAACCCACAGCGTATCCTCCGTGGGCCACCGATAAAACACCAGATTCCCCCCCTCCCCCCACTCCACCAGCACCGTGTTCGACACCAGCACCGGAACCTGGATCCATCCAAACAACGGCCAGCGCTGAATGATCCGCCCGTCCACCGTGATCGCCCTCACCCCTCCTGCTCCTCCCGTCACAATCGTGTCCCCCACCACCATCACCGACTGCACCGCTTTCAACCCCGTCATCCCCCACACCAGCTCCAGATCCGGCAAACGAAACAGCTTCAGCGTCGTGTCTTTCTCCGGTTCCAGCGTCCCAAACGTGCTCGCCACCACCAGCAACGAATCCCCAATCAGCACCGCTGCATTCACATTCGACACCATCTCCACCGAATCCACCACCTCACCCGTCTCCACATCCATCACCTCCAGCACCTCACCTCCATTCGCCATATACAGCCGACCATCACTCACCGCCGATTTCACTTCGGTCACAAACATATCTCCCCATGTCCAGAACTTGAACCACTGCACGTTCACATCGGGATACACGCCCCATGGATAGGTGTAACTTTGCCCCGGATCATAGCCCGCAAAAGGCCAGCGGAAGGTGTCCCCCACCACCTGCAAGCCCACCCCCTCCTTCAACCACCCCACCTCCACCTTCCCATCCACCCCTCGAACCCACAGCCCCACCTCTCCCGCCCCGCGCTTCCACCCATCCCGCATCACCCACATCACCGTGTCCTGAAGCCTCGCCGGAGGGAGGGGGAAACGCTTCACCCTCACCGTGTGGGCGCGGGCACAGATGGAAGGGGCTTTCCCCGAAAGGGTGCACACCTTCCGGGCCAGGGGATCGCCGGAGGATTTCCCCCGGGAGGGGAGGAACAGGAGTCCCACTTCCTGGATGCCTGCGGGCTCGAAGGCGTCAAAGACGAGCATCACTCCCTTCTTCCCGGCCACGCCCTGAACCTGGAGGGCCGAGAGAAGAAGACCGGCAAGAAGTCCCTTCATCGTTATGGAGAGTATATCGATCGATCCGAAATTTCAAGTTCATGGGCCCTGCGATCCCGAACGAACTCTGCTCTACCCTGCCTGTTGCGGGGAAGGGGGACGCTGTTATATCACTCGCCATGCCCCATCCGTTACCTTTTTCGGACCGGCCTCTTCCTTACAGGCTCGCGGGTATCCCAACGCCCCGGCATCTCGTCTGTCTCTCGGGATGCTGACGTACCCCGATCTTTTCTCCTCGAATGGCCAGATTTCAAACTGAGACTTCTTTTTCCGAAAGGGATAATGGGATTCCACAAATGAGGCAAATGTTTGAGAGGGCGCAAGGTAACTTACCGACGGGTAAGTCTGTTCCTTGACAGGTCTCCCGGCACCGTGTACACTTTATGCGTGCCGATGGACGCGTTTCGCTGGGCGAGGGTGGCGGAACTGGTAGACGCGCCAGATTTAGGATCTGGTGGGCTTTGCCCGTGCGGGTTCGAGTCCCGCCCCTCGCAGCGTTTCCCCATGGATCAACCCCGCGCAAAACGGTGAGGAACATGGTGAACACGACCCGAACCATCCCTCTGGTGGATCTCCGGGCACAATATCTGGACATCCGGGAGGAACTTCTCCAGGCCTGGGATGGGGTGCTCCACGACATGCGCCTTTTCCTGGGCCCCCAGATTCAGCGGTTTGAACGGGATTTCGCGGAATATCTGGGCGTTCGGCATGTCCTGGGTGTGGGAAGCGGAACGGAAGCCCTGGACCTGGCGCTCCAGGCTCTGGGCGTGGGACCGGGGGATGAGGTGATCACCACCCCCTTCACTTTTTTTGCCACGGTGGAGGCCATCCTCCACGTGGGCGCCACGCCCGTGCTTGTGGACATTGACCCCCACACCTACGCCATGGATCCCCGCGCGGTGGAAGCGGCCATCACGCCCCGCACCCGCGCCCTTCTTCCGGTGCATCTCTTCGGTCATCCCGCACCCATGCACGAACTCCTTCCCCTTGCCCGGCGACACGATCTCCTTGTGCTGGAAGATGCGGCCCAGGCCCACGGCGCCCGCATACAGATGGAAGGCGAATGGCGAACGGTGGGGAGCCTGGGGGATGCGGCCGCGTTCAGTTTTTATTACACGAAAAATCTCGGTGCCTTTGGAGAAGGCGGTGCGGTGGCCACCTCCCGGGACGACGTTGCCGAACGCCTCCGTCTCCTGCGGGTTCACGGACAGACGGACAAATATACCCACACCCTGGTGGGAACCAACAGCCGGCTGGACGAATTGCAGGCGGTGGTGCTGAACCTGAAGTTGCCCAAACTGGATGCCTGGAACGAGCGTCGGCGGGAACTTGCCCGCCGGTATACGGAGTCTCTGCAGGGTCTGGAGGTGATCACACCGGTGGAGGCTCCCTGGGCCTATCACGTGTATCACCTCTATGTGATCCGGGTCCCGGCCGATGTGCGGGATGCTCTCCGCGAGCACCTCATGTCCCGGGGGATCGGGGTGGGCATCCACTATCCCATCCCGGCCCATCTCCAGCCGGCCCTGCGGGACCTTGGCTATCGCCAGGGGGCGTTTCCCGTGTGCGAACAGATGGCCGGGGAAGTTCTCACCCTGCCTATGCATCCCTTCCTCACCGATGAAGACGTGGATGTGATCACAGGCGCCATCCGGGCGTTCTTCACGGGGAGGCGTGAATGACCTACGACGCCGTGGTGGTGGGTGCGGGCCTTTCCGGACTTTCCGTGGCCTACTGGCTTCACCAGTATGGGATGAAAAACCTGGTGGTGGTGGACCAGGCCCTCCTGGGTGCGGGGAGCTCCGGTCGGGGGGTGGGGATTGTGAGCCTTCTGCATGACACGTCCTATGACATTGAACTGGCCCGTCATTCGCTGAATTTTTACCGGTATGTGGCGGATCGTTCCCAGGGTGTTCTTCGCCTGCGGGAGTATGGCCTTCTTCGCCTGTCCTATTCCCCCCGGACCCGGGATGTGCTGAGGGATCTGCTGTCCCTGTATCACCGGGAAGGGGTGTCGGCCATGTTCCTTCCGCCGGAAGAAGTGGCTCACCGATGGCCCTGGCTCCGTCATCCCGACCTTCAGGGGGGGATCTGGTCGGTGGAGGATGTGTATGTGGACGGGGCGGCCTATCTCTATTCGCTTTATCTGTATCTGAAATCCCACGGGGTCCGGTTTTCCCTCCTCAACGTGGTGGAGGGGCTGCGCGTCCGGGATGGACGCATCCACGGGATTCTCACAGAAGAAGGCTTGCTGGAGGCGCCGCGGGTGGTGCTTGCCACGGGGGCGTGGACGGGGATGTTTCTGGACTGGGTGGGCCTGAAACTCCCCATCGCCACCTACAAAACCCAGGCGGGTGTGGTGGTGTTTCCCACACCCCTGGATGCCCCCATGCTCCACGATGTGGACACCGGGGTGTATACCCGGCCGGAGAATCCCACCCACTGGATCGTGGGGGACGGCACGGAATTTGAGGCACCGGACACCCTGGAAGAACGCCCTGCCAACACCGCCTTTGTGGAGCGAGTGGCCACCGTGCTCCCCGATCGGGTTCAGGTGGCCGATCAGGCCGGGTTCGTGCGGGGCTGGACGGGACCGTGTGTGGCCACGCCCGACCGTCGTCCCCTGGCGGGGCCTCTTGCGGGTGTGGAGGGGCTCTGGGTGGTGGTGGGGATGAACGGACTGGGCTTCATGCGGGCGCCGGCGGTGGCCCAGGTGGTGGCGGCCCGGATGACCGGGATGGAGCCAAGACTGGATCCAGAACCCCTTGCTCCGGATCGTTTCCCACCCGATCTTTCCTTCACGCCAAAAGAAGGGTTTTTGCCGGAGGCTCTGCTGTGAAGCGTGTGGTGGTGGGTCTGTCGGGGGGCGTGGACAGTTCGGTGGCGGCGTTCCTCCTGAAAGAGCAGGGATACGACGTGATCGGGGTGACGTTCTGGCTGTATGACGATCGGGGGAGTTTCCGGAAAACCTGCTGCGGGGTGGAGGCTCTCCAGGCCGCCCGGAGGCTGGCCCACGTGCTGGACATTCCCCATTATGTGGTGGATCTTCGCGAAACGTTTGACCGGTATATCATCCGGGGTTTTGTGAACGCCTATGATCGGGGGGAAACCCCCAACGTGTGCCTGTTCTGCAACCGGTTTTTCAAGTTTTCCCGGCTCCTGTCCTTTGCCCGGGATGTGGGGGCGGACTGGATCGCCACCGGACACTTTGCCCGGGTCGTGGAAGGCGCACTTCATGAGGCTGTGGATGTCCGGAAGGACCAGTCCTATTTCCTGGCCCTTCTTTCCCCCGGGATCCTTTCCCGCACCCTGTTTCCGCTGGGCACGCGAACCAAGGGGGAGGTTCGTGCCCTCGCCCGGGAACATCGCCTGCCCACGGCGTCCCGGATCGAGTCTCAGGAGATCTGTTTTGCGGAGGGAAATGTCCGGAAATTCCTTCAGAACCGGCTTGTCCTTCGCCCGGGGCCGGTGGTGGATCTTGAAGGCAACGTGGTGGGGCAGCATCCCGGAGCCGCCCTCTTCACGGTGGGGCAGCGACGGGGGCTGGGGGTGGCCCTCGGATACCGGGCTTATGTGGTGGATGTGGACGTGGAGCGGAACGTGGTGGTGGTGGGCCCCGAAGAGGCCGTGTGGGTGAAGGAACTCCGGGTTCGCATGCTCACGAAGGGAATCCTGGAAGGAACGTATCGTATCAAGGTGCGTTCGACCCATCACGGGGTTCAGGGGGAGCTCGTCCAGGAGGAGGGGGGATTCTGGCGGATACGCTTTGAGGACCGGGTATGGCCCCCGGCGCCGGGTCAGATGGCGGTGGTGTATGACGGGACCCGGGTTGTGGGGGCCGGTGTGGTTGTGAACCTTTTGAGGGAAGGAGGAGAGTCATGGAGCAAGCCGTCTACAGCACAAGGATCCTCGCCGGTCATCGCATCTATTTCCTCGACGTGAAGCAGAACCGCCGGGGGGAATACTACCTCGTGATCTCCGAGAAGCGCCGCACGGCCGATGGGGAAACGGTCAAACACCGGATCATGATTTTCCAGGAGGATGTGGACAAGTTCCGGAACGCCCTCAGCGAGGTGTTTGACATGATGCAGGGAGGCTCCCCCGCTCTCCAGTCCGCTGCACCTGAGAACGGTTCCTCCATGGAGTGATGTCCTCAGGGGGGCGGCGAACGCCGCCCCCCCACATACCCCTCAAAAAAGGCTTTCCGGTAAACCACCTCAAACACCCACCCCACCCAAGGCGTGGAGGCGGGGGGAAGGTGCTCCACGCGCCGCGCCAGGGGAAGGAGCAGGGTTCCCAGAAGTTCGAAAATAAGCCAGCCGGCGGTCACCCCTCCCGGAAGGCGCTCGATCAGGGTTCGGATCTCCGGATGTTTCCGGACCAGACGGGATCGGGACCAGCCCACCCGCCAGGCGCGCTGGAGATAACGGGAGAGAACCGGTGCATTCCGGTGAAGCACCCGAAGGTCTTCCCGATACCAGATGGGGATTCCCGCTTGTTCCAGGCGGATTCCGAGGTCCCAGTCTTCATAGGCAGGATAGGGGAAAGATCCATCGAAGGGGTGTTGTTCCGCCACGTCCCGGGGAAGGGCAAAGCAGGCTGTGGACACATAGCGCCCCGGGACCCGGGTCCCGTGTTTGAGGCGGTGAAAGGCAAACTGAGGCCCTCCGTGGTCCAGCCACCACCGGAAGGCGTTCAGGGGAACCTCCGGATGCCAGTCCACCCGCCCCAGGATTCCGGCGGGTTCCTGGAGCCTCTGGATCACGTGGTGAAGCCGGACCAGAAAGTCCCGGTCGGCGGGGTCCACATCGTCGTCGAGAAAGAGGATCCACCGGCCCCGGGCGTTCCGGACCCCCACATTCCGGGCGTGCGCCGGGCCCCTGCCCCCTCCGGCAAGGTGCAGAAGGGGAAAGCCAACGTTCGGGAGGTGATAGCGCCTCTCCTCTTCGTCCTCCACCACGATCACTTCAAACGCCGGACCTTCCTGCTGTGTTTCCAGGGCACCCAGCAGGGAACGAAGCATATCCTCCCGAGCCCGGGAGGGAATTACGATGCTGATGTCCACAGATCAACCCTTCGCGTGTGCGAGGGAAGGGGTGGGCCCTTCCGGCTGAGACAGGGAAGGGTATACAGCATCCGGGGCGAACGGTGAACGCATCAGGGCGTCCACGAAGTGCCCGAGGGTGGCAAGGGTGAAAAGGGGGGCATACACCAGGCCCAGAGGGCGGGGATGGTATGCCAGGCGTTCGGCAACGGCGTCCAGATGCTTGAAATGCCTGAACAAAAACGCGCCCCGTTTCAGCACACCTTCCACCCGGCGTTTCCGGTGAGGATTGCGGGAGAGAAAATAAGGCCGCATTGTGCCCATGGCCTGCGCTCTCCGAACCATGTCGTTCCAGGTGAGGGCCTTGTCGTGGAGGGCGCGTGCCTGAGGCCAGAACACGATGCGGAGTCCGGGCAGATGAAAACCAAAATCCGCATCTTCATAGGCCAGGGCACGGTATCCCGGATCAAAACGCGTTTGAAGAAGATACGAGCGTTTTCCGGACAGATGCCCTGCATAGAAGGCATAGGAAGGCACGGTCTGTCCGGCTTTCCACCGCTTGTAATCCAGATAGGCATGTCCCCATTCCACCCAGAAACCCAGGGCGGTCTGGCGAACCTCGGGAGGCCAGACCACTTCGCCGATCAAAACCACGTTTTCGTCAGGGAATTGCGCGTGTCCCTGGCGGTGGGCACGCAGAACGCCCCGTTCGGGGATCACGTCATCGTCCAGAAAGAGGATCAGGTCTCCCCGGGCTTCCTCCATGCCCCGGTTGCGTTTGGCCGCCGGGGTGGGATCCTTCACCGCAAGCCACCGGGCGAAGGAAAATTCACGGGACCAGGGGGGCACGGGTCCGTCCGTGCAGACCAGAACCTCGAAGGGACCGGGATCTTCCTGGTTGCGAAGGGCCTGCAACACCTTCCTCGTGAGAGGGTATCTCGGAAGGTGGGTCGGAATGACCACCGAAATGAGCCCCTCCTGCCGCTTCATCCCGTGTCTCACCTCCGTATGCCAGAATCATACAGCATCTTCATGGAAATTTCATCCCGGGATGTGCAAACGGTTCACCTGTCTCATTATGGCACATGGGAAGGTCCGTGCGTGAAAGGCCGAATGAGAATCTGTAGAATTGATACGCCATGAAAGGAATCCCCTTTCCCGAACATGGTCCGTGCTTTGTGTGCGGTTCGGAGAACCCCAAAGGTATGGGGGTTCGCTGGATCCTCATGGAGGACGGGTCCATTGTTGCAGAACACACCTTCACCGTCCACGAACAGGGACCGCCGGGGTTTGCCCATGGGGGTGCGCTGGCGGCCGTGCTGGACGAGGCCATGGGCATGGCGGTCTGGGGTCAGGGGCACCGGGTGGTGGCCGTGCAACTCGAGGTGGAATATCATCGCCCTGTGCCTTTGAACACACCTGTGAAGGTGGAAGCCCGCATCACGGATCGGGGGCGGTGGGGCATCCGGGCAGAAGGACGCCTGACCGTGAAGGGAAAACTCGCGGCCGTTGGCCGGGGGATCTATGTGGAGGCCCCCCATCTGTTTGACGAAGCCTTTGTGGACAGCATTCGGGAGAAGGTGAAAGAAGAGGAGGCCCGTCACCATGGCTGAGGGATGGAAGGGACCCATCAAGGAAATTGCGCCCAACACCTGGATGATTCCCCAGGATTACAAGCCGGGCATGCGGGTTCCCGGCATCATCTATGCTTCCCGCCAGCTCATTCAGCATATCCTTCAGGACAAGGCCCCGGAGCAGGTGGCCAACGTGGCAACCCTTCCCGGGATTCTGAAGGCTTCCTATGCCATGCCGGACATCCACTGGGGTTATGGGTTTCCCATCGGAGGGGTGGCGGCGATGGACATGGACGAGGGTGTGGTGTCTCCCGGTGGCATCGGGTTTGACATCAACTGCGGTGTGCGGATGATCCGGACCGACCTCACCCGGGATGAGATGGAGCCCTATCTGGACCGGATTCTGGACCTTCTGTATCGGAACGTGCCTTCCGGCGTGGGCGCCAAAGGCAAAGTCCGCCTTTCGGCGAAGGAACTCCGGGAGGTGATGGTGAAGGGGGCCCGGTGGGCGGTGGAAAACGGGTATGGTTGGGAGAGCGACCTGGAGCGGATGGAAGAAAACGGACAGATGCCGGGAGCCAACCCGGAGGCGGTTTCCCACCGGGCCATGGAGCGGGGACGTCCTCAGATCGGAACCCTGGGATCGGGCAACCACTTCCTGGAGATCCAGGTGGTGGAACGGATTTTCCATCCCGAAGCCGCGGAGGCCATGGGACTTTTTGAAGGCCAGGTGGTGATCATGATCCACTGCGGGAGCCGGGGCTTCGGTCACCAGATTGCCGACGACTACATCAAAATCATGAAGCGGGTGATGCCCCGGTATGGCATCCGGGTGCCGGATCCCCAGCTGGCCTGCGCCCCCATCTCATCCCCCGAAGCCCAGAATTATCTGGGGGCCATGATCAGCGCGGCGAACTTCGCCTGGGCCAACCGGCAGATGATCACCCACTGGGTGCGGGAGTCCTTTGAGCGCGTTCTTGGCAAATCCGCCGAATCCTTAGGGATGCGCCTCATCTATGACGTGGCCCACAACATCGCGAAGATCGAAGACCACGTGGTGGACGGGGAAAAACGCCGGGTGCTGGTTCACCGCAAAGGCGCCACCCGGGCGTTTCCTCCGGGACATCCCGCCATTCCGGAAGTGTACCGGTCCGTCGGGCAGCCGGTTCTGATTCCCGGAAGCATGGGAACCGGTTCCTATATCCTTGTGGGGAACCACGCCTCCATGGAGAAGAGTTTCGGTTCCACCTGTCACGGAGCCGGGCGCCAGCTCTCCCGCCGAGCCGCCGATCGGATGGCCCGTTCCAAAAACGTCTATCAGGAGCTCGCCGCCATCGGTGTGAAAATCCGGGCGGCCTCCCACGCCACGGTTCGGGAAGAGATCCCGGAAGCTTACAAAGACCTCGACCTTGTGGTGGACGTGGTGGATCGGGTGGGCCTTTCCCGGAAGGTGGCCCGTCAGCGTCCCATCGGGGTGGTGAAGGGATAATCCATGCCCACCCTGGTCCGCCTGTATGTGAAAACCGCTTTTGTTCACCTGTTCCTCGCGCTGTTTCTCTGGGCGTGGAAGGGTCTGGATTATCCCTATCGCCCCGCCTTCCTCCACCTCTTCTTTGTGGGATGGCTGGTGTTTCTCATCTTTGGCGTGGCCCACTGGATGTTTCCCCGGTATTCCAGAGAGCAGGTCCGGGGTCCTGAAGGTCCCGTGGCCCTGGCGTATGGTTTTCTCCTTGCGGGTCTCTGGGGACGGGTGATCTCGGAGCCCCTTTTCCTTTCCGGCTACACCCGCGAATGGGTCCGCCTTCTTCTTGCGGGTTCGGCATGGGTCCAGTGGCTGGGAGGCCTGGCGTTCACCCTTGTGATCTGGAAACGGATCCGGAAGGTGGGACGCTGATGCCTCTTCTCTCCCGTGTGGGCGTGCGCCTTGCGTTTGGCTATTTCCTTGCGTCCACCCTCGTGGGTGCCCTGGAAATCACCCGGAGGACCCTGGGATGGCCCGGTGGGTCCGGGGCCCTCGTGGATCATCACGTGGAATGGATGGCGGTGGGTTTCATGCTCCAGTTTACGATGAGCATCGCATACTGGATTCTGCCCAAATTCGGAATCCGTCGGGGGCGGGAGGAGCTCGCTGCCGCTGCCCTGATCTTGCTCAATCTGGGATTGGTTCTGGACTGGATCCCGGGGTTCACGGCCGGACGTATCCTTGAGGCCGGGGCCTGTCTCCTCTTTCTGGTTCATGCCTGGCCCCGGGTGAAACCGCCCATGCCCTATGGGCAGTCCTGATCCCCTGCAGGATTTGCAGCTTCGGGGAGGATTGTGTATAATCAACGACACGCGCCCCGGTAGCTCAACAGGCAGAGCGGCGGGCTGTTAACCCGTAGGTTGCAGGTTCGAGTCCTGCCCGGGGCGCCAGCGGGTGGACCTTCCCTTTCTGTGGCCCTACACTTTCCCCATGCTCGCTGTCTATCGTTCCGCCTGTCCGTCCTGCGGGGGTCCGGTGAGCGACGAACGCATGGGCCGTGGTGGGGTGTGTCGCCGGTGCCTCCCCGACATGCCCCCCGAAGCCCTTGAACCCTCCCGCCTCTGCGCCCTCCTTTCTTCTCCCCAGAAACTGGAAGCGTATTGCACGGCTCTGAACGACGTCCAATCCTTCGCCCGCTTCTTTCGGGAGACCACGGGACACGACCTTCTTCCCCTTCAGGAAACGTGGTCTCGCCGGTTTTTCCTGAAGCAGTCCTTTGCCATCTCCGCTCCCCCCGGGATGGGCAAGACCACCTGGAGCCTGGTCCTTTCCCTGTTTGTTCAGGGGAAGGTGCTGTTCCTGGTCCCCACCCGGCTTCTTGGTCTCCAGGTCCGGGATCGCCTGATGGACTTTGCCCGAACCGTGGGCCTTCCGAAGAACGTGCTCCTGTATGAGTCCCGAAAGAAGGTTCAGGAAGCCTTTGAAGCCGGTGCCTTTGATATTCTTGTGGGGACGGTCCAGTTCTTCCACCGGCGGTTTGAGGATCTCAAACGGCACACGTTTGGCCTTGTGGTGATTGACGATGTGGATGCGTTCCTGAAGCGGGGGCGGGGCGTGGACCGGCTGGTGGAACTCCTGGGGTTTCCCGAATGGGCCCGTAAAGAAGCCCTGCGCCCATGGATGCGGGAGGAGGATGAACTCCGCCTGTCCCGGCTTCGGGAGAAGATCCCCACCCGGGTGGTGATGTCCTCGGCCACCTTTCGGCCCCATCCCCGGACGGTGCGCCTTTTTGACCGTCTTCTGGGCTTTTCCGTCCAGCAGGCCACGTCCACCCTGCGGAACGTGGTGGACGCCCGGGCACGCCGGAAGGTTCCATCCGCCCTTCAGGAGATTCCGCGTCTGGTGGAGATCCTGGGGGGCGGAGGCCTGCTGTTCGTTTCCGAACTGCTCGGCCGGGAAGCGGTGGATGAGGTGGTGGGCCAACTCCGGAAACAGGGGCTCACGGTGTTGTCCTATCGGGAAATGGACCCGGATGAACTCGCCCAGCGGATGCGAGAGGAACCCTTTCATCTGGCCGTGGGGGTGGCCCATCCCCACAACCCCCTGGTTCGGGGTGTGGACATGCCGGAGATCCTCCGCTATGCCCTGTTTCTTGAGCCTCCTGTCCGGCGTATTCCCCTCGCGCTGGAATCCTCTCCTCCCCGGCTGTTTTCCCTTCTTCTCCTCATGATGCCCCTTCTGGAAGGGGAGGAGAAGATTCGTGCCCGGGCGTACGTTGCCCGTCTGCGACCTCTGCTGGGCGCTTCCCGGCTTGAGGCCCACGCGCAACTTCTTGAAGAAATCTCCGCCTTTGTGGAAACGTTCCTGTCAGGTCCGGAATTTCTTGAGCGTCTCCGTTCCCGTCCGGATGTGGCCCTTGCCGTGGAAGACGGACAGCCCGTCGCCTATATCGGAGACGCCACCACCTATATCCAGGCCACAGGCCGAACGTCCCGCCTGCTCCGCGGACGGCTCACCCGTGGATTTTCTCTTGTTTTCTATGACAACGAACGGGCGATGAACAGCCTGATCCGGCGGCTTCGTCTCCAGATGATGCACCAGGACGTGATCTTTCAGGCCCTTGAGGACGTGGACCTTGAAGCGATCCGGAAGGAACTGGATGAAAGCCGGCAGACGGGGGGCAAAGAAGTGCGCCTTCCGGCCACCCTGGTGGTGGTGGAGTCGCCCACCAAAGCCCGGACCCTCGCGTCCTTTTTCGGAAAGCCCCAGATGCGCAGGGTGCAGGATGCGGTGGTGTATGAGATTCCTGGAGAGGATCGGTATCTGCTCCTTGCCGCCTCTCTCGGGCATGTCACGGATCTCGTCCGGGATGCGGGGTTTTTCGGGGTGGAGCGGGGAGGGGATGAGGGATACCTTCCCGTGTATGACACGCTGAAACGCTGTCTGGACACGGGAGAACAGGTGGTGGACGCGGAGGATGTGAAGCGGAAATGCGGCGGGCGGGCACGGGATAAGAAGGATCTTCTGGAGGGGCTTCGCCGGATTGCCTTTGAGGTGAACGAGGTGCTGGTGGCCACCGACCCGGATGCGGAAGGGGAAAAAATCGCCTATGACCTGATCCAGTGGCTTCGTCCCTATCAACCCAACCTTCACCGGGCGGAGTTCCATGAGATCACCCCCCGAGCGTTCCGGGAGGCTCTTGCATCTCCGCGGGATGCCAATCTGAACCGGGTGAAGGCCCAGCTTGCCCGGAGGATTCTGGACCGATGGGTGGGGTTCACCCTTTCCCAGCGGCTCTGGAAGGCTTTGGGCCAGACGGGCCTTTCGGCCGGCCGGGTGCAGAGTCCGGTGCTGGGATGGGTGATCGAACGTGCCCGTGAAGCGAAACAAAAGGTTCCGGAAGTCCGGTGGAAGATCGGGGATTTTGCCTTTGCCCGGCGTTTTGAGACCCGTGAAGACGCCGAAAGGTTTCAACGCGCCCTTGCATCGGGAACATACACCCTTTCCGTTCAAAGCGTTCAGGAGGAGACGCGTTCTCCCCATCCGCCCTTCACCACAGACCGTGTGCTGGTGGAAGCCCATCGAGCCCTGGGGCTTTCGGCCCGGGAGATCATGGCCCTCCTGCAGGAACTTTTTGAAAAGGGGTACATCACCTATCACCGGACGGACAGCACCCACGTGTCCACCTTCGGGCGTTTCCAGGTGGCCCGGCCCTGGATTGTGGAACAGTTTGGTGAGGAACTGTTTGTTCCCCGGGCGTGGGGAGAAGAAGGGACCCATGAAGCCATCCGTCCCACCCGTCCCCTTCCACCGGAGGATCTCCAGGAACAGGTTTCGGCGGGGCTTGTGAACCTTGATCATCCGGATCGTGCGGTGGCCCTGTATGACCTCATTTTCCGGACCTTCATGGCGTCCCAGATGGCGCCTGCACGTCTGGAAACCGGGCGTCTTGTGCTGGAAGCCGAAGGCATCCGTGTGGAAGAAACTGTCCCTCTGCGGATTCTGGAGCCCGGATTTTATCGCCTCCTCGGGGTTCCACCCCTTTTCCGGGAAAGTCCGGTGCGGGATGTGGAAATCCGGGACGTTCCGAGGGCCCGGCCTTTCACCCAGGGGGAACTGGTGGCGGAGATGAAACGCCGGGGGCTGGGCCGGCCGTCCACCTATGCCGTGATTGTGGAGACCCTTCTTCTCCGGAAATACGTGGTGGAACGGGGCGGGTATCTCTGGCCCACCCGCCTGGGGGAGAAGGTGTATGCCTGGCTTGTGAAACACCACGGCGATCTTGTGAGCGAGGACCTCACCCGGCGTCTGGAGGAAACCATGGACCGGGTTGAAAAGGGAGAAGCGTCCCTCCGGGAGGTCCTGCGGGAGTTTGAAGGGCTCAGGAGGCTTCTTTCCGCTTCTCAGCCCTTCTGAAACAAAACTCCCCGAACTTCTCCAGAGACATCCCGAACGAGCGTAAACGGTACCCCCGCCTGGTCCATGACCTCACGGACGGACTCCAGGATCACCGGGGAGATCTCCATCACCCCCCAGCCTCCCGGCCGAAGGATGCGGAGGGTCTCCTGGAGCCAGGTCCGGAGATGTCCCACCCCACCGGGGCTGAACAGGGCTTCCGCGGGCTCTTCCTTCACAGCCGGGTCCGGACTCTCCCATCCCTCAGGAACATAGGGCGGGTTGGCGATCACGGCGTCCACCGAATCCGCCGGGAGGGGCAGCGCCTCTCCCCGTGCCCGGATCCAGCGGGCACGCTCCTCCACCTTCCATCGCCGCGCGTTTGCACGGGCCACCGACAGCGCTTTCCGTGAAATGTCCACACCGAAGCCCGTGGCCTGCGGGCGTTCCACAAGGAGGGCAAGGAGAAGGGCGCCCGTGCCAGTTCCCAGGTCCACCACCCGGAGGGAACCCAGAGGGAGGTGTTCCAGGAGGGCGGCGACCAGCGCCTCGCTTTCAGGACGGGGAATAAACACGCCCGGAAGGACCTGAAGAGACCTTCCCCAGAAGAAGGCCGTTCCGGTGAGATAGGCCAGGGGACGCCCGGTCCTTCGGCCTTCCACCCACTGGAGAAGGGCCACCCGATCTTCGGGGAACAGGCGGGTGAAAGGGTGGGTGAACACGGATCGGCCCGTGCGGGCCTGGATCATCCAGGCGGCTTCATCCTCCGGAGCCAAGACGTGCCCGGAGAGCTTCCGCACCAGCGCGTTCCAGGTCTTCAAGGCGTCGGCGCTCATCTTCCTGCTGCAGGGCCTCCAGGAGTTCGTTCAGGTCCCCGTCCAGGATCTCCTCCAGACGATACAGGGTCAGGTTGATCCGGTGATCGGTCACCCGGTTCTGGGGGAAGTTGTAGGTCCGGATTTTTTCGCTCCGATCTCCGGTGCCGATGGCCACCAGGCGCATGTGGCGCTCGGCCCGGCGCTTTTGCTCCAGTTCCCGCTCATACAGCCGGGCCCGGAGAATGCGCATGGCCTTGAGGCGGTTCTGGTGCTGGGAGCGCTCGTCCTGACACACCACCACAATCCCGGTGGGGACATGGGTGATCCGGACGGCCGTTTCGTTTTTCTGCATGTGCTGTCCGCCGGGACCGCTTGCCCGGAAGGTCTCGATTTTCAAATCCTCGGGGCGGATCTCCACGTCCACCTCTTCGGCTTCGGGCAGAACCACCACGCTGGCAGTGGAGGTGTGGATTCGCCCGCCACTTTCCGTGACGGGGATACGCTGGACCCGGTGGACACCGGATTCATAACGCAGAAGACCGAACGCCCCTTTCCCTTCCACCAGAAGGACCGCCCGTTTCACTCCACCGAGGTCGCTGGACTGGAGTTCCGTCACGGTGGACCGGAATCCCTTGCGTTCGGCAAAGCGGACATACATGCGGAGCAGGTCTCCGGCGAACAGGGCAGCTTCTTCACCCCCGGCGCCTGCCCGGATCTCCAGAACGGCATTTCGCTCGTGGATGGGGTCCCGGGGAAGAAGGGCCCGCCGGATGTCCCGGCGCAGGCGCCCCAGTTTGTCCTCAAGCCGGGCAATTTCGTCTTTGAGAAACGCCCGCATGTCGGGATCCGTCTCTTCTTCGAGCAAACGCCCGGCTTCTTCCAGTTCTTCCCGGGTGGCAAAATATTCCCGGGCGGCCTCCGCCGGTTCCTTCCATTCTTTCAAGGCGCGAACAAGCTCTTCATAACGTCCCCGATCGGCGAGCACCTCCGGCCGGGCGAGTTCCCGTTCCAGGGCTTCCACACGGTGGAGGATTTCCCGGTACAGCTCTTCCAGCCGGTCCTTCATGGCAGGATCAGCACCTTCTGCCGGCTTGAAGGGGTTTGAAGGACATACACACCGGAGGGGAGTCCCCGGATCCGGATGCGATCCACCCCCAGGAGACGGCCCGAAGGGTCATACACCCGCAGGCCCGGGAGCACCAGAACCGGGGTACGGGATGCCCGGAGCACCCGGGGAAGGCGCAGGGAAACACCGGGTCTGTTGCCTTCCTCCCGCCGGACGAGGAGATCGCTCACGCCGGCGTGGGCGGTGCGGTGAAGGTCGTGATAGGCCGTGCGCCAGTCGGTGGGGGCGCAGGTCAGGCCGGTCTCCAGCACCCAGAGCGGACCGAGGAAGGAAGCGATCCACAGGGCACCGTTCGTTCCGACGAACACGCCACCGCCCAGCTTGTGGCCCAGGAACAGGCTGTGGGGTTCCCCACCCCAGAGATACAGGTTGTCGCCCCGGTTCCCATAGATCACCCGGGAGCCGCATCCCGCAAGGGGGGTGGGGAAGGAGAGGCCATTTTCCCAGGATTCCGGTGAGCGGAAGCGTTCAGTCCCGTCATACCGGTGGGCCACCACCTGATACTGGGTGCCCGTGGAGTCCTTCACCTTGAGCACCACGTCCAGAACCCCATCGCCGTCCACGTCCACCAGGCCGGGGTCCGGAGCCCGCAGGGTGATGGCAAACGAGGCGAGGTGCGCGGTGTCTTTCCAGATGCGCACCGAATCCGAAGACACCGTCACAATTTCGAGACCCGTGTCGGGGTGGACATCTCCCACGACAAGGTCCTGAACGGAAGCGGAAAGGGTTCCGAGGGTATCCAGGGTTCCCGTGGGGCTGATCTGGAGGAGGGCATAGGTCCCGCCCAGGTTTGCACCCGCCAGGAGGGCGGTTCGGGAGGGTGCGAGGGCAACCCGGGATGTCCAGGAACCCGAAGCAAGCAGTGCCAGCGTGTCCACGGTGGGAACCGTCAAAACGCGCAAACGCAGGATCGCACGTCCATACGTGGTGTAAATCTCATCCTTTCCATCCCCATCCAGATCCCAGGCAAGGGGGGTGCGAACCACGGACACCGGTGCCGAAACAAAGAACACGCTGCCGTTCAGAAGGCCCCGGAAACCGCCCGGACCTCGCTGAACGAAAACCAGATCGTCTGTCCCGTTTCCGTCCAGATCCGCCCGCACCGCATCCCGGAACACTTCGGAGATGGGGGCTTCCGGGGGAACCAAGAGGAGCACCTCCCCGGTGAGGGCATCCAGCAGGTGGATCCGCCCGTCCTGGCCGATGAGGGCGATCTCCGATCTTCCGGGATCCAGGAACCGCCCGGGGAGGGGACCGGTCTGGGTCACCAGAAACTCAGGCCGGAGGACGGGATAGGGGGGACGCACCGGAGGCCCCATCCGTGTGCGGAGGGTCCCGGCGGGCATCCCCACCCCTTTCCGCACGCAATCCACCGGGAACGCACCTTCCCCCTCCATCCGGAAGGGCAGATCATTTCGGTCCAGCCAGAGGGAAAGGCCGGGGAAGGCATAGGCGTCACACAGGGAATCCGTGGCAAAGAGTTCGGCGCCCCCGGGGACAGACCGGGCCACCAGCCCCCCTGTTCGGGCAAGGGTGTCGGACAGGACGATGGTGGTTTCCCGGGAGAAGGCATGGATGAGGAAGGTGAGGGCAAGGGTTTCACCGGTCATCACGGGAGGGGAAAACCACAGGGGAGCCTCCCCCGAGTCCGGAAGGGGCAGGGTGTCGCCTCCGGCGACAAGCCGGCCGCCCCGCCAGGCCGGAGGTGCGTGTTTCAGCACCACCCGGACCGTAGGCGTGTCCACAAGAACGCCGAGAAGGGTCGGAAAGAGAGGATAGACACGCACGGTGTGGAGGGCTTCCAGGTCCCCCTCCGGTGTGTCCAGGTGGGCGTGAATTTTTGCAAACCCCGTGACCGAAGGTTGCCACGCCAGCGTCAGGGTTTCCGGACCGATCACCGTCTGGAGGAGGGTTGTGTCGGGGAGGAGGACGCGAAGGGTGCCTTCCACCGGGCTGCGGGCTGTCACCTGAATCCGGAGGGTGTCCCCTTGGGTGGCCTCTTCGGGAGCCTGGATGTCCAGGTCGGCGCGCTCGTCGGGCCGCAGGGTCAGCACCGTTTCGGCCGGGATGGTCCCGGGAAGGATCAGCCGGAGGCGGGGCGGGGGCGCGGAGGGGATCAGGAGATCGTAAGGAAAGTGGTGGATCTCCCGGGCGGTGCTTTCCACCACCAGCCGGCTTTCCGGACGACCTCCGGTGATGTGCCACCCACCCGGGGCGGGCTGGATGGTGAGGGAAAAGCTGGCGGGATCCAGGACTTCAAGGGGTCGGGTGAAAACGGGCAGAGAGGGGTCGCCCAGGAGGGTGTAGCCGAAGAACAGATACCGGGGCACGGAGTTGTAGAGCCCTGTGTACATCCGGAGGTTTTCCCGGACAAAGGCGTCGGCTTCTCCGAGCGTCCGGGCACCATTCTGAAGGGCCTGCATGAACCACAGGGCGAGATACTGGGAATAGTCCGGGAAGTCCAGCCGCGCCATGCCATACACCGCCACCGGACCCCCCTCCCCGAGGAGACTCCACACGCCCAGGGCACCTTCGTCAAAGGCAAGAAGCTCGCAGGCGATGGGATAGAACACGAAAGGAGGATAGGTGGTGTCCATGACAAACCGGGGAATCCGTGCGTCCACCCAGGGGGAATAGTTGATCTCATACAGGTCGTTGTATCCGTGGGCCACGCCGATGAAGAGGGAAGCCTCCTGGAGCCGGGCGAAGAAGGTGTCTTCGGGAATCACCCCGTTTTCTTCATAAAGTTTCACGGGTTTCACATCCCCCGGGAGATAGGTCTCGGCGCCGGAGAGAAAAGTGCTCCCGTACAGGGACGGGCTGATCTTCGGACCGTGGAGAACATACCGCACGGCGGGCCGGGGGGTGTGGAGATATCGGTCCACCTTGGCGGCATACCGAAGGAATTCCTCCGGGGTCTGGATCACCAGCCGGCCGATGTTGAAGCGACGGGTCATGTACCGGGGGTCCACCCCGTCCTGCGCTTCGCCCACCAGCGTGTCCCCGTCCGCGTTCCAGGCACCGTCATAGGCATACGCAAAAAAGACATCGGTGGGCACCCGTTCATAGAAGGGGAGGGGCGAGTAGATCCCGTCCACACGGGTGAACACCACGGGAACCTCCGGCACCGGTCCCACCAGGAAAACGTGGCGGATGGGTTGCTCCTGAGCCCGGGTCTGAAGATAGGTCTGGAGAGCGCGGGCAGGGGCATCTCCCGCGGCGAGCACATCTTCCAGGTCCACGATCTCGGTGCGCACACCGTCCCGTTCCCGAAGATCTCGATACACTTCGGCAGCGGATCGGAACCGTCGAGGGGCCACGATGAGGAGGTCCAGGGTGTCTCGAAGGGTTGCGGGACGGGGGGAGACGGGATGGGACTCCCATTCCACCCGGACGGTGAGGGGTGTTGTCGAACGGATGCGGAGAAAACGCCGGCCCTCGTGCTCTTCCAGGCGGAAACCCCATTCCGGAAGGGTATCCACCACCCGGGCGTGCACTTCCCCAAAGGATTCCAGCGTGTCCACCCGGGCGGGAGGGGTGCCCAGGGGCTGAACGGATCGAACAGAAACCCCCTCAGGAAGGGGGAGAAGGGTATCCCTGAGGGGGCCGAGAATCAGGGCAGAGGCAACAAAGAGAAGGGAAATGGGGATCACCCCCCGGACTCAATCCGCACAATCTCCACCTCAGAAAGGGGCTGACGGTGACCGTGGAGGACGCGGTAATTTTTCCGCCGTTTGAACTTGAACACCTGCACTTTCCGACCCTTGAAGTGCCGGACCACCCGGGCCACCACCTTCGCGGGGACATAGGGATCCCCCACATCCACCCGGTCCCCGTCCCGAAGGAGAAGCACACGGTCCAGCACGATCTCCTCACCTTCCTCCGTGCCGGAAAAACGGTTCAGCACCACACGATCCCCTTCGGCAACCCGAACCTGTGTGCCCTGAACGTCCACCACCGCATATTTCATGGCAGACCTCCTCCTTTTGTGTTTTGGGGATTATACAAAGAAAAGGGCGTTTCTTCAATGGGCCCGGGCTATTCTTCCAGCGCCTCTTCAAACAGCCACAGCCCCACGGTGAGGAAAAGGAGGTCAAACATCACGAGGAGCACAAGCCAGGAGCCCACGCCCAAGGGGCGGGGTTGCATGGACTCCTGGGTGAGGCGGATGGCAGCGAGCAGTAGGGGCGCGGCCATGGGCAGGATCAGGAGTGGCAGAAGCATCTCCCGCGTGCGCGCCCAGAAGCCCACCACACTCTGCAGAACTCCCAGGGCTGCGAGGCCGAAACTGGCAAGCACCAGAAGGAAAACATACAGCCCCACCGCCTTCACCGAAACCTGGAAGAGCACCACCCCCAGGAAACTGCCCCCCAGGGCAGCCAGGAGGAGAAAGAGCCAGAGGGCCAGCACTTTTCCAAGATAAATCACGCTCCGGTCCACGGGGAGCAGGGCCAGAGAGCGCATGGCCCGTTCTTCCATCTCGATCATCACACTCCGGGAGGAGGCAAGCACGGTGCCAAACAGCATGGCCACCCAGAAGGCTCCCGGAAAAAGCAGGTGGAGGGCCAGGGGGAGTCCCTGGAAGGCCAGGTTCAGGGTGACCAGCACGAGAAGGAGAAACACCCCGAGATTGGACAGAAACTCCCGGGAGCGAAGCTCCAGGAGCAGGTCTTTCCGGAGGATTTCCAGGGCGACCGACCAGGGGCCGGGGAGGGCCCGGTTATCCGACGGGTTCATGACGGACTTCAGGCCGGAACCGGCGAGCCACGTAGTCTTCCAGGATTTCCTTGAAGCGTTCGGCGATGTCCGGTCCTTCCAGGGTGGTGAAGAGCTCGCCGTCCACATACACGGGGGCTTTCGGGGCTTCCCCTGCGCCGGGCAGGGAGATGCCGATGTGGGCGTGGCGGGACTCTCCCGGACCGTTCACCACACACCCCATCACGGCCACCCGGAGATTTTCCACACCCGGATAGCGCTTTTTCCACTCCGGCATCCGGGCTTTGAGAAAGCGGGTCACCTCTTCGGCCAGTTCCTGGAAGAAGGTGGACGTGGTCCGGCCGCAACCGGGACAGCTTGTGACGTCGGGGAAGAACTGGCGAAGCCCGAGAGATTGAAGGATCTGCATGGCCACATCCACCTCCCGGGTCCGGGGGTCGTCCGGTCGGGGGGTCAGGGACACCCGGATGGTGTCTCCGATGCCTTCGGCAAGGAGCATGCCAATTCCGAGGGCAGATGCCACCACGCCCTTGTCCCCCATGCCCGCTTCGGTGAGGCCCAGGTGGAGGGGATAGTCGCTCCGGCGGGCAAGTTCCCGATACACCCACACCAGATCCGGCACCCGGGAAACCTTAGCCGAGAGGATGATCCGGTCATGAGGAAGACCCATCTCTTCCGCCAGGGCAGCCGAGCGAAGGGCGGACTGGACCAGCGCCTCCAGGGTGACCTCGTGGGCGCTCCGGGGCTCGGGAAGACGGGCATTTTCGTCCATAAGTTCGGTGAGGAGATGGGGGTCCAGAGAGCCCCAATTGGCGCCGATACGGACGGGCTTGTCGTGTTTCAGTGCCGCTTCCACCATTTTCTGGAAGTTGGCGTTCTGGTGCCGTCCTCGCCCGACAGTGCCGGGGTTGATGCGGAGTTTGTCCAGGGCGTCCACCATTTCGGGAAAGCGCTCCACAAGGATGTGGCCGTTGAAGTGAAAGTCCCCAACGATGGGCGTGTCCCATCCCGCAGATCGGACCTTGTCCACGATCCGGGGGACGGCCCGGGCGGCCTCCGGAGTGTTCACCGTGATCCGGACAATCTCGCTTCCCGCTTTTGCGAGTTCGAGAATCTGGGCGGCGGTGGCATCCACATCGGCCGTGTCGGTGTTGGTCATGGACTGAACCACCACCGGATGGGACCCACCGACGGGGACCTTCCCCACCCACACGGTGGGGGTGTTGCGCCGGGCTTTGAACACCGCAAGCATGCCTAAAGGGTACATGCCGTGAGAGAAACTTTCAAGGCGCTTGATTCTGACCTCCGGACAAGAGTTCGGACAGGGGTGAAAGGGAGGTGGGGATCCTCCGGGGGAAAGCTGTATACTTTCCCCTCGGATACGCTTTCCTGGAAGCCCGATCACTGCGGATCTCTTCCATGGCTCGCAAGATGAAAGGCGTTTCTGAAGGTGCCGCGTATAAGCGTATCCAGCGCTTCCTCGAACATTTTGATCCCCATGAAACCCTCTGGAGGCTTTTCCCCGAAACGGCTCCTTTCGTGATCGCCGACGTCACCGAAATCGAAAGACCCCAGGCCCGCAAGACAGAATACGTCGGGACCCTGAAAGATGGCAAAACCCGCGGCTTCTGACTCCTCGTTCTCGCTGCCCCTCTGCGAGGACGCGCCATCCCTTTTGCCATGACAGCCTTCTCTTCAAGAACCCTCAAAGATACGGGAAGCTCACGAAATGCCGTCCACATCCAGGCGCTTCTTTCCTGGAAGGTTCTCTGGAAATCGTCCCCTTGTGATGGACCGGGAATTCAGCTATACGACTCTCCTGCGCCATCTCTCACCCCATGACGTTTCCCTCCGGAAACGCCATGGGGCCCCCGGAAAGTATACGTTAGTCAACGTGGGCGTGGAGGCGGGTGACCTTGATGGCTGATGACCACACTGGAACCTGAAGAAGCGCTGCGGTTGTACCGCAGGCGGATGGAGATTGAGGAATCATTCCGGGACATGAAAAGCCTGCTGGGGTTGGGAGATGTGATGAGCAAGAAACAAACGGTGATGGAAAAGCTGGTAGGATTTTTGCTCCTGGTCTACGGCATTGTGCTGCTTCTTGGAGGAGAGGTGCGTCAGGAACTTCTCCGTCGTACAGGCTCTGCAAGATGGAAACGCTTCTCCGGGCCTTTTGTCCTGCTTGAGAAGAAGTGGCGATTGCCGCTCAAAGAATGGAGATCCTTGATTCAACGTGTCCACCACACGTTCATCCAATCCATCTACCCATGTGTCCGAACTCATGGGTGAACTTCAGGCTTGATTTTGCGCCCGCGCACAACTATACTTCTCTCCGTCTGAAGGAGCTACACAAGCATGCGCGGATTCTGGATGCTTCTCGCTGGTGCTGCGGTGGCGTGCAGCCCTTCGTCCCGTCCACCTGGATCCGTTCCCCCATCCGTACGAACCTTCCTGGATACCATGCGCCAGCAGGATATACTGGGGACCCATCTCTTTGAGGCACTGGTGGAGGAGGGGATGGGCCCGGTGCTGTTCGCTCATCTGCTGATGGATCCCGAGCTCCGGTCCGTCGCGGAGTCCTTTCTTCTTCCCGCGGATCGGGCGGATTTCCACCGGGTTCTCTCCCGACCCATTCCGGACCGGCACCAGTGGTCCTATCTTGTGGCGTGGGACAGCCTCACGAGTCTCCTCCTTGATCCACCGAGTCCGCCTCCTCCGCCCGAAACCCTGGATCTGGACCGCATCATCACGCCGGACCTTCTGCCCTTCCCGTATAACGTCCTGAAAAAGCTGGGGCTCCTCCGGTTGGGAAAGAAAATTTATGAATTCAGGTCCCCGGAAGTGTTTTGTTTCCACCTGAAGGGACCTCTGACCCGGCTCCATCCGGTGGCCGGAATGCTCACATCCTGCGTGTCGGTGAAGGTTGATATGCATCCCGTGGGATCTCCGCAGGATTCAGGGAAACGCATTCGGATGACCGATCTCGAGATCTCCGACACCCGGATGACCCTTGTTCGGGTCGGGAAGGAGGGGGATCCTGACGATATCTGGTGGCCTGTTTGTGCGGACACCGTCTGGGGGTGCCCTCTGTGCGGAACGTGCGGAGGGGAGATCCGGATCCTTCAGCGCAAACTGGGGGGGAGGGCATGGGAAAACCCCTATCCTCCTGCTTCCTTGGGTCTCCACACCCGGCTGACGTTTCCCAAAACCCTTCCTCTCAGCATCCTCTGCGTGATGAGTCAGGACACGCTCCTGGCCCGTGTGGCGTGTAAAATCGCACAACATCTGCTGGAACAGCCCCTTTCTCCCCGGATTTCCGGCGTGGATGTGGTGTATTACGCCTCCTCCCCGGCGAACCAGCCTCTCATCACTGATACGGTGTTCACGCCACCTGACACAACCCCACCCGTGGAACTGGACCTTTCCTGGAGGATCTGGATTTTCCGTCAACCCACGCCGTCCGATGTGCTTTTTCAATGCACGGTAAGCCGCAAACTCCGTGTTCCCGGGGGGCCTGCGGACGGAGATCGGGAGATGACCTGTGCTCCTTCCACACCGTGAGGGGATTTCCGGCATGATGCCGGTTCTGCCCCCATTTTGAAGGTTCGTCCCGGGCGGGGTATCCTTTCCCCAAACAGCAGCCCTCGGGAAGCTCACCATGAAGGAATTTGTCCACCTTCACGTTCATTCGGAATACAGCCTGCTGGACGGGGTGGCCCGGATCGGGGATCTTGTGGCCCGGGCGAAGGAGCTCCACATGCCCGCCCTCGCCCTCACCGACCACGGGAACCTGTTTGGCATGGTGGAGTTCTATCAGAAAGCCCGGGATGCCGGGATCAAACCCATCATCGGGATGGAAGCTTATATGGCGCCCACCTCCCGCAGGGAGAAGGAGAAGGACTATTACCACCTCACCCTCCTGGCCATGAACGCCGAGGGGGTCCGGAACCTGATGCGTCTTTCCAGCCTTGCCTATGTTGAGGGTTATTACTACAAGCCCCGGATTGACTGGGATGCCCTCACCGAACACCACGAACATCTCATCGTTCTCTCGGGCTGTCCCAAGGGCCCCGTTGCCCAGAACCTCCTCCACCGGGGTGAGGAGGCCGCCCATCAGATGATTGCGAAGTTTGTGGATCTCTTTGGCCCGGAGCGCTTCTATCTGGAACTTCAGGATGTGGGGGTGGAGGAAAGCCGCATCATCAACGCGTTTCTCCTCCGGGCGGCGCCCCGGTATGGCCTCCGGGTGGTGGCCACCAACGACGTGCACTATATCCACCGGGAAGATGCCCGCCTGCAGGAGGTGCTCCTCGCCATCAACACGGGCAAAAAACTCTCCGATGAGGACCGGTTCCGGCTCTCCACCGATCAGGTGTATTTCCGCACGCCCGAAGAGATGTGGGAGATCTTCCGGGACGTCCCGGAAGCCCTCCGATCCACCCTGGAAATTGCCGAGAAGGTGAACATCGAGCTTTCCCTGGACCCCACCCGGGTCCACCTCCCTCAGTTCGATATCCCTTCGGAGTTTGAGAGTGCGGATCGTTACCTCCGCCACCTTGCCCTGGAAGGCCTGAAGCGCCGGTTCGGGGAGGCCATTCCGGACGCCTATCGTGAGCGCCTGGAGCACGAACTTGCCATCATCGAACGAATGGGGTATGCCGGGTATTTCCTCATCATCTGGGAAATCGTTCGGAACGCCCGGGAGAAGGGGATTCCCGTGGGGCCGGGCCGGGGGTCGGCTGTGGGATCTCTGGTGCTCTATGCCCTGGGCATCACCCGGCTGGATCCCCTCCGGTATAACCTGCTGTTTGAGCGTTTCCTCAACCCCGAACGGGTGTCTCCTCCCGACGTGGACATTGACTTTTCCGATCAGAAGCGAGATCAGGTGATCCGGTTCATCCGGGAGCGGTTTGGAAAGGACAGTGTGGCTCAGATCATCACCTTCGGCCGCATGCTGTCCCGGGCCGTGATCCGGGATGTGGGACGGGTGCTGGGAATCCCCCTTGCGGAGGTGGACCGCATTGCGAAACTCATCCCACAGGGCTCAACCCTTGAAGAGGCGCTGGAAAGCGTTCCCGAACTCAAGCCTTTCGTGGAAAAATACCCAGAACTTTTTGATTACGCGCGCAAACTGGAGGGGCAGGTCCGGAACGCCTCCACCCACGCTGCCGGTGTGGTCATCGCCCCCGGTCGGATCACGGATTACGTTCCTCTGTTCCGCCATACGAGCGGTGACCGGGAGATTTCCACCCAGTTTGATATGAAATCCCTGGAGATGGTGGGGCTTCTCAAGGTGGATATTCTGGGGCTCCGGACCCTCACCATCCTGGAGAAGACGGAGGAGCTTGTGAGAAAGCGGGACCCCGACTTTGATCTGGAGCGTATCCCCCTGGACGACCCGAAAACCTTTGAGATTTTCTCCAGGGGTCATACGCTGGGGATCTTTCAGATGGAAAGCCGGGGCATGCGGGAGCTCCTCCGGATGCTCAAACCTTCACGGTTTGAAGATCTCATTGCGGTGAACGCCCTGTATCGCCCGGGGCCTCTTTCTTCCGGGATGCACGTGGACTTTGTGAAGCGCAAGCACGGGGAAGCCCCCATCACCTATATGCTTCCCGAACTTGAAGAGATCCTGGAAGAAACCTATGGCACCATTGTGTATCAGGAGCAGATCATGCAGATTGCAGCCCGGGTGGCCGGGTTCTCCCTGGGCGAAGCCGATCTTCTCCGCCGGGCGATGGGGAAGAAAAAGCCGGAAGTGATGGCGCAGATGAAGGCCCGGTTTGTGGAGGGAGCGGTGGAACGGGGTGTCCCCCGGGACAAGGCGGAAGCCCTCTTTGAATATATCGTTCCGTTTGCAGGGTATGGCTTCAACAAGTCCCATGCGGCCGCCTATGCCCTAATTGCCTATCAGACGGCCTTTCTCAAGGCCCATTACCCCGCAGAATTCATGACGGCCACCCTTTCAGCGGAAATGGTGGCGGGAGATTTTCACAAAAAGGCCTATCTCTTTGTGCGGGAAGCCCATCGCATGGGTCTGGAGATCCTCCCCCCCGATGTGAACGCCTCCGAGTGGGAGTTCAAACTGGAAGGGGATCGCCTGATCCGGTATGGTCTGGGGGCGGTGAAAAATGTGGGCAAAAAGTTCGTGGACGCACTGGTGGAGGAGCGGGATCGGGGGGGGGCGTTTGAAAACTTTGAAAACTTCGTGGAACGCATGCACGCTTCGGGAAACTGGAACAAGCGGGCGATTGAGAGTCTGGTGAAGGCCGGGGCGTTTGACGCTCTGGAACCGTCCCGCAAAGCCCTTCTGGAGGCCATCCCCCGCCTTGCCAAACCCACCCGCACCGCCATGACCCCCGGACTGTTTGGCGGCATGCTTCAGGAAGCGGCTTCCCGGGTGGACCGTTCTGTGGAAGACGCGGTGGAGGAGCGGGTTGCCATGGAACGGGAGGTCCTGGGGTTCCCCCTGATTGCCCATCCCATGGACCGGTTCCGGGAGGTGGTGGCAGGACGGTTTCCCACCTTTGATGCCCTGGATGAGCACACGGGCAACACGGTGGAGGTGGTGGGGGCGATTGTGGAACTCCAGGTCCGGCGGGGTCGGACCCGATATGCGGACCTCCAGCTTGAGGATCATGAGGGGAACCGTCTCCGGGTTCTGGTGTTTGAAGACCTTTTGAACGAGGCAGGGGATCTCCTTTCGCTGGACCGGGTGGTGTGGTGCAAGGGTTACCTTTCCACCGAAGGAGAAGAGGAAACCCCGGTTCTTCGGGCGGCGGCCCTGGAGGACCTGGAAAAGCGTCTGGCCGAGGCACCGGTGGAGTGTGTGCTCCCCTCCACGTTTGACGAGGCCTGGGTGGAAAAGTTTGTCTCCCTGCTCCAAGCCTATCCTGGAAGCCATCCCCTTCTGATTCGTCTCAACGGCAAGCGTTACCGTTCCCGAACCCTCCGGATTGATCCGGCGGAAAGCCTGGCCCGTGCCCTCCGGGAGATGGGGGTGGAGATGAGGTTCTCCTGATGTGGTGGCGCCGGCGTCTCCCTGAACCTCCTCGCATTCGGTTTGATGGAACGGCACCGCGAAAGGGCCCCTTTCTGGTCCGGCTTCCTGCCCATCCGGCGCTGGCCTCGGTGGCTCTGGACGCCGTCCATGCCCTTCGGGAGACGCTGGAAGGCGGATCCGTTGTGGTTCTCTCTCCACCTGCTCTGTTTCCCCTGGCCCACCATCATATGGAGGGCCTGACCCTGCTTTCCCTGAACACGGAAAAGCCCGATCGTGCGGACCTTTTTTCGGGTTTCACCTTCACCGCTTTCTGGGATCTGGATGAGGAGCCCCCTGCCCCTGCATGGCTTCGGGCCATCTATCCCCATCTTGCAGGTCCCCATTTTGCCTTCCACGAGCATGGAACGTTCGTGTTTCGCCTGAATGCACCCTATCCGGATCGGTGGCGGGAAGCCTTCGCCATGGTCGGTGTGCCCTGGGTCCCCCTCCGGACGCCGGTGGATCCGAATGAAGAAAAGTCCGTGGTGGATTTCCTCAAAGGGCGGTTTGACTGGAAAGGGGAAGTGCTGGTGGTGACCGAGGACGGCCTTGACGTCCCTTCATCCTGGAAGGCTGTCCCTCTGAGCCATGCGGAACTGAGCGCCTGGTCGGTGCCCCGCCTCCGGGCCCTTCTCGCCCTTGCCCGGGTGTATGTGGGCTCAGGGGTCCTGGCGGGTGAGGCTCTTCGCCTGGGGCTGGTGACCGTGCTTCTGGATCCCCTTCCCATCCAGGGTGCGTTGACCCTTTCGGAGGACCTATGGGAAACCCTGAAAGAACAACTTCCCTCCTGAGCTATTACCGGTGGTTGTGGCCCTTTCTGAGGCGAAAAGTGGGCGTGCTGGTCCTCACGCTCCTCCTCATGCTCAGCGTTTCGGTGGTTCAGGGAATTTCCATCGGTTTTCTGTCCCCGGTGCTCCGGGTTCTCTTCGGTCAGGAGGGCCTCCCTTCCCTTTTCCAGAAAGGAATCCTTGCCCCTCTCGGCGCATGGCTTCAATCCTGGCTGTTTGACGTTCCCCGGGATGTGGCCCTCCGAAGAATCGCTCTGCTCATCATGGGGGTGTATTTCTTCCGGGGGGTGGTGACCTATGCCTATCAGATCCTCGCCTTTTCCTTCGAGGAAGGACTCATCCGGGACCTCAGGAACGCGCTGTTTGAAAAGGTGATCAACATGCCCCTTCACCAGATCCGCCGGATGAACACGGGGGAACTCATCTCCCGATTTTACCACGACATCGCCGTTCTCCGCGAAACCTTTGCCATGGGGGTCCTGTCCGCGCTGAGGGAGGCGCTCACGGGGGTGGCCTATCTGGGGGTGGCCTTGGCCACGAGCTGGAAGCTCACCCTGTTCTCCGTGATCGTCCTTCCCGTCATGGGGGGACTCATCAACGGGGTGGGGCGGTGGATCCGCAGGCGAAGCGAAAAACTCCACCGGCGGATGGGGGAGATGGGGCAGCACGTGCTGGAAAGCCTTGAGGGAATGAAGGTGGTGAAGGGGTTCGGGTATGAAGACCGGGAAACCCGGACCTTCCATCACAAGAACCAGCGTCTGTTTCTCGCGGGACTCAAACTGGTTGCCGTCCGGGAACTCAACTCTCCCATCTCAGAATTTGCTTCCGCCGTGATGGCGGGGGTGGTGCTCCTGGTGGGGGGGCACTTTCTTGCCCGGGGTGAGCTCACCGCAGACGAATTCCTGGTGTTTCTCGCCGCCATCCTGTCCACCCTTGCGCCCCTCAAGCGGGTGGGTCAGGCCTATCACCGCATCCAGAATGGACTTTCTGCCTATGAACGGGTGCGGGAAATCTTCGCCCTCCCCTCCGAGCGAAAGCCCTTTTCCGTGAAGGGGAAGACCTTCCCGGGACTTCGCCGGGAGATCCGTCTGGAGGATGTCCATTACCACTATCCGGACGGAACCCATGCCCTGAGGGGTGTTTCCCTCTTCATCCGGAAAGGGGAGACGGTGGCGCTCGTGGGACCGAGCGGAGCGGGAAAGACCACCCTGGTGGACCTTCTTGCCTATTTTGACCGGCCCACCCGGGGCCGGATCCTGGTGGACGGCATGGATCTTGCCACCTATGACCCCCTCTCCTATCGTCAGCGCATCGCCATCGTCCCCCAGGAGGTGTATCTCTTTTCCGGAACGCTTCTGGAGAACATCCTGTATGCCCGTCCGGACGCGTCGGAGGAAGACGTGAGAAGAGCGCTGGAAGCGGCTGACGTGATGGACATCGTGAAGGAACTGCCCGAGGGGCTCCACACCCGGGTGGGACAGGGGGGCATTCGGCTTTCGGGTGGACAGCGTCAGCGAATTGCGCTGGCCCGGGCCCTTCTCCGGGATCCGGATCTCCTGATTCTGGATGAACCCACCGCTTCCCTGGATGCCCTTTCGGAGGATCGGATCCAGGAGGCTCTGCACCGGGCGTTTCGGGACCGGACGGTGGTGATCATCGCCCACCGCCTGGCCACCGTGCTTCAGGCGGACCGGATTGTGGTGATGGAGCGGGGAAGGGTGGTGGCGGAGGGGCGTCATGAGGAACTCCTCAAAACAAGCCCCCTCTATCGGGAACTCTATCGCCTTCAATTCCTGAAACCCCTGGAGGTGCATCATGGCCCTGACGGGGGAGACCCTGAAACGGCTGTTTGAAGGGTATTTTATCCGGCGCTGGAATGACAACATCCATCCCATCCCTCTCGTGGAGATGGACCGGCACGGTCACAGGATGATGGTGGCCTTTTTGATGGGCCGGATGGAAGAAGCCCGGGGAGCGTCCGTGGACTGGACCCATCTGGTGGCCGGGGGGACCTTTCACCTTCTCCGAAAGATCGTGTTTTCCGATCTGAAGCCTGCCGTATCGTCCCGGCTCTACAAAAACAAGCCCGAAGTGCTCGTGCGGATGAACCGCCATGTGATCCAGGAAGTGAGCCGCTTTCTGGACCCCCAGAGCGTGCGTCTTCTGGACCTCTTTCTCCACCAGGACCCCGAGGTGACCTATCCCTCCCATGTGCGCACCCACACCTTCCGGCTCCTCCGGTGCGCCTCCAAATTCGTCACGCTGCGGGAGTTTGAGCTTCTGAAGAAGGTCAATCCCGACACGGAGGAGATGCACCGGATTGAGGAAGAGATCCATTCGGAACTCCATGCCTTTTCGGACCTTCCAGCCCTTCACACCTTTCTCCTGGCCCGCCCCATGGCCCGGTTTAACCATGTGCTGGAAAAACTTCGTTATCAGCAGCGATGGAGTCAGACTTACAAAATGCCCCCAACCTCTGTGATGGGGCACAGCGTGTATGTGGCCACCCTGACCTGGATGTTTCTCAACCACATCTTCCATCAGAAGGGCATTCTGTATGGGATGGACAACCCCCCGCCGGTGGTCACGGTCACCTATTTCGCCGCGCTGTTTCACGACCTTGCGGAGGCGGTCACGCGGGATATCGTCCGACCGGTGAAAGAGTGGTTTGTTTCCGTCCTGCGGGATCGGAAGGGGGTGGAGGCGCTGGAAGAAGAGGACCAGGCGAGTTACGACGAAATCAAGGCCATTGAGGCGGAACTTCTTCAGGAGGCGCTGGATCTGGTGGCCCAGGAGGGATACCCCGAACTGCGGGACCAGCTGGAATATTTCTCGCTGGAGGAATTCGCCAACAAGCGCAGAACCCCTGCCGGCATGGAGGTGGGGGTGGAGGATGAGGTTCTCCTGTCCAGCCCGCTGGAGGCGTGGCCCGTGTGGGGTCAGGTGGTGGAGCTTGCGGACAACCTGGCGGCCTTCGTGGAGGCCCAGCAGTCGGTGGAGATGGGGATCCGTCCGGCAAGCCTGCTCCGGGCGCTGGAGAGCCTCCGGAATCACCTTCTTGCCCAGGCGGAACGGGGTGAACTGGTGTTTGCGGGTGTGGATCTCGGAGAGATGGTGTCCTCGATGGTGGCGATTTGATGTGGACGCTTCGATGTCCAGAGCGTAGAATATCCCCATGACGATGGTGGCACGGGTGTGGGAAAATCGGAGCCTGTACCTGGGGCTTTCCCTGATTCTGCACCTTTTGCTTCTCTTTTATCTCAAAACCTCCCGGGCGTCCATCACCGCACCCACCATCACCTTCCGGGAGGTGACCTACCTGGAGGAAAGCCCCCGTGCCCGCTATCGCAACCCGAAGGTCAAAAAGATCCTTGCCAGAACCGAACAGCCCGGTCCTTCTGGAGAGAAGAAATTTCCTTCCGCTCCCCTGAAGCCCAACCTTCCCGAACCCAAGCTGGAACTCTCCGCCCCGAAAGTTGACCTCTCGCCTTCCATGAAACCCTCGCTGGAGCCCTCCACGGAACCCCAGCTGGATCTTTCGTCCGGCCTTTCGGCCAACGTGGATCTGGGTGTGAAGGTGGACGCGGGGGATCTGGATCTCTCCACCGGACTGGAAGGCGCCGACGTGGTGATTCAGTCGGGTGGGGCTTCCGGAACACGGGAGATTCTCGCCCAGCCTGAGGTCAAACCCTCGGTTGACCTTTCGGCTTCCTCCGGACTGGGCGGTGGCACCGGTCTTCCGGGAGGCGGCGGAGGTGGAGGGGGAACACCGGGAATCTCTCTGGAACCCGTTTCCCCCGGCCCGGAAATCCAGACGCCCGCCAAGCCCGCGCCTCCCCCACCCCCCTCCAACATTCTGGAAAAACCTGCGTCGGGAAGCCGGAAGCCCTCCATGGAAGTCACGGGTCAGATTGCCAACCGGAAGATTCTGCGCCGGGTCCGGCCCACCTATCCCGCACGGGCTCTTCGGGAAGGGCGGGAAGGGGTGGTTCAGGTGAAGTTCTGGGTATCGCCGGACGGCAGGGTTCGACCCAACATCGTGGTGGTCCGGTCTTCGGGATGGCCGGATCTGGATCAGGCCGTGATTCAGGCCCTCCGTCAGTGGAAATTCGCCCCGATCTCCACGAGAGAGGATCAGTGGGGCGTGCTCACCGTGGTGTTCCGACTGCTGTGAAAGGAGGCGTGAGATCGTGAAGGCGACCAGGTTCGGGATGATCCTTCTCCTGCTCTGGCCCCTGGTCCTCCAGAGCCAGACGGCCCAGGAAACCCAGGAAGACACGACGCAGACGTTTCAGACCGGACAGACCGAAGAGGAGGTGGTGGAGGCCCAGGCCCAGCTCCGGATTGAGGATGCGGAAAAGCCCCTTTCCATCCTTGCCGTTCCGGCCCGATCGGTGATGGATTCCTTCCTCACCGCCTCCAACCGTCAGCTCATGCTTGGATTTTTCCTCCCGGCGGAAAGCCTGGTGGTTCGGGCTTCCCGCCTTCCCCAGCCTTACCTTCGCAAACCCCCGGTGGATCCCACCATCACGCCGGAGGTGGTGCTGGAGCTTCCCCACTTGAAGAAAAGCTCCCGGTATAAGCGCTGGCGGGTGGAGGTGTTTGATGCCCTGGGAAACCCTGTGAAAACCTTTGAAGGAAACGGTGCCCCGCCGGAAAAAATCGTGTGGGACGGCATCACCGAGGGAGGCACACCCATCATTCCCGGAGAAGCCTATTCGGTTATGGTCACTCGCATCACCCCTCGTGGAAAGGAACGGACCACGCCTGTGGGCATCGTGAAAGTCCCCGCCATCCTGACCCGGGTCCCCACCGGGGAGACGGTGGCCATCTGGGATTCCCGGGTGGTGTTCCAGGAAAAGACGGCCGTGCCTCTCCCGAAAGCCTTCCGCGGACCGCTTCAGGAAATGGTGAACGTGCTCCTCACCCACACCCGGACCAGTGCCCAGATCTACGTGTATGCCGATCCCGAATACCTTGGGGTGGATCAGGCCAACTATCTCATGGGCTTTTTCCGGGAGCAGATTCCCTTCTCCACCGCTTCCTGGAAGGTGGAGGTGCGCTTCTTCCAGCCGGGAGAATTCCGGGTTCCCCGGATCGAAATCTGGACCCGCTAAGAGCCGCGAAGGGCCACCGCTCTCACCGTTGCAAGAAAGACCTCAAAAGGTGCTGAAGTTTTCACCCCTTGCCCGGTGATGTGGGTGAGGCTTGCCTCATAGCCCTGTTCCCGGAGTGCCCGCACCACATCCCGGGAGGAAGGGATGGTCACCCCGAGGTGACGGGTATAAATGGACAGGGGATAAAAGAAGGGAGGAGAGGGGATCTCCCGGGCCAAGGTTCCCAGCCACTTCCGGAGCTTCCGCACCTGCTTCTCTTTCTCAAACCAGGGTTCCAGGTTCTCCAGCATGGCCTGAACAAAGTCCGGGTCATGAAGGGCCCCAAGCCAAAGGGGTCCGGTCCGGCGAAGTTCCTCACCCCCACAATACGGACACCGGGTGGGCGGGGATTCCGAAAGAGTGTGAGAAAAGAAGGCGTGACAGACGGGGCATTCGGCCACCATACCGAAGGAACGATACGGGAAGTCTTCCTTTCCCCGTTCCACCCGGACCAGGATCCGGAAGGCATACCCGTCATACACCGAAAACACCGGACGGATCCGGTGGCCCCGGCGCCCTCCGGCCCGGATGGCTTCCCCCACCAGCACCCGTAGTCCCAGTTCGTGACAGGCCACGCTTCGTGAGGTGTAAGTGCCGTAGTTGCGCACCGCCGCCCGCACCCGGAGACCGCAGAGGGGAGGGGTATCGGTGGAGGTGAAATACACATAGCCCGGCAGGCGCACCGCCAGAAAGGCGTGATCCAGAAAAGGGGAAGGGGAGCCGAAGGTGTCCAGGTCAATCCAGTGGGGATAGGCTTCTTCCTGCGCCAGCTCCCAGAAGAACCGGATGGCCTCCCGCACCCGGATGGACAGGGGAAGGTCCAACTGGTTGAGGTGCAGCTGGCGGAGGGCCTCCACCACGCTCACCGGTGAACCGTCGTTCAACCACACGTGGGCGATTCGCCCGGGAACTTCCAGAGCATAGCGGATCACACGGGCGCCGATCCCGGTGAAGGCATCCGCCAGGACCAGGGGTTCGTCCAGACGTCGGGCGATCACCCGCAGGGCCAGCACCCCGAGATCCCGCGCGCGTTTCCCCCGGGGGTTGAAAAACAGGCGGTGGTCCTCCGGAAGATGGAAATGCGCCCGTCCTTCCCGGAGTTCACTCAATCACCGTGCTCCCTTTCATCCAGTCATTCAGGATGGATGTGGCCCGCATGTAGGTTTTTTCAAATGTCACGTGCAGAAGCCCATCGTCCCCCACCCGCCGGTTCACTTCCCTCACCCGAACCACCCGGGAGCGGGAAAACTGCTCCATGAGTTTGTCCACCGTCCGTTCGTCGTGCACCCGAACCGTGAGGGTGTGGGTCACGGACCGCTTTCGGGGATACCGGCGGATGACCTCAAAAAATCCGGAAAGAAGGCTTTCGCCCAGGTCCCGGAACAGCCCATCGTTCGGCACCTCCCCCAGCTCGGCGAGGGCAATGCCCAGCCGCTGGATACGGGAGACAAAGAATTCGGGAGGAAGTTCAAACAGGAGATCGCTGTCCGCGGCGAGATCCCGGAGGGTGGCCCGGGGCGTGTAATACTTGTAGGCCTGATGGCCCAGCACTTCCCGTGGTTCCTTGAGCACCATCCCCTCCACCGTTTCCGCATCCAGAAGGCGCAGGACCTCCAGGGCTTTTTGGGGCTCATCGGGGGAGAAAGGCCCCCACCGCCGGGGCTGGAGAAGGCCATAGGCCTCGATCACCTCGTGCCGCCTCAAAGGATCCCAGAAGGCATCCTCTTCCATCACATCCAGGGCGAACATCTGGATGTCCTCTTCGATGTTGGGAGGAGAAACCTCGATGTAGGGGTTCTCCGGACCCGCCACCTCCACGATCAGCACGGCGTCCCGATAGTCTTCAAAAAACTCCGGGGACAGGAAGTCCGGAAGGCGGTCCATGGTGAAGGGACAGAGAAATCCTCCCCGGGTGAAGGCAAGGAGATTCCCCTCGTGCATCACCACCCGCACGTTGTAGCCGTCGATTTTCTCCTCCACCACATAGGGCCTGTGGATAAACCGCCGGATGCCCCCCACCAGGGAGGTGAGACGGGGAATATGGGGGTAGGCAAACACAAAGCGACTCCCCAGCACCACCGTGCCCCGGTCCAGCCCCCGGAAGTCGTCCTGAAACCGGAGCCACCGGATGTCCCCGTCCGCCATCTCCTCCACCACACCGGCCAGACGGGCCTGTTCGAGAAGGCGGGAATAGAACAGCATGATCCCTACTCCGGATACCGCCAGATGAGGGTCACGGGGCCATCGTTCACAAGGCCCACCTCCATGTGGGCCTGAAAGACGCCTGACTGGACAGGATAGGGACTCGCTTCCCGGAAACGTTCCACAAGTTCCTGGAACCGTTCCCGGGCTTCATCCGGTGGGAGAGCCCGGTCCCAGCTGGGCCGTCGTCCTTTCCGGATGTCGCCGGCCAGGGTGAAGTTGGGGACGAGGAGAATGGCCCCGTTCACCGCATCCAGGCCCAGGTTCATCTTCCCCCGTTCGTCCTCAAACACCCGCAGGGAAATCACTTTCTTCACACATTTTTCAAGGGCTTCAGGAGGATCGCCCTTTTCAAACCCCACAAGGACCAGGAGCCCCTGTCCGATCCGGGCGATTTCCCGCCCTTCCACCTGAACCCAGGCTTCCTTCACCCGCTGGATGACCGCGATCATCCCGGACCTCCCGGCAGGGTTCCGAAGTGACTGAGCATCAGGCGGGCCAGGGAGAAATAAAGGAGCAGGGTGAGGGCGTCGTTCAGGGTTGCGTTGAGAGGCGCCGAGATGCTTGCAGGGTCCAGGCCCAGTCGTCGGGCAAGGATTGGGAGAAAAAAGCCAATGGTGTTGGCCAGGAGGACCACCACCATCATGGTGGAGGCGGTGATGGCCACAAACAGGAGATCTCCCGTCCGGATCCAGGTGGAGAGGGCCACCACCGCGGCGAGAGGCAGGGACAGCCCGAAAAAGGCCCCCACGAGTTCTTTCAGCCAGATCCTGAGAATCGCTCCCCAATCACGGGATTCCAGTTCACCGGTGGCCAGGGCCCGAATCACAAAGCTGGCGGCCTGAGAGCCCGTGTTTCCGGCCGTTCCGTTGAGGATGGGGATAAACACGGCCAGGACCACCATCTGTTCAAGGAGCCATTCGTAGCGATGAAGAACAAAGGATGAAAGATTTGCGAGGAGTGCCAGGCCTGCAAGCCAGGGCAAGCGTTTCTGGATTCGCTCCCACAGAGACAAAGAAAAGTAACGGTCTTCCGGATCGGCGACGGCGGCAAACCGCAGGAAGTCTTCCGCGGTTTCTTCTTCCAGCACGTCCAGCACGTCGTCCACCGTGATCACGCCCACCAGGCGCCCCTCCCGATCCACCACCGGCAATGCCAGAAGGTCGTATTTCTGAATGAGCCGTGCGGCCACCTCCTGGTCATCCCACGCAGAAACGGCCACCGGTTCCCGTTCCACCAGGTCTCCCACCTTCTGATCCCACGGCGCGCGGAGAAGACGAACCAGGGAAACGCTTCCCAGGAGCCTTCGTTCCCGATCGATCACATAGACCTCGTGGAGGACTTCTTCCGGAAACACCTGGGCTTTTGCGATCACCTTTTTGATCACGTCCCGCACCCGTTCGTGGGCATGGGCTTCCACGAACTCAGGGGACATCAAACGCCCCGCCGAGGACTCCGGATACTGCAGGATGGCCTGAATCTGGGCACGTTCTTCGGGTGTCAGGGTTTTGAGGAGCCGCCGGACCACCCCGGCGGGCATCTCCTCAAAAAGTTCAGTCCGGTCGTCCGGATCCAGTTCCTCCAGGATTTCATGCACCTCCCGGTCGGTGAAGGATTGGAGGAGACGCTCCTGGAGATCAGGATCAAGTTCTGAAAACACATGGGCGGCAAGGTCTTTGGGAAGAAGACGGAAGAGAATCACCGCTTCCTGGGGAGAAAGGGCCTCCAGCACCTCCACCACGTCATGGGGCCACATCCGGGAAAGCATTTCCTTCAGTTCCCGGAACCGACGGCTCTGGAGGGCCTCCCGGATCTCAGGGATGAGAAGCTGGGCGGTCTGGAGCACCCGCACCCTCCACGAGGTTACGCACCTGTGTCAGCCAGGATGACGATACAGCGCCCAGGACATGGTCCCGGATCACGCCTTCAGGGTCCACCAGGAAGGTTTCGGGGACGCCGGTGAGGCCGTATCGTGCGCCGGCCGTTCCAGAAAGGTCTCGCCCGTTGAGGAACTCAATGGGAAACCGGCGGAGAAAGGAGCGAATCCCCGAGGGGGTATCCCACACATTCACGCCCACCACACGGATGGGGAGGCTGTCCTGCAGGACGGTCCGGTGAAAGGCATTGAGAAGACCCACTTCCCGGCGGCACTCCACACACCAGGATGCCCAGAAATTCAGGACCACCCAGGAGCCCCGCAAATCTTCAAGACGGAGGGTTTCGGGGAGCAGCGTCCCATCCGGGCCGATTTTCTGAAGGACCAGGGGGGGTGCCGGAACGTCCACGGTGATGGCCGAACGGGGGCGAACCCGTTGCTGTTCCCACACGCCGTATCCCACCATAACCCCGAGAATCACGAGAAGCACGGCAAGGAACTTCCAGATCTCCCGGAGCATCACCGTTCCCCCTGTATTTCCAGAAGGGCCAGCACTTCCGCCAGTTCACGCTCCAGGCGTGCCCGCACCTCTTCATAGGTGGCAGGATCCATTTTGCCCGCCTCCCGGTCCACTTCCAGATCCCGGAGTTCACGAAGAAGCACGTCTCGCCGCTCCTGAAGTTCTTCCTGTGGAGATTTCCGGGCACGGTAGGCCCGGCTTCCCATCACGAGCGGCCAGAGCACAAACAGCGCCACGGCAAAAGCCAGAATTCCCAGGAGAAAGACCGTCATGACACCACTTCTCCGGTTTGAACCCGTGGATGCACCCGCTTCTTCCGCCGAGAGAGCGCAAACGCCCCGCCCAGGATCATCACCAGTCCACCGAGCCACACAAACCCCACCAGGGGATTCCAGAACAGAACGGTGGTGGCCTCCTTCGTTTCGAAAACGAACCCGTTTAAAACGACATAAAAATCACCTGCAAGCTGGGGCCAGATGGCGGCTTCCGACGTGTTCATGTTCCACTTGGGATAAAAGCGGTATTCACTCACCAGCGTTTTTTCCGCTCGCGCGTTTCGGACGTGGAAGATGGCGCGGTGGAAGGAATAGTCCCTTTCCCGGCCGGGCTCCACCCGCTCAAGGCTGACCGTGTGATCGGCAAAGGTCACGGTGTCGCCGGGCTTCATCACGAGCTCAAGGCGTTCCTGGAACACATAGCTTCCCACGACTCCCAGCGCCAGAAAAGCCACGCCCATGTGCACGATGTAACCGCCATACCGCCGCCGATCGTGAGAAATCACCTTCCAGAGGGCCTGAAGCGCATCTTCTCCTCTGCGGCGCATCCGGACCCGGGCCACCCGCAGGATTTCGTACACGGTGGTGAACAGAACCCATGAAGCCAGGAACACGCCGGAGAACACTCCCGGTCCCCGGAACCCCCCACCCCAGAACAGAACACCCGTCCCCAGAGCAAGGACGGCGGGAGGCCCCAGGGCTTTCAGGAAGGGACCCCACTGCCCTCTCCGCCAGGAGACCACGGGTGCCGCCACCATCAGGAACATCATGGCATAGAAGAGGTAGGGGGTGACCCGGTTGAAGAAGGGGGCCCCCACGGTGATTTTGTGGCCCGTGAAAGCCTCGGAGACCAGGGGGAACAGCGTGCCCCAGGCCACGGTCAGGGCGAGAGCCAGGAACACCCAGTTATTGAGAAGGAAAAACCCCTCCCGGGAAAACAGGGTTTCCAGCCGGTGATCGCTCTTAAGGGCGTCTTTGCGCAGGAGGATCAGGCCGGTGGTGAAGATGAGGGTGGCCCACACCGCACCCGCAAACCATGGCCCCAGTTCCGACTGGGCAAAGGCGTGGACGGAGGTGAGGGCACCGCTTCGGGTGATGTAGGTCCCCGTGAGGGCAAACACAAAGGTGAGCGCGGCGAGGAACACATTCCAGACTTTGAGCATGTTCCGCTTTTCCTGAACGATGATGGAATGGAGGAGGGCGGTGGCCGTAAGCCAGGGAATCAGGCTTGCATTCTCCACAGGATCCCAGGCCCAGTAGCCACCCCATCCCAGTTCCAGATAGGCCCAGCGGCCCCCAAACAGGATGCCGATGGTGAGAAAGATCCAGGGAACCATCACCCACATCCGAATGAACCGGACCCATCGGGAGTGAACGTCCGCGGTGAGAAGGGATGCGATGGCATATCCGAACGGCACCACGAAACCGGTGTAGCCCAGATAGAGGGACACGGGATGGGTGTGCATCCACACGTTGAGGAGAAGGGGATTCATGCCCCGTCCGTCCGAAACGGGCATTCCCGTGTAGGGGGCGAAGGGATTGGAAAACCGTGTGGTGATGAGGATGAAAAAGCCCAGGGCCACGCCGATCACGGCGTAGGCCCAGCTGTGGAATTCCTCATGGCGCTCCTTTCGGGTGACGAAGAGAAGCACGGCGAGATAAAGGGAGGTCACCCAGGACCAGAAGAGCATGGACCCTTCCATTCCCGCCCAGAGGGCGGAAATCCGGAAGGGCCAGTCCATGCCCTGGCTGACCTGAAGAACCACGTATTCAATGGAATAATCCGCCCGAACCAGGGCGATGGCCATGAGGATGGTTGCAAGCGTAAGGATGCCTGATGCCGCGAGAAATCCCCGGATGGCCGATTCGCGGAAGGCGGGTCGGTTGAGGAGAATCCCGGCCACCTCCAGCACCACGCCCCACAGCGTGAGCCCAAGAGAAAACCAGAGTAAAACGGTTCCAAGCGTGCTGAAACTCATTCCTGCCTCCTTTGTTTCATCCAGAAGCCTGCACCCCCCAGGAGCAGGAGGGCCATGGCCCCGATCCAGGCTGGGGACAAGCCCCGGCGTGCCCTCGGATAGTCCCGGGGATCCCCGGGCAGGGTTCCCGCCCGGAGTTCTTCCCCGTTGGTGAACCCATCCCCATCGCTGTCCAGGTCCAGAATGGCCTGAACCGAGCCGTGGGTTTTCCACTCTTTTCCAAACGCGTTGGGACCTTCCATCCCTGAGCGGGTAAAATGACAAATCTGACAGCGCTGGGCTTCCGGGGGCAGGGCCCGCATGTACCCCGGTCGAGCCCAACCCCGTCCGGGGAGAACCGTCATCAGGGGAACCATCCAGAACCACCGGTACATAAGCGAATTATACAAGGTGTGGCCTGAACTTTCCGGGGGAGACGCTGTATACTATCCCGAACGGGGAGGTGAGCCATGCGCTGGTCAGAAATCATCCTGGTGAGTTTTGTTTTCCTCCTGCCCGCACGGGTATGGTCCCATGAAAATCACGAAGAAAAGGTCCAGTCAGCCGATATGGTTCTCACGGTTTCCGGCGAGGAAGCATCGTCCTCCAGCCTGCTTCAGGCCCTTCAGAAGGGAATCTTTGACCATCTTCACAACAAGCTGGTTCATTTCCCCATCGCCCTGGGCATGGTGGCGGTGCTGTTTGTGTTCCTTGCCCTCCGGTTCCCGACCCTGGAAGCCTCCGGCGAGATGCTCGTGTGGCTTGCGGCGGCGAGTTCTCTTTTCGCCGTGGCCACCGGCCTTGGCCAGGAGGATGCGTTTGAGGCATCCTTCAAGCATGACTGGGTGGAGGTGCATGAAGTGCTGGGGCTCCTCACGGCGGGGAGCCTTTTTGTCTGGGGTTTTTTCTTCCGGTTTCGTCCCTTCCGCCGGCTTGCCCACCCCTGGAGTCTTGTGGTTTTGGCTCTGCTTACCTTCACTGGCGCCGTGGGCGGGGTCATTGCCCACGGTTAAACAAAGGATAAGGAACGTCACAGGAACCAGGAGGTTGACATGGTCTCATGGATCGGGGTGATGCTTATGGGTCAAATGATGGGAGGAATGTGCGCACAGGGGTGGATGCGGGTCAGGATGCAGGCGATGCATAGCATTCCCTCCGCCTACTGGATGCTTCAGAATCCCCTCCCTCCAACGCCTGAAAACATCCGGGAAGGAGGAAAACTGTACCGGCAGTACTGTGCATCCTGCCACGGTGTCAACGGGTGGGGTGATGGACCTGCGGCTGCCGGTCTGAACCCTTCTCCCACCCCTCTCGCCCGCACAATCTGGATGCATGGGGGAGGGGATGGCTATTTCTTCTGGAGGATTCAGGAAGGAGGACAGGCGTGGGGGTCATCCATGCCTGCATGGAAAAACGTGCTGTCCGAACAACAGATCTGGCAGGTGATCCTGTATATGCGGGCCGGGTTTCCCGCTGTGGAAGACCCGGCCCGCTCTTCCCCGAACGGAGAGGGAACAGGAAAACAGGGGGTCAAGCCCGCAGACCGTTGAAGGTGGCCAGGAGTTCGGAAACCTCGTGGGCGACCACCGCCTGGATGGCCGTGAGCAACCCAACCAGGGCACCGGGAATCAGCACCACAAGCACGAGAATGGAAAAGGCCACGTTCTGACGGGCGATCTTCTGAGCTCGTCGTGCCCGGAGGATGGCGTCGGCCACCTTGCGGATCCGCCCTCCCACCAGCACCACATCGGCCGTTTCCAGTACCGCTGCAATCCCTCGATCTCCCATGGCCACACCCACGCACGCCCGGGCCAGGGCCGGTGCATCGTTCACGCCGTCTCCCACCATGATGACATGGGCGTATCGCTTCATCAGCCGGTCCACCGCTTCCATCTTGTCTTCCGGTTTGAGTTCCGCCATCACCTCATCCAGTCCCAGCCTTCGAGCCACCGCCCGGGCCACCCGTTCATGGTCTCCGGTGAGCATCACAACCCTGAGGCCCAGCTGCTTGAGCGCCCTCACCGCCTCCGCTGCATCTTCCCGGAGAAGATCCTCAAACGCAAGAGCGCCGATCACACGCGCGTTTTCCACCACCAGCGAGACAGAATACCCTTCATCCATCCACCGGTCAATCTGCTCCTGAACCGTTCCGTCAAGGGAAAGCCCACGTCGCGTTGCCTCTCCCACGGAAAGGATCTGAACGTGTTTTCCATGGACTTCTCCCTCGACCCCTTTGCCGAAGATCGCTCGAAATCCTTCCACTTCGTGGATCTTGACCCCCCGCTTTCGTGCTTCGTCCATAACCGCCCGGGCCAGAGGATGTTCCGAGTGCTGTTCCACGCTGGCCGCCAGTGAAAGAACCTCTTCTTCCGACCGGTCAAACGCCCGAATCGCTCGAAGCCCCACCTCGCCCCGGGTGAGGGTGCCGGTTTTGTCAAAGGCCACCACCCGGGCTTTGGCCATCTCTTCAAGATAAAGTCCTCCCTTGATCAGGATGCCCTGTCTCCCCGCCCGTCCGATGGCTGAAGCCACGGAGATGGGAATGGAGATCACCAGGGCGCAGGGAGAGGCGGCCACCAGGAACACCACCGCCCGATAGAAAAGGCCCTCTCCAAAGAAAAACGACCCTGCCATCATTCCCAGGGCCGCGAGAAGCACAATGGGCGCGTAGACCTTTCCGAACCGTGCCACAAAATGCTGCGCCCGGGTGCGGGTTTCCTGAGCCTCCTCCACCAGGTGGATGATCCGGGTGAGGGTGTTGTCAGAAGCGGGCGTGGTTGCCCGCACCACCACGCTCCCTTCCACGTTCAGCGTGCCGGCATACACCTCATCCCCCGCCCGCCGGGCCACCGGCATGGACTCACCGGTGAGCACGGATTCGTCCATGGTGGTCTCGCCCTCTTCGATCACGCCGTCCACGGGAAGACGATCCCCCGGACGAAGACGAATCCGGTCTCCAGGCCGGATCCTTTCGATCGGAACCTCCTCCTCCCGGCCGTTGCGGATCACACGGGCGGTTCGGGGGAGCATGTCCAGCAATTTCCGAACGGCCCGCCGGGTGTTTTCAAAGGCGTATTCTTCGACCCCTTCGGCAAGTCCGTAGAGCACGGAGAGGGTCAGGGCCTCTTCCCACAACCCGATGATCATGCTCGCCACAATGGCAGCAAGCATCAGGATCTCGATGGAGACCTCTCGCTCCTCCACCAGTTCTTCGAGACCTTCCTTCAACCAGTGGCGGGCCGCCAGAACTGTCCCCAGAACCATCAGGAGAATGGCCAGCCAGGGGACACCGATCGAAACACGTTCCATCCACCATCCAAGACCTCCGGGCAGAATGGCCAGGAGCGGGTCCCGGATGGGAGGATAGCGAAGCCACCGGGGCATCATGGTTCAACCTCCTTTGTTTTGATGGGCTAAAAGGGTACAGGATCAGGAAGAAATGTTCAGTTCACACCACTTCCGGCCCCCTTTCCTGTGTCCGAATCCGCCATGCGTCCTCCACGGGAATCACGTAGATTTTCCCATCTCCCCGAAGACCGGTGTGGGCGTGGTGCAGGATGGTCTCCACCACCTGGGACACCATCTCTTCCCGACAGAAGATCTCCAGCCGGACATATGGGGCGAAATCCCGCACCCGGTCCTGAGGCAGTTCCACGTCGTTCTCCCGCCGTCCGAATCCCCTCACGTCACACACGCTCATCCCGGAAAGGTGTTCCAGCCTTTCGAGGGCGAGCACCACCCGATCCAGCCGGTGAGGCTTGATGTAGGCCACCACCCATTTCAGGCCCATGATCCACCTCCTGTTTTGACGGGGGGAAGAAATCTCTTCCCCCCGTGAGAAACGTTAATGATGTACGGTTTCCACTTCCGGGCGATAGGCAAACCAGCGGTACACCGCGGGGAGCACCAGAAGGGTGAGAACGGTGGAGGTCACAAGTCCCCCGATCACCACGGTGGCAAGGGGTTTCTGGACCTCGCTTCCGGTTCCGGTGGCAAAGAGCATGGGAATGAGCCCGAGGGCGGTGGTGGATGCCGTCATCAGCACCGGACGCAGGCGAAGCATGCTTCCCCGGATCACCGCATCCCTCAGCGGAAGACCCTCACGAAGGAGCTGGTTGTAATAGGTCACCAGCACCATGCCGTTGGAAAGTGCGATGCCGAACAGGGAGATGAACCCAATGGACGCAGGAACGGAAAGGTTCTGTCCTGTGAGCAGAAGGGCGAACACACCTCCAACCAGGGCAAGGGGAATGTTGAGGAGGATCAGGAGGGCGCTTTTGAGATGGTTGAAGGAAAGGTAGAGAAGAACGAACACGGTGAGCAGGGTGAGGGGGATCACCACCATCAGCCGACGGTTTGCCTCTTGCTGGAGCTCAAACTGTCCACCCCACGTGAGGCTGTAGCCCGGTGGGAAGGTGACTTCCTCCTCGATTCGCTTCTGGGCCTCTTCCACAAAACTTCCCATGTCCCGCCCCCGAACGTTACACTGAACGGTGATGAACCGCTGGTTGTCCTCCCGGGTAATCTGTCGGGGACCCACCACCTCCTCCACCTCGGCAAGCATTTTGAGAGGAAGGCGAAGATCCCCGGGACCGGGAACGAGGAGATCCCGGATCGCCTCCACGGTGGACCGGGCTTCGGGGACGTAACGGACGAAAATATCGAAGCGCTTTACCCCTTCAAACACCTGGCTGACCGACTCTCCTCCGATGGCCATGCGCAGGGTTTCGTGAACGTCCTCCACCTGAATGCCATATCGAGCCAGGGCATCTCGGTTGATCCGGATCCGCACCTGGGGAGTCCCGGTGATCTGGTCTTTCTGAACGTCAGCGGCCCCCGGGATGTCACGGATGATGGCCTCGACCCGGGAAGCGAGAGCTTTAAGGGTGTCAATGTCGGGTCCGAAAATCTTGACGGCAAGTTCCGCCCGAACACCGGTAAGCAACTCGTCAATGGACATGGCAATGGGCTGGGAAAAGTTGAACTGGACGCCGGGGAACGTCTCGAAGGTCTCACTCATGGCGGCAAGGAGCTCTTCCACATTCTTAAACCGCCAGTGCTTTTTGTCTTTCAGCTGGAGAAAAGCCTCTGCGGTGTTGGTAGGATCGGAATGGGCACCGGTTTCTCCCCGCCCAATGCGGGTGACCACTCTCTCGATTTCCGGGAACTCACGGAGAATCCGCCGCTCGAACCGGAGAACGGTTTCTTTGGCCTCAGGAAGGGAAATGGAGGGAGCCATGGTCATGCGGATCAGGATGTCCCCCTCGTCAATCCGCGGAACGAATTCTGACCCGAGCCGGGAGAACCCGACCACGCCCAGAACCAGCAACGATATCGCAATCCCTACCCCAACGACAGGCCGATCCACGAAAAACTGAAGAGGGCGGGCGTAATACCGGAAGAGCACCGACAGGATCCGGTCGGAGAGGTCGGTTGTCTGGGAAGCCTTCAGCACAAGGACACTCAGCACCGGGCTCAGAAACAGGGCATAGATCAGTGCACCCAGGAGGGCAAACACCACCGTCGTCGCCAGGGGACGGAACATCTTCCCTTCCACTCCGGAAAGTGCAAGAATCGGGGCGAACACCAGGATAATGATCAGCGTGGCGAAGAGCACCGGTCGGGCCACTTCGGAGGCAGCCCGAACGATGGCGTGGGCAGCGGGTTCTCCCTCAGGACGTTCCTTTAACCATCGGGCCATGTTTTCCACCATCACCACCGCCCCGTCCACCAGCATTCCGATGGCGATGGCCAGTCCCCCGAAGGTCATGAGGTTGGCGGACATCCCCGTCACACGCATCAGGATCACCGCCACCGCAAGGGAAAACGGAAGGGCTCCCAGAACCACCAGACTGGGGCGGAGGCCTCCCACCAGCAGAAATTGAACCAGAATGATGAGCACGATCCCCTGAAGAAGCGCGCTGGATACGGTCTCGATGCTTTTGAACACCAGTTTGGCCTGATCGTAATAGGGAAGAATCCGGAACCCTTCGGGAAGCATCCGGTTGATGCTTCGAATCCGCTCGTGGACGTTCTGGATCACCTTTGCGGTGTTTTCTCCGAAGAGTTTGAGAACCAATCCGGCCACCACCTCTCCTTCCCCGTTCATCGTGGCCAGACCGCGCCGGATCTCTCCACCAAAGGTGATGGTGGCCACATCCCGCAGATAGACCGGTCGGCCATCCTCCACTTTCACCACCACCTGCTCCAGATCCTTCAGATTCCGGACCATCCCCACCGAGCGAACCAGCAGCTCTTCCCGGTTTTTGATGATGAACTGGGCGCCGGTGTTGGCGTTGTTTCGTCGAACGGCGTCCGCGATGTCCGAAAGGGTCAGGTTGTATTTGAGAAGGGCAGCGGGATGGACCAGCACCTGGTATTGCCGGACAAATCCCCCGAGAGAGAGCACTTCCGTCACACCTGGAACCGTCTGGAGGTTGTATTTCACGATCCAGTCCTGGACCTCCCGGAGCTTCATGAGGTCACTGCGGCCGGTGGTGTCCTCGACCAGATAATACAGGATCACCCCCATCCCCGTGGTGATGGGGCCCATCTGCGGTTCTCCAAACTCTTCGGGGATCTGCTCCCGGGCTTCCTGCAGGCGTTCGTTCACCACCTGACGGGCAAAATAGATGTCCACGTCGTCTTCGAAGTACACGTTCACCACCGAGAGCCCGAAGTTGGACACAGATCGGATTTTCTTCACCCCTGGCAGGCCGTTCATCGCCACTTCAATGGGATAGGTGACGTACTTTTCCACCTCCTCAGGCGCGAGGCCATGGGTTTCGGTGAAAATCTGAACCAGGTTGGGGCTCACGTCCGGAAAGGCGTCCAGGGGGAGATTCCGGTAGGACCACCACCCTGCCGCAAGCACCAGGGCGGTCAGGAACAGCACCACCAGTTTGTTAAGCAACACCCACTCGAAAAATCGCCGCATGGCGCGCCTCCTAATGTCCGTGACCTTCGCCGAACAGGCCCTTCTCCATCTCTGCCTTCAGGGTGAAAGCCCCTTTCCTCACATAGGGGGTTCCAGGTTTCAGCCCTTCCACTGCAGCAAACTGCCGGTCTTCCTGCAGGATTTTCACCGGAACGGGGCGAAATCCGTCCTCCTCCTTGACAAAGACCGCCCAGCGGCCTTCCACCCGCATCAGGGCTTCCCGGGCCACGGCCACGGGGACACGCTGACGGTCCACCTCCACATGGGCCCACACGAACAGGCCGGGCTTCCAGGATTTGGGTGCGTTCTGGAGAACGGCGTAGGCCCGGGTGGTCCGGGTGTGCTCATCCAGCACGGGTTCGACAAATCGAAGGGTGGAGCGGACTTCCTGGCCGTTGTACCGGAGGCGTACCCGCTGCCCCTTCCGAACTTTTCCGATCTCGGTGGGATAGATGGTGATGGCTGCCCAGAGCAGGCGAGGGTTTACAACGACGAACAGGAGATCTTTCTCCTCCACCGCCTCCCCCTCGGCCACAAGCTGCCGGGCGACAACGCCGTTGATCCGGGACACCACCGGATAGGGGACCAGGCTCTCGTCGCTTTCGATCCACGCCAGGGTATCCCCTTTCTGAACCCGACTGCCAAGCTCCCGGACAATCCGGGTCACCAGACCCGAAAACCGGGCGCGTACCTCATTTTTCCCGGACGGAGGGAGAATCACCTCCGCGGGAAAGACGTGTTCCACCACCAGTTCCCTTGGCCCCGCGGTATCCAGCTGGATGCCGAATTCTTCCATTACAGAAGCATCCAGGCGGACCACCTCCTGTTCCTCGGGTTCATGGGCGTGTTCTTCCTCAGCCCCGAGCAATCCCGGGGCACCGATGCCTCCCCAAAAGATTCCCGCATAGAGAAGCAGTGTACGCATCTTCATGGCCACACCTCCTTCTGTCCAAGGATTTCATAGATTTGAAGCCATGCCTCCCACGCCTTTTCTTCCACTTCCAGTGCCTGAAGATGGGCCTCCAGGAGATCGGCCTGCGCATCGAGCAGGGTGGTCAGGTCGAACCTTCCCCGGAGATACCCCTGCTCATAGGCGCGATAGGCCTCTTCAAGGGCCGGAAGGATGGAGGAACGCAGACGATTGCGATGGGTCCACGCATGGTGAAAGGCCTCCCATGCCGCCTGAAGTCTGCGTTCAAGCTGAATCCGAACGGCCTGAACTTCATACTGAACCTGGCGAAGACGCGCCTTGCGAAAGGCACGCTCCCCCTGGTTTCGTTCGAAAAGGGGAATGGAAACCCCAAGCCCCAGCGAGATGAAATCACCCTCCGGCCCCCACTGAGGTCCCCCTTCGATTTCCGGATTGGGAAGAACGGCCCACGTTGCCCTGCGTTCGAGAGCTTTTTGTCTCTGAATCTCGGTCTCCAGAGACCGAATTTGAGGGGACCGTGCAAGCCGTTCCCGGAGACTCGTGAGAAGGGTGTCGTCGGGTGCTGGAAGGGTATAGGTGAGTGCAAGACTGTCGAACGCCGCGCCTTCTGGAAACAGTTCCAGGAGTTCTTGATCGGCCCGGACGACGGCCACGTGGGCTTCTTCGATAACCACCTCCTGGCGGTCTCGCCGTGCTTTCATCCGGGCGAGTTCTGCGGGGTGGGAACGTCCTTTGCGCAGACGTCTTTCCGTGTATTCGAGCAGCGTGTCCAGGATGGCGAGCCGGGTCTGCTCGATCTCCAGACGCTTCCGGGCAAGATGAGCCGAAACAAATCTGCGGACAACTTCCGCCCGAAGGGATGCCATCATGGCCTGTTCCAGCCATGCATTTTGCTCCCGGGTGAGACGGAGTCCTTTTCGGGCAAACCAGGTGGAAGGTGAGAGGGGGAGGGCCCAGGAAAACCGCAGGGTTTGCAGGCCCTGAGTGAGTCCGGTGCGCGGGGCCTCCTCCACCTCCAGAGCGAACGACGGGTTTTCCCAGAAAATCCCTTCCATGCTTTCCGCCTCTCGCAGGGCCAGTTCTTCTTTCATGGCCTTCCACTGTGGCCCCTGCAGGGCAAGGTTCCACGCCTGCTCCAGGGTTAAGGTTTGCACCACAAGCATCCATACCAGCATACAATGCCTCCTTGTTCAACGGGGGGTGAAAAGAAACAATCAGGAGACGAAGGTCAGAACGGCCTTAACAGAGAAGAATCACGCTTCTCAACCAGGCGGATGGAGGGCCGACCTGGGGGGAAAACAGGGGAATAAGAGGCCTGTTTTCTGTGAGTTTGTGATGTGGGAGAATGACGCGGTGGGCGGGCAGGGCCGGAAGAAGGGGGGTGAAGCTGGGTGCCGCCTCACTGCGGTGGCACACCACCTGGACTTCCGCGGAGGGGGAGGCGGCGTGGGCGATGTCCGTATGGTGATAGACCACCTCCAATCCCACCGTGAGCCCCAGCAGAAGAACTATCATCCTCCACATTTTCGTCATGCTTGAATGATACACGTCGATGTCAGAAACATCAACCGGGCAACCTGCTCCATCGTGTGCCTCGCCTGTGAGAACCCGGCTCATCCGGGCTACGGCGGAATAAAGCGTACGTTCGGCTCAACACGGGCAAACCTTGCGGTTTCGCCGGATACGTTGTATCTTACACCATGTCATGATCCGCGGTCTCCCATCCATCTTTGACGGGTTTGTGAAGCGTCGCCGGGACTTCCTCCCGGCCTACCGGAGGCTCTCCCTTGCCGAACTCCGGGAACGGGCGGAAAGAACCCGGGAGATGCTTGCATCCTGCCGGGTTTGCCCCCGCGTGTGCGGCGTGAATCGCCTGAAAGACGAGCGAGGTCTGTGCCTGTCGGGACGGTGGGCGGACGTCGCCAGTGCCTTTCCCCACTTTGGGGAGGAGGACGTGCTCCGGGGATGGCGGGGGAGCGGCACCATCTTTTTCGCTTTCTGCAATCTCAAGTGTGTGTTCTGCCAGAACTTCGAGATCAGCCGGCGAGGTCTGGGGGCCCGGCCGGTCCAGGCGGGGGAACTCGCGGCCCTGATGCTGACCCTCCAGGAGGCAGGGTGTCACAACATCAACCTGGTCACACCCGAACACGTCGTGCCCCAGGTGCTGGAGGCCCTGGTGATTGCGGTGGAACGGGGGTTGAATCTGCCCATCGTGTATAACACCAGTGCCTATGATGGCCTGGAAAGCCTTCGCCTCCTGGATGGAATCGTGGATATCTATATGCCGGATTTCAAGTTCTGGAGCCCCGAACGTGCGAAACGCTATCTTCGGGCAGAAGATTATCCGGAGGTGGCCCGAAGGGCCATACGGGCGATGCACCGGCAGGTGGGGGATCTGGTGGTGGACGAGGAGGGCCTGGCCCTGCGGGGGGTGCTCATCCGCCACCTGGTGATGCCGGGATGTCTGGAGGAGACGCGGGCGATTCTCCGATGGATCCGGGAAACGCTGGGCCCGGACGTGTATTTGAACCTCATGGATCAGTATCACCCCGCAGGCCTGGTGGGCGAAGAGCGGTATCCGGAACTCAATCGCCCTCTCACGGCGAGGGAGTTTCGGGAAGCGCGGGAAGAAGCCCGACGGCTTGGGCTCTGGAGGCTGGATGTCCGGTGGCGGTGGGTTGAACCGGGACGCCCCTGAGAACCACCCAGCCTCCGGTTCTATCGCAGTCAAGGGGGAAATATTCTTGATGGTTCAGGTGTTCTCCCGGACAATTCACCACGTTTCTGCCGGAAGAGAAGGAGGTTCCCATGAATGTACTTGTGATTGGAAGTGGTGCCCGAGAACATGCGCTTGCCTGGGCGATTGCAAAGTCGTCCACACTGCGACGACTGTTTGTCGCCCCCGGCAACGCCGGGACCGCCGAAATTGCCAACAACGTTTCCATCCACGCCACCGATCTCCCCGCCCTGGTCAGGTTTGCGCGGGAAAACCATATTGACTTTGTGGTGGTAGGACCTGAACAGCCCATCGCCATGGGCATTCAGGAAGCCCTGGCCGAGGAAGGGATCCCCTGCCTGGCCCCAACGCAGGACGCAGCTCAGCTGGAAGCAAGCAAGGTCTGGGCCAAACAGTTCATGGAACGTCATGGAATCCCCACGGCGTTTTTCCAGGTGGTGGAAGACCCCTCGTCCATACCTGATGTGGTGGAACGGTGGGATCCTCCGGTGGTGGTGAAGGCGGACGGGCTTGCAGGCGGAAAGGGTGCGTTCATCGTGCGAAACCGGGACGAGTTCAAGGAGACCCTTGAGCGGTTGCTCGTGGAAAAGGCGCTGGGAGAGGCCGGTCGCCGGGTGGTGGTGGAGCGCTTTCTCACCGGCAAAGAAGCGTCCCTGTTTGTTCTGTCGGACGGAAGAATGTTCCGGCACTTTGGGGAAGCCCGGGATTACAAGCGTTTGCTGGACGGAGATGAAGGACCCAACACCGGGGGAATGGGAGCCATTTCACCGGTTCCGGACACCGATCCGACCATCCGGGCGGCCATTTATGAAGATGTGGTGTTCCCTACGTTTGAAGGCCTGCGAAAGGAAGGCATGGCCTATCTGGGATTCCTGTATTTCGGGCTCATGCTCACGGAACAGGGACCGTTCATGCTGGAATACAATGTTCGTCTGGGGGACCCCGAAGCCCAGGTGCTTCTGCCCCGGTTTCAGGGGGACTTCCTGAAAGTTCTTGTTGCTGCCCGGGAAGGGGATCTGGAGGAAACCTGGTTTGAGCTGGACCCGGGGACGTTTGCCGTGGGGGTGGTCCTGGCAAGCGAAGGCTATCCGGAACGTCCGAAAACGGGACGGGTGATTGAGGGGTTGGACGACGTGCGATCCATGGAAAATGTGGTGGTGTTCCACGGGGGAACCCGGATGGAGGATGGGAAGGTCGTCACAGCAGGAGGCCGGATCCTCACGGTGGTGGGGCTCGGAGGGAGCATGGAGGAAGCTCGCAAACGGGCGTATGAGGCGGTGGAAAAGATCCACTTTGAGGGCATGCATTACCGGAAGGACATCGGACAGCTATGAAGGTTCAGGAAAAGGTCGCCATTCTGGACTTCGGGTCGCAGTACACCAAGCTGATCGCCCGGCGGTTTCGTGAACTCCAGGTCTATTCTGAAATTCTTCCTCCGGATGCTCCCCTGGACGACCCGTCCATCCGGGCGGTGGTCCTTTCGGGAGGTCCACGGAGCGTGTATGAGCCGGGTGCCCCCCGTCCCCATCCTTCCCTGTGGACACGAAACCTTCCCATCCTTGGGGTGTGCTATGGCCTTCAGCTCATGGCCCATGAACTGGGAGGACGGGTGGTTTCGGCGGAAAGCCGGGAATACGGCCCTGCCGAGCTTGAGGTGATCACCCCGGGTGTGCTCTTTGAAGGGCTCCCGGCGCGCTTTCGGGTCTGGATGAGTCATGGCGACCGGGTGGAAGCCCTGCCGGAAGGATTCATCCACACGGCCCGCACGGAGGCCACACCCTTTGCCGCCTTTGAACACCCGGAGCGCCGTCTGTTTGCCGTCCAGTTCCACCCGGAGGTGTCCCACACACAGTATGGCCGTGAAATGCTTGAACGGTTTGCCTTTCGGGGCGCTGGTCTTTCCCCATCCTGGAAACTCGCCGATTTTCTCAGGGAGAAGGAACGGGAGATTCGGGAACAGGTGTGCGATGCGGGGGTGCTTCTCGCCCTGTCGGGCGGAGTGGATTCTTCCACCCTTGCCGCCTTTCTCCACCGTGTGATCCCGGATCAGCTCTATGCGGTGTTTGTGGACACCGGGCTTCTCAAAAAGGGGGAACGTGAGCGGGTGGCACGGACGTTCGCCCTTCTTCGCCACCTCCAGATCGTGGACGCCCGGGAGCGGTTCTTTGAGCGTCTTGCCGGCGTCACCGATCCGGAGGAGAAGCGGAAGATCATCGGGCACACGTTCATTGAGGTGTTCCGGGAGGTGGCGCAAAATCTTCCGGGAAACGTCCGGTTCCTCGCCCAGGGCACGCTGTATCCGGATGTGATCGAAAGCGGACATTCCACCGGTCCTGCCGCGACCATCAAAACCCATCACAACGTGGGGGGGCTTCCGGAAGAGCTCGGGTTTGAGCTTCTGGAACCCTTCCGGGAACTGTTCAAGGATGAGGTGCGGGGTATTGCCCGGATGCTGGGGTTACCGAAGGAAGTGGTGACCCGTCATCCCTTTCCCGGCCCCGGTTTTGCCGTTCGGATTCTGGGAGAGGTCACACCCGACCGGGTGGCCCTCCTTCAGGAGGCGGATGCCATCATTGAGGAAGAAACCCGGAAGGGCGGGTATTATGAGCACCTCTGGCAGATTTTCCCGGTGCTCATTCCCCTTTCCACGGTGGGGGTCATGGGGGATGCCCGGACCTACGCCTGGGTTCTGGCCATTCGGGCCGTGGTGAGCGAAGACGGCATGACGGCGGACTGGGCCCGTCTCCCCCATGCCCTGCTGGATCGGCTGGCCGTTCGTCTTGTGGGTGAGGTGAAAGGGATCAATCGGGTGGTGTATGACATCACGAGCAAACCCCCCGCAACCATAGAGTGGGAGTGATGAGCTGGTATCGCTTTGAAGTGTTCTGGATGGAACGGGTGGATGAGCCGCCCACCAACGTGTATGAGACCCCGGAGGCCCTGGTGGTGGAACTGGCGCTGCCGGGGATTCCCGGGGAGGCCGTTGAGATTGTGCTTGAGGATCGGGTTCTGCGGGTGACCACCGGGGAACGCAGATTTCCGCCCGTTCGCCGGTTTCTCCGCATGGGGATTCCGGCAGGACCCTTTCGTTTTGAGATGAGAGTCCCCGGGGGATTTGATGTGGACGGCATCGAGAGCCGCCTCGCGGACGGGATCCTCATCCTGATCATTCCTCGAAAACCCCCCGTCCAGATCCCTGTTCAGGAAGGAGAACACCATGAGTGAGACGCCTCAGGATCTGATGGAAGCCATGACCGAAAAAGAGATTCTTGAACTTCCGGTTCTTCCCCTGCGGGGAGGTGTGCTTTATCCGGGTATTGCCCTTCCCATCATGGTGGGACGCCCATCCTCCCGGAAACTGGTGGATGAACTCCTTTCCCGGGGGGAGAAGATCGTGGGGGTGGTGCCCCAGAAAGATCCGGAGATCGAGGATCCTTCCCCGGAGGATCTTTACACTGTCGGGGTTCGGGCCCGGATTCTCCGGATGCTCCGCCTCCCCGGAGACGTCATGCGGGTGGACATCCAGGGGCTGGACCGCCTGCGCGTCCTGGAATGGGTGCAGACGGAGCCGTATCTCGTTGCACGGGTGGAGATCCTTCAGGAGCCTCCCCTGGAGAAAACCCGGGAAACGGAAGCCCTTCAGCAGTCCCTGTATCAAAGTGTCCAGGAAATTCAGCGTCTTTCGGAAGACGGCCTCCCGGATGAATTCATCACGGCCGTGCTCAACACGACCGACCTTGGAAACCTGGCCGATCTCATCGCCACCCACATTCCCTTTTCTCTGGAGGACAAGGTCCGGATCCTGGAGATTCTGGATCCCCGGACCCGTGCCCTGGAGGTCCTGAAGCTCCTTCAGCGGGAACTGGAGGTGCTTCGCCTCTCCCGCAAGATCCAGGAGGAAGTCCAGAGCGAAATCTCCCGGGGACAGCGGGAATATTTCCTGAGGGAACAGCTCAAGGCCATTCAGAAAGAGCTCGGCATGATGGACGACCGGGAGCGGGAACTCGCCGAGCTCCGGGAGGCGATCGAAAAGGCGGGGCTCCCGGAACACGCCCGGGAGGTGGCCCTCAAGGAATGGGAACGCCTCCGGTGGATCCAGCCTGCCTCCCCCGAATACAACGTGGTTCGCACTTATCTGGACTGGATTCTGTCCCTCCCCTGGAACGTGGAAACCCGGGATCGGCTGGACATTCGCCGGGCCCGGAAGATCCTGGATCAGGACCACTATGACCTGGAGCGGGCGAAAGAGCGGATCCTGGAGTTCCTGGCCGTCCGCAAACTCAAAAAGGACGTCAAAGGCCCCATTCTGTGTTTCCTGGGACCGCCAGGTGTGGGGAAAACGTCCCTGGGACGGTCCATCGCCCGTGCTCTGGGGCGAAAGTTCGTTCGCATTTCCCTGGGGGGCGTCCGGGACGAGGCAGAGATCCGGGGCCATCGCCGGACCTATATCGGCGCCCTTCCAGGACGGATCATCCAGGCCCTGAAACAGGCCGGTTCCCGCAATCCGGTGTTCATGCTGGATGAAATTGACAAACTGGGGATGGATTTTCGGGGCGATCCGGCGGCGGCTCTGCTGGAAGTGCTGGACCCGGAGCAGAACCACAGCTTTTCGGATCATTATCTGGAAATTCCCTTTGACCTTTCCCGCGTCCTGTTCATCGCCACGGCCAACATGGTGGACACCATTCCCGCCCCCCTCCTGGACCGGATGGAAGTGATCGAAATTCCGGGCTATGTGGATGAGGATAAAATCCAGATCGCCCGCCACTATCTGATCCCCCGGGCGCTCAGAGAGAACGGTCTGGAAGGGGTTCGGGTCCGCTTCTCCAGAAAAGCCCTGCTCGAAATCATCCGGGGCTACACCCGTGAAGCCGGGGTAAGAAACCTTGAGCGGGAACTCCACCGGGTGGCCCGCCGAATCGCCATGCGTCTCACCACGGAGGAGTCTCCTCCGGACGTGTTTTCCATCACGGCCCGAAACCTGCACGCCTATCTGGGGCCCCGCAGGTTCCCGCCGGACCTCGTGCGTCGCCGGAGTGAAGTGGGGGTCGCGCCGGGTCTTGCCTGGACGCCGGTGGGTGGAGAGGTGCTGTATGTGGAGGCCCTGAAAATGCCGGGGGGCAAACAATTGACCCTGACGGGCCGGATCGGCAAGGTGATGGAGGAATCGGCACAGGCGGCCCTGTCCCTTCTGCGGGCACGGGCTCCCCAGTATGGCATTCAGGAAGATTTCTTTGAGCGATACGATTTTCACATCCACATTCCCGAGGGGGCCGTGCCCAAAGACGGACCGTCGGCCGGGATCACCATTTTTATCGCCCTGTGCTCCCTCCTTCTGGATCGTCCCCCGCGGGAGGGACTGGCCATGACGGGAGAAATCACCCTGACCGGACGAATTCTCCCTGTGGGGGGCATCAAAGAAAAGGTGACCGCGGCTCACCGGGCGGGCTACCGGGAGATCCTCCTCCCCCGGTTCAACGAAAAGGATCTTGAGGAGATCCCGCAGCACATCCGGAAAGACATCACGTTCCACCTGGTGGATTCCGTGGATCAGGCGTTCAGGATCGTGTTTCCATGACGGATCGGGGGCTTCTCCTTCTGTCATTTGTTCTGGCGGGGGGACTGTGGTTTCACGCCAAAACGGAAGAGGTCTACACCCTTCGCCGTCCCCTGGTTCTGTCCATCTCCGGACTGGACACCTCCCGTTATGTGGTGGTGGAGGTGGAGCCGGACACGGTGTGGGTGGAACTTCAGGATCGCGGAAAGGTCCTTCTTCTCCATGCCTTTGCCCCTCCTCCCGTCTATTCGCTGCGTCTGTCCCGGGCGCGGCTGGGCCGCAACGCCTTTTCACTGGAGCCGGAGAACATCCGGTTCGCAGCGGATCCGCCGGCCGGTGTGCGGGTGATTCCACCGAGCATTCTCCTCACCGTGGACCGTATTCGGACCCGTACAGTGGAGGTGGAGGTGCCCCTCCGGGTGTCGGAAGGGCTGGTGGTTCTTTCCAGGGCGGTGAAACCTTCCCGGGTGCGTGTTCGGGGACCCCGAACGGTTCTCAACACGCTCGGTGCGGTGATCACCGAAACGCTAATCGTTGCCGATTCGGGGGTTCGGGACACCGTTCTTCCTCTCCTTTCCCCACCTCTCAGCCGGGTGGACCCCGAAAGCGTTCGGGTGAGCGTTCAGGCGACTCCTTCTCCTTCCACCCCGTGACGGACCCGGCCTGGACAGGCCAGCCCAGTCCCTCTTGACAGGTCACCCCCGGACTTGCACAATGGATGGCGAACAACAAAACAGGGAGGAGAATCATGATCTGGATGATGATCGCCGTGTCCGGAATTCTGGTCAATCCCGAAGGTCAATCCATCGGTCATGTGGAGATCACCCCCACCCCTCATGGGGTCATCCTGACGCTGGAGGCCACCCTGCCCCAGGGAACCCACGCCCTCCATATCCACGAAAAGGGTAACTGTGCTCCTCCCGACTTCAAATCGGCCGGAGGACACTACAATCCGTCTGGAAGCGAACACGGATGGCTGAACCCCAAAGGATTCCACGCAGGGGATCTTCCGAACATTCATGGGGTGGCGGATACGTTCGCGGTGGAGCTTTTCATCCCCTGGCTTTCGGAGAAAGACTTTGCGGAGGCACGGGCGGTGGTGATCCACGAAGGGCCGGACGATTACAAATCCCAGCCCGCAGGAGCCGCGGGCAAGCGCATCGCCTGCGCCGTTCTGCGCTAACGCCCGAGCAAAAGCCCCAGAAAAGCGAAAACCAGCAGAAACTTCAGTCCCCGGGCTGATCGGGCGCAGGAGGGGGGTGTGGGGTAGGTGCGAAGGAGGAGAACAAGTCCCCCGAGACCGTACCCTCCAAGGGTGAGCCCGAGATAGCCCGGTCCCCCGAAGGCACCCCGGAGAGAAGCAAGGACAACCAGAAGAATCAGGAGGAGGTGGAGGGAGCGGGCAAGGTTCAGGGTGAATCGGGGCCCCCGAACCAGCGGAACCGTCCGGTAGCCCGCTTCTCTGTCTCCTTCCCGGTCCGCACAGTCTTTCACAAGTTCCCTCACCAGGTGGAAAAGAAGGGAAAACCCCGTAACCCACAAAAGACGTTCGTCCCGGGTGTGGCTCACAAGAAGCAGAAAGGGAAACACCCCCGAGGCCGCCACGGCCACCATCAGGTTTCCTCCAAAGGGCCACCGCTTTCCGAAACGGTTGTACACCCACGTCCACATCAGCATCGCTGCGACAAACCCAAAAGCAGGAATCCCCAGAGGAAGGGAGCATCCCAGGGCACCCGCGGCCAGGAGAACGCGGAACCAGCGGGCAGCATGGAGGGAGATCCTCCCCTGAGGAAGGGGGCGTTCCGGGTGAACCCGCCGGTCCACCCGGAAGTCCACCACGTCGTTGTCCACATTCCCGAAACCATATGCAAGCATAATCACGCCCAAACTCCAGGCGAGGTGCTGGAGAGGCAGGGAAATCTCTCCGATGGCCATTCCCAGCAGGAAAGCAACACACCCGATCAGACCGTTTCCCGGGCGCATCAGCTCCACAAGAGCCGCAAGTTTCGAAATCACCGTTCTCCTCCCCGATAGGTAAAGGTGGCGGACGGCGCGACCCATCCGTCCTGACGGGCCACCAGGCCTCCCGAAAGGGTGAGCACGCCGCCGTCCAGCTCGAACACCCCTGAAAAGGAAAGACGGAGTTCCAGACCCCGGGGAAACGCCCGATACCAGCTGGGCTGATGGGTCTCGTGGTACCACCCTTCCACGTTCGCCTGGAGTCCTCTCCATCGTAACGCATATCCGATTCCCCCGCCCGTGTGTTCGGCGTTCAGGGTGCCACTGCGCCGGTCATAGGCCCCCAGAAGGGACCATACCCCTCTGCGCAGCCGGAAAGATGAAGAGAAGACCTCGGCCGCCAGCATTCCCTCCGTTCGGCTGTAGGAGGCCTGAACTGCCCCCCACGACGAAGACCAGAAGGCCTGAACGTCCCGGAAGCGTTCCCCTCCGCTGGATTCCGTCCAGCCCACACCGCCCCGGGCTCCGGCGAGTTCAAGCCGGATCTGGAAACGGTTTTGTTCGTCCCACAGCAAGGAGGTGGTGAGGAGACCGAACTGCACCCGATGGCGCTGAATCACGGTGGGTCGGGTGGAATAGGTGTATCGTTCCGGAAACAGGCTCCATTCTCGCCTGTGCTCTCCCCGGAGAGTGCCCCGGCACCATCGGAAGGTGCCCTGGAAGGGTTCACCCCCCACATACAGGGCTTCCAGACGGCTGCAGGCCCTGCGGGCCTGAAGCCGGAGTTCTTCCCGTGGCTGGCCGTTCTGGAGGCGAATCCCGGCATCCATCCGGAATTCACTTCCCTCAAACCGGAGCCCCCCGAACACCAGGGTGTCCAGGGGAGAGACCGTCGTTCGTCCAACCAGAAAGAGGCCCTTCCCTGCAGCCACGCCGGCATCCGCCGCGGCAGACAGCGTGTTCTCCCGGATCCCGCTGGTCTGAACCCATCCCCACCCGGACCGGGCGGAAAGATCCCATCGTCCCTCTCCCGTTTCGGGGGCCCCTTCCCCTTCCAGGTGAAGCCCGGCCACATGCAGGGCTCCGCCCACCCACCGGGTCCACGGCCCCGGCTGGAAGGTCCCCGCGTGGAGGCTGGTGTCCCGAACACCGCCCCACACACGAAGAGATGAGTTCCCCACCTGAATCCGTCCCGAAGATGCGGTTCCTCCTGGACGGGAAGCCCCCCAGACTTCAAGCCCCAGGGCGTTCGTTTCTCCTATCACACCGAGCAGGGTTTCTTCCCCGGATGCGTCCAGTCGGGCCCGGTGGGTTCCTGCCCCCGGCCCCACATACCGGAATCCTCCGAGGGCCGGATCAAACCGATAGTCCCCCTGTCCTTCCCCCACCGGAAGAAACACGGGCTGGACCTTTCCCAGCCCCGGGCCCACATAGACAAAAATGCCTCCGGAGGTGTCATAGGCCGCCTGACTGATACGGGTCGGGAGGGCATGCATCAAAATGGCCTGACTCCAGGCCATCCGGGCCTCCAGACCGGCCACCAGCTGATGGGAGGCAAGGGGGAGCCGGATCAGGAGGCGATCGCCGGACAGAATGTCGGGAAATCCCTCCAGCCAGAGACTTCCGTCGGGTTCAATCCGATAGGCATCCCGGGGCAGAGGGCGTCCCCGCCACCAGACCTCAATCTCGGAGGGATCCTCCACCACGGGGAGGAGATAGGGGCCCCGGACCCCCGACTGGAGGTTGACCCAGAGTTCGGTTTTCCGGCTCCTCGTTTCACCGCCCCACACCGTGAGGGTGCGGCTGGAGGCTTGGAGCCCCATCACCCGAAGGTCTCGAACGGGGTTCACCGCAAAGAGCCCACCGGAGAGAACGGCTCCGGGGGTTGCATAACGGATCCGGGCTTCCTGAAGATCTTCCAGCGCCCCCATGCCGCCCGATAGTCCGGAAAGGCGAATCTGAAGGGTCCCGGATGGGAGGGTGTCTTCCAGAATCAGCCGGTCCGGCGTGAGAACCATCCGGTCGGGGGAATACGAAGAACCCGCGCGCGGATCCCCTTGAGCAAGGGTGTCCGGGGGGAGGGGCGACACAACGAAAAGGCGGTGGAAAGCAGGACCCAGCAGGATCAACCAGAGTGCGCCCACGTGCACCTTCCTTTCCCGGGGACGGACCGGTCAGGCGGCCACACCAAAATGGAGGCGATAGAAGAGGGCATACCGTCCGTTTCGGGCAAGGAGTTCCTCGTGGGTTCCTTCTTCCACGATTTCACCACCCTCCAGCACAAGGATCCGGTGCGCCCGGCGCACGGTGGAGAGCCGGTGGGCAATGAGTAGGGCGCTCCGGTTTTCAAGGAGCCGGTCCAGAAGACGCTCCACCCGCTGCTCGGTGAAAGAGTCCATATGACTGGTGGCTTCGTCAAAGATCAGGATACGGGGGGCAAACAGATAGGCCCGGGCGATGGCCACGAGCTGTTTCTCCCCGGACGCAAGGCCCTCCCGCAGATCCCGGAGCCCCAGGTCTTCCAGGACCTGGTGGACCTTTTCTTCCGGAAAGTTCGCAAAGAGGGTCACGTTCCTGACCGGATCCCCTTCGATGTGAAAGGTGTCCTGGGCCACCCATGCAATCTGCTTCCTCCACCAGGCGAGGTCGAGTTCTGAGAGAGGGACGCCATCCACAAGGATCTCGCCCCGCTGAGGGGTGTAGAAGCCAAGGAGCAGGTTCACAATGGTGCTTTTGCCTGCACCGGTGGGGCCCACCAGGGCCACTTTCTCCCCCACGTTGAGGCGGAAGGACACCCCCCGGAGGACCCACTTCTCCGGTTCATACGCAAACCACACATCCCGGAACTCCACCTCTCCCCGGAAGGACTCAAGGATGCGCCCACCTTTCCGTTCGGGCGGGGTGGACAGGAGATCGTGGATCCGCTGGGAGGAAGCCAGGGCCGACTGATAGATGTTGAACTTTTCGGCAAGATCCTGGATGGGGGTGAAGAGCATTTTGATATAGTCCAGAAAGGCCACCAGGGCACCGAAGGTGAGGAGTCCCCGGATCACCTGCCCGCCCCCGATCCAGAGGATGATGGCGGTGGCCAGGGTGGGCATGAAGGAAATGGTGGGACGGAAGATGGAGAACAAGCGGATCTGTTCCAGATAGGCATCCAGGAGTTCCCGGTTGATGACAACGAATCGTCTGTAGGAGAAGGGTTCGGCCAGGAAGGACTTGAGCACTTCAAGACCCGACAGATGTTCCTGGACGAAGGCGTTGAGCTGGGCCAGGAAACGGCGGACGGCAAGATAAGCCCTGCGGAGCTTCACCTGAAAGACATAGCTCAGGACGAGAAGGGGAGGGATCAGGGTGAGGAGGGCGAGGGTGAGGGGCGTGTTCATGAGAAACAGCATGACAAGGACCCCCACGATGAGAAGAACGTCCTTGAAGAGAACGGGCAGAACGGTCACATACAGCTCGTTGAGGGCGGCCACGTCGTTGGTGGCCCGGGTGACCAGGCGGCCCACCGGGTGCCGCACGAGTTCCTCCACCGGCATGTCCAGGAAATGCCGGATGATGTCCTCCCGGATCCGGGCCATGATGTGCTGTCCGATGGCCTGGAGACCGTAGGTCTGGATCACAGAAAGCACAAGCACCAGAACGAGTGCACTGAGATACAGCCCTCCATACCGGAGCAACCCGCCATACACCGCATCCAGGGGGATCTCCCCCCGCATCCCGGGCACCACCGCCCGGTCAATGCCCTCCTTGATCCAGTAGGGGAGGGTGAGTTCCACCAGCGTGAGAAGGAGGGTGAGGAGGGACAGGAGGACAAAGGAAAGGGCATGGGGGCGGAGATAAGCCACCAGCCACGCAAGAATCTGGATTTCCCGGCGATCTCGCAGGTTCATCCGCAGAAAACCCATCTCCGCCCCCTCCGGTTTTTATTCATAGGGCCCCAGCATGCTCCGGGGATCCAGCACTTTGGCCGCCTCCTCCTCGCTCAGGATGCCTTCTTCCACCACCACCTGCCGGACGGTTTTGCCTTCTTTATAGGCTTTATAAGCCACCTGTGCGGCCCGGTCATAACCGATTTTGAGCGCCAGCGGAGTCACCAGCGCCATGCTCCATTCCACCAGTTCTTCGCAGCGTTTCCGGTTGGCCTCGATGCCCACCACGCACTTGTGGGTGAAGGTTTTCACGCCGTTCGTGAGGATGTGGATGGACCAGAGCACCTGGTGGGCGACGAGGGGTTTCATGATGTTGAGCTCCAGGGGGGCGTTCTGGCCGCCAATGGTCACCGCAAGGTGCGCTCCCATCACATATGCCGCCACCTGGATGATCATCTCGGGAATCACGGGATTGACTTTTCCGGGCATGATGGAGCTTCCGGGCTGAAGGGCGGGAAGGGTGATCTCGGCAATCCCGGTCCGGGGACCACTGGAAAGGAGACGCAGATCGTTGCCGATTTTCATCAGACTCACGGCAAGGGTGTTGAGGGCGCCCATCAGTTCCACCATCGCATCCCGGGCGGCCAGGGCTTCAAAGCGGTTTTCGGCCTCCTTGAAGGGAATCCCCGTGCGCTCGGCGATTTTCCGGATCACGCGGGGTGGGAATTCTTTGTGGGTGTTGAGACCCGTTCCCACCGCCGTTCCACCCAGGGCGAGTTCCTCCACATGGGGCAGGGTGTTTTCGACCCGACGAATGCCGTGGGCGATCTGGGTGGCGTAGCCCGAAAACTCCTGCCCGAGGGTCATGGGAACCGCATCCTGAAGGTGGGTTCTCCCGATTTTGACAACGTCTTTGAACTCTTCAGCTTTCTTTTCCAGGGCCTGATGGAGCTCACGAAGGGCTTCAAGGAGCTTTTCGAGTTCCAGACGGGCAGCAATATGGATGGCGGTGGGGATCACGTCGTTGGAAGACTGCCCGCGGTTCACGTGGTCGTTGGGGTGAACGGGGTTGCGGCTCCCGAGGGGGGACCCCAGGATCTCGTTCGCCCGGTTGGCAATCACTTCGTTGGCGTTCATGTTGGACGAGGTCCCCGAACCTGTCTGGAAAACATCCACGGGGAAATGATCATCCCACTTGCCTTCGATCACCTCTTCGGCAGCCTGGATGATGGCGTCGGCGATCCGGCGGTCCAGCAGACCCAGTTCGGCGTTCACTTCGGCGGCATACCGTTTGATGAGCCCCAGGGCCCGGATGAAGGGTCGGGGCATCCGCCAGCCAGAGATGGGGAAATTTTCCACGGCGCGCTGGGTCTGCGCACCCCAGTAGGCCTGTGCCGGCACCTGAACCTCTCCCATGGAATCCTTCTCAATGCGAACATCGGACATGGCTGAACCTCCTGTTGATGAAACAGGGCCTAAAAACAAACACCCCCCACCGGCAGGATGGGGGGTGTGGAATCACGAAAAGCGGAGCAGATTATTTCTGGAAATACGCCCGGTTCTTTTCAATGAAATCCTTCCACTTGTCCGGAACCTCGTCCTCGGGGAAGATGGCCTGAACCGGGCAGGCGGGTTCGCAGGCGCCGCAGTCGATGCAGGCTTCCGGATCGATATAGAGTTGCTCGGCCGACTCAAACTCGGGCTCATCCGGCCGGGGATGAATGGCGTCCACAGGGCAAACTTCCACGCAGGAGGTGTCTTTGGTCCCGATGCAGGGCTCCGTGATCACATAGGCCATCGCAACCCTCCTTTTGAGTTTGGGTGAACGCTACAATCATACAGTGAAGGTCCCATATCGTCAACATCTCGCATGGCCTTGTTCGAAACGACGGGAAATCGCGATTTTGGGTTCGCTGAAGTGCAGAATTTTGCTTGCTTCAGATGGAAAAGAAGCCCTTCCCCCCTGAAGGTTCGCGGTCTTTTCCCCACAATATACGCCAAACACGGAGGCGAGCGATGAGCACCTATAACCCGAGGGACATTGAGCCAAAGTGGCAGAAATTCTGGGAAGAGCGCGGACTGTATCGCACCCCTGATTTTCCTCGAAAACCCAAATATTACGTCCTGGAGATGTTTCCCTACCCCTCCGGCGGCGATCTGCACATGGGCCACCTGAAAAACTACACCATCGGGGACGTGGTGGCCCGCCTCAAGAAAATGGAGGGGTTCGAGGTCCTTCACCCCATGGGCTGGGACGCCTTTGGTCTCCCGGCCGAAAACGCCGCCATCAAGTTCGGTGTGCATCCCCGCGAGTGGACCTACAACAACATCGCCACCTTCAAACATCACCTGAAACTGGTGGGACTCTCCTATGACTGGGACCGGGAGATCGCCACGTGCGATCCCGACTATTACCGCTGGACCCAGTGGCTTTTCCTCTATCTTTATCACCGGGGCCTCGCCTATCGAAAATCGGATTTCGTGAATTACTGCCCCTCCTGCAAAACGGTTCTGGCCAACGAACAGGTGCTGGAGAACGGAACCTGCGAACGGTGCAAAACACCCGTGGAACGGCGGGAGCTGGAACAGTGGTTTTTCAAAATCACCGCCTATGCCGAACGCCTCCTGCAGGATCTCAACAAACTTCGGGGAAAATGGCCGGAGTCTGTGATCCGGCAGCAGGAAAACTGGATCGGGAAGAGCGAGGGAACAGAGATCCACTTCCTGGTCAAATATCCGGAGGTTCGCCTGCCGGTGTTCACCACCCGGGCGGACACCCTCTTCGGGGTGACCTTCCTCACCATTGCACCGGAACACCCCCTCCTTAAAAAGCTTCTTCCCGTGATGCCACCGGAACACCGGAAAAAGGTGGAGGCCTATGTGGAAGAGGCGCTCCGGAAATCGGAGCGGGAACGGACGGAAAAGAAAGAAAAAACCGGGGTGTTCACGGGGCTCTACGCCCGTCATCCCTATCTGGACACGCCCATTCCCATCTGGGTGGGTGACTATGTGCTGGCAAGCTATGGAACGGGGGTGGTGATGGGGGTTCCGGCCCACGATCAGCGGGACTTTGAGTTTGCCCGCAAACATGACCTTCCCATCCGGGTGGTGATCCGCCCCGCAGACGGGGATCCTCCCGACCCCGCTTCCATGACCGAGGCTTTTGAGGAGAAAGGGGTGATGGTGAATTCCGGTCCCTTCACGGGGCTTTCCTCCGATGAAGGGATCCGGGCCATCCAGGAAGACCTGAAGAAGCGGGGCCTGGGGGGACCGGCGGTGAGCTATCGCCTGAGGGACTGGCTCATCAGCCGGCAGCGCTACTGGGGTGCCCCCATTCCCATGATCCACTGCCCCCGGTGCGGGATCGTGCCGGTTCCCGAGGAGGATCTGCCCGTCCTCCTTCCGCCCAACGTGGAAAACTACCAGCCTACCGGACGTTCCCCCCTTGAGGATGTGCCCGAGTTTATCGAGACCACCTGTCCCCGGTGCCACGGTCCGGCCCGCCGGGATCCGGACACCATGGACACCTTTGTGGATTCGTCCTGGTATTTCCTCCGGTTCATTGACCCCCACAACGACCAGGCTCCCTTTGACGTGGAGAAGGTGAAGGCCTGGATGCCCGTGGACCAGTATATCGGTGGTGCGGAACATGCCACCAAGCACCTCATCTATGCCCGGTTCATCACGAAAGTCCTTCACGATGGGGGACTGGTTCCGGTGGACGAGCCCTTCGATCACCTGTTCACCCAGGGGCTGGTGCTCAAAGGCTTCTATTATTGCCCCCGATGTCTGCGGGTGGTGGGAGAGGGCGAGGTGTTTGAGGAGAACGGCACGGCCTATCACAAGGTGGAGGGAGAGAAACACGCCCTGGAGTGGCGGGTGGAGATGATGAGCAAGAGCCGGGGGAACATTGAACCGGTGGGGGCCTTTGTGAAGCAGTATGGAGCGGATGTGGCCCGGGTGGCCATCCTGTTTGCCGCACCCCCGGACAAGGATTTTGAGTGGACGAGCGGGATCGTGGAAGGGGCCCGCTCCTTCATCCAGCGGGTGTGGCGTCTCTTTATGGATCACATGCCCCAGCACCCTCCGGAGAGCGTTCCCGAGGGAGTGAAAGGAGAAGAACGCAAACTCCTCATCGCCCTGCATCAGACCATCCAGGGAGTCCGGCAGGATCTTGCCCGGTTTTCCTTTAACACGGCCATTGCGAAACTCATGACCCTGCTCAACACGCTGTATGACACACCCGTGAAAGACGCTCCGGTGTTTGCCCATGCCCTCCGGACGTTCGTCCTGCTTCTTGCTCCTTTTGCCCCCCATCTTGCGGAAGAGCTCTGGCACCGGATGGGCTATGAAGACAGCGTGTTTGAGCATCCCTATCCAAAGGAAGATCCGCGCTACACCGTGGCGGACGAGATGGAGATCCCCGTTCAGGTGAACGGGAAACTCCGGGCGGTGATCCGTCTGCCCCGGGGGGTGGACAGGGAAACCGTGCTGGAAGCCGCCCGAAAGGACGAACGGGTGGCCCGTCACCTCGAGGGGAAGGAAGTTGTGAAGGTGGTGTATGTGCCGGAGAAACTGGTGAACTTCGTGGTGCGGGGATGAAGAGACTCACGCGCCTCCAGATGGAAAATGCCTTCCTTCTCACGCTCACCCTCCTGGTGATGGTGGGAGGCTATGCCTTCTTCCGTTCGGGGTATTTCACGTCCGAACGTCTTCCCTTTGCCCAGGAAATTCTCCTGATTTTCCTTGGATCCATCGTGACCATTCTCATCACGGCCCTTCTTCTGAACAAGCAGACCCTGGTGGAACTCCAGAAGGAGCAGAATCTCCGGTATTTCGAGCTCAAGGCGCAGACGTTCCTGGATTTTTTTAACCGGCTTGAAGAGCTGGTGCTCCGTCGTGACGTGAAGGATGCGGATCTCGTTCATCTCTGGTTTGTGACCCATCGCCTCGCCGTGGTGGCCAGTCCCCGGGTGCTTCAGGAATATCAGAAATTTCTTGAGGTGTTCAACCGTGTGGCCTGGGATCGCCATCTCACAGAGGAAGATGCCAAAACCCTTTCCGAAGCCCTGGCACGCCTGACGCTCGAAATTCGAAAGGATCTGATCGGGGAAATGGATCGCTATTCGTCCTTTTCTGCAGAAAACATCCGGGAGATCATTTTGCGCAACGAAGCGCTCGCGACGTTTCTGAAGCTTCAGAACGCGGGTTGATGGGCGTCCTTCTCCTCAAGGAATTCCTCCAGACCGTTCGGGAGTGGCGAGCCCTGGCCCTGGTGTTTCTCACCCCCACCCTGTTTTCCTGGCTCACCGCCTGGGCCCTTGAACGGGCGTTTCGTTCCGAAGAGATCCCCGCCCTTCCCCGTTACCGCCTGGTAATTTATCCCTCCGATACCCTTCCTGAACCGGTTACCCGGCGGTTCCGGGTGGTTCCGGTGGAAGACCCTCAGCAGGCTGTCCTGAATCGTGCAGGCGAGATCGGACTGGTTCGCGCGCAGGACACCTTCAAGGTGTTCTACCGGAAGGACGATCCTCAGTCCCTGGACGCCTTTCAGGCTCTCCAGACCCTTCTGGAAGACCTCAAAGAGCAGGACCTGAAGGCCTTTCTTTCCGGTGCGGGCTATCGCCCTCCCTTTGAGATCCTCCCCGTGGCGGTGGGAGGCAAGGCGGAGGAGGCCGCAAACCCCTGGGCTCGACAGATTCAGCGTTTCTCCACCCGCTTTATCGTGTATCTGGCTGTGGTGTTTCTCCTCATGGCGTCCATGCAGATCGCCACGGATCTCTCCATCGGCGAGAAGGAACGGGGAACCATGGAGCCCTTTCTTGCCACAGGTGTATCGCGGGAAGGGATCGTGATGAGCAAGATGGTGATTGCCTCCCTGGCGGGGATGATCGCAGCCGGAATCGTGCTTTTCAATCTGCGGAACCTGCAGTTTGGCTCTTCGTCGTCTCCTGAAGCCTGGCGTCTTGTTGCGGTGTGGGTTCTGTTGCTTCCCGCAGGCCTTGTGAGCGCCCTGTCCTTTCTCCTTGTGGGAAGTTTTGCCGCGTCCATCAAAGAGGCACAGGCACTGAACGGACTGGTGATCACCATCTATTTTGGTGCGGTCTCTCTGTCCGCCCTCCCCTTCAGCCTGCCCTTTGTGAACGTGCTTCCCATCGGTTCCCTGACCCATTATCTGAATCTGTTTCTGGCCGGCTTTCCGGTGGGACAGGCCCTGGGTCTCAGTGCGGGACTTCACCTGATCTGGGCGCTGCTGCTCTTTTGGCTTGCACTGTCAGTCTATCGGAGGGGATGGCTGTGGCTTCGCTGAGGGAACCGGTTCTTTCGGTCCGTGGATTGACCCGTCACTTTCCTCGATTCGGAAAATCCCCGGTGATGGCGGTTCAGGATCTGAATTTTGACCTCTACGCGGGGGAGATCCTTGCCCTTCTCGGACCCAACGGGAGCGGGAAAACCACCACCTTCCGGATGATTGCCACCCTGCTTCCCCCCACCCGGGGAGAAATCCGGTTCAGGGGGAAAGGCATTTTCCGCGAAGATGGGGCGTACAGACGGCGTCTGGGCTATCTTCCGCCCGAACCGGGGCTGTATCGTCATCTCACCGTGGAGGAGCATCTCGTGATCTGGGCGGGCCTTCAGGGACTCGAGGGGCGTGCCCGGCAGGAAGCGGCGGAATGGGCGGTGAAGCGGTTTGGACTCGAAGCTGTCCGAAAGCGGAGGGCGGGTCAACTGTCCACGGGATTTCGCCAGCGTCTTGCCCTGGCGCGGACCTTTCTTCACGATCCGGATCTCCTGGTCCTGGATGAACCCACGCGGGGGGTGGACGTGCCCACCAGCATGCTGGTGGAGGAAACGATGCGGGAGGCGCGGGATGGGGGGAAAGCGGTGCTTTTTTCCACCCACCTCATGGAAGAGGTGGAGCATCTTGCAGATCGGATTGTCGTAATCTATCAAGGGCGCAAAATCGCGGAGGGAACCTTGGAGGACCTCAGTCGCCTGACGGGGGAGCGAGGACTCCGGAAAATCTTTCTCCAGCTCCTTCAGCGTGGGCCGCGTGCTGTGCCGGGCTCAGATTAAGATACGGATTGATGGGGCACGCCGGCTCCAAGCTGTCCAGTTCCATCCTGTTCTCATCGTTACCGCAGAATCACCTTCCAGGTTCCAAGCGAAGTCCCGTTTTCCAGAACCTGAAGAAGATAAATGCCCGCAGGCAGTCCTCTGGGGGAAAGTTGAATGTCCCCCTCATACGGTGGGCGAAAGACCCAGGTCCGGGCTTTTCTCCCCAGAACGTTATACAGAAGAATGCGGTATGACGCCTTCTGTGCGGGGGAAAGCCGGAGCATCAAACGGGGTGCATAGGTCATCTGGACACGACCCGCGACCCCCGGATTCTCTCCCACCGCGAGGGCGTTGGTGACATAAGCCGCCACAAGCGGGGTGTTGGCCCATGAGAGGAACCGGAAAATCAGCGAATCGCTGGATGCTCCGGGGGTCTGGGATTCAAGGGGCAAAAGACCCACCCATCGCTTGGACGGTGTGGTGGCGGCAAGAATCACATTGGTTCGGATGGCGAGATCACTCCCTCCACCGTTCTGCAAACTGCTCACAAATCCCGACACAGCTGTGATCTGGTCGGAATACACCCGGGGCCATCCGGAATCGGCAGCCGACGAGGGTCCCCCGCAGTAGAGGGTGAAGCTCAAATCATCGGTCTGGGGAGGGCCTGCATCCACTCCGCTCACGGCAAAGGCATCCCCCACGGCCGTGCAGGAATCCACGTTCGCCGTGATCGAAGCAATCCCCAGGTAATCATACGGGAAACTTCCCGCAGCAAAGGTGGTGGTCCCCCGGTAATCTGCGCGGATATAGTCCTGGCCGGTCAAGAACAGGTCACCCCCTCCGTTGAGGAAAGCCGCCAGCGCGGAGGTGTCTCCGGCGAGAGCCGAGAGCCCGTTGCGGTTGTCTGCCCCCATCCACCAGATGACCACCTCAGGGGTCTTCAGGGAGGTGAGATCCATAATGCCCTGATCGTACGTGGGGTGCCCCATGAGTCCTGTGTACCAGGGGAGATAGTTGAGAGTCCCCTTCGCTCCCGAGGCGATGTATCGGCCAACGGTGGTTTCATACCATTCGGCGTGGGATCGCAGGGCATAGAGAGTCCCGTCAATGTTCATGGGCAGCCCGGTGTAATCGTCATACACAAGCCACAGAGGCGGAGCCCCTACCGGGATGAAAAAGTCCCCAAGCGTATCCGGCCAGGTCGTTCCGCCATCATAGGAAAAGGCCAGGGCGAACCAGAGCACCCGGTTGAGAGACACCGTATCATCCAGATGGATCCGGAAATACCCGTCTGCCGTGGCGCCGTGGGCCATGGTGCCGTAATCCGCTTCCCCATAGGTGGCGTTCACCCGAACCCCGGCCGACCGGGCGATGAGACGGGCGCGGACAGATCCGTTTCCACCATAGTTTTTCAGGCGGATATAAAAGGAAAACCAGTCCAGCACCCCGGGTTGTTGAGGTGGATAGGCCACCCAGAAGGTGTCCACCTGACCGCTCGTCCGGGTCCAGGTCACGCCCCATGGGGTGGACGGTCGGTCCACAATGATGGAATCCAGAACGGGAAGAGGTGTGGAGCGCCGGGCGGCGGCGGTGGAACAGGCAGCCCAGGCATCCACCAGTCCATAACCGAACTCCGTGTCCACCCCTGGCGCTCCGATGTCCACGGCTGTTTGCTGGAGGATGGCCCGGATGGTCTCGGCAGGCAGAGAGGGATTCACGCTCTTCACCAGTGCGGCAATGGCCGCCACATGGGGAGAAGCCATGGACGTGCCAGCATAACCGGACAGACGCAGGCTTTCCGGGTAGTTCACCGGATTCCCTAATAAATCTTGTGTTTCTCGGAAAGCAATGTTATAGATCCAGTCCCCCCAGCCGTCTCCGTTCAGATCTTCGTTTCCTCCGGTGTTGGGGTCGTAATCCCCGCCAGGTGCGGTGAGTTCCACCTCTGGGCCAGAGTTGGAATAACTGGCCAGGTTGTAGCCATAATCCATGGCCGAGACCGCGATGACTTCGGGGTACGCGGCGGGATAAGAGCAGTTTGTCGCACTTTCGTTGCCGCAGGCAGCGATGAGAAGCACGCCTTTGCTGTAAGCATATTGCACAGCGCTGGCAATGGAGGGATCATCTGTGGGACCTCCCAGGGACATGTTGATGATGTGAGCGCCGGAGTCCGCGGCGAGCTGGATCCCCGTGGCAATGTCGGTATAAGATCCCGAGCCGTCGTAGTCCAGCACCTTGATGGGCATGATGGTCACTTCTGGAGCGATGCCGGCTGCACCTCCTGCCACATATCCGTTCTGGGCGGCCAGATAGAATTCATGAGCTTGCTGGGCGATGGTGGTGGACACATGGGTTCCGTGGGCTGTTTCGGCATCGGGGGTGTCATCTCCGTGAACCACGTCCGACCCTCCGACGATTTTCACGCGTTTTGGCCCTTCCAGGGCCCGCGCGTACTGTCCGTTCACGCCGCAGCTGAAAATCCCGCAGTGCTGCTCAGTTGTGGGGATGGCAGCGTCTCGATAAGACAGCCCTGTATCGAGCACAGCCACCACCACGGAGGAGTCGCCTTTGGTGAGACGCCAGGCTTTGGGAACCTTCACAAGATAAAGGTTATACTGGATGTCCAGGAGGGCATCGGCGGGGACGTCCACATCTTTCCGGTTGGCGCTCCATATCTGCCGAAACCCATGAGCATACGCGATGTAGTTCCGGGTAATATACTGAACGCCGGACAGGTTCAGACCCCGGAGTTCCTGGATGGCCTGATCCACCGTTTTGCCTTTAGGGATTTTGAACACCACGAATTTGAGGACGTCGTTGCTTTTGTGCACCCGGTATCCTCGTGCCTGCAGCGCGGATACGAGCGTCTGTTTGGAAGAAGCCCGAAACCCCACCACGATCTCATCCTTCACCCATTCCGGTTTGGAGGGCATTTTCGGAGGAGTTCTCCGGGACTCACTCATCTGAAGATGGGCAAGCACCCCGTGGGATGCCCTGGGAAGGACATCCCACGTCATCAAACGTTGCTCCGGTGAAGGGACCAGGAACAGCAACATCCACAACATCTCGACCTCCCTGTTTTCTTCTCGCCGTTTTTGGACTGGCCGGTTATTTAATATATACGATTTTGCCCAGACCTCGTCAACCCCTCCTCATAGACCGTCCTGTGACATTCTGCCGTCCGCCGGGGTGTGGATCTTTTGCGGAACGCAGCCGCAGGCGTTGAAGGTTCTTTTCCGGGCGTGTATCCTTCCTTCACACGCGAAGGCCCACACGCTCGGGATTTCGCGAGAACACCACACAGGGGGTGAGGAACGTGCTGAAATGGGTTATGTCCAAAGTGCTGGGCACCCGGAACGAGCGGGTTTTGAAAAAACTCTGGCCCACCGTTCACCGGGTGAATGAAATCTATGAAACCTATCACGAGCTCTCCGACGAGGATCTCCTCAAGAAAACCGAGGAGTTCACCCGCCGTCTGGCCGACGGCGAGCCGGATATGGAAATCCTTCCCGAGGCCTATGCCCTGGTGAAAGAGGCGGCCCGTCGTCTGGTGGGGAAGAAATGGCAGGTCACGGGTCAGCCCTACGAGTGGGACATGATCCACTATGACGTCCAGATTCTCGGTGCCATCGTGCTTCACCAGGGCAAGATCGCCGAGATGGCCACGGGCGAAGGGAAAACCCTGGTGGCCACCATGCCCCTTTATCTCAACGCCATCATGGGCCGGGCGCGGGGGCTCCGCGGGGAAGAGATGTTTCTTGTGGACGGGGAGCCCCGGGGGATCGCCCATCTCGTGACGGTGAACGACTATCTGGCCCGGCGAGACCGGGAGTGGATGGGGCCTCTGTTTGAAAGCCTGGGCCTCACGGTGGATGTGATCCAGTCCGGGATGAACCCGGAGGAGCGGCGCAAAGCCTATGGGGCCGACATCACCTATGGGACCAACAACGAATTCGGGTTCGATTATCTCCGGGACCACATGGTGTTTTACAAAGACCAGAAGGTCCAGCGGGGCCACATCTATGCCATTGTGGACGAAATTGACTCCATCCTGATTGACGAAGCCCGGACGCCCCTCATCATCTCCGGTCCGGTGGAGCGCTCCAACGTGGAGCACTACCGGGAGATGAAGCCCTATGTGGAACGGGTGGCCCAGGCCCAGAAGCGCCTTGTTCACCAGTTGCTGGACGAGGCGGAAAAACTCCTTGCGAAAGGCGAACGGATGGAAGCCGCCCGCAAACTCCTCCAGGTCCGGAAAGGCCATCCCAAATCCAAGCGCCTGTTCAAACTCCTCCAGGAGCCCGACATGCTCCGGCTGGTGGACAAGGTGGAGCTGGACTATATGCGCGAAAAGAAGATGCACGAACTGGAGGCGGAGCTCTATTTCGTGGTGGACGAAAAGGGCCACACCGTGGAACTCACCGACAAGGGGCGGGAATTCCTCCAGCGTCTGGACAAGCGCCTGGAAGACCTGTTCCACATCCCCGACATCGCGGTGGTGGTGGAGGAGATCGACCAGCGGGAGGACCTTTCCCCGACGGAGAAGTTTGCGGAGAAGGAGCGGGTGTATCAGGAATACACCCGGAGGATGGACTACAACCATGCCATCAAGCAGCTTCTCAAGGCGTATATGCTCTATGAGCGGGACGTGGACTATGTGGTGCAGGACGGCCAGGTGATCATCGTGGACGAGTTCACCGGACGGCTCATGCCCGGTCGCCGCTGGAGTGACGGGCTTCATGAGGCGGTGGAGGCCAAAGAAGGGGTGCGCATCCAGGAAGAAACCCAGACCCTGGCCACCATCACCCTCCAGAATTATTTCCGGATGTATGAAAAACTGGCCGGGATGACGGGGACGGCGGCAACGGAAGCGCAGGAGTTCTGGGAGATCTACAAACTGGACGTGGTGGTGATCCCCACCAACCGTCCGGTGCGCCGGATTGACTATCCCGACATCATCTTCCGGACCAAGAAGGAAAAATATCAGGCGGTGATTGACGAAATCATCCGCTGGCACAAACTCGGTCGTCCCATCCTGGTGGGCACCACGTCCATTGAGGTTTCGGAAGTCCTCTCCCGTATGCTCCGGGCGAGGCGCATTCCCCACCAGGTCCTGAACGCCAAGCACCACGAGAAGGAAGCCCACATCGTGGCCAAAGCCGGGCAGAAAGGGGCGGTGACGATTGCCACCAACATGGCCGGTCGTGGCACGGACATCAAGCTGGGACCGGGTGTGCTGGATCCCTACGATCCGGAGAAGGTGAAGGAGGTTCTGGCGTCCATTGAAGAAGATCCCACCCGGATGTGGCAGGAAGCCATGAAGCGGGGCGGCATTCCACCCTATGACGAAAACGACAAATCCACGTGGGGTTATTACGGCCTCTATGTGATCGGAACGGAGCGCCACGAATCTCGCCGGATCGACAACCAGCTCCGGGGACGGGCCGGACGTCAGGGCGATCCCGGCGCTTCCCGATTCTTCGTGTCCCTGGAGGACGATCTCCTGCGCCTGTTTGGTTCCGACCGGGTGATGGAACTCATGGACCGATGGGGGAAAGACGAAGGACCTCAGGAGTCCCGAGCGGCCACCTGGGCCATCGAAAACGCCCAGAAACGGGTGGAAATGCACAACTTCCAGATCCGGAAGCGTCTCCTTGAGTATGATGATGTGATGAACAAGCAGCGGGAAGTGATCTATGAGATGCGGGATGAACTCATCGAGGGAGGAAACTTCCGGGATGTGATCTGGGGCTATATCGAGGACATTGTGGACGAGCGCATTGAAAGCCTCTTTGCCTCGGATCTTCCCTTTGAGGAGTGGCCCTGGGACGAATTCCGTCGTGGGCTGGCGCTGGAGTTTCTCACCGACTTTCACACCATCCAGCCCACCTCTGATCGCCAGGCCCTCCGGGAGGCGGTGCTCGCCATCATCCGCCGGGCGTATGAAGAGCGGGAGAAGGCCTTCGGCGAGGAGAAGATGCGGGAGATGGAGCGTTTTGTCCTTCTCTCGGTGCTGGACCGGGCGTGGCGGGAGCACCTGTATGAGCTGGATCACCTCAAGACCTGGGTCTTCTTCCGGGCCTATGCCCAGAAGGACCCGGTGGTGGAATACAAGCAGGAAAGTTTCCGGATGTTTGAGGAGCTCATGCGCCGGATCCGGGACGAGAGCATCCAGACCCTCTTCCGGATTCCGCTTCCTCAGGTGACCCTGCCGGTGAGCCGGCGCCTGAGGGAACGGATGGTGGCCTTCAAACCCAGCGTTCAGGAGGAACCTGTTGAGGCCGGCGCTCCCGCGGGGGGAAGTCCGGCCTCTCCCCAGCCGGCCGGTGGGCAGGCACCCCGTCTCTCCCGAGCCCAGCGACGGGCCATGCGGCGCCAGAGCAAACGTCGCACCGTCCGCCGGCGGGGCGACGTGGAGTTTGAATAAGGAGGAACGGCATGGACATCAGCACCACACCCCTCTGGGTGATCGCCATCTCGGTGCTTTTCCTTGACCTTGTGATCCTTGCCCTGGCCTTTGCCCTGTTCATGGTCATTGTGGACCTCCGGGTGCTTCTGCGCTCTGTCCAGCGGGCAACGGAACGGTTTGAGCGCCTGACGGATCGTCTGGAGGAGGAGGTGGGCGAACTCTCCGATTCGGCACAGGAGACGCTGGATCTCCTGAAGGAACACCCTCTCGTGCGGTTTCGCCCGGAATCCCTGGGGCTGGACCGGCTGGTGGGGCGGCTTGCCTTTGGATTCCTGCGGGGCAAACTCCGTCGCCGGAAGGATGCGTCCCCTTCTCGAGATTGACGCCGCCGCCATCCGGCGGAATTTCACCTTTCTCCGGGAGCGGATCGGTGCATCTTCAGGAATTGCGGTGGTGAAGGATGAGGGCTATGGCTTGGGGGTGGAGGCGGTGGTGCAGGCCTTTCAGGACGCGCCGGATGAAATTTTTGCCTTCGCCGTGGCCACCCTGGAGGAGGCGGAGGCCCTCCGGGAGCAGGGGGTTCCCCCCCAGCGGATCCTGGTGCTCTATGCCCCGGCTGACCCTGCAGAAATCCGGGATCTCCTGAACTCTCCTTTTCAGGTGGCGGTGGGATCCCGGCGGATCCTGGACCTGCTCGGGACATCCCCCCGTCCCGGACTCCACCTCCATGTGGACATCGGCATGCACCGGATGGGTCTTTCCGAAGATCTTGCGCAGACCGTGCTGGAAAGCTATCCCTGGACGGGTCTGATGCTCCATTTTCCCCTGGCCCCCTGGGAAGATCCAGAGGGCTATACGCTTCTTGTGGAGCGGGCCCGCCGGTGGATCCGGCTGTTCCGGGTGGCCCATCCTGACGGCGTGATCCACGTGGCCAACACGGCCCTGTCCCTTGCAGGGGAAAGGTGGCTTCAGGGAACCCTTCCCCGGGTGGGACTGGGATTGTGGGGTCTTGCACCGGAACCGGAGAAGGCAGATGGGCTGGTTCCGGCCTTCCGCCTCAAAGCTCCGGTGGTGGAGATCAAAGACGTTCCCGCTGGCGCCGGGATTTCCTATGGCTGGCGACACCGCACAACGCGGCCATCCCGGATCGGTGTGGTGGCGGTGGGATATGCAGACGGCCTTCCCCGGGCGCTCTCCAGCCGGGGATGGGTGGTGTATGCCGGAGAGCGTTTCCCCATGGTGGGGGCGGTCACCATGGACCTTCTGATGGTGGACTTCACGGACGGGCCGGTCCCGGAGGTGGGGGAAGAGGTGGTGCTTCTCGGGGAGACTCCAGCCATGTCGCCTTATGACTGGGCAAGGATGTCAGGAACCATTGTGTATGAAGTGCTTACGGGTCTGGGAAAACGGGCCCTTCGCCGCCTGATGCCGACCCACATCCCCTGAAGACCTGCCTCAAAGGCCCTCCCCTCAAAGAAATCGTGGTCCACACGTTTGATTTCGAAAGTCCCTGCGGGTGTGACTCCCACATTGTGGTCGATCATGAGTTCGGCCAGTGTCTGACCATCAATGAGCACGATCCGGCAGTCAATCCGGTGGACGTAGTCCCGTGCGTCCCGGGTGAAGGATGAGGTGGTGATGAACACCCCTTTCCGGGCTTTCACTCCTTCCAGCGCCCCCACAAATTTCTGAATTTCGGGACGTCCTACGGGAGCCCCCACCGTTTGGCCTGAATATACACTACGTCCAGACCGAGGGGGTCTTCCTTGATCACCCCGTCGATCCCTTCGTCCCCGGATCGGCCCACGGCCTGGGCGGCCTGCCGTAAGGTCCCACCATATCCCATCCGTACGAGGAGCGTCACCACCAGGCGTTCAAAAAATTCCGGAGATACCCGGGAGAGCCGCTCCCGGAGTTCTTCCACCAGGGCTTCCCGGAGATCTTCATAGGCGTGTTCCATTCTTTCTTCCGGGGTGGATGCCTCCTCCACCTGGGAAGCGCTGGATATCCCGGAAATTGAACGCCGGCGACGGGCAGCACGCTGACGGTTTTCTTCCTCCCAGGCGCGATAGGAAGGGAACTGACGAAGGAAGGCAAGATCAATGGAGCGGGGATGGGACTGGAGCACCTTCATTCCCTCCGGTGTGATCTGGAGATATCCCCGCTGAGGGCTCATGGCAAGTCCCGCTTTCACCAGATGGAGCCGTGCCCACCATACCCGATTATCGAACCGACGCCCTCCGCTCGGAATCAAATCGTTACGCTCTTCCGGCATGAGGGCAAACCGGTCTGCAAGGAGATCGATGAGATCGCGCAGGGCATGGGGCTTTCCATCGGCGAGGGTTTCCAGGAGAGGAAGAAGGATGTCCTCAAAGGTGGGGATGGCCATGGGCCAGACCTCCTTGCTCGGGTTCTGGAATGGATTATACAGATCCTGCCAGATCCTTTCCACGCCCTGACCGTTCGCGATGGGTGCTGTATCTTTGCGGCTGTCTGCGGGTGCCGGGAAGTGGGTGAAAATCCCACGCTGCCCCCGCAACCGTGACCGGCGCCCCGTTCGGGGCAGGGGAACCTGAACGCCACTGGATGGTGGGGTCGAAAGGCTCGCCATCCGGGAAGGCGGTTCCCTGATGCCGGAAGCCGGGAGACCGACCCGCAGACCAGGGGAATGCCCCCGGGGGTAAGGGGCAGGGCCCGCATCGCCCTTCCTCCCTTTTCCCCGGGACACACCCAGAAACCTTCAAACCCAACAGGAGGTCGGACATGCTGCGGTACGGTGTGCTCACGCTCCTCGCCCTGGGTGTGCTCCCGGCCCGGACCCTCTTCTGGGTGGCCGAAGGAGATGGAAAAATCCAGGGTGCGTCGGTCTCTCCTCTCCAGATCTACGCGGAACAGAGTTTCTCCGGCGTGTGGGTCAACGAAACCCACGTCCGGGACACCGTCCTCTACGTGGTTTCGTCGGGAGAGGCCACCGTCTATCGTTTCCGCGCCGATTCCCTCACTCCCCTCGCCCCCTGGACGCTTCCTCCAGGAAGCAACCCCTACAGCATGGCCTTCGGTCCATCCGGTGAAGCGCTGATCACCCTCTATGCCTCCGATACCGTGGCCCTGGTTCAGGGGAACACCACCACCTACGCCCCCACCGGCCGTTCGCCGGAAGGTGTCCGGGCGTGGGGAAGTCAGTTTGTGGTGATCGTCACCGGGTATGACCGGGGCAACTTTCTCGCCGATACGGGGGGCATCTATCTCCATGACGCCACAACCGGGCAGGCGGTGGATTCTTTCCCGAAACTGTGTGTGAATCCCCAGACGGGGGTGGTGGAGGGCGACACCCTGTGGCTCCTGTGCACCGGGGATTACGCCACCGTCGGAGGCAAACTCCTGAAAATCCTCCTGCCGAATGGGACCCGCCTGGATTCGCTGGACCTTTCAACGTACTTCCCCACCGCTATCTGGCAGGATCCTGCCACCCGGACCTTCTATGTGTCGGGGTACCGCGCCGACTGGAGCCAAGTGGTGCTTCGCGTTGAGGGGGGCGTCGCCCAGGAGATTACGGCGTTCACAGGGTTTTCCGGCACACCCTATCGGGACTCTTCCGGGGTGATTTATTTCCTGGAGCCGAATTTCGCCGGAAACGGTCGTCTGGTGGCCTACGATCCTGCGGGGGACACGCTGGTGGCCGAGATCCCCGTGGGATCAGGTGCCGTGGGGCTTTCCTTCTACGATGGCATGGTGGTCAATCCGGATGTGGACGTGGCGGAAGGAGCGCCGGTTCCGAAAGGCGTGCGACTCCAGGGACGGGTGCTTTGGGTGGATCGGCCGGGAGCCTGGACCCTGCGGGTTGTGGACGTGGCGGGACGGGAAGTGAAAGCCGTCCGGGGCTATGGAAAAGCGCACATCCGGCTGGATCTTCCCCGGGGGGTATATCTCCTGCGACTGAATGCCCGTTTCGCCGGACGGGTTCTGATCTGGTGAACACCGTGCGCCCCCTCCGGAGGAGGGGGCGCACCTGAATCATGAATCTCTTTCCTCTTTTCCTTCTCGTCTCTGCTGACACAATTCAGACACAGGATACCCTGGAACCGGTGGTGGTGGTGGCCACCCGCATTCCTTCCCGCCACCGCGACCTCCCTCTTCCCGTGGACCTTCTTGCTCCCGAAAATCTCTATGGCACACCTGGAGATCTCGCCCTGATCGGCGGATTCCCCGTTTCTTACGGTCCGCCATGGTCTCTCCAGACGGCGTCCTTCCTTGGAAGCCGGAGCACCGATGTTCAAGTCCTGGTGAACGGATTCCCCTATCACCCACCTCAGGGCGAGAGCGTGGACCTCTCCACCCTTCCGTGGGATGTTGTTCAACAGGTGGAAGTCATGAAAGGCGGAGCGTCTTCCCTGTATGGCGGACAGGCTCTTGTGGGCGTGGTGAATGCGGTGGTCCGGCCCACACCGAACGTGTTTGGGGAATGGACCGCATCTCCCGAAGGCTCATGGTTCCGGACCGGGTGGAGCAGCGGGCACGGGCTTGGATCCGTGGAAGGAGGGACACAGGGCAGAGGGGCACGGTTTCTGTGGACGGAGAAAACCGCTCTTCTCGAAGCCTTCTATCGGGAGATCCAGACACCGGCCCGGGAGGGTTTTCCTCAGGAAGCCCGGCAGGAGGATGTCCGCCTCTGGGGAGGGAAGCGCTTCGCATGGGGGGATCTCACCGTGCTGGTTCAGTCCAGGGGGTACCGTTCCGGTCCTCCCTTTCCCAATACGGCCCGGCACACCGGGGGCGTGGTGGACCTGTACCATCGCGCGTCATGGAGAGGGATTTCTTTCTTTCAGGAAGGGCTTGTTCGGGGGGTGATGAGTTCCGAGATCGGCCGGCGTCTTCGGGGAGAGGTTCGGGCGGGTGTCACCGTGCAGGGGAAAGAAGGGTATGGAGAACTGGCGGTGGAAGGGATCACCCTTCCGCCTTTTGCCGGCCTGTCCACCCGTATCTCCAGAAAGGTGGTCGTTCCAGCCGGTGTCGCGTTTTTATCGCTGTTTGCTTCCCGGAAGGCACCCACTCTGGACGATCTTTTCTGGCCCCGGACCGCCTTTGCGGAAGGAAACCCGGATCTGCGACCTGAGTTTGCGTGGGGTGGAGAGGCCGTGTGGTTCCGGCCCCCGCTGGAAATACGCGGGTTTGTCCGGTGGATGGAAGGGCTTATCATCTGGGCGCCGGAGGAAGGCGGGGTGTGGCGTCCCCGGAACAGCGGATTTACCCGGCATGTGGGGGGGGAGGTTTCGGTGAAAGGGGGAGGGTTGTCAGTTCATGCCGTGCTGAGCCGCCACCGGGATCGGGAGGGGCGGCGCCTCCCCTATCGCCCGGAAATCCTGTATGCCCTTCAGTGGAACGTTCAGAGAAGCCCCTGGATGTTTCGTTTTCGCCTCACCTACACGGGCATCCGGGCGGCCAACCGTGCGGCCACCCGGCTCCTTCCCCCCCGCCTGGACGGTGCGGTGGACCTTCGCTGGAGCCGGAAGCGCTGGGATGTGGGTCTTCGTGTGGAACGTCTTTTTCCCTCTCTCCAATGGGATGGATATGTGGACAACACGCGAGGCTTGCTGGAGGGCTATCCTCTTCGGGGACCGGTCGTGACCTTTCGCCTGAGCCGGAGTCTGTGATCTCCGCGTCAAAATCCGCTCTCCCGTACGGCACCTCCAGCCCGTGAAAGTTTACGAGGAGACGTGTATAATGAACATGAACCAGGCTGGGCTGGGGGAGTCGGGGCAACCCGGCTGAGAGGGACCCTGAAGGCGGGTCCGACCCCTGGAACCTGATCCGGGTCATGCCGGCGGAGGGAAAGCCCAGCGTCCCCTCCTTTCAGGTTCCACCCCCCTCCCGGCGGGAAGCGATGTGCGAAAGCACAAGGAGGTGAGCCATGACGCAGCTTGAAGCCGCCCGCGCCGGAAAAATCACTCCCCAGATGGAATATGTGGCCCGGGCCGAAGGGAAATCCCCCGAAGAAGTCCGGGAACTCGTGGCCGCGGGCCGGGTGGTGATTCCGGCCAACCCTAACCACACCACCCTGGAGCGCTTCACCGGGATCGGTGAAGGCCTCCGGGTGAAGGTGAACGTGAACCTGGGAACCTCTTACGACTACGTCAACATCGAAGAAGAGCTCGAGAAGGTGGACATTGCCCTGGAATACGGTGCGGACACCCTCATGGATCTCTCCACGGGTGGGGATCTCCGGGCCATCCGCCAGCTGGTTCTGGAACGATCCACCATCCCCGTGGGCACCGTTCCCATCTATGAAGCCGAATTCCGGGCAGCGAAGGAGAAAAATTCCTTTTTCAACATGACGGCCGACGACCTCTTTGAAGTCATCGAGGAGCATGGCAAGCAGGGCGTGGATTATATCACCGTGCACGTGGGAGTGACCTGGGAAAGCCTCCGGCGCTATCAGAACACGGATCGGATCACCGGCATCGTCTCCCGGGGAGGCGGGCTCCTTGCCGCCTGGATGCTCCACAACGAGCAGGAAAACCCGTTGTATGAGCATTACGACCGCCTTCTGGAGATCGCCCGGGAATACGACATGACCCTTTCGCTGGGCGATGGATTGCGGCCGGGAAGCCTGGCGGACAGCACGGACCGTCCTCAGATCCAGGAACTCCTTTTGATCGGTGAACTGGTGGAGCGGGCCCGGAAAGCCGGTGTCCAGGCCATGGTGGAAGGTCCAGGGCACATTCCCCTCAACGAGATCTTCACCAATGTCCAGATCCAGAAAAAACTCACGAATCGCGCGCCCTTCTATATCCTGGGCATGCTCCCCACAGATGTGGCAGCGGGATACGATCATATCGCCGGCGCCATCGGCGGTGCCCTGGCAGGATGGTATGGCGCGGACATGCTGTGCTACATCACACCCGCAGAGCATCTGGCCCTTCCCTCGCCGGAGCACGTGAAGGAGGGCCTCATCGCCTTCAAGATCGCAGCCCACGTGGCCGACATCGCCCGCGGCAATCCGGAAGCCATTGCCCGCAACCGGGAGATGAGTAAAGCCCGGTATGCCCTGGACTGGGAGCGCCAGTTTGAACTGGCCCTCTTTCCCAAAGAAGCCCGCGCCATCTTTGAGGACCGGGGTTCGAAGACCGAAGCCTGCTCCATGTGCGGTCCCTTCTGCCCCATGAATCTGGTGGAAAAAACCCTTCGGCGCAAGCCGGTCACGCTGTGAGAAAAACCATGAGCATGGTCACGCAGCTTGAAGACCCCCTGATCATCGCGGGAAAGGCGTTCCGATCCCGTCTGATGATCGGGACGGGCAAATACCGCACGGATGAGGAGATGCTGGCGGCCCTGGAGGCAAGCGGTGCGGAAATCGTGACGGTGGCCATCCGCCGGCTGAACCTGGACGATCTGCGGGCCGGAAAACCCACCTTGCTGGACAAGATCGACTGGAACCGCTACACCATCCTTCCCAACACGGCGGGAGCCCGGACGGCGGAGGAGGCTGTGTACATTGCCCGTCTGGCCCGGGAACTCACGGGATCCAACTGGGTGAAGCTGGAGGTGATTCCCGATCCCCGGTATCTCCTTCCGGACCCGGTGGGCACGGTCCAGGCAGCCGAGATCCTTCTCAAGGAGGGCTTTGTGGTCCTCCCCTATATCCACGCAGACCCGGTGCTGGCCAAAAGGCTGGAGGAGATGGGGTGTGCCACCGTGATGCCCCTGGGTTCGCCCATCGGTTCCGGCATGGGGATTTTCACCCTGGAAGAGCTTCAGATCATCATCGAAAATGCCCGCGTGCCGGTGGTGGTGGATGCAGGATTGGGTGCCCCGTCTGACGCGTCCCTCGCCATGGAGATCGGGGCGGATGCGGTGCTTGTGAACACCGCCATCGCGAAGGCAAAGAACCCCGCCCTGATGGCAGAAGCCTTCCGCCTGGGCGTGGAGGCCGGGCGAAAAGCCTATCTTGCGGGACGGATCCCCAGGAAACTGGGCGCTGAACCCTCAAGTCCCACCGAGGGCGTTCCCGGACGGAGGGCGTGAGCAGGTGATGAACCGGCTGCCCCCTCCGCCCTGGCTGATGCTCGTGGTGGATCTGGATCGGGATCTTCCGTGGCCCGGGATCGTGGCAGAGGCCATCGCCGGCGGTGTGAACATGATCCAGGTGCGAGCACGCCGAACCGCGTGGAAAACGTTTGTATCCCGGGCGCGTGAATTTCGATGGATCACGCCCCACAGCGTCCCCCTTCTTATCAACCGTCGCGCTGACGTTGCCCGGCTCGTGGGCGCCGACGGTGTCCACCTCCCGGAAGACGACCTCCCCACACGGGCTGTGCGTGTGCAGTTCCCCGAACTCCTGGTCGGCCGATCCCTCCACGGCAAACCTCCTCCCGATGAGGACCCGGACTACTGGATGTTCGGCAACGTGTTCCCCACAGCTTCTCATCCCGATCGTCCCCCGCAAGGGGTGGAAGAGCTGCGGAAGGTGGTGGAGGTTTCATCCCGCCCCGTTCTGGCCATTGGCGGCATCACGCCAGAAAACGCGGGAGACGTGATGCGTGCCGGGGTCGCCGGTGTGGCGGTGATATCGGCCATCGCCCTCTCCCCCGATCCCCGGAGGGCGGCCGAAGCCCTCAAAAGAGAACTCACGGGAGGAACGTTGTGACGGTTCGGGTGAACGGAGAACCCGTGGAGGTTCCGGAAGGAACCACGGTTCAGGGGTTGCTCGAGATCCTGGGTATTGCCGGGCGCCGGATCGCGGTGGCGGTGAACGGCGAGGTCGTTCCTTCCGGATCGCTGGATGAACGAACCCTGCAGGAGGGGGACGAGGTGGAGCTGGTGTATGCGGTCGGCGGAGGCTGAGACGGGAACCTCATCCCGGAGGGGACCCGCCATCCAGACGGATTCATCACTGGACGGCGTGGTGGTGGGGGGAGGGGTGATCGGCTTTGCCGCCGCCTCCCGGCTTGCGGAAGCTGGATACCGTGTGATGGTGGTGGAGCGGGAGGGGGTGGGAAGCGGTGCCACCGGTGCTTCCGCCGGCATGCTGGCCCCCCTTGCCGAAAACGCGGAGCCGGAACATTTTGAGACCCTCCTCCTTCAGGCGTTTGATGTCCTCCTCCAGACCATCCCCATGCTGGAAGATCTTACGGGCGTGCGCATCGGCCTTTCGCCGGGGGGATTGATCCACGTGCCCCTGGAACGAAAAGGTGCGGAAACCTATCTCCGGGGTGTGGCCGCCCGGTATGCCCGGAGGGGTTGGACGGTGGAGTGGGTGGGTGAAGAGGAAGCCCGGCGTCTTTTCCCCCATCTTCGTACGTCTGGACCGGTGCTGATCACCCACAACGAACGCCATCTTCTCCCGGAGGCACTGGTTCGGGCGTATGCCCGGCTTGCCCTCCGTGCCGGCGTGGATCTCCGCGTGGGATGGACGGTCACCCGGCTTCTCCCCCGAGGAGATCACGTGGAAATCCGGACGGACAGGGGTACGCTCCGGGCGGGGTGGGCCGTGCTTGCCGCCGGAGCGTGGAGTTCCCGTCTTCTTCCTCAAAACTTTCGCCCCTTCGTTCCGGTGATCCCGGTGCGGGGACAGATGATCGCTTATTCGGGTGTTCAGGTGCCTTCTATCGTGTGGACAGCCCGGGGGTATGCCCTGCCGAAAGGAACCTTTCAATACGTCGGTGCCACCGTGGAGCAGGTGGGGTTCCGGAACCGGGTGACGAAAGGGGGCCGGGAACGGCTGCGTTCCCTTGCCGGGCGTCTCTTTCCGAACCTTGCCGGAAGGAAGCCCGAGGTCCACTGGGCCGGTCTTCGACCGGGCACCCCGGATTTTCTTCCCATCGTAGGCTGGATTCCCGGAACCCGGATCCTCGCAGCCACCGGGCATTACCGGAACGGCATCCTTCTTTCCGAACTCACCGCCCGGTGGGTCCGGGCAATGGTGGAAGGCAAAACCCCGGCTGAAAGCGAAGCCTACGCGCCCGCCCGCTTCAGTCCAGAACCCGCTTGAGCCAGTCCTCGATCGTGCGAGCCAGGTGGACGTCCCGCTCGGTGAGCCCCCCGGTCTCGTGGGTCCAGAGCCAGATGCGGAGGGTGCGATAGGAAACTTCCAGGTCGGGGTGGTGGTTGGCACCCTCGGCAAGGGCGGCGATTCCGTTCACCAGGAAAAGGGTTTCCCGCCAGTTCCGGGTTCGGATTTCCCGGACGAGTTTGCCGTCCCGGACGTGCCAGTCCGAGATGTCCCTGAGGGCTTCTTTCACCTGTCTGGGGGAGAGGGCCTCGCTCATCCCGTCACTTCCTCCATGGCCACCACCTGGTAGTGTCCGGCGTTTTCAATGATGGCGGCCAGGGTTTCCGGGGCGACGGTTTCCGGAACCTGCACCACGGCCTCTCCGGTTTCTCGCGACACCGTCACCCCCTGCGCGCCGGCCTGTTCCAGGAAAAAGGCGATTTTCCGGGCACACCCAGGGCATCCCATTCCTTCGATCTGAAAGCGATAGACCTTCATCCTTCACCTCCTTTGTTGACTGTTTGGGTCAAGTTTCAGAACAGGATACACGGAAAAACGGGGTCTGTCAAGATATCCTGCGCCAGGCGTGCGATCAGGAAACGCTGAACCAGAAGTCGTGTCAGATCTGTGGTTGACAACCCTTTGGGCAAGGCGTATGATAATAGCCGATGAGAACGCATCGGCTGTTGCTTTATGCATGGTGGATCGCCCTCTTTGTGGGTCTTGAGCTGTCCACTCAGGATGCCACCATTGCGTCCCTGGTGGAGAGCCGGTTTTTCCCCATCCTCGGGGTGCTGGTTCTCTTCCATGCTGTTGTGCTTTTCTGGATGCTCCTGCAGAGGGTGTTCTCCGGGGTGTTCCATCTTTCCCTTGTGATCTGGGGGATGGTTGCCTGGATTCTGGCGAGCATTCTGAACCTCCTTGCGCCTCTTGCGGCTCCGGATCTCTCCTCATGGGGCGTGTGGCTGTTGTGGGGCGGACACCTTCTGTTTGCACTGGGTGCGTTTCTTCATCTGGTGGGGGCGAATTTGTGGTGGGTGGGTTTGCTTGGTTATGGAGGGGGATGGCTTGTGGCGCTGCGTCTCGCACTCCCCGGCGGGACGGTCTCGGTCCCTCCTCTGACCCTGGGTCTTTCCATGCTGGTACTCTATCTGGGAGGATCCTTTGGTCTTTCGTGGGGCATCTGGCTGGCGGGCCTTCTCGGCCTTGCACTGACCACCATGCCGTTTGTGACCTTTGCAACCCCTCTGGCGCCCGTGATGCCCGTTCTCGGTGCCACCCTGCTCTTGGGGGGTGCACTCCGGGAGATGAGGGCATGATTCGTGGCTCTTTTAAGGGTCTTCAGGAGCTGATTCGTGTGTGCAACGCCCTGGCGGAGGATGGGGATTCCGCTCTGGTGGAGGTGTCCACCGACACCGAAAAGGGTCAGGTGGTGTTTGTGAAGGGCAATCTCCACGCCGCCCAGCTGGGAGGACGGGAGGGCATTTCCGCCCTTCGAGAAATTCTGCAGTCGGAAAACCTTTCTTTCCTGGTGCGGGAACTGCCGGATCCCCCTCCCCGCAAGAACGTGTTTGTGTCCCTGGAAACCGTTCTGGACAACATGGGCTTTCAGGACCCCTTTTTCTCGGTTGCACAGTCACTTCCAGGGGATGACGATCTTCCCGCTGGTGTGGAAACCGACATCCGGATTCCGGAAAGTGCGGAGGAACGTGTGGACGACCCCCGCCTTCAGCGTGCCATTCGAATTTTTCACGATGTTCCGGGGGTTGAAAGCGTGATCTACGCTTTTCAGGGCAGGGTTCGAGGAGCCCGGGGGTTTGGTGAGCGGGATGCACATACCTCGCGCTCGGCAGAGGAACTCCGGCAGGTTCGAGAACAGGCTCAGCGGTGGGTGGACCGTGTGATGCTTCTGTTCAACGCCGCGGCCGGGGTGCACAAAGACCGGGCGCTCCCCCGCAAAATTCTCATGAATTTCCCCGAGAAAAACCGGTGGCTCTGGGCCCGACTGGAGGGGGAGGATCTGTATGTGGTGTGGCTGGACACCGCGAAACTGGCGTTTGTGGAAACCGACGTCCTCTTCCAGATGGAACAGATCATTACAGGAGCACGGTGATGCTGAAATCCGAAGATATCCAGGCAACGGTTCTCCAGTTTACCCGGGCAAAGATGGGGTTTGTGGCCTCGGACGATGAAATGGACCTTGCGATTCAACCCCCGCATCCTTCGGATCTTCTGAACCAGGTGGATTCGGGGGGGCTTCTGACCTTTCTCCAGGAACTCCCGGACCTCACGGCGGAGTGGGGAACCCCGGAATGGATCGGCATTGAATACAGCGGTGAATCCCTCTTTATTCATCCACGGAAGGACGTCCGGGTGGGGGTGTGGATGGAAGGGGGGCTTGAGAAGTTCTCTCCCTTTCAGGCCTTTATTCGGGAACGGATGGACGATCTGATCTCGGTCATCCGGTCCAAGCTCCTCCAGGATTTTGAGGAAGTCCTTCACTGCGTTCGATTTCTGGTGACCCGACTGGAGGGACGGTGGGGGAAAATTCTGGTGCGATGGGTGTTCTGGACATCTCTTGCCCCTCTCACCAGGACCCTCCTGCGCAATCCCCGGACCGTGCATGAGCGGGATCTCACCCGGAAGGATCTGGAACAGGCCCTCACCGAGGGTCTTCACCGGTTTGTGAAGCGGCTGGAGCGGACCTGGGGTCGGGAACCCGTTCGCCGTGAGATCGACCGCGTTCTGGGTCACCCCCATCCGGACCGTCCCACGGGGTGCGTCCGGGAACGCCTGCAGAAGTTCCTCCCCCGCCTGTGACATGCCTTCGTCCTTCCGCGCCTATTTCCTGATCAAAAATGTCCCCGCCATGACGGCGGCGCTGATGTGGGCGATGGAAAGCCGACACGAGCTTCTGTTTGCCCAGTCTGAAGAAGAAGCGCGACGGCATATCCTTCTGTATGCGCCGGATTTTTTCATCCTCCATCACAGTGCCCTCCATGTGAAAACCATCCAGTTTATGTTCGAGCTCAAACGCAAACACCCTTCCATGATTCCCGTCTTCTGGCTTGAAAAACCGGTCCGGATTCCCACACCGGCCATACCGGTATGGAAACGTCCCCTGGGTCTTCCATTTGATGCATGGCTTTCCGAGATCGGTGAGAGCCGGGGGTTCACGGGGACGTTGCAGGAAGGGGAATATACCCTGGAGGACGTGCTCACCACCCTCCATCTGGAAGGCGCCACCGGAACCCTGGAAGTCCTCACCCGGAAATCCTGGGGTTGGCTTTTTCTGAAAGACGGCATGGTGATCCATGCCCAGATCGGGCGGCTCACCGGTGAGCCCGCCGTGGTACGCCTGTTTGTGACCTCGGTGGAAGCCCCTCCCACCCACGTTCAGTTCCTCCGGGGGTTCCCGGCACGACTTCCCGACCCCACCATTTTCAAGCCGCTGGATGTGCTTCTTCTTGATGTTGAACGGAAGGTGGACGAACACCGGGAAGGCCACGCATGATCCTGCTGTTCGTGGCGCTCCGGGTGGTCAGCCTGGCCCCCAGCATCACGGAAATGATCCTGTTTCTGGGAGGGGAACGCCAACTTGTGGGCGTCACCGTGCACGACACCTTCCACGCGGTGAAACACCTTCCCCGGGTTGGAGGGTTTGCCGATCCCAGCTTTGAAGCCATTGCCCGGCTGCGTCCGGATCTGGTCCTTCTCACCGACACGCAGCGCCCCCTTTTTGAACACGCCTTACGGAAACTCGGGATCCCCTTCCGGGAGATCCCTGGAACCGGTCTGCAGGATCTCTTGGCCGCGACGGAAACGCTTGCGCATCTCCTGGAATTACCGGCCAGAGATTCCCTGATCACGGATCTTCGAGAAAAAGTGCAAAACCTTCCGGCTCGTGCAGATTCACCGGCGGTGCTCATCGTGGTCTCCCGTGCGGCGGGAAGCCTGGAGGGGTTGTATGTGGCGGGCAAAACAACCTTTTATGACGATCTCTTTTCACAGGTAGGTTTTGTGAACGCGGTGGCCAAACAGGGATATCTTCCTCTGAACCTGGAACACGCCCTCCGGCTCCGTCCCCGGTGGATTGTGGACATCACGGGAGACGTCCAACCGGAGGTGTACGAGATGTTCCATCCGGATACAGTGATCTTTTTACCTCCGGATCCCTATGTGCGTCCCGGGTTGTGCGCCCTCTGGCATTTTGCGTTCTCATGGCCCGACGAACTTTCCAGATCCATCCCCTGTCCCCCGTCGGCGGTCACCGCCCGGTAATGCTCACGGAGGTGCTGGAGGCCCTGGCCCTCCGGAAGGGCGATCAGGTGGTGGACGGCACGGCGGGTCTGGGTGGGCACACCCGGGCGATGGCCATGGACGTGGGTCCGGAAGGACATGTCCTTGCGATGGAGAAAGACCCGATCACCTTTCAGGAACTGGTGAAGCGGGTGAAGGACCTTCCGCAGGTGGAACCGGTGCATGCCTCTTATCATGAAATGCAGGACCTGGTGCCGCCGGTTTCCCGGCGGGGCGTGCTGCTGGATCTCGGGATTTCGTCCTTTCTGCTGGAGGCAAGCGGGCGAGGGTTCAGTTTCCGCAAGACGGAGGAGCCCCTGGACATGCGATTTGATCCGGAAGAAGGGTTTCCTCTGTATGCCCGCTGGCACGAACTGGACCCGCCCCGTCTGGCGGAGATCCTTTCGACCTACGGAGAGATCCGTGGGGCCTTACCCCTCGCCCGCGCGATCTTTCAGGCGAAACCCCGCACGGTGGGAGAACTCAACGACGCAGTGCTGCGTCATGCCCCCCGAGCCGGCGTTCGTCTGCTCCGGAAGGTATATCAGGCGTTGCGGATCTGGGTGAACCGGGAACTGGATGTCCTTCAGAGGGGGCTGGTGGCCGCATGGAACGTGCTGGCGCCGGGGGGACGGCTGGTGGTGCTGTCGTATCACTCGCTGGAAGACCGCCTGGTGAAATGCGTCCGTCGCTTCCCCGGAGCCCGTGAACTTTTCCCCAAAGGCCGGTCTCCCTCCCGGGAGGAAGTGGCACAGAATCCCCGGGCGCGGAGCGCCCGCCTGCGGGCCTATGAGAAGGAGCGAAAGGATGCGCTGGCGCTGGATGATGGTCTTCGGATTCTGGCTGGGTGTGCTCACCCTCGCCAATAGCCTGCTTCTTGCCTGGGCACGGGAGCTCCGGCGCCTGGAGGTGGAGCGTCTGCGCAAGGAGGTGGAACTCCGTCGGATCCAGGCCGAGGTGTATCGGGAGTATGCGTATGAACGGTTACGACAGCGTTTTCTTGGATCAGGTTTCGAGGTGGCGGATCCGGGGGCCCTTTTTCCTTCTCTGGCTCCTCGCGGGGGTGGCCCTCATCCGGATCGCTCTTCTGAGCGTCCGGGACGTTAAACCGCCGAGACCCGTCCGGATCGGCATCAAGACCCACGCGCCCCGGGGGGACATTCGGGGACGGAACGGATATCCCCTGGCCACGAGCACCGGTGTGCTCAAGATCTACGCCTATCAAAAGCACGCCTCTCAGCGAAAACTCCTGCGCTATGGATTGCGGGTGCCCCGGGTGAGGCCGGGCTATCTGACCTATGTGGGGGAAATTCGTTACAGCCGGGAGGTGGATGAAGCCCTCCGAAGGGCGCGAATTCAGGGAATTCGCATCGTTCCTGGCTACGCCCGTGCCCTTCCTCACAAGGATGCCCTCCTTCCCATCGTCGGGCATCTGAGGAGCGACGAGGTGGGGGGCTCGGGACTGGAGCTCTGGCTGGAAGACATCCTGAAAGGAGCAGAAGGCTATGAGGTGGTGTTTGTGCATCAGCGGGGGAGACGAGCGGTTCTGATTCCGCCCTTCTATCCCTCCCACAACGCCCGCCCCGGTACACCGGTGACCCTTTCGGTGGATCCCGACATCTCCGACCACCTCTACGCCCTTCTTTCCGCCTATGTTCCCGCGGTAGGGGCTCAACGGGGGGCCATCCTTCTTCTCGATCCCCAGACGGGGGAAATCCTGTCCTGGGTGGAATATCCCCCCCGTAAAGGGACCCTCCAGTTTCTCACCGCACCCTATGAACCCGGCTCGGTGATGAAGGTGGCCACATATCTCACTGCCTTTGAATCCGGCTTTCGCCTTACGGACACCGTCCGGGTCCCTGGACGCCGCATCCGTATCCAGCGCCACGTGTTCCGGGAGAGTTCGGATTCGGCGGTGGGGCTTCTAACCCTGGAACGGGCCCTGGTATGGTCTTCCAACATCGCCACGGCCAGACTCTCTTTCCGGCTGGGTCCTCGAAAGCTCTACACCACCCTCCGGCGTCTGGGGGTGGGTTCGCCCACAGGCCTCAGCTTTCCCGGAGAGGATCCGGGGAAAATCCGGGCGTTTGCCTCCTGGGATAGTGTGGACCTTGCTTCGGTGGCGATTGGGCAGGGATATCTTGTGAACGCCCTTCAGGTGTCTCTCGTGTATGGCGCCATCGCCAACGGTGGCAAACTCCTTCCGCCCCGGCTGATCCTCCAGATCGGGGAGGATCCCACCCGTGCGCCACCACCCATCCGCACCATCGCTTCACCGGGAACCATTGCCTCCCTCCGGAAAGCCCTCCTTCAGGTGGTGGAGCGGGGAACGGGAAGGAGAGCCCGTGTGCCAGGACTTCTGGTGGCCGGAAAAACCGGGACGGCCCAGAAGGTGGACACCCTGACTGGACGGTATTCTTTCCGTCGGCTGCTTGTTTCCTTTGTGGGTTATTTCCCGGCGGAACAGCCGGAATACGTGATGTATGTCCTGATCGATGAACCGACGAAGGGGCGAAGCGGGGGGGCGGTGGCTGCCCCTCTCTTTCGGGAAGCGGCCCGGTGGCTCTGGCATTATACGACATGGCAGCGCGCGCGTTCAAAACACGTCCCCTCCTTCTCCAGTATCACCAGGTAGGTCCGCCGGTGCGGGGAGGGACATGGGTCACACCCCGTCAGTTCCGGGCGCATCTCGCCTGGCTGTCGAGGCGTTTCCCCTTCCCCGCCTCACGGGAGGAACTCCTGGGGACCCTTGAAGCGGGACGCCCGGCGGCGGTGGTCACCTTTGACGACGCCCTTGTGGATGTGTTCTGGGAAGCCTATCCCGCCCTGCAAAGGATGGGGGCGGTGGGGATGGTGTTTGTGGTGACGGGGAGTCTGGGGAAGCGGGTTTCGTGGGATGCGACTTTCGGGAAAAAACTTTTCCACATGGATCGGGAGCATCTTCTGGAACTCCACCGTGCGGGGTGGGTAGTCGGGTCTCACACCCACACCCATCCCGATCTTCCCCGGCTGAGCCCGGCGGAGCGGGAGCGGGAACTCCGGAAATCCCGGGAAATCTTAGAGGATCTCCTGAATACGGAGGTTCGTGTGCTTTCCTATCCGTTTAACCGATATGATCCGGCGGTGGTGGAAGATGTGCGCCGTGCGGGTTACCGGATGGCCTTTGCGGGATACCGGGGGAATGACCAGTCCCTCTCCCGCTTCCGGTTCGGCGTCTACACCCCCTTCCTTGCTCTCTCCTGGCTCACCCAGGACCCCTTCACCACATGGGTGGGTCGTGGAATCCAGGCCTTTGCCGGTCTCACCGGATGGGTCCGCCACCGCTGGCCGAAACCTTTGCAACGCTTTGTCGGTATGGAGGAAGAAGGATGAAGATCTGGGTGGGATCCACCAATCCGGTTAAAATTGAGGCCACACGGGAAGCGCTGGGACGGTGGTTCAACGACCTGAACGTTCAGGGGATGGCTGTACCGAGCGGGGTTTCCGACCAGCCGGTGGGAGCAGAAACCCTGCGGGGTGCCATGGGACGGGTGGAGGCCCTTCGGCGTCTGCCCGGTGCCGACGAGGTGGATATGTTTGTGGGAATTGAGGGGGGAATCGCCCAGCTCTGGGGATGCTGGTTTGCCTTCGGGGTGGCGGTGGTGGAGGATCGAACGGGGCGTCGGGGCGTGGGGGCATCTCCCCTTTTCCCCATCCCCGAAACCTGGATTTCCCGTCTTCTTGCTGGAGAGGAGATGGGGCACATCGTGGATGAAGCGGCAGGGCGTGCCCGCACCAAACACGATCTGGGCGCCATCGGTTTTCTCACGAAAGGAGATATGGATCGAAAGGAACTCTATGTTCACGGCCTCCGCGCCGCCCTGATCCCGCTTCTGAATCCCGGAGAATCTTTCGGGTGTGAGGACTCAGCCCCCTGAAGGGGGACCGAGTTCGGTTTCCAGAACGTATTCGTCCCGGGGATCGTAGTGGTGATAACGGAGCATTTCCCCCAGAAGACCCACCACCAGGAGCTGGAGGCCCGAGAGGGTGAGCAGGATCCCCAGAAGGAGAAGGGGCCGATGTCCCAGGCCCACCCCGTACATGAGTTTTTCATAGGAAAGATAGGCGTTGATGGCCACCCCCAGGAGAAAGAGCAGGCTTCCCACCCCCCCGAAAAGATGCATGGGGCGTTTCAGGAAACGGGTGAGGAGATACACGGACACGAAGTCAATGTAGCCGTGGATCATTCGCTTCCAGCCGAATTTGGAACGCCCGCGAAGGCGGGGGCGATGACGCACGGGGATCTCCGTTACCCGAAATCCCTTCCAGGCGGCAAGCACGGGGATGAAGCGGTGAAATTCACCGTAGAGCCTGATGTTCTCAACCACTTCCCGGCGATAGGCTTTGAATCCGCAGTTGAAATCGTGGAGGGGAACCCCGGTCATGGTCCGAACCACGAAGTTGAACAGGCGGGACGGCAGGGTTTTGGAAGGGGGATCCTGGCGCTTTTTCCGCCAGCCGGAGACCAGGTGAAAACCTTCGTTCCGGATCTTTTCAAGGAACTCGGGAATGTGGGCGGGGTCTTCCTGGAGGTCAGCGTCAATGGTGATGATGATCTCTCCCCGCGCCCGGCGAAAGGCTGCGGTGAGGGCGGCAGTTTTTCCAAAGTTCCGGATAAACCGGAGGACCCGGACCCTGTCCGGATGGGTTTCGTGGAGGCGCTTCAGGACCTCGAAGGAACCGTCGGTGGATCCGTCGTCCACAAACAGGAGTTCCCAATCTTCTCCCGTTTGATCCAGAACGGCGGAGAGGGAACGAAAGGTCTCCTCGATGTTGTCGCGTTCGTTGTATACGGGAACGACGACGGTGATCATCCGGGCGTGGCCTGGGTGTCAATGAGGAACAGCACCTGACCGTATTCCACAGGTTCCCCGTTCTGAACCAGGATATCCACGATTTTTCCCGCCACCGGGGATTCGATTTCGTTCATCACCTTCATGGCCTCCACGATGCACAGGACCTGCCCTTTCTCCACGAAATCCCCCACCTCCACAAAGGGATCGGCTCCGGGGGCCGGCGCGCGATAAAAGGTCCCCACAATGGGAGAGCGCACCGCATAATAGTCCTTTTCGGGACGCTCTTCCCCTGCATGGGCCGGAGCCACCTCTCGGGCCGGAGACTGCTGAGCGGGGGTCGAAGGAATGTCCTGTGTGGACGGAGACGGAACGCTGATTTCAGGAGGCGAACCGGCAAGAACACCATGGGGCTCTTTTCGGAGACGGATGCGGACGCCCTCGGCTTCCACCTCGATTTCGTGGATGTTCCGTTTTTCCAGAACCTCCACAAGCCGGAGCAGTTCATCCCAGGACCACTTCACGAGCCACCCCCTTTCCGCACGCGTTCAATGTATTTTTTCGTGCGGGTGTCCACCCGAACCACATCGCCCACCTCGATGAAAAAGGGAACCTGAACCACCAGGCCGGTTTCCAGGGTGGCGGGCTTGCCTCCTCCGGACACCGTGTCGCCCTTCACCCCCGGCGGTGTGTCCACCACTTCCAGTTCCACGAAATTGGGCGGTTCCACCGCCACGGGTTTGCCGTCCGCATAGAGCAGTGTGACCTCCATCCCTTCCTTCAGGAAGGGCAAAAGATCTTCAATCTGAGAGCGGGAGAAGGCGATTTCTTCAAAGGTGGTGGTGTCGTAAAAGTGGTAGGTGTCGCCGGTGGTGTAGGAATACTGGGCAGGTTTTCGCTCCAGAAAAACTTCTTCCAGCACGTCCGGATCCCGGACGGTCACCTCCTGAACGGCGCCGGTGGTGAGGTTTTTGAGTTTCACGGTGATGGTGGCACCGCCCCGTCCTTTGTGGGTGTGCTTGGCATCCAGAATCAGATAGAGTTCGCCATCCATTCTCACGGCAGCGCCCACACGGATCTGCATGGAATCCCTCCTTATTCGATCTCTCTGACGCGTTTGAGTTTGCGATAAAAGCTGCTCCGGGAAATCCCGAGCTGTTTCAGGGCCTCATCAAGGTTGCCTTTGAATGCGTCAAGGTAATGCTCCAGAATGGTGGCTTCAAAGCAATCCACCTTTTCTTTCAGGGTCCCGTGCTTGAGGGTTTCGGGTGCCCGGCAGGTGGAGAGGAGCCAGGGCGGGAGGTCTTCCACCGTGATGTGGGATCCCTGGCTCATGAGAGCGGCATGGCGGACCACGTTGCGCAGTTCCCGAACGTTCCCCGGCCAGGTGTGGCACATCAGGCGTTCATACACCCGGGGGTCCACCTCTTTGACCATCCCCATCTCCCGCAGGAAGAACTCCACGAAAGCCGGAATTTCTTCCAGACGTTCCCGCAGGGGCGGGACCTCCAGAATAAACACGCCCAGACGATAGAAGAGATCGGATCGGAACCCGCCCTTTTCCTTCTCTTGAAAGAGGTCCCGGTTGGTGGCGGCGATGAGGCGGAAGTTCACCTTTTGAAAGGTGGTGGCGCCGAGGGGAAGGATTTCCTGGCTTTCGATGGCCCGGAGGAGTTTGGTCTGAACAGAAAGGGGGAGTTCACCAATTTCATCCAGGAACACCGTGCCTCCCCGGGCCATGGCCAGCAGGCCTTCTTTGTCCCGGTAAGCGTCGGTGAAGGCGCCTTTTTTATAGCCAAACAGTTCGCTTTCGATCAGGTGGTCCGGGATGGCCGCACAGTTGATGGGGAGAAAAGGCCGGTTTTTCCGGTTGGAATGCTCGTGGATGTATCGCGCCAGAACCTCTTTCCCCGTGCCCGTTTCCCCCAGGATGAGAATGGGCTCGTCACTTTTGGCCATCCGGGCGGCCTTCTCATACAGATCCCGGGTGAGATCGGACGCGATAACAATGTTCATGCCTCAAGTATACGCAATGAGGGTGGTCATTTCAAGATTGCGCCTGACCTCCGGACAAGAGTTCGGACAGGAGTGAAAGGGAGGTGGGGATCCTCCGGGGGAAAGCTGTATACTTTCCCTTCTGAACGAGACACAACGAAAAGAAAGGAGGATCCCCATGAGGAAGTTTATACCCCTGAAGTCGTTCATGCAAGTTCTTTTTCCCGATCCTTCTCTCGCAAAACGGGCAACGGAAATCGGACATGCTCTCCTGGACGCCCGGTCACTCCGGATCTCTTCCATGGCTCGCAAGATGAAAGGCGTTTCTGAAAGCGCCGCGTATAAGCGTATCCAGCGCTTCCTCGAACATTTTAATCCCCATGAAACCCTCTGGAGGCTTTTCCCCGAAACCGCTCCCTTCGTGATCGCCGACGTCACCGAAATCGAAAGACCCCAGGCCCGCAAGACAGAATACGTCGGGACCCTGAAAGATGGCAAAACCCGCGGCTTCTGGCTCCTCGTTCTCGCTGCCCCTCTGCGAGGACGCGCCATCCCCTTTGCATACCACCTTCTCTTCAAGAACCCTCAAAGATACGGGAAGTTCACGAAATGCCGTCCACATCCTGACGCTTCTTTCCTGGAAGGTTCTCTGGAAATCGTCCCCTTGTGATGGACCGGGAATTCAGCTATACGACTCTCCTTCGCCATCTGCGGGAAGCGGGGATGAATTTCGTGATCCGCTTGAGAATGGGATCCCGTCCTCCGGTTTTTCTGGACGCCGAGGGACGAAAGGTCCATCTCACATGTCCTGTTGGAGAAAAAGTGGTCTTTCGGGGGCTGCGATACCGTGGGGAAGTGGAGGTCAACGTTATCGGGGTGTGGGAGTGGGGCCAGAAGGAACCCCTGTGGCTGATGACCACACTGGAGCCTGAAGAAGCGCTGCGGTTGTACCGCAGGCGGATGGAGATTGAGGACGTTTTGGGACATGAAAAGCCTGCTGGGGTTGGGAGATGTGATGAGCAAGAAACAAGCGGTGATGGAAAAGCTGGTAGGATTTATGCTCCTGGTCTACGGCATTGTGCTGCTTCTTGGAGGAGAGGTGCGTCAGGAACTTCTCCGTCGTACAGGCTCTGCAAGATGGGAACGCTTTTCCGGACCTTTTATCCTGCTTGAGAAGAAATGGCGATTGCCGCTCAAAGAATGGAGATCCTTGATTCAACGTGTCCACCACACGTTCATCCAATCCCTATACCCAGGTGTCCGAACTCATGGGTGAACTTCAGTGCGCCTTTTGATGGTTCCTTCTGGGGTCTCTATAATGAACCCAACCGTCAACCAAAAGGGAGGTGGTCCATGGGTGTGCTGAAGGGAACCCGGCTCACTTGGTATGGTCATGCGGCGTTTTTCGTTGAGTCTCCGGGAGGACTCCGGATCCTGGTGGATCCCTGGCTGGAAAACCCCTCGGCCCCTCCGGGAGCGAAGGACGAAGTGATTCAGAAAGGGGTGGACGTCATTCTTCTCACCCACGGTCACTCGGATCATGTGGGGAACACGGTGGAAATCGCGAAAGCCACCGGGGCGAAGGTGGTGGCCATCTATGAACTCATGCTCTTCCTCGGCCGTCAGGGGGTTCCGGAGGATCAGCTTGTGGGGATGAACAAGTGGGGAAGTTACCGTCAGGGTGACCTTACCGCCACCATGGTGGAAGCCACCCATTCCAGCGGGGCCGATGTGGGCGGTGAGGTGTTCGTGGGAGGCGAAGCGGCGGGGTTTGTACTCGCCTTTGACAACGGCGATGTGGTGTATCACGCCGGAGACACCGGGTTCACCGGCACCGAAGACGTGATTCGGGATCTCTTCCGTCCCACCGTGGCCCTGGTTCCCATCGGCGATCTTTTCACCATGGGGCCCCGTCTGGCCGCCCATTTCATCCGGAAGATCGACCCCCTGGCTGTGGTTCCCATCCACTGGGGTACTTTCCCCCTTCTCACCGGGACGCCCGAGGCTCTTGTGGACGCGCTGGGTAGGGCATGGAAGGATCGGGTGAAAGTGCTGAAGCCCGGCGAAACCCTGGAGTGAATCCATGCAGGAATGGGCTCTGATCCTGGGCGCATCCAGCGGGTTTGGCGCGGCCACCGCACGGGAACTCGCCCGGCGGGGCTTTCACATCATCGGCGTGCATCTGGACCGGAAAGCCACGCTTCACCTGGCGGAGGCCGTTCAGGAAGATATTCGGAAGGCCGGGCGAGAGGCCCTTTTCTTCAACGTGAACGCCGCGGATGAGGAGAAGCAGAAGGAGGTGCTGGATCAGGTGGAGGCGCATTTTGAAGAGCACGGGGGCAAGGAAAACCACCACGTCCGCGTTCTGCTCCATTCTCTCGCCTTCGGAACCCTCCTTCCCTATGTTCCCTCGAAGCCTGAGGACCGACCCATCACCCGCAGGCAGATGGCCATGACCCTGGAGGTCATGGCCCACACGCTGGTGTACTGGGTCCAGGATCTGGTGATGCGGGGCCTGATGCGGGAAGGAGGCCGGATTTTCGCCATGACCAGTTCGGGAGGTCACCGGGTGATGCCCTATTACGGAGCGGTTTCGGCGGCCAAAGCCGCCCTGGAGTCCCATATCCGCCAGCTCGCCCTGGAACTGGCGCCCCGGGGGATCACGGCCAACGCCATCCGCGCCGGCGTAACGGACACCCCCGCCCTCCGGAAAATCCCTGGACACGAGCGGTTTATGGAGATCGCCATCGAGCGGAACCCCCATCACCGCCTCACCACGCCGGAAGATGTGGCCAAAGCCATCGGTGTGCTGGTGGATCGTGACCTCTACTGGATGACCGGGAACGTGATCAACGTGGATGGTGGGGAAGACATTGTGGGATGAGTGTGCGATTTCTCACAGACGAAACGCGGGGGACCCTGTATCCTTGAGAAAACCCAAACACAGGGAGGGAAATCATGGCCGTCTATAAAAAGGTTCAGATCGTCGGAACCAGCGGAGAGTCCCTGGAAGATGCCATCCAGAAAGCCATTGCCCGTGCAAGCAAGACCCTCCGGAACCTGGGATGGTTTGAGGTGAAGGAGATCCGGGGTGCCCTTGCCGAGGGCCGGGTGAAAGAATACCAGGTGGTTCTGGAGGTGGGGTTCCGCCTGGAGGATGCGGACACCCTGTGAGGCCCTGCCTCTGAGGGGGTGGTGTGGGGCGGGTCCGCACAGGCCTGGACGAACTGGTTCGTCTCCGGTTTGCCCCGCTAAAGGGCAGGCGTTTTGGCCTTCTGATCCACGCTGCCTCCATCGCCGGAGACGGGACCTTCATTCTCGAACTCCTTTCCCGGGAAGGGCTTGTTCCCCGGCGGGTTTTTACACCGGAACACGGCCTTTTCGGCGAGGCACAGGACCAGGTGGCCGTGGAGGAGGAGAAAGATCCGGTCTGGGGACTTCCCCTCCGGAGTCTGTACGGTTCCACCCCCGAAAGCCTCCGCCCCTCTCCCCGGGACCTGGAAGATCTGGATCTCGTGGTGGTGGATCTCCAGGATGTGGGCGTTCGCTATTACACCTTTGTGTACACGATGGCGTTTCTGATCCAGGAGGCCGCCCGGGTGGGCGTGAAGGTGCTGGTTCTGGATCGCCCCAATCCCCTGGGGGGTGAGCGCGTGGAGGGAGGGGGCGTGGAGCCCGAGCTTCGATCGTTTGTGGGGGCTTTTTCCATTCCCGTGCTCCACGGCATGACGCCCGGGGAGCTTGCACTCCTGTGGAACGAGACGGAAGGGTGGAAGGCCGATCTGGAGGTGGTCCCCCTTTCCGGGTGGAGCCGGAGCATGCTTTTTGAACACACCGGCCTTCCCTGGGTTCCCCCTTCTCCCAACATGCCCTTTCCGTCCACCGCCCGGGTGTATGGTGCCACCTGCCTCCTGGAGGGGACCAACGTTTCCGAAGGGCGGGGCACCACCCGCCCCTTTGAGATGTTCGGTGCCCCCTGGGTGGATCCCCTCCGTCTGTCCCGGGACGTCCTGATCCCCGGTGCGCACCTGCGCCCCATCGCCTATATCCCGACCTTTCACAAATACCGCGAACAGCTTGTGAAAGGGGCTTTTCTGCATGTCACGGATCCCCGTGTCTTCTCCCCTCTCCTTGCGGGATACACCCTCCTTGCCCATCTTGTGCAGTATCCCGAATTTGCCTGGCGAACCACCCGGTATGAGTTCCGGGACGACGTGCCGGCCATTGATCTTCTCCTGGGGGCGTCCTGGATCCGGCCCCTTCTGGAGAGAGGCAGGGTGGAAGAGGTGTGGGCACGGCTGGAAAGAGAGCGTGTGAGATTCCTCACGCGGCGTTCGCCTTTTTTGCTCTATGTTTAATCTGGATTTCGAACAGGAGGTGTGCGATGAGACGATGGATGCTGATGGGGGTTGTCCTGGTGGGGGTGCTTGCCTGCAAGAAAGAACCCACTGGGCCCACCCCTCAGGAACCGACCCTGGACCCCCGGAATTTTCCGGTGGGGGTTGCCTCCTGCGGCCAGGGTGATGCGGTGTTTCAGGTGGAGGTGCGTTCCCCCAACGGACGCTTTCCGGTTCCCGGTGCGGTGGTGTATGTGGAGGGCGAGGACTGCGGTGTGACCACCGATGCAAACGGCCAGGGCACGCTTCAGGGGATGTCCGCCGGGGACAAAAGCGTGGTGGTGCAGGCCGGCCTTTTCTCCAACCGTTTTACCCAGTCCGTTCCGTCCGGAACCACGTCAGCCGCCGTGAATCTTTCGCAGGGCGGGGTGCGTCTGGCCGTGTTCTATGGCGCCTATGATGCCGTGCAGAACATTCTGGATTCCCTGGGGCTCACGTACGACTTTTATCAAACCACCGATACCCTCCTTTCGGCGGACTTTTACAGCGGATACGACATGATTTTCATCAACTGTGGGGCGAATGAGCTTTATGCCGACACAGCCACGTATCTCCAGAATATGAAGAACTTTGTGGACAACGGGGGTCGTCTCTACGTTTCGGACCTGGCCATCCCCTTCTTTGCGGACATGCCCTTTGACAACCAGATCCATCTCTGGATGGAAGAGGCCATGGAGGGCTATCCCTACGGGGGGCAACCGATGGATACCCTGGCCTGGGCGGTGGACTCGCTTCTCGTGAACGCGGTGGGTCTGGACACCTTCATGGTGCAGTTTCTGGGGGGGTGGATCATGCTGGACACGGCGGTTGCCACGGGAACCCATGTCCTGGTGGAGGGACCGGCCAGTCCGGATCAGGGACCGGTGGTGGTTCCCTATTCCGAAGAGTTTACTTATGGGGACGGGAAGGTGTATGTCACGTCTTTCCATCTCGAGGGATCCAGCCCTCAGGAGGTGGAACGGTTTCTCCAGCACCTGATTTTCCGCTTCTGACCTTTGCTCTGGAAGACCTTCACTCGGGGAGGGGGGCACCCTCCCCGTTTTCGTCTTCACTTTCTTTCGGGCGGAAAGCCCGGGCCACATTCAGGCTGATCTCAAAGAGAATCCACAGGGGAACGGTCACCAGGATGAGGGAGAGCATGTCCACCGAGGGCGTGATGATGGCCAGAGCTGTTACCAGGGTGATGAGCCAGCCCCGGCGGTTCCGGGCAAGCTGTTCCGGATCCAGAAGGCCGATCCGGGAGAGCAGGGCAAAGGCGAGAGGCATTTCAAACAGGGCCATGCACGCCAGGGTGGTCCACACCAGGAATTTCAGATAACTCTCGGCCCGGAGGGTGAGGACAAAGGTGTCACCCAGAAAATTCTGAAGGGCTCGCACCGAAAGGGGAAGAAAGGCTCCCCAGGCAAAGAGAAGGCCGAGATAGGCCAGCACCACCGCAGCAAGAAGCCCTCCGCCGATCCACTTTCGTTCGTGGGGATAGAGTCCGGGTTTCACAAAACCCCAGAGTTCAAACAGATAATAGGGAAGAAGCACAAACACCGTGGCCCAGAAACTCACCTTCATCCGGACCAGAAAAGCCTCTTCCAGGGCAAAGGTGTGGGGGCGGAGATCCCCCAGGGGGTGGATCATCAGTTTGAGAAGAACATCACTTGCCCCGAACAGGACCACCACCGCAACCACCGAAACGATCAGGGCACGGAAAAGGCGAAGGCGCAGTTCCTCCAGGTGTTCGGTCCAGGGGGCCTCCCGTTCAGAAGCCATCGAAACGCTCCCGGAGTCTCCGTGCCACGGGTTCCGGAACAAAGGGCCGCACGTCCCCACCCAGCATGGCAATTTCCCGGATCAGGGTGGAGGAGACATAGGCATGTTCATCGGCGGGGATCAGGAACACAGTTTCGATGTCGGGTGCGAGTTTCCGGTTCATCCAAGCAAGCTGGAACTCGAATTCAAAATCGGACACCGCCCGCAAACCCCGGACGATCACCCGGGCCCCGTGTTCCCGGAGAAAGTCCACCAGGAGACCGGTGAGGGGATGAACTTCCACGCCTTCCAGATGTCCCAGGGATTCCCGGGCCATGGCTATCCGGTCTTCCAGCGAGAAAAGGGTTTTCTTGTGATAGGCCACGGCCACGGCCACAATCACCCGGGGGAAGAGGCGCCGGGCCCGTTCCACCAGGTCCACATGCCCCAGGGTGATGGGATCAAAGGTCCCCGGATAAACGGCGATGGATCCGGATCCGTGTTTCGCCATACTCACGCTCCCAGACGAATTCCCAGCCACGGAAGGCGGGGAGGGGGTCCCGGCGGGAAGTTTCCACCACCACCCGGCCCTCCGGAATCACCCAGTGGCTCAAGGCCTCGAACAGCTTTTCCCAGGATCGAAAGCCATAAGGGGGGTCCACAAAAACCAGATGGAAAGGCTCCGGCGGCGGGCCGTTCAGAAGATTCAGCACGTCCATGGGAACCACCCGTGCCCGGGTCAGAAGACCCAGGGATCCCAGGTTTTTTCGGAGAACCTTGAGGGCAGCGGGGGAACGTTCCACGAACCAGACCCGCTCGGCTCCCCGGGAAAGGGCTTCGATCCCCATGGCTCCCGTCCCTGCAAACAGGTCCAGCACCCGTGTGCCAACCACCCTTTGTCCCAGATGATCAAACACACCCCGTCGGACCAGCGCCAGGGTGGGGCGGGTTCGGGGCGGGACCTGGATGGTCTGTCCCTTCAATGCGCCGCCGATGATCCGGAGCCGGGAGACCATCAGGCAAACAGTTCACTAATGGATCGTGCTTCGTGGATGCGCAGGATGGCTTCGGCGAGAAGACGGTCCACCGAGAGGACCACACTGTTTGCAGGGTACCGTTCTTCGGGGAGTTCAATGGAATCGGTGATCACCACCTCTTCAAGCACGGACTGCTCCACTTTGGTCCGGGCATCCCGGGAAAAGAGACCGTGGGTGATGGCCGCACGAACCCGAACCGCACCGTGCTCCCGCAGGGCCTGGGCGGCCTTCACCAGCGTGCTGCCCGTGTCCAGAATATCGTCCACGATGAGCGCCTCTTTGCCTTCCACCTCCCCGATCACGTGCATCACCTCGGCGGCGTTGGGCTCCGGACGGCGCTTGTCAATCAGGGCGATGGGAAAGTTGCCGAGCTTTTTGGCGATGGCCCGGGCCCGCCGGGTGGCGCCCACATCCGGAGCGACCACCACCGTGTTGGGCGGAAGGTTCTGAAAGTATTCCTTGAACACGGGGGTGGCATAAAGATTGTCCACCGGAACGTCGAAGAAGCCCTGGATCTGGTCGGTGTGGAGGTCCAGGGTCAGCACCCGGTGGATGCCGGCCGTTTCCAGCAGGTTGGCCACGAGTTTTGCCGAGATGGGCACACGGGGCTGGTCTTTCCGGTCCTGACGGGCATAGCCGAAATAAGGAATCACGGCCGTAATGCGTGCCGCCGATGCCCGCTTGGCCGCATCCACCAGAAGGAGGAGTTCAAAGAGATGTTCCGCCGGCGGATTGGTGCTCTGCACGATGAACACGTCGGTTCCACGGATGTTTTCGAGAATCTGGACGCGGATTTCACCGTCGGCAAATCGGCTGACGATGGCGGGTGTGAGTTCGATCCCCAGCGCGGCCGCGATGCGCCGGGCAAGCCTGCGGGATGCATTCCCTGCAAGGAGGGTGATGGGTCCCATGGATTGTCCCCCTCTCAGGCGATTTCCTTGAGCAGTTCAGCCACCAGTCTGGAGAGTTTTTCGCCCGCCTGCCGGGCGACCGCGATCACTTCCTCGTGGGTGGTTTCCCGCGGGGATGCAAAATCCGGAACGTTGGTGATGACGGAAAACCCGGCAACCCGCATCCCCATATGGTTGGCCACAATCACCTCCGGAACGGTGGACATCCCCACCGCATCTCCACCGAGAATACGGATCATCTGATATTCCGCGGGGGTTTCCAGATTGGGGCCCTGAAGGGCCACATACACGCCTTCCCGGAGCGGGATGTTCAGGCGCTCCGCAATCTCCCGGATTTGCCTCCGGAGTTCCCGATCATAGGCGTTGTGCATGGACGGGAAACGGGGGCCCAGGCTCTCATCGTTGGGTCCCCGGAGAGGGTTTTCGGGCATCAGGTTGATGTGATCCCGGATGAGCATCAGGTCTCCGGGCTGAAACTCGGGGTTCACTCCCCCGGCCGCGTTGGAGACCACCAGGGTGTGGGCGCCCAGCATCCGCATCACCCGGACCCCAAAGGTCACTTCCTGCATGGAATATCCTTCGTAATAATGGAACCGGCCCTGCATGACCACCACCGGTCGCCCGGAGAGGTGTCCGAGGATGAGGCGACCGGGGTGACCGGGGACGGTGGAAACGGGAAAATGGGGAATTTTCCAGTAGGGAATGGCCGCGTCTTCTTCAATCGCATCGGCAAGGTGGGAGAGGCCGCTTCCGAGAATGATGGCCACCTCAGGCGTGATGGAACTCTCCTCCCGGACGAAGGCCACCGCTTCCAGAATCCGCTTTTTGAGATCTGTTGTGGGATGGCTCATCGTGCTTTTTCCCTCCGCCCTTTTTCAAAGGCATCGGCAAGGCCGAGAATTTCCCGGGCCAGGGCCCGGAGATCCTCCACAATGGCTTTGCGCTGTTCCTCCAGGTGCTTGATTTCTTCCCGGAGGGCGGCCGCCCGTTGCTGGGAGTCGGAAATGATTTTCTCGGCCTCTTCCCGGGCGTTGTCCAGGATTTTTCGGGCTTCCTGCTCGGCACGGGTCTGGTATTCGGCGGCTTTTTGCTTGGCCATTTCCAGCGTTTCACGCATCAGGTCTTCGATTTTTTTGAGGCGATCCACCTCGGCGCGCAGGTGGGCCACGTCGGTTCGCAGGGTCTCGTTTTCCCTCAGGAGGGCTTCCATGCGTTCGGCCACCGAATCCAGAAACACATGAACCTGTTCGGGGTCATACCCCGTCATGCGCTTCGGAAACCTGTGATTGCGGATGTCGGCCGGGGTGAGAGGCCCCGGATCCACCGGGAAAAGCTCTTCTCTTTCGTCCATGGCCCAATTATACGCGCCGGGATTTGAATATTCAATGGGTGCGTGTGAATTGATGGTTCAGTCTATCTCGGGTATAATTGGCTCCAAAGGAGGCAAGGATGCTCTGGCTCGGGTTGCTGGCCCTTCCGTTTGGAAGGAGTGATTTTGTTTTTACGCTGAACGTGCTGGCATCGGACAGTCTGCAGGGGCGACGGGCAGGAACGCCGTTTGAGGAAAAAGCGGCGCTGTTCCTCGAGAGAGAGCTCCAGCAGGCGGGCATTCCGCCCTTCGCCGATACGGGTTATTTCCAGACCTTTGACGTGTCCCTGACCCGGGGATACGATTCCGTTCTCACCCGGGCCTGGCTCATCACGCCCCGGGAAACCCTGGAGCTCAAGCCCGGGAAGGATTTTATCCCCCTGAGTTTCTCCAGTTCAGGCGAGGCGGACGTTCCTCTGTACTTCGCCGGCTACGGCATCACCACAAAGAAATACCGGTACGACGACTACCACGGCAGCGACGTCTCCGGGATGGGGGTGGTGGTGTTTCGGCACGAGCCCCGTGAGAAAGACCCGAAGGGCCTTTTTGGAACGCCTTTCCCCTCCCTGTTTTCCGACCTCCGGTTCAAGGCCCGGAATGCCCGGGAGCACGGGGCCAAAGCCGTGATCTTTGTCACCGACCCCCTGCACGAGGACGACGAACTCACCCCCTTCCCTCGAAACGTGTCCACGGAAGACGCGGGGATTCTGGCCCTTCAGATCCGCCGGGAGATCCTGGAACCCTATATCCCCTTTGACTCCCTTCACCAGGCGATCGATAGGGATCTGAATCCTCATCCCTTCAAACCCGAGTCCCTTCGCCTGAAGGTCCGGATTTCCATTGATCGAAAAAAGCTTCCCTCCCGCAACGTGCTGGGCTGGATTCCTGGCAAGGACCCTGCATCCGGGTGGATCATTCTGGGGGCTCATTATGACCACCTGGGGCTGGGCGGGCCTTCAAGCGGCGCGCTGGACCCGGATACCCTTGCCCCTCACAACGGCGCCGATGACAACGCATCGGGCGTGGCCATGGTGATGGCCCTTGCCCGGTATCTCCGCAAGCATCCCCTCCGCCACAACGTTCTCGTGGCCTTCTGGGGGGCCGAAGAGATCGGTGCCCTGGGGAGCGCGTATTTTGCGAAACATCTTCCCTTCCCCAAAGACAGCGTCCTGCTGTATGTCAATTTTGATATGGTGGGCCGGCTCAACGAGGAGGGCCGGCTGGTGGTGACGGGCTCCGGAACCGCCAGAGAATTTGATTCCCTCTTCGCCTCCCTGGACACCACCGGACTCGGTCTCACCCCCGAGTTTTCCCCGGAGGGTTTCGGAGGAAGTGACCACATGAACTTCTACACGGCCGGCCTTCCGGTCACCTTTTTCTTCACCGGAGTTCATGAGGATTATCACCGCATCACGGACGACGTGGAGAAAATCAACTGGGATGGGATGGCCCGGGTGGCCACGTATGCCCTTCGGTTTCTCCAGGCGGTGGACCGGCTGGATCATCTCACCTATCAGGAAACGGGTGGACGCATGCAGGTGAGCACGGGGGATGTTCGGATGAAGGTTCGCCTGGGCATCATCCCCGATTACACCTTCAAAGGTCCCGGCGTCCGGGTGACCGGGGTTCGGGATGGAGGGCCGGCCTTTCTTGCCGGCATCCAGAAGGGCGATGTTCTCCTTGCTTTTGATGGCGACACTCTTGAGGATCTGTATGCCTATATGGCCGTTCTTGGAGATCATGCCTGGGGGGACACCCTTCAGGCTCTGGTGATCCGGGATGGGGACACCCTTTCCCTTCCCCTCCCCCTTGTCAAACAGGAGGAATCTCCATGATCTGGCTTGTGGTCTCCGCCCTCTCTACCCTGATGTACGAGCCCTTTGACAGCCTGGGGCTCTGGAACGTTACGGATGGAAACGGGGACAACGTGACCTGGTCTGCCGATTTTTCGTTCCCCGGCGGATTTCCCACGGCTTCCGGGTTCTCCGGATCCTTTGCCGTGTACAATGACGATGCGGCCGGCTCGTCCGCCCCGGCCACCCAGGAGGTGCTCGAGCGGGTGATGGGTCTGCCGGGATTCACCCTGTCCCAGCTGGTTCTGGAGTTCGACTACTCCTTTTATGCTGTGGGAGGGGACACCTTCCGGGTGGAGGCAGCCTACAAAAGTGGTGGGTCCTGGAGCACACCGGAGGTGCTTTACGAATCCACGCAGCTTGCCGACACCGGACACTTCACCCACACCTTTTCCGCGGCCTATCTCTCGGCCGATTCCGTTCTGATCCGGTTTGTGTATGCGGATAACGGTGCCTGGGGATGGGGCGCGGCGGTGGACAACGTTCGGCTTCTCGGGGACTGGAGTCTCGCAGGGGATGTGGGGGTGCTCTCCATCGTGAGCCCCAACGGCTGGGTCCCCGAGTCCCAGCAGCAGAACGTCCCGGTCACGGTGGAGATTTTCTCCAACGATCCATCGGCTTCCATCAACGCCACGCTGACGGTGGAGGTGTTCGACACCGCCGGCAACGGGCCCCTTTACAGCCAGTCCCAGCCTGTCACCCTTTCTCCCCAGAGCACCCAGCAGGTCCAGTTTCCCGCCATCACCGGACTCGCCCTGGATGACCGGTATGTGATCGCCGCCACCCTCACCGCGACCGGTGATCCCTTCACGGCCAACAACACCCTTTCCGCCACCTTTGACCTCACCCCTGCGGAAGTGGGGCAGATTCTCGCCTCCTACGACCTTTCCGGTTCCCTTCCCGCCGGCCGATATCTCCGGGGGCTGGATGCCATCTGGGGTCAGAACGGACTTTTCCTTCTGGTTGCCGAGCCCAACACGGGGAACCCTCCGTCCGGGCCTCACCGGTATTTCGTTTATCACTTTGATCCCTCCACGTCCACCCTCACGGAAAAGTTTGAGGTGCCCCATGTGGCGCCCTCCGGCTACACCCAGGAGATCATGGAATACGCCCTGGATCTTGCCTATGTCCCCGATTCCGGATTTTTCTGGGTCAGCATGTATCTGGACTCGGCAAACACGGCACTGTATGGCCAGTATCTCCTGAAGGTGGACACCACGGGCACCCTTCTGGACACGCTGAACTGGGCGGACACAGTGGATCTCTATGGTGTGCCCATGGGCCTGGACTGGGATCCCAACACGGCGAAACTCTATGTGGCTTCCGTTCCTTCTCCCGGCTTTGGCAACCCCCAGGTGTACCGGATCAACTTCACGGTGGACCCCATCTATGAGCGCTCCTACGAAATGCCGGGGGGTGTGGATTATACCGGTCTCGGCCATGTGTGGGACGGAACCCGCCGGTTCCTCCTTTCCCGCAGTGACGAGGTGGCCTTTGTGGAATACCAGTTTGATTCCCTTTTCTGGGGAGACTCGGTGTTCACCCCCGTAAACCGGGCGAAAATTTTCCTGAACGGAATTCAGGGGGTGGACTTCGTGGCGAACTCCAGCCTGATCCGCACCGCCCGGGCCTGGGTGACCCAGGATGACGGGTTTGGGACGAAGAAACTTCTTCTCGTTTCCCTCGGCGAGCGATACAGCACGCCCGTGGAGGAGACACCCGTTCGGTCTTTCTCACCCCGTCTCCTTCGTCGGGTGGGGGTCCGGGGGCGGACACTGGAACTCGCCTGGGACCTTCCGGAAGGAGCGCCTTATCGGGTGGATGTCTGGAACGCCCTGGGACGGCGGATTCTCACCACATCGGGGCGCGTTCACGGACCCACCCGGCTCGCACTCCCCCGGGGTGTGCGGGGGGTGATGCTCCTCCGGGCACAGGGAGCCTCGCATGAAGAAACGCGGAAAATCCTTGTTCCGTAATCTGCTGATCGTGCTGTTCTCCACCACCCTCACCGGGTGCGCGGTGGGGGTGGTGGACACGGGTTTTGTGGGGGTGTGGAAGGTTCTGGGGAAGGTGAAGATGGAGGAAACGGGGGACGGGTTTGTGGGCTTCTATATCCCGGCGATTCAGCAACTTCTCCGGGTTCCCGTGTATAACGTGGCCCTCCACTTCACCTCGGATCGGGAGACGGAAGGGCGGGAGGAGCCCATTGATGTCCTCACGAAAGACGGACTTCCCATCGTGGTGGAGATGACGGTGGTCTATCGGGTGGTGCCCGACAGCGCGGCCGAACTCTATGTCCAGTATAACGGGGACTGGGAAACCAACTTTCTCCGGCCCACCATCCGTTCGGCGGTCCGGAACATCGCAAGCCAGTTCCGGGCGGTGGAGTTCTATCAGAACCGCAAGGCGGTGGAGGAGGCCATTGATGCGGAAATCCGGGATGCAGTGAAAAACCGTACCGGAAAGATCGAGATCGTGGACGTCCGGGTTCGTGAGCTTCGCCTGCCCCAGGACTTCGTCCGGGCGATCGAGGCCAAACTCGTGGCCCAGCAGGAAGCTGAGAAAATGCAGTTTGTGCTGGAGAAAGAGGAGAAGGAAAAGGAGCGGAGGATCATCGAAGCCCAGGGGATTGCCGAGGCCCAGCGCATCATCCGGGCCTCCCTGACAAGGGAATATCTCCAGTGGTATTACATTGAACGCCTCAAGGATGTGCTGTCCTCCCAGAACAACACCGTGATCATCATGCCCTTTGATCAGAACCTGATCCCCATGATTCAGGTGCCCGGAGGGAAACCATGACCCTTTTGCTGTGGACGCTCACGGCCCAGATTCAGCTATCGCCCCTGGCCAACCTCCAGGCGGTGGGGGGGCTTGCGGATCTCTGGGCTCAGGATACCTTGGTTTTTGTGGTCGCACCCTGGGGAGACACGCCTTACGTTCACATCGTGAGCGTCGCGGATCCCCAGAATCCCTATATCCTTTCCACGGTGACGGACTCCCGGCTGGAGGCTCCCTGGGATCTCAAGGCGGAGGGGAATTATCTTTATGTGGCCAACCAGTGCTGGGGAGGATGCGCGGACACGGCGGGCGTGCTTATCTGGGACATTTCCGATCCTGCAAACCCCGTTCTTGCGGGCAAAGTGCCCCTCCCCAACGGCACCCACAACCTTTTTGTGAAAGGCGGGATTCTTTACACGGCAGAAGAGGTGGAGATCTGGGACGTTTCCGATCCTTCCCAGCCGGTTCATCTCGTGACGCTATCCTCTGTTGATCCAGCCCTTCTCTCCTATGAAGCCCACGACATCACGGTGGTGGGGGAGTCCCTCTACGTGGCTGCGGGAAACGACGATATCGGGTGGCCTCGAGGTATTCTTCGGGCTTTCGACGTCTCATCGCCTTCCAGTCCCGTTCTCGTTGGCGGTTCTCCGACCCTTCAGGCAGGGCAGGGTTCCTGGGGGCACGCGGTGTGGCCCACGGAGAGCAGGCAGTATGTTGTTCACGCGGATGAGGTGGGAGAAGGGATTGTCTGGATCTGGTCCACCCAGACCGATCCCTGGACGCTCGTAGGATCTTTTAACTACGGTCCCCCCATTGCTCACAACATCCAGGTGGTGGGCGACAGCCTTGCGTTTGTTTCTCACTACACCGCAGGTCTCGTGGTGCTGGATATCCGGAATCCAGCAGCCCCTGCTCTCGTCGCCGAATACGATACCTACCCCTCTTCCAACGCCCGCAATTTTTACGGCGCTTGGGGTGTCATGGTGAGATGGCCTTATGTGTATGTGAGCGATATGCAGAGCGGTCTGTGGATTTTCCGGGTGGATCCGGTGGGTGTGGTTGAGAACCCCCAGGAAGGAGCGCAGATGGCCCCCCTCGTGATGCGGGGTCGGGAATTGAAACTTGTTCCGACGATCCCCCGTGCCGAGGTCCGGGTGATGGATGCGTCCGGGCGGACCTGGTGGTCCGGAGTTCTTGGGGGTGGGGCATCGGCTCTTCTCCCACCCATGGCGCCCGGGGTCTATCGGATCCGGGTGGTGTCTCAACAGGGAAGGTGGACGCGAACGGTCTTTTTCGCTGAATAACAAACAATCAAACGGGAGGTTTTGAAGGATGAAGGTCACCCTCAGCGTGATCAAGGCTGACATCGGAGGCTATGTGGGGCACTCCGGGATCCATCCCCGCCTCAAGGAGGTGGCGGATGAGGAGCTCCGCAAAGCCAAAGAGGACGGTCTGATTCTGGACTATGTGGTGATGAGTGTGGGAGACGATCTCCAGCTCATCATGACCCACACGAAGGGGCCTGACAGCGGTGAGATCCACAAACTCGCCTGGGATACGTTCATGGAGGCCACCCAGGAAGCCCGCCGCCTCAAACTGTATGGGGCCGGGCAGGATCTCCTTGCCGACACCTTCTCTGGCAACGTGAAGGGGATGGGGCCCGGCGTGGCTGAGATGGAGTTTGAGGAGCGCCCTTCCGAGCCCGTCATCGTGTTCATGGCGGACAAGACATCGCCGGGGGCATGGAATCTTCCGCTGTATAAAATGTTTGCAGATCCATTCAACACCCCGGGCCTGGTTATCGACCCCAGCATGAGCCAGGGCTTCATCTTTGAAGTGATGGATCTCTACAACAACCGGGTGATCAAGTTCAAGGCTCCCGAGGAGCTCTACAAACTCCTTGCCTTCATCGGTGCGCCGGAGGAATACACCATTCGCCGTGTGTTTCGCGCATCGGATGGTGAGATTGCGGCATCTTCCTCCACCCAGCGTCTCTCTCTCATTGCCGGGCGGTATATCGGCAAGGACGATCCCGTGCTCATCGTCCGGGCCCAGTCCGGTTTCCCCGCCGTGGGAGAAGTTCTGGAGCCGTTCGCCTCTCCATGGATCGTTCCGGGATGGATGCGGGGGTCCCATCACGGACCCACGATGCCCGTGGCGTTCTACCAGGCCAATCCCACCCGGTTTGACGGTCCTCCCCGGGTGATTGCGGCCGGATTCCAGATCGCGGAGGGGAAACTGATCGGACCGCGGGATCTCTTTGACGATCCCTCCTTTGACGATGCCCGCCGTCAGGCCAACGAACTCGCCAACTATCTCCGGCGGATGGGTCCCTTTGAGCCCCACCGCCTGGGACTGAAGGAGATGGAATACACCACCCTTCCGAAACTCATGCAGGAACTCAAGGATCGGTGGGAAGATGCGGAGAAGTTTGAATCCGACATCCGGGAGGATGCCGGTCACGACGTGGAATAAGGAGGCACAGGATGAGCCAGCCTGTCATTGAACGGATTTCCGGGGCCCTGGTGGTCGGGAAAAACATGAAAGGGGCCCAGATGAACGAGATCGTGTTTGTGGGGAAGGAGCGCCTGATCGGGGAGGTGATCCGTCTCTCCGAAGATCGGGCCTTCATCCAGGTGTACGAGGAGACCTCCGGTCTCTTTGTGGGTGAGCCCATCGAGCGGACCGGCCAGCCCCTGGCCGTGACCCTGGGTCCCGGGCTTCTGGGCACCGCATTTGACGGGATTCAGCGCCCTCTGGATGCCATTCGGGAACTCCGGGGTGACTTCGTGGAGCGAGGGGTGGACGTGCCTTCCCTTCCCGTGGACAAGAAATGGCCCTTCCAGCCCACGGTGAAGAAGGGCGATCAGGTCAAACTCGGGAGCATCATCGGGGAAGTTCCGGAAACCCATTCCATCGTCCACCGGGTGATGGTTCCCCCGAACCTGAAGGGGAAAACCGTTCTGGACCGGGAGGATATGGAAGAGACCTTTGAGGTGGTGGAGATCCAGGAAGGGCAGTTCACGGTGAACGACACCGTGGCAGTTCTCCGTGACAAAGAGGGCAAGACCTATGAGGTGAAGCTTGCCCACAAGTGGCCGGTCCGGATCGGACGTCCTTTCCGGGACAAGGAGCGCCCGGTGGTGCCCCTGCGGACGGGCCAGCGGATTCTCGACTTCTTTTTCCCCATCGCCCTCGGAGGGAACGCGGCCCTTCCCGGCGGATTCGGGACCGGAAAGACGGTGACCGAGCAGACGCTTGCCAAATATGCCCTGGTGGACGTGGTGGTGTATATCGGGTGCGGGGAGCGCGGCAACGAGATGACGGAGGTGCTGGTGGAGTTTCCGGAGCTGGAAGACCCGCTGCGGGGCGGGCCCCTTATGGACCGGACCATCCTGGTGGTGAACACCTCCAACATGCCGGTGGCGGCTCGGGAAGCCTCCATTTACACCGGGATCACCCTGGCGGAATATTACCGTGACATGGGCTACAATGTGCTTCTCCTTGCGGACTCCACCAGCCGCTGGGCGGAGGCCCTCCGGGAGATTTCCTCCCGTCTGGAGGAGATGCCCGGAGAAGAGGGATATCCCACCTATCTCGGTTCCCGTCTTGCCGCCTTCTATGAGCGGACCGGACGGGTGGTCACCCTCACCGGTCAGGAAGGATCGGTGACCGCGGTGGGTGCGGTGTCCCCTCCGGGTGGAGACTTCTCCGAGCCCGTGGTGCAGAGCACCCTCCGTGTGGTGGGGGCCCTCTGGGCGCTGGATTCTTCCCTTGCCCACCGTCGGCACTTCCCGGCCATCAACTGGCTTCGCTCCTACACGCTCTATACCAGCCTCGTGGACCGCTGGTTCCGGGAGAACGTGGCCGAAGACTGGCCCGATCTGCGGAGCTGGGCACAGGAAATTCTCCAGAAAGAAGCCGAACTCCAGGAAATCGTGCTCCTCGTGGGGCCGGATGCCCTGCAGGACAACGAACGCCTGCTCCTTGAGATCGGGAAGCTCCTGCGGGAAGGGTTCCTCCAGCAGAACGCTTTCCACGAGATTGACGCCTCCTGCAGCCTGCCCAAGCAGCACCGCATGATGACCACCATCAAGCGGTTCTATGAGATCGGCCACGACGCCATCGCCGCCGGTGTTCCTGTGGAAGAACTCCTCAAACTTCCCGAGATCGAAGAAATTGTTCGTCTGAAAGAGCGCCGGGACGAAGAGGTGGAGACGCTTTCCGAAGAAATCCTCGGTCGAGTTCGGGAGAAAGCGGAGGCCCTCAAGTCCCAGGTCCGGGAGGCTGCCTGATGCTCTTCGGAATCCTGCTCGGGCTGTATGTGGTCATCGTGGTGATCATGACCCTGGTGATCCTGGTGCAGGAGCCGCGGGAAGGCGGGCTTTCCGCCGGGATCGGGGGCGGTGGTGTTCAGATGGTTCTGGGTGTGCGGGAGGCCCCCACCCTTTTCACCCGCCTGACCGTGGGGCTGGGCGTGGTCTATGCCCTGCTCTCCCTTCTCCTTTCCACCATGCACCCCTCTTCCGCCGTCCAGTCCGTGGTTCTGCAGGAACTCCAGCGCCAGCAGGTTCAGCAGGTGGAAGCGCCCCCTGAGGAAGTCCCTGTGGTTCCCGTGATCCCCGAAGAAGGCACAACCGGAGGCGAAACTGGAGAGACCTCTCAGCCGGGAGAGGAGACGCCCACGCCCATCCCGCTGGGTGAGTGAGGGCGCAGGATAAGGCTATAATTTTTGTGCGGGGCGGGTTTCATCCGCCCCGCACGGTTTTTTCACGCACGATGCTGGCGAGAAACCTGCGATGGACTTCTGTCGCAGGCGTGGGCCTCCACCCCCGTGAGGCGGATGGGAAACATCTCCCTGAGAGGAATGGGGCTGCGTTCGGCCCGGAGCCGATTTTCGCACCCGCCTTTATCGCCCCGGGATCACAACTTTCCACATCCGCCGTTCGCCCCGCATCACCTCCACACCGTACACACCCGGAGGAACCTTCCATTCCCACCTCCCCTGTCCTCTCACCCTCCCTCGCCGGGTTCCAACCTCCCGACCCAGCACATCAAACACGCGGACCACCAGGCGCTCCGGTTCCTCCACGTGCCAGACCACCCGAATCGCACCCCGTCCACCCACCACACGAATCCCTTCCGAACGGGCATCGGCTGCCTGAACACCGGACCCAACTTCACCCGGTTTGAGCCAGGGTTCCCAGATCACCACCCCCTGTCCGGGAAGGATGCGCCGGGCGATTTCGGACGATTCATACACACCCCAGTCATTCCATCGAGCCCACAGCGTATCTTTTCCGGTGTGCACCACAAACACCTTGCCTTCCCGCACCACGTTTCCTTCAAACCTCCCTGAACCGGCCACGAGCACCGTTTCGGCCTGCACCACGCGCGACCCTTCCACCTCAAAATCCCTCACATTCCGAAGGTCCAGCGCCGTTCCGGTATGTTCGAAAACCATGTCCCGAAGGGTCACGGCGATGGGCGCTTTCCCCGCAGACTGAACCTCAAGTCCCCGCATGGCCCCCACAACCTTCCAGCCCGAAAGCTCGAGATCCACCGGTGAATGGATCAAAATCCCTGCCCAGTCACCCGGTTGCGGAGCCCACCGATCGCTTGTGAAAAGAAGACGAAGCCCTTCTCGCTTTTCATGCGCCGGTTCGACGTTCAATTCCCCGCGGACGATCAGCTCCACCCGATCCGAATCCTCTCCCGCCCGGCTCATATCGTATCCTGCCAGGGCATACACCGCAAACCCGGGACACACGCTCACCCGGACCCCCTCGGGGATCAGCCAGTCTCCCGCAAGCAGAAGAGGATGGCACAGCGTGGTGTCTTTCTCCACCCCGCCCATCGTGTAGGTGGGAAGCACCTCCACCGGACCCCCCACCCCTTCTTCATCGTCCACCACACGGGTATCCAGAGAGTCCAGATTCACCGTTCCCAGGAAATTCCCGCCGAAGAACAACGGCTGTGGACTCCGGTTGATCAGCACGGTATCGGTCTGGAAGAAGGCGTTCAGGCCTGCAGGGAATTCTCCGGGTGAGCGATAGAGATCCGCCCAGAACGCACCGTTCCATGAATCCACCCGAATCCCCACCCGGGCACGCTCCACCCGATTCTGACGAAGCACCACCCGATCCGAAGGGCTTGATCCTGCAAGGACAAGGGCTGTCCCCACCTCATCAAAGCGGTTCCCCCGGAGGACCCAGGTGCCGCCTGTGATCCCGACGGCCCGTTCCTGTTTTGCAAAGCGGTTGCCTTCCAGAACGCCTTCGCCCCATCCATACACCCCCCACGGACCGCCGGTGAACGCGCAGTTCCGAAGAACCACCCGGCCCCCTTCGGCCCGGATCCCCCAGGCTTCCGGTTCACCTCCGGAGAGAAACCTGCAATCGCTTCCTTGAAGCTGTCCCCGAACCACCCATTCGATCCGGCTTCGGTTCCATCCGGATTGTTCGCCGTCTCCCGGTGCGTGAACGATCTGCGCACCCTGAAGCGCCACCCGGACGCTTTCGGGGATGGTCACGTCTCCCGTAACAAAGACCCATCCGGTCAGCGTGGTGTCTCTCAAAACGCCCGAGAGGCCGTGAATCACCGGATAGAACGGCCCCCTCCGGATCCGATGACCGGCGTGATCCTCCGCCTCCACCCACATCCGGTTCACCCCGAGGGGAAGGGCAAACGCCACGGTATCCCCTGCGAAGGCCAAGGGTTCCACCTCTTCCCACTTCCTTCCATCCCGAATCAAGCCCACCACCCGTCGAACCCCGCTCGCATCCCACACCCGGAAGCGCGAGATTTTTTGAATCTGCGATGAGGTGTCCAGAACGCTCCCCACATACCCCACCCAAGGCCCTTCGCCTTCCACAGTTACCACCGCACCGTCCACCGATTTCGTGGTGTCGGGGAGAACCAGGGAAAGGGTGTAGTGATACACGCCTTCTCCGGGAAGGGTGTCGGCGAGGGGTGATCCCGTCAGGGCGGGCCAGATCCGCACAGCACCCGGGACAGGTGCAAGACGCTCCCGCTCCACCCGATAGGTGACGGGATACCGGTATTGCACCACAAGCAGGGGCGTTCCGGCAATCCCTCCCGTGAGCACCACCCGCCGATCCGCATTCACAAACCCCATCACGCCGTCCGGCGCACCCCGGAACCGGAGCACCACCGGCGTGTCGGTGATCTCCACGTGGAAGGGAATGGTCTTCCATCCTTCTCTTGAAAACGCCCGTTCTTCGGCGGCCCGCAGGGAGTCTCCCACAAGGATTTCGGCACGAATCCGTCCACTCACCCCGAAAAAGCGGATCTCCTCGATCACGGCGGGAAGCTGTGAGGGAAGGAGCACCACGTCCACGGTCCGGGTGGTGTCCACCACGATCCACCGTTCATCGAGGCCTCTGGCATACACCACTTCTTCACCCGGATGGCGCCAGAGGAGGACGGGGCGATCTCCCCGTTTGTTCACCACCCGTTCGAATTGGGTGGTGAGTTCCACCGGACGGCGGAAATAGCCATAGGTTTCCGGCCAGGTTCCGGACGGCCAGCGGGTGGTGTTCCCGTCGGCATCCACAAGCCATGCGAACCAGGCCACCGGCCGGCGATCGCCTCCCCAGACCAGGGCCACCAGCGTATCGCCATACACCGAAGCCTGCAACGTATCCCACACCGTATCCCGACGCACCAGGAACCATCCGCTCACCGGGCTTTCGTCCTCCACGGCAAGGGCAAGGCGGACCGGCTGTGTGGTGTCGTCCGGAACGTCCACCCGTGTCCCGGTGACCACCGGTCCCGCATGATCCAGTCCCGAAAGGGAAATCCACATCATCCCGGAGGCAAGCCGCAGGCTTTCCGGAAGGGCGAACAGTTCATACGCAAGCCGCGCCATCCCGTTGTGTCCACCTGCAAGGCGATCCCGGTGGGTGAGAATCATCTCCGGTGCCTGGAAGGGCGTCCAGACCGTATCGTCAAGAAGCAGGACCGTGTCATCCTGCGCAAGCTGGAGGCGAACCTGAAGGCTGTCCGGAGACCGGTGCTCACTCCGGATCCGCATCCATACCCCCAGGGACTCCGGCGGTCCCTGCTGTGCCCGCAGTTCCATTACCCCCACCTTGAACCCCTCCACATCCACCCACACCCGGCCCGTGTCACCATACAACCCCCGATACCCCACCGAATACGACGCACTCACAAGGGGAGGAACACGCCCGATCAGAACCGTATCGCCCCCCACCCGAACCGGCACCGAAAGGGTTTCTCCCAGAACCCCCGGATTCAAAAACAGCGTGTCCGGTCGAAGACTCTGGACCACCAGTCGCAGCGTGTCGCCAATCCCGTAGCGGGGGCGTTCGGGATACACCGTCAAGGAATCCGTCGCCACCTGAATTTTCCGGCTCGTCCAGAGCACGCCCCGCCCGCTCTCGTGGTCCACCTCCAGATACACATCCTGCGTCGGTCCGGCCGTGTCCATCACAAACGCCCACACAAACGTGTCCGACGGAGAAGGAAAAGTTGGAATCAGCGTGTCCTGAGCCATCCCACCCCGGTACCGGTGGAGGACCAGGCTGTCCACCCGGGCGGTGTCTGTAAAGCGAAGTCGGACCTGATAGACGATGTATCCGAAAAGACTTTCGAGGGGCATCCACGGGGTCAGGGTGTCCACCCGTCGCACGTGCACGGTCACATGCTGCAGGCTGTCTCCGAACAGGCTGACGCGCACCGAGTCCACCGTATCGGCCAGGACGGGCGAAATCCACACCGCCGGCGTATCCTGTGGGACAAGCGCCGTGTCCACGGGGAGAAACCCGATCTTCTGTCCGGAAAGTTCAAGGGCCAGGGTGGTTTCCTGCATGTGATACCGGAAGGTGAGGAATCCCCGGAAGGGCACGATGCTCCGGTTTTCCAGTATGGCCTGAATCTGGACCGTATCGCCCACCCGTGCCGCTCGTGGAACGAAGAAGGAGTCTTCCACACCAAGGCCGTCCACCCGGAGGGTCATGATCCAGGTCTGTCCTGCAAGTTCGAAGTAAGGACGTTCCACCGCGCTCACGAAGGCGGGGGGCAAGAAGACCATGAAAGAATCCCGGAGGGTATCCCCGGGCCAGAGGGAAACGGCCCGGAACTCCTCGTTTTCGCCCCAGACCCACCGGAGGGTATCGAAGGCATAGGCGGTGCCGTGGTTGGTGAGGGTGAAGGGGATCACGATCCGATCCCCCATGGTGGCGTGGAGGGTTTCGGGATAGGTCAGCTGGAAGATCGGGCGGAAGAACACTTGCCGACCGTCCCAGAGATAGGGAACACCGCCTTCAAGAAGCTGGAGGGTGAGGCCGAATCGGTCGGGGCGGGGTGCGGGAGGGAGCCAGAGGGTGAGGGTGTCGCGGGCGAGGCTGTCCAGGGTAAAGAGGCTGTCGGCTTCGCCGGCTTCATAGGAGACACGGATCTCGCCGGTGAGGGGCCGGGGAACGGGGTTTTCCAGAACCGCGTGGACGCCGATGCCGTTTTCATCGGCAAGGGAGTCCACCCACCAGGAGAGAAGCACCGGATAGGGCAGGCGAACCCGGATCCGGAAGGAATCCCGATCCAGTTCCAGTCCGCCGGTGCCCACCCGGAGGATGGCCGTGTAATCTCCGGGCACGAGGGCAAGGGGATGCTGCCAGTTCATGGTGTCCGGGGCAAGGAGAAGCCCTTCGGTGAGGTGGACGATCGTATCCGGGGGACCTTCGGTTTCGGCCAGAACCTGAAGGTCCATCCATCCCGAGTCCGGCCGACCGGACACCTGAAGCAGCGTGCCCACGGTGCCCACCGTATCACTCCAGCGAACCACGCTGTCGGCAAGAAGAATCTGGACCTGAGGAGAGAAGGTCAGGACCCGGGTGACCTGGAAGGTGTCGTTGGGCGTGATCACGGAAATCTGGAGGGTGTCGGATCGGGGCAGAGTGGGCGCGAGATGCCAGGTCCGTTCCACGCGCCCTTCAGCAAACAGCGTCTCCTGCAGGGCGGTATCCTGAAAGGCAAGGTGGATCCTCACCGGAACGTCCCGTCCACGGGGCACGATCATGCGTCCCTCAAAGGGATCGTAGGTCACCCAGCCCACCGTTCCCGCAAGGCTCACCTCAAAGGTGTCCGCCCCCACCGTGTCGGGAACCATCACGGTGTCAGGCTCAAACCCCACCGATTCCGGTTCCATCATCCGCACGGCCCGGGAGAGGAGAAGGGAGTCTTTCCGGACTTCCGCCCGGAGGATCAGGCTGTCCGCTGTGAGATTCACGGCAAAGGTGTCCCGGAATCCGGAGGGAAGATCCAGGAGGGTGTCGAGGAATGTGGTATCCAGGGTAAAGATTCTCAGTCGGGACGAGGAATAGAGGCTGTCGGAGAGGTTCTGGAGGTCCAGGAACACGGTGAGGGATTCCCCTGGCCAGACGGGGTTGGGACCGGGGAGGAAACGGGCGACCACGCCGCTCGAGTCCACCCGGAAGACATCCTCGGCCTGGGCAACAAGCAGGCCCAGGGAATCTGTGCTTTCAAGGAGAATCTCCACCCGGTAATCTCCCTCGGGGAAGGAGTCCGGTGGAGGAAGGAGGGTGTCCACCTGAATGAAGCCTTCGGTGAGGGTGTCTTCCCAGAGCGTATCCCACACCCAGGTCTCCGGGGAGCGAAACAGACCCGTGAGCGCAAGAGCCGGGCAGACCGGCGAAGTTGTGGCGTGGGTGACCCGGGTCAAACGCACATGGATCTCCAGGTCGGTGGAGGGCCAGGGACATGCCGAGTCGGATGCGGGGGAGAGGAGGAGAAGGGAATCCAGGGGATACCAGGTTCCGAGTTCGGCGCGTTTGAAAGCAGCGCAATCATACCGGAACCGGTGACTCACCGAGGTTCCGGGGACCGTGGGATCGGTGTGGTTGATGTCAAGCCATTCCAGGAGGTCAGCGCCGATGTCAAAGACCCGATAGAGCACTTCGCCGGTGAGTCCCCCTTTCACCTCGAAGCGGTCGACGGTGGCGTAGGTGCCCCAGGAGAGATCCAGGTCTCCCTGGAGGAGAATGGGGACGATCCCCCGGGCCCAGTGGGGATAGCTGGATACGGCGGGACCCCCGTCGAAGGGGATGGCGTTTCCGAGGGTGTCGAAGGCCAGGAATCTTCCCGAGTCGGCAGCATAGGCGAAGATTTCCCCGAAGTGACCGGCAAGGACCTGTGTGAACACGCCGGAGGCGAGGGTGCGGACCGGTGTCCCCGTGGAGGTATCCACCAGCGCAAGCGTCCCGCCGCCCGCCGTATCGCTCACCACCAGGCGATTTCCGATCTGATCCGCGTCCACCGGTGCGGAGAACCCGGTGTAGGAGCGGATGGTGGCGCCGGTGGCAGGATCCAGGCGATAGATTCGCCCCGTTCCCAGTTCGGTGACCAGAAGTTCGTTGCCGAAGATCCCGAGGCCGGTGGGCTGGTTGAAGACAAGGGTGTCAAGCACGGCGAGGGGGCTTGTGGAGAATTTCAGGACCCGTCCCGAGTCTGGCTGAGAGGCAAAGAGAAAACCTCCTGCTTGCACGAAATCTTCAAATCCTCCCGCGTCCGGCAGGGTGAGGGACTGGATGACCGCATAGAGGGTGTCGTCGAAGGTGAGGAGGCGGGAGGTGTCGCCCACCACCAGGAGGTGGGTGAGGATGGAATCTTCGGGTGCCACCAGAACACGGGAATACGTGACGTTCAGGCGAGGGGGTGGGGAAGGTGACCCCTTCGTGTGGAGGGCGAGGTTCTTGCGGAACCGTTCCAGGCGGGAAGGTGCGGGGACCGGACTTCCCGATTTGGCAAGGTTCGAGAGGTTGACCGAAAATCCCCGCCTGTTCCAAGTTTCGGCGGAGTCCCGGATCACCCATCCCCGCGAGGGGTCCCAGTCCACACCTCCATATTGATCCACGTGGTTCCATCCGTCCAGAACCAGGGTGGATTCCTGGACACCTTCGGCGTTTCGGAGGAAGGTAAGGGAAATGCGTGCGGGGAGGTCAGGGCCATGGTGGCTGAGGGAGAAGGTGGTGGTGGGGGACTGGCCGGCCAGATACACATCCTGGAGGGCGTCCACCTGGATGGAGTCCGTCCAGCCCTGGATGAAAGCGTGTTGGCCGAAGTGAGCGGGTGAATAAGGGTTGCCCCGGGCCACAAGGCGAAAGCGATACCAGCCGGAGGGGAGGAGGGGAAGGGGTGCAGGAGAGGGAAAGGTGGAGGTTGCACCGGGGTCCACGATGAGCGAAGCGCCGTTGAAGGTGAGGATGGCAACGGGAAAGGTTCCTTCGGAGGGGAAGATATACAGGGTGTCCAGGATGAGGGTGTCGGAGAGCCCGCCGACGTTGGAGAGGATGAGGGTGTATCCCTGTCCGGCGGTGAGGGTTTCGGGGATACTCCAGAGAAAGGCGGAAGGAGGGATGACGAGGCGTGTCCGGAAGGTCAGGGTATCGGCCGGATCGCCGGCCGATCGGAACACCCGTATGGTGGGGAAGAACAGGCCACTCCGTGGGGGAAGGAGGGTGAAGGACCAGGGGATCAGCGTGTCCACGTCGAAAAGATCACGACTTGTGTCAGGCCGAAGGACGATTTCCAGGGTATCGGGAGCGCCGCCCAGCGAATCCGGGTCGCGGGCAACAAACAATCGGGCTTCTTCCCAACGTACCCGGGGATTCTGACGGTTGAATCCTGCGCGGATTTTCAGGATGGAGAAAAAGGTTCCCCCTTCGACGCCTGACGTTGTGCTTGCAGAGTCCAGAATTAGAATCCCTGGGCGGATGATTTCGAAGCGGGATTTTCGAAGATAGGGCAGGGTTGCCGAACGTCGTGTGACAGTCCAGAAATAACGTTTGTAAGGGGGGAAGGTGTCTAGCCAGGCCGGACGAAGGATAAAGGGAAGTGCCGGGAGGGGAAGAAGGGTGTCGATTCGCGCTCCTGCAGCGAGTTGCGGGAAAAAAAGGGTGTCGGTGAACAGCACCTGTGTGTCGGTGTCCACCGCTTCAAGGCGGGTCACCACCTCCAGACTCTCGATCACGAAACTGGAATCCGTCACGAGGTTCTCCACGCGCAGGAAGACATGGGAAGAATCCAGTGTCATTTTCAGTGTGTCCCGGGCACCATACGGGTCTATGGGCACGACCATTGCAGAAGTGAGAGAAACAGGTAAGCTGTCAACCAGGATGGACGGTTCAATCCGGTAGTATTTCCCTGGAGAAAGGGGCGGTGAAGGCCACAGGGTGTCCTGAAGGGTGTAGATTCCGGGTGTATCAACCGTAACAAAAAACGTATCTATCCACCATAACGAATCCTCCTTGGTGGCCCTGACAGAAATATGGAGGGGAAGGGCATCCAGGGGACTGTCCGTGACGAATCTGAAGGTAAAGGGGATGAGACGGGAGAACACGTGGTTCTGCAAAAACGTGTGAACTTGGAAGGAAGCATCAAAGGACAGGGAAACATTGAGACGTATGGCTGTAGATGTAGAAACTCTTAAATCCGCATCGTATACCGAGGCCTCAAAAATTCTTCCGCGTCCGAGGATTCTTGGAAGGTCCAGGGTGATTTTCACCGGGAGTTGGACCTCAACGCCGGGAGCAAGGGTACATGGGGTATCCACCAGCATGTTAGCCCAATCATGCCACATTGTTATTCCCACTCGCAGGGCAAGAACCGAATCCGAAAGGTTTTTCACATGCAGCCACAGGGTATCTCCGATGCGGGTGTCGCTCTGACTCCGGACGGTGAACCAGGCGCGAACCGGGCTTCCCGCCGGGTTCTCCGGCTGGATGTTTGGTGAACGCACGGCAAGCCAGCCCACAGGCATGTCCCGAAGGAGAGAATCTCCGGATCCAAGAAGGCGGACATTCACCGGATACACGCCAGCAGAAAGTCCGGCCGGAATGTCCAGCACCAGATTCAGGCTATCTATCGAGTCAGAAACGACGAGTGTGTCCAGCCAGAGGGTGTCCGGATGAAGGTTCCACCAGGAGTAGAAAAACACAAACGGGACGAGACGGTGCACGGATAGATCGGGAAGGACCAGCGTGTACGCGAGACCTGATGCGCTCTGTCCGGCCTGAATCTCGTGTCCCTCATGGGGCGCAAATCCCCAGAAGGCAAGGCCGGCCAGCCATCGCTGGGTGAGCGCTGGAAGCCGTCCCCGGGCGTAGTCCCAGTCCGGATAACCTGGGGCAACCACTACATACCCCTGACCGAAGGGATAGATCACGGCTGCCCCCTGCGCATTGGTCACTTTCCGCACCATCCATACGGCGTCCGCGGGAGCCTCCACCACCGAACCGTCGGTTGCGAGATAGGATCTGTCGAATCCAAACCCGCAGGACAGGGGATGCCATGTGTCAAAATAGGTCTGGGATGAGGCGCACTGACGTTCCTCGTCCCATCCGGTGACGGTGAGTTCGTCAGCGCGAGGAAGGACCTCATACGCTTGCGAATTTTTCTGCGAAAACACCACAAGCACACCACCCCGGGAGACAAAGTCTGCGATGCTGCTTGCAAATGCAGGCACATTCTGGAAGGGAACCAGGCCGTCGGTGGGGATGAAGAGGACCCGGAGGCTGTCAAAAGGGATCCAGGAGATCCCGAGCACTTCAAACTTCATGGAGTCGGTGTTGAAATCCACTTCCACACTGGGAACGCCCGCATCGAACAACGCAGCCTGCAGCGCCGCACTTTGAGGCGCGCTCAGAATGCCCACATAGGGGCGTATATCCGGTGTGGGGGCAAGAAGATCGGTGGGGAATTCGACAGGCGGAGGCACTTCTTCGTTTTCGTCCGGACCGGTGGGATCGTCTGGTGTGACACTCACGTATCTTCGGACCGTGCGGGACGCCCAGGTTACGGGGAGACTGTCCACCGTGTCGCAGGGAACGTTCAGAGAAGCGAACACCCTGGCCCGGCAGGGCGTGCAGGACTCGCTTCCCACCACGGTCAGGAAGTAGTTTCCCTGTTGGTCCTGGCTCACCGTTCCTCCCGAAGCCCAAACCCGGACGCGATCTTTGAACTCCCGGGGTCGGACATGGACATAGATGGGGACGGTTTGGGCCTCGCCGGGAGGCACCACACCGATGGGCGGAACGGAGACCGAAACTTCCGGTGTGACGGTTCGAAACGTTGCGGTGTAGCCTTCTGGAGCCCCGTCGTCATTTCGATCCAGCGGTGCACCGCACCGGTTGCGGAATTGATGGGGCACAGAAAGGGTATACACTTTGCACACGCCAAGGGAATCGCCGGGAGCGAGGTTTCCTGAAACGGTGGATGAATTTTGCCAGGCATATTCCACGACATGCTGTTCAAAGGAACCTGTGGACCGATCCCATCGGACAATGGTGATTGGGCCTCCTGTGGTGGTATCCATGATCTGGTCAAACACGATGCGGATGGGGGGTGTGGGGGAAACGCCGTCTTCGCCTTCTGCAGGGCTGGAGGCCAGAACCCAGGGGCCGTCGACGGGAGAGGGGCGGATCTCGATTTCTTCGGATTGCTGGAACTGGAGATAACCGGGGACCCAGGCTTTCACCCGGAGGAGGATCCTGTCGTTCTGATAGCTTCCCGCATAGCAGGAATCGGGGGTTCGGGGATCGATGGCCTGGATGGTGGATTGATAGGTTTCCCCCGGCTGAAGCCACACCGTGGTGTCAGGATCGTGGGAAAGCACGAGAATGGAGGAGGGGATGAGGAGGTCGTGGATGACACGGACGGATTCTGCGCGCGGGTTTTCGTTTGTGACGGAAAAGATGAGGGTGAGGGTTTCGGCGAAGGGGACCTGGAAGGTGTAGCGGTTGGTGAGAGAGGCGGAGTCGTCCGGTGGGAGGGTGGCGAGTTTGGGGGAGGAAGCGGGCGTCACGTCGGTGGGAAGGTGGAGGGAGTCGGTGGTGAAGGAGAACGGTTGGGCGCAGGAGGCGTTGAGGGGGTTGCCGGCGGTATCGCGCACGATGGTGGTGTCGAGGGAGACGGTGTATTCAGTAAGATAGCGGAATCCGTGCAGTGAGTCAAACGGAGAGATGATCACGGTTTTTAAATCCGGTGTCCAGGTGTAAAGAAGGGGATAAGGGATTTGAGGGGACAGTCTGAACCCCCTTTGGACAGATGAAATATCCATGGGGCGATTAAAACTCAAAATCACTGATTCCTGCACGGACACACCCTGATCTCCGTTTTTGGGAGAATGCTCGGTCAGGCATACGAACCATTGAGGCTCCACTTCCAGCAATGCGTATCCGAAATCGTTGTTGTCCAGGGGCCAGTTGGGAAGAACGTTAACCATTTCTCCTTCTTGACCCGGATCCGTTTCGACGCTGAAACTGTCATTTCCCACCTTAAGTCCCCATCGAATCGAGGCCACCCCTTCCAGCCGTTCTTCAGCCAGGAGAGGGAGTTTTTCTCCGGGTTTTCCCCAGACCCATTTCCGATCCTGATCTGAGGTGGGTTTGATGATGATCACTTCGGGATCGGTGGGAACCGGGGGCAATTCCAGGTTCTTCTGTTTGCTGTATGGCCCCCATGACCAGTCCAGATGATCCACACTCCCTTTCTCCCAGAGACAGCCATGCAGCGATGCCCACAGCTCATTGTCCGATAAAGGCTGCGAATAAAACCTATGAGTCTCCATAAAAGTTGGATCAAAAGCCACTTTTGCGTTGCCCACAAAAACTGTATCACCTTCCATAAAATCCACCATCCAGTCGTTGTCTCCGTCATAGAATGGACGGCGATCAAAATCCAGATTGCCATTTTCGTCCTGGAGCACCGGAGCCCAGTTTGTCCAGAAGTAATCATGATGGGCTTTTTCGTGCACCACAGTCATTCCCATGAGGTCAATTCCTTCATACGTTTCATCGCTGCTGTATTGATGTCCTGCACCCGAAGCCAGAGAGGTCACGAACACGCCGTTGTCACCAGGCTGGTAGCACCCGCCAGGGAGTTCCAGACCCTGGACATTGCAATCCGAGGGGGATTGCAGGTATCGGATCTTATCGGGTGTCCATCCGACGGCATCGGCGATCACCTGTCTCCAGTAGTAAAACCATGCAGGCCAATTTGTCCCTTCGATCACCGCATTTTTCTCAAAGTAAATTGCCACAGGAACCAGCGCGCGCTTCTTTTTCTCTTGAGGGGTGATCTTCAGATATTGGACCTGTGGGCCTTCGTATTGCTTTTCCCATTCCTGGCGGACCTTTTCGGGGAGACGATCTTGCTTTTTCATCCGATACAGCTTGATGATCGCTACTGTCCGAATGGGATACCAATCTTCCTTCTGTTTGGACCATGGAGATACGGGTTTTTTAAGCCTGGTTTTGTCATTTACGAGTTCCAGCAAAGTTTGAATTGTTTTTTCTGATGTGTCCCATTCAGGTATGCTTCCAATTGCAATTCTGCGCACGCCCCATGGGTATCGTTTGTCCTTTGCGACGGCGAGGAGGGAATCTCTGAATTCTTCATACCAGAAGGAACTTGCCTGGACGATGAGCCATCCCCGGTACATCCGGCTCAGGTTTTTCTTCTTCAACTCCGACCGAATGAAGTCTTTGGCACACTCCATGCCTTTGAGAGACCAGGGGAAAGTTTTCTGTGGAAGCAGATCCTGATGTTTATCGTAAAATCGAATGTCCTCCACGATGATTTTCAGACTGTCTTCGCAGGTGAGATATTTCGCCACTTTACTTAGTGCCCAATCCACAGGCACACTCCGTTCAGATCCCATTTCAAGGGCTTGAAGATGAGCCCTTCGCTGTACCTCCTTGACAAATTCCAGGGCACTTGTCCTCGATTGGATTCGGGTGCTATCAAAGGGAATGTATGGATTGGTTAACTCTTTCTGGTTCTGGCCTCCGCTGCTACCCTGACGTACATCGTAACAGGTATAATCTCTGGCTTCAAGCCAGACTGGTGTAGCCATGACCAGAAAAACAGCCAACCACCTCATTTTAACCCTCCTTGTTTCACGTCCCCAAGATTAATTTACGCCAAATCCTTCAAACCGTAAACCCCATGGACACCCCCACCCGAACCCTCCCCCGTCAAGGGGGAGGGAATGGCCGTCCATCCGCTGTTGCGAGTGCTTTCTCCCCTCCCCTGGTGGGAGGCGTTGAGGGGGTTGCCGGCGGTATCGCGGACGATGGTGGTGTCGAGGGAGACGGTGTAGGTGGTGGCATACCGGAGGTCTTTGGTGGTGTCGGTGGGGCGGAGGGTCACGGTTTTGAGGTCACTGGACCATTCCCATTGCCAGAGAAAAGAGGGTGATATGTTTAATCCCGCCCTCACCGAACTCGTATCCATGGGGCGGGTGAAATGGAGTCGAATATTGGCAGTGACAGGCACACCCTGTGCACCGTTTTTCCTCTCTTCGAAATCCATAATAGGACATACCCCCATCACCCCTTCAACCCGCACCTCTTTCACCCCAAAATCCTCAATACGCTTGGGATACCAGTTCTCCAAGTTCATAACCTCCTCTTCCGTCAGGACCAGGTCCTCCCCGGGACTCGTCCAGTACGTCTTGACCACACTTTTCCCTCTCTCGGGTTCCCATACCTCGATGTCCCAACGAATCATCTTGACGTTCGTATCTTTTGCCTCTGCACGCAAAACAAAACTCTCATTCGCTCTCATCACCCACCGCCGATCCCATTCTGACCGCGGAAAAACAATCCGAATTAAATTGTCTTCGACAAGCCCTCCCAGTGGAATATCTTCCTGTCGGCTCAGACTCCCTCCGTCGTCCCATGACCAGTCCAGCGCATCCGCCATATGGGGTTCCCATACACACCCCTGTGCAAGTGCATAAATCTCTTCATCATCGAACTCCTTATCAGGAGCGTACGGCGGCGCTGTAAATCCATAAAACGTGTGAGTTCTCCTGCGTGTGGGATCTGAGGTAAAAAGGTACGCATTGGGCCGAAACGTGCCCTGGCCAACCCATATCCCCGCCGTTTCTACACGATCCGGAATCCTGTCTCCATCGGAATCGATATCCCCTTCTCTCGAGGCATCGGATATGTTCCTGTGGGCCAATTCATGAAACACCACCATCCCCATCAGATCAATCCCTTCGTAGTCTGGACCAATTCCGTAGGGACTTCCCATTCCACCCGCACGCTCTGTTACCGCAACCGTTCTTCCTCCAAGGTAACATCCCATCGCATTGTCGTGATGACATTGGGAAACATCTGCGAAAACCACTTCACCTTCACTCAAAGCGGGAGTAAATTGAACGATCGCTTTTTTCCAAAAAGCAAACCAGGCCGGTAGGTATCCCTGAAGCTTTCGACGGTATGGGAAATAGTAGGCGACGTTGAAAGTCGTCACATATTTTGGGAAACTCCACACTTCCTTTCTGATTTTTTCCTCATAGTAACTTCGAATACTGTCGGGGATATATTTTCCAAGCCCAAGGAAGTTAAGCATGATGTAGGCTTCGTGCTGAATGGAGCCCAATTCGTAGACTCTTGCTTTCCAGGTTTCCAGTTCTGGAGTTGTGAGAACGTGTAGGAGGAAGTTACGGGTTGTATCCGAGGTATCACGCAGGGAGGTAATGGCGATGATTCGGAAATCCCGTGGCCAGGTTGTGTCCAGTACAATGGCAAACAGGGAATCTCTGAATTCTTCATACCAGAAGGAACTTGCCTGGATGATGAGCCAGCCCCGGTACATCCGGCTGAGGTTTTTCTTCTTCAACTCCGATCGAATGAAATCCTTCGCACACTCCATGCCTTTGAGAGACCAGGGGAAAGTTTTCTGTGGAAGCAGATTCTGATGTTTATCGTAAAATCGAATGTCCTCCACGATGATTTTCAGACTGTCTTCGCAGGTGAGGTATTTCGCCACTTTACTTAGTGCCCAATCCACGGGCACACTCCGCTCGGATCCCATTTCAAGGGCTTGAAGATGAGCCCTTCGCTGCACTTCCTTGACAAATTCCAGGGCACTTGTCCTCGATTGGATTCGGGTGCTATCAAAGGGAATGTATGGATTGGTTAACTCTTTCTGGTTCTGGCCTCCGCCGCTACCCTGACGTACATCGTAACAGGTATAATCTCTGGCTTCAAGCCAGACTGGTGTAGCCATGACCAGAAAAACAACCAACCACCTCATTTTAACCCTCCTTGTTTCACGTCTCCAAGATTAATCTACGCCAAATCCTTCAAACCGTAAACCCCATGGACACCCCCACCCGAACCCTCCCCCGTCAAGGGGGAGGGAATGGCCGTCCATCCGCTGTTGCGAGTGCTTTCTCCCCTCCCCTGGTGGGAGGGGTTGGGGGAGGGGGAAAATGTGGCATACCGGAGGTCTCTGGTGGGATCCAAAGGAAAGATGCTGACAAGTTTTAAATTGGGACTCCAGATCAGTGATTTTTGAAATCCCGGTGTGATGTTCAATCCCTGTCTCACAGAGGCCGTATCCATCGGACGATTGAAACTCAAGATGATAGGTTGGTTCACCGGCACGCCCTGATCTCCATCTCCAGGTGAGTGGTCAGTCAGGCATACGAACCATTGAGGTTCTACTTCCAGCAATGCATATCCGAAATCGTTGTTGTCCAGGGGCCAGTTAGGAAGAACATTAACCATTTCTCCTTCTTGTCCCGGATCCGTTTCGACGCTGAAACTGTCATTTCCCACCTTAAGTCCCCATCGAATCGAGGCCACCCCTTCCAGCCGTTCTTCAGCCAGGAGAGGAAGCTTTTCACCGGGTTTTCCCCAGACCCATTTCCGATCCTGGTCTGAAGTGGGTTTGATGATGATCACTTCGGGATCGGTGGGAACCGGGGGCAATTCCAGGTTCTTCTGTTTGCTGTATGGCCCCCATGACCAGTCCAGATGATCCACACTCCCTTTCTCCCAGAGACAGCCATGCAGCGATGCCCACAGCTCATTGTCTGCCATCCTTTGGGAATAGAACATATGGGTCTTTGTTTTCAGAGAATCAAACCAGACCTGTGCGTTTCCCACCATCACTGTTCTTGGTTCCTCCGAGTCCACCATCCAGTCGTTGTCTCCGTCATAGAGTGGACGGCGATCAAAATCCAGATTTCCGTTCTCGTCCTGGAGCACCGGAGCCCAGTTTGTCCAGAAGTAATCATGATGGGCTTTTTCGTGCACCACGGTCATTCCCATGAGGTCAATTCCTTCATACGTTTCATCGCTGTTGTATTGATGTCCTGCACCCGAAGCCAGAGAGGTCACGAACACGCCGTTGTCACCAGGCTGATAGCACCCTCCAGGGAGTTCCAGACCCTGGACATTGCAATCCGAGGGGGATTGCAGGAATCGGATCTTATCGGGTGTCCATCCGACGGCATCGGCGATCACCTGTCTCCAGTAGTAAAACCATGCAGGCCAATTTGTCCCTTCGATCACCGCATTTTTCTCAAAGTAAATTGCCACAGGAACCAGCGCGCGCTTCTTTTTCCCTTGAGGGGTGATCTTCAGATATTGGACCTGTGGGCCTTCGTATTGCTTTTCCCATTCCCGGCGGACCTTTTCGGGGAGGAGGTGTTGTTTTTTCAATTTGTAGAGTTTGATGATAGCGACTTCACGAATAGGATACCAGTCTTTTTTCCGTTTGGACCATGGAGAGACAGGGACCTTGATTTTTGTTTTGTCGTTCACAAGTTCAAGAAGGGTCTGAATGGCTTCTTTTGATGTGTCTCGAATACTCACCACGGCATCTTCTCTCACGCCCCATGGGTATCGTTTGTCCTTTGCGACGGCGAGGAGGGAATCTCTGAATTCTTCATACCAGAAGGAACTTGCCTGGATGATGAGCCAGCCCCGGTACATCCGGCTCAGGTTTTTCTTCTTCAACTCCGACCGAATGAAGTCTTTGGCACACTCCATGCCTTTGAGAGACCAGGGGAAAGTTTTCTGTGGAAGCAGATCCTGATGTTTATCGTAAAATCGAATGTCCTCCACGATGATTTTCATCTTATCCTCGCAAGTTAGGTAATTCCCGATGCGGTAGAGCACGTTTTTCAGGAATCCAGACCGTTCAGCACCTTCTTCTATGGCCTTTTGGTGAGTCCACTCTTGCAACTCTTGAAAATACGTAATTGCTTCCTCTCGCGAACTGACCTCCTTCCATCTTCCGTAAGGAGAACCAGACTTTGGGCTTGGGCTTCGAACCATCTCACAGGTGTAATCCGTAGGTTCATCATACTGCTGTGCCTCCAGTCTCCCCACAATTCCCAGCACCACCCATCCCATCAACATCCACCGATACATGACCCAACCTCCTTGTTTCACGTCTCCATGATTAATTTACGCAAAACTTTTCAAACCGTAAACCCCCATTCCCATTGCCAGGGAAAAGAAGGTGAAATGGATAATCCCTCCCTCACCGAACTCGTATCCATGGGGCGGGAAAAAGAAAGAACAATCGGCGAAATCACCGGCACCCCCTGATCTCCGCTTTTGGGTGAGTGGTCAGTCAGGCATACGAACCATTGAGGCTCTACTTCCAGCAATGCATATCCGAAATCGTTGTTGTCCAGGGGCCAGTTAGGAAGAACATTAACCATTTCTCCTTCTTGTCCCGGATCCGTTTCGACGCTGAAACTGTCATTTCCCACCTTAAGTCCCCATCGAATCGAGGCCACCCCTTCCAGCCGTTCTTCAGCCAGGAGAGGGAGTTTTTCTCCGGGTTTTCCCCAGACCCATTTCCGATCCTGATCTGAGGTGGGTTTGATGATGATCACTTCGGGATCGGTGGGAACCGGGGGCAATTCCAGGTCCTTCTGTTTGCTGTATGGCCCCCACGACCAGTCCAGATGATCCACACTCCCTTTCTCCCAGAGACAGCCATGCAGCGATGCCCACAGCTCATTGTCTGCCATCCTTTGGGAATAGAACATATGGGTCTTTGTTTTCAGAGAATCAAACCAGACCTGTGCGTTTCCCACCATCACTGTTCTTGGTTCCTCCGAGTCCACCATCCAGTCGTTGTCTCCGTCATAGAGCGGTCGGCGATCAAAATCCAGATTGCCATTTTCGTCCTGGAGCACCGGAGCCCAGTTTGTCCAGAAGTAATCATGATGGGCTTTTTCGTGCACCACGGTCATTCCCATGAGGTCAATTCCTTCATACGTTTCATCGCTGTTGTATTGATGTCCTGCACCCGAAGCCAGAGAGGTCACGAACACGCCGTTGTCACCAGGCTGATAGCACCCTCCAGGGAGTTCCAGACCCTGGACATTGCAATCCGAGGGGGATTGCAGGAATCGGATCTTATCGGGTGTCCATCCGACGGCATCGGCGATCACCTGTCTCCAGTAGTAAAACCATGCAGGCCAATTTGTCCCTTCGATCACCGCATTTTTCTCAAAGTAAATTGCCACAGGAACCAGCGCGCGCTTCTTTTTCCCTTGAGGGGTGATCTTCAGATATTGGACCTGTGGGCCTTCGTATTGCTTTTCCCATTCCCGGCGGACCTTTTCGGGGAGGAGGTGTTGTTTTTTCAATTTGTAGAGTTTGATGATAGCGACTTCACGAATAGGATACCAGTCTTTTTTCCGTTTGGACCATGGAGAGACAGGGACTTTGATTTTTGTTTTGTCGTTCACAAGTTCAAGAAGGGTCTGAATGGCTTCTTTTGATGTGTCTCGAATACTCACCACGGCATCTTCTCTCACGCCCCATGGGTATCGTTTGTCCTTTGCGACGGCGAGGAGGGAATCTCTGAATTCTTCATACCAGAAGGAACTTGCCTGGATGATGAGCCAGCCCCGGTACATCCGGCTCAGGTTTTTCTTCTTCAACTCCGACCGAATGAAGTCTTTGGCACACTCCATGCCTTTGAGTTGCCACGGATACGTCTCGGGAAGCATATCCTCATGCTTCCTGTAAAACTCCAGATCCCTTTGAATAATCTTGAGCTTGTCCTCACAGGTCAAATATTGCCCCACAACCCGAAAAGCAATGCTGATCCAGGTTGATGCGTATCTTCCTGTCTCCATCGCTTCCTGGAACGAGTAATCCTGCAGTTTTCTGAAATACTCAAGCGCCTGTTCCCTGCTCTTAATCCTTCTTTTCACATCGTCCCATCCCTTCTGAATATCGGACAGCTTCAACTTTTTGTTGGTGCCTCTTACCTTGCTACAGGTGTAGTCTTCAGGTTGCATGGATTGCCCGTAGACCCTGGAAGGTAGGGTAAAAACCATAGCCACCACCCATCCCATCAACATCCACCGATACATAACCCAACCTCCTTATTTCACGTCTCCATGTTTAATTTACGCCAACTCCTTCAAACCGTAAACCCCTTCCAAAGGAATCTTTCTCCCCTCCCCTGGTGGGAGGCGTTGAGGGGGTTGTGGGCGGTATCGCGCACGATGGTGGTGTCGAGGGAGACGGTGTAGGTGGTGGCATACCAGAGGTCTCTGGTGGTGTCGGTGGGGCGGATGGTCACGGTTTTGAGGTCCGAGGTCCATTCCCATTGCCAGAGAAAAGAAGGTGAAATGGATAATCCCGCCCTCACCGAACTCGTATCCATGGGGCGGGAAAAAGAAAGAACAATCGGCGAAATCACCGGCACCCCCTGATCTCCGTCACCAGGAGAGTGGGAAAGAAGGCATACACCCCCGGGTTTAACCCAGAACCAGTGATTCTCGTCCGCTCCCGCTTCAATCCCCACCATTCTCCCCTGATCATCCCGATGGGGTATCGTTCGGGGATCACGGTCCAGTTCATGCCCCGCCTGGTCCCGAAGGGTCCCTCCGATCACAAGGTAAACCTTCCCCGTGTCTCCTTTCGACGCATCCCCAGGAATCAAAATCTCACCATCCCAGAAACTCTCCGGATTTCCATCCCCGTCCACGTCGCGATCTTCCCATCTTCCATCCACACGACTCACAACGTATTCCCTTCCCGTGTTCTCATATCTCACCCAAATCTCCAGATCCCGATTCGAAGGATCCAGAGGTTCCGAAAACAGCAACCACAGGTCAACAGCCTGGCCCTGAACCAGGGTGTCTCTCTGGCTCACAATCAGGTCCCCGAGATTGTTTTCGTCCACGCCGCTCGACGGCCATCCGGCCAGGTATCCCTTCGCCCCCTGTCCCATCACCACCATCTCCACATACGGCCCAAAATTGTCCACCACCATGCGCTGAACCAGTGTATCACAGTTCCCCTGAATGTCGCATCCCCATGCGTGGATCTCCACGATTCCATCTCCGGTCTTTGCCTCCGCCGGCGTGGTGGCATTCCCTCCGTTCCACTGTTCTCCGGCTCTCAGTTTGGTGTTCCAGAATTGGTCTTCACTTCCTGTGTTGGTCACGATATACCACATCCGCATGGGACTCATGGAGCTCCATTGGGAATGGTACACGAGGTTCCAGGTCTTATCGCGCATGCTGTTGAAGCGGACGGCTTCGTGGGTGTGGAAGGGTTGAGATTGATTGGGCCGGTGGAGGTTGAATCCGACGCGGTAGAGGCCTGTGTGGCTGGTTCCGAGGCTTTGAGGGTCCCGGGCTTTGGCGACGAGATCGACTTTGCCCCAGAGGGTGTCGAGGGTCTGGATGTTGTTGTCATGGTGCACGACGCGCAGGGACTCGATGTCGGGTGGGGCGGTATCGGTGTAGGGATCCAGTCCCCCACCTCGCAGGGGATTGAGCCCGCCATCCGCTTCTTCGAAGTGGAGGTGTTCGTTCCAGCAGTTGTTCGCGGCCTGTGTGTGGCCGACAACATCACCGGGATACAGGGTATCGCCCGCCTCCACCCCATCGGCGGGGCGGGTGTGAACGAAGTCGAAACCGGTACCGTTTAGAGTTTCCGTTACAACGGTTGTATCATTACTTCCGCAGGTACGTGTTGGTACGATCGCAACATACCTTACCACAAGCGTTTCGTGTGCGTATACGTCAAATGAGCCGGGAATATCGACACCTGAGTGGAGATGCGGGGGATTTGCACGGTATTCTCCAACCGTGCCAGAGATTGAATGTTGAGAAGTTTGTGGGAGCAGAGGCCAGGGATAAAGCAGTAGAGTCAACATCACGGTTCCGCTCATGGGTTGCCTCCAGGTGGGGAAAATTTCAACGTGTCTTCTTCCAATGGGCGAAAGGATGAAAGTCGAAGAACCTTTTCACCTTGAATTTTTTTAGTTCGCGGTCGAAGGATTACGATGAGTTCCTTATCGGAAACATGTGCATCCGTTACGTTGTAGAAGTCATCGGGAAGGAATGTGTCCACTACAAATACCTGCTCGTCCTGAAAAAGGAGCCCAAGGACCTCTTTCATGGGTTGACGGGTAGCCGATCCTGAGGTACGCCAGTTTAAGGGCAAATCCGAGAAATCAAACACGATCAGAGAATCTCTGAAGATAACATCGAAATACCCCCGTCCTTCGAGGACGATATGCTTCTTCTCGCTGAAAACCTCAACAGGTCCTTCAGGCCACGTGGAAATGGGTCCTCCCACGAAAAACCTGGCAAGCGTATCTGCATACCATGAGGAAAAGTCTCCTTTTGCGCACCATTTCTTCTCGCCTTTATCGGTGAAGTAACATGCTACCGAACCACGTTGTCCTCCTTCGGCTCCGAGGAACTGTTCGCAAAATCCTATCAGTACTGTCCCGTTTTCCAGGTCGTCTACAAAGAATGCCTTGCACCATGGATCCTTGGGCTCGCCTCCCAGTTCCCGAAAGGTATACTTATGGAGAGTTTTTCCGTTCTGGATGAACGCAATGCCATCGGGGAGGGGATGAACTTCCACTCCGTTTTTGAGGACAAAAACTCTGGATTTCGGAGGTGCTCCCGGCGTCGGCGGTTCAGCCACCATCATCCATACCCAGAATGCAAGGATCATATCAAACCTCCTGGTTGGACGGTTGTCTTATCAAGATAGACCAAACCCTGTGAATCGTAAACCCCTTCCAGCCGTTCTTCAGCCAGGAGAGGAAGCTTTTCACCGGGTTTTCCCCAGACCCATTTCCGATCCTGGTCTGAAGTGGGTTTGATGATGATCACTTCGGGATCGGTGAGAACCGGGGGCAATTCCAGGTTCTTCTGTTTGCTGTATGGCCCCCATGACCAGTCCAGATGATCCACACTCCCTTTTTCCCAGAGACACTCGTGCAAATACGCCCACAGTTCGTTGTCATCCACAGGTTGCATATAAAACCTGTGCGTTTGGGGGTTACGTGGGTTAAACCACACCTGTGCATTTCCCACCATCACCGTGTTGGGTTCCAGAGAATCCACCATCAAATCTCTGTCGTGATCAAACAGTGGAATGCGGTTCAGGTCGATTCCCCCATTCTCATCCTGCAGCAATGGAGCCCAGTTTGTCCAGAAATAGTCGTAATGAGCTTTTTCATGCAGTACCGTTACCCCCATCAGATCAATCCCTTCGTACCGACGATCGCTTCCATAAGGTCCATCCGCTTCCGCTGCAAGAGGGGTGACGTACACCGCGTCGCCCCCCAGAAAATAACAGCCAATAACGTCTCTGGAACCCCTGTGGGGACACTGGTATGAGGAGGTAAGGTACAGGATTTTGTGTTCGGGAAATCCAACCGCATTTGCAATCACCTGCTTCCAGTAATAATACCATGCAGGCCAGTTTTGCTGGACTTCGGCATCTTTGGCATAATAAATTGCTACCGGGACAAGGGCACGTTTCTTTAAAGGTGGTGAATTCTGTGTCAGAAGGGTGGGTCTGTTCTGAGCTTTAGGAACTTCATAAGATTCCCATTCTTTACGGATTCTCTCTGGAAGGCGATCCTGTTTTTTCATGTAATACAGAGTAATGATTGCTACTTCCCGTATAGGATACCAGTCCTTCATAGGTTTTGGCTTCACGCGTCCACCGACCGGGATTTTAAACTTCGTTTTGTCGTTTGCCAATTCAACGAGAGTTTGGATTACTTTTTCCGAGGTGTCATGCAGAGGAATACTCAAGACGGCGAGTTGTCTCACGCCCCATGGGTATCGTTTGTCCTTTGCGACGGCGAGGAGGGAATCTCTGAATTCTTCATACCAGAAATAGCTTGCCTGGACGATGAGCCATCCCCGGTACATCCGGCTCAGGTTTTTCTTCTTCAACTCCGATCGAATAAAGTCCTTCGCACACTCCATGCCTTTCAGTTGCCACGGATACGTCTCGGGAAGCATATCCTCATGCTTCCTGTAAAACTCCAGATCCCTTTGAATAATCTTGAGCTTGTCCTCACAGGTCAAATATTGCCCCACAACCCGAAAAGCAATGCTGATCCAGGTTGATGCGTATCTTCCTGTCTCCATCGCTTCCTGGAACGAGTAATCCTGCAGTTTTCTGAAATACTCAAGCGCCTGTTCTCTGCTCTTAATCCTTCTTTTCACATCGTCCCATCCCTTCTGAATATCGGACAGCTTCAACTTTTTGCTGGTGCCTCTTACCTTGCTACAGGTGTAGTCTTCAGGTTGCATGGATTGCCCGTAGACCCTGGAAGGTAGGGTAAAAACCATAGCCACCACCCCTCCCATCAACATCCACCGATGCATGACCCAACCTCCTTGTTTCACGTCTCCATGTTTAATTTACGCAAAACCTTTCAAACCGTAAACCTCATGGACACCCCCACCCGAACCCTCCCCCGTCAAGGGGGAGGGAATGGCCGTCCATCCGCTGTTGCGAGTGACCCGTCCGGAAAAACGTTTACATTTTTGGGTGTATCATAGGGGGGTCGGGGGAGGAGAAGAAATGTCTGGAAAAAGCAAGAAAAAACGGTACACGGAAGCCTTCAAACTTCAGGTGGTCCGGGAATATGAGGAAGGGGCTTCGCTATCATCCCTCCGGAGGAAGTATGGCATTGGAGGCACCATGACGATCAAGCGGTGGATTGAGCAATACAGCGTGCATCCACCTGTAACTTCGGGAACGGAAAACGACGCCGAAGCCGAGATCCGGAAACTCCGTCGCCGGATTGCCTGGATGGAGAAAACCATCGCCCGTCTGGCCGTGGAAAAGGCCGTTCTGGAAGGTACGCTGGAGATCTATCAGGAGACGTATGGAAAGGACCTCGCGAAAAAAAACGGACGGAGATCATCGAACGGGCGAGAGAAAAAGGAGGACCGGGGGTGACGGTGGAAGCCGTATGCAGAGCCATGGGGATCACCCGCCAGGCGTACTATCAGAAGAAGCGTCGGGAGAAACGAAGGCGAGAAGAGGAGGAGAAGGTTATCTTCATGGTCCAGATGATCCGGAGGAAGCACCCCCGGATGGGCGGGCGAAAACTTCTTGTGAAGTTGAAGCCCTTTCTGGAACGAGAAGGGATCCGGATGGGACGGGACAGGCTGTATGCCCTTCTTCGAGAGACGGATCTGACGGTGCCATCCCCGCGATCCCGGGTTCGGACCACAAGATCCGGAGATCAGACTTTTCCCAATCGTCTGAAGGGTTTCTGGGTCACGGGTCCGGACCAGGTGTGGGTGGCAGATATCACGTTTTTGCCGGTGGGCGGGGATTTCCGGTATCTGTTTGTTGTAATGGACCTGTACAGCCGGAAGATCGTGGGATGGAGGGTGGGTCGGAGCCTGGAGGGGACCTATGCGCTGGAGGCACTGCAGATGGCGGTGGAAGGCGCGTTGTGGAAGCGGGAGGGGATGGTGCATCACAGCGACCATGGGGTGCAGTACACGAACCGGCGGTACGTGGAGTATCTGGAAAGGCAGGGAATTCAGGCGAGCATGGGTCGGAAGGGGAATGCGTAGAGTACCCCACGGCGTTTCCTGAAGGAAACGCCGTGGGGGCCCAGCGGGCGATTGGGACGTTGAAGGGGGAGTATGGGCTTGGGGAGGGATTTCCGGACGAGGGGTCGTTGCGTCGGGCGGTGGAAGAGGCGATCAGGCTGTACAACACGGATCGTCCTCACGAGGCGTTGGGGTATGCGACACCGGAGGAGGTGTACAGAGGAGAGGTTGTCATTCCAGCTTTTGAAGCCATCAAAGCATCCGGGAGGCCATCATGAACCGACTCCCCCCTTCCGGATGTAAACATATAGCCGGACGGGACAACGAAATATCATGTTGCTTACCACTGGAGTAATGTGTACCCGGAACCGTATTATTCTTACTACAAAAACGGTCGATGGTATCCGGCTCGGGTAGGATGCGATCTGAACAACACGGATGGAACGATTGTGGAAGGCGCCGTGATGCAGGTTTTCTGGGATATCTGGGATCACGACACCACCCCGGACCTGGACGGTGTGATCCTGGACGATGAGGGATATGGGCGGCTTCCAGGACAACAACAGCCAGGGCTGAAAATCAAGGCGGTCCTGAGTACCTATCAACCCGAAGATATCGTTTCTTTTCTGAATGGATGGGAAGTTCTGCATTCAGAGCATCCTGTTCGAAAGATGGCGGAAGTGACGTTATATGGCCATCCGATTGCGCGGCCGGTGGTCCATGCGGAGGCGCTGGATGAAGAGCGCGTACGGGTCTGGTGGGACAATCCTGTTCTTGGTTCTCAGGTGGGACGCGTGGGGGTGAAACTTTCCACCGGGCTTCTTCGAATCCATCCGTGGGGAGAAAACGGGGATACGTTGCAAGGCATACTCAACCCTGTGGGATCGGAGGACACGGTGTGGGCTGAACAGTGGCTGAATGACACCGTGTGGGTGGCGGCTCCTTTTCTTGTCGATCGCCTCAACGCTCCCGGCAATCCTCAACTCACCATCACCGATTCGGGACTTTCTTTCACCTGGCTGGATCGTTCGTCCTATGAGACACAATATTCGGTGAGGTTCTGGTTAAGAACGTGGCGTGGAGACACCCTTGTGTGGGACGAGAAGATTGCTGATGCCAACGGCACGAGCGGCTTCATCGCCTGGACAGACAGCACGTGGAACCACATTCCGTTCGGCACCGGAACGAACGCCATCTCGAGGTTCGTTCCGCGGTCAGAGCGCGGGGGCTTGAATTTTCGGAAGTTTTTCTTTACCTTCCAGACATGACGAAAAGGCGGGGATGGTTGGTTCTGGTTTTGACGGTTCTTTCTCTCGGCATGCGGTGTTCCGCGCCGACGAAGGAGGAACCTTCAACGAATCAGGGCTGTCTGAACGGAGATCCCATCAACGTGTCGTGTGATACGCTATATTCCGCGTCTCCCGATATGGTTTCAGACTCGGGAGGGAATCTTTATCTCGTTTGGGGATCGACGACGTCAGCGTATGATTACGGCAATCTGAGGTGTGTTTTTCGTGCACGGATTCAGGGAGAATGGACAGATGTGGATACAGTTTCAACGGGACCGACATGGGGGTGTTTTGTCGCCGTCGACCGGTGGGGACGGGTGCATGTGGTGTGGGAGGAATACATGGATGATACAACGGCGATTAATCCACCTATGATGGTGATGTATCGCATGCGAGACGTAGATGGGACCTGGATGGCTCCGGAGACCGTGAAAGCGAACAACATTGGGATCCAACAGGCGCGTGTGGGTGTGGATCCGGCGGGGCGGGTGCATGTGATCTGGGGAGGGCATTATGCCTCAAGGTCGCCCGATGGGGTGTGGGATGTGTATGAAGAAAACGTTCCCATCGGACTCAATCCCTTCATGACCGTGGACTCAACGGGCGGGGTGCATGTGGTGTGGGGAGCCTCGGGGTTTGGGGATGTGCTTCAATGTTCGGTTCGCACACCATCAGGAACATGGGAAACCTATCCGGTGGGGAGAATGGATGCGGCACCTCACGGGATCAGCCTGTTTCAGGGACGGGTGTGGGTTTGTGGCCTGCTCCGGGGTACAGATCCCACGCCGAGGGATGTGGAAGTGGTGTGTTACTGGGGGCAAAAGGGAGATTGGATCGAGGTGCCGAGACCGGCGAATTACGGGGCTTATGACGTGGCGACCGTGGGAGGAGAAAGAGAGGCCGTTGTGGTGTACTGGGGTCATGTGGAAGGGGCCGATGGGGATACGCTCAACATGGCGGTGCGATTTTTTGATGGATCAGGCTGGAGCCCTGCGCGGGTCATCCGGAAGTTTGATCAGGGAAGACCGCCGGTGGTGTTTCAACCGGCGTGGGATAGCGTGGGGAGGCGATTTGCGGTGGTGTGGACAGAAAATCTGTACGATGAGGCGGAACGGTTTGGGCAATGGGATGTGTTGTTGACGTTTGTGGAACCGGGAGGTACACCATGAGGTCATGGGGTGTGTCTGTCGGTATGCTCCTTGGAGGGATATCGATTCTGAATGCATGGAGTCTTCCCGAACACGTTTATCTTACATGGAAGACGCCCGAGGTATGGCAAAGTGTTGATCCTGAGTTCTACCAGGCCTTGATGGACCTGTGGAGTGGAGACTACTGGACTCGATTTAATGCGGTCATGACGTGGCACGCCTATCTGTGGGGGGCGATGTTGCCCGATCTTCTGGATGAAGCGAGTCAACGGGGAGCTGCGAAGATCGTGAAGAATTTGTATGAGATTCAGGCTCCGTGTGTGGATGTGGAGGCTCCTCTTCGGATCAAAGAGAACACCTATTCCACCCTGGTCGACAGGCAAAACACCAATCGGCTGCGGCTGATTCGTTTCAATGACCCCAATGATCCGCCGCCGAATGCCAACGTAGCCAGGTTATGGCAGATGGTGCAGTATGCGCGGTCACGCACGGACTGGTCCCCCAAGAAGAAGGCCCTGATTTATGGCGCCTATGCTCACGTGATTCAGGATTTGTTTGTGCATATGGTGTATCAGCCTGCTCATGCAGGTTATGGGTATAACCTTCTTGGGTTTGTTCCGGAAGACGGGAACAGTTTCCTTGAGATCTACGAGATCTTTTTTGAGACGATGTCGCCAAGTTTTATTCCTCCTTCGGAAGTGGCAACGCCATTGAAGCTGATGTGGATCAATCTGATTACCAATGGATCCATTGTTCCCGGGGAATACGGGCCGATGGAAGTGTACAGGCGCGATGGTCGGCACTGGATGTCCATGTATCAGGATACGATTCTTCCATGGGTGCAGGGTTTTGTGGAAGCATTTCATGGGGTGGGATATCGTGCGAGCGGGATGACAGCGGAGCGGTTGTCAGCTCTTCTTGAAGGTTCAGCGATTCTGGCATTTCTTGTCATGGGTTACGAGAAAACGAATGCAACAGATGTGACGAACGTGGGATGGGCGATGCTGCATCCGGAGTGGAGTTTTTGGGATGTGAAAGAACACGAAGCCAATCGTTTGGCTCCTTATGTGGGTACCAGTGATCTGTGTTGGGGTGCTCTGGTGGGATGGGTCTCGAGATTTTTGCCTCCGCCGTATTCAGGAGCTTTGGCTACCTTGGGTATGGTGGCGTATCTTGTGGACAAGCTTCTGCACGATGAGGTGATCGAATATGGTCTACGGAACATGACCCTTCCGATTCAGCCTTTTGCGTTGAATTTTGACTGTATTGATGATCTTCCTGGAGGGTGGATGAGTTATTTGTCGGACACGACCAAATTTGACCAGCTTGCGTCGTGTGCGGTGGATCTGGATCAGGAGGAATACCAGCGGTATCGACGACATATTGCAGCGTGGCAGCGTTACAGCACGGTGTTGCCTCCCAATCAGCGATCGAGTTACCAGGGGCAATATCGGCTTCTTCTTTCTCCGGGGTGGAAGGCGGTGTATATGGATCGTTTTGCGGCGGGGCCGTCATCGGGAAGGTACTTTGACTATAATGGGAGGTGGGTGTTTTCACGGAAAGCGGGGGTGCTTGGAGGGATGTGGGATGTGCAGGGGAATGTGTTTCCTCAACCGGGGGTTTTTCGTCTGGATTTTCGAAGATACGATCCATCGTCGGGTCGGGCAACGTTGAGATACACGAATACCCCTGTCTATGTGGAAGACACACAGAACTGGCGGAAGGAAGTCTGGCTGAATTATGATTTGATCACGTTTGGACCAACACGGGTGTATGTGAAGCCGGTGAGTGATACGAACGTTGTGCTGGATTCGCTGGATTTTCGGTTCGTTGGTCGATATCAGGCGGAGGATCCGCGGGGTGGCTGGAATCATTTGCGGGTGGATCTTTCGGACTGGCTTGCGCCTCAGGGACCGCCTGCAAGAAGGGATACGTTGTTCTGGGAAGTGAAAACAGCGGAGATCAACAACTGGTCGGCTTTTCATCCCATGCTAAAATCGGATTATCGTGGACCATATCAGACGCGTCCGGAGATCCACAACAACGTGTTTTATCAGACGTATTTCAAGAACGGTGACCCTGTATGTCGTCCGGGCGAAGATCCCCTTCAGGACCCGAAGCATTACTGGCCCTACGTTCTTCCCGTGGAACCCAAACTCAACGCCCCCGGCAATCCCTCTCTCACCATCACCGATTCGGGGCTGGCGTTCTCGTGGGTCGATCGTTCGTCCTATGAGACGCGGTATTCGGTGGCCTTCTGGTTAAGGACGTGGGATGGGGATACGGTTGCGTGGGGTCAGAAGATTGCTGATGCCAACGGAACGAGCGGGTTCATCGCCTGGTCCGACAGCACATGGAATCATATACCACCGAATACCGGGACGAACGCCATCCGTATCGGCCTGTACGCTGCACGGGACACGGTCATCAACGGTACCAACCAACATTTTTACTCCGACGTTGTGTGGATCGATACTCTCATCGTCCCCAACCCCACCCTCGACGCCGCCACCATCACCGACTCCGGCATCCAGATCTCCTGGAACAACAAACCTTCCTGGGCCGTTCACGTGGCCGCAAGCATCCAGATGGCCGGCTCCGGCCGGGGTTATATCCTGGGCACCTCCTCTTCCGGAACCGGCACCATCCCCTGGAACGTCCCCCTCTGGAACGCCTTCCCCACCCTGGATGACACCGTCATCCTCTACCTTTATTCCCGCCGACCCCTCGGCCCCAACGGAAACCGTGCGTTGACTTCCCCACCACCTCCATCCCGCGAAACCCTCCGGATTCTCGACCCACCCGGCCATGTTCCCCTCTGGAGCGACTGCAGCGATTCCACGAAGATCAACATCCGGCTGGCCTATTACCCCAACGTTGCCAAAGGAAGCGGATTCGTGATCGAACGGACAACGCCGGGCGGGAGTTCCTGGAGCGTAATCGACACGGTGTGGAGTTCCACGGCGACACTGGTCCAGGACGTGCTTTCTCCGGGCCAGGCGTTTGAATACCGTGTTCGGAGTTTTCGGGCGTTCGGGCCGGATACCGCGTTTCGGCTTGTCCTTTCGGGGCCCAATTTCCGGAACGTGGGGTATGCGGAACACGCGCTGGACGGGGAGATAGGCCTGCCCAGTGCCGAACGGTTCACAAGAAACGCCCTGGCCTTTGCCTGGATCAACCAGAACGCACCGGCCTATTCATATTTCGGGTATCTCATGAGTTTCAGAGACAGCCGTCCCCGGTGTTTCAACTGGCCGGTGTGGGTGTCGGCAGGCGTGACCACCCGGGTGGATTCCCCCTGGGTCCCCATCCCACCTGTGGTGGCCGAACAGGGGAACACCGTGTGGGCAGCCCAGCTCCTCGGGAACGGGAACCTTTATATCCGCCGGTACGAGCGGAACGGGAACACGTGGACGGGGGTGGGAGAGATCACCGTTCCCCTTCAGGGCGTGGTGAAGGAACATGGTATGGGTGCAGGTGTAGACAGTCTCGGGCGGCTGTGGGTGGTGTTTGAGGATACCGCGGGTCTTCACGCCATCCGCGCCGTGATCTGGGACGGCGGGTCAGGATACACCTCCACCGTTCTGGATACCCTTGGAGGGAAGGAAGATCTCAAGGGTCCCCTCAGCGTGTCAGATGGTGTAGGCCGGTTCTGGGTGGCCGTTCCATGGAGGCTCGAGTCGAACAGACAAAGCGGTATCCGAATCTGGGAAGTGGCATCCGGTGTGCAGCAGGTGGGAATCAATAGGGACTTTACCGACTTTCCCTACGTGGACATCGCAGGACTTTCGCCGGGGATCGGCGTCGTGTACAGGTTTGATGACGGGCATCACAACACACGAGGCTGGCGGTATCAGACGGTAGGGCAGGAAGCCCTGGACCTCCCTGGCTCTTTCCGTGCCTGTGATCTTGAGGAGGCGGTGGGGTATGCGGTGGTCGTGTGCTCGCCGGAAGATTCCACGGCCAGCGTCCAGGCCTTTGTGATCGATGTGGCCAACAACCGGGTGTATCGAACCGTGGACCTGGGCCTTCCGGGCCTGGCCCATGCCGAGGTTCAGCCGGTGTATGCGGGGATGGACTTTCGGACCGGACGGACCCGGTATCGTCTGGACCTTTTCACCGCCCGCCGCCGACCGGGCCTGTATGGCGGTGTGGCCATCGACAGCACCAGCCTCGGCTATGTCTGGAGCACCTCCCCCGCTCCAGCGTCTCGCCAGGAAGGGCCTCCTTCCCTTCTCGGCGGAAATCCCGATACGTCCTGGATCGGGCTGTGGCGGGTGTCCACGCTGAACGACGGGGAAAACACCCGTCTGGTGGTGGAGGAAGCCGGGAAAGGCGGGTTTGTGGTGGCTGTGGCCCCCAGGATTCAGATCGGGACGGTGCTTCCGGACGATTCGGGTCTGGTGATCCACGCGGGCTTCGGCGGGGTGAAGGGGTCGATGGTGTGGGGCGATCTCCCTGTTCCCCTTGAAGGTTTCCGGACCGACCGGGTGGCGTATGAAGTGCTCGGTGGAGAAACCCCTTCACGGTGGCTTGTGGCCCGGGACGGAACGACGGGAGGAGAGGCGTTTGGACAGGACGTGGGGGATACGCTGGTGTATGCCATTCCGGTTTCGGGCTTTGAGGGCGTGGTGGATCTTTTGATGATGAAGGTGGAAAGCGACACGGTGTGGGCGGAACTTCTGGGGTGTGGGGCGGAGGCGATCCCGGTGGAATCGGGTGTGTGGAAGGGCGTACGGCTGCCGGTGTGTTCAGGCGCGGGGGACACGCTGAAGCTCCGGTTGTGGGGTGAGGAAGGGAAGGCGGTGGGCCTTCGTCGGATTGCCCTGTTCGGGAGTGGTCAGGTTCTGGCGTCGGTGGGGCGGGGCGAAGGACAGAGTGGGGTGATGGATGAGGACGTGCGTCCGGTGGTCCGGTTCGGCTGGGATCGGGGTCGGTTGATGCGGCAGGGCGTGCTGCGGGTGGGTGTGCCGGACGGTGGGGAGGTGTTGATTCGTGTGTGGGATGTGGTGGGACGGAAGCGGTATGAGGAGCGGCTTGTGATGAGGGAAGGGGGGTATGTGGAGCGGGATCTGGGGAAGGTGCTGAAAGGCGGTGTGCACGTGGTGGAGGTGAGGTGGAGGGATCGTGTGGACCGGGGACGGATCGTGGTGCCGTGAGCGGAAAGGGACCGGGAAGAGCAGGCAAACGTTGAAGTGATGGCAAGGAGACAGGAAATGGCATGGGGGTACGTTGAGAAGGAGCAATTCATCGTCTTCACGCAGCACCAAGAACTCGGCTATGGCAAAGGCAAGCAGGGAAACTGGTGGGCGCTTCGAGCTTTTGACGCGATCGCGGACGATGAACCTTTTCCCCTTTCCGAATATGAGGGGCCCCTCGGAAAAATCACGCGGTGGACGTTTCCGGTTTCGTGCATTCTGGCCGTTCAGCGCATTCTGGAGGCCCGGAAGAAGACTCTGGAGATTTTGTCCCGGGAAGAGGCTGAAAAACGCCTATCCCGGTACAAGGCCGGTTGAACGTAGAAGTCCACTTCTCGTGTCGCGAAACATGAACATGGTCGCCTGATACACCCACACCGTCGCGCTGGGAGTGTGGGAAGGCGCCGGTGGGTAAAGGCGAGTAAGTATTATGTTTTTTCTCTTTTCGGGTGGGGATCTGTGAAGATCCTTCAGGGGCGTCGTCGCTCACTCAGCGTGCGCTGACGTTCCGTGCCGGGTGCTGTATATTCCCCACAGAACCGACAAACCGAGAGGATGGAGTTCATGCGCGTTTCCACCGATCTCATTCTTGAAAATCTGAACGAAGCCCAGAGAGAAGCGGTCACCACCCTGGACGGACCGGTGCTTGTGCTGGCGGGCGCGGGTTCGGGGAAAACCCGGGTCCTCACCCACCGGATCGCCTATCTCCTTGCCACCCGCGATGTCCCGGCCAGCCGGGTGGTGGCGGTGACCTTCACCAACAAAGCCGCCCAGGAAATGCGGGAGCGCCTGGAACGCCTGGTCGGCGCGCGGGCCCGCGCCCTGTGGCTCGGCACCTTTCACGCCCTGGGACTCCGGATCCTGCGGGAACATGCCCACCTTCTCGGCTATCCCCGGGAATTCGTGGTGCTGGATCGGGAAGATCAGCGCCGGATCCTGAAAGACCTCCTCCCGGAAGGTCGGGATCGCAAAGCCTTTCTGGAGTTCCTCTCCCGATACAAACAGAAGCGCCTCACGGACATGGACCCCGAGGATGTGGAACTCGCCCGGGCCTATGAGCGAACCCTCCGGGATATGGGGGCCATGGACTTTGACGATCTCCTTGTGAAAACCCTGGAACTTTTTGACCGCTTCCCCGAGGTGGAAACCCGCTTTGCCGAGCGGTTTGAATATATCCACGTGGACGAATATCAGGACACGAACCGGATTCAATATGAACTCCTCAAACGGTGGAGCAAAATCCACGGAAATCTGTTTGCCGTGGGGGATGAAGATCAGTCCATCTATGGTTTTCGGGGCGCCGACATCCGGAACGTGCTGGAGTTTCAGAACGACTTTCCCGGTGCCCGGATCATCTATCTTGAGGAGAACTACCGTTCCAGCCAGAAAATCCTGGAAGCGGCCAACGCGGTGATCGCCCACAACCGGGAGCGCCTGGGCAAGCGCCTGTTCACCCGGAACGAGACGGGTTCTCCCATCCGTTTCTTTGAGGCCCGGGATGAATACGAAGAAGCCCTGGCCGTGGCCACCCTCATCCGGAATCTGAACCGTTCGCCGGGGGAGATTCTGATCCTGTATCGCACCAACGCCCAGAGCCGCGCTCTGGAAGAAGCCTTCCGCCGGATGGGAATCCCCTACAAACTGGTGGGGGCCACCCGGTTTTATGAACGGAAAGAGATCAAGGATCTTCTTGCCTATCTCCGCGTGATCGTCCAGCCTTCCGACCGCATCTCCCTCCTTCGCATCCTGAACGTCCCTCCCCGCAAAATCGGTCCCCGCACCCAGGCAAGCCTGATGGAACTCGCGGCTTCGGAAGGGATGTCCCTCCACGATGCCATGGCCCGGCATCCTTCCACCTCCCTCCGGAACCTGCACGCCTTCTTTGATGAACTTCGGGAAAAGGCCCGGGAGGTTCCCGTGGCGGACCTCACCCGGGAGATCATTGAACGGGTCGGTTATGAGCGGTATATCAAGGCATATGATGGGGACGAGCGGAAAGGACGGATGCGCTGGGAGAATGTGGAAGAACTCCTTGCCAGCATGGCCCGGTTTGCCCAGGAAAACCCGCCGGGACTCGTTGCGGACTATCTGGAGCACATCGCCCTGTGGACCAGCATGGACGAGCCCCTCCCCGGAGACGCGGTCACCCTGATGACCGTACACATGGCCAAGGGCCTGGAATTCCCCGTGGTGATCATCACCGGTCTTGAAGAGACGGTGTTTCCTCATCAGAACGCGGTGGGATCGGAGGTGGAGGAGGAGCGCCGCCTTTTCTATGTGGCCCTGACCCGCGCAAAAGAAGAGGCCTATCTCTTTTCTGCCCGCACCCGGGGGATTCGCCGGTGGTATCCCCACCTGGAGGTCTCCCGGTTTGTTCGGGAGATTCCGGATCATCTCAAAGAGCCCCTTCACCTGGAAGGGTTTGCCCCTGCCCCTCAGAAGCCCCAGGAAGAAAAACCCGTGCGGCGTACCTCACCTTTCGCGCGGGGGGGCCGGGTGTTTCATCCGAAATTCGGCTTTGGCAAGGTCCTGGCGGTGGAGGGGGACCAGATCCGGGTCCGTTTTCAGGACAAGGTCCGTGTGATTCTGGCTGACTATCTCCAGCCGGCCTGAACAAGGAGGAGAATGATGAATGAGGCAAGACTTCATCGGGAACTCCGCGTGTGGCGGGAGTTCTTTCGCCAGTTTGCCCAGGAGACGGCCACCAAGGCCCGGGAGGCCATGGACGAACTGCGCACCCGGTATCACCTGATCCGTCTCCGGGAAGAGCTGCGGGATGCGTATGCGCGCCTGGGGCAGGCGTTTTTTGAGAGTCTGGAGCGGGAAGAGGGAGAAGGCGACCGGGAACAGATGGAAAAGCTCATCAAGGAAATCTACGAATACCGGGAACTCATTCAGGACCTTGAAGAGATGCTTCGCCGCTAACAGGGAGGGACACCATGCCCGGACTGGATTTCATCCCCGGAGAACTTCAGGAACTCAAGGATTCGGGGCTTTATGTCCACATCCGCACCCTGGAAAGCCCGCAGGGTGCCTGGATCGTGGTGGACGGCAAGCGGGTGTTGAACATGTGCTCCAACAACTATCTGGGCTTTGCTAACCATCCGGCGTTGAGGGAGGCGGCCCAAAAAGCCATTGACACCTATGGCGTGGGACCCGGCGCCGTCCGGACCATCGCGGGCACCATGAAACTGCACCTGGAACTTGAGGAGAAACTTGCAGCCTTCAAGGGTGCGGAAGCGGTGATCTCCTTTCAGAGCGGGTTCAACGCCAACCTTGCCACCATCCCGGCCCTGGTGGGGCGGGGAGACGCCATCTTTTCCGACGAGCTGAACCACGCGTCCATCATTGACGGGTGCCGGCTCTCCCGGGCGGAGATCATCCGGTATGCCCACAACGACGTGAAAGACCTGGAGAAAAAACTCCAGGAGGCCCAGGGCAAATACCGGCGGATGCTCATCGTCACGGACGGGGTGTTCTCCATGGACGGGGACATCGCTCCCCTTCCGGAGATCGCCGATCTTGCCGAGAAATACGGCGCCATTTTGATGGTGGACGACGCCCACGGCGAGGGTGTGCTCGGCCACGGCGGACGGGGGATTGTGGATCACTTTGGCCTTCATGGGCGGGTGGACGTGGAGGTGGGAACCTTGTCCAAGGCCTTTGGTGTGGTGGGGGGCTATGTGGCGGGGTCCCGGGAACTGGTGGAATACCTCCGGCAGAAAGCCCGGCCCTTCCTGTTCTCCAGCGCCGTCACACCACCGGACGTGGCCGCCTGTATTGCGGCCGTGGACATTCTGGCGGAGTCCACCGAACTGGTGGACCGTCTGTGGGAGAACACCCGCTATTTCAAAGAAGAGATGCGCAAACTCGGATTTGATCTGGGCAAGAGCGTCACGCCCATCACGCCGGTGATGCTGGGCGAAGCCAAACTCGCTCAGGAATTCTCCCGCCGGCTCTTTGACGAAGGGATTTTTGCCCAGGCCATCGGCTATCCCACCGTTCCTCGTGGGAAAGCCCGGATCCGGGTGATGCTTTCGGCAACCCACACCCGGGAAGACCTGGATTTCGCCCTGGGGGTGTTTGAAAAGGTGGGCAAAGAGCTCGGAGTGATCGGATGAAGGTTCTGTGGGCGCCCTGGAGGATGGTCTATCTCTCCAGCGTGGACGAAGAGGACACGTGCCTGTTCTGCCGGGTGGCCCAGGAGCCACCCGGCGTGGACAACCTTGTGCTTGTGCGCACCGATCACGCCCTCCTCATGATGAACAAATTCCCCTACAACACCGGCCATCTCATGGTGGCTCCCCTTCGCCACGTGGCCGCCTATGAAGACCTCCAGGATCACGAACTCCTGGCGATGGACCACCTCACCCAGAAAGCCCTCAAACTTCTGCGGCGGGTGTTTTCGCCTCACGCCTTCAATCTCGGAATGAACCTTGGAAGAATTGCCGGGGCGGGCATTGATCAGCACCTCCACCTCCATATTGTCCCTCGCTGGCAGGGGGACACCAACTTCATGCCCGTGATCGCCGACACGAAGGTGATTCCGGAAGCCCTGGAAGCCACCTATCGCCGGCTCGTGGAAGCCCTTTCATGACCGGGCTCCTCCTGCTTGCCCTCACGGGCTGGAACACGGGGGTGGAGGCCCTCCTCGCGGGGGGGGAAACCATCGTCATGGACGTCCACTTCGGTTTTCTGTATGCCGGAGAACTCACCCTCCGCAGTCACGGGCTGGATACGTTGAGGGGAAGAACCGCCTATAAACTCTCCCTGTTTGCCCGAACGGCCGGGAGTTTCGGTTGGGTCTACACGGTGGCGGACTGGATCTATTCCTGGATGGACACTGCCCGACGGGCAAGCCTCCGGTATGAGAAAGACCTCCGGGAGGGAGGGAAGACCTATCAGCGGGTGATTGATTATTTTTCCGAAGATTCCTTCGCCGTCTACGTTTCCCCCGGCAAAGATCCGGACACGGTGCGGGACGTTCCCCCTGGCGCCCTGGACCCCCTCTCGGTGTTCTATTACGTCCGCCTGGTGGACTCCCTGGATGTGGGCGACACCCTTTTCCTTCCCTATCATGTGGACCACCGGTCCAGCGTTCTCCCGGTGCGTGTGGTCCGCCGGGATACCCTGGTTCTTCAGGGCGTGCCCATGCCGACCTTCGTGCTGAAGCCCGAGTTTGAAGGGAAAAACATCCTGAACACGTCGGGGGACATGTTCGTCTGGATCACGGACGACGCCTGGCGAATCCCCGTTCAAATCACGGCCAAATTCTTCTTCGGGACCCTCAAGGGCCGGCTGAAGCAATACACGCCGGCGCTCGTGGAGCCCTGACCGGGTCGGGAAGGCCCTACGCCCCGCGGGGGGCCTACCTTGACAGGTCCCTGTCCCGAGGTTATAATGATAACGCTTCCACTGGGCCCGTAGCTCAGTCGGTCAGAGCGCACGCCTGATAAGCGTGAGGTCGGTGGTTCAATTCCACCCGGGCCCACCACCGTTCTCTTTCCACTTCCCCACCCCCTGTGATTGCAGCCCCGATGGGGACGGTGTATAATATCGTTGCACAACAGGAGAAGCGGCATGATCTGGCTCATGGTGGCTCAGGGGTTTCAGTTTGTGGCCCCCCTTCCCGTGGGGGATGCAGCATGGGGTCTGCGCCTTTTCTCCAGCACCCTCTGGGTGGGTGGCACATCCCACCTGTACAGCGTGGACGTGTCTTTCCCCTCAACCCCTTCCGCCCTGGATTCTATCCCGTCCGGTCAGGGGGTGGATCTCGCCTTTTCCGGGAACGACGTGCTCGTGATGGCCACACCGGACTCGGGCATGCAGGTCTTCTATGTCTGGAATCCCTCCCAGATCCAGGCTGCGTACACCACCGGGGGAAGCGCCCTGGCCATCGACGCCCGGGGAACCGTGACCTATGTCGCCACCCCTTCGGGTATGGATATCTACGATGTGACCAATCCGTACCTCCCCTCCCTCATGGGAAGCTGGAGCGGCGTGCTTCAGGATCTCCGGGTGTGGGGAGATTTTGCCTATGTCGTGGGAGGCACCGCCCTGCGGATCCTGAACGTGACCAATCCCTCCAGTGTCGTGGAGGCGGGAACGGCCACCCTCGGCGCCACCGCCCGCGCGGTGGATCTGGATTCGGTCAACCTCTGGGTCTTTGCAGGCACCGATCAGGGACTGGAAGTGTGGGACATCAACACCCCGTCTTCGCCCGTTCGCCTCGGCCAGTGCCCCACATCCGCACCGGTGATACGGGTTCGCTACCGTTCTCCCCAGTACGTTTTCCTGATCGAAGAAAACCAGGGCGTCAGCGTGTATGACATTCTGAACCCCGCCTCCTGCACCCGGGTGGGTTTTCTGGCAGGAACCTATCAGGATGTGGCCGTGTCGTCCTTTTCTCTGGGAAGTGCCTATGTGTATACGGCCGGTGCCTCCTCCGATGTCTGGCAGTTCACGCCCACCGGCGTGAAGGAGGAGGGAGGAAAGGCGGGCGTCCGTCTGTTCACCCTGCGTCCCGGCGCGCTGGTGGTCCATCGGGCTCTCCAGGTGGTGGACCCCCTGGGGCGGATGCGCTGGCTCAAGCCGGGCGTCCATCGCCTTTCCGGAACCTTTGTCGTGCGGGAAGGGCATCAAACGATCAAGGTGGTGATCCCATGAAGATCGTTCCCCGCTGGTTCACTGTCTGGCCCCTTCTTGGTTTCATGGTAAATCCCGCACTTCTGCGGGGAGGGGAGGTGGCGTTTTCCATCACCCTGAAAGGATCTCCCGTGGGTTACGAGGTGGTGGCCTACCACCCCGCCAAACGAGGCTGGGTGATCAACGATACCTTCCACATCCGGGTGAATATGCTGGGTGCTGCGAAGGAAATGCGGACCACCCTGTGGGCGGTCACCGACAGCCGGATGCAGGTGGAACAGTTCCGGTTTTCCATGGAGACCACGGACCAGAAGGTGGACATGGAGGGGCGCATCTGGCAGGACAGTCTGGAGATTCGCCTTGCAACCCCCTCAGGAAACACGGTGACCCGGACTTTCTCCCTGGGAGGGCATCGTCTGGTTCTCCCCGCTCTCCTGATCCCCATGATCGAAAAGGGCATGGTGAAGGAGGAATCCGTTCGGGTGTTTGATCCGTCCGTTCTGAACCTTTCGCCGGGAGTGATCCGGAGAACCTCCGAAGGCTTTGCCCTTGTGCACACGGGGGGACAGACGACCTATCGGGTGGAAAACGGAGTGGTCGTTGCCTTCTCCGGGGACCTGGACCTGAAAGCGGTTCGAAAGCCCCGGAACGAAGTGAGTTTGCCCGAAAAGCTTGTCAATCTTCTGGAACGCTATTCCATCCGTCCCCAGGGCAGCGTGTTCAAAATCGGTCGGGCCCATCGTCTGGTGCTCAAGATCTTTCCTGTGACAGATGAGGTGGTGCTGGACTTCGGTCCCCAGCGGCTTCTTCGACGGAGGGGAGACACCGCCTGGGTGGAAATCCGGTTCCGGGACCCCTGGCGTCCAACAGAACGGGACACGGTCAAGGATCTCACGCCGTACCTTTCCGATGACCCCTATCTCCAGCCCTCTGATCCTGTGGTCCAGGACCTCGCCCGCCAGATCACCGAAGGGCTCACGGACACCGTGGCCATGGCAGAAGCCCTCCTTCGCTGGGTGTTTGACCGCCTGAGCAAGGTCCCGTCTGTGACCATTCCCACATCCACCGAAGTTCTTCAGTCCATGCAGGGAGACTGCAACGAACACGCCACCCTGTTCGGCGGGCTTGCCCGGGCGCTGGGGATTCCCACCGAGGTGATCGTGGGTCTGGTGTATCAGAACGGCGCCTATTATTATCACGCCTGGGACGCCCTGTATCTCAACGGCCAGTGGGTCTGGGTGGATCCTGTCATGGGCGAGTTTCCGGCCCGCACCAACCACGTGATGCTCCAGCGGGGAAGTCTGGAAAAACAGTCCCTCATCATGCCCCTGGTGGGCCGTCTTCAGATCGTCGTGGAATAGCGCGGAATCAGCGGATTTTTCCGCATTTTGAAAGTCTTTTGCCCGTCCTCTATACTTCCCTCCACAGGCAAAGGGAGGTGCAACCATGACCACGATTACGGACGATCTCCTTCGGAACATTTTCACCGAATACCGGACCATCGCGGTGGTGGGCATGTCGAACAACCCGGATAAGCCCGCCCGGCGGGTTCCCGCCTTTTTCATCGCCCGGAAATACAACGTGATTCCGGTGAACCCCTTCCACGAGAAAATCCTGGGACGCACATCCTATCCCACCCTTCTGGACGTCCCCGAACCCATTGACATTGTGGACGTGTTCCGACCTTCCCACGAAATCCCCCAGGTGGTGGATCAGGTGCTGGAACGCCTGAAACAGCGTGGGGATGTCAAGGTGCTCTGGCTCCAGGAGGGGATCCGTCACGATGAGGCCGCGAAAAAAGCCGAAGAGGCCGGTCTGATTGTGATTCAGGACCGGTGCATGTACAAGGAATACGTCCGCCTCTTTGGAGAAAAGGGCCATGAAGGATCGTCCTGAACGGGCGGTGGTGGTGTTCACCACCTTTCCGGACGAAAACTCCGCCCGGTCCATCGTGACCACCCTGGTGGAAGAGGGCCTAGCGGCCTGCATCTCCCGCTTTCCCGTGCAGTCGGTGTATCGCTGGAAAGGGGAGATGGTGGAGGACGGAGAGGTGTTCGCCATCCTGAAAACCCATCCGGATCGGGTGGAGGCGTTGCGGGAGCGACTGGTCGCCCTGCACCCTTACGAGGTTCCGGAGTTTCTGGTCCTTCCCGTGGTGGGGGGCCATCCGGCCTATCTTGCATGGCTTGAGGAGGTCACCCGGGGATGATGAAGCGGAAAAAGGATCTGGAGCAGATCCATCAGGACCTGGAGCAGATGTATGAGCGGGTGGAGAACCTGAACCTCCAGATCCGTGAGGTTCTGGATCTTCTGCGCCGAACCCGGAACCGGGAATACGCCCGACAACTGCGGGAACTTTCGCGGATTCCCCGGTCGTCCAACATCCACTTCCAGGACGCCCGTGCCGGGCTTGTGGAGCTCATTCCGACGGGGAACGTGCTCCGGGTGTTCCGCTATCGGAAACGGAGATTGCCGGGCGTGTCGTCCATTCCTTTCGTCCGGGTTGCCCTTCTTCAGGAGGCCTCGCCCCTCCAGGATGAGAACATGCAATATCCCTCCCGCTATCTCATCGCCCGGTATGACGATCCCGTCCACGAATTGCGCATCCGCAAGGTGCTCCTCAAAATGTTCCGGCCTTCCGAAATCCCCTGGAAGGTGGAAGGCCGCGTGGAGGTGTTTCAGTGCGAGGACGCCCCCTCTCAACGGTTTGACCGCCTTGCCAGCATCCTCCACGAGATGGAATACGAGGTGTTCATCCACCACGCGGAACCCGTTCAGCTTGCCGAAGAAGCCGAAGCGGAAGACGAGGACGACGAGTCCTGAACCCCGTGACCATGTCTCCCCGAGAAGTGGGAAAGAACGCCGCATTTCTCACGTTCCTTCTTCTTCTGGCCGCATGGCTGTATGGTGTGTTCTTCCTGGTGAAAGGCGAAGAGGAGGTCCGGATCCTGATCCCGGAGGGGGCGCGGGCCTCCCAGGTGGTGGATCTCCTTGAAGAGAAGGGCGTGCTTCGGCATCCGGTCATGATGTATGCCCTTCTTCGAACCACGGGACTGGATCGGCGAATCCGGGCGGGAGGGTATGTGTTCACCCGTCCGGCTCCCCTTGCGGAAATCGTCCTTTCCCTTGCCTTCCGGCCCCAGAGCGTGTATCTTGTCCGGATCACTGTTCCGGAGGGGGCCACCCTGAAAAGGATCGCCCGGATTGTGGAAGACTCCCTCCTGATTCCCGCCGACACGTTCCTGGCGCGCACCCAGGATCCCCACCTTATCCAGAACCTCCACCGGAAATACCCCGAGATTCCCGACACCCTGCCCCATCTGGAAGGCTATCTTTATCCTGAAACGTACTATTTCGCCCTGGGTGTGGGGGCCCGGCAGGTGATCGAATCCATGGTGGACGAGCTGATGAAGCGCTGGAAGGTCCTGAAACCCCGGGCTGACAGCATGGGCTGGACGCTGCACGAAGTGCTCACCCTCGCCTCCATTGTGGAGAAAGAGGCCATATGGGAGGATGAAAAACCCATCATCGCCGGCGTGTTTCACAACCGGCTCCGCCGGGGGATGCCCCTCGCCGCAGACCCCACCATCAAGTATATCCTCCCCACCGGAAAACGTCCCACGTTTGAGGATGTGGACGTCCTGTCTCCCTACAACACCTACCGCAACCCCGGTCTCCCTCCGACCCCCATCGCTTCCCCCTCCGAATCCTCCATCCGTGCCGTGCTGTATCCTGCGGACGTGCCCTATCTCTATTTTGTGGCGGCACCGGGGGGACGACACTTTTTCGCCCGGACCTTTGCGGAACATTTGAAATACAAGGCCCTGTCCAAAAAGCTTCTGGGGTGGTGACATGAAAGAAACCCTGATGGACATTGGAGAAAACGTGCTCCGGGCGGCCAAAGGCTATGCCGCCGAGGTGGTGGTGCTCCATGAGGTGCTCGGTCTCACCCGGTTTGCCCACAGCCGGATCCATCAGAGCGTGGACCGATCCTCTATCCATGTTGGACTTCGCCTCCGTCATGGTCGTCAGGCCGCCGTGGTGTGGTGGACCCGCACGGATCTGGACGGAATTCTGGAGGGGGTTCAGCAGGCGCGCGCCCTTCTGGAACACGCGCCGGATGATCCCTATCTCCCCCACCTGGTCCCCGGGCGGGAGGAAGATTCGGATGTGGGGTATGTGGAGGCCACCGCCCAGGTCACGCCCACCGACCGGGCCGAGCAGGTCAAGAGGGTCTTTGAAATGGCAGGTGATGTGGAGGTGTTCGGGGCCACCCAGACCCAGACGTACGAAGTGGCCCTGCTCAACACCGAGGGGCTCCGCCTTTTCTGGAGAACCACGGGGGCTGCCCTGTGGGTGAACGCCTTTGCCGAAGAAGGCGGAACGGGCTGGGCACAGCAAACCCATCCCAATATCCGTTTGCTTGACCCTCACGCCGTGGCCGAACGGGCGGTCCGGAAGGCGCGGATGTCGGCGAACCCGAGGGAGGTCTCACCCGGAGACTGGCCCGTGATCCTGGAGCCCCTTGCGGTGGCCGACCTCTTCGGGTTTCTCGGGTGGATCGGCTTCAGCGCCCAGGCGGTGGATGAAAAGTATTCCGCCTTTCTCGACCGGTTTGGCAGCCGGGTGTTCGATCCTTCCCTCCACGTGGTGGACGATCCCACGGACGGATTTCCCATGCCCTTTGATGCAGAAGGAATTCCCAAACACCCCTTTGTCCTTGTGGAGAAGGGCGTGGTGCACGGACCGGTGTATGACCTGCGCCTTGCGACCAAGATGGGCGCGGTGAGCACCGGCCATGGCATGAACTTCTTCGGGGGATTCCCCTATCCCGCCCACGTTCACATCCAGCCGGGAGATCGCTCCTTTCAGGAACTTTTGAACCAGTTTGACCGGGCCCTTCTGGTCACCCGCTTCCACTATGTGAACGTCACGGATCCCCGGAATGCACGCCTGACCGGGATGACCCGGGACGGAACCTTTCTTGTGGAAAAGGGGGAGATCGTGGGGGGCGTGAGAAACCTCCGGTTCCACGTTTCCCTTCTTGAGGTGTTTGGAGAAATCGCCGGTATCTCCCGAGAGCGGGAGCTTGTGGGAACGATTGAGCGGTATGACATCCAGCCCGCCACCGGCGGGCGCTTTCCGGCTATGGCCCTTCCCCGGTTTCACTTTCCGTCGGCCACCCGCTTCTGAGATCCTCCAGAGCGGGAAAGCCGTGCAGGGAGGAGGCAAATCGTACGGCACGGCGGATGGCATCCTCCGCCGCCCGGAGAACCCTTTCGCTCAGGAGCTCAAACCTTCCCTCATCCATGGGCTCGTCCCGGAGGGTGAACACGAACGTTCCATCCCCATCCCATCGCGTATGAAGGGGTCGGATCGCCCGACCCATGGCCAGGTGAAGACGTCGGGCCAGAAGATGGGTCTGGATCCGGGATAGGGGAAGGGGGGTGAAGGCCACCAGGTGGGTGGTGTTGGGGAGGTTCTGCCTGAGACGAAAGGAGATCTCTCCGCGGTCCTGAAAAAACCCCCGTTCGTCGTGGGCACCCGCCAGCACCCGTCCGTCCGGGGCGAGCACATCCCCCACCGCATTCACCACCGCCAGTACACCCACCCATCCGTCTTCTTCACGGATCATCCGGAATCCCTGACCCGATTTCGTGGCATGGGAAAGCCCGGCCCATTTGCCCACAGTTGCGCCGGTGCCCGCTCCCACTGAACCCTCCTCCGGAGGCTCGGGACGGGCATGCCGGGCGGCTTCATAGCCCTCCTCCGGACCCGGCCGATGCCGGGGATCTCCGATGTTGAGATCGTATATCACCGTCCCCGCCACCAGGGGAACCCGGGCAAAGGGGGTGGGGTGCCCCGCACCCTGTTCTTCCAGAAAGCGCACCACACCGTCACAGGCTGCGAGGCCGAAGGCACTCCCCCCTGAAATCACCAACGCGTGAATCCGCGGCGCGGTGAAAGGAGAAAGAAGGGCGAGTTCCCGGGTCCCCGGGCCCATCCCCCGGATCTCGGCGGCCCCCAGCGCTCCTTCCGGCATCAGAAGAACCGTCAGACCGGTCCCGCCATCAGGATCCGAGAACGTGCCAATGGAAAAGGGCTCCAGACTCACCATCGGACGCACCCCAGCGCGGAACCCAGGGCGTCATAGACAAGGTCTTTCCAGGAAAAGAAGGTGCGCCGGATTTTCCAGTCCACCAGTTCTTTCACCACCCCCACGCCGAACGTGAAGCTGGCCGCTTCAAAACACCCCAGGGACGTTCGGGATTCCAGGGCATTGCTCAGGGTGTGGCTGACGGCAAAGTGCCAGGCCTTGTCCCGTCCCCACCAGGGGTCCCGGATCACCGCAGGAGGAGAAGGCGGAAGATCCAGCCCCGGGATAACCGTGGAAGAAGTTTCCAGAACGATCAGGAAAAGAGGGAAGAGGCTCATGCGTTCTCTTTTCCGGAGCGCAGTGCCCGGATGGCCTCCAGAGCTTCCGGGTTGACGAGAGCGGAGAGGTCACCCGGGTCTTCCCCAAGATACACCCGGCGGATCACCCGGCGCATCACCTTGGCGTTCCGGGTTTTGGGAAGATCCGGAACAACGTGAACGGCATGGGGGGCCAGGGCTTTGCCCATCCGTTCGGCAACCCAGTGCCGGATTTCCTCCACAAGTTCTTCGGAGGGTTCCCCTTCTTTCAGGACCACAAAAACGACCGGAACCTCCCCCTTCACCGGATGGGGGATGCCCACCACCGCGGCTTCCCTCACAGCCGGATGACGGGCGACCACGTTCTCCATTTCCGCAGGGCCCAGACGTTTTCCGGCCACCTTCAGGGTGTCATCGGCCCGTCCCAGAATAAACCAGAAACCATCGTGGGTGCGGCGGGCAAGGTCTCCGTGGAACCATATGTCAGGGAATCGGGACCAGTAGGTGGAAAGATACCGCTCGGGGGCGTTCCAGAACCCGCGGGTCATGCCCGGATTGACGTTGCGCACCACGAGATAGCCCACCTCATCCACCACCGATTTCCCTTCTTCGTCCACCACATCGGCCTGGACACCGGGCACAGCGGTGTTGAAGGAAAGGGGTGCGAGGGGGCGAACCACCACACAGCCCAGAATCCCCCCGGAGATCTCGGTGCCTCCGGAGTAGTTCAGGATGGGAGCCTTTCGCCGTCCGAGGTGTTCAAACGTCCACCACCAGGCTTCTTCGGTCCAGGGTTCTCCGGTGGAGCCGATGGCCCGGATGGTTCCCAGGTCCTGCCGGGCAAGCCAGTCGTCAACCTTTCCCCGAACGGCCCGGACAAAGGTGGGCGAAAGCCCCACCAGACCTGCACGGTGGCGAAGCCAGACGTCGAACAGCCTGTGGGGAACAGGATAATCCGGCGCCCCGTCATACAGAAGGACGGTTGCTCCGAGGGAAAGGCCCCCGAGCACCAGCCAGGGACCCATCATCCATCCCAGATCGGTAAGCCAGGTGATCACATCCCCGGGCTGCACATCAAAGAGATGCACCATGTCCTGAGCCGCTTTCACGGGAAATCCGGCGTGGACGTGCACGGTTCCCTTGGGCTTTCCGGTGGTTCCCGAGGTGTAGATCAGCATGAAGGGCGTTTCCGCGTCAAACCAGGGATACCCTTCCATCGGATCGTGATCCAGCAGGGCGTCGGCTGAAATCTCCACGGGTTCCTGAAGGTCGGGAGGACCGAACACGATGATGTGCTGGAGGTGGGGGAGACCCGCCACACTCTTTCGGGCGATGTCCAGCATGGGTACCGTTTTTCCCCGACGGGAGGCTTTCCCCTGGGTGATCAGAAACCGGGCCTCGCTGTCTTCCATCCGAATCCGGATGGCTTCTTCGCCAAAGCCTGAAAAGAGGGGAACCACGATCCCCCCGGCCGCGGCCACGCCCAGGAGGGCAATCACGGCGTGGAGGTTCAGCGGAAGAAAAACCCCGACGCGGTCACCGGGCTGAAGCCCCACGGCTTTAAGGCCTGCTGCAAAGCGGCGAACGTCCCGATCCAGACTTCCAAAGGTGCGGGTTTGGACGACTCCCGATTCGTCTTCCCAGATCACGGCCACCTGATGGGGAGCCTCTTGTGCCCACCGACCGGTGGCCCACCAGGCCAGGTTGATCCGCCCGTCCACGAACCACCGGGGCCAGGGCTTGCCCCGGGAGAGATCCAGGACCCGGGAGAAGGGAACCGGCCAGGGGAGATGGGCGTCCTCGAAAAACTCCGTCCAGAACGCCTCCACGTCGTGGAAAGAGCGTTCAAGGAATTCGGAATACGACAACCCCCTCCTTTCAAGAATTTCGGCGAGCCGGCTTTTGCGAGAATAGAAGGACGGTTCCCAGACGGGGTCAGCCATCAGCTGGGAGAATAGGTCTTGGTGGCGTTTCCGAGGTGGATGTTCATCTGCTCCATGATGCTGAAGACCTTTTGACCCACCGAGCGATATACGGCAAAGGTCGCCAGGGCAATCAGTCCGATGATCATGGCATATTCCACAGCGGTTGCACCTGTCTCATCCCGGAGAAGCCTGCCCCACGCGGGATGGCTGAACATGTTCATAGACCACCTCCTCTCAACAGGTCCTGTATATACTATACGACGAAACCGGCCCGTTGTCAACCCCCCCTAACGCACCCCACGCGGTTTTCTTTGGAAAACCGCGTGGGGACCAAAGAAAGAGCAGTCAGAAGCCCGCCCGGACGGCCTCAACGGTGGATCATTGGGTTGAACGTGCAAGCTTTTCAGGAGGATGGGCTTTCGGCTTCCCGGATTTTTTTCTTCACCCGGAACAGGGCGTCGCGGAAGCGGGCCGCCCGCTCAAAGTCCCAGAGATCGGCCGCTTCCCGCATTCTGCGCTCCAGTTCCTCCACCAGGGCATAGGGGGGAAGGCTGCGCTCCAGCATCTGGATTTCTTCCTCCACCCCCTGGTCTTCCCGGGTGAACACCTTTTCATCCGCCACCCGGGTGAGTTTCAAAATCTCGTCCACAGACTTCCGGATGGTTCGGGGGGTGATGCCGTGAACCCGGTTGTATTCCATCTGGAGTTTGCGCCGCCGTTCGGTTTCTTCGATGGCTTTTCGCATGGCTTCGGTGATCTCGTCCGCATACAGAATCACTTTCCCCGCAGCGTTCCGGGCAGCCCGCCCGGCCATCTGGATGAGGGAGCGCTCAGACCGGAGGAACCCCGTTTTGTCCGCATCCAGGATCATCACCAGCGAAACTTCGGGAAGGTCCAGCCCCTCCCGCAGGAGGTTCACCCCCACCAGCACGTCAAATTCCCCCAGACGGAGATCCCGGAGGAGTTTCACCCGCTCAATGGCGTCCAGCTCGGAGTGGAGATATTTTGCCCGCACGCCATACCGGGTGAGGTGCAGGGCCAGATCCTCGGCCATCCGCTTGGTCAGGGTGGTGATCAGAACCCGCTCCCCCCGTTCGATCCGGCGGTGCACCTCCGCAAGGATATCGTCCATCTGATGCTCGGTTGGACGAACCTCAATCTCCGGATCCACCAGTCCCGTGGGCCGGATGATCTGCTCCACCACCCGCGAGGATTTTTCCAGTTCATAAGGCCCCGGTGTGGCCGAAACGAAAAGGACCTGCCGGAAAAACTCGGCTTCCAGCTCCTCAAACTTCAGAGGACGGTTGTCCAGGGCGGAAGGCAGGCGAAACCCGAACTCCACCAGGGTTTCTTTGCGGGCCCTGTCTCCCCGATACATCCCTGCAAGCTGAGGGATGGTCACGTGGGACTCGTCGATCACCAGAAGGAAGTCCTCCGGGAAATAATCGAGAAGGCAGAAAGGCCTTGAGCCGGGAGGCCGTCCGGAAAGGTGGCGGGAATAGTTCTCAATGCCCCGGCACGTTCCGGTGGTCCGGAGCATCTCCAGATCCATCCGGGTGCGCTGTTCCAGGCGCTGGGCTTCCAGGAATTTCCCCTGGGCGCGGAGTTCTTTCAGGCGTTCCTCCAGTTCGGCTTCAATGGAAGCAATGGCCCGCTGGAGTTTTTCCTCGGACGTGAGCCAGTGGCCTGCGGGATACAGGGCATACCGGGTGCGCTCCTCCAGCACCTCCCGGGTGGTGGCATCCCGCAGGGTGATTCGCTCGACTGTGTCCCCCCAGAACTCCACCCGCACCACAAACTCCTCATAGGCCGGCACCACCTCCACCACATCCCCCCGAACCCGGAAGGTGCCCCGTTCAGGGGCCACGTCGTTCCGGGTGTATTGCATGTCCACCAGGCGTCGGAGAAAGGCGTCCCGGTCCAGTTCCATGCCCCGTTCGATCAGGAAGAAGAACTTCCGGGTTTCCTCCGGGTCTCCCAGGCCATAGATGGCGGAGACGCTGGCCACCACGATCACGTCGTCTCGCTCCAGGAGACTTGCTGTGGTTCGAAGGCGCAGACGCTCGATGTCCTCGTTGATGTCGGCTTCTTTTTCGATGTAGGTGTCGGTTTCGGGGACATAGGCTTCGGGCTGGTAATAGTCGTAATAGCTGATGAAGTATTCCACGGCGTTGTCGGGGAAATACTCTTTGAGTTCGGCAAAAAGCTGAGCGGCCAGGGTTTTGTTGTGGGAGAGAACCAGGGCAGGTTTGCCGAGTTCGGCAATCACATTGGCCACGGTGAAGGTTTTGCCGCTTCCCGTGACGCCCAGGAGGGTGACGAACCGCTCCCCGCTCCGGAAGGCTTCCACGATCTCCCGGATGGCCTTCGGCTGGTCCCCGGCCGGGGGATACGGGGCTTTGAGTTTGAACACGGCCATTACGGTCGGCTCACCTCCTGTCCTCTCACAGCACCTTCCGGCAAACCCGTGAATTCATGAACAAATCCAACGCCTGGAACATTCGCTTGCGGTGAATGTGACTCGGCTCTGAAAGGTATTTTGAAGTTTGCCTAACCACCGATACCATGGGACCGGGACGGCATCACAGAAAAGCGGGGAAATAGACGAATCATATACGGAATCCCGCAGCGAACATCAGTACACCACCCCCCCGATTGCACTGAAGCGGGGGTCAGCGTTCCACTTCCACCTGATCTTCCACCACGAAGGCGTCGGTGTAACCCCACACGGTGCGGATGCGGTCCCGCATGGCCTCCGCCGCGGCCCGATCCCGGAAATTGCCCACACGGACCTTGAAGAGGGTGAGCCCCCGGGCGGGATCGTATTCCTCCACCACATAGGCTTTCACCCCCCACTGGGCCACGATGCCGTCCCGGAACGCCTCGGCCTTGTCCCGATACATGGACGCAAACACCTGGACCCGGAAGCCGGGAACTTTCATCCCCCGGGGTTCAGGAGGCGGGGCCGGCTCGGCAGGGGGCGGGGGCGTCGCCGGGGCCTCAGGAGAAGGCTGAGCAGGGGTTTCATCAAACGTGATCACGGGTTCTTCCTGAACCGTGACCGTCTCCACCTGGATGGTGTCCAGCACCGTCAGGGTTTCCGCCGGCACTTCGGCGGTTTCCTCCTGCACCGTCTGACGGGGAGCACAGGCCACCGCTCCCAGCAACAAAAGCCCAAGCGCGCGTCTCATCTCAGTGATCCCAGTTGTATTTTTTCCGGAACCGTTCCAGACGACCGCCGCGCTCGGCGAAGATCTGCCGGATTTCACCGGTATAGAAGGGGTGACACTTGGAGCACACCTCCACCTCCACGGAGGCCACCACCGACCCGGTGACGATCTCGTTCCCGCATGCGCAGCGGATCACAGCTTTCGGCTCATATTTTGGATGAATGCCCTTCTTCATGTCTCGCCTCCTTGTTGGCTCAATTATACGCACCCCTGTGAGAACCTTCAAATTCCTGGGGGCCTGCATGAAGGTTCCCGCGTGCTTCTGTATTATACTGCCCGATGAAACGGCAAAAAGGTTTCACCCTTGTTGAGATCCTGGTGGTGGTGGCCATTGTGGCCATTCTCGCGGCCATCGCTTTACCCATGTTTTCCCGGCAGCGTCAAAGCGCGTATCGGGGAGCGGTCCGAAGTGACGTTCGCAACGCGGTGAGCGCCATCGCCCATTTTCAATCCCTCTATGGCGAGCTTCCCACCGCCATGCAGCCCAACCCCTGTGGACCCGGTCCGGCATCCTGCTCCCTCACGAACGGGATCCGGACGGAGTCGAACATCGTTCAGGTCAGTCGGGACGTGACCCTGGAAGTCCAGTTTCTCCCCTGCCCCAGAGGTCCCGCGGGATTTGTGGTTCGGGGGAGACATGCTCATCTCGGCGGCTATCTCGCAGAATACGATGGATGCACCGGAACCTACCGGGGTTTTTGAAGTTCCCTCCGGAATTGTGTATACTATCCCCATGCCGCGGACAGGAGGGTTTGTGCGTCCATGAGCTTTCCCGCGCCCCGGGTGGAGTCTGAACGGTTTCCCCTGCCTTCTCCAGGAATCTGGCGCCTGGCCCATGGGCTGGGGGACCTGGCCAACTGGACCCTGGCGAGTCTGGTGGCCCAGATGGTGTTTCCGGGCTGGTCCCTGCCCCTCCTGTGGGGAGCGGTGCTTGGGGTTTCCTATCTGGCGGCAGGACTCTTTCGCCATCCGCCCCTTCAGGAAGTGTCGGAACTCCGGCGGATGTTCTTCATTCACCTTCTCTCCTGGGTGATCACCGGTTTTCTCCTCTCCATCCCCTTTCACCGCGCCCTTCCTCTTTTTCCCATCCTGGTGGGGTCTGCCTTCACGGGTTTTGTGATCCGGGACTTCGTTCGCCATTTTCTCGGGTTTAACGCGGTGTATCAGTTTCTCCGGGTCCAGGGGCCTTTTCACCGCTCGGACGTTCAGACCTGGCCCTACCGTTTCCTCAAACGCCCCCTGGACTGGATCCTGGCCCTCATTTTTCTCCTGTTTTCTCTCCCCGTCATCGCCCTGGCCGCCCTGGTTGTGTTCCTGATGGATCGTCACGGACCCTTCTTCGGCCACGTCCGGGAAGGGCTCCACGGAAAACCCTTCCGGGTCTGGAAAATCCGCACCATGTATGTGGATGCGGAGCGAAGGCTTTTTGATTATCTCAAACGCTTTCCCCATCTCCGTGCGGAGTGGGAGCAGTTTCAGAAAATCAAAGATGACCCACGCATTCTTCCCGTTGTGGGGAAAATCCTGCGCAAAACCAGCATCGACGAACTTCCCCAGTTCTGGAATGTCCTCCGGGGCGAAATGTCCCTGGTGGGGCCCCGTCCCCTCCCGGATTATCACCTGGACCGCTATTCTCCCGTGATCCGGCGCCTCCGTCAGCGGGCCCTTCCGGGCATCACGGGGCTCTGGCAGGTTCTCGTCCGCAGCGACGGGGACGTGATGATGCAGCAGCTTCTGGATGCCTATTACGTGCAGCACTGGTCCATGTGGCTGGATGTGTATATTCTTCTCAAAACCTTTCGGGTCGTGATCACCGGAAAAGGAGCGTACTGATGAAGTGGAGCTGGCTTCTTCTCCTTCCCTCCCTGCTGGCTGCCCAGGACTTCCGTCCCGCCCCTCCGGAAGAAGGGGGCGGCATCCAGATCCGGATCTCGGTGATGGGAGAGGTGAAACGGCCAGGAACCTTCTGGATCAAGGACGGTGGAACCCTTCTGGATGCGCTGGCCATGGCCGGCGGTCCCACCGACCGTGCCAACCTCAAGGCCATTCGCATCGCCCACACCGAATCCCGAACCCACGAGGTGATCAATCTGGAAAGGGTGCTCTTCGGCCAGGACACCCTCCGGCCCCTGGAACCCGGCGACGTGATTCTGGTTCCCACCATCGGCACCGTCCGCCTCCAGCGCATCGTGTCCATCTTGCGGGACCTTTCCCTGGCCGTGGTCTCGGCCGTGAACCTCTGGCAGCTCTTCAGCACGGCCACCCAGTAAGATGCGGATTCTTCTTACGGGCGCTGCGGGTTTTGTGGGGAGTCATCTGGCCGAGCGCCTTCTTCAGGAAGGCCACACGGTTATCGGGGTGGACAACTTTCTCACCGGGCGCCGGGAAAACCTGGACCCCCTTCAGGCGTATCCGACCTTTGAATTCCTTGAGCATGACGTGGTGGAGCCCCTCCCGGTGGAGGGAGAACTGGACTGGATCCTTCACCTGGCAAGCCCTGCCAGTCCCCCCCGGTATCTGGAAAAACCCCTGGAAACCCTGCGGGTGAACGCCGAAGGAACCCGCCATCTCCTGGAGCTGGCTCGCCGAACCGGTGCGTCCTTTCTCCTTGCGTCCACAAGCGAGGTGTATGGGGATCCTCTGGTCCATCCCCAGCCGGAAGATTACTGGGGTAATGTCAACCCCGTGGGGGTGCGGAGCGTCTATGATGAGGCGAAACGCTATGCCGAAGCCCTCACCATGGCCTATCACCGGATGTTCGGCCTGTCCACCCGGATCTGCCGAATTTTCAACACGTACGGTCCCCGGATGGACCCCTATGACGGCCGGGTGGTGAGCACCTTCATCCGTCAGGCTCTGCTGGGAGAAGATCTCACCGTGCACGGTGACGGGTCCCAGACCCGGAGTTTTCAGTATGTGGAGGATCTGGTGGAGGGGATTCGCCGGCTGATGGATGTGGACTACGCCTATCCCGTGAATCTTGGAAATCCGGAAGAATACACCATTCTGGATCTTGCCCGCAAAATTCTGGAACTCACAGGATCCTCTGCCCGGATCCAGTTTGTGGATCCCATGGAAGACGACCCCCGCCGTCGTCGGCCGGACATCTCCCGGGCCCGCCAGATTCTCGCGTGGTCTCCCAGGGTTCCGCTGGAAGAGGGCCTTCGAAAGACCATCCGGTATTTCGAAAAGATCCTGGTCTCCCCCTGAATCCCGTGATCCACCGCCTGGAACGCCTCGCCCGGGACGCCGGGTTTGTGGCCGTGGGTGTGGCTCCCGCCGTGCCGGCTCCCTCCCGCAAGGTCTTTTTTCGCTGGCTGGAGAAGGGCTATGCAGCCGATATGAACTGGCTCGCCCGAACCGCCCATCTCCGCGTGAATCCAGAGGAACTTCTCCCGGGTGCCCGATCGGTGGTGGTTTTTCTTGCCCCCTACAGCCCGTTTTCCGGTGGAGGCATCGCCCACTACGCCCGGTATCAGGATTACCACAACGTGCTTCACCGGCGTCTTCGCCGGGTGTGGAGGCTGTTCCTCGAGGAAGCCGGACTGTCCGCGCGCTCCCGCTTTTTCGTGGATTCGGGTCCCCTTCTGGAACGGGATTACGCGACCCTGGCCGGCCTGGGATTCATCGGGAAAAACACCCTTCTCATTCATCCTCGATGGGGAAGCTACACCCTGATCGCCGCCATTCTCACCGACTTGGAACTCCCTTCTTCCCCCCGCCCCCGATGGTGGCACCTCAACCGGAAGGGATGGGCCGACCAGAACCCGGAAGGCACCGAAGACCCGGAACGCGTGTTCACGCTGTGCGGCTCCTGCACCCGGTGCCTGGAGGCATGCCCCACCGGAGCCCTCCGGGAACCCGGCGTTCTGGACGCACGGCTGTGCATCAGCTATCAGACCATCGAAAACCGGACCGATCCCGTTCCGGAGGTCCTGCGGGATCGTATGGCGGGTTATCTGTTTGGCTGTGATATCTGTCAGGACGTGTGCCCCTGGAACCAGAACATCCTTTCCGAAAAGGTTCGTCCGGAGACTCCCCTGAAGCTCAGGATTCCGGACGTTCCCTCCCTTGAAGAAGCGTCCAGCATGGAGGAAAAAACGTTCCGGACCCGCTTTGCGGGCACGCCCCTGCGAAGAATCCGGGCAGAAATCTTACGGCGAAATGCCGCCCTGGCTTGGCTGGATCGTGTTCGCCGCGTTCCCCGGGATCGGGACCGTGCCCTTGCCTTTCTGCGTGCCCGCCTCAGGGAGGAGCCCTCCCCGCTGGTGCGGGAACATCTGGAATGGGTGGTGAAGCGCGTTTCTTCCCTGTGACGACCTGACCGGTGAGAATGAATCCCCCAAAACCACCGGAGGTCGTGTACAATGGAACATTTCACGCAGGATTTCGATCCTTACGCGCAGACGGCTTCAATCCGACGAAGGGGCATGGGAGAGATCCTCCAGCACCCTGTTCACCATGTCCCATGCGGCACGGGGACGGGCAAGCTTTCGCATGCCCGCCCGGAGGCGCTCCCGGTAATCCCGATCCTGAAGGTGCCGGATCCAGGTCCGGATGCGCCGGGGATGGAGGTCCTTCTCCTCCATCATCTCTCCGGCCCCCATGCGCACCACCTCCAGCGCATTCGCCACCTGATGGTTGTCCGCCGCAAACGGAAAGGGAACGAACAGCGAGGGAATCTCAAACGTCATGAGTTCGGCAATGGATCCGCCCCCCGCCCGGGAAATCACACCGTCCACCGCCGTGTAAAACCGTCCCATATCCTCCTCAAAGGGAACGAGCACCGCCCGGGTCCCGCCAAAGCGCTCTTCCACCCACGGAAAGAGTTTTTCTCCCGTGATAACAAGAGGGATCGCCGGAACATCCTTCTGAACCAGCACCGGGAGGGTTTTCTCCATGAGCCCCCGGGCCCCCTGACTTCCTCCAAAGATGCCCACCACCAGGCTGTTTTCCGGAAGGCCATAGAACCGGCGTGCGGCTTCCCGGGTCCATCCTTCCCTTGAAGCAAAGAGCTCCGGACGAATGGGATTCCCCACCCACTCGCCTTTCCGGGGATACCGGGAAAGACTGCCGGGAAAGGAGAGAAAAACCCGCCGGGCAAAGGGCGCAAAGAGGCGGGTGACCCTTCCAGGCAGGACGTTCTGTTCGTGGAGATACAGGGGTTTCCGGGCCAGGAGCGCACCGAGAAGGGCCGGAAAGGAGGCATAGCTTCCGAAGGCGAGGACCGCATCCGCATCCGCCAGGCGTCTTCGCCATTCTCCCGCAAGTGAGAGGATCCGGGGAAGGGACCGAAACGCCCGGTGGACCGGACGCAGACGGGGGGCCTCATACACCACCGCATCGCCCCAGTCCCGCTCAAGGTGGGGACTTCCGATCCCCACCACCACGTCCACCCCCACCTCTCTGGCCGCATGGGCCACGGCAAGGGCGGGGAAAATGTGCCCGCCGGTCCCTCCGGTCAGGAGTGCGATTCGGCGAGGCCTTTCCAGAGAATCCCCAGACACCATGCGCTCACCACCAGGTTGGAGCCTCCCCGGCTCACAAAAGGCAGCACCTGTCCCGTGGGGGGAAGAAGCCCCAGATTTACGCCGATATGGACCAACGCCTGAAGCACCAGGACCATGCCCGCGCCATACACCAGGAGCTTCTCATCGTCAAAAAGCCGGCGGGACTGAAGGGCCTGATAGGTTGCCCACAGCAAAGCGAGAAAGGCCAGGATCACCAGGGTCATCCCCACCACACCCATTTCCTCCCCGATCACGGCAAAGATAAAGTCGTTGTGGGCCTGGGGGATCTCAAACTTGAGAAGACCCCGACCGGGTCCCTTGCCCAGCAGTCCTCCTTCGTGGATGGCAGCCAGCGCCATCTGCACCTGTTCCGGCAGTTCCCCCGACACCAGACTTTCCACCCGCCGGGCGGCATGGGGAAAGAGTTTGATCATCCCCACAAACCCTGCCATTCCCAGGGGGGCGAAGAGAAAAAGGGCCCACACCGGACCCGCAAGCACCACATAGGCGAAAAACACGAGCCACAGGAAGCCGATGGTGGAGATGTTGGGCTGAAGGGCAATGAGAAAGGACAGAAGTCCCAGCACGACGAGAGGTGGAATCCAGGCCGAAAAACTGCGGGTGGGATCCTCTTCAAGTTCTGAGAGATACCGGGAAAGGTACATCACCCAGAACACCTTGGCAAGTTCCGCCGGCTGAAATCCGAAAATCCACCGGCGGGCTCCCCCCACCTCTTTTCCGAAAAAGGGCACCAGCACAAGAAGCACCAGGGTCACCACCGCGATGATCCGGTAATAGGGGATTCGCTGGATCCAGCCGGGGTCGGTGGAAACGTAATCCGGGTGGATCCAGGCCCGCAGGTCCACCCACTGAACCCAGATAAACACCCCCAGGGCAAGGAGGATCCGCAGACCGTATTTGAGAAACTCCGGGGGGAAGAGCCGGGTGATTTCGATGGTTTCGGCATACACCATGGCGGAGTAGTATTCCACCACCCCCACGAGAAGGAGAAACATCACCGCAAGCGCAAGGACCACCGGCGGATTAAGCGAGGGACCGTACGATCTCACGGAAGACCTCCCCCCGATGGGCATAGTTGCGAAAGGCGTCAAAACTCGCACAGCCTGGCGAAAAGAGGACCCAGTCTCCGGGCTGGGAAACCCGAAGGGCGGTCTGGACCGCTTCTTCAAGACTTGAGACCCGCGTCAGGGGCACCGTCCCTTCCAGTTCCCGGGCGATCTCCTCACCGGATACACCGAACACCACCAGGTGACGAACCGACCGACGAACTGTATCCGCCAGCCCCCGAAAAGACAGCCCCTTGTTGAGCCCTCCCAGAAGAAGCACCACCGGCCGTTCGGCTTCCTGGAGGGCCGCCTCCACCGCATGGGGGTTGGTTGCCTTGGAATCGTTGATCCAGAGCCGTCCCCGAATCTCCCCCAGGGCTTCCATCCGGTGAGGGAGTCCCTCAAAGGACACGATACGACCGTGAAGCCGCTCCACCGACAGACCGAGCAGTGTGCCCACCAGCAGAACCACCCGCACCGCAGTATCAAACACCCGGAAAGGCGAGAAGCGGGGCAGGGTCCCGGACCGGTGAAGGTTGCCCACCTGAATCTCATACCGGTCCCCTTCCTGCACGATCCCGGGGATTCCGTCCAGAAACAGGCGTTTGCCTCTGCCCGGACGTCGTTCCTCCCACGCCCGGGGGAGAACCGCCCATTCCTCCGGCGTCTGATCCCGGAACATCCGGAGCTTGTCCTGGACATAGAGATCCTGGGAGGGATACCAGTCTCCGTGATCCTCGCCGATGTTGAGAAGAACGCCGATGGTGGGCCGGAAGAGGCGCGTAGAATGAAGCTGAAAACTGGAGAGTTCCAGGACCCGCAGCCCCCGGGAAAAAAGGGAATCTCCCAGAGGGTTTCCGATGTTGCCCCAGGCGGACACCTGAAGCACGTGGGAAAGCAGGGCCACGGTGGTGGTTTTCCCGTTGGTTCCCGTGACGGCGACCGTTGGTCCAGTCCAGGTGGGTGCCACCACGTCCAGCTCTCCAATCCGGGGCATGGGCAGGGAGCGCAGGGGATACCGGAAGGGCGAAATCCCCGGACTGGGAAGGATCCAGTCGGCCTCGTGGAGAAGGGGGCCGTGTCCGCCCGTCTCCACCCGGGGCCCCACGAGATCACAGCCTGGGCGCAACTCCGAGAGGTACACCCGCGCGCCCAGGGTGTTCAGGGCACGGAAGATGGAACGCCCCGCCTGCCCGCAGCCCGTCACCGCCACCCGTTCACCCGTCCAGCGCATCTCACGCGCTCTGATGGAGATACACCACCCGCTGGGGGAACGGGATCTCAATCCCTTCCCGATCAAAGGCTTCCTTGATGGCCTGGGCGATCTGGGTTTTCGCATCCAGAAAGTTCACCCGCTCCACCCACGCCCACACCTCAAAGTTGATGGAAGAATCCGCGAACTCCGTGAGCATCACCCGGGGTGCCGGATCCGCAAGCACCATGGGATGTTCCGAAAGAACCCGGTAGAGGACCTCCTGAACTTTTTTCAGGTCTGCATCATAGGCCACGCCCACCTGGAGGGCGAGCCGGCGAATGTCAAAGTGGGTGAAGTTCCGGATGACGCTCCCCAGGACTGTTTCGTTGGGAATCCGGACCAGGAGGTTGTCCGGGGTGCGCAGCCTGGTGGACAGAAGATCGATGGCGGCAACCGTGCCAATGGTTCCCCCAATATCCACGAAATCGCCGATTTCAAAGGGACGGTCGAAGAGGATGAAGAGACCTGAAATCAGGTTCGACACGGATTTCTGGGCGGCAAAACCGATGGCCACCGAAAAGAGCCCCAGACCTGCAAACAGCGTTCCGGGGTTGACGCCGAACAGCACAAGCACCCCCAGAAACCAGAGGAGCCAGACGCCATAGGCGGAGAACCGGGTGATGACCGCGGTGGTGTGGCGTCCGAGCTGGGGTTCCAGCTGACGCAACCACCGCCGGTGAAAGCGCCGCAAATAGATGCGTACGGCCAGAAGAAGGGCAAGGGCTCCAAGGAGTTTCAGGCCAAATCCGAGGATCGCCTCCCGGTTGGCTTCCACGGTCTTCAGCGCAGTCTGGAACAATGCGGACGCCCATTCCATGGTTGGCCTCCTCAATTTCCAAAGGGATCAAAGGGACGGAGAAGCTGCTTCCAGCGGGAGAGCGTCCTCCGGGCCAGCCGATCCAGGCCATGGAGCTGGGCACTTTCAAGCCCCTTCCGGATCTCCCGGAGTCCCCGGTCCGGCGGTCGGTCCGTGTACCGGATTTCCATCCGCTCCTCCGTCACAATCACGTCCACCACTTCCGTAAACCGGACGCCCTCCTCGTTCTCATAGATGGAAAGCTGGGGCGTGTCCACAAGAAGATGGCGAAGATCGTGGGAGGTCTGGTCCTCGGATCGGATGGAAAGGGGGAGGAGCACGGTAAACCGATCTGCGGGAGCAGACGAGGGATCTTCCACAATCTGGGCGGAAACGGCATAGACGAGCACACCGCTCTCCATGTCCCCAAACCAGGCACGCTTCAATTTTGGAGGAAGAATCTCGTATACAGGCACAGACGAACCGTTCTCAAGGAGGACCACTTCCACGCCCACGGGCAGGGTCACAAAAATCTCCGCCCGTCCTCTGGGGGCAAGGGCGATGGGCGGATCAAACATGAGGAGGGCCGGACGATCCAGATATGCAGGCATCAGCTGGATACGGGCCCGGTCCCCTTCCACGGCAATGATCTTCACCGAATCGTCCAGGGCAAACCGGAAGACCCCTTCCCCCACCGGTGTGATCTCGAGTTCCCGATCCCCCAGGGGAACGCGGACAGGGTCCTGGAAAAGCTCAAGCTCCATAGCGTTTGAGCCGCCCTGCGTTGGCAAGCATGAGGGGGAGAATGGCCGGAGCGCCCATCACTCCAAGGCTTCCCTGACGGCATACCTTCTCATAAAAGGCTTCCACGCCGTCGTGGCCGCTGAAGGGGCCGTGGAGGAGAAGGGGCACGGGATGCCAGGAATGGGATCGATAGAGGGCCGGCGTGGCGTGATCCCCTGTAACCACCAGAACGGTGGGGTTGAGTTTCAGAATCGTGGGTAACGCGGCATCCAGCCGTTCAATCGCTTTAACCTTGCCCGCGAAATCTCCATCCTCTCCTTTCTTGTCGGTTTCCTTGAAATGAATGAAGAAAAAGTCAAAGCTCTCCCACGCCTGCTGGAGCTTTTCCAGCGCTTCGTCAAAACTTTCCACGTGGGGAACGGTCATGCCCACCAGTTTGGCCAGGCCGCGGTACATGGGATAATAGGCAAGCCCCATCGCCTTGAGTCCCCACCGCTCCTCAAAGGAGGGGATGGAAGGAAGGGAAGCCGCACCCCGGAACACCACACCGTTGGCCTTCTCCCCGGCAAGCACCTCCCGGGCTTTTTCCATCACGGCCTGGATCACCCGGGCCGCCTTTTCCCCCGCGGGAGACGTGGGCTGGGCCTCCAGTGGCGGGACGCCCTCTCGTCCCGGATCCGTGTCCGACACGTTATCGGACACATCGGTCCCCCGCAGGATCAGAACGAACCGGTGCTCTTTGCCCGGCACCCAGACGAGTTCCACGTCTTCCACGGAAGGAATCTCGTTCTTGAGCCGGAGGAGGAGGGGACGGGCCTCGTCATCCGAAATCCTGCCCGCCCGACGATCCACCACGTTCCCGGAAGCATCCAGGGTGACGAAGTTCCCCCGGAGGGCCACATCGCCGGGCTCCAGCGGTGCATCCAGGCCCAGCGCCTCCAGGATTCCCCGGCCCAGACGGTATTCGAAGGGATCATATCCGAAAAGGGCCAGATGGGCAGGACCGCTCCCGGGCGTGAGGCCGGGTGAAAGGGGCAGGTGAAGCCCCAGGGCCGAACGGGCAGCCAGACGATCCAGATGGGGGGTGTGGGCGTATTCCAGTTCGGTCTTGTGTTCAAACTCAGGATGGGGCAACCCTCCCAGGCCATCGGCCACCAGGAGGACCAGTTTGGTGTTGTTCCGGACCACCAGGTCCTGATAAACCATGACTCACTCCTTGGTTTCGGCTTCTTTTTCCCGGAGTTCCCGACGCAGGACTTTCCCCACAAAGGTTTTGGGGAGTTCATCCCGAAATTCAATCTCATGGGGGATTTTGTATTTCGCCAGATGCTGGGCAAGGAACTCCCGGATCTCCTCCTCCGTGGCGGTCGCCCCTTCCTTGAGCACGATGAACGCCTTGGGCACTTCACCGTAGAACTCATGGGGCACGCCCACCACCGCCGCCTCTTTCACCTTGGGATGCTGATAAAGGACCTCCTCCACTTCCCGGGGATACACGTTGTAGCCCCCCACGATGATCATATCTTTCTTGCGGTCCACGATATAGAAATACCCGTCTTTGTCCATCCGGGCGATGTCCCCCGTATAGAGCCAGCCGTTCCGCAGGGTTTTCGCGGTTTCCTCCGGCCGGTTCCAGTATCCGAGCATCACCTGAGGTCCCTTCACCACCAGTTCCCCTTCTTCCCCTGGAGGAAGCACGTCCTCCCCCTTCTCCATATCCACGATGGCCGCCAGGGTGTCGGGGAAGGGGATGCCCACCGATCCGGGTTTGTTGAGGCCATACACCGGATTGCTGTGGGTGACGGGAGAGGCTTCCGAAAGACCGTAGCCCTCAATCAGCTTGGCGCCCGTGAGGCGCTCAAAATCCTCCTTCACCTTCACCGGAAGAGGCGCCGAACCGGAAAGGCACACCCGCACGGACGAGAGGTCGTATTTTTTCACGTCGGGATGGTTGAGGATGGCAATGTACATGGCCGGCACGCCGGGAAAGAAGGCCACTTTGTAGCGTTCCAGATCCCGTATCACATCTTTCACGTGGAACTGGGGATGGATGATCAGGCGGCTGGCAGTGGCGATGGCAAAGTTCAGGGCGACGCTCATCCCGTACACGTGGAAAAAGGGAATCACCGCAAGCAGGCTATCCTCCCCATACCGCACATCTTCCGACCAGGCGATGATCTGATAGGTATTCACCACCAGATTGAAGTGAGAAAGCATCACCGCCTTGGGTTTTCCGGTGGTCCCTCCCGTATACTGAAACAGCGCCACATCTTCCCTCGGATGGATGGAGGGTGCTCGCCAGTCCGGCTCGGTTTTGAGGAGCTCTTCAAAATGGAAAATGCCCGGGCGGTCGGGAACCTTCACCGAGCGCCCCTCTTTGCGAAGCTTCAGGGGGAAAAGCATGTTGTAGGGGAAGCCCATTTCGCTCTGGAGTCTGGCCACCACGATGCCGTCCAGAAGGCCCTCCTCCAGGAGAGGTTCCAGTTTGGGATAGAGAAAATCCAGGGTGATGGCATAGCGGGCGCCGGAATCCTCCACCTCATACCGGAGTTCGTCAGACGTGTAGAGGGGGTTTCCCTGAACCGCAATGCCCCCGGCTTTGAGAATGGCATAGAAGGACATGACAAACTGGGGAGAATTGGGAAGCACCAGCAGAACCCGATCTCCCTTCTGGATCTTCAGGGTTTTCTGGAACGCCGTGGCCAGGGCCTCCACCCGCTCAAAGAGTTCCTCATAGGTCAGGGTTTTCCTGAAAAAGAGCGTGGCCGGACGGTGGGGAAACCGAGCCCGGGCATCGTCCAGAAGAAAATAGAGGGGCACCTCAGGATAGCGAATATGGGCGGGAACGTTCTTCCCATAAAACGTCAACCACGGGCGCTCCCCTTTCTTCTCATATTCATCCAGTCGCATAAGCCAACCTCCTTAAGCCAGCCTCCGCTTTATCTATAGGTCCATCCTCACGAACCTTCAAGGTCCTCCTCGGAGAGTCCCCACCGGCGAAGCAAACTCCGGGCGATCACCCGGATCATCATTTCGGTGGTTCCGGCACCGATTTCCATGAGTTTGGCATCCCGCATCAGACGCTCCAGGGGATATTCCCGGGTGTAACCATAGCCCCCCAGGACCTGAATGCCGTCCAGAGCTCTGCGGGTGGCCTGTTCCGCGGCAAAGATCTTGATGGTTGCGGCCGGGAAGCGCCAGTCTTCCTCGGGATGGTATTCCCGGGCCGCAAGATACAGGTAGGTGCGGGCAAGTTCCAGATCCACAAAGGTCCGGGCAATTTTCTCCTGGACGAGCTGAAAGGCACCGATGGGGCGGCCGTATTGCTTGCGCACCGAGGCATGTTCCAGCATCCATTCCAGCACTTCCTGGAGAATCCCGACGGAAATGGCCACAATGGTCATCCGCTCCACGTTGAACCCGTGCATCACCTGATAAAACCCGCGGTTCAGCGTTCCGAGCACGTTTTCTTCGGGCACAAACACGCCGTCGAAATACAGGGCGGAGGTGGGAGACCCCCGCATGCCCATCTTTTCAAAGTTCTTGGAAACGCTGAACCCCTCCGTCGGGACCTCCACAAGGAAGGCGGTGATGCCCCGGTGTCCTGCATCGGGATCCGTTTTGGCATACACCACCAGGAGGCTGGCCTCCGAACCGTTGGTGATAAACACCTTGCTGCCGTAAAGCCTCCAGCCCCCCTTCACCTTTTCCGCCCGGGTCTGGATGGCCGCCGCGTCCGAACCGGCATTGGGTTCGGTGTAGGCGGTGCCTCCGATCCATTCGCCCGACGCGAGTTTCGGAAGATACCTGGATTTCTGTTCGGGCGTGCCGTATCTCGTGATGGGAACACCCGCGAGGATGGTGTGGGCCAGCAGAGAAAGAGACAGGGCGGGACTGGCCCGCCCTATCTCTTCGAACGCGATCACGGTGGCCAGGAGATCTTCCCCAAACCCCCCGTATTCCTCCGGAATCATGAGACCGGTGAGCCCCAGGTCCGCCATCCCCCGGAACAGTTCCCGGGGAAAGTGATCCCGTTCGTCCATTTCGGCCGCCACGGGGCGGACCTTCTCGTCCACGAACTTGCGGACCGTTTCCCGGAGGATCCGGTGTTCCTCCAATTCCAGGGTGTGGGCAAGGGAGGTCTTCATCCCCCGGCCCTCTCCTTCAGGCGCTTCGTGAGTTCGGGAACCACCCGGAAGAGATCGTCCACCACGCCGAAGTCGGCGAGTTTGAAGATGGGGGCTTCGGGGTCCTTGTTGATGGCCACGATATACTTGGACGTGCGCATGCCGGCGAGATGCTGGAGGGCACCGCTGATCCCCACGGCGATGTAAAGTTCAGGAGACACCACCTTTCCGGTCTGACCCACCTGGTGGGAGTGGGGCATCCATCCCGCGTCCACCGCAGCACGGGAGGCACCCACGGCAACTTTTTTGCCCGTGAGCTTCGTGAGCACGTCCGCAAGTTCATAGAGGAGTTTGAAGTTTTCGGGTCCACCCATACCGCGGCCCCCGGAAACGATGTAATCGGCTTCCGCCACATCCACCTCGCCCTTCTCCTTCTCTTTGATCTCCACCACCTCCAGCCGCAGGGCTTCATCGGGGAGGTCCACCTGAATCACCTCCACCGGAGCCTCGCCCCCTTTCTCGTCCGCCCCGAAGGCTTTGGGACGGTGAGAAAAGATGAGCACGGGGGCTTCCAGACGGAAGGTGCCGATCACCTTGCCGGCATACAGGGGTTTCTTCGCCACGAGGGCCGAACCGTCAAAGGAAAGGTCAACGATGTCCGTGAGCATGGGGGACGAAAGTCCCGCTGCCACAAAAGGCGCCACTTCTTTCCCGGGCTTGGTGGCGGGGAACACCACCGCCTTCAACTCTTTGCCTTCCAGCGCCTTCAGCACGGCATGGGCCCGGGCCTGAGCGGCGTATTCCACCCGCTCATCCTCCACAAAGATCACCCGGTCCGCGCCGAACTTTCCAAGGTGTTCAAGGTTCTCCGGTTTTTTCCCGGCACCCACTGCCACCACCTCGCCCCCCAGGGCCTCCTTCACCCGTGCCGCCACCGAAACGGTTTCAAACGCCACGTCTTTCAGGACGCCGTCAAGGGTTTCCACAAAGGCCACAATCATGGTCCACCTCCTCAGATGAGACCCTTTTCCTCAAGAAACTGGATGAGTTCTTCCACGTTCTGGGGGAATTCGCTCGTGGTCACCCGGCCGGCTTCCCGGGGTGGGGGCATCTCCAGTCCTGTCCGCTGGATGGATGGAGCGGGCACGTCGATGCTGATCACCTCAATGGGCTTGCGTTTGGCCTGCATGATGCCCCGGAGGTTGGGCAGGCGGGGTTCATATCTTGCCCGATCAAAGGCCACCACTGCCGGAAGGGGAAGGGCCAGCTTCTCCTCGCCCCGGTCCGTCTCCCGCTCCACCAGGACCCGTTCGCCCTCCACGTCCATGTCCACCGCATAACTCACCGCCGGCCATCCCAGAAAGGATGCGAGATAGAAAGGCACCTGGGACGAGGCGTCGTCCACCGCCTCTTTCCCGGCAAGGATCAGGGAAAAGCTCTGATCCTTCAACCACGCGTGGATGGCCCGGGCGGTGGCCCATCCGTCCAGGAGCTCAAAGTTCTCCGCATCGATCCGGAACGCGCGGTCGGCACCTTTAGCGAGGGCGGTTCGCAGAATTTCTTCGGCACCGGCGTCGCCCAGTGTGAGCACCGAGATCCCGCTCACCTTCCCGGCTTCCTTGAGACGGAGGGCGGCCTCCAGGGCATACTCGTCGTAGGGACTCATCACATAGGTGATCCCCGTCCGGTCAATGTCCGAACCATCCGACGTGACCTTCAGGGGGATTCCCGTGTCGGGGACTTTCTTTAAGAGCACAAGAACTTCCATCCTGCGCCTCCTTGCTCGAATGCTATGACCCAGAAAGAAAGGGATATGAGACTTTTAGTATACACGTTTTTCCGTCATTTTTCAACGCAAAAAGGCCACATCCAGCGAGAAGGTGAGGGCATAGAAAAACACGGTGGCTCCGGTCCCTGCAAGCACCCGGTTGAGGGCCGGGCCTTCCTCCCGTGCGAGACGAAGGAACTGGAGAAGGGCAAAGGGCAGGGTGATGCCGGCAAGCCAGGCCTGAAGGTGAAGGGCGATGCCATAAGCCAGGGCGAGGAAAAAGGCATATTCCAGGAGTCCTCCCCGCTTCCCCAGCAGCACGGGAACGGTCTTCCGGCCGGCACGGGCATCGGAGAAGCGGTCCCGAACGTTGTTCACCACCAGAATGTTGGTGATCAGTCCACCCACGGCCACACCGGCAAGGAGAGCATCGGGCGAAAGGGACAGGGTGTGGACATAATAGGTCCCCCCCACAGCCACAAGACCAAAGAACACCAGCACCGCCAGATCGGCCAGGGGTGTGCGGGCAAGGGGGAAGGGCCCGGCGGTGTATCCCCATCCTGCAAGAATGGAGAGAAGACCGATCACGAGGATGGGGATCCCTCCGCGGAACACGAGATACACCCCGGCCAGTGTCGCAAGCCCGAAGGCCAGCCAGGCTGCGCGGCGCATGGTGTCCGGAGGAATCCAGCCCAGGGCCACCGCCCGGGGGGGGCCGAGACGATCCTCCGGACGATCCACCCCCCGCAGGCCGTCATACAGGTCGTTCACAAAGTTGGTGCCGATCTGGATCCAGAGGGCCCCCCACAGCGCCGCCAGTCCCGCGAGCCAATGGAAGGATCCGTCCCGAAAGGCCAGCGCACTCCCGACCACCACAGGGGATAGGGCGGCCGGAAGGGTGGGGATCCGGGCTGCAAACAGCCAGCGCTTAAGCCTTCCGGGCACGGAGGGCGACGAAGGCTCCCGTGCCGTATCCGTCCTGGATTCGTCCCTCGCCATAGGGGTGCTCCTGGCTCTCAAACAGGGTTTGCATCACCTGCTCCGCCCGAAACCCGGCTGCGTTGAGTTTTTCCAGAAGTTCAGGCGTGGAAACAAAGGTCGCGTCCCGATAGAAGGGATTCCGCTCTTTCTCCCGGAGGTAACGCTCGCCCAGCCATGAATCGCGGTCCACAAACCCGGTCACCAGAAACCCGCCGGGCACAAGCACCCGGTGGATTTCCCGGAAGGTGCGGTCCAGATCATCCACAAAACACACCGTGGTCACCAGGAGAACCGCATCCACCGATTCGGTTCGTACGGGAAGATGTTCCGCCACACCCCGAACCACCCGGAGTCCCCTGGCACGGGCCTGTCGGAGAAGGGCGAGGGCGGGATCCACACCGAAGGCAAAGCCCAGAGGGGCGGCAAACCTCCCGCTTCCCACACCCACTTCAAGCCCTTTCCGGAAGGGGAGAAGTACCCTCCGCAACGCGCGAAGTTCGGCCTCATAGGCATCCGGATGTCGCTCAAACCAGGAATCGTATCGCTCCGGCAGTGCCTCAAACGCCCGATTTTGTGCCATGACTCACATCCGGTATCCCACCGCAAGAAGCCACATCGGCCGGGAAAGGCTTCCCTCCCGGGAAAGGAACTGAAAGGCGGCCTGGGAACTCTGATACAGCAACCCCGTTCGGATGTCCAGCCGGGCCACCCGGAACGCAAGACGCAGGCCGCCATAGGCCATGGGGAGCCACCCGGTGGAAACCTCGCCCAGGTGCGTGCGGGCAGAAACCAGACCTCCCATCCCGTGAAGGGAAAAGACCCGGAAATTCAACCCCAGATCCGCCAGAAGATCCGTCCGCTCGAGACTCCCTCCCTGTCCGGTGAACGCCCCTGAGAGGGCCACGTCCACCCTGCCCACGCCGAAGCTCAGCCCGAGCCGACCTCCCCAGACACCGGGGAGGTGGAAGGTCCCCGTCTCGTGGACCAGATCCACCACGGTGTCCTTCAGGGCTCCCATCTGAAGGGTTCCACCCCCCTGGATCACCCGCGCCGTGGTGTCCACCTGGAGACTGTCCCAGCTCCACGCGACATCTGCAGGCTCGGAGGTGGGCACGAGCACACGGACACGAAGGTCCCCCGAAGCGTCCACCGGGAGGGTGGCCCAGAGTCCCGCATCCACCGCTCCCCGGAGGCGCCAGAGGGAAAACCTGCGGAGGGCTCCCACACCGAGGGACGGCTGGAGCGCCCGGAGTTCGCCCGTGACCGAAACCGCAAAGAGGGTGCTGTCCTGAAAGGCTCCGGCAAAATTCCCCACCAGGGACCAGCCGGTCGTCGTATCCACCACGGCGCTTGCCCGTGTGGTGGCCGATGCATCCAGCCCCACTCCCGCGCTTCCCGCCCCGCGAATCCGCACGTCTTCCAGAAGAAGTCCCACCCCCCAGCTTCCCCAGGGTTTTTCCCGGACGAGATGCAGAAAGAAAGGCGTTCGGGACTCCCCGAACGAAACGTCTCCGGTGAGGGTGATCTCCAGGTCTCCCTGCAGCCGGACAGACACGGGTATCCGCTCCTGAGGGTCCAGATCGGGGATATCCTGGTGGGTCAGGGTGTCCTCAAAGGTCACATCCAGCGTGAGCACCTGCCGGGAAGATCCCCCCAGAGCGAGGGTGTTGCCCAGTCCACCCCCTGCGCCCACACCCATCATGCCCCACCGGGTGGAGATCGCCCCGCCCACAAAACTCACGCCGCCGGTTGCATCCAGGTGGGTGGTGAGGGGGAGACGGATGGGGACCTCAAAGGGCACGGAGTCCGGGTCGATGGACGGATCGTCCAGAAGAACCAGGGTGTCGGAACGCTCACCTTTCCAGCCCACGCTGGCACCCATCCAGAATCCGGGCGCCGTCCACCAGGCCCTGGCGGGCTGATAGAACCCTTCCGGAAATCCGAGGAGGGCGCGCTCGGCGGGCCCTGCCGCCGAGCGCAGGGTGAGCCCCAGGGTGGAGAAGGAAACGATCAGGAAAATCATACCCGGAGGGTTTTCAGAAAGGCAATCTTCTCCCTCACATAGGCAAGCAGGGGTTCGGCGGAAACCGGCTTGCCGGTCACCCGTTCCACAAGCTCCTCCGGACCAAAGGTTTTCCCCCAGGCATAGACGTTTTTCTGGAGCCATTCATACACCGGAAGGAATTCGCCCTTCCGGAAGAGATCCTCAAGGTCCAGCTCTTCCCGGAGACGGGCATGGAACGCCGCACCGTAGATGTTGCCCAGAGCGTAGGTGGGGAAATATCCAAAAGAACCATGGGACCAGTGGACGTCCTGAAGCACGCCCTCCCGGTTGGAGGGGACCTCCAGGCCCAGCAGCTCCCGGAACCGCTCGTTCCACGCCGAAGGCAGATCCATCACGGAAAGTTCGCCGTTCACAAGGGCGTGCTCCAGTTCGAACCGGAGGAAAATGTGCAGATTGTAGGTCACTTCATCCGCCTCCACCCGGATGAGCGAAGGACGCATTTCGTTCACCGTGTGGAGGAAGGATTCCAGGGAGGTTTCTTTGTGCTGCGGGAACATCTTCTGGAAGAGGGGATAGAAAAACTCCCAGAAGGCGGGACTCCGCCCCACGAAGTTTTCCCAGAAACGGGACTGAGATTCGTGAACGCCGAGGGAAATGGACGATCCCCGGGGCGTGCCCCAGTGTTCTGCCGGAAGCCCCCGGTCATACTGGGCATGGCCGGCTTCATGGAAGGCCCCGAACACGGCCTGGCGGAAATCCTCTTCGCTATAACGGGTGGTGATCCGGAGGTCGCCGGGGGTGATCCGGGTGAAGAAGGGATGCACGGTGGTATCCAGACGAAACTCCTCTGCGTCAAACCCCCAGTGGGCATACACCTGGAGGATGAACTCCTCCTGAACCGCCTGGGGATAGGGAGGGCGGAGATCGGGGGTGGCCTGCGGGAGGTCACGAATGATGTCCGGAAGTTCCCGGGCCAGGGGTTCAAAGATTTCCCGGAGGCGCCGGGTGGTCATGCCCGGTTCATAAAGGTCCAGCAGAGCATCGTAGGGATCGTCTTCATAGCCCAGAAATTCGGCTTCCTCCCGGGCCATTTGCACCAGCTGCTCAAGGTACGGCGCGAAGAGGGAAAAATCGTCATCCCGCCGCGCCACCTCCCACACCTTTTCCGCCTCGGTGGCAAGGCGTGCCCGCTCCTTCACCCAGGCTTCGGGGTATTTCTGGCTCCGCTCATATCCCAGTTTCCACCACCGGAGGTTCACCGCTTCAGGGGAGAGGGGATCCTTTGTGAAGTCCCCTTCGGATGCAGCAGCGAGCCACTCTCCCACCTCGGCGCGGGTGCGGCGCCGGTGGAGTTCGCCGGCGAGAAAAGCCACCACCTCACTCCGGTAGGGTGTGGCTTTCCGGGGCATCTTGGTGCGCATATCCCAGTAAAGAAGACTGGTGGCAGCCGAGAGATGGGCCAGTTCCTTGCTCCAGGCAAGCAACTTCTCATAAGCCTCGTTCGGTGTCATGGATTTTCCTCCCGCTTTTTGTTTCGGCCTGGTTTCATATTGTCCATGGTGAGGCCCGAACCTTCATCCTCGACCTTGACAGAGCTTTTTCGGAGGCATATACTATGGTCATGTATCCGGTAATTTTGGCAGTGGTTCTTTTCGGAAACGCTCCCAACACCGCGGCGGAGCCATCGTGTGAGGTTTCGTGTTGCGTTTCCATGGGGCATGCATCCGCGGATATGTGCGATTTGCCCCATGAAGCCCCGATGGTTGGTTGCCACGGGATTCAAGGGACGCACACCCTTGTCCTGAAGTCTCCAGAACTCCCCGGTGTGTATTCCGTGGGCTCTCCCCTCTCTGTGGACCCCCTTTTCCCGGGAAAACAGACGCAGCCGATCCGTTCCTCTTCGGAGGGACGTGCACCCCCACTGTCCCTGATCCGGGCTCATACCGTCGCCCTCCTCTGCTGATCCCGCCTTTCCTCCTCCCGACCCGCCGCTCCTGAGGCGGCCGAGGGTTTTGGGCATTCCAGCACCTTAAAACCAAACAGGAGGAAAGGTATGAGGAACACCACCCAACCCTGCACCCCCCGCCCCATCGGATGGGGCACCCATGGCCCTCAAACCCCGGAGGTCCGGCCATGATCCTGTGGATGATGCTGGCTCAGACCGGAGGAACGCTTTCCTATCCGGAAGCCCTCCGGCGAGCCCTTGAAGTCAATCCCTCCATCCAGGCCTCTCGTATGGAGGCAAAGGCGGCTTCTCAACAGACCCTCCCGGCCCTCCTCCCTCCCGATCCCATGGTGGGATACACCTTCGACCCCATGGAGGCCCCCTGGAGTGAGCGGGGATGGATGATTGCCCAGCGCACGCCCTTTCCTCTGGTGCTCTGGGAAAACTACCGTGCAGCACAGGCCCGTCGCGACCTTGCATCCTGGCGTGTCGCTTCTGCGCGGAGCCAGATTCTTTTTGAAGTTTCCCGGGCCTATGCGGACCTTGCTTACGCCCGGTCGCTCATCCACTATATTCAAGATTATCGGAAGCGGCTGGAAGAGGCGACCGGTGTCGCAGGGAAGCGCTATGAGACCGGACGTCCCCTGATGGAGGCCACCCGCTTTGAGGTGGAACGTCTCCTGCTGGAAGCCCAGCTGGAAAAGGCCCGGGCCATGGAAGATGCAGCGCAGGCACGTCTTCAGGCCCTGCTGGACCTGGACAGCCTTCCGGCCGTGGAGGGGATCCCGGAGGACGATTTTTCCCCTCCTGATGCGCCGAGCCTGCCTCAGGAAAGAAGCCGATTGCTGGAAAGCCTGCGTCTCCGGGAGAACCGTCGGGCCCTGTGGAGTTTCCTCCCCTCCATCCAGGTTCAGGTGATGCAAATGGAACGGTCGGGCATGACCATGACTCAGGCCATGCTCACCGTGCCCCTTCTGTTTCCTGTCAAGCAGCTTTCCCTTTACCGTTCCACGTCTGCCATGCTCGCCGCCGCCCGGGCAAACCGGAGAGAGGCGGATCTCGCCACCCGTTCGCTGGTGGAGAGTCTCACCGCCCGTCTGCGAGCACTTGCCGTGCGGAAGGTTCGTCTGGAGGAAGCTCTTCGGGAAGTGGAGACGCTCCTCGCCTCGGTGGAGGAATCCTTCACAGCGGGGAAACGCAGTTATCTGGAATGGCTGGACGTCTACGGCAAGCGCTTCGAAATTCTGAAAAACCTGGACGAAACCCGGCGGGATCTCTTTGTGACCCGGGTCCAGCTTCGGGCCCTGTACGATCGCTGGGATGTGGAATAAAAAGGAGGAAGAACCATGTTTGGAGTTCGTTTTCACCGGCCTGGCCAGGTTTTCTGGCTTGCGCTTTTGTTGCTGTCCGCGGGGCGTCTTTTCGCCCAGCACAGTGATCATGCGGCCCCCTCGGAGCACCAGACGTCGGAAAAACCGACGGATGCCGGGGCGGGCCAGGAGGTTGCCATGCCGGAAGGTTATGGCATGGTGCAGCTCGTTCCGGCCATCCGTCAGGCCATCGGTGTGGCGGTAGCAAAGGTGGAGCGGGGAACGGTGCGAAAAGAACTTCGGCTTGCCGGGGAAGTGCGCACGCCGGAGGATCGCCGGGTGTCCATCACCCTCCGGGTGGATGGATGGATCACCCGCCTTCTGGCGGACTATGAGGGGAAAACCGTTCGGAAGGGAGACACCCTGTTCTGGCTTTATTCCCCCACCCTTGCCGAGGTGCAGGAGGAGTTCTTTCAGGCTCGGGCCCGCGGGGATGCCCGCCTGGAGGCCCGGGTGCGCACCCGTCTCCGGCTTCTCGGTGTTTCCCCGGAAGTGATCGCCTATCTGGAAACGCAGGACACGGTGCTGTATGAACTTCCCTTCCTTTCCCCCGTCTCGGGCGTGGTGATGAACAAACGGGTGTATGAGGGAGACCGGGTCCGTCCGGGGCAGAAGGCCTTTGAAATTGTGGACCTCTCCCGGGTGTGGGTGGAAGCCTTCCTCCCTGAAAAAGATCTGGCCTTTGTCCGGGAAGGGGATCGGGTGGACGTGTCCCTGATGGACGGCACAACCCTCACCGGGAAAGTGATCTTTCTCTCTCCCACAGCGGAGATCCGCACAAGAACCCTCCAGATGCGGGCGGAATTTTCCAATCCCGGCGTGAAACTCCGTCCCGGGATGAGTGCGGTGCTCCGGATCGCCCGGACCCTGTCGGATGTGCTGCGTGTCCCCCGAAACGCGCTTGTGTGGACCGGCAACACCTGGATCGTTTTCGTGGAAACTTCTCCCAACCATTTTATGCCCCGGGAAGTTCAGGTGACGGCCCTTACCGACACCTGGGCCGCGATCACCGAAGGCCTTTCAGAAGGCGAAGCGGTGGTGGCGCAGGGGACGTTCCTGCTGGATGCAGAGAGCCGGCTTTCCGTCACCGGTGGGGGAGGACATGCGCACTGATGAGAAAGGCAGAGAATCCTCAACAAAAGACAAAAGGAGCTTTTGACCATGATCCGCGCGTTGATTGACTGGTCCTTCTGGAACCGGGGGCTGGTGTTTCTCCTCACGTTTCTTGCCACGCTGATCGGGGCATACAGCCTGTTTCGCACACCGCTGGACGCCATCCCGGATCTCACGGATCCCCAGGTGATCCTGCACGTCTCCTGGATGGGACGGAGTCCCGATCTCATGGAGGAGCAGGTCACCTATCCCATCACCAGCCGCCTGATCTCCGCACCCGGTGTGAAAACGGTGCGGGGTTATTCCATGTTCGGTAACGCCTTCGTTTATGTCATTTTTGAGGAGGGGACGGATCTTTACTGGGCCCGTTCCCGCGTGCTGGAATACCTTGCACAGGTCCAGAAAGACCTTCCCCCCGATGCGGGCATCACCCTGGGACCGGATGCCACAGGTCTCGGCTGGGTGTTCCAGTATGCCCTGGTGGACACCACCGGTCGCTGGAGCCTCGCCGATCTTCGAACGTTTCAGGACTGGTATCTCCGGTATGCCCTCCAGGCCGTGCCGGGCGTGTCCGAAGTCGCAAGCGTCGGGGGTCTGGTGAAAGAATATCAGATCGTCGTGGATCCGGTGAAACTCGCCGCCCACGGGTTCGCGGTTCGGGATCTCATGATGGCGGTTCGGAAGGCCAACCGGGACGTGGGAGGACGAAACTTCGAGTGGGAAGGCCGGGAGGTGATCATCCGGGGCCTGGGGTATGTCCGAAGCCTGGAGGATCTCGAAAACACGGTGGTGGGCTGGGGCCGGGACGGGAGGCCCGTCTATGTCAAAGACGTGGCCCACGTCCAGTTCGGACCGGCCCCCCGCCGGGGCGTGGCGGATCTCAACGGACAGGGGGATGTGGTGGGCGGTGTGGTGGTGATGCGACAGGGAGAAAACGCCCTCCGGGTGATCAACCGGGTGAAAACCCGTCTCCAGGAACTCCAGTCCACCCTTCCAGAAGGGGTGAAGGTGGTCACCACCTATGACCGGAGCGAGCTGATTCACAAAGCCATCGGCGTGTTGCTTCGGGCTCTGGTGGAGGAGTCTGTGATCGTGTCCCTCGTGGCCATCGTGTTCCTCTGGTCCCTGCGGAGCGCTCTGGTGGCCATCTTCCTCCTCCCGGTGGCCATCCTCCTGTCCTTCATCCCCATGGCGGGCATGAAGATCACGGCCAACATCATGAGCCTGGGGGGCATTGCCATTGCTCTTGGAGCGATGGTGGACGCGGCGGTGGTGATGATCGAAAACGCCCACAAACGCATTGAGGAAGCTCAGAACCGGAAGGGAGGGCGGCTCACCTATCAGGAACGTCTCCAGGCCATCCATCAGGCCACCGTCGAAGTGGGACGTCCTCTCTTCTTCTCCCTCCTGGTGATCACCGTTTCCTTTCTCCCCGTCTTTGCTCTGGAAGCTCAGGAAGGACGTCTCTTCAAACCTCTCGCCTTCACCAAAACCTTTTCCATGCTCTTTGCCGCCATCCTTTCCGTCACCCTGGCCCCCTCTCTCCTTTCCATTCTGATCAGTCCCGAGGTGGCTCCTGAACACAAAAACCCCGTCAACCGGATCCTGCACCGGTTTTACGAACCCCTTGCCCGCCGGGCCCTGGCGCATCCGTGGCGGATGGTGGGAGCGGCTCTGGTGGTGCTTCTCGTGTCCATCCCTGTCGCCCGGCGGATTGGCTCGGAATTCATGCCTCCGCTCGAAGAGGGGAGCATCCTGTATATGCCCACCACCCTTCCCGGCCTATCGGTCACCGAAGCCCGGAGAATTCTTCAGATTCAGGATAGCATTCTCATGACCTTCCCGGAGGTGAAACTGGTGTTTGGCAAGGCAGGGCGCGCCGAAACGGCCACCGATCCCGCACCTCTTTCCATGATCGAAACCGTGATCCTCCTGAAGGATCCCAGAGAATGGCGCAAGGGGATGACGTTCGAGAAACTCGTGGAAGAGATGGACAGCGTGCTCAAGGTCCCCGGATTCCCCAACATCTGGACCATGCCCATCAAGAACCGGATCGACATGGTCACCACGGGAATCCGTACACCGGTGGGGGTGAAAATCTATGGGCCCAGTGTGGAGACCCTCCAGGTCCTGGCCAACCAGGTGGAAATGCACACCAAAATGCTTCCCGAAGTCCGGAGTGTGGTGGCCCAGCGTCTTCTGGGGAATCTCTATCTGGACATCCGTCCCGACCGTCACAAACTGGGACTGTATGGGCTCCGTCTGGAGGATGTCAACCAGGTGGTGGAGATGGCCCTGGGAGGATTGATGGGCCTTCCCATCTATAAGGGGCGGGAACGATATCGGATGATCGTCCGCCTCCCCCGGGATCTGCGGGACGACGTGGAAGCCATCCGGAACCTTCCCCTCACCCTCCCGGGCAAGCCCGGTGCGTGGATTCCCCTTTCAGAGGTGGCGGACATCCAGCTTCGCAAAGGACCCAACCTGGTGCTCTCCGAAGACGCGGTGCCCGTGATTTTCGTGTTCGTGGATGTGAAGACGGATGATCTGGGCGGATTTGTCCGGAAACTCCGCACCATGCTGGATGAAAACCTGGATCTTCCCCCAGGCTATCGGATCAGCTTTTCGGGGCAATACGAATACATGGCCCGGGCGAACCAGCGCCTGGCCACCATTCTTCCTCTCACCCTGGCGGTGGTGTTTCTCCTCTTGTATCTCAACTTTGGACGCATGCTTCCCACCCTTGCGGTGATGCTCACCCTGCCCTTTTCGCTGGTGGGCGGCATCTGGCTCCTGTGGGCTCTCCGGTACAACTTCTCCGTGGCGGTCGGGGTCGGCGTGATCGCTCTCCTGGGGGTGGCGGCCGAAATCGGGGTGATCCTGTGGATGTTCCTGGACCGATACCGGGAGGAATGGGAAGCGGCGGGACGGCTCAAAACCCTGGAGGACCTGAAAGAGGCCATTCTTGCCGGAGCGGTGGAACGTCTTCGCCCGGTGATGATGACGGTGATGGCCCTCCTTCTGGGTCTGGCGCCCCTGATGTGGGGGCACGGTCCGGGTGCAAGCATCATGAAGCGCATCGCCGCACCCATGTTCGGAGGCATTCTCTCTACAGCGTTCCTTACCCTTTTCGTGCTTCCGGCGGTGTATTACCTCATCCACGCCCGGAGGATCCGGAGCATGGCAGCGCGGGAGCGCGAGATGTGAAACCAGATACATCCATGGGGTATTTGACAGGCTTCATCCGGGGGTGTATACTTCTCCCGGGTATGAAGTACATCAACCTCAAAAAAGGAGGAAGGACCATGAAGAAACTCTCCACGCTTGCAGGAGCACTCCTGCTGGTGGGAACCCTATCTGCCCAGCCCATGGGGAACATGAGCGGGATGGGCGGTATGAGTGGCATGGGTGGCAGGATGATGGCCATGCACGGAATGATGGGAGGCATGATGGGGATGCACGGGATGATGATGATGGAGCCCATGTTTCCCCACCTCCTCATGAAGGCCCGGCAGATGGCACCTGACAAGGGTGAAGTCCTGCGGGATCTTGTCAACACGAAACTCCCCGAATTTCTCCGGCAGAAAACGGAAGTCCAGATCGCGAAGATCCAGCTGGCCACGCTGCTCCAGGACTCCAAAACTTCGGAGCGCGACCTTGCAAAAGCCTTTGATCGCCTGAACCAGGCCCGGATGAAACTTCAGAAAATCAACCGGGAAGGGATTCTGGAACTTCGCAAGGTTCTGGGGGCCGAAGCCTTTTCCAGGCTCTTCGGGATGCAGGGGATGATGGGAATGGGTGGCATGCCCATGATGCACGGTATGCCGTCTCCCCAGATGCAGGAGATGATGCAGCGGATGGGAAACATGCCCATGATGCCCGGTCCCTCTGCACCTTCGGACAAAAGCGATGAATGATCGAGCGAAAAACCGGAGGGTGGGGCGTGAGCCCCGCCCTCCCCTGCAACGGAGGCCATCATGATGATGTGGGGCATGGGATGCTGTGGAGGATGGGGTATGTTTCTGGGTGTGCTGTTCTGGCTGCTCATTCTGGTGGGGATTTTCTATCTTATCCGCTCTTTTCTCCCCAACGGCAACGCACCGGGATCTCCGCCTCCCGGAACACAGAGGGATCCCCTCACCATCCTGAAAGAACGCTATGCCCGGGGAGAAATCACCCGGGAGGAGTACCTGAACATGAAAAAAGACCTGGAGGAGACGTCATGAACGGTCCCGGACGATCCCGGTTGTTATGGACCCTGGGTGGTCTGCTGCTGGCCCTGCCCCTGGGAGCCGTGCCCGGGATGAGGGGAGGACCCATGATGATGGAAGGGGGCTGGATGCGGATCCGGATGCAGGCCTTTCACTCCATACCCCCAAAATATGCCCGGATGACCAATCCCCTTGACCCCACACCGGAGCGTATTGCAGAAGGAGGAAAACTCTACGAGCAGTACTGTGCCACCTGTCACGGCTCCAGAGGATGGGGAGATGGGCCCGCCGGCCAGCAGCTCAATCCGCCCCCCACGCCTCTGGCCCATACGGTGGCCATGCCCATGACCACGGACGGCTATCTCTTCTGGCGGATCCAGAAAGGTGGTCAGGCCTTTGGCAGCGCCATGCCAGCATGGGAAGAGGTTCTGAACGAAGAGCAGATCTGGAAGATCATCCTGTATATGCGAGCGGGATTTCCTTCCCTTCAGGAGGAAGATGCTTCGGAACGCACAGAGGAAACCTCTCCATGAGATCCCGAAAGGATCTCTGGCTGGGTGCCGCCCTGGTGCTGGCAGGATTTTTTGGGCTCCTGTGGGTGTGGGGATTTCCGGGAAGAGGATGGTGGGGAGGGTGGTGGGGACACCACCGGTGGATGATGCCTCCCTATGGAGGGGATTTTGCTGCCCGCAACCCCCTTCCTCCTACGGATTCCGTCCTGGCCCGGGGACGATGGGTGTATGAGACGTTCTGTGCGAGTTGTCACGGGATTGATGGATGGGGTGATGGACCGGCTGCTCAGGCACTCTTTCCACCGCCCCCGGCCCTCCGGGCTCTTGCGCAGGTCCCGGCCATTCCGGATGGATACTTTTTTGAACGTATCCGAAGGGGAGGACGGTTGCGGGGAACGGCCATGCCGGCTTTTGACAGCCTGCTCACCGAAGAGGATATCTGGAGTGTGGTGGCCTACCTTCGGGAAGGTTTCCCGAAGGTCAAACCGATGGAGGAATCGTCTGTTCCTCCATCCCCAGCAGGAGGTGTGCCATGAAGGACGGACGCCGTATCCTCACTCTGGCGGCCCTGCTGGCATTCCTGGGCATGCCCGAGGACGCAAGCAGTCTGCCGGCTTTCGCCCGGCAGACGGGCATGAACTGCCAGTCCTGCCACGTGGCGTATCCCCGGCTCAATCCCTTTGGCAAAACCTTCCGGGACAGGGGATACACCCTGCAGGATCCTTCCGCCTTCCAGGGACCCTGGGAGTGGAAGGACTTTTTCCCCGTGGCGCTCCAGGGAATGTCCGGTTTTGGTTTTGAAGGGCGAGATGTGAAGGAGGGAAAGTTCGAGGTTCAGGCCTTCCAGATTTTCGCGGGAGGCCAGATCGGTCCCAACCTTTCGGCCTACCTCCATCACCATCTGGTGCTCAACGACGGTCCTGGCGAACTTCATGAAGCCTGGGCTCGCTGGACCGTTCCGGGGATGCCGATTTCCTTTCGTCTCGGTAAATTCGAGCTTCCCCTTGCCAATTCTCCGGGCAAAACTCTGATGACCCATTTTGAACCCAAGGCATATGAGGCACGTCTGGGGATGAATCCCGACCAGCTGGTCTCTTCCAAACATGCTTTTGAAATTGCACTGAACCTCCTGGGGAAGTGGACAGCCTTTCTGGATTTTATTCGCGAAACAGATTATCGTGGGGTTTTTGCCCGAATTCGGCGCACGTTTGCGCGGGGAGAGGCAGGTCTGTTTGCACAGGTTGGAGAAGCTGAAATTGAGCCTCCACAAGACGCGCCGGCGCCGGTCCTGATGGCGGAAGGAGGGCATGTTTCTGACGAATACACGCGAAGTGGAGTGGATGTTGATCTGTTTCTGAATCCGCGTATGCTCCTTTCCGGTGTAGGATACTATGCTACCCAGAGCAACCCCCACGGAGACGGTGATCCGGGTCAATTTGTAACGGGGTATATCGAGCTCACATATATCCCATCCTCCGTGTGGCTCACGGGTTTGCGAGTGGAGGGATTCAGGAATCTCAAGCCTGAAGAACCATCCAGTCAGGTGGCTCTCCAGCACGTGGGTGCCGAAACGGGATCTTTTCCGGACAGAGGAACCTGGATCAACGGATATCTGCAAGTCTATATTTCCCCCAATGTCAAGTTGCTCGCAGAATACCTTTATGATTTTCAGGCCAAAGGAGGTGAAAAGGGCATTGTTGGGATGCACTACGCGTTTTAGGTCCCATCCAAATAAAACCCAAAAAGGAGGATGACCATGTTGAGAAACCGCATCAACCTGAAGGCCCTCGAGGAGACACGGGAGAAGATCCTCCGGGGTGAGTTCCCGGAGAAGAAGGAGTTCCTGGTGGAAGGCCAGTGGCTGGTGGTGGATGGACCGGGCCAGTTCAAAGCCACCCTGGAATATCCCCGGGGGACGGTGGAACTCGTGACGGATCAACCTCCACCGAGCGGCGGTGAGGGCACGGCCCCCAATCCCGTGCAGTACTGCGTGTTTGCCATGCTCTCCTGCTATGCCACCACCTTCATGACCATCGCGGCCCAGAAGGGGGTGGACATCCGCAGACTTTCCGTTCGGGGAGCCTCGGTGGTGAACATGAAGGCGGTGTTTGAGATCGAAGAGGGACCCATTGTGGAAAAGGTCTGGATCGAACTGGATGTGGAGTCTGACGCGCCGGGCGAGGTGCTGGAGGAAATCCGCACCCTGGCCGACCAGAAGTGCCCGGCGGCCTTCACGGTGCAGAACCCGGTGCCCTTTGAGTCCAGGTTCGTGTGATGGACCCGGGTGGGGGTAGGGGAAACCGGGAAACAAGGAGGCCCGACGTGAACAAATCCCAGAAAACCCAGCGCAGAATGGACCGGAGAGGGTTTCTGAAGACCGCAGCAGCGGGAGCCGCAGGCATGCTGATGGCCGGCAAACTGGGTGCGTATGACTGGAAAACCTTTGAGTGGAGGGAGAAAGAAGAAATACCGATCCCCCCACAGAAAGATGAGGGGCTCACCTATGACCGGGAATTTAACATTGATGTGGTCACCACCCTCCACGAACTCCTTCCAGGTGTCAGGCTTCACATGCTCACATTCAACGGCCAGGTTCCGGGTCCCGAACTCCGGGTGAAGGAAGGGGAATGGGTGCGGGTGCGATTCACGAACAAAACCGAACTTCTCCACACCATCCACTGGCATGGTGTGGACGTGTATTACGAACACGACGGCGTCCCCTACGTTACCCAGAAACCGGTGATGCCGGGACAGACCTTTGTGTATAAGTTCCGGGCGTATCCTGCCGGGACCCGCTGGTACCACTGCCATTTCGCCACACCTTTCCATATGGCCCACGCCATGCATGGAGCCATCATCATCGAATCCGACGATGATCCCATCAAGAAGACTTTTCAGTACAGCCGGGATTACACACTGGTCCTGGAGACTTTTGATTCCTTCTTTCTGCGGGATGAGTTCAACCGGATGCTTGAGCGGATGAAACAGCGGATCTGGCTCATGAAACACGGGAAACTCGACGCGCGTACCCTGGCGGTGTTCAAGAACGTTCAGGAGTTTCTGAAAGCGGTGGAAGAGGGCTGGATCCCCCCGTATCTTCCTGAACGGAACCAGAGCCGTGAAGGTGCAGATCTCACCCCCAACTTCTTTGCGATCAACGGAAAATCCTATCCCATGACCGACCCTATTTTGATTCGCCAGGGAGAAACCATCCGGGTTCGTCTGATCAACGCGGGAGAGCTTATCCATTCCCTTCACCTCCACGGGCACCAGTTCTGGTGGGTGGCGGTGGATGGCAATCCCCTCCCCCACCCCATCAAGATGAACACGCTGGACATCGCGCCGGGTCAGACCAAAGATATCGTCATCGAAGGATACAATCCCGGCTACTGGACCTTTCACGATCACATCACAACGCGCGTGACCAACAACGGTGTGTATCCCGGTGGCATGCTCACCCTGCTCGTATATGAAGAGATGGCCGAACGGGATGGGTTCAAACCCATGGTGAGCCTGGATCAGTGAGGAGGTGCACCATGAAGCTCCATGTGAAGACGCTGATCGCCCGATGGTTTCTCATCACAGGGCTTCTCATTCCTCTTGCTTTCGGAAGGGCCCAGGAGGTTCGTCCACGGATCACCCTTGGAGGACGGGGACTGGTCTCTCTGAACACCGACGTCGCTCTGATCGGCCAGAATCGTGAGACCGAACTGATCAACGACTTCTCCGACACCTATCTGCTTCTCCGGCTGGACCGAAAACTCTATGGGGTGAACCGGGGTCAGGTGATGGGAACGGTGATCGGGTTCACCTTCCCCGATGCCGACAGCCGTCTGGGGCAGATCTACTTCGATCAGGCCCACGTGTTCTGGTGGAGTCAGTCGTGGGAATTGCTTGTGGGGCGAAGCCGCCTGGAAAACTTTGTCCTCGAATTTCCCACCCTCCGGGACGACGATCTGGTGGATTATGCCTATGTGCTCAACGCTTTTTCCGATGCCCCTGCAACCGAGTACGATCTTTATGGAAATGTGGCCCGGATCACGCTTTTCCAGCACCAGGCACGCATCGTGGAACGACTGCAGGTGAGCAATCTGGCTGTCACCGATGCTTCAGGTGCCCCTCTGGACAAGTTTGGCGTGCAGATGGCTTCTCTTGAGATGGCCTATCGCCTTCCCGACCCGGTTCGATTTTCCGGTCGCATACGAAAACTGGGGGTTCGATATGATGTCCAGCAGCTGGATGACCTGAACGACGCACTGCTTCACACGGTGACTGCGGGACTTGATCTGAATCTCACCCAGAACCCCCTTGCCAACTGGGAATTCAGGCTCCAGGGTTCCTATACTCCGGGGGTGGAGACATTACGTCAGTCCTCACTCCAGCGACCGCGGGATCTTGCTCGAGCCCGGAGTTACGCGGTTGTGGCAAGTCTGAGTTTTCTGCGCAGCCCCTATCAGGTTCCCCGGCTTCTCGTGGCTCTCACCGGGGCTTTGCGTGCCTATCCCGATCAGGGAGAACAGCGCATGAAGGCAATCGCGGGCGCATTTTACCAGATCGGGGCCGGGATGGACATTGGTCTCCAGTATGAGTTCGAAACCATTTCCCCGGGACTGGTTCCTCTGACCGGTTACGAGACCAACCACTCGCTGAAACTCCTCCTCTCCTTCGAATACGAAACCATGTTCAACGACTACTTTATGGATCGGGAAACCATCCTGAATCTCGAACACGGGTTTGCACCCTAAGGAGGAAGGGGCCATGCAAGCGCTGTGGATGATCACCCTCGCCCTTTTGTCCACGGGCCATCGCCTCACGCCCGATCAGCTCTCCCGCTGGCTGAAAGAGCGTGAAGCTGGAAAACGGTCGTTTCTTCTTGTGGATGTCCGCACGCTGGAAGAACATCAGGCTGGGATCATTCCCGGAACCGATACGCTGATCCCTGTGGAGGCTTTTGCCACGAAGAAACGCCCTGTTCCGGTAGATCCCGAAAAAGACACGGTGGTTCTCTATTGCCGCTCTGGACGGAGGGCGGAGCAGGCTGCCCGCATGCTCAGGGAACAGGGCTATCGTCACGTTTTCAACGCGGGAGGGATTCTCCAGTGGAAAGAAGCGGGGAAGGATCTCGTTCCACCCGGGATGGCCGCGTCTGTTCCATCGGACGGTGTGGTTCCCGCATCTCGCGTGTGCATGACTCAGGACGACGTGTATCCTCGAGACCTGATCCCCGTGGAGGTTGAGGGGGAAACCTACTACGGCTGCTGTCCGGGGTGCGCTGCGGCCATTCGAGCCAATCCCGACCGCTTCATCTGGGCCCGGGATCCGGTGAGCGGCGAGCGGGTGAAAAAATCCCGGGCCATCATTTACAGCTATCAGGGGAAAGCTCTCTATTTTGCCTCCCGCAAAACGCTGGAGGCCTTCAAGAAGAACCCGGAGGCGTATCTCCGGAGGGGAGAACAAAATCCATGAGAGGGGTGATTCTCACAGGTTTTCTCCTCCTGGGCGGTGGCCTCCTGTCGGCCCATGAGGGGCATGCCGTGTCCCCGGTGCCCGACACCGTCCAGGACGGCCAGCTTCAGCCCCCCGGGGGAGGGGAACCCTCCCCCGGGACTTTGTCTTCTGAACCGGAAGGGCCCAGCCTGATCCGGAGCCTCACCGAACATTTCCACAACAAGCTCATCCACTTCCCCATTGCCCTGAGCCTGGTGGCTGTCCTTTTCGTGTGGCTTGCCCTCCGGTGGCCGGGACTGGAGGCATCGGGGGAGATCCTGGTGTGGCTTGCCGCGATTTCGGCAGTTGTAGCCGTCGTCACGGGTCTTTTTCAGGCCTCTCCCTTCGAAGGTACTCCCAAAGCCCCCTGGGTGGAGCGCCATGAGATCCTGGGCTATGCCACCACCCTTTCCCTCTTTCTCTGGGCGCTCCTTTTCAGGTTCCCGGCCACCCGCCGGTGGGCCCGTATCTGGAGCCTTGTCGTCGCTCTTCTTGTGAGCGTCACCGCGTCCATTGGGGGGCTGCTGGCCCACGGGTAAGGAGAACAAGCCATGCTGGGATTCCTGAGTGTTCTTATCGGTATGAGCCCCACGGTGTTCACCCTCCGCGCCGGGGGAGGGGTGGGAATTCTCCATGGGGATTCCATCCAGGTGGTCCCCACGGGTCCAGTGACGACCTACGTGTCCATGAGTCCGGGTGGGGACACGCTTCTCGCCGTGAGTTCTGCCGAAAACCGCGTGTTCATGCTCCGGGCGTCCACCGGAGAAATTCTGGATACCATAGCGGTCAAACAGAGTCCCAAAGGGGTCAAGGTCTCCCCGGATGGATCTGTGGCTCTGGTTGCGGAAGAGGGGAACGGAACGGTGGCGGTGCTGGACCTTCAGAAAGGGAGACGTGTGGGGGAAATTCATGTGGGCAAGATGCCCCACAACATCCGGTTTTCTCCCGATGGGCAAACCGCCTATGTGACGGTTCAGGGGGAAAACCGGGTGGTGGAGGTGGACTGGAAAGCCCACAAAATCCTGCGGAGCCTGGACGTTCCCGGTGCTCCCCATAATCTGGATCTCGCGCCGGATGGGAAGTTTCTGTTCGTTGCAGGCGCGGAGGACGACACCCTGAGCGTGGTGGATCTCACCCGCTGGGAGATCATCCGCCGGATTCCCCTCACCCGGGGACATCACGGTGTGGACGTCACACCGGATGGGCGTTATGTGCTGGTGACCGGGATCGGATCCGACCGTCTCAACGTGGTCTCCGTCAGGGATCTGTCCGTGGTTCGGAGGATTCCGGTGGGACAGGGACCTCATGGCGTGCGATCGGATCTCCAGGGAAAGCGTGCCTATGTCACCACCCTGACAGGTGTGGTGGTGGTGGACCTCCCGTCTCTTCAGGTGGAAAAAACCCTTCCGGTGGAGGGATTTCCCTTCTGGGTTGCGGTGCGAGGGAATCCATGACATGCCGGGCTGATCATTCTCAGGGGGAAGATTGCATCTGCCGGATGCAGGATCCATGAGGGAAGTTCTGGATTGTTGTGTCCGGCCCCACCACGGGGGCGAACCGCAACACGCCCCTGAGGAGGTTACAACATGAAAAGGCCCCATCCAGAGCATTCTGGACCTTCCCATGGGCACAGCGACCGTGCCCACGGGGATCACCGGCATTCTCCGGTGAACCGGGAAAGCCATTCGGGGCACACCGGACACAAAAGTGCCCGAGGAGATCATGGAGGGGGGCACGCTCATCACGTGGCCGAATTCCGCCGTCGGTTCTGGATCAGTCTGCTCCTCACCCTTCCAATTCTGATCCTGTCCCCCGCTCTTCAGACATGGTTCCGTTTCCGCTTCACCTTTCCGGGACAGCTCTGGATTCTGTGGGGCCTTTCCTCTGCGGTTTACTTTTACGGTGGCTGGCCGTTTCTTTCCGGGATGAGGAAAGAACTGGCCCGGAGAAGGCCGGGCATGATGACCCTGATCGCTCTGGCCATCACCGTGGCCTATGGGTACAGTTCGGCGGTGGTCTTTGGCTTCCCCGGCAAAATGTTCTTCTGGGAACTCGCCACCCTGATTGACGTGATGTTGCTGGGTCACTGGATTGAGATGAAATCCGTTCTGGGGGCCTCCCGGGCCCTGGAGAAACTTGCGGCGCTGATTCCCAAAGAGGCCCATCGCCTTCGCCCGGATGGCTCGGTGGAAGAGGTCCCGGTCCATATGCTGGAACCCGGCGATCGGGTTCTGGTCAAGCCCGGGGAGCGGATTCCGGTGGATGGTGTGGTGGTGGATGGGCGCTCCAGTGTGAACGAATCCATGCTGACCGGAGAGTCCAGACTGGTGGAAAAGAAACCGGGAGACGAAGTGATCGGCGGGGCCATCAACGGCGAAGGGGCGCTGGTGATCGAGGTGCAGCGAACCGGAGCGGACACCTATCTTGCACAGGTGATCCAGCTTGTCAAACAGGCCCAGGAAACCCGTTCCAAAACCCAGGACCTGGCCAACCGGGTGGCCTTCTGGCTCACCCTGATCGCCATTGGCGTGGGGTTGCTCACGCTGGGAACCTGGCTTGCTCTCGGGAAAGACTTTGCCTTTGCCATGGAGCGGATGGTTACGGTGATGGTGATCACCTGTCCTCATGCGCTGGGGCTGGCCGTTCCCCTGGTGGTTGCCGTGAGCACCACCCTTGCCGCACGGAACGGCCTTCTGATCCGGGATCGCTCGGCCTTTGAACGGGCACGGATTCTGCAGGCTGTGATTTTTGACAAAACCGGCACCCTCACCGAAGGCCGGTTCGGCGTCACCGACATCATTCCTCTGAGCGATCGGCCGGAAGGGGAAATTCTCCGGATCGCTGCGGCGCTGGAGTCTTCCTCTGAACACCCCATCGCCCGTGGGATTGTGGAAAGCTTCGAGGGATCGGCTCCGAAGGTGGAGGAGTTCCGGGCGCTTCCTGGCAGGGGCGTGGAAGGACGGGTGGAGGGCCGAATCTATCGCGTGGTGAGCCCAGGGTATCTGAAAGAGCGCGATGTGACGGTGGATCATCCGGACGTTCGGCGGGTGATGGAGGAAGGCAAAACCGTGGTGTTTCTGCTCGAAGAGGAGAAACCTCTGGGAGCCATTGCCCTGGCGGATCGGATCCGTCCGGAATCCCGGGAAGCGGTGAAGCGTCTCAAAACCATGGGGCTGGAAGTAATGATGCTCACGGGGGATGCCCGGGCGGTGGCCGCCTGGGTGTCCAGGGAACTGGGGCTCGATCAGTTCTTTGCTGAAGTGCTTCCCCACGAGAAGGCGGCAAAGGTTCGGGAAGTCCAGGAGCAGGGAAAGGTTGTGGCCATGGTGGGAGACGGGGTGAACGACGCCCCCGCGCTGGTTCAGGCGGATGTGGGGATTGCCATCGGCGCAGGAACGGATGTGGCGGTGGAGTCCGCCGACATCGTGCTGGTGCGGAACGACCCACGGGATGTGGTGGCCCTCCTTTCTCTTTCCCGGGCTACGTACCGGAAGATGCAGGAAAACCTTCTGTGGGCCACCGGATATAACCTGGTGGCCATCCCCCTGGCCGCAGGCGTCCTGGCCTTCAAGGGGATCCTTCTGTCTCCGGCTGTGGGGGCTTTGCTCATGAGCCTCTCCACGGTCGTGGTGGCCATCAACGCCTAGATGCTGTGGAAACAGGTAGATCTTCCTGATCGGGAGGTGTGACCATGAGAAGAACACGCAAAAACCGGAAAAAGTGGGTTGTCTGGGGGGCAGGAGCCGGCCTGTTCCTCCTCTGGGGATTCTGGGTGATCCAGCGAGAGTCCACCCGTATCCCAGTGACCGCACGATCCAATCCCCGGGCCTATGCGGCCTATCTTGCGGCAGACCGGCTCAGAGGTCATCCGGCGCTGGACTATGTGCCCTGTTATTGTGGATGCGGGCGGCTCGGACACCGGAGCATCCGGAGTTGTTTTCTGCGGGGTTCGAAGGGCTATGATGATCACGGCGCCTATTGCAACATCTGCGTGGACATCATGCTCCGGGTGGAGGACGGTGTGGAAAAAGGACTGTCGGTGAGCGAAATCCGGCGCCGGGTGGACGCGGTGTACGCGTCCGATCCGCGGTTGCGTTCAACCCCCACGCCCCAGCCCCCCGCAGGGTTATAAGGGAATCGCCCATGAGCCCCTGATTGGGCGGGGGTTCCGTGGGTTGTGGAAAGTGTGGGCGTCTTTCTCCCACCCGTTCATTCTTGAGCTTTCCATCAGAAATGCGCCCGTCGCCCCCGGAAGAGTTCGAAAGAGGACGGTTTTTCTGGACCGCATCATCGGTTATCCGCTTCCCCGATTTGACAGACCGGCCCCCATCCCGGATCCTTGGCTGGATGGGACGGACAGACTGCGTGGGATTGCTGATTTTCTTCCTTCCAGCGCTGCTCGGCGCGCAGTTTGAACCGGGTCAGACGCTGGAACGGTTTGCGGATTTCCGATCCTTTGCATCCGGTGACCTGGATGGAGATGGCACGGGAGATATGGCGGTGGGCCACCGTCTCGGCCAGTTCATCACCCTGTATCTTCACCGATCCTCCGGATTCATCCCCGCGGACACCTTTCAGGACACGGCCGGGGTGCTGGATGTGGCGCTGTGCGATGTGCAGGGAGACGGTGTGCTGGACGTGGTGTATGCCGCCGGGAGCGGATCCACACAGCCTGTGGATCTCCGGGTTCGCCTTCGTCCGGGGGCGGATCCGGTGACGGTGGCATCGGGCATCACGGGATGGGTGGATTTTCTGTGCGGAGACTTCTGGTCGCCTGCAGGTGAGACGGATCTCCTTCTCCTCCGTGACGGCATGCTGGAAGCCCACACCCTGGACACCTTCGGCCTGCATCCCCGCTTGGTCTATAGCCAGCCCGAGGAGTTTTACGCTTTCCTCGCTCTGGATCGGGATGGGGACAGATGGGTGGACCGCGTTCGCATTGCAACCCCTGTGGGATTTGATCGCGTTGATCTGGACTCGAGCGGGGACACCACAGGGACGGGCAGCGACACCCTTTTTGTTCTCACCCTCCACATGGTTTCTATGGGTGTCGGACCTTCGGGCGCACCTGAATGGGCATCTCCGATCTCGGGCAACGGGATCACAACCTTTCAGGATCAGCCCCAGGGGGTCGCGTGGGGACCTCTGGTGGCCGATTCAGGCATCACCATGGCATCCCTTGAGTTTTCCGGGGATTCCTTTCTGGATCTGGTGGTATGGGTGCGGCAATCGGACGGAACAGGCGCACTCCAGACCTTTGTGAGAGAGGGTTCGGGAGGGTGGATTCCCGGTGGACAGCTGGACACCTTTCCGGTGGCCTCCTCCAGCGTGTCCCTCGGAACATCCTCCGGTGCGCTGTGGATGGACGCGGTGGACTCCCTCCGGGTCTACCGGGTGGGTGCGGTTTCCGCTGACGAAGGGCGCCCACCCGGCGGAAACCTCCAGTTGATCCGGCAAGTTCCTTCCTCCGCGCTTCTCCTCACACCCGATGGGCGTCTTGTCCGGGCGAGGGCAGGCCGCCTTCCTCCCGGTCTCTACTGGATGATCCCAGCTGACCCTGGCGCATCCCTCCGCCGGATCGTGGTGGGACCGTAACCGGGAATTCTGAGGTCAAGTTTTTCCTTTCCACAAACTGTTCCCGTTCGAATCTGTATACTTAAAATTGTCGGGCTTGTCTCGATGGCCCCATCCAAACAAGGGAGGTGATCCATGAAACGTATCCTGATCCTCGGAGGTGGCTCCGGGGGCGTGGTGGCGGCCAACCGGCTTGCCAAAAATCTGCGGGGAGAAGATGTGGAGATTACCCTGGTGGACCGTTCGCCGTATCACTATTTCATGCCCTCGTTCCCCTGGGTCGCGCTGGGATACAAAGAACTGGAAGAGGTCCGTCGGCCCCTGAAACGGCTCGAACGGAAAGGCATCCGGGTGATTCAGGACGAGGTGGTGGCCATTCATCCGGAAGAGCGGCAGGCGGAACTCAAAAACGGAAAGCTCGCGTATGACTTTCTGGTGGTGTCTCTGGGTGCGGAGCTCCACGATGACCTCATGGAAGGGTTTGATGTGGCCCATCATCCCTGGTCTCCGGAGGCTTCTGTGAAGATGCGGGAAGCGATCAAGGCCTTCCAGGGAGGAGATGTGGTGATCGGGGTCACAGGGCCCTATTACCGGTGTCCTCCCGCCCCCTATGAGGTGGCCGGTCAGCTGGATTTTGTCCTCCGCTCCCGGATGCTTCGCAAACAATCCCGCATCACGTTGGTTCATCCCGATCCGGCGCCCCTTGCGGGGATGGGGCCCGCCATCAGCGGTCTGATCACGGAAATCCTCGGAAACAAAGGTGTGGTGTTCGAAGGCAACTTCAACGTGACCCGCATTGACAAATCCCGAAAGGTGGTGGTGAGTGAAGACGGCCGGGAGGTTCCGTTTGACCTCCTCATCATGGTGCCCCCACACAAGCCCAGTCGGCTCCTCCAGAATCTGGGCCCCCATGACCCCCGCGGCTTTCCCATTGTGGACCCGGAGACCTTCCGGCACGCCCGGCACACCAACATGTTTCTGATCGGCGACATGATCAACCCTTCCCTGAACCTCCCTCCTGCCGGCGTGGTGGTGCACTTTCAGGCTGAATACGTGGCCAACGAGATCACCGCAGAAATCAAGGGCGGATTTGTGGGCGAGAGCTTCAACCCTGTGGCCATGTGCATCATGGATTTCGGGGACGACGCGGTGCTTCCCATGTGTGATTTCACCCAGATCATGAAACTGGAGGGCCCGCCTTCCTGCGGTGTGCTGGGACGGGGGAAGGCGGTTCGTCTGGCCAAGATGCTGTTTGAAGCCCTCTGGTTTGCCCAGCTTCTGTGACCAAAAGGAGGTTTCTCATGACGTTTGAAGTCAAAGACGAAAAGGCCCTCGCGGCACTCCAGGAGACCATGGACCTCCTGGTGCAGATGCACCAGGAGGGGAGCCTCGAATTTCTGAAAGAAGCTGCCCACGTATTTTCAGATGCCACAGCCTATCTCACGGATCCCAAGCTCCTCAAAATCTTTGCCAACCTTTCCTATTTCCTCCATATCCTGGAGCTCATCGAGCCCACCATCATCACCGTGATGTTCAACAACTTCGCAAAGGAGCTCGGGAAAGAGTTTACACCGGAACTTCTCAAAAATCCTCCCCGCATGGGGCCCATGGGATTCGTCAAGGCGCTTTCGGACCCCGACGTTCAGCACGGCCTGGGTTTCCTCTTTCTGTTTCTCAAGGTTCTGGGACGCTCCTTTGAGCAGTCCGCAGCGCAAATGTCCGGTATGATGGCCCAGGTGGAAAAGAAACTGTCCGAACTCCGTGCCCTGCGGGAAGAAACCCAGAAACGCCTTCAGTCCGGATAATCCAGGAATGCCCTCCGCGGTTCCTCGAGGAACCGCGGAGGGCCCTGAAACGTCCGGTCCTCTTCTGTGACATCTTCTCCTGCTGCTCCGTCGCCCCCGCTTCCCTGAAGATTCGACATTCACACTGTATCGTTCTGTCATGAGCCGGATCGTCCTCACCGGAACCCGCCGGATCGGGCGGGTGATTGCCTCCCGCCTCCTCAAGGACGGACATGATCTGGTGGTCGTGTTCCGATCTTCCCGGGAAGCGGTCGAGGCCCTCCGGGAAGAGGGCCAGGCCCTGGGACGACGGGTGGATGTCCTTCAGGCCGACCTTGCCCATCCCGGGGAGGGCACCCGGGTGGCAAGGCTTGCCCGGGAAAGAGGGCCCGTCCACGGGCTGGTCCATCTGGCCTCGCCCTACCGGCGAACCCCCTTCGGATCGGTGGAACCGTCCCATCTCATGGACCACTTCTACGCCATGGCCGGAAGCCTCGTGGAAATGGTCCAGGTTTTTCGGGAAGATGCGGATCCGGCTTGTCTGGAAGTCCAGTTTCACGCCGTGGTGTTCGGAGACTGGGCGGTGGACACGTCTCCCTATCCGGATTACGTTCCCTATTTTCTGGGTAAAGGGGCTCTCCACGCGGCCGTTCGTGCGCTGGCCAAGGAAATGGCCCCCTGGGGCGTGGTGAACGCCATCGCCCCCGGACCGGTGTGGCGGCCCCCGGACCTCCCGGAAAAAGCCTGGCAGAAAGTGCTGGACCAGACCCCTCTCCGGCGGGAGGTCTCCATGGACGACCTCGCGGATCTCACCCGCTTCCTCCTTGCCACCACCTCCATCACCGGCGAAATCATCCGGGTGGATGGGGGACGGCACCTTGCGGGTTCAGGCCTCCGCTCCGACTGACTCAGATCGGAACGTTTTCCTCAATCCATACGGTGGAGAGGCCCTGGAGCTCCAGGTGGTCTTTCAGAGCCAGAAGTCCCAGGCGTTCGGTGGCATAGTGCCCCAGGAAAATCCCGTGGACACCTGTTTCTCTTAACGTGAAAAAGGCGCTGTATTTGGGTTCACCCGTCACAAACGCGTCAATCCCGTGGTTGAGCGCCTCCTGAAGGCCCAGAAGACCGGATCCCGACACAAAGGCGAACCGCCGGATGGCGGACGGGCCATGGGCCCAGTGGCTCACGAGGGGGGCCTCCAGCACCCGTTCCAGAAGACGGATCAGGGCGCGCACTGGCAGGGGACGCTCAAGAGTCAGGATCCGCCCCATTCCTGAAAGAAAAGGCAGGGCGGTGCAGGGAATCTCCTGCTGGAGGCGACGGGCGGCTTCGGCGTTGTGCCCCAGTTCGGCGTGGGCGTCCATCGGAAGATGCACCGCATACAGGGCGATATCATGCTGAAACAGGAGCCGCAAACGCTTGCCCAGTGTTCCCCGGGGTAGCATGTCCTGACCTTTCCAGAAAAGCCCGTGGTGAACGATCAGAAAATGGGCGCCCTGTCGTGCCGCTTCCTGGATGGCGTGAAAACTCGCATCCACCGCAAGAGCCACCTTCCCCACCCGTCCCGAGTTCTCCACCTGAAGGCCGTTCAGCGACGCATCTTCAGGGATGGGGGGATACAGACGGTCCAGATACTGTGCCAGCGTCCAGGCGTTCATGGTGTTCCTCCCACAGTTCCACCATGCGAAGGGCCACGCCCTCAGCCCGGAGAACACCCTCCGGGAAGGAAAGCCGAATCCCCTTCGTCGTTTCTTCCACCAGGGACGGAAGTTCCTCCAGAGCCCTGTCGCGAAGGGCCCCCGGAAGGGCGATCCCGGAAGAAAGTCTGAGACCGAGAAACACCCGTTCCAGAAGGACCTCCCGATCCGACAGGCGCTCCACCGAGCGGGGAGGGGATATCCCCTGTTCCAGAGTTTCAAGATAGGCATCCAGCCGGTGCCGGTTGGTCCAGCGGATCCTGCCCTGCAGGCTTGCCGCTCCCGGACCCAGGCCCAGCACGTTCTGCCGGAGCCAGTAGAGGAGATTGTGACGGCTTTCGTGCCCTGTCCGGGCAAAGTTGGAGACTTCATACCGCTGGAGACCTGTCGACGTCAGGATCTCTTCCCGAAGCACATACATGGCCCGCCGGGTTTCCTCGTCGGCAAGCAGAAGCTCTCCCTTCCGGGCCCGGAGGGAAAAGGGCGTACCGGGCTCCAGGGTGAGTTCATACGTAGAAAGGTGCGGGGGATCGAAGGACAGGGCCTGCAGCAGGTCGTCTTTGAAGTCGTCGGGGGACTGGCCCGCCATGCCAAACATCAGGTCCATACTCCAGGAGGTGAGGGTGGAGGAGGAAAGGGCGTCCAGCGCCCTGTTGAGGGTGTGGGGGGTGTGGGTCCGGCCCAGGAAGCGAAGATGCTTCTCTGAAAACGACTGGACGCCCACAGAAACCCGGTTCACCCCGAATTCTCTCATCCGCGCGAGGCGCTCCGGTGTCACGTGTTCCGGGTTCATCTCCACCGTAAACTCTTCCACTTCCGAAAAATCAAACACCTCCTGAAGACCCTGGATCAGCCGGGCCAGAAGGGCATCATCCAGCAGGCTGGGGGTTCCACCTCCAAAGAAAACGGTCCGAAGGTGACGGGTGGGCCAGCGAGGGGCTTCCATCCGGGCTTCTCTGAGGAGGGCTTCCACGAAGCGGGTGTGGAGATCCCGGTCCACGGACTCCACCTTGAAATGGGCACAGTAGGGACAGGCCCGGGAGCAGAAGGGGATATGCACATACAGTCCCCAGGTCATGATCACTGTGAACGGGTGAAGGGGAAAACGTGACGGCTCAGCGCGATGAGTTCCCCCCACCGGTGGCGTTCCACCCAGATTACGCCACATCCCTCACACTGCCAGATGGGAACGGGTCCCACTCGCCGTTCTTTCAGCGCATGGCCGCAAAAGGGGCAGGGATGCTGGGGTGGAGGCGCGGGCGGAAGGGGTACGGGAAGGGAGGGGAGTTCGGCAAAAACAATCTGCATCAGTTCTTCCTGCCGCACAAAAATCCCGTGGCCTTCCGGGCACCCGTGGACCATCACCTCCCGGACCACCCGGATTTCCGTTCGCCGACTGCACGCGGGGCACCGCATCAGGGAAAACTATACAGAACCCGGCCGGGACCGTCCACACACGCCAGAAAGGCGGGGGAAAATCCACGCCCAGTAGAGGGTGGCCAGTCCATACAGCAGGAGTGTTCCCCCGAAAAGAATGTGAAAGCCCGGATGCCCAGAGCATCCTGCACCCTTCCGGACAGGGCGCTGGAGACCGCCCAGGTGAGACTCCAGAGGGCGCTCTGGACAGCGATGAAACCGGGCCGCTCCTCCTGCCCCAGGCACTGCATGGAGAGGGCGTTGAAGGCGGGCCACGCGGAGTTCATGAGGGCACCCCGGATGAGGAGGCTTGCCGTGACCACCGGAACCCAGGGCGCCCAGGCAAGGGCAGCAAGAAATGGAAGGGAAAGGCCCTGCATGAGGGCGATGGTGGGGACAAGACCGAACCGTCGGCTCAACCGGGGTTGAAGGAGCATGGAGAGGGCGGTGGCAAGGGAGGAAACCGCAAACATCCAGCTCACCTGGGCATAGTCCAGCCCGAATTTTTCCCGAAGGTACAGGTTGAGAAAGGGAATCACCAGCCCGGCTCCAAACCCCACAAGAATCTGAGGAAAACTCAGGGCCGTCCATGACGCAGGATGTTCCACACGAAAGCTCCGGGGCGCTTCGTCCCGGTCTGAGACGGCGGGGAGGAGAAACACCACCCCGACCCCTGAAATCACCGCCTGGGCCAGACCGATGGCGTCCCGGGAGTAGCCCAGCGCCTCCAGGTGGAAGTTCAGGATGAAAAACACGAACATCCCTCCGAACGACCAGAGGAAGCTGGCAACGAGAAGGCGGCGAATGGACGAAACCACGCGGACCTCCGGGCAAAACGGGAGAAACTCAGAGAAAGCCTTTCATCATACACCCCCCATCCCAGATGAACAAGGTGCGGCTTCCGGTCTCATGCAGAGGGCGAGCGTCCCACCCTGCAACGCAGGGGACAGGGGTCGGGTGTGTTCGGCGGTCACGCCCGGTCGGGTCCGGCAGGATGAAAAGGCACCCCACAACGAGGGCAGAAACGGACGGATTCCAGAAGAAGGGTGGGGATCCACTGCCCACAGGAAGGGCACCGGTAGCGAAAATGAAAATACATTCCTGCCCCCAGCATCAGAAACAAAACGCCGACACCGAACGAAACAGCCGCGGTCATCGCGGTCTTCTGGGCCGAGAACATCCGGGCCAATCCCAGAAACAACACGCCTGCAAGCGCAGAAAGTCCCCCAAACACCGTCATCTCTCGCGCCCTCCGGTGCATACGGAGAAGATCCTCGGGCGATACGACCTCCACGGGAGGTGGAGCCGAAACGGACAGAGGATTCCCGCAATACAGGCAGAAGTTGACCGTCATCCACACCTCTCCTCGAAACCGGAGACGGAGATGCTCGTCACAGAAAGGGCACCGAATCGTGGCATCCACGATGCTCGCGACAATCCCTGCAAGGAAGGCGAGCAGGATCAGGAACAGGCCGACAAAAATCCGGAGAAACAGGATTGCTACGACTGCAGCGAGCAGAAGGGAAATCCCCAGCACGGTGAGAAACCGAAAATCCCGGAGACGGTTCTGGAGGCGGATCAGCGTTTTCTGAATCTCAGGAGAAAACTCCCGGGGGTCAGGACGAAGGGGAGGAAAAGGCGGGCGGGAGAATGGACCTTCCATTCAAATCTATTCGCCCAGGATTTGGATCCACACCTTCCGCGTTCGGGGACCGTCAAACTCGCAGAAAAAGATCCCCTGCCAGGTTCCGAGCTGGATCTTTCCGTCCTCCACAATCAGGGAGAGGGACGGTCCCATGAGGCTGGATTTCACATGGCTGTCGGCGTTGCCCTCAAGGTGCTTGTAGGGCCGGCTCCGGGGTACAAGATCGTCCAGGGTCTCGCCGATGTCTTCCCGGACGGCCGGATCGGCGTGCTCGTTCACGGTGAGCCCGGCGGTGGTGTGGGGGGAATACACCACCACGATCCCGGAGCGAATCCCCGAACGCCGCACCACCTCCTGAACCCGATCCGTGATGTCCACAAACTCCGTTCGGCGCCTTGTTTGAAGGGTCAGGACCTCCATGGCTTCACCCCTCCACGGCCTCCCTCGAAGGAGAGGCAAGGGTTTCCCGCTCAATGGCCTCGATTTTCTGAACCCGGCGGGCGTGACGGCCCCCTTCAAAGGGGGTCGTGAGGAAGACCACCAGGGCTTCCCACGCCGTTTCGATGGGGATAAAACTTCCGGGGAAACAGATCACGTTGGCGTCGTTGTGCGCCCGTGCGAGATAGGCGATTTCCCGGTCCCAGACAAGCGCCGCCCGCACACCGGCCACCTTGTTAGCGGCGATGCAGGATCCCTGGCCCGTGTGGCAGATCATGATGCCGAAATGGGCCGTCTGAGAAGCCACGGCCCGGGCTACCTTTTGGGCAAAATCGGGGTAATCGGAGGTTCGCTCCGGCTCATAGGTGCCCACATCCACCACCTCCGCGCCCGCCTGCTGGAGGCGGACCCGGAGGGCCTCCTTCAGCGGAAACCCCCGGTGGTCCGCCCCGATCACCACCTTCAGTTCTCGTATACGGGTGTCAGCCAATCCTCCCATGGCACCTCCACTTCCCAGTTCACGATTTTGAAAAACTCTTCCTGAAGGTGGCGGGTGATGGGTCCCCGCTCTCCCTTCCCGATGGGGATTTTGTCAATGGACCGGATGGGGGTGATTTCAGCGGCGGTTCCGGTGAAGAACACCTCGTCCGCAATATAGAGCATCTCGCGGGGGATCAGGGTTTCCACCACCTCATAGCCGAGATGGCGGGCCAGTTTGATCACCGAATCCCGGGTGATGCCGGGGAGAATGGACTGATGGATGGGAGGCGTGTAGATCACACCGTCGCGGATCACGAAGAGGTTTTCTCCAGAACCCTCAGCCACATAGCCTTCCGAGGTGAGCATGATCCCCTCGGCAAACCCGTAGAGGTGGGCTTCCATTTTCACCAGCTGGCCGTTGGCATAGTTGGCGGTGGCTTTGGCCATGGCGGGCATGGTGTTGGGACGCATCCGGTTCCAGGAAGACACCATCACGTCCACACCTTTTTCAATCGCCTCGGGCCCGAGATACCGTCCCCATTCCCAGGTCATGATGGCCACTTCCACCGGACAGTTGAAGGGGAGCACACCGAGTTCATAAAACCCACGGAAGATGAGGGGACGGATATAGCAGGCTTTGTGCCCGTTCTTCCGGATGAGTTCCAGGGTGATCTCGGCGAGTTCGTCCACGGTGTAGGGCGTCTCCATGCGGTAGATTTTGGCCGAGTCCAGGAGCCGGCGGAGGTGGTCCTTCAGACGGAAAACCGCCGTCCCTCGCTTCGTGTTGTAGGCACGAATGCCCTCAAACACGCTGGACGCATAATGAAGGGCATGGGTCATCACATGGACGGTGGCCTGCTCGGTGGGGATAAAATCTCCATCTTTCCCGTCCCGCGTCATCCACACATATTTCGGCCAATTGTCTCTAAGTGCCATGAGAATCCTCCTTGTACAGGTCTTCCATGAACAATCCCATGCGAAGGAGCCTTGGTTCTTCTCCGTGGGGAGCAATCCACTGCACACTCACCGGCCATCCATCCACCTTCCCCACAGGTTGCGAAAGGGCCGGAAGGCCCGCCAGGTTCACCCCCACGGTGAAGAGATCGGCAAGATAGAGTTCCAGGGGATCTTTTCTCTCCCCGATGCGGAAGGGGAAATAGGGGGTGGTGGGGGCAAGCAGGATGTCCACCTCACCAAAGGCCCGGGCAAAATCCTCAGCCATGAGACGCCGAATCTTCAAGGCCCGGACATAGAAGTCCTCCGCATATCCCGCCGAAAGGGCAAAGGTCCCCAGAAGGATCCGGCGCTTGACCTCCCGACCAAACCCCTTCCCCCGGGTCCGGGCATACATGGAGAGGAGATCGTTCCCCTCCTCCCGCAGTCCATACCGGGTGCCGTCATACCGGGCAAGGTTGGAGGACGCCTCGCTGGTGGCGATGAGATAATAGGTGGGAATGGCATAGCGTTGAGAGGGAAGGCTGATTCGTTTGATCATAAAGCCTTCGTTTTCGAGATCACGGATCACGTCTTCGAGTCGGTTCCGAATCCGGCTGTCCAGGTGGGGAGATTCAAGAAAATCTTCAATGACCCCAACGGTCCGTACAGGGACCTCCCGGGAGATCCTGAGAAGTTCCGGATAAGGGGGAACCGGCGTTTCCAGGCTGGTGGCATCCCGGGGATCAGGACCCGCGATCACGGCATAGATCCGGATGGCATCATCCACCGTGAGGGTCATGGGGCCAATCTGGTCCAGGCTGGAAGCAAAGGCGACCAGGCCATATCGGGAAACCCGTCCATAGGTGGGTTTGAAGCCCACAAGTCCCGTGAACGCCGCAGGTTGACGGATGGACCCCCCGGTGTCAGAGCCAAGGGCCGCCAGCGCCTCGCCCGCCGCCACCGCCGCGGCGGATCCGGAGGATGACCCTCCCGGAACGAATTCGGGATTCAGGGGATTCCGGGTGGGTCCGAAGTGGGACGTTTCTCCGGATGAACCCATGGCAAACTCGTCCATGTTGGCTTTGCCCAGGAAAATCGCGCCGGCCTTTCGGAGGCGAGCGATGACCGTCGCATCGTAAGGTGCGCGATAGCCCAGAAGGATGCGGGAACCGCAGGTGAGTTCCACGTCCCGAACAGCGATGTTGTCTTTGATGGCGAGAGGTACACCCCAGACGGGCGAAGAGGGTTGCGGGTCCTTGAGAGCGGCGGCCTGTTCCCGGGCGAGTTCCAGCGTGGGGGTGATGAAAGCGTTGATGTGGGGGTCCCGCTCCTGGATCACCTGCTCATAGTGTTCCACCACCTCGAGGGGCGTGAGCAATCCTTCCCGGTATGCGCGATGGAGATCGGCGATGGAAACGAAGCGCAGCATGTCTCAATTATAGACAGGAACGGGCGAACCTTCAGGAGGGTGGGCGTTTGTCACAAATCTTTTGTGTTCCGAATTCAAGCGAGTATTCATGGGGCTTTTGCACGGAACACTTCCGGAAAGCCACCCTTACCGGAACCCGTCTACTCCCGATGCATTCAGCGGTTTTTCCCTTGTCTCCAGAAAGCGGTAATACAGCACGAAATACCCCAAGTCGTTGATCCGCGTTCCCCGTCCGGCATTCAGCCGGTTCATAGCCCGGGAGAGTTTTCGGAAGGCGTCCAAAACATTCCCGCGCTTGCAGGCTGCATACACAGCGTTCAGGTCCTGCTCCAGTTCTGTTCGGAGGGCAGGATCCAGAAACCAGCCCAGAGAATCCACCCGCTGGACGCGGTCCATCAGATGCCCATAGGCCGAAGGCCAGTCCGGAACGGGCCAGCCGGGTCCCACACCGGCGAAGGGAAACTCCCGATAATCATGCTCATTCTCACAGGTGTCCATGGCCACATAGGCATGCCAGGCTCCTGAATCCACCCACCATTTGGGAGGGGAGTTGGGATAGAGGGGGTTCGTATCGGCCGTATCCACATTAGAAAGAATGTCGCCCATCAGCAAATAATGCGCAGGGTCGGGAGGATAGGGGACGAAGGCCACCAGGCTGTCCAGCGTATCCCCGGGCGCGATGGGACGCCGTAAGGTGTTCCAGGCAAAAGAACCATACCGATGCCGGAGACGGGGGTTCCAGAGTTCGGGCGGGAGTTTCCCGGCCCGCAGGGTTTCGCCGGTGAGGGGGTCCACAATGGCGATGGGAAGGGAATCCCGGTTGGGATCAAGCCAGGAGGGATAGGTCCCGGTGAGGGGTGTGGTGGAGCCGCCCCAGCCATAGGGTCCCTTCATCGAATCCACCACGATGAACGTGTCTCGCGTCGTATCCCATCCGGCAATCTGTACAAGAAATTCCATAACATTTTGCGTGCTCTGCGGGTCGTTCCGGAATCCGTAGGTGTAGACGTATTCTCCGGACGGTTCCCGGGTGACGGAGACGTTGAAGGTCGCCCCCACCCCATCGGTGGACAGAATCCAGGTCAGGGTATCCCCTGTTGTATCGGTGAAGAAAAAGTTGCAGGTGGGCTGGATCTGGCCCGTCAGAACCGCAACCAGAACAATCGCGGTACACATTCCGGTTCTCCCTATTTCATTCCTGCGGCGTGTTCAGAATACAGGATTTCTCAGGGCATTTCCCACAACGCATAGGCCCCGGAACGCCGGACTTCTTTTGCTCCTATCTCTGCGAGAACCCTGCCAGCGCCGGGATTTTCTTCATCATGGGTGACCACGAACCGCACGTCCGCACGCCGGGCGGTGGCAAGGTCCGGGTGGATGGCGTCCAGTCCGGTGTTCAGGAGGGGTGTCTCCGGCCACACCCAGCACAGGACATGGGCCACCCGCCCCACACCCCAGGTGAGCCCCGGAGGCGGCGGGATCTGAGCCAGGTCCCGGATGCGCACCCGATCCTCCACCCAGGGGAAACGAAACACCCCCAGAAGGGCGAGGGAAAACAGGATTCCTGCCAACAGTGGGAAAGAGATCCTCCACCGCCGCGGCCAGGCCATAGGTACCAGAAGGCTTGCTCCCAGAAGCGCCCAGGTGACAAAACGGGAGGCCCTGAACCAGGCAAAGACAAACATGAGGGCCGTGGTGATCAGGAAAAACCGGGCTTCCCTGCGATTCCAGAGCCTCCACGCCACAAGGATCAGGATCAGCACCGGGAGAAGCCAGAGCGCCATGACCCCGGGGGACTCCCGGAAACCACGGGCAAGAAGGGGCTCCCATTCCGCCACACCGGGGGGGTGAAGGGCGAATTCCAGATTGGTTCGCCAGGGTTCGGGGAAATAGGGATGGAGGGAGCTTCCCAGCCCCCAGGCGAGAAACCCCTGCGCCGTCCGGGACAGATTTTTCTGCATCACTGCCCACACTCCGAGCATTCCCCCGAGGAGGAGAACACCCCCGTGGAGATTGCCTGCAAGGGCGGATAGGAGGACGATCCATGCGGGAGATGGACGATTTCCCCGGAGATCCCGCGCAATCCAGAGCCACAGTCCTGCCACGATGGGGACAAGGGCGATCTGCGGACGAAGCCACTGTTGGGGGAAAACCAGCCAGCCCGCAAGGAGCAGGGCAAAACTTCGGCGCACCGGGGAGAGGCTCAGTTCATCTCCCAGACGCCAGAACATTCTCCCGAAAATCCCACCAAAGAGAACGGCTTCCCCAAGAAGCCATACCACCGGCGAAAGAGATAAAAGCCCATACGCCCAGAGTCCATAGAGCCACGCAGGACGGTGAAACCACGTCCCCCGGAGGACCCACTCCGTCACGGGCACATGGAGGCTGCGGCTTTCTGCCATGGCCCGACCGAAACAGGCATACCACCAGCCGTCCCGAAAGTCCACAGGCAACACGGGAAAGGCAAGCCACGCAAAAAGGAAAAGGAACGCCACCCAGGAGACCTGAAGAATACGGGGCACAGGTTCAGGAAGGAGCGGTGTCCGCGGGTTTTCGGCTGGCCAGGGCTTCCCGGAGGGTGTCCAGGTCCAGTCGATCCAGTGCCTTGCCCACCGGCAACCCCACGCCCAGCCGGGTGATGGGAAGGGCGATTCCCTGATCCCGGAGCCATTCCACCAGAAAGGATACGGTGGTCTCGGCTTCAAAGGTCGAACCCAGCGCGAGAATCACCTCATCCCACCGTTCTTCGCGAAGGCGCAGACGAAGAGATTCCATCCGGAGATCCTCCGCATGTACGCCATCCAGAGGAGAGAGAAGGCCACCCAGAACGTGATAGCGTCCCCGGAACCCGGTGCGTTCAAACAACCAGACATCCCGGGGATAAGCCACCACGAGAAGACGGGCCTCCCTTGAGGGGTCCGTGCAGAAAGTGCACGGGCTTTCCCGGGTCCAGGATCCGCACACGCTGCACACCTGAAGTCCCTGGATTTCCTCCAGGGCGGAGCGAAGTTCTTGCAGGAGATTCGGGTGAGAAAGAAGGGCATGGAGGATTTCCTCCGCAGTTTTCTCCCCGATACCGGGGAGTTTCATCAAAACCTCGAGAAGACCGCGAATCTCACGGGGAAACTCCATCAGCCTGCGATACCGATGCCCAGAACGCGAAACACAAAGGGCGTGCCGCCCGCTCTCAGATCCCGGAAAAGATAGAAGAACCGGAAGGGTCCCAGCGCACCCCGCACCCCCCAGCTCCACCCCCACAGATTCCCGGGTTTGTATCCCCAGTCGTAGGTGTACACATGGTGCTCATAACGCACCACCGGCCACACGGGAAGGGCAAGGTGGAAGGGCTGAAATTCCGCGTATCCCCCCACGCCATACAGGGGATAGTCCGGGAGATTGGCATCCGCATAGGATCCGCCCACCGAAAGAACCAGGGGGAAAAAGCGGTTGCCCAGGGTCCAGACCAGTCCACCCAGCCCCACCACCAGAATGGTGGAAGGGTCTTCAAAATGGAGCCAGGAAGCCCCCAGAGCCAATCCCCCCATCCTCCCGGGGAAATCCAGTGCCCGACCTTCCAGAAAATACCCCTGATACAGGTCATTGGGCGTGTGAATGCCCCCTGCCCGGATCTCCCGGATGGGAAATGCGCGGTGCCGGGGATCTCCGATCACGCTGTACGCAAGGAACACCGCCCCCACCTGAATCAGGGCATCCAAGAATTCCTCATTGGAGAGCACCCGCCGGGTTACATGACGAATGGCCTGCTGGGTGGAATCTTCTCGGGGTCTGAGTCCTTCTGCAGCTTTGCGCAGGCTGTCGGTGGTGTCGGGAGTTGAAAAGAGGAGGCTTGCAGCGGCCAGAACATACCACATCTCACCCTTCCTGCTGATAGCGCTTCAAAAACTCCCGGAGGGCCTTGGGTGACATCTTCATGGTGAATTTCACGGGCGGGATGGCCCCCGGCACGAATTTGAGTTCCTCCGGGTTGACGTTTTCGATGATATACCGGAGGGCGTCTTCTCCCTGAAGATCGTTGCCCCACTGGGCGTGGATGATATATCCCCCCGGACCAAAGAACACCCCATGGGTGAGGTCTTTCTGGAAGCCCCCCTGTTTGCGCCCCATGGCGATGAGAACCAGGGCGCTGATCATCTTCCTGGGATTGCCGCGGGGTTTCTGAACGGGTGGGGTTTCTTCTTCCTCATCCATCGCCCGGGCCATGTTCAGCGCTTCTTCCAGATTGGTGGCCCACACCTCGTCCACCGGTTCTTCCCGAACGGGGACCTCGGGCTTCGCCGGAGAAGGCGATGGGGGTGAAGACGCCGGCGATGACGTTCCCTGCGCCGGTGCGGATGGGGCAGGTTGCGGGCGGGGTTCAGGAGAGGATGGAGCGGAAGAACGGGATGCAGGCTGTTCCGATGGGGCCGGGGAAGGCGAGGGAACCGACGTCGCGGTCCGGGTTCCTGGGGCAGGGGCGGGGCCGGGACGAACGGTGCGTGTCACCCGCCTCCGGCGGCGAGAAGCCCGGATGCTTGCCCACAACAGGATCAGAATCAAGAGCAGCAGCCCTCCCCCTCCCCAGACCATCCAGTCCGGATAGGGGGCCAGAAAGGCCGCAAGGGGGGCTCCCCATGCGGCAAGCCGGTCCAGAAGTCGCTCTGTCCAGGGAACCGAAGGCTCCGGTTCCTGTATGGGCAGAGGGGCAGGTTTTCCCTTTTCCGGACGAAGTTTCTCCTCAAGCTGAAGGCGAAGGTTGGCCACGCCCAGATCGTTGGGGCTCAGCTTCAGGATGCTGTCCGCAAGCACCATGGCGGAATCATAGGACTTCCGCAGAATCAGCGCGGCAAGGCTTTCCTTGAGGGCGGTGACCAGGCGGGTGAGGCTGTCCGTTTGCGTCTGCACGGTTTCCACCGGGGCAGCCGCGGATTTTTTCTGCACCGTTTCCGGCTGTCCAGTTGTTTGGGGGGGTGGGGTTTCTGGAGGAGCAAGTCGTTTCAGCGCTTCCCGGGCTTCCGGAACCCCCAGACGAGCAGCCCGGCGATAAGCCCGAAGGGCCGCCTGTCGTCTTCCCAGGCGTTCCAGCGCCTGGGCATACCACAACCAGGCCCGCCCATCCCGGGGATTCACCTCCACGGCAAGTTCCAGATAGGATCGGGCCTGATCCCAGTCCCGCATCTCCCGGTAGCGGCGGGCAAGCAGCATGGCGAGCTGGAAGGTCCGTTGGCGGAAGCGAACGTTCCCGGGGTCGGCCTGGTAGAGCTGGGTGTAATAGAGCAGGGCATCCTCGTATTGCCCCAGACCCTCATAGGAACGGGCAAGTCCCTCAAGAATTTTCAGGTTGGAGGGATCCAGGGCATAGAGTTCTTCAAACTTCTGGAGGGCTTCGGCATAGCGACCGGCCCGCAGGTCAGCCTCCGCCTCGGGAATGGTCACACCCACCAGGAACAGCAGGGCCCAGATCATGATCCTGAGAGTGCCTCCAGGGCAGGCAGGGGTTTGCCCGAGAGAAAGGTCAGGGTGGCCCCTCCTCCCGTGGAAATGTGGGTGGCGTCCTGTTCTGTCATGCCAAAGGTCCGGGCTGCTGCCGCCGTATCACCCCCACCCACCACCACGATCCGCCCCGCACGATGCAACTCCTTCAGCGTCTCCACCAGGGCACGGGTCCCCTCTGCAGCAAAGGCCTTTTCAAACACACCCACCGGGCCGTTCCAGAAGACGGTTCGGGCCTCTCCCAGCACCTCCCGATACCGCGCCCTCGTGCGGGGACCGATATCCACGCCCATGGCATCCTCCGGGATGGTGGCAACCTCCTGCCGTCCTTCGCCCGTTTCAAAGTTCCGGACCACCACATGATCTTCCGGGAGGACAAATCGGTCTCCGGCCTTTTCCAGCCAGCCCCGGACCACGTCCAGATGCTCTTCATCCACAAGAGAGCGTCCCACCGGCTCCCCCCGGGCCCGGAGGAAAGTGTAGGCCATGCCACCCCCCACCAGAATCCGGTCCGAACGCTCCAGAAACGCCTCCACCAGAGGAATTTTGTCTGAAATCTTGGCACCTCCCAGCACCACCATATAGGGGCGTTCCGGCCGCTCTTTCACGAAGGAAAGCCAGCGAAGCTCCTTCTCCATGAGCAATCCCACCGCCCGGTGGGGAAGAAGCCGCGGGAGAGCCGCCACCGACGCATGGGCACGATGGGCCGTCCCAAAGGCATCGTTCACATAGGCTTCCACAGGCGCGGCCAGCATTCGGGCAAACTCGGGGTCGTTGGCGGTCTCACCCGGATGAAATCGGAGATTTTCCAGCAGGAGAAGTCCCCCTTCCGGCAGGGCTTCCACCGCCCGTTCCACCTCAGCGCCCACCACCGCTTCCACGAAGGAAACCGGATAAGCCAGAAGTTCACGCAAACGGTCTGCCACAGGCCTCAAAGAGAACCGGGGGTCGGGTTTTCCTTTGGGGCGACCGAGATGGGAGGCGGCCACCACACGGGCTCCCCGGGAGAGGAGGTGCTCCAGTGTGGGCAGTGCCGCACGAATCCGCGTGTCATCCGCCACCTGACCATCCTGCAGGGGGACGTTCAGGTCCAGGCGGACAAACACCCGCCGGCCTTTCCAGAAATCGTCCGAAAAATTGTGCAGCGTGGGCAGGTTCATGGCAGTCGCCGGGCAATCAGGGACAGAAGGTCCACAACACGGGCCGAATAGCCCCATTCGTTGTCATACCAGGCAAACACTTTCACAAGATGGCCGTCCACCACCTGGGTGAGCGTGGCGTCAAAGATGGAGGAGTGGGGGTCACCGATGAAGTCCGTGGACACAAGAGGCTCGTCCAGATATCGCAGGATGCCCTTCAGAGACCCTTCAGCCGCTTCCCGGAAGAGGCGGTTCACCTCTTCCACGGATGTCGCCCGCTCCACTTCAGCAGCGAAGTCCACAAGGGAAACGTCCGGGGTGGGCACCCGCAGAGAAAGGGCCTGCAGGCGGCCCTTCAGCTCCGGATAGACCTCCACAATGGCCTTGGCCGCCCCGGTGGATGTCGGAATGATGGAAAGGGCGGCTGCCCGGGCCCGACGGAGATCCGAATGGGGGGCGTCCAGAAGGCGCTGATCGTTGGTGTAGCTGTGGACGGTGGTCATCACGCCCCGACGAATGGTGAAGTTTTCGTGGAGGATCTTCACGAGGGGGGCAAAGGCGTTGGTGGTGCAGGACGCATTGGAGATGACGTGGTGTTTCTCAAGGTCCAGGCCCTCGTCGTTCACCCCCAGCACCACCGTGTAGTCCGCCGGCTCCCCTTTGGCCGGCGCCGTGATCACCACCTTTTTCACGCTTCCACGGAGATGTTTGGCCGCATCGGACCGGGAGCGGAATCGTCCGGTGGCCTCCACCACCACGTCCACACCCAGTTCGTCCCAGGGGATACCGGCGGGATCTTTCACCTCAAAAACCCTCAGAAACCGATCGCCCACCTGAATGCCGTCTTCTCTCGCTTCCACCCGCTCCTCAAACGTGCGGAAAACCGAGTCATGCTTCAGCAGATGGGCCAGGGTGCGGTTGTCCGTGAGATCGTTCACCGCCACGAATTCCAGTTCCGGGCGGCGATATCCGATTTTGAACACCTGGCGGCCAATCCGGCCGAACCCGTTGATCCCCACACGGATGGTCTTCATGCCTCGGTCTCCTGTTCAGTTGTCTCACCAGAAATTTCAACATTCACCTGGGCTTCTTCACCGGACGGCTCTTCTCCGCTCTCTTCCTCCGCCTCTCCGGTCGCGCGGGCTTCCCGGAGTTCCCGGAACTTCCGCTCAACTTCTTCCCGCAGTCGCCGCACCTCGTCTTCCAGGTCCCGGAGCCGTCGAAGTCCGGTTTCTTTCAGGCGCCTGCGTGTTTCCTCACCGGACTCAGGGACAAAAAGAACGGCCGTCACCGCACCCACCACCATGCCGGAGAGAAACGCCAGAAAAGACCCTCCCTTTCGCATCGTCACCCTCCTGTTCTTTCATGCCCGAAACCCTCCATTGAACCACGCCCAGATTATTTACAACGGCCACGGGATTGTCAAGCGAGGGATTGAAAAAACGGGAACTTTTCCCTATACTTACCCCCGCGTGGGCCGTTAGCTCAGCTGGTAGAGCACCGGATTTTTAATCCGGGGGTCGGAGGTTCGAGTCCTCCACGGCCCACGAATCATTTCCTCTCCCTTCGATAGCCCATCAACACGCCCCACCAGATCAGCACACCCAGCCACGCAGGCAGGCTCCACGGGAACGCGGCGTGAAACCCCAGGGTGGCAAGAAAGGCAAAGGCCAGCCCCACCAGGGCGTCCCCGGCGATGATCCCGGAAGCATAGAGCACCTCCTGTCCCGTCCCCCGGGACAGGAGAGAACCGAAAAAGATGGGGAGAGAAAGTTCCAGGGGGAGATAAAGCCCCACCGCAACCGGAAGTGAGGCGATGCCCAGAAGCTCGAACACCAGAGCGATCACAGCCCCGATGCCGATGAGCGTCCAGGGTAGTCCTCCCTGAAAGACCCCCTCCACCACCAGACGCATCAGGGTGGCCTGGGGGGCGGGAAGGGCACGGGATCCAATGCCGTACGTCTCGTGCAAAAGCAGCACCACCCACCCAATGGCGAGGGCGGAAACCAGCACCCCGAGCAGTTCGGCCATCTGCTGCACCCGGGGGGTCGCCCCCACGAGAAAGCCCGTCTTGAGATCCTGCGCCGTATCCCCGGCCACCGCCGCCGCGATACACACCACCGCCCCCACCGTGAGGGCCATCAGCATGCCGGATGGACCGGACTGGCCCATCTGCACCAGGAGAAGGGAGATCAGGACCAGAGTGGCGATCGTCATCCCGGACACCGGGTTGGAGGAGCTCCCCACCAGCCCCGTGATGCGCCCCGACACCCCGGCAAAGAGAAGACCGAACAGAAGGGTGGCCACCACGGCCACGGGATGCAGGCCAAACCCCAGAAGACCCAGGGCAAGCAGGAACAGTCCCCCCAGAACCCAGCGGCCGGATAGCCCTCCCGCAAGCAGGTGATCCCGGCGAACGAAAAGAGCCCGGAGCGCCTGAAGAAACGCCACCACACCCCCGGCCAGAACCGCCCCCGCGCCGATATACCGGATGGTGGAACTCCAGAGGGCATAGGCTTCGTCGGCCGAAGCAAGCCCCTGTTCCCGGAGGAAAAGGATCAGAGGAAGGAGCACCCCCCATCCAAGCACGCCCCCGGCGAACACCCAGGACGCAATCTTTCTCCCGAGAATGAGGCCCACACCGCCCAGAGCCGGTGTGAGATCCATGGCAACATAGGTGAAGGAGGGAAACAATACGCCCGGGATGCTCCGGAAGAGACCCCCCTGCAACAGCGTTTTGAAAAAGGCCGCCACCCCCATCCCGATGAACACAAAGCGGGCCTCTTCACGGCTTCTCTCGGGTGCCTGGAGCACTTCCGCACAGGCCGTCCCTTCAGGGTAGGGGAGAACACCGTGCTCTTCCTCGATCAGCTGTTTGCGAAAAAAGGCAAAGCCCAGGATGCCCAGCACGCCCCCGATGGCGGAAAGCAGGAAAATTCGGATCACTCCGGCGGGAAGGTTGAGAAGAAGCAGAGCCGGAATGGTGAACACCACCCCGGCCGCGAGAGACTCACCCGCCGAGGTGATGGTCTGGGCGATGTTGTTTTCCAGCACGCTGCCCGTGCGAAACAGCCCCCGCAGAATGGCCATGGAAACCACCGCCGCAGGAATGGAAGCCGAGACCGTCATTCCGGCCTTCAAACCGAGATAGGCATTGGCGGCGCCAAACACCACCGCCATGACAAGCCCCAGCACCCATCCCCCTGGACGTCGCTCTTCAGGCTTCATCGTTCTCTTCCTCCATCCATACACCCGCGGCATATCCCACCACATAGCCCTCATACACGCCCGTGACCTCTGCGGAATTCGTGTGGGCCAGCACGTCAAAGATGTGAGACCCCCGGGCTTCCAGCATCCGCTTGAACAGCGCAATGGGAATTCCCCCGCAGGCCATCACATCCCCGGCGAGAAGGCTCTCCAGAAAGGTGTGGGCGTCCATCTGATCCACCGCACGCAGGGTTTCCTGGTCCATCCGCTGGGCCTCTTCCACGCTGTATCCATGGTAGAGATCGGAACTCACCACCACAACCCACGTGTCCACAAGGGGTGCCAGCACATGGGCAAGGTCATCCAGGTCTTCGTGCATCAGGGTGCCCACCACCAGGGGAAGAAGGGGTGGAAGGGCCTCGCCATAAAGCACCTGGAGGAACGGGATCTGGACCTCCACAGAGTGTTCCCGAAGGTGAGGCACTTCACTGCGGACAAACAGAAAGGTTTCTCGCTGGAGATCCTCGAGCACTTCAGTGGGAAGGGCAAGGGTGCCCAAAGGGGTTTCATATTGATCGGCTTCCGGGGCAGCCACCCCGCGAAAAGGCACAAAATGGCTGGGGCCCAGAAGGAGGATCCCTTCCGGCTCCGGGACCGAGGTGGCCAGGGTTTTGTGGGCAAGGGCAGCCACTGCACCGCTGAACCTATAGCCCGCATGGGGGGAAAGCACGCCCACGAGATCCGGAATCTCCGGTGCCTCCACCCGGGCAAGGAGTTCCTCAACTGTCCGCCGGAGTTCTCCGGGATGGGCGGGATAAAACTGGCCTGCCACCGCGGGACGGTGGATCCGGGTCATGGCTCTCGGATGATAGAAAAATCAAATTCCACCTTGGGCTGTCGCTCAAGGAGAGACCGCAGAACTTCCTCCGGCGTTTTCCCCTCATACAGGACGGCATGAACCGCATGGGTGAGGGGTGCCCGGATGTTGTGCTTCAGGCTCAGACGATAGGCGGCTTCCGTGGTCTTCACCCCCTCGGCCACCATGGTCATGCCCGAAAGGATCCGGTCCAGCGGAGCCCCCTCCCCCAGGGCCTCACCCACATGGCGGTTCCGGGAATGGCGGGAAAATGCCGTGACAATCAGGTCTCCCATGCCGGACAAACCGGCGAAGGTCATGGGTTCGGCCCCCAGACGAAGGCCGAACTGCACCATCTCGTGAAGGGCCCGGGTGAGAAGGGCGCTTTTGGCGTTGATGCCCAGCCCCATGCCGTCCACCATGCCGGCCGCAATGGCCATCACGTTTTTGAGGGCCCCGCCAAGTTCCACCCCCACCACGTCTTTCTGCACATACACCCGGAACCATTCCCCGTGGAACAGGGCCTGGGTCTCCCAGGCATAGGCCTCGTCTATGGAAGCCATGACCACGGATGTGGGCACTTCTTCCACCACCTCCCGGGCAATGGAGGGACCCGACAGCACGGCAATGGAAACCGGACCCAGTTCTTCCTCAAGCACCTGGGACATCCGCTTACCCGTTTCGATTTCCAGGCCCTTCGTCGCCGAAATCACCCGGCGCGGAAACCGGAAGGAGGCCACCCGCGCGGCCACGTCACGGAGGGCATGGCTGGGAACCACAAAGAGCACGTAATCTCCTTCTTCCACACAGGCAAGATCGGTGGTGATCTCCACGGATTCGGGGAGATAGGCTCCGGGAAGTCGTCGCGGATCTTCCCGTCGGGTGCGGAGGAGCTCCGCTTTCTCTTCGGAGCGGGTCCACAGGGTAACCCGGTGCCCATTCCGGTGAAGGAGGATGGACAGGGTGATCCCCCAGGCCCCGCCGCCCAGGACCACGATGTGCTTTTCCATCAGTATTTCACCACGCTCAGGGTTTGGGTCCAGGTTCGGAGCACCTGGACCTGCTCATACCGGTAATTCCAGGGCATGCCTCGTGCCCGCGGATAGGTCAGTGTGATTTCCAGAACAAACCGATGAGGTCCTTCTTCGCGCCCCAGCCAGGCTTCCGGAGGAAGGGTGAGGGAGACCACACGGACCGCGGGAATGCTCCAGAGTGAAGGGGCGGTGTCCGGCGCTTCGGCAGCCACCACATACACCCGACCGTCCGGGAACCGGGCCGCTGCGGAAAGAACCCGGACATGATTGTGGATGTTCAAAACATACAGTTTCCACTCGGCAGGATTCCGGTCCCCCGCGTTCACAACCGGAGCTGAGCCCACCACGACCCACCCCGGTCCCCAGAACCGGGGAAGCATGAGATACCCTCCAGCGATCAGCACCCATACCAGCAAACGCATCCTACCCCTCTCCGGCGGGTGTGATTGTACACCGGAGAACAGGACAGTTCAACCTCTCGCATTGCCTCATTTAAAATCTACACGAAAAGACATGGTTGCCTCACGAAAGAATCCACATGAAATCTCCCGTACCCTTCTTTCACCCCCTGCGTTTCCGCACGGAAACGCAGGGGGGCCCGTAAAAATCAATCTTTGCCTGCTTTTCGGGGGTCCCCATGAAATTCTGCCAGGAATTTCATGGGGTGAGCGTATAGAATCCTCGACGAATTCTGTTCCCTCACCGGCTACAACCGCGCCTACGCCTCTTTCCTCCTCCGAAATGCCCGAAAAACCGTCACCTTCCATACCCCCAACGGCCCTCGCATCCGCGTCGTCGCTGATCCCAACATCAAAATCCAGCGAAAACGCAAACCCATCTACGGCGAAGACATTCGGGAAGCCCTCGTTGCTCTATGGACCATCCTGGACTTCCCGTGCAGCCTTCACCCCGTGCTGTTTCCTCAAGGAAACACCACGGGGACCCCCTTACTTTCGGGGTCCCCACGAAATCTCCAAGAGATTTCGTGGGGTGATCCTGCCCGTCCTGGGAAACACCTCAAACACCAGATCCCCATTCGAACCTTCGCCGACTGGAACGAAGCCGAACCCGGCTTCATCGAAATCGACCTGGTGGGGCATGATGGAGGAAGTGCAAAGGGCGATTTTGCCCTGACTTTAGTGGCAACAGACGTCCATACCGGCTGGACGGAGATGCACCCTGTGAAAAACCGCGCCCGGGTATGGACCCATCAAGCGCTGAAAATTCTCGTGGAGCGATTTCCTTTCCCCATCAAGGGCATTGACTGCGACAATGACAGTTCCTTCATCAACCATCATCTTATGACCTGGTGCAGGGAGAAGGGGATCACCTTCACCCGATCCCGGCCCTATGAGAAAAACGACAACTGCTATGTGGAACAGAAGAACGGCCATGTGGCGCGGAGACTGGTGGGTCATTTCCGGTATGACACGCCCCAGGCACTGGAGGTGCTGGAGGAGGTGGAGCGGTTGTATTCCATTTTCGTCAACTTTTTCAAACCGACGATGAAGCTGGTGGAAAAGACGTGGAGAAGACTTGGACTTGCTAAAATCGTGTCGCGAATTTTACGGGGTCCCCACGGAATTCCAAAGGAATTCCGTGGGGTGAAAGGAATCCGAGGGTACCGGAGGAGGTGAAGGAGAAACTTCGGGAGCGATTTGCTTAGCTGGGTGTGGTTCAATTAAGGAAACGGATTCTCTCACTACAGGAACGTCTTTTCTCCCTTGCGACCCCTCCAGAGCCTGCGGAGGAAGATCTCCATGTGTTGGGATAGATTTTCTCATGAGGCAACGACTTGGGTTCGAATAGATTTTCTCGTGAGGCAATACGCCTCTGAAGGTTCGGTTGTGAGATCGTAAACTAAAATCAGTCGGACACGCGGGAAGAAACAGGAGGAGGACCATGAGCCGGATGGTGGAACGTCCCGATATTCCTGAACCCGAACCCGTTCAGCTCCCGGCGCGGGAAAGCGCCGTGATCGTTGTGGATATGCAGAACGATTTTGTGAAGGAAGGCGGGAAACTCGTCGTTCCCACCGCGAAAGACACCATCCCCGCCATTCAGAAACTCCTTGAAAAAGCCCGCGCAAGCGGGGCCCACGTGTTGTTCACCCAGGACACCCATTTCGAAGGCGATCCGGAATGGGAAATCTGGGGAGAACACTGCCGAAAAGGCACCTGGGGCTGGGAAATCGTGGAAGAACTGGCGCCCCTTCCAAACGAACGGGTGTTTGAAAAACTCCGGTACGACGGTTTCTACGGCACAGCCCTGGACCACGAACTTCACCTTCGGGGCGTGAAACACGTGGTGGTGGTGGGAACGGTGGCCAATATCTGCGTGCTCCACACCGCGGGAAGCGCCGCCCTCCGGTATTACAACGTCGTGGTCCCCGTGGACGGAATCTCGGCCCTCACCGAATTTGACATGCAGGCCGCACTGCGTCAGATCACCTTTCTGTATCGCGGGCGCCTGACCACCGTGGAGGATCTCACCTTCACCGGGTGACGTTGATACACCCGGCACGGGTCTTTAGAATATCCACAAACGCCCGAAGGAGGGAAGGATGGATATTTATCGGGAATGGATTCTGGAACATTACAAAAATCCCCAGAATTTCGGGGAAGACCTCCCCGACGCCACCCACTCGTTCGAGGACGGGAACCCTTCCTGTGGGGATCACCTCGCCGTGCAGCTCAAAATCCAGAACGACCACATCGAAGACATCCGGTTCAAGGGTCAGGGGTGTGCCATCTCCGTTGCGTCCGCCTCCATTCTGTCCGAGCACGTGAAAGGAAAAAGCCTGGAGGAGGTGAAAAACCTCTCCAAAGACGAATTCCTGAAGCTTCTGGGGATTCCCCTCTCCCCCATCCGCCTGAAGTGTGCCCTTCTGTCCTTCAAGGTCCTGAAGGCCGCCCTCTATGGCCTGGATCGCGCACGTGTTGAGGTGGGAGAATGAACGTCGAAGCCCTTCGCAACGATTTTCCCATTCTGAATCGAGAGGTCAACGGAAAACCTCTCGTGTATCTGGACAACGCCGCCACCACCCAGCGCCCCCGGCAGGTGATCGAAGCGATGGACCGGTTTTACAGAACCTACAACGCCAACGTTCACCGAAGCCCCCACACCCTGAGCTTTGAAGCCACCGAAGCCTACGAACAGGTCCACCGTGCTGTCGCCCGGTTCATCCACGCCCGCTCCTGGCGGGAAATCGTGTTTGTCCGGAACGCCACCGAAGCCCTGAATCTTGTGGCGTACGGATGGGCCCTTCACAATCTGAAAGAAGGCGATGAGATCCTCACCACCGTATCGGAACACCACTCCAATCTGGTGCCCTGGCAGTTTGTGGCAAGGGTGACCGGCGCACAGGTGAAATACGTTCCCGTGGACGATGAAGGGCGGTGGACGCCGGACGATGTACGCAAACTTCTGACATCCCGCACCCGGCTCGTTGCCCTGGGGCATGTCTCCAATATCACGGGAATCGTCCATCCGGTGAAAGAAGCCGCGCTTCTTGCGAAGGAAGCGGGGGCCCTGGTGGTGGTGGACGGAGCCCAGGCGGTTCCCCACCTTCCGGTGGATGTGCAGGACCTGGGGGTGGATGTGTACGTGGCCTCGGGGCACAAAATGCTGGGTCCGACGGGCATCGGTTTTCTGTGGGCACGGGAGGATCTCCTGGGGGCCATGGAGCCCTTCCTGTATGGCGGGGACATGATCTCGGAAGTCACGCTGGAAGGGGCGAAGTGGAACGAACTTCCCTGGAAGTTTGAAGCCGGAACTCCCAACATCGCGGGCGGGATCGGTCTGGCTGCGGCCGTGGAATACCTTGAATCCGTGGGCATGGAGGCCATCCTTGCCCATGAGGTGGAGCTCACCCGCTATGCCCTGGAACGCCTTCAGGAAATTCCCGGTGTGATCCTGTATGGTCCTCAAACGGCTGACCGCCGGGTGGGGGTGATCACCTTTAACCTGGAAGGCGTGCATCCCCATGATGTGGCCTATATTCTGGATCAGGAGGGGATTGCCATCCGGTCGGGCCATCACTGCGCCCAGCCCCTCCTCACCCGGCTGGCTGCCGGAAACACTGCCCGGGCAAGTTTTTATCTGTATAACACCCGGGAGGAGATTGACCGTTTTGTCGCGGCCCTTCTGAAAGCCGCCCAGGTGCTCCGGTAGGAGGGTGCCATGAGCAAATACATTGTCGGAATTGACATCGGTGGAACCAGCACCAAAGGGGTTCTTCTTTCCCTTTCGGGGAAGGTGGAGGACAGCGTGATCACCACCGGTCTCAATTATCAGCTGGTTCCCCAGGAATACGTCGTGCACACCGTGCTCTATGTGTTGGAATTCCTCTCCCGGAGCGGCCAGGAGATCCAGGCCGTGGGGGTGGGTGTGGCGGGACTCTATCGGGATGAGGAACGGGAAAGCCTCCGAAACGCCCTCAAAGAGCACCTCACCGACATCGGACATATCGTGGTGACGAGTGACCTGGAAACGGCAGCGTATGCCGCCCTCCTGGGACGACCGGGCATCGTGGTGGTGGGAGGCACGGGGATGATCGCTTATGGCCAGGATGCCCTGGGCAACAAAGTCCGGCGGGGAGGCTACGGTTTTCTCCTTGGCGACGAAGGAAGCGGGTTCTGGCTGGGCCTTCAGGGACTCATGGCCGCCATCAAGGCCTTTGAGGGACGGGGACCGGCCACCCAGCTCGTGGAAAAGATTCTGGAGAAGACGGCCATGGAGGATTTCGTGGAGGCCATTCCCTATTTCTATGCCGATCCCCAGAAGCGGATTGCGGATCTTGCGCCCCTGGTGCTGGATGCAGCCATGGCTCAGGATACGGTGGCGGATCGTATCGTGGAAGAAGGAACCGACGAGATCGCCCGGCTCGTGGAATCCACGTACCGGGAGTTGCAGCTTCCCGAGGATTTCACGGTCAAGATGTCCGGGGGGATTTTTCAGAATACCTACTATTTCCACCGCACCCGGCAGGCCATTCAGAAGCAGTTCCCCAGAGCGCGGGTGGAGCACTCCGTGGCCACACCCGCCTATGGGGCAGCGCTCATTGCCATGAAAGACCTCCTTTCGGTGCTCTGATCCGCCGATGGAATCCACACCGGCCCCCATCCTTGACCGGGAGGCACTGCGGGATCTCGTTCGCACGTGGAAAGCGCAGGGTCAGGTGGTGGTGTTCACCAACGGGTGCTTTGACCTCCTCCACCCCGGCCATCTTCACGTGATCCGCGAGGCGGCCCGGCTGGGAGACCGGCTGATCGTGGCCCTCAACACGGATGCTTCGGTGGCTCGCCTGAAAGGTCCCCGTCGTCCCCTTCTTCCCCTGGAGGTCCGGGCCGAACTTGTGGCTGCCCTCCGGTGGGTGGACGCGGTCACCTGGTTTGACGAAGATACCCCGGAAAATCTGATCCGTATGCTCACCCCCGATGTTCTGGTGAAGGGGGGGGATTATCGGCCGGAAGACGTGGTGGGGCGTCCCTGGGTGGAGTCCCACGGGGGGCGGGTGGAACTCGTTCCACTCCGGGAGGGCTGGAGCACAACCCTTTTGATCCGGGAACGCCTGAAACGAAGGATCTGCCATGAAGGTGCATGAGCTGAAACGCCGGGTTGAGGCAGGGGATCGCCTGATCGTCCCCCGCATCCTTTCCCGCATTGAAAATGATCCGGAGTTCCGGGAACGCCTTCTTCAGGAAGTTCTTGCCGAAACGGGGAAAGCTCACCGGATTGGCATCACCGGGCCCCCGGGAGCCGGAAAGTCCACCCTCACCAATCTCCTCGCCCTGGCCTTCGCCGAACAGGGCCACCGGGTGGGGGTGCTTGCCGTGGACCCCACGAGCCCCTTCACGGGGGGGGCCCTTCTGGGGGATCGCATCCGGATGACGGAAGCGGGGATGCACCCGCAGGTGTATATCCGGAGCATGGCCACCCGGGGAAGTCTGGGTGGGCTTTCCCGGGCCACGGTGATCGCCGCCGATTTCCTGGACGCCATGGGGTTTGACGTGATTCTTACGGAAACGGTGGGGGTGGGTCAGATCGAACTGGACGTGCTGGAGGCTTCCGACACGGTGGTGGTGGTGCTGGTTCCCGAATCGGGTGATGGAATCCAGGCGATGAAGGCGGGGCTGATGGAGATCGCGGACATCATCGTGGTGAACAAAGCCGATCGGGAAGGCGCCCGGAGGCTTGTTCGGGAAATCGAAACCGCGCTCCGGATGGGCGAAGCCCTCACCTCCACCAAGGCCGGGCATGACCGGGTGGACCTCCCTCCGGATCTTGAGGCAAGCCCATGGGAGGTCCCGGTTCTCACCACGGTTGCCGTGCGCAAAGAGGGCCTGGACGACGTCCTGGAAGCCATTGCACGACATCGGGAATACCTGGAATCCACGGGAATTCGATCCCGACGGCGGGAGGAGCGGATCTGGTCCACCTTCCGCAACGTGATCCAGGAACATCTCTGGGAGGAATTTCTCTCGCGGGTGGGGGGAGAAACGCGTCTTCGTTCTGATCTGTTTCAGGCGCTTGAACGGCACAACCTTCGGGATTTTCTGGAGGAGGTTCTATGGAAACCCACATCGTAATCTTTGAAGATGCGACCTTTGAGGCCTTCTGGCCCATCACGGCCACCCGTCCCCTCTGGTCCCTGCGGGTGGGCATGCTCCGGATTTTTGAGAAATGGGAACGGAGTCTCCGGGTTTCGCTCTCCTTCTATTCCACCCGCAGGACGGTTCTTGCCAGTTTTCTTCGCCGAACCCGCAACACCCGGGAGGTTGCGCCCGGGACCCGGGGCATCTGGATCAACGCCGCCCTTCTTCCTCCCGAAACAAGCGAAGTGGAGCTTCTCCTTGAAAACTTCGCGCCCGGTGACCGGCTGGTGGACGACCGGGGGCGCCTGATGATGGGCTATCTGGAGTATGAGGATTTTCTCCGGGCGTTCATGGACGGCGCAGACGGCCACCCTCTCCCGGAGGGCTTTCATGTCCTCCGGGGCTGGGGGGACGTGTTTCGTTTCCACCGGGAGCAGTTCTTTTTTGACGATATGCGGCTGGAACTCCCCCGGGACCTCCAGGGGGAATTTCAGCACACCCCCACCGTGCTGGGGGACGCCCTCCACATGGCTCCCGGCGCGCGTATCGAAGGTCCCGTTGTGCTGGATTCTCGCAACGGCCCCATCCACATCGAGGAACACGTGCGAATCGAGCCCTTTGTGGTCCTGGAAGGACCGGTGTATATCGGCGCCCACAGCGTGATCCGGTCCCACAGTCACCTCAAAGACACGTCCATCGGCAGCACCTCGAAGGTGGGTGGAGAAATCCACGCCTCCATCTTTCAGGAATTCTCCAACAAACAGCATGCCGGATTCTTAGGGAACTCCTATGTGGGATCCTGGGTGAACATCGGGGCCGGGGCCACCACGAGCAACCTCAAGAACACCTATGGACCTGTGCGGCTGCATCTTCCCTCCGGAGAGGTGAACACGGAAACGGCGTTCCTGGGCAGTGTTTTCGGGGATCACAGCAAGATAGGCATCCAGGCGGCCCTTTCCACAGGAACCACCATCGGGGTGGGGGCGGTGTATGCCCGGACCACCTTTTCGCCGAAAATGGTGCCTTCCTTTGTGCTCCTCACCGATGACCGGTGCGAGGTGTTTGGCCTGGACAAGGCCCTGGAGGTGGCCCGACGGATGATGAGCCGGCGGAACGTGATCCTCACCGAGGAAGAAGAGCGGGTCCTGCGGAAGGTGTTTGAGAACGAAGCCCCACTTCGGGATGCGTTCCTGGAGGTCCACCGGTGATCGCCGGCGTGATCGGCCTTCCCTTTTCCGGAAAAACGTCCCTGGTTCGCGCCCTGTCGGGGCTGGAACGCTCCCCCGTCACCGTCTTTCTGGAAGACGAACGGCTCCTTGCCCTGGCCCAGGTGGTGAAGGCGAGAAAAATCACGGGGTATCCCCTGGAGCTTGTGGATTACGACGGATTCGGCAAGGCGTTCCGGGAAGACCGGATCGGTCAGATCCTCACGGAGATCTCTGGCTTTGACCTTTTGATTCATGTGGTGGGTGCGTTTTCCGGGGGGTCGGTGGACGCGTTGATGGACCGCCTGCTCCTTGCCGACCTTGAGCGGGTGGAGCGTCAGATGGATCGGGTGGAAAAAGAAGTGCGGAGCCGCCATGCGCCCGAACACCGTCTCTCGGCCTTTCAGAAGGCCCGGGAGGCGCTGGAGAAGGGCACCCCCCTGTCAGAAGTGCCCTTCACCGATCCGGAGCGGCGCGAACTCCTGGGATATGGCTTTGTCACCCTGCTGCCTCAAATCATCGTCTGGAACCGTGGAGAAGAAGGTCCACCTCCGCCTGAGGATCTGGACCTTCCGGTGGTGGAGACGGTGCTGCCCGTGGAGGAAGAACTCCGGGACCTTCCTCCTGAGGAGGCCGAAGAACTGCGGGAAGCCTATGGGCTCCGTTCTCTCCGGGAGACCCTTCTGGAAGCCCTGCTCCAGGCGACACGCCGCATCCGGTTTTACACCGGAAACGAGAAAGAAGCCCGGCTCTGGCTGATTCCGGAAGGTGCACCGGCCGTGGAGGCCGCCCGGGCCATCCATACCGACCTGGCCCGGGGTTTCGTCCGGGCGGACGTGATTCCGGTGGAGGATTTTATCCGCCTCCCCGAAGAGGAGCGCAAAAAGCACTATCGCCGGGTGGGGAAAGACTGGCCCATGGTGGACGGGCTGTATGTGATCGTCTATTCCACCCGGTAATCCGTCACCCGTATCTTCCCGCTCCCCTCCTCGCCTTCAAACACCCATTCCACCGGGAGGTCGTACCCCCTTTCACGGGTCCACCGGAGGATCCGGATCCGGAGGCGTCCGGGGATTTCGAGGTGGGTGGGGAGGGGGGAGCCGTGGACGGAGAGGGTGCCGGCGGGTGTGCAGATCTGGTGAGTGCCGCAGAAGGAGGGGTGGATGAGGCTCAGGAGGGCCTGGAGTTCGGAAGGGGCTTCCGCCACCGTTCCCTGAAAGCTTCGGGAGAAGCCCAGGATGCCTTTGGCAAGGAAGGCAACGCTGTCGGGATCGTATCGCAGAAGAAAGTCTCCCCGATGGACAGCGGTTTGCGTCTGAAGGGTGATGTCTCCCCTGAACAACGCCTGTTCCGGAAGGTGGGGCCATCGCCCCGGTGATCCGGTTCCGGGCGGGACCGTTCTGCAGGCGAAGAGGACGAAGAACCCGAGGAGAAGGAGATTTCGTTTCATGAAATGAAAGATACGCATTGCGCGTGAGACCTTCAACCGCGCACCCGGGAAAGGAGCACGGTTCCGATCACGATGGCGAAGATCGCAAGCCACCGCCGGGCCCGAAAGGCCTCGGAAAACCACGCCCGGGCCCAGAAATAGGCCAGCACAGGGCTCAGGGACGAAAGGGGAACCACGAGATACAGGGGCGCGTGCCGGATGGCCGTGAGATAGAGCCAGAGTCCCCCCACGTCGTTCAGGATTCCGGAAAGGGCGGCCAGGATCCGGCCCTCCCATGTCCGGAGAGGGAACCGGAAGAGGAGGGGGGAAAGGAGGACGGTGGCGATGGTACTCCGGTAAAAAAGAAGCGTGTAAATATCCATCCGGACCACCAGCGCCTTGAACAGCGCACTTCCCATCCCCCAGAGGAAGCTGGTGGCCAGGGCAAAGAGAAGACCGGCCACGGTCATGGACCGACGGGCGCCCGATTCCTCACGGGATTCCTGCTGAAACAGGACCATCCCCAGAAGGATCAGCAAGACCCCCACCCAGGCGAGGGGCGGAGGGACGATCCCCCAGATCAGGATTTCGAACCCGATGGCAAAAAGGGCAAAACTGTTCACCAGGGGATGGGCAATGGAAATGGGAAGACGTTCCAGGGCAAGGATATAGAAAAGCCAGGCAAACACCGGTCCGGCAAGGGCTGCCCCCGTGAGAAGAAGCCAGGTCATGGGATCATTGGGGACCGAGCCCTTCCACAGCACATACGGCAGCAGCACCACGGCGATGCTCGCAATCCGGAACGCATGGATGCCCACCGGGTGCTCCCTTCGCAGCGCCCGCGCAAGGAGCACCGGGTTCAGGGACCAGACCGCGGAGGCAAGCAGGGAAAGCAGGACAACCATAGGAAGGGAAAGATACAGGATGGAGGGGGAACGTTCTTCTCAGAGCCAGCCTTTCCCCGGAAGTAGAGAACCATGCCTGTTGCCACGAGAACCATAAGAAGAAGCACCGCCGGATAACCCCATTTCCAGTAGAGCTCTGGCATGTAGCGGAAGTTCATCCCATAAACTCCTGTAATAAAGGTGATGGGCATGAATACGGTGGCAATGATGGTCAGCACGCGCATAATTTCATTCGTTCGGGTGCTGATGCTGGAAAAGTACATATCCAGAAGCCCTCCCACCGTATCCCGCAACGAATCCAGAGCGTCCATGACGCGAAGACCGTGATCATAGACGTCCTGAAAATAAATCTTCACGTCGTTCAACCGGGGGAACTCCCCCCGTGAAATGGAGGCAAGAGCATTGCAGAGCGGCCAGATGGACTTCCTCAACTCATGGAGGTCTTTTCGTAAACCGTGAAGGTCGGAAACCACATCAGAACCGGGGGCTGTGAGAAAATATGCTCCTCGAAGGGTTCACTCTTCTCTTCAAGTTTTTCAAGCACCATGAACTCATAATCCACAACGGTGTCCATCAGGACATAGAGCAGATCTTCCAGAAGGCGTCGGCGGATCAGTCCCCGTGCTTGCCGGATGCGCCCTCTTACGGATTCAAACTTGCTTCTCTCGCTTTCTCGAAAGGTGAGGAGCACATGATCCATCAGGATAAAACTCACCTGCTCGGACGAAACCTCGTCGGTTGTCTCATCGAAATCGTGGACGTGCAGGACGAAAAAAAGTATTGATCGTGATCCTCAATTTTGGGGCGCTGGTGTACATTTGCGATGTCCTCAAGAACAAGGGGGTGAATGTTGAAGATGCGCCCCAGGTGCTCCAGGACGTCAACGCGATAGAGACCCACCACATCCACCCAGGTGAACCCTGGTGTCCTGACCAGAGCAGGGATTTTGTCAGGATCTGCGGTCTCTCCCTCCTGGACATGATCCGTGTCATAGCGCATCCACCGGATCTTGAAATCCTGATCGTGTTCTCCCGTATACACCAGACTACCTGGAGGGAGAAAAGCTTTGCGAGCGAGTCGCCTTTTTCGTCGTCTCCGTGCCATCGTTTCGCCCAGAGCGATTGTATGGAGATCATGAAGGACGTTCAGGGGATGGCGTGGCATTTGATGCCAATTCATTCGTGGGGCACTATGTGTATCGCGCAAACTTGGGCGGTGGCGAAGTGGTAAGTTGAAAAATTGCCGCGTTATCCTGTACCATTAAATACCGCACGGGAGGAAAATCAGGAATGGCGCTGGTTCGCACACCGGAAGGGAAGGAGTATGTGGTCCAGCCGGGACAAACCCTGCTGGACGTGCTGCCCCCGGATCGCCGGTATCTGGTGGCCCGCACTGCGGATGGGATGCTGTGGGACCTCTTTCGCCCGGTGGAAGACGATGCCCAGGTGTTTGAGGTTCTGACCTTTGAGGATCCGCAGGGCCGGGAGGTCTACTGGCACTCCACCGCCCACATTCTGGCCGAGGCGGTGAAGGAACTCTTCCCGCAGGCCAAACTCACCATCGGACCTCCTATCGAAGAGGGATTTTATTACGATTTTGATATGGGCGACTACACCTTCACTCCGGAGGACCTGGAGGCCATCGAGGCCCGGATGAAGGAGATCGTGGCCCGGGACGAAAAGGTCTTCCGGAAGGTCCTGACCAAAGAAGAAGCCCGGAAACTGTTTGAAGAACTCAACGAACCGTATAAGCTGGAAATTCTTGAGGAGATTGAAGGCGACACGGTGACGGTGTATGGCCAGGGGAAGTTTCTTGATCTCTGCCGGGGTCCCCATGTGCCAAGCACCGGGTACATCGGCGCGCTGAAGGTCCTTTCGGCGTCCTCGGCGTACTGGCGGGGAGAGGAAGGCAACCCGGTCCTTCAACGGATCTACGGGGTTTCCTTCCCCACGGAGGAGGAACTCCAGGACTTCCTGGCCCGGAGGGAGGAGGCCCTGCGTCGAGACCACCGGAAACTGGGAAGGGAACTGGAACTCTTCACCTTCAGTGAAGAAGTGGGGCCGGGCCTTCCCATCTGGCTTCCCCGGGGGGCAGCCATCCGGCGGGTGATCGAGGATCTGTGGCGCAGAGAGCATGACGCCCGGGGGTACCAGATCGTTTATACCCCCCATGTGGGACGATCCCTTCTGTGGGAGACGTCCGGTCACCTCAAGGCGTATCGGGAAAACATGTTTCCGGAAATGAAACTTTCGGAGCACGAATCGTATTTTGTCAAGCCCATGAACTGCCCCTTCCACATCCAGATCTACAAACACCGGGCCCGCAGTTATCGGGATCTTCCTCTTCGCCTTGCGGAAATCGGCACCGTTTACCGGTATGAGCGTTCTGGGGTGCTCCACGGACTCCTGAGGGTTCGGGGGTTCACCCAGGATGATGCCCACATCTTCTGCACGCCGGATCAGGCGAAGGAAGAAGTTCAGGGCGTGGTCCGTTTTGCCTTTGATCTCCTGCGCATGTTCGGATTTGATACGTTTGAGATCTATCTGTCCACCCGCCCGGAGAAATACGTGGGGAGCCTCGAGATGTGGGATCACGCCACCCGGGCCCTTGCGGAGGCGCTGGAGGAGATGGACCTTGAATACGCGGTGGATGAAGGGGGTGGCGCGTTTTATGGGCCCAAGATCGACATCATCCTCCGGGATGCCATCGGGCGGCGGTGGCAGCTGTCCACGGTTCAGTTTGATTTCAACCTCCCGGAGCGTTTCCAGCTGACCTATCGGGGGCCGGATGGAGGCGAACACCGTCCCTATATGATCCACCGGGCGCTGTTTGGTTCCTTTGAGCGGTTCCTGGGTGTGCTGATCGAACATTACGCCGGGAACTTTCCCTTCTGGCTTGCTCCGATCCAGGTGATGATTCTCCCCATCACCGATGCCCAGAACGCGTATGCCCGTACGATTGCCGAGCGGCTGAAGGAGGCAGGGATCCGGGTGGAGGTGGACGACCGGAACGAGCGGGTGGGATACAAGATCCGGGAAGCGGAGAGCAGGAAGATCCCCGTCATGTTCGTGGTGGGCAAGCGGGAAATGGCCGACGGGAAGGTGGCCGTTCGCCTTCACGGGGACGGGGATCAGGGAGCTTTTCCGGTGGACGAAATTCTTTCGAGGCTTGTGAAAGCCAATCATCCGGGTGAAACCCTTGTTCTTTCGGAAACAACCAACCAGGAGGTGCACCATCGCTGACCTGAGGTATCGGGTGAATTATCAAATCCGTGTTCCGCGGGTTCGGGTGATCGGTCCCGACGGGAAACCCCTTGGGGTGATGCCCACCCGCGAAGCCATCCGTATGGCCGAGGAAATGGGGCTGGATCTCGTGGAAGTGGCGCCCAATGAACGCCCCCCTGTGGCGCGGATTCTGGACTATGGGAAGTTTATGTATCAGGAAAAGAAACGACGCAGAGAGGCGAGGAAAAAGGCCGATTCAGCGAAGCTCCACGCAGGCGAGGTCAAAGAACTGAGTTTCTCGGCCACCATTGAAGAGCATGATCTCGGTGTGAAAACCCGCCGGGCCCGGGAGTTTCTGGAGAAGGGGTACAAGGTCCGGGTTCGGATCTATTATCGGGGGAGGACCATCGCCCACGCGGAGGTAGGACGCCAGGCACTGGATCGGATGCTCGAGGCCCTGGAGGATGTGGGCGAGGTGGAACAGCCTCCCCGTCTGGAGGGGCGGAACCTCATCACCGTGATCCGTCCGCTTTCATCGAAAAAACGGGCCATGAAGAAAGCTGTCGAAGAAAACAAGGAGGAAGATCATGCCCAAGGTTAAGACCAAACGCTCCGCCGCCAAACGGTTCAAAATCACCGGAGGGGGCAAGATTCGCCGCTTCAAAGCGGGGAACAGTCATCTGAAAACCAAAAAGCCCAGCAAGCGGATTCGGCGTCTCCGGAAGCCTGCACTGGTCTCTGCTGCGGATGAAAAACGCGTGCGCGCCCTTTTGCCCAACGGGTGAAGGGCGGATGAACATCAAACCTGAGGAGGTGGGGGATGGCTGAACGCAAACCCCCGACGTTCCAGGAAGCCCTGGTGGGGCTTCTCAAACGAATCTATACCCACATGGCCTCCAAGGAGGACATGGACGCCCTCAAAAACGAACTTGCGTCCGTAGCCTCAGGCGTGGAGCACCTTTCGGAGGACATTCAGAAAATCGCCATGTCTCTGGAGCATCTGGTGCCTGAACTCCGGGAGGCTGTGGAAAAGATCGGTTCAGCCGGAGCAGCCGGTGGGGGGGAAGATTTTCCGTCCCTGGCCAGCGCAGGGCTCGCGGATGCCGACGTGGGGGCCGTCGGTGGTGTGGGGATTCCTGTCGGCGGGGAGATGGATACGGTGCTCCAGAAGCTGGACGAGATTCTCCTGAAGATCGAAGGGGCAGGTGCAGGCGGGGGAGCTGTTGGGATGCCGGGGGATGTGGAAAGCCGGATCGAAGACGCCTTGAAAAAGGCGTTCGACCCCATTATTTCTCGCCTGCAGAGTGTGGTTCGGCGGGGGAAGGCCCTGGAGACCGCGGCGGTGGACATTGCTGAACTCCGGGGGACGACCCGAACCCTGACCCGCCTGGTGTGGATACTCTGGCTTCTTACGGTGCTCAATTTTCTGGGCATCCTGGGACTTTTGCTTGAGCGTATGGGGTTCATTTCGCTCACCCTGCCCTGAGAGGGTGAGCACGAGGTGATCCTCACCCTTTTGCTGGTGGGGGACCCGGCGGTTCTTCCACCGGAGAGTCTTGAAGTTCTTTGGGGCACATGGCAGCTTCCCGACCCGGTGTGGGTCCAGGAAGCTGCCCCTGAAGACCTTGCCCGCTTTCCCCTTTTCTCGGACTCAGATGTGCGGGCCATTCTTCAGGCGCGCCGGGCAGGTTCCTTTCGTTCCTGGGAGGATTTTTTCCGGCGCACCGGCCTGTCTCCGGACCTTCGGCCCTTCCTTGACTCCTGGCTTCTTCTCAAGCCCAGAGACAACCTCTTTTTCCGGGTTCTCGCATCCACCACCACACGCCCCCGTGTGAGCGGAAAAGTCTCCGGACGCACCTGGTCTTTCTGGTCGCAGTTGCGCATGGCGGACACGTCTTATCGCTGGGTTTTTTCCTCCCGCTGGTTTCATGCGGGGACGTTCCGCCCGATCACCGGATGGGCGGGTCCTTTTCCTCGCTCCCTGTGGTCCCGCCTCCGCATGCCGGAGGAAGAGCCTGAGCATCCCCGCATGGATTCCGTCGTTCGGGTGTGGCTCCATCCGGGATGGAGGGACTGGCGGTGGGATCTTGTCTGGCCAGACTCTCTGATCGGCGTGGGGTTCAGAAGACACTTCTGGATCTGGTATGCCCCCCATCAGGAAAACGTCTGGGCCGGTGTTCGTGCGGGATTCCTGGGCGTGGAACTTTTCCCGGAGACAACCGGGTCCCATACCCTTGCCCTGGTGGGGCTGTATCCCGGACAGGCCCTCCGGTGGATCTGGCGGTGGTCTCCCCTGCGTGAGGAGCACGAAACCCGGCTGTCCCTGCGATTTCCTTCCTGGGGGATCCGTCTTCAGTGGGTGGGCACGCCGGAAGATGTCTCCCTTCGGGGCTACGTCTCCATCCGGACAGAGCATCTGAGGGGGTATGGGGGGCTCTGGGAAGGCGGCGGCTGGATCCGCCTGGTCCAGTCCCCGTGGTCCTGGAAATGGGGGGTGAGTGAAGGGGTCCATCGGGTGGAGGTTCGATATTCCCGGTCCTGGGGATTTCTCCGGGCGGGCATGGCGAGTGAATCCACCCACCTCTGGTGGATGCACGCCTCCGTTCCGGTGTCGTCTGGTTATGGGGAATTTGGGGTTCGCAGAAGCTGGGGGGACTGGCAGATCCTTTTGCGGGGACTCGGGGTGGCCGGTCCTTCTCCGGTGGTCGAACTTGGAGGGGAAGTGCGCTGGCACGGACACGTCTCCTGGTGATTGGAAGAAAACCGCCCCGGTATCTGAACGATCAGGGCAGGGCTCTCTCCGTGGACCGGGGCCGCCTCCTCCTTCCCCCGGGGAGTCTTGCGGAGGGCATCGTCACGCTCACCGGACAGATCCGGGTTCAGAAGAGGGTGTTCACCCCTCCTGCCCGGTGGTCGTGGGCCCGATACGCGGGCCCCATTCTCCGATTCCTTCGCCACCTTCCCGCAGAGGCGGGGCCTGAGGTCCTTCCCCTGTTCTGGGATCGGTGGCCCCGGTTAAAGTCCGGGGAAGAATTCGCGGAATTCTGGCTGGACCTTCTTCAGGTTCTGGGGCACCCCCTTCCCTCCTGTCGCCTCTGCGGACAGAGCATGGCAAACGGCGGAGACCCCGTGCGCTGGATCTGCACGTCCTGCGGCGGGAAGGAATCCTTTTTCACCGTTCTATCGGCGTTTATCGAGCGGGAATTCGGGCTGACGCTGCCCTTCCCGCCCTCCGGTCAGGATTCATAAACATAGAATCCCCGTCCCGTCTTTCTCCCCAGGTGTCCGGCCGCCACCATCCGGCGAAGAAGGGGGCAGGGACGGAATTTGGGATCCCCGAGATCCCGATAGAGGACTTCGAGAATAAAGAGCACCACGTCCAGCCCGATGAGGTCGGCAAGGGCCAGGGGACCCATGGGATGGTTGGCCCCGAGTTTCATCACCGTATCAATGGCGTCCCGATCCGCCACCCCTTCCATCAGGGCAAAGCAGGCCTCGTTGATCATGGGCATGAGGATCCGGTTGGCCACGAAGCCGGGATAGTCGTTCACCACCGCAGGCACTTTTTCAAGCTTCTGGGCGAGTTGCACCACGGCCTCCACCACGTCGTCCGCCGTCACATGGCCCCGAACCACCTCCACGAGTTTCATCACCGGGACGGGGTTCATGAAGTGCATACCGATCACCTTCTCAGGTCGGGACGTGACAGCTCCCAGCTCGGTGATGGAAATGGAGGACGTGTTGGACGAAAGGACCACCTCGGGACGCGTGAGCTCGTCCAGCCTGCGGAAAACGTCCTTTTTGACCTCTTTGTTTTCCACCACCGCTTCCACCACGAAGTCCACGTCCTGGAGTTCTTCCAGGCGGGTGGCCGTCCGGATACGGGCGAGGGCTTCGCGTTTGGCTTCTTCTGTGAGGATGCCTTTGTTCACCTGACGGCTCATGTTTTTTTCAATCGTGCCCAGGGCTTTCTGGAGCACATCTTCCGAAACATCCACAAGAATCACATCAAACCCATGCTGGGCAAACACATGGGCAATCCCGTTGCCCATGGTGCCGGCACCGATCACCCCCACGGTCCGGATGGATTCCACGTTCATCGTGCACCTCCAAGGTTTTGAAGCCATCGGATTCGTTCCCGGGGAGAGGAGGAGCGATAGACAAAACTCCCCGCCACCAGAACGTCCACCCCCGCCTCCACCGCGATGGGCGCGGTCTCCTCCTGAATGCCACCGTCAATGGAAATCCGGAAGGACAGATTCTTTTGTTTGCGGAGTTCCACAAGATGTCTGATCTTTGGGAGAACCTCCGGGATGAATTTCTGCCCCGCAAACCCCGGATGGACACTCATGACCAGCACGAGGTCCGCTTCTTCGAGATAAGGCTCCACCGCCGAAACGGGGGTTTCCGGGTTGAGGGCGATGCCCGGCGAAGCGCCGAGTTCCCGGATGCGCCGGAGGGTTTCGGGAAAGGGCGCCTGGCTTTCCACGTGCACGGTGACCAGGTCACTCCCGGCCTGGATGAACGCTTCCAGATACCGGTGGGGGTGGGTCATCATGAGGTGGGTGTCCAGCACCTGGTCCGTGTGGGTGCGAATCGCTTTCACCACAAGGGGACCAAAGGTCAGATTGGGAACAAAGTGCGCGTCCATCACATCCAGATGGAGCCAGGGTGCGTCACGACTGGCCTCGATAAGATCCCGCAGACAGGAGAAGTCCGCGGCGATGATGGAAGGAGAAACGATCATCCGGTGCGGGTCAGGGATTCTCGTTGTTTTCGTGTGTGTGGACAGATGTCCGGCTTTTGTTCTCCACGAAGGGTTCGGTCTCCCGCGGCTTCACATCCTCTTCCCAGGTGATGATGCTGTGATAGAACACCTGGTCGCCATCGTCCAGTCCCCGGGTGATTTCGGTGATGTGCATGCTCTGAGCCCGAAAGGCCTGGGATGCGTATTCCACGGCCTTTTCAGGAAGGGATTGCTCGCCGCAGGTATAGATGTCCAGGGCGGCGTACCCGACTTCGGGCCAGGTGTGCACGGACAGGTGAGACTCGGAGATCACCACCACACCGGACACGCCGTTCGGCGGAAACCGATGGAAGGACACCGCCCACACCTGGGTGTTGGCCCGCTCCGCAGCCTCGGTCATAATATCCTGGACCCGGGCGACGTTTCCGATCACCTCGGGATCGCATCCCGAAAGTTCCACCACATAATGTTCCCCTCGGGTGGGATGTTTGAGTGCCATGGCCTTCCTCCTTTGACTGAGATGGTGTTAAAGTGTATCCTTTCCGGGGGGGTCTGTCAAATCCGGGCTTGACAAAACTCGAAAAACGGTGCACCCTATGTCCGAACCGGGAGGTGCTCCCATGTTCTTGCTTTCCGTTGTTCTCCTCGCCGGGGTTTCCCCCAGCGAGCTGGATCTCAAGATCTCCCGGGAAATCCGGGAGCATCAGGAACATCCCCTGGAAGTTCGTTCCACCCACCAGCAGAATCTCTCCCACCTTTCCCGAAACCGCAAAGGCAACATCCCCGGGATGAGCGAAACCTTTCTGGATGCAAAATTCTTTGATCCACCCCTTTCCACCGCACCGGACCGGGTCCCCGAAGGAACCCGGTTCATTCACCGCACGGCCAAGGATTCTCCCTGGGTTTTCCTGGGGCCCTCCCCCGCGACCGGGGAATACTGGTCCGATGGAACCGTGAGCGGACGGGTGTCCTGGGTGCTTCCCCATCCGACCGATCCCCAGACCGCCTATATTGCCTCTGCAGGTGGAGGGGTGTGGAAAACCACAGATGGCGGAACCACCTGGGTTCCCCTCACCGATCACCTCCCCGTCCTCACTGGGGGTGCGCTGGCCTTTGACCCCACCGACCCGAACATTCTGTATTACGGAACGGGCGAATTTCATAACTGCTGGGACTGCGGATACGGCGACGGTCTCTTCCGGTCGCCGGACGGTGGGCTCACCTGGGTGAAGATCGCCTCCAGTTTGAAGGTGGGCAAGTATATTGCGCGGATCGTGATCCCGTCGCAACGTCCCTCCTGGATCTATGTGGCCAACCGAACGGGGCTTGCCTTTTCACCGGACAGCGGGACAACCTGGAACTGGCGCCGTTCCGGACCCACCACGGACGTTCTGGTCCATCCCCTTCACCCCGACACCGTTCTGGCTGCCGACCGTGAGGGTGGGGTGTTTCGCTCCACGGACGGTGGAAACACCTGGACGCAGATCCCGTCCCTGCCCTCCTCCGGCTATTATCGGGCGCAACTCGCCTTTGCCCCTTCCAATCCTGACGTGATGTATGCAAGCTTTGGCTCTTCCTTCGATTACACGTTGCTCGGTCTCTATATCTCCACGGACGCCGGTGTGACCTGGGATCTCGTGGACGGTGCTCCGGATTATCTCGGAGGCCAGGGCTTCTACAATCACACCCTGGCCGTGGATCCCGCCGATCCCTTCACCGTGTACGCCGGAGGGGTGTTCCCCTACGATCCCTCCACGTTTGGACTCGTCCGGATCACGGTGACGGATGCCGGAGGAGGCGATTTTCAGGCCGGAAGCTATGTGGATCTCACGGATCGGGGCTCGAACGGACGGCTCCACCCCGACATCCATCACATCGCCTTTGGTCCCGACACCACCCTGTGGGTGGCCACCGATGGCGGTGTGTGGAAAAGCACCGATCGGGGCAATTCCTGGATCAACCTGAACGGAACCCTGGCCCTCACCCAGTTCTACACCCTCAGCGTTCACCCCACAAGCCCCGACCTTGTGGTGGGGGGGACCCAGGACAACGGGACCATGATCCGGTATAACCACCCGGAATGGCGGGTGTATGCCTCGGGGGATGGAGGTCCCACCACCTGGACCCTTCAGGGAGGCCAGGACCGGTTTTTCAAAACCTACATTCGGATGTGGTATCTCACCCGTTATCGCCTGACGTCAGGTTATCCCAGTCCCACCTGGACCCAGGAAAGTGTACCGGAGCCCTGGCAAAGTGCGGGGGATGATGCGGACTGGGCCAACGGGGTTCTGGAGAACGTGGGAGATTCCCTGCTTTTTGTGGGCACCGAGCGGGTGTGGATGTCCACGGATATCGGCGCGTCCTGGACGTCCATCAGCGGGACCCTCTCCCCGGGCGCCGTGATCCTCTCTCTGGCCGCGGCTTCGGGCGAGAGTCTGTATGTCGGTCTTTCCGATGGAAGCGTGTTCTTCACCCCGGATCAGGGGTTCACCTGGGAGAACCGCAGTCCTGTCCTGAGCCGGAATTATGAGCGCATCAACGATCTCGTGGTGAACCCTGCGGATGGGGGAGAGGTGTATGCCTGCGTGGGGTGGTGGTTCCCCAACGCGTCCGGCCCCCGGGTGCTTCACACCCCCGATGGGGGCGCAACCTGGACGGATGTGTCCGGTGACCTTCCCGGCACGCTGGACTGCCTGTCCATGGCGGTGGATTTCTCTGCGGGGGTGGTGTATGTGGGCACGGAACAGGGGGTGTTCTCCACGGAGGATGGGGGGACCACGTGGACGAAACTCGGGTCCCTCAACGCCCAGGTGTACGACATGGAGCTCCGGGGAGGCGAACTGGTGGTGGCGACCCATGGTCGGGGGATCTGGAAAGCCCCGGTCATCACGCCGGTTGCGGAAATCTCCCCGCAGCCGGAGCCCCGGGCCCTGTGGCTCGGCGATCGCCTTCTTCTGTCGGGCTTTCAGGGACGTGTCCGGTTTGAGGCCTTTGATGCCCAGGGGCGTCGCCGGTTGAGCCTCACCCGGAACCTTTCCAGAGAAACGCTTATCCCGCTATCCCTTTCTCCAGGGGTGTATATCCTCCGGGTCACCGGAGATGAAACAATGGTTCAAATGCCCGTGGTGGTTCTTGTTCGCTGACGAGAATACACAGGAGGATAGAGGGAGATGGTTAGCCTGCTCCTCTTCCTCACCGCAGGGGGGTCTCCTTTCGTGGTGCGGGATGCCTGGACTGGTCGGGTGGTTTCCGCCTCCGTCCGGTCTGTGACCTCGGCTTCCGGAACTCGCTATACGGTCCATGCGCCGGGCTACCGGAGCCTGTCTTTCACGCTGGATACCCGGAAGGAAGCGCCTCCCCACGTGACGGTCTGGCTGGAACCCCTCACACCCCCGCCGTTTCCCGAAATGGTGGAGGGTATGCTCACCGTTCGGGGCTATGTCACCGACCCCGATGGAAAGCCCCTCAAAGGCGTCTGGGTGAACGACCGGATCCGGACGAATGAAGACGGGAGCTTTGTTCTCTCCCTTCCGGCGGGCGTTGCGGATCACCACACCCTGCCACGTCAAACCCTCCGGTTCTCCCTCACGGGATACCGCACGCTGATCCGGGAGGTGCTGGCGGTGGAAGGAGCCATGATCCTGAAGGTAACCCTTCAGCCGGGCGAGGGTGTGGACACGGTGCAAGAACTCCACGGTCAGGGAACGGGGGATTTCCCACCTCCTGAAGACCGCTCGGCTCTCCAGACCGACCTGCTGATTCCGCCGCAGGTGATCCGGGTGGGAACGAACTGTTCGGGGCGTTCCTGTTCGTCCGTTCAGATTATGCCGCTGGAAACTTATGTCCGGAGCGGGCTGGATGAGGAGTGGATTGCCTCCTGGCCGACTCATTCCCTGCGGGCGGGAAGCGTGGCGTACCGCACATACGGCGCCTGGTACACCGCCCATCCCATCTCAGGCACCTACGACATCTGCAACAACACCTACTGCCAGGTGTGGGACGGAAGCGACGTGTATGCCTCCGTGGTGGACGCGGTGAAACACACAACAGGCGTCCTGCTTTCCAACAACGGGGCCTATGCATATTCGGAATACTCTGCCGAGAACAACGACTGCGGATGTGGAGACGGTTATGCCGGGACGGGTTCGTCCTGGCCCTGCATTCCGGATGGGGTGGATGCAGGCCACGCCTGTTTCGGTCACGGTCGGGGGATGTGCCAGTGGGGAACGTCCCGCTGGGCATCGCAGGGGAAAGCCTGGACCTGGATGGCAGACCACTATTACGAACCCGGTGGATATGTCCTGGCGTCCCCGGTGGGGATTGTGTCGGTGGATGCCTGGCCGGACACCCTGGAGCCGGGCGATACCCTGACCCTGATGGTTTCCGTGATCTCCTATGCGGGCGACACCCTTCCCCACGGCATGGTGGGGGCGTCTCTCCACTGGACGGTGTGGGTGGATGACCCCCCTCGGGACCTTCCCGTAACGTACATCCCCGGGAGTCAGACCTTCAGCCGGTTGTTTGTCCTTCCGGACACCCTTTCGGAGGGGAGCTGGCAGGTGTATGCGGGTCTGTGGCTGGATGTGGATGAAAACGGAGCCATCAACACAAGCGGCGGGGACCTCTCCCTTGCTCTCCAGCCCGGACCCACCGTCACCGTACTCCGGCGAACGGACGTGGCCGAAGGACCTTCGCGGAGAAGCGGCCTTGTGGTCCGGGTGATGCCCCGGGGCCTTCGTCTCGTGTCGTCGTCCCGGACGGTGGTGGAAGTCTTTCGCTCCGACGGCCGGAGGGTGGGACGGAGACAACTTGCACCGGGGAAAGTGGAGGTGTGGTTGCTGGAACCCGGAGTGTATGTGCTCCGGTCCGGGAAGGACGTGCGCAGAATCGTGGTACCCTGAAATCCCCACCCCCTGCGATTCCTCCAGGAATCACGGGGGGGCCCGGAGAACACCCCAAGTGATTTCTTTAGAAATCGCCTGGGGGCCCCGGAGAACACCCGCCTGATTGTAAAAGGGATAGCAGGGGGACCCCGGCACCCCGTTTGATACAACAATCATGGCATAGAAAAGCACCGGGGTGCTCCCGCGGTCTCGTCTATAGGGGCCAAAGCCCCGATCGTTCTCCCTCCCCGACCCGTCCCACCAGGAGAGGGGAGAAGCCGCCCCATCCAGTTTCCTCTGGAAACTGGATGGGGACCCCGAAAGATCAACCCATGCGTTCCCGGGAGGAATGCATGGGGATCCCGTAAGTTCCGGCACAATCTTCCATGTTGGGATCCCCACGCGAGGAAGGTTGAGTCAAGATTCTGGCCGCGGTAGGGGAGTCATGGCGTATCCCTTCGATACACAAAATCACAAAATATTGTGCACGACCTGCAGGAAGATTGAACGGATGTACGGAAGCCCAGAAGTCGGGAAGTCGGCAATGGAGAGACGGTTCCTGGGACATCCGCCAGGGGGAGGAGAAAGGGGATCGGTTCCGATGAGGCGGGGACGGAATTTCAGAGATCTTTGGGGTCTGGGTTTTCAGGAGGTCGATGGGAATTCCGCAGGAATTCCCATCGAAATAAAAGGGGGCGCCGAAGGCGCCCCCGGTTTTGCATCGGGAGGGGCGAAGCCCCTCCCGTCATCGTCACTTCACCACCACGGTCTTGGCCTGGAAGGTCCGGTCACCCGCTTTCACCTTCCAGAAATAGAGCCCGGCCCGCGGCGCGTTGAAGCGCAGTTCGTGGACACCCGCCGAGAGTCTGCCGCTGAACACCTGCGCCACCCGCCGGCCCGTGGCGTCAAACACCTCGGCCTTCACGTCGGCTGCAGCCGGAAGGGCCAGCGTCGCCACCGCCATGCCGCGGGAAATCCCACGAGGTGCGAAGGAAATCACGGCGGGTGCCGGCGTCTCGTTCACGTCCACCTGCCAGGGCATGCCCAGAGCCACCACCTGGATGATGTTGTCCGGATCCTGAACGGTTTGAACCAGGAGGGCTTGATAGTGGGTGAGATCCTCCCACAGGTCAAAGTCGGCCACCGAATTCGCGGTGTAGGAGGCGAGCATGGTGGAAAGGGTGGAATCCCAGACCTGAACGGCGTCCTGGTTCCAGCCGCCCAGGAACACCAGGTTCACGCCGTGCGCGTAATAGGCCACACCGCGATAGGAAGAGGCATCGGGGTTGGGAAGCTGCGCCACCACCGTGCCGTTTGCAAGGTCCAGTTTCCAGATGTTGGCCATGTTTTGCCAGGTGGGATCCGCCACCCCCACGGCCCAGAAGTAACCGCCCACCGTCTGCCCGTTCTCATAGGTGCGGGGGAAATAGTCCATGCCGGCGATGTAGCCCTGACCCGTGAGGGCCATGAGATCCACCGTGTCCAGGACGGAACCGGTGAAGTCGTATTTGACGCCGTACAGATACTGGACGTTGCTGGATGCATCCTGCCCAATCTGGGTGAGCCAGAGGGTGGTGTCGGTGGGGTCAAAGGCGATGCCCCAGGGGATGTCGCCGCCAGGGGCTCCAAAATTGTTGGTGTTGAACAGGAGCGTGAGGGAGCCGGTCACGGGATCAAGTTCATACACGCCGGGGGTGTTCATGCTCACAACATAGAACTTCTGGTTGTCCTCCCGATAGGTGATCCCCGCCAGGTCATAGGTGGGGAGGGTGGTAAAGGTGTAGGAAGCCAGGACGGTGCCCATGGGCGCGATCTGGGTGGAGAAGGTGAAGGTGGCGGTGTCGTTGGTGGCGTCGTCGTCCGCGGTGAGGTTCACCGCCTGAACGAGATAGGTGGTGTTCTCCGCCGGCGGCTGGAAGGGCGAGGTGGTCAGACTGGTCGTGGTCTGAGGATCCAGTGTGGCCACTGTCAGGGTTTCCACAAACACCGGGGTGTTTGTGGCCTGATCAATGAAGGAAACCTCCACGTCCACCGGGGAAAGGGCATTGGCGCCCACGTTGGCCACGTCCACCTGGAAAACATAGGAGAACAGGGGGTCGCCATAAGCCGGCCCGGAAACGGCCGTCACCGCCGCGTCATTGGCATTCACCACCACAGCCGTGTGGGACAGCATATCGTTGTTGGGGTTGTCGTCCGCAAGATCCGTCCAGGCGGTGAGGACCAGGGTGTCGCCCAGGTTGGCCGTGTAGGTGGGGAAGATCACCGTGTCCACCGTCCCGCTGTGGCGATAGGCCAGGGCGGTGGAGTCCTCAAAGAGGATGTTCCCCTGGGTGTCCTCAATCCGGAGATGGACCTGATAGGACTGCTGGGTGATCCCGTAGTTTTTAACCACCACGGTGGGATCGAAAGAGGGCGGTGCCACGCCCGCTGCACCGGGGTCCAGGCTCACCACCCCCACGTCCGTGGTGGGCGGGATGATTTCATACAGCATCACGTTGTCCACGCCCACCGCCCAGTACCAACCATCATCCAGGTCCTTATACACAAAGGCCACCTGGATGCTCTCGGCGGGCAGGAAGGCGGAAATGTCCAGGTCCTCGCTGAGGCTCATGTCTGCGCCGCCATAAGAAGCCACCTCCGTCCAGTTCCCCCAGGCCGTCCCGTCGTGGGTCCGGACATACACCACCGTGGACTCATTCACCGAATCAATGATGCGAAATCCGAAGTCATAGGATAGCCCCAGAAGCCCGTTGAACCCGGAAAGGCTCACGGCGGGGGAGATCAGCCATTCTTCCCCTGCACCGGCCCCCGACCCTGCATCGTCGTCCGAGTAATAGGCGTAGCACGTGCCATAGTTGGGCGGTGTCCAGGAGGAGAGGTCGCTGGTGGTGCCCACGGTCCAGGTGAACCCGTCGCTGTTGCCGTCCTGGGTGGTCCAGCCGGCGGGCAGGTTGCAGGCCTCAAAGTCTTCGGAGAGGAACACGGTGGAGGTGAGGGTGCCCAGGGCGATGTCGTCAATCCCCCAGCCCCAGCCCCAGGTGCCGGCCGAATCCACGAACACGAAGGAGAGTTTGATGCTGTCGGCAAGGGCATACTGAGAAAGATCCACGATCTCCTGGGCGATGCGGTCGCTTCCCGTATGGATCCACACCGTGTCCCAGTTCCCCCAGACGCCATAAACCTTAGGCTGGACCGCCAGCGCCGCATATTCGCCGCCGCCCTGGTTGTAGATCTGGAAGTTGGAGTAGAAGGAAAGGAGGACGGTGTCACCGTTCTGGAACATGGTGAAGTCAATGGGCTTGGTCGTGATGGCCTCCACACCGGGCCCCGCGCCACTCCCCGCTGCATCGTCATCATACACCGCGCCGGGCGGATTCACAAAGCTGGTTGGGGCACCCGGTACGGTGGAGGATGTGTCCCAGGCCACACCGTCACCATTCCCGTCCAGGATGCTCTCCCAGAGACCGGTGGGGGAGGTGTCAATCCCGTTGTCGAAGGTCTCCAGGACCTGGGTGGGAGTGAAGCCCAGGACCCGCGCCCCTCGCCAGGGGATCACGCCGTTTTTGTATTGCACGCTCGGAGCGCCCTTGCGGACCGTTTCCTTCTTCGCCGCGTGCACGTCCCGCGGACGCTCCGGTGCCCGCAGGCCTTCACCGGCCTGAAGGGCTGGGGCTCCCAGGACGAGAGCCAGGGTTGCACCTGTCCACCATCGCATCATCCAACCTCCTGTTTTTGGGAAAAACCCCGGTCCGAATGGACCTGTGTGTGGCGATGCCGGGTTGTGGGGAAGAGAGAAGCAGGATAAACGCCCATCCGCCCCAGAGACATGGAGAAGAACCCCGCCGCCTGATCCCGCATCCTGCTGACCTCCTGCTTCAGTTGTTCAATTATAACCCAATCCGGGTTGACGGTCAACTTGACAGGTTCTCTCCGGATTTGTATCCTTCACACCCGCAGAAGATGTGAAAAAGGGGGAGGGTTGTGCACCGGATTTTGACCGTGATTCCACCCCCGGCGGACTGGGATGAGACCCGCATCCGCCGGAAAGCCTTTGAGATCGCCAGTGTGGCCCGCATGGCCGGGGTCCGCACCATCAGTCTGCCGGAAATTGTGGAGGAGAAAACCCGGGGACCCCGGGTGGTGCCGTTCCGGGAAAAGGTGGACAACGTGGATTTTGCCCTGATCCTCCGGGGCTTCCTCCCCGACGTCCGGTTCCTCATCAACAAGGTGACCGTTCTCCTCCCCCCCGATGAATTCCAGCGATGGGCCACGGCCACCGCCCGTCACTTTCCCCACCTTGTCCTGGTGGGGGGCGAATCTCGCACCATTTCCTATCCCGGACCGTCCCCCATTGAAGCCATGCGTCTCCTCCCCCGGGGTGCGGAAGCCTTCGGGATCACCATCTTCCACCGGAGGGGTGAACCTCAGCGTCTCCTCCGAAAAACCCGCGCCGGGATGAAGGGCTTTCTCTCGCAAATCGTGTACGATTTAAGCCATTTCGTTCCGGTCCTGGAAGCCTATCTTGAGCTTGCCGAACACGAGGGTCTCCCACCCGCCCGCATCTACGTGAGCGTGGCACCCATCTCCAGACCCAAAGATCTCGAGTTTCTTCACTGGCTGGGGGTGGTGATTCCTCCACCCCTCCTGGAAACGCTCGAAAAACACCCCGATACCATGGAGCGGATCAGTCTGGAGGCCATTGAACGTCTCGTGGAGGAGCTAAAACCCTACGCCCCCTATGTGGGGATCAACATGGAGCACGTGATGTACAACAACCTGGCCCTTGCGGCCTATACCTTGCACCGGATTCAGGAGGTGATTGGATGGACACCTTCGTCTGTCTCACGGGACTCTATCCCCGAAGCGAATCCCTGATTCAGGCCACCCGGGATCACGACCGCGGGCGGATCGACACCCCCACCCTGGAACGGGCGTTCCAGGAGGATGGTGAAGCCCTCAAGGCCCTGCAGAAAACCTCGGGATGGGTGAGCGACGGTCTTCTCGCGTGGCAGGATCTGGTCCGGCCCTTTGGCGAGCTCGGGGGAGCCCGGATCGGCGCCCTCACCCGGTATTTTGAAACCAACACCTTCTTCCGGAAACTGCACTTTCCGGACCAACTGCCCGATGAGGTTCCGGATGCCTGGCTGGACCGGTATTTCCGTTTTGGCAACCACGCCATCCTCCCGAGCCCCCTGACCCTTTCCCGCATGAGCAATCTCAACCTGGATCGTGCGGGAGCCCTTCTCGGCAGGGTGCTGGAAGGGCTCCAAAATCGGGGGATCCGGCACATCACCTGGATGGAGGGGTTTGCCCCCTACACCGGAGATCCCGATGCCCTTCATCTCCAGCGTACCGTGTTTGAACATCTCCGGAAACAGGGAGAAGGCCTGACCTTTGTGCTTCATCTTTATTTTGGCTCCGCCGTACCCCTGGCGGATGCGCTCGCAGGATTTCCCGTGGACGGGGTGGGCGTGGACCTCACCCACACGGATCTCCGGGCCTTTCGCCTTCCCGAAGGCATGGGGCTGGTGCTGGGGGTGGTGGACACCACCAATTCCCTCATGGAAACCCCGGAGGTGGTTCAGGAGGTGGTGGAGATCGCCCTCTCCATGAACCCCGCTTTCCTGGGGTTTTCCGGTTCGGCGGACTTCCATTTCCTTCCGCGGGAGGTGGCGGACCGGAAAGTGAGGTTTCTTCAGGAACTCAGGGAGCGTTACGCATGAAAAAGCCTCTTCTTGCCCACGAAATTGGATCGCTGGCCAAGCCCAACTGGCGGGTCAAGGCCCTGCGAGGGCGTCCCCTCTCGGATCGTGACCTGGAGGAAGCCCGGATCTGGCTGGAACGCCTGGATCTCCTCCCGGATGGTGAAGCCCTTCTGGAGGTTCTTTCCCGGCGGGAAGGTTTTTCTCCGGAAGAGAAAAAAGCCCTGGTGGCCTGGTCCTCCCGGATGGCCGTGCGGCTTCTGGAGAAGGCGGGACTGGATGTCGTGTATGACGGGGAGCAGCACCGGGTGGAGATGTACGAATACCCCATTCGCCGGATCCGGGGGTTCCGGTTTCTGGGGCACGTGAAAAGTTTTGACAACAAATATTATCGCAAAGCCGCGGTGGTGGAACGCCCCTCCCTTCCCGAACCCTATCACCTTGAGGAATACCGCACCATCGCGTCCTTCGCCACCCGGCCGGTGAAAATTCCGGTCACGGGTGTCTATACCCTGGTGGACTGGTCCTTTGACGAATTCTATCTCCGGGACGTTCCCCTTGGAACCGCAGCGGGACTTCATGCTCGCAAAGATGCCCGGCGGGCGTTCCTCATGGACATGGCCCGGGAGATCCTGTATCCCAACCTGAAAGCCCTGGCCGAAGCCGGCGCCCGGTTTCTCCAGATCGACGAACCGGCGGCCACCACCCACCCGGACGAAATTCCCATCTTTGTGGAAGTCACCCGGGAGAGCGTGGGAGACCTGGCCGATCAGGTGTTTTTTGGCATGCACATCTGCTTCTCGGATTATTCCACTCTGTTCCCTCACATCCGGGATCTGGAAGGGGTCATCCACGAAATGCACTTTGAATATGCCAACCGGGACAGCCGGGAACCCGGCGTGTCTCCTGAAAAACGCCCCGGCTACGTGGACACCCTGAACCTTCTCAAGGACACCCGGTTCGTGGTGGGGCTGGGGGTACTGGACGTCCACTCGGACTTCATCGAACCTCCCGAACTCGTCCGGGATCGAATTCTGTTCGCCCTGGATGTGATCGGGGAGCCGGAACGGGTGTATGTGGCTCCGGATTGTGGCCTCAGGACCCGGTCCTGGGAGGTGGCCTTTGCCAAGCTCCGGAATATGGTGGAGGGCATCGAACTCGCGAAACAGGCTGCGGGACTCTGAGATGCCCCCCTTCCGGGTTCTGGTGCTGGATCTGGACGGAACCCTCCTCACCCGGAACAAGGTGATCCCGGACGCCGTTCGGGATGCCGTCCACGCCTTCCGGTTCATGGGGGGGCACGTCCTGGTGGCCACCGCCCGGAGGGTGGGAACCGCTCTGCCCTATGTTCGGGAACTCCGGGCGGACCTCCCCTTCGTGGCCGAAAACGGGGCCCGCATCGTTCACCCCGACGGAAGGGTGGACGAGACCCATCCCCTTCCCCGCAGATTCTGGGAAGCATTTCTCGCCCGGAAGATCCCCTTTGTGGCCACGATCCATGACGAAAACTATGTCTATACCGCGCCAGATTGGGACTGGAGGGACTTCCGGGGTTATCCCGGAACCCATGAGGTTCGGGACCCCCGGGATCTCCTGGAACTTCCCCTTCCCACCCGGCTTGTGGTCCCTCAGGGGGTGGATCTTCCCCGGGAGAGTGTTCACATCTTTGTCCAGCCGGACGGGACCCTTCACATCGCGCCGGAAGACGTGAGCAAACGGGAAGGGGTGCTCCGGGTGCTCAGGTGGTACGGGTTTTCTCCCCGTCAGTGTCTTTTTATGGGCGACGGTGGGGTGGACCTTCCCCTTTTTCTGGAAATCCCCTGGAGCGCGGCGCCTCGCGACGGCCTGCCTCATCTTCACCACTACGCGCGCTGGGAGATGCCTTCACCGGATCGGGCTGGAGCGGCCCTGCTCCTTCGAACCCTGGGGGTGGCATGGAGATCGCCCTGAGAGACACCCGCACGGAGATGATCCGGTTTGTGTTCCCCCGGTTCGCCAATCCGGCGGGGAACCTGTATGGGGGCTGGATGATGTACTGGATTGTGGAGGCGGGGATGCTGGCCGCGGCGCGGGTGGCGGAAGGCTCGGTGGTCCTTGCCTCCCTTGAGAGTCTGGATTTTGAGGAGCCGGTGCAGGTGGGCGATGTGCTGCGGTTCCGGGCGTATGTGGAATATGTGGGGCACTCCAGCATGGAGGTGGCGGTGTTTTCGGAGGTGCGCCACCCTGGAGAGGAACGGGGGAAACTGGCCACGCAGGCCTATCTTTCCTTTGTCGCCATCGATGAAGAGGGACGCCCCCGCCCGGTCCCCAACCGGGTCACACCCCTGGACCCCTATGAGGAGGAAATCCAGAAACGTGCCCTTCAAAGGAGGGAAGCCCGCAAACCCCGAATTGCCCGCCGGCACGAACTGGCCCGGGAGGTCACCCTCCTTCCCAATCTCCGGCGAACCCTTCACCACGTGAAGCTCGTTATGCCGGACGACACGGTCTTTGGGGATGTAATGTTTGCGGGGCGGTTGTTCCTGGAGCTTGATCAGAGCGCGGCCATTCTGGCCCTGCGCACAGCCGGAGGACCGGTGGTCACGGCATCGCTGGATGCGGTGGATTTTTATGCCCCCGCCCGGGTGGGCAACGCCCTGGATCTCCGCCTCCACGTGAATTACGTGGGCCGAACAAGCATGGAAATCGGCGCGAAGATCCTGGCCGAAGATTTCCGTGTCCGGGAACTCCGTCACGTGGCCACCGCCTTTCTCACCTTCGTCCATCTGGGGCCGGATCGCCGCCCGGCGCCCATTGAGGGGGATTTCACCCCTCAAACGCCGGAAGAAAAGAGACTCTGGCAGGAAGCCCTGGAGCGCAGAAACATCCGTCTTGCCCGAAGGAAGGGACATGGAGCGTCTCAGGAAAGAACTTCAGAGAATTGACGGCCGGGGATACGGCGCATACAAAGATCTGCAGGGAAAAACCTTCCGGTTTCCCTTTTTCACGCTCACCGTCGAACGTGTCCAGAGTGACCCCTACGCACCTCCTTCCTGGGTCCGGGTTGTTCTTCCTCGTGAGGTGATGGGTCTTCCTCCTCACACCTACGGAAACCCCATTCGGACCGTGGCCCTTCGGGATTTTCTGGTGCGAACCTTTCACCGCCTCGCGAGCCGGGATTGGTCCATCCGGATTGATCCACCGGGGCAGGAAATCCTGGAACGGGCGGCCTGTCAGGTGAAGGATGGAGAGGTGGTGCTGCGCTTTTTTGTCCAGCTTCCCGCCCGGGGCCGGAGGATTCTCGGACGGGAAGCCGAGCGGATCTTCCTTGAGCGAATTCCGGCCATCCTTGACCAGATGCGCTATGCACGGCTTCCTCAGCACGACCTTGAGAAGCATCTGAATGTGGCGGAAGATGCCTCCTGGCTGCGCGATCACCTCCGGGAACGTGGTCGGGTGGCCTTTGTGGCGGACGGAAGCATTCTGCCCCGTGAAAGCGGCGTGAGTGACCGGCCTCTTCGGAAAGGCGCCATTCCTTTTGAGAGTCCCCCGGATCTCCGGATCACGGTGGACCTTCCCCATCACGGACCGATCACGGGCATGGGGATTCCGGAAGGGGTGACCCTCATCGTGGGGGGAGGATTTCACGGCAAATCCACCCTGTTGCGGGCGCTGGAACGAGGCGTGTACAATCATATCCCCGGGGACGGGCGAGAGTTCGTGGTCACCCGGCAAACGGCGGTGAAGGTGCGGGCAGAGGATGGCCGGAGCATCACGGGCGTGGACATCTCCCCCTTTATCCAGAATCTTCCTCTGGGACTGGATACCACCTGTTTCTCCACGGCCAACGCAAGCGGTTCCACCTCTCAGGCCGCATGCATCATGGAAGCCCTGGAAGCCGGTGCGGAAGTGTTGCTGGTGGATGAAGACACGTCGGCCACGAACTTCATGATCCGGGATGCCCGGATGCAGGCGCTCATTGCCCGCCACGCCGAACCCATCATCCCCTTCGTGGACCGGGTGCGCCAGCTTTATCGGGATCGGGGGGTGTCCACGATTCTGGTGATGGGGGGAAGCGGGGACTATCTGGATGTTGCGGACACCGTGATCGCCATGGAGGCCTTTCGCCCCAAACACGTCACCGAAGAAGCCCGGAAGGTGGTGCAGGCCTTTCCCACCCTTCGCCAACCCGAGGGAGGTGAGCATTTTCCGCCCGTTCGGGAGCGCGTACTTCTTCCCGGAATGGATTTCTCCCGGGGACGGCGGGAGGTGTATGTGAAAAGCCGGGGCCTTCGGGTGATGCACCTGGGGGAGGAGACGGTGGAACTGGACGCGGTGGAGCAGATCGTGGAGGACGGGCAGGTCAAGGCCATGGCCCATGCAGTCGTGTATTTCTTCCGGCATTACGTGGACGGCCAGACCCCGCTTCCCGAATTGCTCAGGAACTTTCAGCGGGAACTTCGGGAGCGGGGGATGACCTTTCTGAATCGTGCCCCCGACCTGGTGGAATTCCGGATTCAGGATTTTGCCGCGGCCCTTTCCCGGATTCGGGGGCTATCCGTCCGGTGCCGGTGACAGAACGGCAAGAAGATCCTCCGGCAGGCGAATCAGGCGCCCCTCCCGGTTCATGGCCGCAAGCTTCGTCCACCCCTCCACAAGCAGAATCTTGTCCCGGAAGATCCGGTAGGTGAGGGTGAAGGCGTGGCGGTGGATGTCGGCGACCTGGACGTGGATGGCGAGGAGATCTTCCAGGCGGGCGGGACGACGATAGCGCACCCGGAGTTCCACCACCGGAAGGAGAACACCCCGTTCTTCCAGTTCCCGGTAGGGCAGACCGGCTTCCCGCAGATAGGCCAGACGGGCCTCCTCAAAATACACCACATACACCGAATGGTGCACCACGCCCATCTGGTCGGTATCCACATAACCCACCCGGCGGGTATAGACAAAGGGTCTTGATTCAGAAGGCGATGTCATCGAAGGTGTCATGGTCCAGAGGCGGAAGGTCCGAAGGAAGGCCCACGGCTTCGGTGGAGGGGGCGAACAGGGTGTATTCCTTCAGGAAGGTGAGATCCACACTGGCAAGGGGGCCGTTCCGGTTTTTGGCAATAATGACTTCGGCTTTGCCTTCCAGGGCAGGATCCGGGCTATAGACCTCCGGGCGATACAGGAAAAGCACCAGGTCCGCGTCCTGCTCAATGGCCCCGGACTCCCGGAGATCCGCCAGGCGGGGGCGTTTGTCTTCCCGGTGCTCCACAGCGCGGGAGAGCTGGGAGAGGGCCACCACCGGGAGGTTCAGGTCTTTGGCCAGGAGCTTGAGGGACCGGGAGATTTCGGAGACTTCCTGCACCCGGTTGCCTTCCCGCCTGCGGGCATCCCCGGCGGTGAGGAGCTGCAGGTAGTCCACGAAGATGATTTTGGCGCCCTTGTCGTAGGCCCGGCGCGCCCGGGCCCGGAGATCCATCACCGAGAGACTGGAGGAATCGTCAATATAGATGGGAGCCTGAACCAGGCGCTCTAAGGCGTCGGTGAGCCGGGCCGCCACATCCCGAACTTCCAGCCTCCGGAGTTTGTGGAGGCTCACCCGGGCTTCCATGGCCAGCAGGCGCATGGCGAGCTGCTCGGCAGGCATTTCCAGGCTGAAGATGGCGGTGGGGATCTCCTTTTCCACAGAGAGATACCGCATGATGGAGAGGACGAAACTGGTTTTTCCCATGCCGGGCCGGGAGGCCACAATGATCAGGTCGCCGTTGTGGAAGCCGGCCGTGTAGCGGTCCAGATCCGGAAAGCCCGAGGGAAGACCGGTCGTGCCTTCCTGGGTGGGGAGTTCCTGGGTGAAGAGGGTGGTGAGTTCTTCCTTGAGGTCCCGGATGGTTTTGAACACTTCCCCGATCTGGCGACCCCGGATCTCCATGAACCGCTGTTCCACCTTTTCGAGAAGTTCTTCGGCGGGTTCCGCTTCTTCCAGCGCTTCCTGTGCAGTCTGCCAGGCTTTCTCAATCAGTTCCCGATAGACGGCCTTTTCCCGGACGATCTGGGCGTGTTTTTCAAGGAGCGCCGGAGACAGAACGTTGGTCACCAGGTCCTGGAGATAAGCGAGCCCTCCCACCTCGTCCAGCTCTCCCCGGCGTTCCAGTTCATCCTTGACCATGAGATAGTCCACGGGGGTTTTGTTCCGCCCGTGATACAGGTCAAAGATTACCTGAAAAATCTTCTGGTGGGCCGGGGCATAGAAGTCTTCCGGGCGCAGGAGTTCAAGGCCCAGGTGCAGAGCCTTTTCGGAAAGGAGCATGGCCCCCAGGACTTCCCGTTCCGCCTCCAGGTCGTGAGGCGGCGTGTGGCCCCGGAGGACCTCCTCCAGCGGTTTGGCCGTTCGGTCACTCATGGGTGAATCCCTGACTTCTGAGTTTGTCACGGACAAACGTCCTGACCCGTTCAGCCAGTTCAATGGCTTTCTGCGTTTCCTCCAGATTGGGTGTATAAAAGTCTTCACCGTATCGAATGGTGGTGGCATAGCGCGTTAACGCATCGACTTCCCATGACATGAGTTGGCCAAATTCGGGGTCAATCTTTGAGCATAAGTGGATCAGGATGCTCAGACGGTGCGTTCGAGGATACTCCTGGTTGTGAAAAATCAGGAACGCCTTCAGATATTTTTCTGCACATTGTTGCATGTGAAAACAGACCATATCGGTTGCAGGATCGGGAAAGGACATCTCGTCCTTACCTATCTTCAAGTCGTGGTCGGCTTTTTGTATCCACTTTTTCACGGTCTTTTCGTTCATAGGGGTTTGCCTTCTTTCAGGACATAGTAAACAAGACGACCCGGATCGTTCTTGTGTGTGCGAACCGCGTTTTCGGATTGAACGAAAACATCGGCAAAAATATTTACCTGCGCAAGTCGCCAGGCAATACGTGATGCCAGGTCTTCGCGTTCGTGAAAAGGAGCGTCACGATCAACCACAACGAAAAAATCCCAGTCACTGTCCGCACGTGCTTCTCCACGGGCGCGACTGCCAAAAAGAAGAATACGCCGAACCCGAAATCCCATTCGTTCGGCTTCCTCCATGATCATTTCCTTCGCGCGTGAGATGGTTTTTTTCATGGAACGTTAGTCCTGTTTCTGAAACGTTTCAAGATAGGTCTGGACCGTAGCGATGAACGTATACGCATCGTTCAATGTCTTTTGAGCTTCATAAGCCCGTGATACGCAGGAATCATCATCACCCAGTGAAAAAGCCGCTTCGGCTGTTTTCATAAACTTTTCTGCTTTTGTGATCAGGTCCGTAATTTCTCTCATATGGGGATGCCTTCCTCCTTTACATTGAGAAGAAAAGGAGAACGATACGTCCTGAAGAAACTTTCCGGGAGCACGATCACCGAAACGAGCTCTCCTGTCTCAAGAAGCAGATCAAAAAGAAAATCGCTCACGCTGCTGCGCACTTCCTCTGGTTTCAGGGTATCGTCCACCACGACCAGGAGGTCCACATCGGAGTCTTCGGTGGCGGTTCCCCGTGCGTGGGAACCGTAGAGAATCACCTCCCGGATCCCTTCCCCGAACCGGTCTTCCAGGTGCATTCGCACGCGCCGGGCCAGGGCTCGAATGCGCTCGTCCATGAGATGACCCCAGGTGGATTCCTTGTTGCTCGTTCCGGGAAAAGTATACGGTCTCTTCATCGAACGGACCTTTCCAGAACCGCTGTGCTGGATTTGGGGATCCGGGACCTTCAGGCATCTGGAGTGGGCATCTTCAGGATGTTGCGGACCCGGCGGTCAATCTCCTCCAGTTCCTGGGCCAGGAGATCCCGAATCATGCGCCGAATCCGACCGATGCTTCGGGTCTTGCCTGGCCCACCCTGGGCCAGCCACGCGGCCACTTTCTCCGTGCATGCCTTTCCCAGTTCCGCCAGCGCCTGGTGGTCCGGGTTCTGGGAGTCAAACTGGGGGATAGAAATCACGTCGAAAATCTTTTTCCCTACATGGGGATGCCCTTTTTGACTTCGCCTTCGTAAGGGTTGCAATCGTTCATCCAAACAAGGGGCATTGAGTATAGAGCCGAGGTAAAAGGCCTCCTCTTCTGTATTTGCGGAAAAGAAATAAGTCGTGTAATCGGAGACAAATCTCACCGAGATTTCTTGGCTTTCGTTTCTTATTTTAAGTTGGGATGTCCATTCTATGACCGCGGCGAACATAATCCTGTTTATATCAGGATACAGCACCCAGTACCGTGCATGAGGGTCTTGGGACGTCAATTTATGCCGGTAATCCAGCCATTCAACAACACTCATGCTTTTGGCCTTGGCCCCGCGGCGCTGTTCCCATTCTTTCTGCACCCGTTCCAGCCACCGGGCCAGGCCATAGAAGCCCCGCTCCTTGGCTTCCTCGGCGGTCACCAGACGGTAATGATCGTCTTCAGGTTCGATGGGGAGCACCACCAGGCGGAAGCCCAGATGGCCAAAGGGCACCAGGTCAGAGGAAAGCAGGGTGGCATAGAAAAAGCGGCTTTCCACATTCCCCTGGAGCATCACATCCCGATAGGCATCCTTCGCCGTGGACCGGGCCCGCTGTGCGGTGCGCACAGGCGGAAAATTCGGGTCAAAGCCCATGGGCGAGGGAGCGATCTCCACAAACCAGAAGGTACGGGGGACAAGGGTCGCACCCTGGAAGAAGCGCGCGCGATAAGGGCTTTCCGAGGTTTTGGAATGGCTATGGGTAGCAGCCCAAAAAGAACGTTTTCCTCGCCGGTTAAGGTAAAAGGTTACGGTTTCCACATGGAGCGCGGCTTCGGCCTCGTGAAGATCCGCATTTTTGCGGGGCAGGCGACCAGCAAAAACCTGTCCCGGGATGGCCGTTGTGGGCTTCCGGTTCGGAGAGGCCGGAACCTTCCGGGCCATCAGCACGCAGGCCGGCACGTTGAAGAGGGGATCCACCGGCTCCAGGTCCCAGAGTTCCTCATAGTCCAGGTATACTCCGGAAAAGGCCTGACGGCGCAAGCCATCATGCTGGTCCGCGGTGAAGAGACTTCGGGGGAGCACAAAGGCGATGGTGCCGCCTTCTTTCAGATAAAGATCCGCAGCCCGCACCAGAAACAGTGTGCCCAGTTCCATCTGGGTGATCAGTTCCCCGCGCCCGGTGAGCAAGCGATAGACCCGGGTCATCTGGTGTTTGAGAAAGGTTTGATAATCAGGTTGTTCCACATAACGATAGGCCAGCCAGGGAGGATTCCCCACCACCACGTCAAAGCGTTGCTGAAGGAAAAGAGGTTTATAGGCGTTCTTGAGCACAAAAGCCCAGATGGTATCCCGTTTTTCCTCCAGAAACCGTTTCAGGGTCTCGGCAATCAGGAAAAGGGCCTGGGTCCATGCAGGATCCTGCACCAGTTCCGGATGGCGCACTTTCAGGAAATGGTTGAACGTCTCCTCTGTGGGATGTTTCCCGGCCCACTCTTCAGCAAACTCCCGGGTCGCTTCCACAGCAAGGTCATATAGGGCAGGGTCTTTGATGAGGGTTTCCGGCAAATACACAGGAACGCCCCCGAGATCAACGCGGAAGCTCGGGGTCTGTCTCCACAGAGTCGGCTGAATCTCGCGTTCGGGCAACCGCAGGGCATTGGCCAGATAGATGGGGATCACTATTTTCCCGCGGCGTTTGCGCAGAAGGTCGCCCAGGGCCAGAAGATAGTTCGTCTTGGCCACAATCACAGCCAGAGGATGAATGTCCATGCCGACCACCGCGTCCTGGATGTGTTTCAGCGTGTCCGCGGTGTCGCCCAGAAGGCGCCGTTTGGACCGAATGGCCTGGTAAAGGAACGTTCCCGATCCGCAGGCCGGGTCCAGCACACGGGCCTCTGGATGATTCTCCAGCACGTGCTCCACCATCCGGGACGCGAGCCAGTCGGGCGTATAGAATTCGCCCAGGTCATGACGGGTTTTGGGGTCCACCAGATCCTGATATAGGGATTTGAGCACATCTTCTGAAAGTTCTCGCAGGTTATAATTGCGAAGCAGGCTGAGCAGGCTTCGAGCAATCTCCAGCGCGGCTTTCTGCACAGGCGGTCGAACCGGCCAGGAAAAGAAATCCTCCTCAAGAAAGTTCTCAATGCCCTGTTCCTTAAAAAAGCGGCCCTCCAGAACCGCGGTCAGATCAGTTTCCGACGCTGTTGTGGTTTCGACCAGCCGCATCCAGGCCATAAGCTTGGCCAGCATGGCCAGATAGGTATGGCGGATGAACAGTTCGTCATCGGCCAAGGGACTTCCATAGACGATGCGGAGGTATTTATCCCAGGTTTCATAAATCACCGCGAATTCAGAGGTTGACTTGAGACGCTCCCAGAGATCCAGAAGTCGGTGGGCACTGACCTGGAATGCCTGGCTGCGGGGGCCAAAATCCCGAATGATGTTTTCCGTACGGGGGCTGAGGAGTTCCCGTCGACAGAGATAGCGATCCAGCCAGAAATAGAGATCTCCAGGATGTTCCAGGCTGGTTGCGTCCAGTTCGTCAAGAAGTTCCAGGCGAATGTCCTCGGCCTGCATTTCGTTCAGATCCGGTGCATGGGGCAACGGCGTGTAGACCCGGAAGTGCACACCGTCCGAAGCGATGGCCAGATAAGGCGTGCGGGCGTCCGGGGGCTCCTGAGACCACAGCAGGGCCACATATCTGCGCAGTTGTTCTTCTGCCTCTCGCAGCTTTTCGGGGCGGGTGAGGTCGCGCTCAAACTCGATGATCACATTGCCGAAAAGTTCATCCGGCCGACCCCGGAGCACCGCATCTTTTTGACGCATTTTGATGAATCGCTCGGCCCCGGCGACATAGTCTTCAAGAAAGCCCGGCTGCAGGCCAAAGAGATCTTTCAGGAGCAAGGTGAATCGCTGGGTACGTGCGGGCTCAGACTGCAGGTTCTGGACGGCCTGGAGATAGTCCCGAACGATGCGATCACGCTGGGGCTTGTGGATATCAGGCATCCGCCCGGGTTTTTCTGAAAGCTTACTTCTTTTTCGGGGGCTCATGGGGCAAATCCATTGCCAGCCGGCGCGCAATCTCCAGGGCCGCGGCGACACGGATAATCTTCACATCGGAAAGACCCTTAAACTGAAGAAGCTCCTCAAGGGGCCGGCGTGCAAGATTCCATAGGGAACCATAATGATCCAGAACTTCCTGCGCAATGGCGAGTGCGGACTTGCCCTTCACACCGGTGGAGATCAGGATCGCGAGGAGTTCGACTTCTGAAAGGGCCTCCGGCCCCAGTTCCCGCAGCTTTCCCCCCGGATGCCGCCACGTTCTGGCCATGGGTTCACTTCACCCCCACCACGAAGGGCTTGAGCTGCTCCTCGGTCCGGCCGTCCGGATACCGCACGATGAGTTTGGCGAGGTGCAGACCTCCCCGGAGTCTCCGGCCGTCCCGCCCGCGACCATCCCAGCAGAAGGCATAGCTTCCCACGTGCCGCGCAAGGGGCGTGGCCCGCAGACGCCCGGCGAGATCATACACCTCCACCGTGAACTCCGCTGCAGCCGGTCCGGACACCGACAGGTTCAGGCATTCCCCCCGGGAAAAGAGCACCACGTTGGGCGAAAGCGTCAGGGTCGCCTGGGGGGCCTCCTGTGCCTGATGGACCACCACATCCCCCTGAAAACGGGGAAGGAGCTGATAGGTGGTCTGATATTGCCCCACCACACCCGTCACCGACACCACGTTCCCTTTCTCCAGGGACGCCATGAGGGAATCCAGTCCTGTCGTGGAATAAGCATACACCGTCACAAGCGACCGTCCGTTCCAGAGCCTGAGCGTGAATCCGCTCCCCGAAAGATAGGGCTTTTGCGCCACCACCCCGGAGTCCACCCGCACCAGCATGCCTTCCAGGCTCTCTCCAATCCCTTCGTCCCGGGCAAGCCGGACCGGTTCCGGCAGGGTCCCGCGACCCAGGCGGTGAAGGGCCGTGTCGTCCACGAGCACCACCTCGGTGAGCCCCTGATATTCTGTCACCACGCCCCGGAGAAACACCAGTTCCCCCGTGTCCAGCGCAGGAAGCGTGAAGCCCGCAAACACGTTCACACCCCCCGTACGATCCTGGAGATAGAAGCTGGTGAGCCCTGCGGGAGAAAAGGCCCGGGACGGTGCGGTCACCACACCGCCCACCACCACGGTGTCCCCCACCCGCTGGGAGGTGTCCCCATCCGGCCCCGGCGTCTGGATCTCTCCGATGGCGTCGGTTCGAACCATCACCGGCGAGCGAAGCACAGGGGCAGGGGAGGAGGCGGGATCGGGGCTCGTGGCCGCCTGCAGGGTCACCTGATCCGCGTTCAGGAACACACCCCGCAGAAGGAGCGAATCCCGGGCCACCCCGGGGGAGAAACTCAGGCGAACCTGTCCCGCCACCGTGTCCACCGTAAGGGGTTTGCCATATTCCACTGCGGAGATGTGCAGGCTGTCCTTGGGGAAGGAGACCACCGCCTGTCCAACGGACACCGGGGCGTCCATCACAAGCCACACGGAATCCAGTGTATCCCCGGTGAAGAAGGGCCAGGACAGGGTGAAGGTCCCGGCGCCCTTGCCGGTGGGGAGGATGTCTTCCACGCTCCGGGGAGAGACCACATACTGATACACGCCTGAACGGCTGTCCTGCTGGATCACGCCCAGGAGGTGGAAGGTGTCGGGGGGAAGGACCACACCGGCAAGACCCGATCCGGATTCGGCATAGATCCAGCGCTGTCGTCCGGAGGGATCCTGGGCCACCACCGCGTTGGTGGTGGTGTCATACCGTCCCCCTTCGGACGCAAAGGAAAACCGGCTTCCCACCACGTGGACATTCGCCACATACACGAGTTTGCCTTCCACCGCCTCCCCGATGGAGGCAAAGTCCAGCGTTTCCGGAACCACCGGCCGACCGGTGGCCAGGACCTGGACCAGAGACGCCGGGGTGAGTTCGGCCAGGTCGTAATAGGGATCATACACCCCCTGCACCTCCACCGAATCGCCCACCTGAAAGACGCCCTCGGGACGATAGAGCACAATCCCACCCGTGGCGTCCTGAAGGAACACCTTGTCGCTGAACACCGCGCTCACCGTTCCCTGAACCCGCACCGAAAGACCGCGAAGCTGGGGCTCCAGATTGGGGTCGTGGAACACGGAGAGGGGAAGGATGCCGGTGGTGTCGGGACGAATCACGAAAGCAAGAGGGCTTCCGGCAAGGGGCGCAAGGGAATCCAGACCGGTCCGGACGTGGATCCACCGGGTTCCGGGCAGACCCTGAGGGGTGTAGCCCAGAAGGAGGAGTCGCCCCGTGTCCCCGGGCATCACGCTGAGCCCGGAAAGATCCACGATCACCGATGAATCCGTCGTGGTCACGGTGGGTGTGGCCGAAGCAAAGGCACCACCGGTCTGGACGTTGCCGTTCCAGACGTGCTCTCCCACAAGTTCCACCTGAACCTGCGCCACCCCCTGAGGAGGGACCACCGGAAGGTCCAGCGCATAGGCGAGTTCAAGATCCACCGGCGTTCCCGCGGAGGCCTCATCTGGCGTGATCCAGGCGGTTCCGGCACCGGCGAGATATCCCGAAAGGGAAACGCTTTCAAAGCCAAGAGAAGGCAGTCCCCTGAAGGTGGCGCTTTCCGCCGTCTGGGCGGTGAGGGTATAGGTCCCTTCGGCGGGAACCGCCCACTGAACGTCCACAAACCCCGTGTCTCCCTTGAGAAGGGTGAAGGAGGAGACGTCCAGGAACGTGGCAGACACGTTCACCACGGCACCGGCGAAGGCGCCTCCCGGTGTGGCCGACAGGAGGTTTCCTCCAGCGGGGAAGAACACCCGGAAGCCGTGGAGGGTGTCCGGGATGGTGCCCACCAGGACGATCCGGAAGGTTGCGGTGTCTCCCGCAAAGCCAAGGGCAGGTTCCATCCACCAGAGACCGCTTCCTGCAGCATCCTGGAAGAAAAGATCGCCGTCTCCCCGGGGCTCGATCTTGCTGGCATCAAAGGCAAAATACAGGACCCCTCGCACTGTGGTCAGGGTGTCGCCGTTTGCCGGGCTGTACACATAGCCCGACGCGTCGTCCACCCGGACGGTGTCGGCAGGGCCACCGTCGGAAATCATCCACTCCCCGAAGCCCAGGTTGTTGTTCACCACCACCGCGTTTTCCACCTGAACCAGCACAGCCTCATAGGCTTCGGAGGAGTCACAGCCTGTGCACAGATGCCGGGCGCCCACCGTCTGCGCCGGGACCATCCGTACACGTTTTTTGATCACCTTCACGGAATCGAGCGGGGAAATCTCGGTCATGCCGTTGTATTCGGAGACCGTCCCCCAGATCTGAACGCTGTCCCCCTCGTCCAGCTGGGGAAGGGTTCCGGAAAAGTTCCCGGTGTACACGTAGATGCCGGACCAGGGTCCCGTGGTGTCCTGAACGAAAAAGCCCGAAATGGAGAACTGCCAGGTGGAAGGGGGGGCGGTGACGATCCCGGTGAAGGTCGCCCGCTGACCGTTGAGGGGAGAGTCACCCGTGGGGTTGGTGGTGAACTGGATGTCCCGGATCTGGACCGGGGTATACTGGGCCCATACGGGAAGGGCAAGGACAAAAAGAAATCCCATGAAGCGCAGCACGACATCCTCCTTTTTCGGTCCGGGCTAATTGTACCCCGCCTGCACAGAACCTTCAACGTACACCGTTCCCATGCGCAAGGTTCACCCCACAGGGCATATAATTATACTCAAAAAGGAGCCAATATGGAACGGGAAGTGTATTACTATCACCTCGGGGATGTGGATCTCCACGCCCACACCACGGCCTCGGACGGGAAGCTCACGCCGGAAGAACTGGTGGCCCGGGCGAAATCCGTGGGCCTTCGGGCGGTGGGGATTGCCGACCATGACACCTTCGGAGGCATTGACGCCGCCATCGAGGCGGGGAAAGAAATGGGGGTGGAGGTGGTTCCGGCCATTGAACTCTCCTGTGAGGCGGACGGTCATGACCTTCATCTTCTGGGCTATTACATGGATTATCACAACCCCGAACTCCAGGAACGGCTGCAGTATTTCCGGGATATCCGGGAACGCCGGGCTTTCCTTATGGTCCAGAAACTCAACGAACTGGGTTATGCCATTTCCTGGGAACGGGTGCAGGAAATTGCCGGGGACGCTCAGGCCATCGGACGGCCCCACGTGGCCCAGGCTCTCCTGGAAGCCGGACTGGTTTCCTCCTGGCAGGAAGCCTTTGATCGGCTGATCGGGGACGGAGGTCCGGCCTATGTTCCCAAGGCGAAAATGACCCCGAAAGAGGCCATCGAACTCGTGCTCACCTATGGCGGCGTGCCTGTGGTGGCCCATCCCGCCCTGAACACCACGCCCGACTATGTGGAACGAATGATCGAATGGGGGCTCCGGGGCATTGAGGTCTATCACACCCGCCACAGCCCGGAGGACGTGGAGCAATACCGGGCCCTCGCCGAAAAGCATGGGCTCCTGATCACGGGAGGGTCCGACTTTCACGGGATTTCTGAGGAAATCAACGACTCGGACGAACACGGGGAGCTGGGCGATGTCCGGGTCCCCTACGCGTTCGTGGAAGCCCTGAAGGAGGCGGCCAGAGCCCTTCGATGAGTACTCCGTTTCTGGAACAGTACCGGGCCATCAAAGCCGAACATCCGAACGAACTCCTGTTCTTTCGGATGGGGGATTTCTATGAGCTCTTTTTCGAAGATGCGGAAATCGCCGCCCGGGAACTCGGCATCACCCTGACCTCTCGCCCGGTGGGCAAGGCCGGCCGGATTCCCATGGCCGGGGTCCCGGTGAAGGCTGCCGAATCCTATATTCAGCGTCTCCTGGAGCGGGGATATCACATCGCCGTGTGCGAACAGATCGGAGAAGCCGGCGGGAAGCTCATGGACCGGGCGGTGGTGGAAATCATCACACCGGGCACCGTGCTCTCCGAATCCTTCCACCGGGATAAAGAACATCTGTATGTGGCGTCCTTTGTGAAGCGCGGAAACGAAGCGGGGGCCGCGGTGGCGGATGTGTCCACCGGTGAGGTCCTCCTGTATGAGGGGGAACCCGATCGAATCCTTCAGGAATTTCAGACCCTCCGGGTGCGAGAAATCGTGGTGCCCGAAGGCGACGATCCATCACTGGATCCCCTGAACATTCCCCTCTCCCCCTTCCGGAGAGAGGCCTTCGCTCTCCGTCGGGGAGAGCAGGTGGCCGAGGAGGTGTTCCGTGCTACCTATGCCCGGAACCATCCCCGGGCCCTGGAGGCGCTCGGGGGACTCTACCACTACCTCGAAGTGACCAAGCGGGGCATGCTGGAACACCTGCGGAGTCTCCGGTTCGTGCCTTTTGACGAGGTCCTCTTTCTGGACCCCCGAACCCTTGCCAACCTGGAGGTGCTCCGTCCCCTTCATCCGGAAGCGGGCGGAAAGAGCCTTCTGGACGTTCTGGATTTCACCCGGACGCCCATGGGAGGGCGCTGGCTCCGCCACGTTCTTTCCCATCCTCTACGGCGTCTTGAGACCATCACCACCCGGCACGAACGGGTGGCGCTCCTCCTGGAGCATGAAGACCTCCACCGAACCCTCCAGGACCTTCTTGGGGAGATGGGGGACCTTCCCCGGCTCCTCTCCCAGGCCACCACATCCCGCATCACCCCCCGGCGCCTTCAGGTCCTTGCCCGGAGCCTGAGGGAACTGAAACAAATTAGCGGCCTTCTCGAAGGCACGCCCCTCCAGCCCCTTACGGAGCCCTTTTCCCCAGATCTTGTCCGTCTGGGAGAGGACCTCCTGGAGCGGATGGTGGAGGAGCCGCCGCCCTCGCCCACCGAAGGACCCCTGTATCGCCCCGGTGTCTATCCTGAACTGGACGAACAGCGAGAGCTTGCCGAACGGGGAGAAGAAAAACTTCTGGAACTGGAGGCCCGGGAACGGGAACGCACCGGGATTCCCAATCTCCGTGTGGGATACAATGCGGTGTTCGGCTATTACTTTGAGGTCACCCGCTCCCATCTGGACAAGGTCCCTCCAGACTATATCCGCAAACAGACCCTGAAAAATGCGGAACGGTTTCTCACACCGGAACTCAAGGCGCTGGAAGAGCGCATCACCTTGGCCCGCTCGCGGGTGGAAGCGATCCAGAAAGAGCTGTTTCAGGAAGACGTTCGCCGGGTGGTGGCCCGGGCGGAGGAGATCCTTCAGGCAAGCGAAGCCCTTGCCGAACTGGATCTCCTGCAGGCCTTTGCCGAGGCGGCCCGCCGATACGAATACACCCGGCCCCGGATGCGTCCTTCCGGCGAACTCCACATCCGCGGAGGGCGTCATCCCGTGGTGGAGCGCCTGGTGGACTTCGTTCCCAACGACACCCACATGGACCCCCAGAGGGCCCGACTGTTTGTGATCACGGGTCCCAACATGAGCGGGAAGTCCACCTATCTCCGTCAGGTGGCCCATATCGTTCTCATGGCCCATGCGGGGAGTTTTGTTCCGGCAGAGCATGCCGAAATTCCCCTGGTGGACCGGATCTTCAGCCGGATCGGGGCCTCTGATGACGTGGCCCGGGGCGTGTCCACCTTCATGGCGGAAATGCAGGAGGTTGCGGAGATTCTCCGGAACGCCACCCCCCGCAGTCTGGTGATCCTGGATGAGGTGGGACGGGGGACGGCAACCTACGACGGACTGGCCATCGCCTGGGCGGTGGCGGAATATCTCTACAAGGACATCCGCGCCTTCACCCTGTTCGCCACCCACTTCCACGAACTCGCCCAGCTGGCCGATCTGTATGTGGGGGTGAAAGCCTACACGGTGGAGGTGAAGGAATGGGAGGGAGACGTGGTGTTTCTCCACCGGGTGGTGGAGGGGGCGAGCTCCCGGAGTTACGGGGTCCACGTGGCGAAGCTTGCGGGGCTTCCGGACAAGGTACTCCGGCGTGCTCGGGAGATCCTGGCCCGCTGGGAGGCGAAGGGTGAGCGCAAACTCCGGGACGTGCTGGCAAAAGAATCCCTTCCCGGGCTTTTTGAACAGGCCCGTCCTGCCACTTCCGGCGCTCTGGATCGGGTGCTTCCCATCCTGGAGCGGATCCGGGATCGGCGGATGGAAACGCTGACCCTGGAAGAAATTCAACAGCTTCTCCGTGAACTCAAGGAGGTTTCCCAACATGTTCTCGCTGAAGTTCGGTCGTCTTCTCGGAAATGATGTGGCGGTGGATCTGGGGACCGCCAACACCCTGATCTATGTCAAAGGTCAGGGGGTGATCCTCCGTGAACCCTCTGTGGTGGCGGTGGACAGGGTTTCCGGCAACCTCCTGGCGGTGGGCCACGAGGCCAAGCGGATGCTGGGGAAAGGTCACCGAAACATTCTGGCCAAGCGTCCCCTCAAAGACGGGGTGATCAACGATTTTGAGCTCGCTCAGGAGATGCTCTATGCTTTCTTGAAAAAGGTGATCGGAAAAACCATGTTCGTTCGCCCCCGCATCCTGGTGGCCGTGCCCTCGGGGATCACGGAGGTGGAGCGCCGGGCGGTTCGGGATGCCGCCGTGGCGGCGGGCGCGCGGGAAGTGTTCTTGGTGGAGGAACCTGTGGCCGCCGCGGTGGGCATCGGACTGCCGGTCCACGAGCCCATCGGAAACATGATCGTGGATATTGGCGGTGGAACCACGGAAATCGCCGTCATCTCCCTTTCGGGGATCGTGGTGAACGGGTCCATCCGGGTGGCGGGGGACGAAATGGACGTGGCCATCCAGAACTATATCCGGGATCGCTACAAAATGACCATCGGTGAGCAGACGGCGGAGCAGATCAAACACACCATCGCCCAGGTGTCTCCGGTGTTTGACGGGGTGCTCCGGATGGAAATCCGGGGACTGGACGTGCTTTCGGGTTCGCCCCGGACCATCGAGATCACATCGGAGGAGGTTCGGGAAGCCCTCAAGGGGCCTCTCCAGACCATTGTGGACGCCATCAAGAAAACCCTGGAACGCACCCCGCCTGAGCTCGTGGCGGACATCATCGACCAGGGGATCTATCTGGCCGGTGGCGGGAGCCTCCTGAAGGGCCTGCGGGAACTCCTTCAGGAAGAGGTGAACCTGCTTGTGCACACGGTGGAGGACCCGCTGGACTGTGTGGTGAGAGGGGCGGGAAAGATCATGGAGGACATGGAAACCTATGAGCGCCTGCTCCTGAAACCCAAGGACGTGGGCACGTCCCGACGCTATTGATGCGGGATCTGATTCCCTTCCTGATGGCTCTGTTGCTTCTTCTTCCCCCCGTGGGTCAGACGGTGCAGGAGGCCATGCTTCCTGTTTATCGTCCGATGAACGAACTTCGCGCCCTGATCTGGACCTACCGGTGGTGCGCTCTGGAAGAAATCCAGCAGTCTCCCCCGGATCTCGGCCAGGAGAACACCCTTCCAGAAGGCCGGCTCCGCCTCCGGGGAGCGTTTCCGGGAGATGATCCTCAGGAACTTGTGCTGGAGGGAAACCCGACCGGGGAAATCCTTGTGGACGACCGGGGTGTGTTTGCCGGGCGCATTGTGCGCTCCGCCGGTCGGGCCCACACCGCCCGCACCCTTTTCTCTCCGGGGCTGTGTGTGAACGTTCGGGTGGGCGACCGCGCCCTCTGGGGACTGGTGTGTGGGGGACAACCTCCGGTGTTGCTGTGGATCCCGGTCTACGTTTCCCTCTCTCCCGGGGAAACCCTGCGAACAGCCGGCTTTTCCGGAGTTCCCGAGAATCTCCTTGTGGGCGTGATCACGCAGGTGGAGACCTCGCGCATTGAGCCGGGGTTTTTCCGGGCCGAGGTGGAGCCCTTCGCCCGCTATCACACCACCCTGTTTTTCTGGAGCACGGGACATGAAATCTCTTCTGTGGACCCTGGCGTTTCTGGCCGCGAGCTACCTTGAGGGAAGCCTTGCTCTTCCCCGGTGGATACCGGATCTGAGCGTGGGATTTCTTCTCCTTGGTAGCGCTGAGGTCCCGGGGTTTGTGTGGGTTGCCCTTTTTGGAGGGCTCTTGCGGGGCGGTCTTTTTGGATGGATGGAAATCCCCCTTCTTTTCACCAGTTTTGTTCTCCTGGAACGGCCCCTCCGTCACCGGCTGAACTTTGAAAGTCGAATGGTGCGGGGGATGTGGTTTGCAGGCTGGGCGATTGTGCTGGGGGTGTTCGTGCACACGGGCGTGGAGCGGGCGTTTCTGGGCGGGCTCGTGGCTTTCACTCTTTACGAAATTCAGCAGCGTTCTTTCCCATGAACCCTGTGCGGATCCGGATTTTCCAGGGTGCTTTTCTTGCCGTGTGGATGGGACTTGTCTCGGTCCTTGCCTATCGGCAGATTGTTCGGCGTGCCCATTATGTCCGGCTTTCCCGGGCCAACATCCTGCGGGCCATCCCCCTTCCTGCTCCCCGGGGCCTCATTCTGGATCGAAAGGGTCGTCTTCTTGCCGGATACACCGGGGGGGTGGCGTTCGTGCGCACGGATCCGGCGGTTAAAACACCTTTCCCGAGCTACACCCCGGCCCAGGTTCGATACCTCCCTCAGAGCCGCGTGCTTCCCCTTGCCCAGGCCCTCCCCTATGTGGAAGAGAGCTTCCGCTATGCCGGTGTGGTCCCCCTCCTCTTTCCCCTCCGGACCTATCCGGCGGGGTCGCCGGTGGGTCACCTGGTGGGGTATGTGGCCGAAGCCCGGGAGGACACGGCATGGGGGCGTTTCGTGGGCAAGATGGGGGTGGAGCGAGCCTTTGAATCCCGGCTTCGAGGGGAGGATGGTCTTCGCTTTCTTCAGGTGGATGCCCGGGGGGAGCTCCGGCACTGGGATCCCCTGCCTCCTGAGCCTCCCGTGATCCCTCCTCCCCTCCGCCTGTCGGTGGATCTCGAGCTTCAACGCACGGCGGACAGTTTGTTCCGGGGGCACCGGGGGGCGGCGGTGATGCTGGATGTGCGCACCGGGGAGGTGCTTCTTCTGTATTCTTCGCCCTCTTTTGATCCGGGACGGCTTCTTTCCCCTGCCGAGCGCAGTGCCTACTGGAAAGAGCTCCTCTCCCATCCGGACAGACCCCTTCTGAACCGGGCACTTCAGGGGCTGTATGCCCCCGGCTCCACCTTCAAACCCCTTTTCCTTCTTCTTGCCCTGGCCCGGGGGGTTGTCACGCCCGAGGAACGCCTTGCTTTTTGCGACGGCACCTACACGCTGGGCTCCCGGACCTGGAAGTGCTGGGATCCTGCGGGACACGGGGCGCTTGCGGCCGTGGACGCCATCGCCCAGTCCTGCGATGTGTATTTTTACGCGCTGGCTAACCGGATGGGCCTCGAATCAACCCTTTCCCTCCTCCATGCCATCGAAGTCCCCCTCCACCGTGCCCCTCTTCTCCTTCCCGAAGCCCGTCGGGGAACGTCTCCCACCCTGGAGACCTACAGGAATCGGTATGGACCGGAACCTCCCAAAGGCCTGGCCCTCAACCTGGCCATCGGGCAGGGAGAGATTTTGATGACACCCTATGAGATGGCTCTGATGGCCGGTCTTCTTGCCACCCGCGGACGTCTTCCCGCTCCTCACCTCCTGGCCGATTCGGTCTCCGGGGACACCCTGCAACTGGACGCACCCGAACGGGCATGGGAGGTGGTCCTTCGGGGGATGTGGAAGGTGGTGAACGACTCTTCTGGAACCGCCTATGGGGCACGCCTTGAGGGGCAGGTGTATGCGGGAAAGACAGGCACCGTCCAGAATCCCCACGGGGAGGAGCACTCTCTTTTCATCGGCTTTGCACCCTACGATACGCCTCGCGTGGCCTTTGCGGTGGTGGTGGAGAATGCGGGTCACGGAAGCGAGGTGGCGGCCCCCTTTGCCCGGGCCCTCCTCGAGACGTATTTCAGGGAAGGAACGTATCAAACAGGCCCCGATGGACCTTCACATCCGGGAGGTCCCGGATCCACAGCCGGAAATCGTAGGCCCAGTAGTCCCCCTGGGTTGTCCACGAAAAGGCCATCTCCCAGCAGTGGAGGTCCCGGGTCACCGACAGCCTCCGGGCAAGCCATTTCCCCTGCCCGAGATCGTAGCCCGTCGTCAGACTGATCCGCCAGAGACGGGTCAGGTTCCCCGAAAGCCCCACATCCAGAAACTGGGAGGCCGGAAGTCCACGGGTCTTCTGATAGGAGAGGGCCAGGGAAAGGCGCCACCGGGCGGGTTCATAGGTGAGCGCCCCCGTGGTGGAGTCTTTCGTGGCCGTCCACACCATGGGGTATTCCAGAGAGAAGTCCGTTCGCCAGTCCAGGGAAAGGCTTTTCAACGTGAAGTCCGGATGGTTCAGCACGGCCGAGCCCCGGACGTTCAGACGGGGGTTGCCGGGAAGAAGTTCAAAGAAAGCACTGTAGTCTGAAAATCGTGATCCCTGCGGAGCCTGGGGATTGTAGGACTGGGAGACATCCAGTCGCCCGATCTGGATCACCCCCCCGGGGGTTTTCCCCTCAAAGAGGTTGCTCACCCGCCAGGAGGCCGACCAGGTGCCTCCGGGGGTGGGACCGTAACCCCCGAAGGGAAGGAGATGGTCGCCCGGATTCCTGGGGGCATAAGAGGCCTGAACGGAGGGCCGGAGGGTGTGGCGAAACCGCTCGACGGTGCCGAGAGAAAAGAGGGAATAGCCGTAAAGCACGGTGGAAAGGGCCACACCGGCGGACGCGGTGGCATAGGTGGCGTAGGGCCGACCCAACCGGTCCCGGTCCATCAGCAGGGCATACCCCTGAAGGGAAGGAGAGACCTGAACATGGCGAAGGATCCGGAAGGGCAGGGACAGGCTTGCGTCCTGGCGGGCGCCCCACCGGGTCCAGGCGGTGTCGGGGTTTTCCTGGGTGGTGCGGTCCGCCCGCCCGGAGGTGGAGAAGGTGAGTCCTCCCATCCGGAAGGCGGGGAGGCTCCAGGAAAAGGAAGGAAGGTTCTGCTGAAGGGTGTTGCGGATCAGGTCCTCATACCGGCTTGCCGTAACGTTCACCCCGAAGAGGGAACTGGAATAGGCATAGGTGGCATAGGAATACACGCTGGTTTTCAGAAACTCCTCCCGGGTTTCGGAATAGTCCCGGATGTAGCGTTCGTCTGAAAGGAACTGGAGGCGAAGGGTGAGCTTGCTCCGGGGAGAAAAGGTGTGGGTGTGATAACCTTCCAGGCTGTAGCGGGTGGTTCCGGTCTGGAATTCCTGGGCTGCGCTTGCCTGCCAGGAGCCGTCGAACACGCGGTATCGTTTGTAAGGGATCTCCACGGCCGCCTGGATTTTCTGCCGTTCAAACAGGTTCAGGGTGAAGGTGGCATCCCAGTAGGGGCTTGCTGCCCAGTAGTAGCTGAGATTCCGGACATACCGTCCGTCTGTCCCCGAAAGGCCGAACCGGGGGGTGAGGAATCCGGACTTTCGCCCGCGGGCGATGGGAAACATCCAGAAGGGGAGGGCGAGAACGGGGAGATCACGAATATAGAACGTGAGAGGACGAACGATGGCCATGTTGTTTTCGATGGCCTTGACCGTTCGGGACGCAAAATAATAGTGAGGCGTTTCCAGAGAACACGTGGTGAAGGTCCCGTTTCTTACGAGGATTTCGTTCTCCGACAGGCGATACATCTCCTCCCCGGTGAGCCAGCCTTTCTGGATGAAGGATCGGCCTTTCGTGGCCATGCCCTGACGGGTGTCGATGCGATAAACCAGATACGTTCCCCTCAGGGTATCCCCCCGGTCCAGGAACACCAGAACCGGATTCCCCCAGGCCTGAAGGCGTTTGACGGAGTCTTCATACAGCACGGTGTCGGCGAGGAGAAGGGTGTTTTCCGTCCGAACGTAGGCGGAATCAAACAGCCAGACCCGGTGGCTGTCGGGTTCATACACGAGTTTCCCTGCACCGAAGTGAACGACTGCGGAAAAAAAGAGGAACAGTGCGGCCATCGCTACGGACGGATGAGGACGATCTGGGTGTGGCGTTCCCCTCGCCCCTCCACCACCAGCCAGTGGGGTCCGCGGGACGGGGGAACGAGAAGGACAATCCGGAGACGATTTCCTCCCACCCGGTCCACCCGCAGGGGAATGCGTGTGCCCTGCGGTGAAAGGAGATAGAGCCGATCCACAGGCGGGCCGTCCAGAAAAAAGGACGTTCCCTGCACCGGATGGGGCCAGATCCTCCAGGGGGAGCGGGATGAAACATCATCAAAGGACAGGAGGACCACGCCCCGGGTGGTGGCCACCGCTACACGGGAGGACGTTTTCATCACGGCGAGCGGATGGTGAAGGGGACGAAGGGTGGAACTCGCAAAGAGGGTTCCGGGCAGACGATCCGTTCCCAGGGGGATGCGTTCGGTCACAGAGAAGTCGTCGGAGAGTTTGAGGAGTTCCCGGCGGGTGAGAACCCAGAGCGCCCCCAGCCCCCGATCCAGTGCGACGGGCTCCGTGAGGGAAAGCGTCCGTCCGGTTGTGAGGTCCGGGTGGACCGACACAAGCCCTCCGTCGGTGAGGGCAAGAAGGGAATCGCCCATGCACACGGCATCCATCACCACGCTGTTGGGGAGGGGGACCGATCCCATCAGGGTTCCGGAGGTATCCAGCGCGAGAAGTCCCTGTCCCTGGGTGCCCACCCACAGGCGGCCTGCGCACACCCGGAGCACAGCGGGGGCTTCCACCCGCCAGATCTCCGAAAGGTTGTCCTGGAGGGACCGGACCGTCCCATCCGCCTCCCGCACCCGGATGCCGAACTTCCCGGAACTTCCTCCCTGATAGAAACCCAGATAGAGCCGGTCGCCATACGCTTCGAGGGCCATCACCAGCCGGGTCCCCACATCCACCGAATCCACCCGGAGACTTCCGGCTTCCACCACCGCCCGATACAGGCCCGCGTTGCCCCCTCCACTCCACGTGTAGTGGGACACCCACACCCCTCCGTCCGGATGGGGGGCAAGCCGGAGAGGCTGGGGAAGAAACGTGAAGAGGACGGTATCCTCCACGGGAAGATACACCCACAGACCACCGGATGGAGCATCGGGGAGCCCTTCCCGGTTCCAGAACACACCCCACAGGTTTCCATCCCGATCTTCCACCAGATCCGTAGACCGCCGGAAGGGAAGGCCCATGGGATAGCGCAGGGTATCGAGCCACAGACCACTCCCTTCTTCGGGGACAAGACCGGGCCAGGCTCCGTGATCCCCCCACAGAAAGCCCTCGTTTGTCCGGACGAACACGTGGGCCGCATGGCCGGAAAATCCGGCAAAGAGAGGCATGAGGCCCGCAGGTGTGGCATAATAGAGACCCTCCGGCCAGGCGCCCACCAGCAGGGTGTCGTTCAGGGTGTCGAGATGGAAGGCCGATTCAGAATGGATCCACATTCCTTCCCGCCACACACCCGAATCGGAGGCGATCCACAGGGTGTCGTGGAAGAGGATGGCGTCCCGGATGGGGTGGCCGGTGAGGAGGGTATCGTTCCAGGAGGTGATCTGGTTGAGTGCGGTGAGGGGCACCCGGTGAAGACCCCGGGCGGTGCCCACCAGCAGGGTGTCGCCTGTGAGACGAAGGGTCAGGAGGGTGTCGGAGAGAAGGGGAAGTCCTGCGGCCCGGTTCAGCCGGGCGATTTCCCGTTCAGAACTCCGCAGAACGAGGCCCGCGGTGGTGGCAAGGAAGAGTGTGTCTCCGCGAACAAAGAGGTCCATCACCGGATCCATGCCCACCGCCCCGCAGGCGTGGATTCGCTCAGACGATCCCCGGCACAGCCGGAGCCCTTCATCCGTCCCCACCCACAGCGTGTCCGGTGGAACCAGGGCGATCGCCCGGGGCAGGCCGTTCAGGACGGTGGGATCAGCAAGGGAATCCAGCATCCCGCTGTGCCACAGGTGGATCCCGGCCGAGGACACCACAAAGACCGCGCTGTCTCCCACCGGCAGAAGATCCAGCACCTGGCTCCCCGAAAGGAGAACCTGGCCCAGAAGAAAAAGCCACATGGCTTTAAGTATAAAGGAAGGAGATTGAAGGTTCTCTGTGGGCTCTGTACACTTCCCTTCAAACAAACGGAAAAGGAGTGGGTCATGCACTGGTTTCTCATCGCCCTTCTCTTTGAACAGCCCGTGGGTCATCCCGCTGAAATCGGGATGGGCTCCGTTGTGGCCCTTCCCACCTCTCCCGCAGTGGCGTTCCGCAACCCCGGCGCCCTGGAGTCCCGGGTCTACAGTGCATTTTTCAGCCTCCCCTACGGTGGCGCTGGCATCTTCCTGCACCACCTGGGTCTTGCCTATGTCCACCCGTTCTCAGCACGCCTCCGGGCAGGTGCGTTCGTGGAACAGGTGGGGGCGAACCTGGAAGGGACCTACACCGGACGGTATGCGGAGATCACGGCCGGGGTGAACAGCGCCTTTCAGGTGGCGCCCGTGCTCCGCGCGGGTCTTGCCCTGAAACTCCTCCGTTATCAGGACCCTCGATCCGGGGCCCTTCATGCCCCCTCAGTGGACATGGGTTTTGTCTTTCTTCCCCAGCGGTTCTGGTCGGTGGGGGTGGTGCTTTCCAATGCCAACCGGCCCACCGTCGGTTCGGAGCCTGTCCCGCCTGCCCTGGAGGCAGCCGTGGCCCTGTTCCCCTATGAAGGGGTGACCACGACGGCCGGGGTCCGCCAGGTGGAAGGGGAAGCCCTGCGGTGGATGGTGGGACAAGAAGTGAAACTCAACGCCTATCCCGTGGCCTTTCGCTTCAGCCTCCAGCGGGAGAGCGACGCCTATGTGGCCTTTGCCGCCGGGGGCTCTTTCCGGTTTTCCGGTCTGGATGTGGACTACGCTGCCCAGTTTCGCCCGGGACTGCCCGTCTCCCACAGTTTTGCCCTGAACCGGGTGTGGTGAGATGAGCCTCGTGAGCCTCTTTCTTCCGGTTCTCCTCTCGGCCGGTGTCTCACCCATCAACCTGAACACGGCGCCTCCGGAAAGCCTCCGCCTTCTTCCCATCGGCTATGAGGATGCGGTGAGCCTGGCGGCAAGGGAAGGCCGGTCGGTGGAGGAGGTTCTGCGCACCGAAGGGATTCCGGAGGAAAAAGTCCGCATCCTGGTGGAATACCGGAACCTTCACGGTCCTTTCCGCACGGTGTATGACCTTGCCCGTGTGCCCGGCATCACCTCCGGGGACATCGCCCGGTGGAAGGACCACCTGGTGGTTCGACCCCCGCGGGAACGGGGGATCGTGCGAGACGTGGAGCGCATCCGGGGGTATGGGGCTTCGGAAGAAAGCCCCCGCACCAGCGCCTTTGATTACTGGCTTTTTCGGCTTCGCTCCCCCATCTGGATCCAGCACGCCACGGTGGAAGAACTCCAGAGCCTTCCGGGTGTGAGCCTTCTGGATGCGGTGGCGGCGGTGCGCTATGCCCGGAAAGCAAGCCTTTTCCGGATCTCCCATCTGCGCCGGGCTCCCGAGCTCTCCTCCTATGGCTATTTCAACCTCCGCCCCTTTGTGACCATCCGGGAGCCCCGTCTCCCGGAGGTGTATGGCTGGGCGTCGGCGAGCCTGTATCTCCCTAACGCGGTCGTGTATTCCACGGACTATCTGTATGAGCGCCTTCAGGAACTGGACACCCGCGCCGCAGACACCACCACCCGGACTCTCCTCCGCCAGGCGGGCTGGACGGATGCCCAGGTGGACAGCCTGCTGGCCCGGCTTTCGGCCTACCGTGAGGACGAATCCCGCATCACCACCCGGCCCTTCTTCCGGTTCAAAGGGGTGCTGAACCATCGCTCGGGCATCCGGGCAGGCCTTGCTTTCCATCAATCCCCCTATTACGTGGAAGGTCCCCTGGTTCGGGCCTTTGTGGACTATGCGTCGCGAGGCTTCCTGGAGCGTCTGCTTCTGGGGAACTTCCGGATCGCCCTGGATCAGGGGGTTCTGATGGACAACGCCGAAGAATCCCGGGATCGCCTGATGGACCGGGATCAGGGTGTGTTCGGTGATCTCACCGCAAGCCGAACCATGGGGTTTCTGGGCGGGTTTGTGCGCCTGCGGCGAGGCCCGTTGCATCTCGGAGGCTATGTGGCCTCCAATCGCCGTCCGGTTTTGCCTGACAGGGAAGGCAATCCTCTTTTCCTCTTCACGGGGAGCTTCATCCCCACGGTGCTCTGGGACCACGGCGTTCGGGAACGGGTGGTGGGGGGACTTCTGGATGTGGACCTTCCCCGCCCCTTCCTGGTGGGAAGCCGTCTGCGGTTCCATCTTCTGGACATCGCCTATGACCGCCCGCTTTCCATGCGGTTTGACGACCTGGACCTCCCTCTGGACCGGGAAGATCTGAGTTATGACGCAAGCTTTCCGGAGGGACCGGTGGAGGGCTTCCGGTTTGCGGGCTTTGCTTTCCAGACGGTCAAATTCCCGGTGAGCCTGGAGACGGAGTGGGCCCATCAACTGCGGGGCGGTTCGGGGAACGCTCTGGCCGTGGCCCTTCGGGTGCAGAAGCCCCGGTTCAACTGGAATCTCCATTACCGCCGGCAGGACCCCGGATTTTTCAACCCCTACCAGCGTTCCTTTCAGGAAGACAGCCGGTTTGAGGACACGCCCCTCGAGCGGCCCTACCGCCTGGTGGACCCGCTGGCCTCTTCTCTGCGGGACTTTCCCGCCCCCAAGCCGGAGGAAGGGTTTTTCGTGGAGACCCGGTATCAGTTCAACCGGAAGTGGCTTGTGCCCCGGTTCTATGTGGACGTCTGGCGGGATCTCACGGACGGCCTGTGGAACTATCGGATCAACGTGGAGGGCGAATTCCGGCCCGTCCATGCCCTGCGCCTGCGGTATCGGGAGCGCTATCAGAAACGCCGGAACCTCCGGGGTGTGGCCTACACGGAAAGCTTTTCCGAGGAGCGGGCCCTCCGGGTGTTCTATCTCCTCCAGCGGGGCATTGCGGGTGTGGAGGTTCGCTATAGCGCGGTGGATCTCACCCCCCGGGTGGACATCCCCCGGGCGGGGATGAAAGGGGGCTTTGTGAGCCTGTTTCTGCGGTATGACCTCACCCCCCAGACCCAGGTTCAGACCGGGACGGCCGTGTGGACCAACGAGGGGGGAAGCCAGTGGATCTTTGAAGACACAGGGATTGATTTTCTGTATGGCGACGGAACGAAATTCTATGTCACGGTGGCCCATGCGGTGGCCGACCGGATGGTGGCCCGTCTGAAACTCCGGATGAAAAACACCCTGTACCGGAGCAACCTGGATCTGGAAAACGGAATCACCGACGCCTTTGGCCGCCCGGTGGAGGGGAGCTTCACCACGGAAGAGCCATCCTGGTTCCTTTCCTGGACGCTGGATTATTTCTTCTGAGCCCACGTGCGGAGTGCTGAGGCACCCATGATCGGAAAACGCGGGTTGATGGTCTGTGCGCTGGCGCTGTATGCCTGCGGACACCGGGCGCCGCCGCCCGGCAAGCCCGACACCACCCCTCCGACCGTGAACCTCATTCACCCGCCGGAGGGATTTTCCATAGGCCAGGGTGACACGGTGGGGGTGGTGTTTGAGGCGGTGGACTCCAGCGAGGTCGTGCGGGCGGTGATGAAGGTGAACGATCAGGTGGTCGCGGCGGATTCCACCCCTCCCCTTGAACTTCTCTGGGTGGTGGATACCGCCCGGTTCCACCCGTCTTCCGAAACCCTCCGCCTCACCCTGGAAGTCTGGGACTACTGGGACAACGCAGGAAAGGTCTCCCGAACGCTGATTCTCGAAGGATTTGTGCCGCCTTCGTCCGATTCGGTGGAGTCCGAGCAGGAAAAGCGATGATGGGCTGGAAACGCAACACAGCACTCCTGTGTATCCTGCTTGCGGGGCTCAGTCTGCCTTCCCCGGTCGTGGCCGATGTGGTCCAGGTTCTTCCTCCTTTCACGACCTTTCTCCCTCCCGGATCGCCGGCTCTTGGTCCCGGCATGGACTTGGGAATGGATGGGATCATGATTTCTGCAGGCACGGATGAACGGATTCTGGGTGGGGGCATGAGATTTCGAGTAGGTCAGCTGACCGGATCCGTGGGGTTTGAACTTGCGGGTGGGGTGTACGGAGGATGGCTGACGTATGTGGACTACAGGGGTATTCGGGTGTGGAAAGAAGGCCTTGCCCTTCGACAAATGTTCCGTCTCCGGTGGATTTCGTTTTCCTCTTCAGGCATACATGTTGAAATCGGGGTGGGCGCAGGCATGGATGAGCAACCCTATCCAAAGGCGTATACGCGGTATTTACGTGTGTTCCCATGGTCTCCTTCTCTGGAAGCGTTTGGCGGAGGAGGCGTTCCCGATCACTACTGGGTACGGGTGGGTGTGGGGTTCTGGGGCTTAGGCGTGTCAGAAACCGTTCGAATTCATCAGGAATGGACCGTGGGTGGTTCGCTTCTCTGGCCCTGGCCAGGGCTGCATCTGCCAGGGCTTTCCTTTTCAGCGGGGATATGGAAGGATATGGGCGCCTGAAGGAGGGCGGAGCGATGATGAAAAAAATTGCCATGGCCGCAGGCAGCCTCCTGCTTGCCGCATGCGGAGGACGAATTTATGTTCCTCATCCGGTCGGCTTCCCGCCTGAGCCTCCCGCACCCCGGAAAGGTTCCTGGGTTGGTGGAGAGGTCGTGAAGGTGCCGGCTCAGTATGCTGGGGAGGAGGGAACCATGGCGGGGCTTTCGGGGGGGCTCACTCACTTCTCCCGGTGGTTCCGGGTCGATCTCGCAGCGTTTCTCTTCGGAGGAACCTATCGATATGCGGATCCTTCCTTCACGGGTGAGGCCCTTTCGGTGAACCCCGCCCTGCTCGCACGGCTTTCCCTCCTTCTCCCGATCACCCGGCTGAGGCTGGAAGGAGGGGTCTCCGGAGGCGTGACTTTCCAGGCAGGTGTTCCCCGGGGGGTGGACATGTTCCCCTTTTTCGTCCTGGGCGGAGTCCATGTGGGGCTCGGACTTCCCGACTGGTTCTGGGTACGTCTGGGCTATGGTTATGCGAACTCGGGAATGGCCGTTGCGGTCGCCCTGCCCGGGAACTGGACCGTGGGCGGGAGTTTCATCCGATGGTGGAAGGATCCGAAAGACACGGGCGTCCGTCTGGGTGTATCTCGAACGTGGAGGTAAGGCATGGCTCTCATTCATCCGGTGAAAGAAATGGACATCGCCCCCGGTGTGGTGATCGGGGGCACCCGGCCCTTTGTGCTCATCGCGGGTCCGTGCGTGCTGGAAACCGAGGGCGTGGTGATGCGCACCGCCGAACGCCTGAAGGATCTCACCACCCGCCTGGGCATCCCCTGGGTGTTCAAGGCCTCCTTCTGGAAGGATAACCGTTCCCGGGTGGAATTTTATCGAGGTCCGGGCCTGGAAGAAGGCCTGCGGATGCTGGAGAAGGTGAAACGAACCTTCGACGTCCCGGTGCTCACCGACATCCACCTACCCGAACAGGCCTCGCCGGCCGCGGAGGTGGTGGACGTCCTTCAAATCCCCGCCTTTCTCTCCATGCAGACGAGTCTCGCCGAAGCCGCCGCCCGCACCGGCAAACCCATCAACGTGAAGAAAGGGCAGTTTCTCGCCCCGGAAGACGCCGGAAACATCCTGGCGAAATACAAAAGCCTGGGCAACGAGCGGATCATGCTCACCGAGCGGGGCGTGGCCTTTGGATATCACAACCTGGTGGTGGACTTCCGGAGCATCCCCATCATGCGCAAACTCGGTCATCCCGTGATTCTGGACGCCTCTCATCCGGTCCGGCGATATGGTGTGCCTTCCAAAGACCCCCGGGGAGGCGCACCGGAGTTCATCCCCTACATCGCCCGGGCCGGGGCCGCCGTGGGAGTGGACGGCATCTTCATCGAAATGCACCCGAATCCACCGGAGGCTCTGTCCGACGCTTCGTCCATGCTTCCTCTGGATCAGGCCGAGCCCCTTCTGAAACAGCTGGTGGATCTGGACCGGTATGTCAAGGAGGGGTGAGATGAAGGCGCTGGTTCTCTCCGGGGGGAAGGGGACAAGATTGCGTCCCCTCACCTACACCCTTCCCAAACAGCTTGTGCCCGTGGCCGGCAAACCCATCCTCCACTATGTGATGGACCAGCTTGCCGATGCCGGGATTCACGATGTGGGGGTGATCCTGGCACCGGAGACGGGGGATCAGATCCGGGCAAGCCTTGAGTCCAATCCCTGGAGGCACCGGTTCACCTTCATCGTTCAGGAAGCCCCCCTGGGGCTGGCTCATGCCGTAAAGACCGCCCGGGACTTCCTGGGAGAGGACCCCTTTGTCATGTATCTCGGGGACAACCTGATCGGCTCGCCCATCCGGGCGTTTGTGGAGACCTTCCGGGAGGAGAATCCCGATGCCCTGATCCTTCTCAAACGGGTGCCAGATCCCCGGGCCTTTGGCGTGGCGGTGGTGGACGAAAGCGGCAAGGTGGTCCGTCTGGTGGAGAAACCCAAAGATCCTCCGTCCGACCTTGCCCTGGTGGGGGTGTATTTGTTCACCTCGCTGGTTCACGAAATCATCGAAACCCTTCAGCCTTCCTGGCGAGGGGAATATGAGATCACCGACGCCATTCAGGGGCTGGTGGATCGGGGGCACCGGGTGCTGGCCTTTGAGCTGGAAGGGTGGTGGCTGGACACCGGAAAGAAGGACGATCTTCTGGAAGCCAACCGGGTGGTGCTGGACGACTGGATCCAGCGGCGGGTGGCGCCAGACGCGGACATCCAGGAGAGCCAGATCGTGGGACGGGTGGAGGTCCGGAAGGGAGCCCGGGTGGTGCGCAGTGTCATACGGGGACCGGTGGTGATCGGGGAGGGCGCGGTGGTGGAAGATGCCTTTGTGGGCCCCTACACCAGCGTGGGCGCCCGTGCCCGCATTCAGAGAAGCAGCGTGGAGCACAGCGTGATTCTGGACAAAGCCGTGGTGGAAGGGGTGGAACACCTGGAAGACAGCCTCATCGGCCATCGAAGCCTTGTCCGGAAAACAGACGGCCAGGTCCGGAAAGCCCTGCGCCTCCTCATCGGGGACGACGCAGAAATCCAGTTCTAACGGGGAGAAAAGCGTGCCCTTCGCCTTTCATGAGACGGAGCTTCCCGGAGTCCTTCTTGTGGAACCCCGGGTGTATCCGGATCACCGGGGTCATTTCCTGGAACTGTTCAAGCACTCGGAATTTGCTCCCCATATCCCCCATGCCTTTGTGCAGGACAACCTCTCCCGCTCGGTGCATCGGGTGATCCGGGGGCTTCACTTTCAGCGTGCGCCGAAAGCCCAGGGCAAGCTTGTGACGGTGGTGAAAGGACGGATCTGGGATGTGGCGGTGGACATCCGCCCGTCGTCCCCCACCTTCCGGAAATGGGTGGCGGTGGAACTCTCCGACGAACACCCCCGGCTTTTCTGGATTCCACCTGGCTTTGCCCACGGCTTTCAGGTGCTGTCGGAGGAAGCCTGGGTGCTGTATAAGACCACCGAAGAATACGACCCTTCCCTGGACCGGGCCGTCCGGTTTGATGACCCGGAGATCGGGCTTCCCTGGCCTCTGGAAGATCCCATCCTCTCGGAGAAAGACCGGAACGCCCCCCTTCTGAAGGAGGTTCTGCATGAACTCGCATTTTGAGAAGCAACTTGAGAAAATTCGCGCGAAAGAAGCGGTGCTGGGTGTGGTGGGGCTGGGCTATGTGGGCCTCCCCCTCGCCCAGGCCTTTGAGGAAGCTGGTCTCATGGTCCTGGGTGTGGACGTGAGTTCGGAAAAGGTTCAGGTCCTCCGGGAAGGCCGGAGCTATGTGGAAGACGTGCCTTCTTCCTGGTTGGCGGAGGCCCTCGCCCGGGGGCGGTTTCGCCCCACCACGGACTACGGGGTGCTCGGGGAAGCGGACGTGGTGCTCATCACCGTGCCCACGCCCCTTTCCAAGTCTGGAGAACCTGACCTGAGCTATGTGGTTCAGGCTCTCCGGAGCCTTTTGCCCCATGTCCATCCGGGCATGCTGATGGTTCTGGAAAGCACCACCTATCCGGGCACCACGGAGGAACTGGTGAAGCCCATGCTGGAAGAAGCGGGATTCCGGGTGGGCGAGGACGTCTTTCTCGGGTTTTCTCCGGAGCGGATCAACCCGGGGGACCCGGTGTTCACGGTCCGAAAAATTCCCAAGGTGGTGGGGGGCGTGGATCCTCGTTCCACCGCACTGATGGAAGCTTTCTACAGTCTTGCCATTGAACGGGTGCACCCGGTGTCCTCCGCCCGGGCGGCGGAGATGGCGAAACTCCTTGAGAACACCTTTCGCAACGTCAACATCGCCCTGGTGAACGAACTCGCCCAGATCTGTTATCTCATGGGGGTGGATGTGTGGGAGGTGATCGAGGCGGCGGCCACCAAACCCTTTGGGTTCATGAAGTTTCTCCCGGGTCCGGGGATCGGCGGGCACTGCATCCCGGTGGATCCGAAATATCTCACCTGGAAAGCCCGGCAATACCGCTTTGTTCCCCAGCTTGTGGAGGTGGCCACCACGGTGAACGCCCAGATGCCCCTGTTTGTGGTCTCAAGGATCGTGGATCTTCTGAACGCCCATGGGAAACCCGCGCGGGGTGCGAAGATCCTCCTTCTGGGTGTGGCCTACAAACCCAACGTGGGAGACGTGCGGGAATCCCCGGCGCTGGACCTTCTGGAAGAGCTCCGGAAGCGCCAGGCGGAGGTGGTCTATCACGACCCCCATGTTCCGGAGGTCAGGCTGGATGGGGGCCCCACATACCGGAGTGTGCCCCTCACACCGGAAACCCTTCAGGAACAGGATCTCGTGGTGATCACGACGGATCACGACCGGGTTCCTTATGAACAGATCGTCACCCAGGCCAGCCTGATTCTGGACACCCGGAACGCCCTGCGCCGGCGGGGTGTGTCCTTCCCGGAGGACCGGGTGTTTTTCCTGTGAGGTTGGTGGTTCCCGGGGCATCCTGTATCATCTGCTATCATGGCACGAACGAGAAGGGAACAGGTTTTCCTTGACCTTCTCCGGGTTCTGGAAGAGCGCCCGGAGTGGAAGGCTCGTTTGCGTCAAATCCTCCTCACAGAGGATCTCCTTGCCCTCCCGGAAAAAATGGACCGCTCCCTCGCCGTCCAGGAAGAGATGCTGGAACGGATTGCCCGGATCGAAGAAGAGAACCGCAAGATATGGGAAGAAATTCAGGCGATCAAAGAAGAAAATCACAGGATCTGGCAGGAGATTCAGGCTCTCAAAGAAGAGAACCAGAAAATCTGGAAAGAAATTGCCGCCATCAAGGAGGATATCCGCGAGATCAAGAAAGAAAACCAGAAAATCTGGAAAGAGATTGAAGCGATCAAAGAGGATATCCGGCAACTTCGGGAAGAGAACCAGAAAATCTGGCAGGAGATCGAGGCTCTCAAGGAAGAAAACCGTCGGATCTGGGAGGAGATTCGGGCGATCAAAATCACACTGCGGGACGAGGTGCTTCCCGTCCTTCAGGATCTGCAGGAATGGCGAAAAGGCGAAGAGGGGCGCCGTCGTGGAGAGCGGTATGAGCAGCGAATCATCCGCAGTGCGCCGGTGCTTTTTGCCGGTGGGGAGGGGGGATCTCCCGAACATCCGGACATTCAGCGAAGGATTCAGTCGCTTCTTGGGGAACAGATTGCACGAATACCGAACCTCACAGACAGCGTGTTTCTTGCCGATCTTGTGTGGTGGAAAGGCGGAAAGGTGCTGGTGGTGGAGGTTTCCCTCCGGGTGAACGGAAAGGATGTGGAGCGCGCAGCCCGCCGGGCAAGCGTTCTGCGGGATGCAGGCGTGGACGCCCTGGGCGTGGTGGTGGGTGAAGAATGGGTGGGGGATGCCCGGGACCGGGCCAGACAGGCGGGGGTGGCCTGGTATATGGACGGAGAATTTTCAGAAGAACTCGTTGAGATCCGCAAAGCCCCGGCCTGATTCCCGTGAAGATCGGTGTGTTTCTCCATCATCTGTACCACTGGCCGGCTGTGGGGCCTCTGGTGGAGGAAGCCCTCCGGCAGGGGCATGACGTGGTGGTGATGCCGGGGGATGCGCCCCTTCGGAAGTGGCTGGTTTTCCGCAGATCCCGGAAGGCGGAGTTTTTGAACACCCTCCGTTCCCGGGGCGTTCCCGCTGAGCCCGAGATGCCCCCGGATGTGGACGTGGTGGTGACCACGGATTTTCTGTCCAACCCCCGGATGTTCGGGGATCGGCCGGTTGTGCTGGTGAACCACGGAACGGGCTTCAAAACGGTGATGTACCGGTTTCTCCGCAAACAGCGAAACGTCCCCTATCACCTGATGGTGGAAGGACCCCACAGGGAAAAGGAGATCCGCCGGCACGTGGGGGAAGGGGCGTTCCGGGTGCACATCGTGGGCTACATCAAACTGGACCCCTATCCGCGTCTCCAGAGAGAGCGAGAGCGCCTGCTTGGAGCGTGGGGGCTGGACCCGAACAAACCCACCCTGCTCTATGCCCCCACCTACAAACCCTCCAGCATTGACCTCATCGGGGAGGATCTCCTTCCGGCCACGCGGGACTTCAACCTGCTCATCAAACTCCATCCGTATTCCTGGGAGGGGAAATATGCCCCCCATCGTCATCACCGCCTGTTTGAGGCCCTTGTGCCCCGGTTTCCCCACGCCCGGCTTGTGCCGCCGGAGGAACGGGACATTTTGCCCTTTCTCGCCATGGCGGATGGAGTGATCACGGAAGCCTCCAGCGTGGCCTTTGAGTTCGCTGCGGTGGGCAAACCTGTGATCTTTGTGGCCCTTCCGGAAGAGCGCCTTCGTCATTCGGACGGGGAACCCCTGCTGGCCGTTTCTCCCCGGGAGCTTTTCCGGGGAGTGTTCCCGGTGATCGAGCGGGCGGAGGAAATTCCGGAGGCCTTCTTCCGGGCGCAATCGCCGGACGAGGAGGCGCGTGAACGGCGAAAGGCGGTTCTGGAAGGACTCTTTCATCCGGTGGATGGCAGGGCGAGTTTGCGGGCGCTGGAGGTGATGGAACGATGCTGCGCGGTGTCGTGATTCCGGCGGGAGGCGCCGGGACGAGACTTCGCTCCCGCACGGGTGAGGAGATCCCCAAGGCGCTGGTTCCGGTTGCCGGGAAACCCCTGATCTTCTGGAATCTGGAAGTGCTTCGGGACCTGGGGGTGGAGCGCATCTGGGTGGTCACAGGGGCCCTGCACGAACCCTTTGCGGTGCTTGAGAAATATGGCGTGGAGTGCATCCACCATGCCCGGTGGGAGCGGGGGAACGGGGACACCCTGTGGGCCGGATTGAAACGGGCGCTGGAGGACCTCCCGGAGGTGGGGGTGCTGATGTCGGATCATCTGTATGCGCCGGAACTTCTGGAGGACCTCGTCTCGCTGAGGGCAGGCGAAAACCGGATCTGGGTGGATCCCTTTGTGGAGGCCATCTTTGATCTTCCGGACGGCATGAAGGTGTCCCTGGATCCGCCGGCGTTCTCCAAGACCCTGGAACGGTTTGACGGGGTGGACATCGGGATGTTTCGTCTGAACCGGGAGATCCTGCCCTTTTTTGTGGAAGTGTCGCGTCAGGAGGCCTTTGGCATCGCGGATGCCCTGGAGCTTGCCCTCCGGGCGGGGGTGCTTTTGGTGCAGTGGGTGCGGGCGCCCCGCCTCTGGCTGGATGTGGACACGCCGGAAGCCCTGGACGAGGCGGAGCGCCGTCTTCAGACCCGAAAATGGCAGGAGGGGAGGGGATATGGCGCGGCGGCCTGTCCCTGAAGATCTTCATTCGGTCCTTCCCCCGCAGGTTCTTCAACCCCTTCTGGAGCAGGGCGACAACCGTACGCTTCATGAACATCTGACCCAGATGTTCAGGGTCCTTGCGGCGTTCCTCCCTTCGGGATTTCTCCGCCGAAAAATCGCCGCCGACCGGGCGGATCCCGTGACGGTGATGGACGGAACGTTTGTGTTTCTGGATATCTCTGGATTCACGCCCCTCACCGAACGCCTTGCCCGAAAGGGTCCCCGTGGAGCAGAAGAACTCACCTTGCTTGTGAACCGGTTTCTTGACCCACTGGTTCGGGAAATCCGGATGTGGGGAGGTGAGATCCTCCGGTTTGCGGGAGATGCGCTGATGGCCTATTTTCCAGGAAGTTCGGACCGTTCGGCTCTGTGGGCGCTGGCTGCGATCCGTTCCTGCATGGAGCATGTGGATCGTCATGGAGCCGTTCAAACGGATGTGGGGACCTTTCGGATCCGAATGCACGCAGCCCTTGCGTCCGGACGGGCGCGGTTTCTGGACCTTGGCCGGGATTATGCGTTTGCCGGCGGGGTGTTTCACCGGCTTGTGGATCTCGAGGATCGAGCCCGTGCGGGAGACATCCTTGTGGGACCTGAACTGGTACCCCATCTCCGGTCCGTGGCGGTTCTGCGCCAGCAAAAGGATGGAACGTTTCGCGTGATCCGCCTGCGGGATCACCCTCCCCCACCGGGGTTGAATCCCGTGCCCGAGGTTCGGGATCTTTCCGGGCTCACCAGAGCCCTGGAGCGCATCCGCCCCTATGTTCCCGAATGGCTCTATGACCGCATTGCCGCACGCCCTGCCCTCACCCCCAAGGACGGGGAGCATCGCAACCTGGGCGTGGTGTTCCTCCGGTTTCGTGGACGTCTGGGGCGGGAGCCCGATGAGGCCCTGGCACGTTTCCGGAACGTTTATGCCCACATTCGTCAGGTGGCCGAAGCCCTGGGAGGAACCATCACCCGGCTGGATGTGGATCGGAGGGGGCATCGCCTTCTCGCTGTGTTTGGCTATCCCCATGCCGTGGAGGATGTGGAGCGGCGTGCCTGTCTGTTCCTTGAAGAGATGATGGATGTGCCGGGATGGACGTTCGCCGGAGGAGTCCACCGGGGGAGAGTGTTTGTGGGACCGGTGGGATCTGACCTCCGGCGAGAAATCACGGTGATGGGAGACGTCGCCAATGTTGCAGCCCGGCTTGCCGGAAAGGCCCGGGGAGGGACATGTCTCATCACCGCATCGGTCCAGCGCAGGGTGAGCTCCAGATTCCCTGTCCGGGATGAAGGTGAGATCCGGCTCAAGGGAAAACGCTCGCCCATCCGTCTTTTTCGTCTCCGAAAGGCCCGGCGCCCTTATCCCGTCCGACCTTCCCCTCTGCCTGCGGGCTCTTCCATCCTGGTGGGGCGGAAGAAAGAGCTGGAACAGATCCGCAAGGCGGCAATGCGGGCTCAGAGGGGTCAGGGCCAGCTGATCGGCGTGGTGGGGGATCCGGGCATCGGAAAGTCCCATCTGATTCGGCACGCTGTTGCAGGGCTGGAAGAAACGTTTCAGGTGATCACGGGTGGGTGTGAACCCCATGGCGCCACCCTCCCCTTTCACCTCTGGTCGGCGGTCCTGGAACGCCTTCTCGGACTCCACCCTGTGGATCGTGGAGAAGTGCGGAGGGAAAAGGTTCGGCAGGCCCTCCTGGATTTGACCCCCTCGCTGGAGGCGTGGCTTCCTCTCCTCGGAGACCTGCTGGGGGTGAAGTTTCCGGAAACACCCATGACCCGTTCGCTGGACGCCAGACTTCGCAGACAACGAACCGTGGACCTTCTTGTGGATGTGGTGAGCCGCTGCTGTGCATCCCGTCCTCTGTTGCTGGTGCTTGAGGACCTTCACTGGGCGGATCGGGCTTCCATGGAGGGGATCAACCAGCTCGCCCGGCGTTTGAGAAACCTCCCCATCCTTCTTCTTCTCTCTTTCCGTCCCATATCTCCGGAACCGTTCATGGATCTCCGTCATTACACCCCTCTGCCCCTTCAGGAACTTTCACCGGACATGACGCGAGAGCTTCTGCACCATATCCTGGGCGGAGCGATCCCCCCGGCGCTGGAGGAGGAGATTCTGGGCCGGGCGCAGGGCAATCCGCTGTTTGTGGAGGAGCTTGTCCGGGCCCTTGTGGAGGGTGGATCGCTGCGAAGGGTGCGGGGCCGGTGGACATTCTCTCCAGGTCAGCAGGTCCTTCCAGAGACCGTGGAGGGTGTGATCCTTGGCCGGGTGGACAGACTGGGACTCTCCCATCGGGACATCCTGCACCATGCCAGCGTTCTGGGCGGGGAGTTCGACCGGTTTCTTCTGGAAGGTATTGCCCCGCATCCTGAACGGCTGGAGGCCATTCTTCGTGATCTGAACGAGCGGGGGTTTCTCACGCTGGGTGAGCCCATCCGGTTCAGACACGCACTGATCCGGGACGTGGTCTACGGCTCCCTTTCCTTTGCCCGGCGGAGGGAGATTCACGCGAAGGTGGCCGCCTTTGTGGAGCAGAAGTTTGAGAAGGCCACGGAAGACCTGGAGATTCTGGAAATGCTCTCCCGTCACTGGTTCTTCGCTGAAAACCATGAAAAGGCGTTGCGCTATTCCTTTGAAGCGGGCGAACGCGCCAGAAAAGCCTATGCCAATGATGAGGCGATGGAGTTCTACACCCGGGCGATAGCCTGTGTGGATCGGCTGGAGAAAGGTCCAGCGGCAGATCCACTCCGGGAGATCCGGGTGCGATCTCTGATTGGGCGGTCCGAAGTCCATTTCCGGATGGGTGCCGGGAAGGCGGGTCTGCAGGATGCCCGCCAGGCGGTGCAAGAGGCCCAGCGGGCACAGGATCCGGGACTTCTGGCCATGGCTCTCGCCCACCATGCGGATGTGGCCATGCTGCTGGGGGATCTGGAGAAAGCCAGGGAACATGTTGCCAGGGCGCAGGCCCTGTTCCGGGCAGCGGGGGATGCTCTGGGAGCCGCCCGGGCCCTCCGATCAGAAGGCGGTGTCGAGAGCCTCCTGGGGAACCTGGAACGTGCTGTACAGATATTTTCCCGCGCCATCCGGGCGTTTCGCAAGGCTGGAGAGGCCCACGAAGAGGCGGACACCCTGAACAGGATGGGGCTTGCCCTGCTGCATCAGAATGATCTAGATCGTGCGGAATCCTGTTTTCAAAAGGCTCTGGAAGTTTCTCTTTCTTGGGGGAACCTGTACCAGGAAGCGGTCGCGCTCAACAACCTGGGACTCGTTTACGAAACCCGTGGAGCCATGGACCAGGCGAGAGAATATTTTGTTCGTGCGGCAGAGGCGTTTGATCAACTGGGGGATCGCTACGCTCTCCTTGTGGTCCAGCACAACATCGGTCTCGTGCTTCGGGCCCTCCATCGGCACAACGAGGCCCTTCGTTATCATCGCATGTCCAGAAAAATTGCCAGGGATCTGAGATACCTTCAGGGCATGGGCGCCAATCTTGCAAGCGAGGGGCACATTCTCCGTAATCTTGGACGGCTGCGTCAGGCTCGAAACCGGCTTCAGCAGGCTGCGAAAATCTTTGAAACCATCGGGGATCGCATGCGCCAGGGACTTGCGTTTCTGGATCTGGTGCCCGTGGAACTCGCGCTGGGTCAACCGCGAAAGGCACTGCGCACTGCGCGGAACGCACTCCGTCTCCTGGAGGAAGTGGGTCATCCCGTAGGGGTTTTTATCGCAACGCTCCAGATCGCAGAGATTCTCGAATTCCGGGGGTGGCTTGCGCGGGCTCAGGTGTGGTGCGACCGAGCCCGGGAGCGTGCACGGGGACTTCAAAGGTCGTTTGCGGACGTCCGGGTTCAGATCCTTCAGGCCCGGATTTTCAAAGCACGGGGCATGCGGGAAGAAGCCTTGGCCCTTCTGGATGAGGCCCTCCAGCATGCGGAAACGTCAGAACTCTGGGCCGAGGTGGGATCCATCCTGATGCTCCGTGGGGAGCTCACCCATTCCCTGGACGATGCCCGGCGAGCCTTGCAGGTGTTTTCTGATCGGGGACTCCGGAGGGACGCGGCCATGGCCCGACTTCTCTGTGCGCGTCTGCACATCGCTCATGGGAACCTCACGAAAGCCCGGTCTCTCCTTCGCAGGGCGGCACGCTATGCCCGGGAGGCCGGAGATCGTGTTCTGATCCAGGCCATCGAACCGATCCAGGAAGAACTTGAACGCAGACAGACATGAGGTCTTCCAGACGTGTTCGCTCTCCGATGTCGGGGTGTTTGCGTATCACTTTGAGATGTGGACACGCCGGAGGCCCTGGACGAGGCGGAGCGCCTGCTCCGCACGCGCTTTTTTGTGCGCATTTCAGGAGAACGTAAGGGGCGGTCTCTCCCTCATGACGTTCGGACATGTCCCCCTCCCCCACCCCCTCCCGCCAGGGGAGGGGCGGAAGCACTTTGAAGCCGTGGATGGTCGCTCCCTCCCCCTTGATGGGGGAGGGTTGGGGTGGGGGTGCACAGTTCTTGGAGGCAAACCCTGATGACAGGATGACGGTTTGAAACCGATGCCATACAATATCCCCCGATGATTGCCGGACTGGAGATGCGGGTGGGACGGATTGTGGAAGCCCGGCCCCATCCGAAGGCCCGCAAACCCGCATATGTCCTCAAAATTGACTTCGGCGAACACGGCGTGAAGACCTCTTCGGCGCAGATCACGGACCTGTATGCACCGGAAGACCTGGTGGGAAGGCTGGTGGTGTGCGCGATGAATCTTGGGGTGAAGGTGATCGGTGGGGTGAAGTCGGAGGTACTGGTCCTGGGTGTTCCCGATGAGCAGGGTCGAGTGGTCCTCCTTCAACCCGATCGCGAGGTACCTGTGGGTGTGGAGGTGTTTTGATGGCCGAAACGGTTTTCCGGGAAGTGTATGTGATCGGGGCGGGAGGCCATGCCAAGGTGGTGATCGCCACGCTTCTGGATGCGGGATATGAGGTGAAAGGTGTGTTTGACGACGATCTCGAGAAGCAGGGCCGGAAAATTCTGGGCGTTCCGGTGCTGGGTTCTATGAAGGATGCCCGCACTCTGCGAAATGTGGCCGGCGTGATTGCCCTGGGATCCAACGAAATGCGCAAACAGATTGCCCGAACGTTCGAGGGCTGGGAATGGGTCCGTGTGATTCATCCTTCTGCATATGTCCACGGGTCTGTCTCCATCGGAGCCGGGAGTGTGGTATTTGCGGGGAGTGTGATCCAGCCCGACACCGTGATCGGTGCGCACGTGATCGTGAACACCGGAGCGACCGTTGATCACGATTGCCATATCGGTGATTTTGTTCACGTTGCTCCCGGTGTGCATCTTGCCGGCCATGTCACCCTGGGAGAAGGGGTGTTCATGGGAATTGGGAGTGTGGCGATTCCTGGGGTTCGTGTGGGGGCATGGACCACCGTGGGTGCCGGTGCAGCGGTGGTGAACGATTTGCCAGACCATGTTGTGGCCGTGGGTGTTCCGGCCAGAGTCGTCAAAGAGAAAGTGGCATCATTCTGAAACCCGGCAGCCTTTTCGATGAGAGGGAATAAAGGCAGGGGTAGAATGAGAGTATGACGCATCAACACCCTCTTCGGAAAATCGCGTGCAATTTCCGCAAAAGAATGACAGATGCGGAGCGCCTGTTGTGGTCTCGTATACGGAGAAGCCAACTGGGCGTAAAATTCCGCAGACAGGAGCCCATAGGACCGTACATTTTCTCCGGTCTGGAATCACGAGGTCTTGAGCAACTTGGAAGGCGTATTGATGAGGATACGAGAGATGCTGGGCTCCCCCTCCCCCAGCCCCTCCCACCAGGGGAGGGGAGAAAACACCCCATCCAGTTTCCGGAGGAAACTGGATGGGGACCCCGTCAACGTTCAGGAAAAATCCTCTATGTTCGGGGTCCCCATGCGGTTTTCTCTGAAAAACCGCATGGGGTTCATTTGGGGGGAGGGTTGGGGTGGGGGTGAGATCTCATGAACCTTCTCATCACTGGCTGTGCCGGGTTCATCGGGTGGGCCACCGCACGGATGGCTCTGGAGCGGGGCCACCGGGTGGTAGGGGTGGACAACCTGAACGACGCCTATGATCCCCGTCTCAAGCACTGGCGGCTGGAGGATCTGAAGAAGCGTGAGGGGTTCACCTTTCACCGGGTGGACGTGGAGGATCTTCCGGCGCTGGAGCGGATTTTTGGGCAGCATGCATTTGACGGGGTGCTCCACCTTGCGGCGCGGGCGGGTGTGCGTCAGTCCATGGAGAATCCCTGGGTGTATGTGTCCACCAACGTCACGGGCACGCTCAACGTGCTGGAGATGATGCGTCTTCACGGTGTGAACCGGATGGTGCTTGCTTCGACCTCGTCGCTCTATGCCGGTCAGCCCATGCCCTTCCGGGAGGATCTCCCCGCCAACGAACCCCTGTCGCCCTATGCGGCGTCCAAGAAGGGCGCCGAGGCGCTGGCCTATAGTTATCATCACCTGTACGGGATGGACATCACGGTCCTGCGGTATTTCACGGTGTATGGTCCGGCGGGTCGGCCGGACATGAGCATTTTCCGGTTTGTGTGGTGGCTCCTTGCGGATGAGCCCCTTGTGGTGTTTGGGGATGGGACGCAGAGTCGGGATTTCACCTTTGTGGAGGACATCGCCCGGGGAACCCTGGCAGCGTTGAATCTTCGGGGGTTTCATCTTATCAATTTAGGGTCTGACGAACCGCACACGTTGCTGGAAGTGATCGGGCTCCTGGAAAAACTCATGGGGAAAAAGGCAAGAATGGAATTCCGGGACTTTCACCGGGCGGATGTGAAAGCCACCTGGGCGGACATCACCCGCGCGCGGGAGATTCTTTCGTGGGAGCCGAAAACGACGCTTGATGAGGGCCTTCAGCATGTCGTGGACTGGATGAAAACCGAATGGGGCTGGGCACAGCATCTGGAGATATGACATGAGCAGGCTGAATCCTCCCCTTGATTTTATCTGCGTTGGAGCCCCCAAGGCTGGAACCACGACGTTGTACGGTATTCTTTCGCAGCATCCTCAAGTATTGCTTCCATGGGGCAAAGAAGCGCCATATCTTCATAGGTTCACTTGTTCATCACTTCCAGACCAAGAAGAGTGGAAAAAGTTTATGGCATCTGTATTTAACATAAAGCGAATAAATGACGGGTTGAAGGTTGGGAAAATAGACCCCGTTTATTGGTCATGCAGAGAAATACCTTGTATCCTTAAGAGATGCTTCCCAGACGTAAAAATAATCATATTGCTTCGAGATCCCGTTGAGCGATTGATATCCGAATTTAGAATGCGCGTAGGATTTGGACAGGTAAAAGCGAATTTTCAGGAATTTCTCGATGAAAATTTTCGAGAAGATCTCCTTGATCGTGCTAGAAATTCGTGCGACTTACATACTATCGGAGATGGCCCTTATATGATCATTTCGGGAGAGTATGCGCGTATCATTTCCAAATATCTAAAATATTTTACTCCATCCCAATTATTTATCACACATATGGAGGGCCTGAATCAAATGAGTATTATCGAAGATATGCTGGGTTTTTTAGGGCTTAAGAACCAATATTCGGTAAATCTATCGAAAAGAAACACATCGTCCCCTCCAGAGTTTAAACGTAGACTGGCGGTAGCTTTATATAAAGTTTCCCAGACTTATCTGCCAACAAAGATTAAATCGTACATACCGATGCCACTTAGAAGGAAAATCGGTTTATTCATTTCTGAAAACAGGCGGGAAAAGGTATATATAGAGTTGGACGAGCGAGATATTCGCAGAGTTGTCGAATATTACGTGGAAAAGAATGCCGAATTGCATGACATACTTGACCATTTAAACCCAAGCCTAAAAACATGGTGGGATAGAGTTATTGAACGATGGGATCGTTTATAGATCTTTTGCATGGGAGGCCATATGAATCAAACAGACGTTTCTGTCGTTGTTCCGACATATAATAGGGTTGATGTTATTCGTTTCCTTTTGGATTCGTTGATGCACCAAAACTGTCTTAGAGAAGTTATAGTTGTTGATGATTGTAGCGATGAGGACTATTCGATTGTAGTAAATACGTTCAAGGACAAATATTCTATGCTTGGGAAAAATCTCATATATTACCGTTTAAGTAAGCGTTCTGGCTCGGCAGCCGCCCGAAATTTCGGAATATCGAAGTCATCATATGACTTAATCTTATGCACAGACGATGACGTTGTGTTCCCAAAAGGTAGTGTATGTAAACTTTATGAATACATGGTAAGCTTAAACGCGGATGTTGTCGGCCCTAGGGTTTTACCTGCTATCATTAATGATGGACGAATTGAACCATTACCGCAGTATAAGAATATACAGGGGAAATTTATAGATTGGAAAACCTTGCAAGTATTTTATTATGTCAATACGGGTGAACCAATTAATGTTCCGTTTCTTTCAAGTGTCGCTTTATGGAAACGTAAATTATTTGACATGGGTGTATACTATGAAGAGGATTATCTTGTAAATGGATATAGGGAAGAAACGAGTGCATCTGTGCAAGCCAAGAAGATTGGAGCAGCCATTTGGTTCATCCCTCATGTAACTGTTTTACATATAAATTTTCCTTCAAAATCTGGTGGACAATGGCATCTCTCAAAGATGAAATGGTACTTTTGGGCAATCAGAAATAATTGGAAGTTTATGTCAAGGCACTATGATTTTTTACTTCACCATTATCCTGTTCCAAGATCGAAAATCATTTCACAGGCTCTGTTTGCGATACGATTGACGTCCCTTTTTATACCGGATAGCATCAGACCTATCCTCCGAAAGCTATTTTTGCGTAATGAGAGGAGGTTGTGCTCATGAGATTGGCCGTACTTTACCTGGGCAGAAGAGGAGCATTGCCAGACTATACACTAAAATTCATAAAGCATGCCTTAGACTACATGGGTGAGAATGCAGAAATTTTAGTTTTACTTTCCGAGTTCATCGAAAACAGAGGATCGTGGGTCAAGTTGAAGGAAGATAATAGCGAAAGGATAAATTTAAAGTTCATTCCCACATACAGGAACATTTATGAATTTACTTACCGAACGATTAATCCACTTTATCATGTTGAAATCATTCGTTCGATTCGAGAGTTTCGCCCGAAAATCCTATTTATACCCATGGTTCATTTATGGCTCCCCCTGCTGTTGCCATGGATTAAAGATGATGCTCGTGTCGTTACAGTGATTCATGATCCAGAACTTCATATTGGAGAAAAGAATAAAGTTATTGAATTTGTTCAAAACATGACTGTGAATAATAGTGACATTATCATTCTACACTCGAATAAGCTCCTGCCGAAGTTCCGTAAAATGCATCCAGATAAAGTTGTTGAAGCCTTACCCCTTCCTACCTTCATACGTCCGATACATCCGAAAGTTAATGAAATTAAGAAGTTTTGGGCTGAAAATTTCCCACTAATCGAGGAGGATTCTTCCGTCGTATTGTTTTTTGGAAGGATTTTGGAATATAAAGGTATAAATGTGCTTCTTGAAGCGTGGAAAGCTGTAGAATCGATGCATACGGGCGCCTTTCTTGTGATTGCAGGAGAAGGCAAACTTGGTCGACGTTCGTCAAAGCTATTTGCAAACTTACGTAGAGCCTATTTACTCAATCGTTGGATTTTGCCACGAGAAATACCTTTTCTCCTCTACCGGTCTTCGTTTGTAGTTGTCCCATATATCCATGCTTCTCAATCTGGCGTGATTCCGCTAGCATATGCGTATAAGTTGCCCGTTATCGCAACTTCGGTTGGTGGAATTGTTGAGCAAGTTGTTCACGGCAAAACAGGATTGATTGTTCAGCCACATGACCCCGAGGCTCTTGCCCATGCTATTCTTTATCTCTTACAGAATCCGTCCTTATGTTCTGCAATGGGGGAATTCGGTTTTAAGTTTTCCCAAGAAGTCCTTTCATGGGAAAATTTTATGCGTAGTTTCTATCAAATTATAAGCCAATGAAGGGTACCCATTTGAGCGCCATCGGTATTCTCTTCTGTCTTTCTGTTGCTTCTATCTTTTGGAGTTCTTCCGACTATAAATATGGCATTGTATGGTCCTGGATTGCGTCGCTTTTTGTATTTTCTTTTGTGTCTCTTTTTTCCACGCGTAAAAGCGATGAAATGTGGCTCCAAACTTCTTGGCTTGTTAGATTGATTGTGGTAACTATCTTGGGTGTCTGGGTGGAAGGGTTTTACCGGATGCGGACCGGTCTGGATGCCGACATGTATCATCGGGTGGGGGCTTTGGTCGCAGACTATTTCAGGCGTTTTCAAGTGCTTCCCGAAGATGTTGAGAGACGCGTTCTTCTTTGGGACGGAACCGTTCATTACATTCTCCAGACCAGCGTGTTTTATGGACTCTTGGGTGCCTCCGCTCAGATGATGAAGGTGATCAACACCACGGTGGCCTTTCTGGGCATGATCGGGTTTTATCGCGTGTACCGCTTTGTCCGGCCGGGTGGCGTGGTGGATCTTCCGCTGCTGTTTCTGTTTTTCATGCCCAGTGCCCTGTACTGGACGTCCATTCACGGCAAGGACCCCTGGATGTATGCCTTTCTTGGGATGGCCGCCTTTTTCTCTCACCGATTTCTTCAGACGTTTTCTCCCCGGCATTTCGTCATGATCGTCCTGGGAGTTCTGGGCATGGCCTGGATCCGCCCTCACGTGGCCGCCATCTTTTCTCTCTCTTTGAGTCTCTTTGGGCTCGTCTATGGAATAAGATCCAGCAAGGCACATCCCTTGTTTAGGTTTATGGGCATAATGCTGGTCATCTCTGTGGCAGCGGTTTCCGTATGGAGTGTTATGGAGGCATTCAATGTATACTCGTTAGATGAGGCTTTTGATTTTGCCACTTTCCGTGGAAAAGCCTCGGCTTATGGACATTCTGCGATTCGCGTTCCAGAGATCCGTTCTTTCTCGATGCTTTTTCTCTTCTACCCACTCGGATTCCTCACCGTCCTGTTTCGTCCCTTTCCCTGGGAAGCTCGGTCTCCGTTTGCCCTCGTTTCGGCTGCCGAGAATCTGATCCTCCTCCTGTTCTCGCTGGCCATTCTGCGAAAAAGACGGTGGGTTCCAGCTCACACCATTGGGCTTTTTGCGGGGATCTACGTATTCCTGTTCATCCTCGCCTTTTATCCCGCTTCCGGCAACCTGGGCACGCTGGTTCGTCAGAAGGTCCAGCTTCTTCCCTTCTGGTTCCTGTATCTCGGCTCCCTTCCAGAACGGAAACCCCATGTGCGGGATTAGCGGGTTTCAGGGATCGTTTCGACATTTCCCCGGACATGTGCTCAGGCACCGGGGGCCGGATGCCTTCGGATCGTTTCAGGATGACCATGTGGGACTGTTCCACTGCCGGCTTGCCATTCTGGACCTCAGCGATGCGGGAAAACAGCCCATGTCCAATGAAGACGAAACCCTCTGGCTCGTGTTCAACGGAGAAATCTACAACTATCCAGATCTCCGAAAAGACCTGGAGGCCCGGGGACACCGCTTCAAAAGCCACAGCGACGCTGAAGCCATCCTCCACGGCTATGAGACCTGGGGGGAGGACGTCCTTTCCAGACTCCGGGGCATGTTCGCCTTTGCCTTGTATGATCGCGCGCGCGGGGAACTTTTTCTCGCCCGGGATCCCTTTGGGATCAAACCCCTCGTGTTCGCCGAACTCCCGCAGGGGTTCGTGTTCGCCTCCGAACTCCGGACCCTTGCCTCCTTCCCCGAATTCCCCCGGGACCTGGACGAGGACGCCCTTCTCCTCTATTTTCGCCTGAATTACATCCCCCATCCCCACACCATCTTTCGCGCCGCACGGAAACTGGAACCCGGCACCGCCCTCCGGGTGAAAAACGGCAACGTGATCCGGCACTGGCGCTGGTTTGACCTCCGACCCGGAACTCCGCCGGCATCCTCCGAAGAAGCGGTGGAACAGGTGGAGCAGGTCCTGAAGGAGTCGGTGCGGATGCACCTTCTTTCCGACGTTCCGGTGGGTGCCTTTCTCTCCGGGGGACTGGACTCTTCCCTTGTGGTGGCCATGGCCCGGGAGCACCTCCCGGACCTCCAGACCTTCACCGTGAGTTTTCCGGACTTTCCCACCTATGACGAAGCCCCCTATGCCCGTTCAGCCGCCGAACATCTGGAAACCCGCCACACCGAAATCCCCGTGACCGCCCGGGAGGCCCTGGACATCCTGGAGCGGGTGGTGGAGCATCTGGACGAGCCCTTCGGGGATTCTTCCCTGGTTCCGGCGTCCATCGTGAGTGAGGTCACCCGCCGGCATGTGAAGGTGGCCCTGTCCGGGGACGGCGGAGACGAATTCTTCGCCGGATACACGAAATATCAGGGACTTCGTCTGGCGGCCTGGCTGGCGCCCCTGCAGCCGGTGCTCCGGGGCCTTGCCCGTCTCCCTCTTCCCGAGCAACGGGGCTCCTCTCTGGGGGAGCGCTGGCGTCAGTTTCGCAAACTGGTGCGCACCGCGAGCCCCGATCCTATCGAGCGGATCCTCTCCACCCTCACCCTCTTTGAGATGAGCGAACTTCCCCTTCCCTCCCTTCGGATGCGGGACGATCTTCTTCACGCCCGGGTCCAGGCGCTCCTGGAAGAAGCGAGAGAGCGCGGGTTTTCAGGGCTCAACGCGGTTCTGTATCTGGACAGCCAGCTTGTTCTTCCGGGGGACATGCTGTTCAAGGTGGACACCGCCAGCATGCGGGTGGCGCTGGAGGTTCGGGTTCCCTTTGTGGATGCCGCTGTGGCTCAAACGGCCTTTTCCCTCCCCGCTGCCCTGAAGCTCCGGGGGTTCACCCGGAAGTGGATCCTTCGGAAGGTTGCCGAACGGTGGCTCCCCGAGAGGGTGATCCATCGCCCCAAAGGTGGATTTGGCATTCCCCTCGGCGAATGGATGCGTGGGGAGCTCCGGCCCACGCTGGAGGATGCCCTCTTTTCCCCCGAAGCCCGGCGGGTGGGTCTGGATGAGGCCGGGGTGCGAAGGCTTCTCTCCGAGCACCTTGCCCGGAAGCGCGACCGGTTCTGGGAGCTCTGGAATCTCTTTGTCCTGGTGCGCTGGGCAGGACGGTGGCTTCCATGAAGGTCGCCGTCGTGGCCTCTTTTGCCCCTTCTCTTGTGAAGTTCCGGGGTCCCCTTCTCCGGGAGCTCGTGAAGAGAGGACATGAGGTCCACGCCCTGGCCCCTGAAAACGATGAACAGGTGAAGCAGACCCTCCGGGAGTGGGGCGTTGCCTTCCACACCTTTCCCCTGGCCCGTCAGGGGGTGAATCCTCTCCGGGACCTCCTGACCCATCGGGCCCTGGAGCACCGGTTCCGAGTCCTCCAGCCGGATGCGGTCCTTGCCTACACCATCAAACCCGTGATCTGGGGGACGCTGGCCGCGGTTCGCGCGGGGGTCCCCCGCCGGGTGGCCCTCATCACCGGCATGGGCGCAGCCTTCACACCCCCGTTTTCATCGAAAAAACGCCTGGTCCGGGGCGTGGTAGAGATGCTGTATCGGATGAGCCTCCCCTTCGCCCACGCCGTGGTGGTCCAGAACCCGGACGACGAGGCCGTGGTCCGGCGATGGGTGTCCCGAGAGAAAATCCACCGCGTGCCCGGTTCCGGTGTGGATCTGGAGGAGTTCCGTCCTGCCCCCTATCCCGAAACCCTCACCTTTCTGATGCTGGCCCGCCTCATTGTGGACAAAGGGGTCCGGGAATATGTGGAAGCAGCCCGGATGGTGAAGGCCCGTCATCCAGAGGTCCAGTTTCGCCTGGCCGGATGGTTTGAACCCGACTATCCCGGGAGCATCGCCCGCGAAGAACTCGAGGCATGGACACGGGAGGGGGTTGTGGACTATCTCGGTTTTCTGGACGACGTGCGTCCTGCGTTGAGGGAATGCTCCGTGTATATCCTTCCCTCCTATCGGGAGGGCACGCCCCGGAGCGTGCTGGAAGCCATGGCCATGGCCCGCCCCGTCATCACCACCAACGCCCCGGGGTGCCGCGAAACTGTGGAAAACGGGGTGAGCGGTTTTCTGGTGCCGGTGAGAGATGCTGGAGCGCTGGCCCGGGCGATGGAACGCTTTGTGGACGACCCGTCCCTGGTGGCCCGGATGGGGCAGGCGGCCCGCAAACGGGCGGAAGAGGTGTTTGACGTGCGGAAGGTGAACGCAATGCTGATCCGTCTTCTGGAGGACACAGCATCATGATCCGTGTCCTGTTCCGCCGTCTGAAAACGTCTTCTCAGGTCCGGGAATCGGCGGGCGTGTTTGCTTTCCGGATCCTGGCCATGATCCTCACGGTGGTGACGGGCTTTCTTCTCGCGCGGGGTCTGGGACCGGCGGATTATGGGCGCTACGGATACGCCATTTCCATCCTGAGTATCCTGACCCTTCTTGTGCAGCTGGGTCTTCCGGTGGTGGTGCTGCGGGAGACGTCCAGAGCCCTGGAGCAGAACATCTGGGGTGAAGTGAAAGCCCTCCGCCGGTTTGCCTTCCTGTGGAGTTTTGGGGTGGGTGGATTGCTCTGGGTCGTCATTCATATGGTCGTTGTGGGCGACTTCCTTTCGGACCCCTCGGGCCGGTGGGCACTGATCCGCGTGATGGCGCCTTTTCTGATCTTCAGTTCCTGGATTGCCCTACAAAACATGACCCTTCAGGGGCTTCGCCGGATCGTTCTTGCGAATTTCCCTGTTCAGGAGGCACTCTATCTTCTCGCCCTCGTGGGTCTTTTCCTTGTGGGAGGTGAACGTCTCCCTCTGAACCGAGTGGTCATGGCCCTCCTCGGAAGCCTGGCTCTGGTCGTGGTCCTGTATCAGGGGTGGCTCCAGCGGATGCTGCCCCCCGCCTATCAAAACGAGCCTCCTTCCTGGCACGTCCGGGCCTGGCTTGCATCCGCCCTGCCCATTTTTCTCGCGACGAGTATGTTCACCCTGAACGGTCAGGTGGATATCTTGATGCTGGGGATGTTTCGGGGGAATGAAGAAATCGGTCTCTATCGCCTGGCCGTCCGGCTTGCGGCCTTTGTGGCCTTTCCCCTGCTCGTTGCGAACGCCTCCATCGGTCCCCGGATCGTGGGCTATTTCGTCCGGGGGGAGATGGAGGCGCTCGCCCGCTGGATCCGGAGGTTCATCCGGATCGCCTTTGTCGCAGCCCTTGTCATCTGGCTCGGGTTTGCCCTCACGGGCCGGTGGATTCTGGGCCTTGCGGGGGAAGCATATCAGGCGGGCTATCCCGCCTTTCTCCTCCTGGGGCTGGCCCAGCTTGTGAACGTGGGCGCGGGATCGGTGGGGTGGGTCCTCCAGATGACCCACAATGAAAAGGACAACGCCGTGGGCGTGGGCGCCGCCCTTCTCCTGAACGTCCTCCTCAACGCCCTCCTCACCCCCCGATGGGGGTTCATGGGCACCGCCCTGGCCACCGCCCTCTCCCTTGCCGCCTGGAACCTGATTCTCACCGCCTTCGTCTGGAAACGCTTCCGCATCCGGGTGGGGGTGCTCTGATCCCCTCAAAAAAGAAACATAAGGACCCTTATGTCATGTTGAGGGAGGATGGTGGGCAAAACCGGGGTCAGAAAAAGGCGGGGGCTGTGGAATATTCATAAACGCATGAAGTGGGTATACCCCCATTTCCGGGCGAATGCAATATGTGCATATTGAACATACTCATCCCGCCCGTTCCAGGAGAATCAGGCGGATGGGGAGTTTCCCGTGGAAAACCTGCCGGTCCGCCCGGATCGCCCACCCGTGGGCCTCGCCGTGTTTCCTCACCAGATCGATCCGGGGGGTCATCAGGCCGATGCGCCCCTCGGGCGCCATGCCCCGTTCCATCTCCCGGAAAAAGGCGGCGTAGACCCGTTCCACCTCCTCCGGATAGGCCACACGTAAACCATAGGGCGGATTGGTGGCCACGAAGGGCACGTTCTGAAACCGCCGGCTGAACCGGGAGACGTTCTCCTGATAAAACCGGATGAGATGGGCCACCCCCGCTCGCTCGGCGTTCCTCCGCGCCCCCTCCACATGCCGGGCAAACCGGTCCCCCAGCGCCACCTCCGGCCCGACCTCCGGAATCCGCACTCCCTCAAGCCGCTCCCGAACCGCTTCCTGCAACCGGGTCAGCGTGGGAATCCGGAAAAGGAGAAGCGTGTCAGCCCGCAGCCAGTAGGGCGGAACCTTGAGCATACCCCACAACGCTTCGATCCCGACGGTCCCTCCTCCGGCCATGGGGTCCACCAGAAGCCCCTGCCCCGCATAGCCCATCATCCGCAGCATGGCCGAGGCAATCGTGCCCTTCATGGGTGCGGGGTGTTCATACGCGCGATATCCCCGCCGGTGGAGACTCTCATATCCCACGAGATCCACCCACACCGCCGCCTCCCCGGAGGGTCCCACATCCACCCGGATGATGAGATCGGGATCGGTCAGGTTCACCCTGGGTCGGCGCACCCGGGCTGTCATCCCTTCCACCACCCCCGCACCGGCTTCCCGCTCCACATCGGGCGAGCGGAAAGGCTGATTCCCCCGCCGGGCCGCCCGGACTGCAAAACTCACGTCTGGAAGACCCCAGTCCCGCCAGTCCAGATCAAAGCAGATCTCCTTGATCCGGGCGAGAAAGGCCTCCACGGGCAGAACCTCCCGGTGGACCAGGATGCCCACCCGGTGGAGAAGGGGCACATCCAGCGCCCGGACCAGGTCGGTTTCGTCCTCAAAGGCAAAGGCTACCCGGCCCCGAAGCCCCTCCGGCCGGGGAAGGACTTCAAAACCCTGCTCCCGGAGAGCCTCCTCAACGAGGTCCTCCAGCCCGATGGCCGTGGTCGCATAACCCGTTCGCATCATGACCCGTCCCGCGTGTGCTTCAGAATTGCGTTCACAAGTTCAGGATTTCCCGCCACCACATCTCCCCGCCACAGCACCTCCTCTCCTCCGTCCCAGTTCCGCACCACCCCTCCGGCCTCCTCCACCAGGAGGATCCCCGCCGCAAGGTCCCAGGGCGAAAGGCCCATTTCAAAAAAGCCGCTGAAGATCCCCGCCGCCACATAGGCGAGATCCATGGCCGCCGCTCCCGCCCGCCGAAAATCCACCACATGGGGAAAGAGCCCGTGAAAAGCCCGGAAATACTGCTCCCGGAGTTCCGGCTTCCGGAAGGGAAATCCCGTGGCCAGGAGGGCCCCGCGAAGTCCCCGGTCCGCCCTGACCGCAAGCCGCCGGCCCGTGTGATCAAACGCCCCTTCTCCCCGCACCGCCCGAAACCGCTCTCCGAGAAGGGGCAGGTCCACCACCCCCACCTCCACTTTTCCCTCCACCAGCAGGGCGATGGACACCGCCACGCAGGGCATGCCGAACACAAAGTTGTTCGTTCCGTCCAGGGGATCCACGATCCAGAGGCGTTCCCCTTCCCGTGTCCCCCCTTCCTCTTCTGCAAGATACGCGCTTCCGGGAAGTTCCAGGAGGATCTCCCGCATCGCCCGCTCTACCTTCACATCCACCGAGGTCACAAAGTCGTCCCGGGACTTTTCCTCCACGTCTTCCCGCCGGAGCCTTCGAAAATGCATCCGGATGATGTCCCTTGCACGGTCGGCCGCCCGTTCAGCGAGGGCCAGTGCCCGAAAACGCATGGTCCACCTCCTCCCGGGTGAAGAAATAAAAGGGATATTCCCGAAATGTGACCGCTTCACACCGCTCCAGTTCTTCTGAAAGCCGCTGGATTTCTTCATTCAGATCACGAAGGCGGGCCTGGACTTCCGGAGTGTCCAGCATCGCCCGGTTGAGGGCTTTCATCTCCCGGTGAAGACGGGAACGATCCGCGCCGGGATCCTGAAACGCCATCACCCGTTCTTTTTTGGCACGTTTCAGCGGGTGATCTTCCGGAAGATACCGTTCAGGTTTGTGGGGGATGTGTTTGAGTTCCTCCCGGCGTTTCTCGAGTTCCTGACGCAGGGCCTCACAGTCCCGGTCCGCAAGTCCCAGGCTCAGCGTCACCGCCACCCGGGGCCGGACCCGGAAACCGAGGTCCTGCGCCACCTGGTCGGTCACTTCGTCGTAATGGAGTCCACCCCACCCGTGGATAAAAAAATCCGTGGCCACGTACCGGTAAAAGAAGGTGAGCATCAGGGCTTTCGGGTAAACGGATCCCAGGACATCCGGATCATCCGGCGTGCTGACGTCCCGCCCCCGCGCCCGGAGTTCCCGGGTTTCGGCGTGGATCCAGAGGGTGTCCCGCCCTTCCTCATCAATCCACCAGAAGGGAAGTTCCACCCAGGGGTCGCGTCGTTCCAGATCCCGGAAAGGCTGGGCGCGGGTGCGGATGCGGTGACGTCTCCGGTAGTCCACCAGCGCGTTCTGGATGCGTTCCCACAGGGCAAGGGGCTCCCGGGTGATCCAGGACAGGAACGCGCCAAACGCCCGGGTGGCAAAGATCGAATGGGTGGGAAACACAGTCCATGCAGGATCGCCGTACCAGGCAAGAAATCCCGTGAGAATCCGGTGATCCAGGGGGTGTTCGCCCTCCGGGAATCGGGAAAGGTTGATTTCCACCGTGGATTTTCTCCAGGACAGGTCCAGTGCGTCCAGGAGTTCATGGGCGCCCCGCAGCATCTCGTCCCGGGGCAGGTCCTGGTGCATTTGATGATAGGTGCTGGGGCGATCCGCAAAGGGCCGGATCCAGGTCACCCGTCCGTTTCGCAAGGCGGGATAGGCAAACGCTGCCACAGGGCTGTGGGTCTGGAGGTGGAAACTTCCCCACCACCCGAAGGTCCGAACCGCCTGCTCGAGCGCCAGGAGTTTCGCCACAATCCCGGGATGGAAGGGCCAGGGCTGGTGGCCCGCGGCCACCCACACCGCATCCTGGGGCACACCCAGTTCTTCCCGCAGCGACCGTCGGATGTCCTGGAGAAGGGGATCATGGACAAGAAGTTCAGGCCAGGTGTCCAGAGGATGGGTCCAGGCAGGACCCCGGGCGGGGATGTCCTTGGAAGGGGTATGGATCTTCATGAACCCTCAGGAGAGATCGAGAAAGGTCCGGAGGTTGCGCACCCCGATTTCCTCTTCCGTATAGAAAGGCTCCCCATACCGGGCGCCGATGAGGGCGCCATAGAACCGGGCTTTGGCTTCCATCCGCTCCCACAGCCACTCCGCCCGGTTCCCCCAGCCGAACTGGGAGGCATAGATCTCCACAAGTTCCCGTTTCCGGGGAAAGGTTTCCGAGACGTCCACGATGAAACGAGGCCGAAAGAGAAAGTTCAGGTGACTCGGGGAATAGAAAATCATCTTTTCCGGATAATGGGGTTCCCCCGGCATATCCGTTTTGGTGAGTTTGGCATAAAACCGGGAAGCAATGCCCAGGAAGTGGGACTGGATGTGATCGGGATGGGCGTCCTTGATCCAGGGAATGAACACATACCGGGGTTTTGCCAGACGGATCACACCGGCCACCCGGTAGCGCGCCTCCACTTCGTCCATGAGTTCCCGGTTCTTGAGGTCCAGGATCACCCGGAAGTGGATGCCCATGCGTTCAGCGGCTTTCCGGGCTTCTTCCCGACGGGTTTCCGGACTCCCCATGGGGGTGGGTTCGCCGTTCGTGAGGTCCACCACACCCACCCGGATCCCCTCCTCCACCATCTTTATGAGGGTCCCCCCCATGGCAAGCTCGGCGTCGTCCGGGTGGGGGGCAAGCACCACCACATCCACCGGCGCGAGGTCTCCGAACACGACGTCCATTACGGACCCGTCCAGAGATAGAGCACCTGAGGATAGGGTTTGAGAAGGGAAGACACGGAGAAAGAGGACTCCCCCACAGTTCCTTCAATGAGCCGCCGCAGAAGGGGTTTGCGGGGGGCGGGAGGATACACATACACGGGATCGCCCTCGATCCCCGCCATTTCTTTCATCAGACTTTCGGCTTCGGCAAAGGAGCCCACCGCGTCCACAAGGCCATACCGCAGGGCTTCCTCGCCGGTGAACACCCGGCCGTCTGCATAGGGCCGGAGGGAATCTTCCGGAAGGCCTCGCCCCTCGCTCACGTGGCGGATGAACTGGGCGTGCATCTCCTCCAGAAGGTGCTCAAAATAGCGGATTTCCTCTTCCTTCATGGGGCGCCAGGGGTTGCCGGCATCCTTGAGTTTGCCCGCCTTGAAGGTGCGCATCCGGAGGCCGATCTTTTCGCCGAGTTCGTAATATTCCGGAAGCTGGGCGATCACCCCGATGGACCCCACGATGGCACCCGGCTGGACCACGATTTTATCAGCGATTGCAGCAACGTAATACGCACCGGAGGCACCGAGAGAGGGAATATAGGCGATCACCGGGATGTTTTTCTCTTCTTTCAGCCGTTTCAGGGCGAAATACAGGGCCTGGCTTCCGCCCACCGTGCCGCCGGGACTGTCGATGTGAAGGAACACCGCCCGGATGGATTTGTCCCGGAGTTCATCGATCCAGTCCAGCGTCCGGGAGACATCCACAATGGGACCGTGGACCTCCACCCACCCCACCTTCCGGCCTCGCTCGGGAAGGTCTTTCACTTTGGGAAACAACCAGCCCGCAAGGAGAAGAAGAAGAAACAGCCCTAGGAGGGTTCCCCAGAAGCGAATCATGCCACCGCGGTCTCAGGGAGGACCAGGAATTCCCGGATCTCCCGTGCCGGGAGCCCGAAGGCTTTGCCGTAGGTGATCATCCGGAGGTTGGTGACTTCGTTGTCCTTGGCATAGATATAGGAGAGGGGAATGCCGATGCCAAGAGGATCGGTTTTGCGGGCCTCCAGGGCATGGCGGACCATCCGCTCTTCCAGTTTGCGCTCCACGGACGGGAGATCCATGGGCGACAGACCGGAGGGAATGGCATCCCCGAACACCGTCCCCCGCAGGGCGTTCCGCACATCATCAAAGCTCTGGGCTTCCAGGAGACGCCGGCGCCGGGCCGGGGAGAGATGGCCCCCCTCCAGCCACACCATCCGGCCGGCAGGGCGGACACCTTCCCGGACAAAAAGAAGCACTCCCAGAATGTTGCGCACGTCAATCCAGAGTTCCATGATGTGCCGGACAAGCTCGGCGTTGGGGTCCCGGGAGGCCAGACGCTCGGTGGCCCAGGCCACATACCCACTCACCAGGTGCTGCTCCAGCAGATCCACCCGCCCGGCTTCCGCCGCCTTGAACACCTCGCGGGTGAGGCGGAAGGGGAGGGTCAGGTTCCAGGTAGCCAGGACCTCGAGCACGTCCCGGGCGGTCTCCCGGGCCAGGAGGTCTTCCAGCCGGGTGGGATCCAGAATGCCCGCCGGAAGAAGGGAAAGGCGGATTTCTGCCGGACCGATGCCCAGGATTTTCCCGCGGAGAATGGAAAGGAGGTTGTGAACATCATACCGGCCGAACACCACGTCCAGAAGTTCCCGGGGGCGTCCCCCCGAAAAGGAGATGATCTTCCGGTAGGTCCGGCTCAGGTTCCGGTGGAGGGCGCGCTGAATCCGGTCTTCCAGGTCCAGGTCCTCACTCACCCGGAGAAGATCCTCACCGTAGGGCGTTTCCCGGAGAGCAGGAAACAGGTCTTCCAGAGACTCCGTCCGCAGAAGCTCCTCATACACCTCCACCCCGAGGAGCCGGCTTTTGTGGGCCCGAATGCGTGCGTTGATGTATCCGTAATCGTCAACCATGGCAAGAAAAAAGCATGCCGGGGGCGGGACTCGAACCCGCACGCCCTTACGGGCACATGGCCCTCAACCATGCGCGTCTGCCAATTCCGCCACCCCGGCAGCGTCGGACTTAATTATACATCTTCAGGGGGGGAGGGTCAAATAGGCATGTACCATGACAATACATCCTGACCCACCCCCCCGAAGTTCTGGCAATGGGAGGAACGGGTGGACATATACCTTTTGGCCGATCTCCCCCACTGTCATCGCGCAACCCGCTCCCCCGTTCAGGACAGCGATTTGTGGCAGAACCACCAGTCGTAACAGTCGTAGGTCTCTTTGTGCTTCTTCGCGGTTTCGACGTCGGTCGGCGGGGGAACAATCACCCGATCACCCATCAGGTCGTTCTCGGGCCAGTTGGCGGGTGTGGCCACGCCATGTTCATCAAAGGTTTTGAGAGCCTTGACTGCCCGAAGGATCTCGTCGATGTTGCGCCCGATTTCCTGCGGATAATACAGAATCAGCCGCACAACGCCCTTCGGATCCACCACAAACACGGCCCTCACCGTGTTGGTTCCCTTGCCGGGGTGGATCATGCCGAGGGCCGCGGCGACCTGATCGTTGGCCGCGATCACCGGGAACTCAATCCTGACCCCGAGATGTTTCTCGATCCACTCGATCCACTTGATGTGTGAGAAGACCTGATCCACACTCAGCCCCACCAGTTCCACGCCGAGTTCGCGGAAAGCATCGTAACGTTTCTGGAACGCGACAAACTCGGTGGTGCACACCGGCGTGAAATCCGCCGGGTGACTGAAAAGCACAAACCACTTGCCCCGGAAGTCGTCTGGAAGCTTCATGGGGCCGTGGGTGGTTTGAACTTCGAGGGTCGGGAAAGTTTCTCCCAGGAGCGGGATCCGTCCTTCCATGGCTATCCTCCTTTTGTTTATATTTGCACTTTACAATTATATACCCGGAGGGGCGAACTGTCCATGGGTCGAAAGGGAGAAGGGTCGTGGGTTGAAGAAGAAATACGGATGGATCCGACGGACTCAAGCGTGATTATGGCACAGCAAATCCAGCCAAACGATTTGCTGTGAAGGCATACCCCCTGCTCCCGCCCCGGTTGTTCGGCCTTTTCTTCAGCCGAATTTCCCCGAGACATAGGCCTCGGTGAGCTTTTCCCTGGGACGGATAAAAATCTCCTCGGTGGGGCCGAACTCCACGAGCTCACCAAGGTACATAAAGGCCGTGTAATCGGCCACCCGTGCCGCCTGCTGCATGTTGTGGGTCACCACCACGATGGTGATTTCGTCCCGCAGTTCCGCCATCAGATCTTCGATCCGGGAGGTGGCGATGGGATCCAGGGCTGAAGTGGGCTCATCAAAAAGGAGCACCTCGGGGCGAACGGCAAGGGCCCGGGCGATGCACAGGCGCTGCTGCTGCCCTCCGGAAAGGGAATAGGCATGGGCATCCAGGCGATCCTTCACCTCATCCCAGAGGGCGGCTTTGGCCAGGGCCCACTCCACCCGTTCCCGGAGTTCCGCTCCCCGAATCCCGTGGAGCTTCAGACCATAGGCCACGTTATTAAAGATGCTGGTGGGGAAGGGGTTGGGCTTCTGAAACACCATCCCGATGCGGGTTCGGAGCTCCATCACGTCCACACCCGGCTCCAGAAGGTTCACCCCGTCTGGATAGAGAACGATTTCCCCCTCATAGCGGGTTCCGGGGTAAAGGTCGTGCATGCGGTTGAAGCACCGGAGGAGTGTGGTTTTTCCGCACCCCGATGGACCGATAATGGCCGTGACCCGCTTCTCATACACGGGCAGCGAGATGTTTTTCAAAACCTGATGGGTGCCGTAATAGAACGAGAGGTTGCGCACCTCAAGTTTCACGGGCGGTGTCATGCCGTGATGATACCGTGCAGAGGTTAACGAGCGGTTAACGTCCCTGGAAAGTTTCCAGCTGAGAAAGGGCCTGGAGCTGGGCCTGCGCCGTCCCGGTGAGGGGGTGATTGGGGAAGCGGTTCACCACGTCCTGAAGCAGGTCCCGTGCCCGATCCGTATGCCCCCGGATCACCCAGAACTGGGCCACGTCCAGCGCCGCGGTGATGGCCCAGCCCGGTGCGTCCTTCCGGAAGCGGTTCCAGAGAATCTGGCCCTCCAGGACGGCGCGGGCGTAATCCCCCAGGGCTTTCCAGGCCTGCATGGCAAAATACCGGCGCTCTCCCTCTTCTTCCGGTCCCACCAGGCCCTTCAGGCTTTCCAGCACACGGAGGGCTTTGTCGGGCTCCCGCTGTTCCGCAAAGATCCCGGCCAGGAGGAAGGCGCCCTCCGTCCAGATGTTATGGACGTCGGCATAGTCCTGAACCAGGCGCTCCAGATAGGCCACCGCCCGATCCAGACGCCGTTCGTCTTTCTCCAGAATGCCCAGGTGATACAGGGCGAGGGCCTGGAGTTTTCGGTCCTCGGCACGCAGGAGAAAGGACCAGATCCGTCCTGCCCGCACCCGATCCCCTTCCCGATACAGAACCCGGGCCCGGCGATGGAGCCACCGGCCCACGGGGGCGAGTTCCCGGGGAAGCTCCCCCTGAAGGTGCTCCAGAAGAAGCGTGTCCAGGGATTGAAAGGTGAGCAGCACCCGGAGGCGATCCGAAAGGGATTGAAGGGGCGGAAGGGAATCCAGCGAGGGGAAAGGTGTGAGGGTGTCCACCATCCAGTGGATCCGGAGGCTTTCGGGAAGGAGGGCCAGAAGGGATGAATCCACCTCGGGCCGTTGGGGGGACAGGCCGAGAAGAAACCGGACCACTCCAGCTTCGGGGCTTTTGGGGGCGTGAAGACTCAGGACGCCCGCCTCCTCAAGGTCGCCCTTCTGAAGGGCCTCACGGAGGAAATGCCGGGCCAGGGGAAGGCGGAGGGTGTCGGGAAGAGGCCGGGCCAGAAAACTCCGCCAGATTTCCGGAGGTTCCGGGATTTCCCGGACAACGCGTTCCAGGAGGGAGAGCTCGGCCCTGAGGGCATGGGGGGTGTAAAGCTCCAGGGCTTCCCGAAACGTCTTCGGGGGAACGATGAGAAGGTAGTCCCGCAGACCTTTCCCGTCCCGGACGTCCAGATACCGGAAGGCGCTGTCGGGTTCGCGGGCCTCAACGAAGAAGGCGAAAGCAGCCTTGTGAGCGAGATCACCCTTCAGATAGCGCATCATGTCCCGGAAGGGCCGTTCCATCCCCTTCCGTCCCAGGAAACGGGCCAGGAGGAGGACCTCCCGGGAGGAGAGTTCCGGGATGGGAATCCGTGTCACCGGTGGACGGGGAAGATCGGCTGCAAGGGAAAGATCCAGAACGGGCAGGAAGGACAGGCTATCCAGTGCTTCCATCCAGTCCACCAGACTGTCCAGCAACGCTCCCGTGCTTCGACCCCAGAAACGGTCCCGGGCAAAGCGCAAATAGTGCAGTTCGAAGAGTTTCCGGTCCACCGGGGGGATCCCGGTACGGGGAGGCGGCCACCCCTCCAGAAGCCACACCGTGCGGGCCCGGGCAAGGAGGGTTTCGGGAGAGAGGGTCGTGATCCCGGAAAGGAGCACGCGTTCATGGCCAGGAGCCGGGCGAAGAGGATAAAAGTCCGCGTCCTTTTCTCCGGTTTGCTCCCACCGGAGTTCCTTTCGCCACCGGGACCGTTCCTCCGGCCAGCCCCGACCCCATCCCTCGAACACGCGGAGCACAGAATCCCTCAGACTGTCCGGTGTGAGTCGAAGAACCGAGTCCACGGAGAGGGCGCAGGCGAAAGGACCCGTCTCTCCGGGCAGACACCGCAGGGAATCCTTCAGAATCCATGGAGCCAAGGCCTCCGGGGAGACGTTCCCTGCCAGCACGGCCTGGAGGGTGTCTCCCCGACAGAGCAGCATCTGTCCTGTGTCCCGTCCCTCCTGCAGGATCCAGGAGCAGGGGCGCTGGTTTTCCGGGAGGTTGACCCGCTTTCCCAATGCCCGGAGCTCCTGCACGATCCCGAACCTGAGGGAGTCGGGAAGCCGGGGCAGCAGGACCTGGAGGGTTTCCGGGGGGAGGGTGAAGAGATAGGGTTCGAAAAGCCTGAACGCCGGATGGGCGGTGTCTTCCAGAGCACGAACCAGCGTCCAGGCTTCCTGCATCAGGGGTAGATAAGGATCCGGATGGTGGAGGAACCGGGTGAGGAGCACGCGGGAGAGGGCGGTGTCCCCCAGGGCGAGGGCACACCGGGATCCGCCCAGAAGGGCCTGTGCCCGCTCGGGAGAATTCGGGGAATAGGCGATCTGGAGATAGAGGGGCAGGGCGGCATCACACCGTCCTTCCCGGGCGAGGTTCCGGGCGGATTGGAAGAGGGGAGAGAGGGCGATCCCCAGAAGGAGAAGGTTCATTCCGCGCCCGGCGGTGTCAGCACGACCTTCACGGCTTCTCCATCCAGAATGGCCTGAAACCCCTCCTCAATCCGCTCGAGGGGAAGGCGATGGGTGATGAGGGGAGCGAGGTCCACTTTCCCCGAAAGGATGAGTTCCTGCGCCCGCACCCACGTGGCAAAAATCCGTCGCCCGTGGATCCCGATGGCGTGAAGGCCTTTCAGGATAAAGGTGTCCCAGTCGTAGGAAAAGGGTTTTCCGGCAAGCCCCAGCAGACTCACCACCCCCCCGTTCCTGAGGAGCTGGAGACCGAGTTCAAAGGCTCCCGAGGCTCCGGAAAATTCCAGATGCACATCCGCAGATCCGCCAAAAAAGTCCCGGAGGGTTTCAACGGCGTCCGGTTTCGTGGGGTCCACCACCAGGTCTGCGCCGAGTTGTTCGGCGAAGGACGCCCGGAGAGGACGGGGCTCCGCCACGGCGATCCGGGCTGCACCCAGCGCCCGCGCAACCAGAAGGCCCATCAGCCCGATGGGTCCCGCCCCGGTGATCAGCACGTTTTTTCCCTCCACATGGGCCTCTTCCACCGTGTACACCGCATTGCCAAAGGGCTCCATCAGCGTGGCGATCTCAAAGGGGATGGAGTCCGGGATTTTCCAGGCGTTCACGGCGGGAATCACCAGATATTCCGCATAGGAGCCGTCCCGATCAATGCCGATGGTCTGGAGGTTCTCACAGAGATGGAACTCGCCCAGCAAACACATCCGGCAGGACCCGCAAAAGATGTGGGTTTCCACCGCCACCCGGTCTCCCTCCTTCAGGTTCCGGACCCCCCGCCCCACCGCCTCCACCACCCCGGCCGTCTCGTGACCGATGATGAGAGGGGGATGGATGTGCTCCCGGGACCAGGGGTCAAACCGGTAGATGTGGACGTCCGTTCCACAGATGGAGGACCGCTGAACCCGGATCCGGATTTCTCCATCTCCAGGTTCGGGAACCGGAACGTCACGAATTTCCACGCCCGGCTCCGGCCGGGTCTTCATGACGGCCATCATGGTTGCCATGGTCTCTCTCCTTTATGCCGTCCAGGACGCGGGGACTTCAGGGCGGTCCACCACCTCACAGGTCGCCTCCGGAAGGTTGCGCCGCACCAGGCCACACAGCACTTTGCCCACACCCAGCTCGGCAAACCGAAGGTGTCCCCGCTCCTTCAGCGTTTCCATCATCCGGGTGAACCGAACCGGGCTCTCCAGCTGGATCAGGATGGAATCCCGAAGGGCCCCGGGGTCTTCCAGCCAGGCGCCCGTGGGGTTCACCACGATGGGAAAACGGGGTTTCCGAAAGGTCAGGGTGGAAAGAAACCGCGCAAACTCTTCGGCAGCCGGTTTCATGAGGGGGGAGTGAAAGGCCGCGGACACGTTGAGGGGAACGAGACGCCGGGCTTTGCCTTGGAGGGCTTCCTGTGCATACCGGATGGCCCCATGGGTTCCCGAGAGAACGATCTGGTCCGGGGCGTTCTCGTTGGCCATCACCAGGGGTTCCGGCGATCGCTCCACCACGTCCCGGAGGATGTCCGGATCCGCACCGATGACGGCGAGCATGCCACCGGGGGCCTTTTCGTTGGCCTGGGCCATGAGTCGTCCCCGGAGCGCCACGGCTTCCATGCCTTCCTCAAAGGTCCAGACTCCCGCCACCGTGTAGGCGGTGAGTTCACCCAGGCTGTGTCCCAGCACGACCTCGGGGGCATACCCCTGATCCAGAAGGAATCGGGCCGCCAGGTATCCCACGAGAAAAAGCGCCGGCTGGGCATACCGGGTGTTCCGGAGTTCGTCCTCCGGGCCTTCCAGCATGAGCTGAATCAGGTCTCGCCCCACCGAGCGGGAAGCCTGTTCCGCGAAGGGTCGTGCCCACGCCTGTTCCAGAAAGCCTTTCCCCATGCCCACTTTTTGCGAACCCTGTCCGGGAAACATCCAGACCATGCGAGCCTCCTTAAACCGTTTCGGGAACGGCTACGGGAAGTTTCAGGGGATGGGGAGAAACCTCAATGGATGTGAAGCCCACGATTTCCCCGTCGGCTTCCACCACCGCCCGGGGAACGGCCTCCAACCGTGCGGTCTGGAAGGTGCGGGTGTGGACTTTGGGATGGGCGAGATGGGTTCCGCGATACAGAGAAGGAAGAAGGCGGATCACCTCCAGCCGGGAGAGGGGCTCGGTCCACACCAACTCAAACACGCCGTCGTCCATCCGGGCGTGAGGCGCCACGTGGAAACCACCGCCGAAATATTGTCCGGAAGCAAACACCACGAGAGGAGAGTGGGCTTCAAAGGGGTCTCCGTCCACGGTGCCGCGGATCCGGAAGTGGGGGAGGCGGGAGAGTTCCTGGAACACGCTCACGAGATAGATGGCAAAGGTCCGCACGCCGAATTTCTCATAATACCGGTTGGCCCGATGGGCCACCTGGGCGTCAAATCCGAAGCCCCCCACATTCACGCTCACCCGCTCCACCGGCCCCTCATCCGAACGCAGGCGAAGGGCCATGAGGTCCAGGCGACGGATCACGGGAGAAAGGGCGGTGCGCACCATTTCCGGGAGTTTCCGGGGAAACCGGAAGGCCCGGCCCACGTCCCGTCCCGTTCCCAGGGGCAGAAGCCCCACCTCCGGAAGGGGATCGCCACCCCTTACCAGTCCGTTTGTGACTTCATGAAGGGTTCCGTCCCCCCCGGCGACCAGCAATCGGTCAAAGGATTGGCCGGTGGCTTCATAGGCCAGCGCCTCCGCGTCCCCCGGATGACGGGTGAACAGGGCATGGAGGGCGTGACCGGCTTGACGGAGGAGTTTTTCGATCCTGGGCCAGAGACGACGAACCCGACCGCTTCCCGCGATGGGATTCACGATGGCGAGGAGTTTCATGGCATGAATTGTACTCTCTGGGCACAGAACTTTCAATGAACGGGGGATCAATCCAGTCCGGAGCACAGGGGCGCAGCGAGGTCCCGGAAGGGCGTTTTCTTGAGTTCAAGGCAGATCTTCCGGCAATAGCGCTCCGATTCCCGAGTCGTGAGCGCTGGATCCGCCAGAAACCTGTCTTTCTCCCACCGAAACGCCACCGCACCGCAGGAATCCCGAGGGGTGCCCTCCACCTGAAAGCCCCCCTGCACCACCGCACCCTCAGGTAAAACCCAGAAATCAAACCCGTAGCGACCCGCCCCTCCAGCACCCCTGCGCAGGATCATGGGCTCCTCATGACCTTCTCGTTTGCGAAAGAAAAGGACGGGCTTGCCCTTCCGCACCCCATACACGGCCACTTCTTCCACCGCCGCCCCGGCCTGATAGGCCACGAGCGCCTCCTTCACCCCATCTCCCGTGAGATCCAGGGTATCCTCAATCCAGACGCGCTGAGGCACAAACCCCAGCCGATCCTGGAGATCGGAACGGATGGCAGGGAGGAGATCCGGCCACGCAGGCGAACGCGGAGAGCGAAGAAGAAAGAAGCCCAGGGCCAGTCCGCCCAGCAGAAGGCCTGAGAGAAACCACACGACACGGGAATACATGGCTCACGCTCCTTTCACGGCGAGACCTCCCCCCGAAAGAACCCGGGCAAGGTATCGCCCCGTGTGGGACCGGGGGTTCCGGGCGATTTCCTCCGGAGGTCCTTCCGCCACGACCTCGCCGCCACCGCTTCCCCCTTCGGGGCCCAGATCAATCACCCAGTCAGCCGACTTGATCACGTCCAGGTTGTGCTCCACCACGATCACCGTGTTTCCGCCTTCTCGCAACCGGAGAAGGACCTCCACAAGCTTCCGCACGTCCTCAAAATGGAGGCCTGTGGTGGGCTCGTCCAGGATATAGAGGGTTTTTCCCGTGGGAACCTTGGAAAGTTCCCGCGCGAGCTTGATGCGCTGAGCCTCACCCCCCGAAAGGGTGGGCGCGGGCTGGCCCAACTGGAGATAGCCCAGGCCCACTTCTTTGAGAAGACGAAGGCGCCGTTCGATCTGAGGGATGGCCTCAAAAAATTCGTAGGCCTCGTCCACCGTCATCTCCAGGACGTCGGCAATGGTTTTCCCCTTATACCGGATTTCCAGCGTTTCCCGGTTATAGCGTTTGCCCTTGCACACCTCACAGGGCACATACACATCCGGGAGAAACTGCATCTCAATCCGGACGTACCCGTCGCCCCGGCAGGCCTCACACCTCCCCCCCCGCACGTTGAAGGAAAACCGGCCGGGTTTGTAGCCCCGGACCTTCGCCTCCGGCGTGGAGGCAAAGAGCGCCCGGATGGGATCAAAGGCCTTGGTGTAGGTGGCGGGGTTGGATCGGGGGGTGCGACCGATGGGGCTCTGATCGATGTGGATCACCTTGTCAATGTGCTCCAGGCCCAGGATCTCGTCATAGGGCCCGGGAGGCTCGATGGAACCGTAGAGGATACGCCGAAGGGCTTTATACAGCGTGTCCTGGACCAGGGACGACTTTCCCGATCCGGAGACTCCCGTGACCACGACAAGAAGGCCCAGGGGAAACTGCACCGTGATGTTTTTCAGGTTGTTGGTGCGCACACCCTTCAGGATGAGATACCGTCCATCCGGTTCCTTGCGTTTGTCCGGAAGGGGAATGCTCCGGCGGCCGGAGAGGTATTGCCCGGTGAGGGAAGCGGGGTGGTTTTTCACAACTTCCACGGGGCCCTCCGCCACGATCCGGCCTCCGTCTTTCCCCGCCCCGGGGCCGAGATCGATAATCCAGTCGGCGGATTCGATGGTCTCCTGATCGTGCTCCACCACGATCACCGTGTTCCCCAGATCCCGGAGACGCTGGAGGGTGCGGATCAGGCGGTGAACGTCCCGGGGATGAAGGCCGATGGAGGGCTCGTCCAGGATATACAGCACCCCTGTGAGGCCGGAACCCAGGAGACTGGCCAGGCGCACCCGCTGATCCTCTCCCCCGGACAGTGTTTCCGTGGGCCGTTCCAGGGTGAGATAGCCCAGGCCCACGTTTTCCAGGAACTCCAGCCGGGCAACGATTTCCCGGATGACCTGACGGGCGATGAGCTGTTCTCGCTCGGAAAGTTCAAGGCGTTCAAAGAACGTGCGGGCTTCTTCCACGCTCATCCGGGTCACGTCCCAGATGGATTTTCCGCCCACCTTGACAGCAAGGGCCTCTTTCTTCAGGCGGGCTCCCTTGCAGGCGGGGCAGGGGTGCATCACCATAAAGCGCTCGATCTCACCGCGCACCCAGTCGGACTCGGTCTCGTGATACCGCCGCCACAGCGACGGGAGCACGCCTTCCCAGTCCCAGTAGTCCCGTTCCGGATGGTCCAGATCAAAATCGGCGGGGTCCTCCGTGCCATAGAGGATCACGTTGCGGAAAGCTTCCGGAAGGTCTTTCCAGGGGGTCTCCAGATTCACGCCATAGGTCCGGGCCAGGCGCTGGATCTTGCCCAGGAGCATGGGCGACGGAGGTCCCCAGGGCTTGATGGCTCCGGTCAGGATGGAGAGATGGGGGCGGACCACCGCTTCCGGATCCAGTTCGATCTTGACGCCGATCCCCGTGCACACCGGGCAGGCGCCATACGGGGAGTTGAAGGAAAACAGCCGGGGTTCCGGTTCGGGCATGGAAAACCCGCACACCGGGCACATCAGGGTTTCCGAAAAGGTCCGCTCTTCCTCACCGATGATGACGGTCACCACGCCTTCGGCTTCCCGGAGGGCGACCTCCACGCTTTCGGCAAGCCGGGAGCGAATGCCTTCCCGGATCACCAGACGGTCCACCACGATTTCGATGGTGTGCTGCTTGTAGCGTTCCAGTTCCGGGACCTCTTCGATCTCATAAAATTCCCCGTCCACCCGGACCCGGAGGAACCCTTTCCGTGCAATCTTCTGGAGGAGATCCCTGTAGGTTCCCTTGCGTCCCCGAACCACGGGAGCAAGGATCATGAGCCGGGTTCCCTCCGGAAGGGCCAGGAGCTGGTCCACGATCTCGTCCACGGTCTGGGCCTTGAGGGGCGTTCCATCGTGGGGGCAGTGGGGTTTGCCGATCCGGGCAAAGAGCAGGCGGAGATAATCGTAGATCTCCGTGACCGTCGCCACGGTGGATCGGGGGTTTCGGGCGGCTTTGCGCTGTTCCACCGCAATGGCCGGAGAGAGCCCTTCAATGTGGTCCACATCGGGCTTTTCCATCATGCCCAGAAACTGGCGGGCATAGGCGGAAAGGCTTTCCACATAGCGGCGCTGGCCCTCCGCATACAGGGTGTCAAAGGCCAGGGAGGACTTACCCGACCCGGAAAGCCCCGTGATCACCACAAACTTTTCCCTTGGAATGCGAACGTCGATGTTTTTCAGGTTATGGACCCGCACGCCCCGGGCCACAATCCACTTCACACTCACCGTCTCACCTCCTTCCGCGTGGGATGTGTAAAGCATAGAGAACCGGGGATGAACCTTCAGGTTGGGAAGTTTGCAGATTTGTTCATCCGGGGTGGCCTATAATATACCCGTGAAACGGGAAGCCCTGGATTATCACCTTCCGCCCGAGCGGATTGCCCTGAAACCCGTCCAGCCACGGGATGCGGCCCGGCTCCTGGTGGTGAACGTGTCCACCGGCTCCATCCGCCACCAACGGGTTCGGGACCTTCCGGACATTCTTCCCCCGGGCACGGTGCTGGTGTTCAACCGCTCCCGGGTGGTGAAAGCCCGTCTTGAGGGCGAAAAACCCACCGGCGGACGGGTGACGGTGATCCTGGACCCCTCCCCGGAAGACCTGATGTCGGGTGGGGGCACGGCCGTGGCGGTGCGCACGGTTCGGGCCCTTCTCCAGCGGGGAAAGATCCGGGAAGGTCAGCGGTTCTCTGTGGGGGACGTAGTTCTGGAAGTGGCCGAGCGGAAGGGAAAGTGGCTCACCCTCCTCCTTCCGACCGAACTGGACCTGGACGTCTTTCTGGAGACGCATGGAAAAATGCCTCTTCCTCCTTATATTCGTCGGGATCCTGAAAAGGATGACGAAAACTGGTATCAACCGGTGTTTGCGGAGGACCCCGGATCCATCGCTGCCCCCACCGCCAGCCTTCATTTCACTTCTGAACTTCTCGCGCGTCTCCAGGAAAAGGGCATCGCCATGGTCTTCCTTACCCTTCACGTCGGACCCGGCACCTTCCTTCCCATTCTTACCGAAGAGGTGGAGACCCATCGGATGCTCCCGGAGTGGTATGAAATTCCCGAGCCCACGCAGGGCGTCCTCCGGGAGGCCCGGGATGCCGGAAACCCCATCGTTGCGGTGGGCACGACGGCCACCCGTGCGCTGGAGACGTGGGCTTTTGGGGAAGGACCTGCGCGGGGTTCCACCGAGTTGTTCATCCATCCGGGATACCGTTTCCGGGTGCTCGACGGAATTTTCACCAATTTCCATCAGCCCCGATCCACCCCCCTTGCCCTGGTGGCCGCCTTTGCAGGGCTGGATCTCGTGAAACGGGCTTATGATGAGTCCTTGAAAGAAGGCTATCGTTTTTTGAGCTACGGTGATGCAAGCCTCTGGCTTCGTTTTCGGGAGGATGGGTAATGCTTGTGACCATGCGGACCCTTCTTGAGGAGATGGACCGCCGGAACACTGCAGCGGGGGCGTTCAACGTGTATAACCTGGAAAGCCTTCAGGCGGTGCTGGAGGCCTCTCTCGAAACCGGCGTTCCGGTGATCGTGGCCACCACGCCCAAAGCCCTCCGGTATGCGGGGGAAGCCTTTGCTGCGCTGCTTTTTGAAGCCCTGCGGGCTCATCCCCTTCCCATGGCCCTCCACCTGGACCATGGGAAAACCCTTGAAGACGTGGTGTGGGCCATCCGGCATGGGTGGACCTCGGTCATGATGGACGCCTCCCATCTTCCCTTTGAGGAGAATGTGGCCCTCACCCGGAAGGTGGTGGAGATCGCCCACGCGGTGGGCGTGACGGTGGAAGGGGAGCTGGGGGTGCTTGCCGGCGTGGAAGACGACGTCACGGGAGAGCATCCCCGTTTCACCGATCCCGACGAAGCCGTCCGGTTTGTGGAGGAGACGGGCGTGGATGCGCTGGCGGTGGCGGTGGGAACGTCTCACGGTGCCTACAAGTTCAAGGGCGAGCCCCGACTGGATTTTGACCGAATTGAAGAAATCCACAGGCGTGTTCCCGCCTTTCTCGTGTTGCACGGGGCCTCCGGTGTGCCCCGGGAACTGGTGGAACAGGCGAATCGGTTTGGCGCTCGTCTGAAGGAGGCCCGGGGGGTTCCGGATGAGATGCTCCGGGAGGCGGTTCGCCGGGGCATCCGGAAGGTGAACACCGACACGGATCTTCGGCTTGCCTTCACGGCTTCCGTTCGAGAGTTTCTCGCCGAGCACCCGGAACAGTTTGACCCCCGGTCCATTCTGGGGACCGCGCGGAAGGCCATGAAACAGGTCACCATCCATCGGATTCGTGTTTTGCAAGGGGAAGGGTGATGGTTCAGATTGAGGACCTTCAGAAGTTCCCCATCTGGGCGTCCATTCCGGAAGATCTTCTCCGGGCTCTTTTGCCGTATGTGGTCCGCAAGCGGGTTTCACGGGGAGACTGTGTGGTGGAGGCGGGGGAAAAGGGGACGATGGTCTATTTTATCGAATCGGGGTTCTTCAAGGTCACCGCGGAGGAGGAAGATCAGGAGGTCATCCTGAATTATCTCGGCCCCGGCGATGTTTTCGGTGAACAGGCCCTTCTGGGCGAGCCCCGTACGGCGAGCGTCAGGGCGCTGGAATCCGGCTCTCTCCTGGTCCTTCACCGGAACGATTTCCTCCATGTGATCCGCCGCCATCCCGAGGTGGCTCTTTCCCTCATTGCCACCCTTTTGAGACGCCTGAAAGAAACCAATCAGCACCTTGCCTATCTGGCCGCCCGGGACGCGGCGGGGCGGGTGGCCCGGGCCCTTCAGGACCTTGCCCGGGATCTGGGGGAAGACCATGAGGACGGCATACTGATTCCGCGATCCCGGCTCACGGTCCAGGAACTGGCGAAATTCGTGGGGCTCACCCGGGAGACCACGTCACGAGCCCTGAAAATCCTGGAACAGGAAGGGGTGATTCAGTCCACGAAAGAGGGGGTTCTGCTCCCCCGGGAGGCGATGTCATGAACGTTTTTCTCGTCGCACTGCCCTTTCTGGTGTACGGCCCTCCGTCGGGCTTTTCCAAGCGGATCCAGAAAGAAATCGGCCACGGCTGGGTGCTCATGGATCTCTCACCGCAGGAGGCGGAGTCCCTGAAAGCCCGGGGCATTCCGGTGGACCCCAACCTGGAGGTCCGGCTTGCGTATGCTCCGGTGGATCCGTGGTGGCAGGACGGAAGCCAGTGGGACCTTTGGGTGATCCGCATGGACAGCGCCTGGAATATCACCCGGGGCAATCCAGCGATTCGCGTGGGACTCGTGGACCAGGGGGTGGATTACAGCCATCCCGATCTCAAGGTGGATGGGGGACGGGATCTGGTGGATGACGACACGGATGTCCTCCCCGCCTCCCCTTCGGAATTTCACGGCACCCATGTGGCCGGGACCATTATCGGACAGCACAACCTGCTGGGCATGGCCGGCATTGCACCCAGCGTGCGTTTTTATGCCGTCCGGGCCTTTTCCCAGTCCACCACCACGCTGGACATCGTGGTCCAGGCCATGTTCTGGCTTGTGGACTCCGCGCAGGTCCACGTGATCAACCTCTCCCTGGGAACCTCGCAGCCCGCCTCCATCCTGGACTCGGCGGTGGCCTATGCCCTGTCCCGGAACGTGGTGATCGTGGCAGCCGCCGGAAATGAGGGTCTCCGGGGCATCAACTATCCGGCCCGATCTCCCGGCGTGATCGCCGTGGGCGCCATGGATAGCCTTCAGTTCCGGGCGAGCTATTCCAACTGGGGGCCTGAACTGGACGTGGTGGCCCCCGGAACCGGGATTCTCTCCGCCTATCCCTGCGATCCTCCAGGGTCCGGCCAGAACTGTGCCGGCGCCTATGCGGATGGGACGTCCATGGCCACACCCCACGTGACGGGGCTCGTGGCCCTGTATCTTTCCCTCCATCCCGGAGCCACGGTTTCAGAGGTGATCCGGGCGGTGCGGAGAGCCACGGTGGACCTGGAGGACCCGGGATTTGATGAGCGGACGGGATTCGGCCTGGTGGACGCCGTGCTCCTCCTTTCCCCACCCGTGCGCCTCCATCTCGCGTCCCGAACGGTCTGGACGCTGGAGGACCTCCGGACAGTGAGTTTTCTGTCCAAAAGGGTGTATGATCCCGCGGGACGCATCGTGTTTTCCGGACGGGGGGTGCCCCGGCTTTCCCCCGGCATCTACACCCTTCACCTGGAGGGGAAACCTCCGGTCCGTCTGGTGGTTCCCTGAGATGGACGACCGGACGTTCATGGCTCAGGCTCTTCAGGAAGCCCGCAAGGCTTATGAAGAGGGAGAGGTGCCGGTGGGTGCGGTGGTGGTGTGTGGGGGCGAGGTGGTGGCCGCCGCCCACAACCGGGTGGAAGCGACGAAGGATCCTTCTGCCCACGCGGAGATGCTGGCCGTGCGGGGGGCCTGCAAGAGGCGGGGTGACTGGCGCCTTTCGGATTGCGTGCTGTATGTAACCCTGGAGCCCTGCATCCAGTGTGCCGGCCTTGCGGTGCTTGCCCGGCTGAAGGAAATCGTCTTCGCCACGGAAGACCACCGGTTCGGGGGGCTCGTGAGCCTTGTGAACGTGGTCCAGCACCCCCGCCTTCCCCACCGGGTCCGGTTCCGGAAAGGTCCGCTGGAGAAGGAAGCCAGGGCATTGCTTGAACGGTTTTTCAGGGAGCGTCGGTCATGAAAAAGGTCACGGTTCGAACCCTTTGGCAGAGGAAGAAAAAGGGTGAGAAGATCACCATGCTCACCGCCTATGACTACACCTTTGCCCGCCTCCTGGACGAAGCGGGGATTGACGTGATCCTGGTGGGGGATTCGGTGGGCATGGTGGTGCAGGGGCATGCCACCACCCACCCGGTGACCATGGACCACATGCTCTATCACACGGAGATTGTGGCACGGGGGGTGGAGAGGGCCATGGTGGTGGGGGACATGCCCTTTCTCTCCTATCAGGTGAGCGTGGAGGAAGCGGTGCGGAACGCCGGCGCCTTTCTTCGGCTGGGCGCCGATGCGGTAAAACTGGAAGGTGGAGCGGAAATCCTTCCCGTGATTGAGCGACTGGTGTCCGTCGGGATTCCGGTGATGGGACATCTGGGCCTTCAGCCCCAGAAGGTGCGGGCGCTGGGAGGATACCGGAAAATCGTGTATGATGAGGAAGAAACCCGTCGCCTCGTGGACGAAGCCCGGCGCCTGCAGGATGCCGGGATTTTTGCCCTTGTGCTGGAGAACATCAATCAGGAGGCTGCAAAAGCGGTGACGGAAGCCCTGGATATCCCCACCATCGGGATCGGAAGCGGTCCATCCTGTGACGGTCAGGTGCTGGTCCTTCAGGATATGCTGGGACTTTCCCATTTTCGCCCTCCCTTTGCAAAGGCCTATCTGGACGGGGCGAACCTGGTGAAGGAGGCGGTGGCGCGGTATATTGGAGAAGTTCGGGAAGGACGGTTCCCGGCGTGATGAACCGGTTTCTGCAGTTTCTTGAGAAACGTTATCCGGATCCCTATGTCCTGGCCCTGGGACTTTCCCTTCTTTCCATTTTCGCCGCCTGGGTGGGCACGCCGTGGGGAATAGTGGACCTTGCCCGGTTCTGGGGAGAGGGGTTTTCCCGGATCTTCACCTTCACCACCCAGATGGCCCTGATTCTGGTCACGGGCTATGCCCTGGCCCTGAGCCCCCCGGTGGACCGCCTGCTCCGGCGTCTCGCTTCCCTTCCCCGCACCCCCGTTCAGGCCGTGTGGCTTGTGGGGCTCGCATCCGGGGTCGCCTCCTGGATCCAGTGGGGACTGGGGCTGGTGGTGGGGGGGATTCTGGCCCTGCGGGTGCACCGGGAACAAAGGATTTCCCTGCCCCTGCTTGCGGCTTCGGGCTACACCGGTTTCCTCGTGTGGCATTCCGGGCTTTCGGGATCCATTCCGCTCACCATCGCCACACCGGGACTTCCCCAGAACGAACTGGAACGGGTGTTTGGTTTTGTGGCCCCCATCCGCACCACCATTTTCGCCTGGTGGAACCTGGTTTCTGCCGTGCTCGTCCTGGTCGTGTCCCTGTGGGCCCTCAGCCGATGGGCTCGTGCGCTGTCCGTGGAGGAAGCGATGCCCTCCGATGAGGTCCCTGATACGAATGTTCTTCCTCCTTTCCGGGACAGGGTGGGTGCGTCGCTTCAGGGTCTGCTTGTCCTCTTTGGAGCCATGTATCTTGTTTATCACTGGCGCCATGGAGGAGGGCTGAATCTGAACGTGGTGATTCTGCTTTTCCTTCTTCTGGGGATGGCCCTTCACGGATCCGCCCTGCGGTATGGCCGGGCGATCGCTCTTGCCACACCCGCGGTGGCGGGGATTCTTCTCCAGTTTCCGCTGTATGGAGGCATCCAGGGGGTGCTCATCCAGTCCGGACTGGGTGCGAAAATCGCCGGATGGATTGCGAACACCGCGCCCGCGCAGCTGTTCTATCTCCTTCAGTTTTACACGGCCGGTCTCATCAACTTCTTTGTTCCTTCAGGAGGAGGTCAGTGGGTGGTCCAGGGGCCGGTGGCCATGGAAGCTGCCCGTCGCATCGGGGCCGATCCGGTGGTCACGGCCATGGCCATTGCCTGGGGGGATGCCTGGACCAACATGATCCAGCCCTTCTGGGCCCTGCCTCTTCTGGGGATGGTCCGCCTCCCAGCCCGTAAGATGATGGCCTATACCCTTGTGTCCCTGGCTGTGGCCGGTGGGATCTGGACGCTGTGGTGTGGGGTGCTGGGCTGGTGGACGACGGGATGATGGGACGGTGAATGCGTGGGGTTTGAGGCCGGATGGGTGCTGAACAGCGTCCCCCTCCTCGGCGAAAGGTCCGTCGGCCCCGCACGCGCAGGCAACTCCAGCGGGAGCGACTGGCCGTCCTTGCGGAGATGACCTTTCTGGAACGCCCTGAGGATATTCAGTCGGCTCTGAATCGAATTGTGGAGGTCACGGCGCGGTACCTTCCTGCGAACGGGGGTGCAAGCATTCTTCTTGTGGATCCCCAAACGGGAAAGATTTCGGCTGCGGCCACGACGGTTCCGGGAGAACGCCCGGAAGACGTGATCGAGCAAACCCGCCCGGAGGGTGCCACCGCATGGATCCTCAAACACCGAAACCCCTTTTTTGTCCCGGATGTTACACAGGAAGAACAACATGTCCCCAATCCCCGACTGGCCGCCCGGGGTCTGCGGGGTTTTGTGGGTTATCCCCTCCTGTGGAGGGATGAGGCCCTGGGGGTGCTTTATGCCCTGTTTCGAGAACCCCGGCGCCTTTCTCAGGAAGATTGGGATTTTCTGCAGATCCTTGCCCGCCGGGCTGCCAATGCGGTTGTCCTTGCACGGATGTATGAGAGACTTCAGGAACTCGCCTTTCTGGACGATCTCACCCGCGTGTTCAACCGGCGGGGGTTCTTTGACCGTGCCCGGGATGAATGGGCCCGGGCGGAACGGACCGGACGGCCTCTGTCCCTCCTGATCCTGGATGTGGACAACTTCAAAGAGGTCAACGACACCCTCGGACATCTTGCGGGGGATCGGGTGCTTGTGGAGATTGCCCGCACGCTACGAAGGACGCTCCGGGAGTCGGATGTGATCGGTCGGTATGGGGGCGACGAATTCGTGGTCCTTCTTCCGGATACGTCCCGGGCGCAGGCGAACCGCATTGCCTACCGCATTCAGGAAGCGTTGAGAACGCTGGATGTGGGCATCCCCATCCAGGTGAGCATCGGGGGGGCCGAGCGGGATCCCGCGCGGGATCGGGATCTCTTTGACCTCCTCCGCCGGGCAGACCGCGCCCTCTATCGTGCCAAAAGGCGCCGCAATACCGTCGTTTCGGACTGACTTCTGCCTTTATCCGGACCAAGATCCTGAAGTTCGGACATTTTCCCCCTCCCCCAGCCCCTCCCACCAGGGGAGGGGAGAAGATATTCCGAAACCGTGAATGGATGCTCACTCCCTCCCCCTTGATGGGGGAGGGTCGGGGTGGGGGTGTCTGAATTTATGTCCGGAGATCAGAACATCACCTTGATGAAACACCCTGAAAGGCATATCCTTGAAGTTGACTGAACAGGTCAAGAAAAGGAGGCGCAGCATGCAGGTCACACTCAAAGGGAATCCCGTCGCCATCGGTGGGGACAAACTCGTGGAGGTGGGAGATCTGGCCCCGGTGGCCACGGTCACCACGAAAGACCTTGAGGATCTTCAGGTGGGGGGGGCGAAAGAAAAGGTGCAGGTGCTGATCACGGTGCCCTCCCTGGACACCTCCGTGTGTGCCACCGAAACCCGGAAGTTCAACGAGAAACTCGCGGATCTTCCCGTGGACGCCGTGGTGATTTCCATGGACCTTCCCTTTGCGGCGGCACGGTTCTGCTCCACGGAGGGAATTGAGAACCTTACGGTGGCGTCCGACTTCCGGAACCGGGACTTCGGTCGGAAATACGGCGTGATCATCCAGGAAGGACCCCTTCGGGGGCTGCTTGCCCGCACGATTTTCGTGGTGGATCCCACGGGGAAGGTGGTGTATCGCCAGATCGTCCCGGAGATCACCGATGAACCGGATTATGACGACGTTCTGAATTTTCTGAAAAATCTCCTCTGAACCGTTCTTTGAAAAACCATCGGCGCCGCGGGGAATCCTGCGGCGTTTTTTTATGATGACACTTCCCGCAACACCTCCACAAGGAGGGGCAATCCCTGAACGATCAGGGAAGGTCCCACCTGAAGATAGAGCTCGGAGGGAAGTTCCACCACCCGATGGTGCCGAACCGCGGAAATGTTCTCCCATCCGGGTCGTTTCAAAATCGTCTTCTGTCTTCCCTGGCCGCCCGCACCAGGAAAACAAAATCACCTCGGGGTCGCGCGAAACCACTTCTTCCGGCTGAATCACCCGTTCCGATGCCCGAAAGCGCGTCCTGAGTTCCGGAAACACGTCCACGCCACCCACCCATTCCACAAGATCCATCAGCCATCCGCTTGCATACACCAGGGGGTCGGGCCATTCCTCCCAGAAAATCCGGAGGGGAGGACAGATGTTGTGGTGCTGCTCGAGGACGGTTTGAAGACGACGGGTCAGAGCTTCAGCCTCCGACGAGCGTCCCACCAGGCCGCCGATCCAGCGGATATGACGAAAGAGATCCCTCAGGCGCTTCGGAAAAAGGTGGAGGACCGGCAGTCCCTGACGAACCAGGTCGCGGGCAATGGGAATCTGCACGTCGGATGTGAGGAGAACGAGATCGGGCTGAAGGTTCAGGATTTCCTCGAGGTGAACGGAAGCAAATCCGCCCACGACAGGGATCTGGACCCCGGGAGGAAGAGGGGCGTACCGGCTCACCCCCACCAGGGTCTCCAGGGCATCCAGATGGTGGAGAATATCCACGGCTTCGGCCGCCAGCGCCACGATGCGCATGGAAGGAGCATAGGGAAACCGGCGTGAAACATCAAGTGAGACCGCATTGTACGGGATGCGGCCAGAAAAATCGGCCCCCGACCCTTGACAAACCCCGTCCGTGCCTGTACGTTTATGATATGGCCTTTATTTTTCTCGCTCTCATCGGGACACTTCAGGTCGCGCGCCTCAAGAATTACCAGGACACCGTGCTGTTTGAACTGAAATGGGATCAGCGGTATCCCTGGCACTTTTCCCGATCCGGCAACACCTTCACCGTTCGGTTCGACGGAACATCCTACAAAGGTCCGCTAAAAGTTCGCCGTGACTGGCCCCTTCTGTCCCGGATCGATGTGAAGACCTCTTCCTGGTCCACCACCTTCACCTTCACCCTTCCCCACGACAACTTCCGGGTCCGCATTCATCCGGTGAAGGGGGGGATCGCCATCTGGATCTACCGGCACGGCACACCGTCCCGGTCTCCCCCCCGTCCCCATCATCCCATTCGCCGCATTGTCCTTGACCCCGGACACGGGGGAAAGGATCCCGGCGCCATCGGCTGGGGAGGCGTGCGGGAGAAAACCATCACGCTGCAGGTGGCCAAGAAGGTGGCGTATTACCTCAAGAAGTGGGCGCCCGACCTGGAGGTCCGCCTTACCCGGACCCGGGACGTGTTTGTCCCTCTGGCCAAGCGGGGAGAGATCGCCAACCGGTGGGGCGCTGATCTCTTTGTGTCCATCCACTGCAACTACGCCCGGAACCGGAAGGTGCGGGGGCTGGAGACGTATTTCCTCTCGGAGGCCAAAACGAAATGGGCCCGTGCGGTGGCCAACTTTGAGAACGGTGCGTTGCGGTATGAGGTGGAGGATGAAGAGATCCTGCAGGACGTGCTCAAGGGGATTCTTTCCGATCTTGCCCAGAACGCCTTTCTGGTCCAGTCCCAGGACCTTGCCGTCACTCTCCACGAAACCATCCTGGGAAGCACCCGTCAGCCGGACCGGCGGGTCCGCCAGGCGGGGTTTTATGTGCTCTCCAAAGCCTATATGCCCGCCGTCCTCATCGAACTGGGCTTCATCTCCAATCCCCGGGAAGCCCGCCTGCTTTCCAGTCCTTCCTTTCAGGACAAGGTCGCTCAGGGGATTGCCCGGGGACTTTTGCGCTATATCCGGCTCTACGCTGAAAAGAACGGCAGACACTGAGGGGTCAATAGCCAAACCCGTCCGGAAGGTGTTCCACCCGGGGCGGGTCCTCCCACACCACCGTGATCACGTCCAGGTGCAGGGGAAGGTTCTGATACTCTGGATGGCGCATCAGAAAGGCCTGAAGCGCCCGTTCCAGACGCCTCCGCTTCCGGGGCCCCAGACTCTCGGCAGGGTGAAACCCCATCCGGGGATCCAGGGATCGGACCTCTACCGCCACCAGTCCCCGCACGGGATGAAGACACACGAGATCCAGCTCGCCAAAGGGATACCGAACGTTCCGGGCCAGGAGTTTGTATCCTTGAGATTCAAGATAACGGGCCGCCAGTGCCTCGCCTTTTGCCCCCCGTTCCTTTCGCCGGTTCTTCATTCCGGTCGGATTTCCAGGAGGACATAGGTGGTCCAGTCCACCTTCACAAAGACAGCTGCAATCCCCTCCTCCGGATAGTGCCAGATGAGCAGAACCTGCCGCGTGAGAGGGTCCACCGTTTCCTCCACCTCCCGGGGTGGGCCATACCGCACGAACACCCGCCCCCGATCCGTTTCAAGCCCCCGTTTCATCCCTTCACGAAAGCGCTCCCGGGCCATCCGGATGCGGGTTTTCAACGTGTCCAGGAATTCGTTCCGGGGCGTGGCGGGATCGGGGTCAAAGGGTGCAAGAAGAGAATCCAGAAGGGCACGGCGAGCTTCCGCATCCAGCGATGAAAACCGTTCCGCCGTCCGGTCATCCCCGAACAGCCGGACCACCTCCTCTGCTTCCCGGGAGGTGAGGAGATCCAGGAGATCCGGCGGGCGAAGGTGAAAGATCCCGTGGCCCTTCCGTCGACCCGGGCCTTCCACCTGAACGTGGAACACCGCGTGGTCGGGGCGGGGAAGGACTGTGTCCCCGTCGGTAAGAATGAGGGAAAACGCCTCCAGCGTGTCACCCCAGGGGGTGAGAAAGGTCACCTTCAGAGGTTTTTCGGGCGGTCCCGCCACCCGGATGCCCGTGGCTTGTTCGGGAGGACAGGCGGGCTGATCGTCCCGCCAGGGGAGGGGATCCGGAAGGTCCTGCGGAGATTGCATGCCCTGGAGAAGGGTATCCACACGGAAAGCTTCCCGCAACAACGCCCCCTTGAGAACCCGAAGGTTCAGCCGGTAGGTGGCTGAAGGAGGGAGAAACAGGGTGTCCCATCCGGATGTTTGATGCACGAAGAGTTGCGTTCGGGGAAGCCCGCGCTCAGGGTTCACCTCCACGTGAAGTTCATACCGGGCGGAGGAATCGGGGGGGACAAAACAGATCCACAGCAGGGGGGCGGTCTGCCACACAAGATAGGGGAACACGCCCATCACGGGCTTTTATCCCGGTGTCAGGATGGACTCAACCCGTGCCGCCAGAAGGTCCAGCGTGGAGATGAAGCGAAGGATGCCCTCCCGGATGTCCTGCGGAAGGGCGTGAGCTTGACCTCGCGCCTGTTCGGCATAGGTTCGGGCGATCTCAAGGGTTTCCTGGAACCCCCCTTCCCGGAGGGTCAGGTCCCGGAGTTCCTCCAGGCTCATGGCGGGCCGGGCAAGATCCACAAGCCCCTTTTCCTGAAGGAGCAATGCGGGAAGGCTCCAGCGCCCCTTCTTGGCGTCGCTGTCCGTTTCGTCGAACAGGTCCACACAGTCATCCAGGATCTGGAAGGCCATCCCGTAGGCATAACCCGTCTGGAAAAGGCCATCCAGTTCGTCCTCCGGCGCCCCCCGGACCAGGCCGCCGATCTTCAGCGCCCCGGCGAAGAGGGACGCGGTTTTCTTTCCAATGATTTTGTAATACATTTCGGTGGTAAAGTTCTGGTCCCGGGTGGCCATCTCCTCCCAGAACTCCCCCACCACCATGTCCTGAACCACGATGAGGAGTTCTTCGATGATGGGAGGAATCCCCAGGGCATAGGCTCCCCGGAGAGCCCGGACGAACACGTAGTCTCCTGCCAGAACGGCCACACTCTCCCCGTGGGCATAGTTGAGGGCTTCCACTTCCCGTCGCAGGATGGCCTGGTCGACAATGTCGTCGTGGATCAGGGAGGAGGCATGGACGAGTTCCACCACCGCCGCTGCCCGAACGGCCCGGTTATCCTCGGGACCCCGGGCCCGTGCGGCAAACAGGACCGCCGCTGGCCGGAGACGCTTCCCTCCCTGAAAAAAGGGCTCCAGGGGGATGGGAAAGGGGGAGTCCACGATCTCCACAATGGCCTGATTGACCGCATCCAGGGCTCCCGCAATGGGGGCGTAGATTTCACGAAGATCTTTCAGCATGCAACCTTCCTGGTTTTCGTCGCGGTATAGTATAAAGAGCCCTCACAGCATGGTCAAACGGGGGCAGACGCCCCCGTTTGACCGGTTCAGGAAGAAAGGATCAGGAGATCCGGGTTCTCCAGCAGACGGATGATCTCCTTTGTGAACAGGGCTGCCTGAGCTCCATCCGCCACCCGGTGATCAAAGGCGAGGGAAAGATAGACCATATCCCGCACCGCTACATCGCCATTGGGAAGGACCACCGGGCGCTTCTTGATGCTGTGGAGACCCAGGATGGCCACCTGAGGATAGTTGATCACCGGGAAGGAAAAAAGCCCGCCGATGGATCCGATGTTGGTGATGGAGAAAGTCCCGCCCGACACGTCCTCCATGGAGAGCTCTCCCCGGCGGGCGCGATCCGCCTTGTCCTGAATTTCACGGGCCAGATCCAGCAGGGTCTTGCTTTCGGCATGGTGAATCACCGGAACGACCAGCCCCTGATCCGTTGCCACCGCGATGCCGATGTTGTAGGTTTTGTGCAGGACGATCTCGCCCCGTTCATCGTCCACAGTGGCGTTGAAATAGGGATGCTTGCGGAGGGCCGCCACCACCGCCTTCACCACAAAGGGGAGATAGGTGAGTTTGACCCCTTCCGCCTCGGCGTGTTCCTTGATGCGTTCCCGCAGACGAACCAGCTCCGTGACGTCGGCCTCGTCCACATGAAGGGTGTGGACGGCGTGGTCCTTGGACTCCCGGAGACGGCGGGCGATCTCCCGACGAAGACCCCGGAAGGGAATCCGTTCAGCTTCTTCGGCTTTCGGGGGAGCGGGCATGGATACGGCCGGCGCCGGTGCTGCTTCTTTCCGGGCTTCGGCGTAGGCCAGAACATCCCCTTTGGTGATCCGGCCCACGGGGGATGTGGTCGGGACCTCCGCAAGGTCCACCCCCAGCTCCCGGGCTGCCTTCCGGGCGGCCGGTGTGGCCAGCACCTTTCCGGGAACCTTCGGCGGTTTGAGCTCGCCTCCCTCCATCCGGGCAGGCGTGGCTTCTTCCGCCGCGCGGGCCACCGCCTCGTGCATATGCGCGGGCGGCGCTTTTTCCTCGGGAGCGGGTTTCTCTTCTGCAACCGGCGCTGCCTGAGGAGCCTCCTCTCCCAGGAGAGCCGCGAGATCAATGGATGCAGGATCTTCTCCCGGGTCGGCGATCACCGCAATGGGTTTGTGAACGGGAACCACCTCACCTTCCTGCGCCAGGATTTTCGCCACCACGCCCTCATAGGGTGAAGGAACCTCCACCGTGACCTTTTCCGTCATCACCTCCACGATGGGCTCGTTCTTGGCCACCGGTTCCCCTTCTTTCTTGATCCACCGGGTGATCTCCCCCTCCACCACGCTTTCGGCAACCTCCGGCAGGCGAAGGACTTTGGCCATGGTTTCCTCCTCAGAGCAGGTTTAGAGCCTTTTTCACACCCCGAACGATCCGAACCGGATTGGGCATGTAGGCGTCTTCCAGGATATAGGGAAAGGGCATATCCCAGCCGGTCACCCGCACGATGGGTCCGTCCAGATATTCAATGGCCCGTTCGGCCACAAACGCCGCCACTTCCGAGGCAAACCCGAGGGTGCGGGGAGCCTCGTGCACCGTGACGAGATGCCCCGTTTTGGCCACCGAATTGAGAATGGCTTCCCCGTCATAGGGCATGAGGGACCGGAGGTCGATCACCTCGGCCGAAATCCCTTCCTTTTCCAGCGTTTTCGCCGCTTCCAGGCTGTCCAGCACCATCATGCCATAGGCCAGGATCGTGACGTCCGAACCTTCCCGCACCACCTTGGCCTTGCCGATGGGTTCTTCGTAATATCCCTCCGGCACCTCCCCTTTCGCCATGAAATACATCCGCTTGTGCTCCAGGAACACCACCGGGTTGTCGTCCGCGATGGAGGCCAGGAGAAGCCCTTTCGCATCGTAGGGGTTGGAGGGGATCACCACCTTGAGACCGGCGGTGTGGACAAAGATGGTCTCCGGACTCTGAGAGTGGTAGAGACCGCCTTTCACCCGCCCACCGTAGGGGGAACGCACCACGAGGGGCACGGAGAACCGCCCGCCGGAGCGAAAGCGGAGTTTGGCCGCCTCGGAATACAGGGCGTCAAATCCGGGCCAGATGTAGTCAATGAACTGGATCTCCGCCACCGGACGCATTCCGGCCGCCGCAAGACCCACCCCCATGCCGAGAATTCCCAGCTCATCCAGAGGGGTGTCAAACACCCGCATCTCGCCGTATTTATCCTGAAGGCCGTCGGTGATGGTGAACACGCCCCCACGCTTTCCCACATCCTCCCCAAAGATCATCACCCGGTCATCCCGTTCCAGGGCAAGGTCCAGGGCATTCCGAAGGGCCTGTGCAAGGGTCATGGTGGGCATCTCAGTGACCTCCTTTCAGGGGATTGTGGAGAGGACGCTCTTTGAGTTCTTCCGCAAGGAGATGCTTTTCCTCCAGGAGGTGCCAGGGGGTTTCCCCGGCAAACACGTCGGTGAAGAGTTCTTCCCAGTCGGGCAGTCCGGCTTCTTCCGCTTTCGTGACCGCTTCGTCAATCTGGGTCTTCACCCGTTCGCGGAGGGCCTCCTCCCGATCCTGGTCCCAGAGGCCCATGTCTTCCAGGAAGGTCCGCATCCGCTTCAGGGTGTCGTGCTCCCACCAGTATTTCACCTCGTCTTCCGTACGATAGCGTTTGTCGTCGTCGGCCGAAGAGTGGGGATCCAGCCGATAGGTCAGGGCCTCGATCAGAGACGGCCCCTCACCGGAACGGGCCTTCTCGGCCAGCTTCTGTGTGGCGTAAAACATCACGATGGGGTCGTTCCCGTCCAGGAGATAGCCGTCAAATCCATAGGCCATGGCTTTGATGGCGATGGTTTTTGACGCGGTCTGGCGGGACCGGGGCACGGAGATGGCATACTGGTTGTTCACCACCGTAACCACCACGGGAAGGTTGAACACCCCGGCAAAGTTCATGAGGGAGTGGAAATGGCCTTCGGAGGTGGCACCGTCTCCACCATAGGCAATGCACATGCCCTTTCCGCGATACTGCAGGGCCCGGGCAATCCCGATGGCCACGGCAAACTGGGACCCCACCCCGCTTCCGTGAGCGAACAGCTTGTGATCCGGGTGACCGAGGTGGCCGGGCATCTGACGCCCCTTCAGGGGATCCAGCCGGGTCCCCAGATACTGGGCAAAAATCTCTTCCACCTTGATCCCCCGGACATGAAGGGAAGCCGGCATCCGGTAGAAGGGCGCCACCCAGTCCTCGTCTTTCAGGGTGTGAAGCTGCGGAACGAAGATCCCCTCGTGGCCGGTGGTGGAGATGTGGAAGAACGCCTTGCCCTGCCGGACCAGCACCCAGGCCATCCGGTCGATTTCCCGGGTGAGCACCATATCCTCGTAGATCTGGACCGCCGTGGCCTCGTCCAGCCCCACATCGGACAGGGAAAAATCGGCCACGGGATGGCCGTCCTCGTCGATGAACCGCAGGGGTTCATCCGTAAAGGGCGTGAGGTCCAGCGCTTTCTGGAGGACCTCCTTGCCCACAGCAACTTTCTTGCTTCGGGTTTTTCTGGGACTCATCCCCACCTCCCTGGTTTAGACGTCCAGTTCCTGAACTTCTCTCGCGTGTTTTTCAATGAAAGCACGGCGAGGTTCCACCTTTTCCCCCATCAGAATGGAGAAAAGCCGGTCGGCCTCTGCCGCATCTTCCACCGTGACCCGGCGGAGCACCCGCGTGTCCGGGTTCATGGTGGTCTCCCACAGCTGCTCCGGGTTCATCTCCCCGAGACCCTTATAGCGCTGAATGTGCACCCCCTTCTCTCCACCCAGCTCCGCGAGAATACGGTCCTTTTCCTCGTCCGAATACGCATAGAACACCTTTTTCCCCTTCTGAATCCGGTACAGGGGTGGCTGGGCGATATACACGAGCCCCTGTTCCACAAGGGGGCGGAGAAACCGGTAGAACAGGGTGAGGAGAAGGGTCCGGATGTGGGCGCCATCCACGTCGGCATCCGTCATGATGATGATCTTGCCATACCGGCTTTTGGACGGATCGCACTCGTCCAGAATCCCTGTTCCCAGGGCGCTCACAATCGTCCGGATCTCCTCGTTGGACAGGGCCTTGTCCAGCCGGGCCTTTTCCACGTTCAGGATCTTCCCCCGGAGGGGCAGGATGGCCTGAAACTCCCGGTTCCGGCCCTGCTTGGCCGAACCGCCGGCGGATTCCCCCTCCACCAGGAAGATCTCGCTCTCGTGGGGATCTCGGGAAATGCAGTCGGCCAGCTTCCCGGGCAGACTGTCGGAATCCAGGAAGCTCTTGCGGCGGGTGAGTTCCCGGGCTTTCCGTGCGGCTTCCCGGGCCCGGGAGGCATCCAGAGCCTTCTTCAGAATCCGGTCCGCTTCCTTCGGGTGGTCTTCAAAATAGCGAGTGAGGGCTTCAAACAGGCTGGATTCCACCAGGCCCTTCACATGGGAATTGCCCAGTTTGGTCTTGGTCTGCCCTTCGAACTGCGGGTGGGGGACCTTGACATGGATAATGGCCGTGATCCCCTCCCGCACGTCTTCCCCTTCCAGGGAGTGATTCTTCAGAAGTCCGGATTTGCGTCCGTAGTCGTTGATGGCCCGGGTGAGGGCGCTCCTGAAACCGGAAACGTGGGTTCCGCCTTCAATGGTGTGAATGGTGTTCACAAAGGAGAGAACGGTTTCCGTGTAACCGTCGTGATACTGAAAGGCCACCTCAATTTCAATATCCTCTGCCCGATCCCGGTGATAAAAGATATCGCTGATGGGATTCCGTCCCTCATTGAGATAGGCCACAAACTCCCGGATCCCGCCTTCATAGTGGAAAACTTCTTCTCTGCCGGAGCGCTCATCGGAGAGGACAATTTTCACACCCGCCACGAGAAAGGCGATTTCCCGGAGACGCTCGGCCAGAATATCAAACTCGAAGGTGGTGGTCCGGAAGATTTCGGGATCCGGGGCAAACCGCACCGTCGTGCCGGAGCGGTCACACGGGCCGATTTCTTCCAGCGGGGTCACCGTGTTGCCCCGTTCATAGCGCTGACGGTAGCGCTTTCCTTCCCGGCAGACTTCCACCTCAAGCCAGGAAGACAAGGCGTTCACCACCGAGGCCCCCACACCGTGAAGCCCACCGGAAATCTGATAGACCTTTTTGTCAAACTTTCCGCCCGCGTGGAGCTGGGTGAACACCACCTCCACACCGGAGATTCCCAGTTCTGGATGGGGATCCACCGGGATGCCCCGGCCGTTGTCGGACACCGAAACGGATCCGTCGGCGTGGAGTCGAACGTGGATTTCCGTGCAGAAGCCCGCGATGGCTTCGTCCACCGCGTTGTCCACCAGCTCATACACGAGATGATGCAGTCCCCGGCGTCCGGTGTCCCCGATATACATGGCGGGGCGCATCCGCACCCCTTCAAGCCCTTTGAGGACGCGAATATCCGAAGCCGTGTACCGTTCGCTCATGAAGTGCCTCCCTTTCTGTCCAGCATCCAGTGGATGCGCTCAAAACGATGGCCTGAAAGACGTTCAATCTGATGCAGAAGATGGGCCTCCCTGGACCTGAACCGCTCCCCATCTCCGGGATAGCGATAGGCAAGCCCCAGGGTTTTCTCCCGGAAGTTCACAAAAACCAGGCGGAGATCCCGGGACTCCGGGAGGAGATGAAAGGCCTGCCGGACCTCCGCTTCGGCCAGACGCTGCTCCAGGGAAAGAGCCCTGGAGACCTCCGTGAGCACGTCCCGCAGTTTTCTCATCCGGCTACTCCCGCCCAATCATGCAGGGCCAGGCGTTTCAGGGGATACCCCGGAAGGTCCTGGTGGTGGGTGAGGAAACACTGCAACGCCTCAAAGGATTCCAGAACCGCGGGCAGGCGATCTTCGGAGAGAGTGGAAAGGAGTTCGTCCACCACCAGAACCGGAACCCTCCCCTGCTCCCGAAACAGATCCACCCACGCGAGAAACATCGAAAGGAGCACAAGTTTGAGTTCGGAGTGGGAAAGAAAGGTGTGGATTTCCCGATCGTCCAGGAGAAACACGTAGTGATCCCGGTGGCCCCCCCAGGTGGTTGTCCGTGCATGGCGATCCCGATCCGGATCCGGTGTGCTGGGTTCATAGCGCATCCGGAGGGGAAGGCCCGGAAGAAGCATGGAGCGTCTCCGGTGCCAGTGGGTGCTCCAGCGCCCCAGCACCTCCTTCCGCCGTTCCTGGAGGGCGTGGCTGAGCTCCAGGAGCCGGCTCCGGAACACCCGTTCTTCATGGGTCCCGAACCGGTTCTGGCGCAAAAGGGCATTGCGTTGCTTGAGGGCCCGGTAATAATCGGTGAGAAGGGAATAGGTGTCCGGTTCGAAAAGGGCCATCATCCGATCCACAAAGCGCCGGCGGTGTTCCCGCGGACCCGTGAGCACCGTGAGATCTTCGGGGGTGAAGGAAAGGACCACGAAGCGTTCAAACAGTTCCCGCATGGAACGGGCCCGTTTGTCGTTGATCCAGACCCGTTTGGTCTTTTCTTTTCCGGATCCCTTGGGGAGGGTGTATTGCACTTTCAGGGTGTGCGTTCCCCCGTTTTCCACCCGGCCGGAGAGAGAAAAACCCTCCTTCCCCCGGTGGATCAGAAGGGCGTCCGGCACTCCCCGGAAGGAACGAGGCACCGAAAGATAGGCGATGGCTTCCAGCAGGGACGTTTTTCCAGCCCCGTTCGGTCCGTGAATCAACCAGATCCCCCCATCAAAAACAAAGTGAGCGTGGGTGAAACCCCGGAACTGTGCAAGGCGAAGTTCTTTCAGAATCATCGGCTAATTATCCCCGATGGGGCCTGAACCTTCAACGGTTGACACAATTTTCCTGCGCCTGTATCCTATGGGCCATCATGTGGGCTGTTTTCCTGGTGGCTGCCATGGAAGTTCTGGCCCTGCGTGCGGGGGATACCCTGCACATCCCCCTTCCGGACACAACGCAGACCATTCCGGAATCCCTCCTCACCACACCGGGCACGTATCGACTTCTGGATTCCGCGGGCAACGTCCTTCAGGAAACCACCATCACCGCCCCCCAGCAGGGACCGACAGCCTCGCCGGAGGAGCAGGAGCCTCCGAAACCCGTCCGCACCGAGCGCCTGCCCGTTCTGGCCTTTCTCCTGTTTTTTGGAGGGCTGTATTTCTGGCAGGTCCAGCTGGCCCGTTCGGGGCAGAAACCCTGGTTGCGCCCCATCGCGGGACTCAAAGCGCTGGACGATGCGGTGGGACGCAGCACGGAAATGGGCCGTCCCGTCCTCTTCATCCCCGGCATGACCGACATTGACAGCCTGTCCACCATCGCAGCCCTTTCCGTCCTCAAATATGTGGGGAAAAAGGCTGCCCTCTATGAACTTCCCGTGATCGTCCCCCTCCGGGAACCCATGGTGATGGCAGCGGCGCAGGAAATCCTCCGGGAAGCCTTCACCGAAGCCGGTCGGCCGGACCTGTATGACGAAGACAAGGTGTATTTCACCACCACCCAGCAGTTCGGCTATGCCTCCACGGTGGCGGGCACCATGATGCGAGAACGCCCCGGTGCCATCTTTCTCATGGGACACTATTACGCCGAAAGCCTGATCATGGCGGAAACCGGAAACGCCGTGGGTGCCATTCAGATTGCCGGAACCGCCGCCACCGACCAGCTCCCCTTCTTCATCGCCGCCTGCGACTATGTGCTGATCGGGGAAGAGTTCTATGCGGCCAGCGCCTATCTCTCCGAAAGCCCGGATGAACTGGCCACCATCAAAGCAGAAGACTTTGTGAAGTTCTTCTATATGGCCACCATTCTGGCCGGTTCGATCCTGGAAGGACTGGGCATCCACATCCTCAAAACCCTGCTGGAGGTCGGCTGATGCGGGGACCGGTCATCCTGGTGTTTCTTTCGGGACTTCTGATGATCGTCTCCTTCTTCCTGAATGTGGAACCCTTCCCCCAGATGGAACTCTGGGCGCTCCGCTGGTATTACATTGTCCTCGGCTTTGCCCTTCTTCTCGGTGTGGACAGCCTGATCCTTCACAACCTTCGCCGGATCCGGCGCGGAGGTTTTCAGGCCTTTTACTCGGCCACGCTGGTCCTCGGGTTTTTCATTACAGTTGCCTGGGGTGTGTACGCGTGGGTCCGGTATGGCAGTCCTTTTGCCCCCAACTCCAGCTTTCTCTGGCTTTTCCGGTATGTTGAGGTCCCGCTGGATGCCACCATGTTTTCCCTCCTCGCTTTCTTCATCGCCTCCGCCGCCTATCGGGCTTTCCGGGCCCGGAACTTTGAGGCCACCCTTCTCCTTGTGAGTGCCGGGCTTGTGATGATGGGGCGGGTGCCGCTTGGAGGATACCTTGCCGTTCCCCTGTTTTCTGCCTTTTTCCTGCTTCTGGCATATGATCTTTACCAGCGGCGCTCCCCCGATCCCGGCGTCCGCATGGGTGAACGCCTTGCCGCCCTGTTCTTCCTCCTTCTTGCCGTGGTCATCCTCCTGCCCTTCGCCTTTCCCAAACTGGCAGCATCCGTGGGACCTCTTGCGGGCTGGATCGTTTCGGTGCCCCAGGTGGCCGGCAAACGGGGGGTGGAGCTCGGACTGGCCCTGGGGTCCATTGCCTTTGGCTACCGGGTACTCTTTGGCATGGAACGGGGGTATCTGCGATGAGGCGGTTGGGTGAGGCCCTGATGAGCATCCCGCGTCCGTGGCTGTATACCCTGGTTTTCCTGGCCGCGGCCCTGCCCTTCTTTCTCAAAAAAGCGTTGCCCGTGGACGTTACCCCGGAGGTCCGGAAAGTCTATGAATTCGTGGAAAGCCTCCCACCCGGCACCCCCATTCTCCTTTCCACCGACTACGGTCCCTCGTCCATGCCCGAACTGCAACCCACCCTGGAAGCCCTGCTCACTCAGGCCTTCCGGAAAAACCTCCGGGTGGCGGTGATGACCCACACCACCTATCAGGGCATCATCGTGGCCCAGATGGGACTGGACAAAATCGCCCGGAAAATGGGGAAACGGTATGGCACGGATTACGTGCTCCTCGGATACCGCCCCGGTGCGGCCGCGGTGATCATCAACATGGGAAAGGACATTCGCTCCGTGTTTGACGCCGACATCAACGGAACCCCCCTGGACAGCCTCCCCGCCCTCCAGGGCGTGAAAACCCTTTCAGATTTTGGACTGGTGGTGAGCCTTGCGGCGACGGCGGCGGGGGACTTCTGGGTGATCTATGGCCAGTCCCGCTATCACTTTCCTCTCGCCCTCGCGTCCACGGCCGTGCTCTCCCCGGGGCATTACCTCTATTACAACGCCGGTCAGGTGGTGGGGTTGATTCCCGCTCTCAAAGGGGCCAGCGAATATGAGCACCTGGTGGGCCTTGTGGGACCAGCGACGCTGGGCATGACCAGCCAGGCTGCCGTCCACGCCTTTCTCCTCCTTCTCATTTTCGTCGGGAATCTCGGGTATTTCATGGCACGGAGGTGGGCGCGATGAGCCCTCTGGACCTTCTGGGGGTGTGGCTTGCGGCCTTTCTCACCCTGGCCATTTTCAGTTTCCTTTTTGGTGAAAATCCGCTCTACCGGTTCGCGGAGCACCTCTTTGTGGGGGTTTCGGCGGGATTTGGGATCCTGGTGGCGCTGGACCAGGCGGTGTGGCCCTCCCTCCGTGCGGCCTTTCAGGCACCCCATCCCTTCCTCAAAGCCGTCAGCGTGCTCGCCCTGTTGCTCGGAACCCTGATGCTCACCAAACTGGAGGTGGTGGCGTCCATCTGGCCGGAAGGGCGGCGGCTTTCCCACTGGCCCATCGCCTTCATCACCGGGATCGGGGTCGGGATCGGGATCGTCGCCACCGTCCAGGGGTTCATTTTTCCCCAGCTCAAAGCAACGCTGGTTCCCCTGTGGGCCGCGGATTTCCAGACCCTTCTTTCCAACTGGGTGCTGGTGGTGGGGGTGCTATTTTCCATCCTGTATTTCTATTTCTCCTTCCAGTTTCGGGGGCGGGTCGGGCAGACGGCGCTCCGGCTGGGGATCGTGTTCATTATGGTGGCTTTCGGCGCCTCCTTTGGCTACACGGTCATGGCCCGTGTGTCCCTCCTCATCGGACGGATTTACTTCCTCCTGAGCGAGTGGCTCCATCTGGTGTGACCCCCCTCGCGTTGATGCTTCCCCTTCAAGTCTTTATCCTTTCTCCATGCCCGTTCCCGTGTTTGACTGGCACCAGGATGTTCTGTCCGCCCTTGTGAAAGGGGAGCCCCCCACCGGGGAAAGCTACCTCCAGGCCGGATACCGGGTGATGGTGGGCGCCGTGTTCCCCCTCCAGAAAGCAGGCGGATTCTGGCATCCTCCCGATGATCGCTTCAACGAAACCGCCCTGGCCCTGGAACTCTACCACGCCTGGATCGAACAGGACCCTCACCTGGTCCTCCTCACCCGCCTGGAGGAAGTGGAGCGCCTCCCGGACGACCGGGTGGGCATCCTCTTGGGGGTGGAAGGGGGGTACATGATCAGCCACCCCTACCACGTCCGGAGTCTCCACCGGATGGGGGTGCGCCTTCTGGGCCTCACCTGGAACGTGGACACCCTTCTTGCCGCATCCTGCAAGACCGGAAAGGATTATGGCCTCACCGACTTCGGGAAACGGGTGGTGGACGAAGCCCTGTCCCTCGGGATGTTCGTGGACCTGGCCCACGCAAGCCCCCGAACCCGGCAGGATTTCTCCAAGACCTTCCCGGAGATCCCCCCGCTCTATTCCCACGGCGGTGTGCTTTCCGCCCCTCAGGACGCCCGGAATCTGAGCCTTGCGGAGATGGAACACTTTGGGCAGGGCCTGGTGGGGCTGGGCGTGGGTGACCTCTTCCTGGAGAAAGAAGGCCTGGCCCTTCAGGACCTGGTGGACGTGTTCACAGACCTTTTCCGGAAGTTCCCCAACGTCATCGCCCTGGGATCCGACTTTTTCGGCCTGGGACCCTCCTCCATGGCCCCCGAACTCCAGAACCACACCGACCTCCCTGTCCTCGTGGACGCCCTTCAGGAAGGGGGCATGACGGTTGAGGAGGTCCGGGCGCTGTTCTGGGAAAACAGCGTCCGGTATGTCCACCGGTTTCTGGATGCCCTGGGAGGACGCCCATGATCCTGGTGTTCAAAGAACTCAAACCCGGGAAAAACAAATTTGCCTTCACGACAGAGCCTGCCGAACTGGATCTTCCGCAGGAAGATCCGGCATTTCGGGAAAGGGTTTCGGTGAACCTGGTGGCCCACAAGCAGGTCACCCTGATTGAACTCCGCCTCACCGCCCGCACCCGGGCGGAGATGGTCTGCAGCCGGTGTGGGGAAACCTTTTCAAAGGACGTGGAAGGCGAAGCCACCTACATCATCCGGCAGGGAAGCGAACGCCTTTCCCGGGAGAAAACCCTTTCGGACGAAGACATCTACACCATCTTCACCACCGAAGGAGAGATGGACACCCTCCCCCTCATCCGAGAGGTCCTTCTCCTTGAAGTCCCCATGCGCCCTCTCTGCCGGGACGATTGCGCGGGGCTGTGTCCGGTGTGCGGAGCCAACTGGAACGTGGAGACCTGCCCGCACCGCGAGGCAGAGGAAAAAGAAGCCCTTCAGGAACCGGTACGTAAAGGCCTTGCGGCCCTGCAGGATCTCTGGAAGGCCGCACAGAAACAGCACAGGGAGGAATAACCCATCATGAAGCGCACACCCCTTTTTGATCTGCACGTTGCCCATGGCGCCCGCATGGTGCCCTTCGCCGGGTATTCCATGCCTCTCGTGTACACGTCCATTCTGGAGGAGCACCAGGCGGTTCGCACCCGTGCAGGCGTGTTTGACGTGTCCCACATGGGCCGGTTCCTGGTGGACGGCCCGGATGCGCTGGCCTTTCTCCAGTTTGTCACCTCCAACGATCCCGGGCGGCTTTCCCCCGGCGGTGCCCAGTACAGCCTGTTCCTCAACGAAAGCGGAGGGATTGTGGACGATCTCGTGCTCTATCGCCTGGCCGACAGCCGGTTTCTTCTTGTGGTGAACGCCGCCAATGCCATGAAGGACTGGGATCACCTCCATCGCCACACGCCGGGGTTCTCCGTCCACCTCCGGGATCTCACGGAGAACTGGGCCCAGCTTGCCCTCCAGGGTCCCCGAAGCGAAACGGTGATGAAGGAACTCTTCGGCGTGGACCTCTCGGATGTGGCCTTTTATCACTTTGTGGAAACCTCCCTTGAAGGCGGGCACGCCCTCGTCTCCCGGACCGGATACACCGGCGAAGACGGCTTTGAGATCTATGCCGTCCCCGACGTGATCCGGAAGGTCTTTGAACGCCTTCTCTCCCATCCGGATGTGTCCCCTGCCGGACTGGGTGCCCGGGACACCCTCCGGCTGGAGATGGGATATCCCCTGTGGGGGCACGACATTGACGAAACCACCACCCCCCTGGAGGCCGGTCTTTCCTGGACGGTGGTGCTCTCCAAAGAGCGGTTTCTCGGCAAAGAGGCCCTGCTCAAGCAGAAAGAAGCGGGTATCGCTCGCAAGCGTGTGGGCTTTCAGTCCGCCTCCCGGCGGGACATTCCCCGGGAGGGACTTGCCATCCTGAAAGAAGGGACGGAAATCGGAAAGGTCACGAGCGGCACCCTTTCGCCTTCCTTAGGCGTGGGCATCGGGATGGGCTATGTCCCGGTGGAACACGCCCGGGTGGGGGATCACCTCACCATTGCCGGGCGGAAACCCTTTGATGTGACCATCGTTCGCATGCCCTTCTATAAACACGGTTCGCTGAAATCCTCGGCGAAAAAAGGAGGTGCATAATGGGTCGAACATGGGCCCTTGCACCGGATCTTGAGGTCTCCCGGATCGGTCTGGGCGCCTGGCAGTTTGGAACCGAGCGGTGGGGATATGGCGCGGACTTCACCCGGGAGGACGCCATCGCCGCCATCCACGCCTCCCTTGAAGCCGGGGTCAACTGGATTGACACGGCGGAAGTGTATGGGGATGGGGAGTCCGAGCGCATCATCCGGGAAGCCCTCGGGGAACGCATCCGGGAGGTGATCATCGCCACCAAGGTGGCCGGGTCCCATCTGCGATACCGGGACGTTCTGAAGGCAGCGGAAGGCTCCCTCTCCCGGCTGGGGCGGGACTGGATTGATCTCTACCAGCTCCACTGGCCCAACGCCTATGCGCCCCTTGAGGAAACCCTGAAAGCCCTGGAAGAACTCCTCCGGTCCGGAAAAATCCGGTATGTGGGCGTGTCCAACTTTCCCCCCGAGCTCACCGAACCCCTCCGTCAGGCGCTGGGGGACAAACTCGTGTCCAATCAGGTACGCTACAGCCTGGCCGATCGCTCCATCGAAAAACACGTTCTCCCCTACTGCAGGCGCCACGGCATCACCATCATCGCGTACAGCCCCATCGCCCAGGGACTCCTTACGGGGAAATACACCCGGGAGAACCTTCCGCAGGACCCCATCCGGTCGGATCATCCCCTCTTTCGCTCCCCCAACGTGGATCACATCTTCCGGATCGTGGACGTTTTGAAGGAAATGGCCCAGAAATACAACCGCACCCCTGCTCAAATTGCCCTCCGCTGGCTCATTCAGCAGGACGGGGTGGTGGCCATTCCCGGCGCCAAAAACCCCCAGCAGGCCCGGGACAATGCCGCCGCCATGGACTTTGAGCTCACGCCGGAGGACTGGGCGCGGCTGGAGGAAGTTTCCCGGTATGAAATCACGTATTTTGTGGAATAACATGCAAGGAGAAGAGCGATGTTGCTGGCACTCTGGCTTGCCCTGACACCGGGCTATCCCGTGGAGGCCGCCTGGCCCATTCCCAACCGGGAATACGTTCCCGCCCTTCTCGAAGTCCTGAACAACGCGAAGCACTCCATTGACATCTTCATGTATATCGGTCGCTATTATCCCAACTATCCGCAGGACGCGAACAGCAAAATCATCCAGGCCCTCATCAACGCCCACAACCGGGGGGTTCGGGTCCGTGTTCTGCTGGATGCCTCCAGCTGGAATGTCGGAAACAGCCTGCAGAACCGCGCCTTTGGAGACAGCCTCCAGCGGGCGGGGATTGACGTCTGGTATGACGATCCCAACGTCACAAGCCACGACAAGCTCATCATCGTGGACACGCTCTTTGTGATCGTGGGGTCCACCAACTGGAGCTACTATGCGCTGGAGCGAAACAACGAAGCCAGCGTGCTTCTCAAATCCCGGCCCCTTGCCGAGTATTTTCTCGCCCACATGGAAGAGGCCATGCGCTTCGCCACCAAGGACTTCCCACCCCTTGAGGAGTGAGTCATGACGGCCCTGCTTGCGGTTTTGCTGGCCCTGGAGCCCCTCCATCTCACCCTCATCCACACCGGGGAGTTTTACAGCGAATACAACGGGACCCGGGCCTGGTTTTTCAACCCCGAATTCCCGCCCCCCATCGGGGGACTCCGGGCGCTTGGCGATCTGATCAACCACACCCGGAAACGCGCCCGACACCTGCTTCTCCTGGATTCGGGCAACTTTGCGGCGGGGGACCTTTTCGGGGAGGGCTCGCGCATCCAGGATGCCGTGAATTTTCTGAGACAACACCCCTACACCGCCCTGAACGTGGGTTTTCGGGATCTTGCCCTGGGACCGGATCGCCTTCGCCTTCTGAGGGCGAGCATCCCTTCGCCTCTCCTTTCCGCCAATCTCCGCATGGCGGATGGTGCCCGCCCCCCCTTTATCCAGGCGGAAACCCTCATCGTGGTGGACGGGGTGCCCATCGGAATTTTCGGGCTCACCAGCGAATATTACCGGATCTACAACCTGTGGGAAAAAATGGACGTCTGGAAGGTGGAGCGGGAGATTCCGGCCGCCCGGGAAGCTGTTCAGCGCCTCAAGGCGCAGGGGGCCAAACTCGTCATCTGTCTTTCCAACACCGGATTCGCCCACGAACGCCGTCTTGCCCGGGAAGTCCCGGGAATTGACGTGATCCTGGGATCGCTGGACCCGCCGGGCCTGAGGGAACCCGTGGTGGAGGGTCCCCGCCACACGCTGATCGTTCGACCCTACAGCGGCGGAACGCAGGCGGGCGTGCTGGAGCTGTGGGTGGACCGGAACGTGGGCGGCGTGGTGAACTACCGGTATAAGAGCGTGGCCCTCCTGTGGGAAGATTACCCGGGAACGCCTGCGGTGAGTTCCCCCCTCCCGCAGCCGGAAGACGAAGAGGAGTTTTTTGCCTTTCCGGAAGGCACAACCATTCCGGAGGCACCCCTTCAGCCATGATCCCCCTTGCTCCCCCTCGTCTTGCCCGGGAAGCCGACCGGATCACTATGGAAGAACGGGGAATTCCGTCCCTTGTTCTCATGGAAGCCGCAGGATGCGGTGTGTTCTATGCTCTCCGGGAACGGTTCCCCCACCACCGGGCACTGGATCTTCTCGTGGGAAAGGGGAACAACGGGGGCGACGCTCTGGTGGTGGGACGGCTGGCCCTGGAAGCAGGCTTTTCGGTGCGGGCCTATCTTCTCTCTGACCAGCTTTCTCCCGATGCTTCCTTTCAGCGGTTACGCTATGAGCGGGCCGGCGGTGACATCCGGCCCCTTTCGGACTACACCCCGCGGAAAGCGGTGGTGGTGGATGGCCTGTTTGGCACGGGGTTCCGGGGGGAACTTCCTGAAGACATCGCAGAGATCCTGGACCGGATTCCGGACGACCTGCCCCGGGTGGCGGTGGACATCCCCTCCGGGGTGAATGGAGAGACTGGCGAAGCCGCCCGGGCCTTTCGCGCAGACCTCACCGTCACCTTCCAGCAGGCCAAACCCGGGCATCTCCTCTATCCCGGTCGCCGGTTCGTGGGCGAGCTCGTGGTGGTGCCCATCGGTCTGGATCCGGAGGCCGTGGCTTCCACCCCTCACCGGGTGGTGGTAGCCTCTGACGTGAGGACGGCGCTTCCCCGTCGTCGGGGTCCGGAACACAAGGGCCAGGTGGGACGGGTGCTCATCCTGTCTGGACGGAAGAACTATGCCGGTGCCGTGATTCACGCAGCCTGGGGTGCCCTCCGGGCCGGTGCGGGGCTTGTGTTTGTGGGAGTGCCGGACGCCATCTATCCCGTTGTGGCCGGGGCGGTTCCGCCCGCTGTGGTGTTTTCCGCTTCAGCCGGCGAGACCCTGGACAGGAATGCCGTGGAAAAAGCGCTTTCTTACAGGCCCGATGTCGTGATCACGGGACCGGGGCTGGGGCGAGAACCCCATCTCCGGGAGGTGGTGCTTGAACTCCTCCGGGCGTTTTCAGACCCTGTTCTCCTGGATGCCGACGCGCTGGTGCTTCTGCGAGGAGAGGAGATTCTCCGGAGGCGGGAGAACCTGATCCTCACTCCCCATACTGGAGAAATGGCCTATCTTCTTGAAGGGCTTTCGGCCGTGGACATTGACCGGAAACGCATGGAGATCGCCGAACAGTGGGCCGAGGAAGCCTCCTCGCTGCTGGTGTTGAAAGGTGCACCCACACTGACAGCGGGGAGAGGAAAAGTCTTCTGGAATCCAACGGGAAATCCGGGGATGGCCACAGGCGGAAGCGGTGATGTGCTGGCCGGTGTGATCGGGGCCCTGGTGGGGCAGGGGATGGACGTTCTTACGGCTGCGTGGAGTGGCGTGTGGATCCACGGTCGTGCAGGGGATCTCGCCCGGGAAACGTGGGGTGAAATGGGACTCACCGCGCGGGAAATCGCGGATTCGGTGGCTTCGGCGCTCAGGGAGATGGACCGATGACGCTGATCCTCCTGGCCTGGACCTTCCGGATGTTTCTCCCCGCCGGAGAGATCCAGAACGTCTTCGCGATGGATGACCGGGTGGTTCTGGCCGTTCAGGGCGGGATCCTTGTGATGGACACGTCGGGAAACATTCAGACCGGGGTGCCCACGCCAACCCCTCCCGTGATGGCCGTGCTGGCCCCGAACCGTCTGAATCTCTTCTGGGTGGACGCGGAAGGCGATCTGTACCGGAGCGATCTTCAGAGTCTCCAGAGTTTTCGCCTGGTTCACGTGGGGGAAGGGCACTCTCTGGCCACGGACGGCCAGCGGGTGTTTTTTGCCACCCTGAGCGACCGGGTGATCACCCTGGATGTGGCCGGCTTTCCCCGCCACGAACCCCGCCCGCGGAACCTGGCCTGGAGCGGCCTCTGGGGCCAGGTTCCCGAATCCCATCCGGGCCGGACCCTCCTGGATCCGGTGCACACCCGGATTTCATTCTATGAACCCCGGCGGGATCGTGCATGGGTGGTGGAAGATTCCGGTGTGGTGATGGTGGATCTCCAGACAGGCATGCGAAAGGCATTTGGATTCCCTGTCCCATCCGTCCATCCCCTTGCCGGGGCCTTTCTCCGGCCTTCCCCCGGCGTGTATGGGGAAGGGGGCGTTGCTCTTCTCACGAACGAACAGCGCTGGCGGTGGATCATTCCGGGAGAACGGGTGGTTGCGGCCTGTCCACCCGACCGGTTTCTCACGCCCTTCACCCTTCTCCTGTGGAAGGGAGGGTTTCCCCAGCAGTTCCCCCTGAGCGGCGGGCCCTTTGAACGGATGGCCTGCGGGGGTCAGGCCCTCTGGGTGGGAGGGCCGGATGGGGTCTGGGAAGTCGGAAAGGGCTTGATCCTCTCGGTGAGGGTACGGGACCTTGCATGGAACGGAACGCTGTGGGTGGCTTCTTCGGCCGGACTCTTTGTTCTTCGAGACACCGCATGGGAGCGGCTTCCGGATACGGCGGGTGTTCTCTCCGGCGACGTGCTGGATCTGGACGCGCAAAACGATACGGTGATCGCGGCCTCTCCTTTGGGTGCGGTTCTGTGGAGTGAAGAAGGACGTCTTCATGTTCTGTCCCGTCATCCCGTGGAACGGATCACCCTCACGGGAAGCGATCCTGTGGGTTATGACGGAACCCAGCTTGTGGCGTTTCGTCCCGAAGGACCGGTCCCGATCTACACACCGACCAACCTCCAGGACGTGGTGGATCTGAAAGCCAATGGAGATACGCTGATTGCAACAACACCCCGCGGTCTCTGGCTGTTTCTGAGATAGCCCATGCGCCGGGACCAGTTTGTTGCCTGGGTGCGCCTGGTTCTCCTCCAGATGGGGCGTCATGACGTGATGGACCGGGCGGCAGCCGTGGCGTTTTTCACCGTGTTCTCCGTTTTCCCCGCCCTGCTTCTGGTGTTTGCCGTTCTTCATCTTTTTGGGCGGGAAGCCCTGTTCCGGGCCGTCCTGCCGTTCCTGTCCACCCTCATGCCGGAAGCCCCGGTGGAAATGCTCCAGCGGGCACTGGAGGACGTGCTCTTTCGGCGGGGAAGCGTCTCCACCGGCATCGGTCTGGGCGCGGTGGGGCTTTTGTGGGCGGCGTCCATGGCCCTATCATCCCTGATGCACGCCATTTACCGGGCCTATGAACTTCCCTATCACCGCCCCTTCTGGTTCACCCGCCTCATGGCTCTCCTCGTCTTCCTCCTCCTCATAGCCTGGGGAACGCTCACCCTTCTGGTCTTCCTGTTCTATCCTCTCGTGGTCCAGGTTCTCCCGGATCTGGTCCGGATTCCCCTTGTCAAGATCTTTCCCTATCTCGTGGGTTTTCTCCTGGTGGGGGGGGCCGCCATGATTCTCTTCTATCTGGCCCCACCACGGCGCATTGCCCTCAAATACCATCTTCCGGGAACGGTGTTCTTCGCCCTTTCCTGGCTCGTGGGAACTCGTCTCTACGCCTTTTATGTGAGCCAGATCGCCGTATACCGGGCGGTGTATGGCGCCCTGTCCGGAATGATTGTGGGACTCATGTGGGCCTATCTCGCAAGCCTTCTTCTGCTCATCGGCGCGGAAGTCAACAGCGCCCTTCTGGAAGTCCTCGGCCACCCCGAGAAAGTCGGCGTTCAGGATCCGGAATCGTGAACCGGATACGATCACTCATTATCGTCTTTCCTGCCATGCTGGGCGTTCTTGCGGGTTGTCGCACGGCTCCCCCGGTCCCACCCCGCAGACCTCCGGTTCGGCTCCTCCGGGTCCTTCCCCTCCCCCCCTTCGCCGAAACCCTGCGGGCTTCGGCCCTGGGTCCGTGGGTTCGTATCCGGGTGGATCAGCGTGCTGCCCTCACTCTGACGGACACGGCCCTTCTGATCACCACGACGGGGGTGGACACCCTCCTCCCGGGAACCCGGATCCGGATTCTGCGCACCGTAGAACTTCCCCCGAAAGGCGTGTGCGGCCGGGTGGACACCACGGGGTTGTTTGTGGGTCGGGTGGTGGAGGGGATCCGGCGTTTCCGGACCGGCTTTTCTTTCACACCGAATCCAACATGCTCCGACACCCTCTGGATTCCCCGGCCCCCGGTGGGGTTCTGGGAGAGGGACCACCGGAGATTCTGGAGCGGGCCGCTGGAGATCTGGCCCTGGGGTGGGGACGGGCGACGGGGGGTGTCCACCTCTTTCGGGCAGTTTTCCGGCAAACTCGTTCTCTGGCCTGGAAACTCGGGCATGGACGTGATCAACGCCCTGCCCATGGAGGTGTATCTGGAGGGTGTGCTCCTTGCCGAAATGGGACCCCAGTTTCCCCTGGAAGCGCTCAAAGCCCAGGCGGTGGCGGCCCGAACCTATGCCCTGCGCACCCTCCTGGACCGGCCCCTGTTCGCACCCTTCCACCTGTACGGAGACGTGCGTCACCAGGCGTATCGGGGGGGCGAGGCGCCGGGGGTGATCCGCCGGGCCGTGCGTGAAACCCGGGGAGAGGTCCTTCTGGATGGGGATTCGGTGGCGGTGGTGTTTTATCATGCCAACTGCGGCGGCATGCTTGCAAATGGGGAAGCTGTGTTCGGTGTGAGCAAGCCCTATCTCCGGGCGCGGCCGGATCTGTATCAGGGGGTGGTGGCCTGCGAATACGCCACCCGGAAAGTCCCGGAACTCGCCTGGTTTGGCAAACGGGAGCGCTGGCATGCCTTTGTTCCCCGGACCTGGCTGGAACGGGCGTTTGGCCTGGGTCGTTTTCAGACCGTTCAGATCCTCCGGCGAAGCCCTTCCGGACGGGTGGAAGCCATCCTCTTTCAGGGAACAGCAGGGAGTCGTACCTTTGAAGGGCAGGCCCGTGTCCGGCGGATGCTGGGAAAACCCCTTCCCAGCACCCTCTTTCAGGTTCGGGAAAAGCCCGAGGGGATCTGGCTTGTGGGGTGGGGATACGGGCATGGCGTGGGGATGTGTCAGGTGGGTGCAGGGGGGATGGCGGCCATGGGCGCCGACCACCGGACCATCCTGGAGCATTATTACCCTAGCCTGACGTCTTTCCGGATCTGGTGATATTTCATTTTTGAGAATTTCGCTTCAGCAAAAGTTTCACGGCTGAAACCCCCGTCCTGATGTGTCGCATAAAGTGGCCTCCCCATGGGGAAGTTCTGAACCCGGTGCTCTCTTTTCACTGGCAATGGTTTTGCAAACATCTTGGAAACCGAACAGGAGGTTACCCATGACGCTGGCGGAAAGGATTGACGAATACCTTGGGAAACTGAAACGGGATGTGCCCGAGGTGAGGGAGATTTTCCTCATCTCGGAAGAAGGGTTTCCCATTTCCACCTATCCCCCCGAAGAGGAAAAAGAATCGGATCCATTTCTCATCGCTTCCCTGTTTGGGGGCGTTGCGTCCATGGTCAATTCCGCTCTCAGCGAAACCCGTCAGGGCAATCTCACGCAGATGATCCTGGAAGCGGACCAGGGGGTGACGGTGATGGTGATCTTCCCCCACGGTCAAACCCTCACGGTGATTGCCGAACCTACGGTGCGTATGGGGATTCTCGTGGGCTATATCCGGCGGCTCGTGCAGTCCCTCACACCTCTGCTTGCCGAACTCTGAGGAGGTGAATTATGTTTCAGAATGAGAAGATGCGGGAATTTCTCAAACACCATGGGGTGGTGGTTCCCCGCTCGGCCCTTGCGGAGGCCTATGCCCAGGTCCTCCGTCTTTCAGGTATCGGGCTCACCAGTTTGATTTCGTCTGCGGTGGAGCGCTCAGCCGCCAGAGTGGCCGAGGAATACAAAAACCTGTATGGTGATCCCGATCCCGCAGATCTTCCCGATATCGTCGCGGCGTTTCTCAGAGAGGGCCACTGGGGAAGTTTTGACGTGGCATTCCGGGACGAGACCGGGTTCACCCTGAAAGCACCCTCCACCCTCTTTTCTGAAGCCACCTCTGCAAAGAAACCCGCGTGTCATCCCATTGCTTCATCCATCCAGGGCTTTGTGAAAGCCATCATGGGGAAGAAGGTCCAGGTCAAAGAGGTGACCTGCCGGGCCAGAGGAGACGACGCCTGCACGTTTGAGGTGCGGATGTCCTGACGCCGTGGCCCCGTTTCGCCCACCGCCCCGGGGGTTGTCCCCGGGGCGCTTGCCATTCACGTATTCTTAACGCTGGTTTCACATGGTTTTAGCCCGGTCCCGGTATCCTATATGCGAACCTAAACACAGTTCAGCAAAGGGGGACATCCGTGATGCGTCGCACAGCGGTGGTTGTGACCCTCACCGCCCTGACCCTGGGGGCAACCCTCACGGGAGCAGGCTCCACCTTCATCTATCCCCTGCTCTCGTCCTGGGCCTATCAGTATGAGAAAAAAACGGGGAACCGGCTCAATGATCAGTCCATTGGCTCCGGCGGAGGGGTTCGGTAGATCGTGAACCGCACGGTGGACTTCGGGGCAAGCGATGCCCCCATGACGCCGGAAGAACTCGAGAAACACAATCTCTTCCAGTTTCCCGTGGCCATCGGAGGGGTGGTGGTGGCCATCACAGAAATGCTTCCACGTATTTCGCATCCGGTTCGCACGAACCATGCATCTCTGAACATCTGCCTTCGGAAATTTTTTCCGGGTCTCTTCTTTGTCTTTGCAAGGGTGCGCTGTCCGGAAAAAACGTTTACACTTTTGGGTATATCAACACACCCCAAGCAAGAAATCTCTGATTTTGCTTGGGGACCTCGAAAAGACACCCCACACGATTCTCTTCGGAATCGCGCGGGGCCCCGGGAAAAGACCAACATTTTAAGAAAAACACATTAGGTAAGGGACCCCGCGGAGTTTCTCTGTGGAAACCCTGCGGGGGGAAACTCGGGAAGAACCAAAGGCGGAAGGAAGATTCGCCCCCTTGTCATGTGCACTCGACTCAGCGATCCGCTGGACATACCTCTGAAGGGAAGGGCAACTTCATCAGGACTTTTCCTTATAGGAGACATAACGGTCATCCGGGTGCGGCGATTTGAAGGGTCTGGTCGTTCCGGCTATACTTAAGATATGTCCCTCCTTGCGGACCTTTCCCTGGTGGTCCTCGGGATCGCCCTCCTCTATGGAGGGGGCGAATTTCTCGTTCGGGGCGCGGTGATCCTCGCCCGGAGTCTGGGGGTTTCCACCTGGGTGATCGGGATGACCGTGGTCTCCGCCGCCACCTCCATGCCGGAGCTTGCGGCCACCCTCCTCTCCTTTTTCCGGGGGGTCCCCGCCCTCGGGGTGGGGAACGTGGTGGGATCCAACATCGCCAACATCGGGTTGATCCTGGGCACCACCGCCCTGGTTTCCCCCATCCATCCGGAGGCCCGTGCCTTTCTCCGGGAGATTCCCTTCATGATCCTCCTGTCCATCCTGATGGTGGGGGTGGCCCTCACCGGTCATCATCTCACACGACCCGAGGGACTCCTGCTCTTTGTGGTGGGGATGGGGTATCTGGGGCTCCTCATGAGAGAGAAGGATCCAAGGGTGCTGGAGGAGTTTGAGGAGGAGTTTGGCTGGAGCGGACGGGCTTCGCTGGCGGGACTTCAGGTCTTTCTGGGCGTGGCCTTTCTGGTGGGGGGGTCCCATGCCCTGGTGGAGGGGGGTGTGGGACTGGCCCGGGCGCTGGGGGTTTCCGAACGGGTTATTGGTCTCACCCTTGTTTCGGTGGGGACCAGCCTTCCCGAACTTGCCAGCACGCTGGTTGCCGCCTTCAAAAAAGAGGCGGATATTGCCCTGGGCAATGTGGTGGGATCCAACATCTTCAACATCGCGTCGGTTCTGGGCGTGGCCGTGCTTCTTCACCCTGTGCCGGTGGAGTCGTCCATGCTCCCCGATTTTCTCACAATGCTGGCCTTCAGCGTGTTTCTCTTTGGGGTGGCCCGAACCCGCCTCATCCGCCGGTGGCATGGGCTCGTGATGCTGATCCTGTATGCGACCTACATCACCTTTCTGTTTCGCTGAATTTACCCCGACTTTTGTCCCTCTTGCGGTTGACGCTACCCGCTGGAAAGGCTATACTATCCCCTGAAAGGAGGTGATGGGATGGCTGGACATTCCAAATGGGCGCAGATCAAGCATAAAAAGGCCAAGGTGGACGCGAAGCGGGGGAAGGTGTTCAGCAAACTGACCCGCGAAATCATGGTGGCTGCCCGGCAGGGGGGACCGGATCCGGACCTCAACCCTCGCCTTCGCCTGGCGATTGAACGGGCCAAGGCCCACAACATGCCCATGGATAACATCGAACGGGCCATCAAACGGGCCACCGGGGGAGCCGAGGGGGTGCAGTACGAAGAGATCGTGTATGAAGGGTATGGCCCCGGTGGAGTGGCCTTTCTTGTCCTGGCCCTCACCGACAACCGCAACCGGACGGCCAACGAAATCCGGCATCTTTTCAGCAAACACGGAGGGAACCTGTCCACCCCTGGAAGCGTGGCCTGGCAGTTTGAAGAGCGGGGCGTGATCTATGTGGACCGCCAGGCGGTGGACGAAGACACCCTAATGGAGATCGCCATCGAGGCGGGCGCGGACGACCTCCGGGCGCAGGAAGAAACCTATGAGATCCTCACATCTCCGGAGGCCTACCGCCCGGTGGTGGAGGCGCTGGAGCAGGCGGGGATCCCCTACACCCATGCCGAACTCACCAAACTTCCCCAGAGCACCGTGCGGGTGGAGGGGAAGGACGCCGAAAAGGTGATCAAACTGATGGAAGCCCTTGAGGAGCATGACGACGTGCAGCGGGTGTTTGCCAATTTCGATATCTCCGAGGAAACCCTCCAGGCCCTTGCGGAATCGTCCTGATGCGCATCCTGGGGGTGGATCCTGCCCTTCGCTCCACAGGATTTGCCCTGCTGGATCTTGACCATCGGCGGGTGGAGGGGTGGCTTGCCCGGACATCCTCCCGGGATCCGCTGGCTGAACGGCTCCTTTCCATTGTGAACATGTGTGAAGCCATTCTGACGCGAGAGCGCCCGGATCAGGTGGTGATGGAGGGGGTGATCCTTCATCGAAATCCCCGAACCGCGCTGGGGATGGGGGCTGTCCGGGGAGCCCTTCTGGTGGCCTTCGCCCGGGCAGGGATCCCCGTGGAGGAAGTGTCTCCCACCCGTATCAAACGCATGCTCACCGGATATGGACAGGCATCCAAAGAACAGATTGCCCGGATGATCGGTCATCTTCTGGATACGGATCTCACATCCTGGCCCCGGGATCTCACCGATGCCCTGGCCCTGGCCGCCGGTTTCGCCGTGCAAACGGGGATGCTCCGGTGATCGAACGCCTGGAAGGGGAGGTGGTCGAACGGGGGCATCTCTGGGTCCTCCTGAAGGTGGGTCCGGTGGTGTTTCGTGTGTGGACGGTTCCCCGGAATCTCCCACCGGCCGGATCCCGCGTTTCCTTCTGGACCCACCTTGTGATGGGGGATGTGCCCGCCCTTTATGGTTTTCAGAGCCTTCCGGAGCGAGACCTTTTTCTTCGTCTTCTCAAGATCCCGGGGATTGGACCCCAGACGGCCCTGCGCATCCTTGCCGGGTCCACTCTGGAAGAACTCCGTCAGGCCGTGGAGAGCGGAGACACACGGTTTTTCTCCCGGATTCCGGGGGTGGGGAAAAAGCGGGCGCTTCGAATCCTTGCAGAGCTCAAAGAGGATCTGACCCTTCCGGCGCAGGTTCCATCCAGCGTGCTGGAGGCCCTCATCGCCCTGGGACTCTCCCCCCGGGAAGCCCGGGAAGCCCTTCAGACAGCTCTCCGGGAGCATCCCGAAGCCGATGAAGAGGCCCTCCTTCGTCGGGCCCTCGAACTCAGGAGCCCCCCATGAGCTGGCACTCTCCCTTTCCCCTCCCGGAAGAAAAAGAACTCGAAACCACCCTCCGGCCCCGGCGCTTTGAGGAATTTGTCGGACAGAAGGGGGTGGTGTCCAACCTTCGGGTGTATGTGGAGGCCGCCCGAAAGCAGGGGAAAGCCCTGGATCACGTGCTGCTCTCGGGACCTCCGGGGCTGGGGAAGACCACCCTGGCCCATCTGATCGCTCAGGAACTCGGCGTGGACATCGTGGCCACGTCGGGACCGGTCCTTGAGCGCCCTGCCGACCTTGCCGGCATTCTCACGCGCCTCAAGGAAAGGGACGTGCTCTTTATTGACGAGATCCACCGGTTGCCCCGTGTGGTGGAAGAATACCTTTACAGTGCAATGGAAGACTTTGTCCTGGACGTGATGCTGGACCGCGGTCCCCACGCCCGTGCCATCCGCCTCCACCTCCAGCCCTTCACCCTGGTGGGTGCCACAACCCGTCCGGGTATGCTCACGGGTGCCCTGCGCTCCCGGTTCGGGATCCTGGAACACCTGGAGTATTACGTGGACGAGGAAATCCGGGACATCGTGGTGCGCTCCGCCCGGATCCTCGGTGTGGAGATCACCCCCGAAGGTGCGCTGGAAATCGCCCGACGGTCCCGGGGAACGCCTCGAATCGCCAACCGTCTGTTGCGTCGCACCCACGATTTTGCGCTGGTGGAAGGGGATGGCGTGATCACGGATGACCTTGCCCGCTATGCCCTGGACCGCATGGGTGTGGACCCCCGGGGCCTGGACGCCCTGGACCAGCGATTTCTGAAAACGCTGGTGGAACAATTTGGGGGAGGTCCCGCCGGCATTCGGGCCCTGTCCGCCACCCTGGGGGAGGATCCCCAGACCCTGGAAGAGGTGGTGGAGCCCTTTCTGCTCCGGATCGGTTTTCTGGTTCGCACCCCACGGGGACGGAAAATCACCGCCCGGGGACTTCGGTATCTCGGGCTTTCCACAACGCCAGACCTTTTTGGAGGATAGCCATGCCCTACACGGTCATCATCGGACTCCAGTGGGGAGATGAAGGAAAAGGCAAAATCGTGGACGCCATTACCCCCTCGTTTGACTGGGTGGTGCGGTTTCAGGGGGGGGCCAATGCGGGCCACACCGTTCTGGTGAACGGTGAAAAACACATCTTCCACCTGCTCCCCTCCGGGATTCTGCGTCCGAATGTCCGGTGCGGGATCGGTCCGGGGGTGGTGGTGGATCCGGGCGTTCTCCGGGAGGAAGTCGCCACCGTGGAAGAGAAGGGGATCCCTTTGCGGGACCGCCTGTTTGTGGATGCCCGGGCCCATCTCGTCCTCCCCCACCACCGCTGGGAAGACCACTTTGAGGAAGAGAAGGGGAAGGGGGTGGGGACGACGCGCCGCGGGATTGGCCCAACCTACCGGGATCGTAGTGCCCGGAGGGGCATCCCCCTCCGGGTTCTTTTTGAGCGGCCGGAACGCCGGGACCGCATGCTTCAGCGGTTTTTTGAATGGAACGAGGCGATCCTTGCGGCACGGTATGGGAAACCACCCCTTCCCCGGGATCGGGTGATGGAGGAACTTCTGGCTTTTCGGGACTGGGTGGCCCCCTTTGTGGCCGACGTAGCCTACCTCACCCAGAAGGATCACGAACAGGGGGGCCAGATCCTTCTGGAAGGGGCGCAGGGTGCGGGCCTGGACCTCGCCTTCGGAACCTATCCCTTCGTGACCTCTTCCCACACCATCGCCGGAGGTGCCACAGTGGGACTCGGCGTGGCACCCCATGCCCTCACCCGGGTAATCGGTGTGATGAAAGCCTACACCACCCGCGTCGGAAAAGGACCTTTCCCCACCGAGATCAGGGATGAACGAGCCGAATGGTTGCGGGATCGGGGGGGAGAATACGGTTCCACCACGGGACGTCCCCGACGCTGCGGCTGGCTGGATCTTCCCTTCTTGCGCTACATGGTCCGCCTGAACGGTGTCACGGATATTGCCCTCACCAAGCTGGATGTCCTGGCGGGTCTGGGTGAAGTCCCGGTGGGTGTGGCCTGGCGGATCGGTGAAAAACGGTATGAATGGCCGCCTCTGGGGATGATTGACCTGGAGGATGTGGAGGTGGAGTATGGGATGTGGCCGGTTCCGGAGGATCTTGACGGAGCGGACCGCGCCCCCTATGTTTTACAACTGGAAGAAGCGCTGGGTGTCCCGGTGCGATGGGTTTCGGTCGGCCAGGCCAGGGATGCCCTGATTGAACGCACGGGGCGGTGAGATGAGACGTGGATCCTTTGTGGATGTGCTGTACAACGCCCTCTCGAAAAAGAAGACGGTCCAGCTCGTGTTCTGGGGACCGGAGCGGTCGGGGGTGGTAATCGTCAAGATCAAAGAGGGGCGGATTCTCTCGGTGGACAGCACCTGGGGCGGGGGACGAAAAGAACTCTCCAAACTGTTTTTGTGGGGTGCGGGGGAGTATGCCGAAAAAGAGCTGAACGAAGAAGTATCCCTGGAAGAGGTCCCGGAACTGGAAGCCCTCACCTCGGAGGATTTCGGAGGCCTCGAAAAGGATGAAGAGGTGTATGCCGTGCTGGAGCGCAGGCCGGCGGAACAGGCGGCGCCTGCCGAGGCCCCCGAAACACCCCCCGAGTCCTCCATGGAGCGGGGGATTGAGCTGCTGGAGATGGTCCGGGTTCGAACGGTGGTGGAGGCCAACCGATTTGAGCTCTTTGATGCCCTTCTCGCCCAGCTCCCCCTCCAGGAACGCTGGGTGCGCAAGGCCGAACAGTGGTCCCTGGCCAAGGAAATCTTCCGGGAGATCTACCGCGCGAAAGCCTCGGGCCTCCTTCTGGGACGCTCAACCAAGGGGAAACTCTGGGGGATCTTTCTGGGGGGGACCGTGGTGGGATCGGTGTTCTGGAAAAACGGCGTGGACGAACTGCGAGAAGGTCGGGCAGCCCTCCATTACGTGCACCTGCTTTCCACCGTGGATCCCATGGAATGGCGTTTTTATGATCTGGAAGAACGTCTGCTCACCGGGATCGGGGTGTATTTCACCGGCATCCCCCTGATTCAGGGGATTCTCCCCGGTGGGAGCCTTCTGTGGTGGCTCCGGGCCCTCCGGGAAGCCCAGGTCCCGGGAGACCTTTTCTACGTTCTTCCCGGAGAGGATTTGAGGCAGGGGATTGTGGTGTTGCACGATCGGGAGATCCAGGCCTTCCACAGCGGTGAGCCCCTGTCCCTGGAGCGGCTGGAGCAATCCATTCCTCCTGAACGCCTTTTCCAGGTCTGGGCCTTTGCGGGTGAGCTCTGATGTGGCCCCTTCCCCCTCGCCCGGTGATCATGGGAATCCTCAACGTCACCCCGGATTCCTTTTTCGATGGCAGACGGTACAATCGCCTGGATGCGGCCCTTCGCCGGGTGGAGGAGATGGTGCGAGAGGGGGTGGATATCGTGGACGTGGGTGGGGAATCCACCCGCCCCGGTGCCGAACCGGTTTCCCTTGAGGAAGAACTGGAGCGGGTGATTCCCGTGGTGGAGGCCATCCGCACCCGCTTTGATATCCCCATTTCGGTGGACACCACCAAAGCCACGGTGGCGGAAGAGGCCCTCAAGCAGGGCGCAAACTGGATCAACGATGTGTCCGCCCTCCGGTTTGACCCCCGGATGGTGGAGGTGGCCCGGACCTACCAGGTCCCTGTGGTGCTCATGCACATGAAAGGAACCCCGCGAACCATGCAGCAGAACCCGCAATACCGGGACGTGGTCCAGGAAGTGCACACCTTTCTTTCTGAACGGGTCCGGTTTGCCCGGGAGCACGGCGTGGACCGCGTGCTGGTGGACCCGGGCATCGGGTTTGGCAAGCGTCTGGAGCACAACCTTGCCCTCCTTCACCATGTGGACCGCTTTCGGGAACTGGCGCCGGTTTTGATCGGCGTGTCTCGCAAGTCTTTCATCGGGATGCTGGGAGCGGGAGACACGCCGGATGAACGCCTGGAGGGCACCCTTGCTGCGGCCGCCTGGTGTCTTCTCAAAGGTGTACGGGTGTTCCGGGTCCACGATGTGGGCGCCCACAAAAAGTTCTTTACCGTTCTCCAAGCCATCCAGGAGCAGGTCTCATGAAAACCTACATCGTCACCGGCGCGGCCGGGTTCATCGGATCCCATCTGGTGGAGCATCTCCTCTCTCTCGGACACCGTGTGATCGGCGTGGACTGGCTCACCTATGCGGGATCGGTGGAAAATCTGGATTTCGTCCCCGAATCGGAACGGAAGGTCTATGTGCCCCTGTTCGGGAGTCTTCCCCGCCGGCACGCCCTCTATGCCCACTATGCCGAGGAGGATGGACACCGCCTCGCCGAGTTTGCCATGGAGGCCAAAGAAGCCCGGGATCTTGCGGTGAAAATCCCCTCCGCCTGGTCCGTCCAGCCCGTCCCCACCTCGGAAGATCTCGGGATGTTTCTCAAAGATCGGTTCGGGCAGGATCACCGGTTTGTCCTGGTCGTTGCCGATGTGGCCAACCCTTCGGTGTGGCCGGCCCTCCTGTCGGCTTCGGATGGTGTGTTCCACCTGGCGGCGGAAACCCATGTGGACCGGTCGTTTCTGGACGTGGAGAGTTTCCTGTTTTCCGATATCCATGGCACGGTCTCCCTGCTCCAGGAAGCCCACCGTCTGAAGTATGCGGGGAAGATCCTCCACATGAGCACGGACGAGGTGTATGGTGAAACCTTTTCCCCCGCATCCGAGAACGCACCCCTGGACGCCACCAACCCCTATGCCCTCTCCAAACTTGCCGCAGATCGCTTTGCCCACGCGTTCTTTGCCCGGATGGGCCTTTCGGGGGTGGTGGTTCGACCCACCAACATCTTTGGCCCTCGCCAGCACCCGGAAAAGTTCATTCCCCTCATGATCATCCGTGCCCTGCGGGACGCCCCCCTTCCCGTGTATGGGGACGGTCGGCAGGAGCGATCCTGGCTTTTCGTTCAGGACGCGGTGGAAGGGCTCGTGCGGGCGATGGAGAAAGGAAAACCGGGCGAAGTGTATAACCTGGGTGCCGAACGCCCCACCCCCAACATCGAAATGGTGAAGAAAATCCTTCAACTTCTGGGGAAAGAGGAGTCCCTCATCCGGTTTGTGAAGGATCGTCCAGTGCACGACCGGCGTTACTGGCTGGACTCCAGCAAGGCCCGGAAGGACCTGGACTGGTCGCCCCGGATTTCCCTGGACGAGGGCCTCTCACTCACGGTGGAATGGTATCGAACCCATCCGGCCTGGTGGGAGCGGATTGTGGACCACGATCCTCAGTTCCGGCAATATTTTGACGCCTGGTACAGCGAGCGTCTGTCATGAAGATCCTGGTCACGGGTGGTGCAGGATTTATCGGCTCCCACGTGGTGGATGCGTATGTGGCGGCCGGGCATGAGGTCCTGGTGGTGGACAACCTCACAAGCGGAAAGGCACAGAACGTCCATCCCGATGCCCGGTTCTTCAAGATGGACATCACGGATCCGGCGGTGGACGAGCTCATTCTCCGGGAGCGGCCGGAGGTGATCAATCACCATGCGGCGCAGATCTCGGTGCCCCTTTCGGTGGAGGACCCCCACGAAGATGCCCGCGTCAATGTGCTCGGAACCCTCCGGCTCCTCCAGGCCGCCGTGCGGGCCGGGGTTCGGAAGATCATCTTTGCCTCCACGGGCGGTGCCATTTATGGCGAGGTGGATGAGCCTGCGGAGGAAAGCCGTCCTCCTTCTCCCCTCTCCCCCTATGCCCTTTCAAAACTCACGGGCGAGCTGTACATCCGCTGGTTCGGCCAGACCCACGGCCTTGCCTTCACCGTGCTGCGGTATGCCAACGTGTATGGACCCCGGCAGGTTCCCCACGGAGAGGCCGGCGTGGTGGCCATCTTTCTGGAAAAACTGCTTGCCGGCGAGATTCCGGTGATGTACGCCTATCCGGAAACCCCGGACGGCATGATCCGGGATTACGTGTTCGTGGGGGACGTGGTGGAGGCCAATCTCCTCGCCCTGCACCGTGGAGACGGGGAGATCCTCAACATCGCCACGGGCAGGCCCACCACGACGGGGGAACTGTACCGGCTTCTGGTGGACCTTCTGCGGGAAGCGGGGGTATCCCTTCCCGAAGGAGCGGAACAACCCCGGAAGGGCCCCGCCCGGCCGGGAGATCTCAAGAAAAGCCTTCTTTCCCCCCGCCGGGCGCAGGAGGTCCTGGGGTGGGCCCCCCGAACGTCTCTGCGGGAGGGCCTCCAGAAAACCCTTCTCGCTTTTCTCCCCGCATGACCCCCCGGGTGAGTGGATTCACCTTTGTCGCCAACGCCGAGCGGGCGGGCTATCCCCTGCGGGAAAGCCTTTTGAGTCTTCTTCCCCTGGTGGACGAACTGGTGGTGGTGCTCGCCCCTTCCGAAGACCGAACGGAAGACATTCTGCGATCCCTCAACGATCCGAAAATCCGGATCCTCCCGGCCGATCCCGTTCCCTTCACCGGTCCCCGCTATTATGCCCACTACACCGATCTGGCCCTCAGGGCCTGCCGGGGGCGCTGGTGCGTGTATCTCCAGGCGGACGAGGTCATCCCCGAATGGGATATCCCCCTGATCCGGGAGGCCCTGGAGCGCTATGAGGAAGATTCCCGGGTGGAGGGCATGGCCCTTCAATACCGGCACTTTTATGGGAGCCCCGAATATTTCCACCACGGATACGGCTGGTATGCCCGGGAGGTCCGGATTGTGCGCAATCTCCCTGACATCCACGCATGGGGGGATGCCCAGGGCTTTCGCCGGCAGGGACGGAAACTCCGGGTGGTGCTCCTCAACGCCTGGATCCACCACTACGGGTGGATGCTCCCGCCGCGGAGGATGCTCCGGAAAATCTATCAATCCGAATACGTTCGGGGCAAGCGGTCCGAGATCGCCGAACCCCCAGAGGACGTTCCGGCGGAAGCGGTGTATGGGGAGACGGAAGGGCTTCGCCGGTACAGGGGTCCTCATCCCGCCGTGATGGAGGACTACCTCGCCCGGTGCACCTGGACTTTTCGCCCCACCCTTCGCCCGCCTTCCCTGCGCCGGCGGCTCCAGAAGGCGGTTGCCGATCTCACCGAACGCCTGACCGGTCGGCGATTTCTGGAGTATCAGAATTTTGTGGTGGTGGATCGGTTCGGGTTTTAGGGCGTGGGTTCATACACCCGGGTGGCCTCGGAAAGGAAGTTGACCATCCGGGTGAGGGCATGCCAGCCCCCCAGAAGGGCAAACATCGTGCCCCACATCACCCCCACCAGTCCCACCGCCAGAAAAAGGGAAAACAGCCAGAAGGGAGGGGACCCGGGGACAACGGGGCGAAGCCGGGATTCATAACCTTCTTCCGCCCGGACATACAGTTCGCGGACGCGCTCCCGGATTTCCTCAGGTCTCACTCTCAAGGGCACTCCGGATACGCTGAATCAGCCCGTCCACACGGGAATCCCTGCGGCGTTCCCTGTCCAGGGTCCGGAGATTGGAAAGGACGGTGGTGTGGTGGCGACCGAACACCTCACCGATCTCCCGCAGGGACATGTGGAAGTCTTCGTGGAGCAGAAACATGGCAATCCGGCGGGCAAGGGCCACGTTCCGGCGGCGGCTCCGCCCCAGGATGCCGTCCACCGAAACGGACAGAGTCTCGCTCACCACGGCGATCACGGTGTGGGCAATGGAGGGTTCCTCCAGGAGCACATCCCGTTCCAGGGTGTGCCAGTCCGGGAGGCGTCCCTGGAGCTCTTCATAGGCCAGCACCTGATTGATCCAGCCTTCCAGAACCCGCAGATCTCCGGGGGCACGGGAGACCAGGAGGTCCACCAGTTCCGAAGGGAGCGCCCGGCCCCGTTTCTCGAGAAGAAATTGTACAAACGCCCGCCGGCTTTCCAGATCCGGCGCAGGGAGGTGGACGGAAAGCCCACCGAGAAGACGAGAACGGAGGTCATCCCGGAGCTTGCGGAGATGGCGGGGGTGCTGGTCCAGGGAAAGGATCCACTGGCTGTGCACCCGGGTTTCCTCGAACAGGGTGAGAACCTCCGACTGGAAAAAGCCCCCCCGGGTCGAGAGTTCCTGGAGGTTTTCCAGGATGATCACCGTGTGACGGGTGATTTCCGCATGCCACGCGCGCAGGCGCTTTTCCCGAAGAGCTTCCACCGCGTCTTTCATGAACCGATCGGCGGTCCAGTAGAGAACGGGGACCCCCTGATTCCGGAGGGCGTGGGCATAGGCCAGAATCACCGTGGACTTTCCGGCGCCGGGAGGACCCCAGAACACCAGAGGGTTATAGAGGGGCTTGCCTTTGCGGGGCAGAAGATGGGCCATGAGTTCCACGGCAAACCGGTTGTGAGGTGTGCGGGCGATGCGGTCCAGGGGGCTTTCGGGCGACGGTGGAGCTTCCGGTTCCTGAAAGACCACACGTTCCACGGCGGGGAAAAATTCCTGGAGGGCAGAGAGAAGCCATCGCTCCAGTTCCGTGGTGGGCCGTCCCCGCACCACGGCTTCTTTCCCCCTCACCTCCAGCAGTTTGAGATCCCTCCGCTCGCCACCCCGGCCAAGGCGCGAGCGAATTTGTTCCCAGACAAGATCAAGAAGACGGGACTCCGAAAGGGCAGACAT